>NZ_JAGIAS010000010.1 GCF_017744695.1 Dyadobacter sp.
ACATAAGGGTCGTTGTAGACTACGACGTTGATAGGCTGCAGGTATACGTGTCGAAATACACTCAGCTGAGCAGTACTAATTACCCAACAGCTTGCACATTTAATCTTTATCTTCATCTCTTCTACTTCCAATATGACATGAAAGAAGTTCAAAGTTCATTAGTTTAAAGTCCAGAGTAGCTTACTCATAAACTTTAAACTCCTGGACTCTAAACTCGAACTCAAAGAGCTTGTTGGTGGCTATTGGTCTGGTTCGGAGTCGCGTTCGACTTCAATTCTTCCCATAGCGAACAAATAAACCAACTACAATCTTGTTGGTGGCTATTGGTCTGGTTCGGAGTCGCGTTCGACTTCAATTCTTTCCATAGCGAACAAATAAACCAACTACAATCTTGTTGGTGGCTATTGGTCTGGTGTTCACCTCTTCCCATCCCGAACAGAGAAGTTAAGCCCGGATCCGCCGATGATACTTGGTTCAAACCTGGTAAAGTAGGTAGCCGCCACAATTATTAAAAGCAAAAGCATCTCCAAGTGAGATGCTTTTTTGCGTTTGGGGGGCACTGCATTTTAAGTATCTGCCCCTTTCCCAACAGCCTTCCTCTGCGTCGATTCACGCACAATAAGCTCGGTAAGCAATGAAATCTGCTGAATAGGATAGCTTTGCTTTTGAATATGCCTGATCAGCACTTCACAACTTTTGCGGCCGATCTGATAAGCAGGCTCAGCAATGGTGGAGAGCGAAGGGGAAATGATTTTTGAAGTAGGATCATTGGTAAAACCTATTACGCCTACTTCTTCGCCTACCAGAATGCCATGCTCCCGCAACCACAAGACTACACCGAATGCCTTGCGATCATTCACGGAGAAGATCGCGTCGGGCCTCGAAGCACCATTGAATAATGTGTTTATATCCTGCCGCCCGTTTTCGTCACTGAATCCCGAGTGGATAACCCCATAAGATTCGAGACGATGCTTTTTCAACGTATCGAGATAGCCGCGAAGCCTTTGCTGCGTAAGATTAAGGCCAGGAGGGCCAGCCAGGTGCGCGATTTTTGAATATCCCTGGGCAATTAAATGCTCGGTGGCCATACATGCACCAGTGTAATCGTCCTGTACCACTACCGACGTTTTGACGGATTCGGGTACGCGATCAAAGAATACCAATGGCATATCCGCTTCAACCAATTCTTCAAAGTGGCTGAAATCCGTGGTTTCGTACGTAATGCAAGCTAATAATCCATCGACACTACTCAGGGAAAGCTCCCGGACAACCTTGGTTTCCCAGTAGGCAGAGTCGTTGGTGAGGTAAAGCATCACCTGATAATTCTGTTCTAACGCATATTCCTGGATGCCGGTGATGACGGTAGAGAAATAGTAGTTGGTAATTGCCGGGATAATTACGGCGATTTTATGCGTTCCGCTTTTAACCAACCCAGTGGCATTGAAGTTGGGCCGGTAGTTCATCTTTGCAGCGGTATCGAGCACGAGTTTCCTTGTCTCTGCACTCACATCGTACGTATCCCTCATTGCGCGCGAGACAGTTGCCACCGATATGCCCAATGCTTTGGCAATGTCTTTAATCGTAGTTAATCTTTTTGTCATTGAACTGACCGGTTCATGGCTTGGGACGAAATTCTGGTTTCGATAACGTTCTCGCTACTATTTAAAGTAAATATCTGGAATGCCGCTATAAAACATTGTAAAATTGTACGATTGCAAACGTTTTTTTGGATTGTACTCTTACTCAAAACAAATGAAAAAGCGGGAATTTTTGAAAATAGCCGGTTTGGGCACGCTCGGAATGACGGGCGCGAATGCAAAAGTCATCAGAGAGCCTGAGATTGTTATTCCAACGGACAAAAAGCAGCTCTTTAACATGAGCGGGTATGCCGCACCGAAAATGGATGTCGTGCGTATAGGCTACATCGGTATGGGTAATCGTGGCGGCGGCGCTATCAAGCGCATTGTGCACCTTGCGAGCGTGCAGGTGAAAGGCGTTGCGGATATCGTGCCTGAGAAAGCAAATAATGCCAAAAAATTCCTGACGGATGCCGGACATTCAACAGATGCTTATTCAGGCTCCGCGGATGCCTGGAAAAAAATGTGCGAGCGGGACGACATTGACCTGATTTACATTTGCACTCCGTGGAGCTTGCACACGCCTATGGCATTGTACGCCATGGAGCACGGCAAGCATGTCGCGACGGAGATTCCGGCGGCTCTCACGGTGGAAGATTGCTGGAAGCTCGTTGAAACATCCGAGCGGACTAGAAAGCATTGTATGATGCTGGAAAACTGCTGCTACGATTTTTTTGAACTACTCACTTTAAACATGGCCCGGCAAGGCTATTTCGGTGAAATCGTGCACGTGGAAGGTGCTTATATCCACGATATTTTCGAATCACTTTTCCAAAAAGACAAGCGTTTCGAACTCTGGCGCTTGAAAGAGAACCAGCGCAACGGGAACTTGTACCCGATGCACGGACTCGGACCGATTGCGCAAATACTGGACATCAACCGCGGCGACAAAATGGATTACATGGTTTCGATGAGCAGTAATGACTATATGCTGCAAGCGAAAGCCAACGAACTGGCGGCGAAAGATCCGGATTTCAAGCAATTCGGAGGGAAGTCATACCGCGGGAATATGAATACCAGTACCATTAAAACCCATAAGGGAAAAACCATCATGCTGCAACACGACGTGTCTTCTCCCCGGCCCTATTCACGTCTGCACCTGATCAGCGGTACCAAAGGCGCTGCACAGAAATATCCACTACCCGAAGACGGAACTTCCGGTCGCATTTCTCACGGACACGAATGGATCAAGCCGGACGAATTCAAAGCCCTTGAACAGCAATACCAGCCGGAAATTGTGAAACGTGTGGGTGAATTGGCCAAAAAGGTAGGCGGCCATGGCGGGATGGATTTCCTGATGGACTGGAGACTCATTGATTGCTTGCGGAACGGTCTTCCGTTAGATCAGGACGTATATGACGCGGCGTCGTGGAGTGTGATCATTCCATTGAGCGAATGGTCGGTGGCAAACAGATCCAACTCAATCGATATTCCTGACTTTACCAATGGTTCATGGAAGAAAAACAAACCCGTCGACATCGCATTGAAAGCGGGTGGTAACACGGAAGTAAAATCATAAAAGAGTATGAAAGTTATTATTTCAGAGACAAAGGAAGAGTTGGGGCAAAGTGCCGGAGCTTACGCTGCGATGATTATCAGGGACACCATTACCAGGAAGGGCATTGCGAATGTGATCCTGGCTACCGGAACAAGCCAGTTCGAAACTCTGAATCAGTTGATTGAGGAGAAGGATATCGATTGGTCGAAAGTTACGATGTTTCATTTGGACGAATACATCGGTCTGCCGGTGACGCATCCGGCCAGCTTTCGGAAATACCTGACCGAGCGTTTCTTGTCAAAAGTGCCGTCACTGCGTGCTTCGTACCTGATCAACGGGGAGGGAGATCTTAAAAAGGAGCTGGAATATCTGGCTCAAAGTATCGGTGAACATCCCATAGACGTGGCATTGGTGGGCATCGGTGAGAACGGGCATTTGGCCTTCAACGATCCACCAGCTGATTTTGACACGGAATCGCCGTACCTGGTAGTAAATCTCGACGAGCCATGCCGCCGCCAGCAAATGGGCGAGGGGTGGTTTGGATCGCTGGACGAAGTGCCATTGCAGGCGATCAGCATGTCGGTGCGGCAGATCATGAAGTCGACGTACATTATCTGCTCGGTTCCTGATGAAAGGAAAGCGGTAGCCGTAAAAAATAGCCTGGAAAACGAGGTTAGCAACGCATTTCCCGCGAGTATTTTGCAACTTCATCCGCAGTGTGCCTTTTTCCTGGACAGGGAATCCGCGAGCTTGCTGACGGCCATCGAAGCGGCAGACGGAAATAGTGAAATGCCTCAATAGTAGGCCTTAATACGGGTAAAAGCAGTAGTACAGTAACTTCTATTCCAAACAGTTATCCTAAACCTATGGAAGCACCTTCTATTGCCGCTCAAAAGGAAGTCAGGCAACCCCTCGCGCCGGGTAGGCTGGCCTCAATTGACGCATTACGCGGGTTCGATATGCTGATGATTGCAGGCGGCGGGCAGTTTATTGCCACGCTGGGCGGAAAGACGGGTATCCCATTTATCGACGCCGTTGCGGCGCAGTTCGAGCATCCTGCCTGGAATGGATTTACTTTTTACGATTTCATCTTCCCACTGTTTTTGTTCCTTGCCGGAACTTCACTGGCATTCAGCGTCACAGGCGGTTTGGCGAAGGGTATTCCGCCGTCGGTGATCCGGAATAAAGTATTCAAGCGAATGCTGATCCTGATCGTGTTAGGTATTCTTGACAAGAATGCGCCGATGGATATTTTCGATCCCGCGCATATACGCTACGGGAGCGTGCTGGGGCGAATCGGGCTCGCGACGTTCATTGCGGCCATTTTGTATATGAAATTCGGTACAAACCAGCGATTATATATAGGAGCCGGAATTCTCGTCGCTTACTATTTAGTCGTGATATTGGTGCCGGTTCCGGGCTTCGGCCGTGGTGATCTCACATTCGAAGGTAATCTGGTTGGCTGGATCGACCGTCATTTTATGCCCGGCATATTGAAGCAGGGCACGTATGATGAACTGGCGCTTCTTACCCAGTTTCCGGCAATATGCCTCACTATTTTCGGTACTGTGGCCGGTGATGTGCTTTTGAGAGAAAACAATGCGGGTGTACAAGTCTGGAAGCTCCTCACGTACGCTTTGGCCGGAATTGTAATCGGATTAGCCTGGAATTTTGTGTTTCCGGTCAATAAGCACCTCTGGTCTAGCTCATTTATCATGCTTACCTCCGGAATGGCCTTTGCGATGCTGGCACTGTTTTACTGGATTATCGATGTGAAAGGTTACTATAAATGGGCATTTTTTTTCCGTGTGATCGGTCTGAATTCGCTGGTCATTTACCTGGCTGTCCGATTTGTGAATTTTAATGAATCGTCGCGGTTGTTATTTGCAGGCATTTACAAACATGCGCCTGAAAATTGGCATGAGGTTTACAACACACTGGGCGGGTTTGTTCTGGTTTGGCTGTTCCTGTACTTTTTGTATCGTCAAAAAATATTTGTCAAAGTCTAGTTTATGAAAACCACCGACGTCGACCGTACTGGCGAAATATCAAGAAGATTATTTTTAAAAAACACCGCCGGTACGGTGGCGTTGTCGATGGCGGGTGGGGCATCGGTAACCGCCGCGACCCCTGTTTTTAATGCAGACAATACTTATTCCTTTCCTATGGCATCTGAAAAAAGCCTGATTGGCGCTTATGGTCCCTGGGCAGCCTCACTGCTTCCGGCGCAGCCCTCTCTTTCATTTAGAAATACAAAATGGAACAATATTGACGCCTGGCGGCAGGACGCTTTGGAAAAAACAAAAGAGTTGGTGTCTGCCCCTGCAAAATCGGCTTTGCCCAAAGTGACTGTCAGGAAGAAATATACCTACGACGGGCTGGAAATAGAAGAACTTTCATGGCAACTACCTTATGGAAGGCCTACCGAAGCGGTATTGCTCAAACCTGCGGGTATAACCAAGCCATTACCGGGTATTCTGGGGTTGCACGATCATGCGGGAATGAAGTATTTCGGGTTAAGAAAGATCGTCAAAACTTCCGACGACCAGCATCCGATATTGAAGGAACACCAGGAATCGGACTACGGTGGCAGAGCCTGGGCGAATGAAATAGCAAAACAAGGCCACGTGGTACTGGTGCACGATACTTATGCATTTGGTAGCCGCAGGGTTTACTATGAAGATACAATAGGGTTGAATTGGGGTGCGGTGAGTACCGAAGGCAAATCGGATGCTGATCCTGAGAAATCGGAGAACATTCGGACTTATAATGCCTGGTCCTCGGAGCATGAGCACGTGATGTCCAAATCGTTGTTTTCAGCAGGGACTACCTGGCCGGGTGTTTTTCTCATGGAAGATCAGGTCGCGCTCGATATTCTGGCAGCCCGGAAAGAAGTAGATGCTAACCGCCTGGGTTGTGGTGGGCTTTCCGGCGGTGGGTTGCGCACCGTATACCTGGCTGGCCTCGATCCGCGCATTAAATGTGCCGTTTGCGTCGGTTTTATGACGACCTGGAAAGATCTGGTGTTAAACAAATCATTCAACCATACCTGGATGACCTACACGCCGCTACTGCCTAAATACCTGGATTTTCCCGAAATCCTTGGCTTGCGGGCTCCGTTACCCACATTGGTTTTAAACAATAACCAGGACCAGCTGTACACACTCCCCGAAATGAAGCAAGCGGACGCTATTTTAACGGAAGTTTTCAAAAAAGCAGGCGCTTCGGACAAGTATAGGGCAAGCTTTTACGACGGCCCGCACAAGTTCGACGCCGACATGCAGAAAGAAGCTTTCGAATGGTTCAGGAAGTGGCTTTGAGGTAAATTTCCGCCCAGCGAAGGTCTTCGGGAGTCGTTATTTTAATGTTCTCGTAAGCGCCGTCGATGAGCTGGATATGGTAACCCCAGGCTTCGAGCACGCTCGCACAATCCGTGAACGACTCGTGGTAATCGGCCGTGAATGCGGCCCGCATCCACGATGATCTGAAAGTTTGCGGCGTTTGGATCAGTCGGAAAAGCGTGCGGTCCATCGCTTTATTACCTTCGTTCTGGCCCACAATCCGAATGGAGTCTTTCAGAGGTACGCTTACCACTGCGGCGCCGTGTGAAGCGGCGTTTTTGAAACTGTCGGCAATGATTTCTCGGGAAATTACCGGCCTTACCCCGTCATGAACAGCCACGAGGAACTCCTCTTTCTCAACAATGCAGTTCAACCCGTTTTTTACAGAATGAAAACGCGTCTGGCCACCCGCTACCAGCTGATGGGGGATTGCGAAACTGTGATTTCTGCACAATTCTTCCCAAAAACCAAATTGCTCCGATGGTAGCACGACGATAATGCGCAGGTTTTTCGAATAATCTGCAAATGCGCGGATCGTATGCATGAGCACAGGCAGGCCGTTGACTGAGAGAAACTGTTTCGGGATATCGCTTTTCATGCGGCTTCCACTTCCGCCGGCAACGATGATGACGTATTCTTGCATTGGATTCAGGCTAATAAAAAATGGTCATTTACGGCTCAGGACGTGCGTCGCTGATCATAAATGACCAATGGATTTTGGGGTTGTATATTAAATGATCAGCATCGCATCGCCGTAGGTGAAGAATTTGTATTTCTCCTTGATAGCGATGTCGTAAGCTTTCATGACCAGGTCAAAGCCTCCGAAGGCACATGCGGCCATCAAAAGGATCGACTCCGGCAACTGGAAATTAGATAGCAATGCATTGGCGATCTTGAAATCGTAAGGGGGGAACACGAATTTGTCTGTCCAGCCTTCTACCGGCTTCAAATGGCCACTCGCCGATACCGACGATTCGATCGCCCGCAGCGAAGTGGTACCTACCGCGCAAATGCGTTTTTTACCATCAATTGCCTTGTTCACAACGTCGGCGGTGCCTTGTGTAATGCGGTAGTTTTCCGAGTCAGTTTTGTGTTTGGTCAAATCTTCCACGTCCACGGTACGGAATGTACCCAGTCCTACGTGCAAAGTAACAGGGGCGAAGCTCACACCTTTGATTTCAAGGCGCTTCATGATCGCCTTAGTGAAGTGCATACCCGCGGTCGGAGCGGCTACGGCACCTACGTGCTCTGCAAAAATGGTTTGAAAACGCTCGCGGTCGGCGCTTTCCACTTTCCGGCGGGAAATAATTTCGGGGGGAAGCGGCGTTTCGCCCAGCTCGTCTACCAGCTTCATGAAGGCGTCGTTGTCGCCGTCGTAAAGGAAACGGATCGTACGGCCGCGGGAAGTGGTGTTGTCGATCACTTCGGCTACCAGGTCGCTGTCGCCGAAATACAGCTTGTTACCTACACGGATTTTACGTGCTGGATCAACCAGAACATCCCAAAGGCGCATTTCGCGGTTCAATTCGCGCAACAGGAAAACTTCGATTTTCGCGCCGGTTTTTTCCTTCTGGCCATAAAGGCGTGCTGGAAATACCTTCGTGTCGTTGATAGCCATTACATCGCCGTCGTCAAAATAATTGATCACATCGGCGAATGTTTTATGTTCAATTTCTCCTGTTTTCCGGTGAACGACCATCAGGCGGGACTCTCCGCGGTCGGAAGGATGAAGTGCGATTAAACTCTGGGGAAGATCAAACTTAAATTCGGATAGCTTCATAGCTGGATATTCTGTGAATTTCTTTGGTCGTAGATAATGTCAGGAAAAAGGATAAATCCCGATTTCTGGCGGATTCCGGCACTTATTACAACTGAATTATAGCAATTATTAACTAGATAAGCACTCACCTTTCAAAGAAAATTTGATAGCGGGAATACTTGCAGGCGTTTCAAATTGCCCAAAAAATTTGTATAATCAGCCCTTATCTAAAATAAGACCGCAAAAGTAGGAATTTTTTTAAAAAATTTCAAGAAATGCGGCGGTTTTAATGTGCTGTGAAGCGGCGGGCTTTCCATTTGGAAGCTATTTCATTCACTTCCTCATTCTGAACAGGTTTGCTTTCCGGCGAGGCGTCGTTGAGCAATGCGGACACCAGTGCCGCAAGGGCTGCGACTTCGTCATCGGTTTTTGTACTTAACACATCCGGGTGGAAATGGCGGCCGACAAAATTGGTGTCGAAGCTTCCATTCACAAATGCCTCATGCTGCATGACGAACCGGCAGAACGAAAGCGTGGTCTGTACGCCGCTGATCTGGTATTCGTCGATCGCCCTGATCATTTTACGAATCGCCGTTTGGCGATCTTCGCCGTATGTAATGAGTTTGGCGATCATCGGATCGTAATAGATCGGGATTTCCATACCTTGTTCAAAGCCGTCATCCACACGCACGCCATTGCCGTCGGGCTTCACGTAAGTGTGCAATGTGCCGATGTCGGGCAGGAAGTGGTTGGCCGCGTCCTCGGCATACACCCTGATTTCAATGGCATGGCCGCGGATCTGCAAGTCTTCCTGCGCAATAGTGAGCGGCTGCCCTTCCGCAATTTTGATCATCTCTTTCACCAGGTCCACGCCGGTGATTATTTCCGTCACCGGATGCTCCACCTGCAAGCGCGTATTCATTTCGAGGAAGTAGAAGTTCCTGTTTTCGTCCATGATAAACTCCACCGTCCCCGCGCCGTAATAGTTACAGGAGCGCGCCACATCCACCGCGCACCTTCCCATTTCCTCGCGGATTTCGGGGGTAATGGAAATCGACGGTGCTTCTTCCACCACTTTCTGATGCCGCCGTTGAATGGAGCATTCCCTTTCGAAAAGATGGATAATATGTCCATGATGGTCGCCCAGTACCTGTATTTCGATGTGCTTGGGCGATGTAATGTATTTTTCGATGAAAACGGAACCGTCACCAAATGCTGCCTGTGCTTCACTTACAGCACGGTCCATTTGCTCGTCGAATTCGGCTTCGCTTTCCACGACGCGCATACCTTTTCCGCCACCACCGGCACTCGCTTTGATGAGAATAGGATAGCCAATGCTGTCGGCGACGTGTTTGGCCTCGTCGCGGTCGTGGATTGCGTCCGGCGTGCCGGGCACCATAGGGATATTGTATTTGGAAGCCGCATGTTTGGCGGCCAGTTTGCTGCCCATAATCTCGATGGATTCCGGCGAGGGGCCAATGAAAATTAGTCCAGCCTCTTTCACCCGTTTCGCAAAACCTGCATTTTCGGAAAGGAACCCGTAGCCGGGATGGATCGCATCGACGGCCAGCTCTTCGCAGACTTTCAGGATTTTACCCATATTTAAATACGACTCCGAAGATGGCGCCGCGCCTATGCAAACGGCCTCGTCCGCATAGCGCACATGGGGGGAGGTTCGGTCGGCTTCGCTAAACACCGCGACCGTTGCGATGCCCATTTCCCGCGCGGTACGCATGATTCTCAAAGCTATTTCGCCCCGGTTGGCGACTAGAATTTTTCGGATTTGGGGCATAAAAATGGTGGTAAGGTTTGGAATACAGCGTGCCGATTAAAGGCATGCTTCCCATTAATTTACTAACTTACCATAGGTTGCAATGACGAAGGTCTTTTTTAAGTTAAATGTAATTTTTTTATTTTTGCATTTATCTAACATTTAAATCATCAGTTACCCACATAAAAAAAGAGAGAGTGGATATTTTCGAGAAATTGCGCAACAACTCAGGTCCGATCGGAACGCCAGCCAAAATGCTGAACAGCCACCATTATTTTTCATTTCCGATGCTGGAAGGAGAGCTTGGGCCGCGCATGAGATTTATGGGACGGGAAGTGCTGAACTGGAGTCTCAACAATTACCTGGGCCTGGCGAACCATCCGGAGGTTCGTAAAGCAGATGCCGAAGCTGCCGCCAAATGGGGCCTCGCATATCCGATGGGAGCAAGGATGATGTCGGGGAACTCTACCCTGCATGAGACTTTTGAAAAGGAACTGGCGCAGTTTGTCGGTAAAACGGATGCATTCCTCCTCAACTATGGTTACCAGGGGGTGATGTCTGCTATCGAATGTCTTTGCGATCACCGCGATGTGATCGTGTACGACGCCGAATCGCACGCCTGTCTGATCGACGGTATCCGCCTGCATAAAGCCAAGCTGGGTGAATACTACAAGTTCAACCACAACGACATGGTGAGCCTGGAAAAGAACCTGATCCGTGCTACCAAACTCGCGGAAGAGAAAGGCGGCGGCGTGTTGGTGATTACCGAAGGCGTTTTCGGAATGTCGGGCAAAGTAGGCGATCTGAAAGCGATTGCCGAACTGAAAAAGAAATACAACTTCCGTTTGCTCGTGGACGATGCACACGGCTTTGGAACAATGGGTGAAACCGGTGCCGGAGTAGGCGAGTTGCTGGGTGTTCAGGACGAAATCGACCTGTACTTCTCTACATTCGCGAAGTCTATGGCGGCCATCGGCGCATTCATCGCGTCGAATGATCCCGAGATCATCATGTTCCTGAAATACAACATGCGCTCGCAAACCTACGCGAAGGCGCTTCCGATGCCTTATGTAGAGGGTTGCCGCAAGCGTCTTGAAATGATCAAGCAAATGCCGGAATTGCGTGAGAAGCTTTGGGAGAATGTGAAGGCCATGCAGGATGGCTTGCGTAGCCGCGGTTTCAATATCGGAGAAACCGAGTCGCCGGTAACGCCGGTGTTCCTCCACAGCGAGGGCGGTGTTCCCGAAGTTACCCGCATGGTACGCGACCTGCGCGAGAACATGGGTGTGTTCTGTTCGATCGTTGTTTACCCTGTGGTACCTAAGGGCCAGATCATGCTACGGATCATCCCGACAGCCTCTCATACACTCGAAGATGTAGAATATACGCTGAACGCATTCACGACGCTCGCCGAGAAACTCAAAAACAGAGTTTACCAGAGCGACGCGGTACAAGAAGTCGTGGAATAGTTATAAAACCGCTTTTTTTGCATGTAGAGGGCTTTTTTTCAAAAAGCCCTCTTTTTTATTTACTATCGGGCAATAAAACTTGATAGACGTAACTGATTGTTATTGAGAGTTTTATATCGGCTCTGGTATTTAATTGTATTTTAGAAGTGTTTTTTTTTGTTTTTTGGGTTGCTTAAATGGTTTTAATTACTAAATTTCGGTCAAAACATGCGTTTTTAGCGTGTGAGAGGCATTTTTTAAAACTAAAAAACAAAGAAAACATGGCAAGATTCGATGAAGTAAAAGATTTGATTCTTTCACTGGAAGGCGATTTCGATAAGTTCTATAACAAAGGCAACCAGGCTGCCGGAACTCGTGTACGTAAAGGCATGCAGGACCTGAAGACGTTGGCTCAGGATATTCGCGCAGAAGTTCAGAACAAAAAGAACGCAGGCGAATAATCAGCTAGCACACGGAAGATTTTAAAAGCCCCGACGATGATCGCCGGGGCTTTTCCTTTTTCAGAATTTTTCCTCGTTTACCATCGTGGCAATCCCGCGGACGGCAATCTTTTTGGTCGTAGCGTCGTAAATCTCGGTGGAGATTTCGGCAATATGTTTAGCCGGGTTAATGGAGACGATTTTGAAAACGGCGCGATACTCCGTTTCGACGTACATCGGGCGCAGGAACTCCACAGTTTGTTTCAGGTAGATAGAGCCGAAACCGGGGAACTGGGTGCCCAGTACTTTCGTGAAAACCGTAATGCCCAGCATTCCGTGAATAATCGGTTTCTTGAATTGCGTGGTAGCAGCATATTCGGCGTCGAGGTGAACGGGGTTGTTATCGCCGGTCAGTTCAGCGAATGCCTGCACTTGCTCCTGTGTGAATTTGAAAAGATGGTCGAACGTCGAATCGACAACTGGTTCTATTTGCATAAATGGGTCATTTATTGGGAATGGAATTTCAAAAATACACCTAAAACGCAAAAAGCCGCCTGGCGGTAGGCGGCTTCTTGTGTGAAGTTAAAACTGGCCTATTCTTCTATGTCCTCGGCCAGCACGACTACTCCGTTGTCTTCGGATAGTCCGTCAAGGCTTTTGGGGGCCCTGGCATTGTTCCTTTTATTTTTGAATTTTTTAACCTGCATTTTCAGGGTATCTATTGCCAAATCGGTTGCTTCTTCAAAGGTTGTCCCTTGCTCCCTCACAAACATCGTCCCGCCGGGCACGTAGAGCTTCACTTCAAGGAGTTTGGTATGCAACTTGGTATTATCATTCCTGTCGAGCTTAAGGAATACCTCTCCACTGGTGATCCGGTCATAGAACGTATCCAGTTTATCCAACTTTTGCTGAATGAAAGTCAGCAATTTGGGATCGGCATCAAAGTGAATTGCTTGCATCTGCAGTCTCATAAGCACACATCATTTTAAAGTAAAACATATTTCCAACCGCTTTCCAGATTTTCGGACCGGAGGTTTATTCATCTTCGGATAGTTACAAAAACGCGTAATATCCGGGCTGATCTCCTGGTTGAATCTGCCTTAACGGTAGATTAAATAAAAGGAAATATTAAGTTAATGTCAAGTAATAACCGTGGTTTTTAAGGGACATTTATTTGTGCAAAAAAACAGCTTCAAGAGCCTCAGGCCTCTTCTAAAAGTGTCCTGAAAGAAACATATTGCCCATTGAAAAGCTCATGGTGACGTTCCTGCATGGCAGGTTGATAGTGGGTTTGATAAGCCAGAAAATCCTCCATCGTCCTGAACGTAAACTGAGTAGTGTAGGTCGACCCTTCGTTCTCAATCTCGGTCAGGAGCCGCAGCAGCTTGCATTCCAGCGGCAATTCCGTAGCGTTGATTTCCGGGATGTACACCGATTTCATATAATGCAGCCAATCATTTTCGGCCTGATAGCTGATATTGACTGTGATGTTATAGACGATCATTTTATAAAAATTTATGTTTGCGAGTTACATTTGCATGCATATACTTATTCACCGTAACCAGTATTATCATGAATATTCTTCTACACGCCCATTCGGGCCTCCGTTATGTGGTGTTAGGACTTTTGATCGCAGCTATTTTCACGGCATACTCCAACTGGCAAAAGGGCAGCCAGGGCGACAGCAAGCTGTACCTCTTTACCCTCATCGCTACCCACACCCAGTTGTTGATCGGACTGGTGCTGTATTTCATGAGCCCCAAAGTTAACTTCGATCTGATCAGCGAGAAAGTATTTCGTTTTTATTCGATAGAACACGTGTTTATGATGCTGATCGCCATCGTGCTCATTACGGTGGGAAGAGTGCGGTCGAAGAAACTCTCCGGCGCCGACAAGCACCGGACGGTACTGTACTTCTATGCTTTGGCGTTGATCATCATCCTTGTCGCTATTCCCTGGCCGTTCCGTAATCTGGGATCAGGATGGTTTTAAGGGACTTCGGCAATCGGCTTTCGGCTATCGGCTTTTTTAGTTGAATGCCGAAAGCCGACTGCCGAAGTCTGATAGCTGATAGCCGAAGTTCTACCCAAACAACTCGCTCGACAAATACCGGTCGCCGCGGTCGCAGATGATGAAGACGATCACGCCTTCATTCAATTCCTTCGCCAGCTCTATGGCGGCCCATGCGGCGCCTCCGCTACTCATTCCGGCAAAAATAGCCTCTTCGTTGGCAAGTCGCCGGGTGGTAAGTGTGGCATCCTCCTGTGATACTTCGATCACACGGTCTACACGCTCCTTTTCAAATATTTTGGGAAGATATTCTACCGGCCATTTGCGGATGCCGGGGATACTCGAACCGTCGTTGGGCTGGCAGCCTACGATCTGGATATTGCTCTTCTGTTCTTTCAAATAGCGCGAAACCCCCATAATGGTACCGGTAGTGCCCATCGATGATACGAAATGGGTGATCTGCTGGTCGGTATCCCGGTAAATTTCAGGGCCTGTGGTGCGGTAGTGCGCTTTCCAGTTGTCGGGGTTCGCAAACTGGTTGAGCATGAAATAATCGCCGGCTGCGGCCTTTTCTTCGGCCAGGTCGCGGGCGCTTTCCATGGTTTCGGTGAGGATCACCTTGGCGCCGAATGCTTCCATCGTGAGCACGCGCTCGCGGGTGGAGCTTTGCGGCATCAGCAGTTCTATTTCAAGATCGAAAAGCCGGGCGATCATGGCCAGCGCTATGCCGGTGTTGCCGCTGGTAGCTTCCACGAGCTTCATACCGGGTTTCACTTCGCCGCGTTCAAGCGCGCCTTTGATCATGCTGTATGCCGCGCGGTCTTTCACGCTGCCGCCGGGATTGTTGCCTTCGAGCTTGCCGAATATGCGGACGTTGGAATTGGGATTAACTCTTCGTAATTCAACCAGGGGTGTATTGCCTACCAGATCCAGTAATGATGACATGGTGAAAATTCGTGATGTTGTGTGATTCGAAATAGGTACGTGTATCCAGAGTTATCGAACATGCGGTCTCCGTGAGCAAGTGTAAATCAACAACATCGAACGGGTCGAAAGAATGCCCGCTCGGGAGAAAATGTAGAAAACTTGGCAGTAAAAAGCATATTTACCCTATGAAACTAATGGGATGCAAATATATCACATTATTTACAGGGTTTGGGCAAAAAATGCCTGGGTACCCAGCAGGAACGGCAAAATAGAGCTACTGTGCGTTCCGCCTTCAACGGGGATCAATGTCACATTAGTAGCGCCCAGTTTCAGCATGGCATTGTACGCATTTTCCGAATTGAAATAAAAAACGAGCGGGTCTTTGGTTCCGTGGTAGAGTTGGGTCGGGGTTTTGGGTTTGAATTTGTAAACGTCATTATCCGCAATGGCGTCGATAAAACCCTTGTCTGTCCCGTCGTTGAGTGCTTTTTTGAATGAGTCGTTCAATGCCAGGTGGAAGCTCTCTGCGATGGACACATTTCTTCCGGATGCGGCAACTTTGGAAGCATACTTGTCTGTGAAATAATATGGGGCGGGCTTGTTGAGCTTATAAATGTTGTCGTACGTCAGCAAAACCCAGAGATAAAGTGAATTGTACCCTGCAATGCCGTCTGTTTTATCGTTGATAATGTGCTTCATAAATGCGGTCTTATCATATGCACCAGCCCCGCAGCTGGATGCCCGCAGGTTAAATTCGGACGAGGCTTCTTCTTCAATCTTCCGTTGGAGGGACATGGTCGCATATCCGCCTTCCGAATATCCTGCGACGTACAGTTTTTCGTCCCATTTGACCTCTGTTTGCCCCCGGAGGAATTCTTTTGTCGCCCGTAACATGTCCAGGGACGCGGAAGCCAGGCTTGCGCGGTGCTCGTACGGGTGCGGGAGATTGTCGGAGGCCCCATAACCGATGTAATCGGGATAGGCGATAATATAGCCCATAGAACCGAAGAGCGAACCAAAGGAAGAACCCTCCGACCCATCCTTAAAAAGAGACGGGGCCTGGTCGGGATCGGTGATGGTACCGTGCTGTACGCTGATCATCGATGCCGGACCTGTCACTACCGGGATGATCAGTGCACCGGAAGCAGTAATTTCGGCACCGTCCGTATTTTTAGTTTTATAGGTGATCTTATAAACCTTGACATCATTCTTGACATAAGCCGATACAAAAGCCGACAACGAACCTGCCTTCTGAATAATCTGCTCCTTGTTGAGCGAGACAATGGAAGTACTCTCCTTTAAATAGACATTCTCTTCGGTAGGCGGTACCAGCTTGGTGTCATCATCCTTACAGGAATTGAGGATCAGCAGGCTCCAAAGAAGCAGAAAGGAAAATTTACGCAGCAGGACAGAGGTGGTAGATTTTTGCATAGCTAAAAGATAAACAGGCCATTAGTATATCAGTGGTAACGCATAATGGCCTGTTTTTGATGATGAATTCTCCTTTTTTCTTCCGTTAAATTTTACTCATGTACCAATTGATCATCCTGGCGGTGGCATCCGGACGTTCCACCATGCCCATGTGACCAGCTTCGGCGAAGATTAACGGATAGCTCTTTTTCGGGAATTCGGCGAGCTCGATGACGCTCTCGAAGGGGATCAGTTTGTCCTGCATTCCAATAATAAACAACACAGGAAATGGCAGACTAGCCAGTACGGCAGTACGATCAGGGCGGTTGCGCATGGCTGTAATGCCGGCAATCAGCGCTTCGGCAGGCAGTTTGCCGAAATACGCGATATGTTCCTTGATGCGCTCGGGATAAAGCTCTTTATAACGGTCGCCGAAAAGATTCGCGGCGGTGCTTTTGACGAACGACTCGGTGCCGTAGGTCCGCAGCAGGTCGATCATCTGGCCGCGCTGATGCTTTTTCGCATCATCATCGGCGTAAGCGGTGGAATGGAAAAGCCCGAAGCCTTCGAGCATATCCACGTATTTTTCAGCAAATGCCAGGGAAATATAACCACCCATCGAATGGCCGATGAGCGTACATTTCTGAATGTTGGCGTTGGTCAGGAATCGATGCAGTTCGTCGGCATATTCCTCCACCGTCTGGCAAGAAGTGAAGAGCGAAATGTTCGGTCTTACTACGGTATAAGTGTCATTGATTGCAGCGTCGAGGCTGTCCCAAATCGTGTCATCTATGCCATGACCATGTAGTAATACCAAAGTTTTCCGGTGTAGATTCATATAGATTTGCATTCAAGGTTGAGAACTTGTTTGCCTAAATATACTAAACCTTCTCCCGTTTGCGGCCCTAATGGCTAACTTTCGCCATTTCTTCCTCGCGCAGCGCTCGGCGGAGGATCTTGCCAACGTTGGTTTTGGGGAGCTCTTTCCGGAACTCGATCTGACGCGGGCACTTGTAGCCGGTGAGGTTCTCTTTGCAAAATGCTTTCACCTTTTCCTCAGTCAGTTCCGGATCTTTTTTGACTACAAAAATCTTTACCATTTCTCCCGATTTCTCATCCGGAATACCCACGCAGGCCACTTCCGCAACGCCGGGGCATTGGGCTACCACATCTTCTATTTCATTGGGATAAACATTGAAGCCCGAAACGAGGATCATATCCTTTTTGCGGTCCACAATCTTGAAGAAGCCGTCAGGGTCCTCGATCCCGATGTCTCCGGTTCTGAACCAGCGACCGCTTTCGTCTTCCAGGATCACTTTGGCGGTTTCGTCGGGGCGGTTGTAATAACCTAGCATGATTTGCGGCCCTTTGGCGCAGATTTCGCCTCGCTCGCCGATGGGTAGCCACTTGTCGTCCTCGCCAAGAATGCGCATTTCTGTACTTGGAAATGGAAGCCCGATGGTACCTTGCTTGTGTTTGCCATTCAGCGGGTTCACCGAGAGTACCGGGGAGGTTTCGGAAAGTCCATAGCCTTCCACCAGCGGGCAGCCGGTAGCTTTTTCCCAACGCTCTGCGACGATTTTTTGCAGCGCCATTCCGCCCGCGATCGTGATTTTAAGGTTCGAGAAGTCGACCGAAGCGAATTCCGAATTGTTTAACAAACCATTAAAAAGGGTATTCAAACCCGGGAAGATATGGAATGTGTTTTTCTTTAATTCCTTGATGAATGCGGGAATATCTTTCGGATTCGTGATCAGCACATTCAATGCGCCCCATTTGATACCGCACAATCCGTTGATCGTCATCGCGAACACGTGGTACAGCGGCAATGCGGCAATGAGTGTCAGCTGTCCGGTCGTTTCGGAGTTCCGCATTTTGGACATCAGCCATTCGTTAATCCCCTCTACATTGGCGATCAGGTTCCTGTGCGTAAGCATGGCGCCTTTGGACACGCCCGTAGTGCCGCCGGTATATTGGATAAATGCGAGATCGAGGCCCGAAACATTGGGTTTCTGATAAGTGATCCCTGAACCGACCGATAACGCATGGGCTAGTGTCACCGTGTTTTTAAGGTGGTAGGCTGGTACCATTTTCTTCACATATTTCACCACCGCATTCACAATCAGCTTTTTAGGGAAGCCGAGCATATCGCCGATTTCGGTAATGATCACATGTTCGATATTCGTATTGACAATGACTTTTTCGAGGTTAACCGCGAAATTGGCGAGTATCACAATAGCCTTTGCCCCCGAATCCTTGAACTGGTGCTGCATTTCGCGCGGCGTATACAGTGGGTTCGTATTCACAATCGTGAGACCTGCGCGCAACGAGCCCATCATCACCACCGGATATTGCAGCAGATTGGGCATTTGCAAGGCAATGCGGTCACCTTGTTTCAGGCCGACACTCTGAAGATACGCCGCGAAATTCTGCGAAAGTTCATCCAATTGCCCGAAAGTGAGCTTTTTATCCATATTGGTAAAAGCAGCCTTACCGGCATGTTCCCGGAAACTCGATTCCATCAGTTCGAGCAGGGACGAATACGCATCCGGATTTATTTCATAGGGGATGCCCTCCGGATAGTTTTTAAGCCATGGATAGGTATCCTTCGAGATCGAGACCATAATTTCAGAGCAAAGGGTAAGAATGACTATTTGTGAATTAAGGTAATCAATTAAGCCAAAAAAATATCGAACCAATACAATTTATTTTTGACCTTAAAAACCTGCGAATTTGTGTTAAATCGCAGACATTACGATTACCGGCGGCTAATTTCCCAACGCCAGAGCAGCCCTTCGTCGGGGTCGTTGACATCCTCGGTCTGGGCAAAACCCAACTTTTCCAGAATGTGCCCGGATACATTCTCCTCTGCCAGCGTGTGCGCGATTACCTTACGTACGGACGCGTGCTGGAATGCGTGGTCCATCAAACCTTTGGCGGTTTCGGTGCCTAGCCCTTTCTCCCGATACGACGGAATGATTTCATACCCGATTTCCACCATGCCATTCGGGTCGGGCTCACCTTTGTAGCCACAGGAGCCGATCAGCATATTGTCGGGAACGTGTATAATGAGGTAAACCCACCAGTCGCGCAACGGCGGGTGGGCTTTCCAGCGGTGATAAGATGGGGTGAAAGTATCGCGAAAATCCGTCCACTTTTTAGGGACGTTTACGCCCATAACGCGGGCTAATGTATTGTTCCCCATGCGGATGGCGTCATAAAGCGTATCGTCGCAGGAGATAATTCTTAAATGGGGGGTCAGAATCATAATAAAGGAAATGAGCCCCCCAATTTAAGAAACTATGAATTGTTTTCGTCAAAGCGGTCGGTAATTGCCTTGCGGATGGCCTGGTGCGGGCGCATTCCCGTGCTGCGCGTACGTGGCACGGCGCGGTCGGCGGAAGCATTGGATTTGGCCCGTAATGCGAGGTTTGATACCGTCAGATGGCTGTTACGCCAGGCGTCGTATTCCTCTTCGTTCATCACGTCGCGGGTTACCTGTCCGTGCGCATAACCGTCGCCGAACGACTGAATGCGGCTGTCGGTCAATGCCTGTTTGCGTTCGTTTTCCAGCGCTTCTATTTCGGCCCTGATCTTCGCTTCCTCCGCTTTCAGTTCTTCCAGTTTAGGCAACAGCTCGATTTCGTTTTCCAGAACGGTTTTCTGGGTCATATGCTGCGTTACGGTCTGCTGCAACGGTTCCATTTGTTTCAGAATCCGCTTTCTTCTCCTGCGCAGACGCCACAATTTAGGGTCGACCTGCAACCAGCGGTACCAGAAGCCTTGCAATACCGGCAGGGCCATACCCAGTGACACCGCGCCCGCGATCGCGAACAGTACGCCGCTCAATACGAACGACAGCAATGCCCACGGGCTGTTTACAAGATCAAGATTCAGTTGATCGGAGTTTTGAAGTGCCTGCTCGATTTTCTTGGTCAATGCGGGGCTATCCACCGGCGCGCCGGTCAATGGGTCCACCGCATTCAATTGCAGGTTTTTCACCGATTTATTGATCGCTTCTTTCAGCTTGTCGGTGCGGTAGGCCTCATAACGGAACCAACCGAGCACAATCAGCGTCACGATCGCGAAAATGGAAAGGACCAGTTTGAAACCTGCGTACCGCGATTTCGCTTTCGGCGATTCATCCTTGTGGTACGGCTCTTCTACCAGACGGTCGTAAGCCGGTTTCAGCAGCACCGAGAGCATCGCCAAACCGATCGCAAATGCCCAGGCTTCGTTCGTGTTCCGGATATTCAATGCATAGGCGACGATCTCGTGCGAGATGATCAGGTCACCGGCGATAAACGAAATACCTGCCGCGAGAAAGATCAAACCGGCGATCAGCGAATAGGAAGGTGCTTTTGCGGTGCGTTTCTCTTTCAGCTCCTCGGTTTGCGCGTCGATTTCGTTGATCGAGCGCTCCATATCCTTCATTTGTGTGGCTGCATTGTTGAGGCCCATTACCTCATTCTGCAATCTGCCATACACGGCTTTATGCTCTGTCAGCGCTTGCTGGTTCCGTGACCTGGTTTCCGTGAGTTCCTGCCGCTTTTCGTTGAGCCGGTCCTGGATCCAGTCGTGGTTTACATTGCTCGACAAATAATTCTCATATACTTCACGGTCGATACCTTCCATTCCACGCGTGTAGCCGTGTTGGTAATCTCCGTTTTCATTCAGATTTTGCTCGTTCATGACCTTTATTTGGGTTGATCGAATGTGAGTTAGGATAAAAAATCGCGCCATCGGCGCATTTCCTGATCATATTTCTGCCACTATTTGCCCTTCTGAATCAGGTTAAGCTGCCGGGTAGTCAGCTCGTTTTTCATCCGGCGTGCAAGGTAAAATTCGCTTTCAAAAAGCTTGATAAGCATGTCTCGCTTGGCAAAAAGGCGGTCGCGTTCGGTCTCGGCGTGGCTCTGTTCGCGGAGTACTTGCCACTTCTTCACACGCAGGTCGTCGATTTCTTCCTGCAACGTCTGGCATTCGGACTCCCAGTTGTAGTTATTTTCAACAAAATCCTGGCGGTCGCGACGAATATTTAACCAAACCTGGAGGTCGTTGCGCAGCACGGTAATGTTGCTGAGCAGCAGTTTTCCCGCAAAAAGGAAGAGGAAGAATACAAACACGAACAGCGCAAATGCCTGCCACCAGGTTTGGAAGGTAATCACATTCGCAAAAACAAACAATGCGGCCGCGAATGGTAATCCTATTTCTTCCAGCAGCGATTTCCACGTCACTTTCGAATCCGTATCATGGAAAAGCGAAATGCGGCCGAACAAGCTGAACATCCCGGCCAGGAACACACCCAGCGCGATCCATGAATTGTCAGCAAATGCCGGTTTCAGCGACTCTCGAATCAGGAAGAAGTTCCCCACGCACATGGCTGCGCATAGCGTAATGCCTATGAGCGTGCGCGGGAGGTGATGCTCGCCTTCCGCTCGCGCGCCCGGAGTTTTCAGTCGCTCCTGCAACTCGTCGATGCGGTTTTGTTTCTGGCCTATGAAAAGGTTCAGCTCCTGAATGCGCTCGTTATGCTCCTCGATGCTGGCAAGATGCGAGGCGGCCAGGTTCGAGAAGTATTTATGGATAATGTCGGTTTTCTCATGCGGGTCAGATTCCGAAAGACCGAAAAGCACGCCTTCATCGCGCAATGTGTCTTCATCTTCGAGCCAGTATGGGATCGGTACTTCCACTTTCGGAAGTTCCTGTGCTTCGGGTTGCCATTGCGGGAGTGCCGGTTGCGGTGCAGCGGGTAAAGGTGCTTGCATCTGCGGCACTGCTTGCTGAGGTGCTACCGGCTGAGGTGCTACCGGCGGAGGCGCGGGAGCTTGATACTGTGGCACAGCAGCTGTTAATGGTTGCCGGGTGCCGGCAACGGGTGTCTGAGTGATCGGATTTTGTTCCACTGATTGGGTAGGGGTGTCGTTCGCCTGAACAGGCTCATCATCATAAAATTCGTTTTCGTCGGACTCTCTCGGACGAAACCAGCCGGCAATTAATTCAGTCAGTTTGGCCATAGTTTTTCATGGGTTAGCCTGCGATTATCCATGAAAACAAACAAATTCACTATTATATTGTGATGACCGGCTATTAAAAAAGGTAAGCGACTGGGAATTAGGACATTTCAAACATCTTCTGTAACGCTTGCCAGAGTTTTTTCTTAAGATTCCGGTCGGCTTCGATCACCACCAGTGGATCGACGAGCAGGAACCAGATACCTTCCAGATTTTTAGGCGTATAAGGTACGAGCAACAGGTCGAGATGGAGCTTGATCAGCGGTACGCCGAATGAAATAAAGAAGTTGGTCTTTTTACCCGAAAGTACCGTACGCGCGTCCTGCCCGGGCATGAAACTGAAATTCACGACATCGCTGGTTTCCAACGAATGGCCGACGGCTTTGAGGATATTATCGAGGAACAAGGCTTCCGACATCAGCATTTCCCGCTGTTTCGGCTCGTCGGTGAGGACAAGTACTTTGTGTTTCAATGCGGGGAATGCAGTGGCGGGCGCCGGAGCAGGCACATTTACAGGCGGTGGGGCCGTCACTGCCGGTGTTTGAGGCAATGCAGGTGCATTGGTTGGTACCGCTGGCGTTGTTGGTTGCGACGAGCTGGGTGGTTGTACGGCCGGCGTCGCAGGTAATGTGGATACGGGCGCTTGTATGTTCGCGGGCTCAGGTACGGGTGGCTCGGGTTGTGCCGCAACCGTGGCAGATGCCGGGCGTTCGGGCAGCGCGCGATCTTCCAGTTGAAACAAAGTTTCATGCTGGTAAAGGATCTGAAAAAGTGCTACCGGTGAATGTTCCATGTGTTATTACAAATGTCCCAGTTCCATTCCGGGCTGAGTCCAGATGCCTATTTTCTGCTTGTTAGCAGCTATTTCAAGTTTGGCATATTCCTGATCGTGCGAATACTTTTTGAAATGCACGGCCAGTCCTTTTTTGACTAATTCCTTGTTCAAAACTTTACCGTCGGGCAGTACTACCTCACCCAGCAGGCGGCCGTATTTATCAAACTCGCCTTTGTGGCGGATACTAACCACCTTCCGGAAGCATTTCTCACTTGTAAACTGCTTCGCATTGTTATAAAAAGGCATATTACGCTCCGGGCAGTTGATATGCAGAAAACGTATCCGCACATTTTTGCCCATCCTGCGTCCTGACTTTTTCCCTGAATAAATGTATTTCAGCTCGATCGTGTCACCATCCTGGATGCCGATCACTTCGGCTTTGAGCGGATTGGGTAAATCATTGTTATTGCTGAATTGCCGGTTTTCTTCCGAGGTCAGCGCGCACGAGGCGAGCATGGTCGGAGCACTAGTGAGAACAAGGAACAGCAGGCTGGAAAATGCAAATCGGGAAATCAGGAAACGGAAATCAGGCACGCGGAATATTCATAAAGTTTGAAAGTCAAAGATAGGTATTGTTTCCGATCAGTTTTGATCCAGTTTGTACCACTTGATGTCTTTCAATGGCGCCCGCCTTGCCACTGAGGCAGTTGGCGAATAATTTTTTTCCAGATAATCGAGAACCGGTTTTTCAGCGTCGCCAAGCTCCCAGAGGTTGTGGTTGGCCTGCATCCAGCGGATTTTTTGCTTCCAGCCGTCGCGCGTAAAGCGGTTGGCGATGATCAGCTTGGTGGAATGGCAATTGGTACATTGCGCTTTCACCATATACAGGTTTTCATCGACGATAAGGCCCGTTTCCGGGTCTTTTTTGGTGGTATCGGCGAGTGCCGTATCGGTATTGGTATATTTGGCCGGCATTTCGGGCAAGGTTTGAAAAACAATACCTGCACCGAGCATGGCAATCAAAAGGATTTTCATAAACTATCGTATTTGCCCGAAAGCATTGTGGTACATTACCCAACTTTGACGGCGATTCTTTCGCAAGCATTGTTCAGATACCCGCCCGGGTTCCAGGCAGGTGCCAGCATGGGTTGCGCCACGCCCGTTTCGTCGGTGGCTTTCACCCATACTTCGTAGTATCCGTTGGTCGGAAATTTGATATGAGTGTTCCAATGTTGCCACGCCAGCCGGTTCACCGGTGCTTCGAGTTTACATTCTTTCCAGGTAGCCCCGAAATCGATCGAAACCTCTACCTTCTTAACGGAATGGTCTCCCGCCCACGCGTGGCCGCGTAGTGCGAGCTCTTTCCCCGGGTCGATCATCGCACCTGTTTTGGGATACGTGATCAATGATTTCACCGGCATGGATTCGATGATTTTGTAATATTCGTCGGTTGCCGGAATATCGGTTCCCGGTGCTACCGGGTTGCGGGGCAGTTTGTAGCTATGGCCTTCCATTTTGGGACCGTCGTGTACTTTGTTCCGCACCGAAATGCCGCTCAGCCATTTCCCCGAAACGGAAGCAGGCCAGCCGCCGATTACGAGTCGGAGCGGGTAGCCATGGAACTCAGGAATGTCCTTTCCATTCATTTGCCACGCAATGAGTGTCTCGTCCTCCATGGCTTTTGCAATGGGCACACCGCGCGATATGGATTCTTTTTTAGGATCGCGGCTCAGGTGAAGGTCCTTGCCGTGGTAACCTATATATACGGCATCGCTTTTGATGCCTACATCGTTCAGAATGTCTTTCAGCCGCACGCCGGTCCATTGCGCGCAATGCACCGCACCCTGGCCCCACTGGTTACCAGACGCCTGCGGCTGATAGCCCGAGCGGCCGTTTCCGCCGCATTCCAGCACCAATTGATAGGAGTATTGCTTGAATTTCTTTTTAAGGTCGGCCAATGTGTAAGTTTTAGGCGCTTTCACCGACTCCCCGTCGATCGTCAGCGTCCAGTTGGCAACATCTATTTTCTCAGGCACAAGACCGTTGTTGCGGATGAACATGTTCTCAACGGGTGTCACGCGGTCGTCGAGCAAATGCACCGGGGTTTCCACGTTCCAGGGTTTGTCGCCCTGTACGATCATTTCCGCACTTTTACCTTTCAACGCATCCTTCTCATCCAGGAAAATGGGACGGTACCCTGCTGGCATCCGGTTTGCAAAAACGATCTGGCTGCCCATTGCAGTAGCCAATGCTGTGAGGCTTCCTTTTCTGAGAAAATCTCTTCTGTTTAATTCGGAATTCATCAACTGGTTCAGGAAAACTTGTAAAACATTATTTCCAAATTTACATAAACCGGACGGCTTAAACCATTATTTCGGGCCAATTTGGGCCATTTCTTAATAAAAAAGAGGTTGCCTGTGATGGTAACCTCCTGATTCATAATAGTGTGTAGCGCGGCACTTTGAGCATCGCTCATTGAAAAGTGCATGTATATGCCCAACAGGGAAAGTTTACGTTAATCGGTAAATTATTTTTTGATGAATGGTCCCGCAATTGCGAGCACTGCTTCTTTGGTCAACGGCTCATCGAAGGCCTCGGTAATGGCGGCGTCGCTCTTGGATGCAAGCCCTTTGAGATTTACACCTCCCTGCGTCATATTATCTTCACCGGCGTAGATGGCTGCTACGGCACCTTCCTTGCCTGTGATCCAGCCTTTCATCGCGGTATTACCCAGCAATGTCGCAGCAAGCCGTCTAGCCACTGCCGCGTGGCGAGCTTCTATCGAATGTACCTGCAACGCGTATTCGAGTATCTGCGGATCGGCTATCAATACGCCGGCCTGGCCCTTGTATGCGCGTACACCCGTATCTTCGAGCGCGCTGGAAACAGTTACGAATGTTTTGTAATTGGTAAATACATCGCTGAATGCGCCACCATACTGGAAATCGAAGGTAGGTTTCGCAATGGCTTTGCTTCCCAATGCTTTCACCAGGAACGCTACGTGTTGCGTTTCGTGCTTACCGATTTGCGTGAAAATGGCTTTATCAGATGCCGGAATGAGGTTCGCAGCTGCGTTACCCGCTTTGTAGAACTCGTCTTCGAGGTATTCGAGCGTCAGTGCGTAATTGAGCACATCCACAGCAGCGGCCGACTGCGCAAAAGCCTTGTTGACGATTGCTGCAAATGCGGTAGGGATCGCCGCTGAGGCCAGCTTGCTTCCTGCTTTGTGCATAAAGTGGCGGCGTGAGGCGTATTCCAGTCTCCCGACGGCGTCGCCGTCAATTTGCTGAAATTGATCTATGATTTTGAAAATATCCATTGTGTCTGATCCTGTTAGTGTGAATGATTACTTGCCTACGCTGGTACCGGTGAGGGTGTCCTTTACGTAACCCTTAACAGCCGCAAGAATGTCGGCCGGCGCGATGGCCCTGTCCATTCCGTTGGCGTCGATGATGTCATCACCGGCAAAATCAGCGGATTTCGGATTAATCAGGTCACGGATAACGGCTGCGTGACGAGCTTCCACGGAAACGATCTTTCCAGCAAGCAAAAGGTAATTCGGATCTTTAATCAATTTTCCGGCACCGTTGTATGCGGCGACGCCGGTGTCTTCGAATAATTTGGCCGCGCCAAGGACTGCCTCCCTTTTAGTGAAGTCGATGGCAGAGAAGTTAGGAGTAAGCCCTTTGATTGCTTTGTCGCCCAACGCGGCTTTAAAGAATTCGCGGTGAACGATCTCATGGTCGCGGATGTCGGTGAGGATGGCTTTCTCAGCGTCGGTAATACCGTTGTAAGGTGTCTGCATCACTTGTGTGTAAAACGCAGCTTCGAGTTGTTCCAGAGCGTATGCATAGTTGAGTACACCCATGTCACCTGATCCCAGGTCAACAGTGTCGCCTGTGCCGGGAATCATCGGATCTTCATCATCGTCATTACATCCCGCGGCGATCACTATCGTTCCCAATGATGTGGCCAGTCCGGCCGAGCGCAAAAAGAGACGCCTGTTGACAATCGTGGTGATTTCCTTTCCCTCCCTGCCGTGGCTGTTCTTCGTCTTTGTGTGTTTGTTCATAGCAATAAAAGGTTATTGAGCTACTCTCCGTGTGTCGAAAGAGTTTTGACAGACCTACGCGGGCTGGATTGCTTTAGATCAGGTATTGGAAAAAAGGAGACAGGGGAAGAAGGAGTAAAGAGAAAATGGGCAGGGCTTTAAAACGCAAAAAGAGTCCCGGATGGGGACTCTCGATGCTTTCAGACTAACCGATGGTATTCTTAAATAACGTTGAGTAAATAATGCCTGAGATATAATTCAATATATGAATGTATAGCGTTAAGTCTCTGGTGGTGTGTAGTAGTTGTGCTACTTTTTACAGATAAACAATTTCTACGCAAATATAATGGAATATGTTCCTAACTAAACAATATTGGTTAAAAAAATTTGAATTTTTTTTAGTTTAGGTAATAACATACGGGTATATGGACAAAGTGGTTACTAAATTTCACATAACTGATGCGAAATTCCACAACCTGAGGTGCTGCTCCCGTCCCGCCCGGTTACACAGTTGTGAATTAAAATTGGTTAATATCTGATTATCAACTTTTTTTGTAGCATATTTTCATTGGCACGAATATCTCTTTCAGTTTATATTAAAAATTAAATGCCCGATCCATCATGCGAATAACCCCGATAGTACTCGCCCTCTTCCTAGCAGCAGTTACCCCGGATGTTGACGCATCCACGCAATCTCCGGCAGACGTGGCCGTTATTGCCGAACATAGCAAGGTTGCAGTGCGGCCGGAGGATCTTCCGGAAGCTGTAAAAAGTACCTTGTCCGGCTCCTATGCAGAATGGAAGGTAAGCAGTGCTTACCTGGTCACACGGGACGACAATTCACAGTATTACGAAGTAAATATCAAACGAGCAGAAGAAACATCTACACTTAATCTGGACAAGTACGGGAAGAAGGTCGACTAGTAAAAGGCCGTTCCCGGCGTCTGACAGGCTCATAATGAAAAGCCGGAGACTTCTCCGGCTTTTTGGTGTTTGTTTTTTGTACTTTTACATAATACCCACTCGTTTAATAGTATTTATTTTTCTTAGAAATAGTATCACCCATGGCTCATCTGCTCCTCGTTGAAGACGATTCTACATTTTCAAAGTTGCTCACCAATTTTCTCGGCAAGCATGGTCATCAGGTAAAAGTTTGTACAAACATAAAAGAGGCGAGGGAAGCGCTCGGGAAGAACAATCCCGATGGCCCGTTTGAAGTGCTGATGCTCGATTACCGTCTGCCGGATGGTAACTCCGTAGATTTTCTCAAAACGCTCAGAAGCGAGGGCAACCGCACCCCGGCATTTATCATGACCAGTTTTCATGATGTGAGGACCGCGGTTACCGCCATGCAAATCGGGGCTTTCGACTACATTACAAAACCGGTTAATCCGGAAGAATTGCTTATGGTACTCCGGGAAGCGCTGAATAAGGGAGAGGTGACGAGCGTGAAGACTGCGCCGAAAGCGAAAAGTAATTCGAAAGCGGAGAAACAATCGCTCGACTATATCGAAGGCAAAAGCAAGGTTGCCAAACAACTTTTCGAATATGTGCGCCTGGTGGCACCAACCGATATGTCGGTAATTATCCAGGGCGAGAGCGGTACCGGTAAGGAGCACGTGGCGAAGTCGATTCACCGCCTCAGCAAGCGCGCCGATGGCCCATTTGTAGCGATCGACTGCGGTTCGTTATCGAAAGACCTGGCGGCCAGTGAGCTTTTCGGGCATAAAAAAGGCGCATTCACCGGTGCATTGCAGGACAAGATAGGCCAGTTCGAAGCAGCGGATGGCGGCACGCTATTTCTGGATGAGATCGGTAACCTGAGTTACGACGTGCAGATCAAATTGCTCCGGGCATTGCAGGAGCGGATTATCGTTCCGATTGGCAGTACCCAGCAGGTAAAAGTGGATGTGCGCCTCATTGCAGCGACAAACGAAGACCTTATTTCCAGCGCAGCTGCCGGGGATTTCCGTGAAGACCTTTACCACCGGTTGAATGAATTCAAAATAGAAGTGCCTGCATTGCGTAAGCGTGGCGAGGACCTGCCGATTTTTGTACAGCATTTTGTAGATAAGGCCAATGACGAGCTCGAACGCAATGTGAGAGAACTTTCAAAAGAGGTCATGGATGTTTTCCAGAAATACGACTGGCCGGGTAACCTGCGCGAGCTGAATAATGTGATCAAGCGCCTGGTGCTTTTGTCCAAAGAAGAGGTGGCGACGCTCAGTGCGTTACCGTCGGAAATGATCACGGCTATGGAAGACCAGCAGAAACCTGCACCGGGTTCCGACCTGAAGGCATTACAGGAAACGCACGAGAAGGAAATGATCGAAAAGGTGTTGCAGGAAGTGCGCTATAACAAAAGTAAAGCGGCCAAGTTACTGAACATCGACCGCAAGACTTTGTATTACAAGATCGAAAAATATCATATCGAGTAGGAAAGTGCTTTTTCCTCCACTTGCTCAATTACTGACGCAGCGTCGTTGACGACCTGCGTCATTTCTTTTTCCGACACTTCTGCTGCGTTTTCGCGCAAGGCGATTTCCAGATTCCTGAATCTCGCCGACAAATCACGGGCACCGATCTGCCCGGTGCGGCCGGCCATACGGTGCATCAGTTCTTGAGCATGATCAGGCTCGTTGGCGGCAATATGCTGCCGGAGCGAGTCGATGTCGGCGCGGGAATCTTTTACAAACTGGTCGAGGATTTCGCGCAACAGGCTTTCGTCGCCGAAAGTCATTTCGGTAAGCATGGAGAAGTCAAAATCCAGGTTATGAGCGGTGTGATCATCATTCTGCTTGATTTCGGCTGGTACTGTGGCCAGAACGTCTGTTTCCGGTGCCGAGGACGATTCCAGCAGTTCCAGCAGGTCCCTTGAATGGAATGGCTTCATCAGGTAACCATCGAAGCCCATGCTGATTAGCTTTTTCCGTTCCTCGGGCAAAGCCTGTGCCGTGAGGACAAAGAACTTGACATCCTCCGGCGCCGATTTGCGCAGGCGCTTCACGAGCTCCGCCCCGTTCATGCCCGACATACGCATGTCCGTGAGCACGAACTTCACCTGATCATTCCACGGCCGGCTCAGTACCTCCTCAGCCGAGGAAAATGCTGCATGCTGAATGCCATTCATTTCGAGTACCGAAGAACACCATTTGAGAATAAAGGCGTCGTCATCCACCAGCCAGACTTTGCCATTGATCCGATAGCTTCGTTCCGGCGTTTCTTCTGCCAATTCCAGTGTGTCTGCCTTTTTCATACTGGTGGTGACAAAAAAAGTCGTGCCTTCTCCCGGTTTACTGGTGACATGGATGCTGCCCGACATCCCTTCTACCAATGCCTTCACAATGCTGAGACCGAGCCCCGTTCCGCCATATCGGCGCTGGATGGAAGGGTCGGCCTGCTCGAACTGGTTAAAAATGCGTTCGGTCTGCTCTTTCGACAAGCCGATACCCGTATCCGAGATCTGGAATTCGATTTTGGCGAGATTACCGCTTTCGTGACCCGCCACTTTGAGGACAACCTCGCCGTTCTCGGTGAATTTTATAGCATTAGTCAGCAAATTGTACAGAACCTGCCGCAATCGGAAAGGATCTCCATGCAGGTACAAATTTGGTTTCAGGGCATTTTCGAGCCGCAATACCAAACCCTTGGATATCGCATTCGGCCTGAGCACCTGTATTACCTCGTTCAGGAGGGGGTTGATGGAAAACACCCTGTCCTCGAATGTAAACCGGTCAGAAATAATGCGGCTGTAATCGAGCACCTCGTTAACAAGGTACAGCAAATGTTCTGAGGCCGAATGCAATGTTTCCAGGTCTTGTTTCCGTGGTTTCTCCTCGTTTTTCAATGCTTCGGCATAGCCGATGATCGATTGCAGGGGGGTGCGGATTTCATGGCTCATATTAGCCAGGAACCGCTGTTTGGCCATGCTGTGGTATTCGGCTTCTTCTTTGGCTTCTTCGAGTTGCTGACGGTAGTCGTTGCTTTTGGTAATGTCGGTAAAAATGAAATAGGCCATTACCGCCGTCAGGAAAAGAAAGCCCAGCATAATCCATTCGAGGCGGTCGACACTTCCTTCCACCATACCTTTTGCCAGGGCATTCTTGGTATTGGAATCCTTCATTACATCCCGCTGAACGTCCTGCATCACACCCAGCAGTTGTTTGACCAGTGAGTTACCCGCTGTTGCGAGCTCCTGCTCGCGGTCTACAAACGTTACTGCCCGTTTTTTCTGCGATTTCTCGATGGCATGGACAGCCTCACCTACTTTTTCGATCGTGCTATCTTTTTTAGCGACGCGAATCGTGTCGACCTGGACATTTACCTCCTGTTTCTGCACCAGCTTCGTTGGCCCTTTTGCCGACACCTGGTTCTTTTTATTTCCGCGGAATACCCTGCTCAGGAAACCTTTTTTAGTACTGGCTTTCTGGCTGGTATCGGGTACTTCGGTGTAAACAGTGGTGGTAGTGGTCCGTTTTTCAGTCTTGACTACCGTACTGTCGGGTTTGACTGTCTTGGTCGTAATCAGCCCGGAAATTGATTTTACCTCGTCTTCCAGCGCTTTATTACTTACGAGTTTGGAGCGGACTTTTACGTAGTCACCATATATTTTCTCTCGTTCTTTAAGGATCTTCTTCATTGAATCGATCCGGATGATCTGCATTTCGTCTTCCAGGCTCATGTTGCTGAGGGTGTCGAGTGTAGCAATCAACTCTACCGATTGGGCAAGTACCTCGTCATTGAGCTCTTCTCCTTTCAGTTTCCGTTCGTTCTGAAGGTGATCGAGTGTGAGAATATCCTGGAATATCTTATTCACCAGCCGCATCTTGTCATCCGGGGTGGAGAGCGTATCCAGCGTGGTGAGCATATTATCGAATGCCAGTTTGCTGGTTACCCAGGATGCAGCCAGGGCGAGGGAGGCAATGAAAAAGCCCAAAACGACTTTTCCTTTTACCGATTTCAAGAAAGACGGGCCACGCAGAGTAAACATAGTTTTGGACACATTCAATAACAACTAACGCATTTTCAACCGTAAAACGTGCGATTTGTACTGCATTAGTCTGGTTCGTTATGTGAAGATAATGCATTAAAATGGTTTCTGAATGCGCTGATCTTCAACTAAAAAGGCTGCTTCCGATCTGAAAGCAGCCTTTTGGACTATAATTCCGGCGGGGCCGGGTGTATTACAATTATTTCGCAAGTGAATTGATCCAAGCCGCGATTTTAGCAGCGTCTGCCTTGGAAACCTGAGGCATTGGCGCCATCGGCGTGGCGTAATCAGGCCAGTTTTCAGGCTTCGGCGCGTAAATCAGTTCTACGATCTTCTCGTTGCTGTATTTGCGTTTTGCAACGTCGGCGTAAGAAGGTCCTACTACCTTTTTATCAGGGGCGTGGCATGCAAGGCAAGTGTTTTTGGCGAGCAATGGCTTCACTTCTTCCCAGGTTGGGGCTTTTGCTGCTCCGGCTTTTGCGGGAGTAGCTTTGCCTTTGCCGTCCGGAGAAACGTGTTCTTTCGCCGGTTCAGCCGAAACAGATGCCTGTGCTTTACCCGAGCGGGTAGTTTTCAGGTCTGATACTTTCAATCTTTCGCCGTCGGGGATGTTGTTCAGCGTGTAATACGCATCCGGGTGTACGAGCGACCAGCTGTTTGAAGCCGAGCGAACGCCGTCCAGCGAAATTTTGTGTACATAATATTGACGCATTCCTTCGAGTACGATACGTACTTTCTTGTTGTCGTCGGATACTTTCACACCAGCGATTTTTACATCTTCCAGGTTGATCTGCGGGCTGCCGTAAACAGGGTAGTGCTTGTAGAGGTAGCTGCTCACTTTGTAAGAATCCAGGTCTTCCGCCGATTTACGGTCAACCGGCATCGTGAATTCGATCTCAAAACCGTCCGGCTGCGCTTTCACGGTATACATTTCGAAAGGCATTTTGCCGTTCCAAACCAGGCGCTGCAAGCCCTGGTTGGCATCGCCTGCCGATCCCCAGCCACGGTTGGTTTCGCCCACGAACATCGATCCGTCTTTGTCGAATGCCATACGCAATACACCTGACTGGAATCCGCTGCGGAAACCGATGCTGGCGCCCTGATATTCTCCTTTTACTTTTTCGAGGACGATACGCATGATATTGCTTTGTCCCTGGTCACCCACAAAAACCTGACCGGTAAATGGTCCGAAGTTTCCTTTGGTATCGTCGAGGATCAATTCAGCGGTAGACACACCGTGTACACCGTAAGGCAACCATACAGCGGGAAGCTGCACCATGTCATATTTTTGTTTCAGTTGGTACAAGAACTGTGGTTCTTCTCCCAATGTATTTTCAGGCTTGATCGCACGGCCCTGCTCGTTGCGGTGCTGGCGGTTGTCGCGCTCCGCGAAGAATTGCTTTTCAGTCAGTTTCACAGGTGAGTTAGGCAATCCAGCCCATTTCAAACCTGCCGGGTGGCCCATAAAGCCGCCTTTTTTAACCTGGAAAATACCTCCGGTACCCATCCAGTCGCCTTGGTTATCAGTGTAGAACAGCTCGCCGTTCAGCATACTGATACCCGCAGGAGAGCGCACGCCGGTTGCCCATGGTTCGTATTTGCCGTCGTTGGTAATGTGGAAGATCCAGCCACGGCCTGGTACGCGGCTTTCGCCTCTCCACCACTCTTCGTCACCGAACGCTACGTTACCACTCACGAAGAAGCTGCCGTCCGGAGCCAGTTTAGGACCGAACGAGTATTCGTGGTAGTGACCTGACAATGGCCATGCGTAAACGGTTTCATAAACATCAGCCTTGCCGTCGCCGTTTTTATCAACGAGCTTGGTCAATTCGCCGCGTTGTGCGCAGTACAATGCACCTTCTTTGTAAGCCAGACCCAGGATTTCGTGCAAACCGGTCGCGAACTTCCGGAAGTAAGGTACGCGGCTGGTAGGGTTATCCACGATCCAAACTTCACCACGGCGCGTCGAAATCGCCAGTGAGCCGTTTGGCATGGTCGTCAAACCACCCACTTCGAGGATAATGCCTTCCGGGATCGGTGGGGTAACGATCTTGTAAAAATCTTCTTCTTTCGGGGACTCCTGCGCTTTCAGCGTAGACAGGGAGGCCAAAAGAGCAAATGCTATATGAGCAAGTTTTTTCATTGTCAAATCAGGAATAATAAGGTTAAAATCAGAACAGGATCGAGTACTTCACTTCGCCATTGGTAACAGGTACGATGAGTTCCTGCTGCCCTGCTGCTCCTCTGATTTCTGGTTTCAATTTTTTGTCGGCCAGCTGGATGTAATACGATTTGTCGTCTACAGCGTAAAGTCCTTCCGAGATTTTTTCAATGGAAGCACCATCTGCGAGGCGTGCTACGAGATCTTTTGCAGGGTTATTCACCTTTACAATGCGCTCGAAATACTGGTTGTTTACGACGGAAACGTAATCGGTGATCGATGATCCGAATGCCTGGTACTGGAACGTAGGTACATCCGAGTCGTCCAATACGTAACCTTTTGGACGGTATCCGCTGCCGGTTGTGTCCGCCTCCCATTTAGATTTACCTGATTTGCCCAGGAACATGTCGTCGCCCAGCAACGTCACGCTGCCGCGGGGGCGTGAAGACCCGTCGCCGCGATCGTGCCACATAGGGGTAGCATCGAGGAATTCGCCACGCCAAACTTGCAGGACCGCACCTTTGTCGAGGTCGTAAGTATAATGCAGGCTTGTGGGGCTACCTACCGAAACTGCGTGAACTACGCGGGTTCTTTTCGCTTTTTCGTCCTTGCGGAAATCCATGAAAGAGCGGGTAATGGTAGTGGTTGATGCCTGGATCAGGATCGGGTCGGTAGAACCGCCGCCCATAGCCGAGCTTTTCGAATGCAGCGCGATTTCACGGAAACCGGGTCCGCTTACCCAAAGGCCCAGTACGGGGCGCATCCAACCATCTCTTTTGTTATTGAAAAATTCGAGCTTGTGGTCGCCGGCTGTGAGGTTTACATTGGCTACACGGAATTCGTTGTTCGGTTTCCACTCCGGCTTGATTACATCTTTGCCGTCGATTTTCAGGTAGGCATTACCCGAAGCTTGCAAACGGAAAGTGTATTCGCCTTCGCTGGCTGCATTGAAACGGCCGTTGTAAACGAAAGAGTAGTTGTTGTTCTCTTTCAGAATCTCCCAGTTGAGCGATTCCGATTTGCCGGTTTCAGCAGGCGTAAGTTTTGCAAGGTCTTCTGTTTCCGACAAACCGCCATAATAGGTTTTGTAAGTCAGCTCGGAAAGGGTCGCAGGTTTTTTGTCAAAATTGTTAACGACAATATTGCGGATCGCCAGTGAACCGTGGTCGCCCTGGATGCGGATCGGGCCCATTGGCACGTCCTCAGCTGTGAGTGAACCGCGGGTAGGACCGCTTACTTCCACGTTTTCGTGGATCGTAATGCCATTCAACACCACTGAAAGGAATACCGCATTGGCGATTTTCTTGCCGCTGGCGTCGAAACGGGGAGCCTGGTAAGAGATTTTGATATGCTGCCACAAACCCGGCGCTTTCGCCACGTTGAAACGCGGTGCATATCCTTCGTAGCCTTTTTCGCCTTCGGGCTTGGAGTCGTTCCAGCGCTCGTAAATACCACCGCAGTCGTTGTATTTAGCGCCTTTTTTACCCCAGCTATCGAAAAGCTGTACTTCATAGTTACCTTGGAGGTAGATTCCCGAGTTGGAACCTTTGCTCATCATGAAATCCAGTTCAATGTCGAGATCGCCGTGTTTGAAGTTGGAAATCAGTTCATAGTCGCTGCCGTACTTGCCTTTTTCGTGGAGGCAAGCGAGCACACCTTTACCCGGGCTGGTAACCAGCGCGTTTTCCTTGGTGAGGTCGGCCGATGCATTGCCGACGATCTTCCAGTCACTGGATTTGGTCGTGAAAGCACTGAGGTCGTTGAGAGGAATGGGCTGCTGGGCGCAGGCGGTGTGCATGGCGAATGCCGCTACCCCAGAGGCGATTAATTGAAAAAGTGAACGGTTGGTTTTAGACATACTTGCAGTAAGCTTAGTCGGTTTTAGATTAGCAATCCAGGCTACGAATGCCTTTAGCCCTGCAAATTACGTGATAAGAATCGGGAAAATTACATTTCTATAGATGAGAATCCTTTTTGTTGTTGCTTTTTCCTTAATGTTGTGTTTTGATACTATTTCAAAGACTTTTTAGACTAAAACTGTTACCTTTCAAATGAAAAAATTGATGCTTACCGCGTTCAGCATGGCTGCTGCCTTTGCCGCACACGCGCAATTGCAGCCTGCGAAGCAAACTCCTGAGTCCAGCGAATTGTGGAATCCCGTTCCCCGTGTGGTAACGCCCGGTAAAGGTTCTTCGGCGGTTTCAGGCTTCACAGCCCCGTCCGATGCGATCGTCCTGTTCGATGGTAAGAACCTCGATCAGTGGGTTTCAGGAAAAGACGGTAAATCAGCTGCCCCATGGACAGTAGCCGACGGCGCAATGACCGTTGCTCCTAAATCAGGCGACATTCAAACCAAACAGACATTCGGCGATTACCAGCTGCACATCGAGTGGAGAACCCCCGCGAAAGTGGACGGAAATGGACAAGGCCGTGGTAACAGCGGTATTTTCATGCAAGGAGTCTACGAATTGCAGGTCCTCGACAGCTATAACAACCCGACCTATTCCAACGGTCAGGCGGGTTCGATCTACAAGCAAACCATGCCATTGGTAAATGCAGCAGTAGGCCCGGGCGAGTGGCAGACCTACGATGTGATCTACACTCAGCCGCATTTCAACAAAGACGGCCATATGACGCATCCGCCATACATTACCGTGATCCACAATGGTGTATTGGTGCAAAACCACACCATGATCCAGGGAACGACCCCTTACATCGGCCAGCCGACGATCGAGCCGCACGGAAAGGGCCCTATCAAATTGCAGGACCACAACAACACGACCAGCTTCCGTAATATCTGGATCCGCGAGTTGTAAAATTGTGAAACATATGATACCGAAACGGGCTGCTTCATTTGAGGCAGCCCGTTTCCATTCATAATCCGCTGGCTTATTTGATCGCCACGTTGGCCGAAATTCCCCGGCATTAATTTTAAGCCTTAAATGATTGGTAACATCAGTTAAGGCTTTTCTGTTTTCATTTATATTCGTTTTCAATGTCACTCCAAAATCGTTGCTATGCAGGAATTAGAGCCTTATTATAATTGGGAGAAGCATTATGTGGCCAGCCACGATGAGCGTTCGCCCTTTTTTGGCCGCACTTATAACCTGGATTATTACGAAAATGCGATCTACGGCTACTATATCCACCCGTTGTGGGATGATATCGGGTCGGAGACGCTATATGTTAAGATCCTGTTTGCAGATTACAATAAGCGCTTTGTGATCATCGAAATGTTCGGGGAATGGAACGATGCGCTGCATAACGACATCATGTTTTTTAAAAGGCAGGTTATTGATCCGCTTGTGAACCAGGGTATCAACCAGTTTATATTGATGGGCGAAAATGTGCTGGATTTCCACGGAGGCAATGACGACGACTATTATGCAGAATGGTTCGACGACGTGGAGGACGGCTGGATTGCCGCCATCAATTTCCGCGAGCATGTGGAAGAGCAATGGAAGAAGTACCGGCTCGATTATTATATCAATTTCGGTGGTACTTTACATCTCAATAACTGGCGTACCTTGCTGCCGGAGCCGTTTTATGAGTTGGTTAAAAATTTGATGGTTAGAAGGTTAACCTAGCATAAAGCTGCGTGCATTGCTTGCAACCTTGATAACTCCTTTGTAGCTTACGCATTCATCGTATCAACTGTTCTTACTTTAAAACCTCATTTCCCATGGCCGAGAATACCGAACCTACACCAGAAGATGCAAAAAAATCACTGGAAGATAAAGTTGAAGAACTCAAAACCACTGCCGCCGATGCCAAAGATGCAATTGTGGAAGACGTGCAGGAAGTGAAAAATGAGGCGACAGCGGCCGTGGAAACGAAGGCGGAGGAAGCCGCGGATGGCATTAAGACCGAAGTTTACGAAACGATCGACGACCTGAAAGCGCAGGCGGAAACCAAAGCAGCGGCTGCCGGGGAGGCAGTGGAAGAAGTGAAAGAGGAGGCTGCGGCTAAGGCAGAGGCTGTAAAAGAGGAGGTTGTGGAAAAAGCGGAGGAAGTGCAATCCGGCTTTGCAGCGAAACTCGCCAGCCTGACGGAAGCAGCAGCAGAGAAATTTGAAGATCTGAAAGAGGCTGCAACAGATAAGTTTGAAGACATTAAGGAGGTGGCCGCGGAGAAGTTCGAGGATATTAAGGTGGCCGCAGCAGACAAGTATGAGGACATTAAGGAAGACGCCACCGAGGCGTTTGCAGATGCGAAGGAGGCCGCTTCCGAGAAACTGGCCGAAGCGCAGACCAAGGCTGCCGAACTGAAAGCGAAAGCGACGGAGGAAATAGCGGGGTTAAAGGAGGAGGCCTCGGAAAGGGTCGTCGAGACGAAAACAAAAGCGAAGGGATTCTGGGCGCGGCTCTTCGGCAAATAAGCTCCTGAAAAAATAATTGGACCCGGCCCTTTTCGATAGGCCGGGTTTTTTATGCAATGCATTTGTTTTACCAAAATCGCTTCCGATGTCACAACAAACTTTTGCTCTTCCTTACCGTCACCCGTTTGCGACGGATAATCAATACAAAAAATCGGTTGCCTATTTTTCGATGGAATTCGCTGTCGATCAGGCTTTAAAAATTTACTCAGGGGGCCTGGGCTTCCTCGCGGGCTCGCATATGCGTAGCGTATATGCGCTCAAACAGAACCTGATCGGCATTGGAATGCTGTGGAAATATGGCTACTATGACCAGGGCCGCAAGAAAGACGGCAGTATGGAGCCGGAGTTTACAGAGAAAATGTACTCGTATCTGGTGGATACCCAAATCCGTTTTCAGATACCCATGATGGGGAAAAATGTTTGGGTTGCGGCCTATTACCTCGACCCGGAAACATTCGGCTCGGCGCCATTATTCCTGCTTACGACCGACACCGACGGCAACGACGAGTCGACGAGGGCCATCAGCTATTCGTTGTACGATTCTGATGTCACCTATAAAGTAGCGCAATGCATGGTGCTGGGTATCGGGGGCGCTCGGCTGCTCGAAGCCCTGCAATACGAGCCGGAAGTATATCATTTGAACGAAGCACACGCGGTTTCAGCTCTTTTTCATTTGTACAAAAAGTATAAAAAAGCCGCTGAGGTCCAGAAACGGGTCGTTTTTACGACGCATACGCCGGAAGAGGCGGGGAATGAGAAACACGATATTCATTTTCTGGATCAGCTGGGTTTTTTCTCCGGTGTCGACCTCGAAACGGTTCGGAAGATCAGCGGCATAGGGGATGGCGTGTTCAACCACTCATTGGCCGCATTGCGCCTGAGCCACAAAGCGAACGGCGTTTCGAAATTGCATGGGGAAGTATCGCGGAAAATGTGGAAATCACATCCCAAAATCGCGCCGATCGGCCACATTACTAATGCGCAGAACAATACTTACTGGGTCGACCCGGTATTGGAAAAGGCAAGGCTCGGAAAGGATATCGATGCGATCGTTGCGCGTAAGAAGGAATTGAAAAGGACATTGTTCAAGACGGTGGCCGACCAGAGCGGGAAATTGTTCGACCCTGATGTGCTTACGATCGTGTGGGCGCGGCGGTTTGCAGCCTACAAACGGCCGGATATGCTGGTCTGGAATCTGGAAAGGTTCAAAAAGATCATGGAGAATACGAAGCAGCCGGTGCAGGTGATATGGGCGGGGAAACCTTATCCAAAAGATGAAGGAGCGATTGCGACTTTTAACCATCTCTTCTATTTAAGCCATTTGTTCCCCAATATGGCCGTTCTGACCGGCTATGAGCTGGCATTGTCCAAGTTGCTCAAAGACGGCGCCGATGTCTGGCTCAACACGCCCGTCGTGACGCGGGAGGCCTCCGGTACCAGCGGTATGACGGCAGCAATGAACGCCGCGTTGAACCTATCCACTTTTGATGGCTGGATCTGTGAATTTGCGAAGGACGGGCATAATGCGTTTCTGTTGCCGGTAGCCCAGGGAGAGGACATTAATAAGCAGGATTGCGATAACCTGATGGACACTTTGGAACAGAAGGTAATTCCTGCGTACTATAATGCGCCGAAAAAGTGGCAAAAGATGATTTTGAACAGCATGAATGAGGTTTCCCAACCGTTCAATTCCGACCGGATGGCGAGGGAGTACTATGAGTTGCTGTATAATTAAAATAGACCCCGCAAGAAAGCAGCGACCGGCAGTTAGTCCTTATAGGTCTATCCCATGAAAATTGGCTGTCGGTTGCCATGCGGCCTTCGCGGCGAAATGGTTATATTTGATTTACATTATTGAAAGACTTCCAAGACATCGTTAAGTTATGGACACGCCTGTTACATTCATTGTTGGGGATATCATGAGCGAGGACGAGTTTTTTCGTTTTTGCCAGATGAACGATACGCTCAGCTTTGAACGGGACAGCGAAGGCAACATTATACTTATGTCTCCTGCCGGAAGTTTTTCAGATAGTTTCAATGCCGACATTCTTGGTATTTTCAGTTCATGGTTGCGGGAAAATAAAATCCCCGGGAAAGTATTCGGGCCATCAGCTGGCTTTACACTTCCCAATGGTGCCGTTCGTTCACCGGACGTTGCATGGGTAAACCGCGAGAAATGGGATGCGCTATCAAGAGAGGAACAAGAGCGATTCGCTCCATTTTGTCCCGATTTTGTAATTGAAATACGTTCGAAATCCGATAGCCTTATTTACCTGCAAAACAAAATGCAGGAGTATTTGGCAAATGGCTGTCGTCTTGCGTGGTTGATAGACCGGTACGGGAAGAAAGTATATGTTTATGAACCCGAACGGGCTATTGTCGAATATTCAAGTCTTGATATTCAACTTTCAGGGGCACCACTTTTTCCTGGTTTTGTATTGAATCTGGCTGAAATAGAAAAATGAAAATGCCACGAATGCCACGAATGCCACGAATGCCACGAATGTTCACGAATACAATTTTCGTGAACATTCGTGGCATTAAAAATCTAAATCTGCCCGGCCAAAATCTCAATCCCTTCCCGAAACGAATGCGGTTCGTAGCCCAGTACATTTCTTGATTTTGTTAGATTGAAACCTGTACGCGGCGGTCTGCGAGCAGGCTGTGTGAAAGTCGACGCGTCGGTAGGAGAGATCAGCGAAGCGTCCAGCCCGAAATAGTCGGCGACGGCCAGCGCCATTTGATAGGGTGTCAGGAAATCTTTGCCGGAAATGTGGTAAATGCCTTTCGCTTCCTGGTCCGCGATGAGGAAGCAGCCCAATGCCAGGTCTTCGGCCAGCGTAGGCGTGCGGAACTGGTCGGTTACCACTTTGATGGCCTTGCCTTCCTCCAATGACTTCTTTACCCAAAGTATGATGTTGCTACGGCTCATATCGTGCGCGATCCCGTACACGAGCACGGTACGCGCAATGGCCCACTCGATGTCGGAGGATTTGACGGCCTTTTCAGCCGCGTACTTGCTCCATCCATAAAAACTGATCGGATTCGGGATGTCTTCTTCCCGGTATGGCCCCGAAGTGCCGTCGAAAATAAAGTCGGTGGAGACGTGTTCGAGGAAAATCTGGTACCTGGCACAGGCTGCAACCAGTGTTTCAGTTGCGGTGACATTCAGTTTCCAACAGGCATCCTTCTCCGCTTCGCATTGGTCCACGTTCGTCATCGCAGCGGTGTGGATAATTACGTTGGGACGCTCGGCATCCAGCACCTGATCAACCGCTTCCGGGTTGGTAATGTCCATTTCAACATAGCGGTAGCCCTTGGTGAATGGCAACCGGTTTTCGCCCAGGGCTGTGGCAACCGTTTCAATGTGTGCTTTTGAAACCAGCAACTCCACCAGTTTTTGACCCAGCAACCCGTTGGAGCCGGTGATCAGGATTTTCTTCTTTTCCAATTTAAGCTTCGTATTTCCAGCCGTATTTGCGGGTAATCTTCTTCTTTTTCATCTTTTTGACAGACACTTTCATCGAAATGTCCTTCTCGGGGCGGTCGCGCTCATCTTTGTCTACCGAAGCGATCTTATCTATTACATCCATGCCGTCGATCAGCTGTCCGAAAACGGTATATGCGCCGTCCAGGTGTGGAGTGCCGCCAATGGTTTCATATACTTTCTTTTGGGCGTCCGTCAGCTTGCGGGCGGCGCGTGCCGATTGTTTTTCAAGGTCGGCCTTGCTCCATTTCCGGCCTTCCACAATATAAAACTGGCATCCGCTGGATTCTTTTTCGGGGTTATTGTCGCGTGCGGCTGCCAATGCGCCCTTTTGGTGAAACAGCTTTCCATTGAACTCCGCGGGAACCTTGTACCCGTTGTCACCGCGTCCCAGCATTTCGTCGGGCTTCGCATTGCGGGAATTGGGATCACCACCCTGGATCATGAAATCATCGATGACGCGGTGGAAAAGGAGTCCGTTGTAGAATTTGTCCTTGGCGAGCTTGATGAAGTTGGCCTTGTGCTTCGGCGTTTCGTCGAAAAGAATGAAGCGCATCGTACCCTTGTTGGTAGCGATGGTAACTACCTCGTCTTTTTTAGAAGACTTTTGCGCACAAACATTCAATGCAAGGAGGCACAACGCGCCCAGGAGAATCGATCTTTTGTTTTTCATAGGTGTTATTTGGCGGCCAGAACGTTTTTATCGGCCGGGAAGAATTGAAATTTCAAGCCATAATCTTTCCCTTCCGATACATCTTCCATGTCCACCCGGATCGTCTTGTTATTCCAGGTGATCTTTTTGGTTTCTTCTTTCGGGGCGGAATAGGCCTCACTAAAATATTGTTTACTGGCATTCCAGAGCTGTTTGGTGGCTTCCGGACTGTTCAGGTAAACGTCGATCGTGATTTTATTCACTTTTTTTTCCGGTGTCAGAAAATACTGCACGTCGATCGTTTCCAGCTGAGCCGTTTCCGAGGTATATCCCAGGTGGTCCGGTGTTTCTTCAAACATCTCGAATGTTTCGGTGGCTTTCACTTTGGCAATGGCATCACCGAAAGCAATGCCCCTCAGAACTACACCGGCCGGATTTTGTTCGGCTGGGCCGAGGATTGTTTTCAACAGTGCCGACTGGTCACTGTTCAGGTCAGCGGGAGCAGGTTCGTGCAGGGTTACCGAGTCTGCCGCCGCCTCGGTTTTTTCGTTTGTTTTAGTGTCGCAGGCCGAAGCGAGTAATGCTATCGCGAGCAATGCGATTCCGTTTTTCAGCATATTCATAATCGTAGAGGTTGTGTCATGCGGTTAAATAAAGTTGAGAAATTATCGTGCCTTGTAACTAGTTCGATTGCCTGTCAATTGCAATTTATACATATTTACTACTTCCCGAAATCCGGTTAAAACTCTCTTGCAAGGTTAAAAAAGAACCGGCGTTCGCCCAAACCGTTCAACGTTACGTTGAAGCGCGCGACGATATTATAGAATGTCACCACGTCCAGTCCTGCCCCGGCACCGTACAGCGTCGAATTGCCCAATTTGGTATTACTGAACTCCGGATAGCTGTTTTTGACATAGCCGGCATCGGCAAAAGTATTGATATACGCCGCAAGGGGAATGGTATTGAACTGCCTTACGGGTATAAATGAAAAATGCTTTTGTATTGAGAAGAGCCTGTATTTCAGCTCATTCTTGATCAATGCGTAATCCTGCCCGTCGATCACGTACAGCTCATACCCGCGCACGAGGTCGTTGCGGTAGCCCAGGCCCACGGTCTGGGTGTAAGGCTGGCGCTTCGGAAACGATATCCGTCCCCGCACATTGGTGTTAAAAAACCATTTCTTACCAAGCGGGATGAATTTGCGGTAAGAACCGTAGAGATACAGTGTATTGACGTCATCGGAAGGCAAGAGCCCGGTTTTGGAAATCTGCAACCCGGCTGTCTGGCCTTGCAATGCATACTGCGCATTGTCGCGCCTGTCGTAGCTGTATGTGTAGGTCAATTGGAAATAACGTTGCCGTTTGTCCCCATTCAGGAGGTAGTTGGGGTTAAGCTTCGCAATTGTGTCGGAGATTGTCAGGTAGCTCCACCGGAGGTCCACCGAATGGAACGTGTAGTACTTGTTCCGTCGCGTCAGGCTCACATAGGTATAGAACCGTTCCCGGTTGATTTCCTCGCTGCTCAGGTATTGGAGCTTGTCACGCCAGGTTCTGAATGCGGTATTTTTATTGATAGAATACGAAGTTCCAATGGTAATCCCCGTCTTTTGCGCTTTATCGATATAAGGCAACGTATAGGCAAGTTCGAACTTGGGGATGAAGCCGAACTCGGCCAGAAAACGGAGTTTATCGGCCCGGCCCGTCACGTTACCGTAGCTGAGGTATACGCCGTAAGTCGTTCTGGAAAGATCCCGCTTGCGTTCGTACCACCATTCATTGAAATTCCGGTCGGCAAGCTGGAAAACCGGGAGTACGATAAAATACCAGCGTTCCTTCACCACAATGCGGATATCGGTATGAACCGAGTCGGGATTAGGTTTTGTCAGCAGGTCGACGGTAATGAACAGGTTGGTGTTAATCACCTTCCTGCGGTCAATTTCGAGTTTTTCGCGTAGCGCTTCGGTCGTAAGCGAATCGCCCCTTTGGATCGCTATTTCGCGCATGATGATGCCCGTACGGGTGCGATGGTTCCCTTCCACCGTAATGTCGCCCACAACTACGTGGCCGGAACTATCGGCAACGACCGTCTGGCCGGAGGCGAAATGGGAAAAGAGCAGGGTAAAAAGCAGAAAGTAAATCTCCTGACAGCACTTCTTAGGGTTCATTCTTCACGGTTCCGAGTTTCGGTATAGAAACGATACTTTCTGTTAATATGATAAAATTTTAACAAAAATAGGGGTTCATGAAGAATGGTAACAATCTGTTGACGGAAATCAGGGCTTTCGGTGGCTTTCTGTTTTTTGCCGGACTTCGCAAAAAAGAAGATGTGCGGGGAGAAAAAACCGCGCTATGGCAATAGTCTGTTAGGAAGCTTTGCAAGTATCCTTGTCACATACCAAAACTAACTAACACCATGTCATTCTCCCGGGCTGAAATTTTGATTAACAAGCTTATCAGCAATAAGATATCCGAGGAGGAACTGGCGGAGGTGCTCGCAGGGATTTCCGATGACGAAGGAGGTAAAACGTATTCCGACGCCCTCGAAATTTATTTCAACCGTTTGTTGAAGGAAAACCGGCCGAACGGCGAGGCCGGGCCGAAGGAATCATAAGCAGATTACAGATTTTACAAATACTCACTCTCCTCTATCAATAGTTTGTTCAGAAATTAAAAAAGTCAGATCCGTTAGAATAGCCCAAACGACACCATCCCTAGTAATGTGAGCAGGATTTCAAGCAGTTTTCGTCCGTGAGCAACCCTCGCGGAAGGTGATCTCCTGCTCACCTGATACCATGTTATTAATACCGCTGACACGGATTATATAAGTCTGTCGTGTTCCATTTTTTTAACATAAAGCTCTATTTATCAGTATCATGAACAGTACCCGTCACCTTAAACACAAAAACTATGGATCCAAATTCTACTGCTAGCCTGCGAAGGTTGCTCCTCAGCATTTTCGTGGCCGTTTTGCTCTTTAGTCCGACATTCGCGGCGAGAAATCTCGATAAGACGGTCAAGGGAAAAGTTACTTCAAAAATAGACGGCGCGGCGCTCCCTGGCGTCAGTATCGTAGTGAAAGGGAGCCAGGTCGGTACCTCTACGGATGCTACCGGTAACTACTCGATCAATGTTGCTGACCCTTCCAAAGCCGTTCTGGTATTTTCCTACATCGGGCATGAAACCCAGGAGATTGTTGTGGGAAATCAATCGGTTATCAACGTCGATCTGGCAGAAGGTGTGGAAACCCTGGGGGAAACCGTTGTTACTGCATTGGGCCTCTCGCGCGAGAAGCGCTCGCTCGGGTATGCGGTTGCGGAAGTCCAGGGCAAGGATATCAGCCGGGTGGCACAGGAGAACGTCCTGAACTCCCTTTCGGGCAAGGTTCCGGGGGTGACGATCAGCTCCACAGGCGGAACGGGTTCGTCGGTGAGCATGATCATTCGCGGCGCTACCTCACTGAGCAACGACAACCAGCCGCTTTTTGTAGTGGATGGTGTGCCTATCGCCAACACCCTGAACAACATCAGTGAAGTAGGTAAGGACAACAAGGTCGACTACGGCAATGCGATTTCGAGCATCAACCCAGATGACGTGGAAAGCGTCTCAATCCTGAAAGGCCCCAACGCCGCGGCACTCTACGGATCGCGTGCTGGCCACGGGGTGGTGCTCATCACCACAAAAAGTGGCAGTAAAGCCAAGAAAATGACGGTTTCGGTCAATTCCAGCACCGTTTTTGACAAACCTTACAGATACCTGAACATGCACCACAAATTTGCAACAGGTATCCTTCCTTTTACGCCCGACAATAACCCTTATCCGGGCGGTGTGCTGCAAATAGACGAAGGTTCTGCCGGTGGCGTGGGACCTGAACTGGACAAAGGCTACAAGGCGATACAATGGAACAGCCCGAAAGATGCCAACGGCAAGCCTATCCCGACCGAGCTGATTTCACACCCTGATAATGTGAAGAACTTCGTGCGTACGGGCATCACGACAACCAACGGGGTATCACTTTCCAACAGTAACGATTTGGTTACTTACCGGTTATCGTATTCAAACATGTCGAACCGTGGTATCATCCCGAACTCCGATTTGTTCCGCAACTCACTCAGCGTGAATTCCACGGTACGGTTAAGCAAGAAACTGACGGTAAGCACGAACATCGATTTGAGCCGCAACAATTCAAATAACCGGCCCGCGACCAACCGCGGAACCAATCCCTTGCAATGGGCTTACGCCGTATCGCCGCACATCGATATCCGAGACCTGCGCAATTACTGGGTGCCGGGCCAGGAAGGATTGCAGCAATTGTCGCAAGGCCCTGGTGCTTATAACAACCCGTGGTTCCTGGCCTATGAGGTCAACAACAGCTTCGTCCGTGACAGGGTTTTCGGAAACGTGAAGGCCGACTGGCAGATCACACCGCATTTGAGTTTAATGGGACGCTACGCACTCGATACCTACCGGGAAGAACGCCAGACCAAGATTGGAAACAGCTATACCAATGATAGTCGTGGAGGTTTCGGGGTAATTAACCTGTCTCGGTTCGAGCGTAATGCCGACTTCCTCCTGACCTACAAACGTGATATCAATGCATTGAGTGTGTCGGTTTCCGGCGGGGGGAACACGCGTTATCAGAAAAATACCGACCTGACTTCGGCCAGCAAGAATGGTACCGGCCTGGTTATTCCGGGACTTTACACCTTAGGAAATATCGCCCCGGCTAACCTCAATTACGGCAACTATTTGTACGAGAAAGCGGTATTCAGTGCTTATGGTTTGATGAACCTCGGTTTCAAAGATATGGTTTACCTGGACTTGACTGCGCGCAACGACTGGTCGAGTACCTTGCCTAAGGCCAATCGCTCGTACTTCTATCCATCTGCGTCTTTGAGCGTATTGCTGAACGAAATGTTCCCGATGGCCAACCAGATCAGTTTGTTCAAACTGAGAGGCGGCTGGGCACAGGTAGGTAACGATACCAACCCATACAGCTTGCTCGCTACTTTGAGCAATGCAGGCGCCTGGGATGGCATTACCCGTCTATCCAAGCCCGGACAAATCCTGCTTCCTGACCTGAAACCGGAGATCGCTACTTCTTACGAATACGGTCTCGACCTGAACCTTTATCATAACCGCGTCCGACTGGCCGCTACCTACTACCAGGTTGAAAACCGTAACCAGATCATTCCGACCAAAATCTCCGGCGCAAGTGGTTCCACAACCATGAATATCAATGCGGGCTTGCTCGTCAGCAAAGGGCTGGAACTGACATTGGGCGGAACACCGATCGACAAAAACGGCTGGCGCTGGGACATTAATGCCAACTGGTCGCGAAACCGGACGACGATCAAGTCGCTGGTGGCAGGGCTCGATTCCTACACACTCTGGACCGACGCGAAAGGTGGCGCGTGGACGTACGTGGGTGACAAGATCGGGGATATTTATGACGCCGAAATCGTGACCGTAAAGGATAAGAACTCGCAGTATTATGGTTATCCTATTCTGGATGAAAACGGTTCCTGGCAATCGGTTGCGGCAACCAAAACCCGCAACAAGATCGGCAACTTTAACCCCGACTTTATCATGGGCCTGCAGACCTCGCTGTCTTACAAAGGTTTCACCCTTAATATGTCGTTCGACTGGCGCCACGGCGGCGATTTTGTATCGCAAACCTACCGCTACGGCGAATCGGACCTGAAATCGCAACGGTTCCTCGACAATCTGATCAATCCGAACGGTATGACGGGAGATCAGCTGCGTAATTATCTGATTGACAATAACAAGGTGGTTATTCAAGGTAATAAATTTAACATTGTCGGTGGCCCTACCAAGGAATACGGCGGCTTCCCGTTTGAATATGGCGGCAATACTTACGATTACGCGGTGTTCAACCCTGGTGTGATTGCGCAATACAATGAGGCCGGAGAAATCACTGGTTACACCGAAAACCTCGGCGGACCGGGCACGAAATACATCCCGTACGGCGACAACTATCCGTGGGATTTCACACGCGCCGCTACATTCGATGCTTCGTTTATCAAGCTGCGTGAGGTATCATTAGGTTATGACCTGCCGGCCACTTTTGTGAAACGTTTGGGTTTGCAAAATGCCAATGTCTCCATTTACAGCCGCAATATCATTCTTTGGACGAAGGCTAAAATTGGTATCGATCCTGAGCAGGCGTTCCAGCAAGAATCGGGAGCGCAGGCGGGTACCCAGTTCAAGCAGGGTATCGAGCGTTACAATGTGACGCCATGGGTGATGCCGATCGGTTTCAAGATTGGTTTAACTTTCTGATAAAGAGTCATCTAGTCTATTTAATTTAAATAAACTCATGAAAAAACTTCATAACAAGTTCGTCATCATACCGCTGCTGCTGGCATGCATGGTCTTCTCTTGTAAGGACCTGACGGAGCTCAATGAAAACCCGAACGGCGTTACGCCCGAGTCGGTAAACCCGAACCTGGTGCTGCCAACGGTATTGACGGAGGCCGCCAAGTTGTATGTAAACCTGGGTTATCAGGACATTGCCGGCGTGGTACAGCACACCCAGAAAGACGCATGGTCGAGCGGGCATAACGATTACGACTGGGGTGGCGACCAAAGCTGGAATGGCTATTACGATGTGCTGCGCAACAACGACCTCGTATATAAACGCTCAGTGGAAACAAATTTCGAGTTCCATCAGGGCGTGTCGCTGGTCATGAAGTCGTTCATGTTCGGACTGATTACCGACCTGTGGGGCGACGCGCCTTACACCACCGCATTGAAAGGCGAGGCTGGTACAACGGCGGACATTCTACCGTCGTTCGACAGCCAGGACAAGATATATGCCGGGATTATTGCCGACCTCGAAAAAGCCAATACGCTGCTTTCCAAACCGAAAGCCGAATATGTGGGTATCGTCGACAACGTAGATGTCTTTTACGGCGGGGACCCTGCTAAATGGCGCAAGATGGCCAATTCGCTTTTGCTCCGCTATTATATGCGGATTTCGGCCAAACAACCTGACATTGCCAAAGCAGGTATCGAGAAAATCGTGGCCAATGCGGCCAATTATCCGATCATCACTTCCAATGCCGACGATGCTACCATGGGCTTTCCCGGAAACAGTGAAGCGGATTCGTGGCCGGCCAACACCGTAAGCGATGCGAGCGGAAGCAACTACCGCCGCATTAAAATGTGTGCCACACTGGTGGAAAGATTGCAGACGCTGAAAGATCCGCGCCTCGGTATCTGGGCCAACAAAGTGGAGGTTCCGCTCGTGGTAGACCCGACAGCGCCCGTCGGAACGGACAAGATCGTGGACGGCAAGCGGATTCTTTCGCCGGACAAGGTAGGTAAAACGCAAATTGACACCGATCCGGAATATGTGGGTTTACCGCCAAGTGTTTCGGCATTGCCATCGGCTTATAACCTGAATCCAACACCCGGGCAAACGTCGTTCAACCCGCACGTATCATTCCTGAACAACATTTACAAAGCTGCAAAAGGCCCATTGTTGCGTGCACGGCTCATTTCGGCTGCGGAAGTAAACTTCATCCTCGCCGAGGCCGCATTGAAAGGCTGGGCTGCCGGTGTGGCGAAAGACCGTTACGAGGCAGGAGTGAAAGCATCCATGGCAACCTGGACGGTAGGCGATAAGTATGATGCTTACATTGCCACACCGGGCGTGGCTTTCGATAATACATTGAAACAGATTATTGAGCAGAAATGGATCGCTAGCTGGACTGCCGCTACCGAAGCCTGGTTTGACTTCCGCCGCACCGGCCTGCCCGCGTTGAAAGCCGGCCCGGCCGCCAAACGGGAGGTGTTGCCTGTACGCTTCTATTACATGCAGGATGAATTGCGCATCAATAAAACGAATGCAGAAGCTGCGGTGAGCAAGCTGGAAATTACCAGCTATTCGCAGGCCGACAACGGCAACAGCCCGTGGTCTAAACAATGGCTTATCCAGGGAACCGGTAAGCCGTGGTAGTCATATTTGTTTTAAGGTGAGTATTTAAAACCGGGACTGTCGGGGCCATCCCTCAGTTCCGGTTTAGTTTTAATAGGTAAAACCCCTTCCAAAAATGAAAGCCAGGGCCATTCTCATTTGCATTTTATGCCTGTGTGTAAGCCAAATAACACTAGGGCAACATTTCAGGGCCGCTGCGGCTGTGCGGGTGATAACGCCCGATCCGCTTTTGCCTGTTTCAGGAGGTATCGGTACGCCCAAGAAAGCGACGCAGAAGAATGGCGACCTGTATGCGCGAGCATTTGTTATGGAAAAGGGAGCGGTCAGGATTGCTATTGTGAATGTGGATAACCTGGGTTGGCCGGCTGCATTGGGTAATAAGTCGCGAAAGCTGATCAAAGGCATCACGCCCGAGAATGTGCTCATAGGCGCCACACACACGCATAGCGGGCCCGATGCTTACGGTTTCCCCAATGAAAAAGGGGAGTCGTTCGCCGATATGGCCTATCTCGACCGTTGTGTGCAGCAGATCGCCGATGCTGTGAACGAAGCGGTCGGAAAACTGGAAGATGCCTCATTGAAGATCGCGGTAGCCGATGCCAAAGGCAAGATCGCGTATAATTATTACGCCGACCAACTCTACGATCCCCGTTGCGGGGTGATCCAGGCGGTAGCCACTTCGGGAGCTAACAAGGGCAAACCCATTGCTACCCTCGTGAATTATGCAATCCATCCGGAAGTGATCGGATCGGGGAGGGGCATTCTGAGCCCGGACCTTTGCGGGCCGCTCTACGATCGCATCGAGGCGCAGGGCGGAGGGACCGCCATTTTTATGAACGGTGCGCAAGGTGGAATGGTAACCGCCGATAACCGTATCGAAAACGGAAAGGAAGCCAACGACTGGAATGAATGTAAAAGGATAGGCGAGCTGCTGGCCGATGAGGCGATGCGAATTGTGAAAGATGCGGCGGTACAGGAAAACCCTGACGTTTATTGCGTTTCCCGCAGGATTGACTTTCCGGTGGATTCGGAGATCATGCGTTTTATCCTTCAAAAATCCCCTGTTAAAAATGAAATGGCCGGTGATAACCGCATTGTGACGCAGCTCAACCTGCTCAATATCGGTACGGCTCAGGTACTCACAGTTCCCGGCGAGGCATTGCCCAACATTGGCTACTATGTCAAAAGGCATATGAACACCAAACAGCCGTTCCTTTTCGGATTGACGAATGACGCTTTCGGTTATATGCTCACGAAGGTCGATTTCAACAGCTTTAAACGGTACGACTATGTAAGCCGGACAAGCCTGGGTGAAATGACCGGAGAGATTTATATCGAGCAGGCATTGAAATTAGTAAAAGACAGCCCCACGCCGACGCAGACTGCGCCTGTGCCGGGCAAGTAAACCGAATTTTAACCCCAAACAGGAGTGACCATGTTTTTGAAAATAGCCGTTAGGTCCATATTGCTGACCCTCGTAGCGATCGTTTTTGCGAACGCCCAAAAAGTAACCCCGGAAAACGCATTGGAGAGCTACCTCGGCAATGGCGACAAAACCTTCAAATGGGAGTTGAAGGAGACATTCAAACGCGACGATCTGACATTTTACCAGATCCTGCTGACCTCTCAAAAATGGCGGGAGTTTACCTGGACGCACCAGCTGACGCTGATCGTTCCCAAAGAAAACCGGCACGACGATGCGCTGCTCTTTATCACGGGCGGTTCCAATGCGAACGAGCTGCCTAATTGGAACAGCAAAAAGGATGAAAAAATGTACGGGTCGCTCGGTGCGGTGGCTACCACCAACCAGGCCATTGTGGCGCTGTTGAAGCAGACGCCTAACCAGCCATTTTTCGGAGACCTTACCGAGGATGCGTTGATTTCCTATACATTGCACAACTTCAAAAAGGACAAGGACTATACCTGGCCGTTGCTCTTTCCGATGGTTAAAAGCGCAGTGAAAGCCATGGATGCAGTGCAGCAGTTTTCGCAGCAACAATTGAAACATACGGTTAATAGTTTCGTGGTAACGGGTGCTTCGAAACGTGGATGGACGACCTGGCTCACGGGTGCGAGCGACAAACGCGTGGAGGCGATCGCACCGATGGTGATCGATGTGCTGAATATGCCGGTAAGCCTTGATTATCAGATCAAATCATGGGGCGATTACAGCGTTCAGATTGAGGACTACGTGAAACTGGGTATTCCGCAGTCGACCGGCTCGCCCGACGGGCAGGCCATAACGGCCATGATCGATCCCTATTCGTATCGCGCCAAACTGACCATGCCGAAGATGATCTTCATGGGAACGAATGACGAGTATTGGGTGGTGGATAACATCAAAAACTATCTCGACAAGATTCCCGGTAAAAATATGCTGCATTATGTGCCCAACGCGGGCCATGACCTGGGCGATGGCAAGCAGGCGATGGAAGCTTTGAGCGCGTTCTTCGGCGCAACAATTAACAAACGGCCTTATACGGAATGCAAATGGAGCCAGTCGGTTGCCAACCGGAAGGTAAACCTGGACATTAAGACCACGCCGGATGCGTTGGTGGACGTGATCCTGTGGTCGGCAAACTCGCCGGACCAGGATTTGCGGAACGATACCTGGACTGCCCAAAGTTTGAAAATCAGCCAGAAATCCAATGTGAAGGTAACCGCCGAGTTACCGGCCAGTGGTTTCCGGGCATTTTATGTGGATTTGAAATACAAAACGCCACAAGGCGACATGTACACGGAGAGTACAAGGGTGTTTTTGACGGATAATAAGTCGGTTCTGTAAATCCCTGAAATAGGTGTATCTATACCCGACGGGAAACTTGAAATAGCCATGATCAAAAACAAAAGATTGCGCTGGTGGGCATTGCTATGCCCGGTTTGGATGTCTTTCGTGCTAGCCGGAGAACAGCCCGAGCGGACGGTGAAGGAGGTGATCGACCGCACCGTGACCCGGTTTTACGAAACCCTCACGCCTGCGCAACTCGATACGATTTCGGATAGCTATATCCTGAGCATACTCAGCGACCGCGACAAGGAAACGCTGGCGACGCGTTTCTGGAATTTCGAGGTGAATGTGCCGGTGAGAGTGTCGCTGATGCGGAACACCGCGCAGGCCGTGCCACCGTTCTGGCTGCAAAAGAGTGGTTTTAAGAAAACGCAAATGCTCGTCAAAAACGACGAGTACACCTACGAAGTCTGGCAAAAGGATTTTGAAAAAGGGCAAATAGGGCTTGGTATCAATGGTTTTGATAAAGACCGGCCGGTGTATTTTATCAGTGTGGCGCCACTTGATAAAGCAGAAAAGCTCACGGTTTCCAATGTAGTACCAGCGCAATATGCATTAGCTACGATGCAGAAAGGGGCGTTTACCTATCACGACTGGGATGGCCTCGTATTGACCGAAGTCCCCGATGAACTGAAAGGGCAGACGCTCTTCACGACCGTTCGGGGCCGCGCACGAGAGGCGCATCTGGTGAATGCATTCCGGAGAACCTCCACACCCTCGTCTGAAAAGCCCGATCAGGTAGTAATGACGTGGAGCGGTGATCCTGTCACCACGGCGAACATCCAATACCGGACAAGTCCCAAAGTGCTTCGGAGCAAAGTGAAGTACTGGAAACCCGGGACTACCGATACGCTTTTTACCGATGCTTCGGCATTTAACATGGAAGACAGGCTGTTGCAGAACGACCGGTTTGTGAACCGGTTTACGGCGCAGCTCAAAGGGCTAAGTCCCGGTTCTTTGTACCATTATTCGATCGGTACCGGGCAATCGCAATGGTCGGTGCCTGCATCTTTCCAGACTGCCTCCGACCGTGTGAAAGATTTTTCATTCATCTGGTTCGGCGACACGCACTATTCGCCTATCTGGGGCGATATGGCGCAAAAATCCATTAAACGACATCCTGAAACGGCATTTTTCTCCATTGCCGGTGACCTGGTAACAACCGGCCTGCACCGCGATGACTGGGACCAGCTCTGGGCGCATGCCGGCCCGACGTTCAGCACGCGGCCGCTGATGCCCGTCCCCGGTAACCACGATAGCCAGGACGGCCTTGGCGCATGGATGTACAAGGAGATGTTCAGTTTACCGGAAAACGGTCCTGCCGGTCAGCCTACGGAAATGACTTATGCTTTCAATTACCAGGACGCATTGTTCCTGATGATCGATGCTACGCTTTCGGTACCACAGCAGACCGCCTGGGTTGAAAATCAGCTCCGGAACTCGAAAGCGAAATGGAAGTTTGCGATGTTCCATTTCCCGCCCTACAATTTTGAAGAACCTTATGACGAGATCAAGCGGGAATGGTGTACGCTTTTTGACAAATACCACGTGGACATGGTCATGAGCGGGCATATGCATTACTACCTGCGCACGAAGCCGATGTTTAATGACAAAGAAATGGCGACTCCGGCGAAGGGTACCATTTACCTGATGTCTATCAGCATTCCCGGCAAGCAGGAACGTTGGCCGAAGGAGGATTATGCCGTGGTGAGGTACAAAGACGGTCCGCTTTATCAGCATGTGTCGATCAAGGGGAACACGCTGCATTATAAGTGTTACAATCCGGAGGGTGAGTTAAAGGACGAGCTGACGATTACGAAGTAGTATTCAACAATTTCAATTATAATGACCCGCATTACATTACCCGCTATTCTATTATTTTCTGTTGTTTTTAAAACCCACGCGCAAGTTGGGCCGATCAGGAAGGAGTTTTTGAACCCGACTTCTAAAAACGTGCTGGTAGCGTCGCACCGGGCGGTGCATCATGAAAAACCTGAAAATTCGTTGCCCGCGATCAGAGACGCAATCCGATTGGGCGTTGATATTATAGAAATTGATGTGAAGGTGAGCAAGGATGGTATTCCGATGCTCATGCACGACGGCAAAGTTGACCGTACCACAACCGGCAAGGGCGATCTTGAAACACAAACCTTCGAAGAGCTGCGGAAGCTGCGGCTTCGTTCCAATGGCAAAATCACGGAAGAAACGATTCCGACGCTGGAAGAGGCACTACGCATAGCGAAAGGCCGCATTCTGGTCGATCTGGATCTTAAAACCGATCGAATCGACAAAGTAATCGAAGTGGTGAAAAAAGTCGGTGGCGAGGATTTCGTGTTCTTCTTCGATAGTGACTATGAAATTCTCTCCAAGGTGGATGCGGCTTCTAAAAAGTTCATGCTCATGCCACGGGCCGAGTCGAAGGCAATGGCTGATTCGGCATTAACCCGCTTCAAACCGGAAGTAATTCACATCGATTCGGATTTCTACACGCCCGACGTAACCAGTCTGATCAGGGACAAAGGCGCCAGGGTTTGGATCAATGCATTGGGTGAGCCGGACGTAGAAATCAGGAAAGGAAACACCAGCGAAACGCTGAAAAGTCTCACCAGCCAAGGCGCCAACATCATCCAAACCGACGAGCCGGAGAAGGTCATCCGCGGATTGCGGGAACTGGGCCTGCATCGCTAATCATCAAAAAAGCCATTCCGTTGTATTTGGAATGGCTTTTTTGATGATCTCGGGTAAAACCTATTCAAATCGCCTGTTGGCCCCATTCAACTCGCCGTGTGTGCTGATGGCAACGGCCGTGAGAATGGCAAAAATGGCTACGATGAATATAAAGTTGACCGCCCAGCGGCTGATGTTCAGTCCGCGGTTAGAGAAAGATACCTGTGTTTTTTTGACGAGAAGGCCCAGAACAGCTACGTTCAAGATGTAAAGGTATTGCTCGATGCGGTACAGGCTCATGAATGCGCAGGTGATAAGGATGCTGTAAATCGTGTACAGGCCGAGGTTCAAAAAGAAGAATCGCTGAACGTCTTCGTATTGGAGCTCCCAGAACGGCGTTTTTATCTGAATATAGTATTTGAATACTGTATAGATTGCAAAAGCGAGAACGAGCAATAACGCTAGCCATTGGACATAAGTGGTAATGCCGGCAGCATCGGCAAGCGGATCGAAACTCCGGATCGTTTCAACCAATCTCTCCGTTCTAAACGATTGATCCCAGACGAGGAATGGAATGACGAGTGTCAGGATGACGATCGGTGCGAGCACATGCCAGCGGGATGCCTGCGTATCGGTGGTTTCCCATTCGGACGTAAACGTACCGTATGCCATTCCCGCCCCGCCGAAAAAGCCGATCGAATATTCCATTACATTCCAGAAATTGAAGTGAATGCCGGAAGCACTTCCCAGTACTTGCAGAAAGTTGCCGAATGCGAATCCGAATCCACCGCCCAGCCCGGCGAAAACGGCCAGCCTCATGGCTGAATGCTGTTTGTGGCGGATCATATACCAGAACAACGCCACAGTCATGCCGAAGCACGCCGCCCATGCTTCCGAGCGCGGAGGGGTCATGAGCCAGCCGAGTTGTTCGATCAGCAGATAATAGAACAGGATAGCGCCGGCAGTCATTTCAGTGATTAGCTGAGGCCATTGCACGGGTTTCTCACGGGAGGACGCAAGCGTAAGCCCGAATAACCCGCCACCGATGAGGCCGAACAGCCCGCCGATAATCCCGAGCATGAGGAATCCATAGTAAACATTCCCGAATTCGAGCCCACGTGCAAAGCCGACCACTTTACCGTAGCTGATAATACCCCCGATGCCCCAGCCAGCGGCCGACGCCAGTGCCAATTGAAATGCTTTGGCATACCAATCTTTTCTTTTGGCGATGAGAACAATGCTCAATCCGACGATGCCGCCAGCCCATGCGGCGCCTTGTTCGTGCCCAAACTGGCCGCGGATGGCCCAGGCGGTGCCCAGTGAAATCCCCGCAACAAGCAGGGCATAAAGTAATTGTCTGTTATTCATGAACGGAATGCGACTAAGGGTTTGTGGGATAAATACTGGATTGACGCCCAAAAAGACTATAACCCGCTCCTGGATCAGGAGGAAATAGCCCGATTCGCTTTTGGTATAGTATTCCCGGTAAAAACTGGCACGACACATTTCAGGAATACGAAACCTATGAGCAGCAAAACAGAACAACTTGCGATCAACGGCGGCCCGAAAACCATCGACAAGACATTTTTATGGCCTATTTATGATGAAAATGAGGTGAATGCTGTTGCAGCAATCGTTGCGAGCGGCAAATGGGGTAATCCTGACTGCGGGGACGAGGTGGAGCGTTTCGAACGGGCGTTTGCGGATTATTGTGGGAGCAAGTATGCCATTACCTGTGTTAATGGTTCGGTTTCGCTTCGGCTGGCCCTGATGGCGTGCGGCGTGAAACCCGGTGACGAGGTGATCGTGCCGCCTTATACTTTCATTACCACGGCTTCGTCGGTGATCGAATGCAACTGTGTGCCTGTGTTTGTGGATATCGATCCTGAAACATACAATATCAGCCTGGCAGCCATCGAGGCGGCCATTACGCCACGTACCAAAGTGATCATTCCGGTGCATTTCGGGGGGCTGGCTTGTGATATGGATGCCATTATGAACATTGCCCAACGATATAATCTCAAAGTGATTGAAGATGCGGCGCATGCGCACGGAGCTGAATACAAAGGCAAAAAGCTGGGTTCGATCGGGCATGTGGGCAGTTTCAGTTTCCAGTCATCGAAGAACCTGACCTCGGGCGAGGGTGGGATTGTCATTACCGACGACGATAATTTGTACGCCATGATGCATTCCCTGCGCAATGTCGGCCGGATCGAAGGCGGGCAGTGGTATGAGCATTACAATCCGGGGTGCAATTACCGCATTACCCAAATGCAGGCCGTGTTACTGACAGAACAGCTCAAACGGCTGGAAGATCAAACCCGGAGAAGGAATGATAATGGGTTGTTCCTGAATACTTTGCTGGAAAAAATAGACGGTATTTCCCCGTTAAAGCGGGACGAAAACATTACGCTACATGGTTATCACATCTATATATTCAAATACGACGCTTCGAAATTCGGTGGAATGCCCAAAAGTGAGTTTGCCGCAATGCTGGCAGCCGAAGGTGTGCCGAGTTTCAAGGGTTATCCGCATCCGTTGTACAAGCAACCCCTTTTTCAGAACAAAACATTCCTATGCTACGCCATTCCCGACAGCGCGGATTATAGCCAGACCTTCTGTTCCGTAGCTGAGCAGGCTTGCGATACCGATGCGGTATGGATTCTCCAACATGCCATGTTGGGGGAAAAGGAGGATATGGAGGCATTTGCCGGGGCAATTCTGAAAATTCAGGAGGCTGTCGGGTAACCCGAATGCCTCCTGTGCTACGTGCTTACAATTCCTTCCGCATCATAATGTCGGTCTGAATATCGTCGCCGAGTGTGAAAAGGTGTTTGTCAAATTCTACAAAGCCGTTCCGTTTGTAAAAGCCGATTGCTTTTTCATTCTCTTCCCATACACCCAGCCACACATATGCGTAGCCGCGCTCACGGGCGATGTCGATGGCTTTATCATAAAACAATTGCCCGATTTTCTTTCCCTGCCAAGTTCTGAGCACATATATCCGCTCGATTTCCAATGCGGTGTCGTCTTTCAGTTCGCTTTGGGCCGGGCCGTGGTTGACTTTGAGATAACCGATCAGTTCGTCGCCGTCGTAAGCCAGATGGAATTCTGAAAATGGATTATCCAGTTCGGAGGCCACTTTTTCCGTGCTAAACCCGGTTTTCAGGTAATGCGCCATGTTTTCCTCGGTATTGACCGAAGCAAACGATTCATAAAAAGTGTCTATTCCAATTTGCCTGACGGTTTCCAGGTCGTTGATGGTGGCTTGAATGAGTTGTATCGACATGTTATTTGTTGGGTAATACCTTTAATCTCACGCCTTCGCTATGGGCTGTGAACTCCGGAGCGTACATGCATTGGATCGTTGTGATGCCATTGCTGAAATCGCCTTCGTGTGTAATAAAAAGTGGATATTCGAACACATAAGTTCCTTTTCGCAAGGCGCTGAAGAAGAAATTGGTACTCGCATCGCGCGTGCTTTCGTAATACCCGAGGCCGCCTTGCCAGCGGTAGCCGCTCAGGACGTTCACGGGTTCGAGCCCCGACGCCCGCATATCCTTCATATGCACATATTCTATATCCCGGTCGACACGCAGCTCGATACGGACTTTAATTTTGTCGCCCACTTTCACCACGGAACCTTCACGCACGGGCGTGAGCATGGGCCCTGAATCGGTGTTGGTTTCCACGAAAAGCTGTTTCGAGAGTTTTAGCGGCGTTTCAGCGAAAGTGATTTTGTCGAGGTCTTCGAAATATTGCCAGTAAACGGAGCCCCAGGCGGGCAGGGAGGCGGCGCTCGCCGGAGCCTGGACCAACACCCTGATATCAGCCAGGCTGGGTTTGACCTCACTTGCATTGAGCGTTTGCTTGAAATAACCTGTTCCCGCTTCTGTGGCATCGGTTTTGGGCTTTATCTCGGTTCCGCCCAATCGAATGGTCGTGGCCGGGCTTTCGGCAAGCCAGTAATTGCCCTTCGTCAGCAGCGCATAGCATGCCTCGGCAGTTGCTTTGGTGCTCTCCCAGTTGTTCGTCTGCTTGTTTTTGAGCAGCCAGGTTTTGAGGTCGTTCACGATGGAAGCGTCTTTCCCGACTTCTTCAAACGCTTCGATAAGCAACGCCTGGCGCTCGATAGGGGCTTCATGCCACCACCAGCTGCGGTTGGCTTCTTTCCAGTACATGCCAAGTTCTTCGTTGTGGATAGCCTTTTGGCTTAATGATTCGAGAATGCTACTGGCCGTATGAATATCGCTGGAACGGTGTAGTACAAGCGCAATCATTCCTTGCAACATTTTAGAATGGGAAATCCAGGTTTCCTTTGCCCGGCGGTAGTAAAACGGATACGCATCACTGGTGGTCGCGGGAATACCTTTGTATGGGAAAAAGCTGCGCATGTACAAATACTGTATGTCATACGGGCCCGGAATATACTTTGTAAGGTCGGCTTTGTCGCGGATAAGCTGTCGGTAATCTTCCTGCAAACGTGCATCAAGATATGGGATTGCTTTGTCGAGAATCAATGTTACTTCCCGCTCCTGCTCCGGGCTGAAAGCATTGATCTTCTTCAAGTGCCCGATGCTCGTTACGATGTATTGGGTTATGTACCGATCGTCTGGTCCGCCTTTGAACCACGGAAAGCCACCGTTCGTGCTCTGCATTTCCCGCAGCTTCTGCATGGAACGCGCCTGCTCGTTGCTCATTTTTACGACATCAAAAAGCAACGCAATGTTTTGTTTCTGGATGTTTTCTGATTTGGCTGCCAGTACCCACGGCGTTTCTTCTAGTAGCAATGCTTTCAACTCCTGGTTTTTGGAAAGATTACTTTGAAGAGCGGTTGTATCGAGCGTTTTCCAGTGACTGAATACCTGCGCAACGCGGGGCGAACTGCGAACAATATGCGCTGCGAGCGTGTTGGCATAATACCGGCTCCATGTCTGTTCTGCACATTCGTACGGATATTCCATCAGGTAAGGCAGCGCCTGTACCGCGTACCAGGCAGGATTGTTGGTATATTCTACGGTAAGCGACTGGTGCTGCAGCGTCGCAGAGCTTCCTGATTTTTTAAGTTTTTCAAATGTAAATAGCCGATCTCCATTGCCACGCGAGAAAATGGGCAGACTTTCTGTTACCAGCATTCGGTTAGGCAATACCGGAAGCACATTCTCCTCGCCATCCGAAAGGTCGTCCGATTGTGCGGTAGCGCGCCAGGTAAGCACTCCGGTAAATCCTTTCGCAACTTGTATTTCAAAAAATACGACATCACTCTGCCTTGCCGCCACTGTAAATGCTTTGGCAGGCGAATGATTGCCGAACTTCTCGTCCAATGTCTCGTTCGTTTCAGCATTGGTAAGTTGCAATGTGGCGGTGCCTTTCAGTTCGCGGCCCGTCAGGTTGGCGATTTTGACGGGAAAGTTCAACCGGTCGCCTTCGCGCAGGAAGCGGGGAGCATTGGGTTGCACCATCAGTTCCTTTTGGGTAATGATCTCTTTCGAAGAATATCCGAATGCAAGATCCTTCGTATGCGCGAGCGCCTGGAATTTCCAACGCGTAAGCGACTCCGGCAGCGTGAAGGAAAAAGTAATATTCCCGTCACTGTCGGTTTTCAGATTTGGAAGGAAAAAGGCCGTTTCGTTGAAATTCCTGCGGGGACTTGGTGCACTTGGAGGCTGAGGAGCCCTTCTTAACTGGCCGTAGCCAACTACCACCACTTCGTTTAGTGCAGCGTCATCGGGGGAGGGGGCAGCCATAGACACTTGTACTGCTGCTCCTGCGAGGGCCGTCTTTCGTTCCCGCGCCTGTCCCCGGATGGTGACGCCTGCCACTCGTCCGCCGAGCTGCATTGAAATTCTACCCGGGTTTTGCAGCTGGTCGAATGTTCTGTTAAGTGATTTGAAATCCATACCAGCACCATATTTAACTTCGGCACTAAAGAAGCTGAAATTGAGGTCGGAGCTTTTGTCAAGATAAAACCGCTGCGTATGCCAGATCTGCGGCTTGTCCCACTGGTGCATATAAAGCTGATCGAGCGATGCGTCGTACATGCTACCAAGCATTTCGGATGCTACCCGCTCCTTTTGCAATCCACTGATATTGATTTTCCAAGTTTCCTTGCTACCCGGCAATGTTTTATCGCGGAACGTTTCGTATGTGATTTTAAGTTGCTTGTTGGTCCACGGTACACTGATAGTCTCCACGTGCCTGTGAATGCGGTTGTGTTTGACAAACAGATATTGTGCAAAATAGCCTCCCCGGTCGTTTTCAGTTGCTTTGAATTCGAACGTCGCAATCTGTTTGTCAAGGGAGGTAAATGAAAATGTGTCTTCTTCTTTCTTATCGAGATCCCGGATCAGGAACACACGATCGGCCGTAGTACCGAGTTGAAGGGTAGTTTTCTGACCGGGTTCGATGGGACTGGTACCTTCTACCCATAGGTAGGCCGGGTAAGGCAATGCTTTTTGCGGTGCGGTCAGTTGGATGTAACGAATGTCCGAAACTTCCTCATTGGCAGCATTCCTGGCCAGGATGCTGATTTTATAGAAACCGGGCATAAGGTTCAGGTCGGTAGTCGGGATTGTTGGTTCGGGACCCAGCTTTACAGATTTAACAACCGGCGCGCCGCTGCTTTGCCAGTTTTCCATATCTGTTTCGGCGTCATATTCATCGTGTGGGAATACTTTGATATATTCGGCCTTGTTCATTACGAAAACATCGGGGCGAGGCCAGTAACGCTCGCGGATGAGGCGGTTTTCGGGTGTAATTCTGATAAAGCTGATGGTCGCGTCGGTGGCAATCGGCCTACCACTCAGGTTTTCCGAGCGGACTGCCAGCGATTTGAATTCGGTGGCTTTGGTTTTTTGAGGAATATCCGATTTCAGGATAAATGACTTGTAAGTCGCTGAAATCGTGATCTCGTTACTTCTGGTCTCTCCGTTCAGGTCGGTAATATCCGCGTGGATGGCATAGTCGAATATCGGATCGGAATTCGGGCTCAACCGAAGATCAGGAATGGCGGTAAAATCGACCTTGAATTTGCCCGATGCGTCGGTCGTGGTTTCACCATGCGCTATTTCTGCGGGACCCTGCATAGGAGGCATTCGTTTCCACCAAGCGTAAATCACGCGCGGTTTGCGCATTACCCGGTATTTGACCTGCGCCTCGTTGATCGCATTTCCGGCATACGTAGTCGCCGTTCCGCTTATCCGGATCGTGTCATTGACTTTGTAGTTGTTTTTCAATGTATCGAACACCACTTCGAATTTCGGTCGTTTGTATTCTTCAACTTTGAAACGGACCTGAGAATATTTGGTTGAAATCGTAAAATCACCGGTTAAGCCGTTCTGAGGCAGTAGAAAAGTGCCCGAAAAGCTGCCATATTCATTCACTTTATGCGTGGTGGTATGGATATCCTCCGCATTCGGATCTTCAAGCATCACCTCGATTTCATACTTGCGGTCCTTCAATATCTGCGTCCCTTTTCTCGCAATACCTTTGTAGTACACGGCTTGTCCCGGCCGATAAATAGCCCTGTCGGTGAAGAGATAAACTTCGTCAACTTTGTCTTCGGGATCACTTTCACCGTAGTTGTTGTCAAATGCACCAGAATAAACCTGCCTTGTCTCGCGCAAAAAAAGGCGGTCGTTGTTATGGATGATTTCCGGCAGCAATTCATACCGGTCGTCGCGTTTAGGATCTCTTGGGATCAGAAACTGCCCATTGGCGTTAGTTTTGAGTAATGCCCCCTTCGATAGTTCATTTTTTCGGGAGTTGGGATTGTACATTCTTTTCCAGATCTGGACGCTGGCGTCCACTACCGGCTGGCCGTTATCCCTGTTCACCACGAAATAGCGATCACTCATTTGTACGTAGCTCAAATTGGAAACGTGGAATAACCTCGCTGCCATCATTGTAGTACCATCTTTAAAACCCGAATCCGTACCTGCCAGTAGGATGTAGTCGCCTGTTTCCAAGCCATCCACCTTCACTTCAGTGCTATGTTGTTGATAATCGCGCGTGTCGGGTAACGCTTGTGTCCATGTGCGCATGGCGGGTGTGCGGGTAAGTACTTCCCATTTGTTTTGGTAATCATCCCTTTCATAATTTGCAATGGCTGCAGCGTCGGCTTTGATGAGCCGGAAATGCATTAATGGAATGTTTTTGAAGTTCAGCAGTGCCCGAAATGGTTTTTGAGGCTCATTAACCCTCTCTAATGTCACGCCGAGCTGCATTTGCCGGATCATGTTCAGGAGGTTATGAGCATTGATCCCTCCTTCGGTATCAGGGTTTTCGGAAGAAATTTTTTCACAAATAGCAACGGCTTGCACATTTTCGTACCGCACCGTGGAATCCTTACCAGCCTGAAACCGATCCGCTCGCTCGTGCAGCCAGGCAGCTTTCAGGTACCACGCCTGTGCGGCCGCTGGAATAGACTGGTATTGCTCTGCAACATGGTTAATGGCCATGTAATAGAGGCTGTCCTTATCGGGATGCACCGATTTTTGCCGGACATATTGAATCCGCGCCAGGTCAACGTCGATCAGCGCATCCGGCGAGGGGTCTTCAAGGTGAAACGCAACCAGCTTTTGGTAAAGCAGCAATGCCTGATATTCCAATGCGGATGAATCCCTCTTTTCGAACTTTCTGTGTATAAAATCTGCGGCAGGGTCGAATGCAGAGGCTGCATTGATTTCGAAGGAGTAGGCGGCTATCGGTACATCAAGCGCGCTGGAAGAAAAGTATTCCAATGCTTCGAATGCGAGTAAATCGAACAACGTAGGCCGGAGTTTGCGAACATTACCCTTGATGATGAGTGCATCGAACGGTTCGAGCGGTGTCTTTTTGAGCAGGTCCTCGTTGTGGATCGACAAAAGGTACAAATCGCCTATTTTTCGTTCGAAATCTTCGATTCCCCAGGTTGCAACGTCAGCCTTGTCAAAACTTGTGGTAGTTGTCCGGTTGTACAGTTGCCAGCGAACGGTATGGTAATAGCTAAGGTATTGATTTGCGATCAGGCTTGTAAGAATGGCTTTGGCTGGCCCGGTAACTTCGTTCTGTTCCTTTTCCAGCTCGCCGATAGACATCGCCAGGTTCTGCTCCCGGTTTTCGTTTTGCACATGGATCATATACACTGTTGCCTTGATCAGTTGTGCTTCCTGCTTTTCTTTTTTTGCAAGCTGGTAAATACTTTTGATCTGTTCCAGAGCATCCTTATCAAGCCCCTTGCCGACTAATTCGTCGACCTTTTTCCATTCCGTATTGTAATTCTTGACCGGGCCTTGTCCGTGTGCGTGCATAGTTAATGATATAATAATGGTGATGATCAGATAGTAACCGAAGGTGTACGTTAATTTCATCGTGCGAATCATTTGGTTTGTGATGAATGGATAAAGATAATAAAACGTCGCAGTGCCAAAAACGGCATTGAGCAGCCGGAAAACGTCATTCAGCAAACAACCGGTGAAAGGCTTGCCTTGCAGAAGTATAAAACATCTACATTGCCTCTTTTTGCAATATGAAGTATCTTTAAATAGTGTTTTTGCAAAATATAACTAATTACTACTCTTCTTGAACGAATTTTATTTTTAAGTAAACTCTATGCGTACGATCATGTTGGTGGCGGGGATCATCGTCGCACTGGTTTTGGGAAAATTATTCATTTTTTCAAAACCCGGTGAAGGCAAAGGCTCCGATGCGAAAAAAGGTGGTGAGGGGAAGAATGCGAAGTCCTCCGGCGGTGCTGTGCCGGTGAATGTTTTTATTGTGGGTAGGGAATCTATTGAAAACCAGATTTTTGCCTCGGGCACGGTGCTTCCCAACGAGGAAGTGAACCTGATGTCCGAAATATCGGGCAGACTGGTGAAGCTCGATATCAAAGAAGGTTCGTACGTTGCCAAAGGACAGCTCATCGCGAAGATCAACGACCGCGAGTTGCAGGCACAGTTGCAGAAAGTGGCTTATAACCAGGATTTGAGTAAAAAAATAGAAGCACGGCAGAAGAAGTTGTTGAATGTGGAGGCCATCAACCTCGAAGAATATGATGTTACTTCCAATAATATCCGGGTTTTAGAGGCCGAAAAGGAGGTAATAGAAGCACAGTTGGAAAAGACGGAGATCCGGGCTCCTTTCAGCGGACGCATCGGGTTGAAGTTCATCAGCGAAGGTGCATACCTGGCTCCGGGTACGCCCATCGTAACCATTGTGCAGAGCAACCCGGTAAAAATCGATTTCACGGTTCCTGAAAAATACAGCCCTAGCATTCGGGTGGGAAGTTCGGTCAAATTCAACCTCGACGGCGATCCGTCGACTTACACTGCCAGAATTTTGGCCATTGACCCGAAAGTGGATGAAAACCTTCGCACGTTGCGCGTACGCGCACTCGCCAACAACCCCGAAGGCCGGTTTGTACCGGGAATGTTTGTGAAAGTACTGGCCGATCTCGATGCGAACCGCTCCGCGATGATGATCCCGACAGAGGCCATTGTGCCGGTTTTGAAGGGTAAGAAAGTGTTTGTCGTGAAAGATGGCAAAGCACAGGAGGCTATGGTGACGACGGGCCTGCGAACCGACAAGAAGATTCAGATCATAGACGGGTTACAGCCCGGTGATTCGCTGATTACCTCGGGGATCATCGCGATCAAACCTAACACCGCCGTGAAGGTCAACCTATGAGCATATCAACCCTTTCTATCAAAAGGCCGGTTCTCGCGATTGTGATGAACCTGCTGATCATATTATTCGGATTTCTGGGCTATAAGTTCCTGGGAATGCGGGAATTCCCGTCGATCGACCCGCCGGTGGTTTCCATTCGTACCAGCTACACGGGCGCGAATGCCGATATCATTGAATCGCAGATCACCGAACCGCTCGAAAAGCAGTTGAACAGTATCGAGGGGATTAAGTCTATCAGCTCCACGAGCAGCCAGGGTACTAGCCAGATCACGGTAGAATTCGACATTGGAGTGGATATGGAACGTGCCGCGAACGACGTGCGCGACAAGGTAGGGTCTGCCTCACGGACGCTGCCGCTCGATATCGACGGCCCGCCGGTGGTAAGCAAAGCCGATGCCAACTCCGAGCCCATTATCGTACTTACTTTCACAAGTAATACCCGCTCGCACCTCGAGGTGAGCGACTATGCCGAAAACGTGATCGCCCAGCGCCTTCAGACGATCGAAGGGGTGAGCGAAATCCGCATTTTCGGACAGAAGAAGTATGCGATGCGGATCTGGATGGACCCGGTTAAAATGGCTTCGCTGGGCATTACGACCCAGGATGTGAAAACGGCGCTGGATAAGGAGAATGTGGAATTGCCGAGCGGGAAACTGGCCGGTGATAACACAGAGCTGACCGTGAAGACGATCGGCCGCTTCCGTACAGAAGAAGATTTTAATGAGATGATCATTAAAAATTCGGCTACGCAGACGATTCACCTGAAAGACATCGGTTCCGCGACGCTGGGGCCCGAGAATGAAGAAACGATCCTGCGGCTTGACAATGTGCCGATGATCGGTCTGGCGATTTCACCGATGCCGGGAGCGAACTACCTCAATATCGCGGAGGAAGTGAACAAGCGGATGGAAGCCATCAAAAAGGAGCTTCCGAAAGACTACAAGCTGGACACGCTGATCGACAATACCATTTTCGTGGAGCGCTCGATTGAGGAGGTAGGAGAAACGCTGCTGATCGCGATCGTGCTCGTCGTGATCATCATTTATCTCTTCTTCCGCGACTGGCTCATTGCGTTCCGTCCGCTCATTGACATACCGGTTTCGCTCATTGGTACATTCTTCATTATGTACATTATGGGCTTTTCCGTGAACGTGCTCACATTGCTCGCGATCGTGCTCGCGACCGGGCTTGTGGTGGATGACGGGATTGTGGTCACGGAAAATATTTTCAAGAAGATCGAACAGGGGATGAGTCCGATCGAGGCGGCTATTAAGGGCTCTAACGAGATCATATTTGCGGTTTTATCCACGTCTATTACGCTGGCGTCGGTGTTTTTGCCGGTGATTTTCATGGAAGGTTTTGTAGGAAAACTATTCCGGGAATTCGGTATCGTTATTTCCGCCGCTGTACTGATTTCCGCATTCGTTTCACTGACGCTCACGCCGATGCTGAATGCCTACCTGGTGCGCAAGACACATAAGAAAAGCTGGTTTTACGAGAAAACGGAGCCGTTTTTTGAAAAAATCACCAATGATTACGGCAATGCATTGGCCAAATTCCTGAAAATGCGTTGGGTGGCTGTACCGCTGGTAGCCATTACGCTGGGGATGATCTGGTTTTTTGGAAAGGATCTTCAATCGGAACTGGCGCCGTTGGACGACCGTAACTGGTTCCGGATCAATATGACAGCGCCGGAGGGTTCTTCGTTCGAGTTTACCGACCGTTATGTGCAGGATGTCGGCAACATGCTGATGGACTCGATGCCGGGTAAAAAGGGACTGATGTTGATCACGTCGCCGGGAAACTCAGGTCTTGGCGCTGCCAATACCGGCAGTGGTCGTATTGCGTTGGTTGACAAGAAATTGAGGAAGGAGTCGCAGCAGGAGATCGCGGATTATATTAACAAGAAACTCAAACAAATGCCCGATGCAAAGTCGTTTGTGGTGCAACAGCAGACGATCTCGGTGGATTCGCGCGGCGGGTTGCCTATCCAGTATGTGATCCAGGCCCCGGATTTTGAAAAATTGCGCGAGTACCTTCCCAAATTCATGGAGGAAGTGTCGGAAGACCCCACTTTCGCGATTACGGACGTTAACCTGAAATTTAGCAAGCCTGAAATCCAGATCAAGATTGACCGCGAGAAAGCGAAGTCGCTGGGCGTTTCGGTGCAGGATGTGGCGCAGACGATGCAACTGGCATTTGCAGGGCAGCGCTTCGGCTATTTCACCATGAACGGCCGCCAGTACCAGGTAATCGGTCAATACGACCGCGCCAACCGCGATGAACCGCTGGATTTGAAGAGTATGTTTGTCAAAACCAATACGGGCAAGCTGGTGCAGCTGGACAACATCGTGAAGGCGGAAGAAGAGAGCAGCCCACCACAGCTTTTCCACTACAACCGCTACATGAGCGCGACCGTGCAGGCCGCCCTCGCGCCCGGGAAGACCGTAGGCGATGGTATTGCCGCGATGGACCGTATCCGCGACAAATTGAACGACGAGACGATCCAGACGGCATTGAGCGGTTCCTCCCGGGATTATGCGGAGAGCTCATCGAATACGATGTTCTCGTTCTTCCTGGCGTTGATACTGATCTACTTCATCCTGGCCGCCCAGTTCGAAAGTTTTGTGGATCCGTTCATCATTATGTTTACCGTGCCGCTGGCGATCGGCGGGGCAGTGTTCTCACTCTGGTTTTTCGATCAAACGCTTAATATTTTTAGCCAGATCGGGATGATCATGCTCATTGGGTTGGTGACGAAGAATGGTATCCTTATTGTCGAATTCGCGAACCAGTTGCGCGAGCAGGGGCGAAGCATTCAGGAAGCGGCATTGGAAGCGGCGACCATGCGTTTCAGGCCCATCCTGATGACCAGTTTGGCGACTGTCCTCGGTGCATTACCTATCGCGATGGCGCTCGGCTCAGCCGGTCGTAGCCGGATGTCCATGGGGATCGTCATCATGGGAGGGCTGCTGTTCTCGCTCGTGCTGACATTGTACGTCATCCCGGCCATTTACACATTCTTCTCACGGCCTAAGAACTTCGAGAAAATGAAGATGATCGAGCGTGTGGCGAGAGATAGTGAATTGGAGGAGCCGGCGCATTTTTGAGTGTTGGTTGACTATGCTGGCGAAGTTTGTTAATTTTAATATAAATAGTCATTCACCATGCAGGCGAGACCGAAAACTAAATTCACAAACCTTCAACAGGAACTGCTGCAATTGTATGCGCGGCAGGTTAGTGAAGAGGATTTGAGAAATATTAAGGAGCTGATCGGCGCATACTTCGCCGGTCGGCTCAATTCATTGGCGGATGCGGCATGGGATAAGAATGGCTGGACTCAACAAGATATGGAAGATATTTTGAACGAATCCAGCCAGTAATGAATGAAAATTGTCCTGGACACTAACGTCCTGCTCGTATCGCTCCCCACTCATTCAAAATACCATCCGATCTTTCAGGCATTGCTTAGAAAGCGTTATGATCTTTTCGTGACAAATGAGGTATTGGCCGAGTACGAAGAGCAAATTGGACGCAGGTTAAGCATTGGGCGAACGGAGATACAACTTTCTCATTACTAAACCTATCAAACGTAGATTTGACTACTCCGTTTTACTTCTGGCAATTAATCGGCCAGGATCGGGACGATAACAAGTTTGTGGATTGTGCAGTAGCTTGCGGGGCTGATTATCTGGTGAGCAATGACAAGCATTTCGACGTGCTTGCGTCGATCAGTTTTCCCAAAATCAAAGTTATCAAGGCAGAGAAATTTCTCGAAATTTTAGAGAGCATCCCTTAATTACCGCGTTCCCATATTTTTTAGCATCCTTACATGCGAGCTTAATGCGTTGCCGAAATTGGTTTTGGCGTTGTAAACCAGCCCGAATTCCAGTGCGGTAGCTTTTACAATGGGTGACAATGCGTGGTAGTGGATGTGAGAAATGGAGGGGAAAAGGTGGTGTTCTATCTGGTAGTCGAGGCCGCCGATAAACCATGAAAGTATGCGGTTCTTCCCGGCAAAATTGGAGGTCGTTTGAAGCTGGTGAACGGCCCAGGCGTTTTCGATACAGCCTGCATTGTCGGGTTCGGGCTGTTCAGCACCTTCTACGACGTGTGCCATTTGGAATATGGTACTCAATATCATTCCGGCGGTGCCATGCATCAGGAAAAACCCGGCCAGCCATTGCCAGAACGTGAGCGAGGTGAAACTGAGCGGTACAATGCAGATGAAGAACAAATAGGCCAGCTTCGTTGCGACAAGGCGGATCAATTCTTTCCTGGGAAACGGCTTCGTCATACCCGACTTTGCCATTCTGTTGAAAATTCCTATTTCTTTAAAATCCTTCCAGAGGAACGACACGGTCATGAGACTGTACAGCAGGAACGCATAAATATGCTGAAACCGATGGATATACTTTTGCTTCTCCTGAAACGATAGCCGAAGGAGGAACTTGCCGGTAATGTCCTCGTCCACATCGTGGATGTTGGTGTAGGTGTGATGCAACCGGTTGTGTTGTACTTCCCAGTTGTAGGCGTTACCTCCCAGCAGGTAAATCGATGTGCCGAATATTTTGTTCAGAATGCTCGATTTGGCCAGCGAGCCGTGAATAGCGTCGTGCATAACGGACATCCCGACACCCGCTACACCAAAGCCCATTACTACGGCCAGCACGGCCATAGCCAGGGTGGAGAACCGATCCGAAAGGATCAGGGCGTAAGGTACAATGTAGAGGCTCAGCATGAACAGCGCCTTGTAGATGATCTGGTCGCCACCCGACTTGCAAAGTTCGTTCGAGGAAAAGTAATAGTCTACCCGATGCCTTAGCGTGGTGAAGAAGGTACTTTTTTCGGCATTGGTGAATTTGATTTTCTGGTATTGCATATCTGACAGATAGGAGTAAAACTTTTTGGGGCGGCCCATTAGGAACGGGTTCGAACGGGTATTATTGGTTGGCAGGCAATGTTAATTTCCAATGCACCTGATTATTCCGGCAAAAGCGATTTGGAGAAATTTAATTTGGCAGATACCTGAAAAACAAAAGGGCCAGCATTGCATGCCGGCCCTTCCAATGAGGATATATCGATGTTTAAAGAGCGAATTTCGCTTTGATCGCATCCACGAAATCAAGTTTCTCCCAGGTAAAGAGTTCAACTTCGACTTCTTTTTCTTCGCCGTTAGCGCCTCTGAAAGATTTCTTAACGATTTCGTTCTTGCGTCCCATGTGGCCGTATGCCGCTGTTTCGGAATAGATTGGGTTACGCAGTTTCAGGCGTTGTTCCACTGCGTAAGGACGCATGTCGAAGATCTCACCGATTTTCTGGGCGATTGCTCCGTCGTTGTCGGCTACTTTCGAAGTTCCGTAAGTGTTTACATACAAACCGCAAGGCTCAGCCACACCGATCGCGTAAGAAACCTGAACGAGCACTTCGTCGCAGAGACCGGAAGCTACCATGTTTTTCGCGATGTGACGTGTCGCATATGCTGCGGAACGGTCCACTTTGGAAGGATCTTTTCCGGAGAATGCACCACCACCGTGTGCGCCTTTTCCACCGTAAGTATCAACGATGATTTTACGGCCTGTAAGACCTGTGTCACCATGAGGACCACCGATTACAAACTTACCGGTTGGGTTGATGTGGTGCGTAATGTCGCCTGTGAACAGCTTCTGCAATTCAGGCGTCAACTTAGCTTTTACACGAGGGATTACAATGTTGATAATATCGCTTTTGATTTTCGCCAGCATCGCTTCTTCGGTATCGAAGTCGTCGTGCTGGGTCGAAACCACGATCGTATCGATACGTTGTGGCACGTTATCATCGCTATATTCGATCGTTACCTGCGATTTCGCGTCAGGACGGAGATAAGGGATTAATGCAGGCTCGTTGTTGCGGATGTACGACATCTCTTGCAGGATCTTATGCGCCAGGTCGAGTGCAAGCGGCATATAGTTCGCAGTCTCGCGGGTCGCGTATCCGAACATCATACCCTGGTCACCGGCCCCCTGAGCATTTGCCTTCGATTCGAAATCTTCGGCCGCCGCGGCACGGTCTACACCCTGGTTGATATCCGCGCTCTGGTCGTGGATCGCTGACAGGATACCGCAAGAGTTCGCTTCAAACATGTATTCACTTTTCGTGTAACCGATTCTCTTGATCACTTCGCGGGTGATCTTCTGAACGTCCAGGTAAGTGTTGGTTTTTACCTCGCCGGCCAAAACTACCTGTCCGGTCGTCACCAGTGTTTCGCAGGCCACCTTACTGTCGGTATCCCATGCTAAAAAATTGTCAATCAGTGCATCTGATATTTGATCGGCTACCTTGTCAGGATGTCCTTCAGATACGGACTCCGAGGTGAATAAGTATGGCATTGGAAACGAAATAAAAGTTAAAGAAAAGTTTAAATGTGTGATAAAATTACCTCATGAGAAGTTCTTCTATTTTCCTAGTCGATGGCAAAAATAAGTAATCATTTAGATATTGACTTTGTGAATCGTATTGTTTAAGAATAATTTCCTCAATTTTGTCAAAATTTAACTCCTTTTCCGGTCTGATCCTGTAAAGGGTGTAGTTCAGGCCTTTAACTAGTTCGACCAGCCTGTTGGCGCGCTCCTGCAATACATGCAGGTTTGCGGCGGCCTTGTGGCAGTCGAGCACTTCGCAGGTGATCACCGGATTGTGTTTTTCCAATGTTTTCTTCAATCCGGTCAATACTTCCAGTTCGGCACCTTCCACATCGATTTTAATAAAGGAGATATCGCTGATATTGTCCAGGTTGAGATCGTCGAACGGAAATACTGGGACGTAGCTGACGTCCTCGGGGCGATAATGGCCGGGGCGGAGGTCGCCCATCATCGTGGCCGAAGAGTCTGCGCCGGTTTTACAGTAGAACTTCAAAACTTCAGCGGAAGAAGAAAGCCCTACCGGGAGTAAATGGACATCCCGCAGGTCATTCATTTTAATAAGCTTGTTGAGATAAAAGGCACAATGCGGGCTGGGCTCAAAACCATAATAGGGATTGTCGCGGTAGCTCCGAAAGGCTATCAGCGATTGTCCGACATTCACCCCCACATCGATGAAGCTGCTTCCTGCGGGCATTTGCATGGATTTGACAAGCTGGAAAAACCAGTCGTCATCCTCAATTGCGAAATTGGATAGCCCGATGTTGTGAATTACCGGAACTTTAAAGCGTTTGTTGTTGAAACTGACGGATCGCGTGAAATTTACATGGCGACTCACGTCCTTGATTGTTTGTTTGACGAGTTTGGTCAGAGAATTCATTGATTGTGAGTGGTATAGTAGAACATATAAACCTACGTATTTCTACCGCTGAATCAAATACCTCTTCGCAAACGGTGACAAAGAATAATTATGAGGCAAAATAAAAGAGCCGGTATACGTTGCTGTACCGGCTCTTTAAGCGAAGTCCCGATATCAGATCGGCACGTTCACATGGCGTTCCGCGTGGTAACTGGAACGTACCAGTGGACCTGATTCAACGTATTTCAAGCCGCGTTTTAATCCTTCTTCCCTGTAATTGTCAAACATTTCGGGCGTGATCCATTCGATCACCTCGTGGTGCATTTTGGTAGGTTGAAGATATTGTCCCAAAGTCAGAATGTCCAGGCCGTTTTCAGCCAGGTCGTCCATTGCCTTGTACACTTCATCCTGCGTTTCGCCAAGGCCAAGCATAATGCCCGATTTGGTACGCTGGCCGAATTCCTTCGTACGCTTGATTTGTTCCAGGCTACGGGTATATTTTGCCTGCGGACGTACCGCACGGTATAAACGTTCCACAGTCTCCATATTGTGGGAAACTACTTCCTGACCCGCTTCGATCATGTGTATCAATGCATCCCAGTTGCTTTTTACATCGGGGATCAGCGTTTCAATCGTCGTTTCCGGCGTGTTTTCCTTTACCTGGCGAACCGTTTGATACCAGATTTCCGCGCCTTTGTCTTTCAGCTCGTCGCGGTTCACGGATGTGATTACCGCATGTTTCACCTGCATCAGCTTGATCGCCTCCGCCACGCGCCGTGGCTCGTCGGTATCGTACTCGTTAGGCCGGCCGGTTGCTACCGCACAAAAACTGCAACTTCTCGTACACACGTTCCCGAGGATCATAAAGGTGGCCGTTCCGGCTCCCCAACACTCCCCCATATTCGGGCAGCTGCCGCTTTCGCAAATGGTATGGAGTTTATAGTTATCGACCAGCTGTCTCACTTTCCTGAATTCAGGGCCTGCGGGAAGTTTAACCCGGAGCCAATCGGGGCGTTTTCTGCGTTCCGATGGTATTACTGGCAATTCAATCATATTAATCTGTAATGGTAATTATCTTTTCTTACTTCCAAAATAAAGGGTCAGGTATCCGGATGTAAAAAAGGCCTTATTCTGCGCATCCGCCATAATTGTAATTTTTCTTGAAAAGGCTTCGGCTATAAAACCAACCTCGACGCCCGTCACATTATCCCGGAAAGCACTCAATTCAAAGCTCATGGCCGTCTTGATGTGCAGCCCAGGTACCACTTTCGATTTCCCGAAACCCTGGAAAAAGCTGCCCGCACCGATAATGTCGCCCGCCCTGTTCGGATCGAACGGCTGGGTGGTTACCCGGCCATCGGAGCCCTGGTACTGGACCATATACGGCTTTTCGAAGCCGAGTGATGGACCTGCCGCGACGATACCGCTAATCGAAATCCCTTCGTCGTCCTGCCGGCTGAAGAGCGCTATTTCACGGCCATATTCCGGACGAAGCACAAACAGGTAGTTTTGTTTGCCATAAACCAGTCGTGCACCTGTCACAAAGTCCTGCGTGGAAAGTTCTTTCGGATGTTTCACGTTCACCAATTCGAGTGCCAGGTAGCGGTATGCATTCTTTCCGAACATTTTAGTCCCCAAAGCCGACGACTGGCGAAAAACCGCACCTCCGAGAATCCCGGAGTTGGTATTGGTGGTAATACCCAAAGAGGTAAATGATTTATAGGTCTCCTCCGCGTCCTCATTTTTCACAGACCTGCGCTGAGCGTATATTTCTGTCGATAGTGCAAACAGAATAGCTACTGAAAGTAAAAGTTTTACACGCATCATATTATTAGTATAAATTCTCTGTGACTGTGTATGTGTCGTATGGACAGTGAAAGTACAAAATAATAGCGTATGCTTCTGTATATCGACACCACTTTAACGGTTTTTTGTACATTTATGTTCTTTAAACGAAAAAAGAAGCAAAAAAGCCTGCTGGCGGCTTCTGTTGCACCTGAAAGACGGTGTTTTGTTGCTTTTCTAATGTCCTTTTAATCAGACTTCTTTGGTGAAAATCATTTATCAGGTCGCCATTCAGGTTTTCGCATTTCTATTCCGGTTCGTTGCACCTTTCAATCATAAAATAAAGCTCGGCGTGGAGGGGCGAAAAGGCCTTCTCCGCTGTCTGCGATCATCGTTTCAGGCACAGGTAGCAGGGCGGCCGGTCGCATGGTTTCATGCTGCGTCGCTCGGGGAATTCGAGCAGGGGCGGCCGGTAATAGAAGCTTACCGGAATGCCTATCCCGGTCATTTTATATTGCTTACTTTTTTCTCGCCCTCGGGTTATGAAATCAGAAAGGACTATGCGGGAGCGGATTTTATTTGTTACCTGCCGATCGATACGCCTTCAAATGCACGTGAATTTGTGGAAATTGTCAACCCGCAGATTGCCTTTTTTATCAAATACGAGTTTTGGTTTAACTATCTGCGTGAGCTACGGAAAAACGGAAGTTATATCCTTTCTTTTTCGTCCATTTTTCGTCCCGATCAGATCTTCTTTAAACCATATGGGGGCTTTTTTCGTAAGAAGCTGAGTTACTTCGATCATTTCTTTGTGCAGAATCAGACGTCGGTTTCGCTTCTGGAAAGTATTGGTGTTACGGCCGCCAGTATCGCGGGCGACACCCGTTTCGATCGCGTGCGTGCGATCGTGTCTAATGCGCGCGAGTTGCCCGAGATCGGGCGTTTCAAGGGTACGGGCCAGTGCCTGATCGCGGGTTCGGTGTGGGAGGCGGATATGCAGGTGCTCATTCCTGCGCTGAATGCATTAACAGGCAAATCTCTGAAGGCGATCATCGCCCCGCACGAGATCAGGGCCGAGGAAATCGCCGGCTGGCGTTCCAGGCTGAACGGTCGTTCCATTTTGTATTCCGAAGTAGCCGCCGGGCAGGATGCGGCGGGTTTCGACTATCTCATTATCAACAATATCGGCATGCTCTCGTCGCTATACCGGTATGGTAACATGGCCTATATCGGTGGTTCGTTTGGAGTGGGGCTGCATAATATCCTGGAAGCCGCGACATTTGGGCTGCCTATTGTTTTTGGGAACAAAAGCTATCACCGGTTTCAGGAAGCCGTGGATTTGATAGAAAGAGGTGGTGCATTCGCCGTTGCCGACGGGGATCAGCTTTTGAAAATGATGGAAAACTGGGTTGATAACCCCGCTGATGCACGGAATGCGGGCAATATTAGTACGGAATACGTGAAGTCGGGTACGGGTGCTACCGACCTGATTATGCAGAAAGTGAAGCAGGCAATTGGTTGATGACGCCGCAAAGGGCGCCACCAGTATATATTTTCAGGAAAATTCTTTCGCAATCAGATTATCGAACAGGTAGGCCTGTGTTCCCAGCAAGCGCGCTTTGGCGCCCAGTTTGGAAATGTGGATCGACAGTGGATTTTTGAAATCCGACAGGCAGTATTTGTTGATCGCCTGCTCGATCGGGTTGGAAATGAACGGCCCGGCTTCCGCCAGCAAACCACCCACGATAATCACTTCGGGATTGAACAAATGAACGGCCGTAGCCAGCCCCTTGCCCAGTTCTGTGCCAACGGTGCTTAGCAGGTCGATCGAGAATTCATCGCCCGCATGGACCGCTTCGATGATATGGGATGTTTCCAACAGGTCGAGATTGCCATTCACGATTTGTTTCAGGATCGTTGCCCGGCCGCTGTTGATACCGTCCTTAGCCTGGCGGATCAATGCAATGGCCGAAGTGATCGTATCCAGGCAGCCTACTTTTCCGCAATGGCAAAGCATTCCGTCCGGTTTCACCTGAATATGCCCCAACTCGCCCGCAAAGCCTGATGCCCCATTGAAAACCTCTCCGTTAATGATAATGCCGAGCCCTACACCCCAGTCGATATTGATCGTCAGCACCTGCGATTTATCGACCGCATAACCGAACCGGTGCTCGCCGATTGTGGTGGCCTTCGTATCATTGAAAAGGCACACCGGGAGGTCGAAATGCTCTTTGAGGTACGTTACCAGCGGCACACCAGAAGGTGTCAGGTTCAGGTAAGTTAAATTAATACCCTGTGAAGAATTGATCAGACCGGGCATCGAAACGCCGATACCCCACAGTTTGCTGCGAGTAATATTGTTGGATTTCAGGAAGTCATCCGTGGATGTAAAAAGTTCTTCCAGAAAATTCGATGAGTCGTCGAGACGTATGTCAACTTTCCTTTTGAGGATCAGTTGGTTATGTAAGTCGAATATGCAGAGCTGGGTATCATGGCGGTTAATGTCCATGATCAGCGTAAGGTACTTCTTCGCGTTCAGGCCGTAGAGCACCGGCGGGCGGCCAGCTCGTGCAGGACCTGTGCCTGTCTCCGTGATCCAGCCTTCCCGCATCAGATCGTTCACAATGCCCGTTGCAGAGGGTATACTCGCATGGAACAACTTGGCCATTTTGTTAATGGAAGTGTCGCCAGACTGATATAGATGCAACAAAAGGCTGCTTCTAATGCGATTTTTACGAATATCGATGACCGAACTCGGTTCTTCTGCCACTAAGTCCATTATGCGGAGCGAAAAATTATAGGATGATATTTTTAATTTTCTTTAACTATTGGGTGTACTAATGTATGGAATAATCAGAAAAAACGGGTGTGATTTTAAAAAATATTATTATTTGTTGTAAAATATTTAGCGAATCGGGCGATTGGCCAAACGTTTCTTAATAGTACTGCGGTCACAAAACGGGGATTTTTTCAGCTTGAAGGAGACAATGATACGCATTGTATGTAAAAATCATCGATGTTGAAAAACTACTTGTTTGGAGGCTTCTTTTGACTTCGCGGCTAATTTTTAGTGACTTCTGACAAAGTCCTTTTAAATTCGTTGATTCCAAAACAAAGACAAATGAGTTTAATAAGGGGTTTGGTGCTTCGTTCGACCGGTTCGTGGTACGACGTCAGGGATAGCAGGGACGGGCACATCTGGCAGTGTCGTTTGAAAGGTAAATTCAAAGCATTGGGTTTGAAAGTAACCAACCCGATAGCCGTGGGGGATTATGTGAATTTCGAGGTGGAGAATGAGGGAGAAAATTTCGGGATCATCCATGAGATTGTTCCGCGTGAGAATTATGTAATTCGCCGCTCAGTCCATAAAACGGCCCATGCGCACCTGATCGCGGCAAATGTGGATCAGGCCATACTTATCTGTACATTGGTATTCCCGCGTACTTCATTGGGATTTATCGATCGGTTTCTGGTTGCGATCGAATCGTTCCGCATTCCCGGGGTGCTTGTTTTTAATAAACAGGACCTGCTGAATGATGAAATGAAGGAGTTCCAGGCCGAGCTCATGGAATTGTACACCAGTCTTGGTTACCGTTGTCTCGCCACGACGGCCCTGGCCGAACTCGGTCTGGGGGAGTTCAGGGAATTGCTCAAAGAGAAAGTTTCATTGCTTTCAGGACATTCAGGGGTCGGTAAATCGACGCTCGTGAATGCGATTGCGCCCGATCTGGATATTAAAACGCAGGAAGTTTCCACATTTGCGAACAAGGGCGTGCACACGACCACTTTCGCTGAAATGTTTGAACTTGAAAAAGACACCTTCATCATCGATTCACCGGGGATTAAAGAACTCGGATTGGCCGATATGGAAAAGGAGGAAATTAGCCATTACTTTCCCGAAATGCGCGATTTGCTTAACCAATGCCGCTTCAATAATTGCCAGCACATCAATGAACCCGGCTGTGCGGTAAAAGAGGCTGTTTCGGAAGGAAAGATCGCGCTGAGCCGTTTTGAAAGTTACCTGAGCATCATGGCGGGCGACGATAACCGGAAATAGAGCTTAGAGTTCATGAGTTTAGGAGTTGAATAATGCTTCGGCTATGAAGAATGTAGAGCATATAGGTATTGCTGTCAGGGACCTTTCCGCGGCAGAGACATTGTACTCGGCATTGCTGAATACAGTTCCTTACAAACGCGAAGGTGTTGAATCGGAACAGGTTATTACTTCATTTTTTAAAATAAATCAAACCAAAATAGAACTGCTCGAAGCCACCGGGCCAGAAAGTGCCATTGCGCGCTTCATTGAAAAGAAGGGAGAAGGCATTCACCACATCGCTTTTGAAGTGGAGAACATTGTAGCCGAAATGGAACGCCTCCGCAATGCAGGCTTCACATTATTGAATGACACTCCCAAGCGGGGCGCCGACAATAAGCTGGTTTGTTTTATACATCCCAAAAGCGCGAACGGCGTTTTGATAGAGCTTTGCCAGGAAATCAAGTGATATCCTGACCCGGCTAGAACGGTAACCCGACCGCAATATTCAATATCAGATTCTCCTTTCGCCACGCCCGGCTTCCAAATTTGATTTCATTGAATACCCAAGGATTTTTGTACTCCACCACGCCTTCATCGCTCACATTCTTAACCTCGTTCACATACCATGGCTTGCGGAATGGCGTAGCGAGGTCGAGCCGGAAAATCAGGTAAGAAAAGTCGAGGCGTAAACCGATACCTCCGCCGACAGCTACTTGTTTTAAAAATTTGTTGCTGATCAATGCGGTGCCGGGGTAAGCGGCGCGAGTACTATCGCCGAAGGACCAGATATTTCCAGCGTCCACAAAAACAGCTCCGTTAATAATATCTGTAAACTTCATCCGCACTTCCGAATTGAATTCCATGCGGATATCAGCAAAAGACTGATAGCCGATCAAGCGAATAGATAATGTATCCGGGGCAACGGCGCCGGGCCCCAGTGACCGCGGACGAAATGCTCTGATCCCCGTGCTACCGCCGGCAAAATATTGCTTGAATTGCGGTATAGGCATTGTTTTCGAGTTGCCATAGGGTTTGGCCGCTCCCACGAGAATACGGTTCGCCCATTTAATCGAAGGGGTGATCGTGCGGTAATACCTTACATCGCCATCTACCTTCACATATTGCAGGATGGGCACTTTGAGAAATTCTTTCGGGTAGCCTTCCGGGTTTTTCTTTGTCAGCATACTTAAAATATTTCCGCCCCATTCGATGCCACCGGTCATCGCGACCTGGTTTTTGCTGAATGGTCTTGGGGTAGGGCGGTAGGATACCGAGTAGTTGGACCCCATGATAAAGAACTTGGTATCCACGAGCCTGAAAAGGCGATCCACGTCCGTTGGGTTGGTATTCGGATCCGTTGCGATTTCCCCGAGCAGCTCCGTGTTGATATTCCTCGGTTCTACAAAGTTGATGGATATCGGCGTAAGCGTGTGTTCCACCTCCGAATTGCGGCGCCATATATACGACCAGTCCCCGCGAATGGAGCGGGTGGTATAAAAGTTGCGCTGTATCCGGTTTTCATAGGCCAGTGAGAGAATAGTTTTGGGTAAAGCCTGGCTCTTTTCAGGTCTTATTCTTACAAACGGGATGATAAATCTGGGGAACGACAAATCGGCTTTGGCCCCATACCGGATGTATTCGTTGCCGATGTTGTTGGAACTCGTACGGCTCCCGCCCAGCTGGACGTCAAATCCGAAGTACGCGTTGATCGCCAGCATTTCCGCACCCCGGAAAAAATTGCGGTGCCGCCAGGTCACGTCTAGCTGTGAGCCGCCCAGGTTATTGGATTTGGTACTGGCCGACAGCGTGGTTTGCAACGATTTTTTCTTCATTGGTGAAAGGTCATAATACACATCCAGCAATGCGGAATCGGAGCGGGGCACGAGGTCGAAGCGGTTTTTAACGAACCGGAAGTTTTGCAGGTTGATCAGCCTCTGAAGGGAAACATCATGCATAGTATTGGTATACATATTACCCCTCCTGAAACCGATGGCGTCGTAAAATATCCTGCGTTTGTAGTGATTACCGGGATCAGTGACGGTGATGCCCCGGCGCAATGGGTTGTTTGTCACAAGCGCCGTCGAGTCGGTTTGCTTGTTTTCCTCCGTGCCGGTATTGACGTAAATACGGTTGATAAAATACTGTTTCAGCGAAGTCTGTGCGGTTTCCTTCTTCACTTCGAGAAATAGATTTACCTGCTGCGGCCCCAGGGTGGAGTCGGCGCGGCCAATGGTGGAATCTACTTTTACAATCAGGTAGTCGGGGTTGAAATAGTAATATCCTTTGCCTTTCAATTCCTGATCGATGCGTGTGCGCTCAGTCGTGATTACTTCCAGGCGGATCGGGTCGCCCTTTTTCAGCAATGTTTTCTCTTTGGCCAAAACCAGGTCGCGGTTAAAGAGCGAGCTGTCCGGCACGACGTAGCTGATCTCGTTGATCACATAGCGCGGCATTACGTATGCGTCGTATTCGGTGATTGCGGTGCGTTTCCTTTTGTTTTTGTTGGGGATAACCCTGCCCTTAACGTTCGAGCGGTAATAGCCCTCATTGTCCAGAAATGCGGCCATGTTGGCGGAATTGATATCCACAATGCGCTGTGTGGCATAGCGCGGTGGTTCGCCGAGCTTTTTACGGAACCAGCTCCGCAACCCGCCTTCGTCTTTCGGTTCTCCGATCCAGTAGTAAAACCATACTTTCCAGGGAAAGCCAAAAATCGTTTTATTCGCCGGCGGCTTGATGAGCTCTTCCAGTTGATCGGCTACTCCTGTCACATTCGGTTTGGAAATGGTGTCGGACTGCACATTTACCTTGTTGCCCACGTAAATGCTCTGGCCTTCGGGTACATATCTGTTGACCGAGCAGCTACCCAGGAAAATACAGATCGCCAGTATATATCCTATGTTACTTTTCATTGCGCTGCTTTTGGAAAATTTCGCGGAACAGGTCATAATCCGCAGTAATGATAAAACTCACTCCCGTTTCGATGATAAAACCTTCGAGGATCGACTGGTACTGGTTTTTGCGGTAAGCGCGGAACTTGTACCGGCCATCCTTGCTGATGGCGTAGTCAAGGGCGATGTTGTCGAATACTTCCGTTGAATTGCCCGAATTCGTCCGGCTTTCGAGCTCGAAATTCTTGCCTACTGAAATTTTCAACCGGTCGTTCAGGAATGCCTTACTAAGGCCTACGTTCAGGTCGGTACGGGCACCAGTGGTCTGGTCGGCGGTAGAGTTCAGGCCGATGTTGAGGTCAACACCCTTTACGAGGTCGGAGGCCAGGTTATTGAGCTGGTCAGTGAGGAGCTGGCTTACGCTTTGGCGGGCGACAGCTTCCGCGCTGGAACCGATATTGAAACCGGCCGTCGATTGATCGGTGATGAATTTGTTGGTAATCAGCAATGCGAATGCCTGTTTGTTCGCCTCGGACGGATTGTTCTGTAAATCTCTCCAGAATGTCTGCGCGGTGATGCCGTCTTCAACCGACTTATCGACAGAATTTTCAGGTATTGCGATCTTGAATGCGATATTGGGCGTTGTGAGATTTCCTGTGATCACGATCTGTACTTCTATCGGTATCTTGCTCGCACCCTGGAATTTGGCGTCAATGGAGCCCGGATCGACCATTACTGGATACGAAGCGGTAATGTTCAAATCGGCCCTCATCGGGTCTCCGGTCCAGAGGAGCGTACTTCCCTTTTTGATCTCAAACTGCCGTTTCAAGATTTGCAGTGTAAGGTCGTAAGAGCCTTCGGTAAGGTCATAGGAGCCGAGGAGGAAGAGCTGCCCGTTCGGCGCGATACCCGTATTCAACTGCGCGTTCCCTTTCAGACGGATATTATCGCCATTCAGTTCGTCGATCACCACTTTGAACTCCGATTTGTCGTCTACATCAATATCCAGCGAAATCTGAGAGGCGAAATCCACCATTACATTCTGCGCAGCTTCAACGGAATCCTTTTTTACGGCTTCCGTATTGTCGCTCATATCCACAAACTCGATCACGCCTTTGGTCGCATCGCCCGCCTCGGTGGCGTCGCTGGGCATTACCACGGTGATATTGCTACCAGGGTCCACTTTTACATTACCGTCGATCACCGACTTCGCTCCCTGGCCCTTTACCGTCAGGTTAGCATCGATGTTGGCCTTTCCAAAAAACAGCTCATTCTGTTTCTGCGTTGAATTGAGGATATTAAAGTTTTTAGCCGAAATACTCAGGTTATACCCCACATCCGGCAACTTCGCAATGCTCACATTCCCATTGATCTTCGCGGTCTGGTTCAGCGAATCGGTGACTGTGAAGTTATTGAAATTGATATTTTGCCCATTGAACTGGATCTTTTGCCCGGCCAACGAATACCGCGCTCCCAGTTGCGTCGCATTGAATGCTACATTGTCAAAATTAACTGCTCCGTCGAGTCGGGGGCTGTCGGTTGCACCGGTAATGGCGATGTTACCGGTCAGGTTGCCTTCCGCCCGTTTCAGCTCACCGAAACTGAACGCCTCGATCGTCTTAGCACTGAGTTTTTTTACATCCATTTTGAAATCCATCGGACTTTCGGATTTCAGATTATAGCTTCCCCGGAGGCTCACATCGTTCTGGTCGTTCACGAGCGACATCGCTACCCGGATCAGGTTCTCGGTATCATTTGTCGATTTTAATGCCAGGTCGCCTACTGGAATTTTGGTTACGGCCAGGTTATTGATGGTCAGTTCGCCCGTGTATACAGGCGAGGTCATATAGTTGCTTAGTAACACCTTTCCATTCAACGTACCAGTCGCGAGCGTCGAATCGAGCGTTGCAATCTCGATCAGCGGCCCGATGGAGATATTGGCCATGGTAATGTCGAGCGGACTATTGGGTGCCTCGGAAGTGGAGTTGATTTTCAGGGATTGCCCTTTGTTGCTGATCGCCAGGTTCCTCACATACACGCTGTCGGACGCGTATCGCACGTAGCCCGCAGTGTCGGTCTCCCATTTGTCGTAGTTCAGGAGCAGGTCGTCGCGCAGGTTGAGGCGATATTGATTGTTGTTGACGGCCAGGTCGCCTTTTACGGCGTGGCGCTCGGTATTGACTGAGTCGCGGACGACAAAATCGAATTTTACGTCATTGTTGACGATCCGGCTTGCCAGCGAAGCATTCTGCATTCTGAAACCACCCGTATTGATCATACCCACATTGGCATTCAAAGCCGCATGGGCTTCAACGGTGCTGAAATCCATCGATGCGCGTTCCACAATGGTACTGTCGTAATTGACCATCGGAACGCTCAGCCGGGCTACCAGGGAAGAATCTTTCTGGTTGTCCATCTGTGCATGCAGCTGGATCGTCTTCATTTCCCGTATTTCGGGAACAAACACCTGAATTGCCGGGTGATTGTTAAGCGTGGCGTCCAGGGCGAAGTTTACCGGTTTGGTCACTTCTTTGTAAGTCAGGTCGGGTGATTTGAAATGCTTCCCTACCTCGGTCAGGATCGCGTCGCCAATTTCTGTGTAAGAATACTGGCCGGTCATTTTGGCTTTCAGAATAGGCGATTCGACATAAGCCTGTTTACCACCGCTGGAATCGGTCAATTGCACATGGATGTTGGAAATACCGACCGGCTTACGGTGATGCACCAGCACCAGACTGTCCAGATTGACGGTACCCAGCGGATTTTCGGGATTGGTTGAAGGCATATCTACCTTAATATTGCCCTTCACCTGTAATGAATCCGCGTACAGATTCAGGGCGGTCAGATCGAGATTCGCTACTTCGAGATCCGCTTTGACCGAAGGGTATTCTTTGGACAAATCAGCCTGTGCATTCAAATCAAGATCGATATTGCGGTCGTCCATGTTTGCCGAGACGTTGGCGAGGCCATGGTCGATATCTCCTTTCAGTTTCAGGTTTTGATATACATATCCTTTGATATCTGCGCTTTCGATATTGCCATCCAGCCTTGCTTTCATCGTTTTCGGTGCATATCCAACCCCGTCTACATCGGCGCGCAATGTCAGTTTACCCATTTCTTCGGGAGGCTGCTTGGTAAGCTTGCCGAGATCGAATTCCGTGAGCGTCAGTGTGCCATTATATTGTGCCCGCAGGCTGTCCTCAATGTTTTTAAGATTTCCCGAAAAAGTCCCTGTCCCAAACGAGGTATTGATGGTGGTTGCCAGGGTGAGGTTCTGCATAGAGCCTTTAATCTTGCCGGAAACCTTGATCGCGTCAGGTAGCTCTATGGAAGCGGGAACTGTGCTGTCGGGCAGCATTTTAAGCAGATCGGCCTTGGTGGAGGAAATTTCATTGATATTCAAATCCATTGCAAGCTTTTCTGAGTCGGGGAGGCCTTTCAAGCGTCCGTCAGCACTTAGCACGGTGCCATCGAGCATGGTAAATCTCGCCTTGGAGATGAGCATATCGTCCACCGATCCGGTGATTTGGCCTGTGCCTTTTACGACGCCGTTCGGTTCCTTGTCGAATGGTGGGGTTTTGGCCAGATCGGGTACCAGAAGCAAAATGTCTGCGAAGGCAACGCGGCTGTCGGTGAGCCGCAGTTTGAGTTTTACCTTACCAATGTCGCTGGTGAGCTGATCGAGGTTTTTGTAGCGCAGGCTCAGCTCGTCCCGCAAGAGGGTATTGGGTGTTTTGAGGTAAAGGTTGCGGAGATAGGTTTCCTGATCGCCGTAAGCAAAGTTGGTACGGAATGCATCGAGGCGGAAGCCGCTTTTTTCCTTAAATGAGGCAGATTTCAGTGCGCCTGCAATGTTTTCCGGCGAGAAAAGGAAATCCTGCAAATCTACATTCAGGTCTTTGATGTTGAGGTGTGCGTAGTCGAGTCCCTTGGGTACCGCGGGAGAATTGAAGTCGTCATAGCGGATATCATTGTCCGCCAGTTTGATTTCTCCCACTTTAACATACCAACCCGGGGCAGAGGTAGTGTCCTTCTTTTCCGTTGGAGCGGAGGCGGTTTTGGGCTTTTTCGCGAATTCCGCGAAAAGCGACATGTTTTGTAGTGAAACATTCTTCACGTCCACGTGCTGGCTGCCCATGTAAATGCTGTTCACATGCCCGGTCAGTTTCCCGACGGTCATTCCATTTTTCAACCCCGACGTTTCATCGTCGAATTGCCATTTGAACTGCTGAATATCGATATCACCGGCTCTGATATCGAGCGAGTCGGCCGGATCGGGCTTGGGCTCGGGGCCGGCAGCAGCTACTTTTAAGGCAGGGTACATCCTCAGTTTCACCTGGCTGTTATGCAATGCCGTGCTGGTGAGGTGGTATTGAGAAATCGTTGGATTGAATTTATCGAACTTGACAACCGCCGAGTCGATATTTCCCGAGGCGTCGGTTCCGATCACCGCGTCGCGGTAAGAAAACCGGACTTTTTTCAGCGATATTTGATTCAGCCGCATTTTCAGCGGTTTGGACGGAGTAGTGTCAACTTCCGTGTCGGTACCGGCAAATGCGTCTACAATAAACTGGAAATTGAATGTCGTGTCTGGCAAAACACGGTTGATGTGGGCATTTACCTCTTCCAGTTCCACCTTGTTGATACCAATGTCTCCCTTAATGAGGCTGTACATATCGAGGTCCACGTACAGGCGTTTGCCGGCCAGGAGCGTATCGCCGTGCATGTCTTCGAAATACACGCCTTCGAGCAATACCCAGTCGGGCACGTCGAAGCGGATTTTCTCAATATTGACCTTGTTTTTGAGTTTTTTACGCAAAAAGGAATTCGCCTGGGATGTTAAAAAATTCTGGCCGAACGGTGTCTGGATACCCCAGACCAACACGCCAACCAGAATCAAAACTGTCAGAATTATGATGGCTAGTACTTTGAGTGCTTTCTTCATCCCAGGCTGATTTCCGCCATACTGCGGCGTTGAGAATCTTGGTTTTCATTAACCCTGCCTGTCAGACGCATACATCCGACAGGCAGGTACAGGATTAGAACAATACCTTTTTTATCTCTTGAACAGTTCGACGTTCACATTTTCGTTCACGGTCAGCGCCGATTTGATCGTCACCGGCTTCTTGTCGGAGCTGTTAAGTTCCACGAGTTTGGCGGGGTACAAAATACCATACGCGGATTTGGCGTAATCTGATAAATCGGTGGTGGTTTCCACGCCAGCCTGGTTCATTTTCTCGCGTACGAGCAGACCAGATTTTGCGTCGAAATAGAGGTTGTATTTTACCCCTTTACCCTGCAATTCCACATTGTTTACCTGCACGCCATTGAGTGTTTCGGTACCAACAGTCGTTGCAATCAGTCCGCGATCTTTGTAATTAATGAATGGAACGAGGTTGTCATACAATTCCATGCGCATGTTTTGCTGCTCCGCCTGGCTGAGGTCTTTCACATCTACTTTCTGCCCGATCGGTACTTTGATCCACCCCTGGTCGCCCTTCACGGTGTACACAAAGCTGCGTTTCATGATGGTTTTGTTTTTGTAGATCGACTGCTCGGGAATAGAGGCGGTGATCACGGCATCATAAGGAGTGGCTGCGGCGGCGGAGTAGCTTCTTTTCAGGTTGTAGGATTTTATACCGTCCCAAAGGCTTTTGCCACCCGTTGCTTTGTAAAATTGTGAAAATATGGAGTCAGCGGGCAGTTTTTGTGCGTAAGAACCAGCCGTAACCAATAGCAATGCGGCCAGCATTTTGATCTTTTTCATGTGTTTTGAGAATTTTGTTTTAAGTTTTTGACCTTCCGGAATCCGGTTGCCCGGAACCGATTTTTTAGATCACTCTGCGTGTTCGGGGTTTAAATAAGCAAAATTAATCGACTCCTGCGCCAGCTATTTGCAAAAACCGTTCCATGATGCCAAATGCGGGCAAAAATGATCGTAGCAGTGCTTCCTGAGCCGATCAGGAACTGCTTGTAAATGAAAAGGAAGGGCCAATACGACCCTTCCTTTTCACATATATTAACAATTATTGCCTTGCACATCAGGCATCGTCGCCGCTTGCGGAAATTTTGCCGAATCTGTATTGGAATGTCACATTCACCAGGCGGTTGGTCTGGTGCCAGTTCGACGACTGCGAATAAGTAGCGGTGTTCAGTTGGCTTCTGTAATTCCGCGAAAGGAAGATGTCCTGGACATTAAAGGAAATGGTCGCTTTCTTTTCCAGCAGATCCTTGCGGATACCCATGTTAGCGATGAAAACGCCGTCGCGCGTGCCTTGCGCGATCGCCCGCGGGCCCTCGTAGTTCACGTAGGCAGATGCGCGGAAGTCGGCCGGAAGCGAAATAAATGCGTTGAGGTTACCGGAATAGCTCCAGGTCCGGTTGTCGATCTGCGCAACAGCCGATACCACTTCGCTACGGAAAACGCGGCCGCTGCCATTGATTTTCAGGACATCTCCGAAGAGTTTTTGGGAGAAATCGGTTTCAAAACCATAGGAGAATTCGCGGCCGACATTGTCATACCTGGTGAGCGAAACACCTGCTTCGTCGATCGTACGAATCTGTGTGATTGCATTGTTGGAATAATCCATGAAAAGCGACGGCCCCCAGCCGCCGTTGGCTTCGTAATTGGAATAACCCATTTCAGCCTTGTGTGTAAATTCCGGGCGGAGGTTCGGGTTACCCGTTTTCACGTTACGCGGATCGGAAACGTCGGTGTAAGGGTTCAGCCAGTCGGCTTCGGGACGTTGCACGCGGCGGCTGTAATTCAGCTTCACCTGCGACGACTCGCCCAGTTTACGCGTCACAGCGAATGATGGCACGAGCGTGAGGAAATGCACGCTGAAGTCTTGTTTGCGGCTGATCTGGTTGATGTCCTGGTTGTAGTCGGTCACCCGTAAACCCGCCCGTACACCCCAGAGGTCGGTTTTTTGGGAGAATGTCATGAACCCGGTGTAGGTCGCATCCTTGTAGCCGAAAACATTGCTGATATTGTTGTCAAAAACGTAGCTGTTCGTCTCGCGGTCGAGATTATAGAAGGCATTCACGTTGTCGTTCGAGCTGCTGCGCGAGCGTACGCCGGCTTCCAGGGTTGCTTTCGGTGTAATGGGCCAGGTATAATCGGCATTCAGGAAGAGTGAATGGCGGTTATTGTTGCGCAGGTTTTGCTGGTTGCGTATGAGGCTGTCGACAGTGCTTTCCTGCGAGAAATAGGATTCTCCATCGGACCCGCCGAGCGAGTAGCTCGAATTGAAATTAAGCTGATGGTCTTTTTCGGCAAATTTCAGCCGGTAATCGAAGTTGAAATTGAGGTTGTCGCCATTGCCTTTGCTGTTGTTCAAACGGCGGAAGCTCTCCGACACCACGCCCGATGCAAGCGTTGTCTGGTTAAGGATATTGCTATTGTTGCGGCTGTTGTCACGGGAGTAGTTCACGCCGGCCTCAATGGAGTTCTTGTCGTTGAAATCATAATTGACCCCCACGCGTCCGAACGCATTCTTGCCTTTGTTACCGCCGGTGCCGTCCTGCTGCAAATGCGAGGTCGACTCGGTGACGAAATTATCACGGCTCAATGTCCTTTCCCAGGTCATGGCGCGGGTTTGCCCGCTAAGTGATGCATTCAGGCCGAACTTGCCTGCTTTATAACTCAGGTTACCGGAGGCAGCATTGTTGTTCCGGTTTCCAATGCTCAACCGGGCACCGCCGTTCATTCCACGGATTTTCGTCTTCTTGGTAATGATATCGATTACCCCCGATGCGCCCTCGCCTTCATATTTGGCAGAAGGCGTCGTCATTACGTCGATGCGCTCGATCAGGTTTGCAGGGAAAGATTGCAGGATCGTCGGAAGGTCGCTGCCATAGAGGTTGGATGGCTTCCCGTCGATGAGTACGACCACATTACCTTTTCCGCGTACTTGCGGGTTACCGTTTTCATCCAGCGAAACGGCAGGTACCTTTTCCAGCAGGTCGCTTACGTTGTTACTCGTGGCAAGCATATCCTTGCCGATATTGACGATTTTCTTGTCGATGTCATCGACGATCATCGTTTTTTCCCCTTTCACCACCACCTCGGCGAGTTTTTGTGCCTCGGGCTGCACGGTAATACTTCCCAGGTCGAGCAGGCTGGCTTCGGCCGCCAGCTTGACATTGGGCCGGTAGAGTGTCTGATAACCCATATTGGTCACCCGCAGAAGGTAATTCCCCGGTGTAACCTCGGCGATGACAAAAGCCCCGTTTTCATCCGCCACCGCGCCGTTAACGAGCGATGAATCTTTGGGCATCAACAGGGCGACAGTAGCAAATGCGACCCCGGCATTATTGGGGCCTTCAACGATTTTGCCTACGAGCTTGCCTCCGAGCGCACGCTGTGATTTTGTATCATTCACAGGAAGCGGGCGGGTTCCGGGCGATGCGAGAAGTAGGTGTGTGGGTAAAATAAGGGCAATGCTGTTCAGCAACAGACTTCTTTTCACGGGTATAGGATTTAGATTTTATTAGGAGCTAAGCAGGATAAATAGGCTGGTTGTGCGTTGCGAAATGTAACTAAACCAAGCTGTAAAGCTTTAATGAGTACAAAGTTACATGTATTTATGGTAACGTACCCTTTTTTGAGATAATTACATAAAATTATAAAAAAATTAAGATTCGCAGTATTTTAAAATAGGAATACGATAACTTGCAGTATTTTTAAATAATTTTAATAAATACCGGATTCCTAATTCATGAAACGTTTCCTTTTTGGACTAATCTGTTGCGTGCTCGTACACTCAGCAATGGCGCAGATTAACGTGATCCCCAAACCAACCCAGGTCCTGACCGCCAAAGGCGCATGGACGCTCAAAGCCAAAACGAAGATCGGCGCACCTGCCGATGCCAAATGGTCGCACGTGGCAGAAATGCTGGCCGCACAATTAGGCAAAGCCACCGGACAAACTGTTTCTACCGCAAAAGGCAAAGGTGATATTACGCTTGCCGTATCGTCGGATACCAGTCTCGGCGAAGAGGGCTATCGCTTGCTTTCGACATCGAAGGGTGTTACCATTCAGGCGCAGACTGCCAAGGGCGCATTCTATGGCGTGCAAACCCTGTTGCAATTGCTACCGGCCGAAGTGTTCAGCGAGACTCCGGTTGCAGGAGTGAAATGGGTCGTTCCTTATGTGACGATCAAAGATGTGCCGCGCTACGCTTACCGCGGGTTGATGCTCGACGTTTGCCGTCATTTCATGCCGATCGAGTTTGTTAAAAAGTACATCGACCTGATCGCATTGCATAAGCAGAACCAATTCCACTGGCACCTCACCGATGATCAGGGCTGGCGTATCGAGATCAAGAAATATCCTGAACTGAAAACGATCAGCTCAAAGCGCAAGGAGACGATGAAGGGCCACTACGGCGACCATAAGTACGACGGCAAGCCTTATGAGGGTTTCTATACGCAGGATGAGATCAAAGAGGTGATCAAATATGCGGAGGACCGTTTTGTGAACGTGATCCCGGAAATCGAGATGCCCGGCCATGCGTTGGCGGCGTTGGCGGCCTATCCGCAGTTGGGTAACAATCCTGATAAAATTTATGAAGTAGGTACGAGATGGGGCGTTTACGACGACGTTTTCATGCCGCGGGAGGAGACTTTCAAGTTTCTGGAAGACGTACTGACCGAGGTGATCGACCTTTTCCCAAGCAAATACATCCATATTGGCGGCGACGAATGCCCGAAAGTACAATGGAAGGAAAGCCGTTTTGCCCAGGGCATCATTCAAAAGGAAGGTTTGAAAGATGAGCACGGTCTGCAAAGCTATGTGATCAAGCGGATCGATAAGTTCATTACCGCGAAAGGCCGCCGGATGATCGGCTGGGACGAGATCCTGGAAGGTGGTTTGTCGCCTAATGCAACTGTAATGAGCTGGCGGGGCATCGAAGGCGGTATTGCCGCTGCGAAAGAGCGCCACGACGTGATCATGACGCCGGGTAACTTCTGCTACCTCGACCACTACCAGGCAGAAGCTAAAACACAGCCCATCGCGATCGGCGGCTTTACCGACCTCGCGGAATCCTATTCCTACGAGCCAACTCCTGCTGACCTTTCTGCCGACGAAGCGAAGCATATCCTCGGCGTACAAGGCAACGTGTGGACAGAATATATGCAGACCCCGGCTTACGTCCAGTATATGGTGTGGCCGCGTGCAACCGCATTGGCGGAAGTAGGCTGGACTTCCAAAGAAGGTAAGAACTTCGAAGATTTCAGCAAACGCATGGAAATCCACAAAAAACGCCTCGATTTTCTGGGTGTCAACTACTTCGGCGCGCCTATCAACGGCAAGTTTGAGTATGTGTGGCCGGAGAAAAAATAAGGCATGTATTTTGAAAGCCAATAAAGGCATCCTGCAAAGGGTGCTTTTATTGTTTAGTGAATATCCCGATATTTACTTTTCATTGACTTTTTGAGGACATGAAAGCGAAGAAGAGGATAATCACCATTTATAAAAACCTCGATGACCCGTATGTCGATGTAATGCTAACGGGTATGGGAGAAACGCCACGTGAGCGTTTCGATAGGTTTTTTGAGATTCGGAAGAAATTCGAACTTTTCATTGGCTTCGACCATAGCACCCGCGATAGAACTATTAAAATCCGTAAAGCTGAATGGATTTAGAAAACAGTGAATTTCTGGACTTCACAAAGTGCGCACACTTGAAAAAGCTGGAATACCTCATTGTTGGTGGATTTGCGATGTTTCTGAACGGATTGAATCGTGCGACGAACGATGTGGATATCTGGATTAATCCTACACATGAGAATGGTCAACGTCTGGTTGAGGTATTTCGCTGTATGGATTTAGATGAAAGCGAAATCTTTAAACTAGAACAAATAGATTTCACGGAGCCTCAGGTATTCGGTTTCAATGGCGAGCTCGACATTGTTACTAGAATTCATAGAAACTTCAATTTTCTGGAAGTGTTTGGCAGGTCGAGAAGTTTTGTCAATGCACAGGGGGCGCTAATCAACTTTCTGCATTTAAATGATTTGCGCGAGTTGAAGGTACTCGCCAGAAGGCCACAGGATCTCCGTGACGTTGTGATGATCGATGACTTTATTAAGCTTGGCGGCGGCTCTGCTACCGATTGATTTCTACTTGAATCTTTAAAAATAAAATTCCCCAACCTCCCCGCGCCTTCCTGCGAAAGATTCTATTTTTGCAGGATGTATAAGATTCTCATCTCCCCTATACTTTTCCTGTTTGACGCTGAACGCATTCACCATTTTGTGTGCGAAGCGCTGCATTTCGCTTTCAAAATCCCTTTCGTGCCGCAGATCATGCGCGCGATGTACACCTATGAGCACCCTGACCTGGTTCAGGAAGTGGCCGGTTTGCGGTTTCGTAATCCGGTAGGGCTCGCTGCGGGGTTCGATAAGAATGCCGAAATGGTGGACCAACTGGAAGCGCTGGGCTTTGGATACATCGAGATCGGAACGGTGACGCCGCGCCCCCAGCCGGGAAATGACAAGCCACGCCTGTTCCGCCTGAAAAAGGACAAGGCGTTGATCAACCGGATGGGTTTCAACAACAAAGGTGTGCAGGTGGCTGCGGCAAAACTGGCGAAGAGGAAATCCAAAATATTGGTGGGCGGGAATATCGGTAAAAACAAAGATACCCCGAACGAACAGGCGCTGAGCGATTACCTGATCTGTTTCCGGGAGCTGTTTGATGTGGTGGATTATTTTGTAGTGAATGTAAGCTCGCCGAATACGCCGGGATTACGCGATTTGCAGGAAAAGGGGCCGCTAACCGAGATTTTGAAAGAACTGCAAACTAAAAACAGGGAGAAAGCTAATCCAAAGCCGATCTTCCTGAAAATAGCACCGGACCTGACGACGAGTCAGCTGGACGATATTATCGATATTGTCAAGGAAACCGGCATCGCGGGCGTGATCGCCACGAACACGACGATCAGCCGCGAAGGACTTGTAACCGATTCGTCGGAAGTAACGCAAATAGGGGCGGGCGGACTAAGCGGTGCGCCGCTGACACATCGCTCGACGGAAGTAATTCGTTACCTTTGTGAACAATCCAATCATGCATTTCCCGTTATCGGAGTCGGCGGTATCGCTACTCCCGGAAACGCTTTGGAGAAAATTAACGCAGGCGCCGGCCTGATTCAGCTTTATACCGGCTTTATTTACGAAGGACCCGGTGTGGTCAGCAGGATCTGCAAGGCATTGGTCAGGAAGTAAAATCAGAAAATACAGCACTTCACGCATTCCCGGAATTGAAATAAATGTCAGTCAACAAGCCAAGAGGTAACACACAGCGTCAGAAACCGGAGGAGGCCGCCGCTCCCCGCTTTCGTGTATCCCTCGATTGGGAACACATTTTCACCAGCCCGAAGAATACGTTGGCCTGGGGCACATTCTTTATCGTACTGGGATTGATCCTGGAAACATCCTTTTTCTCATACATCGTCACCGGCTTGTCCGATCAGAGCGTGCTCGACGGCCTGGGGCATCAGTCGATTCGTGATGCCGGACGGCAAACCCGGAACTTCCTGGGCGTGCTCGGAGCGGTGGTTTCGCACATTTTTGTCTATCGCTGGTTTGGATTGGGGGCATTGTTGCTGCCCGTCGTTCCGTTTGTGGCAGGCTGGAAAATGGCGTTCGGGAGAGAAATATTGCCATTGAGTAAAGCCACCAAAGAGGTAATCTTTTTTACGCTGTGGGTAAGCGTGCTGATGGGCTACATTATTCTCATGAGCAACAGCGAAAACACACTCAGCTTTCTCTCCGGCGGCTTTGGCTATTTGGTGAACGTGTCGCTTTTCGATTGGCTGAAATGGGGTAGCGTACTGCCTATTCTGTTTGCATTGTTCGTATTCGCGGTGTTTTTCTACGACGTGCGCGACCGATACGAATCGTGGCAGGCGAAGCATGCGAAACCCGAAGTGGCGACAGAGGAGCTTCACGAGGACACGCTTTCCCCCGCAGGACCGGAAGAGGCTGCTGCTCCCGAAAGTACGTTTGTGTCGGTAGTGAATGATACATATGACGACGAGGTGCTGGCACCGGAAGAGCAACCGGATGTTGATCTTGAAACAGAAGAAGAAGCCCCGCGCGTGATGCCGCATCCTGCGGTAGTATTGCCGGTAGCGCCGCAGACGCCATCCGTACCGGCCGCATCGACGAGTATAGAATTGCCGGTCATGCCGATGGAAGTGTCGGCTGTGCCCTCCGAACCGCTGCTCGAACTGGAAGTGGAAGACACTACCCAGGCAAATGAAACTGCGGTGGAGGAGTTTGAGGATGAAGATGTCAATGCGTCGATATTACGCGAATTCGGGCAGTATGACCCGATGCTCGACCTGCCGTCTTATCATTTCCCTACGATCGACCTGCTGAACGAGGTATTCGAAAACCAGCATGAAAAAGTAAGCCAGGAAGAACTCGAAAGTAATAAGACCAAGATTGTCGACACGCTTGGCAGTTACGGGATCAATATATCTAAAATCAAAGCGACGATCGGGCCGACGGTGACGCTCTATGAGATTATCCCGGAAGCGGGTGTGCGGATCTCCAAGATCAAAAACCTCGAAGGGGATATTGCATTGAGCCTTGCGGCGTTGGGTATCCGTATCATCGCCCCAATGCCTGGCCGCGGTACCATCGGTATCGAGGTGCCGAACAAGAACCGGGAGACGGTTTTTGCGCGATCGGTACTTGCTAACGACCGCTTCCAGAAATCGACTTACGATTTGCCGATTGTTTTGGGTAAGACCATTTCAAACGATATCCACATTGCCGACCTGGCAAAAATGCCGCACTTGCTAATGGCGGGTGCGACCGGACAAGGAAAGTCCGTTGGTTTGAACGTCATTCTGGCCTCATTGATTTACAAAAAGCATCCGGCGGAGCTCAAATTCGTACTGGTGGATCCGAAAAAAGTGGAATTGACCCTTTTCAACAAGTTGGAAAGACACTTCCTGGCCAAACTTCCCAATGCGGAGGAAGCAATTATCACCGACACGAAAAAGGTGATTTTTACCCTGAATTCCCTTTGTATTGAAATGGATTCCCGCTACGACCTGCTGAAAGAGGCCGCGGTACGGAATTTGAAGGAATACAATACGAAGTTCGCGGCGAGAAGGCTGAACCCCGAAAAAGGGCACCGCTTCCTGCCTTACATTGTACTCGTAATCGACGAATTGGCCGATTTGATGATGACGGCCGGGAAGGAAGTCGAAACGCCGATTGCACGTCTGGCGCAGCTGGCACGTGCGGTGGGTATTCACCTGGTAGTAGCTACGCAGCGGCCTTCGGTGAAGGTTATCACAGGTTTGATCAAGGCCAACTTCCCGGCGCGTCTGTCCTTCCGTGTAACATCGAGCATCGACTCGCGTACGATCCTGGATATGGGCGGTGCCGAACAGCTCGTGGGACAAGGGGATATGCTATTGGCGATCAATTCGGAGGTGATCCGTTTGCAATGTCCGTTCATCGACACCCGCGAGATCGAGGATATTTGCGAGTATATAGGCGGGCAGCGTGGTTACGACGAGGCCTATGCATTGCCTGAATATGAAGGCGAGGATGCAGCGGAGGGTAAAGCTGAACTCAACCCGGATGATTTCGATAGTTTGCTGCCGGATGCAGCACGGTTGATCGTAACGCACCAGCAAGGCAGTACGTCGCTGATCCAGCGTAAAATGAAGCTTGGTTATAACAGGGCGGGCCGCATTATGGATCAATTGGAAGTACTGGGTGTGGTGGGGCCATTCACCGGCAGCAAAGCGCGCGACGTGATGTTCCATGACCTGAATATGCTGGAAGAACACCTCCGCGTAATGGGTGTAAGTTAAGCCCGCGGCGCCGTTAAACCATTGCGGTTTTGTAAAGTCTAAAATTGAAATATTTCACTTAAAACCCCGTTTTTATAAACTTAGTAGGTATTAAATAATTGAATATGAGAAATTTGAAGAAGAGTGCTTGTTTGCTTGCGGTATTGACGATTTTCATTTTGAACCCGTTCGCTTCCCACGCGCAGGGCGATAAAAAGTCGTCGGATATCCTGAATGCTATGAGCAGCAAGTACCAGAAGATCAAATCCTTCAAAGCACTTTTTACTTACATTACCAAGGGTGAAAAGCCGCTGAAAGGAGAAGCGACCGTGAAGGGCTCGAAGTTTCGGTTGAAAATGGCAGGTCAGGAGATCTTTAACGACGGTAAATTGATGGCTACGTACATCAAGGAAACCAATGAAGTGAATTTACAGGACTTCGACCCCGCTGCCGGCGGCGACCTCGACCCGACGAAAATTTATACAGCCTATAAAAAAGGTTTCAAATCCGCTTTTGTAAAGGAAAAGCAGGAAGCAGGTAAGGCGGTTGAAGTAGTGGAATTGACCTCAACCAACAAAAACAGCCAGGTTAATAAGGTGCAGATCGAGGTGAATAAAGCCGATAAATCGATCAGCAGCTGGAAAATTTTCCAGAAAAATGGCCAGGAGGTAACCTATAAGGTAGACCAGTTTGTGGCCGATGTGAATGTGGCCGACAATTTCTTCGCGTTTAATGCCAAACAATATCCGGGCGTAGAAGTAGTGGACCTGCGATAATTTCCTGAGACGCATGAAAATAGCAATGGGTGAGCCTTCCGGTCTCACCCATTTTTCTTATACGCGTTATAATATCCTCGAAAATCAATGTCAAAGTTTGTGACAAGGATTGTATACAAATGGTTGCATACGGAACGAAACTTATCGATTTCAGCTTGGGCGTGCCAGTAGTGCGCGTACGTGTTGCTCCGTTTCAGAGAAATGGGCGGTTTCTTCCACCTCTTTATGCAAAAAGCGCTGAATGCGGTTGCTTTCGTAGGCCCTGAAAACGGCCGGGTGCACGTAATACTTTTTACAAACAGCGCGGGTGTTGCCCAGATGCGCGGCTACCGCATCGAGACAGGTGTTTTCAATGCGTGTCAGTTGCCGCTGGGAAACGGCTTTTTCCTGGTGGCTGAGGTATTCGAATGCCGTAACAGTGCCCATCCAGGTCCGGAAATCCTTTGCTGAAAAATTGGCTCCGGTGTGCCGGCGGATGTAGTCGTTTACTTGTTGCGCATTCAGGGAGCACTTTCCGCCGGTTTCGGTTACGTATTGAAAAAGCCTTTTTCCGGGCATTTCCTTGCATTGTTTCACGAGCCGTGCCAGTTGGTTGTCGCGCAATGTTATATCCTGTCGGACTCCTTTTTTACCCTTGAATGTAAAGCGGATACGGCTCCCGGTGACGGTCGCACAGCGCGCGTCGAGTGTGGTAATGCCCGACGACCCATGCAGCACCTTGTAACGCTGGTTGCCTACCCGCATACAGGTTTTGTCCATGAGCTTGATCACCAATGCGATGGTTTTCGAAAGGTCGAAATCGCGTTTGCGGAGATCATGCTCCACCTGTTCGCGGAGTGCAGGTAAAGCTTCCGAGAACATGAGCAATTTGTAATATTTGGCCTGGTTTCTGACGACGTTCCAGAATGGGTGGTAGCGATATTGTTTCCGGCCGGCGGCGTCGATGCCTGTGGCTTGCAAATGGGCATCGGGATCGGCGCTTATCCAGACGTCGGTCCAGGCTGGCGGAAGTACCAGTGACTTGATGCGTTTGATTGTTTGAGGATCCTTCAAACGCTGGCCGCCGTCGCCCGTGTAGTAGAACCGGGGCGCTTTTCCTTTGCGGGTATAGCCTGGTGCATTTGTCGACTGGACATAGTGCAGTCCGGCGGCTTCGGCCGTCAATGCAGGGTTTTTTCTCAGTTTTTTGAATTGCCGGGCCGTAAGTACGGGCTCGTCGGTGGTTATTTCAGGAGCTGCGGCTGCTGACATCTGGTTTACGGTTTGTTGTTTTTGGTAAACCATAACAATTTAATACCAACCCTCAGCGCGCGTCAAAAGTGCAGCCGGCCGCATTAGGGTCATACAGCACCCATTAAAAATCCCCAGCCCAGCCCCGGTAAGCGGCTAAGCTGAGGAACAATATACTCACACGGTCCGGCAATTATGCGATGGGAAAATATACGGTAAATACTGAGCCTTCTCCGAACACCGACCTTGCCCCGATAAACCCTTTATGGTTCTCCATTATCTTCTTGCAGATAGCCAGACCAATGCCGGTTCCGGGATACTTGTGTGCGGGATGCAACCGTTGAAAAATATCGAAAATCCTGCCTTCATATTCCGGCTCAAAACCGATCCCGTTGTCGTGAAAGGCAATGGCATGGTAACGGCCCGCAACGGGTTTTTCGGAAGGAACTGCTGCGGCGTCGACACTGCCTGCGGTAATGCTGATATCAGGACGTTCGCCCGCCTTGACGAATTTCAGCGCATTGCTGATCAGGTTGATGAACAGCTGATGCACCTGGAATGGGATGATTTCAAGGAATGGGAGATTCTCCGCATGAATCGTAGCGCGTTTTTCATCGATATTATCCTGCAATTCCGAAATGACGTTCCGAAGTACCTCGTTCAGGTCGGTTAATGCAAAGACTTTATCCATGCTGCCGGCTTTCGAATAGGTGAGGATATCCTCGATGAGCATTTGCATCTTTTCGGCCGCGAAACGCATTCGTTCGACGGAGTCTTTTACCTGGGCAGACAGGTCGGGATCTTCACGATCGAGGACTTTGGAAGCGAAAATCTGAATTTTCCGCAGCGGTTCCTTCAAGTCGTGCGTCGAGATCCAGTTCAGGTTCGCGAGTTCTTTGTTGGCCAGGCGCAGCTCTTCGTTGAGACTCCTGTTCTGGTCTTCCTGTGCCCTGATCACCCGGTAATTGATGTGCTTTTGCAGCGCATAGGAAAAGCTCGAAGCCGCATTGATCTCCGATTTTCGCCAGGGGGAGCTTTTGTCTTTTACGATCTCCATCCACAATTCGAATGATTTGCGCGGGGAAAGCCGGGCACCGTCTTCATTTTGCAAAACAGCCTTATCCGGATTGCCTGCCCAGTTGATCGTCTCGATTTTTTCCTGCCTCAGCCATAATATCCCGTCATTTTCGCCCGATACCATCGAGTGGTAGACCACCCCGGCGGCATATTTGGAAATGTCTTTCACAGCCGGATAAACGTCTGCGAGATTATCGGTCTCGAATGTCTGGTTGGGATATGCCTTGGACAGAAATGCAAACAGCGCAATCAGCTCTGCATCCGAGGGGACCAGGCCATTGGTATACAATACGCCTTCATGGTAAATGGCGGCGCCTGTGGCATTCGCGAGTTTCAGCAACCATGGTGACTGATGGCTGGCTTCCATGAAGTTTTCGGTCTCGTGCAGGAGGGTGAGCGCTTCCGCAAGGGCCTTATCGACCGCTTCGCCGATGTTGTATTCTTCGGCAACCTCACGCACCGCGATTTGCGACGTCAGGAAATGCCCCTGCAACAGCGCGGAAAGGCGCGTATAGTGCGGCAAAATTTTGGGTGCATAATGGTGGCAGGCAATGAGCCCCCAGAGTTTCTGGTTTTGCAGCAGCGAAATGGTCAGCGTTGCGCCCACGCCCATATTTTTCAAATATTCAATATGCATGGGCGATACGCTCCGCAGGATCGACAGGCTCAGATCCAGCGAATGATTCCCCTTATCGGCCGAATCGTCGATTGTCAACAGCGGAACGGGTGTATAATTGATGTCCGCGATCATCCGAAGCGGATTGCGGATGTACAGCTCGCGCGCCTGTGCGGGAATGTCCGTATGCGGGTATTTCTGATTTGCAAAAGAAACCAGGTCTTCGCGCCTGCTCTCGGCAATCACCTCGCCATTGTACTGTTCGTCAAAACGGTAGATCATCACCCGGTCGTAACCAGTAATTTTGCGGGTTTCGTCGGCAATTTCCTGGCAGAGGTCAAGTAGCCCGCTGGATTTCTCCATGATCGAGACAAAATTGCGCGTCTGCGTGTATAAGTTCGGCAATTGCAAAGTCCCGTCCGGGAATGGTTCCAGTTCCAGGATCACATTGAGGCCGCTCTCGTGAACGGTGGTATTGAACGAAACCCCGTTTAGCGTGAACACAAACGGCTTCGCAGAATCAATAGCACCAGTTTCCGTATATGATACGAAGCGTGAAGCCTGCTCTTCGGGGAAGATAGCGGAAATGTGTTTGCCCAGGACCTTATCCGGTCCGATACCGATAAAATCGACGCTGTTGGCACTGCAGAATTCGATCCTGGAGTCACCTCTTTTAATCCCCAGTAAAAAACCGTGAGGCTGGATGCTGCCGGGTATGTGTATGGGTTCACTTTCGCAATTTGTCAGATTGACAATATCGCGGTTTACTATGTCCTTGATATTCATTCCTGCTGACCAGTTACGACCGGCCGGTTTGCCCGAGCCAGTTGTCAATGATGGTAAAAGTTTTTTTTGCACTATCGATTACGCCGTCACGCTCCTCATATTCGTCGACAAATTGGGTAAGAGAGGAGATGAAACTTTTCCACAGGTGCCCTGTTTGCGTACCATATCCCCAGAAATAGGAAGCGCCATTTTCGGGCGTTAGTCCGAGCACTTCATGGATGTGCCTGTACAAAATCTTTCCGCCCAGCGTAGATCCTTCCAGCACGTACATGATGCCCAGCGCTTCGGCAGTGCCTGAAAATTCGAAACGGTATACCGACAACGCATCGATTTCGGCTTCCGATAAGCCGGTGGCCAAAAGGTCGTCGATGATCAGTCGCGATTTGTAGCGGGATTGCAAATCGGTGATAATGTGGGAAATAGCAGGGAATACCTGGTCCTCGCAGGCAATGGTCACGCCGAAAAGCGCTGCCAGGTAGGTCTGATAATCCTTTAAGGAAACCGACGGGGAGAGTATCGCCTGCGAAAGCGGGTTATCTTCCAGTTTCTGATGGCTTTCCGCCGTTTCTTGTCTAAGTCGTTTGAAAAATAAGTCTTGTGCTGTGTTGAAAGCGGTTGCTTCACTCATACTGAATGCGAATTGAAACCTGTAAGACTAATTAATTATCAAAAATTGTTCCACTCCGTCAGGCGTTGTTGCACCCGTCCTGTCGAGCAGGCATTTTTTGAGGATTTCTATCAGGCTGTTAAAGCTGTTTGGTTTCTGAATATACAGGCTGGCCCCGTTGCGGTAGGCTGATTCCCACAGATGCTGCGACACCGAAGTCGAAAGGATCACGATTGGTACCTGCTCGTACCTGGCAGTACTCCGGATTGCTTCCAGGCATTCGAGCCCGTTTTTGACGGGCATATTCATATCGAGAAATATGATGTCGGGCTTGTCGTTCGCGTCTTTTAATATTTGGAGAAGTTCCACCCCATTTTCAGCGATAGAAAGGTCTGTTTCCAGGGGGATTTGCGCCAGCGCTTCCTGAAAAAGAAAGGTATCATCGTGGTCGTCGTCGGCCAGCAAGATCCGCAAAGGGGCAAAAAAGCTCATTAAAATAGGGATAGAGGTAGGTTTGGAAAGTGGCAGAACAATCCGAAAAGCACTGCTTTTTGTCAACGGATGACTACAAAAATATCCGTTTTTCTATCGCGATGGCACAGTTTTTTGATTTTTAGGACGCAAATCATCAAAAAATGAAAACCTATTATGAAAAAGATCGCATGGAGTATCCTTATGGCAGCGTCTGTGGTGGCGTTTACGAATTGTAACAACACCAAGACAGAGGACAGCAAAGAAGTTGCCGAAGAACAGAATGAAGCGAAACTCGATACCACCGCGCTGGAAGATGATTCCGAGTTCGCCGTGGCAGCCGCCGATGGCGGATTAATGGAAGTACAGCTGGGAGAGCTGGCACAGAAAAACGCCGCCAGCACGGATGTCAAGAAGTTCGGGGAAATGATGATGAAAGACCATTCAAAAGCAGGTGAAGAGCTGAAAACGCTCGCCGGCCAGAAAAACATCACGCTTCCCGCTATGCTGAGCGACGACAAGCAGAAAAAGTACGATGAACTTGCCCAAAAGAAAGGGAAGGAGTTCGACAAAGCCTATATTTCCTTTATGGTAGATGACCACAAAGAGGATATCAGCGAATTTGAAGAGGCGGCAAAAGATGCCAAAGACCCTGATGTGAAAGCATGGGCCGAGGGTAAACTTCCGACCTTGAAACACCATTTGGAAATGGCCGAGGCCATTGATAAGAAAACCAAATAACCTGAGCCGAATCATTGAAAAGCCCGGAGCGAAGTATTCGCTCCGGGCTTTTTTGCTTTTAAAAACGCGGGATAGTGAAAACAAATCATCAATTTGTAATTTTAAACCCGGCGAAAAACCGGCTTTGGAAAGTAATTCCGGGCAAACGCTTGCGAATTGATTTTGCATAAGTTTATTTTGTCTACCTATTATATAGAGTATTTATGTTTGCTATCCTTACCCGTCCTGCGAAGCTGACTTTGAAAGCCTTTTTCGGCCTGATTGCGCTGGGTTTGTCCGTCACGACGACCCACGCCCAGACAGCCAAGCGCCCGAACATTATTTTCATTTTTTCCGATGACCATGCTTATCAGGGAATCGGAGCCTATGGAAACAAAATCGTTAAGACGCCGAATATTGATCGCATTGCCCGTGAAGGTGCATTATTGACGAATAACCTCGTGACAAACTCGATATGCGGCCCGAGCCGTGCGACATTGCTCACGGGTAAATACAGCCACCTGAATGGCTACAAACGCAACGACCGGACGAAGTTCGATACCAGCCAGACATTATTGTCCGAAACACTCCGTAACAATGGCTACCAGACGGCATGGATCGGTAAAATGCATTTGAACAGCTTGCCGGCAGGTTTTGACTACTGGAACGTATTACCCGATCAGGGACATTACTATAACCCGGAATTCATCGGTCAGCCGAACGACACTACCAAATACACCGGCTACGTTTCGGACCTCATTACCCAATTTGCGACCGGCTGGCTCGAAAAGCGTGACGATAGCAAGCCGTTTTTCCTGATCGTCGGCCATAAAGCCACCCACCGCGAATGGATGCCCGATTTGCAGGATCTTGGCGCATACGATCATGTGACATTCCCGCTCCCATCGACATTTTATGACGATTACAAAGGCAGAAAAGCTGCTGCGGATCAGGATATGACCATCGATAAGACCATGCGCATGAAGTTCGATTTGAAAGTGGGGGTGGATTATGAAAAGGACTTTCTCTATAACCGACTTAATGCCGAGCAGAAAAAGGTTTTCAAGGCCTATTATAACAAAGTATCCAAAGAGGTAACGGATAAAAACCTGACGGGAAAGGCATTGGTAGAGTGGAAGTTCCAGCGTTACCTGCGTGATTATTTCTCGACAGCCAATTCTCTGGATCGGAATATCGGCAAGCTCCTCGACTACCTGGACAAGAGCGGTTTATCCAAAAACACGGTCGTGATCTACGCTTCCGACCAGGGTTTTTACCTGGGCGAACATGGCTGGTTTGACAAGCGGTTCATCTATGAAGAATCATTGAAAACACCGTTTGTGATCCGTTATCCGGGTGTGATCAAACCAGGGACCAAAGTGCATGACCTTGTCGTGAATATCGATTGGGCGCCCACCGTACTGAATATCGCAGGGGTGAAAACGCCGGCTGATATGCAAGGCAAATCGTTCCTGCCATTGCTGAAAGGCACGCAAACTGCGCAGGTGCCTTGGAGAAAAGAGGCTTATTACCACTATTACGAGTTCCCGCAGCCGCACCACGTTTATCCGCATTTCGGATTGAGGACGAACCGCTATAAGCTGGTCTATTTTTACAACGGAGCAGACTCATGGGAGTTGTACGATTTGCAGAAGGATCCGAAAGAGGTCTCCAATGTATACGGAACAAAAGGCACTGAAAAACTGACAGCTGACCTTAAAATCAAGCTGAAAGCATTGATGAACGAATACAAAGACGACGAGGCATTGAAAATCCTCGCGACAGCTAAACCCTGACAAGCTTGGCGACTCCCGAATATGATGCAGTAGTGGTGGGTTCCGGCCCGAATGGGCTTGCGGCTGCTATTACCTTGCAGGAGTCGGGACTGTCGGTGCTGTTGATCGAGGGCAAGGAAACGATTGGAGGTGGTATGCGTACGGCCGAGCTGACGTTGCCTGGTTACCGCCACGATATCTGTTCGGCTGTGCATCCGATGGCATTGATGTCGCCGTTCTTTGAAAGATTGCCACTGGCCGATTTCGGATTGAAATTCGTTCAGCCCACGCATGACGCGGCACACCCGCTGGACGGCGGCCGCGTAGCTGTGCTCGACCAGTCGGTGGAATCTACGGCCAGGCAGCTCGGAGCGGATGGAGATACCTACCGTAAATGGATGGGGCATCTGCTGGAATCCGTTCCGAAGTTGTTACCCGATTTGCTCGGACCGCTGCAATGGCCGGCAGAGCCTTTCCGGTTGGTGGGTTTCGGGTTGCAGGCATTACCACCCGCTACCTGGACGGCCGGAAAATTCAAAACAGCCGAAGGACGCGCATTATGGGCCGGAATGGCCGCGCATTCGATTCAGCCGCTGGGCAATATCGCGACATCGGCCTTTGGTATTATGCTCATGGCGGCGGCGCACATCAAAGGCTGGGTGATTCCCGTGGGTGGGAGCCAAAGCATCGCGAATGCATTGGGTACCTATTACGAATCGCTCGGAGGGAAGATTCAGACGGGATGGATGGTCGGTTCGGTGGATGAGCTGCCTCCCGCTAAGGCCATTTTGTTGGACGTAACGCCGCGGCAACTGGTCCGCATTGCAGGCGACAGGCTGAGCTCTTCCTACAAAAGGCGCCTGGAAGCTTACCGGCATGGTCCGGGTGTTTTCAAAGTCGATTGGGCGCTGGATGAGCCCATTCCGTTCCAGCGAGAAGAATGCCGGGGGGCGGGTACCGTTCATTTGGGGAATACATTTGAAGAAATAGTGCGTTACGAGAGGAATGTAGGAAATGGAAAGCGCGGGGAAAAACCTTTTGCATTGGTAGCGCAGCAAAGCCTTTTTGACAAAACCCGGGCACCCGAAGGCAAACATACGGCATGGGCCTATTGCCACGTACCACACGGCGACGACCGCAATATGACCGCCGCCCTCGAAAGCCAGATCGAACGGTATGCGCCGGGCTTCAGGGATGTGATCAAGGCGAGGCACATGACCAATGCCAGCGCATTTGAACAATATAACCCGAATTATATCGGAGGTGATATTAACGGCGGTATCCAGGATGTGTGGCAGTTGTATTCACGACCCGTTCTGAGCATTTCGCCTTACCGTACGTCGGCGAAGGGCATTTACATCTGCTCGTCATCCACACCTCCGGGTGGGGGCGTGCATGGGATGTGCGGGTACCACGCCGCGCGGCAGGCGTTGAAGGATGTTTTCAAAGTTGAGTTAAAAAAAGCGTAACCGAGTTTTCAGGAATATGGAGTTTTCAATAAAGAGGTTTTGCGGATTGGCAGGCGTATTAGCCGTGACCTTATGGAGCTGCGGAAGCAAGCAAACCGCCGAGGAGAAACGCAAAGCCGACAGCCTCGCGGCCTGCATTGCCGACGGCATGCCTTCGCGTGCCGCTGCGATCCGTAATGCAAGCCTGGTGACTGAGGGAGCTGGCGACAGTACCAGCATGGTGTGGATACCCGGCGGGAAGTTCCTCATGGGGGCCGATGAGTTTCCGGACTCGCGCCCGATGCATGAGGTAACCGTGAATGGGTATTATATCGATGCCCACGAAGTAACCAATGCTGAATTTGCGGCGTTCGTCAAAGCGACTAATTACAAAACTGTTGCCGAACGTCCATTGAACCCGGCCGATTATCCGGGTGTGCCGGCGGACAAGCTGGTTCCAGGCTCGGCGGTGTTCACACCTACGCCTACACGCGTGAGCCTCGACAACCCGTTGCAATGGTGGAATTACGTTCCGGGCGCCAACTGGGCGCACCCGGAAGGACCATCCAGTTCGATCAAAGGCCGCGAAAACTATCCGGTTGTTCACGTGTCGTACGAAGATGCGGCCGCTTATGCGAAATGGGCCGGCAAAAGGCTTCCTACCGAGGCAGAATGGGAGTTTGCGGCACAAGGGGGCAAAGGAAACCATACCTATTACTGGGGCGATCAACTCAAACCCGGCGGTAAATGGGTGGCTAATATTTATCAGGGCAGCTTCCCCGACAAGAATACCAAAGAGGACGGCTATCTCACCGCCGCGCCCATCAAATCGTTTCCTGCAAATCCTTACGGTCTGTACGATATGGACGGAAATGTGTGGGAATGGTGCGAGGACCTTTATCGCCCGGATTATTATCAGAAAAGTCCGGCGGCAAACCCGAAAGGTCCATCCGATAGCTATGATCCGGACGAGCCGGGCGCAGTAAAACGCGTTCAGCGCGGAGGCTCGTTCCTTTGCAGCGACGACTATTGCATTCGTTACAAGGCAGGCAGCCGTGGCAAGGGAGAAGTGACCAGCGGGAGCAATAACCTCGGTTTCCGCTGCGTAATGGACAAGAAATAAAGTGATTACCAAATCGAAAATACTATGAGTGTGCGCTTTCTGACCGTACCGGGACTGGCGAGCTCAGGCCCGCAGCACTGGCAGACAATCTGGGAAGAGCAATATCCCGACCGCTTCGACCGCGTACAGCAGGCGAACTGGGACTGGCCCGTGAAACAGGATTGGGTGGCACAGCTGCAAAAGCAGATCAGTGAACTCACCGAGCCGACGGTCCTTATTGCGCACAGCCTGGGCTGCATTACCGTGGCACATTGGGCGCAGGAGTACAGTTCGGAGCTGATCAAAGGGGCATTACTTGTAGCCCCGGCGGATGCCGAGCTTTCCAAACGTTTGAATTTCGTGGTTGGTTTTACACCCATCCCCGTGCGTACGATCCCTTTCAAAACGATCGTGGTGGCGAGCACGGACGATATTTACGCGACAATAGGGCGATCGAAAGTGTTCGCGGCCAACTGGGGGAGCGATTTCGTGAATGTGGGTAAAAAGGGGCATATCAATGCTGTATCCGGGCTGGAAGATTGGGTCGACGGGAAGAGGATATTGGAGCGGTTCGACGGTGTGAAATTGCTGGAAGGCGAAGCAACGCACTCCTGACAACCGACGTATAGGATTGTTAAAGCCTGTTAATGATTTGTTAAGTGCTTTTTATTCTTTATATCTTTCAAAACAATTCTTCTACACTTTAAACGATTGAAATTATTATGAAAAGAATGTTTGTACTCGCAGCAGCTGGTTTGCTTTTCAATGTTGCTGCTATTGCCAACGGTCCTGGAAAGAATGCCGCCGACAAAACACTGAAGGTGGATCCGAAAGCGAGCACCATTAACTGGGGCGCCAAGAAAGTGACAGGAACACACGCGGGAACTGTGCCTCTGGAAAGCGGTACCCTCGTAGTTGATAACGACAAGCTCAAAGGAGGAAGTTTTGTAGCCGATATCAAATCACTGGTGGTAACCGACGTGAAAGACCAGGAAATGAACGGCAAACTGACCAATCACCTGAAAAGCGACGACTTTTTCTCGGTTGAAAAACACCCGCAGGCGAAGCTGGTGATTTCTTCTGTAACACCGAAAGGCGGCAATGCTTATGACGTAACAGGCAAGCTGACAATCAAGGGAATCACCCAGGAAGTGAAATTCCCTGCAACTGTGACGGCCGACGCTAAAAAGGTGACTGCGAACGCGAAAGTAAGCATCGACCGCACCAAATACGACATTAAGTTCCGTTCGACCAACTTCTTCGAAAACCTTGGCGACAAGGCGATCGACAACGATTTTACGCTGGACGTAAATTTGGTAGCGAACAAATAATCAGCGAATATTTAAAAGATATGAAATCCGGTTTGAGCGATCAGACCGGATTTTTTTTGATCTATATTTGGCAAATGTGATTTGATAACTGATAGAAAATCTATGAAAAATTTCATCGTGGGCCTTGCCATATGCACATCGATGGTCGTAGGACAGACATTTGCCCAAACTGAAAACAAGTTGCCCGAATGGGCGTTCGGCGGCTTTAAACGGCCTGCTGGCGTAAACCCGGTTATTTCTCCCGACAGTACTTCCCGTTTTTTCTGCCCGATGAACAAACGCCGGGTTGATTGGGAATCGAATGATACTTTCAATCCAGCGGCGACCATGAAAAATGGGAAGATCGTGGTGCTGTACCGTGCCGAGGACAAGGCCGGAAAGGCGATCGGCATGCGTACATCGCGCCTTGGATATGCCGAGAGTGAAGACGGGATCCGTTTCAAAAGGCGAAAGGAACCTGTGTTGTTCCCCGCCGAGGATAGCCAGAAAGCCAATGAATGGCCCGGCGGCTGCGAGGATCCGCGTGTAGCTGTTACGGAAGACGGCCTGTATGTGGTTGTTTACACGCAATGGAACAAAGACAAAGCACGCCTGGGCGTCGCCACATCCCGCGATTTGCTCAGATGGGAAAAGTATGGCCCGGTGTTCAGGGAGGCATACCATGGTAAATTCAATAATATCTGGACAAAATCGGGCTCGATCGTGACCAAACTGGTGGGGGATAGGCAGGTGATTGCGAAAATCAACGGGAAGTACTGGCTCTATTTCGGCGAAGCCAATGTAAATGTGGCAACTTCCACCGACCTCATCAACTGGGAACCTGTGGTGGATAGCAAAGGCGAATTGGTAAACCTGATCTCTCCAAGAAAGGGTTATTTTGACAGTAACCTCACCGAATGCGGCCCGCCGGCCATTCTCACCGACAATGGCATCGTGTTACTCTATAATGGCAAAAACGATAAAGGGGAGGACGGTGACAAGCGTTTTACGCCCAACAGTTACTGCGCCGGCCAGGTGTTGTTTGATAAAAATGACCCCACCAAGGTTCTCGCCCGTCTCGATACCCCTTTCTTCCGGCCAATGGAGCCATTTGAAAAGAGCGGTCAATATGTAGCGGGCACTGTTTTCATCGAAGGGATGGTATATTACAAGAAAAAATGGCTGCTCTACTACGGCTGCGCCGATTCGCGCGTAGGTGTGGCGGTTTACGATCCCGCCGCGAAAACTCCGGGTGATCCGCTGCCGTAAAGGCCGGTGCGAAGCTCTTGCTTCGTACCCACTATTCGTAGGCCTCCGGCCGGTCGGGAACCGTAAACGCGCATCGCGAATGCACGCGCAGAGCGGGAGCTCTGCAAATAAGAAGTCACGAAGCAGAGCTTCGCACCAGTGCGGGCAGGTTAGTACAGGATAGTGCATCAGATATTTTTAGGAATTTTTGGATATTAATTTCTGCTTTTTTAAGAGGGATTAGTATTGAAATAGCCCTTGCAGTAAGGGAAATCAGTTGTTCAGGAGTCACTAAACCTATAAATGCGATCAAAATGAGTTTCAGATTTATCAAGGCCGGAATGTTCATGGCCGCCATGATGACCCTCACCAGCCAGGTCGACACTTTTGCCCAAAAAAGTGAAAAAGGCTTCAAATCCATCTTCGACGGAAAATCACTCAAAGGCTGGGATGGAGATCCTAAATACTGGCGCGTTGAAAACGGCTCGCTCGTTGGCGAAATCACTCCTGAAACGCTTTTGAAAACCAACTCATTCATTATCTGGCGCGGCGGCGAACCTGCTGATTTCGAACTGAAAGGTTCGTTCAAGATCGCAACAGCCGGAAACTCGGGCATCAACTACCGCAGTGAGCAATTGACCGACGTGCCCTTCGCATTGAAAGGCTATCAGGCCGATATCGACGGCAAAAACAACTACACCGGGCAGAATTACGAAGAACGAAAGCGTACTACATTGGCTTATCGTGGCCAGAAAACGGTCATCAAAGAATATACCGGAGAAAAAACGCCGGAAGCTATCCGCAAGAATGTATCCAAGAATGCCTGGACCGGTTTTGAAGTGGTAGGCTCGCTCGGTTCTTCCGATTCTTTGAAGACATTGATCAAAAGCGAAGACTGGAACACTTTCCATCTCGTTGTGAAGGGAAATCACCTGCAACATTACATCAATGGCGTCCTGATGAGCGATGTTACCGATAACGACACGGTAAATGGAGCCAAAAAAGGCCTTTTAGGGGTACAGGTACACGTAGGGCCGCCTATGAAGGTGGAATACAAAGACCTGCGTATCAAACAATATTAATTAAAACATCGGCTCTCGGCTCTCGGCCGTCGGCTAATGCAAAACCATTAATGCAAAGCTTACAGCCTAAGGCTTAAAGCATAAAGCCTTGTTATGAATAAAATCGGATTTAATGTGCTGGCCTGGACGGCGGCAGTTTCGGACGACTTGTTTCCGATCATCGAACGACTGAAAAAGATTGGATACGACGGCGTCGAGTTTTATTTAGGCCCCCAGGAAGCTGCGGCTTACAAGCGAATGGGCAGTTTTGTCAAAGATCTGGGTCTTGAAACTACCGCGGTAATGACGCTCGGAGCCGAGGAAAACCCGGTGAATGATTCGGCCGAAGTGCGCGGACGAGGGCTCGACAAAATCAAATGGGCCATAGAACGCGCGCATGATCTCGGTTCGAAAGTGATTTGCGGGCCGTTCCACTCGGCGCATACCGTTTTCGTGAACCGCCCGGCCGAAGACCGTGAATATGCATTGGCCGGAGAAGTACTGAATGCCGCTGCCGATTATGCCGCGCAGGCAAACATTACATTCGCATTGGAAGCGCTCAACCGTTTCGAATGCTATTTGTGCAACACGATGGAGCAATTGCTCAAACTCGTTAAAGCGGCCGATCACCCGAATGTACGCGCGATGTTCGATACCCACCATTCCAATATCGAGGAGAAAAGCTACGGGGCAGCATTGCAAACGATCGCGCCTGTGCTCGCGCACGTGCACATCAGCGAGAACGATCGCGGCACGCCGGGTACAGGCCAGGTGAAGTGGGATGATGCATTCGCTGCGCTGGCGGCCATCAAATACGACGGCTGGCTGACTATCGAAGCATTCTCGCGCAACGATCCCGGTTTTGCGAATGCGATCGGCGTTTGGCGGGAATTCAACGAGCCCTGGGACATTGCCGAGAATGGCTACAAATTTATCCGCGAAATGGGCCTGAAACACGGGCTCTGATCAACCACCTTTTTCAGTCCGGGTTTATGAAGAATCTTTTGAAATCAATGCTGGTGCTCGGCATTGCCCTGATCACTTTCGGCTCCAAAGCACAGGACGATCCCTCAAAACATCGGGTCGTGTACAAGGGCGATAAGGGGCCTGGGGTAGGTAAAAATATCGTTTTCATCGCCACCGACCACGAGTACCGCGGCGAGGAGTCGCTTCCCGCGCTGGCGCGTATTATGGCCAAGCGTTACGGGTTCACGTGTACGGTCGTGTACGCGCTCGACGAGAACGGCTACATTCTTCCCGGCAGTTCCAATGTGAAAGGGCTCGACGTGCTCGACAAAGCCGACCTGATGGTGCTTTTCATGCGTTTCGCCCATTTCGAAGACAAGGAAATGCAGCATTTCGAGAAGTATCTCAAACGTGGCGGGCCCATTGTGGCATTCCGGACTTCCACCCACGCATTTGAAATCAAAAATGATCCGAAATGGGAGCATTATACCTGGAACTACAATGGCCCCAAAACGGCCTGGAAAGATGGTTTCGGGGAGTATATTCTGGGTGAAACCTGGGTGTCCCACTACGGAACGAACCACAAGCAATCTTCCAGAATCATCATTGACGAAGCGCAAAAAAATCACCCGATTATGCGTGGCGTGAAGGATATGTGGGTTCAATCGGGCGGCTATACGGCTGCTCCGAAAGGAACGGTACTTGCGAAAGGCCAGGTGTTGAACGGCATGACGGCCGATTCTCCTGCCGATCCTACCAAGGAGCTGCTGCCTGTTGCCTGGATCCGTGATTACCAAATGGAAGGTGGTAAAAAAGGCCGCGCATTCACCACAACCCACGGTGCTTCCGAAGATTTGCTGAACGAAGGTTTTAGGCGGATGGTCGTGAATGCGATGTTCTGGGGGCTGGGGCTTGAAAGCGCTATCAAACCGAGCAACGACATTGCATTTGTAGGGCCTTATAAACCCACGACATTCAATTTCAATGGGTATAAGGCGAATGTAAAGCCGTCGGACCTGGCGGGCTGGGATTCGCTGATCATGCCGGGTGAAGTGGTGAAGAAGAAGTCGAAGTGATTTTTAATTAATAGAAAATAAACGTTTAATGTCTCAGCAACTTCCATTTCGCTTTGGATCAGAGGTTTATACCTGGTTCATGAGCAACAGCGGCCAAACACACCAGGGCCGGTTAGGACATATGATCGAAGTCATCGCGAAAGCGGGATTTACGGGAATCCAGCCCATTTTTACCTGGATGGGCGACCTGCAAGACCCGGATCTGCTAGAAGCCAAACTGAAAGAACAAGGCATCGAACTGGCCGCATTGGCCCTCGCACTGGACTGGAATGAAGCCGAAGAGACAGACCGCGAACGCGAAGTGGCCGACCACGCGATCCGCGTGCTGCAGCGTTTCCCGGGGGCTGTACTGAATACCGTACAAATTCCGACGGGCAGACATAACATTGAAGAGCGCCAGAAACGCCTTGTGAATATCGTCAACACCGTTTCGCGCCGCGCTGCTGATAAAGGCGTGCCGTGCAGCTACCACCCCAACTCGCCGCATACCTCCATTATCCGCACAGAGGAAGATTACAAAATCGTACTCGAAGGTCTGGACGCATCCGTAACAGGCTGGACGCCAGATGTAGGCCATATCATCAACGGCGGTATGGACCCGCTCGCGAAAATGAAGGAATACCAGTCGCTGATTAACCATGTGCATTACAAAGACTGGGACGGAAACCCTGAATTTACGTTGATGGGCAAAGGTAAAGTCGACCTGCTGGGCGTGACCCAATGGCTGAAAGACATCAACTACAAAGGCTGGATCATCTGTGAAGACGAAGGCGAAGAAGCGCTGGAAGACCCGGATTTTGTGACCTTGCATGACGGGAAGTGGATTCAGGAGGAGTTAGTGCCGGGATTGCGGTAGGCTATAAGCGATAGGCTGTAAGCTTTAAGCCAAATTTTCAGAAATAGGTTATTACAAAAAAAGCATAGCTTATAGCCTAAGGCTTACAGCTTAAAGCAAACAACCAACTATGCCCACCATCAAAACCAACGGTATCAACTTTTACTACGAAGAACGCGGTTCCGGGGAGCCATTGCTGCTTATTATGGGCATTACCGCGCCGGGATCGGTGTGGAATGTGCACGTAGCGGATTGGAAACATCATTTCCGGTGCATTATCGGCGATAACCGCGGCGTGGGATTGACGGATAAACCTGCCGGGCCCTATTCGACCGAGCAAATGGCAGACGATTATGCCGGTTTGCTGGATTCGTTGGGTTTGGAGAATGTAAATGTGATAGGCTGTTCGATGGGTAGTACCATTGCCCAGCAGTTGGCGATTCGGCATCCTAAAAAGGTGAAGTCGTTGGTATTAATGTGCCCCTGGGCGCGTTGCGATAACTATGCGAAAGGCCTTTTTCAACACATTGCCAATGCCAAGGCCCGTTTCCGTCCGGAGGAGTTCAGCTTGTACATTCAGTTGCTGATCTTTTCAAAATCGTCTTGGGACGATGCGAAACAGCACGAAGACCTTGAAAACGGGCGACGCATCGACGCATTTAACCCATTTCCGCAGCCATTGCACGGCCTGGAAGGACAGGCGGCGGCTTGCATCAATCATAATGCATTGCCGGATCTGGGCAAGATTAATGCCCCGACATTGGTGATAGGCGGCAGGGAAGACATTTTCACGCCGGTATGGATGGCCGAAGAGGTTGCCGACGGTATTCCCGGTGCCGAGTTGTTCCTGTACGACAAGCTCGGACACGCATTCCATTTTGAAAATACAGAAGATTTCAATGCCCGCGTGCGAAATTGGCTGACCCGCGTACCGGTAGCCTGATCCCGCATTTTTCAAGTTAAAAGCATTAAAACGAGGCATTTTGCGCCTTTTTCAGATTTAGATAATTACAGGTTTAATTAAGATATAATGGAGATTGGCGATTCGAAAGGCATTGAAAAGCAAGCGGAAAACTGGAAAGTAAAAGTGTCGAACCACGCACAAGTGGGTGGTATTGAAACTTCCGTGCTGGATAATGGCGCTGGTCGTGGTACCCGCATTGCATGGATCAACACTGGTGGCGGATTGCGCTTCAAAGTCGTGATAGACCGGGCGATGGATATTGCAGAGGCTTTCTACAACCAGCATAGCCTGGCGTGGATCAGCCACGGCGGCGTTACCTCCCCGCAACCATTCTCGGATAAAGGCATCGACTGGCTCCGTACATTCGGTGGTGGCTTGCTCACTACCTGTGGCCTCTCGCACGCAGGCGGCCCTGAATCTGACAGCTTTGGCGACCGTGGTTTGCATGGTTTAATCGGTAACCAGCCTGCGGAAATCATTTCCATTATCCAGCCTGACCTACGCGCCGGCAAATATGAGATGAGCATTACCGGCATCATCCGTGAAACCCGCCCGTTCGGGCCGAGCCTGGAATTGAAAAGAACCATTTCAGCCACATTAGGCGAGGCGAAGCTGCGTATTCATGATGAGGTAATTAACAAAGCCAATACCGCGGCGCCGCACATGCTGCTGTACCATTTCAATTTTGGCTGGCCCATCGTCGACGAGGGTACCGACATTCTCTGGAACGGTCAATGGCGCCCGCGTTTTGAAGAAAATGCCAAAATTTTCAAAGAAGGTAATGCATTCAAAAAAGTACCTGCGCCGCTGGAAAGCCACCTCGGCAGCGGAGAAGAAGTAGCGTTGATAGATGTGGACGCCGATATTTTCGGTGACAGCATTTGCGGCCTGCATAACGAAAAGCTCGGGCTGGCCGTCGCATTGAAATTCAAAAAAGAACAACTACCCTGGCTCGCCAACTGGCAGCATTGGGGCAAAGGCGAATATGTGACCGGTATCGAGCCGAGCACGCATCCGCTTTCCGGGCAGGCAAAAGCACGTGAGGATGGGACGCTTATCTTCCTGCAACCCGAAGAAACGCGGGAGTACGATCTCGAACTGAGCGTGTTGACGGGGAAGGAGGAAATCGAGGAATTTGAATTGAAAGTGAATGTTTAGCGACAAGATCGACAACAGCACATTAACATACAGTAAAAATTTTAACTAAGTGTACCAAAAACCAATTCTTTAATACAAAAACAATGGGACTTTCAAGTATAGCTGAGAAGGCGTTGGAGCAGGGAAAGGGAATTTTGCGTTTGGCGCCGACATGGGTGCCGCGTTCGTTTTGCGTTCCCGGCCGCAGGATCAAATTGCACCCCGACGATTATTACATACTGGGTGGAGAACGTGGTGGTATCGATGAGCGTTGGTTGTCATCCACAACTCCTGCCGAAAATGGACCGCTTACCGGCGAAAATGAAGGTTTGAGCCAAATCGTTTTGGAGGATGAATCAGGGGTTCAAAAAGTGACATTGCGGGACGCGGTAGCAGAGCTGAAAGGTCAGATCATAGGCGACAGACTTTGGGATCAATACAAGAGCTGGCCTATGTACTCCAAGTTTTTTGACAATATGGGGCCGCTTCCGCATCACATTCACCACAGAGATGAGCACGCAGCGATGGTGGGACAGAATGGAAAGCCGGAAGCCTACTATTTCCCGCCTCAACTGAACAATCACGGTGGCGATTTTCCATACACATTCATTGGTATCGCTCCCGGTACGACCAAAGAGCAGATCAAAGAGTGTCTGATGAACTTCACCAAAGGCGATAATAAGATTACCAATTACTCCCAGGCATTTCGTCTGGAGCCAGGAACAGGCTGGGATGTGCCTCCTGGCATGTTGCACGCGCCGGGCAGCTTGTGTACCTATGAGCCTCAGAAAGCGTCGGATATTTTTGCCATGTATCAATCGCTTGTCAACGAAGCGGTTATTCCGGAGGAGTTGCTTTGGAAAGGAACGCCGAAAGACAGAATCGGCGATTATGACTTGTTGATGGACGTGATCGACTGGGATCTGAACGTCAATCCTAACCTGATGGAAAAGCACTTCATGCGTCCTAAGCCGGTAAAAGACGTTGCCGAGATGGAAGCAGAGGGATATAGTGAAAACTGGATTTGCTATAAAAACGAGGCTTACAGCGCTAAGGAACTGACCGTATTCCCGGGACAAACTGTGACCATTAAAGATGGTGGTGCATACGGAATGATCGTGATGCAGGGCCACGGTAAATTTGGTGTGTGGGATATCGAAACCCCAGCATTGATCCGCTATGGACAACTGACCAACGACGAATATTTCGTAACCGAAGCGGCTGCGATCGAAGGCGTTACGATCAGTAACCCATCGAAAACCGACCCGATCGTGATTTTGAAGCACTTCGGTCCGGGTAATCCTGATTTAGTATTGTAAGGGCTGTAAGCTATAAGCAGTAGGCTTTAAGCTCATGAGATGCTTGCAGCCTATCGCTTACAGCTTATAGCTTATAGCTTTTTTTCACCAGGCCAAGAGCTTACAGCCTAAGGCTTACAGCTTAAAGCCCTTATCTCTTAAACCATGCCTGAAAATAATTTCCCCAAGCTCCACAATGCCACATGGCCTGGTATCGTGGGCAAAGGTTCTGATTCGGAGCCGATTATTCCTTTTGACACATTGCTCGAAAAGACAGCCGCTGCGGAAGTGGACGGCGTGAAATTCGACGGCGTCGATATCGGTCTTTTCGACGAGCATATCGGCGAATACCTCAATGCAGCCGACGGCGGCAAGCGCTTGGCCGACAAACTGGCCGGCTATAACCTCGAAGCGGGAAGCCTCGTGGCGAACGTATGGGCTGGCTCGGCAATGGGCAGCAAGGAGGCCCGCGATACGTTTGTGGAGCAGGTACGTAAGGCATGCGAATTTGGCAAGCAACTCCGCGACGCAGGCATCCGCCATGGTGGTGTGATCCGTATCGACTCGGCCGCTTCTCCGGAAGCATGGTCGGCCGATCCGAAAGGGAACACCAAACAAATCGCAGAGACATTCCGCCGTGCCGCGGACGTGGCAGCCGATTTCGGTGAAAGACTGGCGGCCGAAGGCGAGATCTGCTGGGGCGGTATGCATAGCTGGAAAGCGATGATCGATACGCTCGAAGCAACGGATCGCCCGAATGTAGGTTTCCAGGCGGATATGTCGCATACATTCCTGTATCTGTTGGGCTACAATGCGCCGGAAGACCGCATTTTGCCAGCCGATTTCCAATGGAACGATCGGGCTACTCTGGATGAAGCATTCAAGAAAATGACTGCCGCGTTGCGTCCCTGGACCATCGATTTCCACGTTGCACAAAACGACGGGACCGTTCACGGAACAGGCTCACACGACAAAACCGGTCGCCACTGCCTCGCTACCGATCCGAATGGCAAACTTGATATCGTACACCACGCCGGCTTCTGGCTGCGTGACGAGAAGGGCGAACTCACAAGAGCATTCCGCCACATTTGCTGGGACGGCTGTATGTTCCCGAACGAGGTGATGTATAAGCAGCAAACCTGGAACGACATCCTCGCCGCGCTGGTACGCGTGCGCAATGCGCATGGGTGGATAGCGTAGTAGCTATAAGCTATAAGCTATAAGCTATAAGCTATAAGCTATAAGCTGTAAGCTTTTTTAGTTGTACTTCAATGAAGCTTAAAGCTTATAGCCTAATGCTTACAGCCTTCAAAAATATTCCCAAAACCTAAGGCTTAAAGCTTATAGCTTACAGCCTAAAGCATTTAAAACCAATGTCACAAAAAAAGCAAATCCGTGTTGCGCTGATCGGTTCCGGTTTGATGGGCCGCACGCATACCAATGGTTATAAAAGAATCGGGGACTTTTTCCCTGAACTCGAATACCGCCCGGTGCTGGCGGCTGTTTGCTCCCGCAACGAGGAGAAAGTGAAAGCTTTCGCCGAGCAATGGGGCTATGAATCGTACGAAACAGACTGGCGCAAAATCATCGAGCGCGACGATATCGACGCCGTAGACATTTGTACGCCGAACGATACGCACGCCGAGATCGCATTGGCAGCTGCCGCGAAAGGCAAAATGATCCTTTGCGAAAAGCCGCTTGCGCGTACGCTTGCAGAAGCGAAAACAATGGTGGACGCCATTGAAGCGGCTGGCGTGAAAAACACGGTCTGGTACAACTACCGCCGCGTGCCTGCGGTTACGCTGGCAAAACAAATTGTAGATTCAGGTAAACTGGGCCGTATTTTTCATTATCGTGCCAACTTCCTGCAAGACTGGACGATCAGCCCGGATGTACCACAGGGTGGAACGGCTACCTGGCGCCTCGACGTAGACGCAGCGGGTTCCGGCGTAACCGGCGACTTGTTGGCGCACTGTATCGATACTGCGATGTGGATCAATGGCGGGATCAAGGATGTGTCGGCGGTGGCTGAGACATTCATCAAAGAACGCAAGCATGCTGGCACAGGCGCGGTACAGAAAGTGGGTATCGACGACGCCTGTATTTTCCATTGCCATTTCGATAACGGCTCACTCGGCTTGTTCGAATCTACGCGTTATGCACGCGGTCATAAGGCGCTTTATACTTTTGAAATCAATGGCGAAAATGCTTCCATTCGCTGGGATTTGCACGATATGAATCGCCTCGAATACTTCGATCACGACGACCAGTCGATCGTGCGCGGATGGCGTTCTATCCTGGTTACTGACGGCGATCAGCCTTACATGAAGCGCTGGTGGATCCCTGGAACCAGCATTGGTTATGAGCATTCGTTCGTGCACCAGGCGGCTGATTTCTTCGAAAGCCTGCAGACAGGCAAGCCTTGCTCACCGACTTTCCGTGACGCTTACGAAACACAGAAAGTGTGCGAGGCGGTACTCGAATCGGCGGCCACCAAAAGCTGGAAAGATACCGGCGTACATTGGGAGGGTTAATCCAATAATCCACTTATAATCTGAGGCTTTAACCGGATCCTGCCATGCGGGAAAGGTTAAAGCCTCAGTTTCGATACTGCTATGTCCGATTATATTCTGAAGGTGAAGGGAATTTCCAAGTCATTCTCCGGTGTCAATGCGCTGGACAATATCCATTTTGACCTGAAAAAAGGCGAAGTACATGCCTTAATGGGCGAGAATGGGGCTGGAAAATCCACTTTCATGAAGATATTGATCGGCCTTGTTGCACCGGACTCCGGAGAGGTGTTGCTGGAAGGCGAAAACCTGACTGGCAGGAATGTGAATGAAACTTTGAAAAAAGGCATTTCCATGATTCATCAGGAGATCCTCATCATTCCGGAGCTGACGGTAGCACAGAATATTTTTCTGGGTAGAGAAAGAGAGGTTTCGGGAAAGAGCGGAATCCTTTCCGGTTGGCTGAATGATAATGAAACCAACCGGCAGGCAGCTGCATTGCTGGATCGAATGGGTGTTGATATCGCTCCGAAGGCGAAGATGAAAAACCTCAGCGTGGCGCAAATGCAAATGGTCGAAATCGCGAAGGCCATTTCGAATAATGCAAAAGTGATCATCATGGATGAGCCGACGTCGGCGATTTCGGATAAAGAGGTAGATACATTGTTCCAAATTATTCGTGATTTGAAAGCCGAGGGCGTCAGTATTATCTATATTTCCCATAAAATGGACGAGATATTCCGGATTTCGGACACCATTACGGTGCTTCGTGACGGGAAGTATATCGGGACAAAAAGTGCTGCTGAACTGGATCAGAATGCGTTGATCGCCATGATGGTGGGGCGGGAAATCGATCAGATGTTTCCGGAAGCGACGAGGCCGGTTGGGCAGGAAGTGCTTTCGGTGCGGAACCTGGGGAAAGCAGGCAAGTTTTCCAATATCAGTTTTAATGTAAAATCCGGTGAAATACTGGGATTAGCAGGACTGATGGGGGCGGGACGGACGGAAATCGCCAGGGCTATATTCGGGCTCGATCAATGGGATGAGGGGGAGGTTAAGATCAAAGAAATACCGCTTCGTGCGCGCACGCCGCGGGAAGCCATCGACCACGGCATCGGGTATGTGAGCGAGGACCGGAAAGGGCTCGGCTTTATTCCCCGAATGTCTGTCAAGGACAATATGACGCTCGCGAGCATGAACAATCACCGCAAAGGTGGTTTTATCGACACACTCAGCGAACAATCGGTCACCGAAAAAATGATCGCCGATTTGAAGATCAAAACGGCCGGTACCGGTCAGCATGTAACGTATTTGAGTGGGGGAAACCAGCAGAAGGTCGTCATTGGCAAAGTATTACTAGCGGCTCCCGAGATCATCATTCTCGACGAACCGACACGCGGTGTCGACGTCGGGGCGAAATTTGAAATTTATAAACTAATCCGCAGCCTCGCCGACCGCGGCATGGCGATTATCATGATATCATCGGAACTGCCGGAAATCCTGGGACTCAGCGACCGGATACTGGTGTTGTCCAAAGGCAAACAAACCGCATTGCTTTCGAAAGCGGAAGCGACGCAGGAGGTGATAATGCGGTATGCGGTAGCGTGATGGTTATAAGCCATAGGCTATAAGCTGTAGGCCGTAAGCAGTAAGCCAAAAGCATATAGCTTACAGCCTTCTGCTTACAGCATTAATTATATAAGCCATAGGCTATAAGCTGTAGGCCCTCAGCAGTAAGCCCAAAGCATATAGCTTACAGCCTACTGCTTACAGCATTAATTATATAAGCCATAGGCTATAAGCTGTAGGCCCTCAGCAGTAAGCCCAAAGCATATAGCTTACAGCCTACTGCTTACAGCATTAATTAAACGAACTCAAACAACAACTCGATTGCCGAAAGCCGACAGCCGAAGTACAATATGAACAGATTCTCCAAACTAGGCCAGTACGGCATCTTCCTCGCATTTGCATTGATATGCCTGGCGCTGGCATTGAGTACGCCTAAGTTTTTTACCGTTTCGAACTTGCTGATCATTGGTAACCAGGTGTCGATCAATGCATTGCTGGCATTTGGGGTCACTTTTGTGATTATCACGGGCGGTATAGACCTTTCGCTGGGCTCGATGGTGGCGGTAACCGGCGTGGCGGCTGCGAGTTTCGCGCATCCCGACACCTATCCATTGGTTGTACCGTTATTGGTAGGCCTCGCTGCTGGCTCGGCGATGGGGGCATTCAATGGGTTGGTGATCACGAAGAGCAAAGTGCCGCCATTCATCGTCACTTTAGGAACCATGACGATCGGTCGTGGACTTGCGTTGATTTTAAGTAAAGGGCGGCCTGTTTCCAACCTTTCCGACGCGTTCAATTTTATCGGCGGGGGAAACATTGCGGGCATACCCTTCCCGATCATCATTCTGCTTATAGCATTCGCGGTTTGTTCTATTGTTTTAAATAAAACCATTCTGGGGCGCTACATGTACGCGGTCGGAGGCAATGAGCCTGCTGCACGTGCGTCGGGTATACGTGTGAGCCGTGTTAAAATGTGGGTATATACCATTTGTGGATTGCTTTCTGCATTGGGAGGCATCCTGCTCACCTCTCGCATTACCACGGGGCAACCTAATGCCGGGGCGGGGTTTGAGCTGGATGCCATTGCGGCTGCGATTATCGGCGGTACAAGCACCTCGGGAGGGACTGGAACCATGACCGGCACGCTGATCGGCGCTCTGCTGATCGGAGTGATCAGCAACAGCCTTGATTTGTTGAATGTGACTTCCTATTACCAGCAAGTAGTGATGGGGGTGATTATCATCGGCGCGGTGGTGCTGGATGGGGTGGGGAAGAAGGATTGAACTGGGAAGATGGAGGAAGGAAGAGGGGTTTGAAGGTGATTTTAATGTAAAACATAATTTGACGGCCGACCGCCGATTACCAACAGCCTTATGAAACGTAATGCAATTTTCGCTACCCTTGTTGCCGCAGCTTTTTTGTGGGGCTGTAATAATCAGTCATCCGACAACGAGTCGGGATCGGAAGGGGGTAAAAAGCTGGTGATCGGGGCTACGATGCTGAGCATGCAAAACGAGTTTATCGTGAATGTGAGCGACGCCATGGAAGCGAAAGCGAAGGAAATGGGCGTGGAACTGATTACGGTGGACGCTGAACGTTCGGCGTTGAAGCAAGTGGAGCAGGTCGAGAGCTTTATCGGGCAGGGTGTGGACGCGATTATCATGAATCCCTGCGAAGTGGAAGCAAGTTCACCGGCGGTGAAACTGGCCATGGACGCGAAGATTCCCATTATCAATGTCAACTCCGAGACTTCCGCTAAGCCTACTGCATTTGTGGGTTCGGACGATACCGAGTCTGCGCGCATCGCGATGAAATACATTGCCGAAAAGCTGGGCGGCAAAGGGAACGTGCTGATGATGCACGGTTTCATGGGGCAGGCTGCCCAAATCCGGCGTGATAACGGCGCGAAGGAGATCCTCAAAGCCAATCCGGGTCTTAGGCTCCTCGCAGAACAAACCGGTGAATGGGATCGCGCCAAGGGAATGTCGCTTACCGAAAACTGGATCCAGTCCTACGGCGACAAAATCAACGCCATCTTTGCCCAGAATGACGAAATGGGTATGGGTGCCGTAAAAGCGCTGGAAGCAGCCGGGCTAAAAGGTAAGGTGCTGGTGGTAAGCGTAGATGCTATTCCCGACGCATTGCAAGCTGTTAAAAAAGGAACATTGGATGCCACTGTTTTCCAGAATGCCAAAGAGCAAGGCGGAAAAGCGATTGAAACCGCGGTGAAGGCGGCTAAGAAAGAGGCGTTTGAGAAGGAGGTGCTGATTCCTTTTCAGTTGGTGACGAAGGAGAATGCGGGGAATTTTTGAAGGTCATACACTCGTAACCTGGGCCGAGTACCAGAGACAAATCCTTACCTTCGAGAAATTTTACAGCCTCATCTATTTTAGCCTGGACGCACGCTTCAACTGTTGGATAGTATTTAACTTCCCTTGGACGTCTGCGTTTGTTTTTGTCTATTGTATCGTTCATACCGACCTCAATTTAATGAAGAATGCTTCATAGTGAGTGTTAATGCGGAATGGCTCGTTTACATAGCCATCCGTTCCATAAATTTCCAGAAAATTTTTGACTTTTGAAATCTCACGACTGATTACTGCCCGATACAATCTCGTGCGCGCGGGAGAATTTCCTCTGACAAGTACCGTTGCAGATGGATGGTTTTCGAGAAATTGATGCAGGCAATGTATAACGGTAGCCATAACCTTCGGCATATCTGCATTGTCACTGATGACAATATCCGATGTAGCTCCCTCCTGGTTAATGTCTGTCAGGGCGAGGTTGTACAGTTGAGCCGTCTTGTTTAGTATGGCAAATTCGATTCGTTTTTTAATACATTTAGTCTCGCTAATGCTTTCAAATTCAAATAGGCGACAGCTTTTTTGGGCTGTAACGGGATAAAATTCCAAATCCATACAATCGGGAGATAACGGCTACCATATCGAATGCAGGAAGTTGAGCGGTTGTATGTGTAGCAAATGTAAAATAATCCGGGCTTAAAAGTAAAACGCCACGCTCCCGGCCCTTTTACCCCCATATGGCATTTGCCAGTTTCCTAAAACCAATCAACATCACGAATGAACACTTTCAATATCAACCGTCGTAGTTTTCTCCACGGGGCCACGGCTGCATTGGCACTTTCAACTTTCGGAGCGCAGGGAATGGACCTGATCAATCCCGCCAAAACATGGCGTGTGGGGTTAATTGGGACCGGTTGGTATGGCAAGAGTGATCTTTTCAGATTGATTCAGGTTGCACCCGTGGAAGTGATCGCGCTTTGCGATGTGGATAAAAACCAGTTGAATGAAGCGGGTAAACTGGTGAGCCAGCGGCAGAAATCAGGCAAGACGCCAAAACTGTACGGCGACTACCAGAAAATGCTTGCGGAAAACCAATTGGACATAGTCCTGATCGGTACGCCTGATCACTGGCATGCGCTTCAGATGATCGACGCGGTGAAAGCAGGTGCGCACGTGTATGTGCAGAAGCCGATCAGCGTGGATGTGATGGAGGGCGAAGCAATGGTGGCCGCTGCGCGGAAATATAAAAAAGTAGTGCAGGTAGGAACGCAGCGGAAAAGCACACCGCATTTGATCGACGCCAAGAAGAATATCGTCGACGCTGGTTTGCTGGGCAAGATTTCACATGTCGAAATGTGCTGCTACTTCCATATGCGCGCCAATGGTAATCCTCCGGTAGAGGCGGTTCCCGATTACCTGGATTATGAAAAATGGACGGGCCCCGCGCCCCTGCGCCCGTACGACGGCTCGCCACATGTGCGCTGGTGGCGGACGTTCATGGAATACGGCAACGGCATCACGGGTGATATGTGCGTGCACATGTTCGACACGGTGCGCTGGATGCTGAAATTGGGATGGCCGAAAAAAATTACTTCGACGGGTGGTATTTATGTGCAGAAAGAAGGTAAGTCTAATATATCCGATACTCAATCAGCGATTTTCGAATACGATGGGCTGAACTGCGTATGGCAGCACCGCACCTGGGGTACGCCAAACAATCCTGATTACCCATGGTCATTTACGCTCTATGGAGAAAAGGGAACGCTCTGGGCGAGTACCATGGCTTACGATTTCATTCCGCAAGGAAAAGGCGAAAAGATCCATAAGGACGTTGTGTATGAAAAAGAAAAGTATCCGGAGGACCTGAAAGAAGACAAGATCGAGCTGAATGCAGCACCCGCGACGCGCCTGCATATGCTCGACTTCCTGAACGCGATCGAGCAGAGCAGCAGGCCGGTAGCAGACATCGAAGAAGGTCATATTTCGACAGCGAGCTGCATTTTGGCAAATCTTTCGATGAAAACAGGCCGTTCGATTGTTTATGACCCAATAAAACGCGAAATTGTGGGAGATAGAGAAGCGAATGCGTTACTGGCCCGCGCCTACCGGGCTCCTTACAAACATCCTGACTATAGACACGTCTAGGATAGGTCATTAAAGTTCGTGGTCCCTTATATATTCCCAGTACATCGCGTCCGGCAAAATCCGGGCGCGTTTTTGTTTTCAGCGTACTTTTTCCGGATATTCCGTGCAACAGGAGAAGGGCGACGCGGGTAATGGTAAAAAGAAGTACGGAGGTAATGCAAACGTTTGAAACAGGCCATAATAAGTAATTTCGCCGATCGATATATCTATTTTATTTGTTTATAAGTTTAATAGATGTTTCATAGGTATTTAAACCATTTGCCCTCTGAAACTGTCAGACTAGCATAACAATAACCAAACGTTCCAAAACACGATGAAAACCATAGTGAAGTTGATAAAATCCGCTGGTATGGCGGTTGTGGCGGGTGTATTCATGATGGCATGCAGCAATGCCCTTCAAGTGAGCTACGATTACGACTCCTCAGTGAACCTGAAACAATTCAAAACCTTCAAGGTGGAGGCTGAGCATAATATCGAGCAAGACCCGTTGCTGGGCAGCGAACTGAACAGGCGCCGGTTGGGTGACGCCGTGGTAGAGGTAATGGAAGCCAAAGGCTACAAAATGGACCAGCAGAATCCTGAGATTATCGTGCGATTTATGACGGATGTGAAAGACCGTCAGCAAGTGCGCTCCAACAATATGTACTCGCCGTATATGTGGTGGTATGGAGGCGGCAATAATATTTCTACCTACAATTACCAGGAAAGCCGCTTCATCCTCAACATTTATCAGAAATCCACCGAGCGAATGGTATGGCAGGGCTGGGCTTCCGGCAAAGTGAAGGCGCCAACGAAGAAAGAAGATCAGAATACGATGATCAAAAACACGATGGCGGACATCCTCCGTTCTTTCCCGCAAGCAACGCTGGATACTTACAGCAGGAAGTGATGCAAGTATTGATCATAGATGCCGGACGCAAGTCCGGCATCTATGATCAATACTAATCTTCTTTCATTCCGGTTTCCTCCATTCGGATCCGGAGATGTTCTTCCGACGTGGGTTCGTCTATGGGGTAATGCTCCTCTTCATATTGATTGATCAGCAGCGCCAGAACATCTGCCTCTTTGGCCTCGTTGCTTCCGATCGGTGCATCAAAAAGTTGATCAAGGCGCATTATTGCGTCGTTATATTCTTCCTCCGTTTCGATCAGTTTTACATCTACCATCTCCTAAATTGTCTTTGCGTTAATCTTGTCGTACGCTGCGTGCGTTCCGAGCCATTTGATCATGATTCGCTTGTGCTCAAAACTGATGCGCGTGACCATTCGGTACTTATTCCCTTTTATGATGAAGATAACCCTGGCGTCTGCAATCAGGTCTGAACTTCTGAAATCAGCTTTCACGGTGTTGTAATCCTTCCATTCTGCTTTTCTAACTGTCTTGAACCAGGACGTGAGATAAGGCTTTGCGTCAGGATGAATTTCGTAAAATTCTTTCAATTTTCTGAAACTGATCACATTCATGAAATAGTGTGTATCATTTTAAAATAAAGCGGAAAAGTTGGCCTGACGACCACTTCTCCGCTCCGATGAACAAACGGCTGACCTTACGGTTTCCGACTACAAATCCTGCCCGTTGCGATATTCTTCCGATGCCTTCTTCACAATCGCATCCCCATCATGCAGATCGCCGAACACTTCTACCAGCGTATCAACCACGACGCCGCGTTTCACGGGTACCCATTCCGCTTTTTTGCCTTTGTCGCGGATCACAAACACCTGTTCGCTGGAATGGACGACCGAGGTTGTCGGAACGAAAAGGGTGTTGCCCGTGCGCTCGGTGTTCAGTTGTACTTGTGCGTACATGCCGGCTTTGAGCTCGTTGGAGCGATTATTGACGTCAAATTCGGTCATCATAGAGCGGTTCTCTTCGGACAATGTGCGAGAACTGCGGGCGTACACGGCTTTGTAAATTTTTTCGGGACTGGCTGAAACCGTGAAGCTTACCTCACCCTTGTTCGGAATGGCGCTCGACATATTTTCGGGGATTGCGAGTGTCAGACGTAGTTTCGTATTGTCTTCCAGAATGAATAATGGCTTCGCACCTCCTTCACCCGGACCTACGAGGGCTCCCGGACTGATGTTCCTTTCGGTAATAATACCGTCGAATGGGGCGGTCACAGTGAGGTAGCGTGAAAGCTCTGTCTTCGTTTCCATGAATGATTTCGCAGCTTGTACATTACCCCTGGCTACGGCCATCGCGGAACTGTCGGCAGCTGCACGTGCCTTGGCAAGGTCGAGTTCGTTGAGCGATACGGCCCCTTCGGTGCGATTGGTTTTTTGCAGGCGGCTGTATGTCAACGCACTGGCCTGGTAGCGCGTGGTGGTTTGCTGCAATGCGGCTTCCGCGGCAATCAGTTGCGCCTTGGCCTGGCTCAGCTCCGAGATTACTTCCGGTGCTTCCAATACTGCCAGTACCTGTCCTTTTCTGACCACAGTACCGCGGTCAGCATTCACGGTTTTGACAAAACCTTTCACCTTCGGATGAATACTGACCTTATTCCAGGGCTTCAATTCACCGGGGAGGGCGATTTGCTTGGCTGGTTTCATGCTTTTTACATAGGCCAGCTCCACAGCCGCGGGTTCTTTGGCGGTGGCTTGCTGTTCGTGCTTTTCGCTGGTTTCCGCAGTGCTGCTGCATGCGGTCATACCTGCGGCAACGGTGATCAATATCAGAATGGATTTCAGGGTATTCATGGAAACGGATGTTTGGAGTTTTTTACGGAAGAAATTGCTTTCAGGGTCTTCGGGATCGAGGGATACCGAGTTGATGGATGCTTTACGCTGAACAAGGGTGAACACCGCCGGCAAAATGAGCAGTGACGCCAGCGTGGAGGCGATCAGCCCGCCGATTACGGCCTGCCCTAGCGGTGCGATCTGGTCGCCGCCTTCGCCGAGACCGGACGCCATCGGGATCATACCGGCGATCATCGCGATACTCGTCATGAGGATCGGACGGATCCGGCTGCCGGCTGCGAGTGTCACCGCCTTGTGCGCGTCCTGCAATTTCAGGCGCAGGTTTTCCGCATTGGTTACCATCAAAATCGCATTCGCTACCGATACCCCGACGGACATGATCAGGCCCATGTAGGATTGCAGGTTCAGCGTTGCGCCGGTGAGCAGGAGCAGGCCGATCGAACCTACGACTACCGCCGGGATGGTAGAAAGGACTACCAATGACAGTTTGAATGACTGGTAAGTAGCCGCCAGCAAGAGGAACATGATCACGACGGCGATCAACAGACCGGTTTGCAAACTGCTCAGCGTCTCCGTCAGCAGTTCGGTTTGCCCTTTCAATTCTACGATCACCCCGCGTGGCGGTTCTCCGGCATTCTTGATCGCTTTCTGAACAGCGGTAGTGGCCGCGCCCAGGTCTTTTTTGTGAATGTTTGCGGTAACTGTCACAAGCCGGTTCGGACCGGCGCGATCGTACTCGCCGGGAGCGGTTTTTTCAGAGAAGGTCGCCACGTCGGCCAATAGCGGGTTGCTTACGCCGGTTTTCAAAGGAATAGTGCCAATATCTTCCACGGAGGTCATTTGGTATTCCGGGATTTGGACCTGTACCTGGTAGGCAAGCCCTTTGGCGTCGTCGAGCCAGAGGTTCTTATCTGTAAAACGGCTGGAAGAGGTCGCTGCCACCATCGAGCGGGCTACTTGTGTGGAGGTAATGCCCAATTGTCCGGCACGCTCGCGATCGATTTTTACATCCAGGATCGGGTATTCCAACGGTTGGGCGATCTGCACATCGCGGAGGAATGCAATCTGCTGCATTTCCTTCTGAATCTTGCGCGCGAACCTTCCGGCTTCTTCCACGTCTTTGGCGGCCACACTTACTTCGATCGGCGTCGATGCGCCCTGGCTCATGATTTTATCGACAAGCTCGATAGGTTCGAACGAAATCGCCAGATTAGGAATTTCTTTGGCGATTCTCGCACGCAGTTTTTCTTTCAATGCATCCATTCTCACAGGAAATTCTTCTTTCAAAGAAACCTGTAAAACCGCTTCATGCGGGCCGCTGTTGAACACGAAAATGTTCGAAGTACCATAGCTGGAAGGAACGGTACCCACATAGGCAGAGGATATTTCGACATTGTCTTTGCCGACTTCCGATTTAATCAGATTTAAAACTTTTAATGTGGCCTCTTCCGTACGCTCTACCCGTGTGCCGTCGGGCACCCGCATGCGCATCTGAAACTGATGGCTGTTGGCTTTTGGCAGAATATCCGTACCGATGAGGAAGAATCCGCCGACGATTAAAGCAATGCTGCCGACCAGATAGACCGGCACGATGAGGCGCTTGCCCATGATGCCCCCAAGGACATTCAGGTATTTCAATTTAAACTTTTCAAAGCCGGTAGGCGGCAACGATGGGTGCGCACCTTCTTCGATCACATCGTCGATTTCCTGGCTATCCAATGCCAGTGTGGGCGCTTCATGGTGCGGGTGGTCTTTCAATAACCAGTTCGAAAGGACGGGAACCAATGTCTGCGATAGCAAGAACGAGGCGATCATCGCGAAACCTACGGCCAGCGAAAGTGGCAGGAACATGGATCTTGGAATACCACTCATCACAAACGACGGCGCAAAAACGGCCAGGATCGCAAGCAAAATCAGGAACTCCGGGAATGCGATTTCTTTACAAGCGTCCCAGATAGCCTGCTCCTTCGGTTTGCCCATTTCCTGGTGCTGATGAATGTTTTCGATGGTCACCGTGGCCTGGTCGACGAGCACGCCGATAGCCAAAGCAAGCCCGCTCAATGTCATGATATTGATGGTTTGGCCAAACAGATTCATCAATATGACTGCCGAAAGAATGGAAATAGGAATGGTTACGATTACGATGATCACGCTGCGCCAGTCTCTGAGGAAGAGGAGTACCATCAAACCCGTCAGCAATGCACCGAGAATACCCTCGGTAATAAGGCTTTTCAATGAGTTGGTTACATATACCGACTGGTCGAATTCATAGGATATCTTCACATCTTCCGGCACTGCGTTCCGCAGTTGGGGCAATGCGGCGCGGATGTTGTTCACTACGTCAAGCGTCGAGGCGTCCGATTTTTTTACTACTGGAATATAAACCGCGCGACGGCCGTTGATCAGCGCGTAGCTCACGGTTACGTCGGCACCATCCTCCACCACGCCCACATCGCGGATGAATACGGTAGGCCCTGCGCCCACGCGGATAGGGATATTCAGGAAGTCTTCCGGTTTCTTAATGAGGGAGTTAACGGGTGTCATCAAGGTTTTATCCCCCATACGGATATTACCGGCCGGTGAAGGCTGGTTGTTGGCAATAATGGATTTGATCACCTCTTCAGGCGTCAGGTGGTAGCTTCGGATACGCTCAGGATCGACGCGGACAACGATCGTACGCTGGTTACCCCCGAATGGCGGGGGGCTGGAAACACCCTCAATGCGGCTGAACATGGGCCGAACGCGGGAAGAAGCGAAGTCCTGGATCTCGTTCAGCGAGCGCGAGGCGCTTTCGAATACCATCTGGCCGATCGGCACCGAGCTGGCGTCGAAGCGGACTACCTGCGGCGGTACAGTACCCTCGGGCATGTAGGCTTTTGCGCGGGAGACGTTGTTGGCGACCTCCGCAGCCGCCTGAGCCATATCGGTACCGGGATAGAACGAAAGTTTGATCAATGACAGTCCCTGGATCGTTTTCACGTCCACGTCGCGGATACCCGACACATACAGGAAGTGGTCCTGGTAGCGGGTGGCGATAAAGCCGTCCATTTGGTCGGGGGCCATACCGCCGTAAGGCTGCACCACATAAATGGTAGGCAAATCGAGGTTAGGGAAAATGTCGACGGGAATGCTCCGAATCGACAGAATTGAAAAGAATAGGATGCCTATCACGACCACCACGATGGAAATGGGTTGCCGGAGGGCAGTTCTGATGAGTTGGTACATAGTATTCGGGTTTGATTTATCATGCTTCGACTCCGCTCAGCATGACTCTTTGCGTATCATTGGGCTATTTGATTCAAGAAGATACTTAGGTCGCCGGCGGCGGCGGCTTTGAGCAGCAGCGCGCGCCATGCATTGCCGTTAGTGACAAACTTGTCGACCTCGGCGCGGTTCAATGCATTCACACTTTGTGCCAATGTGAAAAGGTCTGTGAGGCCGCTCTGGTAGCGTGCTTCGGCCTGGTTGAATGCCGTCCGCGCGGCTGCGAGTTGCACGGGTGTAAGGCGTGCCTGCGCGAGCGAGAGCTGAAACTGGATTTCGGATTCACGGGTCTGACGGTCGAGTTGCAACTGCTGGGTTTGGTATAGCGATTTGAAACGTTCGGCCTGGAATTGTTCGGCTTGGTAATCGTTCCTGACTTTGAAGATGTTGGTGAGGTTCCAACGGGTAGAAATTCCGAAAAGGTAGTTGTAAACCTGGTATTTTACCCCGCTGCCAAAATCGGTGCGGAAAGAATCATCTTTGTTGGAAACGCCCGAGCCACGGCCCCAGCCGGCGCCTACCAGTGAAATGGAAGGCAAAAACGAGCGCTTAACAGCCAGGCTCCGTGCTACCGAGGCGTCGATCTGCGCTTGTGAAAACCTCAATGCGGGGTTTTTGAGGAATGATGCTATTTCGGCGGAAGCGGCCGGGAGTTGGGCGTAGAAGCCCATCGTGTCGACCTGAATGCTGTCGCGCAATTCGCCGGTCAGTTCCGAAAGCCGCAGGCGCTGTGCCTTTTCCGATCGCTGGCTTTCCAGCAGTAGCAATTGCGCCTTGGCATATTCCGCGGCAGCCAGCGAGCTGTCAACCCCCGGCCGCATGCCCGAAGTCACAGCGGCATCGGTCACGCGCTTGAAAACGGAAGCCCGTTCCAGGTTCTGGCGCTGGGCGTCTACCAGTTTCTGGTTAATCAGCAGCAGCAGATAGGCATCGATGATTTTGACCTGATGTTGGAAAAGCTCGTTCTCGTAATCGGCCTGGCTGCGGGCGAGGTCGGCTTTGGCGGCATTGACGTTGGCATTTACTTTTCCAAAGTTGAAAACCTTCCAATCGACCAGGGCCGTCGTGAAACTGCCGAATGTAGCGGTATAAATATTTTCGGGACGGATACCGCCGGAAGGCGACAGTGCACTACCCTCGTTGGGCAGGAATGCACCGGCTACGCTGTTGCTGGTACCATAGGTATATTGATCCTGCACGATGAATGCCGGCAGGTAATCGGTCTTGACCGACTTGACACGGCTTTCGGCGCTGTGTATTTCGGCCTGTTTGGCTTTCAGGAAAGGGAAATTTCCTTTGCCCTGCTCCAATGCTTCGTGCAGTTTGATGCGCTGCGCGTTCGCCTGTATGCATGCGAAGGCGATAAAAAGCAATGCAAACCATCGGTTTTTGATTTCGAAGATCCGGCGGGCCGGTGAATGTGCGTTTCCCGGCGGAAAAAAGCGGGAAACCAAATGATACTGGGAGTGCTTCATAATTCGGGTTAGAGATATTTTTAGCCGAAATTAGAGCGCAATTCTGGAAACATTTGGGAAACAGGATTGTGCAAGGGACTGTTTATTACGCGATTATCCTTTCTAAATGTTTCCAAATTCAAGGTGTACTTTTGTGAAGTATCTTTTGAAAAGAGGAATGAAAATTTTAGTTGTCGAGGACGAGAAAGGGCTTGCAGAAAGTATCACCGATTACCTTTCTCGCGAAGGGTTCATTTGTGAAGTAGCCAACACATTCTGGCAGGCCGACGAAAAGATCAGCCTCTACCAGTACGATTGCACGATCGTCGACCTGACATTGCCGGATGGCAATGGCTTCGACATTATCCAGACGTTGAAAAAGATTGCCGCGGCAACGGGAATTATCATTATTTCAGCACGCAATACGTTGGAAGACAAGTTGAAAGGATTAGAAATAGGGTCGGACGACTATATGACCAAGCCGTTCCACCTTTCCGAACTGAATGCAAGGGTGAAGTCGCTGATCCGGCGCAGGAATTTCGGTGGGAACAACGATATGACCTGGAAGGATATCCGGGTTAACCTGCCTGCCCGGAAGGTTTTTATCAAGGATATTGAAGCTACCTTATCTAAAAAAGAATACGATCTGTTGCTCTACTTTCTTTCCAATATCGACGTGGCACTCACGAAGGAATCCATTGCCGAGCATCTCTGGGGCGACAATATGGATTCGGCCGATTCGCTGGATATGGTGTATTCCCATATTAAAAACCTTCGCCGGAAGATCGTTGAGAAAGGCGGAAAGGATTACATTCAATCGATTTATGGCATAGGATACAAATTCACCGCATCTTGAAACTGCTCGAAAAAGCCAGTCGCATTTACCTGCTCGCCTCGCTGCTGATTTATGCGGCGGTGGGGATAGCCTTTTTCTGGATCATCAAATTCATGATCTACGACGAGGTGGAGAGCCGGTTGATGGTCGAAAAGCAGGATTTTGAAACTTATATCCGCAGCAACGACACATGGAGCAACAATTCCTATTTTGTCGAAAATAAGATTGAAGTGGTACCGGTGTTTGGCAAGTTCGATAACAAAGTCGCATTCACGGACACGCTCATCAGTAACCGCTACGACGAAACGGCCGACCCGTTCCGCCAGCTTACATTCTACACGCTAATCGGCGGTTCGCCTTACCGCGTCGCGATCAGGAAGTCGATGATCGAATCCTACAAACTGATCGAGGCCATTTCGGCGGCGATGATTGCGTTTCTGGGATTGCTGCTGGTGAGCACCTTCCTTTTTCACCGCGTTTTGTCGGGTAAGTTATGGAAGCCGTTTTACGATTCGCTGGCCCGGATCAAGGATTTTGACTGGACGAAAAACAAGCCGCTGGAAACGGTCCGAAGTGAAATCACCGAGTTCAATGAGCTGGGTGATGTGATGGAGAAGATGGCCTCGAAAATGCAGCACGACTACCGGAGCCTGCGAGAGTTTACCGAAAATGCTTCCCACGAAATCCAGACGCCGCTGGCGCTCATCAATGCGCGGGTGGAGCAATTTATCCAGTCGAAGGATCTGGGCGAAAACCATACTTACTGGATCGAGGAAATTTACCACGCGGCGCGGCGGATGTCGCGGCTGAATCAGGGGCTTTTATTGCTGGCTAAAATTGAAAATCAGCAATTTACGGAGCAGGAAGAGCTGGATCTTTCGGAGCTGGCATTGAAGAAGCTGAAAGACTTTGAAGATATTCTGCAGCATAAGGAGATCAGCGTCACGGTGGAATCTTCCGGCAGTTTCAGGAAAATCATGTCGCCGGCGCTGGCGGATATTCTTCTGACGAACCTGATCAACAATGCAATCCGACATAACTACAACGGCGGAGAGTTACGGCTGCAATCCGGGACTGACTATGTGCAGGTGAGCAATACCGGTAATCCGTTGAAAAGCGAGCCGGAACGGTTATTCGAGCGGTTCAAGAAGGAATCGACGGGCGCGGAATCGCTGGGTCTCGGACTGGCGATTGTGAAGCAGATCTGTGATAATTGCGAGCTGCGGATTTCGTACCAGTACGAGGAGCCGATACACTCGATCAGGATCACAGGATGATAATGCGAAGCTCCTGCTTCGCACATGCTATGTGGAGGCCTCCGGCCGACTTTGTACGATGTCGCATATCCGACCGGCCGGAGGCCTGCGAATAGTAGGCACGAAGCGCAGCTTCGCGCCCGCTATTTGGCAACCTTCTGTAATTCAGCTTCCAGCGTTTTATTGTTTGGAAATTCCTGTGGAATCCAGCGGTTCACGATCTTGCCAGCCCCATCGATCACCAGAAATGGGTACCGGATATCAATGCCATATTTCTCTTTCAAGACCTCAATGTTTTCATCCGAAGCCCACAAATGCTTCGCGGTCGGACGTGCCTTCACATATTGTTTCCAGGTCGAAAGCGGAATGCCCGTCGCAACGGAAATGTAGGCGAACGTTACTTTATCAGCATATTTATCTTCCAAAACCTTTAACCCGGGCTCGTGCTGGCCGATGCTGAACGAGAATACCATCAGAACCGGTTTGCCTTGCAAAGAGGATACCGTTACGGCCGCGCTGTCGGTGTTCAGCAAAGTAATATCGGGAATGGCCGCTCCCGGTTGCAGCGATTCTTTGGTTTGGATCAGCTTGGCAATGTATTCTGTATAAGGTGATTGCGGAAATGTGGCTTTGTAATCTGCCAGAAGCGTTTTAGCGGTTTCAATACCCGGTATGGCCGTTGCCGCGTAGTTGAGCCAGTAGGTAGCCAGGTACTCTTTCTGCTTCGGATAATTGGTCAGCTTTTCTTTGCTGAATGCGTATACATCCTTCAATGCGTCCGGACTGATCTCGTAGCGCGTTTCCGATTCGAGGGGAAATTTACGGGTTGAGGGAATAAGCGCCCAGTAGCGGAGCTCGTCGCGGTAGGCCTGGCTGAGCAATGCGTCGTCGGGTTGGATTTTGAAGTCGGTCAAAGTGAAATCTTCAAGTTCCTTGCGCTGCGTAGCATCGAGTTTTGCCACGCGGTTGCGGCGCATGATTTTTTCCTGGATAAGCTGGCGGGTCAGCGATGGCTCGGTTGCCGTGGTAGCCAGCACGTATGCTTCGAATGCGGGTACTACCGGGTTCGCCATTTTGAATTTCTCAAATGCATCCAGTCGTACTTTTTTGAGGCTGTCACTTTGTTGAACCACGCTCTTATTATCTATTTGCGACGGTTTGTAACCAAAAACGGGCAGGTACTGATATTGGTTTTCCAGAAAATAGTTTTTCAAAAATGTCTGATAGCCGGCATTCTTCCCGGTGAAAGTCACATCCGCGTTCGCCCCGACGTTGATCGTCAGGTCGTCGCCCGGTTGCAGGAATAGCATCCATGTCCTGTTTACACCGCCGCCGCCGTATTCCAGGCGCATCATTTTGGGCTCATTGAGCTGAATGACTGTTTTTTCAGTGGTTTTATCGGCAAAATTCACCGAAGCTACCGCGTCGAGTTTCGCATCGGCAAGGCCGGTGCCCAGATTGGGGTGAAAATGTACATCTTCGAGCACCAGCGTAACGGTCACGGGAGCCTGTTTTGCCGCTGTGAGCGTAATATTGGCCGTATTTTGTGCATAAGAAACCCAACTGAGTGCAGTCCCGAATAGTGTGAGGATCAGAATGTTTATGTGTTTCATCGGTTCGAAAGGGAAAACTGTTTTTACCAGAATCAGGAGGTGTAAAAATTGTGCCAATATACGTAACTCGTGTCGGTATCTGTTCCGCCGGCTTATTCACCGTGGCCCGGAAGCACATTAATACAGTTTTTAAGCGTATTAATAGGCCAACTCGCGTAAATTCGCTTATTGATTATCGATTGTTCCCATGACCCGCGTTTCACAGTTCCAGTTCAATACCCTCCGCGCCCGGTTTGAGGGTGAGTTGTATTTCGACAATTCTACGCTACACGCTGCACAGCGCACGATTTACGCCACCGATGCGTCCGTTTACCAGGAAATGCCGGTAGCGGTAGCTTTACCGAAAACCGTGGAGGATATCCGGGCGCTGATCGATTTTGCCCAAACCAATAAGGTGACATTGATCCCGAGGGCAGCCGGTACGTCATTGGCCGGGCAGGTAGTGGGGCAGGGCATTGTGGTCGATATTTCGAAGCATTTCAGGAAGATCATCGAGGTAAATGCGGACGAGAAATGGGTTCGCGTGCAGCCGGGCGTGATCCGCGACGACCTGAACAAGCACCTCGCACCTTACGGGCTGCTTTTTGGCCCCGAAACTTCGACTGCCAGCCGTGCGATGATCGGCGGGATGATCGGAAACAATTCGTGTGGGCTGCATTCTATCACCTGGGGCGCTACGCGCGACCATTTGCTGGAAGTAAAGGTGCTGCTGTCCGATGGTTCCGAATCGGTTTTCAACGAACAGACTATTGCTGATTTTACGCGGGAAATCCGTGAAAAGCAGGTCAAAGGCCAACGCCTGCAATCCATTCTGGCGGGCATGTTCGGGCTCATATCCAATCCCATTGACCAGGATTTAATCAAAAAACAGTTTCCCAAACCAGCCGTTACCCGCCGAAACTCCGGTTATGCGCTGGACGCATTGGTCAGGAATTTTGAAAAAGGAAATATCAACCTCTGTAACCTCATAGCGGGTTCCGAGGGGACATTATGCTTCGTTACCGAGGCGAAAATAGCATTGGTGGATGCGCCGCCCGCAGCCGTCGGCGTTGTGTGTGTGCATACGAGCTCGCTGGCGGAAGCGTTGCACGCGAACCGGGTGGCCATGCAGCATCACCCAAAGGCATCCGAACTGGTCGATAAATACATTATGGATTTCACCAAAAACCATAATGTGTATTCGCAAAACCGGTTTTTCATGCAAGGCGACCCCGCAGCGATGCTGATGGTGGAGTTTTGGGGCGTTGCCAATGAAGAAGTAGAGCAAAAAGCAGCCGCGTTGGTCACGCAATTGAAGACTGAAAATCTCGGCTATGCCTATCCGCTCTTGTTTGGCGATGATGCCAACAAGGCATGGGATATTCGCAAGGCAGGGCTTGGATTGATACGGAACCTGCCGGGCGATACGCAGCCGGTGAACCTCATCGAGGACTGCGCCGTAGCGGTGGAGGATTTGCCTGCATATATTGAAGAATTGGAGGTTTTGCTGGAAAAACACGGCTTGCGCGCATCGTATTATGCGCATGCGGGTGCCGGAGAGCTGCATGTGGAGCCGATGATCAACCTCAAAACGAGCGAAGGAAAACAGCAATTTCGTGATGTGCTGGCCGATACCGCCGTACTCGTGAAAAAATACAACGGCGCATTGTCGGGTGAGCATGGCGATGGCCGCCTGCGCGGCGAATTCATCCCTTACATGATGGGCGAGGAAGTGTACGAAATGTTCCGGCAGGTAAAACGGATCTGGGATCCCGATGGCGTTTTCAATGCCAATAAAATCGTGGATACCCCGCCTATGAACGAATTCCTGCGCTACGGACAGGACAAACCGAACCCGCAGATCGATACGATATTCGACTTTTCGCGGCAAGAAGGCATTCTTCGCCTCGCCGAAAAATGCAGTGGTTCAGGAGATTGCCGCAAAACGGAATTGACCGGCGGCACCATGTGCCCCAGTTACATGGCCACGCGCAGCGAGCGCGACACGACGCGTGCACGTGCGAATATCCTGCGGCAGTATCTTACACCGGAAACCGCTCCGGCAACCAGCCAGGAAATGGTGAAGGAAGTGCTTGACCTTTGCCTGTCTTGCAAGGGCTGCAAATCGGAATGTCCTTCCAGCGTGGATATTGGCAAAATGAAGGCCGAATTCACGCAGCAATATTATGAAACTCACGGCGTACCAATGCGCAGCAAGCTGATCGCCGGTTTTTCAAACCAGATGAAACTGGCCTCGATCGCGCCCTGGGCATTCAACGGCATATTCGGAACACCGGCATTGCGGAAAATCGCCAATAAAATGGTCGGCTTCCACCCGGACCGGTCGATGCCGAAGCTGGACAGTGAAACGTTGAAGAGCTGGTGGGAAAAGCATCAGCGAAATAAGCCGGCGGTTGCCGCTGCGACGCATTTACGCAAGGTGTACCTTTTTTGTGATGAGTTTACCAATTACAATGATGCGGAAGTAGGTAAGAAGGCCGTGCTGCTGCTTGAAAAACTGGGTTACGAGGTTATTATTCCCGAGCACGTGGAATCCGGGCGGTCGTATTTGTCCAAGGGTTTTGTGAAAGAAGCGCAAAAACTGGCTATCCGGAATGTGGCTTTGTTGAAAGATAAAATTACTTACGATGCGCCGCTGGTGGGTATTGAGCCGTCAGCAATCCTGTCGTTCCGCGACGAATATGTGGACCTGGTTGGTGAAAGCGAACGCACAAATGCGCAGCGGGTAGCCGAGAATGCACTGCTTTTTGAGGAATTCATCGCGCGGGAAATCGACGCGAAACGCATTCAGAAGGGTGCATTTGTGGGTAAAAGCCAGCTGATCAAGCTGCACGGACATTGCCATCAGAAGGCACTTTCGACGTTAACGGCTTCTAAAAAGGCTCTGCAATTGCCGGAAAACTATCATGTCCAGCTGATTCCGTCGGGTTGCTGCGGAATGGCAGGCTCATTTGGTTACGAGGAAGAGCATTTCGAAGTATCAATGCAGATCGGGGAGCTGGTGCTGTTCCCAACTGTCCGGCAGCAGCCCGAGGATGTGATCATCGCGGCTGCCGGAACGAGCTGTCGCCATCAGATTAAGGATGGTACGGGGCGCAGAGCCATGCACCCGGTCGAGATTTTATACGACGCACTGATCAAGTAACGCCTATTGGGTACCGCGGACGTGTTCATAAACTGTATCGGAACGCAATGGCGTGCCGGCGGTATCGGTAGCAATGCTGTCCACAGCCGTTGTGCCCCGATCGGCCGGGTTATCGGCCTGTCCTGACAGATTCCTGTCGTGGTTAAAGAAGCCGCCAAACCAGGCGATCAGCGAAAGGACGATACCGACGCCGACGATCCACTTCCAGACGTTCTTCACGTTCTTGGTCGCTCTTGCTTCCCTATCTGTTTCTTGCCTGTTCATGGGTTTATTGATTTAGTTTGAAATAACCATTACCATTTCCATACCAGCGGCGATTCAGCACTTTTTGAGCGAATTATATAACATTGTGTTGATAAAATTTCCCCAAACTAAGTCTACGAGTTAAAATGTAATAAATCGGAGATGTTTCATGTTACCTTTGCTGGGAATTTCGTTTCACGTACTAGTTCTTCTCACAAACCAGCCATATTCATGAAAATCAGCCAACGCTTCTCTATCCCACTTTTTGCACTTTTCCTATTTGTACAATTAAGTACGCAGGCGCAAAACGATAACCGGTCTTTCTTTTCGGCTACCGCCGGATATAGCTTGCCGGTAGGAGAGCTTGCAAGGGAAAAACTGAACGACCCTTTTGCAGGTCTGACAGGCTCAGGATATTACGGTCAGGTCAATTATGATTTCCGCATTGCGCGCTGGTTTGGATTGAAGTTTTCGGGAAGCATGAACAAGAACACGACACGCCCTCAGCCGATTGTCGATATTGCGGACCTTCGTGTGGAAGAAATCAAGGGTTTTATCAATGAAACCACCTCGCATACGTGGGATACGCGCGTGTCGCGCTGGAAGTTTAATGCGATTATGGCTGGTCCTGCTATATTCCTCAATTTTGGAAGAGTTCAACTCGAAGGCCACGTGCAGGGCGGTTATGTGCAGGTTACCTCGCCCACTGTGGATATGACCGGGACTTTCCAATCCGGTGAAAACCAGATTCTCGTGCATTTGAGCCCAGCCTCTACCAGCGGTTTCGGTTTGGGTGCCGGAGCGAGTTTACGCTTGCCCATTGCCGGTCCACTGTATTTTCACCTGTCCGGCGATTTCCTCGCTACCGAGGCCGAGTTGAAAAACGTAGCCGTGAATGTGCGTGTAGGAAATTATCCCGAGGTAGGTATCCCTATTAATGAAAAACGATTTGTAGGGGTTGCAAACATTGGCGCAGGATTAGGGATTTCATTTTAATAACCCCAAGAGGGCTTGAAAAAATGACTGTATGAAACGTAAAGGCAGCAGTTTCGATTTGGTCGACGCAGCCAAAACTGTTTTCAGCGTGGCGATTGTGGGAACTGTGCTGTACCTGTTTGTAAGGCGGTTTGCCGACAGTTACAATACGACGGTTGGTACCGAATCGAGAGGGGTGGATATCCAAGCTGTGATCGTTGACGAAAGAAATTATATGGGGAATGGAACGAGGGCGTTTTCTTATTCCTACGAGTTTGTAGTAAACGGAGAGCGTTTCAGGGGCGATTCCCGCGCGTCGCGGTATGATGTGGGGGATAGCCTATGGGTGGTTTACGATCCGCTTGCGCCAAAATACAATAGGCCCAAAGACAATCAGAATTGATTGTTGCGGTTCAATGATACATAAAAGAAAACGGGTCGGATGCCGCACGCATCCGACCCGTTTTGCTTTTTGCTACTTCTGTATTTGCCTTATTTGGCAAACCAAAGTTTCATTTTCATGTCATTCTTGCCTCCCTGGGCGGTGAGGGCCGCTGAGAAATTCTCATAGTTCAGCGATTCTTCCGAGCCAGGGTAAGACAGCCGCGTTGGAATGACGTTGCCATTGGTGTTCAAAACAGGAGGGGAAAGAGCAGGAATGCCGGTCCGGCGATATTCGGTCCAGGCTTCAACCCCCTGGCCAAAGAGCGCGATCCATTTCTGCTCCATGATCTGGGTAAATGCTTCCGTGCCCGTTTTTAGCGCGTTTGCGGTGAGGTAGGCTTCGGGGACAGTCAGTTTGTACTGTGCAAACGAGGCGGTAATGCCGTCGGAGTAGTTTTTGGCTGCGGTACCCGCTGCCGCAATGCCTTTATAAGCAAATTCTGCTTTCAGGAATAACAGTTCGGCATAGCTCATGATCACGCCGGGGGCAGTCGCTGCCACGAAGTAATCTCCTACTTTGGAAGTTTTCGACAAGCCCAATGCATTTGCGTCGGAGGATGACAGCCCGTTTGGAACACCTTTGTAGTCTCCGCCATCCGCAGGTCTGTTGGCATAAATGGCCAGGCGTCCGTCGTTCAGCGCCGTCAGCCTGGTAACCAGCGTCGCGCTCACGCGGTGGTCGTCGCGGGTCTTGCGGTTCTGGTTCACCGGGTTATTGTTGTTCGTCGCGTCGAGGTAATTGAGCTGGATATTATCCGCCACCGACTCCATTACCGGGTATTTTGTAGCGTCACTGAGAATGCGGCTAACTTCCGATTTGACGTCGATGGGCGCGTCGGCCTTGTCGATCATCCGGGCAAGCACACGGAGGCTCAGCGAGTTGGCGAACTTCTTCCATTTGGTCAGGTTGCCATTGAAGAGAATATCGCCCGCAATCGCCTTGCTTTTGTCGTTGACATCGATCAGGTCGTTGGCTGTTTTCAATTCCGCCACAATGCCGGCGTACACATTCTTCTGTGCATCGTATTTAGGCAAAAGTTTATCTTCCAGGCCCTGCAATGCATCGGTGTAGGGGATATCGCCGTAGATGTCGGTCAGCAGCAGGAATGCCCACGAGCGCATGATCATCGCCACGGCCTTGTAGTTGCTGTTACCCGATTCTTCGGAAATCTTCATAATGCGCTGGAAATCGGCCAGTGACTCGATGTAGAGTGTCTGCCAGCCGGTGGTATAAACATCCGCAGAGACGGTGTATTGATCGATATCGGTGTATTGAATGCGCGCCCAATGCTGCGAGAAACCGTCACCGATATCCTGGCCGATGGAACCGCCCCAGTACAGGTCGACTGCACTTTGTATGCCATGGGGAAGGAAAAGGTCCGCAGTACCGGTTGCGGCGCTGTTATTGTTGGTATTGACTTCGTCGAAATCACCCGTGCAGGCCGAAAGGCAAACAATGGATGCGGCGAGCAAAATTTTGGATTTGAATGAACGTATGATGCTTTTCATGCTTGTAATCAGTTAGGATAATGGCTTACAGGTTGAAGCTGATATTGAAACCAACCGTTCTGGTAGTCGGGATCTGGCCGTTTTCGATGCCTTGCAGGTTACCATCGTTGTAGTAACTCGTTTCCGGATCGATATGCGGCAGGTTGCTTTTCAGCAGCGCGAGGTTACGTCCGACGACCGAAATCGCGATGTCGCGGAATGGCAGTTTCTTGAACACCTGGCCCGAAAGCATGTAGGTGAGTTTCACTTCACGGAGTTTCACGTAGCTCGCATCGAAAATGGTGTTTTCGTTGTTGGTGAGCAGGTAGTATTTATGGTGGTACTCTTCGGAACTGATGCGTTTTTCATTCGGCACATATTCAGGCGCTGCGGCAGTACCTTTGTTCACCACACCTTGGCCGATGATACCATCTTCACGTCCCAAAGTGGTTTCAGCCAACACGCCTGTGTAACGGCCGATGTTGATCGACTGGGAGAAAATATCGCCGCCATGCTTCACGTCGATCAGTGTACTCAGTGACAGGTTTTTGTAGCGGAAGGTGTTCGAGAAGCCGCCAATCCAGTCGGGTGTGAAATTGCCCAGCACTCGGCTCGACGATTCGAGCATCGGGTAGCCTTGTGCGTCGTAAACAATTTGCCCGTCCGGTGCGCGCAGGAAGCCCTTTCCAAAGAAAGTACCATAAGGCTGGCCTACACGTGCCTCCACTGAAAGCCCGCGGAAGCTGTTGGTGGACGTAGTTTGCGTCAATGCATTATAGCTGGTATTCAATTGATAGGTAGTGAGGTTGTTGGCCAGTGAAACCACTTTATTCTTGTTCCGCGCCCAGTTTAAACCCACTTGCCATTCAAATGCATCGGTTTTGATCGGCGAAGCCGTTAGCTGGATTTCAATACCCTGGTTCTCGATCTTGCCGGCATTCAGCAGCTTTGACAAATAACCGGTGGCATTGGAAATGTTCACGTCCAGGATCTGGTTGGAAGAGACCTTTTTGTAATAGGTAATATCCAGGCCAATGCGGTTTTGCCACAAGCGGATGTCCGTTCCGATTTCGTAGGAAGAAGTAAGCTCGGGTTTAAGATTTGCATTCAGCAATGCATTGTTTTCCGAGAGGCTCGGCGTGCTGCCCCATGGGTTCTCGTATTTATAGGTACTTGCCAATCGGTATGGGTCGGTATCGTTACCCACGCGCGCCCAACCGGCGCGGAGCTTGGCAAACGAGAGTACCGCAGATTTTACATCGAAAATATCCGTAATAATCGCGCTCACGGCCGCAGAAGGGTAGAAGTAGGAGCGGTTGTCGCTCGGCAGCGAACTCGACCAGTCGTTGCGGGCGGTCAGGTCCACGAACAGGTAATTGCGGAAACCGAGGTTGGCCGATGCATAAAGGCTGTTCACGCTTTTCCGGATAAAGCTGTTTTCGGTAACCGGGCGCTGGCGCGAGTTGCCCATGTTGTACACACGCGGGATCGCAAGCTCGGTCGCGCCCATGTAGTTGCGCTGCGCGTAGTTGGTGCGGTGGTTGCCTCCAATGTTAGCGGTAATGTCGAACTCCCCAAACTTGTGGGTTGCATTCAAAAGGAAGTCCGAATTGGATTCGCGCACGAAGATCTGCTCTTCATTATAAGCGTCGTATAGCGCCGAAGCTCCTATTTTCGCCTGGCGTGCCGCGCTTTTAGTTTTGCGACGGTCTTCGTAGAAATCGGTCCCGGTGCGGGCGGTGAGGCTCAGCCAGTCGGCAAACTTGTAAGTGGCCGACATATTGCCGTACAACCTGTCGCGTTCGTTGGCACGCGTGCTCTCGTTGAGCAGGTAGTAAGGGTTTGTCCAGTAATTGTCGTTCCAGTTGTATTGGTAAATGCTGCCCGGTTTGTGATAGTCTTTCAGCTTATCCATATCCACCTGGCGCCCAAACCAGATGAAGTACAACCCGAAATTGTTCCGGTTGTCGCTGCCGTCATTCACATAGTTGCCGGTCGCACGGATGCTCAGTTTTTTGGTAAGGTTCCAGCCGGCATTCAACGATACGGTGCGGCGCTTGTAATTGGTGTTTGGTAAAATACCTGTCTGATCCAGGTCGGTGAACGAAAGGCGGAAATCTCCTTTGTCGTTGGCGCCGGTAATGGCCACGTTGTTGGTCAGCGTACGGCCCGTTTCGAAAAACTTATCCACATTGTCAGGATGCGCGATCCACGGCGTGGGCGTACGTGTGCCGTCGGCAGCGATCGGCGAATCGAACTGCGGTAGCAACCGGCCGTCGAGTTTTGGCCCCCAGCTTTCATCCACACCATCATTGACCCCGGCGCCGGTGCCGTCCACATACGAAAACAATCCTTTTGCGCCCTGGCCGTATTCATTCTGCCATTTCGGAAGCCTGAACGGCGATTCGAATGCGGTATTGGAATTGAAAGAAACCCCGATCCCTTTCGTGCCTTTACCGCTTTTAGTCGTGATCAACACAACACCATTTGCGCCGCGTGAGCCGTAGAGCGCCGCTGCGCTCGGTCCTTTCAGCACGTTGATCGACTCCACATCATCGGGGTTGATCGAGGCAGCCGCGTTGCCGTAATCGATACCCGTTCCCGAGCCGAAGTTGCTGTTGTCCACAGGCACGCCGTCCACAACGAACAGCGGCTGGTTATTGCTGCCGATGGAGCTGGCCCCGCGGATGACCATCCGGGATGAGGAACCCGGTGCGCCATTGGAATTGGTGACCTGCACCCCCGCCAGGCGTCCTGAAAGCGAGTTGACGAGATTGGTCTCGCGCGCTTGCGTGAGCGTTTTGCCGCTTACTTCCTGCACAGCGTAGCCCAACGCCTTCTTCTCCCGGGCGATACCGAGTGCCGTTACGACGATTTCGTTGAACTGTGTCGCGTCGTTTTCGAGCGTAATGTCGAACACGGTTTTCGAGCCGACGGGGATTTCCAATGTTTTGTAGCCGATAAACGAAATAACGAGGGTCGCATTGGCCGGCGCGCTGAGGGTGAAGTCGCCGTTGGTGTCCGTGGTGCTGCCGCGGCTCGTGCCTTTGATGAGGATGCTTGCACCGGGAAGGTACCCGTCGGCCGATTGCACTTTGCCTTTGATGCTCAGGTCTTGTGCAAAACCTGCTCCGGCGAGGAACAGCAAGATCCATAAGAAGCCTAATGTAAAGACTTTCTTCATAATTGATTAAGTAATGGAGTGAAACAGTTAGGTAATATAGTTTAAACAGAATATTCTTCTATTTTTAATTAATTTCATAAAATATCTGTTTGAGAAAAAATGTTTTAATGAAATATTCGTCGATTAAAGTGATTTTATTTAAAATTTAATATTTTAAAAAGAGATGTTTATATCAAATTACATTAGACGGCAACTGGTTGAGGGTGAGGCATGCCGATAGCGAGCGTATCGGGCTGTTGAGCGAATTCGCCGGAACTGCCTGCATTTAGGGGTATTATTGAAAGTAAGCGGCGTTTGAATTGCTATATTTGCATTCTGTTCAAAATGAGCGGCCCTGTGCCGTTCACATTCGTATATTTCGAATATAGCTTTAAATGAAGGTTCTTAAATTTGGCGGCACCTCTGTCGGATCGGTCGACAGTATCAAAACGGTAATCAGTATCCTCGAAGAAAATCTGTCAAAAGGCGAGCGCATCACGGTCGTTTTTTCTGCCATGGGCGGGGTCACGAACAGGCTCATCGAAATCGGGAAAATGGCCGCCGCCGGCAATACGGAATATGTCGAATTTTTGAAAGGCGTGGAGGAAAGGCATTTCGCGGTCGTGCGCGGGCTGATCCCCGTGAAGAACCAGAGCAGCACTTTTGCGGCTGTGCGCGGCCTTTTCAACGAGTTGGAAGATATTCTCCGGGGTGTTTCGTGGATCCGCGAACTGTCCGAACGTACGCTCGACCTTATTATGAGCTTCGGCGAACGCCTTTCGACGCTGGTCATTACCGAAATCCTCAAAAGCAAGGGCGTTGCCGCGGAATTTTGCGATGCACGCCAGATTATCCGTACCAATGCCACCTATGGCATGGGTGATGTCAATTTTGAAGTTACCAATCATCTGATATTAGAGCATTTCGCGAAAAGTCCGGCGCTGCAATGCGTTACCGGCTTCATCGCATCCACAGCCGAGGGCGTAACGACGACGCTTGGCCGCGGGGGCTCCGATTATACGGCATCGATTCTGGGTGCTGCACTGGAAGCCGATTCGATCGAAATCTGGACGGACGTCGATGGTATGATGACTGCCGATCCGCGGAAGGTCGCGAATGCATTCACGATTCCTTCCATTTCCTACGCGGAAGCGATGGAACTGTCGCATTTCGGCGCGAAGGTGATTTATCCGCCGAGCTTGCAACCTGCATTTGCCAAAAATATAACCTTGAAAGTGCTCAACACTTTCAACACCGATTTTGAAGGGACCTACGTCCAGAAATCGGCTAACGGTAAGGAGTATGTGATTACCGGGATTTCGTCGATTGACGAGATCGCGCTGGTGAATATCCAGGGTAGCGGGATGATCGGCGTGGCCGGTATTTCCGGACGCCTGTTCACGGCTCTTTCCAACAATGCGATCAGCGTGATCCTCATTTCGCAGGCATCGTCGGAGCATTCGATCTGCTTCTCGATCGATCCGAAAAATGCGCAGAAGGCGATAGATGTGCTCGAAAAAGAGTTTGCGACGGAAATTGGGCTAGGCCATATCGATGGGATTTCCGTAGAGAAAAACCTGTCGATCGTCGCGATTGTGGGTGAGGGGATGAAGAAGAATACCGGTATTTCGGGCAAGCTGTTCTCGGCGTTGGGGAAAAACGGTATCAACGTGGTGGCCACCGCGCAAGGTTCTTCCGAGCTCAATATTTCGGTGGTAATCTCAAAAAGCGACCTTTCCAAAGCGCTGAACGCGATTCACGGTGTGTTTTTCCAATCGGAAACGCGTTCGCTGAACCTGTTTATCGTCGGGGTAGGGTTGATCGGCGGCACGCTGATCGAGCAGATCCGTAACCAGACCCAGTATTTGCGTGAGGAAAAGTTACTGAACCTGAATATCGCAGGTTTGTCCAATACCAAGAAAATGCTCCTCGACCCGGACGGTATCAAACCTGAGAACTGGCGCGACCGCGTGATGGACGAGGGTGTGAAAACCAGCCTGCCTGCATTCGTGCAGCGCATGATCGAGCTCAACCTGCCGAACAGCGTTTTTGTGGATTGTACTTCGGATAAGGACATTGTACAATACTACCACATGCTGCTGGATGCGAGTATCAGCGTGGTAACGCCGAACAAGGTGGCCAACTCGGGCAGCTATTCCGAATACATTGCATTGCAACGTACCGCATTGCAGCGCGGCGTGAAGTTCCTGTACGAGACCAACGTAGGGGCGGGTTTGCCGATTATCAACACCATCCAGGGGCTGATGGCGAGCGGCGACAAGTTTTTGAAAATCGAAGCGATCCTTTCGGGAACGCTCTCTTACATATTTAACAATTTCGGCGGCGATAACCGTTTTGTGGACGTGGTGAAAGAAGCCAAAGCCAAAGGCTTCACCGAACCCGACCCGCGCGACGACCTAAGTGGTGCCGATGTAGGCCGGAAAATCCTGATCCTTTCACGGGAGGTAGGCGTGGCATTGGAACCGGAAGAGGTGAAAATCTCGCAAATCCTGCCCGGCAACTGCCTGAATGCGCCCACCGTGGATGCATTTTTCGGAGAACTGGAAATTTCCAATACTTATTTCGCGGATATGCAATCGGCGGCGGAAGCCAAGGGCGAGAAATTGCGCTACATCGCGACGCTCGAAAACGGTAAAGCCACCATTGAGCTTAAAACCGTCGACGCTTCACATCCGTTTTATACGCTTTCAGGCAGCGACAACATCGTGTCCTTCACCACGGAACGTTATAAAGACCGCCCGCTCGTGATCAAAGGCCCGGGCGCCGGCGCCGAGGTGACTGCATCGGGCGTGTTCGCGGATATCATGAGTATCAGTAGCTATTTGGGATAGAAGGAGTTAAATTGCCGGTGTTATTCTGAACCATTTCGAGCGATGAGCAACAGGAAAGTACCGGAATCGATAGCAGCGTTGGCGAAGGAGTTCGCGGATGGCATTCGCGGGCTTTATGGCAATCGGCTGGATAAGGTAATCCTTTTCGGCTCCTACGCACGCGGGGAGCAGCACGAGGAGTCGGATGTTGACTTTTTGGTGGTGTTGAATGAGGAGAAAATAAATGCTTTTGCAGAAATAAGCCGAATGTCCGGCATTAGTGCCGAGCTTGGGCTGAAATATAATTTTTGGATATCAACGGTTCCTATTTCGATAAACAGGCTGCTTCAAGATGAAGTGGCTTTGGCTGTTAATGTTCGTAAAGAAGGAATCGTTGTATGACAGAACTAACCGCAGGCCGGATTATGAAAAAGGCTGCGGATTGTTTGGAGGACAGTAAATGGACGTTCGACCGCAAGCTTTTCGATGTTTGTGCTTACCGAGCGTATTTTTCGATCTATCATTCAATCCAAGGTCTATTATTTGTTTCAGGAGTGCAGGCAAAGGACCACTCCCAAGCACATAGCAAGTTTAGTGAGATGTTTATCAAAACCGGATTGATGGATATTTCATTACACAAAAGATTGAAAAGAACCTTTGAAATGAGGCAAGCTAGTGACTACCAATACTATAAAGTTTCGGGACAAGAGGCGCTGAAATCAATCGAGAATGCTGCTGCTTTTTTTGAGTCGGCCATTCAATATTTAAAAGAAAACAACCACTTAAAGTGAATTCAGTAAAAGCTTTTGCGCCGGCGACAGTCGCTAATGTGTCGTGTGGATTTGATATTTTCGGGTTTGCCATTCAGGAGCCGGGGGACACCGTTGAGTTGTACAAGCGGGACGAGCCGGGCATTGTCATTACCGAAATTACGGGTGATGAAGGACGGTTGCCACGCCAGGCTGAGAAGAATTCGGTGACGGTGGTGATGCTGGCTTTACTGAAACACCTGGGGATTAAAGACCTGGGTTGCGAAGTGGTGCTGCGCAAAAATATGCCGCTCGGCAGCGGAATGGGATCGAGCGCGGCGAGCGCGGTGGCGGGTGTGGTGGCGATGAATGAATTGCTGGGTAACCCATTGAGCCGTAAAGAATTGTTGCCGTTCGCGATGGAAGGCGAGCGCATTGCCTCAGGTTCTGCACATGCGGATAATGTGGGGCCGTCGCTTTTGGGCGGTTTTGTGGTGATCCGCAGCTATAACCCACTGGATATTTTCACGATCCCGGTGCCCGAAGATCTGTATTGCACGCTCGTACATCCTGACATCGAGATCAATACCAAAGATGCCCGTTTCATTTTGCGTAACGAGGTTTCCCTGAAAAATACAATCGCTCAAATGGGCAATGTGGCCGGTCTGGTAGCTGGACTAATGAAGGCCGACTATGACCTCATCAGTCGCTCGATGGTGGATGTAATCATCGAGCCCGTTCGTTCGATACTCATTCCTGAGTTTAAAGACGTAAAGCAGGCAGCTATTTCCAATGGGGCGCTGGGGTGCAGCATTTCAGGGGCGGGGCCGTCGATGTTTGCGCTCAGCCGCGGCATTGAAAATGCGCAGAATGCCGGAAAAGCCATGCAGGAGCGTTTTGCGAGTGCCGGTATTGAATCGGCCGTGCACGTTTCAGGCATTAATCAGGGAGGGGCGGTGGTATTACAATGAGTGAATGAGTGAATGAGTGACTGAATGACTGAGAAATGCCGTTAGGCATGAAATATTGGTAGCAAAAATGGGGCTTTACAATTTCTCTAAATGCCCTTGGGCATGTAACAACAACGCACTATCGGAGCGCACCCGGTATCTGTTGTTGCATCCCTTACGGGATTTTGATAACACGTAATTGCGTTCTGACTACCAATATTACATCGCTACGCGATTTTTGCTGGAATCACCATTGCTGTGGGCAATGATCGGGAATGAATTGCGATTTTGGCTGAAATGTGAACTTTCAGGTTCTGTAAAAACGTTAATTTGGTTAGGGATTAAAACATTAGAAAAATGGTTACGGTAAGCGATACAGCCAAAAACAAAATTGTAGAACTCCGCAAGGCTGACGGTTTTGACGACGATTATCAGATTCGCGTGGGCGTGCTGGGCGGTGGTTGTTCGGGATTGACATACAACCTCGAATTCAACTCCGAGTCGAAACCGAACGATATGGTTTTTGAAGACAAGGGAGTGAAGATTATCGTAGACAAAAAGAGCCTGCTGTACCTGGCCGGAACGACCCTCGATTTTACCGACGGGTTGAACGGAAAGGGCTTCCAGTTCATCAATCCTAACGCCACCCGTACCTGCGGATGTGGCGAGAGCTTCGCGGTATAGTTAAATTATTAAAATATTTTATTTTGAAAAAACGCGCTCCGAAACCCGGAGCGCGTTTTTTTTATCGTTTTGAATGGATTTAATTTGAACCGTCTTTTTACACACCGCATTACGGAACGTTTAAATCCATTTGAATGAAACCAACTCTTTTGATTTTGGCTGCCGGCATCGGCAGCAGGTACGGAGGTATCAAGCAGCTCGACCAGTTCGGTCCCAACGGAGAAACCATCATCGATTATTCTTTATACGACGCCATTCGCGCAGGTTTTGGAAAAGTAGTTTTTATCGTACGCCAGGAGATCAAAGACAGCGCCGAAGCGATTTTTGCCCCGAAACTTAAAGACAAAATCGATTTCGACTTCGCGATTCAGGGCGTTCAATCCTACGTTCCGGAAGACCTGGGTACCGTGGAACGCACCAAACCCTGGGGGACCGGCCACGCAACTCTGTGCGCCTGGGAGCAAACCGACACACCATTTGCCGTCATCAATGCCGACGATTTCTACGGTCGCGATGCATTCGAGACCATGGCCAGCTTCCTGCAAACCGACACCAACGACAAGCAGCACGCCATGATCGGCTACGAGCTGAAACGGACGCTGTCCGAAAACGGCACCGTCTCGCGCGGCGTGTGCGTCGAGCGCGAGGACCATAACCTCGAATCCGTCGTGGAACGCACCAAAATCTTTGAAGACAATGGCGTAATCTATTTCGAAGAAGGGGAAACCCGCACCGAGTTGGCGCCTGAAACTCCCGTTTCCATGAATTTCTGGGGCTTCAAACCCTCGATGTTCCCGATCACCAAAGACCTCTTCGAAAAATACGCCCGCGAAAATATCAACACCCCCAAAGCCGAATTCTACATCCCGACCGTGATGACGCATATTATCAAAAGCGGTCTGGGCGACTGCCGGGTGTTCCGCATTGCCTCTGACTGGTTTGGCGTTACTTATCCTGAAGACAAGCCATCCGTACAGGCATCGCTGAATGCATTGCATGAGGCAGGGGCTTATCCTTCGAAGTTGTGGGAGTAACCCATTTTGAAAGGTATCATTAGATAGAAGCCAGGCTAACAAAAAGGCGTTCACGAACCACTCGCGAACGCCTTTTACATTACATTTAAACCTAATTTATGAGCTCTTGTGCATTTACCTGCGTATCAGTATTTGACGGCTGGTATGGGAACCGTCCGTTTTTGTGATGATGAGGAAATAAGCGCCTTCCGGGAATTTGCTCACATCCACGAATGGCTGAAAACCATTCGATTGATAGGCGACTGACCCAGCGGCTGTGAGAATTTTTACATTCTGCACCTGCTCTTTGTCTTTGAAATCGATATTCAACCGGTCGGAAACGGGGTTAGGATAAATGGTAGCAAGTTCCAATGCGTTCCCGTCTTTCAAATCACTCACCTTTTCCTCCGGAACGGGTGCGGTGCTGTTGCCCATCAAATAGGTAGGTAAGTACCGCCACGGGCCATAAGATTGCCCGGTTAATGCCAGAACGGGATCATATTTAACCCGTACCCGCACCTTGGTTCCCGGCCCTTGCTTATCGATGACATTTTTCAGTTCGAAGCCTGTTGCGCCGAGATCAGCATAGGCATTTTGCGAGCCGGTTGACTGGGTGCTATTGGTAATACGGTTGTTACTGCCTTTGGAAAAACCTTGCGCCATCGACCTGGTTTCCCAGATTAGCTTGCCTTTGTTACGTCCGGTGAACGATTTGGCGAAAAGGCCTGCTCCGAAGTTGTTTTGAGCGAATTGGGTGTGGTTGATGGGGGTGGTGAGGTCGGCGGAGTTGTAGAGGCGGAGGTTGTTGCGGACACTCATACTACCACTCGCATCGTATAAAACGAAAGCAACTCCTTCATTTGATTGGCCATTGTCATATCCAAGAGCCCCGACTACAATATCTCCATAACCGTCCCCATTAATATCACCTGCGCTAGCTACTCCATTTCCTAAATAGGCGCTATCCTGGTTCACTTCTATTTTGATGTCATAAACATTTGAAATCCCGCTTGGAGAGCCTAGATACAGATTGAATGCACCCTCCCTATTTTGACCATTGGAATAACGAGGGCTTCCAGTTAATAAATCACTATACCCGTCACCGTTCACATCGCCTGCCGACGATACTTGGGTGTAAAAGCCATTGCCGACACCGCTACCTTCTAATATCGTGGGATTATCGATAATGCCAGAAGTAGATCCATAGTAGATATGTGCTGCATGCTTTTGCCCGTTTCCGTCATAGTAAAGGCCGGCCACAATGTCACCAAATCCGTCCCCGTTAATATCGCCTGCATTGGACACAACCATGCCCAACCATGAGATAGAAATATTGCTCTGCAGAGTGACTGGGCTTGTTGGATTGATTCCGCTTGGCGAGCCGTAAAAAACCAAGACTGCTCCTTCCCATTCTTCGATGTCACTATAATAGGGATCGCCCACAATAACGTCGTCATATCCGTCCGCGTTGAAATCATCTCCTCCCGAGACCGAGGAACCAAAATAAAATCCAATTTGCGGTCCGTCAATCGTCAAAGGCATATTCTTGATTCCATTTGAAGTTCCATGGAATACGTGTGCACGCCCTTCATTTTCGTTGGACAAAGGATCCCAGTCATATTCGGGTTCCCCAATGATAATATCGTCATATCCGTCGGAGTCGACATCTCCGGCAGTTGAGACATCGGAACCAAATTTAGCCTTGGGTTGGGAGCCATTAATGATTAACTTAGGAACCTTTGCAACACCTTGCGGGGAGCCATGAAATATCATTACGGCGCCTTCGTCGGCGGCTGGTTGCGTAACATCATAGAGTGGTATCCCCACGACTATATCATCATATCCATCACCATCGACATCCCCAGCGGTGGACGCAGAGCTTAATTGGGCCCCGCTTTGATTGCTCTCAATAATTGTTGTAGCGGCCATCGAAATTCCATTGAGGGAACCGTGGTATATAAATGCAGCCCCCTCGTTAGCCTGACCGTTATCAAATTTGTTTGCCACAACAATTACATCGTCGAACCCATCTCCATTTACATCTCCGGCTCCTGCTACCGAGTAGCCAAATTGAACTTTTGGTAGATCAATCTCTAAAACATAAGCAGCGTATTGTTTAATCCCCCCTGGTTCTCCATACCACACAAACACACTGCCCTCATCCGTCTGTCCATGATCAAAAGCGTAACTTCCCACCAGCACATCACTAAATCCATCCCCGTTCACGTCACCTGCCGGTGCAACCGCACTGCCCAGCCAGGCATCGCCCTGATTACTTTCCAGAACGGATAGGGGAACCGGGTTCAGGCCTGCCGACGAGCCCTGGTAAATGAATGCGGCCCCTTCGTTAAGCTGTCCTTTGTCGTAATACCGCGCTCCGGCGATCAGGTCGGCATAGCCATCGCCATTCACATCACCCGCGCAGGCGACCGAGATGCCAAACTGTGCCTCAATTTGGTCGCTTTCCAATGTTAGTGAAGGTATAGTGTTGATGCCATTTGCCGAACCGTAGTGGATCATGACGGCGCCTTCATTGTTGCTGCCTTTGTCATACATATACGCTCCCAGCGCAATGTCAGAAAACCCGTCCCCGTTTACGTCGCCTGCGGATGACAATGCATGCCCTAGCCGGGCGTCGACCTGGTTACCTTCTATGATCGTCGGGTTGGCCGTGATTACGCCGTTCGCAGAACCCTTGAAAACAAATGCGGCGCCTTCCAGGGCTTGTCCATTGCTATAAAACCGTGCACCTGCCATTACATCGCTGAACCCGTCGCCATCGACATCGCCAGCTCCGGCTACGGCAAAGCCCATCATGGCATCGGGTTTGTTGCATTCCAATAATGTGAATGTGCCGAGGCCATTAGCAGAGCCGTAGTAGAGCCAGGCTGCGCCTTCATTGTTTTCACCATGATCGTATTGATGCGCACCAATTAAAATGTCACTGAAACCATCATTGTTGACGTCACCTGCAAGGGCGGTCGAAATGCCCAGATTCGCGTCGGCTTGAAAGGTGTACAGGGGCTGAACAGAACCAATGCTGAGCCCTTGCGAACCTCCATAGTAGACGAAAACGGCCCCCTGATTATTCAGGGTGTAGTCGTAGTAAGGTGCACCGACTAATACATCGCCGTAGCCGTCTTTGTTGATATCTCCCGCATTACTTACGGAATAGCCCATTTGAGCACCGGCCTGGTTGAATTCCAGTGCCGTTGCGGCCAGGCTGATCCCCCCGGCAGTGCCTGGGTATAAGAAAGCCGCGCCTTCGTCGGCTTGCCCGTTGTCGTATTTGGGTGCCCCAACCAGCACATCGCTATATCCATCGCCATTCACATCGCCGGCCGTGGAAACCGAGAAGCCCAGCCATGCAGAGGTTTGGTTGATTTCCAGTGTTTTGTCGGCATTAGCGGGGGTGCCATTGGCGATGATGGGGTCTATTGTGACGGGGTATGCGGCGTTGTCGACGTTGACATTCAGTTCAATTTGTCCTTTTGAAATACTAATGGCGGCCGTGAGTGGTTCTCCATTCGCATCCCAGCAATGCAGGTCGCTGTAAGTCAGGCGGTCGGTTTTCCCGCCGTTGTCATTGGAATAAAACACCAACCGATCGTCACCATGCTGTCGTACATGCAAGCCGCGGACTGACAGGCGTACGGATAGCTGGCGCGTATGTGTGGGTGCTTGGGAAATGAGGAAGTTTTGCCGGATACCTTCCTCATTGTTAATGAATTCTTCGGTAAAACCCTTGTGTGTGATTCTTAATGTGTCACTGCCGTTGTCCAAGGCGGCGTCGGGCCGGGCGGCCGCAATCAGCGTCCCGTCGGCGTAGATACCTTCATTAACCAATTGCATCTGAAAGTTCTGGCCCGCCGAATCGACGCGGTTCCGGATTGTCAGGTTGCCGGGCCGATAATAGGCTCTGAGGTTTTGGCGGCGATTGGGGCTCTGCAAGGCATGATGAGCGGAATCATAGGTAATGCTGTACTCGCGCCTGGCAATGCCCTCCTGAATGCTGCTTAGTGTGCTGCCTGTTGGCATACCCGGCGATGAATTTGGGGGCGTTTCCGATTGGAAGGACGCGGCGTGCTTCGCGATAATGCGGAGCTGCGAAGTCAGGTTCAGAAGGGCTGCAAGGGCGGCGGTCACGATTACTGCCCCGACGATAGTGTAGTGTTTTTTCATAGACGTATCCGGATTGGTGTAGGAAGAGGCTTTAAAATTTTAAATGTATCCGAAGTTGATAGAGATCTGGTTATCAACCAAAAGCGATGTCCGATCGGCTAAAAACAAATGATCCGTCGGAAATAAAAAATGCTTCCCGGAATTTCCAGGAAGCATTTTGAAACATTGGGTCGTACTATTATCTTCTGATCAAAACTTTGTGGGAAGTTTTGGATCCGTCTTTCCGGTTGATCACCAGGATGTAAGATCCCGCAGCAAGATGTTTTACGTCCACCTCGCTTTGCGGCTTCGTAGAGGTAAACGCCATCGATCCATTCGCAGCAACCAGTTGTAGCGACGTTACCTGATCCATATTGGTGGATTGGATGAACAGGCGTTCCGATACCGGGTTGGGGTATACGGTGACGAGGTCTTTGTATTCCGGTTTGGCATCCGGGATAATTGTACTTTCGATTTCTTCGCCAGCCAGTACAGGTACGCTACCTATTGGTAGGTACAGCAGATATTCCGGTACTGTACGCCAGGGTCCATATACTTGCCCTGTGAGAGCGGTTGCAAGTTCATATTTATATCGCACGCGCAATCGAGTGACCGTCCATGGCTTCTGAATGCCGCTTTTAAACTCAATGCCTTGCAGTGAGCCGAACGATGGCTGTGTATCGTCCACGATGGTACTGGTTGTGATTGGATTGTTAGGGACTTTTGAAAAACTTGTTCCGTTTTGTGTGTAATCCCACGCAAGCCGGCCATTGTTGCGTCCCAAGAAAGACGTAGGATGGATACCAACAACAACCGAACCCTGAGTCGACTGGCTATAAGTCATGGGGGTGAGGTTTGTATTATATAAACGGGTACTGTTTCGTTTATTTTTGCCAGCATACCCATCGTTGCCGAAATAGGCCCTAACTGCCCCGTTATTTGTCATTCCGCTTTGGTCTGAACCAGGAATCCCTACAATCACATCACTATATCCGTCGCCGTTCAAGTCGCCTCCCCCCGAAACAGCCTGACCGAGGTGATCCTCTACCTGTTGTCCTTTTAGAGAGACGCTGTTGGAGGTACTCAGACCGTTTTGCGATCCGTGAAAAATCCAGACTGCTCCACCATTCGCCACAGCATCATCATAATATGGGGCCCCCACAATCACATCGTCGTAGCCGTCGCCATTCACGTCACCTGCGCCGGCAACCGCCGTGCCGAATGCAGCCTCTGCCTGGTTAACTTCTATTAGCGTGTTGAAAGGTGATGCAATTCCATTCAATGATCCGTAATAGACCCTTGCAACGCCTTCATTGTTTTGGCCGTTGGTAATGCCAGGCGCGCCGACAATAATGTCGCCAAAACCGTCGCCATTGACGTCGCCGGCGTTGGAAACCGAAGCGCCGAAGCTTGCGTTGGCCGTGTTGGATTTTATTTCAACCTTGGGTACCGTACCGCCCGGAATTCCACCTACGGCACCATGCCATACGTAAAAGGAACCCTCGCCTCCACTTGACTGTCCAGCCCCGGCAATGACATCCATGAATCCGTCGCCGTTTACATCCGCGGTAGCTAAGCTGCTCCCCAATTTTGTCCCGGCGCCGGACCCATAAATGGTGGTATAATTTGCATTGGTCACCCCGCTGCCAGATCCGGGATAAATGGCGATTAGGCCTGTTTCCGACTTCAAGCCGTTTGTGGCAAGGGGAGCACTTACGATAACATCTGTAAAACCGTCCCGGTTAATATCCCCGCTGCCAACACTCGTGCCGAACAATTTATTTGAAACGGGGTAAAGTGTGGTACCGGCTGAGAGAGAACCTTGCGCATTGCCATTGTAAACGTATGCTACTCCTGTGTTCCCACCAAATGTACCTCCGGTCGCACCTATAACGACGTCGTCGAACCCGTCGCCGTTGTGGTCACCGGCACCAGCGACGGAACATCCCAACTTCGCATTCAATTGATTGGATTCCAATTTAACCATCGAGTTTGTTCCTGTTGTTGCATCCCCGAATGAAAGAAATACCGCTCCTTCTCCTACCTGGCCACCATCGAAGTTAGGTGCGCCAGCCAGAATGTCGTCCAGGCCGTCGCCATTGTAATCACCGATAATGGCAACGGAAGAGCCAAGCAGGGCACCCGATGCGGTACCACCCGAAACTCCTCTCGGAGTTGTTCCAACCGTCCCCGCGCTTCCATGAAACACAAACACCTGCCCCTCATCCGTCTGCCCATGGTCAAATGCGTAGCTGCCAATCAGTATGTCGCTATAACCATCCCCGTTCACATCCCCGGCGGAGGCAACCGCGTTGCCCAGCCAGGCATCGCCCTGATTGCTTTCAATCACGCTTGCCGCGGTAGCAGTAAGGCCAGTTGATGAACCTTGATAAACAAATGCGCCTCCTTCATGATTCTGGCCGTTGCTGAAATACCGGGCGCCCACGATCAAATCGCCGTAACCGTCGCCGTTGACATCACCCGCGCTGGCGACTGACCATCCGAATTGCGCTTCCAGCTGGTTACCTTCTATGGTGGTCGATGCAATCGTGTTAATGCCGGCTGCTCCGCCGTGGTGTATGTATACAGCTCCTTCGTTGCTCAGCCCTCCATCAAAATTGTACGCGCCAATGGCAATATCGGCGTAACCATCACCATTTACATCGCCGGCTGTGGAAACCGTGTGCCCAAAGCGGGAGTCAGCTTGTGTCGACTGGATAATCTGCGGCTGTGACGCAGTAACGGGAGTGGAATTGAGGTTGCCTTTGAAAACAAATGCGGCACCTTCGTTGGTTTTGTTCTGGTTGATGTCATAAAGTCTCGCCCCGATCACAATGTCACTGGCTCCGTCGGCATTAATATCTCCGGCACCGGCGACGGCATATCCGAACATCGCATCGGCCTGATTGGATTCGAGGATTTCTGTCTTTGCCGGATCGTAGCCGTTATTGGACCCATAATAGAGGAACGCAACCCCTTCGTTCGTTTGGTCTTTGTCGTACATATGCGAACCCACCAGGAAATCGCTCCATCCGTCGGAATTGACATCGCCTGCCATGGCTACTGAAATACCAAATTGTGCTTCGGCCTGGTCCGATTGAAAGGTCACGTAATTGGCGGCGTTAATACCTATCGGAGCTGTTACCGGGTCTATTGGCCCTCCGAAATACAGGAATGCGGCACCCTCGCTGTTTTGGGCAGGGCTGTCTTCCCAGAAAGGCGACCCGACGATAACATCGCTGTATCCGTCCTTATTAACATCCCCGGCGCTGGAAACCGAATAGCCCATTTGTGCAAAGGGTTGATTTCGATTAAGCCTTTGCGCACTAAGAGTAACCCCGGTTACTGACCCTGGAAACACGAAAGCCGCACCGGCGTCTTCACCATTCCAGTCGTATTTAGGCGCGCCCACGATGATATCGCTATATCCATCCTTGTTTACATCCCCTGCGCTGGCAACGGAGTAGCCCAGCCATGCATAGCTCTGCTCCGATTCGAGCGTTTTGTTGACGTTGTTAGGCGTGCCGTTTGCTACAATCGGGTCGATTGTCACCGGAAACGCAGCGTCTGCAACCGATACGTTGATTTCTACATGGTCATTCACATAGGCGAGCGTAGCAGAAAGCGGTTGCTTGTTGGCGTCCCAGCAATGCAGGTCGCTGTATACGAGATAGTTTTCCGGAGCTCCTTTGGCGCCGTCGCGGTAAAAATGGATTTCGTTTTCGCTGCCGTTTCTCGCTTTGAGGCCCTTGGCCGAAAGCCGTACCTGCAAATTGCGGGTATTCTCAGGCGCTTGTTTGACAATGAAGTTCTGACGGATGCCGTCCTCGGTATTGACAAATTCCTCCGTGAAACCGGTATGATCGATCAATAACCTGTTCTCATTGTTGCTGGGTTTTGCATTGGCCTGCGCGGTAAGGATTCTCTTGCCATCGGCAAAAATGCCCTGGTTGATCAAATGCAGCTTGAAATTATGTCCCGCGGAGTCCTCGCGGTTCTGGATTGTAAACTCTCCCGGCTTATAGTATGCTCTCAGGTTTTGTTTGCGGTTGGGGCTTTGAAGCTTTTTCGTCACCTCGTCATACGAAATGTGGTACTCCTGCTGGGCGATCTTTTCTTTGATGCCTTCAATGGTTGCGGGTGAGAGCCCTGCCTGTTGTTCGCGGCTACCAGTGTTTTCCTTTAGTGAGACTTGGTCCCCGCCCCAAAAGTCTCCGGACCTGTTGCTCAAATAACCCGCTGCACCCGCCGCGAGGGCCATTGCTGCGAAGAGCATGGACTTGTAAGTGTGTTTCATCTTAAAATATGTTATGGTAAAAATAGGGTAATGGCGAATGCCAGCTTAAATTTTGCAGTTACCGGAGTCTCTCACCGAATCCGTTTAGCCTGGCGGATAGTGTAATGATTCTAAGGCAAAAAAGCGGCCTTCCGGGAATCCGGAAGGCCGCTTTGGCATGATATACGGGGTGGTTATTTCTTTACAACGACTTTATGCGAGCTCTGAGTGCCGTCCCGCCGCGTGACTTGGAGCACATACATTCCCGGAGCCAGGTTTCTTACATCCACTTCTGTTGCCCCGCTTTGCGATTGGTAGCTCAGTTTTCCATCCGGGGTCAGGAGTCGGACCGAACGGATCTGATCCGCCTTTTCCGTTCGGATGTACAGCCTGTCTGAAACGGGGTTGGGGTAGGTGATAATGGATAGCCCAGCGTTTTCGTTGTCGATGGCTGTTGTTTTTCTCCGGATGGTTTCCGCCATGGCGTCTTCCGGTACCGGAGCGTTGTTGTATCCTGCGAGTTGCGATTGCAGGTACCGCCACGGACCGTACATCTGGCCGGTGAGGGCGAGTACGGGTGAATAGCGCACGCGTACACGGAGTTTGGTGGCAACGGGGGTTTTGGCAATACTGCCTCCAAGCGTAGTCGAAATGCCCGTCAGGGCGGTGAAGGTGCTGGCGCCGGTAAATAGATTACTCGTCGTGATGGGATTGCTGCCGACTTTGGAAAAAGGAACTCCCGGCCCCATGGTTTCCCAGACAAACTTGCCTTTATTTTTTCCAATAAATGATTTGGCAGATAGCGTAGCTACAAAATTGGCTAGGCTGAACTGGTTATGATTGAGCGGAGTGACCAGATCGCCGTTGAAAAGGCGGACATTGTTTTTCAGGCCCTTGCCATTATTGCCGTAAAGAACCACTGCCGCGCCGACATCGTTGGTCTGGTTGTAATTGGCATGCGGAGCACCGACGATAATATCGCTGTATCCGTCGCCATTGACATCGCCTGCCCCGGAAACAGCAGTTCCCAATTCCGCATTGCCCTGGTCACTCTCAAAGCTGAATGAAGCCGTTAGTTTGACGCCGTTGGGCGAGCCATGGAAAACATATATTTTCCCTTCGTAGTCAACTCCGTTTGAAAAACTTTTGGCGCCTACAATCACATCGGAATATCCGTCACCATTTACATCGCCAGCACTTTTGACCGCCGTGCCGAAAAGTGCACCAGGAACGTTTGCTTCCAGAACAAACGGGGCCGGATTGGCCTCGCTGATTCCGTTGCCCGTACCATAGTATACGATGGCGACTCCCTCGTCTGGTTCATTTTTGTTGTAGCCGGGAGCGCCGACAATAATATCGCTGTAACCATCGCCATTGATGTCACCAGCCCCGGAAACCGACGTGCCCATACTCGCTTCGTCTTGATTACTTTGAAGGATTTTGGGATTATTGGAGATAATTCCCTGTGCTGAACCGTGGAATATAAACGCCGCTCCCTCGGCCTGCTGCCCGGATGTATAGTTAATGGCCCCCGCCACGATATCCCCATACCCATCGCCATTCACATCACCCGCCGACGAAACATCCTCGCCAAGTGATGTATTTTGAAGGTTTGATTCGATAATTGCAGGATTGGTAGGGCCACTGAGTGATCCGTAGTAAACAAAAATGGCTCCTTCCAGCGTTTCCCCAGCGCCATAATTCGGGGCCCCGATGACAATGTCGGCATAGCCATCGCGGTTCACGTCGCCCGCACCCGACACCGATGCGCCAAAATAGGCATTTGCCAGGTTGTTATCCAACAGGATGCTCGACCCCGCGTTGATCCCTGAACTGGAACCGTAGTACAGAAATGCGACTCCCTCGTCAGACTGGCCATTGTCATATTTGGGAGCTCCTATGAGCACATCGGCATACCCGTCCCCATTCACATCCCCGGCGCCCGAGACCGACGAACCGAACCAGCTATCGGCTAATTTTTTACTTAAAATCAGTTTATTATTTGGATCTATATCGGTTGGTGAACCATAATATACGACGGCGATCCCTCCGGAGGTTCCGTTATAATCATATTCCGGCGCACCAACGATTACATCATCAAATCCATCGCTGTTCACATCCCCGGCGCTCGCCACGGAATAGCCCATCCCTGCACCCGGAACGGTACCTGAAAGCACCGCGGCATCTTCAGTGCCAATTCCCTTTGGGCCACCGTGGTATACAAAGACATGCCCCTCATCTTTCTGACCGTTGTCAAAAGTATAGCAGCCGACCAGGATATCGCTATATCCATCCCCGTTCACATCTCCCGCACTCGCAACGGCAGTACCGAACCAGCCGTCGATTTGGTTGCTTTCCAGTGTGGAAACCGGGTTGTAACCCACCCCGTATTTAAAACCGTAATACACGAATACAGCACCTTCGTTGAATTGGCCGTTGTCGTAATACTGAGCACCTATGAGAATATCGGAATAACCATCGCCATTCACATCGCCTGCGCAGGCGATGGAGGAACCTAGCTGTGCGTTCGTTTGATAACTTTTGGAAATTTTATACGAAAATGCTTGAATTCCTGTCGCCGAGCCCAAATGGAGAAAAACCGCTCCTCCGTCCTCGTACGTGATACCTTCCTGGTGTTCATCATACAAATAAGCACTAATCAAAATATCACTATACCCATCTCCATTCACATCCCCAGCCGAACTTACCTTATTACCCATTGCAGCGTTCAATTGATTACCCTCAATAACTGCCGGATTGTTAGTATCCAGGCCGCTGGCGGTTCCGCGATAGACAAAAGCCGCCCCTTCCCCCGCCTGGCTCGGATCACTGGCATAAAAACGGGCTCCCACTATCACATCGCCAAAGCCATCGCCATCTACATCCCCTGCTCCGGCGACGGAGTAGCCGAAATGGGCATTAGGCTGATTGGCTTCGAGCGTGACGAGTTTGGTGTTTAAATCCCCGTTTGCGCTACCGTGGCAAAGGGCAACGGTACCTTCCTTGATCTGTCCATTCGAGTCCTGGTGGGCACCTATCAATACGTCGCTATATCCATCGCCATCCACATCTCCCGCAGTGGCCACCGCTATGCCGGTTAAAGCTTCCGGGTTTACGTTTTTGGTGTAGGTGTAGCTCGTGATTACGGCCTGAGGAGCAAAAAAAGTACCGGACCCCAGGTAAAGTTTCGCCGCTCCCTGGTTAGTTTGGGCACCGTCGTAATATGGAATTCCTACCAGCACATCGCTAAATCCGTCCCCATTAAAATCCCCTGCGCTGGAAACCGAGTATCCCATTTCGGCATCTTTCTGGTTACATTCCAAAGTTACAGCGGTTAATGTCAATCCGCTCGGACCACCTTTATAGACAAAAGCCGCACCTTCATTGTCCTGGCCCAGGTCATAATGCGGTGCGCCCGCAATCACATCACTGTATCCGTCCCCATTCACATCACCCGCGCTCGATACCGAGAAGCCCAGCCACATATAGCTCTGGTTGATTTCCAGTACTTTGTTGGCATTCTGCGGGGTACCGTTGGCGATGATCGGATCAATGGTGACAGGGTAGGCGGCATTGGCTACGTCCACGCTGATCCGGATGCGGTTGTCCACGTACGCGAGCGTCGCATTTAGCGGCTGTTTATTGGCGTCCCAGCATTGGAGGTCGCTGTACACGAGCTCGTTGCGGGTTTGTCCGTCAGCCGCTTTGGAGTAGAAGCGCAGCTCGTTGGCGGAACCTTGTTCTACTTCAAGGCCTTTTGCCATCATCCTTATCTGCAACTGACGGGTGCCAGCGGGGGCATTTTCAATGATGAAATTCTGGCGGACGCCGTCTTCATTGTTGATAAATTCCTCTGTAAATGCTTCATGGGCGATCTGTACTTTGTTTTCATGATGTGCAGTTTTTGCATGGGTTTCCGGCTTGTGGAGCAGCTTGCCGTCGGCAAATACGCCTTCATTCACCAGTTGTAACTTGAAACCCCGGCCTTTGGTATCGACGCGGGTCTGGACGGTAAGCTTGCCGGGCTGGTAATAGGCCCGGAGGTTGTGCGCCCGGTTGGGGCTTTGCAACATGTTCATTCGTTCATCATAAGAGATGTGGTACTCCTGCTTTTCAAGCATACTGCGGATATCCGACAAATTGGAATCGGATACAGGCAATGCGGAGGTCGGCTGAGTTGCGGCGTTTTGTATTACGGAACCGCCGATGCGGTCGAGCACGTGGAGACCGGCAGTCAACGCTGCTAAAATGACTCCCACGCACACAACGTACCTGTAACGACTTTTCATAGTGCGAAATATTTAAAGGTGAAACAATCGGTTAATGGCTGAATGCCTGTATCAATTTTGCCGATCTGCCCATACTGATTTTAAACCGTTTAGCTGCCGGATGACAGATAATGAGTGCCCGGCATGGAGTGCCCGGCAAGGAGTGCCCGGCATGCGATGCGCGGCATGCGATGCCCGGCATGCAGAATGAAAAAACGCCTCCCCACGGCACGGGGGAGGCGCTGGGAGAAGATTATCGCCGGATCAGTATCCTGTGCGAAGTAGCTGTGCCGTTGGCCCGGTTGAGCATCAGGACGTAAACACCGCCGGGAAGTTTGCTTACGTCAATGTCTTCTTCATACCGCTTCGATTGAAAAACCACCGTTCCGCTGGTGTTGTACAGCCGGGCTCCGCGAATATCGGAAGGGTCGGCCACCTGAACAGACAACCGGTCCGAAGCCGGGTTCGGGAACACAGAAACGGAAGTTTCAATTTCGGGTTCCGCTTTTCTTTTGATGGTTTCAGCCACGGTGTCTTCAGGTACCGGGGCGTTGTTGTACCCTGCGAGTTGCGATTGCAGGTACCGCCACGGGCCGTACATCTGGCCCGTAATCGCCAGTACAGGTGAATAACGCACGCGCACACGGAGTTTGGTGGCAACAGGGGTTTTGGCAATACTGCCTCCCAGCGTAGTCGAAATGCCGGTCAGGGCGGTGAAGGTGCTGGATCCGGTAAACAGGTTACTGGTAGTGATGGGATTGCTGCCGACTTTGGAAAAAGGAACTCCCGGCCCCATGGTTTCCCAGACAAACTTGCCTTTATTTTTTCCAATAAATGATTTAGCAGATAGCGTAGCTACAAAATTGGATAGGCTGAATTGATTATGATTGAGTGGCGTGACCAGGTCGCCGTTGAAAAGGCGGACATTGTTTTTCAGGCCCTGGCCATTATTACCGTAAAGAACCGTTGCCGCGCCGACATCGTTGGTCTGGTTGTAATTGGCATGCGGAGCGCCGACGATGATGTCGCTATACCCATCGCCGTTTACATCGCCCGCGCCGGAGACGGAGAAACCGAGTTTTGCATTGTCCTGATCGCCTTCGAAATTAAATGACGCTGTTGGTTTGATACCGGTAGGAGAACCATGAAAAACAAATACTTTTCCCTCATTGGCTTGCCCGTTTTCAAAGATGCTTGCGCCTACTACTACATCTGCGTAACCATCCCCGTTAACGTCTCCTGCACTTTTGACAGAGCAGCCCATTCGGCTAAACCCTGAATTTGATGCAAGTATGCCGGGATTTAACTCGTTAATCCCAGCACTTGCTCCGTAGTACACGAGTGCAGCACCTTTGTTATTATTCACGGGAGAACCGATAATGATATCCCCATACCCGTCGCCATTTACATCCCCCGCAGCGGAAACCGACGCGCCGAAACGGGCGCCAACCTGGTTGCTCTGCAATACCTTTCCACCAACTTCGATCCCCGCAGATGAGCCGTAAAATACGTAAGCGGCACCTTCTTCGGCCTGCCCCATGCTGCTATCGTCCGCTCCAGCAATAATGTCGGCATATCCATCACCATTGATGTCCCCGCCCGACGAGACGGACGAACCAAAATTTGCATCGGGTTCAGTGCCCGGTATCGTTACGGGACTAGCCGGACCACTGCTGCTGCCTGAATAGACATAAACAGCGCCAAAGGTGGCCTGTCCAGCCGAAATCCCGGGAGCTCCGACAATTAGATCAGCATAACCATCACGGTTGATATCGCCGGCCCCCGAAACAGTATAGCCAAACATGGAATCGGCGGTATTGTTCTCAAGGGTCTTGCTGGAAGCCTGACTGACACCTGAATTAGAACCGTAATATACAACAGCGATTCCCTCGCCGGATTGACCATTATCGTATGCATTTGCCCCTACAACGACATCGTCATAACCATCTCCATTCACATCGCCAGCCCCGTTAACCGATATTCCAAAGTTAGCACCTGCCTGATTTTTGCTCAACATAGTCTGGTTACCCAGTACAATCCCATTCACAGAGCCATAGTATACGATAGCGACGCCACCAGTTGTCCCATTAAAATCAAACTCCGGTGCTCCTAGAATTACATCGTCGAAACCATCACTGTTCACATCCCCTGCACTGGCAACAGAATAGCCCATCATCGCGCCGGAAACACTGCCCGAAAGCGTCACGGCGTCCTTCGTACCAATTCCTTCTGCTCCGCCGTGGTAAACAAATACGTGCCCTTCATCCGTTTGCCCGTTGTCAAAAGTGTAGCAGCCCACTAGAATATCGCTGTAACCGTCCCCGTTTACATCCCCTGCGCTGGAAACCGCCGTACCGAACCAGCCGTTGGCCTGGTTGCTTTCCAGGATGGAAGCTGGTTTATCGACTTTGCCGTACTTTGAGCCGTGATGGACAAATATGGCGCCTTCGTTGAATTGACCATTATCGTAGTACTCAGCGCCTACCAGAATGTCGGCATAACCATCACCATTCACATCTCCCGCACAGGAGATTGAAGAGCCCATGTGGTCGTTTTGATGACCACCAGAAAAGATGTCGTATTTTTGTGGATCGATACCCGTGGGCGATCCATAGTGTAGTTGCACCTGCCCTTCATCGGTAAACAGCCCATCTTTCAGATAAGCACTTATGAGAATATCACTATATCCATCCCCATTCAGATCCCCGGCCGAGCTTACTTTATTGCCCATGGCGGCGTTGTACTGGTTGCCTTCAATGATTACCGGATTATTCTTATCTAGGCCGTTTGCACTTCCGCGGTAGACAAATGCTGCTCCTTCCGCGTCCTGGCCCTGGCCATTGGTATAGTACCGGGCGCCTACGATGACGTCGCCGAACCCATCGGCATCGACATCTCCTGCGCCAGCGACAGAGTAGCCGAACATGGCTCCCGCCACATCCGGATGAAGGTACTGCTCCATTTTCCCATTTATAGGAGCGCCATAATAAACAGCTACGAAACCGGATTTTTCACCATTTTGATTTAAGTCAGCCAGATGGGCTCCGATAATAACATCACTAAATCCATCGGCATCAATGTCGCCGGCAGAAGCGACAGATATACCGTAGCAACCACCGGATTCAGCCGTTGGAAAGGTCAATGGAACAGAGTTGGCAGGAATGCCTTGTGCAGAACCATAATATAATCTTGCCAATCCGTTGTCTTTCCCTCCGCCTAAGTCGTAGTACGGAATCCCCACCAATACATCGCTATACCCGTCCCCATTAAAATCCCCGGCTGTCGAAACGGAATATCCCATTTTAGCACCCGCCTGATCGCATTGAAGTATTACCGCGCCTGCCAGTATCCCGGATGCTGAGCCTGGGTATATAAATGCGGCACCTTCGTTATCCTGTCCGAGATCATACTGCGGGGCACCCACGATGATATCACTATATCCGTCCCCGTTCACATCCCCCGCGCTCGAAACCGAGAAGCCCAGCCACATATAGCTCTGGTTGATCTCGAGAACCTTATTAGCATTCTGTGGCGTACCGTTGGCAATAATCGGGTCAATAGTGACAGGATAGGCGGCACCAGCGACATCCACACTGATCTGGATGCGATTATCCACGTAGGCAAGGGTTGCATTCAGTGGCCGCTTGTTGGCGTCCCAGCATTTGAGGTCGCTGTACACGAGTTCGTTGCGGGTTCCTCCATCGGGTGTTTTGGAATAGAAGCGGAGTTCGTTGCCGGAGCCTTGTGCTACCCGGAGGCCGTTTACGGACATTTTTACCTGCAATTGCCGGGTGCCTTCCGGGGCGCTTTCGATAATGAAGTTCTGGCGTACGCCATCTTCGTTGTTGATAAACTCTTCGGTGAATGCGCTGTGGGTGATCTGTACTTTGTTTTCATGGTGCTGGGCTTTCGCGCTGGCTTGCGGGATATACAGCAGCTTCCCGTCGGCGAATACACCTTCATTCACCATCTCAAACTTGAAGCCCTGACCGGTGGTGTTCGCGCGGGTCTGGACGGTGAGTTTGCCGGGCTCGTAGTAGGCACGAATGTTGTTGCTGCGGTTGGGGCTTTGCAGCTTTTTCTTCTGCTCATCGAAGGAAATGTGGTATTCCTGTTTTTCCAGCGACTTGCGAATATCTGACAGGGTTGTTTCGGACAGGGCTGCCTGCGGCATTTCCGCGGGTAATGCGGAGGCTGTCCTTGTTTTGGAAGGGTTTCGTGGAAGTGACCGGCTGAGGCGGTCGAGTGCGTGAAAACCGGCAGCGAATGCGGCCAAAACCATTCCGACGTACAGAATGGGCATGTAACGACTTTTCATAGTTTGAAAAACTTTAAGTGAAACAATCGATTACAAGGAGGGGTACGCGGAGCACTTGCGTAAATTTTACCTATGTTTCAAAAGTGATTTCAAACCGTTTATTCGCCGGGTGGAATGGAATGAGTAGACGGGACGGAGCACCCGAAATGGCATAAAAAAAACGCCTCCCCACGGCACTGGGGAGGCGTTTAAGTGAAGAGTTATCGCCGGATCAAAATCCTGTGCGAGGTAGGTTTGCCGTTGGCCCGATCGAGCATGAGGATGTAAATACCTCCGGGAAGTTTGCTTACGTCAATATCTTTTTCGTATCGCTGCGATTGGAAAACAGGCGTCCCGCTGGTGTTATACAGCCGTGTCGCGCGGATGTCGGAAGGGTCTGCTACCTGAACAGACAGCCGGTCCGAAGCCGGGTTGGGGAAAAGGGAAATGGATGATTCAACTTCCGGTTCCGCCTTTCTTTTGATGGTTTCGGCCATGGCTTCTTCCGGTACCGGGGCGTTGGTGTAGCCGGCAAGCTGGCTTTGTACGTAGCGCCACGGGCCGTACATCTGGCCGGTGATGGCGAGGACGGGGGAGTAGCGGACGCGTATACGGACACGGGTGCTGATACCTTCTTTTTCGGCGTTTGTCTTAACTTCAATTCCGGTCAACGGCGGCACAAATAAGGTTGAAACACCATTATATTCCGTGCTAGTTGTAATAGTATTGTTCCCGATTTTTGAAAACGGAATTCCACAGATCTTTGTCTCTGTTACTACTCTAAGCCTTCCTAATCCAAGAAATGATTTTGCAAATAAGGACACATTAAAGTTTTGAGTATTGAAATTACCATGGTTAATTGGAGTTGTGGTACCATCGTTGTAAAGCCGAACATTATTTCGCAGCCCTTTACCATTGTTTCCATAGTAGACAAAGGCGGCGCCCACATCAAGCGCGTTCCCATTGTCGAAGCCTGGTGCACCGACAAGAATGTCACTATATCCGTCACCATTGACATCTCCGGCACCTGCCACAGCTCTACCTAGCAATTGATTGGCGATATTGCTTTCGATATTGAATGAGCTGGTCGTTTTAATACCATTGGGTGAGCCATGAAATACATAAGCATTGCCTTCATGATTTTCGCCATTTGTAAAGTAATAGGCCCCTATGATCACGTCGCTGTACCCATCGCCATTCACGTCTCCTGCGCTGCTGACAGATGATCCAAAGTAAGCGCCAGCGACGTTTGATTCCAGTAAAGTTGGAGCTGGGCTGACGTCATTGATGCCTCCGAGGGTTCCGTAATAAACTTTCGCCGCCCCTTCATTAGCTTCATTGTTGTCGTAATAGCGCGCGCCAACAATTACATCGCCTAACCCATCACCATTTACATCCCCGGCGGAAGCTACGGAATAGCCGAAATTGGCGTCGATCTGGTTGCCTTCCAGACGTTTCTCGTACGTTGCATCTACTCCCGCAGATGAACCGTGATAAATGTAGGCAGATCCTTCACCTTGTTCTCCAATAGCTGCTCCCCAGGCGCCTACAATTACGTCGCTGTACCCATCTCCGTTCACATCACCCGCAGACGACACTGCTTCTCCAAAATGAGTATTGGTGAATCCAGTGAGAAAGGTTGGATTGCCGGGGCCGTTCATTCCACCCAAGTAGACGACCGCCACGCCTTGTGCGATATATGTCGGTGCACCGATAATAATATCCGCATACCCGTCACGATTTACATCGCCCGCACCGGCAACCGAGAAACCGTAATCAGCATCAGCCTTATCTGCCTGGCATATAAAGGGTGCGGCATTTTGGTCGATTCCTGATGCGGAGCCAGGGTAAAAGAATACAACGCCCTCATTACTTTGGCCATTCGTGTATTCCTTGGCGCCTACCAGTACGTCGTCATAACCATCTCCATTGATATCACCGGGGCCTGCCACGGAGCCTCCAAAATAAGAGTTCACCTGGTCTTTTTGCAGTTTACTGTTGTAAACATTGGTGGTCAATCCTGTAACAGATCCGTGGTAGACAAAGGCTACTCCTTCGCTACTTTGCCCGTCATCAAAATACGGTGCGCCAATGATTACGTCGCCATAACCATCGCCATTCACATCACCAGCGCTCGCTACTGAAAGACCCATTTGAGCCCCTGTTTTGCTGTTGGTTATCACGCCTGCATCCTTCGTCCCAATCCCTTCCGCTCCGCCATGATAGACAAACACATGCCCTTCGTCTTTCTGTCCGTTGTCGAAGGTATAGCAGCCAATAACGATATCACTGTACCCATCACCATTCACATCTCCGGCGCTTGCTACCGCGGTGCCAAACCAGCCGTCAACCTGGTTGCTTTCCATTGTCGCGACGGGTTCACCAAATATGCCGTCTTTCGAGCCAAGATAGACAAACACGGCGCCTTCGTTAAACTGCCCGTTGTCGTGGTACTGGGCACCGAGCAGGATATCGGAGTATCCATCGCCATTTACATCGCCTGCGCAGGCGACTGAGGAGCCCATGTTATCGTTATTATTTCCGTAGAAGATTCTGGCTGGTTGTTGTTGTGAGCTAATACCGGTTGAAGAGCCGAGGTACAGGCTTACCCTGCCGTTGTCTTTATTGCCCGGATCGTCAAATAGATAGGCGCTGATAAGCACATCGCTATACCCATCCCCATTCACGTCCCCTGCCGAGCTTACTTTGTTACCCATGGCGGCGTCGTATTGGTTGCCTTCTATGATCGTCGGACTGCCTTGCAAGCCGCCGCTGCCTCCCCGGTAAATAAAAGCCGCACCTTCCTGTTCCTGGCCCTGGCCGTTGGTGTAAAACCGGGCACCGACGATGATATCGCTGTATCCATCCGCATCAATATCCCCCGCAGAAGCAACAGAATAGCCGAATTTGGCATTAGGCTGATCAATTTGGAGATATGCGAAATCAGAAAACATATTCCCATTGGCACTGCCGTAACACACGGCCACAGTTCCCTCCTTGGTTTGTCCCTGCGCATCGTGAATTGCACCGATGAGTACATCACTGAATCCGTCACCGTCGATATCACCCGCAGTCGCTACGGAGACTCCCATTAGAGCACCGGCATGGCCGTTGCTAAAATTGTAACTGGTAATTGCCGCTTGCGGATTAAAGAATGTACCGGAACCGAGATAGAGGTTTACCCTTCCAGCGTCGACTTTATCCTCATCGTAATAGGGTATCCCAACCAGTACGTCGCTAAATCCATCCCCGTTGAAGTCCCCCGCACTTGCGACAGCGCGTCCCATTTGGGCACCAATCTGATTGGATTGAAGGGTTACTGCGGTTGCGGTTAATCCGCTCGCATGGCCCATGTACACAAATGCCCCACCTTCGTTATCCTGGCCCAGGTCGTACTGCGGAGCGCCGACGATCACGTCACTGTAACCGTCCCCGTTCACATCCCCGGCACTTGAAACCGAGAAGCCCAGCCACATATAGCTCTGGTTGATCTCGAGAACCTTATTCGCATTCTGCGGTGTACCATTCGAAATAATCGGGTCAATGGTGACCGGATAGGCGGCATTAGCCACGTCCACGCTAATCTGGATTTGATTATCCACGTGAGCGAGCACCGCATTCAGCGGCTTTTTGTTCGCGTCCCAGCATTTCAGGTCGCTGTATACCAGTTCGTTGCGGGTTTGTCCGTCCGCTGTTTTGGAGTAGAAGCGTAGTTCATTGCCGGTGCCCTGTTCCACTTTAAGCCCTTTGGCAGTCATTTTTACCTGCAACTGGCGAGTGCCTTCGGGGGCATTTTCGACAATGAAGTTCTGGCGAACACCGTCTTCGTTGTTGACAAACTCCTCGGTGAATGCACTGTGACTGATCTGCACTTTGTTTTCATGGTGCTCGGCTTTCGCGGTGATTTCAGGGGCATAGAGTAACTTCCCGTCGGCGAATACGCCTTCATTCACCAGTTCCATTTTGAAACCCTGGCCGGTCGTGTCGACGCGCGTCTGGACGGTCAGCTTACCGGGTTCATAGTAGGCCCGGATGTTGTTCCTGCGGTTGGGACTTTGCAGCTTTTTCTTTTGTTCGTCGTAGGAGATGTGGTACTCCTGTTTTTCCAGTGAACTGCGAATGTCTGCCAAAGTGGCTTCGGAAACGCCGGTCGGCAATGCGTCTGCGGTTTGTGCGACCGCTTTGGGGTGAGTTGGAGCGACGCGGTGGCTTTTGTGCCAGAGCCCCAACCCGAGGAGAGATGTCCCGGCCAGGGCAACCGCCATGGCCCGTTGATAAATCTTTTTCATACTCGTGTGTATTGAATGTTTTGGATTTTGGGAATATTCCCGCGCCCAAATTTTGTGAGAGCGTCCATTAAAAGAGCTAAGCGATTATTCTCTGGTGAAAATCGCTTAGCTCGTGGTTCGTTGATATTCAGAAAGTAGCCGCCGGATAATTAGTGCAGCACAATGGCGTGGCTGCTTTCGCTGGCGTCGGCGTAACGGATGCGCAGGATGTAACGACCGGGACGGATTTCTTTTAAATCCAGTTTTTCCAGAACGCCTTTCCAATTCCGGATTACCAAACCGTCGGTTGTTATCAATGCGGATTCCGAGATTGTCGTGTTCCTTTTACTTTTAATGTTCAATACCGATGCCGCCGGATTGGGATATACGTAGGTAGTTCCGGCAGTGTCTTCTGTGGACTTGCTGCTGGAAATACGTGGGGCAGGTGCGCTGGTTGCTCCTGTCATTGACCCGGAAATGTATCGCCACGGGCCGTAGACCTGCCCCGTCAAAGCAAGAGCGGGGCTGTATTTGATTCTAACCCTCAGGTTTGTCGCCGGGCCTTGTTTAAGGACCTTGCTTTTGAGTTCGGAGCCGGTGAGGTTATAGTATCCTTTTTGAGAACCGTTGTAGAAAGTGCTGTTGAAAAGCAGGCCATTGGCACCCGTCGAAAATCCTTGTCCGGCCGGAAGCGCTTCCCAGACTAATCTTCCTTCGTTTACTCCCAGAAAGGACCTCGAAAATAATCCAATTCCGAAATCACTTTTGCTGTGCTGCTGGTAATTCAGCAATGTGGCAAGATCCGAGTTATAAAGACGGATGTTGTTGCGCAATCCTCTGCCATTATTCCCGTAATAAACAAATGCTGCATCCGCGTCAGTCTGTCCGGAACTAAAATTGGGAGATCCTATGATCATATCACCATACCCGTCCGCATTCACGTCTCCGGCGGCCGCCACCGCCCATCCGAAGAAATCATAGGCATCGTTGGGATTACCGGTGATCCGTTGCGGACTCGGGGCGATTCCTGTGGGTGACCCATAGTAAATGAGCGTAAGCCCGGTAAGTACCGAGATGTTTTCATCGATAAACCAAGGCTCACCAACTACCACATCACTAAAGCCGTCGCCATTGAGGTCGCCGGCGCCCGCTACTGACTCGCCCATGGCCGCGGCCATGCCTGTCTCATGCGCGTACAGATGCGTGACATTGGCCTGCGTTATACCTGTTGCCGAGCCGTAGTAAACATCCACCGCGCCGTCGCCGTTATCATAACCGTGCGCCCCGATGACCAGATCGTGAAAGCCGTCGCCATTTACGTCGCCCGCACCAGCTACATCCCAGCCGAAATGCGCCTGGTCTTGCGTGCCTTTGATGCAATCCAGTGTAAGTGAATCCAACGATTTTGCTTTCCCATAACCTATAAAGGCCGCTCCTGCATCGTAATCTCCAAGGCTGTACGCCCCCGCAACGATGTCGTCGAGCCCGTCGCCGTTCAAATCGCTGGCAGAAGATACGGCATTACCAAGGCGCGCGTCTTCCTGGTCACTTTCGATGATCCGTAGCCCGGCGGTGTTCGGGCCGGCGGATGAGCCAGGAAATATGTAAAGTGCGCCTTCTTCGGACTGGCCATTGGAATAATTCATCGCGCCAATCACTATTTCGGAAAAACCGTCATCATCGAGGTCGCCGGCGTGGGCTACGGCGCATCCGAACCACGCGCCGGTTTTATTACTTTCCAGCTTCGTGGGGATAGCATGGATGCCTGCCGGTGAGCCGAAGTAAACAAATGCGGCACCTTCTTCATCTTCACCGTTGTCATAATGCATGGCACCAATGACGATGTCGCCGTAACCATCCCCGTCGATATCCCCGGCTGCGGAAACGGATGTACCAAAGCCGGCGTCCGCCTGATCGGCTTCGAGCATATGGGCCGGGACTTTGCCAATACCGTCCGGTGTTCCTCTGAATACGAATGCTACACCCTCGTCCGGTTGGCCATTGTCATAATGCGGCGCACCGACGATCACGTCGTCATAACCGTCCCCATCGATATCGCACGCTCCCGAAACGGAATAGCCCAATGCGGATTCCGGTTGGCCGGAGGTTAACATGGTATTGACCGCCGCGTTAGGACCGGACGGGCTTCCGTGCCAGATCATCACTGCTCCCTCGTTGTTTTGCGCCTGGTCGTAAAGATGCGAACCAATGATGATGTCACTGAACCCATCGCCGTTCACATCGCCGGCACTTCCGAGCGACTGGCCCAGATATGCATTAGCCTGGTTGCTTTTGAAGATAGATGCGGGTTTTTTATTAACAACTGCCTGTATTCCACAGAAAAGCATTACTGTGCCTTCATTGAGGATATTCTTGCCTTGCATTCGGCCCGCAATCAGAATATCGGCATAACCATCACTTTCTACATCCCCCGCGCAGGCGACCGCGCGACCGAATTCCTCTTCCATTTGCTGTCCTGTGAGAGCGATTGAAGTGTTGGCATTGATCCCGTTTGCGGAACCGAGATGAATTTTGACCAAACCCTGGTCGGGATATAGCTTGTCGTAATGCGGGGCTCCGAGGATGATATCGGAAAAACCGTCGCCGTTGAGATCGCCGGCGGATGCCAGCGAGGCACCCAGGTGCGCGTCGGCCTGGTCACTTTGTATGATGGTTGGGACCAATGATATGCCCTGTACGCTGCCCAGGTAAACAAATGCGGCTCCTTCGTTGGCTTCTCCCTGATCGTAGAACGGCGCTCCGACAAGCACATCACTAAAACCATCGGCATTAACATCCCCGGCTCCGGCCACCGAAGTGCCCATTCCGGAGACAGACTGGTTCACTTCCAGAATAGTGACTTTGTTAGGGGCGATACCTCCTTTATCACCATAATAAACAAATGCGGCGCCTTCATTTAATTGCCCATTATCGAATTCACGGGCGCCAACGATCAGATCGCTGTGGTTGTCGTTGTTGACATCGCCGGCCAGTGCAACAGCTATGCCGAATTGCGCTTCAAACTGATTCCCTTCCAGCATTACCACAGGGTTGGGTTTTACTCCTTTGGGAGATCCGAGGTGAATAAACACCACGCCTTCATTCGGTTGTCCATTGTCAAAAAATGGCGCACCCAGCGCGATGTCGCTGAAACCATCCGCGTTGATATCGCCTGCACTTGAAACGGAATAACCCATTTCGGCGTGAGCCTGGTTACTTTCCAAAAGCGCAGGTATTGGATTGAGCCCGTTGGCAGAACCATAATAGAGAAATGCGGCACCCTCATTATCCTCGCCGTTGTCGTAATGTGGGGCACCGGCCAGCACATCGCTATACCCATCCGCGTTGACATCCCCGGCGGAAGCTACTGAAAAGCCCAGCAAGGCATCGGCTTGTGCGGACGTGAATAATGCGTTGGCGTTGCCCGGATGGCCATTCACGACAATCGGATCGATCGTCACCGGATAGGCGGCACCACGCACATTGACGGTGATCCGAATTTCCTGATCCTTAGCCGTTAGCCGGGCGGTGAGCGGCTGGTTTTCAGCATCCCAGCATTCGAGGTCCCGGTAAATAAGTTGGGGATGAGCCTTGTCGCCTTTTGAAAAGAAAAGCAGCTCATTGGGGGTATCGCTATTCTGAACGCTCATTCCATTAACATGCAGCTTGACAGTCAGTTCGTTCGTTCCTTCCGGTGCCCATTCGATCATGAAGTTTTGTCTTACCCCATTTTCATTATTGATAAACTCCTCCTTGAACTTTGAATGGCGGATCAGCAACCTGTTTTCAAGCAGTTCGGGTTTCGCAGTGGGGTCGGGGCGGTGGATCAGGAGGCCGTCGGCGAGAATGCCTTCATTTTTTAATACAACTGAAAAGCCCTGGCCGGATGAATCGACGCGGTTTTGAATCGTGAGATTTCCCGGCTTGTAACAGGCGCGGAGGTTATGTTTTCGATTGGGGCTTTGGAAAACGTGCCGGGTGCGGTCGTAGGAAATGCGGTACTCGCGGGCGGCAATGGTTTCGGCGATCCCGGGTGGAATACCTGTATCGTTGCTTTTGGCGGGTTTTAGCAGACCGTCACCGGGTATTGGTTGTTTTAAAAAGATGGGAAAGAAGCTAACGCAACCCGCGTATGTGAGAAGCGCGATAACGGACGCCGCAATGGATAGCGGCAGGAGGTGTTTTCTCATGGGAAAAATTTGGATAAGGTGAAGTGTAAAACAGGGCGGCCGACCCGGTTTTCAATTTTGTACTTATCTCAAACTCTTTCCGAAAGCAATGTTCAGGTGACGCTAGTGGTTATCAAACGGCTCAAAAAAGAAAATCCCGGGAGCTGAACGCCCGGGATTTTTCTCACCGATTGAAATGCAGTATTTATTTCTGCTCCAATGCTTCCAGCATTCTTTCTGCCAGGAACTGGTTGCCTGCTTCGGTCAAATGTACGCGATCGGTGGTAAGAATGCCTTTTTCCTTGTTCTCAGGGTTGTTTTTGGTCAAATAATCCTGGAAATGCTTACGCAGATCGAGCAATTGCAGATTGTTGCGCGTCGCGATTTCGCGGATCAGTTTGGAATACTGGTTCAAGTCGCCATCCTGCTGGTTGGAATTATCATTGCGCTCGCCGATGACGGTAGGCGTACACACGATCAGGCGGATATTCTGTGCTTTCAGCTTTTTGATCAATGCCTCGTAGAACTTCACATATTTGTCGGGGTCGGTACCGGTGCCGGACGATGCTTTATGCCATACATCGTTGATACCCACATAGATAAATACGACATCCGGCTTTTTGGCTAGTACGTCGTCTTCCAGTCTTAAATAGAGGTCATATACCTTGTTGCCACCGATGCCGGCACCAATCAACTCATATTGGCTGTCCTGGCCTTTCGCTTTCAGCATTTCACCTACTTTGGTGATATAGCCGGTGGGGCTCACGCCCGCCTGGGTGATGGAATCGCCGAAGAATACGACGCGAAGAGGCTTGTCGGCACGCATGGCAAGTAATGGAAGCGCGATAACGGCAATTTGCAGCAGTTTGAAAAGTACTTTCATGGATTAGTGTTAAGTATGGATTTTGGGAAAAAGACAAGTATGGGCTGGAAATACCCTTTTTGGACCGCTGACGGCCGACCACCGACGGCCGATCTCATGATTGTTTGCGATGAAGCGGTCAGCGGTCATTCGAGTTTATCACCCGAATATCCGCCTTATCCGGGTTGTAATACAAGGTGAATGTTGCTCCGGGCCGCAATTGCGCTTCCCAATGGGTCGGAAGATTGAATTGGCGAACTTTTCCGTCAATCCAGGCTTGCACGGAAAGCGTTTCATTGCGGCGCTCGCAGGCCAGTACTTCTCCGTAAACGAATAGTTCTTCCGTTTGATCACCCAAATACACTTCCGCGGGTGTTCCGGGGCGGGCCAACTTGCCGTTTTCCATGACTGCCACCTGGTCGGCCAGGCGGAAAATTTCCCCCATATCGTGTGTCACCAGGATAACGGCAAATTCCCGTTCGCGGCGCAGTTTGAGCAATAAATCCTGCAATTGCAGCTGCATTTCGGGATCCAGGGCGGCGAAAGGTTCGTCCATTAAAAGCAGTTCCGGCTCGCGTACCAGCGCGCGGGCGAGTGCGACGCGCTGCTGTTGCCCGCCCGAGAGCTGGTTCGGTTTCCGGCTGGTGAGCTGCGTGAGGCCGGCCATTTCGAGTAAATGGCTGACCAATTCCTTGTTATGGATTTTGGGAAGGGCAAATTCCAGATTTTGCATGACGGTCATATTCGGGAACAATGCATAGTCTTGAAAAACAAACCCGATATGACGTTGCTGGGCCGGAACGTGAATGCGGCTTGCGGTGTCCAGCCATGGGTTTTTGCCAAAAGTGATCCGACCGGATTCGGGCATTGCAAGCCCTGCGATTTGCCTTAATAATGTCGTTTTTCCGGCGCCAGAAGGTCCGGTGAGTGCGAGAATGCTGTTACCGGTCAGTGCGAAATCCACTTCCATCGGTAAGATCCCGTCTGCGGTGTGCAATGTATGCCGGATATGGACTTCAAGCAGGTTGTCGGACACGGAGCAGACGGTTGTTAATGGAATAAACCAGCAGCAAAATAACGAAAGTGATCGCAAAAAGCACTATCGCATAGGCGTTGGCGGCGGGGTAGTTCAGCGCTTCCACCTCATTATAAATGGCTACGGAGGCTACTTTGGTGACGCCGGGGATATTGCCGCCGATCATCAGCACCACACCAAATTCGCCGACGGTATGGGCAAATGTGAGTACAAAGGCGGTGAGAATGGCCGGTTTACAATTGGGCAAGAGCACTTGCACGAATGTTTGCCACTCGCTTTTGCCCAGCGTGTACGATGCTTCCCGCAACGATGCCGGCAGCGATTGTAGGCCCGCGCGGATCGGGTAAACCATGAACGGAAGGCTGTATAGAATGGAGGCGATCACGAGCCCGGGAAACGAGAACACCAGCCTCAAACCGAATAGCTCTTCAACCCAGGCCCCGAACCAATGCGATGGACTGAATGCCAGTAGCAGGTAAAAGCCTATTACCGAAGGCGGCAGCACCAGCGGCATGCCGATCAGCGCCTCTATCACGCCCCGCCCCTTAAACTTCCCGAAAACCAGCCAATAGGCGATCGGCAGAGCGATCACGAGCAGCAATACGGAGGTAATGCCGGCCAGTTTTAACGTCAGGAGAATGGGTTGGGCGTTCAAGTTAATTTTGAATGATTGAATGAGTGAATGAGTGAATGAGTGAATAGTCGGGTGTTGTCAGGAATGGTCAGATGTGGTAAAGTGTTGTCAGGTGTTGTTGTTCGCCCATTTCAATGACTACTCGTGACTATACCTGACTACCAATGACTATTCTTGGCCTACCTGACTACTAACGACTATTTTTGACAGCACCTGACTATTTATTTATACCCGTACAGCTTGAAAATCGCTTTTGCCTTGGCTGAATAGAGGAATTTATAAAACTGTTCGCTGGATGCCTTTTTGGGGGATGCTTCGCTGTGTTTTAATAAAATAGCGGCTTGCTGAATGGGTTTGTAGAGGGTTGAATCCACGATCACATAATGCCCCTTGTCTTTCATTTCCGGTGACAATACTATCGATAATGCATTGAAACCTGCTTCTACCGATCCTGTTATAATGTATTGAGCCGTTTGGGCAATGCTTTCGCCGTAGACCAGCTTTTGCCCGGTTTGCGGGTAGAGTTTCAATGCATTCAATGCCTGGACGGCCGCTTCGCCGTAGGGTGCCGTTTTGGGGTTCGGGATGGCAATTTTTTTGACCTTGTCGGTGGCTAGTATTTCCGGTTTGAGGTCCGTTTCGGGGATATCCCTGGACCATAGTACCAATGCGCCGGTGGCGTAAACTTCCGGTTTCACGTCGGAGCCGCCGTTTTTGAAAATTTCTTGGGGGTATTTCGTGTCGGCTGAAACGAATACATCGAAAGGCGCTCCCTCGCGGATTTGTGTGGTCAGCTTGCCGGATGATGCGACTACGATCTCGATCTTTTTGCCCGATTCCTTCTCGAATTCCTGCTGGATTTCCTTCATCACATATTGCACATTGGCAGCCGTCGCGACGACGATTTTTTCCGACGGTTTGGAGCAACCGGCCAGAAATGCAGTAAAAAGGGTTAGGATACGTAGTTTGTTCATGCCGCAATTTAAAATATTGTTTTGCAATAATAACCGCTTGCAGCCTCTATGGAGCGTCCCCTCGCGAAATTGTCGTAAATTGCGCCCCGTTTCGCCGGGCTGTTCCGGACGGGCGTTTGAACCGCTGATAGCCAATGGCTAAAAGCACAATTTAATTATTATAATGATCATAGAAACTGCACAGCGCACCAGGCAGACATCGGAATACTATTTTTCGGTGAAGCTGGCCGAAGTGCGCAAACTGATTGCCGAAGGGCATGACGTCATCAATCTCGGGATCGGAAACCCGGATATGATGCCCTCAGTAGAAACGCTGGAAGCATTGACAACCGCTGCCTATCAACCGCAGGCGCATGGTTATCAGCCTTATACAGGCACCCCCGCTTTCAGAAAATCAGTGGCAGATTTCTATTATCGTACCTATGGCGTAACACTCGATCCGAATACCGAAATTTTACCCCTCATTGGTTCCAAAGAGGGCATTACCCACATATCGCTGACGTTCCTCGATCCGGGCGACGAGGTGCTGGTACCCGAGCTGGGCTACCCGGCCTACCGCGCCGTGAGCCAGATGGTCGGTGCGGTGGTGAAGGAATATCCGCTGCGCGAAGACCACGGCTGGCAGCCCGACTGGAATGCGATGGAAGGCCTCGTGACGCCGAAAACGAAGATCATGTGGCTCAATTACCCGCACATGCCGACGGGCGCGCCTGCGACGCAGGAGCTGTTCGAAGAGGCGGTTGCATTTGCGAAAAAGCACCGCATATTGCTTTGCCATGATAATCCGTACAGCCTGATCCTGAACAAGAAAGCGCCGATAAGCCTGCTTTCGGTGGAAGGTGCCAAAGAGGTGGCCATCGAGCTGAACTCGATGAGCAAGTCGCACAACATGGCGGGCTGGCGTATGGGCTGGCTTTCGGGCGCGAAAGAATACATCAGCGCGGTACTGACGATTAAAAGCAATGTCGATTCGGGTATGTTCTGGGCAATGCAGGAGGCTGGTGCGAAGGCATTGAGCAACCCGGCCGAATGGCACGCGGAGCGCAATGCAGTGTACCAGGGCCGCCTGGAAGCTTCGGAAGCGCTTTTGCGCACGCTAGGCTGCACATGGGACGACAAGCAGGAAGGCATGTTCCTCTGGGGCAAGCTACCCGATTCTACGGAGTCGGCGGAAGCGCTGGTGAATAGCATCCTGGTTGAAAAGCACGTGTTCATCGCGCCCGGCTTCATTTTTGGTCCGAAAGGCCAGCGTTATATCCGGTTGTCATTGTGCCTGCCCAAAGAAAGAATCTGGCAGGCGGTGGAGCGGATTAAAGGGTAATGTTATAAGGTATTTAAATTCAAAATAATGATAATCAGTATCATAGGGGTAGGCCTGCTGGGCGGGTCGTTTGCCCTGGGACTGCGTGAGAAATACCCGCACGTGAAATTCGTGGGCGTAGACAACTCGGCGGTCAATCAGAAAATAGCATTGGCGAAAGGGATCGTGGACGAGATCCTGACGCTCGACGAAGCATTGCAGGTATCGGAGCTGAACGTGCTCGCGACGCCCGTGGATGCCATTACCAAATTGCTGCCCTACATGCTCGACCACCTGCCCGACGGCCGGACGATTATGGACCTGGGTTCGACCAAGGAGCTGATCTGCAAACTCGCCGACAAGCATCCGAAACGCGGCCAGTTCGTGGCTGCACACCCGATGGCCGGTACCGAAAACTCGGGCCCGGGAGCCGCATTCAAAGAGCTTTTGATCGACAAAAACGTGATCATTTGCGACAAGGAAAAAAGTAATCCCGACTCGTGGGGCCTTGTGGAAACATTCCTGCGGGATGTGGGCATGAAAATACATTACATGAAACCCGTGGAGCACGATTTGCACCTCGCTTACGTATCGCATTTGAGCCATATCAGCTCTTTTGCATTAGGTATGACTGTGCTGGACAAAGAGCGCGACGAACGTGCGATCTTCGACATGGCGAGTACCGGTTTCTCGTCCACAGTGCGCCTGGCGAAAAGTTCTCCTGCGATGTGGGCGCCTATTTTCGATCAGAACAAAAAGAATGTTTCCAAGGCACTGGGTGACTACATCGAGTTGCTGAAAAAATTCAAGGACGCGATCGACGAACGCGATCTTGACGCCAGCCTTTCCTATATGGCCCGGGCAAATGATATCGGGCGGGTTTTAGCGGGGATTGAGAAGAAGTGAATGATTGAATGACTGAATGATTGAATGAGTGAATGAGTGAATGGACCGTAGTGGAATGGTGGATGTTTGGTCAGGTATAGTCAAGAATTGTATTTCATAATTGTTTGATTATTAGTATATTGTAAATGGTTCTGAAATTTTTCGGAACCATTTGCGTTTTCAGGGCTGTTAAGTTGGGGTCGTTTAACGGCGCCCTTCTTGATTGATTTTGAAGCATATAGTCTCAACAAAACAATAGGAAATGACAAAAGCGCATGGGGTTTGGGCAGCGGTGTTGATAGCAGCAGGCATTTCATTGGGTGTGCACCGGGCCGACTCAGTCTCCGATATTTCTACTACTAAAAACTTGTCGGTCACGAAAACGGACTCGGCAGTTACCCGCCCGGAATGGATTTCACTGTATGACTCGCTTGGCCTTAAAAAGCAAGGCTTGTCGGAACGAGCATTCTATTGTGCATGGTTTGGTTTCCAGAAAATCAAACTCGATAACCCGATCATGGCGATCTGCGATTTTACGCAGTCGTCGCGTAACAAACGATTGTATGTGATCGATTTGCTCAAAAAGAAGCTACTTTTTAATACTTACGTGGCCCATGGGCGCAACTCGGGTAACGAGTTTGCCGAGCATTTTTCGAATGCGAATTCCTCCTTCCAGTCGAGTCTGGGTTTTTACAAAACATTAGGCACCTACCAGGGCAAACACGGGCTTTCGTTGAAACTCGAAGGCCTCGAAAAAGGGATCAACGACCGTGCATTAGAGCGTGCGATTGTGATGCATGGCGCGGATTACGTAAGCGAAGCATTCATCAAAAATACCGGCCGCCTTGGCCGCAGCCTCGGTTGCCCGGCAGTTTCGATCGCCGATTCGAAAAAGCTGATCAATATGCTCTACAATGGTGCAGGATTGTTTATCTATTCCGGCGACCCGCATTATCTCGAAAAGTCCTCGTTGCTGGCCGGAATGGAGGCTGTTGCCCAAGTTCAGGCATTAGGGGCCTCCCGCTTGTAAACATCGGGGAAATACATTAAATCTCCCTTCTCATTACAGTCTGCCGGCAAATACAGCAGAAACACGGGCACGCGCACTTTCAGCTTGTGCCATTTCGGCGGGTGTGATACGCTATCGGGCTCGGTCATGAAATCGCTGTCGAGGAGCTTGGTGCCGGCCATGTAATTGGCCAGATCGGTCGGGTGCTGCACGCGTATGCATCCATGGCTGCGCCAGCGCTTGTCGCTTTTGAAGAGATACCGCGCATTGGTGTCGTGCAGGTAAATGGCCAGCGGATTTTTGATCTCCACTTTTAACAGGCCTAATGAATTGTCTTCGCCGGTTTCCTGGCGGAAGCGGTAGGGAAATTTATCGGCGGTGAGGTCGCCCCATTCCAATTCTTCGGGGTTGATGGCCTGCCCGTCTTTGCCAATCACCTGAATGCGGTTCCGGGTCAGATATTCCGGATCAGCGGCGGCCTTCGGGAAAATTTCTTTGATCGCAATGCTTTTGGGTACGTTCCAGTACGGGTGCGTGACAATGCTCGTCGCGTAGGTGTCGATCGTGGGCGTAGGGGTGTCGCGCTTGCCAACGACGGTGCGCATGGTGAGCACATTCTTGCCTGCCGAATCCATGGCGGTCAGGTAAGCGCCCCGGATATTGACCATCACAAAACGCGGTGCGCCCTGGATTTGCCGGTGGATCCACCGGTAAGCATTCAATGTTTGCGCGACATAAGCCGCGCTATCCTGCTTATTTGACTTGATCAACCGGTCGTAGTGGATTTTCAGGTTATGGTAAACCGGGAAAACAGGTTCCAGCTGCTCCATTACTTTTTCTGCCGATTGCCCCTTGGCCAGTTCTTCCGCTGCGTTGCGGATCAACGCGGTATCAGCCTTTACTTTCTTTTGGGTAAAACGAATGGTAGGCTTGTGGCCGAATGCGATTTCCTCCAGGAGCGCAAAAACAGGTGGGATGCTATCTTTTGCTTCAAATTTTCGGGTGTCGATTCCCGCTTCGGTTGCCTGCGAGAGGAGATCCTGATAAATATCCTTGCTGCTGATAGCCTCTGCCAGTTCCTGGTCGGTCATGTCCTTCGGGTTCTTCCGGCACGACTGCATGACGGCGAGGGTAAAGAGTATCAGGAGGGGTACATATCGGGCTTTGCCCAGACCGGACAGCATTTGCATTACGAACGTTGATTTGGTGCTGCAAGATAGTATGCAATTGTCATGCTATCGGAAAAAGGGCATAGATGACCAGCCCGCAGCTCAAAAATGGGGAATTAAAGTGGCATCGCTGTACTTTAATTCCCTAAATCGATTATTCGTTACGAAGGCTGCGGACCGGGTCGGCTGTGGCGGCGCGGATAGCCTGGAAACTCACGGTGCCGATCGTCACAACCAATGCCGCTATGCCGGTCGCAGCAAATAACCACCAGTGAATTGTGGTCCGGTAGGGATAGTTTTCCAGCCATTTTTGCAGCGCGTACCAGGCAAGCGGCGATGCTACCACAATGGCAATGACGACCAGTTTGACAAAATCTTTTGAAATTAACCCCACAATACCGGCTACCGATGCGCCCAGCACCTTGCGGATACCTACTTCCTTCGCTCGTTGCTCCGCCGCCTGCACGACCAGTCCGAAAATGCCCAATGCGGAAAGGAACATAGTAAGTCCGCTGAAAAACAGGAAGAGTTGATGGAGTTTGGATTCGGCTTCGTACTGCTTTGTGAGCTGTTCTTCCACGTTGTTGATACGGAGTAATTTTTCCGGGAAAAACTGTTTCCAAAGCTTGCGTATGCCCGCCGCGACCTGCATTTCCGTCCCCGGCTGAATGCGGATGAGCATCCCGGCATATTCGGGTGCTTTTTGCGCGAGAATGAGCGTCGGCTTCATCGGCTCATAAAGCGATTCGTTGTGAAAGTCGCCCACAACACCTACCGGCACCGAGTTCGCATTTTTTGTTTGTACGTCCAGCTGTTTGATCCCGAGCATTTTCGCGGCAGAGGCAGTGATCAGGGAGTTTTGATTCATTTGCGCTTTTTCGAATTTTACGAAATCCTTTTCCCGCAGCGAATCGGCATTGAGCGCATCCGCGAAACGATTGCTGAACATGCGGCCCTTCACCAATTTCAGTCCCAACGTCGCAGGCAAGTCCACATCGCCGCCGATGTACCAGACGCGCAGGCGGCGGCCGGCATGAGCAGGATCATCGACTTCGCGCTGCATATAGCCCCCGCCTTTCGTGGGCATCCATATGCTCAGGCTGCTTCGGATAACACCTGGTATTCTTTGTAGTTCATTTTTAAATGCCTCACCCTTGCCATTCCAAGAAATTTGCTCAATACCGATAAGGTCTCTTTTATCGTAACCTAGCTCCTTGTTTTTCATTAAGTCGAACTGTTGCCAGACGACAATTGTGGCGAGCAATACAATGATTGAGATAGAGAATTGCGCTACTACCAGTGTTTTGCGAAGGCCGGTTTGTCCGAGTGACGCTGTGAATATGCCGCGCAACGTGTTGGCGGGTTTAAAACCTGAAATAACCCAGGCCGGATAGAGACCTGTCAGCAAGGCAGTCAGAAGGAACATCATCAGGGCCCCTCCGGCCATCACTATGTTGGAAGTAAATGTCAGTATCAGGCGGTTTCCAAGGAAGTTTTCGACCGAGTTCAAAGTGAAAAAATAGGCAATTATGGCCACAACGATGGAAAACCCGAATAACAGCAATGTTTCAGTGAGAAGCTGCACTACAAGCTGTGTCCTCGATCCACTGAGAACTTTTCGGACGCCGGCCTCCTTTACGCGGGCGAATGCTTTGGCCGTACTGAGATTCACAAAATTGACACAGGCAATGAATAGCAGTAGCAATGCCACACCCGCAAAAATATAGATCGTCCGAATACTCGCTTTGACATTTTGCCCTTCCGCGAAATCAGAATGGAGATATATGTCCTTTAAGGGCTGGAATTCGAACTGCTCCCGGCCATTGTTGTTCATAAACTGTGTATACCATGAATTAACTTTGCGGGTGAATGCTCCGATATCCGTGCCGGGTTTCAATAATATATAGTTCCGGGCAAACGTCATAAATCCTGTATTTGAAAGAGCTTCTGGCTTTGTTGTCCTAAATCTGATCGCCTCCGCCCGAAGATGGCTGTTATAAGGCAGATCTTCGATCAGGCCGGTAATTTGATACGGCGTCGGCTCGGAACTGAACGTAGGGATGTCGTGAATAATCTTCCCGATTGGGTCCTGGCCAGGGAAAATTTTGGCGGCATACGAACGTGTCACGAGTAAGCTCCATTGACTTTGTGTACTATGTTTAAAATTTCCTGCAAGCAACTTCAAGTCAAGAATTTTATTAATGGAAGTGTCGGCAGTTAGTAAGTTTGTATTTACACCTTCACCGTCTCCAGGACGTATTTTGAAATGCTGCTCGTGTGCGTCAAGCGTGGACCAGGATTCAACTTCTGGGTAGCTTTTTTGTAGTTCCGGCGCGAGGCCAAGAGGAGATGAGGAACTGCGTTCGGATATGTCCGTTCCCATTCTGCTTTTGGTAACAATCCTGTAAATATCATCTTTCCGGCTCCACTGCCGGTCGTACGAAAGGCTGTCGATCACCACAGTTGCCACCATCATACAGGCCCACAAACCAATGGACAGCCCCGTCAGGTGGATCAATGAATAGCTGCTGTTTTTCAATAAAACCCGCGAGCCGATTTTGAAATAATTGCGCAGCATGTCACGGCTGAATACCGATGGTGAGCCGTACGGCGCCGGTTTCCGCCTCATAATGGAAGGGCGGAGCAATGCGGCTACTTCGCGTAGGAAGAAGAAATTGGCCTTGGGCGCGCCCGCGCGTCGGTGGCGCAGCGCGTAACGCTCGTGCAGGTCTCCGAGGAGTTCCTCGCGCAGGTGGGGCGCACAAATGCGGGTGGCCAGCTTATCGAGCCAGCGGGGAGGAAGTGGTTGCATGGTTCAGCTGTTTGAAAAATCGAGGCCCATTTTAGATAACTCGGCAGGAGCGATGCGGTTCCAGAGACTGTTGCGTACGGAACGGGCTTCGTGGAGGATTTTGCCCCCGTAAGTGGTGACTGTAAACAGCCGCTTGCGACGCCCGCCGCGTTCCTGCGTGGCTTCACCCAGGTATGAGGTCAGATAACCCTTTTGTTCGAGCCGTTGCAATGCCGCATGTACGGCACCGGTGCTTACTGTCTGGCCCGTTTCGTTTTCGAGCTCTTCGGCAATGCTCACCGAATAGGCGCCCGGCGCCAGCGCTGCCACGGCCAGCAATACGATTTCTTCAAATTCGCCCAAATCGCTTCGTCTCATAGATATGTCCGGAGTTATATGATCTATTTCTGTATGTAAAATATCTTGCCAGGTTTATGAAATGCTATTTGCGTTGAATATGAGGGGATTTTATGAAAAGGCCCTGTTCAAAAGCGGACGTTGTTTGTCCGGCCTTGCACATAAATTCCTGAAACAAGGCCTCTGGTGGCACGATTAATTCCAGATGGCCTGCGCGGGGTCACTAACCCTTGGTTCAGGAACTACGTGAGTTCCCTTAAAAATCATCAGATAAAATCGACAATCGCTTTTCTTTGTCAAACGGGAAGTATTCGTCACATCAAAATCATCACACTAATGGCAAAGCTGAGCAAAATCACCGTAGATAACGTTGACATTTCTATTAGTAGCATCAATGACCATGATTACTTCTGCCTGACCGACATGGTGAAGCGGAAAGAGGATGCAGGCAGGGCGGCGGATGTCATCAAGAATTGGATCAGGAACCGCGCTACGATTGAATTTTTAGGAACTTGGGAGACGATATACAACCCCGATTTTAAAGTGGTCGAATTCGACCACTTTAAACGCGAAGCGGGCGTGCCCACTTTTACCATGAGCGTTTCAAACTGGATTGAGAATACCAATGCGATCGGAATCTTCTCCCGGTCAGGTAGATACGGGGGTACTTATGCGCACAAGGACATAGCTTTTGAATTCGGATCGGCTATCAGTCCGATATTCAAGCTTTATATCATCCGGGAGTACCAAAGGCTTAAAGAGCTGGAAAACAATCAATATGGTTTGGAGTGGAATGTCAAACGCGTTCTGTCGAAAGCCAATTATCAAATACATACCACAGCGGTAAGAGATTACCTTGTCCCGAAAGCCGGTTACGCCCAAGCCAAAGAATGGCTGCTTTATGCGGACGAGGCTGATTTGCTCAATCTTGTCCTATTTCGCTGCACGGCCAAGCACTGGCGGGAAGCCAATCCACAGCGCCATCTGGCAGGAGAAAATATCCGGGATATGGCCAGTATCAATGAACTGACCATCCTCTCTAACCTCGAAAATCTCAACTCCGTGCTAATCAAAGCGGGGCTGGGCAAGCGTGAGCGTTTCAAGATATTGGACGAAACCTGTAACGACCAGCGCAAAACATTGGAGCAGCTAGACATTCTAAAATCAATAAAAAAGGAAAATGAAACTTCGTTTATGGATTTTGAAAGCAAGAAGCCCAGTAAGTAGTTAAGTCAGCACTGCCTATTTCTTCCCAAAAAACCGCTGCTTCGGACTGCTCTTCTGGGCATATTCTTTCACTGCCTCGGCTGCTTCGATGGGATAGTCGGATTCGAGAATGGACGCGCCGTCTTTGGCGATGGCAATGTAGGCCGCCTTGCGCTCTTTGGCTGTTTTGAGTTTGTCGTAGGAGGATGCCGCCGAGATCATGCACATAGTGCCTTTTTTGTTCAGCAATGCATAGAGTTCCTTATTCTCGGGCTTCACGTGTGGGCCTATGTAGGCGATCAGCTGGGTGAAAGGTACGTTGGCTTTTTCGTAATCCTCGTACTCCTTCATGTTCCGGATGAATGCCGAAAAGGTGTGGTTTTTGTTTTGGGACAAATACCAGGTCATTTCGGCAGCGCTGTGGACGGTGAGCATCACAAATGCGTCGGCTTTGTGTTTTCGGATCAATGCCTCGGTCATGGCGAGCGGAACGTCCTTATGGTCGAGGTTGAGGACGGTTTTACCGCGGGCCCATTCGATTACCTCCGAAAGTGTGGGAATAGGGAAGTCGGTGATGTTGCCTTCGGCGTCTTTCAGACGCAATTTTTTGAGCTCTTCATAAGTGTAGTCCGAGAGTTTCCCCTTACCGGTAGTGGTTCGGTCGAGGGTGGCGTCGTGCATGAGCACTATCACACTGTCCTTGGTCAGCCGGGGATCGATTTCGAAGAACGCGGGCGTGTGTTTCAAGGTATTTGCAAAAGTAGCAATCGAGTTTTCGGGAAAACCCTTTACCATGCCGCCACGGTGCCCGGTGATCAGTATCGGGTCGTTGCCGGTGAATTGAAAGTAGGCATGCAAACCTTTCGCAGTCTTGATTTTCAGCACATTGAGTTTGCCTTGCGCGTGCCCGGCAAACTGGCTGCCAATAGCCAGCAATGCAGTTAATATGAACGGGTTAAGAAATTTCTTTTTCATGATAATACCAAAAGTTAAGAGCGGCAATTGAGTTTTAAAAGGCTGAATTCACCTTGCGGATCGAGGCTGAACAATGTTACCGAAGAGTTCTCCTGGACGATCTGGCGGTAGTTTTTAAGGGGCATCCCCAGCTTCCGGGCCATGTAAAACCGGTTCACAGCATTGTGCGCCACCACGAGCACGGCCCCGTTGGGATGTTTTTGTAAAATATCATTGAAAAAATCATCGACACGCGTTACAATCTCGATGGCCGTCTCGCCCGTGCCTCCTGCGCGTGCGTAATCGGGCTCGTGCGCCCATGCGTCCCAGAGCGCGGGATTTTCGGCGATGAATTCTGCCCGTGTTTTTCCTTCCCATTCGCCGAAGGAGGCTTCAATCAGCCGCTGGTCGATCACGATGCCCGGGTAGTTGCCCGACGCAATGGTCGCCGTATGGTGGGCGCGCTGAAGTGGAGAGGTATAAACCGCGTCGAATCGAATATCTTTCAACAATGTGGCGGCCAAATGTGCCTGTGAAAATCCCTTTTCGGTCAGTCCGATGTCCGTTGCGCCGCAGTAGCGGTTGCCGTCGGCATTCCAGAAAGTTTCTCCGTGGCGGAGCAGATATACGTGAAGCATGGTCAATGGGTTACGGGCACAGGCCCTGCTATAAAACCTTTTTGGGTCAAAGTTTGGATAAAATTCCGGTATTGCAGTGTATAGGCTGCTGCGAGCGCTGGTTCCGGGCGGATAGTCTTCTCGATGCGTGTCATGGCCCGGGCTGCCTTCGTGAGCGTCCCGAAATGGGAGCCGGCTGCCGCCACGATCGCGGCACCCGCAGCGCCGGTCACATTACCGCATTTGTGTACGGGGCGGTTGAGGACATTCGCGCGGATGGTCAGCCAGACGTCGCTGTTGCTGCCGCCGCCGGCTGTGTAAACCGTGTGCACCTGCTCGTCTGAGAGATCTTCGATCATCTCGTAGGCATAACGTTCCACGAATGCGACGCCTTCCATATTCGCGGCGAATAAAGCTTCCCGGCTGGCGTTTTCGGGCGCGAAACCCCGCGCTTGTGGAGCTATGAACGGAAAGCGTTCGCCTTGTTGCAGTAAAGGATAGGCGATCAGGCCGGTGGGGATGAGGTTTGCGGCAGCTGAGGTCAATGCCGGAAGATCATCAGCGAAACCTGCCGAAACCCAATCTGCGCCGATATTCCCCGCGCCGCCGGGCATCCAGTAGCCTTCGGGGTGGCGATGGCTGTATAACCGGCCTTCCGGGTCGCGAACTTCCCGCGTGGTAACACCCTTCACGACCAGGGTGGTGCCGATGGTGGTATTCCAGTCTCCGGGTTGCACAGCACCGGAGGCCACTTGCGACGCGCAGCCGTCCGTCATACCGGCTATGACCTGAATCTGCTCCAACCCGAGTTGTTCGCTCAGTTCCGGAAGCAACCGGCCTATTTGCGTGCCCGACGGGACAACTTTTTGAAGCCATTCTTTCCGTAGCGGCAGATGTTCCGTGAGATAAGCCGGCCATTCGCCGGTACTCACGTCAAAGCCCGATTTTAATGCATTGGTGTAGTCAGTCACCGAAAAATCGCCGCAGAGTTTGCCGATGATAAAATCCGTCGCGTGGACCCACTTATGGATTTGCGCTGCTTTTTCGGTGAAATGGTTGGAATACCACACCATTTTCGACAGCCCGCTGGATGCATTGAAACCGGTGTAGCCTTCCGGGTGGAGACGTTCGGCGATTTCCCTGCAATACTTCCCTTCGGCAGCGGGGCGGGTGTCGGAGTACATCAACGCATTGTGCAGCGGCTCCTTATCCGCGCCCAGGGGAATGACCGTGCCGGATGTGGAAGTGACCGAAACTGCTTTGATAGCCTTTAAATCGATCGCTTCGCGTACAGAAACCATCAGATTTTGCAGACAGGCGAATACCGATTCCCACCACAATGCCGGCGATTGCTCCTCGCGCGAATGCGGCGTGAGCGGGAACACTTTCTCGTTGCTGCCGACCGTGTGGCCGGTATCGTCGAGCATTACCACCCGCACACCCTGCGTCCCGACGTCGATTCCTAAAAAATATGAATGCATTTGATTAATCAATGTTTCAATTGACAATTAATTATTGCTACGTGGCTACTACAAATATTGCGGTGCGCTGCACCTTGCGATCTCGCATTTCGCCATCGGTTTACACGTATTAGGGTGCTTTGCACCCTGGCGTTTCGCCGGCATCTGTAGATAAACATCAAGCGTTCGCGTCGAGGCGCAGAGCACCCCAATATTTGTGGCTGTTGAATGAAATTATTGGTGCGCAAATGATTTCAATGTGTTCCGTGCAATTTGCCAATCATTGTACCATTCCTGGCAGGTATCGTCACCATCTGGCTCCGTAATCTCGAGCGTTTCTGGCGAATGGTTCGCAATGCCCAGTGCATTGTTGCAAATGACTATCCCGCCCGAGACCGATGCCTGACGGTAGTTGGTACGTATGATCACTTTTTTACCCAACAAATTGGCGATAAACTGCCGTAACAGCTTGCTTTGCACGCCGCCGCCGCACATCCATACATAATCCTGCTCATGGCGTGCTACTTCGCGGAGCACGTGATAGTTTTCGGAAATGCTGCATGCAATGTCCCAGAGCGTGGCCCACACGAAATGTGCCCGGCTGAGCTGGTGGGAGACAGGCGTGTTGAAAATGAATCCACCGCGGATCAGCGGCGATTTCTCCCCCGCGAGCAGCGAGCCCAGCGCACCCACGCAATGCGTGTCGCGGATGGCCGCCACCTCGGTTTCGATCAACTCGTAGGGTTCATTGGGATAGAAAATTTCTTTCAGGCGTTGGTAATTCAGTCCGGTGACGCCCGCATTGGCTTCGAGCAGGAAATTCGCATGGTCGGTATGCCGGTTGGTCCACGTGCGTTCCTGGTCGTCGGTAATGTAATGGTTCGCTATTTTAATGATCGGCGTAGTGGTGCCCGAAACGATCACAATGTCCTCAACGGACGGTTCGATGCTCATAATCGCCAACTGCGTATCCGAGCCTCCGACTACAACTACGGCCGATTCCGAAATGCCGAGTTCTGCGGCAACTCCCGGTTGTATTTTGCCTAAGACAGTCCCCGAATGCACCAGTGGCGGCAGGAGTGAGGCGTCGAGCTGGTATTTTTCACAAAGCTGTTGCGACCATTGCCCTTTCGAGACATCGTATAATAACGTTTCGGATGCCTGCGAATGCTCGTAGCCCTTCACTCCGCTGAACATATATTGCGCCCAATCGCTGATGCTGAGGAACGTCGACACTTGCTGCCAGAGCCCGGGCCGGCGGTTGCGCACGCCTACGAGTTTCAAAGCCGAAAAAAGCGAGGTAGGGTAACGGCCGGTTAGCATGTAAACTTCGTGTTTGTCGGGGGGAATGTCCTCCCATTCGCGACCGCGGTGGTCGATATTGGGCATGCCGATGAGCGAGCCGCCGGTTTTATCGAGCGCTACAATGCCTTCACGCTGGCTGGTGGCAGTAATGGCTGTGATGGTTACCTGCCCGGCTTGTTCTAATGCGGTTTTGGCGAGACTTTTTATTTGTTCCCAAAGCGTGTCGGGATCAAAAAAGATGGACTCGGGGTAACGCTCGTCTTTCTGGTAAAGCATATCGCCACTCGCCACGCCAAGGATCGCGCCGGTGGTGTCGGCAATGGCGACGCGTACATTGCCTGTACCGATGTCGGCCACGAGGTATGCCTGTTTCAAGGTCATTGGTTTTGGATTAATGGGTTTTTACAGACAATACTTCGCGGTTCACCAATTGGCGGACGTTCCGGTTGCCTTCCGCATAAAAGCTGCGCAGGGCCTTGTTCATAATGTCGGCGTGATGATCTTCCACTTCAAAAGTAGCTCCGGCGATGTGCGGTGTGGCCAGTACATTCTTGTGGTGGATTAACCTATAATCCAGTTCGTCAGGTGGTTCGTGGTCGAAAACATCGAGGATCGCGCCGCGGATCGCATTGTCTTCAATGGCGGAAAGTAAAGCCTCCCGTTTCACGACAACGGCCCGCGCTGTGTTCACGAAAATTGCGTCCTTTTTCATTAATCCGATCAGCTCTTCCCCGATCATGCCCTCGGTATCCCTGGTCACAGGAAGATGGATCGATACTACGTCGCTGAGGCGGAAAACATCTTCCAGGCTTACCTTTTTATAATCAGGATCATCCGAAGTGTAAAATGGATCATAGTAGAGAATTTCGGCAGGAAAGTGTTTTACTAAGTTCGCGATAGTTTGCCCCACAGCCCCAAAGCCGACCATACCGATCGTTTTTCCGGCAATTTCATTCCCTTTGAACTGCAAATAAGAAGTATGGGCTCCGGCTTCCCAATGCTCGCCTTCGAGCCAGGCAATGCCTTCAAGCGTGTTGCGCATGAGGTTGATCAGGTTGGCAATAAACATCTCCGCCACCGCCTGGGCATTCCGCGCGGGAGTATTGAAAACCGGGATGCCTTTGGCCGTAGCGGTGGCCACGGCCACATTGGAGGGTGTCCCGCGGCACACGCCGATAAATTGCAAATCGGGAAATGCTTCGATTACCGCGGATGTGACATGATCGTGCTCGGTAATGAGCGCGTCGGCCCTAGTTTCAGTCAGTAATGCAATAAGTTCGTCCTCGTTATAGGCGCGCTCCTGCAATTTCCATGGCTTATAGATGATCTCTCCGAATTGTTCTTTCAAAGCTTGCTGTGCCTTGTCGTGGTAGGGGGCGGTGATAAGGATTTTCATGTCTGGTGTCGATACGGTTCTTGAATGGTTATCGATAATTAATTTATGTTGTCAGAAGTAGCCAGGTATTGTCATTCGTAGTCAGAAATGGTCATTTGTTGTCATTAGTGGTCAGATGTAGCGAGAGAATTTGGCGAGAATCAAGATGTTTTGGCGGTAGTGACCATTTCTGACAATACTTGACCATTCTTGACAACAAATGACCATTCCTGACAACACCTGACTATCCTTGACCATCGCTGACCATTTCCGCCGCAACGCTACTAGCCTGCGGCAACGTAATGAACCTCGTGAGCACGGCACTGACGAAGTACAAAATCGCCAGCGTCCAGGCTACTCCTTCGCTACCAATCGAGCCGATGAAGAGTCCTACGATGGCCGGGCCGATGAACACGGGGAGGCCTGCGCCTAGGTTCAGGATGGCCATAGCGGCGCCTTTTTCCTCTTTCACCAATGAAGGCACCAACGCGGAGAGCGGCACATAACCGGCGAGCAGTCCGCCCCATAGAATGCCGGGAATGAGGATGAGCCAGAAGTTGCCGTCGAAAAGCGCCGGTGAATAGTAAAAGAGTAGGGTGCTCACTCCGCAGCCAAAGCCGCCGAACCACATAATGGTGTTCTGCCAGCCCAGGCGGTCGCCTACGAATCCGAAAATGAGGTTGAAAATGATGTTACTGGTAAAAATAGTCCCCCATATCCACAGCCATTCCTGCGTGGACAGCCCGTGCTCGGCCATGTAAGTAGGCAGGAACACCGGGAATGCGAACTGTGCCGTGGTGTTGATAATGCGTACAATACCGCCGATCAGCACTTTTGGTTCTTCTTTGATTATCGTAAAGCCTTTCAAAAGCTCTTTGGTTTTGCCGGCAGCTTCGCCGGTCGAATGGAATTGATCTTTGTTTAAAACCAATGCAAAAAATGCCCCGACGGAAACCCAGAAAATAGAGCTCCAAAGGGTGTTCTGATAGCCGATCCGCTCAATGGCCCAGCTGGAATAGTAGGCTCCGAACACATTGAGGCCGCCTGTAAACACAAACCAGAACCAGCCTACCGCGCGCCCGAGCGCGTGTTCGGGAGTGCGGTAGGTGATCCATACCAGGAACGAATAGGCAAACAACGGGTACCCGAACCCTCTGACCGCATAAGTGAGCAGCATGACCGGGAAGTTCAGCGATTCCATGCCCAACCCAACAAAGCCGACAGTACCGATCACGTAGAGCAAAATGCCCATTAGCATGGCCTTGCGCGGGCCGTACCCTTCGGCCAGCACGCCCGAAAACCAGGACGAAATGGCGATCGTAATGCCGTACACCGTGAAAAGCGATGCGGATTGCTGGATGGTCATGCCGCGGTCGAGGAGGTAGGGGCTGAGCCAGCCTTGCTCCACACCGTCGCCCATCATGAAGATCAGGATGCCCAGATAGCCCCAGGCGAGGTGCCGGGGTAATCCGATGCGGTCAAAGGGTGTTGTTGGTGCCATTGTTGGATTGGTTTAGGAAAATAAAAAGGTCAGTTGAACGAATATCTCACACCCAGCTGAATGCGCCACGGCGTTCCGCCAATCGGGCGGGTGGCGATATTCTGCACGGAGTAGTTGTACTGCTGCTTCGCCTGATCGAATCCGGTAATGTTGAGCAGGTTGGTATTGCCGCGGTTGTAGTTGCGTCCCCATTCCTTGTTCAGGATGTTCAGGAAGTTGAATGCATCGGCCGAAAATTCGAGGTTATGACCTTTGGCAATGCTGAATGCCTTAGTCAGGCGCAGGTCAACTGTGGTATAGAACGGGTTGGAGCCTCCGTTTCGCTTCGCTACATGCCCGATGTTGGACTTAATATAATCCTTCACACTCTGGTCGGTTTCGGGATTGCTCAGCAGGTCGCTGATGCCCTTGCGGATGTTCTCGGGTGTGTTCGGATTGTTCGGATCAAAAATGTAGGCCAGGTCATTGGTTAAGACAAAATCGCCATTCAAACTCGTATTACCGCCCACCAGGAAGCTATACCGGCTGCCGCCGATGCCGATGAGCGTGGCACCGAGCTGGAAACCTTTCCACGACGGTGCCGCGCCGTTGATGACGAGCTTGTTGCGGAACTGCTGGTCGGAATAGCCGTAGTTGAGGTTGCGCGGATCGTCTTTTACAGGCAGGAACGTTGAGGTATTCGCTACGCAGCAGTTATAGGATGAATTATCCTTTGCGGAGTTAATGGTGTAGCTCGCATTGACATAACCATCATTTCCAATACGAATACTCGCGTCAGCCACAAATGTCAGCTGGTTGGACTCGCCGGTGGAAATCAGTTCCAGCACGCGACCTACGTCCGCAGTCTTGCGCGATTGCAGCCAGTCGGTCACGCCTTTGGCCGAGATGGTCGACGCCGGCACGAATACCCCGCGGTTATCCTCATTGGCAAGCCTGAAAGCCGGGTTATCGGCCAGGTTGCGGTCTACGTACACATAGTTATGCACCGTGCGGCCCACGATCGCATTCAGGCCCACGCGAATGCGGTCGCCGAAGAAGTGGTTGTAATTGATATTGGCTTTGTAGGTGGTCGGTACCTGAAAATCCTTGTTCACCGCATTGATCGTCGAAATGTAGTTTACGCCTTGCGGAATGCCTGGGATGGTGGACGGGTCGTTGCGGTAAGCATTGAAATCGGGCTTTGGCACGGACGCGCCGGTGACATCGATGGCGCCTACCATGGTTCCGCTGTTCTGGATATTGTTCACCTGCGCGTAGTAATGCGGCTGCGAGGAGAACATCCCGCCACCGATTTTAAGGATGTCCTTCTTGCGGCCGCCCATGTCCCACGTCACTTGGAAGCGTGGCTGGATATTGTTCCAATCCTGCGGTTTGATGTCGGTGCGCACGCCTAGCGTCTGGTCTACGGTCGCGTTGTAGTCGCCGTTGGTAAGGAATGCGGTCGCATCGTAGCGCACGCCAAGCACGAGGTTCAAGTCACGGGTCGGGTTGTACTCGGCCTGTGCAAATGCGGAAATGTCGAGCACGGTTTGCTCCACGATCGGCGCGCCTTTCAGAGGCACCTCACGTGCGTAGCGGTAGGGACGCAATGCGGCCAGATCGTTGAGGCTGTTGAAGAAAAACCGGCCGTTCTGCTCGCTGGAAAGGTAGGTTTCCATGTACGTGAGCATATTATCGGTACCGAAGGTGAAATTGACTTTATCGGTATTCCAGTAGGCGGTATTGCTCAAATGCACCTGTTTCATGCGGTTGGATTCGGGGCTGAAACGCTGCCCGCCGAACTGTACCGACTTGGTTTGCGTAGCATTCGGGTTCGCTTCGGTCGGGAAAGGGGAGGTTACGTTCACGATCGCGCGCGGGATGTTCGAAAACGGCAGGTAACTCTGGGGCGTCTTCGGTTTGTAGGAGTACATGTATTGTACCTTGAACTCGTTGGTCAGCTTCGGATTGAGCGACGAGCGCAAGGCGGCCATTGCGGTGGTCGAAACGTCCTTGAAATTATTATAGGATTCCAGCAAGTTGATATTCGAGTTATCGCCCTCATTGAAGGGAGATACGTAGCGTGTGGTATTGCTCCGGAGCGTCAGTTTGTGTTTCTGGTTGATCTGCCAGTCGAGTCGCACGAATGCCGTATTGGTAGTCGTTTTGCGGGGAAACTGGCCGTATTGTTGCCCTTTCAGTCCATACAGCTCGGAGGCGATACGGATCAGCTTGTCGAGCGTGTCCTTCCGGATACCGTAACGTTGCTCGTCATCGGCGCTTTTGATATCTGCGATCACGAGCGGCTGGCTGGCATCCTGGCGGTCGTAGGCTACGAAGAAATGCAGTTTATCCTTGATCAAAGGCCCGCCGAGGCTGAACCCCGACTGATAGTTGCTAAAATCCTGCTCGCGCTTCACGCCGCGGATGTCATAGCCGCTGGATAATGTATTGTTCCTGAAATAAAGAAATGCGGAGCCTTCCAGCTTGTTGGTGCCGCTTTTGGTTACCGCACTGATCGCCCCGCCGGACTGCCGGCCCTGGGTTACGTCATAATCATTGGTAATGACCTTGTATTCACGGATCGCTTCGAGGGAAATGGCGTAAGGCCCCTCCGCAACGGTACCGTTGGTCCATTGGTTCTTGGCATTCATTCCGTCGATTGTCACGTTTGCGCCCGTCGCGCGCTGGCCGCCGAAACTGAAATTGTCGCCGCCTTGTAAAGGGGAAAGGTTATTAAGCCGTGTAAAATTGCGGCCTTCATTAGGCAGGCTTTTGATTTGCGCGGCGGTAATGGAGGTGGATGCCCCGGCTTGCTGCACTTCTTTGGTAAATCCTTTTTCGGAAATAACTACCTCTTTCAAAGCGGTTTCCGACGTCGAAAGGACAATGTCTACATTCAGTTTATCGCCGTAATTGAGGGAGTAACCGGTCTGTTTCACGGTTTGGAGTCCTACAAACGATGCGCTGATCGAGTAGGGCTTACCCAACGGCAGCTGTTGCAGCGTGTACTCGCCTTTGGCATTGGTAATGGTATGCGTCTCGAAGCCGGTGGCGTCGTTGCGTATCGTAATCGTGGCGCCAGGTAGCAGTTCATTGTTCGTGGCGTCTCTCACTGTGCCCGTAATGGAGGCATCGGTGGCCTGTGCACGCGCGCTTTGCACACCCGAAAGCAGCGCCAGCATCCATACAAACGCTGTGAGGTAAATGTTAAATGATTTCATGGTAGTTTGAGTAGATCTAAATTTTACATTTTCATAATGATGTGTTAAAATTTATTTCACTTTCCGATCGGCATCCGGCGCCTTGGATGCTTTTCGAGATGCTTTTTGGTATAATTGACATAAAAAGCATGAAATATTATAGTCAAGAAGCAATACAAACAAAGTGAAATTAAATTATTTAAACAAAATTAAAGTTTATTAAAGTAAGTGAAACTTGTAATTTGCAATGTTAACAATATCATAATACCGTCACAGGGTAGTAATCCCGGCGGTTTTCATCCTTTGTTTTGTATTATTTGTATTTGAAAAATAATTCCGGCTGTATGGGTACAGCGGAGTGTGCGGGCGGGTTTCCGTGTTCGGGAAACTATGGTTATACTTGCTTTCAAAGTGTATCGAAATGACTATTACGGAAAGGCATCAATTTATTTTGCAGGAGCTGAAAAGGGCGGGCACGGTGAGTATCGTGCAGCTTTCGGAGCAAATGCAGGTTTCCGGCGTGACGATCCGGAAGGATCTTAAACTCCTCGAAGACAAAAACTTACTATTCAGGACGCACGGCGGAGGTTCGCTTAACAATCCCTATGCCGTGGAGCGGCCTATCAATGAGAAGGAATTTATCAACTCTGACGAAAAGCAAAGCATTGCCCGCGAGGCGTTGACGCTGATCAGGCAAACGGATTCGATCATGATTGGCTCCGGGACGACGGTATTTGAGCTGGCGCGCTGCCTGCATCCGACCAAGCAGATCACGGTGATCACGCCGGCTGTGAAGGTGACGCTGGAGCTTAGCAACCGGCCGAATGTGGAAGTGTTGCAGCTAGGCGGGCTGATTCGCCAGAACTCATCGTCGGTCGCGGGCTCCTATGCCGAGTATATTCTCGAGCACATTTCCTGCGGCGTTCTTTTTATTGGTGTGGATGGGATCGATTTCGATTTCGGGCTGTCGATCAGCAACCTGACCGAGGCGGGGCTGAACCAGAAGATGATCAGTACTGCGCAGGTTGTGGTGGTGCTTGCCGACCATACGAAGTTCGGTAAACGGGGGATTGGAAAAATTTGCGACCTCGACCAGGTGCAGTACATCGTAACCGATGCCGGCGTGCCGGACGAGGCCGTCAAATCCCTGGAAGACCGTGGCGTGAAGGTGCTGGTCGCAGGAAGGTAAGGGTTTAGGTAAGTCTGCTTTTTAATCCATTTTATCGGCCAGCTCGAAGTTTAGTTTCAGTTGCTTCCTGGTCGATGCGGTAAGTTCGCGTTTAGCCAACGCGTGGCACTCGTAAGTGGCATCGGCGAACATCATTTGTTGCGGTGGTGTCTTTTGCGTAGCTGCCGAAGGTCCGCGCAATGCGCCTACAAGCCCCATCTCCCGCGCTACGTATACATAACGCACGGCGTCTATCACCACGCCTGCAGAGTTGGGTGAATCCTGTACTGAAAGTTGCGCGTCGAGCGTCACGGGTGAGCCCATGAAACCTTCGAGTTCCAGGCGGAAATTGGCTACTTTATTGTCGCCGTAAAACGCAATGTATTCGGATGGTCCCGCGTGCAGAAAGCTGTCGGTGGTGGAAATGCCCCGGATGTCGTTTTGGGCGCGGATCACATTCTCTTTCGAAATTTTCTTCGATTTCAGGCGGTTTTTGTCTTCCATATTCAGGAAATCGGTGTTGCCGCCTACGTTGCGCTGGATGTGCGCTTTTACGTGGTGACCGCGCTCGAAGGCGAGTTCCTGCAACATTTGCGACAATATGCTTGCCCCAAACTGGCTCCGCATGTCGTCGCCGATCAGTGGGATGCCTGCGTCGATGAACTTCTGCTCCCATTCCGGGTCGGACGCGATGAATACCGGAATGCAGTTCACGAGTGAAATGCCGAGCTCGAGGCAGATTTCGGCGTAAAATTCCGTTGCAAGTTGCGATCCTACCGGTAGGTAATTAATCAGCACTTCGGCCTCGTGCGCTTGCAGGTGTGCGATGATTTCCTGGCGAATGGTAGCCGTCAATGCTTCACTATATTCTTCGCCGCTCGTTAGCAGGTCGGTTCCTTTTAGCTCTTCTTTTACTACGAAACGGTTATCTGCCGGGTAGGCGAGCATTTGCGGGGAGACGCCGTCGAGTACCGGGGAACGATAAACCGGTGCCTCGCTGGTAATGTCGGTGTACAGCTCAATCGCGCAGTTGGGTTTCGTGAAAATGGCATCTTTCAATGCCAGGCCAATCTTGCGGTCGTCCACGTCGAATCCACATACAAATTCAATGTTCGCGGCGCGGTAGCCACCTATATCGTCTGCCATGAGCCCCGAAGTTTTTTCTGAATAGCGGGTGTAATATTCGACGCCCTGCACGAGCGAGCTGGCGCAGTTTCCCACGCCCACAATCGCTACTTTTATCTTTTGATCAATATTTGACATTTCCAATAATCTAAGTTTATGATGAAAAATATATTTTAAAATATTTTAATAAATATAAAATGATTGAATTTGAGTCAAAATAAAATATTTAAATCTTGATATGCAACTGTAAATGCAAGTTAATGCAAACGTTTGCATTAACTTTATGATTTGATCTTATTTAAGTTTTAATGCCACGAAGGCACAAATTTACACAAAGCGTCTTCGTGTAAATTTGTGCCTTCGTGGCATCAAAACCGTATGTCCGCCCGTTCGCCAATATGCCCAGTGAACGTTCAAGTACCAGTGAAGGATAATAAGAAGACGAGGGAGAGTGAAGCGATCGTAGTGACGACGTCGTAATGCTATTTCATGGCCCTGGTCGACACCGTGAAAATGTACCTATTGATTTGGGAATACTGTAAAGGCGAATTAATAGCAAAGAGGCCAGGTATCATGCCTGGCCTGGGTGAGAAATGATGCCTTTCAGCATTCAAAATTCGTCATCAACTTTTTGCTTAAGGAGAACTATGCGCTCGGCAATTTCCAGGCATTCGCCTTTGGACATCTGGCCAATGGTGTTTTTTACCGCGTTCATCATAACCCTTCCTTCATCGTCGTAGGCGACACCCGACCGGGTTACCGTATTGCAGAGATCGTCCCATTCAGGGGCCAGTTCGTCCGAAAACATCCTGGATGGGATAATCTTGAAGTACGCGTGCAAGGACAACAGGTCGGTCCGGCACCGGTTAGGGTCAAGCGTCAGACCTTCGACGAATTTCGAAAGCTCAACGTAAGCAAAAATGTTAGAGTGTTTCATGAATGGAGGGTTGGATTTGAAATAGCATAACCTATTGACTGTAAATGTATCTTTTTACGCTTTACAGGGCAAACAGGGCTATTTTCTGTGGATTGGGTATTACAATGGCTGATTTTATAGTTGCCTAATTTTTAGATAATTAGTAACTAATTCTACAAAAACCGCCTAATTAGAAAATAAAGGCAATTTATTTAACGGTAATGCAGTCAGCGGGATTTGGGCGAGCGCAGGAGAACCTACTGCGTATTGGAAGCCTTTTTCCCTTTTATGAGTGCGGCGATGCCAAGTATGATAACTGCCCCGAGGAAAGCCGTAATAATTCTGGAAACCAGTGGCGGCAGCCCCAATTCGACCTCCAGATCGTCGCCAAACACCCATCCTCCGACAAATCCACCGATGATACCTAAAACAAGTTGCATCCACAGGGAGAATGAAAACCGGCTGAATACCTTGTCGGCGAGCCAGCCCGCCAGCGCTCCAACTAAAATCGACGTGAGAAGATTCATCATAGTTCTGTTGTTGGTTATGGGTAGATGTATGAAAATGCCGGGCTGTGAACGTTGGTTTGTGACTGACAGTCAACGCTATGCAATGATAGAGATAAATTTTAAAGAAGCAAGTCCCTGTATGTTAAATGTTGGTTACCGGGACGGTTATGCAGCTTGGAAATCGAACGGCACCGTCCGCCCGGCCGTATCTAGATTTTAGGAAACTCCTATTCTATCTTACGCAAGAAAAAAGCCAGACAAAGTGCCTGGCTTTCGTGACCGCGACGGGAATCGAACGGCACCGGCCGCCCGGCCATATCTAGAGTTATGAAACTCCTATTCTATCCTACACAAGAAAAGCCAGACAAAGTGCCTGGCTTTCGTGACCGCGACGGGAATCGAACCCATATCTAGAGTTTAGGAAACTCCTATTCTATCCGTTGAACTACGCAGTCGAAACTAGCGCCCTGGAATTGGGTTTCGGGGTGCAAAACTGAGAAAAATTCGTTTGAATTACAAATGATTATTCCTCTGCTTCCACCGGTGTGTAACCGAGATCCAACCAGTTGGGGTAAATGGAGAAATGTTTTTCTTTCACCAATGAGAATAACGTGCGTTTCAATTCGTCGATGTTTTCCTTTTGCTGGGCCGAGATGAAAACGACATGGTCGGCTTTTTCCGAAATGTAGCTTCTTTTCAGCTGGTTGAGCACGTCCTGCGTCGATGGCGCGGTGTTTTCCTCTTCGTCCTCGTCGTTGTAGGATGGTTTGTACAAATCTATTTTGTTGAAAACCAATATCGAAGGCTTGTTAGCAGCACCGATTTCCTCCAGCGTTTTGTTGACTACATCCAGGTGCTCTTCAAAAGAAGCGTGCGATATATCTACGACGTGCATCAGAATGTCCGCCTCGCGTACCTCGTCGAGGGTCGATTTGAACGATTCGATGAGTGTTGTAGGCAGCTTGCGGATAAAACCGACGGTGTCCGTAAGCAGGAAAGGGATATTTTCCATATTCACTTTCCGTACCGTGGAGTCGACGGTGGCGAAGAGCTTGTTCTCGGCAAAAACGTCGGCTTTCGAAAGGTTACGCATCAAGGTCGATTTACCTACGTTGGTGTAGCCCACAATGGCGACGCGGACGAGGCGGTCGCGCTCTTTGCGTCGTGTAACGCTCTGTTTGTCGACCTTTTCCAGCTTTTCTTTCAGGAATGCAATCCGGTCTTTCACGATCCGACGGTCGGTTTCGAGCTCGGTTTCGCCGGGCCCACGCATACCCACACCGGCGCCCGACTGGCGGCTAAGGTGCGTCCACATGCGTGTCAAACGCGGGTACATATATTGGTACTGCGCGAGCTCCACCTGCAATTTCGCCTGGGCGGTCTGTGCGCGCATGGCAAAAATGGCGAGGATCAGCAAGCTGCGGTCGATCACTTTAATGTCCTTGAAAACGGCTTCGAGGTTCCGGACCTGTGACGGCGTAAGGTCGTCATCGTAAATGATCATGTCCACCGGATTAGCAGTGACATAAATCAGGATTTCTTCGAGTTTCCCCTTTCCGGTATAAGTCCGGATGTCGGTCCGTTCGAGGTTTTGGGTGAAAGTCTGGACTGTTTCCACGCCCAGCGTAGTCGCCAGGAACGCAAGTTCTTCCAGGTATTCCTTCGTCTTTTCTGTGTTTTGTTTTTGGGTGCTTACAGCAACCAGAACGGCTGTTTCCTTTTTGGCAGCTGTCGAATATAACTTTTTCTTATCAATCATGCACTGGTGTTTTATGTCTTTGTTCCGGCTCAAAATCCTGCGATAGCATACCCACATGCCGGAAAAGGGGCAGAGTTGCAACGGTTTGCCAGCGGCAAAAGTTCACCGCAGGAATTTGTGAAATTACATTTAGCATTTAACAAATCCATTTTTTGGTTTGATTATTCAAAAAAGTCTTTTGTATCTTTGCCGAAATTCTTAACGCCTATGTTGGTGCTCATCTTCGGCTAATGCCTAGCCACAACTCAGTCTCCGCCTTTTAACAGGCACTTTTTTACGACCCATTGCCGGTCGCACAATTTCTATTTATCCATTATTGCAAATTTTTATTATCCATGAAAAAGTGGTTTACACTGCTTCGTGAGGCTATTCGTGGCTCCGAAGAAAGTTTTACCGAAGGAAGCATCAACCGTGCCATTTTCTTGCTGTCAGTACCCATGATCCTCGAAATGGTCATGGAGTCGCTGTTCGCGGTTGTCGACATTTTCTTTGTTTCAAAAGTAAGTACGGAGGCCGTCGCGACGGTCGGCCTTACCGAATCCGTGATTACGCTGGTATATTCGCTGGCGATTGGTCTGAGCACGGCGGCCACGGCTACCATTGCCCGGCGGACGGGTGAAGGAAACCTGGGCCAGGCGCGTCATGCGGTGGGACAGGTAATATTCATTTCATTGGCGATTTCTTCCGTAACGGCGGTGGCAGGTTACCTGCTCGCGGGCGACATTCTCCGCATGATGGGCGCCGACCATAAGGTGATCGAAACGGGTACCAATTTTGCCCGGATCCAGTTTCTCAGCAGCCCGGTGGTGGTATTGCTCTATTCGCTGAGTGGCGCATTGCGCGGAGCGGGTGCGGCGGCGACGGCCATGCGTTCGCTGATGATAGCGAATGGGTTCAATATGCTGCTGGGACCGATCCTGATTTTTGGCATCGGCCCCTTCCCTGAGCTTGGCGTGACAGGCGCGGCTTTGGCGACAGCCACGGGACGTACCATCGGCGTTGGTTACCAGTTGTTTTCGCTTACGAAAGGTAAAAGGGCTTTGGGCTTGCTTTGGGAAGATCTTAAACCTAATCCTGAAACGATCAGGGCGATTGTCAAAATTGCAACCGGTGGTACTGTACAGTTCCTGATAGGCTCCGCAAGCTGGATTTTCCTGACACGCATTCTCTCCGAATTCGGTAGCGACGTGGTAGCGGGTTATACCATCGCTATCCGCGTGGTCATGTTCACATTGCTGCCGGCGTGGGGATTGGCCAATGCTGCGGCGACGCTGGTAGGGCAGAACCTTGGTGCCGAGAAGCCCGAGCGAGCCGAAGCGTCGGTATGGAAATGTGCTTCATTTAACCTCATATTCCTGGGCGTGCTGGCGGTTGTGATGTTTGTCGGGGCAGGGAATATTATCAACCTTTTTAGCACGCAGCCGCATGTCGTCGAAACGGGGGAGCTGGCATTGCGTGTGCTGTGTATGGGCTATGGGTTTTACGCTTACGGGATGGTGGTAATCCAGTCGCTGAATGGCGCTGGTGATACCAAAACGCCGACGGTCCTGAACCTGATCGCGTTCTGGGCTGTACAGATCCCTACTGCGTATGTACTGGCCGTTATCCTGAATTTCGGGCCGGTCGGAGTTTTTGCTGCGGTACCCATTGCGGAATCCGTCCTGGCGATGCTGGGCATATGGCGGTTCCGTCTCGGGGGATGGAAGGTCATTAAAGTGTAAATATGCCTGGAATTATTCGGGGAAGTCATATAGTGTTGGGTTTGGTCAGGAGTTTTCTGATCGTGGTGCGGTATTGTCTTGTGGTTGTACGGCGGCGATAGGGAAGTGGTCAGGAGTGGTCAGGTATTGTCATGGGTGGTCAGGTGTGATGAAAAGTAGTCAGGAGTAGTCAGAAGTAGTCAGGTGTGGTCAAGTGTTGTTGAGAAATTATCAAGTCTTGTCAGGAATGGGCACTTATCGTCAGGAACTGTCAGGAGGTTTGGAGAGTTATGGTAAAAACATTGACAATACCTGACTACACCTGGCAATGTCTGACTACACTTGGCTACTCCTAACTACAACTGACGTCGACAATAAGGTAAATATAACCGCATCAACGAAATGAAAATAGAACAGATATATACCGGATGCCTTGCGCAGGGCGCCTATTTCATTGTTTCAAATGGCGAAGCCGCGGTCATTGATCCGCTGCGCGAAGTAGCTCCCTATATTCAGAAAGCTGAGAAAATCGGGGCTAAAATCCGGTATGTATTTGAAACCCATTTTCATGCGGACTTCGTTTCCGGACATATTGATCTGGCCGAAAAGACGGGGGCCGAAATTGTTTATGGTCCCGGCGCTCAAACGGGTTTTAAGGCCAACATTGCCGAAGACGGTGAGGAGTTCAGGCTGGGCAATGTCGTTATCCGTGCATTGCACACGCCCGGGCACACGATGGAGTCGACGAGCTATTTGTTGTCTGATGAATCCGCTAGGCCGGTGGCGCTGTTTAGCGGGGATACCTTATTTATAGGGGATGTGGGCCGTCCTGATCTGGCCCAAAAAGGAGATCTGACAATGGACGACCTCGCCGGAACCCTTTACGACAGCCTCCGTTCGAAAATCATGCCGCTGCCGGATGATATAATCGTGTATCCGGCTCATGGCGCGGGCTCAGCTTGCGGCAAGAATATGAGCAAGGAAACGTCGGACACGCTCGGCAACCAGAAGCGGTTCAACTACGCCCTGCGGGCGGATATGACCAAAGACGAATTTATCAGGGAAGTTACCGCAGGCCTCACGGAACCGCCTCAGTATTTTCCCGAAAACGTCAAAATGAACCGCGACGGTTACGAAAGTATCGACGACGTGCTCGAACGAGGGCATCAGGCGTTGTCGCCGGAAGCATTTGAAGCAAAGGCCAATAATACAGGCGCATTGATCCTCGACACGCGTAAACCGGGTGATTTTGCAAAAGGTTTTATCCCTAATTCCATCAATATCGGCATCGATGGCAGTTTTGCTCCCTGGGTAGGCGCATTGATCCCCGATTTGAAGCAATTGCTGCTTATCGTAACGGAGCCGGGTAGGGAGGAAGAGGTGGTGACACGCCTAGCACGGGTAGGGTACGACTACACGATCGGCTACCTCAACGGCGGTTTTGAAAGCTGGAAAGAGGCCGGTAAAGAATTCGATACCGTCGAATCGGTCAGTGCCGAGGAATTTGCGCGGCGTTTCGAATCGGGCAATCTGGAAGTAATTGACGTTCGCAAGCCGGATGAATTTGCTTTCGGGCACATCGAAGGAGCGCGAAACCTGCCTTTGGATTACATCAACGACCTCATGCCAGAATTCCCCAAAGACCGGAAATTGCACATTCACTGCGCCGGAGGCTACCGCTCCATGGTCGCCGCCTCGATCCTGAAATCCCGCGGCGTCGACGATGTAGTGAATATCGAAGGAGGCTACGGTGCAGTTGCAAAGACCAACGTGCCGGTTTTGACCGAGGCGTGATTATTTGGTTGATTATTTGTAGTTTAGGGGAAATCCCGAAGGGAATATAAAAACGTTAGTCATCTAACGTTTTTATAAAAAATAAATAATATATTAATCCGATATACTTACAATGAATATCATCGAACTTCTCAAAAAGCCCTGGCCGTGGTACGTGGCTGGGCCGTTGATTGGGCTGACTGTGCCGGTGCTGCTCTTGCTGGGGAACAAATCGTTTGGTATATCGTCGTCGCTGAGGCATATCTGTGCGGCGGTGATACCGGCCGGGTTGCCGTTTTTTAAATATAATTGGCGGAAGGAGGCGTGGAACTTGTTTTTTGTAGCCGGGATTATGGTCGGTGGCTTTGCCGGTAACTTTTGGCTGGGAAATCCAGATGCCATTGTGGTGGCGGGTGATACCCGGCAGAAGCTGGCCGCTCTGGGCATAACCGATTTTTCGGGGCTGATGCCGGCGGATATCTTTGCGCTCAGTAATGTGTTTACCCTGAAAGGTCTGATATTCTTTGTGCTGGGTGGATTCCTGGTCGGATTTGGGACCCGGTATGCGGGAGGGTGTACATCGGGACATGCGATTATGGGATTGTCCAATCTGCAATGGCCTTCCCTGGTCGCCACGGTCAGTTTTATGATCGGCGGGTTTGCCTGCACGCATTTGCTACTGCCTTTCTTGCTCCACCTCGTTCGCTAAATCTCTATTCATAATGGAAAAGATACATCAGCATTCCCCGCTTGCAGAACCTGCCGACACGGAGTTTGATAATATCAGGATTGATGGCTGTGACGGTGCAAACCGGCAGCAATCGACGGAAGGTTTTACTGCAAATCTCAAATACCTGATCGTAGGCGTCCTATTCGGGATCGTTTTTGTGAAAGCCGAAATTGTTTCATGGTTCCGCATTCAGGAAATGTTCCGGCTCGATTCGTTTCACATGTACGGCGTGATTGGTTCGGCCGTAGTCGTGGGGTTGCTGTCCATTTGGCTGATCAAGCGGTTTAATATCAAGACGATATCCGGTGAAACGGTGAGCATTTCAGACAAGACTTTTGATAAAGGCCAGATTTACGGCGGGTTGCTGTTCGGAATAGGCTGGGCCATTACGGGCGCTTGTCCGGGACCATTGTTTGCACAAATTGGTGCGGGCTACCTGGCTGTGGCCGTTACGTTGCTCAGTGCTATCGCAGGCACGTGGGTTTATGGCTTCGTGCGTGCGCGGCTCCCGCATTGATCATTGTTTGCGTGCTACGAGGTACAGTTGCTCGTCGCCCAGCATGAAAGGATCGGCTTCAAGGTTGCTGAATGTGCCTACCACGAGCAGCCCGGCCAGTTCGAACATGTACGTAAGTTCGCCGAGCGTGTAAATATGCTGGCGCACGCTATGGCTTACCTTTTCGGAACCGGAAATAAAGGTTTGCTCGGCTTCGATGTAGCCGCCTTCGGCGCAGTATTCGTTTTCTGCGAGGTAAATAATGTCGTCCTGCACAGGCATCCAGTTTCGCGTCTGGAAGTTAGGCAGAATACTTTCGGCGAGATTTTCAGTGTGGATCGCCACATGAGCGCCCGGTTTCAATGTCGCTGCAATCTGGTTGATAAACTGCTGCATTTCCCCGCGCGGGAAGAAGCTGAAACTATTCCCGAAACAATATGCGGCATCAAATGAAGCGTCAGGGAGTTGGTAATTCAGAAAGTCCGCACAAATGACCTCCACCGGCAATTGCTGCTTGCTGCTGATGCTCTGTAATTCTTCGCAATACTCCTGCGAAATATCAATACAAGTCAATGCAGTGCCTTGTTCGGCCAGTGGAATGGCATGTCGGCCGTAGCCGGCAAGTACGTCCAGTACTTTGCTATCCGACTTTATTTCAAGTACATCCCGCAGGAAGTCGACCTCGTAGTCGGTGTATTCTTCGTCCTGGTTCAGTTTCCAGGCGCGTTGCGGAAGTCCTTTGAAATAGGTATGGTACCAGGCCACGGCAGTATTTTGGTTTAATTAAAATCCAAAACTAGTAAAAAAGGCCTGCTTCCCTACACATTTGCCCTGAGGTAGTGCATAGGGAAGCAGGCGTGGTTTGTTGAGAAGCGTAATGCAGCAGGCCGTGGTTAATGCGCCGCAGCGGTTTTACGGCAGCAGCTAGGCAGCTTATCGTGCGCCTTCTCGTTGGCGGGCAACTCGTCGGCGTCATAGCCGGTTTTATTGATCGTCGCTTTGATAGCCTCGGCAGTGGTTTTATCCGGGTTATATTTCACGGTAATTACCTTGTTGGAGAGGTCGAGATTCGATTCTTTTACCCCCTTCGAAAGTCCCAGGTTGCGCTCGATGCGCGCCTTACACATTTCGCAGATGGCTGACGTTTTGATTTTTACTTCTTTGGTGCCGTCGGCGAAGGCGATATTCAGGCCCAGAAACAGGGCGGTTACGATGCTCAAAATGGTTGTTTTCATAATCTGGTCAATTTAAAATCAATGCTGGTGTCCTGTTGAATCGGTTTCCGCCATCGCTACTTCCTGCAATTCCATTTTGCATACCGGGCATTTGCCAGCCTCCGCGTAGGTTTTTTCCCCTTCGCATTTCATCGGGCAGGTGTACTTCTTCTCGCTTACGGCGTGTGTTTCAGTGGTTGCGGCCTCTTTTTCAGATTTGTTTCCCGAACAGGCAACGGACAAAAACAACAGGGAAGCAACAATGATTTTGTTCATACAATGAAAATTTGATAAGTTCTTGATAACGTATGTTTTATGGTAACGGAGTATCGATTGTCAATGCCCGACCTGGTCGAGCGCTGTTCGCTGTAATGCGCTTTTTTTGAACTCTCCGGGTGTCATGCCAGTCACTTTTTTGAACTGGTTACTCAAATGCGCCGTGCTGCTGTACGAAAGTCTCCATGCTATTTCGCTTAATGTGAGCTCGTTGTAGGAAAGCCATTCCTTCACTTTTTCCACTTTCTGGGCGATGATATATTGCTCGATCGTCTGCCCGGTTTCAGAAGAAAACAAGTTGCTCAGGTACGAGTATTCATAGCCGATCTTTTCCGAAAGATAATCCGAAAAATTCATCTGCGCCGGCTTGTTGCCTTTCAGGTTCTGTACTTCGTCGATCACGAGCGTTTTGATATGCTCCACCAGTGCCAGACGGCGGTCATCGAGCAATTCGAAACCGTTGGATTCCAGCACAGCCTTCACTTCCTGCAATTTATCGGCATTCACCTCGGCCACCGTTTCCACCTCGCCAAGTTCGACGAAAGTCAAGTCGATCCCCAGACCGTTCAGTTCCTCCCGCACCACCCGCTTGCAGCGGTCACACACCATATTTTTGATATATAATTTCATAACTAAAGTTGTATAAGCCACTTAATTGCCTTTTCCTTCCTCCCTTCTCCTTTCCCCCATATTAACGGATAATCTTATAACGCATTCCGGCATAAATCATTCGCCCAACTACCGGGCCCCAGGCCATTCCAGCGTCGAAATGCTGTCCGAATGGTTCGCTGGCCCCCATTATTGGGTCTTTCTGGCGGAAATTAGCCAGGTTTTCGCCGCCGAGGTAAAAATCCCATTTGGGGAATGTCCGCGTGATTTGTGCATTTAGGTTGTAAAATGACGGTGCCCAGGTGGATGTCAGGTCCGTCGGAACGTGATGGTCAGGAATGTGGCCCATGTATGGAAGGCGCCGTTTGCCGTTCCATTGTACCGTCGCATCGAACTTCCATTTGTCGTAAGGCAGGGCATACCCGGCATTGAAGAGAACCCTGTCGCGGCTTACCATCATTCTCGGTTGCAAAGTATTCTCATCGTACACGTTGCGGATCGTTTGTTTTACGTCGAAGAGGCGGTATGCGAGTTTCAGTTCGAGCCGCTTGATGGGCGTCAGGTTTGCTTCGGCCTGGAAACTGTTGGCATAGGCTTTTCCTTCGAGGTTGTAAAAGCGAATGTAACGAGGATCTTCCATATCCGCCACGAGTTGGTTCTCGAAATCCGTCCGGTAGAAATCCACAATGAAGTTTCCGCTCATTTCGCCGATTTTAAACTCCTGCGTAACGCTGGCTCCGTAATTCCACGAGACTTCAGGACGGACGGCTTCGCGGAAAATCACATTACGCGAGCTCACGAGATTTCCATAGTATTCCGCCAGCGGATTAGAGACCCGGAACCCGCGGCCGGCGGATGCGCGCAGCGTGGTCTGGTCAGTAAGATTGTATTTCAAATGCAGGCGCGGTGTCCATTGCGTACCGTAAAGATTGTGGAAATCCACACGTCCGCCGGCTACCATCACGAATTTGTCGAGGTGATTATAGGTATATTCAAAAAATGCGCCAGGTACCGATTCATTTCGTTTCAAACGAATATCCTTGTAAAGCTCGTCATAGTTATCGAGCATATAGCTGATACCGGCTTTGTAAGAGTGATTGGTGTTACCGATAATGGATTGGTAAATGAGGTTTCCGTAAAGCGTCTTTTGCGTACCGTCGTAGTTGTTCAGGCCAAAATACGATTTCGAATCATGTATGGAGGCATTCAGGATCAAACCCAGGCCTTTGTAGGGCTGCTCGGGGAACAGCCGTGCGATCTTGGAGAAAAACTCGTAGCGGTTCACTTTGGCCCCGAAACCATAGGCTTGCATAGTGCCTTTCATGGCGCGTTCGAAGTTTTTCTGACCACCCAGGCGGTCTTCGTAAAGCGCTTTTACCCCAAATTGGGCCATTAACTTGTCGCCCTGGTATTTCCAGCGGTTCACAGCATTGTACTGGGTGTAAAGAGGCAGGTCCAGGAAGCCGTCACCGTTTTTGTCGACGCGGTTGCGTAGCGTGCTACCGTGCGTGAGCAATCCCGTGCTCCACTTTTTGTTCAACTGGTGGGCAAGGTTCAGGTTCACTTCCCCACGACCGAAATTGTTGATGTAGGTATTCAGGTATAATTTTTCCTGGCTATCCGGCTTTTGAAGCTCCACATTGATCTGCCCGGTCATCGACTCGTAGCCATTCACGACCGACCCGGCACCTTTGCCGACGTCGATTGACTGGATCCAGGTTCCGGGAACGAAATTGAGCCCGAATGTAGATGCCAATCCGCGGATGGAAGGAATGTTCTCGACGTTGGTTTGAATGTACGTACCGTTCAGGCCGAGCATCTGGATTTGTTTGGAGCCTGTCACCGCATCGCTGTATGAAACGGATACAGAAGCATTGGTTTCAAAGCTTTCAGAGAGGTTGCAGCAGGCTGCCTTCGCCAGTGCGCGGGTCGTAATGATTTCGGTTTGGTGCGGCGAAAGCCGGTCGATGGACGTATTTCCGGCTCTGATCACCACCTCGTCGAGTGTCTGGTCGCTCTGCAATACCACCTGCAAATCACTCTCCTGCCCGATTTTAATGGTGTCGTTCCGAAACCCGACGAAGCTCACGACGAGCAAAGCCGATTGCGCCGACCGGGGAATGCTGAACCGCCCGTTTTCGTCGGTAGCCGTAGCTTGTGTGGTTCCGGCCCAGTACACATTGGCCCCGGTGATGGGTTTCAGGTTTTTAGTTTGCGGTTCCTGTTCGTTGACCGACCCGGTTATACGTTGTGCGTAAATGGAGGAAGTTATCAGTAAAAGTAACCCTCCCAGAAGGTATTTGTTCATGATTGCGTAGATTCATTGGAATAAGAGATTCATGCATGGACCGTCGGCAAGCATGTAGGCGGTTTTGCATTAAATGGCTGTTATTCAATGATATCAAATCAGGAACGACTGGATAAATGCGAGCATACTTCTCCCATGAAGGCGGGAAGAAAAGGATATGTCGGGTGAAAATGGAGCGGAAGGGAGCGTCCATTCAGCCTGAATGAACTGGTAACGTGTCACCGACCAGGTGACGGCCGTTGCTACGGATTTAAGCAACTTGGCGAGCAGTTGAGAGTGAACCGACGCCACTTCCAGTTTTTCAAGCTTTTTGCTTTCCTTGCAGCAAGCCGCTTTTTCGAAGAATGTACCCTTGGCCATTTTCAATGCCGCGGCGCGTTTAGCACAGCAGGAGGAAGTGACTTTGGGTTTGGAGAAATTTTCTTTGGACTTGCCTATCAGCTGCATCGATTTGCTCCCCATCACCGCGCACTGGCGCTCTGTCAGCACAAATCCGGTGCTGCTCAGCAGGACCAGGAGGGCTATCAGGATGGTGATCGATTGATGCAGTTTGTTTTTCATTTGAATGCTGGCAAAGGTTTCAGGCTATCGAATTGGCCTGGGAAACAGATCCCAGGCCAAAAATACTAATTATCAGGCGATTTCTTCGGCTACATACCCGGCCTTTTTGATCAACAGCTCAATTTCTTCCGGCGAATGGCTCGTTTCGACTTTCAGCACACGGTCCGGACTTTCCAGGTCAACGGCCCAGGTTTCCACATTTTCATCCGCATTCAGAAAGGGGGTAACGGCGGCGATACATCCGCCGCATTTGATATTGGTTTTGAATTGCAAGGTTTCCATGGTTACTAAAATCTCCCCGTTTATCGCGGGGCAGGTTATGTTTTAATTGTTTTACAAATATCGGCAGCAACGGGTCGCTAAGTATTACAGAATTGTGGGGAGGCGTTACAGAGTTTTTGGGTCGGCGTGATGACTTCTACAAGCCGTTACCAATTTCATGAGATAACGTATCAATGGTGAACTTAAACCATAGATACGATATGAATGTAACGCCCCGTTCATCGCACGGTGAAATCTTTCTTTATGAATCTGAGGAGGGAAAGATGACTCTTCAGGTACAACTTCAAAATGATACCGTCTGGCTGACGCAGGCTCAAATGGCGGAGCTGTTTGGGAAAGGTAGATCGACTATTACTGAACATGTTCGAAACGTATTTAAAGAGAGGGAGTTAAATAAGAATTCAGTATGTCGGAATTTCCGACATACTGCTGCTGACGGAAAGGGATATGTCACCACTTATTATAATCTCGATGTTATTATTTCTGTCGGTTATCGGGTCAAGTCAAGGCAGGGGACGCAATTTCGAATCTGGGCCAACCGGATTTTGAAGGATTACCTGATCAAAGGCTTTACCATGCAGGAAAAATTGAAGCTGGACCAGCTGGAAAACCTGAAAAAAACAGTCGCGCTGCTTGCGAATGTTATTCACAATAAGGAGTTGACTGCCGGTGAGGCGACGGGGCTCATTCAGGTAGTGACGGATTATGCGTATGCTCTTGATATTCTCGACAGATACGACCACCGGGCGCTTGGCATTGAGAGCGTATCGGAAAGGCAGCTTTTTATCATCACTTATGAGGAGGCAATCTCGGCTATCCGGGGGCTACGGAGCAAATTTGAAACCCATAGTTTTTTTGGCACCGAAAAGGACGATTCATTCAAAAGCTCGATCAACACAATTTACCAGACGTTTGATGGCGCGGAACTGTATCCGAGCATCGAGGAGAAAGCCGCACATTTGCTCTATTTTATCATCAAAAACCATTCGTTTACGGATGGCAATAAGAGAATCGCAGCACTGATTTTTGTATGGTTTCTGGAACGAAACAGCATTCTCTACAAACCGGATGGGTCTAAACGGCTTGCGGACAATGCATTGGTAGCGCTTACGTTGATGATTGCCGAAAGTAGTCCGCTGGAAAAGGATATGATGGTAAAAGTGGTGGTAAGCCTGATCAATCAAAACAACTAGCCTTACCACCACAAAACCTTACAACCGCGCGCCCTTCAAGCGCAAACTGTTCATCACAACGGAAACCGAGCTGAGCGCCATAGCGCCCCCGGCGATCATCGGATCGAGCAGGAAACCGTTGATAGGGTAGAGGACGCCAGCGGCAATAGGAATGCCTACCACATTATAGATAAATGCCCAGAAGAGGTTTTGTTTGATGGTCACCACGGTCTTGTGGGATAATCTCAGGGCTTTGGGCAATGCCAGCAAGTCCGATGTGATAAGGGTCATCTTGGCAACGTCCATGGCAATATCAGAGCCTTTGCCCATGGCCACGCTCACATCCGCTTGTGCGAGGGCCTGAGAGTCGTTAATGCCGTCGCCTACCATCGCAACTGTCTTGCCCTGGGTTTGCAACTTTTTGACAAACTGCATTTTATCATCCGGCTTCACTTCCGCCTGATAGCTGTCGATCCCGACTTGTGCCGCGACGGCGGCGGCCGTCTGCGCATTGTCACCTGTGAGCATATGTACTTCGATGCCCTGTGCGTGCAGTTTTTCAACAGCTTCGCGTGAAGTCGGTTTCAATTGGTCTGCAATAGCGACGAGCCCTGCATGCTGGCCGTTGATCGCGATTCCGATGACGGTTTTGGCCTGCGCTGTGAGTACTTCATAGGCAGGTTGGAGTTCGGAGGCAATGCGGACGCGTTCTTTTTCGAGAAATTTCAATGTGCCGATAATGTATTCGCTCCCGCCCGCTATGCCACGTATCCCACTGCCTGTCATGGATTGGAAGTCGGATACCTCGATTTTTGTATCGTTCTCAATGTATTGCACGATAGCCTGTGCGAGGGGATGCTCGGAGCGTGCTTCGAGAGCCTTCACCGCCGCGAGATGTGTGGCTTGATCACCGAGCGTGCTTACCCACTGCCAGTCGGTCACCTGAGGACGTCCTTCGGTGAGCGTACCTGTTTTATCAAGGATCACTGCGTCCACTTTATAGGCTTTTTCCAGACTTTCGGCATCCCGGATCAGGATATTGTTTTCAGCGCCTTTACCAACCCCAACCATCATAGCCGTAGGAGTTGCGAGACCGAGCGCACATGGGCAAGCTATGACAAGCACAGAAACCGCTGTAAGCATGGCCTGGGTAATCGCATTTTCACCTCCTAGCAACATCCATACAATGAAAGTGAGGATGGCAATGCCGATCACGACGGGGACGAATATCCCGGCGATGCGGTCGGCGAGACGCTGAACAGGCGCTTTGCTGCCCTGGGCGGCCTGAACGGTTTTAATGATCTGCGCCAGGATCGTTTGTTTCCCTACTTTTTCGGCAATGAATGTGAAGCTGCCGGTTTGGTTGAGCGTTCCGGCAAACACGCTGTCGCCGGGTTTCTTCTCGGCCGGGATCGGTTCGCCGGTCATGAGGCTTTCGTCAACGAACGAGCTGCCGCTGGAAACCTTGCCGTCGACGGGTATTTTCTCGCCCGACCGGATAATGACTTCGTCGCCCAGGATTACCTCACGCGCCGGAATTTCTATTTCGGCACCGTCGCGATACACTCTGACGGTCTTGGGCTGCAAGCCGATCAGTTTCTTCAATGCGTCGGAAGTGTTCGACTTGGCGCGTTCTTCCATGAGCTTACCCAGCAAAATGAAGAAAATAATTACGGCCGCTGCTTCAAAATACACATGCGGGTGCAGGCCGCGCGCGTGCCAGAAAGCAGGAAAGAAGGTGTTGAATGTGCTGAAAAGAAATGCAACCCCGGTACTGAGCGCGACAAGCGTGTCCATGTTGGCTTTGCCGTGCTGCGCCTGCTTCCAGGCATTCACGAAGAAATCCCGCCCGAAAATGAACAGGACAGGGATCGTCAGGGCCAGCATGATGTAGTTGGCATATTCCCAATCCATGAGAAACATACCCAACACCACCACCGGTACTGTGAGCATGCCGGTATAAATAGCATTATTTTTCAGCTTCTGGTAATGCTCCTGCTGGATCTTCTCCTGTTCGGCGATTGCGTCTTCCTCATTCTCTTCGATAATGAGCCCATAGCCGATACTTTGCAGCACACGGTCCATGTCGGGGAGATCGACGAGGTCGGGATCGTAGGATACGGATACCGACTGATTGGCGTAATTCACCGCGGCATTCGTGATCCCCTTCGTGTGGCTCAGCATGGATTCCACGCTCACCGCGCATGCCGCACACGACATACCTGTGACCGGGAGTGTCATTTTTTTTATATCTGTTGTCGTTTCCATAGTCTTTCAGAATTGGTATGCAAAAATAAAATCCGACGTAGCCGGCGGCATTACACAATTCTGGCTGTGGTTTACAAGATTCATGGAAACAGGCTTCTACGCCAGGCGCGAGCCATTTGGGACAGGGAAATCGGGGCTGGTGAGGATTACTTCACCGTCGGGCAGCACGTAGCCGGTTGTGAGGACTTCGGAACGGAAATCGGCGATTTGTTTCGGAGGAAAATTGACTACGCAAAGCACTTGTTTGCCGAGGAGCTGCTCTTTAGTGTACCGTTTCGTGATTTGGGCGGAACTGGGTTTGATACCAATTTCAGGGCCGAGGTCGATGAGGAGTTTGTAAGCCGGCTTTCTCGCTTTCGGGAAATCGTCGACCCGGATGATCGTTCCGGCGCGCAGGTCGACCTGCTCAAATTCCTGCCAGGTAATCGTGTTCATGGGTTTCTGGTTTGATTTTAATGATACTTATCCGGCAAAGTAACATTAAAAAAGCCTTTTGCCACCCTTTCCCAAGCATTGAAGGGATTCATTTAAAACTCAAACGATGAAAAAACTGCTGTTTTCCGTTATACTGCTTTCGGCGGGCCTGAAAGCCTTCGCACAGGACAGAAACATTACTTTTTACGTAGGTACGCAGGACAAGGGAGCGAATTCTTCGATCACCCGCTGTGAACTGAACCTCGCCTCGGGCCAGATTACGCTCATCGATACCATCAACAAGTCTCTCGCGCCGGGTTATGTAGCCATTTCGCCCAACAAGCGGAACCTTTACGCGATCGGATCGGACAACAAAGTTTCGGCCTACGCGATCGAGCCCGACCGCAAGCTTACTTTTCTGAATAGTCAGCCTTCGGAGGGCATGGGACCCTGCCATGTATCGGTGCATCCGGCAGGCAAAATGGCATTCGTGTCAAACTATGGCGGCGGAAGTTTTTCGGCTTACAACATTGGCGACGATGGGAAACTGAGTGCGCCCGTTTATAAGGAGCAATATACCGGCACAGGCCCGAACGCCAAACGGCAGGAAAAGGCGCATGCCCATTTCGCCACGGCGAGCCCGGATGGCAAATATGTGTATGTGACCGATTTGGGAAGCGATAAAGTGATGAATTACAGCGTCGATGCCAATGCAGGAAAGTTGACACCTAATGCCGCACAGCCGTTTTTCTCGGGAAAGCCCGGTGCCGGCCCGCGCCATTTGATTATTCACCCTTCGGGCAAGCGATTGTTCCTGCTCAACGAGCTTGATGCTACCGTAACGGCCTGCTCGATCGATAAAAAGGGGGTGATAACGGCTATCAAAACTTATCCTACAATTCCCGCGGATTATTCGGGCCCTACGAACACAAGTGCCGCCGTGCATTTACACCCAAACGGCAAGTTTGTCTATGTTTCCAATCGCGGACATAACTCGATAACGGCATTCAGGATATTGGGCAATGGCGAGCTGGAAATGGTAGACCAACAAACGAAATCCATCGCCACGCCGCGTGATTTCAATATTGATCCGACGGGCAAATACCTGATCGTGGCCAATCAGGCATCAGACAACCTCGTGGTGTATGACGTAGATGCAGCAACGGGCAAATTCACGTTCAAGCACGAAAGCATTGCCGTGAAATTGCCCATTTGCGTAGCATTCCTCTAAGGAATTTTAAAATAGCAGCTTAATAGAATGGTCAGAGTTTTCTGGCCATTTTGTTTTGGTAGTAATTCAAAAAGTCTTCCAACTGCTCGACAGGCATTTTGCGGGCGATGATCTTTTTGTTTTTGTCCAGAACGTAGATCGTCGGCGTAGTAACCACATCGAATTTCCGGTTGAAATCGATCTGATTGAGGGAATCGTAGCCGTTGATCAACTCTTCCAGGTGATAGGTTTTTACGAAGGATTTCCATTCTTCGATGTTATGCTCGGTCGAAATGGCCATGACCTTGATACCGTTGGCCTTGTTTTTGTCGTAGAACGCTTTCAATACGGGAGATGCCTCCTTGCAATGCCCGCAGGTAGGGGCGAAGAAGAATAGCACGGTATAGTTGGCATCAATAGCCTGAACGCTTACTTTTTTGCCGGCGGGGTCGGTCAGGGTCAGGGCCGGGAAAGTTTTATTGACCAGCAAATCCTTCATCGTTGCGACTTTTTCAGCAATGCGTTTTTTGACATCATCACTAACGCCCATTTCGCCGGAGAGGTAGTATTTGTTGGCCATATACACCCAAACCGCCTCTGTTCCTACGGTTTTAGGGTTTTCATATTGGTTGGTAATGTAAAATACCGTCCACGCTTTCAGGTCCTTGTTAGGCGAAACCTTCTTTACGATCAGATCGGCGTCTTTGATGATCGAATCGGGTACCTGGACCACCAGATTCTTGAAGTAACGCTCTATCTTGGGCTCGAAGAAGGGCGTATTCACGATCCGTGGATCGGAAAAATCGAATGCGTCCCAGTAATGTGCCTTGTAGTAATTGAAGACCCACATCGAGTCGGTTTTGCCGTTGGCTAATTTGGGTGCTGCGGGGATTTCAGGGTCGGCCGACATTTTGAGCAGCTGCGACGTGAAAGTTCCGGCGTTTTCTGAAAGCAGCTTCTTACGATAGGTGCCAAACCCTTCCTGAATGGTCCGGATACGCGCCTGCGCCTCCGGTGTCGTTTGTTTACTGAGCGCCTCGATCTCCTTGCTGCCTTTGGCTAATTCTTTTCGATAATCGTAGAAAAGCTCGTTTTCTTTGGATCCGGTTATCTTAATGGACGTATTCACATCGGCAGTGTCGGCCTCGAGAGCAATATTGTTTTCCTTGCCGGAATAGATGAGCTCGATCATCTTCTGGTTGCCGGGGAAGAGGATCACATAAAGACCACCCGGAAGCGCCGTTTTACCTTCGAATACGATCTTCCCGTTGGCATCCGCTTTCGCAGTGTCTTTGGGGACGAATTGGGAGGCATTCCGGTTGTAATGCCCGATCACGAACGACGAGTCGCGGAATCCCTTAATGGTGGCCTCGATGTGATAGCCCTGGGAGTAAGCGGAGGAAAAAAGGCCGAAAACAGCCAGCAGTAGTAAAAGGGAAGTGCGGGTATAATCTCTCATCAGGCAATCGAAAGTTTGCTTTAAAGCTGTTTATTGGATTATTTCAAAGTTTGAAGTCTGTAAAATTAACTTCAAAACGCTAACATCAACAGGGTTCTTATTCAAATGTTTTATTTTCTCTCCAAAGCGATCGACTTTCTCATAATGCCGCTCAGCATTGTGTTTTTTATACTTATCTATTCATTTTTAACCAAAAGCGACCGGCGCCGGAAGCTGGCGTTGGGTTTTGTGATCGTGGCGCTCGCATTAGCATCCAACTCATACCTTGTTACGAAGGCAATCAATGCATGGGAACCCAAATTTGTCAATCTGGCCGAAGTGAAAAGAACTTATGACGTCGGGATTCTGCTGTCGGGCGGGTTGATCACGATGAGTACGCCAAGGCAGGACCACCCGGCCATGGGTAATCATGGCGACAGAATCCTGCAAACTTACCTGCTTTATAAGCACGGTAAAATCAGAAAGATATTGATTACAGGGACGAGTGGTGAGCTGATGATGGCCCAAAAGCGGGGTGAGACGCGCCAGGCGGCGTCGTTGCTCGCCAGTTGGGGCGTGCCGGCAAAAGACATCGTGTTTGAGGAAAAAGCTCGCAATACGCGTGAAAATGCCGTGTACTCGGGCCGAATCCTGAAAAAAATGTTCCCTTCCGGAAAATACCTGCTGATTACCTCCGCATTTCACATGCGCCGGTCGGCCGGGTGTTTCGAAAAAATGGGGATCAAAACAGACCCCTTCCCGGCCGACTTTCGTGGGGGATATAACCGGCTCTTCATCCATAAACTGGTGCCGGACCCCGAGGCCTTTGCCTACTTTTGCATGCTATGGCATGAATTCATAGGATATGTAGCCTACAAAGCAGTGGGTTACTGCTAAATCTTGCCTGCGTTACACACTCAGGATCTTCACCATTCTCAACAAATCTTCGTTGATTGGCTTCGGAAGTCTGATGGTATCTTCGAAAGGCGTATAAACCAGCTCATTGTTGATGATACCGGCCATTACATTCTTTTGACCTGCGATGAGGCCTTCCAATGCGCCCAATCCGAGGCGGCTCGCCAGGATACGGTCGTAAGCAGATGGTGTTCCTCCCCGTTGGGTGTGGCCCAGTGTGGTTACACGGATATCCGCGTTCTCATCCACCTGTACCTTGATTTTGTCAGCTACTTCCTGCGCGCTGCCTTCTTCGTCGCCTTCCGCCACGATAATGATGGAAGATGATTTGGAGCGGCTCCATCCCTGTTTCAGGGTTTCGACTACCTGCGAGATCGGGGTCAGGACTTCGGGAACCATGACGAGCTCGGCACCGCCTGCGATACCTGACTGAATAGCGATATAGCCTGAGTCACGGCCCATTACTTCGATGAAGAAGATACGGTCGTGCGAGCTGGCGGTGTCGCGGATGCGGTCAATCGCGTCCAACGCGGTGTTCACGGCAGTGTCGAAGCCAATGGTATAGTCGGTTCCGTACAAATCGTTGTCGATCGTTCCGGGAGCACCTACGGTTGGGATACCGTATTCGTTACCAAAGATCATCGCGCCGGTGAAAGTACCGTTACCGCCAATGGCGATCAGTCCTTCGATGCCGAGTGCCTGCAAGTTGTCGTATGCCTTCTTGCGGCCTTCGGGAGTCATAAATTCCTTGCTTCTTGCCGATTTGAGGATGGTACCTCCTCTTTGAACTATATTGCTGACCGAGTGCGACTCCATCTTATAGACGTCGCCCGCGATCATTCCGCTATATCCTCTTCTGATTCCAAATACTTCAATACCATGGTAGCATGCTCCGCGTACTACCGCCCGGATGCAGGCGTTCATACCAGGGGCATCTCCTCCTGAGGTAAAAACTCCAATTCGTTTCATTTAATAATTTCGGGTTACTTCTAATCTTTCTATGTACAGCTCCATATTGAACCTTAAAGGCACAATTTCCGCAAATTTATCCGGTATTTTCTTAAAATATATGCCTTGATTCTTAATTATGTTAAAAAAATGCCGGAACAAGATTCGTTTTTAGCATCTCAAACATATACCAATACTCCTATATTTGCGCCGGTTAATGGAAATTTAATATCCCTCAACCGACGTTCGTTGCTACTATTACTGTTTGAAAAGTCATATTTAGAGCGGACCGTGTGCGGTACCGCTTTCATCCGAAATCAACCCGTAGCTTAATATTACCAAAATGAAAAATCTGTTCTCCTGGCAACGTCTCTGGCCTCACCTGGTAGCTGTCATCGGTTTTATGATCTTGTCCGTCGCTTACGTTTCACCCGTGCTGCAAGGCAAGAAACTCAGCGCTACCGACGAGATCCAGGCACTGGGCGGTGCGCGGGAGGTAATGGATTATTACAAGCAAACCGGTGAGCGGTCGTGGTGGACCAACGGCATGTTCGCGGGGATGCCGGCGTATCTTGTCTCGGCCGACTATCCGACCAGCATTCCAACCAAAATAGGGCAGGCGGTGAACAAATTACTTCCGGCGCCAGCCAATTATTTCCTGATTGGCATGGTGAGCGCTTATGTGTTGTTTCTCGTGCTCGGGGCCGGCGGCTGGCTTGCAGCAATAGGCGCTGTGGCTTTTTCATTCTCCTGTTTCAACGTCATCAACCTGGAAGCCGGGCATATTTCGCAGGTGATTGCGATCATGTATGCGCCGGGCGTGCTTGCGGGCGTGATACTCGCTTTCCGTCGTAACTGGCTGGTGGGAGCGGCGCTTACCGCATTCTTCCTCTCATTGGAATTGTATGCGAACCACGTACAGATCACCTATTACCTTGGGATCGGGATCGTCATTCTGGTAATCATCGAAAGTGTTGCATTGATTAAAAAGGGCCTTGGAAAAGACCTGGTAATAATACTTGGCGGACTTGCCCTGGCGGCAGTGGTAGCCGTCGGGACGCATACTACGCGCCTTTGGAACGCTTATGACTATACCAAGGAAACGATCCGCGGGAAATCGGAGCTGACCACGACAGGCAAAGACGCAGCTGCCAAAAAAGGCAACGGACTGGATAAGGAATATGCATTTACGTACAGCTATGGCTTGGGTGAGTTGCTTACCCTGGTAATCCCCAATGCATATGGCGGCGCCTCTTCCGGCCCGCTTTCGAATAATTCGGAAACCTTCAAAGCAATTACAAGCCGTGGCATCGACGCTTCCACGGCCCAGAATATCATTCAGCAACTGCCGCTTTACTGGGGTGACCAGCCGATTATGGGTGGTCCCAACTACATCGGTGCCATTGTATTTTTCCTGTTTGTGCTCGGGTTATTTATTGTTAAAAATCCATTGAAATATTGGGCCGCGGGTGTGATCGTGCTCTACGTAATATGGGCGCTCGGGAAGAGTCTGGCCGGGATAAACTACCTGTTTTTCGACTATTTCCCGATGTTCAACAAGTTCCGGGCCATGACGATGGTGATCTCGTTGGCGCAGCTGTTGATGGTCATGGTGGGCATTATGGCCCTGTCGGCGATTGCGCAAAAGAAGGTCACCGCGAAGGATTTGCAGAAGCCATTCCTGATTTCCGTAGGCATTACCGGCGGGCTCATGCTGATTATGGCATTGTTGCCCGGATTATTTTTCAGCTTCAAGAGCGCAAACGATCCGATGGCCGAGCTTGCGCAGCAGTATGGACAACAGGCGCAAAGTCCTGAGTTTGGCCAGTTGCTCCTGAATTCAGTGGTTCAGGATCGTGAAGGCCTCATGAAGGGCGATGCGATCCGGGGACTCGTATTCATTGCATTGGCGGCTGCGTTGGTATGGTTCTATGCCCAGGACAAGCTGAAATCGACGGTATTTTATGCCGTACTCCTCGTACTGGTTATTTTTGATTTGTTTGGTGTTGATAAAAGATACCTCAACAACGATGATTTTGTAAGCGCTTACGTGGCCCAGGGGGTGACAACGCCGTCACCGGCCGACGAGCAGATCCTGCGCGATACCGATCCGGATTACCGGGTATATGATGTGGCGTCGCAAGGAGGGCCTTTCAATAGCGCACAGGCATCCTATTTCCACAAATCGCTGGGCGGGTATCACGCTGCCAAAATGCGTCGCTACCAGGAGCTTTTCGAAAATCAGTTTTTTACTGAGAAGCCGAATATGGAAGTGCTGAATATGCTGAACGCCAAGTATTTCATTACGCCGGATCAGCAGGGTAACAAAGTAGCACAGCCCAACCCGCAGGCTTACGGCCACGCTTGGTTTGTGAAGTCCTTTAAAGTTGTGCCGAATGCGGACGCCGAAATGGCTGCGTTGGGCACAGTGAATCTGCGCACGGAAGCGGTGGTTGATCAGCGTTTTGCGTCTAAACTGGAAGGACTGAAAGCAGGCGCGGATTCAACGGCCAAAATCAGCCTGATTTCCTATAAGCCGAATGAGCTGGTGTATGAGACCAATGCCAATGCGGAAGGACTGGCCGTGTTTTCGGAGATTTATTACAATGTCCGCAATGAATGGCAGGTGACGATCGACGACAAACCTGCCGATATGCTGCGCGCCAATTACGTGTTGCGTGCGCTGCGCGTACCTGCGGGCAAGCACACGATCAAGTTCCGTTTCGAGCCGGTTTCGGTGGCTGCGGGTAGTAAAATCGACCTTGTAAGCTCGTTGCTGCTGGTAGGACTAATAGCCGGCGCTCTTTTTGTTGAATCCAAAAGAAAGAAGAGCGCATGACCGATCGTCGCTATCCTATTGGCCCTATCGCGTTGAAGGAGACTTATTCCGACGACGAAATCCATGAGTTTATACGCGTCATCGCCGAAATCCCCGCCGAGTACCGGAAGCGGGTCGAAAACCTTTCGGACGAGGATTTGCTGAAAACATACAGAGAGGGAAGCTGGAATATCCGGCAGCTCATTCACCATGTGGCCGACCTGCAATTTGTGCATTACCTGCGGATGAAAAAGGCTATTACCGAACCGGATTACAACGAGGTAACGCTCATTGATATGAATGCCTGGGCTGGTACGCCCGATTCGCTGAATGTGCCTGTCGGGGCCTCACTGGCCATTCTCGAAGGGACACACGCACGTTATGCCTACCTGGCCGGAACGCTCAGCGACGAGCAGTTTGCCCGTCGTTACTTCCACTCGCCCCGGGGGGTCTGGCTCGATCAGAGACAAGCGCTGGCGATGTCGGTATGGCATGTGCGTCATCATCTGGCGCACATTGATCTCGCATTGGGTAATATCGGATAGCGATGTCTCAGGCGACAGGCAAATACCTCATTGTCATTGGTCTGCTGGTGGTACTGGTCGGCGTTGTCGTGTACTTCCTCAGCGACAAGCTGCATTGGCTGGGCCGCCTTCCCGGAGATATTCGCGTCGAAAGAGAGAATTTCCGGTTCTATTTCCCGATTACCACCATGTTACTCCTCAGCGGGTTGCTCAACCTGCTGATCTGGCTCTTCCGGAAATTCATGCATTAGTGCGGCTGTATTTCTATCAGCTTAATAACCAGGGTTATAAATTTGTCCGAAGAGGCGGTTTAGCTTGGGAGAGAACAAAATATCATTCATCTTTAAGCCACTTGAATGATATGTTTTCTAACACACTATTTCATGGAATTTTTCGAGCAGCTCACCCGCTTTCTGGCCCAATGCCAGACCGAAAACCTCAAAACCTCCCATTTCGCAGGCAAGCTGGAAGGGCTTAAAGTCAAAATCAGTTTCGGGAAAGGCAACCCTGCGCGGGTGCCATGGATCGCGTTGCTGGCCCCAGGGCAGCATATCAGCAATGGTATTTATCCATTTTACCTTTTTTACAAAAATCAGCGGCTACTCGTGCTGGCGTTCGGTATAAGCGAGACGCTTTCTCCGGAAATACCCTGGCAGCAACCCGAGGCAGAAACGATCAACAGTTACTTTAAACGGCACGGACTAGGCAGGCCGGCGAGGTACGGCGGCTCGTTTGTATTCCGGGTTTATGAAGTTGATAGTCTTAGTAAAGAGCAAGTTGAGGCCGATTTGCAGGAAATACTGGGTATTTATAAGGCTACCCTTGGAGGGAGCACTGCGGCAGCGCCACTTTTCGACTATCGGGCGTTCCATCAGAATGCCCTGGAAAACGGCCTGCAAATCGATCCGGATCTCGTGCTACGCTTCGCGGCGGCACTGATCGCAAAGCCATTTGTGATCCTGACAGGGCTTTCAGGTGCCGGAAAAACACGCCTGGCGCATGCATTTGCCCAATGGATTTGCGAAACGGAAGATCAGATCTGTCTGGTGCCGGTAGGGGCCGACTGGACCAATCGTGAGCCGCTTCTGGGGTTCCCGAATGCGCTGGAAGCAGGGCAATATGTAAAGCCGGAAAGTGGCGTTGTCGATTTGCTGGTATCGGCGGAAACTAATACCGACAAGCCGTATTTCCTGATCCTCGACGAAATGAACCTGAGCCATGTGGAGCGGTATTTTGCCGACTTTCTGAGCGGAATGGAGTCGGGGGAGTCGATACGGCTGCATAACGAACCTGCCGGGGTAGTGCCGCCGCGTGTCCGGGTATCGCCTAATCTGTTCATGATCGGGACCGTCAATATCGATGAAACTACTTATATGTTCAGCCCCAAGGTGCTCGATCGGGCGAGTGTGATAGAGTTCAGCATTTCGAAGGAAGAAATGCAGGCATACCTGCTATCGGTGCGGAAAACGGAGGCAGGTACCCTTCTTGCGAATGGCGCGAATGGGGCGGAAGCGTTTGTGGAAATGGCGCGTAACAGTATGCCGGAAAGCCCGATCCGGGCGCAGCTCTCCGATGAATTGCTTGCATTATTTGAAATATTAAAACCGGCGGGGGCGGAATTCGGCTACCGGAGTGCAGCGGAAATCCTGCGGTTTGCGGCGGTGATCAGCGAGCTTGGGGCCAAATGGCCGGTGCAGAAGGTGATGGACGCGGCTTTGATGCAAAAGCTCCTGCCTAAAATTTACGGTTCGCGCAGGAAGTTGGAACCCGTATTGAAAGCATTGGGCAGGCGTTGTATCGCTGATCCAGACTTGCTCGACGACTACCTGGCGGGCAAGAAGGATTTGTCCGGACCGCAAGCAGTACATTACCCCGCTGCATTGGAGAAAATAAGGCGCATTTACCTGAACCTGATCGATCATGGGTTTGCTAGTTTCGCCGAAGCCTGATGGAAGGGAATGAGCTTCTGATAACTACCGAAACGGGCGACGGTGCCGTTTCCATACGCATTATCGCGGAGGAACGCGGGGAACCAACCATTTTTCAACTGGACGAATGGGAGGCATTTGAGCATGGCGAAGCCCGTATTCAGCTGCTGGAAGGCTGCTTTTATGAATACGAGGTATTGGGCGATTACCTGCTCCGGCCATCCCCTGCGGTGGTGCCTTCCCGTATTAACCCGTCGATGGGGCGACTCACACCGCACGTTTACGTCGGTACGCTTACGATTGAAGTGCTGCGGTTGGCGGATAATGCCAGTTGTGGTGAGTTAAGAGTGGAGATTCGTTCAAAAAAGGCCAGTTACCGAACCGATTACCGCCTGATGCTGGAAGGTATCACCGAGCACTGCACCGATCTGCTGTTTTACTATAATGCACCGGTTACCCATCCTTTTGCACCCGACTACCTGACGGATCCGAAGACGCTTTATCAGCGGTTTGCTTTTGTGAATGCGGTACTCACCAGCCGCGGGTTTGAGATCGCATTCCAGAAGATAATCCGCAACCCGATCACGAAATGGCAAGGAGAAGCAGCGGAAAGGGACATCCGCAACGCCGGGCGCCCCGACCGGAATACGGTCGTTCAGCTGAAAAAGCGAGGCAACCGTATGGTCCTTCCCGATCATCATATTCTTAAAAAGCAACTGGCTTCGGTACCCGCGCGGATAATGGTCGGTTCGAAAACAGACTCCGTCGATACCGCCGAAAATCGTTTCGTAAAGCATGCATTGGAGGTTTTTGCGGGTTTTGTCAGCCATATTAAAAGCATTGCCCCGGAACGCAGCCGATTCGGCCACGAGGCGGGCGTATTGGAAAATCACCTGAACCAGATGCTTTCCGCCCCCTTGTTCAAAGAGGTGGGGAAGCCAGTGCGGCTTGCATTGAATGGCCCCGGTCTGGTGCGGAAAGAAGGGTACAAGCAAATCCTGCGGGTTTGGCTGATGTTCGATCTGGCTGCGCGGTTGGTCTGGCGGGGTGGTGACGATGTGTATCATGCCGGCAAAAAGGATGTTGCCGTCCTGTACGAATACTGGTTGTTTTTCGAATTGCTTGACGTCGTAAAAAGCGTATTTGCCATTGAACCGACGCATATTGGCAACCTGGTGAAGCCAACGAAGAATGGATTGGGACTACAACTCAAACAAGGCCGCCATTTACCCATTAGTGGTGTTTTCGACGCGGGCTCGCGGAAACTGAATGTCGAGTTCAGTTTCAACAGGTCGTTTTCCGGGCAGAATGACTATCCGCAGGCCGGTAGCTGGACGACCGGTATGCGGCCGGATTTTACATTGTCGATCTGGCCCGCCGGCGTTTCACAGGCCCAGGCCGAAACAGAAGAATTGATCGTACACATTCATTTCGATGCCAAATACAAGGTTGAATCGGTTGCGGGCGTCTTCGGAGAGGACGAGACAGCACTCGGCCAGATTCAGACTGACCACAACCGTGACGATCTGTTGAAAATGCACAGCTACAAGGACGCCATACGCCGGACCGCGGGGGCGTATGTGCTCTATCCGGGCGCGGATGGGAAGGTCTACAAAAGAAAAGGATTCCACGAGCTGATTCCCGGCCTGGGGGCGTTCGCGATACGTCCCGCTAAAACCGATAACGGCCGTGAAGAACTGAAACGCTTTCTGCTCGATGTGGTAGCGCATTTTCAGAACCGGGCTTCGCAGCGCGAAAAGGTAGCCTTCCGCAGTTTCGATATTTACAATAGCCGGTCGTCGGCGGATATGCGGGAGTTGTTGCCCGAAGCATTTGGTAAAAACCGTGACCTGATCCCTGACGATACTTTTGTGCTGGTCGGTTATTATAAAAACGACTTGCATCTCAACTGGATACGGAAGCATAATCTGTACAACTTTCGTACCGGTGCCCGAAGTGGGTCGCTGTCGCTCGGCATTGCGGAAGTGAATGCGCGGTATTTGCTGCTGCACGGGCCGGCGCAGACACAATCGGGCATGTTGTTCAAGCTGCATAACAGGGCCCCGAGGTTGTTTTCCAGGCAGGATCTAATACAAAAAGAATATCCGGACCCTTCCCGGGAGTTGTATCTGGTGTATACCACGGACCCGGAAGTAGAGCCGGAGTTTACAGGTATGCGTTGGGATGTAACGCGGCTTCCGGGCTACCGCGCCAATCGTGCATCCGGCTTGCCGTTTTCCGTTACACTGACGGAACTGATGAAAGTGTTGGTAAAATGATAGCCGTTTTTCCGGTAGTATTTGCGGTGCCGGTCTTTTCATAGACATTATCTGAAAATGTTTATCGCTTCCAATCCCGCATATTCAATGAGAATTAAAACACTGGCAGTTGTATTGCTGCTGATTTCCTTCAACGCTTTCTCCCAGGCCAAACTGAGCATTGTCTTTATCGGTAACAGTATTACGCAGGGCAAGGGCGGCGACAATGGCTTTCCGCCACCTACACACGCCGTTAACTATTTGAAAGCCCAAAAGGGGGTCGAAGATGTCTTGTATGCGAACGTAGGGCGGAGCGGCTCCACCACGGTTGATTGGCTGCCTGAAACAGGCAAATATTTCACGCTGGCCACTACGGCGGCCGATAGTTTGTATCTCAAAAAGGACCATCAATTGCTGTTTTCGATGAAACTGGGGACCAATGATAGTGCCATACAAGGCCCTAACGGATCGCCCGTTTCAAAGGAAAACTACAAAAAGAATGTGCAGACGATCGTTTCCGAACTACTGAAACGGTATCCGGGGAGCAAAGTCATCATTCACCATCCGATTTGGTATAGTACCAACACCTACAACCGTTCCAAATATCTGGCAGAAGGCCTGGAACGGCTTCAAACTTACGTACCTGAGCTCGATGCGCTGATTGATGAATACAAAACCGCTGAGCCGGGGCGGGTTTTTAAAGGGGATACCAAAGCATTCAAATACTTCAAAAAGCATTACCTCAAACTCTTCAAGCCCGAAAACGGACAGCAGGGCGTGTTTTACCTGCACCCCAATGTAGAAGGCGTCGCAGTTCTGGGTGAGTTTTGGGGGAAAGCGATCAAAAAGAGGGTGCTTGCGGGAATTTGATGTATCGAAAGGAAATAGCGTCACCAAATCAATTCGTAATGAGTACTCCGACCGCCGGAATTGGATTTTTGGAGTATCCCTTTTTCTATCAAATCGTTGATATCCCTGGTCGCCGTGTCCTGTGAGCATTTTGTCATTTTGGCCCATTTGGAAGAAGACAGACTACCGAAGAACGCTTCTTGCATCCGGTTTACCATAGTTCTCTGTCTTGTGTTCAAAGCAGTGGATGCATGCTTGTCCCAGAAATCTACCCGTTTGAGGATAGCTATGAGCGTTTCCTCCGTTGCTGTGACGGCATCTTTTAGGCATGATAAATACCATTCGAGCCAGTTTGTAATGTCCAAATCACCTTTTTGAGTGGTTTCCAGAATGTGGTAGTATTCTTTTCGCCGTTTGCGTATCTGCGAAGACATGCTATAATAGCGCTGAGCGCTGCTATCAGCTCTTGCCAGCTGCATATCCGCTATTGCACGTGCAATGCGCCCGTTTCCATCGTCAAAAGGGTGTATCGTGACAAACCAAAGATGCGCTATGCCGGATTTGAGGACCGGATCCAGGGGCTGGTTGTGGTTAAACCATTCCAGGAACAATTTCATTTCTGTTTCAAGACGTGAGGCATCGGGCGCTTCGAAGTGGACGATTTCTCTTCCGATCGCTCCGGAGACAACCTGCATCGGGCCCTTCTCGTTGTCTCGCCACTGGTTTGTAAGAATTTTGAACATCCCGCTCCTTCCGCTGGGAAACAGCGACGATTGCCAGCCAAATAATCGTTCGTCCGAGAGTGGCATATGGTAGTTTTGAGTCGCATCCAGTACCATTTCGACCACTCCGTCTACATTTCTGTCGGAGGGAACCAGGCCAGCGATTTCCAATCCCAGGCGCCGGGCGATCGAAGAGCGGACTTGGTCAGTGTTCAGTATTTCTCCTTCGATTTCCGACGACTTTACCACGTCTTCCGTCAAGGCTTTTAGCGCGGCGTCAGTGCGCGCCGAAAAGCCGAGGGCTTCCATTGTACCCGATATCTTGCCCTGAAGGTATCGCACCTGGCTCAATGCCGGAAGGAGCGCTGCATCGTCCCAGGTAAAGGAAGGCCAGTTGTAATGTTGATGAATGTAGCGAGGCATAGTTCATATTTACGGTGAATATAGTGAATATTCTCCGCAAATGTGCGGGGAATATTGGGGCTATTCTCCGCATTGTATTCTCGGGATGCAAATCAATCCTTCCTGACCGGCTTCAAACCCCTCATCGCTTTCAGTCCAATGACCGGGCTTTGCACCGGAATGGATAGTAATTTTTCCTCGGTTTCGGGCTCGGTGTACTCGCGGTAGCCCGTCAGGTAACGTTCTATGATGAAATCTTCTTCCCGTTCGAACTGGACGGAGGGCTGGTCGATGAGCGATGAGATGTTGTACAGCTTTTTATGCCAAAGTAGCGCATTGAGGTTACCATCGAAGTGGTAGTGATTTTCAAAGCCGCGGTCGAATTTGAAAACGATCGGTTTGCCCGCGTTGGCGAGCAGGCTTTCGGGTGTACCCGTGAGCGTGATCGGGATGTAGGTCTTCTTATCGTAAATAAATCCTCCGTGGGTGTTTTTGATATATTCCCGCATTTGTCGCGGCGCGTCGCCTACCAGGAGTACATCGACGAGCAGAATATGTTCCGTGGCATAAAACTGTCCGGGGTTCTGGATAAGCGGGAGTTGGGAAATTCGGATCATGAACAACTATTCCTTGTTATGGGCGTAAAATTAGCTAACATTCCTGTTGTCACAATCATCCCCGAAAGGGGGCATGGAGTGGGCGCAACAATTTTTAAACAATCACTTGTAGCAGTAAATCCCGCGGAATATATTGAGCGGAAATAATAGTCACCATGGTAAAAACATACAGGTTTATCGCCCTCCTCGGCGATGGTCGCGAGCGATATAGCGACAAAGAATTGAATGCAGAGTGGCCCACCGAACCGATCGTGATCGATGCATTCGGGTTTTCGGATGTGTACAGGTACTCGGGAGTGGTTTTTCTGAACGAAGAATGGTTCGGGAAATACAGCAAAAACTGGCGCAACGATACCTCGGAGATCGATAAGTTGCTGGTGAATCTGGTCAAATATTCAGCCAAAGAGGTTCACTCCGAGAACCTGGCTAAAATTAAAAGCTACCTGGCTTCCCCGCCGGAGACGGTCGGGGAAGCCGTAGCGCTTTGGAGGACATTTTATGATCCTTCCTTAAAAACTATCTGACCGCGGGGTTGAACTCCCGCGCTTAGTGATTAACCATTTTCATGGCGCCTTCACTGTACCGCGCCCCGGTGTCGGGATAGCGGGCAATGAGGGCGTCGATGGTTTTCAGGTCTTCTGCCGAAAGGCTTACTTCGAGTGCACCGGCATTCTCTTCAAGGTATTTGCGTTTTTTGGTGCCGGGGATCGGGATAATGTCGTCGCCTTGCGCGAGTACCCACGCCAGTGCGAGCTGTGCGGGCGTACATTGCTTGTTCGCTGCGATTTCGGCAAAGCCGCTTACGAGTCTGGCGTTATTATCGGCAACATCTCCCTGGTACCGCGGCAACGTGCGGCGGAAGTCGCTTTCTGCCAGGGTTTCGGTGTTCAATGTGTTGGTGACCAATCCCCTGGCCAATGGCGAGTAAGGCACCAGTGAAATGCCCAGTTCGCGAGCGGTGTCAAGGATCGTCCCCTCCACATCGCGGGTAATGACCGAATATTCGCTTTGCAATGCGGCGATCGGGTGTACGGCGTGGGCTTTGCGGATAGATGCCGCGGAAGCTTCGCTCAGGCCAAGGTACCGCACTTTGCCTTCCTTTACCAACTCGGCCATGGCGCCAACCATTTCTTCCACGGGCACGTTCGGGTCGATACGGTGGGCGTAATAGAGGTCAATGGTGTCGATTTTCAACCTTTTCAGGCTGTTTTCAACAGCGACCTTCATCCACGCGGGCGAACCATCGAAATAGGCACCGGCCGAGTTGCGGGGTGTGCCGGCTCTTTCACCGTAGCGAAAACCGAATTTGGTGGCTATGAAAATCTTGTCGCGGTTCGGTACCAGGACTTGCGATATCAATTTTTCGTTTTCGCCATCGGCGTACATGTCGGCGGTGTCCCAGAAATTGATCCCCAGGTCGAGGGCGCGGTGCAGCGTGGCAATGCTTTCGGTGTCGTCGGTGGGGCCGTAGGCGAAGCTCATGCCCATGCAGCCCAATCCGATGGCGGATAATTTTTCTTCTGTTTTTCCAAGGCTTCTGTATTGCATTTGTTTGTTGGTTATCGGCTTCTGGCGCGGGCGCCTGGCCGGGTGGATAATGCAGTTTTCAGGACAATTCTGATGATACAAAGCTACTCTTGAGCGGCGGGCGTCGCTTTATAGTTTTCAAACAGATCTTTATAAAAATCACACAGCCTTTGCGCGTACATTTCCGGGCGTGAGGCCAGTCTGTTTTTTGAAGAAAATATTGAAATAAGCAGGGTATTCGAAGCCGAGGCTGTAAGCGATCTCCGATACGTTCCAGTTGGTATGATTGAGCAATGCCTGTGCTTCCTTGGTAATGCGCGCTGAAATATGCTCCGTAGTCGTTTTTCCGGTGATTTCCTTTACCGAACGGTTCAAATGGTTGGCATGCACCGAAAGGCTCTGGGCATAATCATTGGCCGTTTTCAGGCGCAAGGCATTTTCAGGTGTGTCAATCGGGAATTGCCTTTCCAAAAGTTCCATAAATAATGAAGTGATCCTGGCCGAAGCGTTGGTCTGCCGCTCAAATGTCTCGGCGGGCTGCATTTTCATGGCTTCATGGATGACCAGGTGCAGGTAGTTGCGGAGCATGCCATATTTGTGCGGATAGTCCGATTCGATTTCCGCCATCATCTTTTGGAAGATGACAGATAGCTCTTTTTGCTGCTGCTCATTCACAAAATACACCGGATTTGCCCCGATTTTGAACAGCGGCGAATCCTGTAAAAAGTCCTTGCGCTCAGTAGGATGGACGAAAGTTTCGGTAAATAAAGTGAACCACCCTAGCTGCGACTCCGAAATGGCTTCCCAGGAATAGGGTACCATCGGGTTCGAAAAAAGCAATGCGGGACGGTCTATCTCAATCCATTTGTCGGCATAATGCAGGCGGCCGGTACCGATGATAAACGATACTTTATAAAAGTCGCGGCGGCTGTATGGCGTCTTTTTATAGCACGAATTTCTTTCGAATACATTGAAATGCCCCATTCCGGCATTGTTCAGCGGCAATTCCGACGGATTCGCCTGCGGTACCCGACGGTAAAATTCCTGGATGGATTCGGTATGGCTCATAGGATAGGATTATAAAATTCAAATAGCAGAAGCGACGCTGAAAGTTTCCGGGAAGCCCGAATTAATTGCTTTTTAATTTCGAAGTAAACGACGTAGGAGGTAGATTGGACTATTTGAAATATCTCATAGTGGATCATATGGGTGGTCCGGAGGTTTTTAATTTTGAATGACTGAATGAGTGAATGAGTGAATATTTTATCCTGCTATTCACTCATTCACTCATTCAGTCATTCAATCATTAACCCATTAACTATGTCCCACCGCAAACCAACCAGTGAATTAACCCCGAAGGCCTTCGCGGCTGTGCGGGAGCTTGAAAAGTACGTCGCCTCGACGGGTCTCGATAAAGTGCATTATAAACTGATCAAAATCCGCGCCTCGCAGATTAACGGATGTGGGTTTTGCCTGGATATGCACGCACGGCAGGCCCGGGAAATGGGCGTGAGCGAGCAACGTATTTATATGTTGAGCGCCTGGCGCGAGGCGAATATCTACACGGAAGAAGAAAAGGCGATCCTGGCGCTCACCGAGCAGGTGACGCTCATCAGTCAGGGTGGCGTAAGTGATGAGGTGTACAACCGGGCGGTGGCACTGCTTGGGGAGGAATATACCAAGGCCGTGGTGATGGGCGTGGTGGCGATCAGCGCCTGGAATCGCATTATGATTACCGACCAGGTGGCCGTCAATGCGGTGGCCGTCAATGCGGTGGCCGTCAATACGGTGGCCGCCACAGCGGTGGAGAGCTATGTTTAACAGTCGCCCTATTCAGATGAACAGCCAGTCGGAAAAAGCCGATTTGCTTAAAAAGCTGCACCATAGCGGTAAAATGCTCGTCCTGCCTAATATTTGGGACGCTGCGGGCGCGGTGTTGCTCGAGAGCCTGGGCTATCCGGCCGTGGCGACGGCCAGTGCCGCTATTGCGCGTGCCCAGGGCTATGAGGACGGCGAGCGGATTCCATTCGATTTTCTGCTGGGCATTGTGGCGCAAATCGTAAAAGCGGTGAATGTGCCGGTTACGGTGGATATCGAAACGGGCTATGCTGCCGATAACGAGACTTTGAAGTCGAATATCCGTCGTTTGATCGCAGCGGGTGTGGCAGGTGTGAATATCGAGGATTCCGATGTGCGTACGCATGAGCTGCTGCCCGTTGGCGACCAGGTGGAGAGGCTGAAAGTGATCGGGCGGGTGGCGGAAAGGGAAAATACGCGGCTGTTTACCAATGCCCGTACGGACATTTTTCTCCTCAATCCCGAACTGCCGGAAGAACAAAAGCTTGCGCTGGCGATCGAGCGGGGGCGCGCATACGTGGAGGCGGGTGCCGACGGTATTTACCCGATCTTCGCGACGGGGGAAGAAACGCTCAAAACGCTGGTGAATGCATTGAAAGTGCCCGTTAATGTGATTGCCAAAAGCGGTTCGCCGGACCTGGATGTGCTTCAAAGGCTGGGCGTGGCGCGTGTGAGCTTCGGGCCGAACCTGCATCGCGCGGCGTTGTTGTCGATGGAAGCGCTACTGAAAGATGTAAAGGAAAACCTCAGTCATCGACCGGTTACCGACCTGCTCATGTAACCAACGGATTATTTTTGCGTATAGTATTGAAATCTCCCGGAGGCCGCAACCGGGAGATTTTCTATTTTTAGTTCAAAATTAGATTTACTTTGTACCCGTATCCAACGAACTTAACCCGTTACCACGCTCAGCGCTATGCAGGAAGACATTCTTTTTCAGATCAGCAACAAGTTAAAAGAAGTCAGAAAAAGCAAAGGGGTTACCCTCCAGGAGATTGCCGACGAGGCGGGTGTGACGAAAAGCCTTGTGTCCCAGATCGAAAACAGCCGGACGATCCCTTCGTTGCCGGTGATGCTAGGGTTAATCAAGGCATTGGATATCGACCTGAACGTGTTTTTCAAGGATATCATTTCCACCACACCGGGCGAAAGTGTGCTGGTCCGGCGGAAGGAGGAATATCAGCCTTTTACGAAGGAAAACGCGAAAGGGTACTTCTATCAGCGCATATTCAGCAAGCAATTCAAGGATAACCACATCGACGTCGTACTGCTTCGGCTCGAAAAGGACGCGAAGCGGCCGATGGTGCGTACCAATGCATTTGAATTTAAATATGTGCTTTCAGGTGCGGTCGAATATACCGTGGGGAAAAATAAGTATATCCTCAACCAGGGGGATTCCATGTTTTTCGATGCCAATGAGCTGCATAACCTCAAATGCAATCACTGTGACGAAGCGGTATTGCTGGTTATTTACTTCTTCAACGAGGCTCAGTAGGGGCTTTTCAGGAAATCTTTTTTGTTAAATATTAATTAACATTTGCTTAACCTTCGGCTGGGGTATGTGCACTAGTTTTGCGGTGATCAACGTTTTGTTAAGCTTGATTTTTAATATTAGTTAACTTTTTCTTGTGGTTTACGAGAATATACGATATTTTTCAGCTGTAAATCAACGTAGGATTAGAGTCGATAGGTTATTTAGGTTAAATTTTACTTAACATTTTAACCTAGGAAGTCTTTCAGCCGAGAAGCAGACGTTGCTTGCGAAAAGTTTAGTATTAGTTCACCAATTATACCAAGTGAGATGTCGATAGAACTGGTAGTTTTCGATATGGCAGGTACGACTGTCAAGGATAAGAATTTTGTAGGGATTGCATTTCAGCAGGCTATGCGGTCGCAGGGATATGAGATCGCGATCGAGAATGTGAACCCGCTGATGGGTTACGAGAAGCCGCTGGCCATTAAAATGATGCTCGAAGTACGCGAGTCTGATAAATCGAAGATTACGGAAGAGCTGGTGGATGCCATTCACACGCACTTTGTGAACGGGATGATCGAATTCTATCAAACGACCACCGAAATTGCCCCGCTGCCGCATGTGGAGGAAACTTTCGATGCGCTGCGTGAGGAGGGTATCCAAATAGCATTGAACACCGGTTTCTCCCGCGATATTGCAGATGTAATCGTAAGCCGGCTGGGCTGGGAGGATAAGATCGACTGCCTCGTGGCCAGCGATGAAGTGCCTTACGGACGCCCTTATCCCGACATGATCCGCAAGATCATGGCCGAGCTGGGGATCGGATCGGCTGATCGCATCGCCAAAGTCGGTGATACCGAAGTGGATATCAATGAAGGAATTAATGCGGGGTGCAAGTATGTGATCGGGATTACGACCGGCGCATTTACCCGTGAGGAACTGCTGCCTTACAAACCGACGCATATCATCGACGATATTGCCGAGGTGCGGGGCATCATTTCAGCCAGCCACGAAATGGCTGTCAAGGGTTAATTCACTCACATTCATATCAGATTGAAAAGCATGAGCAAATCTGCGATTGTCATCGGGGCGGGAATAGTAGGGTTGGCGACGGCAAGGGCTTTGGCCACAAGAGGTTATCAGGTAACGGTTATCGAGCGTTCTTCGCAAGCCGTAGGGGCATCCATCCGTAATTTCGGGATGGTATGGCCGATCGGTCAGCCGGAGGGTGTGTTATATGAAAGGGCATTGCATGCCAAAAGTATCTGGAAAGAGGTGCTGGCAGGGGCGAAATGCTGGTCGCAAGAGGCGGGAAGCCTGCATATGGCCTACCAACAGGATGAGCTGGAGGTGATCCGGCAATTTGTGGAAGTGAGTCCTTATCGCCCTGTCAGCTTCCTGAATGTAGCACAAACGCTGGCGAAATCGCCGGCAGTGAATCCCGCGGGGTTATTGGGCTCGCTGTATTCGGCCGATGAAATGATCGTCGATCCGCGTGAAGCCATTGCGGCTATCCCGGGTTACCTCACTGCCGCATTGGGTGTCACATTCATCTGGAATACCGCAATTTCAAAGGTTACCTATCCGGCTGTTTTTTCGGGCTCGAAAAGCTGGTCGGCGGACGAGATCTTCGTTTGCAGCGGCCAGGATTTTGAAACACTTTATCCCGAACGGTTTTCGGCAGCGCCGCTAACCAAATGCAAGTTGCAGATGATGCGCCTTGAAGCGCAGCCGGACGACTGGCGGATCGGGCCTGCGCTATGCGGAGGATTGTCTTTTATTCACTACCACGGATTCAAAGCGGCCGCGTCGTTGCCTGGTCTGAAAGCACGATACGAACACGAATATGCCGAATACCTCAAATGGGGCATTCACGTCATGGCGTCGCAAAATGGCCTGGGCGAGATTACGGTAGGTGATTCGCATGAATATGCGCTCACATTCGATCCGTTCGACCGGGAGTTTATCAATACCATGATCCTCGATTACCTGGGCACATTCGCGCAGTTCAAATCGCCGAAAGTATTCCAGAGCTGGCACGGGATCTATCCTAAGATGACGAATGGGGCCACTGAGATTGTTTTAAAGCCTGAAAGCGGCGTGACGATCATCAATGGACTCGGTGGAAACGGTATGACCCTTTCGTTCGGGCTTTGTGATGAAGTAGTTGGTGGAACTTACAGATCCTAAATTCTGATATATGCTTGCAAAAATTTCCTGCGCGCTGGCGGCGGCTTCGCTGTTACTGACTGCATTTCATTCGCCCCTTGGCGAGGCCCTGGCCGGCGAGAGGCGACCCGGACAAACCCTTACCGATGATAAACCGAAGGGTATCGAGCATGTGATCGTGATCGGCGTCGACGGGCTGAGCCCCGACGGTATCAAAATGGCCGAAACGCCGAATATCGACCGGATGGTTGCGAGTGGCGCTGTGAAATGGAATGTGCGGACGGTGCTCACTTCTGCAAGCAGCCAGAACTGGGCATCGATGATCATGGGTGCCGGGCCGGAGCAGCATGGCATTATCAACAACGATTGGGAGTTGAACAAACATACGCTCCCGCCCATTACACAGGAGGCCGACGGTCGCTTCCCGACTATTTTCAGCATTTTACACAGAGCAAAACCCCAGGCAGAAATTGGCACGGTGTATCATTGGGGCGGTTTTGGGAGATTGTTCCAAAAGAATGCGGTGAATTACGATAAGCACTTCTCAACCGAAGACTCTACGGCTGCTGACTTTATTCAATATGTCAAAACCAAAAAGCCGGTACTCGGCTTCGTGCATTTCGACCACGTCGATCACGCCGGTCATCACGACGGGCATGGCTCGAAGCTGTACTATGAGTCCGTTGCGAAGGCGGATTCGTTGATCGGTCAAATTTTGGCGGGCCTCAAAGATGCCGGCATTGCCGAGAAGACGCTGGTAATCCTTTGGGCCGATCACGGAGGAATTGGCAAAGGCCACGGCGGTGCCACACCGCAGGAAGCGGAGATAGCGGGCGTATTTTATGGTGCGGGTGTGAAGAAAGGGTATTCCATACAACAGCAAGTTTATACCTATGACCTCGCTTCGACGATCGCGTTTGCATTGGGCGTAGAGCAGCCTTACGCATGGATCGGTCGCCCGGTGAAACCGGTTTTCAATGGGTTTGGCGAACCTAAAAACCTCTGGCTCGGCGAAAAGCCGTAAATTGGCTTAAAGCACTTAATCCTGAACCCTGCACATGGCAGCTGTACACAACCGAACGGAAGGCGACATCAATTTATCATCCGCGCGTCAGGATTGGTATGCGGTCATCAGCGACCCGGAAACATCCGGTTATCTGCATGAAGATGCGGAATATTTCCTGCACCAGTCGCTTTCTACGCCTTGCCTGGATGTGCTCGCCTCATGTGAGGGCATTTACCTGACGGACGTGCAAGGCAAGCGCTACATGGATTTTCATGGCAACAATGTCCATCAGCTTGGTTATCGGCACCCTTACGTGATCGAGAAGCTGAAAGAGCAAATGGATATCCTGCCGTTTTCGCCCCGCAGGTATACCAATGTGCCGGCCATTGAGCTCGCCAAAAAGCTTGGTAACCTCATGCCTGGCGACCTCAACCGAGTGCTTTTTGCGCCCGGCGGCACGTCGGCGATCAGTATGGCATTGAAGCTGGCCCGCATTGTGACGGGCAGGCATAAAGTAGTGTCGCTTTGGGATTCGTTTCATGGCGCTTCGCTGGACGCTATTTCCGCGGGCGGCGAGCTGGATTTCCGGAAAGATATGGGGCCGCTGATGCCGGGTGTGGAGCGCATTCCGCCGCCAATGACCTACCGGGGGCCGTTTGCGGCAGTCGGAAACGGCGACGTGCCTTATGCCGATTACCTGGAATATGTGATTGAAAAGGAAGGTGATATCGGCGCTTTTGTGATCGAAACCATTCGTAATACCGACGTGCAGATCCCGTCGCAGGCTTATTGGAAGCGCGTACGGGAGATTTGTACCAGGCATAAAGTGCTCCTCATCCTGGATGAAATTCCCATCGCATTCGGGCGGACGGGGAAAATGTTTGCCTTCGAGCATTACGGCTTCGAGCCGGATATCGTCTGTCTGGGCAAGGGGCTTGGCGGCGGTGTGATGCCGATGGCGGCGATCGTTGCGCGGGACAGCTATAATGTGGCGCAGAGTGTTTCCCTGGGCCATTTTACGCATGAAAAAAGTCCGTTGGGCAGTGTGGCTGCATTAGCCATGCTGGATTTTATCGAACAAAACGACATCCTCACCAAAGTGAATGCCGATGCGGAGTTCATGCGCGTGGAGCTGGAAAGACTGCAAAACAAATATCCCCTCATCGGCGAGGTGCGCGGGATTGGGCTACTATGGGGTGTGGAGCTTGTGAAAAACCGCGAAACGAAGGAGAAAGCCGTTCAGGAAGCTGAAACGGTGATGTACGAATGCCTCAAAAACGGTTTGAGCTTCAAGGTATCGCAAGGGAATGTGGTGCAGCTTTCGCCGCCGCTTATCATTACCCGCGAGCAACTGGCAGAAGCATTGCAGATTCTGGAAAAAGCCATTGAGACGGCTTCGGTTTTGGTATAGAAAACTCAACATTTCACCATATGCGCCTGAAAGAAGCACTTTCGCGATCGAATACGTTTTTTATTGCCTGGGCTGTCATCGCTTCATTCGGGGCCTATTTCTGCATGTATGCTTTTCGCAAGCCGTTTAATGCCGGGCTTTACCAGGGGCTCGAACTCGGCGAGGTGAGCTACAAGGCGATCCTGATCATTTCGCAAGTGGCCGGTTACACGCTGTCGAAGTTTGCGGGCATTAAAGTGATTTCGGAATTAAAGCATAATGCACGTGTCAAACTGGTGATCGGGCTCATCCTGGTAGCGGAGCTGGCATTGCTTTTCTTCGGATTAGTGCCTTATCCTTACAATTTTGTATTCCTTTTTATGAACGGCCTGCCGTTGGGGATGGTGTGGGGCGTCGTGTTCAGCTTTCTGGAAGGAAGGCGATTTACCGAAATGCTTTCGATGGGCCTCAATATCAGCGTGGTTATCGCATCGGGCGTCCTTAAAACGATTTACATTGAAATACACGGCATATTTCCCGGCATCTCGGAGTTCTGGATGCCGTTTTTTATGGGCTTGCTTTTTCTGCCGCTGTTCCTGGCGTTCGTATGGATGCTTTCGGTGATCCCGACACCAACGGCGGAGGATATCGCCTTGCGTACGGAGCGTGTGCCCATGACGAGCGCAGACAAGCGGCTGGTGATGCGGCAATTCGGTTTCCCGATCGTGTGCCTCGTTATTTTCTATGCCACACTTGTGGTCGTACGCGATTTTCGCGACAATTTTACCATCGAAATCTGGAATGAAATTGATTCGCATTGGGCCAGTGGCGTACTTACCACCACCGAAATGATCACGGGTATCGTGGTGCTGGTCATTATTGGCGCATTGGCTTTTGTTAAAGATAATCCCGCCGGTTTCAGGCTTGCTTACATGATCCTTTTGGGCGGCATTCTTCTCATCGGCATTGGTACGTTGCTGTTTGAGAGGTCCGCGATCAGTGGCTTTTACTGGATGCTGATGGTAGGGTTGGGGCTATTTTTGGCCTACACCGTGCTGCAAACAGTCATTTTTGAACGTATGATCGCATTGTTCCGCATCAAAGCCAATGCGGGGTATTTCGTGTATATCTGCGAAAGTATCGGCTATATGGGCAGCGTGGGGCTGTTGCTCTACAAGGAGTTTTTCATGAAAGACCTGAGCTGGTCGCGCGTGTTGATGCAATTCTCTTACCTGCAATTCTGCCTCGGGCTGTTGTTGCTCGCGGCCAGCCATATCTTCTTCGACAAGTACCGCACCGGGCGGTCGGCACAAAAAAGTAGTACGCCATTTGCTGCGGCCTAGTTTCCTTGGGGAAAAGGCATAAAAAAAGGAGATGCAAATGCTCTCCTTTTTAACATCTCAATTTCACCTTTCAATTTTTACTAAACCTATTTAGTCGTTTTAAGCTCCACGATGGCGGCTTTCTGAGCCGGCGTCTGTGTATTATATGGGTTCACTTTTGTCGCTTTCGGCGGTGCTGGCGTTTCTACCACTGGGGTCGATGCCGGCAACGTATTTTTGATTGTATTGGCTGATTTATTGTCGTTTGCAAATGCAACTGAACTGGTCAATGCGATAACGCTAACGAGGGTTGTGATCAAAGTTTTCATAGCTCTATTTATTTTTGTTTCTTGTCTTTGTCTTATTTGATGATGCAAATATAAATGGGATTTTATGAATGGCTATATATTTATTCAATGAGTGATCAAACGGCTATTTGAATGGTTTTTATTGGTGATGAGTGATTTAATGGTTTTGGCGACCTGTTTTTGTTTTGAAATATTCGAATATGGTATAACGTGTTAATGAGATGGTTTTTATTTGAAAAGTACAATATGTGGCCTGATTGCGTTTTCGTGCTATTTGCTATATTGCCGGTATGGCTAAGATCATCAACCTCAAACCTTTCAAGGAATTTGTTCAATCGGAGTCGCTGGGTGGCATAATACTGATCATTTGCGTGGTCATCGCGCTTATGATCGCCAATTCGCCCCTTGCAGGTGCGCTCGAAAATCTGCTCAATACCGAATTGGGTTTCCATACCGAAAGCATCCATTTGCGTTATCCCGCGCTTTTGTGGATCAACGACGGGCTGATGGCCATTTTCTTCCTGTTGGTAGGTCTGGAAATCAAGCGGGAGCTGGTAGAGGGTGAATTATCTTCGTTTAAAAAGGCTGCGTTACCCATCTTCGCTGCATTAGGCGGGGTGCTGGCTCCGGCGGCGATTTATTTTCTGTTGAACCAGGGAACCACCACAGCTGCCGGCTGGGGCATTCCCATGGCGACTGATATTGCCTTCGCCATCGCGATCATCACGATGTTGGGTAACAAAGTACCGCCTTCGCTCAAAATCTTCCTTGCGGCCCTTGCTATCGTCGACGACCTGATGGCCATTCTGGTGATCGCCATTTTCTATTCTTCGGAGCTGCATTACAATTACCTGCTTTACGCGGGAGGGATTTTCGCGGTGCTGATGGTGATGAACCGCGCGGGCATCAAGCACCTGGCCGCATACCTCATTCCGGGTGCGTTCATCTGGTATTTTGTGCATCACTCGGGCGTACACGCTACCATCGCGGGCGTGCTCACGGCATTCGCCATCCCGACCACCCCCGACGCTGAGGAGTCGCCCCTCGAGAAACTCGAACATATGCTCGTGAAGCCGGTGAACTACCTGATCATGCCGGTTTTTGCATTAGCCAATACCAACATTACCTTCGAACCAGGCATGCTGGAAGGGCTTACCACTCAACTTGGGCTGGGTATAATACTTGGTTTGGTCGTAGGCAAGCCATTGGGTATCAGCTTGCTTTCGTGGCTGACGGTGAAGTTGGGTATCAGCAGCATGCCGAGTCGCGCGGGCTGGGCGCACATTATCGGTGTGGGAATGCTGGGCGGCATCGGTTTTACGATGTCGGTGTTTATCGCATTGCTGTCGTTTCCGGGCGAGCACCTGATCCTGTCGGAGGCGAAATTCTCGATCCTGACCGGTTCCATCCTTTCGGGTGTACTGGGGTACCTGATGCTGACTAGCGTGAGCAAAAAGTCGGCGCGATAGCGGATTGTTCTATTCCAGTAAAAGGTGGCGTGGTTTTTTGAATACCCCGGGGAAAATACATTTTCGGAAACAATCAGGAATATCATGTCAGACTCATTGAACCGCATGGTGATCACGCCAGAGCTTAACTACGACCAACTGACGATTGCCGAAGCAACGCTCATTCAGCAGCAATTGCGAACGCATTTGGATCTGAGGCCATTTCATAAAGAGATTAAAACCATTGCGGGCGCTGATATTTCCCTTGCGCTTTACAGTGAAACCGTTTACGCCGGGCTGGTGGTGCTCAGCTACCCCGAACTGCGCCCTGTTTCCTGTTCGCTGGTAAAAAGCAGCACCATATTTCCCTATGTGCCCGGTTACCTCGCATTCCGGGAAATTCCATCCATTCTGAAAGCCTATGAACAGCTTCCGGTGAAGCCCGATGTGGTCATGTTTGACGGGAACGGCATTCTGCACGCACGCCGCATGGGCATCGCTTCCCATTTCGGGGTACTTACCGGCGCCGTGACCATGGGTTGTGCCAAGAAGAAGCTCGCCGGAAAATACGACGAGCCGGGCAATTTTAAAGGTGAGTACATGCCGGTAACCGACAAGGGCGAGGTGATCGGCTATGCGGTGAGGACGAAGGACAATGTAAAGCCCGTGTTTATTTCACCCGGCCATCAAATGAGTCTCGAGGACAGCCTCGCACTTGCGCTTAAATGCACGCTAAAGCATCGCCTACCCGAACCCACGCGCCACGCGCACGAGTACGTGAACAGGTTCCGGATAGGCGCGCTCACCGAAGGTTATCACGAGGTAAACAGCTGGACGCTATTTTAGCGACTTGTCAATCTCGTTGAGCAAATATTTTTTGGGATCGGAATCATATTCCCAGAACATCACTCCCGCCAGTTTGTTGGCCAGTACGTACTTGCATTTTTCCCTTACCGACTCCTCGTCGTCATAGCTCAGTACGTCGCCTGTTTCGGCATTCAGCAGGTAGGGCGCTTTCGCCACAGTGTCGCGGTATTCTTTGTAGCCTTTTTTGTTGATCAGGCTATCCTTGATATAGGAATACCCATCGATGTATTGTTGTTTGATCTGCTTCTGTCCCAATCCTTTTTCGAGTTTGGCGACGGTGAACATACGGCCGTAGAACGGAAGACCTACCACGAGTTTTTCCATCGGGACACCGGCAGCGTGGAAGCCTTTTACTGCATTATCCACCGATTTCGCTGTTTTGTAAATCTTGGAAGGGTATAAACTGGCGTGGTGAACGGCGGTGTCGCCCTGGAACAGGTCGTAGGTCATCAGGTTCACATAATCCAGGTAACGCTGGGCTTTGCCCATTTCCGTCGCATTCAGGAATTCGACCCAGCCCGCAACGGCGGTGGTGAGCAGTTTTTTCTTGCCTGTTTCTTCTTCCAGCAAATCCAGTTCATTGCGGATCGCGTGGAACATTTCGGTGTAGTTCTGTTTGTCTTCGGGACGGAAAACGTTGCCGTCTTCGCCGGGCAGGCCGGGATATTCCCAGTCGATATCCACACCGTCGAGATTGTATTTTTTGATGATAGCTACGCTGCTTTTTGCAAACACCTTACGCGAAGAATCGGTCAAAACGGCGTCGGAAAAATGCTCGCTCCAGGCCCATCCGCCGATCGAAATCAGGATTTTCAGCTCCGGGTTGTCGGCTTTGAGCAGGTTAAGCTGGCGGAAATTGGTCGTATCCGTTTTCTCATTGCTCAGGAACGCCTTGCCGTCTTTGATATCGATGAATGCATAGTTGATATGCGTCAGCATTTTGGCTTCGATATTACCCGTGTTGAGCAAGCCATGGAAGCCGCCCACGTAGCCGATCACAACAGGCTTTTTGGTGGAATCGGCGCTGTCTTCGTCTTTCTTTTCCGATGAGCAGCCATTCAGGAAGAACAGGGGGGCAAACATCAGTACGATCAGCAATGCCGTACCAATGTTTTTTTGAGTAGGGATTAGGCGCATGGTATTGGATTTGGTTTGAAGGGTTAAAATAAGCACACCTTCAAATCATCTCCTAATCCTGTGCCGGCACGGATAATTTTTGCAATACTTTATGGAGATTGATGCCCTTGCCGAGCACTCCTTTGAATAGGTCGCCTTTTTGTTCGAGCCGGTCGAAGATGTTTTTGATGGTAAAATCCTTCGGGCTCAATCCGTGCTGCACCTCGCTCCATTCCAGCGGCGCCGAAACCGTCGCGCCTGGCTTCGGGCGGGCGCTGTACGCACAGGCGAGCGTCTGCCCGATGCGGTTTTGCAGGTAATCGACGTAAATCTGGTTTTTCTTGCGTTTCGAGAGCGAGCGTTCGAGGGTCGTAAGGCCGGGCAGGTGCTCGGTAACTAAATGGGCGAGCATTTCAGCAAAGTCGCGCGCCTGGTCGTAATCGTATTTCTTACCGAATGGAATGTAAACGTGCATTCCGCTGGCACCGGAGGTTTTGCAAAAGCCTTCTATCTGCATTTCATCGAGGATTTGCTTGATCGTCAGTGCGACGTCGATCACCTCGTCGAATGTATTTTTGTCCGACGGGTCGATGTCCATCACCACGTAATCGGGATTATCGAGCTTATTAATGGTCGAGTTCCACGGATTCATTTCTATGCAGCCCAGATTGGCGATATACAGCAGGCTTTCGACATCGTTGGCCACGTGATAATGTACCATTTTTCCAGTCGATTCGGCCAGTATTTCAACGGTTTTGATCCATTCGGGTGTGGAATCGCCGGCGTCTTTCTGGAAAAAGCCCTCATCTTTTATACCGTTAGGCTGTCGTCGTAATGAGAGCGGCCTGTTTTTCATATAAGGTAAAATATACGGCGCAATATTCCGGTAATAGTCGATCAGCTCACCCTTGGTAATGCGCTCGTCGGGCCAGTAGATTTTCTCCGGGTGGGTGATCTCCGCTTTCTTTTTCATGATGCTTTCCTTTTAGGTGCGCTCAGGCTTTCTTTCAACTGGGCCATCAGATCGCGGCTTTTCGAATGTACGATCTTCATTTTGGTAGCGACCGGTTTCTTGCCTTTGGCTTTGGCCATAATCAGTTTGAGCAACTTCTCATTGTAGGTGTCCTTGTAACGCGTGATGTCGAACTCGGTCGTGAGCTGTTCGATGAGCTGTACGGCCATATTCATTTCGGCAGGTTTGATCTTCACATCTGGGATATTCAGCTCGTCGGTGTCACGGATTTCTTCGGCGAAGCGGATTTTGTTGAGGATCAGCAAATTATCCTGGGGTTTGATGAGCACCAGGCTTTCGCGGTTGCGCAGGACGTACGTGCCCAGTCCGCATTTACCGGTTTTTTTCAGCGCGTCGCGGAGCAACGCGTAGGGTTTCGCGCCCGATTTTTCGGGTTGGAGGTAATAGGGGGTTTCATAGTAAATGCTATCGATCTCCTTTTCCTCTACGAACTCGGCGATTTCGATGATCTTGGATTTTTCGGGGCTAGCCTTTTCAAAATCCGATTCGTCCAGCACTACATAATTGTCTTCGACTTTATAGCCCCGGACGATGTTCTCCCATTTCACCTCGCGGCCCGTATTGGCGTTGACGCGCTGGAAATGGATATTCGCGTGGTCTTTTTTGTCGAGCATATCGAGATCGAGCTCGCTGGCCTGGACGGCGCTGAAAAGTTTGACGGGGATATTCACCAGGCCGAACCCGATCGCCCCGGACCATATTGCTCTCATAATCTTTGTAGTTGAATAATGAAGCGTAAGCAAAATCCGTGCCTTCGCAGCATCGAAACCATTTCTACACAGCAGTGGCGAGCTTCGGTGAAACTTCCAGTTTATAGCAAATTTGGATTAATATATTTGTTCGGCTCCATCGGAGCCTCCTTCTGTGCTTGCAATGTTGTGGTCGCATGTGTGGGGGGCTCCGATGGAGCCTGGTACTAGCGACCCGCAACGATTCTATAAACAGGTGGCCTCTCCGAAGCCGGGCAAGAGGTGTGTTGGGGAGATTTTAGATATACACGATCAAATTGATAACATTTCCTCAAAAACGGACAACCGGCGGGTTTTGAATGGGACTATTTCGATAGTGGGTATAAATTTTTTGTAAAAATTCACAAAATGCTTGTAATCAACTGTTTGTATTTCTATATTCCTTGAAAGTTACTACGTAAGCCTCCCCAAATTATCCTTATACGTTAGTTGTGCTCCCGGAATCTGGCATGTTTCTTTAATATGTGCTCCCCGAAAACAATTTCACAACAAGACTAACTCTTAATTCGGATATAACTATGGTAGCGACACTAGGTAACAACCCAGCGAAAAGTTTGAAACCCGGCGCAGTGCTTACCGTCACAGGTGCCAGATCTGAATCGGAAGCCCAGAGAGAAGTGGCTGATTTTCTACAATTGAGTAACCGGACCGACCTTGGCTATTTCCTTATTTCAAAGGATTATTTCCTGCTCTACCTGAAATCGGGAAATTCGATTAGTGGAATTGCATAAGCATTAACTTTTTTCATCAGAAAAGGACATGGTACAGAAAGGTACATTCAAATTGCTTGGGCAAAAGCTCATTAATATTATCATTCACAGAGAAGACGTTTTGAAGATTACCCCCAATAAGAAAGGGCAGGGTTGCGTCATTTACCTTAAAAACAAGGTTCCCTACACGGTAAGTGAAAGCGAAAAGGAAGTGCAGAAGAAGCTCAATTGGGTTGCAGCATGATCTCCGGTCTGTTGCCATGAAAATAAAAGCAGGGCTCCGGCATATGTCGGGGCCTTTTTTGTGCAGCGGCTCAGCCGCCGACCGCCGACGATGGACCATAGACCATGCCACCCCATCACGCACCATGGTCCATCGTCGGCGGTCCATGGTCAAATTTCCTCCCGCTAAAATCCCCCCCGCGTCGAACCCTCCCGCGCCGTTCCGTGTTACCCAAACACCGAAATCTCCCACACCACAAAATTCCATGTCCAAAAAGACTTACTTTTTTCTGATCCTCATTCTGGGGAGCCTGACTGCGCTTGGCCCTTTTTCAATCGATATGTACCTGCCGGGGTTTCCGGCTATTGCGCGTGACCTGAATACCACCGCTGCCAAAGTTTCGCAGACATTGTCGGGGTACTTCGTGGGAATATCGCTGGGGCAGCTGCTCTACGGGCCGCTACTCGATCGTTTCGGCCGGAAGAAGCCGCTGTTTATCGGTTTGGCAGTGTATATTCTGGCTTCGGCCGGGTGTGCCGTGGCTACGAGCGTCGAGCAACTCATCATTTTGCGCATTATTCAGGCCGTCGGTAGTTGCGCAGCAACTGTGGCTTCGGTGGCGATGGTGCGCGACCTTTTTCCTGTCAGCGAGAACGCCAAGGTGTTTTCGCTGTTGCTGCTGGTCGTGGGCTTTTCGCCGATGATCGCACCGACTGTGGGTGGCTATGTTACCGATGCATTTGGCTGGCATGCCGTGTTTATGATATTGACTGTCATGGGTGTTGCCATTTTTGCGGCCACCGCATTGTGGCTGCCCGACAGCTACAAGCCCGACAAAACGCTTTCGCTTAAACCTAGGCCGATCATTACGAACTTCCTGGAAGTGTTCCGGGAACCTCAGTTTTACACCTATTCTATCACCGGCGCCATCGCATTCGCGGGCCTGTTTGCCTATGTTTCGGGCTCACCGATCGTTTTTATGGAGGTATTTCATGTGGATGGAAAGGTCTATGGCTGGATTTTTGCCTTTCTTTCGGTTGGTTTCATAGGTTCGGGGCAGATTAATACATTGATGCTGAGGCGATTTTCCAGCGAACAGATTATCAATGTAGCGTTGATCTGCCAGGCGGTCATTGGAATTACCTTCCTGGCTGCGGCATTAAGCGGTGCATTGACGCTCACTTCCACACTCGTATTTTTGTTCCTTTTTCTCTGCTGTGTAGGCTACACGTATCCGAACGCCGCCGCGCTTTCGCTCGCGCCGTTCACGCGTAATGCGGGTAGCGCGTCGGCGCTCATGGGCGCGTTTCAAATGGGTGCCGGGACGTTGATTTCCATCGCTATCAGCCTGTTCGAAGAGCCTTCGATCGTTCCGATGGTGGCAGCGATGGCCGGTTCGGCTACACTGGCGCTGATTGTACTGGTGGTGGGCAGGCGCTTTATCACCAACAAAGTAGAAGTACAGCAGGGTGCGGATGCCGGCGTGATGCATTAAGCGGCGGGTTTATTTAATTTGTGAATGGATTACTTCAAGCGACTACTCGAATTACTTAAAATAGAAAGGGAGGAAGACAAGCAATCGTACCAGCGATTGATCGAACGGTCTTCCGTTTCCGAACGCCGAGCGAGCGGATTGGCCTGGTACCCGATTGCGATCCGGGGCCAGGAAATGAGCCGCGGCGATTACCTCACCGTTGAAGTGGAGCGTACCACGCACCAGGATTTGCCGCATCAGCTGCGGTTTGGAATGCCTGCCGTGCTGTTCAGCAACCACGAGCCTAAAAAAGACCGGGTTGAAGGCGTAATTTCCCATCAGGGGGGCAACCGGTTGAAAATCACACTGCGTACCGACGAGCTGCCCGAATGGTCGCGCGACGGCAAGCTGGGGATTGACCTCCTTTTTGACGATAATAGTTACGATGAAATGCAATCCGCATTGAAAACGGCGGATTCGCTCGCTTCGTCGGAGAAAGAGGGGCATTTGATCAAGGTTCTGACAGGGGATAAGGCTCCTTCATTTGATAAAGACATTTACCCTGTTACCATTTCTAAGTTGAATCCGTCGCAGCAGCGCGCGGTGCAGAATATCCTTTCCGCGCAGGAGCTCGCGATCGTGCACGGGCCTCCCGGTACGGGTAAGACGACTACTTTGGTACAGGCTATCAAAGCATTGGTTAAAAAAGATAACAGGCCTGTCCTCGTAGTGGCGCCGAGTAATACCGCGGTGGATTTGCTAAGCGAGAAGCTGAGCGAAGAAGGTTTGAATGTGCTTCGCGTGGGAAACCCGGTACGTGTTTCGGAGCGGCTGTCGGGGCTGACTTTGGATAGCAAAATGTCGTCGCATGCGAGTGTGAAGGACATTAAGGCATTGAAAAAGCAGGCCAACGAATTCAAAAACATGGCGCATAAATACAAGCGCCATTTCGGCAAAGCCGAGCGCGACCAGCGGAAAGCATTGTTCGATGAAGCGCACCGAATTATGAAGGATGTTGCGAATATGGAACAATACATCATTGATGATTTGCTCACCAAAACGCAGGTAGTGACGGCGACGCTCGTTGGTTCCAATCATTTCACGGTCCGGAATATGAAGTACCGGACCGTCGTGATCGACGAGGCTGGGCAGGCATTGGAACCGGCCTGCTGGATACCCATCCTGAAAGCGGAAAAAGTGGTTTTTGCCGGGGATCATTTGCAGTTACCTCCCACCATCAAGTCGGACGAGGCTGCAAAAGGCGGGCTAAGCACCACTTTGCTCGAAAAATGCGTGGCATTACACCCCGAATCCGTGGTGTTGCTGGAAGAACAGTACCGGATGAACGAGGCGATTATGGGTTATTCTTCCAAAGTATTTTATCATAATAAGCTGAAAGCGCATGAGTCGGTAGCGGGCCACGTGCTGTTTCCGGGCGAGGCGCCACTGGCATTTATCGACACCGCCGGGTGTGGCTTTGACGAAAAACTGGAAGGTACCAGCTCGACGAACCCGGAAGAGGCCGCATTCCTGTTCAGGCATTTGTCGCAGCTGGCCGTGGAATTTGTGCAACGCAATGCCAACTTGGAGGATTTTCCCAGTATTGCCATTATTTCTCCCTACAAAGAGCAGATCAATATTCTCAAAGACCAGCTTGCGCACGCGGCGGATTTGACACCATTTCTCGACAAAATAGCCGTGAATACCATTGACAGCTTCCAGGGGCAGGAGCGGGATGTGGTGTACATCAGCATGACCCGCAGCAATACCGAAGGGCAGATCGGCTTCCTCGCGGACATTCGGCGCATGAACGTGGCTATGACCCGCGCACGTAAGAAACTCGTTGTGATTGGCGACAGCGCGACGCTTTCTGTATTGCCTTTTTATGAAAATTTCATCGCCTATGCCGAGGGTTTGAATGCCTACCAAAGTGCCTGGGAGTTTTCGGATTTGTAACTATGTGATGAGCGGATTTTCTTTTCAAAGCAACCGGATTATCTTTAAAAGCATCTAGCTGAAACAAAGACATTCATCCGACTTGCTGAAAACCGTATGCTCAAACAGTACCTGCTCACGTTTTGTCTGATTATTGCAACATCTCTTGCAGCCCTCGCGCAAGCGCCCGGCGGCGGGGTGAGGGGCATTATTAAAACCAAAAAAGGAGAACCGCTGCCATTTGCCGCAATCATTGTTAAGGGCACGAGCGTCAGTACGATTTCCAATGAAGAAGGCCGTTATCAGCTTGACCTGAAACCGGGATATTACGAGGTAATCTTTCAGTATCTGGGCTACAAGACCGGGCAGAAAGGCTTCACGGTGGAGGATAAAATGCAAACCTTCGACCTTACCATGGAAGAGCAGGCGCTGAGCCTTGGTGAAGTCCGTATTGGCGCCCGGGACGAGGACCCGGCGTATACCATTATGCGGAGCGCTATTGCCAAAAGCCGTTACCATTTCCTGCAAGTGGATAGTTACACGGCCAAAGTGTATTCCAAATCTTCCGTAGTGGTAACCGATCTGCCGATGGAATTCCTCTATAAAAAGGAATTGAAGGAAATGGAGAAGGAAGCGAACTTCAAAAAGGGCGTTCCGATGCTGAATGAGACGGTTTCTGAGGTTACGTTTCGCCAACCCAGCGTGTACAAGCAGCGGGTGATCGCTACGCGGAGCAGCATGGATAAGAACATGGCGGACCCGAATATGTACCTGCTGGCCAGCTTCTATCAGCCGGAAGTCGTGAAAGCCGTTTCGCCGCTCTCGCCGCGTGCATTTGCGTATTATAAATTCGAATACGTCGGGGCATTCAGAGAGAATGGTATTGAAGTCAATAAAATAAAGGTAACGCCGCGCAACTGGGGCGAGGGCGTGTACCGGGGCACGATCCAGATCATTGAAGGTGAATGGAGTATTTACAGTCTGGATTTGCAGACGGTGAATACCGGTTTCCGGCTGGATATCAAACAGGTATACAGTCCTGTCCAAGGTGTCTGGATGCCGGTTAACCAGCAGTTTCATGTACAGGGTGGTATTTATGGTTTTAAGGGGAAAGGCGATTTCGTGATTTCGCAATCGTTTACGAATGTGAAAATCAATCCCACATTCAAGCCGGATATCGTTGTAATCGACGACAAGAAATATGCCGAGGAAGCAAAAAAGGTGCGGCTGACCGGACGGGAGATCAAGGCGCAGAATATGGAGCAGGTGGTGAGTAAGCAGAAAGAGTTTTCGGCCAAAAACCTGCGCAAAATGATGAAGGAATACGAAAAGCAGGAACGTAAAGAAAAGGAGAAGAAGGGCGAGGATGTAGACCTGAAAATGAGCCGGGAGGATTCGACGCAGGTGGATTCGATGGCTACCAAACGGAGTATGGCGTTCTGGGATTCCCTGCGGACTGTACCGCTAACCGTGGCTGAGGTAAAGAGTTATACACGGCTGGATAGTCTGGTGATTGTGAATGCAGGCTCAGAAAAACAGCGGGATAGTTTGAAAACGAGCAAGTCTGATACGCTTAAATCGAAGAAGGGGAGCAAATTCGGTTTGGGGGACTTGCTTACCGGGCATAATTTCCGGCTAGGGAAAGAAAGCCCTTACCGGCTGGATTACATCGGACCGTTGCCGGGTGTGCAGGTGAATACGGTAGAAGGGTTGGTCCTGAATGGAGCGGGAATGAAATTGCGGCATTCGGGTGGGCGGAAGCGCGCAAATACGGGTGACGCAGGTGGGAAGTCAGAGGTTGTCAGGAATAGTCAGGAGTGGTCATTGGGAGGATTGACAAGGTATTCGTTCGGTCGTAACAAATTGCTCTTGACCGGCGTAGGCGATTACAGTTGGGCTCGCAACACGCTCAGTGTTTCCGGTGGAAGGGGTATTGCCCAGTTTAATGGCGAAAACCCGATGCACCCGCTGCTGAATACATTTACGACGCTGTTTTTAGAACAGAATTTTATCAAAGAATACCAAAAGGATTTCCTGCGCGTCGATTTCAAAAACAGTCGGGAAAACGAGCATTTCGACATAAGAGCGAGCGTCGAATACGCGGACCGTACAGCATTGCCGAATCTCGAAAAAACGTCGCCCTATCGATGGATCGACTGGAAACGGCGGGAGTATACTTCCAACGTTCCCTACAATGTGGAGACCGGGACGGATGCGAAAACCTTACCTCCGCCAATGCGTCCTCATCAGGCATTGACCGTCGGTATTACGGCTTCCTACAAACCCTGGCAAAAGTACCGCACCCGCGGTGGCAAAACATCGTACTATGACGATGATTCGCCCAAACTTTCCGTCAATTACCGCAAGGGAATCCATAAGGTGTTTGGCAGTGACGTCGATTTTGACTTTGTGCAGATCAGCATTCAGCATGGTTTCGATATAGGCATCCGAAGTCGTTTGCGCTACAAACTCGCCGCCGGGAGTTTCCTCAACCGCGATAGCCTGCAATTCCCGGATTTCCAGCATTTCACCGGCAACCGCTTTTTCTTCCAGTTCGGCGACCCGGTGGGCACATTCCGCATGCTGGACTATTACAAATACAGCACTTCTCAACAGTTTTTCGAGGCCCACGTCCTCACCGAACTCCGTCAGTTCCTGCTTACCCAGATCCCCTGGTTTCGTATCCCGGGCGTGAAAGAGAATTTCCTGCTGCATTACCTGGCTACACCGGATTCCAACAACTATACCGAGTTGGGTTATGGGCTTGATATCGGTATCCGCTTCCCGCTCCGCGTGGAGGTGGTCAACAATTTTGAAGGGTTTAAGTATAAGAGTACTGCATTTCGCATAGGGACTACGATGAATGTGAATTGGGGGAGGAATTAAGGCTTGCTAAATTTCCCACTTTTGTTAGTAAAAATCTCTAAGCTTGGCCGTGATCTCTTCTTCGCTGGGCAATAGTTTTCGATATTGCTTGGGCAACTGGTTGGTGGTGTTGTAGGTGGCAACACCGATAGGCAATGCAGTATTCTTCAAAGAATATTCAACAACAGTCCTATCCTTGTTTTTACAAATGATAATTCCAATCGACTCGTTCTCGTGGGGCAGCCGCACCTTGTCATTCAACACTGATAGATAGAACTCCATTTTGCCCTTATGCTCGGGTTCAAACTCACCAATTTTAAGGTCAATTGCGATCAGGCATTGTAGTTTTCGATGGTAGAGGAGCAGATCGACCCAATAATCCCTTTCTCCGACTTCGATTCGGTATTGATTTCCTACGAAAGTGTAGTTGTTTCCCATTTCCAGCAAAAATTTCCTGATGTTTTTCACGAGTTGCTGTTCCAACTCTGATTCGGAATGCAGTTCAGCGAGGTCAAGAAAATCGAATGTGTAGTTGTCCTTGACTGCTAAAAGAGCCTGCTTGCTCGTTGGTTCAGGCAACGCATAGTTAAAATTGGTTTGATTGAGCAGATATCGTTCAAATGCCTTGTTTTCGATCTGGTGGATCAGCGTATTTTTCGACCAGCTGTACTTGCTAGTGGAGAGGATGTAAAATTGCCTTTCCTGACTCAGTTTACATTTGGATAATATGACCAAATGCTTGCTCCAGCTAATTTCTCCAACCAGTGGTTGGAGATTTATATCTGACTGGTAATCAGTATAAAACTGTACCATATACCAAATGTTTGTCGTCGAGAAACCACTCGATTTCGGGAACTCTGCTTGCAGTTCTTTCGACAGTGAAGCAACGATTGATTTGCCCCAGCTTTCGCTTTGTTTTTCAGCAATCGATTTACCGATTTCCCAGTATAGTTGGATTAGTTTGATATTGACGGTCTTCAATGCCTCGTACTGTGCTGAGCGCACTTTTTCTTTGATTTCAGCAATAAACTGTCTCTCTGAGATTTCCGGATTCATATGTAAGATCAGTTAGGTTCCGACCTTTTGACGTATGGACTCCCATTTGGTAACTGTTTGTAGAATAAACTTTTTTGCAAACATCCCATATTTGTCTCTCTGGTGGCTTATCTTTACCCTCATTAAAATCTCCTGATAAAATACCATCTCCACAGAATCGAGCGCAGCTCTTCTGTAATCTCCCGGGATCTTCGACCAGGACAGTTTACTACATCCAAAATTTTATCAGAGAGAAATGAAAAGAATCCAAAAAATAGCCGTGATTGGCGGCGGAGGGCGTACAGGCCAGTATCTTGTCAGTCAACTTATTGAGAAAGGTTTTTCGCTAAAATTGCTGCTCAGGCATCCCGAACAGTTTACAATTCAGAGCGATTTGATCGAGATCGTGCATGGCGATGTCCTCAATCCGGAGGCTGTCGGTGCATTGCTGGAAGGGTGCGACGCCGTTTTGAGCACGGCGGGGCAGCGGCAGGACGAGCCGCTGGTAGCGAGCCAGGCCAGTATCAATATTCTGAATGCGATTGGTGACCGGCCGGTGCGGTACGTGGTATTGGCAGGATTGAATGTCGATACGCCGACGGACCGGAAGAGCGAGGAGACGGCGAAGGCAACGGAATGGATGCGTGCGACCTTTCCGGCCATTCACAACGACCGCCAGAAATCCTATTCGGTGCTGGCGGAAAGCAATGCGGAATGGATCATGGTGCGGGTGCCGTACATCGAATTCAATGGGAACCGGGCAGAAGTGAAGGTGAGTGCTACAGATTCGCCGGGCGCCAAGATCGACGCGGCGGATATCGCCGGTTTTATGATAGATCAGCTTACGGATGATACCTGGCTGCATAAGGCGCCGTTTATCTCCAACTAAAAGCAATGGCCGGCAAATTTCGTTTGCCGGCCATTTTCTATATTGAATCAAATGTGTTTAAACCAATGCATTCCAAAGGATTTCTGCGGGGTGCAGCGCCTTACGGCCTGTTCCGTCGTGGATCTGATGGCGGCAGCTGGTACCGGGAGCGGCGATGATCACTTCCTCCGGCTGCTGGCGCACGGTCGGGAAGAGAACGAGTTCTCCTATTTGCATAGAAATATCGAAATGCTCTTTCTCATACCCGAATGAACCCGCCATACCACAGCACCCCGACGGAATGAGTTGTACCGTGTAGTTTTCGGGCAGTGAAAGCATCTTTTTCGTCGGTATCACGCTCGAAATGGCTTTTTGCTGACAATGTCCGTGCAATTTGATGAGCCGTTTTTCTTTTGTGAACTGGTTTTTCGAAATGTTTTTCAGCTCGATTTCGCGCGCAATGAACTCGTCGAACTGCAATGCATTCTGCGCGACTTTCTTGGTGTCTTCTACCAATTCATCACTGACGAGATCGGGGTATTCGTCGCGGAATGTGAGGATCGCCGACGGTTCAATGCCCACCAGTGGCGTGTCGTGCGAGATAATATCTTTCAGCAGACGAATATTCTCTTCTGCAATTTTCTTCGCATCTCTCAGCAAGCCTTTGGACAGCTGCGGTCGCCCCGAAGGTCCATGGTTTGGAATAATCACCTCATAACCCAACTTTTCCAACGCGAGAATGGCAGTTTTGCCAATTTCTACATCATTGTAATTGGTGAACTCATCGCAGAACAGGTACACTTTCCGCTCTGATTTCGGGGCACTGTTTTTCCGCTGATCATACCATTTTTTCAATGTCGTGCTGTGCAGCAACGGCATGGTGCGTTCGGGGTGGAAGCCTACTACCGTGTTCGCGATTTTACGGAGCGGTGCATTCTTGAAAATCAGGTTATACGCCCAGGGAACGTAGCTGGCGAGGCCGGTCATTTTGGAGAAATTACCAATGAGCCATGAACGTACCGGGATACCGTTGGCGTCGTGGTATTGCTGCAAAAACTCCATTTTCAGTTTCGCAACGTCCACATTAGAAGGACATTCACCCTTGCAGCCTTTGCAGGCGAGGCAGAGGTCGTACACTTCTTTGATCTCCTTGTTGTCGAAACGGTTTTCCTTGGGCGAACGCGTCAGCATTTCACGCAGGATGTTGGCACGGGCGCGGGTGGTGTCCTTTTCGTTGCGCGTAGCCATGAAGCTCGGGCACATGGTACCACCACTCAGGTGCGTTTTCCGGCAGTCGCCTGAGCCGTTACATTGCTCGGCATGTTGCAGGATATCCTGGTCGTAAAAACGGAAATTTGTTTTGAATGCGGGCGTTTTTTGGTCGGCTTCGTAACGCAGGAACGTGTCCATCGGCGCCGTGTCGACAATTTTACCCGGATTGAAAATGTTATTTGGGTCCCACGCCTTTTTGATATCCTTGAAAAGCTGGTAGTTATGCTGGCCGACCATTTTCGGGATAAACTCCCCGCGCAGACGGCCATCGCCGTGCTCGCCGGAAAGCGAGCCGTCGTATTTTTTAACCAGATCGGCAATTTCCTCCGCGATCATTCTGAACTGGCGGTGCCCTTCGCTGGTTTTGAGGTTGATAATCGGCCTCAAATGCAGCTCTCCCGAGCCTGCGTGCGCATAATGCACGGCCGACATCCCGTGTTTTTTCAGGATCTCGTTGAATTCGCGGATATATTCCGGCTGATCGTAAACGTCGATCGCCGTGTCTTCGATTACGGCAACTGCTTTTTCATCACCGGGGATATTACCCAGCAAACCCAGCCCGGCTTTCCGCAGCGTCCATATCTTTTTGGTATCGTCTCCGAAAAGCAGCGGATAGTGGAAACCAATGCCTGCTTGTCTGAACTCCTTTTCCATATCGGCAGCCAGCTGTTCGACTTCCTCTTTCGTTTCGCGGGAAAGGTCCACAACCAGGATCGCAGGAAACTTGCCGTCGGGTTTATTCTTGACAAAGAATGCATTTTTCCGCTGCTCCACATTCGTAGCGGCACATTCCAGGACGTACTCGTCGATAAGTTCTACCGCGTGCGGACCGTATTTGAGTGTCAGGATCGTTGCCCGGAGTGCTTCGTCGATCGTATCGCAATGCACGCATACGAGGCCCTGGGTTTTGGGCGGCAGCGGCACCAGGTTCACCTTGATCTCCGTCAGAAAACACAGCGTACCTTCCGATCCGGCGATCAGGCTGCACATATTAAATGGCTTGTCGGTACCAGTGCCCGTGGTGTAAGGCTCCATATTCAGGAGCATATCGAGCGCATAACCCGTATTACGGCGCTCCACCGAAGGTTTCGGGAAGTTTTTCCGGATCTCCGCCTGGTTTTCGGGCGAGTTCAGAATAGAGTCCGTTTTTAGGTATATTTTATCCAGAAGCGATGCACTGCCGTTTTTCTGGCGGGCATTAGTCAGAAGTGACTGTAATTCGTTCCTGCTCACATTTTTGAACTCTGCGTCGCTGCCGTCGGCCAGGATTGCCTTTACTTCCAGCAAATGCTCCCGCGTGCTTCCGTATACGATCGAGTTGGAGCCGCACGAATTATTCCCGACCATCCCGCCGATCATCGCACGGTTGGCAGTGGAAGTTTCGGGGCCGAAATATAGTCCGTAAGGTTTCAGGGCCATGTTCAGCTCGTCGCGCACGACGCCCGGCTGCACACGTACCCATCGTTCTTCCGCGTTTATTTCGAGGATTTTATTGAAATTTTTCGAAACGTCTACTATTATGCCGTTACCTACCACCTGGCCCGCGAGCGAGGTGCCTGCGGTGCGGGGAACCAGCGAAACTTTCTTTTCCGTGGCATACGAGATGAGCGCTTTGAGATCGCCGATCGATTTGGGAATCGCGACGGCAAGCGGCATTTCGCGATAGGCAGACGCGTCTGTTGCATATAACGTCCGCATGGTATTGTCGTAGAAGAGGTCACCCTCAAGGCGTTGTGCAAGCAAACTCAGATCTGCATCTGATACTGGAGACAGGGATGTCATAAATGCAATTAACTGGAAAAATAAGGATTCAAAGTTACGCACAACCGGGAAGGAAGTCCAGCAAAATGTTCGGTAAAGTGCGGGACGCCCGTTAATAGCCGTTACATCGCCCGCTGCCGATGGGCATTGCCCGGAACCTTGGTTGGTGTCAAAAACGGGTAGATATTTAATTATTGATCGCCGGATTAGCAAAGATGTCCGGTAGAATGACATCTTTGCTTCTTTTTTGTGAGGTTACACCTCCGTCTGAAAGGGAAGTGTTTGATTCCAAGGGTTTAAACTAATGACGATTAACTGTTTTATCGCTTCGCGGACATTCATTTTGCTCGGTTGCCTTTGCGCCTTCTTTTCTTGTAGTGATTCTGAAAAAAATGCGAACGCCCTGTTTGAAGAAATGGACGCGTCCGAAACGGGCATTGACTTCGTCAATAAAGTCGAAGACAAGGAGGATGTCAACATATTCAACTACCGGAACTTTTACAACGGCGGTGGCGTGTCGGTCGGCGACATTAATAATGATGGTTTGCCGGACATCTATTTCACCGCAAACATGGGTGAAAACAAGCTTTATCTGAACAAAGGCAACTGGAAATTCGAAGATATTACCGCCACGGCAGGGGTAGCCGAGCCGGATAGATGGAGTACCGGGGTGGTCATGGTCGACGTGAATGGCGATAACTTGCTGGATATTTACGTATGCAATGCGGGCTATCAGAAGTTTGTCAACAAGCAGGGTAATTCGCTTTATATTAACAACGGAGATCTGACTTTCACGGAATCGGCCAAAAAATATGGCTTGGATGAGACCGGCTACACTACCCAGGCTGCATTTTTCGATTACGACCTCGACGGCGACCTCGACGCCTATATTCTCAACAACAGTTTTATTCCGGTAAATACCCTCAACTATGCCAATGACCGCAATTTGCGGGCGAAAGATTGGCCGGTGAAGGACTTTCTGAAGGGCGGCGGCGCAAAGCTGCTGCGTAATGACGGCGGGAAATTTACGGATGTGAGCGAAGAAGCCGGTATTTACGGCAGTCTGATCGGCTTCGGCCTCGGCGTGACGGTAGGAGACATCAACGGTGATCTCTATCCTGACATGTATGTGTGTAATGACTTTTACGAGCACGATTACTTCTATATCAATCAAAAAGACGGAACCTTCTCGGAAGAGCTTGAAAAGCGGGGGAAGCACACCAGTCTGGCATCAATGGGTGCCGATATGGCCGATATTAACAACGACGGCTTCCCGGAAATATTCGTGACGGATATGCTGCCACGCGATGAGTACCGCTACAAGACCACGACTTCCTTTGAAAACCATTACCTGTTCAACCTGAAAAAGGAAAAGGGTTTTTTCAACCAGTACATGCAAAATAGCTTGCAGTTTAACAATCAGGACGGGACATTCAGTGAGATCGCCAATTACGCGGGTGTTGCGGCAAGCGACTGGAGTTGGGGCGCATTGCTTTTTGATGCCGACAACGATTCGAAAACCGATATTTATGTCTGCAACGGCATTTATCACGATATTCTGAATCAGGATTTCATCGATTTTTTTGCCAATGAGGTAACCCAAAGGATGGTCATGTCGGGGGAAAAGGAGAATATGCAGAATATCATCGACCACATGCCCTCGACGCCGATCGCCAATAACTTTTTCCACAATGAGGGAAATCTGCAATTCAGTGAAAAAGCGAAGGAATTCGGATTTGGGAAGGCCTCTTTTTCAAATGGGGCTGCTTATGCCGACCTGGATAACGACGGAGATCTGGATCTGGTTGTGAATAATGTCAACGAGCCTTGTTTTGTTTACAGGAACAAATCGGAAGGAGTTAAGGATAAAAATCATTACATCAAGCTGGACCTGAAAGGCGACGGCATGAATACGCACGCAATCGGTTCGAAGGTGGAGATTTATGCGGATGGGCAGGTTTTCAGCAAACAGGTGAACCCTTCCCGCGGATTTCAGTCGAGCACGGAATATCCTGTGACGATCGGATTAGGGAAAATTGCGAAAATCGACTCGGTACGGGTGCTTTGGCCCTCCCGAAAAGTGACCAGCATGCACAGTGTAAAACCGGATACGCTGCTGACATTAAAAATCCGTGAGGCCGCCAGTACTTATATTGCGCCTGCCGATAAACCAGTGTTAATGCTGGCCCGCGTTCCGGCCAAAGGTTTCGACCCGCATCAGGAAAACAAATACGAAGATTTTTATAACGAGCGGAACATCCCGGTTATGCTTTCGCGGGAAGGGCCGAAAGCGGCCATCGGTGATGTCAACGGAGATGGTCAGGACGACATCTATATAGGTGGTGCCAAAGGGCAGGGGGGACAATTGTATTTGCAAAAAGGCGGACAATTCATCAAATCACCACAAACAGCTTTCTCCGATCAGGCTGGTTTCGAGGATACGGCTGCATTGTTTTTCGATGCCGATGGCGATGGTGATATTGATCTTGTTGTAGGCAGCGGAGGAAATGAAAGTCTCCCAAAGAGCCCTGATTTACCGACGCGTTTGTACCTGAACGACGGCAAGGGCGGTTTTACGCTGAATAACCGGGCGCTCCCCCCCAATGCGATGAATACTGCGGTTATCGTGGCCGACGACTATGATCGGGATGGCGACCCCGACCTCTTCGTCGGCAGCAGGAGCGTCCCACGGGAATACGGGTCCACACCGGCGAGCTACATTTACGAAAATGACGGGAAGGGTATTTTTAAAGACGTGACCCAGGCGATAGCACCCGCGTTGGGCAAGGCGGGAATGGTGAGGGATGCCGGCTGGACGGATATTGACGGCGATGGGAACAAGGAACTGCTTGTGGTAGGCGACTGGATGGCGCCATTGGCGTTCCGGTTTTCAGGGGGGAAATTCACGCAAGCGGAAACGGGACTCGAAGGCTTTACCGGTTTTTGGGGATCGTTGAAGGCGGAGGATCTGGATGGCGACGGCGACCAGGACATTGTGCTGGGGAATACCGGAGAGAATTTTACTTTGAAGGCGACTGCGAATGCGCCGCTGAAAATCTGGATCAATGATTTCAACAAAAATGGGACGATAGACAAAGTCATTTCAAAAACGGTGGATTCGAAAGACCTGCCTGTGTTGCTGAAACGCGAAATGACTACGCAGTTCCCTTTCCTGAAAAAGAAAAGTATCAAGCATTCCGAATATGCGGTGCTGACTGTCCAGGATTTGTTCCCGGAGGAGTTACTGAAATCGGCAGTGGAAAAGACGGTTAACCACCTGCAATCGGGCATTGCGGTGAATGACGGCAAAGGGCGGTTTAAACTGGTGCCGCTGCCTTACATGGTACAGTTTTCGTGCCTGAATGCGATCCAGAGCCAGGACGTGAATCATGACGGTAAGCCGGATATCATCGTGGCCGGGAATTTCAGCCACTTTATTCCGCAGCTCGGGAGCCTGGACGCTTGCCCCGGCAATGTCCTGATCAACAAGGGAAATATGCAGTTCGATGTGCTGCGCGCCAACCAAAGCGGTTTTGCATTGGATGGAGAGGTGAAGCAGATCAGCCCTATTAATATTCAAGGCGGGCATTATCTGGTGAATCTGATCAATAATGCGCCGCCCGTTCTGTTTAAAATCAATTAACAGACTATTCCCTGATTCGATTACAAGCTTTCTGTTCTGCCGCCATCCACAGCCAGGCTCACACCGCTGATGCTTCCCGCAGCCGGACTGGCCAGAAAAGCCACGGCGGCAGCCACTTCTTTCGCTTCGCTGAATCGGCGGATAGGAATGCCAGCTTTCAGCTCTTCGGCAACCTGTTCTTTGGTTTTGCCCTGATTTTTACTCCGCATTTCGAGCACGGCGTGGAGTCGTGCCGTTTCGGTGTAGCCGGGCAGGACATTGTTGACGGTAATGCCGTACTGCCCGAGTTCGAGTGACAGCGTTTTGGCCCAACTCGCCACCGCACCGCGAATGGTGTTGGAAACGCCGAGGCCGATGATCGGCTGTTTGACCGAAGTGCTGATGATATTGATAATGCGACCAAAGCCCTCCTTTTTCATCGAAGGTACCACTGACTGCGCCAGGAACTGGTTGTTGATCAAATGCATCTGAAAGGTCTTCAGGAATTGGTCGGGTTCTGCTTCGATGATCGGGCCGCCGGAGGGACCGCCGGTGTTGTTCACGAGAATATGGACGTCCGGGCAGAGCCGGAGGTAGTTTTCGATGGCGGATTTTACGGCTCCATGATCGGCGAAATCGGCTACGACGTACCGGTGAAGCTGGCCGAGCGAGGTGTCCAGATCTTCGATCGCCTCACACAGTTTTTCTTCATTTCGGGCCACGAGGGTCACATTTGCACCCAGCAATGCGAGTTCAACGGCGGCGGCGAGCCCGATGCCTTGTGTGCTTCCGCATACCAGCGCTGTTTTTCCGGTCAGGTCGAGGTTCATGGTATTGGCTTTTTTTAACTTGGTTTCAGAATGATAACGTTTTGATTTTCGTCTGTTCTGCTGCCGGTTTCGTTGATTTTTCGGCTATCTTTGCGGTTTATTTTTCAACATGGGACAAGCCGAAATGCCGAATGTAAGCAAAATCCCGCATTTGTAATCTTAGAGCAAACGTTGCACAATGTCTAAAAAAATCCAATCCGCGCTTATTTCTGTTTATTACAAAGACGGTCTTGAGCCTTTGGTCCGCCTCCTGCACAACAACGGCGTAAAGCTGTACTCCACCGGAGGAACTCAGACTTTCATTGAAAATCTCAACATTCCCGTAACCGCTGCCGAAGAGCTGACCGGTTATCCTTCGATTTTCGGCGGGCGTGTGAAAACGCTTCACCCTGCCATCATGGGTGGTATTTTGTACCGTCGCGACGACGAGGGTGATGTAGCGCAGGCAGCGCAGTACAATATTCCTGCCATCGACATGGTGGTGGTGGATCTTTATCCTTTCGAGGAGACAGTGGCATCCGGTGCGAGCGAGGAGGATATTATCGAGAAAATAGACATTGGCGGCATTTCCCTGATCCGCGCAACGGCGAAAAATTTCAAAGATACATTGATCGTCTCTTCTCGCAGCCAATACGCGGAGGTTGTGGAGTTGTTGAATGCAAAAGCAGGTGCTACGGATATCGAAGATCGTCGCTACTACGCGGGTCTGGCATTCGGAGTTTCTTCGCATTACGACGGCGCGATCAACAGCTTCTTTACATCCGGAAAAGAAATAACTGATAAAGAACTTTTCGATTTCACCAACCTGGCTTCGCAAACGCTGCGTTACGGCGAAAACCCGCATCAGAATGCGACCTATTACGGTGACCTGGAAGGTATTTTTGATAAACTACACGGAAAAGAACTTTCTTATAACAACCTCGTGGATGTGGATGCGTGCGTGAGCCTGATCGACGAGTTCGCCGGTGCAGCGCCTACATTCGCGATCATCAAGCATACGAATGCGTGCGGTATCGCTACTGCACCGACTGCGAAAGAGGCCTATGACAATGCATTGGCATGCGATCCGGTTTCTGCGTTTGGTGGTGTTGTGATTACCAATACAAAAGTTGATCTGGCAACGGCAGAGGAGCTAAATAAGCTTTTCATGGAAATCCTCATCGCGCCTGCTTATGATGAAGAGGCATTGGCACTTTTGAAATCCAAAAAGAACCGCATTCTGTTGAAACGCAATGCGGTGGAGTTGCCACAGATCATGTTCAAAACTATCCTGAATGGGGTTTTGGTGCAGGATAAGGATCTTGCAACCGAAGTTGCGGCGCAGTTTACGACCGTTACCGACAAGGCTCCTACTGCCGACGAAGTTTCAGCATTGGAATTTGCATTGAAGGTTTGCAAGCATACCAAATCGAACACCATTGTATTGGCTAGGGAAAACCAGTTGCTGGCGAGCGGTACCGGACAGACTTCACGCGTGGATGCATTGCGCCAGGCGATCGAGAAAGCGAAATCATTCGGTTTCGACCTGAATGGTGCGGTAATGGCTTCAGACGCGTTCTTCCCATTTGCTGATTGCGTCGAAATCGCCCACCAGGCGGGCATTACCGCCGTGGTTCAGCCGGGAGGTTCTATCCGTGACAAGGATTCGGTGGATTATTGCAATGCGAACGGGCTTGCGATGGTAACTACCGGGGTTCGTCACTTTAAGCATTAATTTTATCTTGCCACGAAGAACACGAATATGCACGAAGACATTCGTGTCTTCGTGGCAAAAAATATAAACTTTGAACCCACTCCGGAAACTCATCAGATTCCTTCTGACCGGATTAATCGTCCTGGCGGGCAGCCTATTTTTTCTCTACCCGCAAATCTTCTACTGCGAACTCATCGCATTATCCAATTTCAAGTCGACGGATAAAAAGGTCTATTTTAGTCCCGATATCAAATCAAACAAATACAAAATCCTCAAAAGCACTATCGCGCTCGCCGAGGCGCGGGTGGATTCCTTTTACCAGGGCAAAAAATCCAATCCCAAGATCATCATCTGCCAGACGCCTCAGCAATACCAGAAATATTGCAGCAGCACCGAGGGCGCGGGATGCAGTATCGGAACGCCGTGGGGGAGTTCTTACGTAATCCTGAATGCGCAGGGGATGAATACCGATGTGATTGCCCACGAAATGAGCCATATCGAACTGCTGAAACGCATCGGCTGGTGGCGCACTACCAACGACGTTCCCCAGTGGTTCAACGAAGGCCTGGCATTGATGCTCGACCGCCGGTTTGTAAGCGAAACTGCTCCGCGTGATCGTTACCGCGCGTATAGGTACGAGTGGCGCTTCTATACGCGTAATGGCCGCGACCTGCTCTTGCTCAAAGATATTTCGACCATGCGAGAGTTCTTTCGTGGCGACCAAAAGCATGTTATGACAGCCTATATGACTGCCGGAATGGAGGTGTCTTATTGGCTGCTGCTTCGCCGGGAGGCTGGTTTGCAACGCTTTATTTCGAAGATGCAAACGGGGGCTGCCTTCGAGGAGGCATACGGGCCGATGAGTCCTCACCATTTTAAAGATTCGAAGAAAATATCAGAGTAAAGCATTATGAATATGGTCTTGTAGGCTATATTTATGCGCTCCTTTTTAAAACGGGATCGAATATTGGCATGCTCGTTCAGATTTTGTACTTTTTTCGGAAAATAGTGTACGTTTCAATCTAAGCTGATCAATCTCATTCATTCATCTATTTTATTATTTGAAATGCAACAATTACAAACCCTGGATTATGTCGTTTTCTTCTTTTACTTCATTGTAGTCTCCGGTTACGGTTATTGGATTTATCAGCGGAAAAAATCAAAAGTTGAGTCAACAAAGGACTTCTTCCTCGCGGAAGGCTCCCTCACCTGGTGGGCAATCGGTGCGTCGTTGATCGCTTCGAACATTTCGGCTGAGCAGTTTATCGGGATGTCGGGGAACGGTTTTTCGATGGGCCTCGGGATCTCGACCTATGAATGGATGGCGGCGGCAACACTCATTATAGTGGCCGTTTTTTTTATGCCCATTTATCTCAAAAACAAAATTTACACCATGCCCCAGTTTCTCAGCCAGCGATATAACCAATCGGTGAGCTTGATCATGGCGGTATTCTGGCTGGCATTGTATATTCTCGTGAACCTCACGTCGATCCTGTATCTGGGAGCGTTGGCTGTCTCGGGGATTTCGGGGCTTGATTTTCAGTTTTGTATGATCGCCCTGGCGGTTTTTGCCATTATTATAACAATCGGTGGAATGAAGGTGATCGGTTTTACCGACGTAATCCAGGTGTTTTTCCTGGTAATCGGCGGTTTGGCCACTACCTATCTGGCGATTAACCTCGTATCCGACAATGCAGGCGTGGAAGGTATCGCGCAGGGTTTCAAAGTAATGCGTGAAAATCACGACGATCACTTCCATATGATTTTCCCTAAATCGAGCCCATTCTATATGCAGCTGCCGGGTCTGGCTGTATTGCTGGGTGGTATGTGGATCGTAAACCTGAACTACTGGGGTTGTAACCAATACATTACCCAGCGCGCATTGGGAGCGGATTTGAAGACTGCCCGTAACGGTATCCTTTTCGCGGCATTTCTGAAATTGTTGATGCCGGTGATCGTGGTATTGCCAGGTATTGCGGCTTACGCGCTGTACAGCAAGGGAATGTTTCAGGCTGAAATGCTGGGTGATGACGGCGTGATCAATGCTGATAAGGCATACCCCGTACTGCTTAACCTGCTTCCGACAGGCTTGAAAGGTCTCTCATTCGCCGCGCTGACGGCCGCCGTAGTGGCGTCCCTGGCCGGTAAAGCAAACAGTATTTCGACGATTTTTACACTGGATATTTTCAAAAACTACATTGGCAAGAACGCCGACGAAAAGACGCTCGTACGCATTGGTCGTGCTGTGGTGGTGATTTCGATGATTCTCGCCATTATCGTGTCGCCTTACATGGGTATCGATAAAAAAGGAGGTTTCCAGTTCATTCAGGAAATGACGGGTTTGTTGTCGCCGGGTATTTTCGCGTCGTTCATCATGGGCTTCTTCTGGAAACGGACCAACTCGGCGGGCGCATTGTTCGCGATCGTGGGCGGGTTCCTGATCGCGCTCGCGATGCATAACAATTACTTCCCGTTTGCCGACTGGACCCAGGTGCCGTTCCTCGATCGTATGGGCCTTGTGTTCCTGATATGCGTTGCGGTGATGTTCATCCTGGGTATTTTGATGCCTGACGAGAAAAAAGGCCTTGCCATCGATGCGTCGATGTTTATGCCGCACCGTACTTTCGTTACCGGTGCTATCGTGGTGATTGCGATTATTTCCTACTTGTACGGCCATTTCTGGTGAGATTGCCGTCATATACCAACAAAAAGGGGCCGGAAGTTGATTCCGGCCCCTTTTTGTTGGTAATCGATCGAGATTCTTACGCTTCTTCGATGATCGTGATCTTCTGGATCTTGTCGCCCTGACGGATCGCGTCTACCGTTTCGATGCCTTCTACCACGCGGCCGAAGCAGGTGTGGTTTCTGTCCAAGTGCGCAGTGTTATTGCGGCTGTGGCAGATGAAGAACTGTGAGCCACCTGTGTTGCGGCCTGCATGCGCCATCGAAAGCACGCCGCGATCGTGGTACTGGTTACCGCCTGTGAGCTCGCAATCGATTTTGTAGCCGGGACCTCCACGGCCGGTGCCGGTAGGGTCGCCGCCCTGGATCACGAAATCAGGGATTACACGGTGGAAAATAACACCGTCGTAAAAGCCCTTTTTAGAGAGATCAACAAAGTTTTTCACTGTGTTGGGAGCATCTTCATCGTAGAATTCGATGAGCATTGTGCCCTTGTCAGTGATCATTTCCGCTTTTGTCATGTCAAAAGTGAGTATTAAAGAGGTACGAAAGATAAGCAGGGCAGCAGAGTGCCCATGCTATGATAACACAAAGAAAAGGATAATGTATCCTTTTCTTCTCATGAACTTTCAAATAAAATAGTGGAGGTTACGACCCCGTTTCAGCCTTGGCCAGTGCTGCGGCTTTTTTCTGTTCGATCTTGAATGCGGAAAGGCGGTCGACTACGTCGCCGCTGCCCCATTCGCGGCTTCTTTCGGGGTTGGAGAACCATTCTTTTACAGCGAGAATTTTATAGAGGTACCTCGCGGTTTCCGAGTTGAGGCGGAGTTTGAAAAAATCATCTTTATTCTGCGAATCCATCCGGTTTTGGATGTGCGTAGGGCCTGCGTTGTAAGCAGCAGCTACCAATGTCCAGGAACCCAGCTGTTTATACAGGTCGCGGAGGTACTTGCCTGCGGCGTGGGTCGATTTGACCAAATGTTTGCGGTCGTCCCTGGTTTCGTTTACAACCAGCCCGAGAGATTTTGCCGTAGATGGCATCAATTGCCAGTATCCGGCCGCGCCGCGATGAGAAGTGACCTCATCTTTCATAGCGCTCTCTATCAAAGGAATATACTTAAAATCGGCTGGTACTCCGTACTTCTGGAGAATGGGTTCAATGATCCGCATTCTCTTTTTGGTTGTGGTCATCAGCTTACGAAAAGTGGGATTGTCGTAATTTCTGATCATGTTTTGATATCGCTCGGCGATTCGAAGCTCTGATAAAGGAACGGCTTCGCCACAGAAGTCAATAGCAAGAAGATCTGAATCAATAATGGTTGTTTCTTTCAGCTCCTTCTTTTCCACCTCCACCTCGCTCATCGGACTCTTTCCGAATATTGCGATTGAGAAGGCCATAAAGATAAGTCTAATCATGCATTTTGTATTTCGTGAAACATCATTTCAGGCACCGGGCCGAAGTGCAAAGATAACGCGATTGAATAAATAAAATTTCAATATGAGGTAAAAAACTGATTTTTAGGGGTTTGTTAAAAGTAATTCTAGGACAAAAATAAGAACGCTACATTTGGCTTCCGGCAAATGATCCTGAATAAAAACTGCGCCAGCCAGACCGAACGTGAAATTTTAATTGGTAAAAACCGCTTAGCACCAAATGCAAACTCTTTTAATAAATGTAATTATAGTAAGAGAACGGCTTTTTAGTATAAGTTTTACCCATTGATGGTCAGCTGGTTACAAACAAGTATTTTGTGGGGATAATGGTATTATTGTGGAAAATGTCGTCAATTGCAAGCCGAAATCGATTTTTCGACGACATTTTCGACCTGTGCCATTTGCGTTCGCGAATGTGTTAACTTGCACTTTTCGTATGGCATTTTTTGGAATATGGTCACAGTCAACGAGGCAAAAGGGCGAATTATAGCAAATACCGTAACACTGCCCGCGGTAACAATGCCGTTAGCGGCAGCTGTCGGAGGATTTCTTGCCGAAGATGTGGTTTCGCCGATAGCGCTTCCGCCATTCAGGCAGTCGTCGATGGACGGGTACGCGATCGTGCATTCCGACGTGACCGAAGCGGGTAAATCGCTGTGCCTCGCGGGGGAGTCGAAAGCCGGCCAGGCGGATCTACCGGTTGTGAGCGCGGGCACTGCCGTACGCATATTTACGGGCGCGCCTGTACCCGAGGGCGCTACCGCGGTGGTAATGCAGGAAAATACGTCAGTGGCTAACGGCTCCGTACAAATTCATGAATTTCCGGTTTTGGAGGGTAAAAATGTTCGCCGGGCAGGGCAGCAGATCGCTCAGGGGGCAATCGCATTACGCGCCGGAACCCTCATATCACCGGGCGCCGTCGGTTTTTTGAAGGGAATCAATGTGAATGAAGTGACGGTTCATTCCAAACCTCGGATCGGTTTGCTGGTCACTGGCGACGAGTTGCTGAAAGCAGGCGAAGCATTGGAGCCTGGCAAAATATATGAATCCAATTCGGCGATGCTGCAAGCAGCACTGGCGCTGGCGGGTATGACGGATGTTTCAATTAGCTATGCTTCCGATGACCTGGACGCTACGGTTGACGCTTTATGCGTATTGCTGGAACAATGTGACGTCATTTTGGCGTCGGGGGGGATCTCGGTAGGAGATTACGATTTTGTAGGTAAAGCATTGGAGGTGTTGGGCGCCGAGACGATCTTTTACAAGGTGCGGCAAAAGCCCGGGAAGCCGCTTCTTTTTGGTAAGAAAGGTGAAAAACTGATTTTTGCATTGCCGGGAAACCCGGCCTCGTCGCTGGTTTGCTATTATGAGTATGTATTGCCTGCGTTGAAGAGAATAATGGGCAGCAAAGAGCCATTTCTCAGATCGGTGAGGCTTCCCTTGCGGCATGCTTACCGCTTTGATGGCGAGCGCGACGAGTTCCTGAAAGCGCGGGTGGAAGGGGCGGAAGTGGTTTCGCTGGACGGGCAGGAGTCGTTCGTGATAGGTTCGTTTGCGATCGCGAATGCGATCATCTATTTACCGGTAGCGCAAAATCGGGTCGAAGCAGGCGAATTGGTGGAGGTACATTTGCTCCCGCTCTGAACCCGACGGGCCGGATGCGGGTTATTGGGTTGAACGAATATCAGGTACGAATGAGTTTTCAAGTCAAATATTTCGGGATGCTGGCGGAAATTGCCGGGCTGTCGGACGAAGTCTGGAATGCAGCCGGCGGTCTGACGGTAGGTCAGTTCCGTGCGCAGATGCTGGACAAATACCCGGCTATGCGCGATAAAAAATTCAAAATAGCGGTCAATCAGAAGATTTCGGAGGATTTTGTATTAATCGAAACTCCGGCCGAAATCGCATTGCTTCCACCGTTTGCAGGAGGATAACAGGAGACATGGAAAAAGCACATAAGCCTAAAAAGGTATTTGTTCAGGGGCCGATCAGCCCCGATTTTGTTGCGAAGTCGATAGCGAGCCACCAATCCAAAACCGGCATTGGTGCCCACGCGATCTTTCTCGGGCAGATCCGCGCGGATCAAAAGGAAGGCGGTGCCGTAACAGGGATCGACTACACGGCCTATGAAGAAATGGCCGAGCAGGCATTCCACGACATTCGGGAGGCTGCCTTTGCCCGGTTCGAGCTGACATGCATGCATATCTACCACAGCCTGGGCCTCGTCCCGACAGGTGAGATCAGCCTCTTTGTGTTCGTATCATCCCCGCATCGGAGAGCGGCATTCGAGGCTTCCGAATTTATTGTAGAAGAAATTAAAGCCAATGTGCCCATCTTCGGCAAAGAGCTGGTGGGTGAGGGGCACGTTTGGAAGCAGAATACCTAGTAATTTTGAATGAGTCAATGAGTGAATGAGTGAATAGATTTTGCTCATTCACTCATTCACTCATTCACTCATTCAAAATTTAAAATGGTCGACATTACCCATAAAACCAACACACTTCGCATTGCCACTGCACAAGCTATCGTACAAGTGAGCAAGCCGGAGACCGTGGAGGCGATTCAAAACCGGACTGTACCGAAAGGTGATGTTTTTGAAATGGCAAAGGCCGCTGGTTTTCTGGCCGTCAAGAAAACGCCCGATTTGCTGCCTGACTGCCACCCTATTCCAGTGGAGTATACGGGTGTTCAATACAGGATAGAAGATTTGACTATTGTCATTGAATTGACAGTTAAAACTATATACAAAACGGGTGTCGAGGTAGAAGCCATGCACGGGGCGTCAGTGGTAGCGTTGACGATGTACGACATGCTCAAACCGATCGACAAAGGTGTTGAAATACGGAATATCCGGTTGTTAGAGAAAAAGGGAGGGAAAAGCGATCGGAACGCCGCGCCGGAAGGCTTGAAAACGGCGGTGGTGGTCTGCTCGGATAGTATTTCGAAAGGTATTGGAGAGGATAAATCTGGCAAGAAAATCGTCGAAAAACTGAAAGCGTTTCGGCTGGAAGTAAGCGATTACAGCATTATTCCAGACGACAAGCCGGGCATTCAAGGCAAATTGCGGTCGTTGCAAGCGGAAGGATACGATATGGTACTCATTACCGGCGGTACCGGGTTGTCGCCCCGCGACGTAACGCCCGAGGCGGTTTCGGAGCTGCTCGACCGGGAAATCCCGGGCATTGCCGAAACAGCGCGTCAATACGGCCAGGAACGCGTCCCTACTTCGATGTTGTCGCGATCTGCGGCAGGTGTTATCGGGGAAATGCTGGTGATTACCATGCCAGGCAGCACTGGGGGCGTTACTGAATATATTGATGCCCTGTTTCCGCATGTTTTACATGTTTTTAATGTTTTAGAAGGGAAAAAACACGATTAGCAAACACCAATGGCATTGCCTATTGTAGATACATTTGGTCGCAAGCACACTTATCTGCGCATTTCGCTGACGGATAAGTGCAATCTTCGTTGTACCTATTGTATGCCGCAGGAAGATATGCAGTTTATGCCTTCCAAATGGCTGATGCAGGCAGATGAGATTTCTTATCTGGCCGGCCTGTTTGTGGAAATGGGTGTTGAAAAAATCAGGCTTACCGGTGGTGAGCCACTCGTCCGCAAGGATGCCGGCGAAATCATTTCCGATCTCGGGAAACTTCCCGCATCCCTAACACTGACTACGAATGCCGTTTATATAGATCAGTTTATCCCGGAATTGAAATCCGCAGGGGTTGCCTCTTTGAATGTCAGCCTGGATACGCTCCGGGAAGAGCGATTCCGGTCGATTACCAAGCGCGATCATTTCGGCAAGACGCTGGACCACATTCGCATGCTGCTCGATGAAGGCTTTGTAGTGAAAGTGAATATGGTGGTGATGCGGGGGACAAACGACGATGAAGTCAATGATTTTGTGCGGATGACACTCACTGAGCCTAATCTTCACGTCCGCTTTATCGAATTCATGCCTTTCAAAGGGAACCAATGGGATATGTCCAAAATCGTTTCCTATGCCGATTTGTTGACTGCGATTGGTCAGGAGTATGAGTTTCAACCCGTCGCGGGTGAGTTGCACGACACCGCGCGACGATTTCAGGTAAATGGCGGTGCGGGCACTTTCGGCATTATTGGTACGGTAACACACCCTTTCTGCGAAGGCTGTAACCGCATTCGTCTCACCGCCGACGGCAAGCTTAAAAATTGCCTTTTTGATACGTCCGAGGTTGACCTGCTCACCCCCCTGCGCAAAGGCGACGACGTTCGTCAGCTCATTTACGCCCATTTTGAGAAAAAGCACTTCGCTCACGGTGGCCACACCAGCTTCTCCGAACAAAAAGCCAAGTCGGAGTACGAGCAGAATCGGGAGATGATTGCGATTGGGGGTTAATCTTCAAAACCCTTCCAAAATTTGACGGGATTGCGGTACTGACATAATACCGCATGGATCTGAATAATTCGTTCAGATTTGTCGACTGTGAAGTGGACACTGTACGGAAAGAAATCGACCGGGGCGAACCTGACATCACCGTACCTTAACTCGTATATGAGTGGAGATTCTTTGATCAGAACTAACTTACCTTTTACGAAAGACCGGAAGCGCTTTCCCAGCCCTTGCTTCTGATCTTCATAGTAAGCCGCTGCTTCGGTAATATCTTCAACAGCTTCGGGAGTAAATTTTAGCTTGTATACTCCCACTATTCTGCATCGAGCATTTTGAAGACGTCGTCTTCATTGATCAACAGTTCAGGAGCATCTTTGTATTTGTTAATACGCTGCTGCACTTCCACAACATGCCAATCCGGTACTATCTCACTGTCCGTTTCTTTAATCAGGTCAATGGCGTCGGCTTTCCGCAATTCCTCGATCAGGGATGCAGCGTAGTCTTTTTTGATCTTGATATGATAGGTTACTGACATGATATCGGAATTTTGGCATAATCAAATATACAAAAAACAACGCAGGCAGAAAGGGAGAATGCGCAAACGGAGTACGAATGATCCTTCGGCACCACTCAACCTCCTATTTTACCGTCCAAACTTTGTATGCAACAATGGCCTGATCGGTTACCTCATTGGTTCGAAATCAAATTCAGTTTACCAATCAGTTTAACCTTCAAGAGCCATGCCAAACATCTTAAAAACCGCCGTTGCCGCTGCATTTGCATTATTTACAGTCGCTGCCCAAGTGCAGGCCGATCCGATTGTTTCGCCGAAAGCAGAATGTAAAAACAACACTTGTGAAAAGTTTCGCGTAGGCATGTACCGTGTACGAGACACGATGTCGATGAATGTGATGATGGAGAAAGAGAAAGGCGAAAAGGTGGCGATTCGTCTGCTGGACAGCAAGGGAAACCTGCTTCACGAAGAATTTGTGCCAAAGTATATTACGAAAACCGGCCGGAAAATAAAGTTCGACGAAATGGGTGATGGCGTTTACACGCTTGAAATCTCCAATGACAACGAGAAGATCGTTAAAAGCATTTACCTGTCTACCAAAGAAGTACGTGAAGTGAACCGTACACTTTTAGGGGTGAACTAATTCATGTTGCATTTTTATGCGTTACAGGATGCCGCCGCAGCGTTCCTGTAACGCTTTTTGTTTCAAAACTTCACTGCGCCGTTTCCATTTCTGTCGGGCGGGGAAGCAATTCCGTAAAGAGCAGGTCGTAAATGATTTTTCCCCAGATAAGGATACAAGGCACCGCTTTCACGACATAAGGCCAGAAATACTCGTTGCGGATGAAGGGAGGAAATATATCGGTTGGGGACAACGTGGTAAATATAAATGCCAGCACAAGCAGCACGTAATTTAGCCGCGTTGGCGCCTGTATATAGTACCACACCGCCACGCCTGCAATAGCAATGATAAATGTCGGCGATTCGGCGCGGTGGTTGAAAATCACTACCCACACCAGCACCGAAGCGAGCATCAATGCCCGGAAGACAAAATTGCCGTACGATTTGATTTTTAGCAACGGCAGGCAGAACAATGCCATTCCGGCCAGATTGACGTAAGTTTTATTCACATCCAGCGAGAACCATATTTTCAGCCAGCCTATTACGGAGAGGCCGTCGGAAAAGTCGCGGTCTGCGGCCAGGAGCTTCCACCAGGTTTTATACAGAACCACAAATTGTTCGGGCGTGACGGCGACGATCGGAAGGATAGTCAGTAAAATAACCCACGTGGCGGTCGTGTAGGCCAGTTTCAGCTTGTTGGGATAGAGCAGGTACAATGCCAGCGCAACAATCCCGAAGAGTTTAATGAAGATCGTGGACACGATGCATAGTGATGCCATCCAGTACTTGTCCCTTTCCAGAAAGCCGAATCCAAACAGCAGCAAACCGGCAATCAGGGCGTTACTTTGTTCGTTTTGCGTGGCGGTAAGGAGTTCTACCAGCATAAAAGAGACCATCAGTCCTTTTGTCCGCAAATCGATTCTTGGAAGAAAATAAACCGAAAAGAACAGCACCGCCACATTGATCAGGTTCCAGAAAAACAGGCCTACAAATGTGGGCATAATGGCAAGTATCCCAAAAACGAGTGCGAATGCCGGGCTGTATTTGAACAGGTCCCAATGCTCGTCGACATGCCACCGATACAGGTTTTTCCCCTCTATCAAATGGAAGAAGGACTGCTTGAAAATGACGTAGTTGTTATAAGTAGTGTAAAGTTGCGGCTGATTCGCGAAAGTTTTGGGGTGGGAGAATACCGATTGGAGCGTAGCAAAGGCGGCAATGGCCAATACGATAAACAGCAGTGACCTTTTGCTGATCACCAGGCGTTGAAAGGCAGTCATAGAGTGAACTTATTCCGAACGTTGATTTTTCGTCAAAGCTAAGAGATAAATTCACTCCGTAACCGTTTATTTTTTCATATAGCCCGATGATTCAAGCCATCCTTCCATTGCTTCAGGCCAATTAGCCAATGATCCTTTACCTTCCGTCCGCATACCGTAGCCGTGGCCGCCTTTCGGGTACAAATGCATTTCGGCCGGGATTTTTTTCTTTTTCAATGCGAGGTAATATTCGATACTGTTCTCGACCGGCACACCGGTATCGTCCATGGCATGAACGAGGAATGCCGGCGGTGTCTGATCCGAAACCTGCAATTCGTTGGAGTAATATTTAATCAGCTCGTCCGATTTTTCAGGCCCGAGCAGGTTATCGCGCGAACCTCCGTGTGCGAGAGCGGGCGTAAGCGAGATCACCGGGTAAATCAATATCGAGAAGTTCGGTTTGCCGTCTGCGGAAGCCTTTTCACCCATATTATGATGCGTCGAGAGCGTGGCGGCCAGGTGGCCGCCTGCCGAGAAACCCATAACGCCGATTTTGTTCACATCGATGCCCCATTTGGCAGCATTCTGGCGGATCAGTTTCATGCCTTGCATGGCGTCCATCAGAGGTACTTCGTGCTGGTGCGTCATGGCTTTTTCATTAGGCAGGCGATATTTGAGTACAAATGCAGAAATGCCGCGTTCATTAAACCATTTGGCAAAATCGCTGCCTTCATGCGAAGCCGCCAGGATGCCATATCCGCCGCCCGGGCAGATCATCACTGCGGCCCCGGTTGCTTTCTCCTTCGGCGCAATGTAAGCCGCAATCGTAGGGACGGTCACGCCGCTGATCCGCAGGATTCCCTGCGCATCGGTAACCGATTTCTCCTCCACATCACTTTTTTTAAAATTGGGGACTTTGCCTTCCGGCCAAAGATTAATGGTTTCTGTTTGCGCCATAGATGGAACTGATAATGCGAGCAGGCTCAAAACGGTAAGGATACGTGCTGTTTTTTTCATTGATTTCCCGTTGCTTTTCATCGAAAAGACGCCTTTGTTGGCAATATACCCTCAAAACGCTTTCAGCCATCGTTTTACTTCAGCATCCAGGCGCGCCGGATCTTCCACGGTCACATTGATGAGTTGAAAATGGCTTTTCTCCGCGAGGACCTTCCAGCGCCAGTCGAACTGGCTGATTGTAACATGCCGTCCGTCAGAGAACCACCAGGCAGTATGCAATTCGTCATTCTCTTTCCGAAGACTGCCCGTATAAACAGTGACTCCGGCGAGGTGTTTGCTCGAAATGCGGCTTAAATGGTAGCCCGAACCCGTCCAGCAGGTAAGGGGGCTGTGCTCCGAGGAGTAAAATGCCGGGATTGGTTTAATATAAATAAGCGCATGGCCGTTTCTGGCCTGGGTGACGCCGTTTTGAAGTTTCTTTACGTGATATGTTTGAAGGGATAGGGGAAGCGTGTTTTGCGGTGAGCTGATATTAATGGTCGGTTTTTGAAAGCAAAAGAATGCGCATACCGAGAGAAGTATGATATGCCCGGTTATCAAAAAACGTGGCGGGTGACGAAGAACCGATGGTTGCGTTGTGATGAGGGCAGCTCCCCAACGCTGGTGTGCGTAACGGACCACGAGAATCAGCGGAGCAATTACATAAGCGACAAGGCATACAACACCTATCACATCGTGTAAGGTATTGTCCGGCGTAATGCGTAGCACGACCAGCGAAACAATGCGCATGAGGTTCCCGAGGATGTTCAACGCAAAGGCAAGCACCACCAGGATCGTCTGATACCGTATCGGCAGCGATTTCTGGTTCAGCATACGGAAATGAGCCATCAGAAAAATAACCGATAGCAATGCGAATCCTGTCATTTGCAGTCCTATACAGGCAGGGTCAACGGAAAATTCTGAGCCGTTAAGCAGAATGTTGTTTCCTTCGATGGCAACCGGAAGTCCTGCCATTTTCAGCATCGACCCGGCAACCGCGGAGAGTTGCAGGCGGATCGGGAATGTGAAAACCTCGGAAAAGTATTTGAAAATGGGGGATACGATGAGCAATACCATAAAGATTGCCGCATTCAATCGCCCGAAAATAGTCTCGGTAGTGAACAGCAGTGCACTTATCAGCAGAATGAAACGCCACGAAAGCTCCGGACGAAGACAGCAAATGCCAACAGCCAACGCCACCACCGGTGCAAGTCGCCAGCTCTTTTGACCAATGCCAAAACACCGCAGAAGTAAGGGGATCAGCACAATGCCCATCCAGAGTGTAGCATCGCCGTGGACATACCCACGAAAGAAAAAGAGGGTTGAGATAACGAGATAGCCCATGACTAAGGCTATCCCGGCATGTTTTTCATTGAACATAATGGCGAAAAGTGAAGTAGCCGATGAGCAGGGAAAACAGGGCGATGAGCAGCCATTCGTGCGGTTCGGGTACGGCTCCTGCCACTTTCAGGGTCGCATTTTCAAGGCTGTTCTTGCTTTTCCGAATGTCGAATCGATCGTAATCCTCCTGGTTTTCAAGGACTACCATGCTGGAAACGGGTGTTACAATATGTGCTATTTCAGCTTCCCGGATCAGTTTGGCATTAAAAACAGAATCGGTTTGGAACGAGTGATTGAGAAAACGGCCGCCTAGCTGCTTCATAATGTGGTTATAGGCAAAAAGTCTGAGCAGATGGTCGGGCGCGCGTCCGGAAGCCGGGCCTTCGCTTTCACGGATCTGGATATCTGCGCTTTCAATGCTGACGACCGACGGGTCTGCTTCGGGATCGGAGGGGAATTGGTTTTGTGGAATCATTTCCAGTAATGCTTTCCAATCCGTTTGTTCGGCACGGACTATGCTCAGCTCATTCAATGATTTAATATAGGAAGATGCGCCGTCACCGACTAGGAAGGTACGCAAGCCCTGTGGCGCATGCCTGCTCAGCGTTTTGGAAAATGGCGCATTTGCGAGATCGTGAAGCGTAGGCGATACCGCCGTTGACTTGGTGATCAGCAATGCATTTTCCGGGTCGGGAATGTATTGAACCGGGAATAGGGAGAAATTGAACGCGGATAATGCCTTGAACTGCTCATCTTTATTCGCTTCTGTAAGCCTGATCAGCCGCCCATTCGCTACGAATACCGGACGTTTTCTGACAACGGGCCACAATGCATCGAGTTCGCGTTTACTCCACGCCTGGTTGATGTCGAGGTAAAAGGCTTTGGCTTTAAAGTTTTCAAGTGTTTTGTGACGTGGCTCCACTGTGTAGGTTTTGCCGTCAAATGCAAAACTTTCCCGGCTGACTGGTGTGATTTTGAAACCTACCTTCCACGCCGACTGGTAGGCCCCCTCATGGATGATAACGCCCGGAGAAGCATTGGTTGGCTCGAACGGAAGATGCGGGGCCTGCAATTCCTGTGGAAATTCAAGCCGGATGGTTTCGGTAGCTTTTTCAGCTCCCGGACCTTTAAACGAGATGTTTTCATAAGTCAGCTGCGGCCCGTCGGCTTTCAGAGGAGTGGTTATGCCGAGCTTAAATTTCCGGTTTTCACGTGCCGTACAGGGGAATACCTTCACTTTTACCATATTGCCTTCCTGCCAATGGACCACCGAAGGGTCGCGTGATTCCACACCGACGATCGTTTTATAGGACGAATCGGCCTTGCTTTGCGACGTCAGCAGACTTTTTTGTTCTATACCGTCGATCCACAATGAAAGGGCGCTTACCACCGAGCCTTCCGGGAGAAAGAAAGTATATAGTGCTTCTTCCTGCCAACGCGGTGAGCCGGAATGATTGGCTATGCTGATGGTTTTTTCCGTGTAGGCGATCCGCATGTGCGGGTAAATGCGCGCCTGCGTGAGCACATTGGCCGTGCGTAAATCGCTCCCCGACCATAGGCGTTCCTGGGTTTCATGCCGGGTGTCGTAAAGCACGTTCAGGATATTGATCTGCTCTGCGTCCGCTAAATCGAGTTTCGGGGTAAATAAGGAGGCAATCAGAACGAGCGGGTCATGCCTGACGACAATATCGGTGGTGTTTCGTCTGGAGAAGATGGTGCCGTCCGAATGGGCAACCTGGTATACTTTTGGACCCATTAACACCCTGCGGGTAATCCAGTTGTCCTCTATTTGCCGGGCTAGCATGACCCAGTTGGGCAGGTCATCGGTTGGTTGTGTGGCTATGGCATTGGTCTGATGCCGAATCGTATTGCTGATCCGTCGCCAGGCCATAGAGAAGTAAACTGTTATGGCGATTGGGATGATGACGCCAGTCAGTATCGCCGGTCTGAACTCGTGCCACCAAAGAGCAAGCACGCGCAGGTAGGTGATAGAGAGCAGCAATGGCACAAAACTGTGTACCGACACCCCCAGAAGAAGCAGCGCCGGCACACTCAGGATATAATAGGGAATGAGGCAGAGTGCATAGTAGATCCAGATCACGACCGAGCAGCCCATCAGTGTGAACAGAATGGATTGGAGCCAACGCGGCAGATATTCATTCCAGGTGAATGCGATGGCCGAAACCCCAGCGATGACAATGGCAAACATCAGCCACGGCGCCGACGGATCAAATACAGGCATACTCCGGTTCAATGTAAAACAACTCACCAGCCATACATAGCCCAGCAGCAAACGGTGGTGGAGGTATTCCGGGTGCTGTTTTTTCCAGAACCAGCGTAGCTTGCCAGCATTCATGAGCCAGACGGAATAGATCGCCGCCAGGCTCCATGGAAGGACAAAGATGCCATTCATTAAAGCTCCCAAACTTGTGTAATAGAAAATCGAGAAGCTGAATAGCAGGCAACCCAACCCAACCCCGTAGTCGAAATCAAATCGGGGCGCAATTTCCGATTCTGTCATCCCGGTCGTTCCGGATAGATCCGGTTCTAACGGATTATGTACGGTAAATTCTTCCATAATGTCGATACTTAAAAGTACTTTGTATTTCAAAGTAAAATTGTAAAATCGACATAGTCAACATTTGTTGCCTCATTAATTTAAAATTGTTGAAAATCGGTTATTAAACGGCGCATTGCCGACTGGTTTCAAGGTTTCGGCGGATTGATCATAATATGCGCCCGGTGCGTGCCCGGGTCCATGATCCAGGGCATTCCGGGAACGTCCGGTTTCAACGGCAGGCCGGTACTTTCGGCAGTTGCAAACGGAATGTAGACCACGTAACGCAGGTAGCTATTTTTGAGAGCACCCGTGGTGGCGTCGTAGTTATCTTTGGAGCCGGATAGAACGTATAATGTAGATGATTGCTTCGGCATTTTCAGTTTCCCTTCCTTCACTTCCTTTTCACGGATGTCGAAAATTTCCTTTTGATTTTTGCCCTCTTTCGCGAGAGCCCGCCCGCGTTCCATGAATGGATCGAGATCGGCCAGGTAGCATGAGACGCTGATATCCTCTTTCTTAGGATCATCGGCCAGGCAAACGAAGTCGTTGCTGCCCTCGCGCAGGATTTTAAATGTGCCGTCAGCCGCGTAGCCGTACACTTTTGCCCCCGCTTGCTTATCCGACGGTGCAGCCATGACGGCCGTCCTGATTTGCACGTCGGCAGGAAGGATATTTTGTGCTGAAATCTCAGCAGCGACGCACAGCGCCAGGCAGGAAAAAAAAGTCGTTTTCATGATAGTAAATATAAGTAGGTGGTCCCTTATACACGTAATTAAAATTATTATTGTAAAAATGACACGTTTAGGTTTTGGTCAGGCTAACGCTTTCTGATTCAAGGCTGAAAAGCGCTCGATTTACCTATGAACTTCAAAAAATCGCTTATCCTCTTTCCAGCCGGTTGTTTGCTGGCCGGTCTGATGGTCGCCTCTTATCAGCGTTCGAACCCTAGTACGATTGACGCCGCTTCGGCCGACACGCTTTACAAAGATCTGACGGATGCCCAAAAGCGTTCGTCGAGATACGCCGTAGCAGGTCTGACGACGGCAAATGGCCTGGAAGCAACCCTTTTTACGTCGGAGCCGACGATCACGAACCCGACGAATATCGATGTAGACCATTTGGGGAGGGTCTGGGTTTGTGAAGCGTATAACTATCGCCCGGCGATTAACGGCAATCCCACCAAAAATGAAGGCGACCGCATTATGGTGCTGGAAGATACCAATGGCGATGGCAAGTCCGATAAATCCACAGTCTTTTATCAGGGGTCGGAAATCAATGCCCCGCTGGGTATTTGGGTAATGGGCAACAAGGTGATTGTTTCTCAAAGTCCGTATGTGTGGCTCTTCACCGATGAGGATGGCGATTTGAAAGCCGATAAGAAAGAAGTCATTTTCGAAGGCATCGGCGGAGACCAGCACGACCACGGCATGCACGCATTCGTATTCGGGCCGGACGGTAAGCTATATTTCAATTTCGGAAATGAAGGCGCCCACCTGCTCGACGGCAAGGGCAATCCAGTGGTGGGAAAAGACGGCAAACCGATCGATTTTTCGAAGTTGAGACAAGGAATGGTTTTCCGCTGCGATCCTGATTTTACCAATATAGAAGTACTCGGGAATAACTTCCGTAACAATTTTGAAGTGGCGGTGGATAGCTACGGTACCATGTGGCAGTCGGACAACGACGATGACGGTAACAAAGGTGTACGCATCAACTACGTGATGCAATACGGCAACTACGGTTATACCGACGAAATGACCGGCGCCGGCTGGCGCGCGAACCGCACCAATATGGAGGACTCGATTCCTTATCGTCACTGGCATTTGAATGATCCGGGCGTAGTGCCCAACCTGCTGCAAACCGGTTCGGGTTCGCCGACTGGTATGGTCGTTTATGAGGGAAAATTGCTTCCCAAAGAATTCTGGGGCCAGATGATCCACTGCGAGCCCGGGCATAATGTGGTTCGTTCCTATCCCGTTGAAAAGGTGGGTGCCGGTTATTCGGCCAAAATTGTAAACATTGTGGACGGCAAGCGCGACCAGTGGTTCCGTCCATCGGATGTTTGCGTAGCGCCGGACGGTTCACTGCTCGTTGCCGACTGGTACGATCCGGGCGTAGGCGGGCACCAGGCGGGTGATCAGGGCAAGGGCCGCATTTACCGGATTGCCCCCGTAAACACGCCATACCGCATTCCGAAGTCGGATTTTACGACGGTGGGCGGGGCGGTCGAAGCGCTGCAAAGTCCCAATCTTTCGATCCGCTATCATGCATGGAATACATTAAATGGAATGGGTGCCAAGGCGGCGCCGGCACTGGAAAAACTGTTTGCCAATAAGAATGCGGAGGCTCGTATGCGGGCGCGTGCACTGTGGCTGCTCAGCAAATGGCCATTTACCGCGAAGAAAACTGTCGATCTGGCGACCAAAGATGCCAATGCGGATATCCGTATCGCAGGCCTTCGTGCGGCTTCTGAGTCGAAGCATCTGGATGTGATTCCTTATATCAAAACATTGTCGAAAGACGCTGAGCCGCAGGTTCGCCGGGAATGCGCTTTGCTTTTACACCATAACCCGTCGCCGGAGGCTCCTGCATTGTGGGCGTCGCTCGCACAGCAATATGATGGAAAAGACCGCTGGTATCTCGAGGCCCTGGGTATCGGCGCCGATGCACAATGGGATTCGTTTTTCAAAGCCTGGCTGGGCAAAGCAGGTGCTAACCCGGTTGCCACGCAGGCTGGAAAGGATATTGTATGGCGTTCGCGGGGAAAAGAGTCTGTTCAGCTGCTGGCTTCGTTGGCCGGAGATCCGACCGTCGATTTGAAAAGCAGGTTGCGCTATTTCCGCGCATTCGATTTTAATTCGGCGGATCGCGAAAAATCGGTAGCATTGCTGAAACTCACGAACGGGACAGGTAAAGATCAGGAAAAGGTGAATGAACTCGTGATGCGTCACCTCGATCCCGCATTTGTGAAGCAGACACCGGAGGCAATGGCCGCATTGAAAAAAATGCTCGACGCGACCTACGGTACGCCAGCCTACCTCGAACTCGTTGCCAAGTATGAACTTTCGTCCGAAAATCCGCGGCTATTGGCTATGACGCAGGAGCAATCGAATAGCCGTAACGGGTCGATGGCGGCATCGCAGCTGATTAAGCAGGGCGGTGCACCGATGCTGTGGAAAGTGGTAAAAGGACCGGACGAAGCGAAGAGCGCCGCTGTTTTGACGGCGTTGAGATCTGTCGGAAGCAAAGATGCCCTCGATATCCTCAAAACAGTCGCAACTGACAATGCATACACCGAAGCGCTCCGGATCACCGCGGCTAAATCGCTTGGCGGTACCATGAGCGGGGAAGATCAGGTGCTGGTGTTGCTGAAAGAAGGTAAATTGACCGGCGATGCTAAAACCGCTGCCGTCCAAGGCCTGAATGGCGCTTGGCGGAAATCCGTAAAATTGGAAGCTGCCAAATACCTGGACGGCGAGGTGGTTGCTACAAGCAAACACCCGGAAGTAAAGCAACTTGTCGGAATGAAAGGTGATATTGCCAAGGGCAAGCAGGTATTCACGTCCTATTGCTCGGTATGCCATCAGGTGAATGGCGAAGGCATGGATTTCGGGCCGAAACTTTCTGAAATCGGAAGCAAGCTGCCGAAAGAAGCACAATATGCCGCCATCCTCGATCCTAGTGCGGGTATTGGTTTTGGTTATGAGGGTTTTGAAGTGACGTTAAAAGACGGTACTGTCGTGTCCGGCATTGTGTCCAGCAAAACGGAGACCGACCTGATCCTCAAATTCCCGGGCGGCTCGACGCAGGAATACAAAATGTCGCAAGTGAAATCGATTAAGCAGTTGAAAGATTCGATGATGCCATCGGGCTTGCAGGATGCGATGAGTACCGAAGAGTTGGTGAGTTTGGTAGATTATTTGAGTAATTTGAAGAGGAAATAATAAGCGAAAAGAGGAGCCGGGAGGCTCCTCTTTTCGCTTATCAGTGTTGATTGGTTTCCAGTTTCCAGTTTTTATATTCTGCCAGAACTTTCTCCATTTCAACATTTGATTGTCGGTTTTGGCTGATAATGTGTTCGCCGAATTTGTGATATTCCTCTAACAGATATTTCTTAACTGTTTCCGATGCTGCCTGATAAAATTCAAGCCATTTATCGTGGGCTAGCTGCGCAGATGCTTCTGTATTTGCATCGTATAGAGCTTTTATGACTTGTTCTTTTTCCATTACTTCTCAACAGGTTACTTCAAGTTATTTAACGCTTTTTCCAGGATTTCAATTTCTTCGTCGAGGGCGCGGAGCTGATCCAGATAATGATTCTGAATTGCTTCTGTAAGCTGATCATTTTCTATCAAATTCCGCATCATAAGTTTAATTACACCTTTTCGAACGAGCTTTCCGGCAATAATATGCCTGATTTTTTCTTTCATAAACACTGATAGTGCATGTAAATCGTAACGTAATTTACTCACCTTCCAGCTTTAAATCAATCTACTCCAAATAGCCGAAAGGTTACATTTTTCCGAAACTGCATTTCTTATTTCCCGAAATAGGAGGTATTTTTATAACGTTTTTTGAAATTATCTGCATCATCAAAAATTCGTTTTGAAACAATTCCCTATCGTGAGATCTGCGTGGTGTGCTGCGGTTCTTTTTACCTCCCTTTCATTTCAAGGTTTTAGTCAAGTTGCTGATTCACTAGTGGTTGTTAATCCGGATAGCGCCTATGCGGCACTGTCGGAGACAGAGCGGCGCTTCTCGCGTAATGCGGTGGCGGGCTTGCAAGCGGCCGACGGGCTCGAAGCGACACTCTTTGCTTCGGAACCCAATGTGATTAATCCCATCAATATCGACGTCGACCACCGCGGGCGCGTGTGGGCATGCGAGGCGTACAATTACCGGCCTGCTGTAAACGGTAAATCGGAACTAGGACAGGGCGACCGGATTGTGATCATGGAGGACAAGGACGGCGACGGAAAGGCAGATATCACCAAGGTCTTTTACCAGGGCCCCGAACTCAATGCGCCGCTGGGGATCTGGGTAATGGGCAACAAGGCGATTGTTTCGCAAAGCCCGTACGTGTGGCTTTTTACGGATACCAACGGCGACGATAAAGCCGATACGAAGGAGATTCTTTTCAAAGGCATCGGCGGTTCGCAGAATGACGCCGGTGTACATGCATTCGTATTCGGGCCGGATGGCAAGTTTTATTTCAATTTCGGTAATGCGGGAAGGCAACTGGTGGACGGCCAGGATCGCCCCTTGCTCGATAAATATGAAAGGGAGATAGATTTTCGGCAATACAAACAAGGCGTGGTTTTTCGCTGCGAACAGGATTTTACGAAGGTCGAGATTATGGCCGAAAACTTCCGCAATGGCTGGGAAGTAGCCGTGGATAGCTATGGTACCATGTGGCAGTCGGACCAGGAAGAGCCGGGGAATGGGGGCGACCGTGTGTCGTATGTGATGGAGAATGGTAATTTCGGTTATATCGATGAGATGACCGGTGCCAGCTGGCGCCTTAACCGTACCAACCTGGAAGACGAAATCCCACGCCGGCACTGGCACCAGAATGACCCGGGAGTGGTACCCGATTTGCTGGAAACCGGTTCGGGTTTTCCGATGGGTATGACAATCTATGAAGGCGATTTGCTGCCGCGACGCTATTGGGACCAGATTTTGCTGGCCGATGCCGGTCAGGGGTATGTGAGCGCATTTCCGGTGCAGAATGAGGGAGCAGGCTATAAATCGACCGGTATTCTGCCCGTGCTCGAAGGTAAGCGGGACAAATGGTTCCGGCCGACGGATGTCTGCGTGGCGCCGGATGGCTCGCTGATCATTTCTGATTGGTATGACCCGGTGATGGGTTCTAACAAGATGAAAGACCGTAGCCGTGGTCGCATTTACCGTGTTGCACCGACAGGTACACCTTACAAAATACCTGTGTACGACTTGTCGATACCCGAGCAGGCGGTAAAGGCATTGCAAAGCCCCAATTTGTCGCAACGTTACCTGGCCTGGAATGCCTGTGTGAAGCACGGCTGGGCGGCGGAGCCGTTTCTCGAAGAGCTTTTCAGATTGTATAACGGTAATCCGAAACTTCGTGCCCGTGCATTGTGGGTGCTGAACCGGATAGAAGGTTTTAATTATCGCAACCTCGATATTGCTTTCCGTGAGCTGAACCCGAATTTGCGTATTACCGCTTTGCGCGCCGTACGCCAGCGGAACAGCGATCCGACAGAGTATATCAAGCGTCTCACCTCCGACCGCGACCCGCAGGTGCGTCGCGAATGCGCATTGGCCATCAACCATAACCATACCTACGAGGCATTGGACGTGTGGTTGCAGCTGGCTAAACAATACAAAGGCAATGACCGCTGGACTGTGGAGGCATTGAGCATTGGTGCCTACGATCAATGGGAACGTCTGTTTCCCGCCTGGCTCGAAAGGCAGGGGCCCAAGCCATGGCTGACCGACGCCGGAAAGGATATAATCTGGCTTGCACGTACACGCAAGGCCATTCCGTATTTGAGTGAACTTGCGGCCGACACGTCGGTGAGTTTCAAAAGCAGGTTGCGCTATTTCCGTTCGTTCGACTTTTTTCACGCGGGTTACGAGAAAACGCAGGCGTTGCTAAATGTACTGAATGTGCCCTCCTCAGATAGGATCGAGGTGAGTAAGCTGGCATTGCTGCATTTGGATAAATCATTTGTAACCAACTCCCAACAGGGACTAACCGCGCTGAACAAGCTTCTCGACGAGACTTACGGTACCGAGCATTACATTGACCTGATGACGCGCTACGAGCTGGAATCGGAAAATGGCCGGTTGCTGAAATTGGCTCTGAGTAAATCCGATGAGGTGATCGGGCGTGATGCAGGCGCATTGCTGCTCGAACAGGCGGGGATTTCGTATGTCACGCAAAAGCTTGCGGGTATGAATGAAGAGAAGAAGTCGGCACTACTGGCGTCGATTCAGACCGTCGGTAGCGCGGAATCTGTGTATCTCCTGCGATCGACATTGCTGAATGCGAGCGAGCCTATCAACGTGCGGAAGAATGCCGCACGTTACCTGGGCGCGAGCTGGCCGGGTGAGGAGGCTGTGGTGAAGCTGCTGACGGGCAACCAGATCGACGGCGAGGTGAAGGAAGCGGCATTGGAAGGAGTCAAGAATGCGTTCCGGGAGGAGATCAAGGCGCAGCTGGCCCCTTATTTACCCAAACCTCCTGTGGAAGAAGTGGTAGCTGCTCCGGCAGACGAGCCGAAAAGTGGGAAGAAGGAACGGCGGAAACGGAGAAAAAACCAGTAGAACGAAGATTGAGCGGCGATTTTGGGGTATATTTCCGGACTGTACATCTTTACAATCTGTAACAAAAACATCGAAACATTTATGCTCCGCAGAAATTTTGTAAAATCTACTCTTGGTTTGGCTGGTGCCGCAATCGCAGCAGGAGATGCATTGGGCGCCGCTCCTATGGCCAAAAACAAGTTTAAGCTCAAATATGCTTCCCACTTCGGGATGTTCCAGAACAGTGCCGGAAAGGACCTGATCGACCAGCTTAAATTTATGGCAGACCAGGGTTTTATGGCATTGGAAGATAACGGCATGATGGGCCGTCCGGTGGAGCAGCAGGAGGCCATTGCCAAAGAAATGAGCCGCTTAGGAATGGAAATGGGCGTGTTTGTGGTAGATAAAGGCGGTAATGGTGCTAATACGCTCGCCGCTGGGAAGCAAGAATATATCGACATCTTCCTCAATGGCTGTAAAAAGGCGGTGGAAGTAGCGAAGCGCGTGAATGCGAAATGGATGACCGTCGTTCCGGGTGATTTTGAAAGAAACCTGCCGATCGGCGTGCAAACCGGGAACGTAATCGACGCATTGCGCCGTGGTGCCGAAATCCTCGAACCGCACGGGTTGGTAATGGTGCTCGAACCGTTGAGCGATTCCCCGAACCTATTCCTGAGAACTTCGGATCAGACGTATGAAATCTGCCGTGGTGTAAACAGCAAGTCGTGCAAGATTCTGTACGACATTTACCACATGCAGAAAAATGAAGGCCGCCTGATTTACAATATCGACCGCACATGGAGCGAGATCGACTACTTCCAGATCGGCGACGAGCCGGGGCGTAAAGAGCCGACAACCGGTGAAATCAACTACAAAAACATATTCAAATACATTTACGACCGTAGCAAGAAAGAAGGTAAGTCGTTCATTATGGGTATGGAACATGGCAATTCAAAGCAAGGAAAAGAAGGCGAGGAAGCGCTGATCAAGGCGTATGTGGAGAGTGATAGCTTTGCGATGTAAGGCTTTAAGCTTTAGGCTATTAAGCAATAGGCTATAAGCTATATGCTTTAAGCATAGATTTTGCGATATTTATTAAAAAACCGGGACTATACAGCCCCGGTTTTTCATTAGCTTACAGCCTAAGGCTTATAGCTTACTGCCCTTAAAGTACCACCACCGAATTCTCGGTAGCGTCTACGCCGGCAGGAACATATTTGTCGGCTGCCCAGTCGTTTTCCCATTTTTCTCCGTCGAGGATGTAGCGGAACTGATATTCTCCGGCTCCCAGTTCGAGGCTGGTTTTGAATGAACCGTCTTTTTGTTTTTTCAATGCGATCGCTTCTTCGGGATTCCAGCCATTGAACTCACCTACGAGGGCAATTTTCTTCGCGTCAGAAGCCGCCTCCGCAGGAACTGTAAACGTCACTTTGAAAACAGACTTACTTTTTACAAACTGTTTTGCTAATGCCATAATTGGTAGTGTTAATTGGTTGATGGCACAAAGATACAATCAAAAATTATTCAAATCAATGAATATCAATACGCTAAATGTTTATGATCTTTGAAAAGTTATATAATAACATTTCAGGCGACATTTTTTGATATCGCGCTTTCGACCTATCTGAGTGTATATCTCATGCCCAAAAATGCCCTGATGCCCTGATTTGGCGCATAAACGTATGACGGATCGAACGTCAGCCGGTATGGGTTATCGGGTGTTGCAATTACCTGTCCTTGCCCGTCAAATTTTACGTTTTTGTCGAACGGATCATTGGCGCGGGCGATCGAATTGGCGGGCGGAGTGAAGTTGAGCAGGTTTTTAACTCCCCCGTAGATTTCCAGTCCATTGTCAAATTTTTTGGTTACCTGGATATTCTGCAAAGACCATACCGGTGAGTTCGCCGCACGCGGATCCTCCTCGCTCAGGAGAGGCAGGCGCATAGGGCCATAAATGTTTCCTGTATAGTCGAATGAAAGTCCTGCCCGCTGGATTTCGTAGGAAACGGACCAGGTTCCGGTGAACTTCTCGGTCAGTACCGGCCTGAAACGTACGCCGTTTTCTTTCTGGAAGTTATCCATATAAGTACCGCCGGCGATGATTTTCAATGGGAAGGGGAAATTGAAATCCATATTCAGACTGATACCCTTCGAAACCGCGTAGCCATCGAGGTTATCGTAAATGATTTCGTTGGGATTGGTGTCGTAGTCGGGCAGGATGCGGTTGGTGAAATAAGTATAGAATACCGAAGCGTCGATTCCGATGAATGAATTCCCTGTCACGATCTTTTTGACCCAGTTGATATTGGCATTCCAGCTTTGTTCGGGTTTTAATGCCTCTTTCAAAATGACTTCACGTGAGCCGGTCAATGCGGCGTGGTCTTCGGTAAACAGGTTCACGATCCGGAAACCACGGCCGATATTGAGCCGCACCACATCCGTTTGATTGAACTTGTATTTGTAAGCCGCTCTCGGCGTGAAAATGCTTCCGTGACGGCTGTTATAGTCGTACCGCGCGCCTAAAAGAACGGAATGCGGGCCGTTTTTGAACTCGTCCTGAATGAATATACCGGGCAGATAAATTTGATCGGCACGGTCCTGTCCATCGGAGTAGCGGGTAGCGGGCGTATTGTCGTTGTAAAAAGTGTAGCGGAAGGGCGTTCCCATCAGCAGGCTGTGCTTGCCGATCTCCTTATCCCACAAAAACTGCGCGAATGCAATTTTCTGATCGGCATTGAAGGGTACATGGCCGTATGCCGAGTTCTGATTATGTGAGCTGAAAGAATATTGCAACGTAACTTTTTCGCTGAACGGCAGCTGGTAGTTTCCTAAAAGTTCGAAGCGTTTGGTATAAATACTTTCCCCGTAAACCTCGTCGCCACCGCGGTACGACCGGTTCCATTGCGTTTGCCCGCCCCAGCGGTCTTCGTAATAGTAGCGCGCGGCCACATTGGCCTGCCTGTTGTTTTTCAGGTCGAAGGACCACTTGTTGAAGATCGAAATGCGGTTCTGAAGAGTAAGGTCGGTGAAGCCGTCCTTGTTGTTATCGATCGGGTTCTGGTAATTGAAATAATTAATACCTAGTAAAGAATTGCTTTTGGCACCCGGAGAAAACTTCACCCCTAAGTCCACATTATAGTCGCGCCAGGTGGTACCAAATGCGTCGGCGGAGAATACCGGCGCTTTGGAAGGATTTTTAGTAATAATATTAATCAATCCACCTACGGCCTCGGAACCGTATAGTGTAGACGCAGGCCCCTTCACAATCTCTACGCGCTCGATCAGGCTATTGGGAATGCCCGAAAGCCCGTACACTGTGGAAAGCCCGCTCACCATCGGCATACCGTCGATGAGGACCATCGTGTACGGCCCTTCGAGGCCGTTAATATGAATATCACCGGTGTTGCAGACGTTGCAATTCAGCTGGGGCCGTACGCCGTTCACATAGCTGAGCCCTTCAAAAATGCTGGGGACAGGGTTTTTATAAATGAATTTGGAAGTGATAATATCGACGGGCACCGGGCTGTCTAGCTTCGAAACTTCTTTCATGGTTCCCGTCACAACCACTTCTTCCAAGGCATTCGCGCCCGATTTCATGACAAAATCCCTGGTAACATCCCTGTCGATCCGTACATTCTTTTCTGTAATGGTCGGCAACGATACATAGCTCACGCGTACCGTATAAGTTCCTTTCGGAATGCCTATAAGTCGGAAATGACCCGCCGTGTCGGCCGTGGTACCGGTTTTTAATTCCTGTATATAAACCGACGCCCCGAATGCCGCATCGGCCTGGCCTTCCAATGAGACCTTTCCGGAGAACGAAAATTGGGCCCAGGCGCCTAGTGGCAAACAACTGAACAGCAAGAGTATGCGTAGCTTCATAGTACGGCCGAATTATTAATTTACTTTTATCTGAATATAAATTTAGACAAACCTAAAAATAAAACTTGATATATGAAAATTAAAAATTCGGTTATGTTGAATTGAGGGGAAACTATCAGCGGTATGACATTCGTTGTAACCATGCCAAATTAATTGTAAACCAGTTTAACTCACTATGCTCAAAAGATTTCTGAAACCGATCAAATTACCTGCTTCGGCAGATTGGGGAGTACTGCTCCTGCGCGTAGGGATCTCATGCCTCATGCTCACGCACGGTTACGCAAAGCTCACCACATTCCTCGGCGGCGACCATTCATTTGCCGATCCGATCGGGATAGGCGAAGAGTTGTCCTATGTATTGACTATCTGCGCCGAGTTCGGTTGTTCGATCCTCATTATCCTCGGCCTTGGGACCCGGGCGGCGCTTATTCCGCTGATCATTACGATGGTGGTAGTGGCGACGATCGTCCACGCCAAAGACCCGTTCGATATGAAGGAACATGCCCTGCTGTTCCTCTTTCCTTATATCACATTATTCCTGACAGGTCCGGGGCGGTTTTCGGTGGACGCGAAATTGTATCGGTAAGAATTCCGGGTATTAAAACGCAAAATGCCTTCCTGTTATGGGGAAGGCATTTTGTTTAAATAACTATTGCGACCATTTGGTAGGTCGGCGGTCCCAGCGGTGGGCTTTCATTTTTTCGGCCACCGCCGCATCGAGTTTTGCCCCATCGCTCACGGCCACATTCGCACGCACGTTCGCGAGCCTGCGCATGCCCGGGATCGTCGTATGCACGTCAGGATTGTTGAGGATAAAACGCAATGCCAGCTCGGCCATCGTCATACCCGCCGGGATATCGGCGCGCAATGCCTCCGCGTGATCCACGCTGGCGTTCAGGTTTTCCGGTACGAAATAGGTCGAACGCCAGTCGTCGGCAGGGAATGTCGTTTCCTTGGTCAGCGTGCCGGTGAGCGTACCTTCGTCGAAAGGCACACGGGCGATTACGCCGATGTCGAGCTTCCGGCAAAGCGGGAAGAGGTTATCTTCCGGGGCCTGGTCGAAAATATTGTAAATCACCTGCACGGCGTCGATCAGACCGGTTTCGAGCGTCTTCAAAGCGTTGTCCGGTTCCCATCGGTTGATACTGATGCCCCAGGCACCTACTTTCCCTTCCTTGGTTAATTTCTGGATCGCTTCCTTCCATTCGTCTTCCTCGGCCCAGGCATCTTCCCAAACATGGAATTGCAGCAGGTCGATCTGCTCGGTGCCGAGGTTTTGAAGGCTTTTTTCAGTGTATTCGACTATGTAATCGGCTGGAAATACGTCTTTTAGCGCAAATTCGGGGCGCGACGGCCATTGACGGTTTTTGGGCGGTATTTTGGTGGCGGCGTAAAGCTTTTTGTCGGGGTTGCGCTTGATCAGCTCGCCGAGGATGCGCTCGCTCAGGCCCTCGCCATAGCCCCAGGCAGTATCGAAGAAATTGACACCCGATTCGACGGCCAGGTCCAGGGAGTCGTCTGTTTCCTTGCGGTCGGAGCCTGTCCAGCCCGCCAATCCCCACATTCCATAACCTACTTCGCTGATTTCCCAGCCAGTTCGTCCAAAGCGACGTTTTTGCATTGTAATCTGATTTTAGTGTTTGACCAATAAAGAACTTCTGTGCATTTTTTTAACATAGAACGGATACCTTTGCAGCGCTTTTTTATTAGTGAGCCTTCTCGCTATCGTTCCTCAAAAAACAGGGTTTAAGTGAAAGAAAAGGGGTTGATTAACATATTGTTGATGACAATTAAAAGAATTGCCGGATTTGTATTGGTGATTTGTGTGGCCGGTTTGACGAACCAGAGTGAATCTTCCGATAAAATTGCAGAATACTGCCGGACTTTCCATCAGATCCAGATGGATATCCGCGATAATGTGATCACGCCCGATTCGGCCCGTGCGGCATTTGGGGCCGTTATGCGCAATCTGCGCGCTGAATTCAGAAGGGACACCTGCCGGTCCATCGACTCGTCCTACTTCGTTTACCCGATCAAAGGCTACTCGGCCAGGGAGTCGGTTGGTTCTAAAGGCCGCGGTTACCGGCCCAACGGTTTCGATCTTTTTGACATGAATGTGACCGGTAGCCATCCGGCCCATGATCTTTTTGTGCGGGATAAAGACCAGGACGTGCTCGACGACCGCACCTGGCAGCCGATCGACGTGCTTGCATTCACGTCCGGCCTGGTGGTGGCCACCGAAACAAGCTGGAAATACGATAGTGAATACCGCGGCGGCAACTGGATCTGGATTTACGATCCCTGTCTCGACGGCCTTTTCTATTACGCCCATAATAATATCGTAGAGGTACAGCCCGGCCAATGGGTGAATGCCGGCGACAAAATCTCAGAAATGGGGCGAACCGGGTACAATGCCTACCAGAAGCGCTCTCCCACGCATTTGCATTTGATGTTCCTGCAACTCGATGCCGATGGGTTGCCTATGCCCGCCAATACCTACGAATGGCTGAAAGAGGCGACTGTGAAAGATGGTTTAGGGGCTGAGTGATTGGGATTGAAGTAGATATTCAATATATTGTACTTCACTCCATTACTATTCCTTAAACAAAATTGTATGAACAACCGCCGTTCTTTTTTCCGGAAGAGTGCTGCCCTCGGTATGGGTGCTTTCGGGATCAACAGCCTTTTCAACCAGCTCCACGCAGAGCAATTCGTCGAAGCAGAACAACTTTGGAACCCCGCCAGCGAAAGCAATGAAGAATACTGGTCGGTAATCCAGGATGCTTACACCGCCAGCAAAAGCGAAATCATTATCCTTAACAATGGCGGGGTGTCACCCTCGCCGATTGTCGTGCAGGAAGCTTTGGACAAATACAACAAAGCTGCCGCGCAAGGCCCATCGTATTACATGTGGCGCATTATGGATAAGGGCCGCGAGCCGCTCCGTCAGCGTCTGGCCAAGCTGGCTGGCACTGATGCCGAGGAAATTGCGATCAACCGCAATGCGACTGAGGCATTGAATACCATCATATTTGGCCTGCCGCTGGAAAAGGGCGATGAGGTGATTGGTACTTTGCAGGATTATCCGAACATGGTGCAAGCCTGGAAACAGCGCCAGATGCGGGATGGCATCGTATACAAGCAGCTTTCTTTTGATTTTCCGATTGAAAACAAGGAGCAAATCGTCAAAGCATACGCCGATGCGATTACCCCGAGGACTAAAATCATCCATGTGACGCATATCATCAACTGGGTCGGGCAGATCATGCCGGTCAAGGAAATTTCCCAGATGGCCCATGCCAAAGGAATTGAGGTGGTGTGCGACGGTGCGCACACGTTCGGGTTGCTGGATTACAAGGTTCCTGACCTTGAATGCGACTACTTCGGTACCAGCCTGCACAAGTTCCTGAGCGCACCGGTGGGAAGCGGAATGATGTGGATCAAAAAGGATAAAATCGAGAAAATATGGCCGCTGCTTTGCAACAGCGAGCCGAAAAGCGGCAATATCCGCAAGTTTGAAACGCTCGGTACGCGTAGCTTCCCGATCGAGCAGGCGATAGGAGAGGCGATCAATTTTCAGGAAGGCATTGGTAGCAAGCGCAAGCAGGACCGGATTCATTATTTGAAAAAGTACTGGGCCGAAAAGGCTGCCCAAATCCCCGGTGTGAAGATCCATACTTCATTGAAACCGGAATTCTCCTGCGCGATCGCCGGTGTCAGCATCGAAGGCATGAAACCCGAGGAGCTCGACGGCAAACTGATGAAGGATTATCAGATACATACCGTGGGTATCAATTGGGAAAACATTCATTGCGTGCGCGTGACGCCGCATGTGTACACAAAAACCAGCGATCTGGACAAACTGGTAGGCGCCATCGAGAAAATCGCAAAAAAGGCCTGATACTACGATAAGGTAATGTGCATGAAGCATAGTCGGGTTAGCTTCCGGCTATGCTTCATTTTTTTACCGCCTGTAAGTCCACAGGTTAGGATATCCACTGAAAAAACCACTGACACGAATCATGGATCTGCCACGGTTTTCATGCATTACTTTTGAAAAATCCTCAATAGAAAATCAAGATTATGACACAGTTACGAAAGGGCTCTTTTATCAGGAAGGTAAAAGACATCGGCATGGGTGGCGCATTGGCGCTGGCATTGCTGTCGGGAACCGCGTTCGTTTCCTGTTCTTCGAATGACGACGAGTCGGAATACAGTTATGAAGAAACGACCTACGGGAAAGGGATCAGATCCTACATCAAAGAAGTAAGTCCGGGCGAGTTCAAGATCATCAGCGAGGAAAACGTCCCGGCTAATAGTTCCGTGGCGATCGTTTCATACCTGGATGGGCATAAAGACACCCTCAACCCGATGGCCGCCAAGGCGTTGATCGACCAGGAAATCCGCTCGAACCCGCACATGGGCTACCACGGCGGGCTTTCGAGCATGCTGCTATATGGAGGAATGGGCTATTTACTGGGCCGCAATTCTTCGTACTCCTATATGAACAACTACCGCGACAGAATGGATGCGGAACGGAGTAGGTCGTTTTATGCTAACCCGGGCGCCTGGGCAAGCTCCCGCAGCGCTACGCTGGGCGTGGAAAGTTCCCGTTCGGTACGTACGGTGACGACAAGACCTTCGGGAGGCCGTAAAGGTTTCTTTGGGCGGTCGTCGTCGGGCAGAAGCGGGGGCTAAGGAGTTCAAAGTTCATGAGTTTAAAGCAGGTAGGCCTGCCTTGACTCACGAACTCATAAAACCTTAACTCGTAAACTTTAAACTCCAACAATGGTAAAATTGAAATCATTGCCCAATCCGCCACAAGCGGCATTGCAGAAAGCGGGATGGGATTGGGCGCTTGGTACCGACACGGCTCCGTATGTCGTGAACGATATGGTGACCGTCACCGAGCAGCAGGCAGAAAGCTATTATGAAGCTGCGGGTACATTATATGATATGTTGATCGAAGCGGGGCAGCACGCCATCGATCAGAACCTTTTTGCAGAAATGGGTATTCCGGAAAACCTGGTCGAGTTGATCAAGTTATCATGGAGCGACGACCGGCAAATCCATTTGTACGGTCGTTTCGACCTTGCGGGAGGATTTAACGACGAACCGGTCAAGCTGATTGAATTCAACGCGGATACAGCGACCTGCATTCCTGAAACGGCCGTCGTGCAATGGGCGCATTTGCGGATGAATGGAATGGATGAATCGAGACAATTTAATACGTTATTTGAAACACTGGTAGGGCAGTTTGTCTATTTGAAGGAGGAAAACAGTGATCTAACGCCTTCGATGTTGTTTTCGACAATGCGCGGCTATCCCGAGGATGATACCAACGTGGCGGTGTTGATGGAAGCCGCGAAAGAGGCGGGTTTCGACGTCGAATTCGCCTATATCGACGATGTGGAATTTTCCAATGGCGAGGGCATATTCTACCAGGAACCGGAACACGGGCATTTCGTGCGGTTTGATTTCTGGTTTAAACTGGTGCCTTGGGAACATATCGGTGGTGATGAGCCGGAACTCGCCGCAATGCTGACGGAGATTGTTAAAAACAGGAAAGCGATGATCCTGAACCCTGCCTACACATTGTTGTTCCAATCCAAATACATTCTGAAAATCCTGTGGGACCTTTACCCATATCATCCATTGCTTCTACAAACGGAGCACCAGGTATTGCCGCATAAAAAATCGGTAAGCAAAGTATTACTGGGGCGTGAGGGCGCGAATGTGATCATCCACGACGAAAGTGGTGCGGTACTGGAAACTGCGGTGGGCGAGTACGACGATCAATCACGCATTTATCAGGAATATGTCGCCCTTCCGACCGACGCCGACGGTAATACCTATCAGGCTGGTGTGTTTTACGCTGGTGAGACATGCGCGCTTGGGTTCAGACGGGGCGGGAATATCTTGGACAATACGGCACAGTTTGTGGGTCACATTATCGATTAGCGTAATTCGTAAAGTGCAATACGTAAATTTACTTATCTCTGAATCAGGTTGTTACCGAAGGATCATTGAATCGACCGTTTACTAATCAATTTGCTGAAATTTCCAGAGCAGCGGCGAAGTTTGTGTAAAGTTTTACAGGCGCTGATGGTATGAAAGTTTTAAGGAAGCCGGAAACTTTGTCAGCAGTTCAGCAATATTCATCGATCCTTAATACTTAAAAGACCAGTCATGATTCACGAGAAAATTTTTCAACTAAAAAGCGGCAGGGAGGTTAAAGTCATTGTAAAAAGTTACTTCCTCCACGATAATCCGCAACGCGATACCGATTGCGAGATTTTAATCCGCGAACCCAAAGAAAAATACTTTCGCACACCTATCGGGGTTAATCACCCGCAATACTGGAAAATGAAGCGGTCCAGCGCGCAACAGGCCAAAAATCTTTTGATGGAATACAGCGGGATCACCCAACGTCAGATCAACCAGGCCATTACCGAATTCAACCGGATTCTGAGTTATCCGCCAACACACATTGGCTTGCAATACGAAAGCGAGCTGGTTTAGAAGCGGTTCAGGAGCACCAAGTAAGGGACTAAAATTAACACACACTGTCAGCCGGGCATGGTCGGACTCTTCGGAGGCTGATCATCGCCCGGTTCTTTTTTGTATACTTACCTGCTGTCTTTTGCATAACGGTCCGGTGAATTTGTTAATTTAAGCCCGCAGCATTCTTTTCAGAGCTTTATGAAGGCCAAAGGCGTTCTCTTACCAGCCGCGGGACTGGTATTGATCGGGGTACTCGTGTTTTATTGGATACGATTTTCCCTGTTTTCGAAATCCGATAGTTATTCCACAGACGTATTAAATGCTGCTTTCGCTGAGCAGCCGGTGGGTTATGTCAATCGGCTCGATTCATTGGGCGTTGCCACACCGGATCTTCAACATATTTCAATTCAGCTATACCCGAATACGGCCGATACAGCGCTTGCCGCCGTGCTGAAAAATCTTAAAGCAGACAAAGATTTGTTACTGACTGTCGTGGCCGGGCAGGAGGACGCGGTACGTATGGTGACCGACGGGGAGTTCGACGATGCGCTGCGCTTGCTATGTAGTTTGTTACCGGAAGGAAAACAGATTTATCTCCGCTGGGATCCCGATATGGAAGTGCCGGTCCAAATCTACTCATGGCAATATCAATCACCGGCCGATTACATCGAGGCGTTCAGACATGTGGCTGAAATTTGCCGGAATGCAAAGCCTAAGTTGCAAATGATGTGGTCGCCGGCCGGTTATCCGGGGACAGAGGAGTATTGGTCGGGGGAGGATGTTGTGGATGCCGTTGGAATTTCAGTCAATGGCCGGAGTGAGCTTTCGGCTACCGCATATCCGCCGGACCCGGATCGCAGGACGGCACTCCGAAGAAAGTTGATCCGGACGCGGTTCATGAATAAGCCGGTTTGGGTATTTGCTTCGGGTGGCGATAGCCTTGTGAATGCACTGCAAACGGATTTGAGAGAAGCTGTCAAAAGCATGAGGCCGGATTCAGCATTTCTTTTTCAGCAATATGGGACAAACGAACGTATAGAACGGGCAGCGAATGCCATACCGCTTTTAGGCGTATACGATCCCCGACAGGCCCTCACCAGTTCGAAAGCCGTGCAGGTGGAACACCTGTTTGTAGATCTGGGCAACATCCAGACCGGCGGTTTTGCGAAGGACTTTGAAGCGGTAGTGCGGCGCGGGCATGAGGCAATCGTTACCGTGGAGCCCTGGCGTGACGGCAAGGTTAGAAAAGACTCGTCGGTGTTGCGCAATACAGCTCTGGGAGTTTATGATGAAGAGTTTAAATCGCTGTTTAGTACTATTTCAAAGACTAGCCTCCCGGTTTACGTCCGGTTTGCCCATGAAATGGAAATTCCCATTCATCGGTATTCCTGGCAAAGCCAGGATCCGGCTTTGTATATCAGGGCGTTCCGGCATTTCATGGATTTAGGGAAGGGTATCAAAAATGTGAAAAAAGTGTGGGGTCCAGCGGGAGACAGAGGTTCGATGGAGTGGTATCCCGGGAGCGACGTGGTCGATGTTGTCAGCATTGCCATATATGGCCTGCCGGACAAGAATATTACCGATCACACGAAGCAGGAATCTTTTGAAACCATTTTCAACCGAAAGGTGTGGCGTGTGCGTCTTGCCTCCAAGCCGATTTTTATTACGGAATTCGGGGTGAAAGGGGCGGAAGATTACCAGTCGGAATGGCTGGAAAAAGCAGCGGAGGTGTTGGCTGCGCATAAGGAAGTTACCGGCGTATGTTACTTTAATCTCGCCGATAATCCGGAGGTTTGGGGTGATATTCCGGCGCCGGATTGGGGAATCAGTCTCTCTACATTTAATCGTTTTGTCGAAGCACTGGAAGCAAGTCGCTAACGACCACGGGATTCTTGTGCGGGTTCCAGCGGTGTATTCAGCTGGGATTCGATGATTTCCTGCACGGTCCCATTCTGAACCACGTACAAATACAGCCGGTAAAGCGACGGATGCTTCGGGATAGTTAAAGTCAACCGGGGGCCATTGCCGACGTCCGTCATTTCGACCGGATTATTGAAGCCGTCCGTCCTGACAAGTTTCCATTCCAACCGCGTGCCGCTTGTGGGTTCTTTCACAACTTTCCATTGACCATTTTGCAGAACAATCGCGTGGTAATCCAGCGCGGAACCTTCGAAAGTGCCCAATGCGGGTTTCAGTATCTTAAAATGCGGGGCTGGCTGAGGTGTGTTTTGGCCACCCCAAATTGATTCAAGGACCTGGAAGGAATGCTTTGGCCGGCCGGCATAATCGTGCAGGCCATCAAAACTTACCTGTTCAAATATCTTCTCGTCCTGCCAGTTGGAAATAAAGGTTCCGGGGCGACGTTCCCGGGCATGGGCGAAAGCATCCGCGCCGATGTAGCTGAAATAGAACGGGACTGCAAGTTTCCGGAAAGCGGATTCTTCCGGCTGTTTCCTGCCGTCCGTCAAAACAAGTCCGAATGCGTCAATCTGTGGAGAAACCTGTTTAATCAGGTAGGCCAGCTGCTGTGTTTCGGCATTTAGTTCGAGATCTACCGTTACCGGGCGCGAGTTGTCGATCTTTTTAATCGCTTCACTCACCTTTTTTAACCAATACAAATATTGCTTTTGCTCCCCGGTGCGCTCGGACCGTCGGTGACGCTGGATGGCTGCGTTGCCGATGTTCCACGAAACGATATGCTTTTGGCTTCGGAGCCGGCTTACGGTTGTTAATATTTCATCCGTAAAATCGTCCGCACCGCTTTGGTCGGCCACGAAATCGAGCGTTTCGGGTACCCAGAAAGTGTAGTGGACCCGGATTCCGGTGCGACCGGTTGCCATCAGGATATTGTAATCATAAATGCCGGGGCCAAAATGCCGGATCGCATTGATACCCGCTTTGCGCATTTGCCTGAGGTCCGCCAGAAGCTCATGCTTCGTAAATGCAGGATACCTCCGCGACCAGTTATGTCCTTTCGTATAATTTACTCCCCGCGTTCCCTGGAAAAAAGCAACCGGATTTAGCGCCGGTATGCCAATCGTATCCGGCTCGCGCACGCCCATGGCACGGAAGAGGGCAGGTACGTCCGGGTGGCGTGGAACTTTTTGCTTCGTCAGACTGAGCGCATATACCTGGTTTTCTTTGGCCACGGCCAGGTTGTATTCCAGTTTGGGGTTGAAGCGCCGGAAATAGATGATAATGCTGATAAGCAGCACTGTGATCAGGAATGCGGAAGTTCTGACGCCGCTGTAAATGCGTCGCCGCAAAATCCAGAAGTTCCCTTTCAGCTCCTTGATGGCCTTGAAAACGGCGTCCAACGCGGCTGACGAGCCCGAAAGCCCGCGGATCTGCTGTTGGCGGCTTGCGGCGATCGTAAAGCACATGAAGAAGCAATTCAACCCCGCGAACCCTGCCATGATGAGATTATACGGGTTCAGGTCCTGGTAAAGGCCGTATACGATCGCCAGCAGCGAGACGCCCAATACTGCCAGGTTAGGAATGTTCAGCGGCCAGTTATTAGCCTCATTGCCGTCTTTGGGTGTGGGTACGTAAGGGATTTTCTTCCCTGAAATCGTGTACAGCACGCCCAGGATGAATATCCACCAGGTTCCTATCATCAATAAGCCGCCTACCACATGAAACCCCCGCTCTTCGTCTTCCATAACCCACCATTGTACAAAATGTCGTATCAGGATCACGCAGGAAACCATTGGCAGGCTCACCAAGATAAAATCGGTAAGGTCGAAATGCATCGGGCTCACATCCAGTACCAGTGCCAGAACGGGGATCAGGAAATTGATCAGGAAAATGAAACCCGACAAATAGTGAAGCGGGATCGTGCCGTAATGAATGCGCTGGCTCCACGTGAATTTGGAGAACAATTTTGGATACACGTGCACGAACAAATCGAATACCCCGCGCGACCATTTAAGCTGCTGCTTGTAGTAGGCCGAAAGCGTCGAAGGAACCAATCCCCGCGCCAGTACAGCAGGCACGTACACCGATTTCCAACCCTTCGCGTGCAGCTGCATGGAGGTGTGCATATCTTCGGCGAGCCCGGCTGCATGTCCGCCTATGGAATCCAGCGCCGTGCGACGGAATGTACAGTTTGCACCTATGGCGAGCACGGTCCCATAGTGGTTCATAGTCATCATCATCGGACCATAAAACTGGTAAGTCTGCTGGGCGGCGCCTTTGGCAATCAATCCTTCGTCATGGTTTTTATAGGCCTGCACAATTTGTACATAACCGATTTCAGGATTGTCGAAATGGGAGACGATCGGGTCGAGGAAGTCGGGAAAAGGGACGTGGTCTGGATCGAGGACCACACAGAGTTCTCCCTTTGAAATGCGTAGTGCATTATTGATGTTTCCCGCCTTTGCATTCCGCTTGTCCGTGCGCGTCACGTGGTGCACGCCCAACTGCGCACACACGTCACGCAGGTAAGGATCGTCTGCTTCATCGCATAGGTAGGTTTCGTGCGGGTATGTAATGGCCTGGATCGCCGTCAGCGTCTCGATAATCATTTCGTACGGCTCGCCGGCGCAGAAAGTGGTAAAAATATCGACCGTGTACCGGTGCGTCAACGGCGGGGTCGGAGGCACGGTAATGAACAGGTAATGGTACCATTCATGCAGTACTTTCAGGCACGTGAAAACAAACGTGACCACGAGCATCCAATACAACGGCGCGTAGCCTCTGACCGACTCGGACAGGACACTGGAGAGGAAGAATCCCATCGAGGCCAATCCGAAGAAAATCATCAGCCGCAGCATGATCAACTGCTTGCGGGTAGGCGGTTTTACATATAGTGCTTGCTTCATGGAGGGCTTACAACATAAAAAGGGGTGTTACATGAAGCGAACTTTCCAGCCTGGTCGTAAATCGTTGCGAATAGCCGGTAAGGACCCTCCTCCCGTGGGACTGAAAACGAGAGCCGGAGGTTTTGACCAGTGCTTTCTGTCGTCGCGACAGGCGCCAGTTTCTGGGTACTGTTGATATGGTTTTTACGGTACCAGTCTTCTTTGAATACTTGCCACCGGATTGAGCGGACACGGTCGTGCCCCTTGAAGAGCAGCACTTCGGCGGAAGCGGTGGTCGAGGGGTTTAGCAGTACATTGTCACGTGCCCCCTGCTTGTTCAGCAGCATGTATTTTATTTCAGGATAAATAGCCGGCGTGGATTTGCCAGTCCAGATGCCCTGCATGGTGCCTACGGCCTCGGACGCGTGACCAGCCTCGTCGAACAAGCTGAACCAGGTGTGGGTAGTTTCCTGCTTGTTTCCCCAAAAGAACACGCAGGCGCCCAGGAACCGCGGATCTTCCAGCGGCATGTGCTGCCGGTAACGTTGCTGGTAAATGTCGGCTTTCTTTTTGCTGGTATCCTCTATGTAGGCGCCCCAGGCCGTCTGCTCGGTGCCTTCCCACGGTCCGTTGATACCCCATTCGAGCAACATGTAGGGTCCTTTCCAGAACCAGGTAAGCCCTTCGAGGTCTTTACGCAGCAAGGGTAAGGTCCCGAAAATGTTAAAAGAGATCACATCAATGTTGCAGCGAAGCCTGATGTTAAAGATGTATTTCGGGTTGAAATTCAAGATCGTGGTTGTGACCGGGTGGTCGGGATCTTCACGATGGATCATGTCCGTGAGCTCGTTGAACGAATCGTAAAAATTCCCGTACGTCCATTTGTAAGGGAAGTCGAGTTCATTGCCCAGACACCACATCAGTACCGCAGGATGGTTCCTGAACCGTTTGATAAGCGATTGCAATGACCGATGCCGGGTTTTGGTAATTTCAGGATTATTGTAAAAAGAGATATCGCCGCTGTTGGGAAGCGGAAGTCCTACGATAACCGCAAGCCCGTGGGTTTGTGCGCTGTCGAGAATTTGTGCAAGATGGGTCGTATCCCAGGTCCGCAACGTATTTCCGCCTGCGTCGCGGAGTTCGCGGAAATGGGATTCCCCTCCGGCGCCCCGGATGTTGTAGGGCTTTCCATTCCTTATAACGGTGTACTTGCCGTCTTTGCGGTCGATGTACACTTTGGCCGACTTGTCTGGCTGTTTTTCACTCAAACACCCCGACAAAAGAATGGAAAGCGTCAAAGCTAACAGCAATAGCGAGTGGATACGAATAAGCAAGGTCGGGTGTAGTTGTAACCTGAGGCTGAGTTCTGAAAGAGTAAAATACGATAAAAAAGGCTTAAAACAGAAATAGTTTCTAAAATCGGCATAGAAGTAGATAGATTGTATGCACATACAGAAGTTATGAATATTGCTTACCTTTATATAAATGTTTTGGTTTACTAAATTTTGAATTCTTGTTTACATTAAAATGAAGGAAGACTCACTCTCGAACAGGGCATATACGGAATTGCGGAAAAAGATACTGTCCAACCAGCTTACTTCTGGAACGCGGCTGAAAGAGGATGAATGGTCTAAGAAGTTGGATGTCAATAGAATGGCTATCCGGGAGGCATTAACCAGGTTGCTGGGCGAGCAACTGATCGTGCAAGGCGAAAAAGGAGGTTTTTTTGTGAAGACGCTCACCCTCGAGGACAGCCACAGGATCCGCGAGCTCCGCGAAATACTGGAAATAGGCGCATTGCGGTTGCTCATTCAGAAAGTCACGGTTGAGCAGGTGGCCGAGCTGGACCGTATTTGCGATGATTTTTCATCGATGGTCGAGCGCGGGTATTTTGGCGGGGCATGCGAGGCGGATGTGAAATTTCATGAAACTTTGATTGAATGTGCTGGTAATGAAAGGCTTGTTGAGTTGTATCAGGCGAGCAATATTCCCTTGTTTCATCAGAAGCTCGGCAAGACACAGACGCATATGGACGACTACGAGCTCACCGATCAGGAACATCGTGAAATCGTAGCGGGTATCAAAGACCGTGATGTCAAACGCGCAGAGGAGGCACTCCTGAAACATTTGATACGTGGCGAAGTAGCGTCGATCGACCTGGCTTAGCCGTTCTGTAAATTATTTTGTTTTCCCCAAGCCGGCTTCTTTCACTGGAAGCCGGCTTTTTTGTGCCATAGGATTTTCTGTTGAACAGGATGGTTGTTCACTGGCATTCGGCTGGTCGCTGTATTCGCGATAGATCATTTGCTGAAAACGCGGAACAATAATTTTTTCTAAATTTTTTTGTTGACAAAAAAATAATATATTTGTTAACATTATTCGAATGCTACTTGTGTGCTCACCCCGTCCGGGATGGGTGGTTTCTGTTGCCCTATTAAACCCATTACTGTTCCGAAATCTTTGTTTATGAAAAAATCTCTAAAATTCCCGGAATCCCTCCCTTCGGAGATTCCCTTGCTGCGGTTTCGTTTACGTAACCGTTTGCGAATCCTTTCGCTGATGATATGTATGCTCTGTTCGGCAGCGCATTTCAGTCAGACCTATGCACAACAGAATAAAAAGATTACAGGGAAAGTTATCGATCAGAAAGGGGCACCTGTGCCCGGGGCGTCTATTGTCGTGAAGCATTCTACACTGGGCGCTATTGCCGACAAGGACGGGAATTTTGACATTGCTGCGCCTGAGAGCGCGGTGGCGATTGTTATTTCCTACATCGGGATGAAAACGCAGGAGGTTGCAATCGGCAACCGGAGCGCCCTGGGAGATATTACGCTACTGGATGACGCCATGGGCCTGCAAGAGGTGGTGGTGACGGCGTTAGGGATCGAGCGGGCAGCTAAAACGCTTACCTATGCCACCCAGAAAATAGGGGGCGATCAGGTGAATGAAATCCGTGACGCGAATTTTACGAATACCCTTTCCGGAAAAATTGCGGGGCTTACCATTACGCCGTCCGCGAACGGCCCCGGCGGCGCTACCAGGATCGTGCTGCGTGGTAACCGGTCGATTCAGGGCTCGAACAACGCACTCATTGTTGTGGATGGTGTGGCGATCGACAATTCCACACCGGCGGGTCAGGTGCGTTACGACGCCGGCGGGCACAGCGGGAGCGATGGCGCGTCGAGCATTAACCCCGATGATATCGAGTCGATTAACGTGTTGAAAGGTGCGGCGGGAGCGGCGCTCTACGGCAGCCGCGCTGCGAACGGGGTGATCATGATCACCACTAAAAAGGGGAAAAGCGGCAAGATCAATGTGAATGTAAATTCAGGTGTTACGTTTGATAAAGCATTGGTGACGCCGTCGTTGCAGAACACTTACAGCCAGGGTTCAGGCGGTAAGTACTCGACCCTGACCAACGGTAGCTGGGGCGAGCGCATTGCTGGCCAGAGTGTGAAGGATTGGGCAGGCAATACTGTTTCGCTGCAAGCCTATCCCGACAATATCAAAGACTTTTTCAAGACCGCGATTTCTACCAATAATTCCGTGGGCGTAAGCGGGGGCTCGGAGAAAGTGCAGTCGTATTTTTCCTATGCCAACAACTACATTAATGGTATTGTACCGCATAACCGCCTGTCCCGTAATACCTTCAATGCGCGGCTTAGCTACGATATTACCAGCCGGCTTTCCGCGGATGCGAAGGTGACTTATATGTTACAGAATATTTTCAACAAGCCAGGTGTGGGGGGCGACGGTATGGTAGTCGCGAACGTGTACCGGATGCCGCGCAGCGTTGATCCTGAAACACTTAAATCTTACAAAAAGGTGGATGTTACCGGGGTGGAAACACCTACCTACTGGACGAGTCCCGACGCGGTGTATATGAACCCTTACTGGACAATCAACAATACGCATCGCGATGAAAACCGCAGCCGCGTTACAGGGTTGTTTGTTTTGAGATACAAACTAACCGACTGGCTGAACATCCAGGGCAGGGTGAGCTCGGATAGCTACAATGATTTCATTACGCAGAAATACGCCAACAATACCGTCAACTACGCCCGCCAGCCGGGTGGGTACTATTCGGAAGGCAACGATTACATTGCTGAGCGCAATGCCGACCTTTTGCTGACCGGAACGAATAACATCGCGCCGGATCTCAAGGTGACGTATAACCTGGGTGGTTCAATATTGAACCGAAGCATGCGGCACCGGATCAATGCGGCCGACGGACTTGGTTTCGCCAACAAATACGACCTGAGTTATGCCACAACGCTCAAAACCGAAACCGCAACAGCGAAACGGCAACTGCAATCATTGTACGGAACGGTCCAGTTTGGATACCGGGACTATCTTTTCCTCGACCTCACCGCCCGGAACGATTGGTCGAGCACGCTACCGTCGCCGTATTCGTACTTCTATCCTTCTGTCGGCTTGTCGGCAGTTATATCGGAGATGGTCAAACTGCCGCAATGGATAAACCTGGGCAAGGTGCGGGGATCTTTCACGAAGGTGGGTAATGATGCTGCCCCTTATCTTTTAGCTCAGACGTATACCTATATCCGTGGCGGTTTTGGGGGCTACATTTCTAGCAGCAACATCAAAGCAATACCTAATTTGAAGCCGGAACTGACACAATCGATAGAAATAGGTACTGAATGGCGGTTCTACAATAACCGACTAGGCATTGACCTGACTTATTATAAAACGAACTCTAAAAATCAGTTCTTCGGGGTGGCTTCACCTGCTTCCTCTGGCTATTCTACACTGAATGTGAATGCCGGAAATATACAGAACAAGGGATTTGAAGTGATATTGAGTGTGAAACCGGTTGTTGCAAAGGATTTTACATGGAATATGGGCCTCAACTATGCAATGAATAACAGCAAAGTGCTGGAGTTGTACGATGGGGTTAAGCGACTATATCTTGGCGCGACAACGAGCCTACGGACTGCGAATCCTCTCATCGTGGAAGGCGGTTCATTCGGGGATTTGTATGGTTATAAATGGAAGACGCTAAATGGCAAGTATGTGGTCACAGACAAAGGCGTCCCGATGAAAACGGAAAGCGATGAAAAGCTTGGCAACTATAACCCGAAATTCTCGGCCGGTTTCAGTAATAACTTTAATTATAAAAACTGGGCGCTGAGTGTGCTTGTGGACGGTAAATTCGGTGGGGTGATCACGTCGGGTACCGCTGCGCAAATGGCCTACAATGGCACCGGCGTCGATACTGAAAAGTACCGCGATGCGGGCTCGTGGGTGGTGGAGGGCGTGACTGCCGAAGGTGCTCCGAATACCGTGCCGATTAATGCAGAGACGTTCTGGCAAACCGTAGCGCAGGGCGATTATTCGTGGGGGGAATTTTTTACCTACCATGCTACGAACGTACGCGTACGGGAGGTTTCGCTCGGGTATGATTTCAAAAACCTGCCCGGTTTCCTGAGTGCGGCAAGGCTCTCGGTTGTTGCTCGCAACCTTTTCTTCATTTACCGTGGCAATGCGATTCTGGACATTCCGGGCATAGGCAAGCGGAAAATGGATTTCGATCCTGAAATGAGCCTCGGTAACAGTAACTACCAGGGTATCGAATATTTCAATTTGCCCTCGACCCGGAATATCGGCTTGAACCTCAAACTATCATTCTAAAAACAGCTCATTATGTTGACTAGGATAAAAAATATAAGTCGGGTACTCACGAAAATGCTGCCGGTGGCCATCGTGGCGGCCGTCCTGACAAGTTGTACCGACAATTTCGATTCGCTGAACACCGACGCGACCAAAATAAGCAGCGTAGGCAGCAAAGAATATCCGTTCATGTTTGCCTACGCATTGATGACCCCTACCTTGAGCCCCGACAATTTCGAAGTGGGGGAAGGTACGATTGCCTCGGTGTACTCCCAGTTTCTGTCGCAGGCCGCGCATTCGTTCCCGACCGACCGTTACGTGATCCGCCAGGACTGGATGCCAGCATGCTGGAACCCTGTTTACACTGCTGCGGCCCCGCAACTGAAAACCATTATGGCGGGTACCGAAACGCAAAGTGCCGAGAATGCATTGGCGAACATCTGGTGGGTGTGGATGTTTCACCGGATCACCGATTACTTCGGTCCGATTCCCTATTCCGACGCGGCTTCCGGCAAGCGCTACATTTCCTACACGCCGCAGGATTCCATTTATTACGATTTTTTCAAGCGGCTAGACGCCGCCTCTACTGTTCTTAAGTCGCATTCCGGTGATAAGCCTTTTGGTACTTACGACCTCGTTTACAACAAGAATGCGGCCCCTGCTGCTGCCTGGATGAAGTTTGCCAACACGCTCCGCCTGCGCCTCGCGTTACGGATATCGAAAGTGAACCCGGAAATGGCCAAGCAGCAGGCCGAGGCGGCCGTTGCAGCCGGAGTTATTACGGAGATTGCCGACGATGCCTACATGCCGAAATCGACCACAACCTATGCTGAATACAACGGATTGGCCGTAACGGCGGGCTGGGACGACGTACGCATGAGTGCTTCCATGGAATCGATTTTGAAGGGTTATGAAGATCCGCGCCTGCCGATTTACTTCCAGCCGTCGGTTTCTACGGGTACCTACGAGGGTGTGCGCAATGGATTATTCACTTCGGAAAAGATCATAGATATCAATTCGCGGCTCTTTAATTCCAATATGGGTACACGCTGGGCGACCTGGGTGGGAAGCGATTGGAAAACCACGTACAATGTGCCTCAGAATATCCTGCATGCCGCAGAGGCATATTTCCTCCGCGCGGAGGGTGCGCTCAACGGCTGGAATATGGGCGGTACCGCAGAAGATTTTTATAAAAAAGGTATTCAGATGTCGATGGCGCAATGGGGCGTGACCGATCAGGCGGCTATCGCTAAATACATTGCCAATACGGCGGTTCCTATTGCGCCAAAGGACGGTATGAACTCTCCCGCGGTAAACGACTATCCGGTGAAATGGAGTGCTTCCGAAAGTATGCAGCGCAAGCAGGTGGCTCAGCAGAAATGGCTCGCATTGTTCCCGGACGGCATGGAAGGCTGGGCCGAAGTGAGAAGAACAGGCCTTCCGAAGCTCTATCCGATCGTTCATAGCGAAAATGCCGACCTGCCGGAAGGGAAATTCATCCGCCGGATGCCTTTCCTGGATACGGAAAAACAAACCAATGCAGCTGAGGTCGAAAAGGCCGTTAAAATGCTCGGCGGGCCTGATAATGCCGCTACGCCGCTTTGGTGGGATAAAAACTAAAATGGAGTTTATGAGTTCAAAGTTCATGAGGTAAAAGTGCTCATGACTTTAAACTCATAAACTCTTAAACTCTTAACTCAAACGATGCTTCTCCGCCTGCTTGTTGCTTGCTTGTTTGTAATGCCTGTTTTTGCACAAAATGGGCCGGTATTATTTCCGCAACCGCAAACGGCGCGCTATTCCGAAGAGAAATTTCCGATCTCGTTGCTGACTGTATCGGTGCCACCGTCGGCCAGCGACGAGGTGCGGTTCGCGTTACAGGAATTGAAAATTATAGCAGGAGAGCATCTTGGACAGGGTATTAAAAGTGCACCTTCTTTCGCTTCGGCGACATTTCAATGGGTCGTTCGAAAGGAAGGAGGTGCATTGCCTGAAGTCTCTGAAAAAGATGGTAAAAGTAATCGCGAGCATTACAAACTCACGGTGTCCGGCAGAGGCGTGCGCGTGGAGGCCGAGACTACCGCGGGGTTGTACTATGCCGTGCAAACATTGCGGCAACTGATAACAGGGCAGGGGAAAAATGCATTTATTCCGGGTGTCGTTATCGAAGACAAGCCGGCCCTGACGTACCGCGGGGTGATGATGGATTTTGCGCACGGTGGCCTGCCAACTGTCGCCGAAATCAAACGCCAGATCGACTTCCTGGCGCGTTGGAAAACGAATCAGTACTATTTTTACAATGAGGTTAGTATCGAGCTGAAGGGCTTTCCAAACATCGCGTACCGCTCGGGTTACACGCAGGCGCAGGTGCGGGAGATTATTGCATATGGCAGGCAGAGGCACATGGATGTGGTTCCGTTCCTGAATTTGTACGGTCATTTGCATGAATTGCTGCGGAATGAGCAGTATGCCGGTCTCGCAATCGGGCAGTACGGGCACGAGCTCGATCCGCGCAAGCCCGAGACGAATGCCTTGCTGAAAGACTGGATCAGCCAATACGCCGGGCTTTTTCCGGGGCCATTTATCCACGTCGGATTTGACGAAACCTGGGAAACCAAGCGCATTGCCGATGACAAGGATGCGCGCATTAACTCCGAGGATCTTTGGGTGCAGCAGTTGACATTCGTTCAGGCGGAGCTTAAAAAGTATGGTAAAACTGTGCTTGCGTGGACGGATATGAACAACTATTATCCGGATATTATTAAGAAGATCCCGGCAGAGGTAATCCCGGTTTTGTGGGAATATAAACCTGATACTGTCGAGATTAACCGGTATTTGAATCCGATTTTGAAGGAGCAAAAACCTTTTTTTATACAGCCTGCCGTGTCCGGTTGGGGGCATATTTATCCTGATGCCGATTATACCTACAACAATATCGACTTATGCCTTCAGGCCGGAGTTAAGCACCATGCCTTGGGATTTATTCATTCGGTATGGACAGATCCGGTGGAGCCATTTGTGCGTGCATCCTGGCTTTTCATGGCTTATGGCTGCATCGGGGCGTGGCAAGGTTACGTGCCTGACAAAGCACGCTTTACAGAAATGTACAGTCATGTGATGTATCCGCAGGTGGCCGGGGAAATGCAAATGGCGTTCGATCGTCTCGCGGATTCGAACAAGGCACTTGATAAATGCCTGGGTCGAAACACCAATGGTATGCCCCGTGGAACGATCGTCGAAAGCTGGTCGAACCCGTTTTTGGCCTACTACCTCAAAAATACTCGCGAGCATGCGTCAGATTTCCGCAAAGCACGCCAATTGAGCGAGGCGGCGCAGGCGGAGCTGATTACGGCGCTGGCCAGATGCAGTCCAAAAGATACCGCATTTATCCAATCCATGATCGTGACAGCGAGGTTGATGACCTATTCGGCTACGCGTTTTTTATGGGCGAAAACCATTTGCGACCGCTGGAATGAGTCGATGTTGGAGCGGAAAAAGAATGATTTTGTGGCTTATGACCTGGTGTATCCGTGTCATGGCCTGCTGGTGGATGTGATGGATGAGGCGGGTGAACTGAAAACCGCCTATTCGGAAGCGTGGCGGTCGGAATACCTGCCTTATCGGCTCAATACCATGCTCGGCAGGTTCGATGTCGAGTATGGTTTGTGGCAGAAGCTATCTCTGAAGGTGATTAGTTACCGTGTCGAGAACAAGCCCGACCACGTGGCGGACCAGTCGTTCGAGGTGCTATTTAAGCCCGACTTCTAGGTTTTCGGATACCAATTTGGCTATTCGCTGACCGAAAGTGGTTTTGTGAATTTTACGGGAATAATTGGTGTGAAAAGAATGGAGAAGTTATTTTGTAAACTATTTTATATAAATTTTGTAAACAAAAAATTAATCAATACATTTGATCAACCGCCTGTCTAAGCCGCTGCTATGTTATTCGCCCATTTGAACTATCCATCGATCCGGACATCCGTCGAAGACGCCGTAGTGGTACTCCCGCTCGGTGCGACGGAACAACACGGGCCGCATATGGCGGTGTCGACGGATACGGATATAGTGACGCACCTCGCGGGTGCCGCGGAAGCGCTTCTGCCCGGGCGAGTGCTTTTGTGTCCGACGTTGCCATTCGGTTCAAGCCATCATCACTTGTCGTTCGGAGGGACGATCAGCATTAAGCCGGCATTATACACACAGGTCATTGTAGATATGGTAGAGTCGTTGCTGCAAAACGGTTTCCGGCGGATCGTCCTGCTGAATGGCCACGGTGGTAATATCACGCCGGTAAAGCAGGCGCTTGCGGTGCTCAGCAGCAATTTCGAGCAGGCCAACGCGGCCAACATCGCATTAGTGACCTATTGGGAACTCGGAGGAGAGCCTTTTGCCGGCGAAGCGCCTATGGAAAGCCCCGCGCTCAGCCATGCGTGCGAGTACGAGACGAGTATGATGCTACATCTTTTTCCTGAAAAGGTCTGGATGGAAAAAGCTGAACGCGCCAAACGACCTGTTAGCAACGGCTACATCCCCTGGGAGGACGATGAGCCCAGCCGCGGCGTAACGCTTTTTAAACAAACCGCCTTCATTTCCAGCAACGGCAGCAGCGGTGAGCCGCAAAAAGCTACCGCTGAAAAAGGGGCGCATTTAATCAGTAAGGCCACGGAAGCGTTGGTAGTATTTCTGGAAGCATTTGCGGAGTGGGCTTTAGGCCGTAGGCTTTAAGCTATAAGCTTTTCCGAGATCAAAAATGGAGTTGTTTAATTTTTTATAACCAATTGCTTTAAGCTTAAAGCCTAAAGCCTACGGCCTAAAGCCCTTTTATATGCCCAAACAGGAAATCAAGCACCCCGATAAAAGTGTCAGCACCGGCGCGTATTCAGCCGGTGTTTTGAAGAACGGCTTATTGTTCGTGAGCGGGCAGGGGCCATTGGATTTGGCAACGGGCGAGGTGAAGCACGGTACGATCGAGGAGGAGACATTGCTCACGCTCGAACACGTGAAGAAGGTCGTGGAAGCCGCGGGAGGAACAGTCGACGATATTATGAAATGCACGGTGCATTTGGCGGATATCCATGATTTTGACCGATACAATGTGGCTTATGCCTCGTTTTTTACAGGTATTCTACCTGCCCGTACCACCGTGCAATCGGTATTGTCGGACGGGATCAAGATTGAGATCGACGCCATTGCGCTGATCGGCTAGTTTAAGCACCCAGTTTTTTGCATTAAAACAATGAGTTTAAAAGAACGCATCGGTACCGTTGGCCTTGGCCTGATGGGGAGCAGCATCGCTACCTGCATTCTTGCGGCAGGGCACGAGGTGACGTCGCTGGTCAAAGACGAAAGTGAAGCCGAGCCGGCCCGCAAACGCATTTTGGCCTACCTGACGGAACTTCACTACGAAGGCATGCTGAAAGAATCCCCCCAAACGGTGGCCGGCCGCATAAGCATTACGACCAATATTGCGGAACTGGCGGATCATGAGGTGGTGATCGAGTCGATTACCGAGGATGTGGAAGCCAAGAAGGCTGTTTATAATGCATTGGAAACTGTTCTTTCCAATACGGCCATTATCGGCAGCAACACGTCGGCGATACCCGTGTCGGTTTTGCAGTCCGGTTTGTGGCACCCAGAAAGGCTCCTGGGCATACATTGGGCCGAGCCAGCTCATATTACCCGGTTTATGGAGGTGATTTGCGGGAAAGACTCGGACCTTCAATGTGCGGAGCGCATCGTGAAATTGGCCGAAAGCTGGGGCAAGGAGCCCTCGTTACTGAGGAAGGATATTCGCGGGTTTATCACCAACCGCATTATGTATGCCATGTTGCGGGAGGCATTCAATCTGGTGGAGAACGGCTATGCCACAGTGGAGGATGTCGACCGCTCATTGCGCAACGACCTGGGGTACTGGATCACATTCGCGGGCCCGTTCCGCTTTATGGATTTAACGGGCATTCCGGCCTACCTGACGGTCATGAAGGATTTGTTCCCCGATCTCGACAACCGGCAGACGCCGCCCGAAATGATGGAACAACTCGTAGCATCGGGGGCAAAAGGCGTGAGCAATGCGCAGGGGTTTTACCCCTATACCCGCGAGAGCGCAGAAGCCTGGGAAAAAGCATTTATCGATTTCAGCTACGACATCCGGAAGCTGGCTGAAAAATACCCGCAGAAATGACAACAATTGTATCGGTCCGTGCCACGGAAGTGATCGTGCCGGCCAAACCCGGAAGCCTCAATTCTGAAACAGTACTGGATAAGGACATTGCATTTGCGCAAAAATTCCTGACCGGCGAAAGCTGGACAGAGTTCGCGAACCAGCCCAAATGGATCATCGAAATGACCCTCGCGAGCGGGCACACGGGCATAGGCGAGACCTACCGCAGTGCGTCGGGCGAGCTGATCCGCGAAACTTTGCAGGAGTTCGTGGGTAAGGATGTGCTAAAACTGAACTGGCGGCGGTTACCCGTTACCGACCAGCGTATTTATGAAGCTTTCGAAAGCTGCGTACTCGACCTGGTGGGGAAGCTGCTACATGTGCCGGTGTACCAGTTACTCGGCGGAAGCTATCGCGAAACGGTCGATTGCATGGGCTGGACCGGCCGGAGAACACCGGAAGATGCGGCGCAAAAAGCTTTCGAAGCGATGCACAAGGGGCATCAGGTTTTCAAATTCAAATGTTCCGACGAAGACCCGGTGCGGCTTTGGACGGAAGAGATTAAAAAGCGATGCGGCGACGGCATTAAGGTCCTGCTGGACCCTAACCAGCGTTGGAACGATGTCGAAACGACGATGAAACTGATGGAAGGCGTGGAAATGGACATCATGCTGGGGCTCGAAGACCCGATCCTTCATGCGGACGTGGAAGGTTTCAAATACCTGAAAAAACACCTGGGTATTCCGCTGTACCGGCACATTTCGCTCCCGTATACGCAGGACATCCGCGATATGATCACGTTCGTTCGTGCGGATGCGGCGGACGGCTACAATTTCAATGGCTCGGCATATAACTGTGTACTGCTGGCCGAGATCGCGCACCTGGAAGGAAAACACTGCTGGCGTGGATCGGAGGTCGATCTGGGCGTTTCCGAAACCATGGGCCTGCATATTGCGGCGGCGAGCATTAACTGTACCATCCCCTCGGACATTTTCGGGGAGCTGGTGCGGGTGGATGACTTGCTGAACGACCCGATTGTATTTGAAAACGGGGCCGCGAAAGTACCTCAGGGCGAGGGGTTGGGCATTACGCTCGACCAGCAGGCACTACAAAAATATCAAACCGGAAAAACCCTAACCGCGCATTCATGAAGAAGGCATTTTTTTCGTGGTCCATACTCTTCTTCTGCAACCTGATTTGGTCGTTCCATTTCACGTGCATTAAGCTCACGCAGGATCAGGTTGGGCCCTATTTTACCGTGTGGTTGCCCATGCTGCTCGCTACGGTTTTCCTGGCCCCCTATGCCTGGCGGGACTTTAAAAAGGGAAATAAGAAGCTCAAAGACGTACTCATTTTTGTACAACTGGCGGCCATTGGCGCATTCCCGTCGCAGGTGCTCATGACCTGGGGCACGCAGTATTCCCTTGCAAGCAATGCGGCCATCCTGATCCTCGCATTGCCGGTCGTAACGGCGGTTTTTGCTTTTTTTATTTTGAAAGAAAAAATGAACCGCATCCGCTGGATCAGCTTCGGGATTGCGATTGTGGGCGTGCTGCTCTGTTCCACCGACGATATCCGGAACATGGACATGAGCTCGCAATATGCGGTCGGTAACCTGCTGATATTCCTGGCGATACTCGGCAACGGCTATTACAACGTCGGCTGCAAGAAAGTCGCCGAGCAATACAGCGAAATGGAAATGGTTTTTTACACCTACCTGGTGATGGTGATCCTGCTCGCGCCGCTGGTGTGGTATTACGAACCCGAAATGTTTTCCGTGATACCGCATTACACGGCCCAGACCTGGACCGGTATGATCGCGCTGACGCTTTTTCACAACTTCCTGTCGATGCTGCTGTTTTTCAAGGTACTCAAATACCTCGATGCCACTCAGGTCGCATTATCCAATTACCTCATTACGTTCATGGGACTGCCGATAGCGGCTTTCGTTTTGGGCGAAACATTGAAAACACAAGCCATTATCGGCGGCATCCTGGTACTCGCGTCGACGTTGATACTCACCATTGTAGACAGCAAGGCCGCGCGGGAAAAAAAGCAGGAAGAACTGGTCAATGCCAATCCATAAAACCCTAAGAGTATGAATACAGAGAACGAACTGTCCGGCGTCGTACCCATTATCCCGACGCCATTTACAGAAGACGAGGAGATTGACGAAGCCGCTCTCCGCGACCTGATCGATTTCGCCGTTGCGAGCGGTATCGAGGCGGTATGTTTGCCCGCTTATGCCAGCGAATTTTACAAACTGACCGACGACGAGAAGTTACAGGTCGTGCGGGTAGCGGTGTCGCAGGCGGCCGGACGCGTGAAAATCGTCGCGCAATCCAATCACCCCTCGCTGAGACAGGCTATCAGGCTTGCGCAGGCGAATGTAGCAGCCGGTGCGGATGTGGTGTCGCTGGCGGTGCCGCGGATTTTCAGCCTGCCGGAGGACTCTCTCAGAGCCTATCTGTCCGGATTTTTACAATCCATCCCCGACACGCCGGTATTGATCCAGGATTTTAACCCGGGCGGCCCGTCGATCAGCGTCAGCTTCATCCGTGACCTGATGGAACGTCATCCGAATTTCAAATACCTCAAACTCGAAGAGCCGCTTTGCGCACCCAAGTTTGAAAGCATTATCAAGGAAACAGCCGGAAAAATCGGACTTTTTGAAGGATGGGGCGGCTTGTATATGCTGGAACTCATCCCGCTGGGAATTCGCGGTGTCATGCCGGGGCTGGCGGTGTCGGATATTTTGCAGAAAGTATTTACCCTCCGCAATCAGGGGGCGCATCAAAAGGCCTTCGATCTGTTCGAAAAGGTAATGCCGCAGATATTCTTTTCGCTGCAAAACATGGAACTCTTCCATTACGCCGAAAAGGAGCTGCTGATGGCCCGGGGTATCCTTAAAAACAGCATCGCTCGCAAAGCCGCGTATATTCCTGATCCTTCATCTGTTGCTTATATTAAGGAGTTGAATCAGAGGGTTTTGGATGTTATTAATGACGAAACGTGGGAAATCAAGTCACTGGAAACAACCTTCTTGAAAGCGTGATTAAGAACGAAGAAAAAAGTATTTTTAAAACCGGCAAGTCTAAATCCATTCAAAAACGCGCTGGTAAGATGAACACTTTCGAGAATCAGGTTGCCGTCATTACCGGTGCCGCTTCCGGTTTGGGGCTTGTGATCGCCCATAAACTGCTGAATGAGGGTGCCAGAATAGGGTTACTGGATTTGAACGAGCAGGCACTGAACGAGGAATTCGTCGGTAATCCGGAGCGTGAAGAGCTCATCGGCGTGGACGTCACGGACGAGCAGCGCGTTGCGCAGGCGGTGGCCCGCGTGGCGGAACGTTTTGGTAAAATTGATATTCTGATCAATTGCGCGGGAATTACCGGTGCTACCAATATCAAAAGCCACGAAGTGGATACGGCCAACCTGCAAAAGGTGTTCAATATCAATTTCATGGCGAGTTTTTACACAGCCAAAGCGGTGCTGCCTTATATGCTCCAAAGCAACTACGGGCGGATTTTGCACATTGCATCTATTGCCGGAAAAGAAGGAAATGCAGGCATGCTGGCCTATTCGGCCTCGAAAGCGGCTGTGATCGGTATGGCCAAAGTGCAGGGGAAAGAATATGCCGAGACCGGCATTACCGTGAATGCATTGGCGCCGGCGGTGATCCGGACGCCGCTCGTGGATGTGATGCCCGAAGTGCAGGTGAAATACATGACGGACAAGATTCCCATGAAACGCTGCGGTACGCTCGAAGAAGCGGCCAACATGGCTGCATTCATCGTGTCCCCCGAAAACAGCTTTACGACCGGGTTTACATTCGATCTTTCGGGGGGTAGGGCGACGTATTAATGAGTTTGACCGCCGACGGCCGACCATGGATATTTAACGCGAAGACATGGCCGTCAGTCGATGGTCCATGGTCAAAAAACTAATCACTATGAATCCCTCCACCCCCCCACTGACCTTTCTCGCTCCCGTTGAAGGAGACGTGCTACATGCCTTCGACGGCGTTTTTGTGAAGGGTAAACTCGAAATTACGGTCAAAATCGCTGCGCCGGAAGATGCTGAAATAGCTGTGAATGGCGTACAGACCAGGCGGGTTGACGGACACTTTGAGGCGCAGGTGGTTTTGGAAGGATATGAAAACACGCTGGAAGCCGCAGACCGGATTAGTGGCGGGAAAACGGCTATCCGTGTATTTCTACTTCCAAATTTTGCCGGGCATTACAGGCTGTCGATCGATGATAATATCTGGTTTTTACGGGATATTCAGCAAAACAGGGACCGTTATGCATCGCTTTTCGATAATCCTTACCTCGGATTTTTGAAACAGGTCAATGCCGAATACGGTACTAAAATCCACCTGAACCTGTTTTATCAGACCGACGGTTTCAACCTCTCTGATTTTACAGATCAATACAAAAACGAATGGAAAGCCAATGCGGACTGGCTTCGGCTGAGCTTCCATGCATTGCAGGAGTTTCCGGACATGCCGTATGTGAAAGCCGGTTATGAGGAGGTGAAGCATGATTGTGATCTCATTATGAGCGAAATCCGGCGATTTGCCGGTACGGAAGTCATGCATTCGGTTACCACCATCCACTGGGGTGAGGCTACCGCCGCAGGCTCGCGTGCGATGCGCGATGCGGGTTACTGGACGCAGGTAGGCTATTTCAACGTGGATGATGACCAGTACCCGGCTTCCTATTATCTGACGGTACCGCAGCGGAGGCATATCAAAAAGCGCTTTGTGTGGCGGGACACGGAGCAAGACATCACTTTTGTACGAGCCAGCATCGTGATCGATACCCAAAAACTCGAAGCTATTAAACCGCACCTCGACTCGCACGAAAAGAATGGTCACAAACCGCCGTATCTCGATTTGCTGGTGCACGAGCAATATTTTTATCCGTTCTATTTCAACTACCAGCCCGATTTCCGCGACAAGATCCGCACCGCAGTGCAATGGGCCGGAGAAAATGGCTACACGCCGCAGTTTTTGAGTGAATCTGTTTTAAATGAATAACCCACTCCTCCGATGGATCAGCACCGCAGGGATTTTATCAAAATGACCGGCCTGGGGATCGCTTCGGCGGCATTGCCTTCCGCAGCGGCGGCAAGGCCACCGAAGCAAGCAACCGGTTCGCAGTCATTCAACATGTGCAACTATGCGGCCCCGAAGCTGGAAACGGTGCGCATTGGCTTTATCGGGCTCGGTAACCGTGGAATGGCGGCCGTAGAACGCATGAACAAGATCTCGGGCGTTGAAATCAGGGCGGTTTGCGATTTGCGGGAAGGGAAAGTCCGGGAGGCCATTCAACTGGTGGCGGGCAACGGGCACAAGCCACAAGGGTACCATAGCAGTCCCGACGCCTGGAAAAAGCTGTGTGAACGCGACGACCTCGACCTGATCTACATCGTAACGCCGTGGGCATCGCATACACCGATGGCGGTGTGCTCGATGGAACACGGGAAGCACGTTTGCGTGGAAGTACCGGCAGCGAAAACAGTCGATGAATGCTGGGAGCTTGTCGAAACCTCGGAGAAGACGCGGAAGCATTGCATGATGACCGAAAACTGTTGCTACGACTTTTCGGAGCTGCTGACATTAAACCTGGCACGGCACGGCTTCTTCGGCGAAATCACCCATGCGGAAGGTGCCTATATCCACAATTTGCAGGAATATGTGTTTGACAAAGAGCGGTTTTACCAGATGTGGGAGCTGAAAGAGCTTTCGCAACGGACGGGTAACCTGTATCCGACGCACGGTCTCGGGCCGATTTGCCAGGTGATGAATATCAACCGCGGCGATGCAATGGATTACCTGGTGTCGATGTCGAACAACGATTTTGTCATGGCCGATACCGCCAGGCGTCTGGCTGCCCATGATCCGGACTTCAAGCCATTTGTGGGAAAGCCTTTCAACGGGATGATGAACACGTCGACGATCCGCACGAAAAAGGGAAAAACCATTATGGTACAGTTTGACGTTGCGTCGCCGCGCCCTTACTCCCGCATTCAGCTTGTGAGCGGTACCAAAGGTGCGGCACTGAAATACCCGGAGCCAGCCCGCATTGCCAAAGGCCACGAATGGCTCTCCCCGGAAGAATATAAGGCGCTTGAAACCGCCCACACACCGCCCATCGTGAAGAAAATAGGAGAGGTGGCGAAGCAAGTCGGCGGTCACGGCGGCATGGATTTCCTGATGGATTGGCGTACGATCGACTGCCTCCGTAACGGCCTGCCCCTCGACCAGGATGTGTACGATGCCGCATTGTGGAGTTCTATCGGCCCGCTCAGTGAATGGTCGGTAGCGCACCGTTCCAACTCCATCGACGTTCCTGATTTTACCCGCGGCGCCTGGAAAACCAATACGCCCATCGATATCTCCATGGAAAAAGGAGGCACAACGGGCGTAAGGCTTTAATTTATGACATCTTTTCCAGCTCGATAAAATCCTGGCGCGCGGGCGTAAAGCAATCGATTACCCTGCATAGCGTGTGCGCGACTGCGGAATGCGGCGCGTGCGGCGGAATGTGGGCGGTCATGCCCGGCGTGAGCAGCATCGTTTCACCATCAACGGTAAATTCCAGCTCTCCTTCGAGCACATGGCACCATTGCTCATGGAAATGGCTATGCTCGGGAAGCACCGTTCCGGCATCGATGGTGAAATGCCCGAACGTCTGCTGCTCCGAATGGCCCAGCGTGCCATAAATACCATCCCAGATTTTGACTACTTTATTGGTTTTGAAATTGACGAAAGGCATTTGAAAATGAATTTAAGACTACTTGAAAATGGTAAATGTAGCCTTCGCCGTAATGCGTTGTGACAGAATCCCCGTTTTTTTTACCATGAAACCTAGTTTTTCGGGTTCGTCGCGGCGGGCTCGCAGCAGGTCGTGACCATAGTCGGCCATTAGTGCAAACCGGCGCCACTTGACGCCAGCCGCTGCCGAAGCAACCGGCAAAATGCGATCATAGCCGAATGCGTCCCGATTTACTTGCTTCTTTTCATGATACGGCCGGTCGATAGCCGCCACAAACATATTGGCCCCTGCTTTCACTTCTACAAAAAAGAGAAGTTTCGACTGGGGATTTATGTACCATCGCATACCGACTTCTGCCTGCGCATGATGGTGAGTTTCCCGCGCGTACCAAAAACCTGAATCGTACCATTGACTGAAAAGATCAGGCAAAATGTCGGTTTGGTGATAAGTCAGTTGCGTGAGTCCGGAAAAACTTCGATTAAAATGCCTTTCAATCCAAAAACCTGCACCCCACACATAGTTGGACTGAAAGTGGGATATGTAACCTTGACCATCGTCTTTAAATTTTCGGTAATCTTCATAATACATTCGGTCGTAGTAAGAACGGCCAAAATCGGCCGATAGGCCGTATTCAATTGGGGAAGTATACTGCGCGGCCAGGTTACCGGACAAGCAGGATATGTAAAGGGTCATGGTAATTATCAGTGGCGTTTTCATAGTTTATCGATTTAGAATGGATGATTACAGATAATAACTTCGTTTCGACTTATCGGGATTGGATAGCAGGTTTGAACGGCTGGGGCACTCGCGCCAGCCGTTCAAATCAGATAGCCTCGTTATTTTAGGATGACCGTCCTCGTTGACGTGCTGCCGGTTTCTCCTTTTAACTGTACCAGGTAAGTACCGGAAGGGATATTTGACATCGAAACCTTTTGACGATGAATACCTTCGCCGGAAAGCATCTGCCGGAAATGTACATTACCCCGCATATCCACCACCGAGAGCTCGGTTTTTTCTCCTCTTTTCAGATAAAAAGAAACCTCGAATTGCCCGGAGTTTGGATTGGGCGATACGAAAAGACCAGTGGCGGGAGCTGCCTCCTGTTCCCCGATACTGACCCTGGCATTGGCATTGCTGTTCACGCAGATACGGTCTTGCCGGCAACTTCCACCGCCGGCTCCCTGAATGCGGATAGTATTGTTGCCCGCCGCCAGATTGACGTTGATCGTCTGTTCCGCCCACACGATATTCCATGAACCTGAATGAGGCAGGTTGACGGTTTGTATGTTTCCTCCGTTCACCTGTACGGTCACGGTGGGCGCGACCGAGGAATAATAGCGGAGTTTCATATAGTAGGTTCCGGCAGCCGGTACTCCGGTAATGACGTAGTCGACGTAATGGTTGCCGTTGTTCTCTTCACCCCGCGTTTGGCCGTTAGAGGCGTTCGGATCGCTGGTGATTGCACCTGTGCCTGCCGATAATTCAGATTCTTTGCATTGACTGAAATTGGGCGAACCGTTGACAGCCACCGTCACCGCCGCCTGACTGCTCGTGCAACCGCCGACGGTGCAGGTAGCGTAATAGGTGGTGGTGGCCCCCGGTGCTACATTCACGGAGCCGCTGTTGCCCAGGCCGTTGGACCACGTAATTGTTCCATTGCAATTGCTTGCCGAAAGGGTGCTTGATCCGCCAGCATCAATCGTCGAAGGGGTGGCATTTACGGAAGGCGGGTTCGGCGGATTGCATCCACCTCCTCCGGTTACACAAATCCTGTCCTGCCGGCAACTTCCGCCTCCGATGCCCTGGATTTTAATGGTGTTGGTGCCCGCATTGAGGTTGACATTGAAGGACTGCTCGGTCCAGACGATGTTCCAGGAGCCGGAATGGGCCAGATTGACCGTTTGCCCGCCGCCCCCATTGACACTCACACTCACCACCGGTGCACTCGATGAATAGTAACGGAGTTTGACGATGTAAACCCCACTGGAAGGAACCCCGGTGACCGTATAGTCGACGTAATGATTGTTGTTGTTTTCTGCGCCGCGTGTCTGTCCGTTAGAAGCGTTGGGATCACTACTGATGGGGCCATTGCCATTGGCATTTTCTGACTCGATGCAGGCATTCAGGGCACCTCCGCTACTGACATTGATGCTGGTTGTGGCAGTTTTGGAACCACATCCGTTTCTTGTTGCGGTAACGGTGTAGGTGTAGCTGCCGATCGCACCGGGCGCATTGATACTAAGCGGGGAGGTACTGCCATTGACCCCATTCCCACTCCACGCGTAGGAAACGCCGCCACAATCGCCGCCCGTGCAGCTGTAAAGTAATTGCAAACCCTGACCGGGAGCGGGGTTACCATTGCTGTTTGATGCCGACACATTGAAGTTGCAGGGGTTTTGTGTGGTGAGATTGAGCGGGACGACATTCAACAGGCAGCCGGTTTTGATTGTACTCACATTGTAGGTGTACGACCCCGGTGCGACAGGCGCATTGATGGTAACCGACTTTCCGCTCTGCACCAGCCCATTGCCAGTCCATTGAAAGCTGTTGATGTGTGAGCACCCTGAGCCCGAACAGCTGGCGGCAAGCGTTACCGGAGCCCCGCACGCAGGCGCAGCCGGTGAGGCGCTGGTAGTGATCGTAAAGTTGCAGTCGGTACAAGGCGTAACTTGTGAAATCCCTACCTGCGTCCACGCGTAGGCGGCCTGGCGGGCGATATCGGAGCAGGCGCCGTACGCATCGATCGCTCCTTGTATGGTTGCCTCCGCTGCGTCATAATACGTGGAGTTGGATTGCAAATAGAACTTCAACGCCCGGTAAACCACCTTCGCCGGTTTCGCGTAATCCAGCGGCGTACCTGTGGGACCGCCCGTGCGCATGTACCAGTACCATTTGTTCATGACGCCGCTGTTGTGGTGGACGCCGCCGTTGTCGACAGGGTCGTTTGTGGGGACCCAATTGGGCCCCAGATAGGTATCGGGATCGCCATATAAACCAGGATTAGACATATCTCTTGTCGTCTGGCCATCCTCACCGTGGCTGTAATTGGCATTTACGCCTAGCAGATGATACTCCAAGGTGGTACCCATGATGTCCGAAATCGATTCATTTAATGCACCGGATTCTCCCTGATAAACCAACTTGGCCGATGTTGCGGTCACGCCATGGGTGTATTCGTGCCCGAAAACATCCATGGTGACCATACTGCTTCCATTTGAAAAATGTCCAAATTGGACCTGATCCCCTATCCATCCTGCATTTGGTACATTACCTTCAATCACTACAACTCTAGGATGTTTGCCATTACCGTCATACCCATTGCGCAAAAATAGAAGCCAGCACATGTCGTGCATTTTCTGCGCAAGCCAATGTGCGGTCGTAGCATTCCGATCGGCATTACTCCAATTGTTTGTGGGGTTGAACACGTCCGGGTACCACGACCACGGAAATGTTGCCTGGCCATTGACCAGCACAGTAAATGTAGCAATCCGCGTATTCAATGTGTTGTTATACGCACTTAAGCGATATTGAGCACCCGTCTGTTCGGTTTCAAAAGTGATATGGGGTTGGCCATTTAGGTAACGATTATAGTTAGGTAGCATGGTGGATACCATCCACGGTTTGTAGGGAGTTAATCCTGCTTTGGGATATTGAGTTTGCTGTGTTTGATCGTGCGATGCAAAGAAACAGTTCATGAATAAAGGAACCTTTTTCAGAATGCTGCCAGTTCGTACATCCACATATATTCGATAAGGCTCCTGGATTCTCTCTGATTTTAGGTCGAACACCCACGCTAGCCGATAACTTTCTTTGAGGAAATGCTCGTCCTTTCGGGCTAGAATCAATGAGCCGGTAGGAAGGGCATCGCCGTCAAAATTATCCTGCGTAAGTCTTTGCTCGTCCAGCGCGGTTTGCAGGGCGACGGCTACATCGATTCCTCCGGCCACGTCCATATCCAGCCCAGCCACGATTCTTCCGTGAGCAGTTTTCAATGTATTTTCAGTGGAATGTAGACTGAACTCATTGCCCTCTACCGGTATGTTCTTATAATGCAGTTGAAAAAGCTGATGACGCATTACTACCATCGTTCCTTCCGGCGTATCCGTTTCTTCCTTAATCGCTTTCAGCTTGTAGCCTGCTGACAGGCCCAGGTTCGTCGCATAGCGCACAATGAAGGTATCTGGTGATACGTGTAAAGCCGGATCATCTTTCAAAAACAGCCAACCATGGTCTGTCATTCTGCTAAAAAGGGAATCAAATTTGGCATCCCGGTGACTCCGGTAATAGGCTTCGTATTGAGGCTGAGCTAAGGCAGAGTTAACTAATACTGCGAATAATACGAAGAGGGCGGTTTTAAAAAGTGTTTTCATACTAAGTATGTGTTTTAGTTGATTTTTTCGATTTTGTCTATGTAAAGAGCTAGGATAGCCATGTCGAGATATTTCTCCCTGTTCCAATCCAACAGTTTTCCGGAAACCCTGTATGGAAAAGATTTGGGTTCCTCTTTGCCTCCATCATAGGTATGCGGAAAACCCGCGAGTTTGTGTATGGATTTCTCGCAGATGCGAGCGATATTAACCCGATATCCCTCGCGGGTCTTACTGGGGAATTTTCGAGTAAACCGGACGAAATAGAACACGTCATAAGGAGGTCCCGTTAATGCGACGGGTTCGTCGACTACATACTCGACATAGTCGAACAAATAAGGATTGCAGCAAGAAGCATCCCGACATTCCGGATCAGGCTTATCGCGTTCACAACTGAAAACAGCCAGAAAAAACAA
>NZ_JAGIAS010000011.1 GCF_017744695.1 Dyadobacter sp.
GAGGATACCCTCGGGTAATAGGACGCGGACTAGGGCTAAATAGGACTCTTGCAATGCATTAAATATTGATTCATTGCAAAACAACCACTTTTTTCTCCGCCCCCCAAGTTTTCGGATTGATCCGCGAAACCGCTGGCTGAGGTAACTGCTCGCAAAGAAGTGAAATGGGTGCGTCAGATCGTAAAAATTGGCGTTAAAAAGAAATTTATCTCCTCCAACCCGATGGAAGGCTTCAAGTGCTCTGGCGGCGATGTAGAGGTAATTCCGCTAGAATTTTGGCAGGTCGAGAAAATCCAGCAAAAGCAATTCAGCGTAGACCGGATTTCTGAGGTTCGTGATGCATTCATTTTCCAGTGCTTTACCGGTTTCGCCTACCAGGATATTTACGATCTGAGTCCAGAAAACGTCGTTCTAGTCGGACCTAAAAAAGAGCTGGCTTGTCAAGCACCGCGGAAAGACAGAGGTCGGCGAAATGGTGCCCATTCTGCCGATCGTCGACCAACTGATATCTAAATACCAGAACCATCCTTACTGTCTTGCCAATCGCAAGTTAATCCCGGTAAACAGCAACTACCGCTACAACGTGTATTTGAAAGACATTGCCCAGCTGTGTGAAATTCGGGATGTTAGTGGAAGTATCAGAAGGCTCGATACACATGACGCCCGACATTTCTTCGCAGATATGATGCTTAACAATGGCGTTCCTCTGGAAGATGTCAGCAAAATGCTAGGCCATCGAAGCATTAGAACAACGATGCGGTACTGTCGAGTGAGAAAGTCGAGGATTAGCGCGAATGTTGCACTAGTGAGGAACAAGTTGTTTACCACGGCAGGTAAGCTCCGGCAAGCGTCGTAACCCTCAGGCGTTCTTGTGCGGTCGGACCCACAAACCGGGCCGCACTGACGAACTATCCAAGTTATAGCCAGAAACTAAGATAAGTTCTAACAAACCGAAGGTCATTTGCACGAACATTGAATTATCCCTTAAATTCTGAATCACCCTGTTATAAAAAGAACCGAGCACTTACTCACCTATTATGCTTGATAAATTAACAAAAAATCTTCTCGGAAAGCAAGCTGGTGGGTAACACAACCCATTTCGTGTGAGATGGTATTACTAACGAACCATTGTACCGCCGGCAGAAAAAGCGACCGCTTTTTCTTGTAAAGCAGCACAATATTATCCCCAAAGGGCGAAATTAAGAGCGCTCCGATGATGGTTATGCGGAATCGTGGAATGAGCATGTACATCTACAATTCTCCATTAGAATTGTAGTATAGCCTGTAAAGTTTAGAGCGTGTTGGGATTTCTTAGATAGGGTTGATTTCTTGGCTTATGGCTCGCAGTATCGATGATAATCTATCTAAGTCAGAGGCTGATACAGCACCGTCTTCATGTAGCAATCGTTGTAAAAAGTACCAATCATCAGCTAATGACCCAACATCGGCATCAGGTTGCCTTGAGAAGTTGGTCCAGTTATCACTACTAATGATCCAGTAGTTGTCTTCCAGTATCGGAGTTTCATCACCTAGAAAATCTATTAGTTTCTGCGCCAAGATTTTTAGGTCTCCTTTTTTAATAATCATCGGCAAATCTTGTTTTTGCTGACAGCCAGCTTGAAAATTGGGAAAAACTGGTAGCGGCGTCATCTTTGCGGTCGCCAAACTACAAAAACGATGACCAAGCAGTATCATTTACTGACGGCACGGGCCGCCCCGCGACTACCAGTGGGCTGTAATTTCGCCTTTTTTTAACCTTAAACGCAAACGCCAACATGATTTGCGCCAGATTGTTAATGCAATTCTTTGGCTGCTACGATCAGGCTGTCAATGGCGAAATCTAACTGATCACTGGCCACATTGGCAGGCCGTCTATTATTACTTTGATCGATGGAAAACGGATGGAACCTTTGAGAAAATTAATTGGGTTCTTAATAAGCTGGATCGAGAACGAGTTGGTAAAAAGAGCTACCCTTCTCTATTATGTATTGATTCACAAAGCGTTAAGCTGAATCCCATGATTTGCGAACATCGGGGGACAGATCCACATAAGCGAATAAATGGCCGCAAACGTCAACTGGTTGTTGATACGCAAGGTCGCTTATGGGTAGCCCAAGTACACACAGCTACCGACGGAGACGGTCCGGCAGCTGTCGCGATGATTAAAACAATACTTTGGGTTGCTGGTGATCGATTAGAAAAAGTATTGGGCGATCAGGCCTATAACGGAGTCTTCGCTAGCGAGTTGGCCAAATGGAGTATCGATTTCAAAAAAGCGACGCGGCCTGAATCATCTCGCGGCTTTGTCCCAGTAGCTAAGCGGTGGGTCGTAGAGCGAACAATTGCCTGGACTAATTATTTCCGACGTGTTGTCAAAGACTATGAGTACACAATATCTTCTTCTGTTAGTTGGCTGTATTTGGCCAATATTCAATTAATGTTACAGCGCGTTCCGAAAGGAGGCCAAATCTAATTTCCCAACACACTCTTAACAATACTTTCTTTTTCTCGCCGGTTTGATCAATCGTCAAAGCGTGAGCTTTAAACTTTATATTCAACAGTTTTAGAGGAAAAGATAACCGTAGCCCAAACTGTCATTTCACTAAACGGAATCATGATAAATTGGTACATAAGTTATATGCATAACATCATCTATCTAGCGACAGATCAAAGCTTCTAAAAATAGCTACTTATTTGGAGATTCTGATTTCAAAATTATTTGAATATGCCGAACACCGCGTGCACTCATTGTATATCTCTCTGCACACTAGCCCATGATTTCACTGTCCATAGGTACAACAATCGACGAAATTCAGTTTTTCCGCTCACCTCTAGCTTGCGAATAATATTCTTCCTGTGTCGTTTAACTGTTTCGAAGGCGATATTCAACGAATCGGCGATTTCCTTACAAGAGTAATCATTGAGAGTCATTAATAGTATCTTGCGTTCTTGTGGAGTCAATTGTGCAACAGCAGGAACGTCGATAGGGGAAGGTAAATTATATCTAGGCGTTAAGGAACTGATAATCATATTATTAAACATTTTGTTAATGAGATAGAGTAGTGATCTAGCATTCAATCGTTTGAATGCTAATAAAAAAAGAATATTAATTAAGCTTAATGTGTTCCAACACATTTGATTGAAAATAGTTCTACAAAGCAAATTCACAGGCGCAATAATTGCAATTACCCCTAGGGGCAATTTAGGAGCAGTTTAGGGTAAGCAAATGCCTTAGAAATGAATAGTTTGCTGCTTTTGGGACAGCTAAAGACAGCCGCACTACTTAGAGCCTGCAATTTTTATTATTTCATCGATACAAAACGCGTTCTTTTGAAGGCGCAGAAGACTAGTTACCATTTCCAATTTTCAGTTCTTTCCTTTATTAATAGACTGATACATTTCCTGGTAAGTTAAGGCTTTGCCTCGGTACTTGTACCCCTAAAACACCCCCAACTTGCCCCTTCCGGGTGATTGAAACCCGACGCGGAGAACCTCAACTTTGTCCTCCAAATAGTGCCTGCCAACACTTGCACTGAGGACATTTTCCAAATTTTTTCCGCGAAGCCTTGCGTATGAATCATCTTTATCGATGGCTGGCCCTGAGTTGGCTGGCTACTACCTCCTATTTGGGCCTGGCACAGACTCCCACGGCCAATTACATTATCAGCCGCACCTACAAGCAGGCTGGCGTTAACGAAAACCTGGCTGGCGCCAACTTTACTGCCACGGCCAATCAGGCTACCAGCCAGGTCTCCTACTTCGATGGGCTTGGCAAGCCGACCCAACATGTAGCCGCTTTTGAAGCAGGGTCTAAGGCTGATATTGTCACAATAACAGAGTATGACGCGTTACAACGACCCGTCAGGACATTTTTACCGACACCGATGAGCTCCAATGGTGGACAACTTCGGGCGGGGGCGGATGTTAAAACCGCAGCTAAGGATTATTACACCAGTTCTACAAAGGTGTCGGCTCCGATTGCAGCTAATGCACAACCGGAAACATTTTCAACTCAAACTTTTTACGAAAGCGCGCCGCTCAACCGGGTCATCGGAAGTAAAGCGCCGGGGGCTACCGGCAATTCCACGCAGTTCCATGGTGTAAACGTAGCCGATGAAGTCAAATACTACCGCGCCAACGGCGCAGCTCTTACCGATATTGAATTGAACAGCACATATGCGGCTGGCGAATTGACTTATACGCGTACTGTTGACGAGGCAGGTGGCAGCGTGACCCAGTACCAGGATCGGCTTGGCCGGATCGTTCTTAAGCGGACACTTACCAGCAAAATTGTTCAGGGCGCAGCCCAGGATATCAATCTGGACACGTATTATGCCTACGATGAGAAAAGTCAGCTTCGGGCAGTACTTCAACCGGGCTATCAAAACGAAGCGGAACTGAGTCGGCACGCATTCCTGTACCGTTACGACGAATACGGACGAGTAGTTGAAAAAAACTGCCTGGCAGCAACGCCGGCAAAATAGATTATATCGGTACCACGGGCTTACCCAAAAGCAGTACCGATGGCCGTGGGCAGAAGTTTTATTATACCTACGACAACCTTAATCGTCAGATCGAGATGGGCCTGTGTAAGGATGGCAACTGCGACACCCCGGAACCGCTGCTGAAGACCTACTACGACAACTACGCATTCACACCCTTTAAAAATTATGCCGCCGAGCCTGGCATGACCGGTGTTGCCTTTGCGCAAACCCCTACGGCCAATCGTATCGGTTTGAATACCGGCCAGTCTGCCAGGGTGTTGCTACCTGGTGGTGATTATGGCCCCTGGTTGCAGACCGTGATCTACTACGATGACAAGCAGCGGGTGATCCAGACACTACGTCAATTGTACGGATTTAGCAGCAGTGCTTTTGAGCGTGTAAGCTATAAGCTGGCATTCGATAGCAAGCCCGAGCAGGAATGGACTACCCAGGAAACCGGCAGTGTAACCTACAAGCTGGCCAAGACGTTTACCTACGATCATGGTGACCGGCTTAGCAAGACCGATGTGATACTTTATGAAGGAGATGTCCAGAAAAAAACTTACACTCAGGCGGAACAGCTTTTTAATGAAGTGGGTCAGATGGGTACTAAATCCCTGCACGCAGGAGTACAAATTCTCGGCTACAAGTACACGCCCAGGGGCTGGCTCGGTAATCAGCAAACAAGCACTGGGCAACCTTTTTCATTAGGTCTGAATTATCAGGACAATGGAAACATCAACAGCTTGTCGTGGGCAACCAAAAGCAATAGTGGCGGAATGAATTTAAGCTACGACAAGTCCAGCCGACTGACGGGGGCCACGGGTACTGGTAATTTCGCGAACTACGACGAATCGCCCATCAGCTACGACGCTAACGGAAACCTGGAAAGCCTGACCCGCAGATACAATAACACGCCCATTGACCAATTAAGCTATCTGTATCGCGGCAATCAATTGCACCGCGTCAACGACTCGCAGGATAATCAGAGCCAACCCGTTAAAGGATTTCTCAACGGAGCCAACGCGGACGACGAGTTTGTCTACGACGGCAATGGAAACCTGGTTCGTGATTTTAACCGGGGTATAGGAAATAGTGCTACCGACGGGATCAATTACAACGTATTGAACCTACCCCGCCGCGTGGTGCGCAACAATCGCACAGTGCAGTACACATATGATGCCAATGGAGTAAAACTTAAGAGTGAAGCTCCGGATAATGTCAATACATACTATGCGGGGACGTTCGAGTATCGCGCAGAGAACAGCTTGTTACGTATTGGTGTAGAAGAAGGCCAGATTGTCAAAGACGGGACAAACTTCCTGCCTCAATACTATCTGCGGGATCATCTGGGAAACGTTCGTTCAGTAATGGATGAGTTTGGCAATGTAGTCCAGGAGACAGAATATTACGCATTTGGGTTAGCGATTTCTAGGACGGCTGGGGCAAATAAGTATCTTTACAACGGGAAGGAGAAACAGCCAGAGACAAACTGGCTCGACTATGGAGCTAGGATGTATGACCCGACGATAGGACGGTGGGGGGTGATTGATCCGTTAACGGATGAGCAAGAGGCTTGGAGCCCATACCACTATACTTATAATAGTCCGGTCAATTATGTCGATTTGTATGGCTTAAGTCCATCTGGCACCATAGCTGAATGTCCGACTTGTCCCGATGATAAAAAATATGATGAATACAGGGATAGTAAATCACTTTTTACATATGACAAAAAAACAGGTATAGTGTTGAATGGAGATGGCACGGGAGCAACTATCTATGGTCAAAGAAATCAAGAATCCACTTTCTCTGGTTGGGGACACCTAATTGGACTCGGCGTTGGGCTGCCGGCTGTTGAAATTCCCAAAAAATGGTTGGGGAAAGCTACCGTAGGTGATGCATCTAAGGTCACTACTCCTATCTCTTATTTAAGCAATAAATTAGCAGAAAGTCAAAGATTACAAAGGCTTCTAGGTTATCGGAATCTGATGTCACAGAGGCTTTTTACCCACACTAGGATGATCAACGGTCAAATGGTCCGTTTTAAAACGAATCTATTAGGCAGGTATGTAGGTAGATGGCTCGGATTTGGTCTTGCTCGGACAAGCTTGGCTATCACAGTATACGATATTCTAGACACGGCAAATACTAATTTTCAGAATATGTCGCTTGAAGACCAAACACAGCTTTTACAAACTGGCCAAATGTCCGGATCCTTCATACCGAATGAGCTCTTGCAACAGCAGCGAGAAATGGTGAAATCTACTAATAATAATTGAAATTGACGTGGAAGAAATGCATAATAAGGTGCTCCAGTTTTTAGAAGAGGTCGCAAGTGTGGATATACGTGATCTTGATGTTGATAGTAGTATAGAATTGGATTTAGGTATCACAGGTGACGATGCTGATGAGTTAATATACTCATTTGCGGAAAGGTTTCGTGTCGATATAAGCGGGTTTGATATTGATAAATATTTTCATTCGGAACCTAGTATATTTTCATTTAGGATTGAGTCGGAGAAAATGAGATTTTCGATTAAGGACTTGATTGTGGCGGCGGGGACAAAAATTCTAACTTAGGTAAAGTTGCTTGGGTTAGTGCTCGTTCCTTACTGGATTTATCTAAGCGTCGACTCCACCCGTAAAGTGCTCTCACGCTCTTTAAACGTGGTTCGTTTGCAGAAAAGAGGCTTTTTGAAGGAACTACAGGGTTTATCAGCCGTTAAAATACAAAGCCCTGACAAGCCACATCGAATGCTTGTCAGGGCTTTTTTGCTGTCCAGCAGGCGCAGGAATTATTGGGCGTAAGCCTACTTGGTTTTAAAATCACGGATGACAGGAAAGTGATATTGTAACAATAACTCCACGAAAAAATGACTATTCCTACACTGTAGCAGATATTCTTTACCAAGAACAAGTAAATGCATTTAGCCCGTGGACTCCGGATGCGTTTGCAATACATGCAACTGGTAGCGTCGGTGGTTTTGGGGGAGAGGCGTCGTTTAGCGCTGGAATTGCCATGGATCCATATGGAATTACCCCATATATTTCCGAAGGTGTTGGTGTTGGACCCTCGCTACCTGGATTTCTTTATCATTTCAGGTGTTGGCACTAGAAAAGACAAATATGGGTATGCCAAGCTCACTTGAATATATAAAGGCGGAAAGTATAGGGATAGGAGGCTCAGGCTTGGCCGGTGTTGGGTTTGTTGGTGGGATCTCGCAATCTGCCTTAAACAATAGAGGTATGTATGAACCTGGACGCGGCTTTAGGGCTTACGGGGTTGGACTGGGGGCTGGACTTGCTTGGGGTGCGAGAGCCAATTTGCATACACACATGCAGCGCTTATTGATTTTAAAACAAGACCCGTAAAATGAAACATGTAACAATTCTTTTGACAATATTTTTCCTATCAGGGTGTTATCAAATAACTTGTAGAGAATTAAAAGAACGTTTGAGGGATCGGGAGTGTAACATTGTTGCATCTTATACTCCAAACGGAGGAAGAGATTTCTATTTAAAGGGGCATGATCCAGTTACAGGCAGACGTTTATTTTATCGAGATCAAGAAGCTTGGTACATTGAGTTTGAGCATAAAATTTCCCCGGGCGACACGGTTGTAAAAATTAAAGGGGAATTGAGATTTTCGATTCACAAAAAAGAAGGTGTACTTGTTTTCCCATTTGAATGCACGGAGCCATTATATCCACCTAAATGAGCGCACAGTCACTGGCATTGCAACCTTTTATTTGAGGAATTTACTAGGCAATATCTTTTTCTGTCACGGAATATCTATAGGGATGGTGTTATCATTAGGTTACTGTCAACATCTTGCGGAATGAACTGGGAATGAATATTCCAAATTTCGATGCTGGCAATAGGGCAATAACCACCCTCTGTCTACATATCAAAAGCCCTCAAAGCCATCCATCAGGACATGCTTTAAGGGCTTCTTATTTCCGTTCACTTTTTACCTCCCTTACAGTTCACCCCGTTTACGAGCTGTTTGAGCGCTTTACAGGGTGGAATCGACGCTTAGATAAACCCATTAAGGCTCGGCCCCGGATTTGGTGGGTATTTCCACCTTTCCATATATTCGCGGACCGCACAGGTTGAACCGTAGTAATGAACTAGGATATGAAATTGCAAAAAGCAAAGGAATTGACTGACCAGATCACTATGGATGATCGTATAAAATGGAACGGTATTCCGAGATACACGCACATCGTTTTTGCACCGATAGCGTACATCGACAACCCTTTCCTCTACTTTGAGAAGATCACATTTCCGGCCAACATCCGGGTCGATTCCTCGTTTGAAGTTGTTTTTTCAAGAGGAAGACGAAGGCGAGCTGATCCCATATGTAGTAACTGCCAAACAAACGTTGGCCGAAACGTTGGAAGACTTTTTGAAAGAAATCAAGTTGTTTTCGGAATACAAGCATTATTTCCATTAATTACAGCGTTCGACGCTGTTAAAGTTTACAATCGTAGTAATTGTGAATTGCTTGAAGATCTGGTAGGCTCCCTGCGGAACAATCACGTTGCCTGTGGAGCTCGGCTAACTGCCGCCGGCCTTCGTGTAATTGAGTAATCGTCACTATATTGGCGGTTGCATTGTTAAGATACTCCTCCTATGTCAAGAAAAATGAGCTGGATAATTGCTATTTTATTATTGGTAGTCGTAGGCCTAGAACCTCTTTATTTGCTGTTTCACTTTAAGCAATCGCCCAGCCGAGAAGATATTTTCTCAAAGATTATCGAGATTCTGGCGACGCCTATTTCGGTTGGACTTATGGCGTTTATTTTAAATTTGGTTATTGCGATGATACCCCTTCGTAACACTGCGTATGCTAATCGATTCAAGAGAATCTTGCCATTTTCGATTTCGGTAATAGCCGTTCTAATAATTGTGTCTTTATTCTAGATAGCCTGGTTGGAAGCGACAACCAAAGAACCGGTATCTCCCGTGCATCTGTTTTAGTGATCTATCCAGTAGCCGTTTTCTTTTTCAGTCTCGTCACATGCCCGCGCAGGGTTCGAGTCGTATTTTCTTGACCTTGTAGCTGGCCATGAAAGATTTCGATTTCCTAATTTGCTATAAGTGTTCATATGGTTCGACGCTGTTAAAGTTTTGATTGGTATTTGTAAAAATATGACCTACTGAAACGATGAAATATGGTCGAACCTTGCTTCGAGTAGTTATCTGGCTCTTTCTGGCTTCGGTGATCGCCGTAACTACATTCCTGTTGTTTGGAATTTATGTGGCTAGTGATCGTTACATTGGGCCATAGATTAACTACCATTTAACTCACAAGCTGGTAGGACTCAAGGGTTCGACTCGTTTAAGTGTTGCTTCATTCTTATATTCGACCATGATTAAAAAAATCTCCTGGGGCATCGTCGGTATTTTAGCTTTTGTATCGTACTGGTTGATTTATCGTGCAAGCGAGTTCCCTGTTGATGAACAGACCGAGTATGCAATAATGTCAGCTATATTCATTATGCTCATCTTAGGAGTGCCAAGTGTTCTAATGGGTGTGTTGATGCTCATCTTCACCGGTCCAATATCGCTTTTCAGACGCATGCTTGACGTTTTACCCATTTTTTTGATTATGGCGCTAGCCCTTTTCATCGCTTTTTGGTTCAAACTCATAGCCATTTAGAGAAAAGAGCAATCTACCCAACATAGGGGTTCGACTCGCTTAAGGTTTAAGATTAATCAGATTGCTATCTTCCTTGCCGGATACCTTCACGCCAAATCGTTTCATTTTCCACATGCATTCCCCGGTTATTACGACGGATGCATACCTAGCAGCTGGTGGCAACAATCCAGCTTCTTCGAGTTGCATTTGCAGGTTGTAGGCAAATTTGATTTTCATTTCGAACGTGAATCCATTGGACTAGGTGTTTAGTTGTTAAGGTTGAATTTTGCCGGAGAATGGCCCAACTGAATAGATAAGTCGGTCGGGTGGCGCCTCATTCATTTTCCTCAGGGCGAATTCCAATACATCTATGATTTTTGCCAAGTATTCGCGGTCAATTTGGATAGAGGAATGCAAGTGCAATTGTGCCGGCCCCCAGCACATTCCGGATACCGATCTCTTTCCGTCGCTGCTCGGCCAGGAAGAAACCAAACCGAAATGATCAAGGCTGCTGATAAATATCGCCAGTGAGGTAAAGATTGAAGCGAGGATTATGCATTTTGCGTTCCAAACGGGGAAAGGTGGCGGTGTAAACCAAAGTTTCCGTGAAATAGAAGACTTTGAACCAATTACATTACATTCTCAAAATCTAATTTCATGATCAAAGAATCGGGTTGGCGTATCGCCGTCATTTTGATCTTAGCCTATCTCCTGGAAACATTGATGATGCCGTTGGTCGAAAGCCCGAGCGATGATGGGGTTTTGGAACATGTTTATAACTTGATCCTGGCTATCTTTTCGGTGTGGCTGGTAGCGGTAGCCGCATTGGCACTCACTCATTTAATATCGATTTGGCGATTTTCGGAACAATCCTACCGGCAGAGGATCCTGGTCGGTTGGCCAATCTGCTTTTCCTGCCTGATGCTTGTCCTCGTTCTTTTTACGGCAATGGCTTTTACCCTAGAATAAACCGAGATGAAGAGGAAAATCCAGGCATAGGGCAAAGCGATATTTTACTGGATTTGCTCGCTTCTGCAATTTATCTGATCGAAAAGTTCGTGTTGCTTACCATTGATATTCGAAAACAGAAACGTTGACAGAACTAGTAGCTAGCACCGCCGTACCCCCACCCCGGATCCTTCTGGCGGTGTCACACAGCGGTGTTCAGCATCAGGCCTGAGATGCTCAAAAGGCACATTTTTCAAAACATAACATAAAAGTTACGGTCTCCGAATAGTCTTTGCTTCGGGGGAAGTAGTATGCTGTACAGACTAAAGTAATTAATCAAAAGTAAGATGTTCTCCTTTCGGGCGAAAGAATTGATCGACAGGCTGGTGGAAAACAAGATCTCCCAGGAGGAGTTGGCTGAACTGCTGGCAGGCATCACCAACGAAAAAGAACAGAAACTGTATTCGGATGCTTTGGAGATTTATTTCAACCGGTTGTTGAATGAGAATTCTCCGAATGACGATTCCCCTACCCGGGAATCCTAGTACGTAGACCCAGAAATTAAAACCGTTATCCAATCAATAATATGTATTCAGCTTTAATTTTTCGTGATTTTTTGCTTCGCACACGCTTAGCCATTGTATTAGCTGTGGTCATGGCCTGTGCAGCCGAGGCACAGGTAGTGAGAGGGAAAGTCACCTCAAAGGAGGATGGCACAGCTATGCCGGGTGTCAACATCGTCGTTAAAGGTACCCAGACGGGAACCTCATCGGACGCTTCCGGCGCATATTCGCTCGACGTAGGACCGGGAAGCCCAACGCTCGTTTTTTCGTTTGTGGGCTACCTGCAGGAAGAAGTTGAAGTAAATGGCCGCAGTATAATCGATGTGGCAATTACTCCCAGCGCAGAGAATTTAAAGGAGGTTGTAGTGACAGCCCTCGGTATCAGCCGGGAATCCAAAAAACTGGCTTACGCAGTGAGTAATATCAAAAGCGAAGACATCGTACGGGCCGGTAACCCGAACCTGATGAAGTCGCTGGACGGCAAGGTTTCCGGGGTTAACCTCACCAGCCTGAGCAGCGACCCAACGTCTTCGGTGCTGGTCAACATCCGCGGAACGACGGCTATGCCGACAACGGGCGACGGTGGAGCGAACGTGGCTTTGAAGGGTCAGCCGCTCTATGTGATTGACGGTATCCCCGTAGGGAACCAGACATTCACCGCCAAAGACGGCGTCGACTTCGGTAATATCCTTTCGCAGTTGAACCCCAACGACATTGCATCCGTCACCATCCTGAAAGGCGGCAGCGCGGGCGCATTGTACGGCGCGGAAGGCGGTAACGGTGTGGTGATGATTACAACCAAATCGGGCAAGGGTGGCAAAAAAGGTCTGGGCGTCTCGTTCTCGAGCATGGCGACCGTCGAAAAACCTTATCAGTTCATCGACAGTCAGATGGAGTTTGGCCAGGGAGAGCGTGCCTACGAATGGCAATATGACAATACCGACACCTGGGGACCTAAGCTCGATGGCAGTTTCACGTCCAATTACTGGGATGTAAAATCAAAGAGCTGGCAGAATGGCCCAATGGTTTCCTCGCGCGAAAACCGCGTAAAAGCGTACTTGCGCACGGGTAGCACATTCTCTAACAACGTCGCCGTGACGGGTAATTACGACAAAGGTTCTTTTCGCCTGTCATTGTCGAATATGACCAACAACAGTGTTATGCCGAATACGAAAACCCAGCAAAAATCGGTCGATTTCAATTCGCAATACAATATTACCAACCGCTTGTCGGTAACGGTAAGTGCGCGGTACATCAATACTTTCAACCCGAACAAGTCCAACACGACCGGTTCGAACAGCGTGCTGAACAGCCTTTTGTTCAATATGCCGAGTAACCTGCAACCGCTGTCGGATATGAAAAGCTACTGGCTCGACGGCTTCGAAGGCTCATTGCAAAATGGCGCGATCATGAAGGACGACGGCAAATCGGTAGCAGAAAACAACCCCTGGTGGACGACTTATGAGAAAATACACCGTTTTGGTCGTGACAACTACTTCGGCAAGCTGCAACTGAACTGGCAGTTCAACGACAACCTCTCCCTCCTGCTCCGTACCGGAATGGAAAATGTAAAAGAGAATTACGAGCTCCGTAAGTCGTGGGGCGAAAAAGGCGATCCTTTCGGCCAATATGTACAGGGCAGCAACAGCAGCGTCGAAGCCAACACCGATGCGATCCTGACTTACAGCAAGAATTTCGGAAAACTGTCGATGACGTTGGCCGGTGGTGGTAACTATCGATTTACCAATGCCAGCAGCATGGAAATCACCGGCAACGACCTGAACTCGCCTTCATTGTTTACTTTGGCAAACATCAAAGCGGGAACTATGACAGTCGCCGGCGACCCGTTCCTGACCAGCAAATCGGTCAGCGCTTACGGAACTGCGACATTCGGCTGGGATGAGAAATTGTTCCTTGATGTGACGGGCCGTAATGACTGGAAGGGTATTCTGGCCGAAGAAAAGATCCACTACTTCTACCCCTCCGCTTCATTGAGCTGGCTGGCTTCGGAGACGTTCAAATTGCCGGAAGCATTCAACCTGCTTAAATTCCGCGTCGGCTTGGCGGATGTGGGTAACGGTCTGACCAGACAGCGGTCTATCGACACCTATTCCTACGATCCCAGCCCATGGGGCGCGATCAACACCGTCAGCCTGAAAGCGAGCATTGTGGACCCGAACATCAAAGCCCAGCACTCGGTTACCCAGGAAGCGGGTGTGGACCTGTGGCTTTTGCAAAACAAAATCAAATTTGACTTTACTTATTTTGTCAAAACACAAAAGAACCAGATCGACAACATTCCTTTGGTACAGGGTACAGGCTATACCGGCTTGCTGACCAACATCGGCGATGTGCAGAGCAAGGGTTACGAATGGGGTCTGACGCTGACGCCGGTAAAAACGAAGGATTTCAACTGGGACATTTCCGGTAGCTTCACGCATTACAAGGCTACCATCACACGCCTGTCCGACAGCTTCGCCCCTAACGGCTATGTGTTTGCCAGCTATGACGGAAAAACCAAAGTAAAAATTGCCAAAGGCGAAACCATCGGGAATATCTACGAAGAAAACCCCGTACTGCGCGTGAAAACCGGTAAATATGCCGGAATGCCTTTGCTCGACAACGAGCAGGGGAAAATCCAGGCTTCTTCCGACGAGCGCGACCGCGGCAAGCTGGGGAACTTCAACCCCGACTTTATCCTCGGCTTGAATACCACCCTGCGTTACAAGCAATTTACATTGAACATGGTAGGTAGCCTGCGGAAGGGCGGCAAATACGTTTCCGTCAACCAGCAATACCTCGAATCCAACGGACGCGCAACGACTACCCTGGGTTCGGGCGACAATAACCCATGGTGGGTAGGCGGCCGTGATGCCGAACATGGCGGTATGGTATGGCCGGCGGCAGGCGCGAGCCAGTATGAGGCGATCAATGCGAACAACGATGACAAACGCTCTGATTTCCAGGATGCCAGCTATGTGAAAGGCGTTTTCCTGAACCCGAACTACGAAGGCGACCCGAAAGATGCGAAGGATTCGGACTACATTGTGAACGGTGCCGATCCTAAGAATACATTCTATGACTTCCCTTACAATGGATACGGGGACATCATCTGGAATTTCAGCGCGACACGTACGTATGATGCGACCAACTTTAAAATGAAAGAGATTTCATTGGCTTACACATTGCCATCCGCATTGACCCGTGCCTACAAGCTCAACAATGTGACGCTGGCATTAGTGGGAAGAAACGTGTTCCAGTGGAACAAGTCCGGACGTCACGAGGATCCAGAGTCGGCATTTTCAGGCGTAGGGACCAGCCAGGGCATTCTGCGGGCGACATTGCCGAGTATCCGCTCTTATGGTGTCAAGCTGACTCTTGATTTTTAATTACCCATTCCATTCAAAACTGACATGAAATCGATCAAAATATTTGCCATTGCAGCCATCGCAGGACTTTTTGCATGTTCCGACGACGAGCTGCGAACTTATGACGCTCTTCAGAAAAAAGACGCTGTTGAGTCGGTGAACGATCCTTATCTACTGGCTTCGATCATCAAGCGGACCACATTGTTTTACCAGAAAATGGGCTATGATACCCGCGTCCTGCCGGGTGCTGTACAGCATATGGAAAGCAATTACCAGAGCGGCGACAATTTTTACAATGCATTCCGGGCGCCCATCACCGATATGTACACGGCAATGGACATCCTGAAACTGATCGACGGATCGATCGGTCTGGCGGAAACGCGCAATTCGAAAACACACCAGGGAATTTTCCGCGTGTTCAGAGTGCTTTTGTTTTCCTATATGACTGATTTCTATGGCGACGTCTACTATTCCCAGGCTCTCAAAGCCCGCGAAGGCATTCTATATCCGAAATATGACAAGCAAGCGGATATTTACACAGGCTTGCTCAAAGAGCTGGATGATGCCAATGCCCTGATAGACGCCGGAACGGAACCTGTTTCGGAAAGCTATGACTTGATGTTCGGCGGTAACAAGGATAAATGGAAGAAATTTTCGAATTCCCTGAAACTTCGTCTTACCATGCGCGCCTCGGGCAAGCTGAGCGACGCAGGCGCGCGTCTGACAGCGCTTGCAAGCGCGCCATTGCTATCGGACCCGACTGAAAATGCCTCCATCGGCTATATCGGGACCCTGGGCGGCGATAATAGCAATTCCTGGACGGGCGGCCCGTTGAACTGGGGGACTATCGACAACTTCGATACCCGCAGACCTTGTAAGACGCTGATCGACAAACTTACCGAACTGAACGACCCACGTATGCAAGTATGGTTCGCACCGGTGGAAAAACCCTGGACCAGCGACCGCGCCAAGAACGGTCAGACTTTCACGACCACCGACCCGAATGGCTATACCTACACTTCAACCTGGGAGTATATCGACCGCAAAAACAAGGACATCGCAGCCTACGCGACCAAAGACATCCTGCTCGATTCCAATAAGGTATATGTAGGTTTTGTAGCAGGTATGCTCGCCGACTGGAAAAACGGGAACGGGCATTACGACGTGGCTGCGGGCGGCGCAGTTGGTAATTTCAAAGTATCGAAATTTTCAAAACTGTTCCGCGAAAACAAACACGCGTTGCTGAAAGCGCAGATTATGAATAGTGATGAGGTTCAATTCATCCTCGCAGAGGCAGCCGCAAAAGGCTTGATTTCCGGTAGTGCTGATACTTACTATCGCAAGGGCATTACCAACTCGCTCCTGCGCTGGGGTGTCAGCCAGGATGCAGTCGCCAAATATCTGGCCCAACCCGGCATTGCGCTGCCTTCGGATAAAGCCGGTCAACTTGCCAAAATTGCGGATCAAAAATGGATCAGCTTGTTCCTGGTGTCGTCCGAGGCATATCTCGACCTGCGCCGCACCCGCTTGCCTAACATCTTCAACAATGGCCGTTTGAACGGGTTTCAGTTCCCCGAGCGCTATCGTTATCCGGGCAACGAGCTGGGTCAAAACAAAGAAGCCTACGACCTTGGTGTCGGAACGCTTTCGCCGGCCGTCGACGACCAGTTCTCTAAAATGTGGTTACTGCAATAAATGCATTGTTGCATTCTTCGATGCCCGCGAGCGTATGCTCGTGGGCATTTTCTTTGGCCTTTATAAACATGCGAGAAGATGATGCAAAACATATACCGTTCAACAGTTTTTATGCAATTTTGATTTTGAGATCATATTCATCCAATATCCTAAACCTATAAACCATGTTCCTGGGAAGCATCATCCATCTAATCATCTGGCTCTCTGCATTTTGGATCGCGCCGTTTTCTGTTTCAGATAATGAAACCGTTTTGGGCCGGGGAAGTCAACCTGCCATCACCATAGACAAGCTTGGCACAATACGGGTTGTTTACGGGGTAAAAGATGGACAGGATCGAAAGATCTATTTTGTCAGTTCAACCGACGATGGTCGCACTTTCTCAAAACCCGAACTGATAGGCAGTTTCCCTCAGATGGGACTGGGCATGGGCCGTGGCCCGCAAATGGCCACCACCAAAGATTATACCGTTATTACCGTCGGCGACCACCGGGGCGGCCTATATTCAATCAGCACCAAAAATGGCGCCGGCAGCTGGACGGCGCCCCGCAAAATCAATGACGCGGACACTACCGCCAAGGAGGCCCTTTCCGGTCTGGGTGCCGGTCAAAACAACGAGCTGTACACCGTCTGGCTCGATACCCGGCTAGGCAACAATACGCTTTTTGGCGCTCGGTCCAACGATGGAGGGCTTTCCTGGTCCAGGAGCCGGCTGGTTTACAAGGGTGAAGAGAACGGGGTCTGCGACTGCTGCAAACCATCGATCCGTATGGGCAACAATGGCGTGGCCCATGTGATGTTCCGTAACAAGCTCGAAGGTGCCCGTAACATCTATCTGATCAAATCCCACGGCGACAGCCTGGGCACGCCCCAAAAGCTGGGAAACGGCAATTTTATGATCAATGCATGCCCGATGGATGGTGGCGACATCAGCATCGATGAGAAGGACGATATTGTTACCGTCTGGCGCAGACAGAATGAAATCTTCCTTTCCCGGCCTGGAAAAGAAGAAGTTAAATTAGGAGAAGGACGTACCCCGGTGGTCGCTCGCACTGGCTCCGGGCCGCTGGTCGTTTGGGAGCAACAAGGAACGTTGAACCTTTGGACTGCGCACAACTCCAAAACGGTCTCTTTAACAAAGGGCCAATACCCCAAACTAGCGCTCAGCGACGACCGCAAGGCTGTGTTTTGCGTTTTTGAGCGTGAAGGCCAGATCGCACTTACCCGAATTCCGCTTTGACAAAGATGCATTTATATTGAATTTCGAGCGCAGGTCAAACTTATGACTGTGGAAGTATTTATTTTATTACTTATAAGGTTATATGAACTTGATTTTTTTAGGACTCCCTCGTAGTACTTCAATTCGAGTGTTATATACGAACGGCATTATGCCGATTCTCCGATTGTCAGACCAACCTATATCTTCCAAAATTTCACGAGGCGCCATTTTATCTCTTTCCGATTTCTCTGGTAGGCAATTCGTCGAGGATGTTGTCGTCGAAACAACTACTCTTCCCTCACGTATTTCAATCTTACTGAGCAGTATTCGGTAGCAATTTCATCCGTTGATATCTGAGTGATCTTATAGTGTTCCGGGCATGGCACACTTGTCATACCCGTACAATTCATGGTGGTAGGAACCGGGGCTTGTGGCTTTATTTCTATCAACTGACCATTTAGCAGGTAGATATTCGGAGTGCTGCATGTCTGTTTTCCATTTTCTTCAAGCATTACGCCATCGAAGCGAAAAATGATCACCCTTGACAATTCCTTAGGTATAGAACCTGTGACAATCGAATCACCCATAAATTGGGTGTATTCCACGGTTCGCCATTTACCTACAATGCCCGAAATCTCCTGAGGTATTTCAGGCACTTCCTTTTTACAATTGGTAGTTGCAAAGCCAAGTAAAATCAAGAGTACGCCTCGGTTCATAAATATCAATTTCTCTAAAAAAGGGATTTACGCAAATATCGAATGGTTTTAGCCCAAACGGACTGGAAAAATCTCCTGGCAATTTCCTACGAACTTTGGGTAAAAACAAACCAAGAGCAAAGTTGCGCGCATACTTAATAGGTTAAGAGTTGGTTACAATAGTTATATTCGCTAGGCCAATGTCTTATTACCCAATTACTAACTACTCATCTCTATTGTACACAAAAAAATTGCCAATGAAAAAACTCTATCAGTACCTCTTTCTTCCTCTGCTCGCATTCTGTATTTGGGCCCTTCAAAAAAATGATCGTTTTTTCCCTTCCGGGAAAAGTTCAGACAAATTTTCTTCTCAAACTACAACTGCAAAAAATAATGTCCTGCTCCCCGACAGTGCTGCTATCCGCAACATCAGGAATGTGATTGCCAGTCGGGAATACCATGTTACTTACGACAATCAGACGCGTAGCTTCCAAAGTCCCAACCGCAGGCAAAACCTGCGCGCTACCTACGAGCCCGGCGCTCTCACAATCCGGAAACGCGTCGATTCGACCCACTCGGGATTTACGGTAAAACTCTTGAATAAGGGGGTATTCGCGGACGACAAACTGCTGTATGCCGTGGCGCCGCAGAGTGCTGTTACGCATTCGGAAAACAAGGTTGTGATCGATCATGGCCATTTTTCGGAAGAATTTATCAATAGCGAAGAAGGCATTCGCCAGAACTTCATCGTTGAACAGGCACCTGAGGGTGTAAAGTCGCTGGAAGTGAAATTGATCGTTTCCGGTGCGACCGTGCGTGATTTGGGGCAAAACGAGCTTCATTTTGTAACCGGCACCGGGAAGGCCGGTCAGCCAGAGGAGCTTGTATACAATGGCTTAAAATGCTGGGATGCCGATGGTAAAATACTCGATGCTGCACTCGCCTACGTCAACAACCAGATTGAAATTAAAGTCGGGGTGGAAAACGCGAGCTTTCCCGTAACGATCGACCCATTAACCAATAGCGGGCCGGTTGGCGCGAATAAGATGCTTGAAATACACCAGTACTATGCCTGGATGGGTTACTCCGTTTCCACTGCCGGCGATGTGAACGGAGATGGATACAGCGATGTGATCGTGGGTGCGCCCAAGTATGACAATGGCCAGGCCGACGAGGGGGCCGCATTCGTGTTTCCGGGAACAGCGGCGGGCATCAGTCTTGCGGCAAAGATCCTGCAAAGCAATCAGGTTAATGCCCAGGCGGGTACGTCGGTGTCGACCGCAGGGGATGTAAACGGCGATGGTTACAGCGACGTGCTCGTAGGTGCTCCTTATTATGATGCCGGACAAACCGACGAAGGCGCCGTATTCGTGTACCTCGGCAGTGCTGCCGGGCTGAATACAAATCCTGCGAAAATTCTGGAAATTAACCAGACCGAGGCCAACTTCGGTATTTCCGTGGCGATGGCCGGGGATGTCAATGGTGACAGGCGTAGCGATATCCTGGTCGGTGCACATCGGTATGACAATGGACAATTGAATGAAGGCGCGGCTTTCCTTTATTATGGCAATGCGGTCAGTGTAGGCGCAGGTGCGGTGGCGCTGGAAGCTAATCAGGCGGGTGCTATGATGGGTTATTCCGTGTCTTCCGCCGGTGATCTGAATGGCGACGGATATACGGATGTGATGGTTGGTGCGCGGTTGTATTCGAACGGGCAGGCCTACGAAGGTGCCGTTTTTATTTACAGAGGAAGCGCCTCGGGGCTGATCAAAGATAACCCTCAGCGGCTGGAATCCGACCAGGTTGATGCACGCTTCGGTCACTCGCTTGCCGCGGCAGGCGATGTCAACGGCGATCATTATGCCGATATCATTATAGGCGCATACTTATATGATGGCACACAGGAAAACCAAGGCGCGGCATTCCTGTATTTCGGGCTCGGTGTTGGAGACCAGAGTGGGCGTAAGACGATGATTACGCTGAATCAGCGGGAAGCACAATTTGGATGGGCAGTCGCCGGAGCGGGTGACGTGAATGGCGACGGCTTCGCCGATTTTATGATTGGAGCGCGGTATTACGACAATGAAAAAAATAATGAGGGAGGTGCATTCATCTATTATGGAGGTCTTTCCGATGACTACTCCTGGTCCGATGTGATGATCACCGGCCAGCAACAGGACGCCTGGCTGGGCTCGGCGCTTGCTCCGGCAGGCGACGTGAATGGCGACGGTTACAGCGACCTGATCATCGGTGCATATACCTACGACAACGGACAAACCGACGAAGGCCTCGCTTTGATTTATCACGGTGGAGGCTTGCCGGGCAACGAAACATCCGGGACATCGCTGGTCGGTTCGGCACCTTCGGAGCGGTTCGGATCGATGGTGGCCGGCGCGGGTGACATCAATGGAGATGGATTAGATGACGTACTGATCAGTGCGCCGGGAACAAATCCGGCGGCGGCGGGAAGAACCCTCGTTGCTTACGGCTCCGAGGCTGGTATCGGGAACTCCCATATCGTTTCGAAAATACTCGAATTTGGACGCGCTGTGGCAGGCGCAGGCGATATCAACGGCGACGGCTACGCCGATATCATCATTGGGAACCCCAATTACACCAACACCGGAAACGGCGGTGAGGCAAGAATCTACTATGGCAGCCCCACAGGCCTTGATTCCATAAACTACGTCACACTGACAGAGCCGAGCAATGGTTCTCTGTTCGGAATTGCGGTATCCGGCGCCACCGACCTGAACGGCGACCACTATGCCGATGTCGTGATCGGCGCACCGAAGTATAAGGTGGGCAACGAGGTAAGAGGAGCTGCGTTCGTTTACTATGGCTCAGCAAACGGACTGATCACCACTCCCAAGATCCTCCTTGGAAAAAGCATCAATGCCAGCATGGGCGCCGCCGTAGCGGGCCTGGGTGATACCAACGGCGACGGATTCGACGACCTGATCGTAGGGGCACCCACAACGAGTATTCCTGCCGTGGAAACCGGCGCTGCCTGGGTCTATTACGGATCTGCGAGCGGCGTCGATAATTCTACCACCCTCCTTAAGGCTGACTATGGCAACATTCATTTCGGCACTTCCGTGGCCGCTGCGGGTGACGTTAACGGAGATGGTTTTTCCGATGCCGTGGTAGGTATCCCGGGCTGGGAAATTTCAAAATCGGGTGCCATCGCGGTGTACTTCGGTCAATCGGTTGGCTTGCAAGAGACATATAAGCAATTCCATTACGGCTCACTTAGTGATACGGGTTTTGGAACATCGGTATCCGGCGCAGGGGATCTCAACGGCGATGGTTACAGTGACCTGATCATAGGTTCGCCAGCCTACTCTAGCATGCAGTTACAGATTGGCCGTTTTACTATTATTCCGGGTAACTACCCCGGAGCGAACGGCCCCGGCACCGTTACCGGCTGGGTAGCAGCCGGCGCCTATACAATGGACCAAATGGGCACTTCGGTATCCTGTGCGGGCGACGTGAATGGCGACGGATTTTCGGATATTATCGTCGGCATACCGGGATTCGACACGCCGACCGCTCAGGATGTCGGAAAGGTTCGAACCTATTTCGGTGGCGGAGAATATACCTCGGGAAACAAACAATCTTATCCCCCGGCGAGGCAGGGCCATCTTACGATTTACAACGCCGGCTCGCTCACACCCTATGCGCCAGGCCTGCCCGGCCAGGATGCACAACCAACGTTCGACATCAATCTGGTCATTAAGTCCTTCCTGGGAGGGACCAAGCTCAAGGTGGTTTGGGAAACCAAAAATCCTTCGCAACCATTTTCAAGAGTTCCCAACACATCTGTCGCCAATAGTGTACAATTTACAGGGTCGACACCGGATTATGTCGATCTGGGTAACTCTTTTGGCAATAAAAATATCATCGCATCTGTAACCAAACTTTCAGGGGGTACGAAAGTAAGAGCGCGGGTGAAATACGACCCGGTACTCGCAATAACCGGCCAGATGTACGGCCCGTGGCGCTACCCTTCTACATTGGTATCAGGGAAAAGCGTTTCTCCGCCACCGCAGGAAATGGTATCCAGCCTACGCATGGCCGCTGAAATGGTGCAAAAGGCAGAAGAAAGTGTTTCTATCTACCCGAATCCCGCAAGCGAGCGGCTGTTCATCCGTTCCAATTCGCAAAATGCAATCACGGGTATCAGACTGATAACCGCCAGCGGGACGGCCATTTACAGTGCAGGAAAGGCCCAAACGGAAATTGATCTGAAAGGCATAGCCCCGGGCATGTACGTGCTTGTGACAAAGCACGCCGACGGATCCGAATTATCCCATAAAGTGGCGATCAGGAAATAGATAGCCCCGGTTCGCCTATCGATGAATGCCAGGGAGGCTGCCACCAAAAAGGTGGCAGCCTTTTTCATTGAAAATCGTCGTCAGGAATTCATGATCGGGAAAGCAAATACATTGGTGCGTCCCCGATTACCGGGAGAATCGTCCGAAGCAAACGAATAAAAATGAGGCAAGCAATCAAGTAGAGATATTTTGATAATCATTATTATTTCAATAATCCCGAAAATAAATAAATTGGTGACATATTGATTGACCTTACATGTTTTATCCCATGACTAAACATCAGGCAAATCTGGAATTCTGGCTTAAAAAGCCCAGAAATAGTAACTACCCCGCCGCTCAGGACTATTTAGATCTACTGTTTTCCGACAGCATCCCTGAGAAGACTGTCAAAAAACTCAAAGACGGCAAGACGGTCGTAAAAAAGGCCAAAGACATTCTTCGGGCCAGTCAGCTGCCTTTGCTGCCGGCCGACAACATTCATGTCAAGGAGAATATTCAAAAGGTAAAAGACGGTGAAAAACTCTCGCCAGTGTTACTGGTAAGGTCCAAGAAACTAATCATCGCCGACGGCTACCATCGCGTGTGCGCCATTTATTACCTATCCGAGGATTTGGATATTCCTTGCCGGATCGCCGATTTGCAGGTGTGATCTGTCCATGTAGTATTGAAAGGTTATCGATCGCTTTATGAAACAAATTTTACTTCTCTTGCTAGGATTTGCCCTTTCAGCTACTGCGCAGGATACCATCCGTTTGTCACTTCCCCAGGCGCAGGAGCAGTTTTTACAAAAAAACCTTAGCCTGATTGCCCAGAAATTCAATATCAGTATCGCCGAAGCGGGTGTCAGGCAAGCCCGGCTCTGGTACAATCCCAACCTGTTTGTCGAGACCAACCTTTACAACGGCTACGATCACAAATTCCTGCCGTATAGCAAGCAGGGTGATCTGGTCAATCCGACGGGAGGAGTTTTTAACATCCAGCTTCAACAGGTGCTGAGCCTTACCGCCAGCCGGAGCAAGCTCGTAAAACTGGCCGAGAGCAATGTGGCCCTGCAACAGGCCGCATTCGAGGATGTAATGCGTAACGCGCGGTACACACTCTCCGCTACGTTCGGGAGCCTTACGAATAACCTTGCCAAACTGGCTATGCTCGACCAGGAGCGCGTGCGGCAGGAAACTTTGCTGACCGCATTCAGGGCTCAGCTACGGGTGGGCGCTATCGCTCCGTTCGAAGTCACACGCCTGGAACTCGAACAAAAGAACTTTGAAAGCGACCTCGCAGACCTGCGCGCGCAGATCGCCCGTGATCAGGCGGATATGCGCGTGCTGCTCGCATTGCCCGGCTCAACCTATATCCTGACGCAGCCTTACACCACAGCGGAGCAGGCCTTGCCCACTTTACAGCAACTCGTGGAGCAAGCCACCACCCACCGCCCCGACCTGAAAGTCGCCAATGAGGAGGTACAGTACAACCAGCGCAACCTTACTTACCAAAAATCACTGGCCACGCCCAATCTTACGGTTGGCGCCGACTACCAACGGGTGGGTTCGGCATTCCCGCATTATGTGGGCGTGCAGTTCATCATGGACCTGCCGGTAGCCAATAAAAACGAGGGCAATATCCGCAGCGCAGCCTATGCGATAGATCAGTCCAAAACCGCTTCCCAGCTGGCGCATTTGCAAGTGGAGCAGGATGTCGTGGCGGCGTTCCGTCAAATGCAGGAAGCCCTGACCTTGCAGGAAAAGTACTCGCCTGCCTACCTGGAAAGCATCGAAGAGATTTCCCGAAATGCTACCGAGAATTATGCCAAACGCGTCATCGATCTGGTGAACTATATCGACAAGATCCGTGCTTATCGCGACGCTCAGCTCAACCTGCTCGACCTCCGCAATAACCTCTTTCAGTCGAGGCAGTTGCTCAACTTCGTTACCAATACCCGGACATTTTAGGATTCAACTACTCACCTCATGAAAGCGAAGAGCTATTTTGCCATTGGCGGGCGTCACGGACTGCTACTATTACTCGGGTTAGCATCTGCTTGCAACAAACCCGACAAACCGCAGCAGGTAGATACCAAGGATACCGACGTCGCATTCCGCACCGACACGGTAGCACTTCGAAATTTCGAACAGGAATTGCAATTCACCGGTTCGGTATCTTTCGACGAAAAGAAAGTCGACAAGGTTTACCCGATTGTGAGCGGGAATGTGATCGATGTACGGGCTGATCTGGGGGCATATGTCAAAAAAGGACAGGTGATCGCCACGCTGCAAAGCGGTGATGTGAGCAACGTCCTCAAAGACCACAACAGCGCCAAAGCCAACTATGACATTGCCAAACGCAATGCAGACAATGTCGAACAGCTTTACAAAACCAAGTTTTCCTCTGAAACAGATCTGGTGAATGCGCGCAAGCAACTGGAAATAGCCGGTTCGGAGCTGGAACGGTCAGCGCAAATGTTGAAACTCTACGGTGGAAAGCCGTCGGCCAATCAACCGGTTTTCCTGGTAAAAGCGCCGGAAAGCGGCTTCGTCGTCCAGCGTAACATCAATTCCAATATGCAGATACGTCCCGACAACGCCGACCCGCTTTTTATCATATCCGACCTGACAGACGTTTGGGTGATGATCAATATTTACGAATCTGACGTCCAATCAGTGAAAGAGGGCCAGTTGGTCGACATTACGACCCTGGCATATCCCGGACGAACTTTCACAGGTAAGATCGCCAACATCGGGCAAATGGTGGACGATGATACCAAAGTCGTTCAGGCGCGCGTGGTACTCTCCAATTCAGACCGGGCATTGAAACCCAACATGTTCTGTACTGTCAAGCTGCGCGTTGAAAAGCCGGATAAGATGCTGGCCGTAAACCCGATCTCAGTTATTTTCAGCCAGGACCGCTACTTTGTAATCCGTGAAAATGGGCCGGACAAGTACGAATCGGTTCCTGTGGAAATCCTGAAAAACACTTCCAGGTTCATGTACGTGAAGGGAAACCTCCGGCACGGGGACAAGGTCGTGACCGAAGGGGCATTGATGCTTTTCAGCGAACTAACCGATAACTAGGGATGGACAAACTGATCAAAAGCATTATCGGGTTCTCGCTTAAACACAAGGCCATCATCTTTTTTCTGACACTACTCGTGGTGGTCGCCGGCGCGATAAGCTTCTATTTCACGCCGGTGGAAGCCTATCCCGACGTGACAAATACCGAAGTGGTGATCATCACCCAGTGGCCGGGCCGGAGCGCCGAGGAGGTGGAACGGTTTATTTCCGTACCGATCGAAACGGAAATGAATTCAATCAGCCACAAATCGGCCTTGCGATCGATCAATCTCTTTGGGCTTTCATTTATCAAAATTGTCTTTGAAGACGGCGTCGACGGGTTTTATGCGCGGATGGAAGCCTCACAGAAGCTGGCAAATGTGAACCTGCCCGAGGGGGTGGATGCGGAAATACAACCTCCTGCCGGTCCTACCGGCGAAATATACCGCTACACCCTGGAATCCAGGACCCGGACAAACACCGAGCTGAAAACCATTGAGGATTGGGTCATTGAGAAAAATATCAAAGCTGTTTCGGGCGTGGCCGACGTGGTGAGCTTTGGCGGGCATGTGAAGACCTTCGAAGTAAGCATTAACCCGAGCCTGCTCGCCAGGTACGGCCTTACCGCGCTCGACGTGTACGGTGCGCTTCAACGCGCGAATGTGAACGTAGGCGGTGATGTGCTCCGGCAGGGGCAGCAAGCGTTTGTTGTGCGCGGGATAGGTATTGTCACCAGCGTGGCCGACATCGAAAAAATCATCATCAAAAACCTGAACGGAGTACCTATCCGCATGACGAACGTCGGCGTGGTACACCAGTCGGCCTTGCCGCAGCTTGGGATCGTGGGCCGCGATGCGCACGACGACGTGGTGGAGGGCATTGTGCTCATGCGCAAGGGCGAAAACCCCGGCGATGTATTGCCCAGATTGAAGGCCAAGATCGATTACCTGAACACGGTCGCGCTGCCTTCCGATGTCAGGATCAAGGTTTTCTACGACCGTACCGAACTGAATGAGCATACCCTGCATACTGTTGCCGAGAATGTGGCGATGGGTATCACGCTGGTGACAGTGATCTTGCTCATTTTCCTGGCCGACTGGCGCACGACCATCACCGTCGCGCTCGTCATTCCGCTTGCATTGCTATTCGCATTTATTCTCATGCGCGCCAAAGGCATGAGCGCTAACCTGCTCTCCATCGGGGCGATCGACTTCGGGATCATCATCGACGGAGCAGTTGTGATGGTGGAGGGCCTTTTTGTAATGCTCGCGCATTGGGCCGAGCATGAGGGAATGGAGAAGTTCAACAAGCGGGCCAAGCTGGGAAGGATTTTGAAGTCGGCGCTGGAAATGGGTAAATCCATCCTCGTCTCGAAACTGATCATTATCACGGCTTTATTGCCTATTTTCTCATTTCAAAAAGTAGAAGGAAAACTTTTCAGCCCGCTGGCATTTACCATGGGATTTGCATTGCTCGGCGCATTGCTGCTCGCATTGACATTCGTGCCGGTCATGAGCAGCATTTTATTGAACAAAAACGTCCGGGAGCGCCATAACCCACTGATCGAGTGGCTTAACCGCCGGTACGCTCCCCTGCTCGACCACGTGATGCAGCACCCGAAGCGGGCCGTTCTTACCGCGCTGATTGCTTTGAGCGCTGCTATTTTCTCCTTTCGCTGGGTGGGTTCGGAGTTTTTGCCGCATTTGAACGAGGGTTCCATTTACGTCAGGGCCAGTATGCCGCTTTCGGTGAGCCTGGAAGACAGTTACCATTACACCCGTAAGTTCAGGCAGATCTTCGAACAATTTCCAGAGGTCAGAGGGGTGATCTCGCAAACGGGCCGTCCCAACGACGGTACCGATGCAACGGGCTTTTTCAACCAGGAATTTTTCGTGGACCTTTTCCCGAAAGAAGAATGGAAGCGTAAAATAACCAAGGAAGAGCTTATCAACGAAATGCAAGCTAAACTCGCAGTTTACAAAGGAATCGATTTCGGCTTTTCGCAGCCTATTTCCGACAATGTGGAAGAAGCCGTCTCCGGTGTTAAGGGCTCAATTGCCGTCAAGATCACGGGCGACGACCTGAATATACTCGACCAAAAAGCCGACCAGGTGTACGCCCAGCTCGGAACCGTTCGCGGTATTGAAGACCTGGGCATTTTCCGCAACCTGGGACAGCCCGAACTTCGCATCACCCTTAACCCGGACAAAATGGCCCAATACGGCGTGGATGCCGCCGACGCTAACGCGGTCATTGAAATGGCGATCGGCGGTAAGGCAGTAAGCCAGGTCTATGAGGGGGAGCGCAAATTCGACCTGCGTCTGCGTTACGCGGAACCCTATCGATCAAGCATTGACCAGATTGGCAACCTGCTGGTACCAACCCTGAATGGCGGAAAAATTCCGCTGAAAGAGTTGGCTGTGATCCGGAATCAGGCAGGGCCCGCTTTCATTTACCGCGAGGACAATGCCCGCTTTATCGCCGTCAAGTTCTCCGTTCGCGGCCGTGACCTGGGCAGCGCCGTGGACGAGGCTCGCGGAAAGGTATCCGACCACGTGAAACTTGATAAAGGCTACGAAATCAAATGGAACGGTGAGTTCGAAAATCAGGAGCGGGCCGAGAAACAGCTGATGGTAGTAGTACCGATCAGTATTTTGCTGATCTTTTTCATCTTGTTCGCCTCATTCGGCAATACACTGGACTCATTGCTGGTGCTGCTCAACGTGCCCTTCGCGCTGATCGGCGGCATTGCCGCGCTGCTCATTACCGGCGTCAATTTCAGCATTTCGGCGGGGGTTGGTTTTATTGCCCTGTTTGGCGTGGCTACGCAGGATGGCGTGATCCTGGTTAACAAATTCCGGCACAACCTGCACGCGGGCATGACGCTCGTAGAGGCAATCAAAGACGGTGCCCGTTCGCGCCTCCGCCCGGTGATCATGACGGCCCTGATGGCTTCGCTGGGATTGCTTCCGGCTGCATTGAGCACCGGCATTGGCTCGGAGACCCAAAAACCACTGGCCATTGTGGTGATCGGCGGGCTTATGACAGCTACCCTGCTCTCGCTGCTCATCCTGCCGACTATCTACGAATACATTTACAGTAGCCGCGAAAAACGAAAGAAATTACTGGAAGACAGCTAAATATGACCGTTATGGAGTATACTATCACATAACGTCATGCGGCCTCCACATGATTATGAACTCTGCCAGGACAAAAATATCTCTCAAATACCCCACGTTCATCGCGGAGCATCTGCGCATTATCGTGCAGTTTTTGATCGGTGCATTTTTCATCGCGATAGCAGGCTGGTTCCTCGCCCATCAGGGTCGCGAGCTCGCCGACGTGCAGTCCTTCATCGGTAGAGCCTCCCTGGGGTGGCTTGTTGCGGGCGTATTGCTGGTTGTGTGCTACGTGATGGCCCAGGCATGGATGTATAAATGTGCATTCCGTTCCGTCGGCGCGGGAGTATCTATGTCCGCATGCCTGATGCTGTTCCTGAAAAGAAACCTGGTCAGTGTATTCCTGCCGGCTGGCGGCGTTTCGGCGCTGGCGTTCTTTTCACAAGACATAAAGCGGCACGGCACCAGTCAGGAGCAAATCAATCTTGCCTCCACGATCTACGGCTTTGTGGGGATCCTCACCGTGCTGATCGTCGCTATACCTGCATTTAGCTGGGCTGCGATGGTCAGTCCGATAGCAAACAGCGCCTGGGGTAGTCTGCTGATCGTCACGCTGGCGACCGCAGCGCTATTCCTGCTTTACCGGGCCGTTCGCGCCAAAAGCCGGTTCTACATCTGGCTCTCGCAGAAATTACCTTCATTGGCGCAGTTTCTGCAACAACTGCTGTCCGGTCAGGTACGTGTGCGGCCTATGCTGGCCACAGTTGCGGTGAGCATGCTGATCGAATGCATCGGCATCGCGCACTTGTATGTTTCCATGTGTGCACTACACATCGAGCCTTCCATTTTTGCCGCCGTGATCGCTTATGTGGTCTCCGTTATTTTCATGCTGGCATCGCCCTTTCTCCGCGGAATGGGCGCGGTGGAGTTATCGACGGCCTATCTGCTTGGCCAATTGGGCCTGTCGGAGGACCAGGCCGTTGCCACTACCCTTCTGTACCGCATTTTCGAGTTCTGGCTTCCTTTGCTATCAGGCATTTTCGCATTTCTGCGCCCTGCCAACCGGTTCTTGATGAGAATCATCCCCGCTTTCCTGCTGCTGACACTAGGCCTTGTTAACATTCTTTCGGCGCTCACGCCGGCGATTGCCGAACGGCTCCATGCCCTGGAATCCGTCATCCCGATCGGCGTCGTCACCGCTTCCAATTACTTTGTTTTCGCAGCTGGTCTGTTGCTGCTGGTGGTGGCAGCATTTCTACTCAAAGGATTACAGAACGCCTGGTATTTCGCCGTCTTACTGGCCGTCTTATCCTGTATAGGCCACCTCACCAAAGCATTGGACTACGAGGAAGCCGCTCTTTCGGCGTGCGTGGTGGTGCTGTTGATCCTAACCCGAAAGCAGTACAATGTCAGGACCAATCAGCGACTGGGATTTGTCGGGGTCAGTGTGTCCTTGCTGGCCACCGCCCTGGCGCTGGTATATGGCATTGCCGGCTTTTATTTCTTAGACCAATCCCACTTCGGCATCGATTTCAGCATTCGGGAGTCGGTACGATACACATTCAGCAACTTTTTTCTGCTGGAAACTCCGCTCCTCCCCCACGACAAGTTCGCTGCGGGGTTCCTGCATTCGATCCGGCTGTTGGGGTTTTCGAGTATGGCTTTCCTGATTTATACCCTCGCCAGGCCCTACGCACACTTCCTCGATCCGGACGAAGCGGATCTGCCCGAAGCCCGGTCGATGGTAGAGAAATTCGGTACGGGTAGTCTGGATTATTTCAAAACCTACCCCGATAAACTGATCTTCTGGTCAACCCGTCGCACCGGCTTCATTGCTTACCGTCTTTCCGGAAAATTTGCATTTGTATTGGAAACACCCGTTGCCTCGTCGGAAAGCGAAAAGAAAGCGTGCATCCGGGAATTCGACCGATATTGTTACCGGTCCGGCCTGAAAAGCGTGTACTACCGGGTCCCGGAACCACAATTGGGTTTATTTCAACGAAAGAGAAGCGTTTTTCTCGGTCAGGAAGCCGTTGTAGACCTGCGCAATTTTACGCTCGAAGGCCCCTCCCGAAAATCGATCCGCAATGCTATCTCGAAAATGCGCGGATTGGGTTACCGCCCGGTAATCTATCAGCCGCCGGTAGCTGAATCCGTATTGGCACAGCTTGCAAATATTTCGGCAAGATGGCTCCAATCCACTGACCGTACCGAACTTGTTTTCTCGCAGGGGCTCTTCGATTTGGAGGAACTACGGAGCCAGGAGATCATCACCGCCGAAAGCCCCCAGGGAGAGCTTGCAGGATTTCTGAACATTATCCCGGATTTTGCGCCGGGGGAAGCCACCTACGACCTGATCCGTAAACTGCCCGACGCGGCCGGCGGCACAATCGACTTCCTGATGGTAGCTATGTTTGATCATCTCAAATCAGCGGGCTTCCAAACGGTCAACCTGGGCCTTGCGCCCATGTCCGGCTTACAGGACGCGACCCGTCTTCCCGACAAATCGGTCAAATTCGCCTACGAGCGATTGCGTTCCTTTGCCCACTACAAAGGCCTGCGCGAATTCAAAGACAAATTTTCCCCCTCCTGGCGCAATCAATACATGGTCTACGACGAAGACTACGATCTGATCGGTATCACCAGCGCCTTGTCAAGGGTATTCAGGCCGTAGCCATGCTACGAAATTGCTTATCGTTCGAATTGGAATTACAGGATAAGTTTGAAACCACCATTATATACGAATCCGTCGGTTGGTGCCCAGATATCAGCGAAATGCGGGTTTGGGATTGTACCGGTGTACATGGGTTCAAAATGACTTTGCCTTGCATCGAGGAAGTTTTCAAAATTGACAAACAGGCTAAAATGCTTCCAGCGTCGTTCGGCAGAGATACCCATCATCCAGTAGGATGGCTTTTTACTTCCGTCCCTGATTGTTTGATTTCCGACATAGAATAACTCGTAGCCCACCCGCAGCTTCTCATCGATTTCATACAGCACCGTGGTATACAGCCGGTTTCTGGACGTGAATGGATTTTGCCGGACGTCGGGGTTGCCGGCGACAGGACTATAATTTGTTTTGGCATCAATGAAAGTATAACCCAGATACAGCGACAGATCATCATAGGAGAGCTTCGCATTCGTTTCCATTCCTCTTGAAACCAGGCGCCCGGCGGCGTTGTAGAAATGGTACAGCCCGTCAGCGGAAGGGCTGTCTGCCAGCAAAAGGGCATGGTTCAACCGGGTATAGAAAAACAATTGATTGACCGAGAGGTTAATCTGCTCGGAGAGCTGCGTCCGGTAATTGATATCAATACTCCCACCCAGCGAAGCTTCGTTTCGGATGGCGGTAGTATTAATTGGCTGAATAGCGCGGAAGGCTTGTTCCTCGGCTTCCTCGGTGAAAATTGTTGGGGCTTTATATCCCATTCCCGATGTGGCCCGCATCGTAACTGCGGGTGAAATTTTGTAAAGTGCTGAAATACGTGGTAAGGCAAACACCCTGCCGCGACTCAGGTAATCAATTCTCAAACCGCTTTCCAGCACAAACCTGGCGGACGGCTTCCAGTTGCTTTGTGCAAAGACACCGGCGGTGTTTAGCGAATAGTCCAGCGGAAGCTTTCCCGGGTTCCGTTGATGAAACTGGTCGGTCCATAAGTTAGCACCCAGCACCCACTCAAACACCGGGTCGGGGCGACTGTATGACAGTTCGGAGAAGGTCGCAACCTGGTGCCCTCCAAAGTAATAGTCGGGGCGTGTCAGATCCCTTGCAAAATAACCAATGCCGTTTTTAAGGGACAGTATATCTTTGTTGGCCAATGTTTTATCAAAGCGCAACTGGGTCGAAAGCCGGTTGGTTTTGTTTCCCTCATAGTATTGATGCGTACTATCTGCCTGGTCCTTTATTACCTGCATATCCCCACCCAGCCGGTCTTCAAAGCTGCCATTAATGCCGAAACTGATTTTTGTGGAAGCATTTAAATACCAAAACCATTTTGGGTTGACTGTGTAACGCGTATAATGCGGCAGGTCGGAGAAGCCATCTTTATTGACATCATATGCCGCCTGGCTATTTCGGGATGCGTACAATGTGAGCCCTGTTTTGCCGTATTTTTCACTGTAAAAGCTGCTGACATCCAACGCCCCGGTTTGATTAATATTAGCCAAAAATGAAAGCTCCCGCTCTGTGGAAGGTTCCTTCGTGACCAGATTGATCAATCCGGCAATTGCGCCGCCGCCATACAGGGTTGACGATGATCCTTTGACAAGCTCAATGCGTTTCAAATTCAGCGGGGGAATTTGCAGAATACTTAAACCGCTCGCAAACCCGGAATATAGGGGGAAACCATCTTGAAGCAGCTGGGTGTAACGGCCATCGAGCCCTTGAATGCGGATAGTGGCATTGGCAGAAGTAGGCGAAGTTTGTTGGGTTTGAATCCCCGTGCTCTCCGAGAGGGCCATGCGGATATTGCTGGGTTGCATGCTGGCCTTTTCATCCAATTCCCCGGCTGAAATCACCTCGATCCGGGTTGGAATGTCGCTGATAGTACGACTGCTACGGGTTGCAGACACTGTCACTTCACCCAACTCTTCACCGGCTGTGGATAGTGCAATCCGAATCGTGTCGTTCGTTGACATGGGAAAAGTCAACTCATTCAGGGCCGTTTTATAACCCATCAGCCTGGTAGTGACCTGAAACGAGCCATCGGGTATGTCGGTCATGACAGCCAGTCCGCTTTCATCGGCAGTTGCACCGCGGTTTAACTTGATAATCTGGACAGTAGCGCCGGGTAAAGGAGCCAAGGACTGCGCATCCACGACGCGGGCGCGCAACATGGATTGTCCCAGTGCCGACGTCGTTATCAGCACAGCAAAAACAGAAAGGAATTTCATGAAATAGCATTTAGATTGGACAACAAAGCCAAACCTTCCGATTACAGAAGGCCCATGTGGGTTCATTGCCGGTCTAAATCCGCCATTGGCAACATCGCAGGAAAATCCGAGGCTGCCAGTGCCATCGCTGATGGCCGTATGCAATTGTGAATAATCGTTCAGAGAACTTTCGAACCCCTTGCTTCGGTTTGCACGGGACTACCACGCCCGACGCCCGGGAGGGTGAAACGACGGTGGTTTGAAACTGATCCCGTATGTACTCAACAGGTAAATACGTGTCCCATTCGTCACCCCAGCTATTGGATATGCCTTCTGTGTTCACTTCAAAAACCGAAATGAACATACCTATCATCAGAACAGGCAAGAGCCAGAGTCGCCAGCGTAACTTCATGCAATGAAATTACTAGTTTTTCCTACTTAAAATTAAACCGTCCATTAGTTTTGCCTGCTATTTGCATTTTACACATCAAGAGCCGTCATCAACACATTTCCACTACTGAACATCAAGATGCCTTCCCAATTTTGTCTTAAACCAAATCCGAAAGGCATGAAAAAGTGGAAAAAAGCGTCGATACTCTTCCTTTTAGTAACCTCAATCGCCCATGTCAGCGCGCAAACGCTCGTCCTTGACCCAACGAGCAGCCATTTCCTCATAAACCAACAAACCAGTGAACCTCACCTGGACCTGATCGTACACTCCTTCACAGCGCATGAAAAGCGCAACATTGCCCGCAACGCGGTGATGGACACCGTTACAAAGGCAAAAGTGCGTGAAGTGGCATCCCGCATTTACCATGTTACAGCAGGAAGAATGGCGGAACGGTTGACGCTGGTAATTCGAAATCCGGCAGGATTATCAAAGGGTTATATGCTGAAAGTGGATAATGAACCTGTGAACACGCGGGACGACATTCCCGATGTCGCCTATTATCAGCTGAATGGCGAAAAGTGCAACGCTGCGGCCTTACTCCCATTCCGGAGCGACTCTACGACGGTTTCCTTACTGGATCGTAACGAACGGCTGATCAGCCAGCTAAAAATTTCGTGGATTTTCCCCAAGCCTGAACTGTTTTATGTCGATATCAGGCATCACAATGCGGCCGGCATCGAGGACACCACCGAACTCCGGCAGTTTATGCATTTCTTCAACAAGGCACCCAATACCTACTCTCATCCCAATGCCGTGCCGGATTCCCTGTCCATTGCAGAGGCCGAACTCTTCTTCGGATTCAAAAAGGCATACTACGATGGAAAAGTACGACCATCGCGCATTAGTTACAGGATTGGTAAAAAGGGGCAATGGATAGGAACCACCAGCGAGATGACCCCCCATTTTTTGCTGGAACACATCAATGGGAACTGGTCGTGGCTCGTGGATGGGCGATATGAAGTCCAGTACAGCTATACCGCAAGTGAGCAAACCTACGGCAGTTATGCATTCACCATCGACCACACGTGGATCGGCAGTTTTACTTACAATACCAAAGTAATACTATGGCTGATCGGTATGGTGCTGATGACCAAACTCTGGCTTACGACCATTTTGGTGGGCCTGCTCATGTATTTTTATTTCCGGAAGCGGCTGCGCAAAGCACGGGATCAGGCACACAAAACCAACCTTGAATTGCAATCTATTCAATCGCAGCTGAATCCGCATTTCGTATTCAATGCGCTCGGATCGCTGCAAGGGTTGATCAATAAGAACGAGATCGACCGGGCCAACACTTACCTGACCGGTTTCAGTCGCCTGCTGCGGAACACACTTCAAAATTCGGGACGCGAGATGGTACCGTTGAGCCTGGAAATAACGAACATTGAGAATTACATCCAGCTGGAACAGCTCCGTTTCGGCTTCCGTTACGAGATTACGGCGGACCAAGTTGTGCGGAATACCCAGTTGGAAGTGCCTTCGATGCTCGTGCAGCCGATGGTGGAGAATGCCGTAAAGCATGGCATTTCAGGGCTCGGTCCGGCGGGCGTGCTGGAACTGACATTTAAAGTTGAAGATGAAGATCTGCTGATCACCATCCGGGATAATGGGCACGGTTTCGACACCAGCCGGCAAGCCAAAGGCAAGGGCCTTTCGCTCACTCACCAGCGGATTAAACTTTTGAACAAACAAAAATACCTGATTACCATACAAATGACTTCCGGCAAAGAAGGAACAATAGTCATATTGACATTCAAAAATTGGCTCTGATGCGCGCAGTTATCATCGACGACGAACCGAACAATATCGAGAACCTGCGGGAACTGCTGACACGCTATTCTGCGCACGTAACCGTGGCTGGCCAGGCCGGCAGTGCCGAAGCAGGCATTGAACTGATTCTCAATGCCAGACCCGAGCTCGTTTTCCTCGACATCCAAATGCCCGGCAGGAATGGTTTTGACCTGCTCAAATCGTTGTCCAGGTATGATTTCGAGGTCATTTTCGTTACCGGTTTCGAACAATATGGCATCCAGGCGATCCGCTTCTCGGCCATCGATTACCTTTTGAAACCCATCGACCCGCACGAATTGCAATATGCCGTTCAGCGCGCCGGAGAAAAGATTGAGCAGAAGAAACAGAATGCGCAGCTGCAAAACCTGATGCATTTGCTGATGGCCTCTGGGCAGAAATCCGAACACCGGATCGCGCTTTCTTCTGCCAGGGAAACACGATTTGTCAAAACCGCCGACATCATCCGATGTGTGGCCGAGAACAACTACACGGCATTTTTTCTGCGCGGGGGTGAAAAGCTGCTGGTATCCAAGCCGATGTTTGAATATGATGAGACCCTTACCGGTTATGGTTTCGTTCGGTGCCATCATTCACATCTGGTGAACAAGATTTACATTAAAAGTCTGCTGAAAGAAGACAGCGGCTACCTCTTGCTGGAAGACGGTGCGAAAATTCCCGTGTCGCGCTTAAAGAAGGACGCAGTGCGCCAGGCGCTGATGGAGGCAAGTTAGCTTACTCTTCTCCATCATCCAATTGAAACAATACTTCAACGGTAGTGTTAAAAGCCTTCGCCATTCGCAGCGCGAGCACTGTGGAAGGAATGAATTTCCCGGTTTCGATAGAATTCAAACCTTGCCTCGATATCCCGATATGCTTTGCCAGTTCGGCCTGAGTCCAGTTTTTTTTAGCCCGTTCAACCTTTATTGTATTCTTCATACACCGTATTTTTTCTTCGAAACGAACCAGCCGATAAAATAAAAAGCCCAACAATATCCCACAAGATGCCCGTAACCAAACCAGCCGCGATTGGAAACACCGCAAAGTTCGAGTAAAAACAAAAGCATTATCAACATGGCCGTCAACGAAAACCCGATCACCACGGCCTCCAACTGCACCCGCTGCTTCACTTCGTCCATGACCGAAAAGGCCTTGATCAGTTTCAAAATAAAAACGGAGAATGTGACAATGGGCACTATGGCGATGATTATCGAGAGTGGCTTGCCTACCATCTGATGCTTTAACAACCAGGTAGCAGGAACATAGGTGGCCCCGTAAATAAGCGCAAAGATTACGGAGTTTTGGCTGGCATTTTTTTCCGATCGTTCCATAAGTTTAGATGTTGTATGTTTAGCACATGTAAAGATAGGCAAACATTTCATTTTGTCAAGTATACATGACAAAATAACGCCAATAGTAGACACCATGTTCGATGAAAAGGCTTATGAAGCGATACAAGTTTGAAGTATTTACGGATGTAATTAAGCGAAATATCCGCGAAGGAATTGTAAACTGGTACGTGGGTCGGAAAAGAAGCAGTGCTACGATAATCATCGCAGCACTGCATCTCGCATTATCCTGAAAAGATGAATCGATTCAACAATCAAGAAAGGCCTCATCTGCTCTGAACTCCAAATGAAGCTGGACCTGCCGGTCACTAACTCTGCTGGCCAACCTGCCCCTTGTTAGCAAAAAAATGCATCAGGGACGCTCTTTCCTGGTTATTGGTAGCCAGCATTCCAAGACCCACATACACGGCGCCTAGTATAAACAGCCCTATGCCCAGATCCAGATAATTATTATTCATGGACGGGGAAACTAAATAGGCAACCACAGCGCTGGCTGTGGCGAGCAGAATAGGCTTGCCGACACTCCCGAAGTATTCCAGGAATTTGGCTTTGCAGAGCGGGTATACAAACAAACCCCATGCGGGAAGCATGACGGCGATTTTGAACAGGGTCAGCCCCCAGGCGATCCCTTCTAATCCCCAAAAACTGCCTATCCAAATGCAAAGAGGCATAAATAGCAGCATACCTAAATTCCAGTAGAAACCCCAGTCGGCGCGCCCCCTGGCCATTAATAAAGCCCCAACCGGATTACCGATGCTGTTGCAAAGAGCGGTTATGGCAAGAATTCTCAAAAAAGGGATCGATTCGGTCCAGGCCTCCCCAAAAAACAGAATAATCAAGGGTTTTGCCAGGATAATCATCGCCGCATACACCGGTGCGTTGGCGTAGGTAAGCAGGCGTAAAATCTGAATATAGGCCCGCCTTAGTTTGTCGATATCGTCCTGCATTTTTGCCAGAACAGGAAATGCGACTTTGGTCACAATCGGGTTAATGATCTGATAGGGTTTGAATGCGAGGGTCTTGGCGATATTATAAATACCGAGCGCCTCCATACCAAGCAATTTTCCAATCAGGAGCGTGTCAAACTGGGAGTTAAAATAATTCACCGTTTTCTCACCCATCTGGAAGAGCCCAAACGAAAAGAAACCTTCATTTTTCAAACTGTACCAATCGAACTCCAACTTCGGCCTGAAAATTTTCAGGCCGTAAACGACCAGCAGCGCGGTAGAAACCAGGGCCTGGAATAAATTGGCATAAACGAGCGCATAAATGCCGTAGTGCCAAAATGCCAGCAGAACAGACGCTAAAAGGCCACCTGTCTTTCCAATCACATCCCTGATCGACAGAGACTTAAAATTAAGCTCCTTAACCAGCAGTGTTTCAAATTGCTGACCAAAAGGGACAATCAAATAAGTAGCCGATGTCCACCTGATAATACTTACCAGCTCAGGGCTGTGATAGAAATCGGCAATAAAAGGGGTACAAATGTATAGTGTAACGTAAATGGTAATACCGGCAAAGATATTCAGCCAGAAGAGCGTGTTTATTTGTTTGCTGGTAACCTTTTGATTGTGAATAATCGCATTGGAAATTCCCATATCCATAAACATCTGGGAAAGCCCGATCACAAAAAGAGCGATTGCCATTAAACCAAAATCCGCCTTATCAATAAATCTTGACAGGATGACAATTTGTAACAGCTGCATCACAGAAGTTGCCATGGCTGAAAAAGATGTCCATTTTGCAGCTCCAAATGCTTTTTGTTTCAGTGACATGGAAGACCGTTAAATTCGTAAATATTCCTGACCAGATTCTCATAGTCTTGCTCGACTTTCTCCTCGGAGAATGCTGCTGTCAGAACCGCGCGATTCCTGGTGATCTGATCCTCCGTTAATGCGCTCAGTCCGTAACGCTGAAAATCATGCTGTAAATCAAACACATGGACGCCTATCCTTCGCAAAAATTGAAAGGCAGGATTGACCCCGGCCATGTAAACGCGCGCTCCCAACCATAGCATGGCAATGATATTACCCATCGCCTGTTGTCTGTGGTGGTAAAAGATGCCGACACCACAGGTCAGTAATATCTCTACATACTCCTGCTGGGGCATGAAACCTAACAGTGGGATCGAGCGTGAGCCCCAAAGTTGTTCAGCACTTTGGGTAACCGCCTCTTTGTACCCATCGTTTTCCCCGTAAGAAAGCGGAATGTATATTTTTGTTTCATTATCCAGCGGCACGTCTTTAAGAAACTGAATGACGTCCAAATGATTTGACTCGGGGGAATTGGAGTTGCCTATCAGTATATTTTTGCCGGAAGTTTTCTTATCGATAAATGCCTCCCCGACATATTGATCCAGATTGAAAAAGGCTGCATCGAGGAATTTACATTTCGTTTCGGGGTATTTCGCTTTATATAGCTCGTAATCTTCCCGGATATAAGTTACAAAGTAATCTACCTTCTGGTGGGCCGATTCGTGCAGGTTCCAGACATTCTTTTTCCCACGTGCGGTGTAAAAAAGGAACCGGAGCAACTTGTATTTGTTTAAGGTCCAGGAAAGGCTTAGCCATCGTTTCTCCCCTGTCAGATAGGATAACGTTTTCGGAGCATACAATCCGGGTTGAATTTCCGGCAGCGTATAAATGTCGTACCCCCAGACAATCCAATATAACTTCACATTTTCAATCAGGTCTGAAATAGCGGAAGCAAAAAGGGAACTGATGGAATGCGCGATGATACCGCTGATCGCCGGTGTGGCAGTTACATGATCGTTTAAACTTTCGTGTTCATAAAAAAATTCACAAGTAAGTTCGGGATGACTGATATATCGATAAACACCCTTGTCCTTGGCTGCTTTGAATACAAGGTATTTATTGTTTCCCGGATTTACTTTTTCGAAATTTTTAATGGTATTATCACAAAACTTTTCGTCGTGCATCAAGTGCAGTATCATGCAGAAAAACGATTATGGTAGAAACCAAGGATTAAGTCGGTAATTTTGAGGATATCATCTTTTTCTAATTCATAGAACAACGGCAGGCGGAGCAGGCAATCGGCATAACGGTCGGTTTCCGGGAAGACCCTGCCGTCATGTTTTTCTGCATAAAATTGTGATTTGTGTAAAGCCAAATAATGAAAAACAGATAAAATTCCATTGTCTTTCAGCAATTGGATTAAGCTCGTCCGTTCATCGAGTGAATTGCAGACCAGGTAAAACATATGCGCATTGTTGGTTGCGTACCCGGGCACATAGGGTAGCTGAACACCATAATTGGCCAACGGTGCGAGCCTTTCATTATAAAGATGCCAAATTGACTTTCGCTTGGCCTGAATGTCGTCCAGATGTTCGAGTTGTGCAAAAAGAAACGCCGCGATGATATCAGAAGGCAAAAATGACGACCCGATGTCCACCCACGAATATTTATCAACCTCGCCACGGAAAAACTGTGATCGGTTCGTCCCTTTTTCTCTGATTATTTCTGCGCGTTCTATCAGGCCTGGCTCATTGACGGCGAGCATTCCGCCTTCGCCGGAAATGATATTCTTGGTTTCGTGAAACGAAAACGCACCCAGGTGACCTATGCCGCCCAGCGGCTGGTCATTGAAGTAGGAATCGATGGCCTGAGCGGCATCTTCAATCACGAACAAGCCGTATTTCGCAGCCAGTTCCATTATGGGTGCCATATCGCACGCAATTCCCGCATAGTGAACCGGAAGGATCACCTTCGTTCTTTCGGTAATCAACGGCTCAATTTGAGACACATCCATGTTGGGATGGTCGGGGAGACAGTCTACAAAAACAATTTTGGCACCCCTTAATACGAAAGCATTGACGGTAGATACAAATGTGTAGGAAGGTGCGATCACCTCATCGCCTGGTTCGATATTCACGAGGATAGCGGCCATTTCCAGGGCGTCGGTACAAGAGGTCGTCAGGAGAGATTTCTGAAAGCTGTAACGCTCCCCAAATAAGGAATGGCACTTTTTTGTAAAAATCCCGTCTCCGGAGATTTTGCCCGACAGAACGGCCTGATAGAGGTAATGAGCCTCTTTTCCCGTCAGATACGGTTTGTTAAAGGGAATCATAATATAAAATGTACTTAAACCGCGCGAGGCGTTTGTATTTCAATTTGTAGTTTTTTGAGGTCACTTACGTATGCAGTGACTAGGGTGAAGATAACGAAACTATGTTCCCGTCCGGATCGGCAAGCAATTCGCCAACATGGCGCGGAGGCCTGTCGGGAATGCACCGGGATTTCAGCGATTACTCTGGTTATCAATGCAAGCGATATTCAAAGCTCATAAATATCTCGACATCCCAAAATGAGTGGCCTTGAAATCGAGCTTGTTATAAAACGGGACTGTCTCCTGATAACAATCGAGTATTACTTTATAGCAGCCTGCCGTTTTGCAATAATCAATGAGGCGCGATATCACCTGTTCTCCATATCCTTTACGCCGATATTGCCGGTCTACAACGATGTCTTCAATATGCCCCGACCTTCCTCCCCGGATTTTATATTCAATGATGACACTGCCGTAGCAAACAATTTTATCGTCGGAAATGCCCACAACTCCGTAGGCATTGGAACAGGACGCAAACTTTTTCCAGCTGTCTTCTATATCAATCACATCCACACCACCAGGAAATTCAGACAATTGTTCGAGCAGCAGACAAACAGAATAGGTATCTTTTTTTTCTATCGGGCGAAAGACTAAGGTGTCCGGCCCGGGAATTAGCATGTGTTCAGCCATTAATATCTGAAATTTCGATTTGAGGCTGAAAACTATAATTTTATTGGAAGAAGTCCAAGTACCGAATCCGGAAGCGGGTCAAATCGAGCGACCTTCCTTAGTCCGTATTTGCCATAAGCCACTGATAACCAACAAACCAAAAGTTAATTCCTTATTGTCGAAAATTATGAAGATAACAATGACTTTTCTCGTTAAAAAAAGCTGATACCTATACTTCCTGCGGATTCGCCCTTCTTTTGTAACCGCTTCCCATAACAAGGAATCAAACCTTACAAACAAAATTGACCGAAGTAAATCCTCCGGCCAAAGTTAACTACCACATCTAAAAGAACTCCGGTCAATGACCGGGGTCCCAGGTTGCTTCCGCTTACTTGAATAGCTGCTGCGCAAATCCGAACAGGTCGTGCCGCCAGACCGGCCAGGTATGCCCGCCGCGGTATTCACTGTATTGGTATTTCACCCCCAGTTCATCATACTTGGCCAGCATGATCTTGCAATTTTTGTAAGCAATATCTTCCTCGCCGCCCATCGAAATCCAGAAGTTTTTGAGATTGCCGTTGATCGCGGCGGCATTGGTTTTGACAAATTCATAATGCGGGCCGGATAGTGCCGCATTGTTGGCGAACCAGCCCGAGCTGAACACGCCCAACGACGAAAACAGGTCCGTGTTTTTAGCTCCGGCGTAAAGTGTCTGTATCCCACCCATCGACAGCCCTGCCAGCGCCCGGTGCGCCGCATCCGCTTGCACCCTGAAAGTACTTTCAACATAAGGCATCGCCCCTTGTTTCAATTCACTTTCAAAGAGTTTGAGAAAACCGTCACCCGCTGTCGCCATACTTCCCGGCCCCATCGGGCTTCCCATGTTGCCGTCCATCATCACCACCAGCATGGGTTTCGCCTTGCCTTCCGCAATGAGATTATCGAGGATCAGGTTTGTTTTCCCCTGGTTGGCCCAGCCTCTCTGATCTTCGCCACCGCCATGTAAAAGGTACAGTACGGGGTACTTTTCGGTCGAGGCATCGTAGCCCGGAGGCGTGTAGATATACATTTCACGCCACGTATTGCTGGCTTTGGACAGGTAGCGTTTGACCCGGATATCGCCGTGTGGCACGTCGCGCATGGCATAATAGCCTCCTCCCCGGAAAGGGATTTCGATGCCGCTGGCCATTCTGCCCATGCCGTAAAACGTTTCGCTGGCCGGATCGGCCAATGCTACGCCATCTACCAGCAACGAGTAATAATGGAAGCCTTCGCCAATGGAATCCGTCGTGACCGACCAGTACCCGGCGGTATCTTTCTCCATATCATATTTTTTCCCGAGATCGACCTGTACTTTTTGCGCATTGGGGGCTTTCGTGCGGAACACGACGCGGTTATCCGGCAGTATCTGCGGGTACTGCGCCGACCGCACATTGGTAGCCGCCGGCGTACCCAAAATGGTGTACTTCGGCAGCGAAGCCACATCGACAGGTTTGAACAGGAATTGCGAAAACATGTACAAGCCGTTTTTCCAGACCTTGAAATCGTGTACGCCCGGCTCCACGTAGTATACATGCGGCACGTCGTGCTCAAACAGGTAATCGTGCGTGCGTTTGCTGAATGTAATCAACCGGTCATTATCCCCGCAGGAGATAAAGAGCAATTTCAGTTTCTTGCCGGCATCTTCGGGGTTAGGCATGAGTTCCTCGGGCTTTTTGGTATTGGGCGCGGACGAGAACCCTCCTACCCACGCGAACTTGTCCAGGTTTCCCAACCCGAAGTTCAGGGACTGGCCGCCGCCCATCGACAAGCCTGCGATGGCGCGGTGCTCACGATCGGTAAGCGCCGGGTATTTCTTTTCGATAAATGGGATCAGATCTGTAAGCAAATCTTTTTCGAAGGTCGAGAAGGCCTCCACTTTGTCCGGTGCCATAATATTTCCGGTAGCGCGATCGTCTTTCATCGCGCGGCCATTCGGCATTACCACGATCATCGGCTCGATTTTCTTTTCATCCAGCAGATTATCCAGGATGAGTTGCGGGTTACCGCCTTTCAGCCATTCCTTCTCGTCGCCGCCAATGCCGTGGAGCAAATACAGCACCGGGTATTTCTTCTTTTTAGAAAAACCCGGAGGCGTATAAATCAATGCCTTTCGTGTATTACCGACCGTTTTCGACGGATAGCTTATCGTGTCGATTTTGCCGGCAGCGACGCCTTGCCGCACCACGTCATAGCCTTTGGGCATTTCCATTGGCTTGTTTTGGGCAAAAGCGGTGTTCGCAAACATCAGAAAGCTTGCGACGAGCAGGATAATTCTTTGCATGGTTTTTTGGATGAAAATGGTGAAAATGCTTTCGGTTATGGAGCTGTAAAACGGTACACTTTGCCGGCCTGCGTGGGCAGATCGTAAAGCAGCGTCTCTTTCAATGGCGACCGTTCCTTTGTTGCTTTCGGTGAAACGATGGGCACGGCTATCTCCTCGGTTTGGTAAAATGCATTCGGATTTTCGCCGGAAGCTTTTTGTAATGTACCGCCTGAGAGTTTCAATGCATTCGGAACCCGCAACCGGAGATTTCCTCCCAGTTTTGACCGGATTTCAACTTTTGTCAGTTTTGAACCAGCCCATTCCATACTCACCAGCTCAAAACCACCACGTGCCATCAACCCGCTGATGCTACCATTCTGCCATACATCGGGAAGCGCGGGGAGCAAATGCATTGCGCCGTCGGCACTTTGCATGAGCATTTCGGTGATGCCCGAGGTGCAGCCGAAGTTACCATCAATCTGAAATGGCGGGTGAGCGTCGAAGAGATTGTTGTAAGTACCGCCACCGCGCTTGCTCGGCGGGCTCAATTGGTCCTGGATCAGTTTAAACGCATGATTTCCGTCCTGCAACCGCGCCCACCAATTGACCTTCCAGCCCATACTCCAACCCGTGGAAACATCGCCGCGATGGGTTAAAGTGGTGCGGGCAGCCGCAAACAGTTCGGGATTCCTATAAGCCGAAATTTGCGAAGCGGGGAACAACCCATACAAATGCGACACGTGGCGGTGCTCGTCTTTGGGATCGTCCACATCGTCAAGCCACTCCTGCAACTGTCCGTATTGTCCCACATGCATTGGTGGCAGCCGCTTGCGCATCTGGCGAAGCGTATCGGTAAATGCGGCGTCCTTTTTCAGAATTTCCGCCGCCCGGATGGCCGAGCTGAAAACGTCGAATGCAATTTGATTATCCATGGTCGTGCCCGCATCGAGCGAAGAACTTTCGTGTGCGGCCGGCGCATTTTCCGGCGAACTGCCCGGATTGGTCACCAGCCAATGGTATTTGGGATGTTCCACCAGATAATCGACGTAGAAAGTGGCCGCCCCTTTCAAAACGGGGTAAGCCTTCGCCAAAAAGTTCTTGTCGCCGGTATACAGGTAATGCTCCCACAAATGCTGGCTCGTCCAGCCGCCGCCCGCGATCCACATACCCCAGAACGCGCCGTCGATCGCGCCGGTAGCGCGCCATATGTCCGTGTTGTGATGCGCCATCCAGCCCCGCGCGCCGTACATGACTTTCGCCGTTTCGCGGCCCGTTTCGGACAGCTCGGTGACCATTTTCAGGAAGGGCTCATGCAGCTCCGACAGGTTCGTCTTCTCCGCAGGCCAGTAATTCATTTGCGCATTGATATTAATCGTGTATTTGCTGTCCCAAGGCGGCCGCATTTTGTTGTTCCATATTCCTTGCAAATTGGCAGGCTGCCCACCGGGTTGGGAACTGGAAATCAGCAGGTAACGGCCATACTGGTAATACAATGCAACCAGTGCAGGGTCATTCGCAGTCCGGAAATTTTTCAGCCTTTCGTCAATAGGAAATTTTGCGGCCTCCGTCGCGCCCAGATCGAGCCTCACACGGTTGAAATATTGCTGAAAAGCAGCAACATGCGATTTGAGTATCGTATCATAGGACTTGCCGGCAGCCTTTTCCAAATAGCCCCTTGCCAAAACATTTTCATCCCCCGATACTTCGTGGTAATTCGTGAAGTTCGTGGCAGCAGAGACATAAATCGTTGCGGCCGTCGCGCCATTCACGTTAACCGCGGTATCCCCCACCGAAATACTCCCACCTTCCGTCCGGATCTTTGTAATCGCCTTGAATCTCACCAATCCCTTCACTCCTTCATGATCCGCGGCAGTAGCCGAAAGCACCAGCTCTTTTGCCGGAGAAATCTCGATTTTCGGTTGCTGATGAAGCGTTGAGTAAGCTGCCGAAAAAGTCAGTTTACCCGGCTTGTCGGCTGTCAATCGGACGACCAGCACCTGGTCCGGCTGAGAGGCCAGTACCTCGCGCGTAAAAGTGACACCGTCAAGTTGATAAGTCGTTTTCGCGACCGCCCGCTCGATATCCAGTTCGCGGTAATACCGCTGGTATTGCTCGTGCCCGGGAAATGCCAAATGCAGCTCGCCGACCGGCTGAAACATCTGTCCATGCGATTTTTTGGAAATAACAGCCTGGTTAGCAAGCTTCTCGGCCTCTTTTTGTTTTCCATCAAAAATCAGTTTCCTGATTTCCGGCAAGGCGGCTAATGCGGCAGGATTATCATTCCGGTTGGGCCCGCCCGACCATAATTTACTCTCATTCAACTGAATGGTTTCGTCGGACACATTCCCGTACACCATCCCTCCCAGCCTGCCATTGCCCACCGGTAAGGCATTTTCCCAGGTATTGCCTGACGGCGTATTATACCAGAGCTTCAAAGGCTGCTGAGAAAAGCAGGCATTGGAAAGGGTCAGGGAAAAACAAACAAGGACATGAAGTTTCGTCAATCGGAAATTGGCACCAAACTGGGGCAATCCAGGCTCCATGAATTTTTCGATTATATTATTTGTCAAATTGACAATATATTTTTCAGGCATAATACTTCTATGATATGGATCGAAAGTCCATTACTTTTTTTATATTATTTTTAATTTATCAATGAGCAAATGTAGGTCTTCGGCGGGGCACATGCGAACACATTTGTTGAAACTAATATCACAAATGTTCAAATGTGGCTTTTTCGCAACGTCAGGGCAATAAATATCAGCGCCATGTCAAAATTTCGTTCTCGTATCATTGCCTTTTTTGCGGGCTTTCTCATTTCATTGGCGCAGGCGAATGCAGATGATCCGCACCTCAATTTTACTGCACTCACTTCGGTAGACGGCCTGTCGTCGAACACAGTCCATGCCATTTTGAAGGACCGTCACGGGCTGCTCTGGTTCGGGACAGATGATGGATTGAACAAGTACGACGGCACAGAATTTACAGTGTACCGAAACGACGGCGCGAATCCCGCCAGCATTGCTTCCAACGATATTTCATCCCTGTACGAAGACAAGGCCGGCCGCATTTGGATCGGTACAATCCAGGGGGCGCTTAACCTATATGATCGTAAAAAGGATGCATTCAAACGCATTTGCGTGAATGAAAGTGTCTCGGCGATCACCAGCGACCGTACGGGCAAGTTGTGGGTGGGTACCATCGAGGGGCTTACGTGGGTAGACCCGGTTTCATTCAAAGTCACGCGGATGAGCCAGCGCGCGGATGTCCCCGTAGAAATCAAAAATCAGCTGATTTTGAGTTTCTACCAGGATAAAACGGGTCAAATGTGGGTGGGGACCGCTAACGGCTTATTCATTTACGATTTTAAAACCGACCGTTTCAGAAAAATCACTGACGGGCCCGGGAACCGCAGTCAGGTCAAAACGATTTATGGCGGTCCATCGGGGCATATCTGGGTGGGGTCATTTAGCGGGCTCTACAAATTTGCCGCCGACGGAAGTCTGCTCCAAACTTTTAGGTATCAGGCTAACGACAAACAGACGATCAGCAGCAATATGGTCTATGCCGTGGCCTCCGGAGACCGGAAAACGCTTTGGATATGTACCGACGGCGGACTGAACCTGATGAATACCGAAACCGGAAAAGTAACCCGCTACGCGCCCGACCCGCGTAATCCGTATAGCCTTACTAACAAGTCGGTCCGCAGCATTCTCATCGACGACCGTGGCATTTTCTGGCTGGGAACGTATAAAGGCGGCGTCAACAAGTTTGACAAGAACGTCACGATTTTCGGATTGAAAAATTCGGATACTTATGATCGTTACGGGCTAAGCGCGCCGTTCGTTACCTCATTTGCCGAGAAAGCCGACGGCGACTTGTTCGTGGGCACCGATGGCGGCGGGTTAAATGTGTACCACCGGAAAACCAACCTGTTCACCCAGATCCCGCTCCTTCCCAAAAGTAAGCTGGCGACATCGGGCCTGGCCATTTTGTCGCTCGAAATGGCCGGCGATAAATTATGGATCGGGACGTTTCAGGACGGGCTCTTTCAATTGGACGTCAACACGGGCCAATATCGGCAATACACGCAAACTGCAAGCATTTCGTCGTTGGGCAACAACGACATTTTCGCATTGACGACCGATAAAAGCGGAAAACTGTGGATCGGAACGAATGGCGGCGGAGTGAATGTATTCGATCCGCAGACACAACAGTTTAACCGGCTATTTGAAGAGAATATTCCGGTGGAGAAACGCGTCATTCCGCTCAACGGCTACATCAGGGACATTTTACAGGACAAAGAAGGCAAAATCTGGATCGGCTCGCACGGCACTGGTCTGGTGATCTTTGATCCTGAGCAGCAGAAGTCCATTCACCTGGATAAACTCAACAGCAAACTGCCGGGCAACAATGTACTGTCGGTTTTTGAGGATAGTAAGGGAAATATCTGGGTGGGGACTGGCGGAGAAGGCCTGGCGAAATTCAATGCGGAGACGCGCAGCTTTTTGGGTTTTGGTCAAAAGGAAGGCCTTGCGAGCGGCGTGGTCAACAAGATACTGGAAGACGCGCAGGGCCGGATCTGGGTGAGCACCAACCAGGGATTAAGCTACCTGGATCAGGCGACGAAACGGTTTGTGAATTACACGCAGCTCAATGGCTTGCAGGACAATACGTTCGTTCTGGGCGCAGGTATCCGTACGCGCGACAACCTGCTGTTTTTCGGTGGGATCCAGGGCTTCAATTACCTCGACACCCGCACACTCCGCCAAAACAACAGCCGTATTCCCGTTATCCTGAAAGAGCTCCGCGTCGGCAACAACTCCATCACACCAGCCGATTCCAACATCCTGGCTGACCACATTTCCATCGCGAAATCCATTCATCTGGATTACAAACAGAATTTTACCCTTACCTACGGGGCGCTCAACTACTCCGACGCTTCGCAGACCGTGTACCGCTACCGGCTTGTTGGCTTCGACGATGAATGGCACTACGCAGGATCTTCCAAAACCGCCGGCTATACCAACCTTAACCCCGGAACTTACCGGTTTGAAGTGCAGGCCAAAAACCAGAATGGCGTATGGAATGAACCGGGCACGTCGGTCGAAATTGTGGTCGAGCCGCCGTTTTACATGACCATTTATGCTTACCTGTTTTACGCATTTGCCTTGTTTGGACTCGTGTTTTTAATGCGGCGCAGAGGTATCCAAAAACTCAAAAGGCAGTTCCGGCAGGAAGAGCTGGAAACCGAGGCCCGACGTAAAAGGGAGCTGGATGAAATGAAAATCAAGTTCCTGACCAACCTGAGCCATGAGTTCCGGACACCGATTTCCCTCATACTTGCACCGCTGGACCAGTTGGTGAATCGGGGCCGGGCCGCCGAAGACACCCCGCATTTGCAGGGCATCCGGCGTAACGCCAAACGATTACTCAACCTGGTCGACCAGCTGCTGGACTTTAAAAACCTGCAACAACACGAATCACAGCTCGAAACTACGCCTGGCGAGATCGTATCGTTTATCCGCGAAACCGCAGAGTCCTTTCAATACCTGTCGCAGGCGAAGGAAATTGACTATGCAATTGAAAGCGAGGTCGATAGCCTGCCCATGGATTTCGATGCCAATAAAATCGAACGCATTGTCCTGAACTTACTATCTAACGCATTTAAACATACGCCCAGGGGTGGGCAGGTAAAACTCTCCTTGTCTCAATCCGGTGGGCCTAACACCGGCCAGTGGCTAAACATCAAAATATCGGATACGGGCGTAGGCATTCCCGCCGACAAGCACCAGAAGATTTTCGAGCGTTTTTATCAAAACGACTCATCCAGGGTATTGAACCAGGGGAGCGGGATCGGCCTGTCGATCGTGAAAGAGTTCGTACAAATGCATGGTGGGGTAATCAAAGTAGAGAGCGAGCCGGGACAAGGCAGCACGTTTACCGTAGCACTTCCGTGCAAAAAACCCGCTTCAACTGCCGTTCGGGAAACGCTTCCGCCGGTGATTTCACAAGAAAATACAACAAGCGCACCCGCGTCGGAAACAACGCCGGAAACGCCGGTCATACGGCCGGAATTATCAGCTGATATTCTGATCATCGAGGACAATGACGAATTCCGGCATTATCTGAAAAGTAATCTGGAAATCAATTACAAAATCATGGAGGCCTCCAATGGCGTGGAAGGCTGGCAGAAAGCGCTGGCCCACCACCCGCAGATCATCATCAGCGACGTGGCAATGCCGGAAATGGACGGGATCCAATTGAGCAGGAAAGTCAAATCGGACAAACGTACCGCGCATATTCCGGTGATCCTGCTTACCGCTTCCACCGGCGAGGAGCACGAGCTCCGCGGGCTCAATTCGGGCGCGAACGATTATCTGACCAAGCCTTTCAATTTTGACATTCTCAATGTGAAGATCAGTAACCTGCTCCTGCTGAGCAGACTCCTCAAAAATACCTATTCCAAGCAGATCGACATTTCGAAACCCGAACCTGAAATTGTTTCTGCAAACGAAAAACTGCTCAAAAACATCCTCGCTTATATCGACGAAAACCTGACCAACAGTACCGACCTCAATGTAGAGAAAATGAGCAGGCAACTGGGCATGAGCCGCGGGACTTTGTACAACAAGCTATTGGAAATAACCGGACAAACGCCCATCGAATTTATCAAAACCATCAAGCTTGAAAAGGCAGCTTTGCTATTGGAAAAAAGCGACCTGAACGTCTCTCAAATCTCCTATGCCACCGGGTTTGCTTCGCCGAGCTATTTCACCAAATCTTTCAAGGCAAAATTCGGCATGCTTCCCTCTGAATACCTTCACGCAAAGCCCAAATCAGAACTGATTGCAAAGCCCTGACCCCCTAGCAATTTTGTAAGTAATACTATAACAAATGTTCAATTTGATCAACTAATAGTAACATAGGTTAAGTGTGGGCTTGACATTTTATTGAAATCGTCCAACCTTTGACTAGTACAAGTTTTTGTTCTTTTAGTCCAGCTACATTAACCCTATGAGAAACAATTTACAAGCGTATCTAGCGAAAGTCAGGCCGTGGATGCTATTCGTGCTGTGTGTGATTGCCTCGGCCAACCTGGCATTTGCAAAAGCAGCCGACAAGCAGGTCTCCGGCCGGGTCACTTCCCAGGACGGCGAAGCGCTGCCAGGTGTGAACGTGACAATCAAAAATTCCAACGTGGGCACGAGTACCAATGCAAACGGCGAGTACGCTATCACGGTCCCATCCGAAAGTAGCGTTTTGGTTTTCAGCTTTATCGGTTTTGGTAAACAGGAAATCGAAGTAGGTATGCAAACGCGTATCGACGTAAAACTGGCCACCGAAAACCAGGCTTTGGAAGAAATGGTCGTGATAGGATATGGTAGCCAGAAAAAATCCTCGCTAACAGGCGCCGTGTCTTCGGTTTCGCCCAAAGAACTGACCGCGCTTCCGGTGGTAAGTGCCGAGCAGGCATTGCAAGGCCGCGTGCCGGGCGTGCGTGTGGTGAATAACGGTAGCCCCGGGCAAACGCCGATTGTTCGCATTCGGGGAATTGGTTCGATCAACTACGCTTCCGGGCCGCTTTATGTGATCGACGGAATCCCTTCCGGCGACCTGAATAACCTCGACCCGAAAGACATCGAATCGCTGGAAGTGTTGAAAGATGCGAGCTCGGCAGCCATTTATGGTTCCCGCGCGTCGAACGGCGTCATTATCATTACGACCAAAAAAGGATCGCAGGACGGTAAGCTGCATGTAAATGTGGATACCTATTTTGGCACGCAATCGGCCTGGAAAAAACTGGACCTGCTGAATACCGACCAGTACATTCAATATGCGACAGCTTTGCTGGGAAATGCGGGTATCGCCATGCCGGGCAGGCTTTCCAATCTGAACCAGCCTGTTTATGAAGGTGCGTCGCAAACTTTCGCGCAAACCCACACCGATTGGCAGGATGTCCTTTTCAGACATGCGCCGATTCAGCAACACCAATTTTCGGTCAGCGGCGGCAACAGTGTCTCGCGCTTTTTCACTTCGGCCGGGTATTTCGACCAGGAGGGTATTCTGGTGGGTACCAATTACAAACGTGCCAACTTCCGCATTAACTCCGATCACCAGATCACCAAATTCCTGAAAATCGGCCAGACGCTGACCTTTTCTTACGACAAAAGCCGGGGCGAACAGGGCTTTGGCGGCGGACGGACACTGGTCATGCAGGCGATCCGTAACTTACCTTACTGGCCCGTGACCGACCCTACCAAACTCGGAGGGTACAGCTCCCCTACCGCAGCCGACGGAAGCGACCCGGATAACCCGTTGCGGATCACCCAAATGGATGTATCGCGTAGTCAGCGCATCAAAGTACTGGGTTCAATTTTTGCCGAAGTCAACCTGACCAGCTTCCTGAAATACCGTTTCAGCTTCGGAGCGGATGTGGTGAGCGCATTGTCCAACGATCAGTTCCCGATCTACAACGACGGCTACAAGTCGCGTACGCAGTACGAGATCCGCAATGGCCGCACCGCCTACTTCTCGCCGGTGATCACCAACCAGCTGACTTTCGACAAGACCTTCGGCAAACATATGCTGAATGTGACCGCGATCGTCGACAAGCAAACTTTCAGGACCAATACGCTCAACGGCTCGGGTTACCGGCCGAACAACGACATCGACCAGATGCAGGGTATTTCCAACCCGAATGCGAGCAGCACGCTCGATGAAAGTGCGCTCATCTCCTACGTCGGCCGTTTGAACTACGAATATGCAGGCAAGTATTTGCTCAGCGGATCGGTCCGTCGCGACGGCTCGTCGAGGTTCGCACCTGGTAATAAGTGGGGTACATTCCCTTCATTGTCACTGGGCTGGCGTATCAGCGAGGAGGAGTTTTTGAAAAGCGTCCCTGCCATTTCCGAATTGAAACTCCGCGCGAGCTACGGACAAACCGGCTTCAACGGAATCGGAAGCTACGCATGGCAGTCGCTCGTACAAGCGGATAACTCCAACTACTATTTCGGCGGAAGCAAGCTGCTTGGCTCGTATTTCAGCGCCCTGGGCAACACCCAGCTGAAATGGGAAAGCACAGCGATGACCAACTTCGGTATCGATCTGGCTTTGTTCAACAACAGCGTTACATTCACCGCTGAGCGTTACAACAGAAATACCGACGGACTTTTGCTCGAAGTGCCGATCCCTAATTCGCTCGGCTATTCTTCTTCCCCATTGTCCAACATTGGTAAAATGAAAAACTGGGGCTATGAATTCCAGTTGGGCTACAATAAAAACGACGGCGATTTCAAGTGGAATGCTTCTGTAAACCTGGACATTACCCGAAACAAGGTAGTGAGCCTTGCCACGGAGAGCGCCACGATTTTCTCCGGCAAGAATGACGATTTCGGTGGTTTTGACATTACTAAAACAGAGGCCGGACATCCGATCCAGTCGTTCTATGGATGGAAAGTGGATGGTATCTTCCAAAACCAGGCTGAAATTAACGCTGCCAATGCCGCCGATGGAAACGACCAGACCAAATACCAGCCTGCCGCAGCGCCCGGCGACATCCGTTTCAAGGACCTGAATGGCGACGGCGTCATCGACGGCAACGACCGCCAATACCTGGGCAGCTTCATTCCGAAATTCAGCTACGGCGGCAATTTCGGTGGTAGCTACAAAGGCTTCGATTTCTCGCTGTATTTGCAAGGTGTGCAGGGAAACAAAATTTACAACGGTACCAAGGTGATCGAACAAGGTATGCTGCGGCTATTTAATGCAGGAACGGATGTACTGAACGCATGGACACCTCAAAATACCGATACCGATGTGCCCCGCGCAGTGAGCGGTGACCCGAACAACAACAGCAAAACCAGCGACCGGTTTATCGAAAACGGCTCTTACATGCGGATCAAAAATTTCAGCATCGGTTACACCATTCCTTCCAAAGGCCTGGCTTCACTGACACGGAATACCATTACCAAAGCGAGAGTGTACGTATCGGCCACCAACCTGCTTACGCTGACCAAATACTCAGGTCTTGACCCGGAAATCGGTGTCAACGGATCGTCTACGGGCACCGGCACGCAGCTGATCAACGGTATCGACTATGGCATGTACCCGCAGCCCAGAACCTTGCAGGTAGGATTGAGTTTTGGTTTTTAACAACATTGAAAAAGCACTGAAATGAAGAGAAATATCATACTTGGGTCACTGCTTTTGTTCGGCATCATTTTTTCCTGCAAGGAGGACGTGCTCGAAAAAACCAACCCGAACGGCGTGACGGTCGAAAATTATTACAAAAATGGTGCGGAACTAACGAGCGGGGTTACCAGCGTGTATTCCATGCTCAAATCCAATAACCTGGTAGCACGCGAGTGGTTTTTCCTGCACGACATGCGCAGCGACGACATGGCGGCCGGCGGCGGACAACTCGAAACGCCCCGCAACCAGCTGCTCCTGGGGACCCACGACAGCGGTAACTCGGTCATGGGCACGGTTTGGCTCGCCTATTACCGGCTCATCCACCGCGCCAACTCGGTCGTCGATAACTCCACGGCAGTATCCGACATTGCGCCCGCCGACAAGGCCCGGTTGCTGGCCGAAGCACGCTTCCTGCGCGCCTACGCCTACTACGAGCTCGTGAGCATGTGGGGCGGCGTGCCTTTGTACAAGAACTACGTGCTGACAGTCGACGGAAGCCTGCCAAGGTCCACCGACGCGGAGGTATACGCCTACCTCGTTTCCGAATTACAGGAAATCCAGGGCCAGCTCCCGGCTACCTACGATGCGGCCAACCAGGGAAGGGTTACCAAAGGCGCGGCACAAATGCTGCTGGCGCGCGTTTTCATGCAAAAAGGCGATTATGCGAGCGCCAAAACCGAACTGTTGAAATTGTACGATTCGAAGGTGTATGCGCTGGTCGATAACTACAACGACAACTTCCTGGAAGAAACCGAATTCAACAAAGAATCCATTTTCGAAGTGAACTTCTATCCTTCGGGCGGCGTGTACAACTGGGACGGCGATGGAAATGGCGCCACGGCCGGTACCGAAACGGTGCGGACGCAGGAATACTCGGCCATCGGCTGGCGAAATGTCATTCCTTCAAACGGCCTGCTGGCTGAATTTGAAAAAACCACCAAAGGCGACGCCAAAACAGACCCGCGCTACGACGATTCGTTTTATTTCACCGGCGAGAAGTACAACAAAGGCGCTTCGACTTTGACTGACGGACAGCAAAACGGCAGCTCGTCGGTCGTGGATGGTGTGACACAAAAGATCAGCTGGCAGAAATACTCGCTGATGTACAAAATGAACGAATCGTTCCTGACCGGCGGTATCAATCAGCGGATCATGCGATTTGCCGAAACCATCCTGTCGCTGGCAGAGGTGGAAAACGAGCTGGGCAACACTGCGCAGGCGGTGCAGTACCTGAATATGATCAGGGCGCGGAAGAGCGTTTCGATGCCGGCTTACCCTACTGCCAAATACCCGGTGGGGAGCAAAGATCAGGTGTTTGCGGCCATAATGCATGAGCGCCGGGTGGAGCTGAGCGGTGAGCAGATCCGCAACCGCGACATTTTGAGATGGCGGAAAAACAGCAAGCTGAAAACCGAGCCGATCGCTTATTTTCAGGCCAACAAACACGAATTACTGCCCATACCGCAACAGGAAGTCGATAACAATGCAAAAATCGAAGCCAAAGATCAGAACCCGGGTTATTAATCCTGCAAATCAATTGGCAAATATGAAATGGCACCGGCTCAGTTCCGGTGTCATTTCTTTGCTTATGTTCTTTTTAATCCATGCATTGGTTTCCTGTAAGTCCAAAAGCGACACGTTGTTTTTGAGTCACACTTCCGACGAAACCAGTGTACACTTCGTCAACAAACTTACCCCTAACGACTCCATTAACCCATTCACATTCACCAACTTTTACAATGGTGGCGGTGTGGGCATCGGGGACGTAAATGGAGATGGCAAACCCGATATTTTCTTCGGCGGCAACCAGGTGAGCAGCAGGTTGTACCTGAGCAAAATCGACACTACCTCCCACCAATGGGCATTTGAGGATATTACCGAAAAGGCCGGCGTGGGCACTACCCGCTGGTGCAGCGGCATTTCGATGGTGGATATTAACCAGGACGGCCGGCTCGATATTTACATCAGCGTTGCCCGGCACATGAAAATGCCGGATTCTGAAAACCTGCTTTTTGTGAACCAGGGAAACGGGCCGGACGGCGTGCCGACTTTTAAGGAACTGGCGAAAGAATATGCGCTGAATGACAATGCATTTACCACCCAAACCGCCTTCTTCGACGCGGACCTCGACGGCGACCTCGACGCCTACCTGATGAACACCGCGCCCGACCTGCAAAACCCGAATTTCATCCGTAAAACCTACAACGACGGCTCCTACCCGAGCACAGGTAAATTTTATATCAATGAAGGATTTCAGGAGAATGGTGCGCCCAAATACACCAATATTTCCAAAGAGGCCGGTGTGAAATACGAAGGACTGGGCCTCGGATTGGCCCTCAGCGATCTGAACAAGGACGGCTACCCCGACATTTATTGTTCCAACGACTTCATCAGCAGCGACATGCTGTACCTGAATGCCGGCGCCGGCGCAAAACCTGTATTCAACAACGTAATCAAGGAGGCTACCGCACACACGGCGCTGTTCGGAATGGGCGTGGACATTGCCGACATCAACAACGATACTTACCCCGATATTTTCCAGCTCGATATGCTGCCCGAGGATAATTTGAGACAGAAAAAAATGCTCGCCGGACAGGATTACGACCGTAAGGAAATGAGCATTTCGGAGCAATATGGCTACCAGCTGCAATACATGCGGAATATGCTGCAACTCAATTTGGGGACATTCAACCGCGACGAGTCCGGTTCACGCACGCCGCTGTTTTCCGAGGTCGGGCTGCTGGCCGGCATTTCCAAAACCGATTGGAGCTGGGCACCGCTCGTGGCGGATTACGACAACGACGGGTTGAAGGACATTTTCATCACTAACGGCTACCGCCGCGACGTGACCGACCGCGATTTTATCCAATTCAAGGAGGATTTCTCCAATTTCGGCACCAACAACTTCAAGCAGCAAAACGCGGTGGAGCTGATCCGGAAAGTACCGGAAGTGAAAATCCCGAACTACGCTTATAAAAATACCGGGAACCTGACATTTGAAAATGCTTCCAAATCCTGGGGATTAGATGAACTGTCCTATTCCAACGGTGCGGCGTATGCGGACCTGGACGGCGATGGCGACCTGGATCTGGTCGTCAATAATATTGATTCAGAGCCGCTTATATATCAAAACCAAAGCCGGGAAAAGGTGGGCGCCCACTTTTTAGCGGTCACATTGAAAGGCGAAAAGGGAAACCTTGCCGGCATAGGCGCCAGCGTCACAATCTGGCAGGGTAACCAGCCGCAATATGCAGAAATGTTTCCTGTCCGTGGATTCCTTTCGACCATGGGAACGGGCCTGCATTTTGGACTTGGAAACGCCAACACAATTGACAGCCTGCTGGTAACCTGGCCTGGCGGGAAATCGCAGAGGCTGTACAAAATAGCGGCAGACCAGCATTTGCAGCTCGTACAAAAAGAAGCAGGCATTACCCTACCGAAACAAAATACGATTTCGGAGCCCTTTTTTACCGACATTACCCATGATCTGAAAATCGATTACACCCACGAAAAATCAGCGTTTATCGATTTCAAGCAAACCGCCGCCCTGCACAAAATGCTTTCTAAAAGTGGCTTCGCATTGGCAGTGGGCGATGCGAATGGGGATGGCCTGGAAGATTTCTTTGCCGGCGCCAGCTACCAGAAAGGAAAGCCCTGCATTTATTTGCAACAACCTTCGGGAACATTTGCCAAAAAAATAATCGCTCAGGACTCGCTTCATGAAAATATTTCAGCCACATTCCTCGACGTGGACGGCGACGGGGACCAGGATTTGATCGTAGTCAACGGCGGCAACGAGCGACCCGAAACCGACCGGCGGTTTTACGAAGTACAATTGTATTTAAATACCGGGAACGGCGATTTCAAACTGGCACCCATCGGGACTTTTCCTGCGATTTCTGTCAGTGGCTCTTGCGTGGTGGCTAACGATTTCGACAAAGACGGCGACGCGGACCTGTTTATCGGCGGGCGGATGATTCCGGGTAAATATCCGCTTCCCGCACGCAGCTACCTGCTCAGGAATGATTCAAACTCGGGAAAAATCGCATTTACGGACATTACCAAAACGCATTGCCCCGAGTTGCTTACGGCAGGTATGGTTTGTACCGCATTGTGGACGGATACCGATCGCGACGGATCGGACGACCTGGTGATAGCCGGCGAATGGATGCCGCTGCGCGTGTTTAAAAATCAGAAAACTAAATTTCAGGAAACAGAGCCTGTCAAAACCTCGCTCCAACCCTATGCAGGCTGGTGGAACAGCCTCGCAGCAGGCGATTTCGATGGCGACGGGGACGTTGATTTCGTAGCCGGAAATGAAGGGCTCAATACTTTCTATCATGCGTCGGAAAAAGAACCGATAACACTGGTTGCCAAGGATTTCAACAACGACGGTACGTTCGACCCATTGATGGGTTATTACATCCAGGGCACCTCCTACCCGAGCGTCCCGCGTGACGCACTGAACCAGCAGGTAATCCAGTTTCGCCGGAAATTCCCGCATTACATTGATTATGCGAAGGTCAAGTTCGACGATTTGCTGAGCGCGGAGGAGAAAAAAGATGCGTACACCGCGAAAGCGACTTTTTTGCAAACTGCTTACGTCGAGAATAAAGGCAACGGAAAGTTCGAAGTAAAACCTTTGCCGGTAGAAGCGCAAGTCGCGCCGGTTTTCGGGATTGTGGCAACGGACGTCAATGCGGACCGAAAACTGGACATCATCCTGACAGGCAATTTCTTCCCGAATGAAGTAAATATGGGAAGACAGGATGCTTCGACAGGCCTTTTGTTACTGGGAGACGGCAAAGGCGGGTTTTCGCCTCAACATCCCGCCAAAAGCGGCCTGTTGCTTCGCGGCGACGCGCGTTCCAGTCTGTTGCTTCACGACGTAAAAAATCAACCCATGTTGCTCACGGCCTTGCATTCAAAAGGCATTGCAGTGAACAAAATCACATCAAATGCCTATCGCCCTTTCAGAGAATAGTCTTTCAAACGAACAAAGGTGTATCCCGATTTCAGAAGCGCCGGCACCACCTTCTGCAAGGCTTCGTAGGAGTTCCATTCGGGATGATTGAAATGCATGATAATCAGCGCGCCGGGACGAACATGTTTGAGGATGTTGCTCTCGATAATGTTCGTTGGCGTGTTGGGCACCGCATCCCCGGATAGCACGTCGAAACTGATCATCGTGACGCCTAGCTGCCGGGCGATTTTGGCGCAGGCTTCGTCGGTAAACGCGGTCGCCGAGCGGAAGAAAATCGGTCTTCTACCAGTAACAGCCTCGATCTTCCGCTCGTTCGCTTCGATCTCGTCGAATGCGTCGGGGACGTCGGGAGTCCCTTTGATACCATATTCGCTTTCGCCATCGACCGAACAGGGACGGTGATTGAGGCCGTGGTTTTCAATTTCAAAAAGGCTGTTTTTGCTCAGGGCCGTAAAAATCCCATAATTGGCATCGATCCATTTCCCCGTCACAAACAGCGTAGCGGGGATCCGCATCTTTTCCAGGTAACCGATCAGCTCAGCATCATAGCCACTGCCATGCGGGCCCCCGCAAGCATCGAAAGTAAGCGCCAGCAACTTTTTGCCAGTTACAATATCCTCGTCAACACCCTTCACAAACTCGCCCCAACTACCCGCACGCGCATGGGCGAACTCGGCAGACACCCGCTCCTTGGCCGACCGATAGGCCGTGTCGGCATACAGTTGCCTCAGATAGTGATCGTTTTCCAATGCCACCGGTACTGACTGAGCCTGCGCGGCCAGTTCACCCACCAGCATCGCGATTAATATCAAAGCTGCATTGCATCCGAAGCCGGTTTTCGGCAGCCAGAGGGCTGATTGTCTCATAGTGATCACAAATTCCGTATGTTAATTCAGGTTAAATAAGGCAGTTAATAGTAGTTGTCTGCGTCGCATATCGAACACATTGACAACACTAATATTGGCCATGTTGTTGTTTGAAACAAAGTATTTTGAATTCAACAGGTTATTGCAACTCAATTCAATCTGGAAATTTCTCTTTGGAAATTTTATCTCATGCGTAATATTTATGAATAAGGCATTATGAAGCAATCTCGAATTGTTCGTGTAATATTCGAGTTTAAGGTCGGTTATCTGATTCTTGAAAAGAAACGAGCTGAAATTTAACATATGCTGCGAGAACACAACCTTCTGGTCATTCTGCTCTCCCAGACCAAGACGGGAAAAATTTATTGTAGAGCTATATGAAATACTGGCAATGGAGCTCATGTTAGTCGACGAGTTGAGTATTATGCTATTTGTCAAAATTTTAGACTTGAAGAGACGGTCATTAACCAGCTGAGGCCAAATTCCATAAGATGACGTCCAGGAAACTTTGGTAGATGTGTTTATTGCCGAAAAGTATTTTCCAAATCCAAGATTACCCCTTATCGAGTGTTTTGTATTGCTCTTCCTGATAAATGTAGCAGTTGTCAGGCCTTCTGTCGACAATGCTGTATTAAACATAAGATTAGACCTTGCTGCATTACCGGAAACACTAAAATCTGAAAAGATAAGCGAAACGGGGTCCTTCACGGTAACCGATATACCGCCACTTAAACTTCTGTTCTGCATAACCTCCGGCGTGTATCTTTGGATCGTTCGATAGGACTTCAGGATGTATCCGGTATAAAGCTGAGACGGCTCCCCGAATGTGTTTGACAACGAAGCTTGAATAGATAAATCCGTGAATTGGGTGAGCTTAAACTTTGAATAGATTGACGGATCAAATGTGATCCTGCTTAATGCACTTGTACCGAGAAACCGATTTTTAATCGATATATCATTTCCCTTGACCGGCATTGTAACCTCAAAATTGATCTTGTCGGACGAATAAGAGCTGACAATTTGCGCAAAGACCGTTTTCTTTACAAAAGCATAGTCATTCGCGAAAGGGTATGGTAGCTGAAATTGGTCATCCGTATGAATCTCGAACAGAGAACTTCTTAAATTAAACCTTTGACAAGTTATGCCAAATGCTGGCGATACAGTCCACCTGGTCATTTTCCGGCTGGTTGATATACCTCCCATAAAATCCAGATTGCTATCTCTATACAACTGACGCAATCCACCAGCACTGTCGGTTGGGTCAAATAGCTTGTCGAAGAGTACCGGCGTCACGATCAGCTGTTGAGGGTGATTCATGTAATGAAGCTTTGATTTGACCTCAAACAATTGCTTTCCTATGAATTTTAGTGCTTGCAGAGAATTGTTTATGGAATACCTGCGACTTGCCTGGCTCTGCAACACCCCGGTGGTGTCCAGTGACAGCTCACCAGCCGATCTGCGACGCGTGTGACCGAAATTGAAGAGGTTCTTTACAAACAAGTTTGAGGAATTCTTTTCAACGACCAAATTAGAAATAAAGTCCCTGTCTTTAAATACATTAACCTTTTTCTCGGAGATTGAAACGATGTTGGTATCGGACAAAATTTTCGTAAAAGTACTGCCCGCCATTTTTTGCTTGTCCCTTATATATCCGGCCTGCACCTTAACATGAAAATCAGGTCCAACCCGTCTGATGATGTTGCTCGAAACAAGTTGTGAAGCATTGTTCAGCCATCTGTCAGAATCAAATGGTGGTGGGGCCATGGGTTGAATGGCAATTTGCCCTTTTTCAGAAACCGTGTCTAAGGCATCCGATTTCGTTAAGTTGGCTGTCTCCCGTGTAAGATCGCGACCAATATTATTGGCCTGTACGCTGCTGACCACCTGAAAATCCTTATTGAACGTCATAGGGGACAGATTAAGATCGTATAGCAGGCTGGGGACACCTATACTTCCATAAAACGAACCAGTCGTCGTAAATTTTTTGAGTTGAATATTAATGGACGCCTTTTCAGAAAAAGAACGTGACTTAAGAATTTTGATCGGTTGATCGTTTTCGATTACTTGAATCCGCTTAACAGCGCTGATGGGCAAGTTGTTATTTACGAGATTGTACCTACCCTCCATCAAATCCAGTCCATTCACATAGTACTTCTGAATTGGATTTCCCTGATATAGAATCTCGCCATTCTTCTCTACCTGTATGCCAGGCAGCTTTCTAAGTACATCAGATATTGTCCGGTCAGATTCGGCCTTAAACGCATCCGGACTGTAACTGATGGTGTCACCTTTAATAACGACCGGCGGCCCTTTTACGGTTACCTCCCTCAGCATTCGTGCCTTCCTGATGAGTGTAAAATCTGTCTTTGTCCTAAGGCTTTCCAGTCGGACAAGAACCGTTTCATAATCCAGATGAGTGATTTGAAGAAAGGACGCGCCCAGTGTATCACCGACCGGAATCTCATATCTTCCATCGCCCTTACTTGCAGAAAACGAGATAATATCCAGCGTGTCAGCGCCTAGCACCGAAATCTGGCAATTTGCAACACCCCTGCCACCCTCGTCTCGTATTGTACCGGAAATCAGGCGCTGCGATTTCCCACTGTTTATCGTGATCAACCAGAGTATCGAGAACGCAAGTAGACCTCTCCCCATCATTTGAATCTTTCCAGGGTATTATTTTCCGCCTTGTTTTTCGCCGCAACACGATTAATGATGTCATTTTTCCCGGATGTAAATACGACTCCCGATTGTTCCGCTATGCCAACGGGATTCTGTTTGTATTCTCTCAACTTCTGAAAATACTTCTCCTTCTCTATCTTAATTCCCTTTGTTGTATAGTTTATCGTCTCGTTCGCATTCTTTAATTGAGTGAGTTCGAAGCTGAAATGTTGCTGAATATCGGCGACCTGCACGATTAAACCGGGAAGGCCGCAGAACTTATAAGGACCGTCGCTTATGGGTATCTCGCTTGTAAACCAAGCCTCCCAAGTTCGTCCGCCGAAGGCCGTTGTGGCCTTCTGACACTGGTAACCCGCGATCATCTTTTTATCCCTGGACATTTTCCATTTAGGTGGAATAGCCGGTTCAAGATAGATGAAATCGTTATGGTAAATTTTATCAACGGTTTGAACTTGATCGCAACCTCGTTTGTGAATTATAAAATTAAAATCAGTCCTGTGGCTGGCAAGAAACTCCATTTTCTGCTGATTCTGTTCAAAGTTCCTGCTCGGGAACCTCATAATCGAATCCTGTAAAAACTTATTGGCACTCATAAAAATAGATTCTCCATGACTGGCGAATAGGCGAAATACCTCGCTTTTTTTACTTGTACTTATCGAGTCGGGAAGAAAACTCAATTGATAGGTACAATATATTTTGTAATTCAAAGAGTCTATCCCACCAGACTGACCGAATGCGGCTAAACTGCCTAAAAAAAACAAACCGGCAACGATTGATCTGTTTATATACAGCATCCTGCTATTACGTACTTCAATACGTTGATTCGCCGTCTTTCTCATGCCATGGAAGTTTTGATATTAACCAGCCATAACAATGTATAAATATTTTGAATATACTAGGAATAAATAGCAAGAAAACGACACGAGTCCAATCGTTTTCTCAGGAGATGCGATCATGATATTCATAAACACCATGTCGAATTTCTCTCCGCTTTCGCTGGCCAGGCCGTCGTATACCTGTTGCCTGGCGACAATTAGCCGCCAGCTCTCCCAACCTCACTTCGAGCATACCACCGTCTGCGGCAGAAAGTACAACGACCCTATCCGTCGAAACACTTTTGAAACGGTCCGAAAATGCCAGCAGAGCGGCCAGCAACAAGCAGACAACTATCGTTAGACTCGCTTTCATATCGTCATTGGATCAGGTTGAAAAAAATCGGGCAGGCCACACCAAAATTATGCCAGGCGCTACTGCTGATTTTTTTGCATTAACCAACGCTCCCAATCCCGCTACCAGGTAGGTCTTGACCCCAACAAGCAAGTCAGCAGTCGGTGCCACATTACAAATCGCATTCGGAACGGGTTTTGTACAAGCCCGCAGACCAAATCCGTGAAATGATGAAAAGCAAAGACGACAATGACACAGGCCCCACAACCTTCCCGCTGGACGAATCGGCGGTCGTTTTCACAGACTTACAGGGTATCCGTCGCCGTGGCGTTTACCGCAAAAGCCATGGTTTCGTGGAAATCAGTGAAATGGAAGTGCCGCGCAAAGAGGAGTCATTTTTCCCCGAAGAGGATATTGTAAAATGGGAGTATGAACCAGAAAGCCAATCCGAATAAGCCCCGATTGGCAAAACTTGCGCGTTGACCTTATACCAATACTGATGCCTCTCCGGTACTGTTAAGAATTGTCTTACCGCTCCAGAATATTTGGCTTGGCCCCAAATGCAATAGGATCCACGTCTATAAGCTCCAGAGATTTTACCATTTTGAGTGTCCCTGCTTTATACTTCTGAAAATGAGGTGTTTTCAAATGGGCCTGGTAGGCATCTTTGCTCGCATAAATTTCCAGCACCGTAACGTGGGTTGGCCTGGCTTTGTCGTACATAGCATACAACGTAAGCACGCCCGGCTCGTTGGCAATTGCTGCCTGAGTATGTTCGCGGATAGCCGCTTTATAGGGTTCCAGATAAGCGCTATCGATCTCGATCTTCGCCATCCGAACCATCCATTCTTTACTTTGTCCCAATGCGGGTTGCAGACCTGCAACAGCTACTATGAAAAGAACTGAAAGAAATGCCCTCATCAGCTATTTGTTTAAGGTTGGGTATATTCCTCATCTGAAACCTGCTCCATCCATTCCACGACCTTCCCGTCCAGGCTTTCCTGAATGGCGATATGGCTCATGCCCGTGGTCGCGGTTGCTCCGTGCCAGTGTTTTTCGTTGGCTTCAAACCAGACGATGTCGCCCGGGAAAATCTTTTCAACCGGCCCTCCCTTCCGCTGCACCCAACCGGCGCCTACGGTCACGATCAGGGTTTGCCCGAGCGGGTGCGTGTGCCAGGCCGTTCTTGCGCCGGGCTCGAATGTGACCAATGCCGACGCGGCGCGACGCGCGCTGTTCGGCTCAAAAAGCGGGTCGATGCGCACCGCCCCGGTAAACCAATCCCCCGGTCCTTTGCCGGACGGCCTGCTGCCTGCTCTTGTGATCTCCATAATGCTCTGTTGTTTCACTCAATGAATATGCTTCTTCAATGTACAAATATCAGCGCAGTACTTCCGGGCGGATAATGATTTTCAAACCATCTTTTAAGAAATTCAAACCAAACAGGCTCTTACAGGATGGTACCGATACAGCTTCAAGAATGCTTTGCTATTTTTGTTATGCGGCAATCAGAACTCGTGTAATTCTTAATTTCGGGAAATGGAAAATGTAAAGCAGCGGACGGTATCCGAATTCAACAATGAGTTGAAGTTAAAAGGATTCAATGTCTTCCAGATCGAAGAGGATGGCAATGCTACGCGCGTGTACAGCCGCAAAGATTTTTACAAGATCTGCCTCACCACCGGCAAGAGTAAGATCCATTATTCCGACCGGAGTTTTGAAACGGATGGTACCGTGCTGTTTTTCGGCAACCCGCATATTCCGTATTCCTGGGAGACGCTCTCTACCAGTTATGTGGGCTACACCTGCCTGTTTTCCGAGGCGTTCGTGAATGCGGCCGAGCGCACCGAAAGTCTGCAACAATCTCCGCTGTTTAAAATCGGTGGCACACCCATTCTGAATATCTCAGAGCAGCAGCGGGATTTTCTTAATACATTGTTTCAAAAGATGATAGAGGAGCAAAAGACCGATTATGTATTCAAGGATGATCTGATGCGCAACTACATTAACCTGATTATCCACGAAGCGCTGAAATTGCAGCCCTCCGAGAATTACCACCAGCAGAAGAACGCCGCCGGGCGCATTACTTCAGTGTTTCTGGAACTACTCGAAAGACAGTTCCCCATCGAAAGCGCCGACCGGCCCCTGCAATTAAAGACGGCCCAGGATTACGCCACCAGCCTGAATATGCACGTCAACTACCTGAACCGGGCCGTCAAACAGGTGACAGGGAAGCCTACAACTACCCACATTACCGAACGGATCATTACCGAAGCCAAAGCACTTTTGCAGCACACCGACTGGAATATTTCCGAAATCGCCTATTCCCTGGGTTTTGAATACCCTACCTATTTCAATAACTTCTTCAAGCGCCTGACCGGCACAAATCCGCGTGCGCTCCGCATGGAAACCGTTTGAAATTCTTAATGATCGGTTTGATTGCCGTTAACCAATACGCATTTCGATTTTACTATTTTGTCATAGATTATAAGCACAAAAATCTATGATAAAGAAAAACACGAACGATATCTTCGAACGAATGCGAGCCGGCGAAACGATCAGAAAGAACGATCCCGGCTATGACGACTTCGGCCAGGCTGTGGCGCGTACGATCCGGCTTTGCAACGAAATGAACACCGGCGCAACCGATACGGACCAGGTCCGCGAACGCCTGAGCGAGATCATTGGCAGCCCGATCGACAGCTCGACCACCATATTTCCGCCGTTTTACATCAATCTAGGCCATTTTACGACGCTGGGCAAAAATGTATTCATCAACCATGCCTGCTCTTTTCTGGACATTGGCGGTATCACTATCGAGGACGACGTGCTGGTCGGACCACGTGTTAATATCACTTCCGAAAGCCACCCGCTTGACCCAGCTGACCGTGCAGCATTGGTCTTAAAACCCGTGCACATCAAAAGAAATGCATGGATCGGTGCGGGAGCGACCATTTTGCCCGGCGTTACGGTCGGCGAGAATGCCGTGGTGGCAGCTGGCGCCGTCGTCAGCCGTGATGTTGCACCCAATACCGTAGTCGCTGGTATACCGGCAAAAGTTGTGAAAGAAAGACTGACCTAGTTAACATGGTGATAAGATGAATGCATTTACAGCAAAATAATATCACGCAACCTTCAATATTTCCTTCTCCACCCTTGACAGGAATTTGGATCGCGATTTGAGCGTGTCCATATCCTTGTGGGAGGAAAGATAAAACACCCCTTCCTTGCCGGGATTCTCAAGCAGATAGAATTTGTACCCATACTTCACCTCACCGGGCAACAACTCATTGCCTTTCACAGTGGGCAGAAACTGGTAAAGTACTGCTCCGTATTCCCTGAAAAATTCAGGGGTAAACGGCGTAGTCAGCTGGTCGGGATTTACCGCTTTTGCAATATAGCGCTGCTCAAATTTCGCTTTCATAATGGTCAGAGTTTGTTGATGATGGTGTATTGCAAAAATAACAGCTCATTTGAGAATTACCTCAAGTTTTGATATTATTTTTATCAAAATATTGATACCATTAAAAACAATCCTGTTTCCTCTCGACCAGCCGTTGACCATCGCAAGCAAACGCGACGCACTAAACAGCCGCACGAAGGCCTCCTGTGCCTCCGGTCACACTTTTTTAGTGATCAGGTTCCTTCGAACGGCAAGGTTATGGGCACAGCATGGGCGGGGTAGTGGTCACACACGTAGCGGAAAAGGTACCGTCCCAAATCGAGAGCTCGTTTATGTGAGCACGAGCCATTCCCCCTTCCTGTCTCAACCCAAATCGGTTGCCGATTTATTGGCAAAGGTGGGTCAATGACTATGATTCCCGAAACCGGCTCCCCGTTCTGCAGGCGATCCGTGCAGGTAGTTCACACCTGCCAGATCGCCTTTTATTTCGCCCGTTTTTAGGGAGCCGGTCTTGCGGGAACTAAACGATTTCCGACAATCGATTTATCCCTGGTTGTTTTCTAACACCAGACTGGCCATTGTCGTTAATTCGACACGCGCTTGTTTGGGCAGGCCCGCAACGGCTATACACGTACGGGTCGGATAGCGGTCAGCGAAGTAAGTCTGGTAAACCGCATTCAACTCGTCGAAATACCGCATATCCGTCAGATACACCGTAACGCTAACAATGTGGCTGAAAGTCAGCCCATGCTCATGAAGTATCGTCTCAATATTGGTAAACACCTGCCTTACCTCGTCCTGGAAGGAGGTAGTCACCAGCTGTCCACCGGCGGAGCCAATCTGACCTGAAATAAACAAGAACCCGTTGGACACCAAAGCTTTTGAAATCGGCACTACCGGTGCAGCGCCCTTTTCCATTGTACTCATATATAGATTGTGATTGATATGTTTGTTTGTTTAATACTGGCGCAGCAATATCTTATAGCCAGCTCAATTTTTAGCAAAAATGCCGCTTTATATTTTTGATCACGATGTACGTAAGCGATTTGCTTATCATTCCCTATTTACTGTGTTCTCTCGACTTGTCCGGTTGGATGCTTCGGCTAAGCACCGCTGTTACATGCCTACGGCATTTCCGGACAGTCGTTATCTCACCGTTCTACCCATATTACATCGCTAACGCGATTGGACATTTTGTTAGTAAAGTGCCGTCAGGTAAGTAATATAGATAGTCTATCGGCGCCCAACATCCTTGAAACCTATCATTCTACCCATATTACATCGCTAACGCGATTGCGCATTTTGTTCGTAAAGTGCCGTCAGGCACGTAATATCGGTAGTCCATCGGCGGCACCCAACATCCTTGAAATCCCGGAGGGATGTAACGGTACAACAAACGAATGTCCTCCGCGCAAGCGTACGCGCAGAGAGCAACGCCCCGCACGGGCCCTCACGTATCGAACAACCTAACTCAGATTTTAACCAAAGTGAAAATCTTCCCGAGCAGGTTAGCCGAAATTTGTTATGTTTTGGCCGTCAATTTGGTTTTAGGATGACCAAACATTAGCTAATTACTCATTCAACCGCGGAAGTTATGTCAGACAAAAACGAGATCGTCGCGCGACATCTAAGAAAATTCGACGCATTGACCGAAAAAGATATTGCCGAAAGTCAGCCCTACTGGAAACCGAGGAAAATCAAAAAAGGCGATTTCTTCAATATGCAAAGCATGGTTTGCAACGACCTCGGCCTGGTGATCAAAGGCATTTTTAGAATATACTACCGTGATCCGCAGACGGACAGGGACAAAAACCTTTTCTTCTTTTCGGAAAACCAGTTCGTGGTGTCATTCAGAAGCTTCATTTCGCGTAACCCTTGCTGGTACTTTATCGAGGCGATGGAAGATTCGGAAATTGTCTTTATTTCTTACAAGGACCTCCACGGCCTCTATGAAACGAACCCCAACTGGGGCAAATTCGGGCGGTTACTGGCGGAGCTCTTTTTTTCCTACGCGCAGACCCGGGCCGAAGAATTCATGTTTTTTTCCCATGAGGAACGTTACCTGAGACTCCTGGAAGAACATCCCAACATTATCGAACGCATTCCGGCCTACCATATTTCGTCCTACCTCGGCATAACCAACCCGTCGTTAAGCCGGATCCGGAAACGCGTCCGGAAGTAATGCTGATCAGTTTTCAGCGATATGCGTGGACGTCCTCATCAGGCGAAATGCGGAAAGCAGGTAGTAAAACGCGCCAAAACCCGCATAACCTGCCAGGCTGGTAATGCCCATCGTGGGATCGTGGGCGAGCGCTATAAATGAAACGCCGGCCACAGCAGACTGCCCCCCGCTGATGATCATAGGCCATTGACCACCCAACGCCTGCCGGCGGCGCAACCCCAGGATCAGCTGGATCACACCCGTGAGGATTGCCCAAAAACCAAAGACGACCAACGCTTCGGGCACGCCGCGCTGTAAGGCGATGCCGACGGCGATCGTGGTGATGACGCTGATCGCAGCATTCAGGTATTGAGGAGTCTTTGAAGCACCGCTTCGGTTAGCGCGGATATCCAGTAACGTACCCACGACGTCCCAGGCCGGGTAAACGACCAGCAGGAAGGTCGCAATACCGTCGGATGTTTTCGCAAAAAGGACGACCAGCGTCACCCAAACCACCGAAAAGGCTGCCCGAATGAAATAGAGATTGCGTAATGAAGTGGCAGTTTTTACAGTCTGACCGTCTGTTATTGCCTGGGAAAAAGATGGAGCTGACATAATTTAAATCTTTAAATGTTTTGTTGCTCCAAAATTGCGCAGTCGGGTTTGGTAGTTTTTTCACCTAAGTTAAAATGCAGGAAAAAACCTACCGACAGTACGGGTACTGCTAATCTCCATCTCGCCTGGGCCATTCGCCGCACGAGCAACCTCACTTCACCCATGATGCAAAATTTTCCAAAAGCGCGTCTTGCTGTACTCCGCTCCGGATGCTTAACCCGCCGGCTTGTGCCTTGCCCGGCGCCTGCTTATAAATAGCATCTGCGCGTTTCTGGTCAACCGGTTTATCATTAGCCGTTACTGGATTGAGCAACAGCAGCCCTTTGGAAGAGAGCACTTCCACCAGATCGGGCAGATCGTATTCGGCCAATGCGCCGGGTACTGCGGAAAGCGCGAACCGGGGTTTGTAGAGCCTTTCTTCGGCGATGGACTGATAGGACGTCAGCGGTTGGACTAAAACCAGCTTGTCGAATGGGTTGTCGATCGCCGCCGCGTGCAGCAGATCGGAAGTAAGCGTGCCCACAGCCACGCCCGACAGCTTCGTGTGCGGTGTACCCGACTTTTTGATAAAATCGGCCAGGATCATAATCTCCTCGGCACGGGTCGCTACCAGGCTTTTGTTCGTCAATATGCCAAAAAACCACAGGTTCAACGGAATATCGTCGATCACCGAATCGCCCCCGCGGATAAAGCCGCTGCCCAGTTCGCCGGTACCGCTCAAATCGGGGACCACTACCTCATAACCTTTGCTGGCCAGCTGATCCGCCAGCTTGCCTTTCTGGACTGCCTCCCCTTTGCCTTGCTCATTCAGCAAAAGGATGGTAGCACCTGTGCTCCTGGCCGGTTTTAGCCACAACACAGGAAGATGGTAACTGCCGCTTCCCTTCACCAGATATTTTTCAATGGCATACTCCGGCCGGTGCAATCTCCCTGAAAACACCACGTCGGCTTTGCCCGCCGGTTTTGTAAATCCGGACAAGGCAATGATTTTCTTCCGAAGCGCTTCGGAAAAGTTCGCTCCCGGCTTCACATTCTTTCTCCTTTCCGCAAGCGCTTGGGTATATTTTTCATTCAGGGAAAACATGCTTTCCCCTTTCAAAGCAGCAATGGCCCGGCCGCCGGGTGTTGCATGAAGTTCCTCGTCGGTAAGCATCTGTACCTTCAAATCGACGGAACTGCCGGGATTGTTGAGGTGTTTTTGAAAAAATGTGTACGAAGCCTCCCGGTTCTTGAGCGTGGATGCGTGACCGGCATCGTCTTCGGTCATTTGGATCTGCTCCGGTTTTCCAAATGCCTCATAAGCTTTCCGGGCTTCATGATAGCTGTCCCTGGCCCCCTGAATGGCAAAAATATCCCGGGTAGTGGCCACTATCAATGCCGGTTTCGGCGCGCGCACTTCCAGGAAGTCGGCCATATCGATGCCCTCTGCCAGACCGTACATCAGGTTCTGCTCGGCATCCTGCGGCCCGTTCGAGTGGATTAGCTTATCAAAGGTGGTAATGTAGCATTCGGGCGCCGCCGCGGCAATGCGATCATCCATTGCGGCAATGTACGCGCTCTGCGTGCCCCCGCCCGAGCGGCCCGCAATGCCTATGCGGGCGGGGTCCACTTCTTTCCTGGTGAGCAAATAATCCACCGCGCGGATGCCGTCCCAAATGAAATAATTCGCAGGCGGAAGCCCGGCCACGAACGACTGTACACCCGCATAGGAATGTTCGCCGGTCGCACCTTCCTTCAACTCATCCGGCTGGTATTGAATACGTTCGCCCTGCCCTATCGGGTCAAATGCCAATACGATGAAGCCTTTTTTCGTGTAGTTGAGGATCAGATGCTGATAGGCTTCGCTACGGAAACCGTTCTCGCTGTGCCCGCTGCAAAAGAGGATCGCCGGCGCTTTCGTCTGCCGCTTGTCCGGCAGAAACATGGCGGCCGTCACGTGGTAACCCGGGCGGGATTCGAAATACAATTTTTCGACCGTATAGTCTTCCTTTTTCAACGTCCCTGTAATGACCGGGTTCAACGGCGTTTTCTCCGGAAATGGCCCGACGGCCTTCGCCAGCTTCATCCGGACTTCTGCCTGCCGCTGCTGCCATTGCTGCCGGGTTGTAAGTCGCAAAACAACGGCTTCCCGATGACCCAGCTGCGAAAAGGCCCTCTCGCTAAGCGCATCGTAAAAGAGTTGTCCGGCCGTGTTCTGATGGTATTTCCAATAACCATAGACCGAGAGATCTTCCTGTGCAAAAAGGCTGTTCGATGCCCCTAAAAAACTGCATGCAAAAACGATCCATTTAGGGTATTTCATGATGTTCAGGTTTAGGTGAAAAACGCAATAGCCGCGTTTTTTTAGTGATTGGGCAAATTAACATATCATCGGTAGTAACCAATATGTTTTTAAAACTATGGTTAGATTTTTGTCCTGATCACCTTCTCGCAATATGTAACTGCTTTCATCCCTAACTAATAACTTGTTAAATCCATCCAACGACCGATCCCGGTCGGCATCTCCGAGGATTTTCAAGCTCAACGTTAACGTTACCGTAAAAATATTGCCATACCTAATGGTGCGGCAGTTTTCCGATTGCCCGGGCATTTGCTTTCTGTAATTCATATTCAATTAACCAATCACTGCCTATGTAGGAATTTCTTCCCAAAAGCGGAAGGATTTCGGTGTATTTCCGACCGCATCCCGCTCATTGAATACGCTCACCTTTCTTAACTCAGTTTATCAATTCCAAAACTCAATTACCATGAAGAAAAAGATATCGCTGCTTCTCCTGTGGTGTATGCTCCTGGGTACCTGGGCGTACGCGCAAACCCAGGTTTCGGGCAAAGTAGCAGACACCAACGGCAATGAATTACCCGGTGTAAGCGTGGTCGTGAAAGGCACAACGACCGGCACCACCACCGACCAAAAAGGCAATTTCTCCGTATCCGGCACAAAGGGAACCGTGCTGGTCTTCTCATTTGTAGGTTTTGCCACCCAGGAGGTGCAGGTCGGCTCAAAAACCGTGCTGAACATTACCATGGCCCCCGACGATAAGCAGCTCAACGAAGTGGTCGTTATCGCCTATGGTACAGCCAAAAAGAAAGACCTCACCGGGGCCGTTACGGCCATTGACTCCAGGACCATCGCCGTACAATCCAATTCGACCGTCACCAGGGCGCTGGAAGGCGTGGTGCCGGGCTTACAGGTGTCATCGGTAGATGGCCAGCCGGGGCTCGACATGGGTATCAGGGTGCGCGGCGCGGGGTCTACCAGTCAGAACAGCTCCAATGCCCTCATCGTCATCGACGGGGTGCCGGCAGAGCACGAAAATGCCCTGTCGTCCATTAACCCGAAAGACATCGCCAGCATCAGCGTGCTGAAAGATGCCGCTTCTACCGCCGTTTACGGCTCACGGGGAGCGAATGGCGTGGTGCTCGTGACCACCAAAAGAGGTGCAACCGGAAAAACCCGGATTTCATTTGAGGGACGCTGGGGCGTGAACTATGCCGGTGCGCTCAAATTCGATAAAATGACCGACGCCAAAGACATCTACGAATATGCCTGGCAGGCCATTTACAACTCTGTCAGGTACGGCGTTGCGGGCGGCCCTTCTACCAACGGCACTTCTACGACAAACCTTAAAAACCCGAATATGTCGCATGAACAGGCCGCCGAATTTGCCAGCGCGCATTTGTTCGACTATACCGGATCTACGACCAACTTTTCAGCTAATACACTGGGTAACTGGATGCTGTACGATGTTCCCGGCGCGGTGTACACGCCCACGGGAAGCGGTACACAAGCCAGCGCGACCATGTCGGGCGCCTACCTGGTGAATACAGACGGAAAGCTGAATCCAAATGCGCGGAAGCTCTACGATGCAGGCAGCTACGACAATTACTTTCTCGAAAGCAAGCTCCGCCAGGAATATAACCTTACGGCCAGCGGTGGTACCGAAAAGGTCGATTACTTTACTTCGGTGGGTTACCTGCAAGATCCGTCCTACATCCGCGGGTCCAAGTTCGGTCGCTACAATGTGCGTTCGAATGTAAATGCGCAGCTATTTGACTGGGTAAAAATCGGTGCAAACATCGGGTATACCAACCGCACCACGCAGTCTCCGGCAACACGGTTCGGCCGGAACCCGGGTTCGGCCACGGCCAACGTATTTCGCTGGATCAATGGCCAAAGCCCGCTCATCTCGCTCTTCGCCCGCGATCAGAACGGCAATATCAAAAAGAACGCCGATGGCACGGATATGGTCCATGTGAAGCTGGGCGACACCTATTCGCCGCTCGGCCCCGCCAAAATCCCGACCTCGGAAGCCAACCTGATCAAACTGCTCGACGACGATATCGACAAACGCGTTTCCAACGACCTGAACCTGAAAGGTTATGCTACATTCAAATTCCTGAAAGATTTCAGCCTGACCACCAACATTTCATATGATCGCTTTTCCGAAACACGGACCCGCTACGGCAACAGCGGAACAGGGCCGTATGTGGGTGTAGGTGCATTCGGCAAAACCTATCAGAACGTCGGGATCCTGGATGCTCAGCAGCTCCTCAACTGGGGGCACACCTACGGCCGTCACGAACTGACCGCCATGGCAGGCCACGAATACTATCAATACAGCCTCGACAACCTCAACTACAACTCGGCCTACGGGCTCATCGACGGCTTCCCCGCTTACGCCAACTTTGTGGGCCGGTACACCGGAGGTACATTCGCCGCTCCCGGCGGGAACGAGGTCAAAACGGCTATGGAAAGCTATTTCGGCCGTGTGAGCTACGTTTATGGCGACCGGTATTACCTCGAAGCCTCCATTCGTCGTGACGGCTCTTCCAAGTTCAAGTATGCCAAAGACCGCTGGGGTACATTCTGGTCGGTAGGCGGTGGCTGGCGTTTGTCGACCGAGGAGTTTATGAAGGGAACAAACTCCTGGCTTAACGACCTGAAAATCCGGTCCAGCTACGGGGTAATCGGCAATCAGAGCGGTATCGGGAATTATTCGGGATACCAGCTATGGAGTTACGGGGCTATTTATACGTCAAGCACGTCGGGATCCGGCATACCCGCAAGCTATACGCTTACGCAAGGCGCATTTGTCAACGACGGTCTGACTTGGGAAAATACCCACACGCTGGACGCAGGCATCGATTTTACCGTATTCAAAAGGGTGCACGGGTCTTTTGACTGGTACAACAAGCATACCGTCAACTCGGTATACAACCAGCCGATCGCCTTTTCACTGGGGCAAACCGCCCTGACTAAAAATTCGGCAGGCCTGCGCAACAGAGGGATCGAAGTGGATATCAATGTCGACATCATCCGTACCAAGGATATCAACTGGACCGTCGGCCTTAACGGAACCCATTACACCACCGTGCTCACCAAAGTTCCTCCCGGCGTCGGCTCGGCGCAGCTTAATGGCAACTGGACTGCGGGCGTGGACGGCTGGGCTGCCAACGGAGGCGGATCGACGGGCGAAACGGCCTACCTGCGCGGCGTGGGCAAGGATTTCTATAATTTGTATTTCTTCAAATACGGAGGTGTAGATGCGAATACGGGCTTACCGCTATTCCACCACCGTGTGACGCAAGCCGATCACGCCGCCGACAAGTTCACCGATACGCCCATCGGCTCCGATATAAAAACGACCGATTATGCACTGGCCAGCCGCTATGAGATGGGCAGTGCATTGCCTAAATGGATCGGAGGTTTCAATACGACGTTCCGCTTCAAGCAATTTGATTTATCAGCAATCATCGCCTACCAGATCGGAGGCAAGTATCTAAGCGTCGAATATGCCAATGGCCTCTATTTAAACGGGAACATAGGCAGCGCGCTTTCCAAAGAGCTGGTAGGCAACACATGGACCCCGGAAAATACCGACGCGAAATTCCCGATGGCATTTTACGGAAATACCTATTATACCAACGGCGCCACCATCGGAAGCTGGATGTATTCGGACCTCGCCCTTTTCAACGCTTCTTACCTGAACGTGAAAAACCTGTCGCTCGGATACAATGTGCCGGCTTCCGTGCTGTCAAAATTCAAAGCCAGCAATTGCCGGATTTTCGCCTCGGCGGACAACGTGGCCATGCTGACCGGCCACTCGGGATTCGATCCCCGGATGTCGCTGGTAGGCGGCCTGGAAGTGGGCGGTTACTCCTACCCTTATATGAGCACGGTTTCATTGGGTCTTAATCTAACTTTCTGAGGACATTAAAAGTGAATACAGATATGAGAAAATATATTTTTATCCTGCTGGCGACCATGCTTTTCAGTTCCTGCTCAGACAAACTGGACATTACACCGCCCAACAACATTACCGACGAGCAAATCCGGCAGCTCTTGCTGTCGGGCAATGCAGAATCCATCAAGCTTGTGATGGGCAGTATGGCCAATAATATGCCGTTGCTTTTCAATTTCGCGGGAATCAACGGCGTGGGAGGTGCCGATATGTATTACAGTAACCAGGGGCTCGATATCATGCGAAACCTGGAAGGCAACGACATGGTGCTTGGCGATGTAGCCGGTCTTTCCCCGCTGGTGGGCGCACCCGAGTATGGCCTGGACAATTTTATTTCCAGCACAGCCAACAAAAACCTCGTATACTGGTATTACGCCTGGAACTGCATCAACCAGGCCAATAAAATGCTCAACTTCCTGACCGATGCGACCGTAGGCACCAACACCTTCCTGATGGATTGCAAAGCACGGGGACTGGCCGCCCGTGCGTACGGCTATAACTATCTCATGGAAAACTATCAGGATGCATTCGCGCTCACGGGTAAAGATAAGCTCGGTATCATGCTTTACGATTCCTTCTCGCCCACCCAGGCCAACAAAGCCAGGGCAAGCGCACAGGAGACATATGCTTTTATCAAAGCAGATCTGAATGCCGCCAAAAAGCTCTTCACCGATGCAGGTATCGGCTACACAAAAGATCTGGGCGATATCGACCTCGCGGTGGTCAACTTCCTGTTGGCGAGAGTTTCCGTGTGGACCGGCGACTGGAATACTGCCGTTACCGCCTGCGACGAAATCCTGGCTCAGTATCCCACTTTGATGAGTGAGGCGCAATATGGCGGAAAAAACACCGGAACGGCGGCAGATCCGGTATTCCTACCCGAAACTAACGGTTTTCTCAACAATGCATCCAACCCGGAAGTCATTTTAGGGTTTCCCGTCGGTCAGGCCAAAACTTACCATAATGCATACACCAACCCATTCGGACTGGGTAACGGTGGCGTCACCCGCGCATACAAGCGCATCGACAACCGCCTTTATGAAAAAATGGCTGCCACGGATTATCGTAAAGCATGTTTCATGGCAACGGATTTTGGAAACTATACCTACCCCGGCAACAACACGGTAGCGTTTATTCCCAGCTACACCAACACCAAGTTTGCCGCGACTCATGGGATTGCAAGTACCAACAAAATCGAAGTCGGTAATGTGACGTGCTACTATATGCGTACATCCGAAGTGCTGCTTATGAAAGCGGAAGCGCAGGCGCAGCTTGCCAACGAAGCAGGGGCGAAAACAACCCTGAACACGCTGCTCTCCGCCCGCACCAAAACCGGTTCGCCGGCATTGACCTGTGATACCTATCCCGCCATGTCGGGGCTGACCGCATTGCAGATGGTATACCTGCAAACGCGCATGGAACTGTGGGGCGAAGGCGGCCGCGAATTTTACAATAACAAGCGGTGGAACATCCCGGTCGATCGCACCAGCTCGGCCAACCACCTGTCCAAAGTCAATTACCCGGTTTCCAATATGACTTTGCAAATTCCCGAGGAAGAGATTCTGTACAATCCGCTGGCTGTTCAGAACTAGGCATAATTTCAATCAACTGAATACCAAAAGGCCCCTTCCCGTTCAGAAAGGGGCTTTTTGGATTATTAAATTAACAGGCAACCGTAAGGTCAACTACCGGCAGCTTTCAAACTTTTTGTGCCATGATCCTGAAAGTGTCGTCATAACGCTCCCTGACCTTATCCATCGCGGATTTAACCTGTGCCAGCGCGGCTTCGTAGTTCGCATTCACTTCCATCAGGCGACGGGTGATTTGCTCCGCGGTCGTTTGTTCGATCTCGAAAGTCCAGGAGGCAAGGCCGAGATCATAGTACATCTGCCCCTTGATCGTGTCCTCGGGCTGGCGCAGGTAAAAGCAGGGCGTGCCGTTGGTGGCCGCGATGATCGGAGAATGGCATTCGAAACTGAGTACGGCCTGGGCCTTTTGATAGAGCGACGCCGCCTCGTCCGGCAGCCAGTAGCCATGCTTCACGATATAAGGTTTCACGTCGTCCGGCAGCGGATTGATCAGCAATTCGTCCATGACATCCACCTCATAAGTCATTTCGGGGCACACCACCACCTTCCCCTTCGTTTTCCTCACCCAGGTGATCATTGCCTCGCGGAGCTTGGCATGGTCGTTCTCCTTCCATTTATTATTGAGCTCGTCCACCTCTTTGATGCGTTCGGCGCTCCATCCGGCATTGTTCGGCCTGATTTTGTAGTAAGGCGTACGCCGTAGCCTAGGGATCACGCAAATGAACCGGCGGTCGGTCAGTTTGTTTTCCCCGATAAATTTAGCGGCAGCGGGGTCGTCGTGAATATCCATCGCAAAAGTGGCGTCGGGGGCGAATGCGATATGTTTTCCTTCCAGACCGGCTTCCTTCAACTTCCCGATCGACGCGGTTTCGCGTGTGAAGATGAACGACGCATTTTCGATAATGCGTTTGAGCTCCGGCGTAATGTCCTGAATGGTCACCCCGAAAATCCCGAAAGGTTTCTGTGTTTGCTTTTGCCAGCTATCCAGGTAATCCGCGGCCACTACCGACGGCCCGGAACCGTGCAGGAAAAAATCGGCTTCCGAAAATGCCTTTTTCACCTCGTCCGACTGCGGCTCCCCGTCCTTAGTAACCTGTCCGTGAATAATTTGCAGATCAGGATAATGCTTTTTGAGCATTCCTTCGGCAAAGTCACTTTTGCTTTTCTTCCAGAGAATGAGCTTTGCCCTGGGCATACGCTTTTTCAGGAGGGCGATCAGCCCCGGCGTGTGGGCGATATCGCCGATATTCACATCCTGCCATCCCGAAACGAACAGGATCGTAGGATCGGCTTTGGCTTGTGCCATCGTTCCAAACATGCAGAACCCTGCCAGCGCAGCCCCGCTTTTGATAAAATTTCTTCTGGTTTTCAATTGCATGATTTACAATATTTTAGACTATCAATGTAAAAATTAACTTATCTACTTTTCGCCGCAATTATGTTTTTGCTGGTGAGCATATGCGGTATGACGGTCACGGGTACCCCGGGTTCTGCTCGAACTTCGTGCCGGTGTTGGCGTCAATCACTTTCTGCGGAATGGGCCAATACCGGTTGAAATCCTGAATCGTACTGCCCGAAGAAGGGCCGTTCGGTACCGACGGGACCGAATTGTACTTGCGAACGCGGTCCACGAGCCTACCCATGCGTATGAGCGTGCGGAGCCGCGGTTCTTCGACGATCAACTCCCGCGAACGCTCGTCCAGGATGAAGTCTTCTGTTACGTCGGCAGCGGCAACCGGTTTGGCTTTCGCCCGTGCACGCACGACATTGAGATCCGCAGCGGCCGAGGTTTTATCCCCTTTCCGGAAATGCGCCTCTGCCCGCAGCAAATAGGTTTCCGCCACGCGCATCCGGCTGAAATCCTTCACCGAGTTGCCGCTCAGGTTGTTATTCCCCATGGGCGTTCCCTCGATTTTTCGGATGTAGGGATAGTATTGGCGCAAAGTGTCGAGCACAGTTTTGGTCAGGGTACCGTCGGCTTTGGTGGTGTACAGCTGCCCGTCCGCACCTCTTTTGGTCAGAATGGGTTTCCCGAAGTACTCCTTATCAGCCGCATTGTTGTAATAATAGGTCCTGCGGATGTTATACACCGAATTGCGTATATCGTTCGGATCCAGCTTCCAGATGTCGTATTTAATGTAATTGGTGGGAGAATTTACGCCTATCCCGCGCCCAAGGCTGTCCGAGGGCAGGTTGGCGCTGCCATTCGGAGACTGGATCTTGTCATATTCCGGCCCCCAGTACCGGATGCTGATGTTCGCCAGCGAAGCGGTGGAGTAGCCGCCGGGGGTAAAGTTCTCGAACTGCCATGCCCACATCACTTCCTTGTTCCCCTGCGATTTGTTGATCTGCCCATCGGCGAAAACGTCGGAAAATACATCTCCCGGCCGGCCCGCCGCCTTGCCAAAGCGCTGGGTCATGAGCTGGTAGTCGCCGGCTTCCTTACTGATCACCATCGTGGCGGCAGCTATTGATTTGTCAAAATAGGAATCGTCCTTTTTCTCCATTCCCAACGAAATATAAACCTCGCTCAGCAAGTGAAATGCGGCTGCACGCGGAATGCGGCCATCGGGCACCTCCTTGTCCAGCAACGCCGACGCGGCTTCCAGGTCCTGCGCCACGAAGTCGAGCACCTCCATGCGCGATGCCCGGACGAAGTCGAACTTCGGCTCCACGATCCGCTCTTTCACAATCGGTACTCCACCGTACACGTTCGCGAGGAAATTGTAGGTATATGCCCTGAAAAACAATGCCTGCCCTTTGATGTTCGCCCGGGCGGCATCGCCGATTTTGAGGCTCGGGTCGTCGATGTTATCCAGGATCAGGTTAGCGCGCACAATCATTTGCTTGAATGCCCAATCCCAGTAAATGGCGGTTGCTTCGAGGTTGGAGTTCAGCAAACTGTAATCCTTGTTTCCCCGGGAATCGTTGCGGCCCCATTGGCTTTGGTCGGTACCCACGGTCATGTATTCGAAATTGTTGGACGCGATGCTCTGCTCCTGCCGCGCGCCTTCATAGAGGGACACCACGGCCGCATCGTACCCCGCCTCATTCACGAGCAGGTTTTCCGGGCTGAAACGGTCCAGAGGGACTTCATCCAGGTAGGACTCTTTGCAGGCCGTCGTCAGGCCGAGCGCACACAGGGTGAGCAGGCAAGTAAGATATCTTTTCATGTTCATTAAGGTTTAGAAGGAAATGTTAAGCCCGGCAATGAAGGTTTTCAATAAAGGCCCATTCTCCCCAGGGCTCCTTCCGCCTCCGCCGAACTCTGGGTCCCAGCCTTCCCATTTGGTCCAGGTACCGAGGTTTTTCGCGCTCACATAAACCTGCAATGCGCCTATTTTGACCGTCTTCAGCAGCTTCTCGGGAATATTGTACGAGAGCGAGACATCCTGAAAACGGACGAAACTGCGGCTTTCATAAAACCCGTATCCCAGCGGATTGCGGTAATTGATCCTCGGGTGGGTATTAATCGGATTGTCGGGCGTCCAGTAAGGTACATTCAGAAAATTGGCCTGGTCGTAGAAATTAGTGCCAGGGTTCATCATATCGAGCCTGCTGTACCCGCCCTGGCGGACATTGAAAGTTGTCGAAAGGCTTAGTCCCCTGTAACTCAAAATATTGGTTAGCCCCATATTGAAAGCGGGTTGCGCATGGCTGATTACCTTGCGGTCCTGCGGGGTAATCTTACCATCCGGCACGCCGTCGGGGCCGCTGATATCCTTGAAGCGGATATCGCCGGGTTTAGCGCCCGGAATCAGGCTCAGGTCGTCACCCTGCTGGAAAATACCGTCGAAAACATAGTCGTAGTTGCTCAGCAGCGGGTGGCCGATAAACCAGCCGCTCGCAATATCGTCGTCCTCCCGGCCATCGTTATTCACATCCCGGCCGGTCAGTTTCACGATTTTATTCCGGTTAAATGAAAATGCAATGCTGGTATTCCAGGCAAATCCGCCGCGCTGGATATTGGTCGTTTTCAGATCGATTTCCAGTCCCTGGTTCATGGTTTGACCTACATTTCTGAGAAATTCCTCAAAACCGTTGGTATTGGGAATGGCCTGTTTCAAAAGCAGGTCGTACGTGCGGGTCCAGTAGTAATTGAGCGAGGCACTGATCCGGCTGTTTAAAAACTGCATGTCGGCTCCGATGTTCGTACTTTCGGAGGTCTCCCAGCCCAGGTTCGGGTTAGCGAGGCTGGAAGGGCTCAAACCGACCGACGTACCGGCTCCATCCCCGAATACGTAATTCTTTTGCTCCACCTGGCTCAGGGAAGAGTACTCGGCCACACCGCGGTTGCCGTTCCGGCCCCAGGAAGCTCTCAATTTCAAAAAGTTAATATCTTTCAAATCGTGCATGAATGCTTCTTCGGTGACGTTCCAGCTCAATGCAACCGCAGGAAACACGCCGAACTTGTTGCCCGCTCCGAAGGCCGAAAACCCGTCCCGGCGCACGCTCACCGTAGCGAGGTACTTGCCCGCCACAGAATACCCCAGCCTGGCCATAGCCGACAACTGACGGTTCCTGGCCGCACCCGTATTGATATTGAACCCTTCCCCTATTTCCAGTGCATTATAACCCAGGGCATCATTGAAAATATTCTGGCTGGAAAGCAATGACGACTGCCGTTTCTGCTCATACGCTCCATAAAGCAGGGTAAGGTCCAGGCTTTGCGTCCGCGTGATCTGCTGCTTATAGCTCACGATGTTCTCGATCGTGATGTTTTGTGTTTCGCCGTGGCGCTTCGAACCGGCACCCAGGCGGTTCAAAGGTTCATACGAAGGACTGTAAATGAACAATGCGGAATCAGTGCGGGTATAAGCCGCATTCAGTTTGTACGACAGCCCCTTCCAAATGTGTACGTCGGCGAATGCGTTGGCAAACAATGCCCGGGCATTCGACTTGCGGTCGTTCAAAAGCGTGCCGATCAAAGTGTTGGTCACCAGCCCTATATCCTGCGGCAGCGGACGAGGCGATGTGCCATCCGCCAGAAAAAGGCTCGCATACGGGCTCAGGTACGTAGCGGGTACCAGGTCGGCACGCACGCCCGAGTCGTCGCGCGAGGAAAACCCTGAATTAATGCCCAGTTTAAGCCAGTCCGTCGCATCGACAGACAGGTTGAGCCGGCTGGAAATGCGGCTGAAATTATCGCCTTTCACCGGCGACTTCGCTTTAAGATAACCGCCTGAAAGGAAATAGCTCGTCCGGTCGGTTTTGCCCGATACGCTCAGTTCGTAATTCGACATCGGCGCTTTTTGTTTGATTTCTTCAAATGGACGAATGGAACGTCCCGCAGCGATATTTTCCAACTCAACGGGCTGAAAAGGTACCGCTCCGCCGTCGGCGATTTCGGCATCCTTACGCGCTGCCAGGTATTGCTCCGCATTCAGGAATTTGGGTAAAAAGGCGTAATCCGACGCGCCTGCATAGGTATTGAACGAAAACACCGGCTTACCCGATTTGCCGCGCTTCGTGGTGATCTCGATCACGCCGTTGGCCGCCAGCGATCCGTAAATGGCCGTCGAGCTGGCATCTTTCAGCACATCTATCGACTCAATATCACTGGGGTTAATATCCGACAGGCTGCCCCCGGCGTAAATAATACCGTCCAGCACGATCAACGGCGCGTTACTGGCCGAAATGGAGTTGGTACCGCGGATTTTGATCCCGCCTACCTGGCCCGGGCGACCATTGTCCGTCACCTGAACGCCCGCAATCGTTCCGCGGAGCATTTGCGAAGCATTGGTATTGGGTTGCAGCCGTGTTTGCTCCACATTGACGCTCGCAATGGCACCTGTCAGGTCGCGCTTCCTGGCTGTGCCGTATCCGACGACCACCACTTCCTCCAACGCTTTGGTATCCGGCTTCAGCACCACATCAATCCGGCTTTTCGAACCGATTTCTATCTCCTGCGGCAGGTAACCTACGAACGAAAACACCAGAACGGTAGCCTCCTGCGGAATTTCGAGCGCAAATTGGCCATCCACGTCGGTCACCGTCCCCGATTGCGTCCCCTTCACGACCACGCTCACACCGGGCAACCCTGCCCCTGCCTCGTCGTTAACGGTACCCTCTACCCTGCGGTCGGGCACAGGCGCAGGGGTGTTGCCGGCCGCAGGCGCGATACTGCCCGTTTTCGGCTCGGCCTCGGCCCTCGACAGGATGATCTGCCGCCCCGCTACCACGTAACGGACCTGCAACGGTTTCAAAATAAGGTCGAGCACTTCCCCGAGGCTGCGATTGGCAGCATTTAAGGTAACCGGTTGCCGGACCGGCACCACCTGCGGGCTGTACGAGAACTTGATCTCCGCCTGTTTCTCGATGAGATGCAGGACTGATTTCAAGCTTTTTTCCTGAACGGTTATGGATATACTTCGATTGAGCAGTTCCTGACCGGCGGCACTTCGCGCCCAGGACAGCTGAATGAATCCGAGCACCAGCAACACCGGGGCGACGGTGTTCCTCATGCATCGGAATGCATTATGTGCGGCGAGTTTCTTCATAATGATCGGATGAATAGGGTTAGTAAAAGCAATAGTTGAGCATCCCACGGCAATACCGGAGGTCAAAGGATTAAAAGTCTTTCACATCTTAAACCGGGTTACCGGCACTCACCGCCATGAATGACGACCTGGCCATCCAGTTTTTGGTAATCTGCATTGATAGTGGTGCAAATGACCCGAAGTTTCTCTTCAAAGGTCTCGGTTTTAAGCGACGCGCTGAGTTCGCAATTTTTCAACTGCTCTTTGTTGTACAAAATAGAAATGCCGTAAGCCTTTTCCAGATCGCCGATTACCTCGCCCACAGGCACCGCATCGTACTCGAAATCAGGAATTTCCTTCGAAACATCGATCACCCGCGGTTCCGGCACGATCGATTTGCTGAATTCCGCGGATTGTCGTGAAAAGACCGCCTGCTGGTTCGGCAGCAACAGCAGGCCCGTCACCGGCCGTCGCTTGTCCTGACCGCGCGCATGCGCATCCCTCGAAACAGAAACCTGCCCCGAAGCCACGTTCACCAGCACCTTCGTCTCCTTGTCGAAAGCCCGCACTTTGAACTGCGTACCCAACACCCTGGTTACCACCTCATTGGCATACACCAAAAATGGCTTCCGGACATTCCTTACCACTTTAAAATCAGCCTCTCCAGACAAAAACACTTCCCTCGCGGCCCCATCGAATACCGGCTTGAAACTGATCCTGCTTCCCGGCGCGAGCTGCACGACCGAGCTGTCGGAAAGCACGATCGTCTGCATTGTCGGACCGCCGTTGACACGTTCGGTAAAATGGTCGCGTCCGTTCGAAATGCGGCTTGCGTAGTAGCTCTCGGCATCCCGGCCTTTCAGCCACCAGTAGGCAAACAACCCGCTTAGCAAAACGACCACCGCCACAGCCAGCCAGCGCGTGCCGCCGATCGTACGTACCGGTCGGGATGTTCGCTTGTTGGTTTCCCGGATCCGTACCAGCAGCGCCTCGATAGCTTCTTCGGAAATGATGTTCCCGGCGTACTTGTCCAGCCCGAGCCTGATCGATTCCAGCAAATGCACCGCCCGGTTCCATTCGCCCAGATTCGGCGGGTTACTTGCCAGCCATTGCTCCCAAAGCTGGGCCGTTTCCGGGCCCGGCTCCAAGTGATGGCTAACGAAGTCGTCAGATAACAGAAAATCAGCCGCCGAGAAGTGATCAAACGAATGGTCCAAAGTACAATGCGGGTTGTGGTTCGTACATAGATGACGGGAACCGCAAATAGTACTCAGTTTAACCCAAAAAAATATTAAAAAAGTGAAGAACCGGCAGAATGATCCAACCACGCAACTTTTCGATAGCCCTAAAAACGAGGTTTTTGGCCGATTGCGTGTTCATTTGCAGGATGTCACCGATCTGGCTGTAAGTCAGGTTCTCGATAAACCGCAGCTTGATCGCCTCCTGCTGCCGTTGCGGCAACCTGGAAATGAGGGCGACCAGTTTGTCCTGGCGGGAGGCAGCGATGTCGAGTTCTTCCAGGATTTCCAGGTCGTCGGCATCAAATATTTCCAGATCAATTTCCGACAAGGGTGTAAAAGGCCGCTCTTTTCTTTCCAGCAAATGCATAATGCGGGTTTTCAGCGCCTTGATCAGGTAATACTTCACATGCGTTGGAACCGAAAGTCGTTCCCGCTTCACCCAGAGTTCTGTGAATACATCGTGAATGCAATCCATGACAAACGCGTCGGACGCGGCTACCAAACTGGACCCGTAGCGGTACATATCCTTAATATACAGCCGGTAAAGTTGGGTATAAGCTTCCTGATCCCCGTCCTGAAATGCTACCCAGAGCTCATGTTCGGTTTGTGCAGGCAAAGTAATATAGGATTGGTGACAGCGAAAAACCGGCTATGCAACCGGTAATCGGCATTAAGAGGCCGGATTTGAAGTGATATACTCGCTTTCTGCGGCGCCGGTACTGCCTATCGCGCCTTTTTGAAGCCGCAATCGATCCTGATGGCCTCGTTCAGAAGCTTCTTTATCGCGGTTTCGTCGATTTCCTCTACGGTCTGATAGATTTTATAAAAAATCTGTTTGTTCGTCCCATGCGATAAAAGACGGTCTTCGTCCACTAATCGGCAGCCATACCAAAAACCGAGAAGTACTCCCTTCCTAATGCCGCCTCGGGGAACCGTCGACGGCCATACGATACAGATGCCTTTGTTTCCGTAGTAAAACGGTACATTATATGATATTTTCTCCCGGCAATAATCAGGAAGCGTTTCACGGATTATGGCACGCAGCACATCCACGATCAACCGCTCATCTTCTGGTAAAAGATCATACAACTCTACGATATTTCTGATTTTCAACGGGTTTAACTGGCTCATATACGTTTGACTGGAATTGTCGGCAATACACTGTATTTCGTAGCCCATTAGGGAATTGACGAAATATAGTGTCTTTTTTTAATATCGTCTCCAATTTCAGACTGACAATCATCGTGTTACATTTTGGCATAGCTATTGACTTTTCCAGGGTATCCTATCCAGAACACGCAACATGAAGAATCCTCAAATTCAATCGGATGTTACGCGCGGAATGCTGCGCCACGTCATCCGGGCCGTCGGGCAGCTGGTCGACGCCGACTTCGCCCAAGACTTTGCCTCCGAAGAAAACGCTCCCCTGAGACAATTACTGGGTATCAGGGCGGGAGCCGCAGAAACCGCTAGTACGGTTGCAACGCAACGGGTTTCAAAATGGCGCGATATTGTTTCCCAAACCGGCATTGAAAAGCTGCGAGGCCTTTTTTCCGAAAGTCGCATCATTCCTTTTTCCGATTGGGCGGAGGTAGATCAGGCCGCAGATGTCTGGTATGGCCTGCTGGCGGACGTTATCCGGCCGTTGGCGCGCAGCGACTGGGAATTCATTTTCTACCTGGGCAACCCGTCCAGCCGTCATTTCTTTGAAGTCGACGAAATTCTGGATATCATGGGCAGCTTCACCCGCAGCGGCAATGTCACCCTGGCGCTGGACGCCCGGGAAGCCTGGGCAGTGTGGTCGGTCCTGTTTGGCCGGAAAGAGGTGTCGGAATTCGATATGCAGGATCCGGAGGCCAAGGAACGTTACCGGGCGCTTTTCCAGATGCTGAACGTCCGGCGTCTCATCATTTATTCCGAAAGCCAGGCTGCGCTCGCCATGGAAGCCTCTTACGATGAGATCGCCCGGCCGCCGGTACCTGCACGGTTTCATCACCGACACGAGCGCGACAATTTTATCTCCGGCTATGCATTAGGCCTGAAAATGGGCATTGAACCTGCGCAGTGCCTCATACTAGGTATCGCTACGGCGGGTTCTACCTCCGGAAACGAACCGACCAGGGTTGCCACGCAGGACTTTCTGTATCAATGGCTGGATGGCGTACAATCCTGATTTTATTAATTTCGTATTAAGCTACCGTCGGGCAAGCCATCAAACCGGTCGACCAGCGATCCTATCAATCATGGAAGAAAATATTCAAAATGGGCGCAGCTTGCTGAAAACGCATTCCAAAGATGCCTGGAAAGAAGCGTTTCCGGAAAAACAGCGGCCGGATCCGAGCGACGACGCCCCGCAAATCCACGACAAGAATGATCTGATCAGGGAAAAAGAATGGATCACCCAGGTACTGCTCGAATGCAGCATTAACCTGGCGACCGTTCGCAACCGGCACGAACTCGCCGGGACAGTGCGGGGCACACTGCTCCGTTTCAACCTGATTCGCGGGTTCGCCGTCCGGCGCATCAATCCTGACCAGCAGACCGTGACTACCTATGTATATGACCTGGGGATTAACGTCATTTCCGATTCCGACAGGGTCGAGCTGACGCAGGGACAGTTTCCAATTTACGATGGCTTGCAGAACCGGGTGTTAGAGAGCTCCATACCATTGCAAATCAATGTCGATGCCGAAATCAGGCGGGGCATTAGCAGCCGGTACCTTTCCATATGGCAACGCATGGGCCTGAAAACATTGGTAGGAATCGCATTGCGGAGCGGCGATGTGACACTGGGCATACTGTGGCTGGGCATCGAGCAGGCCAACCTTCCCTTGCTGCAAGCGATCGGCTCGCAGATATCAGTAGCGATGTCGAACGTACTGGCCGCGGAGGAGATCCTGGAACGGGAGCAGGAGAAAAGCTTTCTGCTCGCGTTCAGCAACGAAATTTCCCGCGTGCGTACGAAAGAAGATTTGAAAAATGCGGTTTTTAAAGTGTTCGGCCGCGTCCGGAACACCCGGCTTGCGCTCATCAACCTGATCGGCGACGATAATTTCACCTTAAAACCTTTCATGTACGGCCAGGCGCTTTTCGAAAACGCCGCCGGTCAACTGGACGCCCTCCTGAAAGCGTCCGGCAACATTCAGGAACCGCTTCCCGCACGAATACTGGCGTCGGAAGACCGTGTGATCCTGAAACTTGAAGAAGAATTGAAAACCTGCCCCGACAATCCGTTCGTACTGCTCTGGGCGCAAACGAGGCTTCCATATATGTTTGCCGCGCCGCTAAGAAGCGCCCAGGCCGACCTGGGTACGCTATGGTTGCTCACCGACAACCTGAAAAGCGAGCTTTTACAAGGCATTTGTTCGCAGATATCGACGGCCATCGCCAACATTCAGGCCAATGAAAAGATCCTGGCCTATAAAAGAATGCTCGAAATGGAGAACAGCCAGTTGAAAGAGCAGATCAAACGGACTTACAATTTCAATGAAATAGTTGGCAGCGGGCCGGAAATGCAGCAGGTATACGACCTGATCAGCCTCGTGTCTGAATCTAACTCGACAGTACTCATTACCGGCGAGACAGGTACCGGCAAGGAGTTGATCGCCCGGGCGATCCATAACACCTCCAGGCGGAGCAACAAGTTGATGATCAAAGTCAACTGCGCCGCATTGCCCGCTAACCTGATTGAAAGCGAATTGTTCGGACATGAAAAAGGGGCATTCACGGGTGCGCTCGAACGCCGGATAGGCAAGTTTGAACTGGCCGATAACAGCACGCTCTTCCTCGACGAGATCGGTGAAATGCCGCTGGAAGCCCAGGTGAAGCTGCTGCGCGTTTTGCAGGAAAAGGAATTGGAAAGGATTGGCGGGAAAACAACCATCAAAGTGAATGTACGTATCATAGCCGCCACCAACCGGAACTTGGAGGAGGAAGTAAAGGCTGGGCGCTTCCGGTCGGACCTTTATTACCGCCTCAATGTATTCCCGATCCACCTGCCTCCCCTGCGCGACCGCCGCGACGACATAGTGCCGCTCGCGCATTTGTTTGTGGACCGGTACAGCAAAGCGACCGGCCGGAAAGTCACGAAGATTTCACCCAAAGTGCTGCATGAGCTCACAAGCTATCCCTGGCCCGGGAACGTACGCGAGCTCGAACACCTGATCGAGCGGTGCGTGCTGCTAGCTGCCGGGCCCGTGATAAAGGAAGTTTATCTGCCCGCCAGGAAAGCGACGGAACAGATGCCCAACATGGTCGGCACGCTCGAAGACGTGGAGCGGATTCACATTATACAGACTATCAAACGGTGCGGCGGAAAGCTCGCAGGCCGCGGCGGGGCTGCCGAATACCTGGGTATGCCTGCGACCACACTGCATTCAAAAATCAAGAAACTGGGTATTACCAAACGTCAGTACCTGGTAGAATGATCCGTTCGGATCACGCGATATTTAAAGTGGCTGCTTGCCATTAGACGAAATATCGCGTGGTTTTTAGCACTCACAAACTCTAAATATTATTCATTATCAAACACTTAATAGTCTGGCACAGCGATTGATTCTTATAACGTGTTTTCAAACCAAAATTTTTAACACCTATGAAAATCGTTGTAATCGGCGGAACCGGCCTTATCGGCTCCAAAGTTGTCAATAACCTTACAAGCCTTGGCCACCAGGTAATCGCAGGCGCTCCCGCGACGGGGATAAACACGATTACGGGCGAAGGGCTGGCGGAGGCCTTAAAGGATACCGACATTGTGATAGACGTGGCCAACTCGCCTTCATTCGAAGACCAGGCGGTGCTCGACTTCTTCACTACCTCGGGTACCAACCTTTTAGCTGCGGAAAAGAATGCCGGTGTGAAACACCACATTGCATTGTCGGTGGTGGGCACCCAACTACTGTCGGAGAGCGGCTATTTTCGTGGTAAAATCGCGCAGGAAAAACTCATTCGCGAATCGGGCATACCTTATACGATTGTGCATTCCACGCAGTTTTTCGAGTTTCTGGCAGGCATTGCGCAATCGGCCACACAAGGGCAGATCGTGAGATTGTCAGCGGCTTACGTGCAACCCATTTCATCGGATGATGTAGCTTCCGCAGTAACGGACGTAGCCCTGGATACGCCGCACAATGGCCTCGTCGAGATCGCCGGACCGGAGCGTTTCCGGCTTGCAGAACTGGTTCAAAAATTCCTGAATCTCAAAGGCGACACCCGCTCGGTTGTGACCGACAACCAGGCCCGCTATTACGGCGCACTACTTTCGGATGTAGTACTGCTGCCAGCCGGCGACGCACGCATTGGCTCGGTGAACTTCGCCGACTGGTTCAAAGCGACAAACGTATAACACAGACAGGTAGCTTTTTCAAATTGATTTATAAACCTTAAAAACAACTACGGCTATGAACCCGTTACTGCAAATGATGCACGAGAAAGGTAATGACGAGTACAAGCGCGAAGTCGAAATTCTCTCGACCGAGACTCACCACCACGAGGACCATACTTTTGAAGGAAGTGAGTTTATGGACGATGCGCTGCGAATGCACGAGCAACCTTTGGAGGACAATGAATGACTCCACCGGTCCTAAGCCTGATTCAGCCATGAAGCATTTAGAGGTATCGAGGGTGTTCCAAACAGTCAGCTCGGGCGACGGGCAGTTCGCGGCCAGAAAAGTACGGTCGATCCATTTCAACGGACTGCTCGACCCGTTGATCGGTTTCGATCATTTCGAATTGACGAGCGACGTTTTCGGCCCTCACCCACACGCGGGCATGTCGGCGATCACCTATCTTTTTGAAGATTCCGGACATTACCACAACCTCGACTCGTCCGGTACCGACGTCGTCATCACACCCGGCAGCCTGATGTGGACCTGGGCCGGACGCGGCATTGTACATACCGAATTTCCGGTACCCGAAGGCACCCGCGTGCACGGTATGCAGGTATTCGTGAACACGGCCGCGCTCAGAAAGCAGCATCTGCCGCAAGCGTTATTTATCGACAGCCGCGACATTCCGGTGGTCGATTACAATGGTGTGACCGTGAAAGTGATTGCCGGACGTACAAACATAGCGGGTAACCGCATCAAAACACCCGAGGCGCTGACATTCCTGGACATTACCATCGGGCGGGGTCGGACGTTTCAGCATGACCTCCCGGCAGGATGGACCGCGACCATTTACGTCTTGTCCGGCGAGGTTGCCGATGACCGCAAATCCTGGGTGATCACCGCTGGCCAGGTCCTGGCTATGGGCCGCTCCGACCAACTGGAAACGCTGTCGTTAACCGCTGTTTCCGACACACGCCTCATCCTGCTCGGTGGACAACCCCTGTCGGAACCGATTTTCTCCGCAGGTGCCATGGCGATGAGCTCTGAAGAGGAGCTCGGCAAAGCCATATCAGATTTTGAAGAAGGCCGGATGGGTTTTATCCGCATTGAAGGGGACAAGCGAACCATTGTTTTAGCTACCTGAATACTAGTTGCCTGACACGACGAACGCTCCACGGTATGCGGAGCGTTCGTCTTTTACTCGGAAAGCTCTATTTGCCTTGCATGTTTCAGAAGTAATCGGCCTTGCTGATTTTCAGTTTCTTAATTTTGGAATGAAGCGTAGTGGCCGGAATCTGGAGAAACGCCGCTGCGCCGTCGAGCCCCGAAATCTTGCCGCTAAATTGCTTTAATACTTCAATAATATAGGAACGCTCTACGTCGGAGAGTGTCTGGGTTACCAATGCCGATGCCGCCTTCCCTTCCGGCTGTTGCCTGGGCAAATGCACTTCGCGGATAACGCCGTCGCCGGCTAACAGCACGCTTCGTTCCATGAGGTGTTCCAGCTCCCGCACGTTCCCGGGCCACGGGTACGCTTGCAATTCCTGCATCACGCCGGGCGAGAGGCCGGTAACTTTCCTGCCCGAATTCCTGCGATAACGGTCCACAAAAAAATGCGCCAGGGGGATGATGTCGTCAGGCCTGTTTCGGAGCGGCGGCAGTGTGATCGGGAAAACATTCAGACGGTAATAAAGGTCGGCGCGGAAACGGCCCAGCCTCACTTCCTCTTCCAGGTTACGATTCGTAGCGGCTATGATACGCACATTCACTTTGATGGTTACCTTTCCGCCAATCCTTTCCAGCTCCTTTTCCTGCAAAACGCGCAGCAGTTTCACCTGCGCTTCGAGCGGCATCTCGCCAATCTCGTCGAGGAACAAAGTGCTGTTGTCTGCCAGCTCAAACTTGCCGATACGTCGCTCTACCGCACCAGTGAATGCGCCCCGCTCGTGTCCGAACAACTCGCTTTCTATCAGATTGGCCGGCAATGCGGCGCAGTTGAGCTTGATCATCACCTTGTTTTTCCGCGGCGACGCATTATGAATTGCGCGGGCGATGAGCTCCTTGCCCGTTCCCGTTTCGCCGAGCAGCAATACCGTCGAAGCGGAATCTGCCACAAGCGACATCAAGTGGTACACTTCCTGCATTTCGGGGCCGCTGCCAACAATCTCCGAAAAGTTATAGATCGTACGGATCTGCTCTTTCAGCTGGTCATTCTCAATTTCGAGCAATTGCTTGTAGGCCAATATCTTTTCATTGGCGCGGATATTGGAAATGGCGATGGAAATCTGCGCACAAAGCCCTTTGAGCAAATTCAGGTTGAGGTTGTCGGACAGGAAAAACATCGTCCCGACATTTTCCTGCCCAACGCGCAAGGCTGATGCGTATACCTTCTTCATACCCAGCCGCTTCCAAAAAAGGATATATGCCGGACTATTACCTTTTGCCTCTTCCTCTGCGATATCAATAACAATCGGCTCCCGGCTCCCGAGTACTTGCGCAAAGAAGTATTCATCTACCGTAGCCGTGCGGTTAGCCAGCTGATCGAAAAGGTCGGCTACCTGGGTGAAAAGCGAATCATCCCACAAATATGGGGTCAATGTGTGGCCGTCGTCTTCGATAACGCGGATCATCGCCAGCCGCGTGCCAAGCAAATATTGCAAGGCTTCGGAAATGGCCGTTTCAAGGTCTGCCTTCGTTCGCACCGCGGCGATATTCTGGCTGAATTTAAGCAGGAACGACTTTTCACTTTCCCGGTTCAGAATTTCCTCGTTAGCGGTAATATTCCTCGCCGCTGTCGATAACTGATTGGAAATGCGTTCGATAATATGCATCGCGCATGCATCGAAAGTCCCGGTTTCATCGGAAAAAAGGATGAGACTATGCCTCGGCACATCTTCACCGGGCAGCATTTTGACCATCATCTCGCGCGCACCCGCCGCATAGTGCAGCTTACACCACAGAGGCGCCTGCCCGACGTCAAAACTTCTCAGGTCGAACAACACAGGCTCGTCCGACTTGGCAGCAACATCATAAATGCCGTCCGCCACCGGGTAGGACGTGCTGATCGCCTCGTAATAGGCGTCGCCATCGCCAAATTTCGGTTTGGGGTCTGTCAGAAACGCATTGTACGTTTGATGCGCCTCGTCGAGGATCGTCATGACGCACGCCGTAAAATTGATTACCTCTCGCAAACCCGAATTGATGACATGCAGCAAGTCCGCCCTGTCGCGGACTTTCACCATTCTGTTGCTCAGTTCGAGCAGGACCTCGTTGATCCGCTCCCTATCCGCAAGTTGTTCTTTTCCGGGCGCGCTCACCTATCTGTTGTTTTAAAATTTTTGGATGAATGAGATCGATGGTGAGCGGTAAATATACATCAAAGAGCGCGTCGTTTACGCCATTGGCCGGCATTTAAAGGATAATATTGTGATGAGGCTGCAACGCTTCCGGCAGGTTATCTTCGCCGAGCATTTCGCGGAGCTCTATATTGAGCTGCTGGCACATTTGCGAGATCGGAACGTCGTTTGCACTTCCTTCAAAGGGGTTTTCGGTACTCTCTCCCACCTGTTCAAGTGAAATGTACATCCACGAAATGAGCATACTGAAAGGGATCGTCGTCCAGGCCATGTACCCGCGCAACGGTGCATCCACGACCTCGTTGAGCAAATCAAAATCATGGACGATTCCAAACGGCAGCATAAAACAGAACGTCCACACGAAGATATGGTTGATCACCGCATGCTGCCGGGGATACGGCGAATCTTTAAGCTGCTCGCATTTGCCCTGCAAAACGAAAAAATCCTTCATCGACTGCTGCATTGTGGCATATTGGGGTGCTATCAGCTCCGCATTCTCCATCAGCGACTTGATGATCTTGCTCTGCAACGCCAGTATTTTCCCCGCCTTGTTTCCCGACCGCTGCACCAGTTCCAGCTCGTCGGCAGGCAGGAATTCTTTCAGCTCGGCCTCCATTCCCCGCAGCCGTTCCGGAATGCGAAAAAACTGCTGGTACTCCTTATTGTGGCTTTTTTCATTGTTTTCCCACACACGGTCCTCGCGCAGGTAATAGCGCAGGGCGGTAAGCCACGCCAAATGACGGTAAATCAATTCCTTGCTTTGCCCGGGATTGTTCAGGAAATCGATACTGATAGTCCCCCAAAAGCGGCTCAGGCTCAGAATATCGGTCCAGAGCCGTGCCCCTTCGGTAGCCCGACTGTACGTCTGTGCGTTTTTGAAACCGACTGTAAATGCCGTAGCGGTTCCTAAAAGTCCCACCACAGGCCACGGCACATTCAACCATTTCAGCCCCCATACTTCATGAATGACCACCGGGAAAAGTCCCAGAAAGAAAAGAATATAGATATTCCGTCGTGTCCAAACCAGAAACTCGCCCAATCGATAAGATTTGCCTATATGCATCGCACTTTGCAGTTGGTATTATTATGAAGAAAAATGATCCGTGAAACCTGTCCGGACGAAACGGGATATTGCAAGTGCTATACCACCAAATCAACAGACTAACAACCAATCATTTAACCAAATAAACCCGCAAATTCCGTGACGATATTTCGTCAAATTACTTGTTATGGCACTAAATACAGTTGGAGCAAGTACCTGGCCCCCTCATTTCAACAAGCTCACAACAGCGTCCAGCTCCGTCCGCTCCGGCACCGTGTAATCCGGCTGAATGCCCGTGGATTCCCAATTCTCGGTCGTGCCAGGCCACGCAGGGGCGCCAGTGGAAACAGACATGTAGAGGTGTTCGTTGACGGGATACCATGAATTCATGAACGCCGCTCCGGCCGACCGCTGTCCGACGATTTTTGCCCGACGGTGCTTTTGCAACGCATACGCAAATGCTTCCGCGGCAGAAGCTGTTCCCTTGCTGACCAGGATGAATAGCGGTTTTTCATATTTTGGTTCCAGCAACCAGCCGACGGTCTTTTCCGTCTGCATGCTACCATTCCTGGTCCTAAATTCCAGTAAAGATCTGTTTGGGGGCAGAAAAAAACTTTCCAGAACGCTGCCGACATTGCTGCCCCCTCCCCCGTTGTTCCGCAGATCGACCACCAATGCACGCGTGTTCGCTACAAAGCGCATCGCAGCAAAAAGCACCGGCAGGCTATTGGCCGAGATATTGATTTCCGAGATTTCGAGATACCCTATGTTCCCCTTCAGAACTTGTACGTTGCGAAAACCGTAATTTCGTTCTGCTGCATCCTTTCCATCGAAAAACGGTTCGGGCGCCTGGCTGGCAGTGTCGGGCCCGGACTCTGCTGCGCTTTGCAATTCTTTAACAGTTTTAGGGTCAAATCTGACGTACAAATGCCCATCCTGGCTGAATTCCTTCAAATTTTTGGAAATAGTTTCGGCCAGTTCCTGCCAGTTTTTGGCGGCCGAGAATTTCCCCTGCCGGTATTCCGATCGGAGATGTTGGGCGATTTTTTGTCCCTTTTCAGGAAAAACATAGGCGGTGTCGATTTGCTGCACCATGGTAGCGATCGCCGCATCGGTCTCCCCGACAGAGAGCACCTGGGCGAATGCACAGCGGCAGCAAAATAGTGAGAAAACGGCGCTCAGATAGAAATAAGCAGGTTTGGCGACTAACATATACTGGATTGGTTTTAGTTTAGCAGCAAAGTTCCCGCTTCCTGATCGCTCAAAATTGTATGAGATTAGCGCACTAAATCGCCCGGTATTCTTTGGGCAAAAACCCGGTGACCTGTTTGAAAGCCCTGGTAAAATGCGCCTGATCGGTAAACCCCGATTCATAAGCAATGCGCGTGAGGGGATAACGGGTGTTTTTAATCAGCGCAATAGCATTCATAACCCTAAGCCTGCGCATGTACTCACTCAATGTGCAGCCAAAGTAACGCGTAAAATACTTCGAGATCGTTACGGGATGCGTACCGGTTTCACCTGAAAGCGCATCCAGACTAACGGGCTCGTTCCAGCGGTCATGCAGCAGCTCGGTGACTCGTCCTACCCAGGCCGGCGGTCTGTTCCCGCAGTTCTCCCTCGTGCGGACGAGCCCGAGAATGGCCATCGTAATCGAATCGCCGGTATCGTATTCATCCCATAATGATTCGCGGCAGGCCCGCAGCAATGCACTGGAAGCGAGCGGATTGGCATAATTAACCGTTCCGATCTGAGACTCTGCCAGCTGGTACGCTTTGAAAAAATCCGGCGTAAACTCCAAATTAAAATTCCGTGAACCCGGCACCGTTTTGCTGTTTTGGTGCGGTTCTCCCGCGTGAAAGAATACCGCCTCACCTGCCTGCCGGTAACTTTCTCCCCGCTGCCGTTTTTCAATGGTTGCTCCTGCCAGTAGCATTGTAATGTGTGCATTTTCGTGTGCGTGCAGCGATACGTCGGGCAGATTTTCCCGTGAATACGTTGTTACGCTTGTCCAGATACCGTTCGCAAGGCGGGTGGTCAGGTTCGTTCCTAAATAGGTGGCTGTCGGAAGTAGCTGCATAATCGATTCAAAGTGTCAGGGAAAAGCGAACGACGCTCATCTGTACCTAACGTCGGTTGCCTACATGTTCGCGTTGCAAAATCGAATTTATTCCCCCTATTACTAACCCAATGTGCCGCCATTAATGAGCCCGAAAGGTCCCCTCCCCCTCCTGGGCCCACGTTCTGAAAAAATTCCGATATTTTTTTCGCAACACATTGCATTTTGTACTTTCCTATTTTATTTTTGACACAAATTAAGTTAGTGCGTTAAGTTATCATGAAGAAAAACTACGTTCGCTGGTGGGTTGTTTTCCTGGTCTTCGTCGCGACCGGCCTGAGCTTTCTCGACAGGCAGGTGTTATCGATCGCCGTGATCCGCATTCAGGAGGAATTCGGTTTCAGCGACGTGGAATACGGCTGGGTGAATACCAGTTTCCTGCTCAGTTATGCATTGATGTTCACCGTAGGCGGCTGGCTTATCGACCGCATCGGCGCGCGAAAAGGGCTGGGCATCGCAGTGGGCGTATGGTCGGTAGCGAATGCATTGCATGGGGTAATGACGAACCTTCCGCAGCTACTTACCTTCCGTTTTTTCCTCGGTATGGGCGAAGGCGCCTGCTTTCCCGGCGCGGCCAGGACGGTTCATGAATGGTTTGATGAAAAAGAAAGGGCCTTCGCAAACGGCATCGCCATCGGCGGCTCGGCCATTGGGGCCGTTATCGCCCCGCCGCTCACCATCTGGCTGTCCAACAGCTACGGATGGCGTTCGGGATTTGTGATACCCGGCGTGGCAGGAGCCATTTGGGTGATCGTATGGCTGCTTTTGCCGTGGAAACGGAAGGATGCGAACACGGAAACAGCCGTCTTCCAGACCCAGCAAATCTTTAAAATACCCTTTTCAACCATATTAAAACAACGGGAAACCTGGGTATTCGTCCTGATACGGTTTCTCCTCGATCCGGTCATGTATTTCATGATGTTCTGGATACCCAAATACCTGAGCGACGTACGCGCCGTACCTTTTGGTCAGATCGGGCGGTTGTTCTGGATACCCTTTCTGTCGCTGGGTATTTCCAATATCCTCGGCGGCTTCTTCTCCGATCAACTGGCCCGGAAAGAGGTCAGTACCGGTCGCGCGCGGAAGATCGTAATGGGCTGCGCGGCGGCTCTGACACTCGCGGTCCCGCTCACGGAATTTACATCGTCGGTGGGTATTGCGGTGGCTTGCATGGCGTTATATATGTTTGCGCATGGCTGCTGGATTACCAATTATATCACCGCCATTTCGGACGTTTTCGGGCCGGGGGCGACGTCTACGGTGGTGGGGTTGTCGGGCACGGCAGGTGCATTATCCAGCCTGATCCTGAACCCGATGATCGGGAAAATCGTGCAGGAATATTCGTATAAGCCGCTCTGGATCGCTTCAGGCTTGCTGTATCCCGTTGCATTCATCGCATTCATTGTGCTCATACCCAGGCTGCGGCCACTTTTTGAACGCCCTGCCGCCATCGTCACGCCAGCGGAGGTTACCGACTAGCATTTTCTATTTTTAGTAAAACCCGAACAGGAAAAACTATTGCTCAAAGAACTTAGTGCGTTAAGAATTAAACTTTAAAAACAATATTTCACTCACTCATGGGAAATCCATTACCGAACGAAAATCACGCCGTAGAAGAAGCCATTATCCGGAAACGCCAGCCTACCAAACCGCGCATCGGCGTGTTTGGGGTCGGGTATTTCAAATATTGGGGCCAGTTCGATGGTCTGCTCGACGATATGCTGCGTAAACAGGCTGTTTTCATCGAAAAGATCGATCGCCTGGGCGATGTCGAACGCGTCGATTTCGGGTTGATCGATACGGTGCAGAAGGCTTACGAGCTCGTTCCGAAGCTGCATGCGGCCAATCTCGACCTGATTTTCTGCGATATGCTCACCTACGCCACTTCCAATACGTTCGGTACCATTATCCGCAACCTGAACGTGCCCATCGTGCTCGTAGCATTGCAGCCCGACCAGGCGATGGATTACAGCCGCGCCTCCACCTACATGCAGTTGTATAACGACGACATCTGTTCCCTGCCCGAGTTCGCGGGCGTGGCCGCACGGATGGGCAAGCGCGTGCCGGAAATGATCATCGGTACGCTCCACGACGATCCGCAGGCCGACGCGGAGATTGAAGAATATTGCCGCATTGCCGCCGTGCTGCACGATTTGCGTACTTCCCGCATCGGTCACATCGGCCACCCCATCGAGGCAATGCTCGATATGCATTCGGACTCCACGATGTTTACCGCGCATTTCGGTGCGCACATTGTGCAATGCGAGGCCCACGAGATCGTGACGCAGTACCAGCAAACGCAACGGGCCGATATTGAAAACATGAAGGAACGTATCCTTGACTTTTTCGACACGCCCGACCCGGTCTCCGACCCTATTTCCGAAAAACTCCGCGATACCGACCTCGAAACCGCCGCCCGCGTGACGGTAGCACTGGAAAAGTTTGTGGAAGCCAAACAGCTCGACGGCCTCGCCTACTATTACGAAGGTCCCGAAAACAGTGAAACGCGGCTCGTCATGTCCAACCTCATCGTCGGCAACTCGCTGCTCACCGGCGCGGGCTTCCCCATGTGCGGGGAGTCGGATTTGAAGACGTGCTTTGCGATGCTGATCATGGAACGTTTAGGCATAGGCGGTAGCTTTGCCGAGTTTCATCCGGTGGACTTCAAAGAAGGTTTCGTGCTAGTGGGCCACGATGGGCCGCACAATGTCGCTATTGCCAATGGGAAACCCGTTTTGCGCAGCCTCACGAAGTACCACGGCAAACCCGGTTTCGGTGCAGGCGTGGAATTCAAAATCAAGGAAGGGCCTATTACCATGCTAAGCATCAATTCCACGTTCGATGGCAAATTTAAATTCATTATTGCCGAAGGACAGTCAGTAGAAGGCCCTATTCCACCAACCGGTAATACCAATACGCGTGGATTTTTCAAGCCGGATGTGCGCACGTTTTTAAAAAAATGGATGAAAGAAGGGCCCACGCACCACTTCGCGCTCGGCGTAGGGCACCATGCAGCCACCATTGCCAAAATAGCCGGTTATCTCGGCCTCGAAGCCGTGGTGATCGACCAGTAGGACCTTTTGCATTTCCTGTACCGCTTTAATCAAAGTAAATCCGAATCTTTATGAAACACTTTTTATGCAAAAAGCTGCCGCCTTATGCGCGGTGGGCTGTGCTGTGTTTGCTCTTTTTGCCCTGCCGCCACCTGCTCGCGCAGTCGGGCCCGCGGGTGACGGTCACCGGCACGGTCCTTTCCGGGACAGATAACACGCCTCTGATCGGCGCCACCATTGCCGAAAAAGGCACCACCAATGGCACCACCACGGATGGCAACGGCCAGTACAAGATCACCCTCGCAAGCACGGGTACGCTGGTGATCAGCTTCATCGGCTACACCGCGGAGGAAGTAAAACCGGATAACCGTTCGGTAATCGATGTCACGCTGAAAGCGGATATGCAACAGTTGCAGGACGTGGTCGTGGTGGGTTATGGTACCCAAAAGAAGTCCACACTGACAGGCTCGGTGGCTTCGGTGAAGTCGGACGAAATCTTAAAAGCGCCTACCTCCAATGCCACCAACAGCCTCACCGGCCGGATGCCGGGGGTATTTGTGGTGCAGCGGAGCGGTAAACCAGGTGACAATCAGGCCGATATATTCATCCGCGGCCGCGCTACCACCGGCGACAGTTCCCCGCTCATCATCGTGGACGGCGCCGAGCGGCAGAGTTTCGGAGATATTGACCCGAACGAGATCGAAACCGTGTCGGTACTGAAAGACGCTTCCGCCACGGCGCTTTTCGGGATCAAGGGCGGGAATGGCGTTATCCTGGTGACAACCAAAGTGGGCAAGGAAGGCAAGCCGCGTATCAGCTATTCGGGCAACGTGGCTTTGCAGACTTACACCAGTTTGCCCAAAACCCTGAATGCATTCAATGCGGCCAGCCTGCTCAACGAAGCCAATGCGAATGTGGGCAAGGCTCCGGCATTCACCGACATCGAGTTGCAGAAGTTCAAAGACCATTCCGACCCGTACAAGTACCTGGATTTCAACTGGTTCGACTACATTACCCGCAAATATTATCCGCAGACACAGCATAACCTGAACGTATCGGGCGGCACCAAAGTGGCACGGTATTTCGTGTCGGCGGGCTATTTGTTCGAGGATGGTTTTCTCAAAAAATTCGACAATCCCTACGGCTACTCCACCTCACCCAAATACAGCCGCTACAACTTCCGCTCCAACCTGGACCTGACTTTGAGCAAAGACCTGAGCGTGTCGGTAAAGCTCGGCGGCCGTCTCGAAGAGCGTTATGCGCCCGCCGGCGATCCGTTTTATGCCAATGCGGAAATTGAATACCTGCTGTCGCGTGTGAACGGGATACCGGCATATGCCTACCAGCCCTTTTTGCCCGATGGCCGTTTCATGGAAAACCCCAATGCGGGCGTAAACCTCACCAACCCGCTCGGCTGGATTTCGCGCCGCGGCTACTACATCCAGCAAAACAATTCCATCGAAAGCACGCTCGCATTGAATTATGACTTACACAAGCTGCTGAAAGGGCTTTCGTTCCGCACCCAGTATGCCTACGATGCCTACTTTATCGCCACACGCCGCCAACAGGGCACTTTTACCTCCTACTACATCAACAAACAGACCGACGCGATCGTGAAGGGTAACGCCTCTTTCAGCGACTCGGATACCCCGCTGGGCGCGGTGGTAGCTGCTTACGACGGCACCATCGCCTACAACCTGCAATCGAGCCTGAACTATAACAACACCTTCGGTAACCACACCGTGACGGGCCTGGCATTGTTCCAGCGGCAGGCGCGGCGTGTGGTCGGTGCGCAGCCCGCGTACGCGTCGCAGGGGCTTGTGGCGCGGGTGACTTACAGTTTTATGGACAAGTATTTCGCCGAGTTCAACGGGGCTTACAATGGTTCGGAAAACTTCGCTTCGGGCAAACGCTACGGCTTTTTCCCGGCGGTGTCGGCGGGATGGACGGTGAGTAAGGAGGATTTTATGAAAAATGTTTCCTGGCTGAGCTACCTCAAAATCAGGGGCAGCGCGGGTAAGATCGGCTTTGATAAAATCGGCGGGAACCGCTTTTTGTACCTGGACGAATATACCCGCAACTCCACCGTTTACGGCGGGGGCGCCAACCTTGGGTTGACAGTAAAACCCAACACCGCGGCGCAATTCGGATTGCCCACAGCCATCAACACCTACCCGGTAATTACGCATTCACGCATTGGCAACCCGAATATTACCTGGGAAACCTCCACGAAGCGTAACATCGGTTTTGAGAGTAGCTTCTTCAATGATATGTTCTCGCTGAACTTCGATATTTTTAATGAAACCAGAAAAAACATCCTGCTCAACCGGCAATCGGGCCTCACTACTTACGGGGAGGCGTATCCAAGCCTGAATTATGGCGAGGTGCGCAACCACGGCTACGAGATCGAATTGCGGCATTTGCGGCGGATCGGCGAGATCGGGTACGGCATTACGGCCCAGGCGAGTTTTGCCAGAAACAAGGTGATCAACCTCGATGAGCCATCGGGCCGTCCGGCTTACCAAAAGGCCGCAGGCTACCAGATCGGCCAGTACCGGGGCTACGTGACCGACGGCTTTTACCAGTCGCAGGACGATATCAACAGCTACCTGCCCAACCTGCTCGGCAAGCCCATTCCCGGAGATTTGAAATTCAGGGACATCAACGGCGACGGCGTGATTTCCACCGACGACATTACACCCATCGGCTACTCCAACGTACCCGAGTACACTTACAGCGTCGAACCGACATTCAGTTTCAAGGGCTTCTCGTTTTCGGTGATGTTCCAGGGCGTGGCGCACGTGAGCTCCGACATTCAGTTTGACCAGCGGAACCTGAGCAGCAACCAGATGTACGAAAATATGCTCGGCCGCTGGACACCCGCTACCGCCCAAACCGCGACCTGGCCCGCTTTGCAGCCGGCAGTAGGCGGTAACTTCATGAGCTATGCGACCAACGATTTTCTGCTCACCAATGCCCGTTTTCTCAAAATCCGCAATGCACAACTCGCTTATCAGCTGCCTTCCACACTGGTAAAGAAAGTGGGTGTGAAAGGCATCCGCGTATCGCTTTCGGGCCAAAACCTGTACACCTGGACCAAAGTGCTCTACCGCGATCCGGAAAACTTCCAGCGCCGCGCGCCGCAGGGGGCTTACAACGTGTACCCTACTTCCCGGCTTTACAACCTGGGCCTCAACATCGAGTTCTGAACCATCTTTTTTACGATGATGAAAAAACATTTCCTTTCCCTCTTTGTCGCTTCGCTGGCCGTGCTGTCGGGCTGTGACGACAAGTTTCTGAACGTAGCGCCCGATGTAGCGCTCGATGAAACGAAAGTATTCGGTGACCCGGTGATGGCCGCGCAATACGCCGACAATGCGTACAGCTTCCTCCCCGACGATTACCTGCGTTTCAATGAAGGCAACGGCGTGGCCCAGGCTTCCGACGAGGCGGTCGGCATTGACGTTACCAACCCGATGCTTTATACTCTTTCCAAAGGCCTCTACCACGATCACACCGCCTTTACCACATTGGCGATCAACGACATCGGCGGACAATACGACCGTCTGTATGCCGGTATCCGCATTGTGAATAAAATGCTCTCCAAAATGGACGAGGTGAAATGGACCGCCGACCAGAACCCGCAGCGCATCAAAGGCGAAATGTACTACCTGCGTGCATTCATGTATTTCGAACTCATCAAACGCTTCGGCGGCGTGGTGCTCATCGACAAGGCCTATGCGGCCACGGACGATATCGACCTTCCCCGCAACAGTTACGACGAATGTGTAAAATTCATCCAGGCTGACATCGCGCAGGCTGTGTCCCTCCTGCCCACCGACCACGACGAGGCGAATTACGGTCGCCCGACGATTGGGGCTGCCCGGGCGCTCAAAAGCCGGCTGCTCCTGTATGCGGCCAGCCCATTACATAATAGCTCCAATGATCCGGCCAAATGGCAAGCCGCTGCCGATGCGGCCAAAGAGGTAATGGATATGAATAAATACAAGCTGCACCCGCGCTACGAAGAATTGCTTTCACCCGCCGGGAACGGCACCACCGACGAGTACATTCTCATCAAGATCAAAAAACCACGAACCTGGGATTGGGCCATTCTCTCGGTAGTATCGCCGGGTTCCGGCGGGCGCATTGGGACCTATAATCCTACCCAAAACCACGTGGATCTGTATGAAATGAAGAACGGGCTGCCCATTACCGATCCACAGTCGGGTTATGACCCGGCGAATCCTTATGCCAACCGCGACCCGCGTTTTTATGCCAACATTCTCTACAACGACGCGCCCTGGCAGGACCGGAAAATGCAAATGTGGGACGGCGGTGCCGATTACAGTTCGAGCAGCTCGTCGTATACAGCTACCCGGTACTACTCCCGTAAAATGTGGCCCGAAGTCTACAAAACGCCCGGCACACAAACGGCTTTCCTCAACTTCATCTTCTTCCGCTACGGCGAGATTTTACTCAACTATGCCGAGGCGAAAAACGAAGCCTCCGGCCCGGATGCGAGCGTGTACAGCGCCATTAACCAGCTCCGCAAGCGCGCCGGCATGCCCGATTTGCCCACCGGTTTGAGTAAAGACCAGATGCGCGCCCGGATCTACAACGAACGGGCCGTGGAACTGGCTTTCGAGGATAACCGCTGGTACGACATCATGCGGTGGAAAAAGGGCAAGGAACTGGTGGCGCAGAAGATGTATGGAATGAACGTAGTGAAGAACGCCGACGGCACATTTACCTACACCAAAGTGGAGCTGCCGACTTCATTCCAGCGGGTGTATGAAGACCATATGCACCTCTACCCCATCCCGCGCAACGAAGTGCAGAAGAGCAAAAAGCTGGAACAAAACCCAGGCTGGTAGTCCCACCTCAACCTTACGATATCTATGAAAATAACCAATATGATCCGCGGGCTGATGTTGACGCTCGCGGTGCTGTCGGGCCGGGCAATGGCCCAGGATGCTGTGCCGGCGGCTGTTTCGGGAACGGTGGAAGACGCCGGCCGCATGCCCGTGGCAGGTGTGAATGTGAGCGTCCAGGAAGGGAAAATGCAAACCATTTCAGACGAGAATGGCGCGTTTTCCATTAAAGTGGCGAAGGGGGAAGTGCTGGTTTTTGAAAAAAATGGCTACCTCACCTTTTACCAGAATATCACCGAAACGAAACATCCCCTGAAAATCCAGTTGCCGAAAGCCCTGCCATATGCCGGTATGGACGACGATGTGTACATTCCCTTTGGGGTGCGTAAAAACCGCGAGATCAACGGGTCGGTATCGACGCTGAAAGCCAATGCATTGCCGCAGATCCCGGCCAGCTCGCTCACCAACCTCTTTGCAGGCCAATTACCGGGGTTGAATGTTTGGCAAACCGGCACCTTGCCCGGACGCGACGAAACGACTATCGTGATCCGCAACCGCGCATCCTTCGCAGGCGCAAACGTGCCGCTCGTGCTCGTGGACGGGGTCGCGCGCGATTTTTCGGACATGGACCTGAGCGAGATCGAATCCATTACCACATTGAAAGACGCGGCTTCGCTGGCCTGGTACGGCAACCGCGCGGCAAACGGCGTGCTGCTCATCACGACACGCCGGGGCAATGCGGACAAAACGCGGTTTACCTACGATATGCAGATGGGCGCCCAGCAACCGACCAGACTCATGAAGCCGCTCGATTCCTACAATTTTGCCAACCTGTACAATCAGGCCCTGAAAAACGACGGCTTCGCGCCACTTTACACCCAGGAGCAGCTCGACGGCTACCGCAGCGGCGCCGACGCGTACAGATATCCCAATAACAATTTCGTGAACGAGTTCCTGAAATCCAGCGCATTCGTGCAGCGGCACGTGCTCACAGCCTCCGGCGGCTCCAGAGCGGTGCGCTACTTCACCAACCTCAGCTTTTTCGACCAGCGCGGGCTGTACGACCATGCCGATGCCCCCATGTTCAATTCCAATGTGGGCTACCGCCGTTACAACCTGCGTACCAACCTCGACATTCAGGTGACACCCATGCTCAGCGTGCAGCTGGATATGGGCGGGCGCATCGAAGACCGTCGTGAACCGGGCGGCACCAGTGCTGCATTCCTGAGCACCATCTTCACCACGCCGGCCAATGCATTTCCTCTGCTGAATGAAAATGGCTCCTACGGCGGCAGCAACCTCTTCCGTGCCAACCCGCTCGCGCAGTTGCGGGCGCAAGGCAACCGCAGCGAGGTGACCCGCGTGCTGCTCGGCACATTGAATGCGACCCACAAGCTGGATTTCTGGCTGCCGGGACTGAGCGCGAATGTGTTCTATACTTTCGACATTTCGGGCCGGTACGTGAGCGGTCGCAGCCAGGAATACGAGGTGTACGAACGGGCGGCCAATGGCGCACTCACGCGCTTCGGCACATCCACCCCGCTGGGCTACCTCGCCGCCACTTTCGCCGACAACATCCGCACCAACGAGCTGTGGACCGGCTTCGACTACGACCGTGCATTCGGCAGGCACCAGCTCAAAGCGACAGCGCGCTACCAGCAGGCCGTGACCTTCAATCCTGCCCGTCTGCAAGACAAGCGCCAGGGCTTTTCGGGCCGTGTTTCCTACGGCTTCAACAACCGCTACTATGCCGACCTGGTAGCCAGCTACACAGGCGCGGACAACTACATGCCGGGCAAGCAATTCGGTTTCTTTCCGGCGGTGGCTGCGGGCTGGGTGATTTCCGAAGAGTCGTTTCTAAGGAGTGTAAAAGCCATTGATTACCTCAAATTGCGGGCCTCCTACGGCAAGGCCGGCAACAATGCGACGGGCGAAACGGGCAAGTTTCCCTATGCCTACCTGTTCAGTCCGGCAAATGGCAGCTATGCGTTTGGCACCAGTTTCGCGGCGCAGGCCGGGGCTTCGGAAAACACCTTGCCGAACCCGGATATTACCTGGGAATCGGCTTACAAAACGGATGTCGGTTTGGACGCAAAGCTGTTTAAAAACACCGTCACGTTGTATGCCAATTATTTCAATGAGCTGAGAAAGAACATCCTGACAGCACCTATTAACCCGTCGATCCTTGGCCTGGCGACTTACCGCATTAACGACGGCGAAACGCGTCTCAGAGGCTTTGAAGGTTCCATTGATTTTACCAGAACATTCGGACAGCTGACATTATCATTAGGAGGCAATTATACTTTTGCCAAAAACAAAATCCTGCGCATTAACGAATCGGCGGGCTTGCTCGATTACCAGAAACAAGCTGGCCACAACATCGCCGGCGTGACCGATTATGGCAAGCTGATGCTCATTTCGGACGGTATTTTCCAGTCGCAAGCCGAGATCGACCAAAGCCCCGCACAGCGTTTCGCAGGCAAGCTCCAACCCGGTGACATCAAATACAAGGACGTGAACGGCGATAAGGTGATCGACAATTACGACCGCGTGATGACGGATTTCAACGACACGCCGAATGCCTACTACGGCTTCCACATCGGCGCGCGCTACCGGGCATTGGACATCTCGGTGGTAGGCCAGGGCGTGACCGGCCGCACAATCCAGATCCGTTCGCTGGTCATGGCAGGGTCGAACAACACGGGGTATATCAACCAGTTCAGCCCGCAGGCGTGGACGCAGGACAATCCTAATGCGCCATATCCCAGATTAGGCATTTCGGACCGGGGCAACAACACGGCCGATTCGGATTTCTGGCTGCGATCGGGCGATTACCTGCGCGTCAAGTCGGTGGAGCTGGGGTATACCATCCCGCAAAGTATGGCCGACAAGCTGCGGATCAGGAGTTTGAGGGTATATGCCAATGGTTTTAACCTATTTAATTTGAATAAAACCCACCTGGACATCGATCCCGAAATACCTTTCGCAGGCTATAACGCCTATCCCTACCTGCGCACGGTTACGGCGGGCATTAACCTCAAATTCTGACCATTCATCTTTTTGATAATTATGAAAAGGTACCAAGTCATTATCCCATTGATCCTCGCGGTGCTCGTGAGCGCGTGCAAGGAATCGCGGTTCCTGGAATTTCCCTACTACGACGGTCCGGTGACCGAAGAGCAGTTCTGGAACCTGAACGCCTCCGCCCGCGGCCAGCTCAACCGCGGCTATAACTTCCTGCAAGAAGGTTATAACCGGTATGGCGGCGCCATGCTCGCGGCCGGGTCCGACGAAGCCGTGAATTCGAACCTCAATTCGGACATCAATGTATTTAACAACGGAACGTGGAGCTCGCTGCGGACACTGGACGACAGCTACGCTATCAACTACAACGGCCTCAGGCAAGTGAACCTCTTCCTCGAAAATGCCCGCCGCGCCAATATCATCCCGCTCACCGACATTCCCAGGCTCCGCGCAGAGGCCTTTTTCCTCCGCGCATTCTTCCATTTCGAGCTCTGGAAACGCTACGGCGGTGTGATCATCGCCGATCACGTTTTCAGCCAAACCGACAATCTCGACCTGCCCCGCAACACGCCGGAGGAAACTTTGGCACAAATCCTGAAAGACTGCGATTCGGCCGCTGTGACACTACCGCTCTCGCCTGTACAATACGGCGCGGGCGACAAAGGGCGCGCCACCAAGGCCGCCGCGATGGCATTGAAATCGAGGGCATTGCTTTACGCCGCCAGCCCGCTCAACAATGCGAACGGGGATATTACCCTTTGGCAAAAAGCCGCCGCCGCTTCCAAAGAGCTGATCGACACCAAAGCCCATAGCCTGCTGGCCAACTATGCCGACATTTTCAATTTCTCCACCGCCGCCTACAATGCGGAGGTGATCTTCGCCACGGCTGCCAACCTGCGCAACGACATTGAAACCAATAATGCGCCGATCAGCTACAATGGCGCGTTGGGTCTTACCAATCCTACGCAGGAACTGGTGGATGCCTATGAAATGAAAAACGGCCTGCCGATCACCGATCCGCTGTCGGGATACAACCCGGCGGACCCCTACAAAGACCGCGACCCGCGCTTCGCATTGTCGGTGATTTACAATGGCTCGAATTTCAAAGGTACGCCCGTGAATACCGCGACTGGCGGCAAGGACGGCCTGGGTGTGAGCGTGAATGCGACCCAAACGGGCTACTACATGCGTAAATTCCTCAGCGAAGCTGCCAGCTGGAACCAGACCACCAATGCAACCGTGCGCCGGCCATGGGTGATTTTCAGGTATGCGGAAATCCTGCTCAACTACGCCGAAGCGCAGAACGAAGCTGCCGGCCCCGACGCCAGCGTGTACGACGCGGTGAACCAGGTACGCCAGCGCGCAGGCATGCCGGTGCTCCCGCAAGGGCTTTCGAAAGACCAGATGCGCACCCGGATCCGCAACGAACGGCGGGTGGAGCTGGCCTTCGAGGAACACCGTTTTTTTGATGTAAGAAGATGGAAAACGGGGGAAAAAGACTTCGCTGCGCCGGTATCGGGGATGCGGATATCCATGAATGGCACCAACACGGTCTACGAGCGCTTCATAGTGGCCCGGCGGGTGTTCAGTGAAAGGATGTACCGCTACCCGATACCGCAAGGCGAGATCAATAACACTACGAAACTGGTACAGAACCCGGGATATTGAGTTCAAAAATTGCTTTTAGTCACAATTGGCTTGCCGACCTGACCTTTTACCATGAAAATAAAACTCGCATTAACTTGCCTGAGCCTGCTCACCGGCCTTTCGCTTTCCGCTCAAAACAAGCTGGGAACGCTGAAGGGGAAGAATTTCAACAACATCACCCTGGAAGTTTCGCTGAAACCATTTAAAAAGAATGACAAGGTCTACATCCGCGAGGTGGCCAGGGAAATGTTCGTGCAATGGTCGTCGATGCTGCGGCATGCGGACACGGTATCGGTGATGCTCTGGACGAGCGATGGCTCCGAAATCCTGGATTACAAGGGCACGCCCGCGCAGCCGCTGGAATGGGCCAGGTACATGGGCAACCCCAACACCGAACACGCGGTAAACTCCGGGCCGAAGGAATTGTCCATTCACGAGCGGGCATATCTTTACCTCGATAACCCACCCGCATTCACCTATGGCGACCTGAAATTCATCGTACAAACATTGAAGGAAGAAGGCCGCAAAGCAACCGGTAAGCCAGTGCTCATCGGCGAAACTTTCGATCCGGGGCCGGAGTTCGCTCGGTCGGATTTTAAGTACAAAAAACACCGGGAAATCCTGGGCGGGAGCGCCATGGGGCATAATACGATGGTGAGCTGCTATTCGGTACTCAATGCCGACAGCGAGGCCTATGCGGGTTTTCCCAAAGGCATTCCGGCCAATACGCCGTTCGGAACGTTCCTGGGCAGGCAAAGCAAGCATTTTTTGAAGGATATGGGGTTTGATTTCCTGTGGCTGAGCAACGGGTTTGGGTACGGGATGGAAGGCTGGTCGTCTACCGGCGCGATTTTCGACGGCAAGGGTTTCGACCAGGCCAAACTGGCGGATACGAAGGACAAGATCGCCGGTTTCTGGAAGTACTTCCGGGCCGAAAACCCCGATGTGCAGATCCAGACCCGCGGTACCAACCTCTCCGCCGGCACCGACCTCGCCCGCGACGGCGTGAACCTGCAAGCCATTTACCGCGACAAAAACATGCTGCCGCCGCCCAACTCGCCATGGGCCGCATTGGACGGCGATTTCGGGCTGGAAATGGTGGGATACATGTCCAGAATGGCCGAGCTGCCCGACGAACGCTTCCTTTTCCGCTTCTACACCCACGACCCGTGGTGGCTCAACAGCCCCTGGCTCGACCGCTATGGTCGCGAGGCGCACGATATTTACCTTCCGCTCTCCGTCAGCCGCATTAATGCCAAAGGCGAGGTAAGAATCCCGTCGCACCTGAGCTTCCTCAGCATCGACGATACCCACGGCGACATGCCCACGCAGGTACCCGACGAGGTTACCCCGCACATCCTGAAAGCCCGCTATGACGCCCCTACCGCGCCGGGGCCGTTGGTGTGGCTGTACCCGTTCGAAGAATACCACCGGTGGGCATTCGCCTACCCGGACCGCCTCCCCGAGATTTACTACGGCGATTGGCTCATCCGGCAGGCGATCAACAATGGTTTCCCGCTGAACACCGTGGTTTCTACCGGTTCATTTCAAAGCGTAATCAAAAGCAAACCCGGCTTTTTCAAAGAATCCATCCTCGTAACCGTGGTGCCTGACGCGGATTCCCCGATGGAAAAGGCGCTCATTGGTTTTGTTAAAAATGGGGGTAAATTGATGGTGTACGGCCCTGCTGACCACGCGGGAAAGGCTTTTCGGGAATTACTGAACCTGAAAAACGAGGTACCGTTGGAAGGAGAATTCAAAGTATCGGGACAGTACGAGGGCGACAGGCTGGCAACGGCTTACCCGGATGTGGTGCGGCATGAAGCATTGTTTTCAGGTGGTGGTATGGCCACGAACCTTGCCAATCCCAATGACCCCGATACCCGCCTCCTCGCACGAATGTCGCAGGCGGGCCAGTCGCGCGACGTAGCGTGGGTACGCGCGGGCGACGACTGGCATGGCGGAAAAGTGGTCTACATCCGCGGCACCAATTCCAGCAAGTTCAATGGCGGCAAGCTGCTTAACCCGGACGATCCTTCGAAATTCTTCACCGGCCCGCTGCTGATGCGATACGCGTTGGCCGCATTCGATATGCATTGTGTGATTGAAAAGGAAAACGCCGCTGTGAAAAATCCGGTACTTACCATTGCGAGGAGCAACAATGCATTCGTTTTCTCGGGTTACCATCCCAACAGCACCATCACCGACCGGTTCAAATTCCCGCAAGGCGCGCCTTTGCTGCTCGGACTGGAAACGAAACTGGACGCCGGGCATTCGGTGTACAATCTGCCGACTTCCTGGAACCGTGAATGCCGCATTTTCGTGACGCAAAACAATGGTATTGTATCCTATAAAGAGCTGCATTCCGGGGTGAAGGATATCGACAAACGCTTCCAGATAAGCGGGTTGCAGAACGCTACCGTACGCGTCTACGCACCGGAGCACATTAGTTTGGAGCGATTCGAGGCTTATATCAATGCGTCCTATCCCTGGAAAACCGGCAGGATCAAGGTCGGCGAAGGCGACCCGAAGTTCGGCAGGCATTTCGTGGCCGAGCATGTGACAGGTACGCTCACCGTCGCGTGGTAATGCATTTATTTTGAAATAATACTGACTATGAAATACCTGAAACTTTACGGCATCGCACTGCTTGCAATTTTTACGGGCATCAAAACCCGTGCGCAAGTCGCAGACAGCAGCCAGTACCTGCAAAAATTAAAACAGGAATTACAAACCGAATGGCCTAAAAGCCGGACGATCAACGTCGTTTTTCATGGCCATTCCGTGCCGGCGGGTTATTGGGAAAACCACGAGGTGCATACCCTCGAATCGTATCCCAATCTATTCCTGAAAGCATTGAAAGCGAAATATTCCTATGCCGTTGTGAATGTGATCGTTACGGCAATCGGCGGCGAGAATGCGATCAGCGGACAGGCGCGTTTCGAAAAAGACGTGCTGACGCACCGGCCCGATATCCTTTTTATCGATTATGCATTGAATGACCGGTTTTCACCGCTCGACAAGGTGAAAAGTTCCTGGGCGCAAATGATTGAAGCGGCGCAGGCCAAAGGCATTCCCGTAATCCTGCTCACCCCGTCCCCCGACCAGCGCATCAACATCGCCGACCCTGCCAACCCGCTCGATCCTTATGTGGTGCAGATCCGTGAACTGGCCAAACAGTACAAAACCGGCCTGGCCGATCCGTACGTGGTATTTCAGCAATTGGTGAAGGATGGCAAACTCAAAGAAGTGATGGCCTCGGTGAACCACCCGAACGAAACGGGGCATATGGTGATCGTGAACCGCATTCTTCCCTATTTCTGAATGCATACCAAAGGCCGAAATAGTCCCGGAACGGCCTTTAAGCGTCCTGATAGTCTGGATTCGCGCTGATGGCGAACTTGTATTTATCGCCCCGGTAAAACGACCGTTCTATCTCCACCACCTGGCCGTCTTTGCAGATCACCGCGCTGTCGAGGATGAACATGGGCGTGGCATTGGCAAGCTCGAAATTATCCATTTCCGATCCGGGCTGGACGATTTCGGTGCTTAAAGTCTGCTTCACTTCGTCAATGCGAAGGTTATAGGTAGTTTCATAAATTTTGAAATAGGAAATTTCCGTGGGCATGCGGTTGATCTTCGGGCACAGGGCGAGGGAAATGTACTTGATCTCGTCCTTGATGATCTCGTTGTCGGCGTAGCGCAGCTGGTGCACTTTGAGCACGGGGCCGCCGATGATGAAATGCTTCCCGCCTATTTCCGACGAAATGCCGTCGTCGAGTACCGTTTTTTCCAGCACCACATTATGCGGCTCGAAACCCTCGGCGATGAGGCTTTCGTGAAACCCGCGCCGGGTGGCATTAATGGAGCCCAATGTACGGATAAGGTGATGGCCTACCGTACGGTTCAAGACGAATGTCCCCTTTCCCTTGATGCGCCGGGCCCAGCCCTGGTTTTCGATTTCCAGCAGGCTTTTGCGCGCCGTCGTATTGCTGATCCGGTAAGTTTTGATCAAATCATTCTCCGACGGAATCTTGTCTCCGGGCTGTAATTCCCCGGTTTTGATCCTTTCGATAATTTCCTCACTGATACTGACAAACTTCGGTTTCATTGGTGCACTGGACAATACGTAAAAGGGCAAATTTACCAGAAGCAAATTCCTGTGCAATAGGAAAACCGCATATTCCGGCCGATGCCCGCATCGGGAGCTCAATTACGGCATTTTCGGCGAGTATGGTTAGTGCGTTAAGAGACTTTTTATCCTGTTGGCGGCCAAATCAGTCCGTTTATTGTTTTAAACATGAAAAAGATCCCTGCATTATTACTGATGGCCGCGTTCGGTTTGCTGTCCGCAAGGTCCGTGGCCCAGTCCAAATCCCCTCGTGCGGACACCTGCGCGTGCGCACAGCTCGCAAGGATGCACATCCCGCAGGCTACCATCACAACTACCGAATGCGTACCCGCGGGCACGTTCAAGCCTCCCGGTAACGGGCCTGCGATAAGCGACCTGCCGGCATTCTGCCGGGTCGCCGCCGTGTTGCAGCCTTCGCCGGACTCCCATATCCGCATTGAATTGTGGCTACCCGAAACGGGCTGGAACGAGCGGTTTCTCGGCACCGGCACGGGTGGCGGGGCCGGGTACATCAACTACGGTTCGCTGGCGACGGGCCTGCGGAAGGGCTTTGCCACCACGAATACCGACATGGGTACCTTCCCCGGCGCAAACGAGCTGGCCGGGCATCCCGAAAAATGGACCGACTTCGGGCACCGCGCCACACACGAAATGACAGTGGCGGGCAAGGCCATTACCGAAGCATACTACCACAAATCCGCCCGCAAAGCCTATTTCTCGGGATGCTCCACCGGCGGCCAGCAAGCGCTGATGGAGTCGCAGCGGTATCCAAACGACTACGATGGCATTCTTGCAGGCGCACCTGCCAACAACCGCACGCATTTGCACACCGGCTTCATATGGATTCTTCGGGCCACCAACGACCTACCCGGCAGCACCTTCCCCAAGCAAAAGCTCGACCTGATCACCCGCGCCGTGCTCAACGCCTGTGCCGGCAAGGACGGTGGCGCCCCCGGCGACAATTTCCTGACCAACCCCGCCGCCTGCCGGTTTGATCCCGAAACACTACCGGTATGCCCCGATGGCACCGACGACAGCACTTGCCTGACCCGGTCTCAGATAACCGCATTGAAAAAGATCTGGGAAGGCCCCGTCAACCCGCGCACCGGCGAAAGGATTTACACACCCATCCCGCTGGGCAGCGAAAATGTGGCCGCGGGCATCGACATACAGCAAAATCCGGCCCTGGCACCCAATGCCTTATTTTACCAATACAAATGGGCCTTCGGTAAAGATTTCGACTACAAAACTTTCGATTTTGATCACGACCAGGACGAGCTCGATGCGCTCCTCGGCCCCGTTCTGAATGCCAATGATTCCGACCTTTCCGCATTCAAACAGAACAGCTCCAAACTCCTCCTGTACACCGGCACCGCCGATCCGCTTGTGCCCTACCAGGACGCATTGAGCTACTACGAGCGCGTGATGGGCGTACAAGGCGGGCTTTCGCAAACCCGGGATTTCTTCCGTTTTTACCTGATCCCCGGCATGGGGCATTGCAACGGCGGGCCCGGCCTCAACGACGGCGGCGATATGCTGACTGCGTTGATCAAATGGAGAGAAGAGGGCATCGCGCCGCAGCAGTTGACAGGTACAGCTTATGAGGGCGGTGATGCAAAAAAAGGCGTACGGTTCCGGCGACCGGTGTATCCCTATCCACTACTGCCCGCATACAAGGCGGGCGACGAATCAAGCCCTGAAAGCTACGAGGGGGTCGCGCAGCCCAAGGCGAAAGTGAAGGAGCCGGCAGCGCGGTATTTGAAGAGCATCAAACAAGCACGCACATCAGGGACCAAGTAGCCGAAATCCGGCATAAGAGAGTAATATTAATAAGGCAGCGCATACAAAATTACTATTGCGCCGACCGAACGCTATAACCCATGGACAATATCAGCATGAAACGCTTTCTGGTTGCTATGACGCTCTGCGGCGGGATTTTTGCAGGGGCCGTCGGGCGAAAAGAGGAATTTCCCCGGGAGGTAAAGCCCGAGGATGCTATCGCCACATTCGAGATCCCGGCAGGTTTTCAAATTGAAATGGTGGCCAGCGAGCCGGCCATTTCAGATCCAGTTGCGATGGAAATCGACGAAAACGGCGTGATGTACGTCGTTGAAATGCACGGCTATCCCCTCGATAAAAGTGGTACGGGAAAAGTGAGAACACTGCACGACACCGACGGCGACGGCCAAATGGATCGTTCGGTAATTTTTGCCGAAAACCTGGTATTACCGACCGGTATCCTACGCTGGAAAAAAGGCGTGCTGGTAACCGATCCGCCCAATGTCCTTTACCTCGAAGACACCGACAATGACGGCAAGGCAGACAAGCGGGACACGCTCCTGACGGGTTTCGCGATGTCCAATCCGCAACATAATTTCAACAACCCGATCCTGGGTATCGACAACTGGATTTACCTCGGGCACGAGCCGGCCGTAACGACCAAAACTTTTCAGAAGGAATTTGGCGATCGCGGTGGGGAAATACTCTATCCACATTTGCCCGACAGCCCGCGTTTGCCCGAAAATGGTTTAGGAAGAGGCGTGCGGTTCCGGCCCGACGCCAAGGGATTGGAGGTGTTGAGCAGCTACACGCAATTTGGCCATACGTTCGATCAATGGGGGCATTACCTGCTTGTCAGCAATGCAAACCCGGGTTATCACGAAGTAATTGCCAACCGCTATCTGCTCCGCAATCCCGACCTGCTGGTTTCGAAGGTGACTCAAACATTGTCGGATCATTCCTCGGAAGTTTTTCCCATTACCAAAAACCCGCAGCACCAATTGCTTACCGACCTCGGCGTGTTTACGTCGGCCTGTGGCCTGACCAGCTATCAGGGCGGATTGTTCCCTGCCCCTTACGATAGCGTCGCATTTGTGGCGGAACCTGTAAGCAACCTTGTCCATGCCGATCTGATCCGCGACAGCGGTGCGAGTTTTACGGCAAGCCGCATACAGGACAAAAAAGAGTTCCTGGCTTCCACCGACTCCTGGTTCAGACCGGTGAATATGTACATCGGGCCCGACGGTGCATTGTACGTGATGGACTATTACCGGCAGATCATCGAACACCCGGAATGGATGGCCGACGAGGTCGTTAAATCCGGGGCATTGTACAATGGCCGCGACATGGGGCGCATTTACCGGATTTCGCCCAAAGGTACGCCCCGGATTTCCTGGCCGGGTAAACTGGACCTGAACGCAATGACGGATGCCGATCTGGTCCAAAAGCTCGCAGACCGGAACATCTGGTGGCGCCGTCATGCGCAGCGCTTGCTGCTGGATCGCCATCATGATGCCGCCATCCCGCTGCTCAAAAGCATGGCCACGGGCGACAACCCGCATGGCCGGCTGCATGCGTTATGGACATTGGAAGGCCTGGATGCACTCCGCGCAGGCGATCTGCAACGCGCACTCAGAGACCCGCATGCAGGCGTGACGGAGAATGCCATCAAAATCGCCGAACTTCACCTGGCGCAGTTTCCGGAGTTGATACCTTCACTGACTGCCCTGGCCCATCACGCCAATGCGAAAGTCCGCTTTCAGGCGCTGCTGACCCTGGGCGAGATACGGTCCGCAGACGCGCAGTCGGAAGACGCGCAGTCCGCAGACGTGCTCAAAGCGCGCGAAGCCATTTTGTTCAGGGACCTTCGGGACCCGTGGGTGCAAACCGCTGCCCTCACCTCAGCATACGGAAACGATATGCTGTTTGCCGAAACTTTGAAACGTTACAAACCGCATGACGAAGCATATGCGTCGCTTGTGCAGCGATTGAGCACATTGACCGGTGCACGCGGGGACGCTGCCGCAATCAGTTCCATCATTCGTAAAGCGCTGGCACCTGGCGGTACCCAAGGCTGGCAGGCACCCGTATTGCGCGGATTAGCCGAAAGCCTCAGCAAGCGAACGGATCTTGGTCAATTAGAAGCCGAAAAGACGCTGCTGTTAAATGCATCATTCAAAAACGCGAATCCGGAAATCAGGCAAGCCGGCATGCAGCTCCTGCGGAAAACCGGACTCCCCGCCGGACCGGAAACGCAGGCCGCCACCAAAAACGCGGTACTGACAGCCTCCAACAAGGGCGCAACGGCAGAAAAACGGGCAGAAGCGATTCAGTTTCTTTCCTTCAAAAACCCGGCGGCGTATTCGGATGTGCTCCAAAAACTCGTCGTTCCGAGTGAACCTCGTCCGGTGCAGATAGCCGCATTGAAAACGCTCAATGCCATCCCCGATGAAACGGTATGCCGCTTGCTGCTGGAAAGGTGGGCGTCGCTAACGCCCGACGTGCGTGAATCGGCCATAGGGTTCTTTCTTTCCGACCCGAAGCGGATCACACTCCTGCTTGACGGCCTGGAACAAGGCAAAATCGACCAGGCGACCCTTGGATGGCCGCGCAGCGTATCGCTAATGGCCCATCACAACGAAACCCTGCGCAACCGTGCGAGGCAGCTCCTGACACAGAAAGACAGCCAGCGGCAGGTTGTAATACAATCTTACAAGCCCGTAATGACCCTTGCGGGAAATCCGCAAGCCGGTAAACTGGTGTTCGAACAGCAATGTGCCGTATGCCACCAGATCGCCGGCGCCGGCGGCGTGGCATTCGGTCCCGACCTTGGGACGGTCCGCAACCGACGCCCCGAATCGATTATGGGCGACATTCTGGATCCCAATTTTTCCATTGCCGACGGATATGATCTCTTGCAAATCGAGCTCGGCTCGGGTGAATCGGCGCAGGGACTGATCGCCAGCGAAACGCCTTCCGCGCTCACGCTGTCCAATTATGGCGGCCAAAAAAGAGTCATCGCGCGCAAGGATATCAAATCATTGAAAACACTGGGCATGTCAAGCATGCCGGTGGGACTCGAAGCGTCGATTAACCAACAACAAATGGCAGACTTGCTTGCCTTCATCAAAAACGCCAAATAACTACCTCTCTATTTAAGACTAACTTTTCACCTTTATGGCATATCAACATCTGTTTCGTAACCTCAGTATTTTCTGCCTGGCCGTTGCCGGCCTTACCACCCCACCCGCTGTTTCGCAATCCTTCCAATGGCCCGAAGGGAAAAAAATGGCGATCAGCCTCACCTTCGACGACGCGCGCGGCAGTCAGGCAACCGCAGGCGTGCCGCTACTCAATGAATACGGCGTTAAGGGGACCTTTTACCTCGTTCCCTCAGCGGTTCAAAAGCAATTGGAAGGCTGGAAAAAAGCAGTTGCAAGCGGTCACGAAATGGGTAACCACTCATTGCACCACCCGTGCAGCGGCAATTTTGTATGGTCGAGGGAAAAGGCGCTCGAAACCTACACCCTCGACCAGATGCGATCCGAACTGACGGAAACCAACCGCCAGATCCAGGCCATGCTGGGGGTTACGCCCGTCTCATATGCCTACCCGTGCGGACACACCTTCGTAGGCCGCGGACGCGGGACGCGGAGCTTTATACCACTCATTTCGGAGCTGTTCGTAACGGGCCGCGGCTGGCTCGACGAAGCTCCAGTAGACCCGGCTTATTGTGATTTCGCGCAGTTAACAGGCATGGAAACCGACGGCAAAGACTTTGAACAGATTCTTCCGATCATCGAAGCGGCCAGAAAATCGGGACAATGGCTTGTACTCGCCGGACACGAAATGGCCGATTCCGGACCGCAAACTACCCGCCTGGCGATGCTGCGCAAACTCTGCGAATACGCCAGGAACCCCGACAATGGCATCTGGATTGCGCCTGTGAGCGAAATCGCCGGGTATGTAAAGGCCGTGCGCGATACGATCAACATTCCTGAACTCGTTGCAGCCGACGCAAAAGGCGTCCTTCATCTGACCGCCGAAAAGGGCAAGGGCACGGGCCCTAAAATTCAATACATGCCTAAATGGAAAGCATTTGGCTGGTTTGGTGCTACGGATGCCGTAGAATGGGAGATTGAGGTACCCCGGGCAGGCCTGTTTGACGTAAATATGGAGTGGTCTGTCGATGATAAAGAAGCCGGGAAGACATTCGTGCTCGAAACAAGTAAGACCTCGCTGTCAGGGAAAGTTCCGCCGAGCGGAAGCTGGGAAAATTTCCAAAACAAATCGGTGGGCACCTTGCGACTCGCTGCCGGTGTGCAAAAAATAAAATTCCGGTCCAGCAAACCTTTCGCCGACGGCGGACTGCTGGACCTGCGCAAAGTGGTGCTCACTCCTGCCCAATAGGACATCCGCTGAACCCGTTTGCCCAAATTATTGGTCGCTTTAATTGGAAATTCAAATCCCGGCTGTAAATTTACAACTGTAAAAACACAATTGGAATGACTTACCTGAGCGCAATGCCGCAAGCGGCTACATCCTGGGAGGAAATTTGTTATCCGGTAGATTCGGTGTTACTGGCCGATATGCTGCCCGAGTATGACATTATTGCCACCGACCGGCAACAGCTGATTGTAGGCACGCCGCCGGGCCACAGGAAAACAATCTTTGGAATACAAAGCTCCGGCTACACCATTATTCCTAACGAGATGATCAGACAGGCCGTCGACAGCCTGTTCAGTCAATACGAACTCCAGATCAAGCATACCATTACCGGAGAGTTCAGTATCAGCATTATCCTTCCCGAAGAACTCGCTATCGGAGGAGAGCGCCTGAAAAGGAGCATTATTGTTACCAATGGCTACAATGGCAAAACGCCTTTCAGCATACAAGGCCGCACACTTACCGCAGACAACGGCCTGCCGGGCGGAAGTATGTACAGGGCAGTGTGCCAGAACGGTTTGATGGGCTGGGCCGACTCTTTCACGGAGCTCAGCCATTACCGGGATTGGCTACGAGGACAGCTGCCCGGCGCTTTCAAGGGACAGCAAAGAAAAAGCGACGCGTCCATGAAGCCGGAAGCACTCCCGCAATTGCGCAGACCGAAGGGAAATCGCAAAATCGATTTGGAAGCACTTCAGCAGCAGCTGACCGACTTGCTGAGTTCTGTCACACAGCAGGACCTTACGCTGACGGCGCTGGTATATGAATACTTTCAAAATAAATCCATGACCCGCAAAGAGGAAAATGTACTGAGCAGCTTGCCCATCCCCGTGCAGCTGGCCAGGCAGGCCCGCGAGCGCTTACGGCTTGAGCAGAGCTTGCTGGGAGTAACCCCCTCCTATTGGTTGATGTACAATGCGGTGAATTATGCCCTTTTCAACGCCCGCAGCAGCCTTACCTTAAATGATCGCTACAAGCTCGATGAAAAGGTCTTTCACCAGTTTGCCGCGCTTGCATTTAATTAACCCATAGAAGTATAGCAATCATAAGCATTGATCATCAACCGATTAGGAATGTATGGATAAAGTGGGAATTTCACCGGCATTGGAAAAAATCCAGCAGCTTTTCAGCACTCATGGCCCATCCCGCCAGCGGGAAGCCGGCTCGGCGCATCATCGGCCCGACCTGTCCATTATCACAAATTTTATCCGCGAGAATGCCCTCGCACTTGACGAAACAGCTGTGTTGCAGCCGCAAAATCAAGCAGGCAACCGGACGGCAAACTCCTATAAAATCGCTACCGAACGATTCCTTAAAATCTTAGGCCGGCTTACCCAGGCCAACGAGGGACTGTCGCGGCAGGAAAGGATTTTTGTTAACCAATACTGGTCCGACCTGCAACATACTGCTTCCGGAAAATAGCCTCGGGGCATTTCCAGTCAATACCAAACACATAACGCTATCAATGATTGCAGCGCCACCGCATCCTGTCAGGGGCTGCGGCGGGCTGCAATCGACTATTCCTTAACCCATTAACCTTGCCCCCTGTGAACAACCAACAAACCAAACCTGTTATGAGCACCAATACAAGCCCTGTCATACTTGGAAAAAATGATTTTCGCCTTCTTAAACAGTTTGCGAGCAATTTCTCGGACAGCCCTGCGGCGAGCGAAATGTCACTTGCTTACGAGCTGAACCGGGCCATAGTCGTTGAAGACGATCAACTTCCGGAAGATAGTATCCGCCTGAATTCACAAGTAAAGGTGCTGGAATTGACGACCAACAGGGAAATGGAATTCAGCATTGTTATGCCCCATCTGGCGGACATTGCGGAACAGAAGATATCCATTCTCACGCCGATGGGCGCCGCGTTGATAGGACTTTGCAAAGGTGAAACCGTAGAGTGGAAAATGCCCGCCGGGATCAGGAAATTGAAGATCCTAGATGTACGTTCGGCTTAAATGCCGGCGGGAAGTTACCAACCGGCTTTGCGGACTTAATACATCGCATACCAGGAGTCGTATCCCTGAAATCCTGCTTGCGGAACATATCTAAACAACTGTTTCAGCCTGAGCTTGTAGGTTACCTGGCCAAGTTTGGGATCTTCATCATGATAAATGAAGGTGATAAACGATTTCCCCCCGGCCTTATCCACCTGCCTGGCACTGGTAAGGCTGTGAAGTATCCTCGAACTGGCGGGATCGATATACGCGGATTTTCCGGGAATGATCATGCGGACTAAATTCGGGGTAAACTGCGAGCTGACAACCAGGGTCCCTTTCGCTTCATCCCATTCACATTTCAGTCCGGACGGATAGGAAACCCTCGTGAACAATGCGAAAGTTCTTGCGGGGCCCTCTATTTCGGTGTTAAGAAATTCATCCCCGAAATACAACCAAACAGAGCCCTCTCCCTCGTAAGGAAATGCCAGAAAAACTCTTTTTTGATACACCTTATATATCGTATCTATTTCAAAGAGGCTCACCGAATCCTTTCCAATATGCCGATAGGCCTGATCGACGTACAAAACCCCCAGATTGAGCGAATCCCTGTTCAATCGGGCCGATATTTCGACCGCCTGAACTTCCTTTTTCGAGCAGGATCCGGCAATTAATGCAACAACCGCAACGACAACAACAAAACAGAATAGCTTTTTCATGGCTTGTGTCTGCAAATTTGGTCTAATATAGCTCGTAGACACCTGTTTCGATCGTCACCGTTGCGGTTCCCAGGGAGGAAATACTACATTCACCCGTCTGGGGTTTTGCCGAAATGGGTATGAACCGTTGTGAATATGAAAAAAGTAGCCTGCTAACAGCAACGATAAAACAAGACCGCCGGCTATTGTCCCGCCTATATCGTGCCGGCGAAATTGGTCGTCTATGACGGCGTAAGCGCAACTGAATGCCCTTAAAGCCGGATAATCACGCGTTTTTGAGTTTGGGTAAAAGACCGGTGATAATGCCGATCAGCGGTAAAAATGCACAAAGCTGAAACACATATTCGATGCTGGTATGATCGGCCAGGTTGCCCAGCAACGCGGAACCAAGCCCTCCCATACCGAAAGACAATCCAAAGAACAGTCCGCCTATCAGCCCGACTTTCCCTGGCACCAATTCCTGAGCGTAAACAACAATCGCGGAAAAGGCTGAGGAAATGATCAGTCCGATACAAACCGACAGGATGGTCGTCCAAAACAGATTGGCGTAGGGTAACAGCATGGTGAACGGTGCGGCTCCGAGGATCGAAATCCAGATGACATATTTGCGCCCGAACCTGTCCCCTATCGGCCCACCGGCGACGGTTCCAATGGCAACGGCCGACGAGAATATAAACAATTGGATTTGAGACTCCTGGATCGTCAGACCAAATTTATTCATGAGAAAAAATGTATAGTAACTGGTCATCCCGGCCAGATATACATACTTGGAAAAGATCAGGATCAGCAGAATCACGAGCGAGAAAACGACTTTGTTTTGACTCAGTGAAGCGTGGACAGCGGATACTTTTTTAGCCGATTTAGGCAAAATACCCCCTCTGTACCATTGCCCTATATAAATGGCAAGTACGCCGCCCAGCAGCGCGGCCACCGAAAACCACATGATGCCGTGCTGGCCAAAAGGTGCGACAATCAATGCGGCTAACAACGGGCCCAGCGCACTGCCGCTGTTACCACCGAGCTGGAAAAAAGACTGGGCGAACCCGCGTTTGCCTCCCGATGCCAAATGCGCAATGCGCGAGGACTCCGGATGAAAGATCGACGATCCGATACCGATCAGGCTCACCGCGATTAATACGAACCCGAAGGAGTTTGCCCAGGCCAGTGAAAGAACCCCAATCAGGGAGAAGCCCATACCTATTGCAATCGAGAAAGGTTTGGGATTTTTGTCTGTATAAAGGCCTACAAACGGCTGCAATAGCGAAGCGGTGATCTGGTAGCACAGCGTCACCAGGCCGATCTGCGCGAAACTCAGGTGAAAATCAACTTTGAGCAAGGGGTAAATCGACGCAATGACTGCCTGCATCGTGTCATTCAACAAATGTGCGAAACTGATCGCAAAGAGAATCGGATAAACCGTTCTCTGAGGTTGCAGAACGGAGGCGGATGGTTCCTGAACGGCTGAACTATTCATCATATCATCTGATGTTTGATGGTAAAAAAATTTAGTGTTTCAATATTTGCCTGGCGTAACGCAATGCCTGCTCTTCGTTACCATCTCTGATACTTTCGAACAGGGATTTATGCAGGTCGTTGGTTTGGATGAACGTAGTGGTGTCGGGGTAAATTTGTAGAAACCAGCTTTTCAACCGGGATGAAAATGCGTGATACATATCGGCCAGGATTTCATTCCCTGAGGCCATGGCAATGCTCACGTGAAAATTGATGTCGGCCTGAATGCATTCCTCGATCTTTTCCTGCTGAGAAGCCTGGATCCGCTCGTTCAGAAAACCTTCTATTACATCGAGTTGCTGTTGGGTACGATTGAGCGCCGCTTTTTGCGCGATTTTAATTTCCAGAAGCTGCCTTACTTCATCGATATCTTTTGCCGCAGCGCGGTTCAGGCGCTGGTGTAAAGTTTCATTGTCTTCTACAAACTCATTGATGAACGTCCCCAGCCCCTGCTGCACGCGCAACAAACCGGAGTTCGCCAGCATTCTGACCGCCTCCCGAATGGACGAACGCCCTACCCCGTATTGCTTCATCAATTCGGGTTCAGTCGGCAATTGCTGCCCAGCCACGTACCGCCCCGAACGAATATAGTCTTTGATCTGGCCCGCCACTTCATCCGCCAAAGATCTTTTCTGTATGCGCATATTCATCATATCATCTGATGACAAAGATATATGGGTTCAGGAGAAATCCATACTTCCAAAAGAAAAAACGGACCGAATGTCGCTCCGGTCAACTTATCAGACTAAATTTTATAAAAATTGTAATAGTTTTGTCTCAAAACTATTTTTCCCTCATCATGGCTACGCACAAATCAGATAACGAGCGCGAGATGCTGCGCGAGCTGGCTGACGGGAGCGAATCTGCTTTTGTGTGGATTTTCGATGCATATAGCCCCAGGGTCTACCGGCTTGCCTTGAAATTTCTGAACTCGCCGCACGCCGCGGAGGAAGTTGTGCAGGATGTTTTTATGGATGTGTGGCTGGGACGAAAAAAAATGGCCGACGTCCTGAATTTTGGAGCGTACCTGCATGGAATGGCTAAAAAGCAGGTCTACGACGCGTATCGCCGCAAATCCAATTTTCTCGAAATGGTCCGCGAAATCGGCTACCAGGAACAATCCGACAATGCAACCGAGCGGATGGTCTACGAAGATGAGCGTGAAAGGCTGTTGCAGGACGCAATCCGCAGCTTGCCCGAACATCAGCGGGAAATCTTCCAGCTAGCCCGGGAAGAAGGGCTGACTCACGAGGCCATCGCCGAACGAATGAACCTTTCGAGATTGGCCGTTAAAGCGCATATGAAGCGCATACTACGTTTTATCCGCACGCGGCTTGAACCGGTTTTAAAGGCTGAGACCCTGTTCTGGCTGCTAATCTTCACAACAAAATAATTTTTTTTAGAAAAAATTGCCCCCTTCCCCTTTTTCAGGAGACATGTGAAATAGGGAGTCGTTCGCGGCTCCGATCCATTCACAGGTTACCAGAAAAACAGATGGCTTCATGAGCGCCGACAACGATACAAATGCCCCTAACGATTTCAACCAGTCGGGAACAGAACGATTTGATTTTCTCATGGCCAGATATCTGGCCGGAGATGCCTCCGATCCGGAAAAAGAAGAGCTCCACCAGTTGACTGAAAACGGCTATGCACCGCGTTTCGGGGAGTGGCTCGATGCACATGCCGATACGGATTCGACCGAAATGGCCCTGCCAGGAAAGGCACGCGACGAGATACTGACCAATATCCTCGGGGCAGCCCGTCCCAAAACCCGGCGGATGCCCGCATGGTGGAGTTGGGCAGCAGCCATTCTTTTGGCCCTGGGCGGTTTGATGTGGCTAACGTTGAAAAACAACCAGAGCGCTCCAATGAATGTAACCCGGACGGACTCGCCGCCTCCGAAAGACGACTTACAGGTCGCAAAGGGAAAGCAATTCCTGATACTCCCCGACGGAAGCAGCGTACTGATGAACGAGCGTGCCGAGCTCACCTATTCGCCTGCCTCTTTTCAAAACGGCTCCCGCGAGGTGACGTTGCAGGGAGAAGCCTATTTTGACATTGCTCATGACCCTTCGAAGCCTTTCCGGGTGAAGTCAGGAGCAGTGGTGACGCGGGTACTGGGCACCGCATTTAACGTGAATATGCTGGAAAACAAAGTAGTCGTCACGGTTGCGCGGGGGCTGGTGGAAGTGGGGAGCACGCATCACGTGTATGCGAAGATCAGGCCGGACGAGCAGATTACGGTCGATACCCGGACGCAACAATACAACACGGCCTCGGTGAGCGCGATCGAAGAAACCGCGTGGAAAGATGCCTACCTGGTATTCGATAACATCGATCTGGAAAAAGCCGGTCAGCTCATCGGAGAACACTATGGTGTGAAACTGGCTTTCACCCGCGCGGAAATCAAGAAATGCCGGATCACCGCCTCGTTCCTTCATCATGAGAACCTGGATACCGTGTTGACCGTGCTTTCCAAAATGATCGGGGCTACTTACACCATCGAAAACGGCAACGTGTCGATAGAAGGTGGCTCCTGTGATTAGTGCAAATGCCGGTATCACCCTGATTATCATCACTAAACCCCTATAACGATGTCGTACGGAGCAGATCTTGCGATTTTCCCCAGAGCTGGCTGACGCATACCATCCTCCCGGAAAATTCAAACAGCATTCAAGCAAAAGCCCTTCGGCGGGAACCGAAAGGCTTTTTACCCGCAAGTTAGGCGTAACGAACGGGTGTCGCTTTTAATAATTGGCTATCACTAAAAACGTCTGGTAAATGTACAAAAACTTTATCATCGGGGGAAGGTATGCACTTTCCAACCACCAGCCCGGTCTCCGATTTGTTATGCGCTTAGGTTTATCCTACTTAATCATCGCAGTAAGCTGTATTCAGCTCATGGCCGCCCGGCCTTCCGAGGCGCAGCCCCTGGCCGAGATGCAGGTTACCATTCAATTGAAAAACGAAGGTGTGCGGGAGCTCTTCCGTAAAATCGAGAAGCAAACCCCGCTTCGCTTCGCTTTTATCGAGAACCAGGTGGACAACGAAGCGCGCTTTGTGCTTGGGAAAGGGACCTATCGGGTCACCGAACTGCTCGATAAAATGCTAGGTTCGTTGCACTTAACGTATATGAACACCGGTAGCATGGTGTATATCATCAAAAACCCGCAGAACGGAAAAGAAGCGGGCGCTCCGGCATCCGCTCCGGCCAAAGAGCTGCCGGAGCCGCATATTGATACGAAAACCCTCCCTGTGAAAGGGAAAGTAACCGACGAGCGGGGGGAGCCGTTACCGGGTGTCAATGTGATCGTCAAAGGCACACAGCAAGGCACGACTACCGACCGCGAAGGGAATTTCAGTTTGGATATTCCCGATGAAAATGCCGTGCTGGTGTTTTCGTTTGTGGGCTATGTGAGCAGGGAAGTTCAGGCCGTCGGGAACAAAACACTTATCGAAATTTCCCTGAAAGTCGATGAGAGGAGCCTCGACGAGGTGGTGGTCGTGGGATATGGTACTCAGAAAAAAGGGAACGTCATCGGCTCCGTAGCCACCATCAATGCGCAGTCCGTTGAAAACAGGTCTGCTTCAACATTATCTTCCTCACTGGCCGGCTTGGCGGCGGGCGTCAATGTGCAGGCTACCACAGGCAAGCCGGGTGCTGACGGGTCCAGCATACGCATACGCGGTACGGGCACCTTGAACAGCACTTCTCCGTTGGTCGTGATCGACGGGGTGGTAGGTTCAATGGATGCAGTGAACCCCAATGACGTGGAAAGCATATCCGTGCTCAAAGACGCGGCTACGGCGGCTATCTACGGCTCACTTGCATCCAATGGTGTTATCCTGATCACGACCAAAAAGGGTACGAAGGGCAAAACTTCCGTGAATTATACCGTGATGACCTCCCTGCTCCGGCCCAACAACGTACCCGAGTTCGTAACCGATTATGCCAGGCACATGCGCCTGGTCAATGAGGGTTTCAACAACCTGGGACAGGCTTCGGTGTATTCCAATCCCACCATCGAAAAATGGGAAGCCGCCAGGGCTAACCCCAACACCCTGACAGCCCAGGGAATTCCCAACAGCGTGGCTTATCCGAATACCAATTGGGGAAAGGTGTTGTTCGGAGCGCGCAGACTTCTGCAAAACCATAACCTGACCCTCAATGGCGGCTCGGAAAATACGCAATATCTGTTTTCGGTCGGCTATCTGAACAACCCGGGTACCATGCCCGAAACCGGGGCCGACAATGTGCGGTTGCGGATTAACCTGCAATCCAAAGTCGCCCGGTTTCTGACCGTGGGAACACAAACCTTCGGCGACCTCCAGCGTACCAGTGTTGCTGACGTAGCCACTGCCTATTCCTACCTCACCCAAACCGTTCCCGGTGTTTATCCTGTTTATCAGGGTAAATATGGCTTTCCGGCCGCCGCGGAGGAATCGGCGACAGCCAACAACGCAATCGCCTGGTTGTACAGCCAGGGAGGCAACAACCGGGTGAGCCGGATCAATACGACCTTGTTTGCGAAGCTGGATCTTTTCAAAGGGTTGGAGTTTGAATCCAAGGTGCATTACAATCAGGGCTACACCGAGAATGATACCCACCCGGTTCCCTACGAAAAATGGAACTTCGCTACGAATACATTAAGTACCGCCGCGCAACCCGCCGCCCAAATGACCACCCGTTATTCCCTGTACAAGAGTCGCAACATGATCCTGGACAACGTGCTCCGGTATAACAGGGAATTTACCCATCACGAGGTAGGCGCGCTCGTAGGCTACAACCAGCAATATTTCAACCAATACAACTTTGACGCGTCCAAACAGGGCCTCACGCATCCGGACCTTACCACTTTGAATTCGGGCACGACAATGACCGGCATCAACGGCGATGAAACCGACTACGGGCTGAAATCGGTTTTCGGGCGGCTCAATTATTCCTTCAAGAAACGGTACCTGGCCGAGGCGGTATTCCGCTACGACGGTTCGTCGCGCTTTGGGGAGTCGAGCCGCTGGGGCTTTTTCCCGGCCTTCTCGGCAGGCTGGCGCATTTCGGAGGAAGCTTTTATGCAGCCCCTGGCCGATGTATTCGATGACATCCGGATCCGGGCTTCATGGGGACGAACCGGAAATAATGCAGCCGGCAACTACGATCATTTGCCCGCGTATGGCACGGTGAACTACTCTTTCAATAACACGGCAATCAAGGGCCTCGCCCAGACTAAAACGGGAAACCGTAACCTGAGATGGGAAACGACCACGACGACCAACATCGGGCTCAGCGGTTTTGCGCTCAGACGGCGGTTGAATTTCGATTTGGATGTATATAAAGGTTTTACGGACGGAATCCTTTTTGCTCCCAATGTCCCGCTGATAGTAGGCACCGCCAGCCCCGCAACGATGAATATCGCCGAAGTCACCAAAAAGGGAATAGAACTCAGCCTCGGATACCAGGACCGGATCAACGATTTTCAGTACTCCATATCGGCCAACTTTGCCTACAACACCAACCGGGTCGACCGATATAAAGGCAGTTTGCAGGAGGGATATGCGGATGTTTCCGGAAATCGCGTTTATCAGTCCAACATCGGTACGGTGTCGACCGGTTCTACCGAGCGGATTCTGGAAGGCCATACCATCAATGAGCTTTATTTATACCCGGTTTATAACGGCTCGGGCAACTACCGGCACCAGGATGGTTCCCTGGATGTCAACGGCGGACCGCGGGACGGGATGATCCGGACGGCGGAAGACCTGACCTGGTTGCGTGGGATGGTCGATGCAGGATACCGGTTTCAACCCGCAGACGGCATCGATCCGACGAAAATCTGGTACGGGGATATCATTTACGCGGATACCAACGGCGACGGCATCTACGGTAACGTCTACGACCAGCAGTTTACAGGAAAACGGGCCGCGCCTTCCATTAATTACGGGTTGACGCTCAACCTGGCTTACCGTGGTTTCGATCTTTCCATGATCTGGTCGGGCGCCGCGGGAATGCATTACTACTGGAACACGATTTACCTGAACCAGTCGATTGTTGCGCAAGGCAAATCGATACCGGCGTTGGTGGCCGACAACCACTATTATTTCAATGAATCCAACCCCGCCGATCCTGCCAATAACCTTACAGGGCATTACCCGCGGCTCAAAGGGATCACAGACGCGCAGAACGGACGCACCAGCGATTACTATCTGTACAATGCATCCTTTGCCAAACTCCGCAATCTCCAATTGGGCTACACCGTTCCCGCCCGGCTCACAGGCAAACTGGCTATGAGCAAATTGCGGGTATATCTGGCAGGCGAAAACCTGCTGACCCTGACCAGGTTTCCGGGGCTGGATCCCGAAATCGGGCCAAACCCCAATTATCCGACCATGCGCCAGTTTTCACTGGGGTTGAATGTTTCATTTTAAAGAAAAAAGATGATGAAGAAATTCTTTGCTATAATCCTTGCACTGGGCCTGGGCGGCTGTCAGGATAATTTGTTGGATACAGTCCCCTACTCTTCCGTTTCCAATACAACCATGTGGACGACCGATAACCTGACCGATCTCGGGGTGGCCGGTGTTTACAATACTTTCAGGCTTGAAATGGGCCATAGCGGGCTCACCACCGTACATGAGCTTTATCAAACGGACCGTTTCGGCTATACCGGCCAGGGACGCTGGGACGAGCCGCTGCTCAGGGGCACGATCACCGCGGGCGATGCCATGTTCTCAAAAGTATGGCAGCACATGTACGAAGGCATCCAGCGGGCTAACGACGCCCTTTTGAATATTCCCGCAAAATCCCCTTCCGGCGAGCAAAAGAAAGCCCGATACCTGGCCGAATGCAAGTTTCTTCGGGCCTATTTCTATTTTCGGCTCAATCAGCTGTACAAAGGCGTCCCGATTTACCTCGAACCCTTTACGCCTACCGAAGCTACCAAACCCAGGGCCACCGAAACGGAGGTCTGGAATCAGGTAATGGCCGATCTCAATGATGCCATCAACGAGCCGAACCTGCCCGACCGCTACGCCAGCGGAAATGCCGACTACGGCCACGCCACCAAAGCTGCCGCCTACGCGTTACGCGGGAAAGTGTACATGTACCTGAAACAATGGGAAAAAGCATCGGCCGATTTCCAGAAGGTGAAAGACGCCGGGCATGCATTGTTCGGCGACTACAAAGCATTGTTTACCGAGGCCAACGAACAATGCCCTGAAATGATTTTCTCTATCCAGCATCGCGGCGAGCAGGGATATGGAAACAACTTTCAGCTGTTTATCGGCTGGCCCTCGGCATTTCGCCGCGGCTGGAACTACTACCTGCCATCGCCCAATCTGGTGGATCTTCATGAAAATATCGATGGCACTCCTTTCAAATGGGACGATATTATACCGGGTTTTAGCGCCTTGACCATGGCAGAGCGTGAAGTATTTTTCCTCAGAAACAACATCACTGCCGAGGAGCGCGCGGCTGCGAGCGCACGCGGGGCCAAAATGAGTTTGTACCTGCCGCAGGGCAACGAGGAAAGGATCAAAAAGGCCTATGAAAACAGGGACCCCCGTTTACAGGCCAATGTGGTCACCCCTTATGCCACGTTCCGCGGCGCTTTCAATTTTACGGATGTGGAAAGCCTGCAAACGATGCGGTGGCCGTTCCGGGGACAGGCCGCTGCGGGCGGTGATATCCAGAGCGACACCCAGATCAACTTTTACTACTTCTATCGCAAGTTTGTGATCGAAGGCGTTACGGGGTTGATAGACCGGAACTACGGCCCTACGGATTTCCCGATCCTGCGGTACGGCGACGTGCTGCTGATGTGGGCGGAAGCATTGAACGAATCGGGCGCAACGTCCGAGGCGGTGGAAAAGGTAAACGAGGTGCGGAAAAGAGCCGGGGTCGCATTGCTGAATTCCAATGCGGCTACCGCCGTGAAAGGCCAGGAAGATCTGCGGCAACGAATCCGCAACGAACGGAGGATCGAGTTGCCCGGTGAAGGGATTAACTATTTCGACGAACTGCGCTGGAAAACGTGGGGCGAAAAGGTATTCTACAACGGAAGCGGCAAGAAGCAGATTTGGGGCGCCAATGTAAGCGATTATTCCTATAAAGGAGATTTCCTGATGACCTGGCCGATCCCTACCGGCGAGATTCAAATGAACCCGAACCTGGTTCAAAACCCGGGATGGATTGATTAGGCGGGCCCATTGTCCGCCGGCCTGTTAATTCCCGCGCTATTCCAGTTTGGCAAAGAAATCTTCAAACATCAGGTAAGTATCGAGCCGGGTATAGACGCGGATCAGCCGGCCCTTGTGATTGTACTGATATAAATCCGCGTAAAAAGATATTCAGAACTTCGTTGCCCTTTTTCGGAACTGCGATGGCGACATGCCGGTAAACTGTTTGAATTGCCGCGTAAAGTAAGAAGTCGATTGAAAATTAAGCTCGAAAGCGATGCTGGAAATATCCTTGCTGATATCCTGAAGCAGGATCTGGCTATGCAATATGCTCAACTCGCCGATCCACTGCTTGGGCGGTTTGCCGGTTGTTTCTTTAATGCATTTACAGAGATAATTCTCTGAAATGGAAAGCTTGTTGGCATAAAACAACACTTTCTTTTCCGTTTGGTGGTACCGTTGAACAAGGTCTTTGAATTGCAATGTGATATAGAATGTCCTTTTAATGGACGCCTCTTCCAGCGATTGATCGGGCCGCATTTTCATCAATGCGGCCTTCAACAACAACCCACTGATTTCAATATTATCGTTCGAGCTCAGTTCCAGTTCGAGCAGCCGGAGCAAATGCGACATCCAGTTCTCGGTCGGCTTGGACAGCATCGCATACGGCGAAGTTTTGAAGAAATGGTAATCGGTGCTTTTGTCGAGGGAAATATTTTCAAGAAGCTCATTTTCAAATACAATAAAGAAGCCTTCCGTATCTTCCGAAATTTCGAGTGTGCGGGTAATGCTGCCCTGCTTGATCAGCAGCACAGAGCCCGGGCTGATCTCATATTCGGAGATTTCCAGTTGCTGTTTAATCCTCCCGCTGGTCACGAAAATGATGAAGTTGAAAGTGGTCCGGTAGGGAAGGACCGGTATCAATATGTTCCGGAGATAGTTTTCTATCCGGTACAATTGCAGTTTTGAATTGTTGAAATAGATCTTTTCCGATAAGCCGGGCAGGAACAAACTTTTGTACTCGAAGTTTGACAACATCTTGATCGTATCGCTCATAGCATCGCAGATATTGGATCGTTTCTCACTGATTAAAATTTGAATGCAACCCCGGCCTTCAAAAAGAATGGAGTCCCCGGTGTGAATGTCAGCTGGTCATATCCTCCGGCCGGTTCTCCTTTCAGTCGGGTCGTTGCCGCAAACATCGCCTCGTTCCATTTCGTATTGAACAGGTTCTGGATCTGGAAGCTCAGTACCATGGCTTTCTTCTGATAACTCATGATCAGGTCATTCACGAAATAGCCATTGGCGATGATGCTTTTATCCTGGGTCGCGGGTCTGTCGTGCATGTACCTGTATCTCAAATTGGCCGTGAACCCATTGTTAAACGTAAATGCAATGCCGCCGGTACTGGTCATCGTTGGCGCCAGGTCGACATAGTCATTTCCCCGCTCTTCGCCCGTTAGCCTCGGTCGGGCCAGATTTACGTCCGAATCCAGGTATAGCCAATGAAATGGCTGGTACCGGAATGTCAGGTCAACCCCCACCCTGCGGGTACTTCCGACCGCCGACGTACCGTAGCTGTCGCCATTCCAAATGTATTCATTCTGCAAGAAGCTATACCAAAGCGTGGGAATAAATATGAGCCCCGGCGCCGGCGTCCAGATCGTCCCCAGGTCGGCGCCTACCGACCAGGGCAGGATTTCCTTCCCGTTCTGCGCCACCACCGCGCGAACATCGTTCGAATGAAAACCCAGCCCCGATTTAACGAAAAGCTGCATGGCCGGATTCACGTTGTAAAAAACGTTCAGCTTCCGGCGATTTGGCTGTCACAACTACCGCGGACAGCATCATCGCCATGGAATCGCTCAAATATCCATTTTCATTGGCGGTCACCCGCGTACTATCGGTTTTGATGTCGGCGCGCACCTTTCCTGCCAGCAAGGAAAGGCTAATCAGCGCGCCCCGCAAAAACTGGCCATTCAAATCATTCATTAAAATAAAAGTTTGTTGATACTTCGGCCGTGCCCCTACTCGTCGCTTTCGTTACTGAACTGGTAAAAAAGCTTCCTGATCGGCAAGGTGAGCCAGGTCCCTAACACGAACGGGAATGTCAATACGCCCCCTGCTTTGGTCAGGATGTCCCAATCCGCTTTCAGGAGGTAGATATCGATCAGCACCGCCAATGCACAGGCGATAAATGCGAGCAGCCCGTCCTTCCGCTTCACACCTGCAAACACGATGGAACACAGCACCGCATTGAAGCTGAACAGCCCGATATGCACCTGGGTGATAGGTTCGGCGAAAAGGAGGGCAATCCAGGCCCCCAGAATAGATCCCGCCAGGCCGTACAATGCCGCCACGGGATTGGAGATAAACACAGCCACCATAAAGATCACCCCGGCCAGAAAACTTCCCTGGAAAATCACCTCACCGAAACCATTGGTAGAGGTCGTAAAATCATTCACTTCATTGCTGAACATGCTGGTTTCGACCAATGCCACCGGCGCGGGTATGGCCGTAAAATGGTGCAGGCAAAACACGACCACCCAGGTGACCAGAATAAAAGGCAATGTAAAAACCGGGATTTTCCGCTCGATGAAAAAATGCTGAATCACCGCCGCTACCGCCGAACCTGCGATAATCATCACCCATACGACCGGCTCCGCACGAAAGTGGAACGTCAGTGCAACGCCCACCAGCGCAGCGCTGAAACCGTACAACCCCATGCTGATCTGCGCCGGATCGTACTTCAAAATACGGGCGGTAAGCGTGCCGGTAGCAGCGGCCAGAATCGCGGCGATGCCCATCGTGGCATCATCGTAGAAGATACCCGCCAGGAACAACAAACCTGTCCAGATATTTTCCTGCAACATGATCTGCCCCACGCCTTTGAGGGTTTCCGAGATAAAGGGGGCTCTTTTTCCTATTAAATCCATTTTGTTGAATATTGTTTGAAAATCCTTTTAACTCACCATCCCAAAAACACCATCCCGGTCGCGCAGAAAGTGATCGCAACGCCACTCACGACATGGATGTAGCGTTCGAGCCGCTCGGTCCGGAGAAAACCATAGCCATAGCAGCCCAGCAACACCATAAAGAGCATGGTAAGCACCGTACAAGCCGTGAAAACGCCGATCAGCACCACTACTTCGACCATGGAGCGATTGGTACCTGAAAAGAACAGCAATGGCACCAGCGGTTCGCTCGGCCCCATGACAAAGATGACAAACAGCACCAGCGGTGTCACCTTCACCCGGTTACCGGGCATCACCGCCTCCCCATGCCGGTGCTCATACACATACACCTCGTCGCTCATCACGTCGAAATGCTTATGCGGGCGGTTGAGGTACGCGTGGCGCAGCCCGAAGAGCAGGTACCCCAGCCCGAACAGCAGCAGCGCCCAGCCCGAAAGGTTTCCGCGGATATCCTGGAACCAGGAAATCCTGTTCAAATGCCAACCAAGGTATACCCCTACCAAACCCAGGAGTACCGAGCTGAAAATGTGCGCAAAACCGCAAACGATCGTGAGCAATATGGTCCTGCCCATGGTCCATTTGCGGGAGCGCGACAGCACGATGAACGGCAGGTAATGGTCCGGCCCCGCCGCCGTGTGGATAATGCTGATGGATGCAGCCGTGAGGGCCAGCACAATGAGCGTTGAATTCATACGAGACTAGCTTTACTTTCCTCCCAGATCAGATTTTGAATACTTTGGAAGCGGTCGTACAACTGCTCGCCCCCGTGCCCCAGGCAGCGCAACACAAACCCGTCGTGCCGGACCTTGGAAATACCAAACTGCATATCCTGCTCGCCCTGCATCATTTCATAAATACATTCGATGAGCTCGTCCACGGGCTGATTTTGGGTATTTACATAAATCAAAGTCCCCTGGTGGGTGAACCCTTCAAGCAGGCCGATCGCCGACAGCGGCATCAGCTCGGGCAGCAATAGCACATTGTCTTTCAGTACCAGCTTCTGGCGGTGCCTTACTTCGATCAGGTTCTGGAAATGGCTGTATTTAAAAACCTCCCCGTGGTATTTCCGGCCGCAGGTGATGATCTCGCTCATCAGGAACTCGCACCCGTCACCAATCGAAACTTTCGTAACGCTTTTGAATGTCGAATTTTCATGCGGTACCACCGGATGCGGAACGTAGGAGAACGCCGCCCCATCGGCCAGGTTCACCTGCATCGACTGCGAAGCGCCGCGTTCCATGTTGAACAGCCGCTGGTAGGATTGCGACTGCAACTGCAAACGCGCATTTTCCTCGACTTCGATATGCAAATCATAATGGTCACCGTCCAGAATACCGGGCGACGAGCTCATCACCATCAGATAGGCGGCGCCATCCGACTTCGTTTGCCCCACCGGGACCACGCGAAAGGGCGCCGACACGAAAACATCTTTCATGTACGACTTCTCTCCGCGCGCACCGGCTGTGATGCTCAGTTTACAATCCACTATCTGACGAGGTTGGGTTCTTCAATTTCTTCCAGCAGGGCATACTTCCTGATCCAGTCGATAATGCTGTCGACGCCTTCGCCCGAGCGCAGGTTCGAAAAGATGAACGGCTGGCCCTTACGCATGCGGCGCGCGTCGTGCTCCATCACTTCCAGGCTCGCGCCCACGTACGGGGCCAGGTCTATTTTATTGATCAGCAGCAGGTCCGAGCGGGTAATGCCCGGCCCACCTTTACGCGGTATCTTCTCTCCTTCGGCCACGTCGATCACAAAAATGGTAACGTCCGCCAGGTCGGGGCTGAATGTGGCCGAAAGGTTATCGCCGCCGCTTTCAATCAGGATGATTTCAATGTCGGGAAAGCGGTTGACGAGCTCGTCCACGGCTTCCAGGTTCATGCTCGCGTCCTCGCGGATGGCGGTGTGCGGGCATCCGCCGGTTTCGACGCCGATGATCCGCTCACGGGGCAGCAAGCTGTTTTTCGCCATAAATTCGGCATCTTCCTTGGTGTAAATGTCGTTGGTGATCACGGCCAGGTTATAGTCGTTCATCATCCTGCGCGACAGGCATTCCAACAGCGCGGTTTTGCCGGAACCCACCGGCCCGGCCACGCCTATTTTCACATATTCTCTCTCGTTCTTCATCGTTAATTTTCCTTTGAATGTTTTTTCCGCCATTTCCATGATTTTCCCGGCGGCGGGCAGCATTTGACTTTTTTTGCTCTTTTAAGACATATACAATCTTGAATACAGCCGCTCATGCTGCATGCACCGGATATCGAAAGCGATGTTGCAAAGGCCTACGAGCTCCCTGTTTACCAGCAGTGTATCTTCCGCCAACTGGTACAAAACCGGTTGCAGGTCGAGCATCAGGTCCTGCCCGTCGAGCTGCCCGAGCGGAACAAGTTTCACGGCATTGGTAATGAGCCCGGCGGCGGCGTTGTAATAGAATGCCAGCAATGTGTCGTGCAAAGGAATGCCGAGCTGCCTGGCCAGCAAGCCGAATGCGAGGCAGTAGTGACCTTCTGCATTTTTTTCCTTAATCTGCCGGTCGAATGCATCAGCGAGCGCCGAGCTTCTTTTCCGCTGAAAAATTTTCAACAGCCGCACGCCCAGTTTCTGGCTCGCCTCGCGGATTTCCCTCGGGCTTTTCAATGCGCTGCATTCCTGGTCCAGCTCCACCAATGCATCGATATCCGCAACCGCCTCATACGCGAGGCGCACGAAGGAAGCGTCGTTGTACTTTACATTGTACATCAGCATGTTCGTCACAAACTCCTTGGCAGTAGCCGTGGAATGCACAATATCCTGCTGCACATAGGTTTCCAGACCATTGGAATGCACATAACCGCCAATCGGCAAAGTCGGGTCCGACAAATGCAGCAATGCGGCGAGAAATGAATTGGGGCTTTCCTTTTGCATAATCCCTATTTTGAAACGGACGAGGCCAGGTTAATAATTTTTGAGAAAAGCGACTGCTCCGCGCCTCCGTGCCCGTGAGGCTCTACATTGGATTTCAACCAGTTGAGCAACTGGCGCACCTGTTTTTCGGGTTGATAACCACTTGCCTGCAACCACCGGAACATCGGCTCCTCGTAAGGCATCAGCACCTGGTCGTCGTCAATGAAAAGCGGCATATGCTTGTTCCCGATCTCATAGCATACCGTACCCATTTCGAGCATCGTCGCAGGCGAGATCACGATCGCCTCGCAGGGCCTGATATGCACGCTCACGATCCGCCCGGCATCGGCATACACAACATCGTTCTGCCGCAGGCGCTGGCCCTCGCGCGTAAAGCGGATCGCAATTTCGACGCCGCCGTTCGTAAACCGTCTATGGATCTTCTTGGCACTCTCAAACCATTCTATTTCAAGGAGATCAACCGCCTGACCGTTATTCGGCCAGGTCGCCAGGTTCCCCAGAATATCATTGATAATCGTCATGATTTTTTCTTTTGGAAATGGAAGTTTTTGGAAATGCCCGTACCGAAAGTGGCGCCACTAAGTCCGGCCGTGAAATTGTTGGTGGAGGCGCCACCCTTCGGCTTCGTCATGAGGTTGGAAAGCTCCCCGAACTTGAATTTCAATGCCCATCCCTTGCCGAGCAGCACGCCGAGCATCGGGTAAGCCCGCAAACGATAACCATTGAACTTTTCCTGCGTGCGGATTCCCTGCTCGCCCCATACGTAATGTGCGTCTACTTGCGCGATCAGCAGGAAATGCTCGCCGATCATTATCGAAGGACTGTACCAGATCCCGGCTTCGCGCTGCTTCATCCGGTAGTCGGTCGCAGATTGCTTTTCACTGGAAAATGCGAAATTGACGCCGATCAGGTCGTTGTTATTGATAAAATACCCGAGCCCGAGGGGAATGCCCGCACCGGGACTGGTGCTGAATGAGCTGTTGTGGTAGCCCGGACCATTCGTTTTGGAATAATCCAGCGAGCCATACAACATGAACTGGCCCTTCGGCCCGTTGTCGGTGGCGCTCAACCGTTGCGCCGAGAGGTTTGCCGCCGCCAAATGGCACAGCAAGCCCGTCATCAAAACCGTCAGGTTTTTTAAGCGGATCATTTGCAGGATTTTTTGAAGGAGATGTATCAAAAGGAGTAAAATCACATTTGATACACCTCTGGGTTGCTACTAAAAAAGGAAGTACAACTGAGCCAGCGGCAACTTATCGGCGGGCTCGCAAGTCACGTGCACACCGTCCACTGTTACCTTGTAGTTTTCCGGATTCACTTCTATTACCGGCGTTTTGTCGTTGTGGATCAGGTTCTTTTTGGAAACATTCCGGCAACCGACCACCGGCAGCGATGCTTTGCCCAAACCATACGACTGCACCGTTCCATTATCGAGCGAAACCTGGGACACAAAATTCACACAGGTAGCCAGCCGCGCCTTGCCATGCGCCCCGAACATATTGCGGTAAATCACAGGCTGAGGCGTAGGAATGGACGCATTCGGGTCGCCCATTTTGCTCGCGATCACAAAACCGCCCTTCACGATCATTTCTGGTTTGGCCCCGAACAATGCGGGTTTCCAGATCACCAGATCGGCAATTTTGCCCGGCTCAATCGACCCGACATATTGCGAGATACCGTGTGCAATGGCGGGGTTGATCGTGTATTTGGCTACGTACCGTTTCACGCGGAAGTTGTCGTTTTCATGCCCGTTATCCTCTTCCAGCTCACCGCGTTGTTCGCGCATTTTGCTCGCAGTCTGCCAGGTGCGGGTAACCACCTCTCCTACCCGGCCCATGGCCTGGGAATCGGAGCTCATAATGCTGAACACCCCGATATCGTGCAGAATATCCTCGGCAGCAATGGTCTCCGGACGAATGCGCGAGTCGGCAAAAGCCACGTCTTCCGGGATATTCTTACTTAAATGATGACACACCATGAGCATATCCAAATGCTCGTCGATGGTATTTTTCGTGTATGGCCGTGTCGGGTTGGTCGAGGCAGGAAGCACGTTGGGATACATCGCCGCTTTGATAATATCCGGCGCGTGGCCTCCGCCTGCGCCTTCGGTGTGGAAGGTATGGATCACACGGCCGTTGATCGCATTCATCGTATCTTCCAGAAAGCCAGCCTCATTAAGGGTATCCGTGTGAATGGCCACCTGTACATCCAGCTTGTCAGCGATCGTCAGCGAGGCGTCGATTACGGCGGGCGTCGCTCCCCAGTCTTCGTGGATTTTCAAACCCAATGCCCCCGCTTCGATCTGCTCCTCCAATGCTTCCAGTGACGCCGAATTTCCCTTTCCGAAAAAACCCAGATTCATCGGGTAGTCGTCTGCCGCTTCGAGCATTTTCTGAATATTCCATTTGCCTGGCGTCACCGTGGTGGCATTGGTACCGTCATTCGGGCCGGTCCCGCCGCCGATCATGGTCGTAATGCCATTGTACAATGCCGTCTCGATTTGTTGCGGACTGATGAAGTGGATGTGCGTATCGATCCCGCCGGCGGTAACGATGTAACCATTGCCACCGTGCACCTCGGTAGAGGCTCCGATGATCAGGTCGGGGTGTACGCCGTCCATAATGTCCGGGTTCCCGGCTTTGCCGATGCCAACGATCTTGCCATCTTTAATTCCGATATCGGCCTTCACGATCCCCCAGTGGTCGATGATGATCGCGCCGGTAATGCATAGGTCGAGCACACCCTGGCTCCGTAGCGCCGTTGCCGACTGGCCCATGCCGTCGCGGACTGTTTTACCGCCGCCAAACTTCACCTCGTCGCCATATACAGCGTAATCTTTTTCAATTTCAATGATCAGGTCGGTATCACCCAGGCGAACTTTGTCTCCGGCTGTCGGGCCGAGCAGGTTCGCATATTTTTCTCTGCTTATTTTGAGGCTCATCTTATTGATTTTTGAAGTCTAATAAACCGGCTTTTTGCAATGCGAGCTTTTTGTTAAGCTCCAGTGTGGTATCGCCATTGACCAGATTATTGATGCCGATCACCCGGCGGGCACCGCCCAGGGCTACCAGCTCCACCGTTTTTTCTTCTCCCGGTTCAAAGCGCACGGCCGTCCCTGCGGCGATATTCAACCGCATCCCGAATGCCGCCTCCCGGTTGAAAGCCATTGCTTTGTTGACTTCGAAAAAATGGAAATGCGAACCGATCTGAATGGGGCGATCGCCCGTATTGGTCACTTTCACAGTAGTTGTCGGGCGGCCTTCATTGCAGATAATGTCGCCCTTTTTGATAAAAAATTCTCCTGGTATCATGCGCATCAGGTTTAAGGGTTAACGAATAGGCTCATGAACGGTCACCAGCTTGGTACCATCCGGAAACGTCGCCTCGATCTGGATATCGTGTATCATCTCGGGCACGCCGGGCATCACATCGTCGCGGGTGAGCACGGCTGCCCCTGCCTGCATCAGATCGGCCACGGTACGCCCGTCGCGGGCGCCTTCCATGACGAAGCTGCTGATCAGCGCGATCGTTTCGGGGTAGTTGAGCTTCACGCCCCGCGCTTTACGTTTGAGCGCAACCTCACCTGCCAGGTGCAGCAGCAGCTTCTCTGTTTCTCTTGGTGTTAAATGCATATGGATATTCTATTTTGAATTGATTTTGAAGACAGTGATTGTCTGAAAAACGCCGCTCACGGTAACCTGCAAACACACGCCTTTCCTGTCCCATACAGATTACCTGTGGGCCAAAAAGCTCCCTGAACCGAAGCCAGGCGGCTGGTTAAAAGGGGAAGAACCGCGAACTTACATGGATATACGAAGGCCGGAACGGGCAGTTCAAAACCGGAACGGCACAATACGGCCGCACGCCCGTTCAGAAACAGTACATACACCGGATGCCAAATGCACACGGCAGTGCCGGGAAGCAATCAGAAAGGAATGATCAGGGATCGATACAGAATGTACCGGGGAAGAGACCGCACAAGAACAAGCCTTGGAGCGGCAACGGAAACACCCGGGTCGCCATCGGCACGAAAAACAAAGGACAAGTACCGGCTGAAAAGACCTGTAAGGGTGTTAAAATCCTGGTTGTCCCTTTTTTCTTTGGAGACGGAAGACGTGTTTTCCTGCACTTCGAGCATCGCCGCCTCCTGATAGTAGTTGTCTTTATCAGGAGATTTTCCGATTGCCTGGCAGCCACTTGAATCCTTCATCGACACGACGGCGGGATGCCCCAAACTCTGGGTTCCGGTTGTCGTCAGAATGACAAGGAGTATGCCAAAAAGGATTCTAATGCAGCTCATTGGATGCCAGCAGAAAATTACATCATCTTTCGGGTGATAAATGTAGATATTCCTGCATCCACCGGTTTTCAATAATCTGGACATTTTTTGCACAAATCTGGAAAACTATTTCATTTTGGTTGCCTCATCCAAAGAGCATGTTTTTGACAAATTGCTCTTCCCAGCTCTTCTGAACCGCCTGTTAATTCCATTGAAATATAGTTTTTCAGCAAAAAATCGGTGGTTTGTTGCATCATCCCTGCAACGTTTAACCCGAACGGTTATCCTTTACCTAGATGACGTAATGATTTATTCAAATACCAACCCGTTTCGATAACTGCCGATATGCTTTGTTTTCGCTGCCGCCTTTTGCTCAATCTTCTCCTTCTTTTGGGTGTAAGCACCTTTTCGAGTGGCCAGGACACCCCGCTTTCGCCCACAGCCCAACAGGAAGATTTTCAGTTTATCCGCGACCAGATATTTAGCGTGCATGCCAACCCATTTTCCCTGTTGACGAAGGAAAGTTACGGGGCCTACCTTGACTCTTTGGCAGCCGGCTTAAACGAGCCATTGTCGGCAGCCGGTTTCCAGAGAAAGGCCAGCCTTGCCCTGATCCCGTTGGGCGATGAACATGCGGTTGTGTCCATTCGCAGTGCTCATTCGGGTAAGAAGGGCCTGGCTGATAGCGTCGCTACCAATATATCGTATCGACGGACAGGTGACGTCGGTTATATTCTCGCCCGTTCCTTTGCCACCAGAGGAGGCCAGGATTTACCCGTTTATGAGCGTTGTATCGACAGCATCTTTGCGATAATCCGTCGCGACGGCATCAGACGTCTGGCGATTGATGTCAGCAACAATGACGGCGGGGCATCCGCAGTTGGGAATATGATCATCAAGCATATCTACCGGAAACCTTACAAAACTTATTCCATGAATTGGAAACGTAGCCAGGCCTACCTGGCCAAATTGAAGTCGTGGGGACTCAGCGACGAGGCCTATGAAAAAGCAAAGCCCGGAGAAATACTTCACTTCTCTTCAGGGACCGCGATACCCGATAAGGTTCCCCATGCATTCAAGGGAAAAGTGATCGTTATCGTTGGCCCGAGAACGTTCTCCAGCGCGATAATCTTTGCCACGCTGATTCAAGATAACGGGATCGCACCGTTAGCCGGAGAAACGCCTGTCAGCGGGCACCCCACTCATTTCGGGGAAATGTATTCGATCACTCTTCCCCACTCCCAACTCGAACTGCGGTTTGGCGTCAAAGAATGGATACGGCCGGCCGGGCGCGGAAAGGTGAATAAACTCATACCGGATATTCCCTGTAATATTCCGGCCGACGGAGATTTCCCGATGCTGGTCAAACAACTGAGGTGGCAGGAATTCTGACCGGCCCATCCAAAAAATAATCATCGTAATATTGCGATATGAATTATTACTGCTATGTTTGCAACATGGGAGTTACGAAAACAGAGATATTCACCGAACAGCAAAACCGCGTGGCGGACCTGGCCAAGGCATTTGCGCATCCTGCGAGGGTAGCGATATTACAACTACTGATTGCGCGCAAGGCGTGCGTATGCGGCGATTTAGTGGACGAACTGGAACTAGCCCAGGCGACAGTATCCCAGCATTTAAAGGAGCTGAAACGAATCGGTATTATTCAGGGCGAAATCAACCCGCCCCGCGTTTGCTACTGTATCAATCCCGTGGTTTGGCAGGAAGCGAAATCAGCCTTCGGGGGGATGCTGGATTCTTTTGCAGATATTTCCTGCTGTAATTGATACAGCTATTTTTTTGAGTAAATCAATCGTAATATTACATTATAACAATTAATACAATGAGCCACATATCCAATCCCATGAACTGGCTGGCGTTCAGGTCAGCATTGGAACAAAACCCGGATCTGCACCTGCAATTCGAATACGAAGAAGGCAAATTGGTGGACCCGTCCTTTCACATCACCGAAATCAAGCAAGCGCCGATCGTATCGGTAGATTGCGGCGGTGTGATGAACCGCTGGACAGAAGTGATTGTACAGCTTTGGGAGCCGCCGGTTAAGCAGACCGACTGCTCGATGCAGGTCGGTAAGGCATTAAAAATCGTGAGCCTGGTCGAAAAATCCCTGCCGCTGGATCCCAACGCGGTCGTCAAAATCGAATTCGGTAATTCCAGGTTCGACACCCGCCAGATGTACCCAGGGGATTTCCGGGCCGATGAGGATAACTTTACGGTGGGCCTGGTTCCCGATTTCACGCAATGCAAAGCACAGACCCGAGACCAGTCCTGCGGAACAGGCACCGGGAGCACGGCATGCTGTGGAAGTGCCCCGCAAGCGCAGGTAGCGGTCGCGGCCGAAAGCGCCTCGTGTACACCTGGTTCGGGATGTTGCTAATTTTAAACTAAATTCACATATGAAGAAAATACTCGTGTTATGCACGGGCAATTCAGCCCGCAGCCAGCTGGCCCAGGCCTATTTGCAGCATTTTGCCGGCCAGGGTGCCGAGGTTTACAGTGCGGGTGTCGACCCAAAAGGTGTCAACCCCGTCGCCATTCAGGTAATGGCCGAAGATGGCATCGATATCTCGCACCATACCTCCAACCACGTCGATGAGTATACCGGCATGGCATTCGATTACGTCATCACCGTGTGCGACAAAGCCCGCGAACAATGCCCTTATTTCCCTTCGGGGAAAATGGTCCACCGTAGCTTTTCCGATCCGGGGCACGTACCTGGCGAGGACGTAATCACTACTTTCAGGAGGATCCGTACCGAGATCAAAGAATTCAGTCGCGAATTTATCAACCAGAACCTGTAATGGCTATCACGCTGCGTCCCCTCATTGTGTCCGACTGGCCGGCAGTGAGGGAAATTTACCAACTTGGCATTGATACCGGCGATGCGACCTACGAAACGCAGGCACCGGAAATCGACGTGCTGAAAACAAAGTTTTTGGCTGAGCCGTGCCTGGTCGCCGAAGACGACGGTCACGTCGCCGGCTGGGCCATGCTCTCGGCTGTATCCAGCCGCTGTGTGTACGGCGGCGTGGCGGAAACCAGCATTTACGTCCACCAGGCACACCACGGCAAAGGCATCGGGTCGGCGCTATTGGCAGAGCTCGTGCGGCTCAGCGAGAAACATGGTTTCTGGACCTTGCAAGCTCAGATATTTCCGGAGAACCGGGCCAGTATCGCGTTGCATTTACGCCACGGTTTCCGCCAGGTAGGTTACCGCGAGAAACTAGGGAAGCACAACGGGGTATGGAGGGACGTCCTGTTTTTGGAACGACGTAGCAAGGTAGTAGGTTAAAAGTGATCACTCCCTGCATCTGCATTCTAACGTAGTTCGATTAGTCGCCCGTCGCCTTGCTCTTTCAAAACACCGAATGAACTAAGCTCGTATCCTTCCTGACGCATCTGACCTTCGAACTCGATGGCGTTGTCCGGGTCAACGGCAATGAGCAGTCCACCGCTCGTTTGCGGGTCGGCCAGCACGAAGCGCTGTGTCTCGGTCAATGCGCCGATTTTATGTCCGTAACTCTTCCAATTCCGTTGGGTACCTCCCGGGTAACAGCCCTGGTCGAGGTAATGCGGCAGCGAGGCAATGACCGGCACTTTCTCAAAGTCGATTTCCGCAGCCAGGCCGCTTCCCTCGCACATTTCAGCGAGGTGTCCCAGCAGGCCAAAGCCGGTCACGTCGGTAAGCGCTTTCACGTAATGCATTTTACCCAGGAGTTCACCGATCTTATTGAGGGTGGTCATACTTTGCAATGCCATCAGCGCATCTTCCGGGCGGAGTATGCCGCGTTTCTGAGCGGTGGAAAGTATACCTACGCCCAGTGGCTTGGTTAAGTAAAGCCGGCAGCCGGGCGTGGCGGTTGAATTTTGTTTGAGTTGTTCCACCGGCACCATGCCATTCACAGAAAGCCCGAATACGGGTTCCGGGCAATCGATGCTATGGCCTCCTGCGAGCGTAATACCCGCGTCGGCGCATACCGCACGCGCGCCTTCGAGCACGCGCTGCGCGGTTTCGGCCGGGAGCTTATCCACCGGCCACCCCAGGATGGCGATCGCCAGCACGGGCTTCCCGCCCATTGCATACACGTCGCTAATGGCGTTGGTAGAGGCGATGCGGCCGAAATCGTAGGCATCGTCCACAATAGGCATAAAAAAATCCGTCGTTGAAATAAGCCCCATCCCATTGCCCAGGTCGAGCACGGCGGCATCGTCCCTTTTGTCGTTTCCGACCAGCAAGCGCGGGTCTATGGCTACGGGCGAATGGCTATGCAGTATGGTATCGAGTATAGCCGGACTGATTTTGCAACCGCATCCGGCGCCATGTGAGTATTGTGTAAGTTTGATATCCTGAGCGGTCATGAAATAGGTTGCCGCAGCTTTCGGGCTGCTATGGTTTGGTTAAAATCTAATACTAACTGCGCATTGGCTTCATCCGAGCCGCCATTTAACAGAACGCGGAACAACCTGCCGGCATCCTTGTTTGCCAGGGATTTGCGATAGGCTTTGTCGTAATAAACCAAAACCAGCCGGATGAATTCCTCCATTTTCCCCTCCCTGATCGCCGCTACGGCCTGTGTCGTTTGCAATGGCCCCAGGCGTTTTCGGATACGCTCGGTGCATTCAACCAGAAAATCCGGGGACAGTGAACCGTATTCTTCTACCAACCTGGCAACCCGTTCCCGTAAATCGACCTCGATATCGATCATAGGCGCCACGTTCATTTGCTGCCAGAGCGGACGCGGAATCGCCACCCTTGCGATGTTCAGGTTTTCGTCCTCTATCCACACGGGTGCGTGCGGGCTAAGATCCTTCATAATCCAGGCAAGGTTATTCTCGAATTGCTCCTGACTGGGCTGCCGCATGCTGTTCATGCTTCCGTAGCTGGATCCCCGGTGTTGCGCCAGGTCTTCGAGATCGATGATTTGTTCGCCCATGTCCTGCAACCTGCCTAAAATCATGGTCTTACCCGAGCCGGTCATGCCACCCAATATCCTCAAATCGTACGCCGTTGCAAACTGCCGGTGTGCCCATTGCCGGTAACTTTTATATCCGCCCCGGATCAAAAGCACCTCGAAGCCATACAAGTCCAGCGCCCAGGCCATTGCCCCACTGCGCATACCACCGCGCCAGCAATGGACCGCTATGCGTTTGTCGGGAGCAAACTCCAATGCCGACCGGATAAAACCCGACCATTTATGGCCCGTCAAATCAAAACCGAGCAGTATCGCTTGCTCGCGCCCGATTTGCCTATAGGTAGTACCAACCTGCACACGCTCCTCATTGCTGAAAAGCGGCAGGTTCACAGCTCCGGGAATATGCCCATGGTCAAATTCCGCCGGCGTGCGCACATCGGCCAGCACGACCGGGTTTTCCAACGCGAGAAAATCCTCTATTGACAGGTTTCGGATCATTCAATCATTCACAATTAAGGATTCACCAGGTATGATGCCGGCAAAGTTAACAGATAATCGAAACGAAGTGCGAGGGTATATCAACCGATCCTGGTCAGGAATGTACCATTAGCAAATAGGTACCTTCATCACAATTCCCCTGCGAAGCGACGGTCCATTTTTGCTGCAAATAAAACTGGACTGCAGCGTTATTCGCCGCAACGCATTTAAGTTGAGCCGGGCGACCGATCCTGTCAAGACATTCGCTCAGCAGCCTGGTCCCGATGCCGCGCCCATGAAATGCCGGATCCACATAAAGGCAATGAACGAAGTTGTCCGGCTCCCACCAGGAAACAAACCCCACCACAACCTGGTCGTGAAGTGCGACCAGTATCTTCTCCCCTTCTACGGCCAGGTCGAAATCGCCAAGCCCGTAAGAATCTGCCGGCATCCACGGAAATGCGTGCCGGCGTCCTTCCAGATAAATCTCACGCAGCGCCTGGGCATGGTCGGGGGTAAATTCCAACAGCTCGGTTCTACCGGGCTTTCTTTTTTTACGGTATCCGGATGGCGAAACGCCCTTACTTTTTCGAAAAAGCTTGTTGAGATGGCTCGTGTCGGTAAAACCGAATTCAGTGGCGATCTCTCCGAGGCGCTGATTGGTATACGCCAGGCGCGATTCGATCAGCGCCAGCCGATAGGCATTAACATACTCCTGAAGACTCTCCCCGGTTTCGCGTTTGAAATACTGGCTGACATACGTGGGTGATATATTGAAATAGGCCGCCAGCTTTTCGACCCTCAGCGCCTGAGGCGTGTAAATATGCTCATGCACATACCCGAGTAAAGACAAAGGCTGAGACGACTGGTAGTGATCCGCTTGCTGGAAAAGTGCGATATTTCTGGCGGCGACCGTAATAATGGTATTCAGCAGCTGTTGCATTACCTGCGATTGATGGGGGCCGCCGGATTGCTGCTCCCTCAACAGCGCCTCGGTCAATATCCTGATCGTCGGCTTGTCGGTAACCGTTTTAAGAATGCAGCCGGGAAGATGGTCGTGGTTGTGAAAAATGTACTCAAGCTTTTGAAGCCACTCCCTGGGCTGGCTGTTCAGATAGCCCTGGTTGAAACGGATGAATACAAACCGTGTCGTTTCCTGTATTTCAAAACCATGGCTATCCCTGGGAAATATCAGGAACAACTTGTCGGGCCCATAGGGTAGCTGGTGGTCGTTGATGATTTGCACGCCGGTCCCTTCCAGAATGAAAACCATTTCAAAAAAAGTATTTACCTGGCTCTTGGCCTTGTACTGATCCGCTTCAAGCAGCTCTATTTCGTAGGGCTTATAGAGATTTTTTACCCGCATCCTTTCAATTTACCGATTTTTCCAATAAACATACATTTTTCCTCCTGCAAATGTACGGAGTTTTGCAGCATCACTAATTTTTAATCCTGTGAATATGAACACAACTGTTTTTTTATTGCTGCGCCTCGGAATCGGTGTAAGTATGTTCGGGCATGGACTGGTCCGTTTACCTAAAATAAATGCATTCAGCGATTGGATGACAGGCAGCTTCGCCAAGTCGATGCTCCCCCTGGCGCTGGTCAGGCCGTTCAGTATGGCTTTGCCTTTCTGCGAATTCATCATCGGTATTTTGCTGCTGGCAGGTCTTTGGACGGAAGCTGCGCTGCTCGCCACAGCGGCCCTGATGCTGTTGTTGCTTTTCGGCACAGCGATGGTCGAAAACTGGGAAGCAGTCCCCAGCCAGCTCATTCATTTGCTAATCGTCGCATTGCTGATTCAATTCATTTCCAGCAACACCTGGGCAGTCGACAAGGCTTTTAACAATTAACCGTACGACAATGAACAATCGCAGAACATTCCTTCGTCAAACCGGCGTACTAAGCGCATTCAGCCCATTTGCGAGGCAGACAGGTACAACAAACGCCCTCAAACACCTTCCCGACAATGCCGTTTCAAAATGGCCGGACGGTTCCCGCCTCGTCGTATCGATTTCCATGCAGTTCGAATCCGGCGGGCAACCCGACAACGCCGAAAGCCCGTTTCCGCGAAATATGCAACCGGGGTTCCGCGACCTGCCCGCTGTTACCTGGTATGAATATGGCGTAAATGAAGGCATCCCCCGAATGCTCGACAATTGGGATGAGCTGGGCATTAAGGTCACTTCGCATATGGTCGGCGCGGCCGTGGCCAAACATCCGGATCTGGCCAAAGAGATCGTCAGGCGTGGGCACGAGGCGGCAGCACATGGCATGAACTGGCGTTCGCAGTACGACATGTCTTACAATGAGGAAAAGGCCTTCATCGCCGACGGTGCCGAGGCGGTCAGGAAAGCCACGGGTGTTGACCCGATCGGCTACAATGCCAACTGGCTGCGGCGTGGGGAAAACACCCTAAAAATACTCGGGGAACTGGGTTTTCAATATCATATTGATGATTTGAGCCGCGATGAACCCTTTGTGATTGGAGTAGCAGGCCGCGACCTGGCTGTTGTTCCGTACACGATCAGGTGCAACGATATCCTTTTGATAGAAGGCAGAAACTTTTCCGTTGACCAGTTTGTCAACCAGGTCAAAGCCGAGTTTGACTTACTATATAAAGAAGGCGCGACCCGCCGGCGGCAAATGTCCATCAGTTTTCACGACCGGATTGGCGGTACTCCTCAAATGGTACTGGCCACCCATGAACTGGTCAGGTACATGCAGCGGCACCCGGGTGTGAGCTTCAAGCGCAAGGATGAAATTGCCCGGATCATACTGTCGGACCCTACGGCGATCCGCCGGTAGTGCAAGCTTCTGCCCAGCAGGAATGTTGATGCAAAACTTATTGATGTAATTTTGCAAATATTGAATACGGTTATGATAAAAGAAGAGAGCACTTCATCACGGCACAACAAGCTGATCAGCGCCTATTTCGAGCTGATCGACATTCACCTTTCCAGACTGGCCGAAGGGCAGGAAACGGAAATGATGGAGCTTGGCGATATCGCGCGGGAATTGTGTGTATCGCACAAACACCTGATCGCGATTGTCAAACAAGCGACGGGGCATCACCCGTGCCACTTTTACATTCAAAAGATCCTGGAAAAGGTGAATACGCTGCTGAATGAAACCGATTACCCGGTTGCCGAAATTGCGCGCAAGCTGAGCTACGATCCTTCCAATTTCACCAAATTCTACAAGAAATATGCGGGAATGACGCCGGGGCAATACCGGCAAAAGATGTTTACCCCAGCCTGAAAATTCCGAAAAGTTCACCATACCCGCGCCCGGGCGGTGGTCTACCTTTGACATTATTCAATAAAAATCACGATGATGTCAAGAAACGAACTAAAAGGTAAAGTAGTATTGATCGCAGGTGGAGGCAAGAACCTTGGAGGTTTGCTGGCCCGGAACCTTGCCGCGAAAGGCGCAGCCAAGCTGGCCATCCATTACAATAGTGAAAGCTCCCGGCCAGAGGCGCAGGCAACCCTCGACGCGGTGCAGGCCGCGGGTGCGGACGGGTTCCTCTTCCAGGGCGATTTGACTCAGATTGATAATATCGCCCGCTTTTTTGATGAAACCATTTCCCGGTTCGGCGGCATAGACATTGCGATCAACACCGTGGGGAAAGTCCTGAAAAAACCATTTGCCGAAACCACGGAGGCTGAATATGACAGCATGGCAGATATTAATTCCAAAGTTGCGTATTTCTTTATCCAGCAGGCAGGAAGCAAGCTCAATGAAAACGGTAAGGTGTGTACGATCGTAACTTCCCTTCTGGCCGCATACACCGGGCTTTACTCTACTTATGCGGGACAAAAAGCGCCCGTTGAGCACTACACCCGCGCCGCCTCCAAAGAATTTGGCGCCAGGGGCATTTCCGTCACGGCGGTTGCACCCGGTCCGATGGACACGCCGTTCTTCTACGGCCAGGAAACCGCTGACGCTGTGGCTTATCACAAATCAGCCTCAGCACTCGGAGGGTTAACGGACATCGCCGACATCGCGCCCCTGGTGGAGTTCCTGGTAACCGACGGATGGTGGATTACCGGCCAGACCATATTCGCAAACGGCGGGTACACGACCCGATAATCGTTTCGAAAGCAGGCTCCAAACGCTTCAAAAGAAGGCAGGAGCCTGCTTTTCCAAAACAGCTACACGCATTACTCAAAATCTCACTTACCCGGTGGTATGTGCGACGGCACCACGTTAGAGACGGGCTTGATGGATTTCAGGTAGGCGAAAACCGCACGCATGTCAGCGTCCGTCATGTTCATATAGTTAGGCCAGGGCATTGGCGGCAGCAGCGCGCGCGTATTTGGCAACCCTTTGAACTTCCCTTTACGCATCGCTGTGTTAAACTGATCGAACGTCCAGGTTCCTATTCCTGTCTCGTCAGGTGTCAGATTGGCTGCGAATGAAACACCCCACGGACCGGCAAATGCGGTGCTTTGCCCGTTAAATACTACCCATTCTCCCGTTTTGATAATACTCTGATCGACCTTCCCCAGCGGCTGGGCGCTGTTGTATCCCGACAGGAAGCGGTCCATATCCGGTGCGGGCCCCTGCGGGGTCATTTTCTTAGGCGAATGACAATCAGCGCATCCCATAACGGTCACCAGGTATTCGCCCCGCCGGACTGCATCTTCGCTGGCGACGACGTGCTGTTTATCAGCCGGGACCGCCGTCTCCGACAAGTTTCGGATCAGCTGTTTGTGTGTCTCGGGGGCCTTTGTATAGGCACACAAGGACCAGATAGCCGCGGAAACGGCCAGGTAAATAAGTTTCATAGCAAATAGATATTTAGGTTTAAAACTGGATCATGCCGGTAATTCTCAACCCCTGATGATCAATCGACATTGCAAATTTGCTAAACCGGGTTTTTCAAATATTTGGTAAAAACCAACATTTTTAAATCCGTACCTTATTCACCAGTTTGCTGAAATTCGTCGGGTCGATACCCAGGTAGCTGGCCAGGTATTTATGGGGTACCAATTGAAGGATATGCGGACTGCGCTTAAGTAGATTTCTGAATTTGTCTTCGGAAGAAAACCGTTGTACTTCCACCAGCCGTTCCATAATGCCCGAAAATATCCGAGTGATACAAACATGCATCATCTGCTGGATACGGGGATGCTGTTGGGCCAATTCCTTGAATTCACTGTAAGGCACGCGGATGAAGCTCGAAGGCGTGAGCGTTTCATAATAATAACGCGACGGCTCTTCCATAAGCCCGGAATCCATAATGCCGCCGAATGCCGACTTATAGGTAAAAACAAGCGTAGCTTCGCGATTCTCGTCGTCCAGATAGTAAATGCGTTGCACGCCTTCGGTCACGAAATAAAGATAGCGTTCCGTTTCTCCGGCAAATGTGAGGATTTCCCTCCGATCTGCCGAGAATGGCTTCCACACGCACGACAATGCCGCCCAATCGTCGGCATCGAGCGGATGAAACTTGCACATGAATGCGTGAAGCGACTTTAACGATTCCTCCATAGATCGCTAAAATACAAAAACGAGGGATTATGCCCTCAAGGAGCACGCTTACCCCGCCCCATCGCAAACCCTACAATTTGAAAATTACCCCAAGATTGGTGTTACCCTGGAAAAAGAAGAAATGCTGGCTCGCGTGGTCTTGCGGGAAGTTGGTGGTCAGGATGTCGGGCATATTGATATAACCGCCTTTCATTTCTGCCTGGATAAAGAAATGTTTAAAGAACGTCACGTTCAGCCCGCCGACGAGGTTCATCCCGTAACCGGCTACATGCCATTGGTCGTTCTCGTCAAAGTTCAATAGCGTCACGTCTGTTTTAGGATACAAAATACCGATTCCGGCCCCTTCGAAGATGTTGAGCTCGATATTCCTGATCCTCAGCTTTCGCTCATCCAGCAAATTGTGCATGCGGCGAAGCTCGATATTCAGGTAGTTCAACCCATTGGTATGCTCGAATTTCAGGAAATCGCCAGTGAGTTTGATCGGCTCGTTCTCGTAAACCCGGTCGTACTCGGTGCCTGAGCCCGAAATGTGGCCGGTAATGTCGACGGTCTGATCCTGCTTCATCACATATTTCATGTGGTCGAATCCGAAGGAAAGGCTGAATTCGGGTGTGATGAAGTAACCGATCCGGAAGTTGTACTGCGGTATGGTCATCTTGGAAGGGTTGAAATACCGCGCGGTGAAGTGCGTCGGCCGGTCTTTCGCCACCACGCTTTTCAGGGTAAAGTCATACTCCTGACCTTTGAAATGGATGTTGGATTGTGTGTAAGAGGCTCGGTTCCAGCCCCAATAAGCGAAAATCTTGCCCTTTTGATTGTGAGAACTCACAGGAGAGTACTGCGCATATGCGATGCTGCTGCATGCAAGCAGTACGCTTGCAATAAAAAATCGGATCATCTGATAAAATCGGGTATTTTAAAAACAGGCGAAGCAACCTGCCGGCTCTTATTATAACTATCGGAACTTTGCGTAGAACAAATCCAATAATCAGCAAAAAAGAGCCTTTCCATGCTGCCTGGCACTAAAAAGCCAACTATGTAACCATTCGAATAGTTCGCTTAAAAAGCACATTTTTAAAATATCAGATGAGTGGTACCGCTTTTACCCCGTTTTCCAACAGCCAGCTCCTGAACAACGCGGCATCCCCGGGGCAAAAATGGATCACGCGGCCGTTGCGCAGCATGCATGTGAACAGTTCTTTCGACTGAATAAACCGAACCACCTCGATTGCGCGGTAAGGGAAGTCCGGGAATAGTTCTTTGTTCACTGGCATACGTACTTTGGGTTACGTCAGGATAAAAGAAGAACAGAGCAGAAATTCTCTTCGCTCTGTTCTTCGTGAGTGTGCCGGCCAGACAGGTTATCTGGCTGCTGAATCGGGTTATTGTTTTACAAATCGCAGGTTTTCACTGAAATTTATCCCTGTCAGGACGATGCTGTAAATCCCCGAGGGCAGACGCGATGCGTCCAGTTCATAGCCATTGGTATAGCGGTCGCTGGTTGGGAGTGACACCACGGTCCGGCCGCTCTGATCAACGATTTGTACAGAGAACGCCTGGCCCTTATGCAGCGACGGATGGATTTTCAGCTTGCCGCTGGTCGGATTAGGATATACCGCCAGTGTCTCTTTGGCACTTTTCAGCTCGATCGCCCGAATCTGAGAATACTCAAATTTGCCATCATAATCCAGCTGCTTCAAACGGAAATAATATCTTCCGCTTTGCAGGTCCTTCACCGAATACTGGTATTGCCGGCTTGAATTGGTGGTTCCATTCCCATCTACAAAACCGACCTTGCCGAAGGTTCTCGCGTCGAGGCTCATTTCAATTTCAAAACCAGCATTGTTTCGCTCCTCAGTAGTTTGCCAGACGAGCGACGCCGAACGCTCCGACGTAGGTTTTACCTCGAATGACACCAGGGTTACTGGCATTGGCGAGCCAATCGTGAAATTGACATTCGAGATATCAAAAAACACATTGGGCACGTTGCCCCCTGCTGTGCTGCTGCTCGGCGCTATTTTGATTCTTGCCTTATTCGTATTGACCAGCGGCAAGACAACCGTGGCAGTTCCCAATGCATTGAGGGCCGTTCCAAGGGTAGTCGGGAATGTCAATCCGCCATCCGTCGACAGGAAAATATCCACCAACGTACAATTCACCGGTGCAGCGGCTGTTCCATTGACACTCCAGTTCACCGTGATCAGGCCTGCCAGCGGATAAGAACCGACTGGCCCGAGCAAGCTGCCAGGGGTATCATTGGTAATCAGGAAGGGGCCGGAGCCGCCGTCCACGTTCACAGTGACCGCGGCTGAGTTAACGCCGCTGTCGTTGTCCCGGACAGTCAGCTTATGGGTCGTCACCACGCCGATCGAAGGCAATTTATCGCCGATAGCATAGTTTGAACCATCCAGGATTGAGCTTAACCTCGGATAGTAGCGTGTTCCCGGATTCGCGCTTTCATTGATCGTGACGGGCGCATAGGACCTGAAAAATGGTGGCTTCGAAGCGTCGGAAATCACAGTCGCGGTCAGTGCCGTTTTGTCGGCTTCATCGCTGACATTGGTGCCTTCCCATGAATAGCTCAAAACATCGGCCGGATCCGAATCGGTGGCCGACCCGCTGAGCGCGAACGGGGTCGATTTCGGGATTGTCCAGCTCGATTGCATGGCATTGATCACCGGAATAGCATTGCCGGTAGCTGTCGATGAGTAGCATGATAACGTTTCAATAAATGTATTCGCCTGATCGTAATTCACAGTGTGGAAGTTCAGAATAGGCGAGTAACTTCCTTCATAATCATCATTACCGACCAACCCGCTCGACGCTTCGGTATTGTTGCAGGTATAGCCGTAACTCATAATCGTAGTTCCCGATCCCGGCTCTACCGAGGTGTCGAATGCCCGGGTGGTACATACCGGCACATTGCTATTGTAGCTATGGCTCATATCGAACTGGTGGCCGACCTCGTGCTGAATAAGCTGCTGATCGAACACATCCGGATAGGACCCGTCCCCTACTCCTGATACGCCCTGTCCTTTCGAAGCGGGGTCGCACACCGATCCGCGCGCGGCAATGCCACCGCCCGAACCGCCCGTTGCGCCCAGCACATGCCCGACATCATAACCGCCGGTGATGACATTGTCGAGGTTCGCCTGGTTTTCGTCCAGCATCGCCGACTGGTCGTCGTTGTTATATGGATCGGTAGCAGCGTCGGTGTAAACGACCGATTCATCACTAACCAGGACAAACGACACGCTTAGCTCTTTTCGGTAAACGGCGTTCATGTTGTTGACGTAGTTGGTCAGCGCCGCATAGGCCAAAGTGGCCGTTCCGCCTTTCCGCGCGGTAAATTCCCCATTGGCTGCCATGGCCAGGCGGAAGGTTCTCAGCGTAGCTCCGGTAGAGGCGGTGGCGGCACTTCGCTTGTTCCCGGTATTCAGCCGCTTGGCGCGGCTTTCGCTGTCGAGCGTTCCGCAACGGTTATTGGCGGTTTTCTCCGTGGCTTTTTCAGGACTGATCGCATCCCGGGAGAAATAGCTCCGGTAGGTGCTGTCGGCCGTGTCCATATTGATTTTTTCAAAATACACCGCATCATTTTCAACACCCAGGATAATTGCATTGAAACCCATGGCAGTGAAGTTGATACGGACCGAATAATCCTTGCGTGTTACGCCCTTACCCGCGTAAGTCTTGATCTCAGGATGCTTTGCAGCAACCTCCGGGGACAAAATCGGCGATTCGAAAATTTCAAAAAGCGCTACGTTACCATCAGGCAGCGGGATTTCCAAAACCCGGCCTGCGGCATTCTTCGCGCCAAACTCACGGGGAGCTCCGGCCAGATAGTTCTTCAAATTGCTTGTCTGAATACGGAAAACCGAATGCCTCGTCAGATGTGTACTTTCACGGGCTGCGGGGTTATCGCTGGATGTTACCCTGGTAAAAAAGCCCTTTTGCGCAGCTGCAAATTGAAAGGAGAGCGCAAATAAAACGGTTAGAAGTCTCTTCATAAATGAATAAAATTTAGTTTGATAAACGAACGAATTGATTGATTACAAAAACAAAGCTTCTCCCGGCATCACCGGGAGAAGCGCAGATCAGCGTGCTATCACCTTGACTGTTTCAATAGCCCCATCGTCATACAGGATTTTCAATATACTCACTCCCTTACCCAGCGCCGGAAGCTGGACTGTTTCCGATTTCAGGCGGCCTGTGTCGAACACATTCCTGCCATACATATCCACCGCAGTAACATTCCTGACACGTTTCCAATCGGTGACCGTCAGCTGTACAGGCCCGTTGGAAGGATTGGGGTACGCGACCGCCAGCTCTTTGCCGTCTATCCGGATGTTCCTGACGCTGCTGTATGCAAAAGTACCTTCCCGACCGTCCGAGCCATAGTCGATCATTTTCAGACGATAGAAGTTGTTGCCCGGCCTGGCCTGCTGATCCAGGTATGTATAAGCTCGGTTGGTCACACTTTCACCGCTTGCTTTGACCGATGCCAATGCAGCCCAGGTTTTCCCGTCGCGGCTATGCTGGATTTCAAACCGGTCGCTATTTGTTTCCGAAGAAGTTTCCCAGTTCAAACGGGCGTGATGCTCTTCCGCTACCAGCGAGAAGGATATCAATGTTACCGGCATCGGATCGTTGGCGGAAATCACAAAGTTGTTGTCCAGATAGCTAACGTCTGCCGCAATACGTCCTGTTGGGTATTGGATACCAGCGCAGTCGGCCGTGAGGCTCATGGCCCCGTCCGCGGTGCCATCACCTGGCCCGCTGCCGGAAATAACCGCCCCGCCCTCGCGGATCGCGAAGTATCCCGAAGGCATCTGGCCCGCAGTGGTACCGCCGGAAGTGGTGCCCAATACCAGCTTATGACTGCCGGCCGGGACGTTGGAGAACAAGAAGGTACCTGAGGCGCTAACCGGTACGACCGCTTGCGAAGGAGCACCCGGTCCTGTGGTAATCAGGGTCACGTAAAGGCCCAATGTCGATCCGTTCACCGGCGAGCCGCTCACGCCGTCCTGGATGCCCGTCGGGTCGTCGAACACCGTCCCGCCAATGTCCATTAAACAACCGGTAACCGTCAGGGTCGCTTCGCGCTGTTCCAGGATACAGACGTTATCCGGGTGTGTCACTGCTACGCGGTATTTCGCACCGTTCTTCACCAGTCCCACGCCGGTTAGCGTAAGTGTCGCGGTCGTTGCCCCGCTGTAAATACCTCCATCGGCGATATTGGCATAGCCCGACCCGGTATCCTCCTGCCATTGGTATTTGATGGTGCCTGATACATCGGTAGCACCGGGATCACTATAATTAGGGGTCGATGCGATATAAGCAGTAGTAGAAGTCGCATTGGCAGCCACAGAGAACGAAGCGGTACCGCCGCTTTCAGCCGACTGGTTTCCGGGTGCGGTGTTAACCAGCAGACGTGTCGCCTTCTTGGCATTCTGGAAGTTGCCCGTGTAACCGCCTTGCCCCGTCACCTTGCCATTGGCATCCACCTGTACCGGCGAAACTCCCAGCACGCCGTCGGCGTCGCCGTCTGTACCACCTGCTTCGATCGCATCGTTGCAGCCGTCGTTGTCACTATCCGGGTCCAACTGATCGGGGATTCCGTCTCCGTCCAGATCGCAGACCGAGGGAAGACTTGCGCCGAAGGCAAAATTAGCCCAGTTCTCAGCTACCGTGTAGTTGAAGCTGATATTGGTAAATACGCCGGTCATTCTCACAATGGCAAAGCCTTCCGTTCCGGTAATTTGGGTTGGCGTATTCTGGACAACACCTTGCGACCATAATATTTCTACCGGAGCTCCAAAGGTAATCCCAACAGAAATGGAAGCACTTCCAATTGAGGAGAACACGAGTACCGGATCGGTCATCGGGCTGTCAAATGTGAGCGTATTGCTGGTAACCTGGGTGTTTCTGATCGTTGGATTGACATTCGGCACACCATACGAGGCAGGAAATAAGCCTATCGCATACATGCTGCTCGTAGCCCCGATGGGTTGTGAAGACTGATAAGTATACCCTATTCCGTTAATCGTGCCTGTTGCGGTGTTGCCGCTTATTGCAGGCGCGCCGGACCAGAAAAAAGTGTTCGACGAGCATTCATCCGTGTCAAGGATTCCATCATTGTCGTCATCCAGGTCACAGGCATTCCCGACCCCATCTCCGTCGGTATCCACGAATGCAGGGTTACCGAAATCGCAGGGAGTCGATATTACCGTAAGCGTTGCGTCGCGCTGCTCTGCGATACAAGCATTATCGGGGTGTGAGATCAGCACACGGTAAACGGCGCCATCTTTAACCGGACTCACGCCGGTGAGCGTAAGCGTCGCAGTGGTAGCGCCGCTGTAAATGCCTCCATTGGTTATATTGGTAAAACCCGAACCGGTATTCTCCTGCCATTGGTATTTGATCGTGCCCGACACATCAGTGGCACCAGGGTCGGTGTAGTTCGGCGTTGATCCCGTGTAGGCGGTGGTGGAAGTAGCATTGGCAGCCACGCTGAAAGAAGTGGTACCACCCGTTGCTACCGACTGGTTTTCGGGTGCTGTGTTAACCAGCAAACGCGTCGCCTTCTTGGCATTCTGGAAGTTGCTCGTATAACCGCCTTGTCCCGTTACCCTTCCGCTAGCATCCACCTGCACCGGTGAAATGCCCAGTTTACCATCGCTGTCGCCGTCGGTACCGCCCGCTTCGATGGCATCATTGCAACCGTCATTATCACTGTCAGCATCCAGTTGATCTGCAATGCCGTCCCCGTCGAAGTCGCATACCCTGGGAATAGTTGCCCCGAAAACAAAATTCGCGTAAAACTCGGCTACTGTGTAGTTGAAGCTGAGGCTGCTGAATGATCCCGTCATCCTTACAATCGCATATCCTTCCCTTCCGGTGATCTGGGTGGACGAATTCTGAGTAACACCTTGTGACCACAATATTTCCACCGGAGCACCGAAAGTGATCCCAACGGAAATGGAAGCGCTTCCAATGGATGCGAATACCAAAACCGGGTCTGTCATCGGACTGTCAAATGTCAACGTATTACTGGTAACCTGGGTATTCTGAATCGTTGGGTTGACACTGGGCACCCCATATGAGGCCGGAAAATTACCTACTCCAAACAGACCTCCCGTGGCTCCTATTGGTTTTGAAGATTGATAAGTATAACCTATTCCGTTAATTGTACCCGTTGCGGTGTTACCGCTTATAGTTGGCTTACCCGACCAGAAAAAATCAGATGGGGCGCATTCATTCGTATCCAGTATCCCATCGTTGTCATCATCCAGGTCGCAGTCGTTCCCAACTCCGTCACCGTCTGTATCCACAAATGCGGGATCGCCCGGATCACAGGATGTCATGATGGCCACTGCTTTCGCCGTTGCACCGGGTGTGGCTGATACCGGTGTCTTGTGCGCGACCGGAACGGTAAACGAGGACGAGAAGGCCAGGAGTACCGCCCAGCTCAATGCCGAACAAAGTAAATTTCTGCTCATAAAAAATGGTTTTAATAACGATAAACTACCGAAGGCATGCCGCAGAGCCAGTCGACTGCTGTTGCATGTCGAATTACAGTTATGGAGGAGGGCTGTATTTTCAAACTGAACACGTGCTTTGCTGGCAACCCATTCAGAATCATATCTCCCGGCATCACCGGGAGAAGATCATATTACTCAACGTTAGAAAAATCACTCAGCGTAATCCTTTACCATGGTCTGATATGCCCTGACCGGCGTATCAATTGCGGATTAGCGACAAGACAAAAGTAGGACGTGTAACCGGGAGCCTCATTGCCGAAAATTTGATCATCAATTAAAAAAAAGCATGAATTATATTTAAAAAATTTAACGACGTGTCGAATAACTACTATCATTGATTTTCCCTATAATTGTCACCAGTTTCCGGCGACAGCTATTTCTTTTCACACATGAGTATTCAGATCATCATCGCAGAAGATCATCCGCTGATTCTGGCGGGAATTCAATTTCTATTGATGGCACACAAACCCGAGGCGGTAATTACCTGCACCAGCGATTTCAACAAGACCATCGCGATGCTCGAAAAGCGAAGATTTGATTTACTGATCATGGATATCAATTTGCCCGGTGGCGATAAGGTTACCATGGTGCATTCCGTCAGGCTCCGGCAGCCTGATCTCCCGATCCTGGTTTGTTCCAGCTACGATGAGCAGCTTTATGCGGTGCCGTTCTTAAAGGCGGGGGCAAATGGCTACATCTCCAAAACCGCTATCAACGACGATTTTACCAAAGCCGTAGACCATGTCCTGAGCGGCCGCACTTACGCAAGCCCGGAGGTAATGCAGCAGGCATTTGCCAAATTGCTGGGCACCAAAGAGACACGGGAAAATGTGGCCGAGAAACTGTCGGAGCGGGAACTGGATGTCGCGCAGCTGCTGGTGAAAGGGCAATCCACCAAGAACATCAGTGAGCAACTGAGCCTTTCATCTTCTTCGATCAGCATTTACAAATCCAAGATTTTTGAAAAGCTCGGCGTAAACAATGTGATCGAGCTGACCAAGTATTTTCAGGTTAATGAGTAGAGCGCCATTGAAATGGTCATGTAGTTTTAAAAGTGTACTGGCATTCATATGGTCGGCTCTGTGGCTTTTTGCGCCCGCACGTGCAATTGCCCAGCAGGCGCCCGAAGGATATTGGTTGCAGCAATTTACCGACGAAAACGGCCTTCCCCAGAACAGCGTCAAAGCAATAGCGCAGGATCGGAATGGCTTTATCTGGCTCACCACGGAGGCCGGTCTCGTGCGTTTCGACGGGCGCCGCTTTATGGTTTTCGACAAATCCGTGATCCCCATTTCAAACAACCGGTTCCGGGGGTTTGTCCCTTCTCCGGCGACGGGTGCCGAGCATTGGCCGGAGTTCTACGCATTGTCGGAAAAGAACGAATACGTGGGTATCCTGGCCAACGGGCAGGTGTCGGTAGACAGCTCTTTTTACAGGCTCTACAAGAAGGCTCACCCGATAGCGCATGACGCGGTCAGGTACAACAGTGTACTCGCGAGCATGCCCGCTCTGCACGACGTCGACCCGGATTCGGAACCCTACTTCGCAGCCTCCGACCAAGGTATTTCGTACATTTGGCGTAACCCGGCGATCACCCGTTATCGGAACGGCAAGCCCATTTTAGTATCGACAGGTCCTTTCAGGAACTTCCTGCTCGTCGGCCGGGACCCCTACGCGGTCGATTTGAAAGGGGACCTCCTATCGATCAGCTCCGCGACCCGCGACGTCGTCATCGATGGTGATATTCTCCGTAACAGCCAGTTTTCCCCCGACAAAAACAACTACCGGCTGTTATGGAATAACATCTCGCGCCAGGCCTTTCTATACCTGGACAACTCCCTTTACCTCGCCAAGTCATCCGCTCCCGGAAGGCTCACTACGCAATTGATCCTGCGAAATTTTGATCTCGATAAATTCAAAATTCACTCGCTATACTTCGACGAAAGCAGTGGCATCGTATTCCTCGGCAGCACAACGAACGGCCTGTTTCAACTCAGAAAGCAGGATTTCCATCCCAACAAACTCGCTGCCGACAATGCGGATAACGTATACTATGCACAGGTTGCCGGCCCGGGACTATCGGTACTTACCTCCCAGGGGTATTCCTTCATTGCTCAACCCGGTACCGTAAAGGCGACAGTCCTGCGGCAGGCCCCTTTCCTGGAAAAAACAGGAAGCAGGTTTTACATGAGTCGCTGCCAGGATGGCTCTTTCTGGCTTCAATTTGCATTTGATCTATACAAAATGGACCCCAGCGGACAAAAAGTCCTGGCACATGTCAGGCTGCCTGAAAAAGCGAAGTCGCTCAGTATGGAGTCGGGCGGAAGGCTGTGGGTGGGCTGTGAAACCAATGCGGTGTTTTCGGTTGAAGAGGTTAACGGGCAATTTATACCAAAGCTCAGGTTCAGGCTGAGCATGAACGAATACGCGATCATCGGCAGAGAAAGCGATGAATCCATGCTCCTGGCTACCGAAGGCAACACCTATCGGCTGAATACCCGAACAGGTATTTTGAAAATCGTCAGAGCGCTGAAAGACATGACTGTACGGAGCTCCTACACCACACAGGAAGGCACCTGGATTATGACTTATGGAAACGGGATGTTGCTTTTGAATGGTGAAAATGCGGTCAAATTCCCGGTTGACGACGACCGTTTTCTCGCAACGGCACATTGCATCGTCGAGGATAAAAAAGGCTTTTTCTGGATCACCACCAACCGGGGGCTTTTCCAGGTTGCCAAAAAACAGCTGGTCGACTACGCCACCCGTAAAAGGAGCCTGGTTTACTACCTGTTCTACGACAAAAGTAACGGCTTCGGGAGTAACGAGTTCAATGGGGGCTGCTACCCTTGCGCCGTTACCCTTGCCAATGGGATCGTTTCACTCCCGTCGATCAACGGGCTGGTTTGGTTTAAACCCGAAACCGTCAAAGCCGCACTACCCGACCGCGGAATTTTCATCAGCTCGGCACTGGAAGATGGCAAAGCAATGCCGGCCGCGGATACACTCGAAATGTCGCAAGGGTTCGAACAGTTGCGGCTGGAAATTACGACGCCCTATCTGGGTAACCCCAAAAATATCCGAATCTATTACTCCCTCTCGGGCCCGGGCAGAGCGGACGGCTGGATGCCTGTCAATCCCGACTTTGTCATATCATTACCCGGCCTCGGGTACGGGGATTATGTACTGAGGATCAGGAAAGTTACCGGTTTCGGGGCATATGATTACACCTACAAGACCGTGCACCTGCGGGTTCCGCGCGCATGGTACGAAACCTGGTGGTTCCGGTTCCTGGCCGGGGTAGCGCTTCTGGCCCTGTTTATCGTATCGGTCAGGTCCCGGTCGGCATACCATATCAAAAAAGAACGTGAAGCCAACCTGATCCGGCATTACCGGGTGATCAGCCAGATTATAGCGGCAGTGAACCATGACATCCAGACGCCGCTGCTTTACATTGGTTTTTCACTCAAACAGTTTAATACGTATTTCCACAGGCAACCCGCTGTCGATCCGCTCATGGTCCGGCTCAGCGACGAAACGCTCGATACGTCCCAGCGATTGAATACGCTCACCCGGAGTATCCTGGACTATATCAAACTGCAAAGTAAATCGCCCTCGGACCGCTGGGAAATCGCGCCGGTCAATGTAGCCGATCTCGTCGCTGTTACCTCACAGTTATTTGCGGGTATTGCCGCACACCGGGAAGTGGAAATCAAAACCGTGATCGACCCAAAGCTCACGTTCAATAGCGACCCGAACCTGCTTTCCATCATTATTCATAACCTGATCGACAATGCATTGAAAGTCGCACAATCTGCGATCACGATATCAGCCGGCGAAGGCGCGGTAAGGCAAATCACCATTGAGGATGATGGAGGCGGCATGCCGTCGGAGCTGGTCGAATGGCTTAACCAAAGATACCCATCCTACGAAGACTGGCTGCGCGCCTCCCAAAACCCCGGCCAAAAAGGGATCGGCCTCGTGATTGTCAAGGACCTTTGCGTGCTGCTGGGCATTCAAATCAATGCGCACGTCGTGGATGAAAAGAAGACTTCTATCTCTCTGAATTTCGGGAATGCCGTTCCGGGTTAATCAGCATGGACTAACCCGGAAGTTTTACCCGTGGTATCCGAAAGCTGAACCGTCATCCCCTTTCCGGCCGGTGTTTGATATCATAGTACGCAATGCCTACTGACAGCACCAGCGCAGTAATAGAACTGATCGTAAGCACCACGAGTTGTTGCGGCTCCTTATCGAAATCAATGAAAAACATAAACGCTGAATACACGTAGGGATAGTAGATGATTTTATCCCAATCCATTAATACGATGCCGGTGATCCACAGGCCCAGCCCAAGGCCGAGAGGAATCACAAAGTTGCGAAAACGCAGGCTGAGCCAATATTGGATAACCGAGACGGCCAGACACCCCAGATAGACCCGGCAAGTTATCAGCAGCAGACTGTCCCAAGCGATGTTTCCGGCTGTTAACCGGTACGCCGGATTAAGGCTGTGCACCAGCAACCCGGCCAATATGATAAACACGTCAAAACAAAAAATATAGACCGGCACCAACACCTGGATCACCACCAACTTCGAAAAGAAAATGTCGGTAAACGATCGGGGCGAAGCATACACCTGCTTCCAGGTATTGTTGCGAAACTCGATCTGGACAATGAGGTTTGTGATCAGTATGACATACATCGGCAGGATCACCGCGGCCACATTTTTCCAATTGACCCGAAAGAATGTCAGCCAGGGGGTCTGTTCTAATTTGGGAAGCATTATATCGGGCCTTTCCAGCAGTATAACCACATGAATAGCCGGTATAAAAAGCGCAGCCAGGATCGTCAGCCACAAGGCAAAACTTCCTTTCGTTTTCATAAATTCTGCTGCCGTGTTGGCAAAAAATCTCGTTTTCATGGGTTATGCTGAAATAATTTGTAAGAAGAGTCCTTCAAGGTCATTGCCCACGGCACACAACCGGCTCACGCGTACGCCCCCGCCTACGAGCATGTGATTGATCGATGCGGCCTCATCAGGTTCCGCATGTGCGACATGCACGGTAAAGCCGCTTTGGGCAAAAACCGTAAACCGGCCGGAGAGGATTTGTTCAGCCCTGGCAACGTCGTCCACTTCGATCTCCAGCAACGCGTGCCGGTGCTGCAAACTTTGTAATTCGGCCAAGGTGCCCTGAAAAAGCAATTTCCCCTGGTGAATAATGCATACATGGGTCGCGAGTTTCTCCACTTCCGCCAGCAAATGGCTCGAAACCAGCACCGTCTTTCCCTGATGCCGGTTCAGATCACGGATCAGTTCGCGGATCTCGATGATCCCGTTAGGGTCCAGCCCGTTGGTTGGCTCGTCCATAATCAGCAGTTCCGGATCGTGCAGCAAGGCGATCGCAATCGCAAGCCGTTGTTTCATGCCCAGTGAGTAAGCTTTTGTCTTTTTGGCAGCCGCATCAGAGAGCCCCGTCACTTGCAATACCTCCCCAACCCTGCTCGCCGGGCATTCGTAGGCCCGCCTGAACACTTCAAGGTTTTCCCGGCCGGTCAAATGCAGGTAGAGGGACGGTTGCTCGATCAGCGAACCGATGCGCTTTAAAATGTCGATCCGGCTGCCGGGCATCGGATTGCCAAAAAGCCGGATCCCGGAGTTTTCGCTGCGCAGCAGTCCCAGCAGAAGGCGCAAAGTGGTCGTTTTCCCGGCACCATTAGGGCCCAGGAAGCCATATATGCTGCCTTGCGGTACATGCAGGTTAATGTCGTGCAGGATTCGTTCGCCTTTTTGAAAGCCGTAATCCAGATGGTCGGTTTCGATAACCGCTTGTTTCATTTCCGTTGATTCTTTTGGTGGTGTATCAAAGAAATGCGGCTCTTTTCGCAAGCGGAAATAAAATCACCAACAGGCCTTTTTTGCCTCCGAACGCTTCGAAATAAACGACTAAAAAATGCGGCCTGAAACGTCAGCCGATGCGGCGCAACAAATCTTCGCGAAACATTTCCCCGACAGGGACTTTCTTTTCACCTATATATATGATGTTTCGCTCGATCGCGTTGATTTTGTTCAGGGCGACGATAAAAGACCTATGCACACGTACAAAATCCTTTACCGGCAGCTTCTCCTGGAATGCCGTAAGTGTTGTAAGCGTATCGATCACCTGAGCCCGGGTATGCACCGCCACATAGTCCTTTTTGCCTTCGAGCATCAGGATATCGCCCAGGTCCACGCGGATCATCCGGTGCGACGACCTCACGAAAAGATACTCCGGGCCACTGGCCATTCGCGGCGCAAGCAGGGACTGCGCTTTTTGTACCGCCTTCAGAAAGCGTTCGAAGGAAAACGGTTTGACCAGGTAATCGACCACCCCGGCCTCGAACCCGGCGAGTGCGAACTGCGGATAGGCCGTTGTCAGCACGGCCAGCGGCGGATTGGGGATCGCCGACAGAAAATCCATCCCGTTCACCTGAGGCATATTAATATCCAGTAAAAGCAGGTCACATCCCCCCTGGTTCAGCATAGGCAATGCTTCTAATGGAGATGAAAACGTGGCGACGAGTTCCAGGAAAGGACATTTGGAAACGTAGTTTTCGATAATTTCCAATGCAAGGAATTCGTCGTCGATGGCAATACACTTAATCATGGCCCTGGCTGTTGAGTTTAATAGTCAGGTCGGCAACGAATGTATCCTGCTCCTGACTGAATGTAAGTTCGTGTGCATTCCGGTACAGCAATGCGAGCCTTCGCTGCAAATTAGCAATACCAAAGCCACCGCTATCCTCCGGCCCCGCAGCCCGTATTTTGTTTTCGGTATGAATGCTAAGTACGGGGCCATCCAGCCGAATCGCGATCTTCATCGGCGATGTCCCGTGTTTGAAAACATTCTCTATCAAAGGCAAAAGCAGCAGTGGCTGGATCATCACGGCTTGGAGGTTCCCGGAAACCTCCAATCTGCTATCCTCGCCGGATTTGCTGCGCAGCTCGTTCATAGCCACATAGGTACGTACCATATCGATCTCCTTTTCAAGTGGTACCGACCCGGCATTGGTTTCATACAGGAGATAGCGCATCATTTCCGAAATGCGGAGGATCACAGTGGGGGTCTCCGGCGCCTGGCGGAGGGAAAGTGCGTAAAGGTTGTTCAGCGAATTAAAGAGAAAATGAGGGTTAATCTGCCCCTTCAATAGTGCAAGCTCGGATTTGAGATGCTCATTCTCCGCCTCTTTTTCTTTGCGTAGCTTGCCGTACCAGTCTACACTCAGCCTGATAAACAGCCCGAGAACGGCAAAAACGATATAGTTGCTAATTCTGGTCATCAATGGCAGTAAATCGCCGCCCAGTATTCGCCTTATCATATGGTTTCCGGGCGCCAGCCGGCCTTCCAGCAAGATTACGCAGGACGCCATCAACACCGCCGCGAGCAGGTTCGCCGCCAAAAAACGCGCTATACTATACTTGGGCAGGCTGCTAGGTACCAGGTACAGATAGTTGAGATAAAAACTGCCCGCGTGCATAGCGAAAGCCAGGCCATAATGCAAAAAAAATGACCCGGGGGACATGCGGGCGAAGTTCCCATAAAAAACCAGGGTCGCGTAAATGCCCCATCCCAGCAAATGCAGCAATACCGGGAGTTTCCGTTCCAATATCGGCTGCCACGCTTCTTTTGTCGGCTCAATCATACGCGATAATACCCATTTCCGGATACACTCGAAAGGAACACCGTCAACGCCGCTATTTTACCGGCCAACGGACGGGTTGAACCGATAGTCTCGCCGAAGCTTACGCGCGCAGTCGACAGACCGTAGGCAGGCAATACCAGCCAGTATCAGCAATCACACTTTTAAGCATATCTTAAGAGTCGATCGGATGAATATTCCATTGCTTCTTATTTACTTCGTATACCCTGATACCCGTATCACGACCCAGAGTATGCGAATCCTGATCATCGAAGACGAACCCGGCATTTTGAACTTCCTCCGGCAGGGGCTTGAAGAAGAATCCTATTCGGTAGATACGGCCACCAATGGCCTGAACGGGCTCGAAATGGCGCTCGCAGAAGCATACGATGTGGTACTGCTCGATTGGATGCTGCCCGGAAAAAGCGGTGTTGAAGTCTGCAGGGAAATCAGGAAGGCTGGTATCAAAACGCCTGTTATCTTTCTGACTGCCCGCGATACGGTCCAGGATACCGTATTCGGCTTGCAGGCCGGCGCCAATGATTACATCAAAAAGCCATTCAGTTTTGAAGAACTTCTGGAACGGATCAAGGTGCAATTGCGGCCGCAATCAGGCGAGCAGCTTGAATTTCGGTTGGGGCCCATTTTGGTCGATACCCAATCCCACCAGGTTTTCAGGGATTCACAGGAAATCAAGCTGACGCAGAAAGAATTTGGCCTGCTGGAATTTCTGCTGCGTAATAAAGGAAAGGTTTGCCGACGGACACGCATCATCGAGAGCGTCTGGGACATTCATTTCGAGTACAATACCGGCGTCATTGACGTTTACATCAATTCACTGCGCAAAAAGCTGGGGCTCACCAAAGAGGAAGATTACATCCAGACCATCCGGGGCGTGGGTTACATAGCAAAGGAAATATGAACAATGCGGGAATGACCTCCTCCTATCGAAACCGGATCGCACTAAATTTTACCCTGGGGACGGGGCTATTGGTGGCATTCATTTTTCTGCTGATCTACTACATCGTCAGCGCGACGGTTTTCAATCGTCTGGAAAAAGACCTCGGCTACGAGTTGGAAAAACATTTCTATGAAGTGGGCGTCCTGCACGGGCAACCCTACTTTGCCGACAAAGCCGAGTGGCTGGAACGCGAGCACAGCGAACTGGAAATCAATCCGGTATTTGTGGTCCTGACGAGCCTTTCGGGGAATGTCATCGATAAATCACCCAACCTTAAAAATGACTCTCTGAAACTCCATTTCTCGACGGTGGATCGCGCCGTTTTCAAAACCACTTTGCAGGGACGGGCGATCGAACAGATACAGGTGACCATTAAGGAAAACAACCGGCCGGCAGGCTACATCATTGTCGCAATGCCCATCGACGAATCCGAAAGGGTACTTTTCAATCTTAAGGTCGTGCTTTTGGTCGCTTTCCCGGCGGCGCTGGCGATCCTGTTCGTTTTTACCAGGTACACAGCCGGCAGAAGCATACAACCCGTGCTGACGGTGATAGAAACGGCCAGCAAGATTTCCAACGATAACATGACGAGCCGCATTCCAGTGCCGGCTGTTCGGGACGAGCTGCATTTGCTGGTCACCACCCTCAACGAACTGATGACCCGCGTCGAACACGCCATCGAACGTGAAAAACGGTTTACCGCCGACGCCTCGCATGAGCTGCGTACGCCACTGGCTGTGATTAAAGGCACGCTGGAAGTGTTGATACGAAAACCGCGGTCGGCGGATGAATACATCAGAAAAATCTCCTTTTGCATCGCGGAAATGGACCGCATCAACCACCTGGTCGATCAACTCCTGCTATTAACCCGGTTCGAAAGTCAGCAAAAGGCGATGGACATGGGGGCCACAGACCTTTCCGAACTCACCGGTAACATTCTGGTGCGCCACCAGCAGCAAATCGTCGAAAAGAAACTTTCTGTGGATCTGGAAACCGACGGATCGCATATCGTATATAGTGATCCGTACATGACGGACATCATGCTCGACAATATTATTTCCAATGCTGTGAAGTATTCATCCGGCCCGGCCGGCCTGATGATCAGGATCGTAACTTCCGGCGAAAAGACGCATTACACGGTAACTGACCAGGGAATAGGCATTGACCCTAACGACATCAATCGCATACGCGACGCCTTCTACCGGTCGGCCCCCCTGTCGCACCCCGAGGTGAAGGGTAGCGGGCTGGGCCTGTCCATCGTCAACCGCATGTGCGAGATGCTTGGGGTAGATTTCAGCATCCATAGCCAGCTCGGCAAAGGCACCGAAGTTACGCTCTCATTTCCAATCTTAAGCCAATCTTAAGAATCCCTTGAGAATCCTTTAAGAAAGCCGGGAATACCTTTGATTCAAACAGAAAACAATCAGAGTTAATCCCGCTAATCATCTATGAACTCCACCGGACACGCTGAGAACCTGACCCGCCATGCCTTTCTGCGCAAGCTGGGCTTTGGCGGAGCTGCACTTTCCGCCATCTATTTTGGCAGCCATCTGCAATCCTGTACCAACGACCGCGTCAATCCCGCGCCCACCAATATGACCCTCGACCTGAACGACCCCGCTTACGCGGCCCTGAAATCCAATGGCGGATATGTCGTGAAGGATGGCGTCGTCATCGCACGAAGCAACACCGGCGCATACATAGCGGCCACCCGGACGTGCAGCCACGAAGGCCGGAATGAGGTAATTTACCAAACCGACCATTTCTATTGCACAGCACACGGGGCCAAATACGACAATACCGGCAAAGGCCTCAACAGTGAAGGCAAGAAAGGGATAGCCGTTTACACAACCTCCCTTACCGACCAGATCCTTACCATAACTGCCTAAGCCATGCTCAAAACGACATTCGTTCTATTTTTCAGCCTCATAACTTTCATGGCTGTGGCCCAGACCGATCTGATGAAGGAATTGGAACAAGCCGATGACTCGACCATACATTATGCGGCGGCGACTTTCAAAGGCACCCGCATTATCAACGGGCATTCCATCGAAACGGTTGGCAAGAATAACATGGACTTCATTATTTCGCACCGTTTCGGGGCGATCAATTCCGGGGCAGGCAACTTTTTCGGGCTGGACGAATCCCAGATCCGCCTCGCGCTGGAATACGGCCTCACCGACCGGCTGATGGTAGGGCTGGGCCGTAGCAGCTATCAGAAAACGATTGACGTTTTCGTGAAGTACCGCTTGCTTCGCCAGTCGGGCGGCTTGCGTAACATACCCGTGTCCGTTACACTTTTCGCCAGCGACGCGCACAATGCAAGCACATCTACGCCGGACCTTCCATTTTACACCATTACCCAGCGGCAGACCTACACATTCCAGGCGCTGATAGCCCGGAAATTCAATGAAAACCTCTCCTTGCAGCTCACGCCAACCATCATGCATCGCAACCTGGCAGAAAAGCCATTGGACGCGAACAATCTGTACGCCCTGGGCGTCGGCGGCCGCTACAAGCTCACCAAACGCACCTCGTTCAATGCCGAATACTGGTACACGCCCAAGCGCATCGGCAACACGACACAGCGCGACCCGCAATACACCAATACGCTGTCTCTGGGTTTTGACATCGAGACGGGCGGACACGTGTTCCAGCTGCATTTGACAAACTCCCGTGGTATGATCGAGAAACAGTTCCTCGGCCAAACGACCGGCAAATGGAGCAACGGGGATATCTTCTATGGTTTCAACGTCGCCAGGACTTTCAGTTTTGACAAAAACAAAAAACGCAGCAACGGCAATGGATACTAAGCTTTTCAGATGGGCATTTCTGCTAATGGCCAGCCAGTTCCTGGCAATTTGCGCCAGCGGGCAGATTTACATGACGAAAACCGGACAAACGAGCTTTTTTTCGGAAACTCCCCTGGAAAATATCTCGGCTGTAAACCAGCAGGTAGCGGTTCTGCTGAATAGCACCAACGGGGAAATCGCGGTGCGAATGCAACATCGGGCATTTACTTTTCCCAACAAGCTCATGCAGGAGCATTACAACGAAAACTACATGGAAACGGAGAAATATCCGGCAGCCAGCTTTACGGGAAAGTTGGCTGAGCATATCGATTACAGCAAGGACGGCACTTACGCCGTGAGCGCGGAAGGTTCCCTGGACATCCACGGTGTCAAACAAAAACGGGTGTTGAAAGGTCAGCTGACCATAGACCACGGACAATGCACGCTGAATTGCGAATTCGACGTCAGGCTGGCGGATCACAATATCCAGGTCCCTACCCTAGTAATCACCAAAATTGCAGAGTCCATTTCAGTTAAAAACAAGTTCGTTCTCATATTGAAGAAAACCTCGTAGCCATTCAATGCTGAACAAAATCATCGCCTTTTCGGTCAGCAACAAGCTTATCGTGGGACTGGTCGTCCTTGCGCTGATAGGCTACGGCAGCTACGAGCTTACCCGGCTGCCGATCGACGCCGTGCCCGACATCACCAACAACCAGGTGCAGGTAATTACCATCGCGCCATCCTTCGGTGCGACCGATATCGAAAGACTCGTCACCTTTCCCATTGAGCAGGCCAACAATAACATTTCGGGACTGAAAGAAATACGCAGTTTCTCCCGCTTTGGCCTTTCCCTGGTCACGATCGTTTTTGAGGACGACGTGGATGTGTACTGGGCACGACAGCAGGTTTCCGAACGCCTTGGCAAAGTACAGGGGCAAATCCCGCAAGGCATTGGTACGCCGGAGCTTGGGCCCATCAGCACGGGACTTGGCGAGATTTACCAGTATGTGGTCCGCGCCCGGGAGGGTTACCGGCACCGTTACGATGAAACCGAGCTCCGCACGATTCAGGATTGGATCGTCAGAAGACAGCTCCTCGGCGTGAAGGGCGTTGCGGAAGTGAGCAGTTTCGGCGGCAAACTCAAACAGTATTCGATCGAAGTGGACCCTGCGAAACTGCTCTCCATGGGGCTGAATATCAATGATGTATTCACCGCATTACAGGAAAACAATGCCAATACGGGAGGGGCCTACATCGAAAAGGGGCCTTCGGTACTTTATATCCGCAGCGAGGGGCTTGTGGAAAATCTGGACGACATTGGCGGTATCGCCGTCAAAAACCTGCCCGACGGACAACCGGTTTTCATCCGCGACGTCGCCGAAGTGAATACAGGCTTCGCAACCCGATACGGCGCCATGTGTTATAACGATCAGGGAGAAGTCTCGGGCGCTGTGGTCATGATGCTCAAAGGAGCCAACAGCAGTGAGGTGATCGCCGCTGTGAAGCAACGCGTAGCGCAGATTCAGAAGACGCTTCCCGAAGGTGTGGTGATAGAACCATTCCTGGACCGTACCAAGATGGTCAACAACGCCATCGGGACTGTTGAAAAAAACTTGCTGGAAGGCGCATTGATCGTCGTTTTCGTACTCGTGCTCTTTCTGGGGAATCTCAGGGCAGGTTTATTGGTGGCATCGGTCATTCCGTTGGCTATGCTTTTTGCGGTCATCATGATGAACACGTTCGGCGTCAGCGGCAATCTGATGAGCCTTGGGGCACTGGATTTTGGCCTGATTGTCGACGGTGCGGTGATCATTGTCGAAGCGGTAATGCATCAGATCGCCCGGAGCACCCAATTTTCCGGCACCGGCCGGCTCACACAGAAACAAATGGACGAGCAGGTCAACGAGTCGGCCGACCGCATGATGAACAGCGCTGTATTCGGACAGATGATTATTTTAATCGTATACCTGCCCATATTCACCTTACAGGGCATTGAAGGAAAAATGTTCAAGCCTATGGCACAAACTGTGGCATTTGCACTGCTGGGTGCCTTTCTGCTTTCACTCACATACATTCCTATGATGAGCGCGGTATTTTTGAGCAAAAAAGTGAGCCACGCGCCCAACTGGTCGGACCGCGTCATGAACAAACTTACGGCCGGTTACGTGGTCGCGCTGGAAAAGCTATTGCATCTGCCCAGGCTCGTCATACTATCCGCATTACTCCTTTTTGCTGCGGCGATATTTACGCTTACCACGCTGGGAGGTGAATTCATACCTGCATTGGAAGAAGGGGATTTCGCGGTCGATACGCGCGTGCTCACAGGCAGCAGCCTGACCACCACGATTACCAATACCACCAAGGCGGCGCACATTCTTAAAAGCCGTTTCCCCGAGGTCGAAAAAGTGGTCACCAAAATCGGTAGCGGCGAAGTGCCTACCGACCCGATGCCTATGGAAGCGAGCGATATGATGGTGATCCTGAAAGACAAAAGCGAATGGACTTCGGCCAGGACCTTCCCCGAGCTTTCTGAAAAAATGGGCCGCGCCTTGCAGGAAGTGCCCGGAGTGACAGCCGGATTTCAGTTTCCGGTGCAAATGCGCTTCAATGAGCTCATGACCGGTGCCAGGCAGGATGTGGTTTGCAAAATATTCGGAGAAAACCTGGATACGTTGGCATTATATGCGGCCCGGCTGGGCAAGCTTGTCAATCAAGTCGATGGAGCCCGGAACCTGTACGTCGAAGCTGTATCCGGGCTGCCGCAGGTAGTGATCCGTTACAACCGGAACACCATTGCGCAATTCGGCCTTACCGTAGGGGCAGTGAACCGCATCATAAACACCGCGCTCGCCGGCCAAAGTACGGGGATGGTGTTTGAGGGAGAAAAACGCTTTGACCTGGTTGTCCGGCTTAGTCCGGCACAAAAAAGGAATGTAGCGCTCATTCGCGATCTGCTGGTACCCGTTTCCGGCGGGAACCAGGTACCGCTTTCGCAACTTGCCGACATCCGCATTGTTTCCGGCCCTAATCAGATTCAGCGGGAGGATGCCAAGCGTCGTATTGTGGTGGGCTTTAATGTGGCGGGGCGTGACGTACAGAGCATTGTAAGCGAGCTTCAAACGAAAGTCGGCAAAAGCCTGCGGCTTCCCGCAGGGTATTATGTGACCTATGGCGGGGCCTTTGAAAACCTGAATGCCGCCAAAGCGCGGTTGATGATCGCCGTTCCCGTATCGCTCGTGCTGATCTTCGTGCTGCTTTATTTTGCTTTCAACTCGGTGCGCGACGGGCTGCTGATTTACTCGGCGATTCCACTATCGGCTATCGGGGGGATTTTCTTGCTGGCCCTGCGTGGAATGCCGTTCAGTATCAGTGCCGGGATCGGCTTTATCGCGCTGTTCGGAGTGGCGGTACTGAACGGGATCGTGCTCGTAGCCGAGTTCAACCGCATTCGAAAGGTGGGTGAAAGCGCTATTCAGAAGGCCATCCTGGAAGGTGCCAGCCACCGGCTTCGCCCGGTCCTGATGACCGCGTTTGTCGCCTCTCTGGGCTTTTTGCCGATGGCCGTCAGCAATGGTGCCGGAGCGGAAGTGCAACGGCCATTGGCCACCGTGGTGATCGGTGGCCTGCTGGTCGCGACGGCGTTGACATTATTCGTTTTACCGGTCCTGTACATGGTATTCGAAAGCCGGTTCCATATCAAAGCGGGCGCGGCCGCACTCCTGATCCCTGCATTCCTCTTTGCACCGGGTCAGGCCCGGGCTCAAAAGCAGATCGGGTTGGAAACAGCCATCAACCTGGCCCTGAAAGACAACAGCCAGTTGAAAAGCGAAAAATTACGGGCGGAATACCGCCGGGCATTGATGAAAACTGCCGTTACTCTACCGCAAACCGCTGTGAGTATAGAGGCGGGACAGATCAACAGCGCTTACACTGACACCCGGTTTGCATTATCCCAATCCGTGTTTCTTCCGGTGGTGTACAGGAGGCAACGTTCGCTTCTGGAACAAGAGTATGAGGCAGGCGCCCTGCAAGCATCTGCCACCGCGCTCGATCTGCGGCGTAATGTCACGCATCAATTCTACAGGTTACTTTACCTCCGGCAAAAAGCCCGGCTTCTGGGCTCGCTCGACAGCCTGTTCGGGGCGGTCGCTGCACGCGCAAGCGAGCGCCTGGCGCGGGGAGAGACCAACGTACTGGAAAAGACTAGTGCCGAAATGCAGCTCGGGCAAATCAGGCAGCAGCGGGGGCAGCTGGATGCCGACCATCGGCTCGCGCTTATCACATTCAACCTGCTGCTGAACGGATCAGAATCCTATGAACCGGACGACGGCCCGCTCATTTTTCCGGCGCCCGGGTATGCGGATACGGCCAAACTATTATCGCACCCCTATATGCAGCTGGCCAGTCGGCAGCAAACCGTTGCCGGCGCAGCCATTGCTGTCGAAAAGGCCCGCCTTTTGCCGGAGTTGAGCCTTGCTTATAATAATATGAGCATGCGGGGGACGGGAGCCGACAATAAACTGTACAATGGCTGGCCGCGCTTTCAGGCCACGCAAGTCGGAGTAGGCATTCCCCTTTTCGCGGGTGCGCAAAAAGCGCGTATTCAGGCAGCCAGGATCGCCGCCGAGGCTGCCCGGGAACAATATCAGAGCGAGCACCGGCAGTTTGCAGCTCGTTACAAAGCGGCACTAACAGGTTACCTTCAGTTGCTCGAACGGCTCGGCTACTATCAGAATTCCGCAGTGCCCAATGCCGAGCTGGTTGTTTTGACGGCCACCCGTCAACTTCAGGAAGGTAATATCAATTACCTGGAATGGGGCCAGTTGATCGCACAGGCCACCTCGATCAGGAGCGAATACCTGGATACGGTCGCCAATCTGAATCAAAATGCCATAGAACTGGACTATTTCCTTAGCCAATAAGTGAATGATGGATACCAAATTTTTGCTTTACACTGCACTCGGCCTCATACTTGGCTCCTGCACAGCCAAAACGGCTGATAAGGATTCCGCCGCCGAAGCGCCAACACAAGAGAACGTCGCAAAGCTGACACCCGAACAAATTCGCAATGCGGGGATCGTCGCAGAGTTTCCTAAAGTGACGCCGGTTTCGTCCGTACTGCGTCTGAACGGGAAGATCGACGTGCCGCCGCAAAATATGGTGTCGATCAGCGCGCCGCTGGGCGGTTATCTGAAATCAACCAACCTCCTGCCTGGAATGCAAGTGCAAAAGGGGCAGGTGCTGGCGGTGCTGGAAGACCAGCAGTATATTCAGCTGCAACAGGACTACCTGGCCGGCAGCGCCCGCATCAGGTACCTTGAGACCGAATACGAGCGGCAAAAAAACCTGAATAGTTCCAAATCGGTGAGCGATAAAACCTATCAGCAAGCCGAAGCCGATTTCCGGGCTCAGCAGGTGGCAGTCAGTGCTTTGGCAGAAAAGCTTCGGCTCGCGGGAATCAACCCGAAGCAGATCAGCGCTGACCGGATCTCACGCAGCATCAACATCCACTCACCGATCTCGGGTTATGTGTCGCGGGTCAATGTGAATATCGGCAAATACCTGGCTCCCACCGAGGTGCTTTTTGATCTGATCAATCCATCGGATATTCATCTGGCGCTGAAAGTGTTCGAAAAAGACCTTGACAAAATCCGCAAGGGCCAGCAGGTATTAGCCTTCACCAATTCCACGCCTGAGCGGAAGCTGGCCTGCGAAGTGATACTGGTCAGCAAAGACCTGTCCGCCGAGCGTACGGCCGAAGTCCATTGTCACTTTCAGAAATACGAGCCCGACCTTCTACCCGGCACATTCATGAACGCGGAGCTTGCATTGGAATCCCGCAACGCGACCGTTCTGCCGGACGATGCCATTGTCAGCTTTGAGGGAAAAGAATACATCTTCATCCCCGGAAAGGAAGGATTTGCCATGACGGCCGTGCAGACGGGCAACAGTGAAAACGGTGTTACCGAAATCCTGAGCCCCGAACTGCGTGGGACACGCTGCGTCACCAAAGGCGCCTACTCGCTGCTGATGTTTTTGAAAAACAAATCCGATGAATAAAGGCTCTGTCATGAAGGAGCCATCGGATTACATATGCGAGCGAAGCCTGGCCTCGTCCAAATCCAGCTCTCGCTCCATCTTTTTGATCGCCGCTTCCGAAAAGGAAGCCTCCCGATGGAACCGCAGCAGCAAATCCCGCTTGAACTGGGTGACGATGAGCTGGTCTTATTGCCGCCCGGAAAGCCGGCCACGACGTATTCCACCCGGCACGGAAAAGAAGGGGTGGAAGAAAAAGCAGAAAAACGACCTCCGGGTCGAGCTCAACCAGGGGAAGACCAGGAATGAAGCCGATTACCAATCCTACCAGTACAAGCAGGATCGGGTATGGAATGCGCACTTTATCGGATAGAACGGAAACGACAGCCAGCGTCGCGACAATAAAAATAAAGGGTATCAAGTCGATCATAAATGCCTTTCACGGTCGGTTTTCCGTGAAAAAAGAAAAATTATTTGCTATCGGCAAGCCCATTTTCGACAATTGTCTTCGCCATCAGCAAATACCGGTCCTCAGCACCGGAAGCCCGAAGGCGGCGATCCGTGGTAGCGCTTGAATGCTGTCGGTAAACAGCTTCGCGCTTACTTAAAGTGAAAAACAACCTGCAAGCCGGGGCTAAGGAGCGAAAAGGGCGTTTTGACCGAACCGGGGGCGATTCGAACGACCAAATCATCGGAAACATCGAATGTTTGGAGATGAGCAGCTACGTTGGCTTCGATTGTGCTAAGCAGATAAATAAATCTCCGTTATATCCTTGCCCTAAGCCCGGAACGATCGCCAGAAGCGTAGCTTTGCGGGGACTTCGCTGCTTTGCGTCGCGCACCTCCGGTTTGCGTGCGGAATCGCCGGAGGCCGCTGTTTTAGGATAAAAGAGGGGCGCTGATTTCGCGGGGGCATTTGCCAGCGTAAAGCAAAATGCGACAATGTAAGAGAACTTCTGAAGGTTAGTCATGGCTTGCTGATATTTGATGATCGCAAACAACCACGCTAACGCCGTTTCCGCAACATAAAAAATGTTAATTGTCCCTCAGGTTCTTCTGGATATTCTTTTCAGCAACATCCTATATTTGCTTGTCAGGATCCTAACCCATTTGAAATGTACTCTTTATGAAATTGAAATGCTTAATTGTCCTCCTTACCACGATTTCCGGGCTGCTTGCGCATAAGACGTCCGCCCAGAACGATCACGGCGAAATAGCCCGAAAGTTATCAGGGTACACCTCCGAGAAGCAGTTCGCCCTTGTTGACTCCATCGTTTTACCATTCCAAACCTTTCATACACAAGGTCTCACAAAGGCCGGCGGATACTATTTCCTGACGGCCGTCGATGTGAAGCGCTGGCCCGAAAAGTATCCCGTTCCGGTGGACGGCATGGACCGCGACACCGGCGAAGGCATAGGCCGCGTTTTTAAATTCGACGAAAGCGGAAAGCTGGTCGCCCAGGTGACCATCGGCGAAAAGAGCATCTACCACCCCGGCGGCATTGACTTTGACGGGAAGTACATATGGATACCGGTTTGCGAGTATCGCCCGCACGGCAATTCTATCGTTTACAGAATGGACCCGCAGACCATGGAGGTCGAAAAAATGTGGGATGTCCATGATGCCCTTGGGGCGGTGGTAAGCGTAGCCAAAGAAGAGATCATCGGCATGAACTGGGACGCCGAGCAATTCTATAAATGGGCGCGCAAAGACGACTCGCACCACGGCTGGGAGCTCGTTTCGAAACAGTCAAATAACATGTTCACGTTCAAAATCCAGGACGCCAAGTACGTAGGCGCCGGAATGATGCTCTGCTCGGGGCTTAACCGGTGGAAACAAGGCGAACAGAGCTTTGCACTGGGAACCATCCAGCTCATGAAAACGGACGGATATCAGACCGTTTACCAATTGCCACTCTCCATCAAAACACCGCGAGGCAACAGTATCTGCAACAATCCCTTCTTCCCCGAGGTCAAAAACGGCAAGCTTAGGCTCGCCTTCGCGCCGGACGACGACCACACGGTTGTTTACATATACGAAGGACGCTAAGCCGGGCAGGCCGCATTCATCAAAAATTTTTTCTGAATTTATTTGTGAAACCGATTGGTTGCACATATATTTGCAACCAATCGGTTTCACAAATAAACAATCAACAGCTATGAAACAGAAAATTTTGTCGGTTCTCTCCCTATTGACAGGGCTGATGTTCATCAATGCGGGTCTGGATAAATTCCTGCACTACATGCCCGTACCGGCCGATTTGCCGGAAAAAATGGTAAAAACAGGCATGGCGTTTGCGCAGATCGGCTGGCTGATGCCGCTGGTGGGCGCCGTGGAATTGGCCGGAGGCCTGCTGCTGGCCGTGCCCAGGACCCGCGCACTCGGGGCTATTGTGCTCCTGCCAGTCCTTACGGGTGTTCTGCTCACCAATGCCACCGCCGCCCCCTCGGGCCTGCCCATCGTTTTTATTTTTATCGCGGTGATCGCCTGGGTGATCGTCGACAACTGGGGAAAGTATTTGCCGATCGTATCCAGGTAATGCAGCCGGGATGAAGTTATCTTGCACGAAATTATCCGAGATAATCCCATGAGAAGAGATATTTTCCAGGCCATCGCCGACCCGACCCGCAGGGCCATTATCGTACTGATCGCCGTGCAGGCCATGACACCCAATGCGATCGCGGAGCATTTCGACACGACCCGTCAGGCCGTTTCGAAACATTTGAAAGTCCTGACTGAATGCGAACTGGTCCAACCGCAACAGCAGGGTCGGGAAATCTATTACAAACTTCAGATCGATAAAATGAAGGAGATCGATCATTGGCTGGAACAGTTCCGAAAGATCTGGGAAAGTCGGTTCGATCAACTCGACAACCTTTTAGAAACACTTAAAAAACAACAGCAATGAAACACAACCTTCAATTCGACTTCGTAGCAGACAAAGAAAACAATACATTGACCGTACGCCGCGAATTCCTCGCCGGCCGCCAGCTGGTGTGGGATTGCTATACCAAAAGCGAACTGCTGGACCAATGGTTTGCCCCCAAGCCGTTGACCACCAAAACCAAGTCTATGGACTTCCGCGAAGGCGGCCACTGGCATTACGCGATGGTAGAACCCAACGGCAACGAATACTGGGGCTGGACTGACTATATCAAAATTCAGCCGATCGACTTTTACACTTCGACTGATGCTTTTTCAAATGCCGAAGGCGAAATCAACGAGTCGCTGCCGCGTGCCGAATGGGTAGTTACCTTTACCGACAAAGGCGAAAATGCGGTGGTAGAAACGGTGGTAACCTACAAATCCCTGGAAGATCTGGAAGCGACATTGCAGATGGGCATGGAACAAGGCATGCTCGCAACACTCGAAAAACTGGACGAATTGCTGGTTAAGTTGACCGGAAGGGCATAGAATGCATATCATGGGCGCTGGGCGGTGACACTGCCCAGCCAATAGTTTTGTATATTGAAACTCTAATTCAAAACAGACGAAACACGATCAAAATGAGAAAGCTGATCCTATTTGCACACATGTCCCTTGATGGTTTTGCCGGTGACAAAAACGGCGGCCTTGGCTTTTTGTCCTACAACAGCGAGCTGCAACAGTTCGCGGATGAGCTGGTCAAAACAGTGGGCGCCCCGGTTTACGGCAAAAACACCTACCATTTAATGGAAGGCTACTGGCCGACGGTATTGAACGACCCGAATGCAAACGGTCACGCACTGGCGCATGCACAATGGGTGCAGGAAATTCCCAAGATCGTCTTCTCGACAACCTTAGCCAGTGCCGACTGGAACAATACCACACTGATCAAAGACAACGTCGTGGATGAGGTGAACAAATTGAAACAGCAACCAGGCAAAGACCTGGTGATATTCGGCAGCCCTGGTCTGGCTAAAAGTCTGACAAAACTTGGACTGATAGACGAATACAAACTGACTCTGCATCCGGTGATACTGGGAGAAGGGATCAGCCTGTTCGATAGAGATGCCCCCATGAGCAATCTGGTATTGCAGGAATCGAGAACGCTCGGCTCCGGTGTCGTTACGTTGCACTACACGAAGCGATAGAAGATTGTCAGACAGCTTCACCGGAAGCGTTGCAATGAACCCTCTGTTTATAAAATAATTTCAACAGAATAAAATGTTGAAATTCTACAATTTAGAAATTCCAACACCCATTTTTACCCCAATTTCTTACTTTTAATTCTGCATTTTTGAAAGATCAAGCAATATTATGAATGTATTAATACATATATTTGGTTAACAACAACTGGTTTGCTGCTAACCTGCCATGAGAACCCTGCCTTCCTCTTTATCCGACGATCAGCTCGCGGCGCTGCTAAGAGAGGGCGAGGAACGGGCATTCGATGAAATCTACACGCGGTATTGGGACAAGCTCTACTATACCGCGCACCGGATGGTGAAGTCGGCAGCCGTGGCGGAAGAGATCACACAGGATACATTCATGCTCCTGTGGATTAAGCGGGAAACGCTCGAAATACAATCGCTGGCGCCTTATCTGGCGGCCATGCTCCGCTATGAAGTATACCGCTACCTGGCTAAATCCAAACAGGCAGAAGAAATCGAACAGTCGATCCGGCACGAGGCTGCACCCTCGGTATCGATGGAGCAGGAGATTGAAAACCGCCTGCTGCTCGAAATCATTACCAATCTCACCAATCGCCTGCCCGAAAAATGCAGGCTTGTTTTCCAATACAACAAATTACACGATCGCTCCCTGCCCGACGTCTGCGAAGAGCTGAACATCTCCCCCAAAACCGCCGAAGCGCACCTGACCAAAGCATTGAAGATCGTCAGGGCCAGCCTGAGTAATGTAGTGGCGTTGCTGTTGTGAGGGCCGGCCGCCGACCACCCACAAAAAAATCACCGCCCCACTAAGGGGTTTTTCCTCCATCTCCCCTCTATGTGTTGCAAAGGGTCAATCCGCTTTGCAATGACACAGGAATATATCAGATCGCTTGCCAGGAAATTCTTCGACGGGACCGCTACGGAAGAAGAAAAACAGCTATTGCACGAGTGGTACGACCGGCTCGCCGACGACCAAAGCCCGGAGACCATTGTCACACCGGCGGGGGAAAGCGCCGACGAAATCCGTGACCGCATGCACGCGGGCCTGCAAAACCGGCGCGGGCAATACATGCCCGCGAAACGGTTCGGCTGGATACAGAGGCTCACAGCCTGGTCTTCGGCAGCCGCGGCGATCGTTCTGGTCGGTTTTTTGCTCTGGACCAACGAACGAAAGCCTGCTGCAAGCGACCTCCGGCTGGTGGCGGCACCGCTCGGCAAGACCATCCGGGTAAACCTGCCCGACGGCTCGCATATCTGGCTGAATGCAGGCTCGACACTCAGCTATCCCGTAGCATTCAAAGGAAAAACCCGCGAAGTAGTATTGCGCGAGGGACAGGCATTCTTTGACATCGCCCACGATAAAACCAAACCATTTATCGTCCATGCCAAGACACTGGACATTACCGTCTTAGGTACTTCATTCGATGTTAAAGCCTACAAAAACGACCCGGATATCAAAGTGACGGTCAAGACCGGCAAGGTCGGTGTGCAGGTTCGTGACAAACCGGAACAGCCCGCACTGATGCTGCTGCCCGCCGAGCAGGCCGTGGTACCGGAAAAAACGCAAAAAATCCATGTGAGTGAAATCAGCAAACCGGCCATTGCCCCCTGGAAGGACAACAGGATGGTGTTCGAGGACGAACTGCTGGTGGAAGTGCTGCATGCATTGGAAAGAAAGTATAACCAGCATATCCTTATCGAGAAACCAGGCCTTTCCACCGAGAAAATATCGCTGACCCTCGACGACCAACCCATGAACGATGTGCTGAAAGTCCTGGGTTTCTCCAAGAATTTCAATTATTCACAACTAAACGACAGTACGATAGTAATCAGATAGGAAGAACAAAAAATACGGGCTGGCTTTCCAGGAAGGCTGGTCTGGTGAATACCGGGAACACTGCGAATGTCCCCGGTATCGGTTGTCGCCTGCCAGGCAATGCTTGGAACCATGAATGGCGGGTGGACGCGGTTTAACAGCTTAACCATTAAACATCAGACAAATATGGTGAATTATTACCATAAGGGGCTCCCCTTATTCAAAAAATGTATGCGCATTTCTACGCTAATACTGGGTATTAATGTCCTGACAACCGCCTTGCTCATGGCCGGGCCTACGGAGGCCCAGCACGTCAGCATGGATATGCGGCAAACCCGGGTAAAGACAGTCCTGAGGCAGATCGAGCAGCAAACCGGTCTCACTTTTGCTTTCGACGAGAAGCTGGTGCGTAAAGCACCGGAAATTACCATTTACGCACTGGGACAGCCCGTTCCGGCGATCCTGAAAATGATCGAAAAGCAAACCAGCCTGGAATTCAGGCAGGTAGGCAACATGATCGGGATTACGGAAAGGCCAAAGACGGAAATCCTGCGTGAGATCGTGCCGGTAACGCAAACGCTCGCCCGACCCGTGAAGGGAAAGGTAACCGACGAAAAGGGCGAGGCGTTACCCTCCGTGGCGATCCGCGTGAAGGGCACCAATGAAGGGACCATGACCGACGTGGAAGGCAACTATACCATCGATATCGCCGGCGATGAATCCATTCTGATATTCAGTTTCATTGGTTTTGTGGCGCAGGAAGTGATGGTTGGCGCGCGCACCAGCGTGGACGTGGCCCTGAAACCCGACGTGTCGACATTGACCGAACTCGTCGTAACCGGCTATGGCGCCCAGCGCAAGAAGGACCTGATCGGTGCGGTGTCGGTCGTGGACGTCGAACAGCTGAAACAAACGCCCGACGGGCAGGTCGCCAACCAGTTGCAGGGCCGCGCTTCGGGGGTTACCATCCTGAGCTCGGGCCAGCCGGGCGAAACGCCGCAGGTGCGCATCCGCGGTCTGAATACATTTGGCAACAACTCGCCGCTGTACGTGGTCGACGGTGTTCCTACCACGTCCATTTCCGACCTGAACACCAACGACATCGCCTCCATGCAGGTGCTGAAAGACGCTGGTTCTGCCTCCATCTACGGATCAAGAGCGGCCAACGGGGTGATTATCATTACGACCAAAAAAGGGAAGGATAAGGTTAAAATCAATTACAGTGCCTGGTTCGGGATTCAGACACCCCCGGGAGGTAACGTATGGAACACCCTGTCGCCGCAGGAACAGGCGCAACTGAAATTTCAGGTGCAGAAAAACTCCGGGCTGACCGTGGGCGACGACCAGTATGGCTATGGCACCTCTCCCGTCCTGCCCGACTACATTCTTCCTGCCGGAGCCTCGGAAGGTGATCCGCGGACTAATCCGAACCTGTATTATGTGAACCCGAACTACACTTCGGTCGATGATTTCAATACCTTTAACCAGATTGTAAAGGCCAACAAAACCGGTACCGACTGGTTTCACGAGATATTCAAACCCGCACCTTCCACGAGCCATAACATCTCGCTCAGCGGCGGCAGCGACCAGGGCAACTACCTGTTTTCACTCAATTATTTCAACCAGCAGGGCGCATTGACCAACACCTACCTGAAACGCTACACGCTCCGCTCGAACAGCCAGTACAACATCGGCAAGCACGTGCGCATCGGCGAAAACCTCGCCTATTCGATTTCCGACAATCCCAAATCCAGCCTCTCCGACGGCGGCTCGGCCATTGCATTCTCTTTCCGTATGCAGCCTATCGTGCCTGTGCACGACATCATGGGTAACTACGCCGGCAGCCGCGCCTCGGGCATGGGCGACGCATTCAACCCCGTGGCTATGCGCGACCGCACCCGTTACGACAAAGGACTGGACAACCGCCTGTTCGGTAATGTTTTTGCGGAATTCGACTTTTTCAAATCTTTTACATTCCGTACCAGCCTGGGTGGCGAGAACTACTCCGGCAGATGGAGCTCGTTTTCCTTCCCTACCTACGAAAACAAGGAAAATAGTAATACCAATACCTACTCGGAAGGCTCCTATTCCGGCTTCAACTGGACATGGACCAATTTGCTGACCTTTCACAAAACAATGGGTAAACACGACCTGACCGTCGCGGCGGGTACCGAGGCTTACAGCGGCAAATACTACGAAATCGGCGGCAGCACGCAGGGCTATTTCTCTTTTGACCCCAACTACATGAACCTGGGCACCGGCTCCGGCACGCGCACCAATTCGAGCAGCCGTTCCGCGGACGCTTTGTACTCACTCATTGGTCGCCTGGATTACATTTACAACGACAGATACCTTTTCGGCGCGATTCTCCGTCGGGACGGATCTTCCAAGTTTATCAACGAGCGTTATGGGTTCTTCCCGGCTGTGAGCGCGGGCTGGCGCATTTCCCGTGAGGATTTCATGCGCAACCTGACATGGATCGACGACCTGAAACTCAGGGCCAACTACGGGATCATGGGTAACCAGATCAACGTGACTTCGGGCAATGCATTCACTACTTACAGCTCCAACCGCCGCAGTTCTTACTACGACCTCGGTGGTACCAGCGGATCGGGCGCGCTGGAAGGTTTTGAAAAGAGCCAGATCGGCAACCCTAATGCCGTTTGGGAAAAGAATATCAGTACCAACATCGGTATCGACGCTACTTTCTTCAAAGGCAGACTGGATGTGATTGCGGATTATTATGTCAAAGAGATCAAGGACCTGCTGTTCAACCCGGCATTGATCGGAACGGCCGGTGGCGGGTCGGTACCGTACGTAAATATAGGTCAGATGAAAAACAAGGGTATCGATCTGCAAATTGATTCCAAATTCGACCTGACGAGCGACCTGAAACTGAATGCGACACTGACTTTAACGACCTACAACAACAAAATCAAGAAGGTCACCAACAGCACCAATTATTTCGATCTTGAGGGCCGGGGATTCGACGGTGCCTCCATTGTACGCAACCGCGTGGGAAATTCCATTGGCCAATTCTTCGGCTATAAAGTAATCGGCTTCTGGAACTCGCAGGAAGAGATCGCAACAGCCAATGCCGAAGCGGTAAAGCAAACCGGCGACGCGAATGCCGTGTACCAGGACGGCGCTTCGGTAGGACGGTTCCGTTATGAGAACATCAACGGCGACAGCCAGATCACCGCCGCCGACCGCCAGATGCTCGGTAACCCGAACCCCGATTTCAGTTATGGCCTGAACATTGCCCTGAATTACAAACACTTCGATTTCAGCCTGTTCCTCTACGGCGTTCAGGGTAACCAGCTCTGGAACCAGACCCTCTGGTGGAGCGATTTCAATTCTTCGCGTTCGGGTGCAAAAAGCAAAACCGCATTGTACGATTCGTGGACACCGGAAAACCACAATGCCAAAGCACCTATCCAGGAGAATTCCAGTTCTTTCAGTACCATTAATGTGCCCAATTCCTATTTCGTGGAAAACGGCTCCTACCTGCGCGCGAAGAACCTACAAATCGGGTACACATTCCCGACTGCGCTGATGAAGAAGATCCGCGCACAGCAATTCCGCGTGTACCTGCAAGCGACTAACCTGTTCACGATCACCGGTTATTCAGGACTCGATCCGGAAGTAAGCCGGAACGCGAGCGGCAACCCGACCGTATTCGGCATCGACGAGGGCTCGTATCCGTCATCCCGGCAATACACCATTGGCCTGAACCTTACTTTTTAACTCATCTCCAAGCAACGTGATATGAAGAAGTTCATGAAATATATAGCCGCTCTTTGCTGGATCGGCGGTTTTACGATGTTACAGGCCTGCCAGGACGATTTCCTGGACAAACCCGTACAGGGTGCGCTGGGCGACGATGTGCTCGCCAATGCGAAGGGTATCGACGGCCTGCTTACCGGTGCCTATGCCGCGCTCGACGGCCAGGGCGATTTCACCGGTGGCAGTGGCTGGGAATCGCCACCCGACAACTGGGTATACGGTGCCATTCCCGGCGGCGATGCACACAAAGGCAGCGACGGAGGCGACCAGACCCCCATCAGCGCCATTGCCACGTTCAGTACCGGGGCCGACAACGGTTTTTTCAACAGTAAGTGGAAAGCATTGTACGAAGGCGTCTCGCGGTCGAACACCGTGCTCAAAGTACTTGCACTGACCACCGACGTTTCAGCCGAAAACAAGGCGAACATGGAAGTGCAGGCACGGTTTCTCAGGGCGCATTACTATTTCGAATTGAAGAAAATGTGGAATATGGTGCCCTGGATCGATGAAACCACCACCGATTTCAACCAACCCAACGACAAGGACATCTGGCCGCTGATCGAGGCGGACTTCAAGGCCGCATATGAGCAGCTGCCTGCTACACAAACCCTGGTAGGAAGGGCCAACAAATGGGCAGCGGGAGCGTATTTGGGCAAAACTTATTTGTATCAGAAAAAGTATGCTGACGCTGTTAAGGTTTTTACCGATGTAATTTCCAATGGCGTGACTACCAATGGCTTGAAATACGACCTCGTTTCTTTCAAAGACAACTTCGATGCGGCCACTAAAAACAATGCGGAATCGGTTTTCGCGATACAAATGGTAGCCAACGACGGGACGCTCGATATTACCAATGCCAACCAGGGCGGTATGCTCAACTTCCCTTACGGAACAGGCGCGCCGTTCAGCTGCTGCGGCTTTTTCCAGCCCACGCAAATGCTCGTAAACATGTACCGCACTGACGCCAACGGGTTGCCTTACCTGACCGACTTTAACGGTCACGCCGTAAAAAGCGACATGGGCATTGCCTCGGCCACGGCGTTCACCCCCGACGCCGGCAACCTCGATCCGCGCCTCGACTGGACCGTCGGCCGCCGCGGTATCCCCTACCATGACTGGGGCATTTACCCGGGTATGAACTGGGTGCGCGACCAGCCCTATGGTGGTCCTTATGCCCCGAAAAAGAACATTCACCGGCAGAAAACGCAGGACCTCTACGCCGATCTGAGCTCGTGGGCCCCCGGGAATGCGATCAACGTGCTGGTTATCCGCTTTGCCGATGTACTGCTACTGGCGGCCGAAGCGGAAGCCAATGGCGGAAGTCTTGCGAAAGCGGAAGAGTATGTCAACAAAGTAAGAAGCAGGGCCGCAGACAAGACCGGCTGGTTGTACAAATACACCAACGACTCCAACCCGTTGGGCGGCTTCTCGGGTACCCCTGCGGCGAACTATGTGATCAAGCCCTATCCTGCCGGCACATTGGCGGCAAAAGGGAAGGACGCCGTACTCGACGCGATCTATTACGAACGGGGCATTGAGCTCGCGATGGAAGGCCACCGGTTTTTCGACCTGGTGCGTTGGAACAAAGCCAATACGGCCATCAATGCCTATTTCGGCTACGAGTCTAAGATCACTACCGATCTGGCCGGCGGCAAATACCTCGACGGCAAGAATAACTACTTCCCGATCCCGCAATATCAGATCGACATGAGTGTAGTGAACGGTACGCCATTGCTCAAACAAAATCCGGGATACAACTAAACATAGTTCCCGCAACGGCCAGCCATCGGTTGCCCAAAAAACAGAAGAGTAGCAGGCAAAAACCTGCTACTCTTCTGCATTTTTACACCAGCCAGGCTATTAGTTGTAGCCCTGGTTTTGCACCAGCTGCTTGTTCACGTCCATTTCGCGCTGCGGAATGGGCATGATCAGCTTGGGCGAATTATAGGGCAAAGCACCCACATTCTGCCGTGTGCGTTTGAGGTCGTGCAACGTATGGCCCTCGAATGCCAGTTCCAAATGCCGCTCTTTCAGCACAGACTCTATCGTAGCCGCGGTAGCTGCTTTCAGGCCGGCCCGGGTGCGGATCAGGTTCAGGTCGGCTAGCGGCGTGGCCCCCACCTGGCTGTTGAGCCGCAGGTTGGCTTCTGCCCGTGTCAGGTACATTTCTGCGAGGCGAAATTGCAGCACATTGCCAAACTTATCCAGGTGTTTCCGGGTAAATGTGTTATTGGTAGTCACAAAAAATGCCCCTCTCTTATCACCGGTTTCGTATAAACCCCTGTGTTTGGCCAGCACACGGATATCCCCGCGGCCCGCAGTTCCGGGGATCGCCGAGATGGTCGTTCCAAAGAAGGTATTCATGTCGTTGGTTCCGTCCTGCTGGGTGACGATCATCGAAAAAATGTACTCCTTGGGATTAGCCCCGCCGTTTTCAAGAAATGTAAAAAAGAGCGATTCGAATGCCGCATTGAGCGAGAATGCATCCGACACGATCACCTCGTTGGCCTCGTCGCGCGCAGCCGCGTAGTTGCCCTGCATCAGGTACACGCGTGAGAGCTGTGCCGCTGCCGCATATTTGGTCGCGTAGATGGTATTGCTTTCCGGTAACAGCGATTTGGCTTTCGTCAGATCTTCCAATGCCTGCGCATACACCTCCGCTACGGAATTCCGTGGTATTTTGTCGGCATCGGTAACGCCTCGCGTCGGCTTCAATACCAGCGGAACGCCCGGATTCGAAGCATTATCGCCATCTCCCCAGGTCTTGGCGTAAAGCCGCACCAGGTCAAAATAAATCGATCCGCGGATAAACCGGGCCTCCCCCTCGATGCGGGCACGCTTGTCCTCATCGACGATATCCAATGCGGAAAGTACATTGTTGCAACGGTTGATCGCCACGTAAGAATCGCGCCAGGTAGAAGTGGCGGTGACGTTATTGGTGGTCATTTCCTTATTGTACATTTCAAGCAGGTTCTGAAACGTACCGCCAAAGCCCAGCTCGTCGGCGTTGCCGAGCAGTTCGGACGCATATTGGAATGCCCCGCCATACACATCCACATCCTGCAAGCCATCGTAACACCCGATGAGCGTTACCTCCACATCCCGGGAAGTACCGAGGGCCACATTTTCGTCGATACTTTGGGTCGGCTGCACGTCCAGCTTGCTGTCGCAGCCCGTTGCCATCAGCATGGCTGAAAGCAAGGTTGGTATGATATATCTGTTCTTTTTCATGATGATAATCCAATATTAAAATCCGACATTGATACCCACCAGCAATGTCCTCGGCTGTGGAGCGGTGTAAAAGTCATTACCCAGTGCGAACTTGCTGTCCTTCTCACTCAGGTCGTCCGTATTGACCTCGGGGTCCCATCCCTTGTATTTGGTGAAAGTCGCCAGGTTGAGTGCCGAAACATACACCCTCACCTTTTCCATCTTCATGCGGCGTACCAGTTCCGCTGGCAGGTTATAGCCCAAAGTCATCGAACGCAACCGGAGATACGATCCGTTGAAAATGTAGCGCGAGGATGCCTGATTGCCATTGCCGCGGTAGAAACGGGCTTCGGGAACGTCAGTATCCGGGTTTTCGGGCGTCCAGGCATTCAATTGGTCGGCAGTCTGGTTGTCTTCGTAGATCCCGTTGGCCGACGAGTACTGTCCTACCCCATAGAAGTTGATCTTATTGCCGGAGACCCCGTTGAAAAAGACGCTCAAATCGATCCCTTTGTAGGAAAACGTGTTGGTGATCCCCCCCACAAACTTGGGGTTCGGGTTTCCTGCGACTACGCGCTGCGCGCTATTGTAGCCGTTGTTTGTTACGGTAGACCGGTCGACTGTCCCATCGGGGTTCGGGGTGTTTTTGTAAAACAATGCATTACCATTCGCACGATCCACGCCGGCGTATTCGACCGTGTAAAACACACCCACCGGCTGGCCTTCCATCACACGGCTCATGCTGCGGATACCGCCTTCAATCACCTGGCCCTGTATGTCGGTCACTTTGTTCTTGTTGTTGGCCACGTTCAGCGAGGTAGTCCAGCGGAATGCGCCCACGGTGTTTTGGGTATTCAATACAAATTCAAACCCTTTGTTTTCCAGCTTACCCACGTTGGCATATTGAACCGAGAAGCCCGAAGTAGCCGGTACGTTCACTTCGAGCAGAAGTCCATTTGTCTTTTTGACATAATAATCTATCTCCCCATTGATCCGGTTATTGAACAAGCCGAAATCGACGCCGAAGTCAGCCTGGCGGGTAGTCTCCCATTTCAGGTTAGGGTTACCGATCTGGGACGGGCGCTGCCCGGCGGCCCCTGCATAGCCGGCATCTCCGGCAAAAAGCCCCAGTTGCGGGAAATCACCGATCTCCGAGTTACCGGTCGCCCCATAGCTGCCGCGCAGTTTCAGGAAGCTGAGCACATTGTTGTTTTTGAGAAAACCTTCCTCGGTAAGCACCCAGCCCAATGAAGCCGACGGGAAGAAACCATAACGCGAATTGGCCCCGAAACGCGACGAACCATCGATACGCGCGCTCGCCGATAACAGGTATTTATCCGCAAACTTGTAGTTCATCCGCAGGAAATAGGACAAGAAACGGAAATTGGTTTCCGAAGTGCTTCCATCCGATTTGGTAGCCGCGCTGGCGATCTTTTTGTAGGAATCGGACGGGAACTGCGTGCCTTCCACGAAGCTCAGCTTCCGCTGTGATTGCTGGTAGGACATCCCCAATGTAGCGCCGATGCCGTGCAGCCCGAGCGTTTTGTCATAGGAGAAGAAATTGTTGGTATTGTAGTTGGTAACAAATGTCGCATAGTTGTTACCCAACCCACTGCTGGCCGTGCTCACATTCCGCACGTTCTGGCTTTGGTAGTAACCTTCTTCATTCTGGTTCAAAAGGTCGATTCCCAGTTCGCTGCGGAATTTCAGCTCGGGCAGGATATTGACCTGCGCGTAAGCGTTGGTCAGGTTACGGAACGAAGTCGCTTCAAATTTCGCATAGTTGATCGAGATCATCGGGTTGAAATAGAGCGGCACATTCACGTCGCCGGGAGGTGTTCCGGTGGGCAGGCCCGTTTTGGGATCAGTGAACGGGGTCAGTGGCGTCAATGCAGCCATTTGAAGCGGGTTCGAGAATGCATTGTCACCCGGCAAACGGCGGTTCACCGTGCGCGCGAGCCCCATCGACAACCCTATCTGCAACCATTTATAAGCCTGATGGTCAAGGTTCATACGACCGGAAATGCGTTCGAGCTTGTTCCCTACCAGTGTCCCTGTCTGATTCAGGTATTGTCCTGAAAGGAAGAACTTCGTTTTCTCGCTCCCTCCGTTGACTTGCAGGTCGAGCTGCTGCATCGGGCCTTTCCGGAATGCCTGGTCCTGCCAGGAATAGTTCTGCTGCTGGGGCGTATTGTAGGTACCCAGGCTATAATACTCCAGAAAACCACCTGGCCCTAGCATATATTGGGTGTAGGAATCGGGATCCTGGGTATCGGTACCGTCTATACGGTCGCGGTTGGCTGCCGCCATCGTATAGAACTTCACGTATTGTTCCGCATCAAGGAATTTCACACGCCGCGTCGCTTCCGAAGAACCGAGCTGGTAGTTCAGGCTGACGTTGGTTTTCCCGGCCTTGCCGCGCTTGGTTGTGATCAAAACCACCCCGTTGGCCGCGCGGGAACCGTAAATAGCCCCGGCAGACGCATCTTTGAGGATTTCGATGGATTCGATGTCGTTGGAGTTGATGTCCGACAACGGGTTGGTGGAACCGCCGTTATTGCTCAGATCGGCCGTCGTAACCGGCATCCCGTCGACCACATACAACGGCTGGCTGCTCGCGCTGATGGAAGAATTGCCCCGCACGCGCACGTTGATCGCCTGCCCGAGTTTGCCCGTCCCGCTATTGACATACACCCCTGCCGCCCTTCCCTGAATAGCCGCATCCACGCTCGCCACGGGCATATTCTGGATCTCTGTACCCTTCACCTGGGCGATATTGCCCGTCACATCCCGCTTGATCTGCGAGCCGTAGCCCGTCACAACGACCTCGCTGAGGCTCCGGACATCGCTTGAAAGTTTGACATCGATGGTACTCTGGTTGGTCACGGTTATTTCCTGCGCCACCATCCCCACAAAGCTGAACACCAGCACGGAGTTGGACGACGGCACGTCGATCGCGTAAACTCCTTCCGCATCCGTTTGGGTGCCGACGGCGGTGCCTTTAAGTTGCACCGAAGCGCCCGGCAAGGGTGAAGCGTCATCACTGGTGGTTACCTTTCCGGTAATCCTCACGCCCTGTGCTGCCGCAGGTAGCCAGCAAGCCAGCCATGCCAGAAGCATTAGTGGAAAAATTCTTCTCATAACAAGTTAGGTTTGGTTATTTTTAGTTACTAAAAACAAATATATGCCCGTAGAGAAAATAACCAAATTTTGTTATGAGATTATACCACTTTCATTACTATAAATTCTGTTGTTTTGTGTTGAAAAAATATAATATTTTGATGAAATAATTCCCGGGCGAGTTATTTGACGGCTAGACTTCAAAAATCCCATCCAGCTCGATCACATGCGTACCGTTCGAGCAAACCTTGTGCACTTTGGCAAGTTTTTCTGCCAGTATCTCAGTCGGCATGGGACGGAACTTCTTCATGATACCCAGCCTGTTCAAAAGGCGTATCGCTGATGCGCTGATCCGTTCGCCCAGACGGTCGGTGTCTTTCCTGAGCAACAGGCCCGGCTTGAAAATAATCAGCTTTTCGAATACCAGCCCTTTGATCTTTTCTTCCAGTTCACCTTTCATTTTGGAATAGAATACATTGCTACGCGGGGACGCGCCGTATGCAGATAACAGGACGGCCTGCGCTACGCCATTCCGCCTCGCGACCCGGGCGAATTCGAGGGGGATTTCATAGTCGATATGCCACTGCTTATCCTTGGAACCTGCGGTTTTCAAAGTAGTCCCGAGGCAAGAAAACCAGACATCCCCCTTGATTTGCCCTTCTATGGGCTCCATTTTCTCAAAATCAGTCAGGATTTCAGTCAACTTAGGATGCACGACACCGCTTGCACGGCGCACAAATATGACCACATCCGTATAGTCCGGATCCCGCAGTAAAATGTCTACCAGGTCTTTACCCGTTGCGCCGGTAGCGCCGATAATCAAAGCTCTCATAGCTACGCATGGTTTGTTCGGGTAAATTAAGTGATTATTCCCGGGCTGTCAATGCGGCAACGAGTTGCGAAAGCGGCCGTAAACCCAGGTACCGGCCACTGCGCTTGCCAGCACTACTGCCACAACGGTGGCCCCTGTCCCGATCTGCGCAAATAATGGCCCGGGACAGGCCCCGGTAAGTCCCCAGCCCAGCCCGAACAGGAGCCCGCCGTACACTTGTCCTTTGTTGAATTTTTTAGGCGTGAAGGTAATCGGCTCCCCGTACAGGGTTTTAATGCCAAATCGTTTGATGAGCCAAACGGATATCAGCCCGGTCATGACCGCAGACCCGATAATGCCATACATATGAAACGATTGTAACCGGAACATTTCCTGGATACGAAACCAGCTGATTACCTCCGCCTTGACGAAGCCGATGCCGAACAGTACGCCGACAGCCAGGTATTTAAAATTGTGGTACCATTTATGTTGTAAATGCGATTCGTTGATACAGATCGTGTCCTGCGAACGGGCTTCGAAGCCGGCAGTACTTTCAATCAGGGGAGACTGCATGAATTAGCTGTTTAAAATGATTGGTAAAATAAAGTTGGCCATCAGAAAGCCTCCGGCCATAAAGCAGATTGTCGCTACCAGCGAAGGCCATTGCAGGGTACTGAGCCCCATAATCGAATGCCCGCTGGCGCACCCGCCCGCATAGCGCGAACCAAAGCCGACCAGAAAGCCGCCCCCCACCATCATGATCAGTCCGCGGAAGGTCAGCAGGCTGTTCCACGAATAGAGCTGCGCGGGTACCATTCCCGAGAAATCGTTGATGCCGTAACCCGCCAATTCTTCCGCCAGCCGCGGATCCACCTGAATCGCTGCGGGGTTCGCCAAAAAATAAGCTGCCAGCGCTCCGCCGATAACGATACCTGCTACGAAGAACAGGTTCCAGACCTCCCTTTTGTAATCATATTGAAAGAAGGGCACATTTGCCGGAAAGCAGCTCGCGCAGATATGTCGCAGATTGGCCGAAATCCCGAAGTGTTTGTTGCCTAAAATCAGCAGGGCGGGTACCGTGAGGCCGATCAGCGGACCGGCCACATACCACGGCCAGGGTTGTTTGATTACTTCCAGCATTCTATTTCGTTCCCTTGTTTAATGATTGTAATACCTCCCCGTCGGCCGACGCCGCCATCGCCTCCTGCGTGGTCGGGCATACATAATCCGTGGTTTTCAGGCGCCCCGATTCGCTGATCGCTTTAAATCCGCCTGCCACATCGATCAGGTTATGGTAACCACGCGCCCGAAGGATCGAGTTGAAGATCATCGACCGGTAACCTCCGGCACAATGCACCAGGTAGGTTATATTACTGTCGATTTCGCTCAGATGCTCGTTCAGGTAATCCAGCGGCAGATTTTCGGCCCCCTCCACATGCTCGGCCAGGTACTCGCTGTGCTTTCTTACATCCAGTATCTGCCAACCCGGATTACTTTCCAAAAGGGCTGGTATTTCGCTGGCCTCCACCGACGGAATACTGTCTATTTCCTTTCCGGCATCCACCCAGGCCTGAAAACCTCCGGCCAAATGCCCGATGGCATTGTCGTAGCCTACCCGTGCCAGCCGCGTCACCACCTCTTCTTCCCGGTCGGGGTCGGTTACCAGCAGGATCGGCTGCCGGATATCTTCTATCAGCGCGCCTACCCAGGGAGCAAAACTGCCGTCAATGCCGATATTGACCGAATTAGGAATAAAGCCTTTGGCAAATACCTGTGCCGCACGGGTGTCCAGGATCAGCGCGCCCGTTTCGTTGGCTGCCACCTCGAATGCATCGGCCGACAAGGCTTGCATCCCGCGGTTCAGCACCTCATCGATGCTTTCGTAGCCCTGGATATTCATCATCACGTTGGCCGGGAAATATGCAGGTGGTGGCGTCAGGCCGTCCGTCACCTTTTGGATAAATGTCTGCTTGTCCATCGGCTGCAAAGCGTAGTTCGTGGCCTTCTGATGCCCCAGACTATCCGTGGTTTCCTTGCTCATATGCTTGCCGCAAGCCGAACCTGCCCCGTGGGCGGGGTATACGATGAGGTCATCGGACAACGGCAGGATTTTCTCGTGGAGCGAGTCGTAAAGCATGCCGGCCAATTTGTCCTGGGTCAGATCCTGCACGACTTTCTGCGCAAGGTCGGGACGGCCGACGTCGCCGATAAAGAGCGTGTCGCCGGTAAAGAGGCCCACCTGACGGCCATTTTCGTCCGACACCAGGTAACACGTACTTTCCAACGTGTGCCCCGGGGTATGGATAACTTCGATGGTGATCTTGCCCAGCCTGAGCACCTCACGGTCCTGCGCAATATGCGCCTGGAAGCCTGGATTTGCGGTAGGACCGTAAACGATCGTCGCACCGGTCTTTTCCGCCAGGTCTATATGCCCGCTGACAAAGTCGGCGTGAAAATGGGTTTCCAATACATACTTGATTTTCGCACCATTTTTTTCTGCGCGGGCCAGGTAAGGGCCAGTCTCCCGAAGCGGGTCGATGACAGCCGCCTCGCCTTCGCTTTCGATATAGTAGGCGCCCTGTGCCAGGCAGCCGGTATAAATTTGTTCGAGTTTCATTGTTCTGTTAACTGTTTTGAGTGATAGGTAGGAGAACCATATGACAAAGTTCGCCGGGCGGCCGGCCATTGTCAGTGACCTTTGTCACACAGGTCATTTGAGGAGTTGGTTAGAGGAAAAACTCTTTGAAGAGGATGAAGCATCCCATGGCGAGCACGAACCAGCCGAAGCTCTTTTTCAATTGGCCGCTATCCAGCTTTCGCGCAAGGAGCCCGCCTATGAAGATGCCCGCCACGGCGACGAGGGTTATCGTCAGCAGAAAATACCAGTCGATTTCGAAATGTCCCAGGTCCCCTGCAAAGCCGACCAGCGAATTCAGCGCGATGATCAACAGGGAGGTGCCTACGGCCTCGCGCATGGGCATACCCAGCACGAGCACCAGCGTAGGAATAAGTAAAAATCCGCCGCCCGCACCCAAGAGTCCCGTTGTAAGACCGATTCCGACCGCACTGAGCCCCAGTTTTACCATATTCCGCCCCATGTCACATTCCAGGCAGCCGGGTTGGCTTTGCCTGCCGCTGATCATTCCCACGGACGCCACGAGCATCAGCACGGCGAACAGAGCCATTGTCAGCAGTGGTTCGGTTACGTGGAAATGGCCGATCCGGAACAGATTATGAGGGATTACGGGCACCAGAAGCTTCCGGGTCAGATAGACGGTTACCATCGAGCTCAGCCCGAAGAACAATGCCGTTTTGACATTGACCAATCCGCGGCGGTAATTGCCGTACGCGCCTACAAGGCTGGTCGAACCGACAATAAACAACGAATACGAAGTGGATACGACCGGGCTGATTCCGAAAATGTATACCAATACGGGCACGGTCAGGATCGATCCTCCCCCACCGACGAGCCCCAAAGAAATGCCGATGAACACCGACGCGATATAACCAATGGTTTCCATATGCTTTTTGTACTAACTGAGTACAAAGTTGCAATACGGATGCCGGCAGGTTTGTGACAAATGTTACACAGCGGGAAAAGTTGTTTAAAAAAGGATGGTAATCGTATTCCGGCCCAGTCGCACCATCCCACGCTGTTCCATTTTTTTCAGCAGCCTTGATACCACCTCCCGCGAAGAGTTCATATCCGTCGCGATTTGCTGGTGGGTCAGCGCCAGTTCGTCGTTGTGGGAAAGCTTGCGTTGATTTTTGAGATAGAATTCAATGCGTTCGTCCATGCTCTTGAAAGCAATGCTATCCACCACTTCCAGCAATTCCTCGAACCTGGAACGATAGGTTTCCAGTACAAAATAATACCATGTTTTATAACCCGTCATCAACTCGTCCATCAATGCGATCGGAACGAGCAAAGCTTTGGTGGGCTCAATGGCTTTGGCGGAAATCTGGCTCTGTTCCTTCCGTGTCGCGCAGATCATCGACAGCGCACACGCATCCCCCGGACCGAGCTGGTACATAAAAAACTCATTCCCCTCCTGATCTTCGCGGTATATTTTCACTCCGCCTTCAACGATCAGCATCGTCGACTTGAAGTACTGCCCCGGCCGCATAAGCTGCTGGTTCGCTTCGAAATCGCGGATCACGCAATGTTCCGCGAGTTTGCTGATTAAATCCGGCTCAAACTGTCCGAAATGTAATTCCAGCAGCTGCTGTACCCCGGAATGCTGTATCGTAATGCCCATTAGTTGTTGATTTAAAAAAAGCTAAGTTAAGCATTTACCAACTTCCTGTTTGTGACATTGGTCACAGAGCCTCAGATGCCCATTGATGCAACCTGTCGGGCACGCGCAACGCAGGCCCGCAGAACTGACCAAAGTCAGTCTTTGAAGCACTATTAGTCATCTTTAACCGCCCGGGCCGTCTATAACTTGCATTCGATTCCAATGATCACATCATTGAACGAAACAGGTTTGAATCCGTCAACTTCCAAAGCGAATGCCATGAACGACACATCCAGAATCAAACATACATTCCTGACTTCCAGGATAATGCCGGCCCGGCAGGCAGCCACGCTCATCCACGACGGCATGGTGGTGGGCGCCAGCGGGTTTACGCGCTCGGGCGACAGCAAGGCCGTGCTGGCCGCATTGGCCGAAAAAGCAGAATGCGACCATACCCGGATCACGCTCATGACCGGGGCTTCACTCGGACAAGGGACCGATGGCGCATTGGCCACCGCCGGTGCAATCGCCATGCGACTACCCTTCCAGTCGGATCCCGTTATGCGAACAATCATTAACGAAGGTAAACTATCCTACATCGATGAAAACCTGAGCGAAACCGCAGCCCATATCCGCAACGGCTTCCTGCCTCCTATCGACATCGCGATCGTCGAAGCGGCATCCATCGAAGCCGACGGCAGCATCGTACCAACCACCTCGGTAGGCAATTCGGCGATTTTCGTGCAGCAGGCCAAACAGGTGATTGTCGAGATCAACAAAGCTGTCCCGGTCGAAATACGCGGCATTCACGATGTATTTCTCCCCGAAGATCCGACCGGTCGTGCTATACTGCCGATAACCGATGTCTGGCAACGCATTGGCCAGGACGCTATTGCCTGTGATCCGCAGAAAATTGCCGCAATCGTATTCACCGACCGGAAGGACAGCCCGGCCGAAACCGCGGCTGGCAACCCGGCGGCCGAAGCCATCGCCGGGCATCTGCTGCAATTCTTTCAACGCGAAATTGCGGTAGGCCGGCTTACCCCTGCCCTCAGGCCCATTCAGGCCGGGATCGGAAAAATTGCGGACGCCGTACTGGGCGGGCTGGCGCATGGAGACTTTCAGCACCTGACCATGTATTCCGAAGTCTTGCAGGACAGTACTTTCCGGTTGATGGACAGTGGCAAAATGGATTTCGCATCGGGCAGCTCCATGACATTATCGGCTGAATGCTACCAACGTGTTTTCGGCGATTTCGAGAGCTACCGGCACAAGATCGTGCTTCGGCCGCAGGACATTACCAATGCCGCGGAGGTCATCCAGCGGCTGGGCATTATCGCCATTAATACCGCCCTTGAATGCGACATTTACGGCAATGTCAACTCCTCGCACATTGCCGGCAGCCAGATTGTCAACGGCATTGGCGGCTCCGCGGACTTCGCCCAAAACAGCTACCTGAGCATTTTTGTAACAGAATCCGTGACCAAGGGCGGCAAAATATCGCGTATAGTACCGATGGTGACCCACGTGGACCATTCCGAACACGATGTGGATGTGATTGTGACCGAACGGGGTCTGGCGGATTTGAGGGGACTATCGCCCCGGCAGAAGGCCGAAACCATTCTTGAACATTGCGTACACCCGGATTACCACGGGGAACTCACCGGATATTTTGAACGCGCCCGCCGGCGCGGCGGCCATACGCCACACCTGCTGGAAGAAGCATTCCGGCTGCACACCAACCTGGCCGAAACCGGTTCAATGAAAACACGTGTCCTGGAATCCATCTAAATAGCAGATTACTATGAAAAACATTCGCCTTGTGATCGATGCCGGTCACCTCAATACCCATCACGTCCAGTTTGCATGCTATGTGGCGTCCCTGACTCAATCCCGGTTAACCGGCATCTTCATGCAAAATGTACCTTCCGAAGCGCTTTCCGAATTGAAAATAGCGTCCGGAACGCCCTTTGAAGAAGCGCTGGCATTGCAGGAACTCCCCGATTTCAGGAAAATGCAGGAGTTGCTCCATGAAAATGAAAGTACTTTCCGCACGATGTGCGAGCGGCAGGGCGTACACGTGAGCGTACATACAAACCCGCATGAGCCGCTGGAAGAGATACTGGCGGAAAGCCGGTATGCAGATCTGATGATCATCGGCAGCGACCTGGCATTCGAGCCCTCGGACGGGAAAAGGCCAAGTTCCTTTTTGAAAGAGGTACTGTGCGCTGCCGAGTGCCCGGTGATGATAGCACCCGACCATTTCGAAGGGGTAGACGAAATCGTATTTGCCTACGACGGCAATGCAGCCGCGGCACACGCGATCAAACAGTTCTCCTACCTTTTGCCGGAATTGGGAGACACCCGGTTGACTATCGTGCAGGTGATCAGCGACGAGGTACAGGAAGATGCCCACGACGGAAAACTGGCCCGGCTCGTGAGCTCACACTACTCGAACGCGCACTTCAAGAAACTCTACGGCCGCGCTAATTCGGAACTTTTCGCCTTTTTGATGAACAGAAAAAAATCGCTGGTGGTCATGGGTTCCTACGGGCGCAGCACATTTTCAAACATGCTTACACCCAGCACCGCCGATCCGCTGATCCGCAATCTGAACCTGCCTATCTTTGTCGCGCACAGGTAATACACTCCGCCATTCGCTCGTCACTCGTTGGAAGGAAGCCTTTCATTACCCCAGTTCATATTGGGTTCAGGCCCCATTTCGAGTACGAGCGATCCGCCTTTGAGCAGGTCGGAAGCCTTGAACCAGAAACTGTTCAGCGGCTGACCGTTGAGGGTTGCGCGCTGGACATACACGTTCTTGCGCGAGGTGTTTTTAGCCTCAATCGTAAATGTTTTGCCCCTTCCAAACTGCTCCCCAAGGTCAATGACCGCTTTTTCAAACATCGGGCTGCCCACCTCGTAGATCGGGTCTACGCGCGTGCCCCCGTCGGTTTGGAAAAGGCCCAGTGCGGCCATCACAAACCAGGCACTCATTTGCCCTTGATCCTCGTCGCCCAGATAGGCATTCGAGACTTCGTGCCCGTAGTACCTGTCCAGCACTGAACGGCTCCATTTCTGGGTCAGCCAGGGCCTTTTGACCCAATTGAACAAAAAGGCGAAATGCATCGACTGCTGGTTGCCCTGCACCACGGGATAATCCCAGTACTGATCGTTTGGACCATTGTAGCGCCAGTTGACACTTTCCTTAAAACCCCAGTCGAGCCTTTCGACAAACTCATCTTCTCCGATGGCTTTCGCGAGCCCGGGGACGTCCTGCGGAACAAAAAAAGTGAGCTGCCAGGCATTTCCTTCCACATAATGATGGTTGGCGCCGGATTTAAAAGGATCAAAATCCGCGAGCCAGTGCCCGGTCGAATCCTTCATGCGCGCAAATCCGGTAGCGGGATCGATGACATTTTTCCACCAATTGGCCCGTTCTCCGAATGCCTTGTAATCGTCTTTTTTATGCAGTGCTTTCGCGAATTGAGAAACCGAATAGTCATCAAAGCTGTATTCCAGTGTGTTGGAAAAGCGTCCCTGGTCGTACGGTACGTAATGGTGTTTCAGATAGGTCAGTAAATCTTCGTTGCCGGCCCTGCCACCGCCCACGGCCGCGGCAGGAACAGTTTGCATTTTCCGGACAGCCTCATAGGCTTTGTCGACATCGAAGCCGCGAATGCCCATCTGGTAGGCACCGACAATGAGCGGCACCTCGTGCTCGGCCACCATCACGGGAATATACTCCATCCCGGCAGGGCCTTTTGCCAGCCAGCCGCCGCGGTCGTACATCGCAAGCTGGGATCTAACCCAGCGGTTCGACCACTCCGGTGTCACCAGGTTCCAGAACTGGTTGAGATTCCAGAAAGTATTCCAGAATGCGTCGCATCCCAGCGCTATATCGTCTTTATCCTGAAATTTGTTGACATTCTCGTCTGCATCCCGCCAGCTGCCGTCCACGTCGCTGAATGCGTTCCTGCTCAGCGAGCGGTACATATTCGTGTAAAAACGCTCCTTTTCCCGCTTGTCGTTGCTGGAAATCGCCACCCGCCCCAGCAACGCATTCCAGACATTTTCCTGATTCACCCTCACCTTTTCAAAATCCCAGCCAAACGGGTCTGAAATTTCGGCTTTCAGGTTCAGTGACGCATTCCCCACACTCACGTACGAAATACCCGTGCGTACCTGCACGACCTTGTTCGCTTTTGTATCAAATTCCAGAAACAACCCCGCATTCCGGGCACTGTCTGCGGCGAGGTTGGTTTTCAGCCGTACTTCGTCGTTCAGCCACGTGCCGTAGTTCACGACAGGTTGATCCGTTTCGATCACAAAATGGACCGTGTACTGCTGGTCGATCCCTCCCGACCAGACATTGCGTGAAAGTTGCTCGCTATACCCCTCGATCCGCCTGTCACTCACCTTGTCGATCTTCACCTTTCTGATTTTGTAGCCGTATTCGGTAGGAATTTGCAGGTCCACCATCACCCGGCCCTTTTCGCTCTTTTGCCAGGTATATTTCTGAAACGACCCACGGGTAGTCGCGGTCAGTTCGGCGGTAATGTTATTGTCGGTGAGATTTACCTTGTAATACCCCAAAGGCGCCTGCTCGGTAGCCTTATCGAACCGGGAGCGGTAACCGCTATCCGGGTCCGCCTGGTCACCGATTTTCGTTTCCAACGGCCCGGCGGTAGGGAAAATGCCCAGGCCGGTCATGGTCCATTCGTGGATGTGGCTGAATGTTCCGATCGATTCGAAAGTAGGGTCGTATCCCGCCTGCCAGCCGCTGTTCTGGTTATCCGGACTGAGCTTGACCATGCTGAACGGCATCCACGGCCCCGGGGCGATCATCCACCGCGAATGCCCCGCCCCGAGCATGGTATTCACGTATCCGGCCGGCGTTTTGAGTTTTTGCTTATCCCGTTTCACCTTCCCGGATTTAACCAATTGATTATCCACAAAAACCTCAAATAGCGCAGAACCCGGCTGACCAACGGCAGGCATCGGCGCTTCCAACACATAGCGCTCCTGCTCTATTTTTTGGGACAAAATAATCTTCCCATCGAGTTTCACCTCCACCGAAGGCTCTCCTTCCAGCTGGGTAACGTCGATCAATAATGGCTGAATTGCCTCGCCATCCACATTCAACTCGTAATCGGCCGCTGCTACATTTCGGAGCAATGCCTTTCCGGGTGTGGCGAGGGCGACCTGCGCCGGCCCTTCCAGTTTCACCTGGTCGAACATCAGCCAACCGCCCTGCAGCGTGGTCATCATCACCTCATTAACCCCCTGTTTCATCAGCATGGCTGGAATATCGATTGTCACGAGCTGCTCTTTGGGATTCACCGTCAGCTGATCCGGATTCTTGAAACCGGAGCCTTTTTTCAGCTTGAATTTCCAGGATTGGCCATTCACGAGCACTTTCAGAAGAGGCGCGTGCAAGGAATCGGTTTCGAGTACATCCACCACAAGCCGCCATTTGCCCGAAGCCGGCTTCTTTTTAATATCAAACAGAACAGTCAGAAAATGTGACCTGATTCCCGAGGTCCCGCCGGTCCCACCCCAGCCGTTCACCGGCCCCGGCAGCACGTAAGGCCAGTCCTTTTGCGCCTGTGAACGCCCGACCAGGAAGAAATTATCCTCATAACCAAAATCATTTTCCAGAAACCGCTTGTATCCGTCGGGGGCGAGCGCCATCCCGGACGGGGAATTGTCGGCGTCGCCAATCTTCCAGATCGTCTTTTGCTGCGCAAAGCCGGAGGTAACAAGCAATACGGATAACAGCAGAACGGCAAACGTTCGGGTAACAAGGCGGTTTTGCATAGGTTTAGGAATAAGCCAGATTTTTAATCAAAGAATATGTTTATACAAACTATCCGATTAGCTACAACTGAAATAGAACTCAGAATCAGCATTTTTTACTAAAACCAGTATTCACACAATTGCTTCGCAAGTATAGTGGATATAGTTTGTATATACAAAGTAGCCTAAGTATTCTTCCGATTTTTTGCGTGAAAGCGGTCTGCACCGGGTATATTATCGGATCTTTCGGGCAACGGGCCCTTTGGGAATGGAGCAGGAAAACAGCATTTATACAGAGCAGCGCATCACAGTCCCCAGTGAATTCACGGACGTGTTCACGCATTTTTACATGGCTCAAAACGCCACTGCACTGGATGTTACCAAGGTATTGATACCCAGTTTCCAAACGATTATGGTATTCGGTTTCGGGCCTTCGGTAAGTTTCAAATCCTGTGGCAACAGCCTCGAAGTGCATGAATGTGTGGTATTGGGGCCCATCAAGCAGCCCATCGAATACACGCTGCCGGCAGGCTCCGATTTATTGGTGGCCAATTTCAAAGACGACGCCTTTTACCGTTTTTTTGGACTGGCTGTCCTTTCCGATCAAATCGCCGCGCATCCCGATGAGCTACTGGATGAAAACTGCTTTTCAGCGCTCTGGCTCCGCCTGAAAAATGAACCGGCAGCGGAGCGGGTAAAGCTGATCCTCGATTTTTGCAGGCCTTATCTTCGGCCGAGGCATTTGTCGGCCAGTAGCTTCACGGAAGAGAATGCGGACTACGCGGTTGTCAACCCTATTAAAACCGTGGCGCAGAAAACGGGGCAAAGTGAACGGAATGCCCAGCTTAACCACAAGAAATACTTCGGGTTTACGGCCAAGGAAAAAGGCCGCTATGAAAAATTTTCGAAAGCCATCCAATTGTTGCAAAGCACTTCCGGTAAGGTGGATTGGCTTCAAATCGCGGAAACTTGTGGCTATTATGATCAAAGCCAGCTCATCCGCGACTTCAACCATTACCTCAACCTGAGTCCCCGCCGGTACATTCAATTCCAGAAAGACATCTGCAAAGCCGGCGGCTGACCGGTGCGGTTTTCGTTTTCTTACAATTTTAGCGATGCGGGATCCATGAATTTTGTGCTGTACAAAAAACAACAGTATGAAACAGACCAGCATCTTTCTCACCGGCGCAACAGGCGCGGTAGGATCACAACTCGTTCAACAGCTTTCATCGCTCAATATCGGTTTCAAAGCCCTCGTGCGCACACCAGAGCAAGCCGGGCAACTGAATAAGCTGCCCAATGCGGAAGCCATTATAGGCGATCTGGCCGAGCCGACAACTTTTGAACATGCTCTGACGGGTATTGAAAAGGCCTTCCTTTTGACCAACTCATCCGAACAGGCTGAATCGTTGCAGATGGGTTTCGTGGAAGCTGCTCACAGGGCCGGCGTCGGGCACATTGTCAAGCTTTCCCAATTTGCGGCGGACGAATCATCCCCGGTACGGTTCCTGCGCTACCATGCCCGGGTTGAAAACCGGATCAGGGAGCTAGGCCTTGGGTACACCTTCCTGCGCCCCAATTTATACATGCAAGGTCTATTGGCCTTTAAAGAACAAATTAGATACCACGGCCAGTTTTTCGCGGCGATCGGGCAGGCCCGGGTGAGCCTGGTCGATGTGCGGGATATTGCGGCCATCGCCGCCGTTGCGTTGACAGAACCAGGATACGAAGATCAAATCTACGATATCACCGGTCCCGAAGCACTGAGCCATTATCAACTCGCTGAAACACTGTCACATGTTCTTGGCAAACCGGTCAATTTCATCGACGTATCCCCCGCACAGATGGAGCAGGCCCTCGCCGGAGCCGGATTCCCGGAATGGCAGATAGGCGGCCTGATCGAGGATTATGCGCATTATGCGCGGGAAGAGGCAGCAGCCGTGTCCGACGCGGTCGCCCGCGTTACCGGTCGGAACGCTATTGGTTTCGAGCAGTTTGTAAAAGACCACTGCTTTCTGTTGTAGTAAAAAGTGGGGTTGATTAACTGATAATGACAAAAAGCGCCCAAATCAAGGCGCTTTTTGCAAATCATCCATTGGCCCGTAAACAACCACTCATTCCGGCTTCTTCACCGACATCGTATCGTACCGCGTAACGGTAAAAATGTCGATGGCTTTGCTATCCGGCTTAAATGAAGAGCGGAAATTCAGCAACGTCCCGGGTTTCCAGTCGGGAATTTTACTTTCCTGAACTTGCGGACCAACGAACAGGGATTTGGTTTTCAAATCGGTTGATGTGTATTTAAGTTCTGTGTTGACATTCACTGTATCGGGGGTATTCCAGCTCACTTTCAGCATTTTGAGCGTCGAGTCGTAAGACGCTTCGCTGATGGTGCGGTTCAGCAACCCGTTTTCGTAGTTTGCTCCGAATGTTCTCCCATTGAAACGCAGCGGCACCGAGCGGTTACCCTTCGCATCCAGCGAGTACATTTCGAAGTTATACGATCCTTCCGGCAGCGGATTGATCATAATCCGGACGGTGTCGCCGATCAGGTCGGACGGGACGGCGGCTTCCATGGAATCGGCCTTATTGTTCCAATACAATTTATAGGCCGTGACGCGCGGATCGGCGCTCAGGACCCACAGTAGCTGCGTCCTGTTCCTTCCCGACGCGATCAGCATGGTATCGCCGCGCCCCGGGTATACGATTTCTCCACCTGCCTGGTATTTTTTGAAATCGTCCCAGTCGGTACACGATACCAGCGCACAAACAATCAACAGCAATCCAGTGATTTTATATTTGATAACCATAAAATGTCAGTTTAGAATTATTTGGTATCACCCCAGAAAGTGAGCTCGGTAAAATGGACAAACTTGGTATCCGACCAGTTCTGGTGGATCTGCATCCGTATATAACGGACCTTCGGCGCCGAAAGCGGGAATACAAACTCCTCCCCGGCCGACATGTAAGCAATATCTTCACCGGTATTCACCCCATAAGGGCTCCCCGACGGCTTGATCGACTCACAATCCATCAGCTTGGTCCAGCCATTGAAACTCCCGTCCGGGTTAGGGGCCTTTTCGCTGCCCCACATGGTCCATTTACGCGGGTTACCGTGTTTGTAGAACCAGTCTCCCTGCCGTTGCCATAACCTGAACCGGCTTAGCTTGGCCGTCGTGCCCAGGTCGAATGTGAAGTGGATCGGCATATCGCGGTCGGAGAGCGGGATGGTATGGAAACCCGGCTCGTTCGTCAGATCGTCCCAGAGAAATGGAATGCGCCAGCCGTAACCGCTCTCCTCATCGGTGGGTAGCACGTATTCCCGGAACCGGGTTTTATCCAGTTTCTTTTCAAAAAATGGTTTTACCTCCTTAAAAACGGTGTCGGAGTAATTGTTCCAGCGGTCGCGCACGTACACGCCAAACTTCCTGCTGAGGGTATCGAATCCCCTTGCGGCAAATGAGCCGCCTTTCATTTGCGTGTACAATGTTTCGGTGGGAATGAAATCGCCGTTGTTGTCGGTGGTAATGACCACGATCGCCAGCTTGGCCTCCGACGGGTTATTGAATGCGACATTGAGCCCTCCAAAATCGACGCCCAGTTGCAGCGAGTTAAAAACGGTTTGCACAGGCGGGGCCTGCGGTGCGATTTTCACGATCACCGGCTCCGATTTGTTGTCGCTTTTGTCGACAGAATACAATTTCACCTCATAGTCCCCGGCAGCAGAAAACCCTTCTACGGTCAGTTTGTTGGTATAATGCGATGCCTTTGCTTCGCTGACCTGCTTCGTGGCTTCATTAATGACATATTCCGCCATGACATATTGCAGGTCTTCATCGGCGGGGAGCGAGTAAGTAATTGTCGCACCACCCGGGAAATTGACTACCGAGGTGTTGGTCACCACACCGGGCTTCGTCGCATCCGCGCCCAGGGGTTTGCGGATCTCGTCGGTGTCGGCGCAGGAGCAAATCCACGCCGATATCCATGCAAATGCGAATAATATCTTGATCTTTTTCATAGACGACAGCGTTTACCAGCCTGGGTTTTGAACAAGGTTCGGGTTAACAATGAGAGAGTTTTCGGAGATGGGCCAGAAGTAGTCTTTCAGGCTGAAACTGCTGGTGTAAATCGGTTTCACCCGGTAGTAGTTGACCGCCTCGCGCTGGGCAATATCCCACCCGTTCACCGATCTTTGCAGGTAATTTTCAGCCACCCGCCATCTGCGGAGGTCCCAAAACCTTTTTCCCTCAAAAACCAGCTCGATAAGCCGCTCGCGCTGGATAATTTCACGCAAACCATCCTTGCCGGTGAACTTGGAAGGCTTGCTGGAGTATTTCGTCCACGACTCCACGACCCCTTTCAGACCTGCCCGGGCCCGTACCTTGTCGATCCAACCGTATACTTCCGCGGATGGCCCTTTCGACTCATTCAATGCCTCCGCGTACAACAGGTACAGGTCCGCGAGGCGGATGATCGGGAACGGATAGCCTTCCACATTGTACTGCTGCGCGGGGTCGTTGATCGTATTATTGTAATTAGCCAGTTTTTTAGGCCAATATCCGGTTACGGAATACAGGGAAGCCCCCTGCCTGCCGCCGGTTTGCCCCAGTTTCCCTTCGAGTACCCAGGTATTGTCGTCGTCGTTTTTCCCCTGACCGAACCAAATGCCTCCGTCGAAGCCCAGGTCTGCGTAAAAGCGCGGCTCGCGGTCGAAATTGAGCTGGACGGTCGTATAGCCTTCCTTGATGTAATAGCGTTCGCTTTTCAATGCTTTTCGCAATGCGGTGAAGCGGGTGCCGTATTTGTAGGTTTTATCTTCCTCTATCGGCACGCCGTTGTTGCTGTAAAACATCTCGGCGATGTGCAATGGCGGTGCAAGCATGGAGCCAATGCTTTCATTGGGAATCGTACCGGTAAAGGGGCTTAGCCGTGCCTGAGAGAGCGACTGAAAGCCCCGGCCGCCGCCGCCGGTCGAATTGGAAGCTCCCCAGATGAGTTCGACATTCCATTTGTCGGTCACCGCCGCACGGATCGACATCAGGCGCTGCGTCGAATCGGAAACCTTGGTGGTGACCGAACGGGGCACGAACTCATAAAGCCGGTGTCCGTTTGCCTCGCAGGCTGTAATCGCCTCCCGGCAGGCCTGGGCCGCATGCTCCCATTTTTCGGGGCTCGCTGTGCTGCTGAACAGCGGCTCGTTATCCTTATTCCTGAAATTGGCGTAATTCTGGTTACCATTAAAAAGCGGGCTGGCCGCGGTGGTGAGTATTTCGGCTTTGATCGCCAGCGCGATGGGCTTTGTAATCCTTCCCAGTTCCGAAAACTCGTTGGGTAGAATCACCGGAAGGTCCGCAGCCGCCTCGTCGATCAGGCTTACCGTGTAGTTGAAAACGGAATCGACGTGCTGCCTTTTGACCTTTACCTGCTCCGCCGAAGCTGAAATCGGCAGGTTGTTTTTGATGATCGGGATCGGCCCGTACATCCTGACCAGACAATAATGGTAATAGGCTTTCAGGAATTTCACTTCCGCCACCCATCTTTTCTTCTCAAAATCGGTGAGGTCGCGAACCTTGTCGATGTTTTCCAAAAATATATTGCATTCGCGGAGTGCCTGAAAATATTTACCGTCCCAGTAATTGGCGATCGGTGAAACGATGTTCTGCTCTCCCCTAGCGATCCGGTAAAGGCTGCCGTTGATATTTCCGAGTACGGGATATACCGTCGCAAATTCGTCGCCGGTCAGAAAACCGGGATCAGCCCCTTCGTTACCGAACTGCGGGAGATTGTTGTAGCAGGTAAAAAGGTATTTTTCCGCATCTGCGCGCATTTTGAATGCGTTGTCGATGGTCGCCACGTTGTCCGGGACAATATCGAGGTATTTCCGGCAGCCTGCGGTGGTCAGTGCGAGCATGGCCGCGAGGCAAAAACTGGTGTACAGTAATTTCATAGTATGAAGCTTAGAAATTCATATTCAAACCAATGTTGAAGACTTTCTGGACCGGGTAGCCCAGGCCATTCCCTCCCATTTCAGGATCCCACAACTTGAACTTGCTGAAAGTCAGCAAATTTGTTCCATTGAAATAGACCCTGAAATTGGTCACTTTGAGGTTTTCCAGCACGCGGCCTTTCACCGTGTACCCGGCTTCCAGGGTTTTCAGGCGGATAAATGACCCGTCGCGCATGAACCAGGTGCTTCGTTGGGAATTGTTCTGGTTTTCGACGGTCGACATTCTGGGCCACACCGCGTAGACATTACGGTTCTCCTCCGACCAGTGGCTGTCCGCAAATGCTTTCAACAATGCATTCTCACCGGTCAGCTTAGCCGGAAAAAGCTCGTTATCCCCGTTGTTGTCTTTATTGTAGTCTATAAAAGGAGCGGATGCCACGGGATTGATGAAAAACGACTCCCTCCCCAAGCCCTGGAAAAATACCGAGAGGTCAAACTGCCCGCGTCCGGCCGACAGACCAAAACCGTAAGTAATCTCAGGTGTTTCGGGATGGCCGATCGCCACAAAATCCGCATTGGTAATCTGCCCGTCCCGGTTAATATCCCGGTACTTGATATCCCCGGCGCCATACACCCCGAAATTCTGGCGGGGCGAATTCTTCACATCGTTTTCATCGATAAAAAGTCGTTCGGCGATCAATCCGCGGGGCTGGCTGATCGACTGCCCCACCCTGGACAAATAGCGATCTTTGTAATCCGGCTCTTCAAAAATAGAGAAAACCGAGCGGGCCATCGTCAGGTTACCTCTTGCTACCAGCCAGGCACCGTTTTTGAAGTTCTGGTTGAAATCCACTGCCAGGTCAAACCCCTTCGATTTCGCTTCACCCACGTTGGCCGACGGCGTAACGGCCAGTCCCATGGTACTTGGGATCGACGCCCTTTCCATCAGGATGTTGGACCGGCGTTGCTTGTAGATTTCCGCAATCACATTCAGTTTTTGCATAATCGAAAATTCCAGCCCCAGGTTTGTCTGATAGGATGTTTCCCAGGTAATATCCTTGTTTTCATACCGGCTGATGGACACCCCGTTGCGGGTAATGTTTGAGTTAAAGCCGAATGATGCCCCCCTCGACGAGTTGTTCAGGTTAACTTCGGAAAGAAAGAAAAAGCGCTGGTCGGGCCTTCCGATGGCGTCGTTACCCACCAATCCATAAGAGCTGCGGATTTTGAGCTTGTTCACAATACGCTCCATGGGTTTCCAGAAACTTTCGTTCGATATCACCCATGCCCCGCCGATGGTCGGGAAAAAGCCGAATTGCTTGCTCTTGTGAAACCGCTCCGACCCGTTGTAGCCAAAGTTGAACTCTGCAAAATACCGGTTATCGAACGAGTAGGACAAGCGCCCCGACACCCCGGTGTTCCTGCTTGGAAGCGACTGCTGCAACGATTGCACCTGCCCCGCACTTGAATTATCTTTGAGAATCTGCTGCAAGGTGGTTACCACGGTCGCATTCAATGAATGCACTTCCCTGAAAACCCGCGAGTAATCCAATGTTCCCTGCAAATACAGGAAGCTTTCCAGGTTCTTGGCCCCGGGCTTGTAATTGAGGTACTCGGTCGCAGGTTCGTCGAAGAATTCATTGCTGGCTTGCTGGTTCAACCAATTCAGCGTGTACGTATTGGTTTGTTTATCGTAAGAGCCTGCATGATAAAAATAGGGATTATAGGCCCTCGTGACGTCGAAATAGGACGATCGGTTGATATTCGCCAGGCCCCGTACGCTTAACCCTTTGGTGACGAAGTCAAGCTTCTGGGCCAGTTCAAGCTGCGTGAGCATTTTGGACCTGGAATACTGCTTGTACCCTTTCACCATATCGGCATACGGGTTGAGGTATTGCCCCAGGTCGAAATTTCCGAAAAGGATGTGGTCCGTGGCCTCGTTGGCCTTGTCGGGCGCGTAATAGGCCGGATACGACGTCGGGCTGGTTTTCAGCGCTTTCTGGTAAATGCCGGAACCGCCATCGATCGGGCCGTTGTAGTCGTCAAAGTTTCCGTACAACCGCACGATCAGCTGCGTTTGCGGACTCAGATTGATATTGACATTAGACCGCACCGAATAGCTGTTCAGCTTAACGTTGTTGTTGAAGTTATTCATCTTGTCGACTTTCAGCATACCATTGTCGTTGCTGAACGACGTAGCGACATAGTACTGGGCCACCTCGCCCCCACCCGACACGCTCAGGTTCGCACGGCGGTTCTGTGTGTATTTTTTAAAAAGTACGTCACGCCAGTCTGTCGAAGGATAGATGTACGGATTGTTTCCCTTCCCCGTATTTTCGATCTGGTTTTGCGAGTATTTGATGGCTGCGAGCGGGTCGCGTGTCAGCTGTGCCTCGTTGTACAATTTCATGTAGGTAATCGGATCGGCCAGCTCCACCGTCTGGGTAGGCATCGAAACGGAATTCTCCATACGAAAATTGATCTTCGCCTTACCTGCACGCCCCTGTTTGGTGGTCACGTACACGACCCCGTTTGCGCCGCGCGCACCATACAAGGCCGTAGCACTCGCGTCTTTCAGGATCGAAAAGCTTTCAATGTCATCGGGTTGCAACCGCGCCAGGTCGGTAACCGTAAGCTCCACGTTGTCGACCAGTATCAACGGCGAGTTGTTGTACCCGAACGTGGTGATACCGCGGATAAAAAATGTGGCATTGTCTACGCCCGGTTCGCCGCTGCGCTGGTACCCGATCACGCCCGAGAGGCGGCCCGCAATGGCTGTCGTCAGGTTGCTCGCCGGGATTTTCAGTTCACCCGGACGGATCGTCGTCACCGCCCCCACTACCGCCTCCTTCCGCTGTTTCTGCCCGTAGGCGGTCACAACCACCTCTTCCAATGCCTTGTTATCAACTTTGAGCACCACATTCATGATCGACTGCGCACCTACCTGCCGCTCCTCGGAAACATAGCCTACGAAAGAGAAGATCAGCACCGCATTGTTGTCCGGAATCGCCAGTCGGTAGGTACCATCCGCTTCCGAGGTAGTCCCCTTTTGCGTGCCTTTCAATACCACACTTACCCCTGGCAATCCTTCCCCCTTTTCATCGGTGATCTTACCTGCGATCTGTCGCTCCAATAATGGTTCAACCAGGGTCTCAGGCAGTGCGCCGGTCGGCCCCTTTCCGTCTTCGGGTGCTTTGGAAAGGATAATCTGATTACTCTTCACTACCTGGTAAATGATGTTCCTGGGTAAAAGCACCCGTTTCAAGAGATCTTCCAGCAGTTCGTTCCTCGCTTCCAGGCTGATCTTCTCGTCGGAAGCAACGACCTGTTTTTGGTAGGAAAAAGAAAGGTCCCCCTGTTCTTCGATGTTTTTCAGGACAGTTTTCAGCGAAGCATTCTTAACGCTGATTGTTATACGTTGTTTAAGTAATTCCTGCGAATACGTCGGGGACGCGTAACTCAGCCCGGTTGCCAGTACGGCAATCAAAAATTGTTTCACGGTCATACACAGGAGCTGAAAAACCCTTTTTTCATTTGTAAAAATGCCCATACCTGTTTTGATTTTCATTTATTGAATAGACATCCGGGCCTTCCCGGGCAACCAGTCCGCGGCCGGTCGCATATTCTCTTGTCAGGTAACAACTTCGTTTTCCATCAGTAGATCAGTTAGGTGGTGGTCACAATGCGGTCATTGCGAAAAAAAGACATAGGTATCCCGTGCCGGATCACCGGCAATGGCAATAGAACATGTTTTGCAAAAATGGCCGGCGCGGGAAACCATCCGGCCGTTCTATTTATACAGGTACAGGACTTCGGAAAAACTAACCTCCCCTATTAAATTATTTTTCGATTTTTTATCAATAAATCTTCAAGACGTCCCTCACTGCTTTCGGTCGGGCCCTTCAAGGCCTGTTTCATTAAAAGCACCCCTTCGAATCGACCACGATCTGGGCGTCGATTTCCTTGTAATTACCGCCTATGGTGCGGCAAATCACATCCAGGTTGTCGTACAGCGATTCATTACGGATCGTGGTGGAGATAATGCATTTGGCCAGCAATTCGTGATCGCACAGGATCTGTACGCCGTATATCTTTTCAATTTCCGCAAATACTTCGGTAACGGGAACCTCGTCGAACTTGAACTTTCGGGTATCTGTAATCGGCGCGATGGGTAATGGATCGGGCACGAGGTTTTTGACGAGCGTCTCGCTGTCCCGGTTGAACGTCCCCTTCTGATTAGGCAGCAGCAATAGCCCGGTTGTCTCCGGATCGTCCATCTGGATCCGGCTTTGCTTGTACACCGAGACACGCCCTGTCCTGACATGCACCGTCACATTCTGACTGTTTTCAAATGCCCTGATCTCGAAACTCGTTCCCAGCACCTTGGTCACCGTCTCGTTGGCATAAACCAGGAATGGACGAGCGGGGTCTTTGCTTACGTCGAAGAATGCCTCCCCGCTCAGGAAAACCTCGCGTTTATGTTTTTGAAAATGGGCCGGATAGCTCAGCCGGCTATTCTTACCTAACGTAATAACCGTTCCGTCTTCCAGCCGGACCTGCATGGGTGCCGCGCCCAGGTTCTCCTTTTCAAGAAGCTGGTTTTCGACTTTCGCGTGGGTAAGCAGCTCCTTATAGGTAACCCGCTTCCTGTCCGGGCGCATGGCCTGGAAGATGCCCAATACGGCCACCACCGTTACGCACGCAGCCGCCAGAAACGTCACAAGCAGCTTTCGGGCAGGTTTGGAGCCGACGGGTTCCTCCCGGTTCTCCGCCGACGATTCGATCCTTTGCCACAGTTTCTGCTCATCTATGGAGGGGATCAACTCCTCCTCGGCCCGGTGCAGTTCCAGCACTATTTTCGAGGCTTTTTCGACCACTTCCCGCTTGTCCAGGTTCAGCCGGATAAATTCTTCCCACCACAATGCATCCTTGTCATGCAGCACCCAGCTTATGAAGGAATCATTACCCAAAAGATCCTCGATATTTAAACTTTCATCATTCATGGTCAGGGATAAATGGTACGCGCACAACTAACAGGTACAACAATGGCTGAAAACTAACCTATCATCAGCCATTATTTCTCAAATTCATTTCAAGAAAGCCACAAAGGCAGCTCGCCCAGCGGAACGAGCAGCGACAGGATCGTCAAGTCGCTGAGCCTGGTACGCAGCACGGCATACGATTTATAGAGCAGGTTGCTCACGCCCTGCTTCGAAAGTCCCATCACCGCCGAAATTTCATCAAGCCCCATTCCGTGGTAAAAACGCAGGTTTATGACTTCCTTTTGCCGGTCCGACAGACCTTCAACCGCGCTGCGCACCCGATGGGTACGCGCCTGGGTCTCCTCGGAGTTAATATGCTGCTGCTCACTGGAAAGGGCTACCAGGTAGTCGAGGAAGCCGTCGATATCCTCGGCCTGCTCGAAAACATCGTTTCTGCCATTACGCAAAAGCCGGTTACGCAATGCCCGGAACAGGTAAAATTTGACATTCTCCGCTTCGGTAAGGTGCTCTCTTCTCCTCCAAAGATCAATGAAAAGATCGTGTACGGCATCTTCCAGCAGTTGCCTGTCGGGTGTCAGCCGGTGGCCATAGCTGGTCAGGTTCTTGACATGGCGCTGGTAAAGTGCCTGAAAAGCCTGAATATCCCCTTGCTTGAAACGATGCCAGATATGCAGCTCACTGCTCAAATCTGATTCAACTCTGGTAAAAATAGACATCCCGGTTGGCTTCCGTTGAATAAGTGATGTGACGTTTTTTGACAAAGAAAAGAAAAATCCGAAAAAACCATCTTTGTTTAATTGCAAAAAAAATAAATAATATACAAAACAACCCAGCAAGCCATCGCCTGGAAAGACCCTGAATGCACTCGAACTGCTGTAATCATCCAATGGCCACTGGCACTGGTGAAAGCAGCGTCTCCATATTGAAAGGGGATTCCGTTAAATAACGATAATCTTTATACGCAACACATCGACACGCCGGCTACGGTCATTGGTCTCCGCAAACGTGCCGTCTGTCGCCGGATGTTGGTGCATCAGCGTCAAACCGGTAAACTTGCCGGTACTTTCAAGGGCATTCGCTTTGCATCCCCGGCCCGTTCGTTATCCCAACCAATTTTATCAGCCATGAAAACCGTGCACCAAAGCGCGCTCACCGCAATTTTGTGGGTAACACTCCTTTTTTTCACCGCTTGTTCCAACGACAAAGCAACAGATCCCGAACCGGTACCGGACGGTACCGCACCACCTCCCCGCCATCTGATCCGCGAAATCGATTGGGAAACGTTTGAGTACCAGGGTGCCGTCAGCTACAATTCCGACAGCAGCATTCACCACATCAACTACATAGGCTCCCGCGGCCAGACCGAGCTGAAAACGTATGAATATGTCGGCAAAACCCTCTCGGAAATTAATGTAGCAGGCTCGATATCTAAAAAGCGCTACGAATTCGACCATCAAGGCAGACTCAAAACCATGTATATGATGAAAAAGGAGGCCGGGCCGTACGACAATTCGCAAAAACTCGTGTTCCTGTACGACGACGATGGTATCGTCCGGAAACTGGAACGTTATCAGATCACGCCCGCAGGCACACGGATGGACATCGTGCACCATTACGAATACGACAAGGCCGGTGAGCTGGTACGTGTCCGATCAGAGCAATCGGATGGCTACCAGACGCTTACGAACCTCAAAGGCTTTTCAGCGGAATTCGACCACGATCCCTGGCTCTTTATCGAGGATTTCAGCAACCCGCATTATGCCATCTATAATTTCCCGGTGCTCCACGCTATGAAGGGCCGGCTGCCACTGCAAATTACTTATGAAATACCTGATAAGCATGGCGTATTCAAACCGGAGCGGATCACAACACAGGAGTTTCAGGTAGCGGACAAAAAGATACGGCGCATGAAAGTCACGGTCCGCTATCCGGGGATTCCGCAGGCAGACGACGAATCGGAGGTCAGCTTCAAATACTGAAACGAGCGAAAATCAACGATCCTATTTTGTACTTTCGAAGACTTTTCAAATCGAAAGTACAACATGGAACCTATCAGCCTGACCAAGACCCAAGCCCGAAAGATTATCCTCCATGCCGCCGGACTCGCCCGGAAATCACAGTTCGGGACCGGGATCGAAGCCGTTTACCGACTGATCGACCACCTGGGTTTCGTACAATTGGATACAAACTACGTCGTGGAGCGCGCCCATCATCATGTGATGGCAGCCCGCATCCCCGACTATCGCACCGAATGGCTGGGTCAGCTTTGTGAGGACGGAAGCATCTTCGAGTATTTCACTTCGGATGCGGGCTATCTGCCTATGCATGATTTCCGGTTTTCGTTGCCCGTAAAAAGGGCCTTCAAAACGCAGCGCGCACCGCTTTCCCCTGCGGAAGTCAGGCTGATGAAAGAGATTCTCGACCGCGCGGAACGGGAAGAGTCGCTCATGGTCGGTGATTTTGAGAACGACCGCGTGGAAGCGAGCTCTGGCTGGTGGGACTGGCGACCGGCCAAAGTGGCGCTCGAAAGGCTTTACCTGAACGGCGACTTGATGATCCATCGAACGAAGGGCTTTCAGAAAGTGTATGTACTGCCGGTTAATGTGGTACCCCGCGAAACCGACCTTACCATGCCCGATGATGCAGAATACGCACATTTCGTGATCCGTCGCACGTTGGGCGCACTCGGTATTGCCAACGCCAGGGAGATCGCGTGGCGCGCCCGCCGCGTGAAGGGGAACCTGATTAAGAAGGAGCTGGAAAAAATGGCCCGTTCCGGCGAAGTAATGACCGTAGTCGTCGAAGATCTGAAAGGTCCCCTCTACATGCTCCCCGGGCAGGAAATGAACCCTGAAATATCCAGCGAGGTTTTTATCCTCTCTCCGTTTGACATTTTGAACGTCTTCCGCCACCGCCTGAAAGATTTCTTCGGTTTCGACTACCAGATCGAATGCTTCGTACCCGCCCCGAAGCGGCAATACGGCTATTTTTCACTACCGGTTCTTGCCGGCGAAAAATTCATCGCCAGAATGGATGCGAAGGCAGATCGCAAACAAAAGGTATTGATCGTCCATAACCTGCATTTTGAAGCCGTCGACCTCGACGAGCCGACAATCGAACAGTTTGTCCGGGCCCTCAGAGCATTCGTCAAATTCAATCAGTGCCGGGACATCGTCTTCAAAAAATCCAATCAGGAAGCCTGGCTGGAAACAATTATCGAAGGTTTATCCAAGTAGATTTGGACAAGGAGCTTCATTATGTTTTAATACCACAATAACAACCCTACAATGACTACTATCAGTACAAATTCCCCAATTTCCACGGGTACAAGGCTTGGTTCGATGTTAATGGACTATGTTTTCACGATTATGATCGTGATGGTCTTTGCTGTTCCGGGAATGGTCTCGACTTTCTCGAATGCATTTGAAGTAACGCATGAGCAGGAAAGCTTCGATTTTATGGGCGGATCGTTCTTTTACATCTATTTGATCGGCTTCGCATTGTACTTCTGTAAAGATGGTATCAATGGCCGGAGTTTTGCAAAGCGAATTTTAAACTTGCAGGTCGTCGACAATGAAACGGGCCTGGCAGCAAGTCCCATGAAATGCTTTGTCCGGAATTTACCGCTCGTTTTGTGGCCTGTTGAAGCGATCATCGCGCTCAGTAATACCAGCAGACGACTCGGCGACAGAATTGCCGGAACCAGACTTGAAGTATTTGACAAGACCGTTGAACAGCCAAAAGTTAATTTCGGGCAAGTTCTCGTTCCCGTTTTAATCTCATATGGATTGATGCTGTTGCTCACGTTGCCATTTACGGCACTTACCTCTGCCACTGAACGCCAAAAGGTCAATTATATCGAAGCCTCCTATAATGCGCAGTCGAGCAAGGAAGCTGAAAAACTCTTTGCCGACAGCCTCGGGCAATACCTGACTGCGAGTGTCAGGGCTTACGACCAGATCCGGGACAAACCATTGAAATATGTTTCCGTGATTTTTCAGCTCAACGAAAATTATCTCGGGAATGACCAGAACTTCGGGGAGATTAAATCGATAACCATGCCGATTCTGCTTTCAAAGTTTCCCGAAAAAGCATTTATAGGGCAGATTAAATATGTTTACCGGACGAGTAATAGCATGCAGACGAGGATAGAACGTTTGAATTGGCCACAGAAGTAGCAGGGTTGCAGAAATTGGCTTTGGTTGCGGGTGTCCGTCAGGCCCGATTTGCATTAAAAATGTATTTAAAAAGAATTAAAAGGTAATTAAGACTTGCCTGAGGGGCGTCTGCGTAATATTGGCGTAACATGCGCTGGTGATATTTACGGAAGTTTTGTTCCGTACAAATTAGCTAGTTACATGTTATGAAGCATTTTGTTTCTCTACTTTTTACATGCCTCCTCTTCGCTTCGGCAGCTTCTGCGCAGATCACGACCAGCGGGATCAGCGGGATCGTCAGCGATACCAAAAATGAAGCCCTGATCGGTGCCACAGTGCAAGCCACTTACCTGCCCACAGGGACTAAATATGCCACTGTCACCGAGCCCGACGGGCGCTACCGCATCAACAGCATGAACGCTGGCGGGCCTTACCGGATCGACGTTACCTATATCGGGTTTAAAACCACTACCCTTTCCGACATCGTTCTGCAACTGGGTGAAACGACCAGTCTGAATGTGTCGATGAACGACGAAAGCCAGACGCTCAGCGAGGTGACGGTGAAGGCCGATCGCGGCGGTGAACGCGAAGGGGCTGGTTCCAACATCAATGCGGAGACCATTCGCCGGTTGCCTACCATTTCCAGGAGTATGACGGATATTACCCGTACCTCTCCGCAGGTAACCAACAACAACTCCTTTGCAGGAACCAACTTCCGTTACAACAATGTGACGGTGGATGGCGCCGTCAACAACGACGCGATCGGGTTCAGCCCGTCTCTGGGCGGCTCTACGGGTACCACCGGCCAACCGGGATCGAGTACGCGTACCAACCCCGTCAGCCTCGATGCGATCCAGGATATTCAGGTCGCCGTTGCACCGTTCGATGTGCGCCTGGGCAACTTTTTAGGGGGTTCGGTGAATGCCGTTACCCGCAGCGGTACCAACAAGGTGACAGGCTCGGTGTACGGCTTCGGCCGGAATGCGGCGCTCGTTACCAAATGGAATGGTGCTTCGGATGCGAAGGAAAAATTACCCAGCACGTTCTATGAATACCAGACCGGCGCCCGTGTGGGATTACCCCTCATCAAGGACAAGCTGTTTTTCTTCACCAATGAGGAAGTCACTCGCCGCCAGGACCCTGTTCAGTTCCAGGCCGGTACCGCTTCCTCGCTCATCAAGGATGCGAGTGTGGCGGAGAAGATCAGTGATTTTGTCAAAACCAACTACGGGCTCGATGCAGGTTCGTACGGCAACTATTCTATCTATTCTAAAAGCACCAAGTTCTTCAACCGCGTCGATTGGAATATCAATGCGAAACACCAGCTTTCGCTCCGGAACAATACCGTGTTTTCCGAAGCTACCAATCTCGAACGCGACTCGCAGAATTTCCGCTTCGGAAGTATCGATTTCAAGCAGCATAACAACCAGAGCAGCACGGTTGCCGAGTTGAAAAGCCAGTTTGGCGGCCGCTCTTCCAACAGCCTCATCGCGGGGTATTCCGTCATTCATGATTACCGCAACACGTTGGCGAACGTCCGGACCTTCCCGCAGGTTGAGATCGGCTACAATGGGGGTACCATTTTCCTCGGCAATGACCGCGAAGCATCCGTTTTCAACCTGAAACAGAAGACGTTCGAGTTGACCGACAACTTTACTTTTTATGTGGGCAAAAATACCTTCACGGTCGGCACGCATAACGAGTTTTACACCATCGACTACGGTTTTGTCAACTCCCCGAACGGCCGGATCTCTTACAGCAACCTCGACCAGTTTCTTGGCAATGGTACCCCCGACGGCAAAACACTCCCTAACCGCGTGCGTGGCTCCTATCCGTTCAACGACCCGACCAACAACCTGGACAACCAGTTCAACAATCCGTATGCGCATTTCAACGTAAACTTGCTGAGCGCCTATATTCAGGACGATATCGAGCTGAGCAGTCGTTTTAAAATCACGCCAGGTATCCGCCTCGATTATTCGGGATTGCCTAAAAAGCCTGCATTGAGTCCGTTGGTGAATGCCGCCGCGACCGACCCGGGCTACGGAAGCACTTACACCTATACCCCTCTGAACCAGATCCACAACAAATACCTGAACAATGTACAGGTATCACCGCGCCTGGGCTTCAAGTATGATGTCAAAGGTGATAAGAGCATCATCATCCGGGGCGGAACCGGGCTCTTTACCGGACGTATTCCTTTCGCCTGGCTCGGTTATGCATTCTACAACAACGGCGTTGGCTATGGGGCATATGATTTCAACAACAATGCAGCGGCGGCAACCAAGCTCGTGGGCGACCCGCTTGTACCGAATGGCGGTGTGCTGATCAACAACAATCCGGCCAACGGAGGCGTGAAACGCACCCAGGTGGATTTGATCGACAATAACTTTAAAATGCCCCAGATGTTCCGCAGCAACCTGGCAGTGGATTACACAGTGGATGGCTACAAGTTTACATTGGAAGGGCTGTATACCAAAGTAATCCAGGACTTGAAATTCCAGCAGGTAAACACCAAAGACGTGGTCCGCTATTACAGCTACGACACGCAGCAGCAGCAACCTATTTATGTAGCCGCCAACGGGTCGGCGGGCGCGCAGCGGATCGATAACAACTTCGCGAACGCGTATATGCTCTCGAATACCAGCAAAGGCCACCGTTACAGCCTCACGGCGCAAGTACAGAAGGCTTTCCCGATGGGCTTCGGCTTCTCGGCCGCGTACACATACGGAAAATCGTACGACATTACCAACGGTATCCGCAATTCGATGGAATCCAACTGGCAGTTGAACCAGTCGCTCAGCCCGAACGACCCGAAACTGGCCTATTCGAACTTCGATATCCGAAACCGCATTGTGGGTAGCATTAACTACCGCGCTACCTGGAACCCTAGAAACGCAACCACCGTGACGCTCTTCTATGCACTGCAATCGGGCACGCCGTATTCGTGGGGATATGTGAACACGACTATCGACGGAACCGGACAGGCCAACAGCCTCGCCTATATTCCGAAAGACCTCTCCGAAGCGCAAAAACTGATCCCGACCGGCACGCAGGCCGCGGATTTTATGGCCTTTGTCGATTCAGATTCTTATCTCAAAACCCGGAAGGGCAATTTTACGGAACGTAATGGAGGCCGCACACCGTGGAATAACACCGTCGATCTGCGCTTCATGCACGAGTTTAAGCTCAAAGGAGAACAGTCGATCCAGATCACTTACGATATCCTCAACTTCCTGAATCTGGTGGACAAAAAACTGGGGTACGTATATTTTTCACCGAACACATTCAACTCGACGGCGTCCGTCGGCCTGGCTCGTGCCACCAACCCGACCACGGGTGACCCTACCTTTACCTGGACCAGACCAGGCAAACCCTATTCAATCGACCCGCTTGCTTCCCGTTGCCAGATGCAGATCGGCGCGCGGTATACATTCTGATGGGTTGTTAAAAACTTATAATTGGTGTCAAATTTTAAAAAGGCCGGAGGCATTTGCCACCGGCCTTTTTGCGTTGACGGACGTCCGTTACCTATTTTTACACGCTTACCCGGCGAAACTCCTCATGCGAGACGAACCATCTCGCAAACCCCGTCGTAACTTCTGCAAAATGCCCCTAGCTCGTTCCTGATGAGGTTTTGTAGTAGCATTTCAAGGTACCCCGAAGGCATTTGATCGGACGAAATCCTCCCCCCGCAAAGCCGGTATTACACCCCAGGAAATAGCCATTGTCACCCCAAAAAGCCAAATCCGCCCGGCTGAAACGGCTATACTTGCGAAGTAATACGAAGGACACTTATGATTCCCCAAAAGCCCCCTCATAAAGATTCTGCGTAATTATTCGAAGGCGATAAATGGTTTGTAGTAGTATCTAAATACTACGGCCAGAGCCTAAAAAGCACCCAGGTAAATGATCAGAAAGAGAACCTTCCGTGAGCCCGCTCCCGGCCGGCATTGCCTTGTATTTTCCATAACCAAACACCCTCATAAATAGCTATGCAAATAGAATTTACGTTTAAACACTTCGCAAAACAATTTTCCAGGCGATGGCTCTCGTTGCCAGGTATCCTGATACTAGTCATAACCGTTTTCTCAGGCGCAAACCGTGCACATGGTGAAGGATCGGGAGCCTGGGGCGTGACCGACAACCGGCAAGCCAACCTGTTTGTACCTTCCACATCTTCATCGGGTGGAGGCAATACCGGATACGTGACCAGAGGCTTCATGATGCTTGCGTCCAACACAGGCACGGCCAGCACGCCGTACAATCCTGCACACCGTATGTACGTGTGGGTTAAGGCAGACGAAACTGTATTTTATGGTTTCAGAACTTCCTCGGGCAGTACTACCGTTCATTTCAACTGGTACTACGACGCTTCTTCCACGGGCTATTATCCCACGGCTACGGCCGCTCCGAACAGGGTCCAGGTACAGGACCAGGATATCACCCAGGGATCAGGCAGCGCCACAGGCAGGCCGTCCAATGCAGCGGCTGCTACCGCCGGACCTTCCCAGGTCACCGGAAGCGGCTACACGGCCTATTCATTTAAAAACACAACCGGCGCCGACAGGGCTTTCTGGGTCGAAATCGGGTCGAACAATCTCGAATTCAACTATTGGGATATTACTGTGGCTTCGGGATCCGCGGGCAGCTATACCAGACAGAACGGTCGCCTCTACTGTAAATACTGGAGCATTGTGAACGATCTGCCCAGCACGGCCGGTTCGTCCAGCGCTACATCCTCCCCTGCCAACTTCGGGTTTTACATACCTATCGATAACACCTATACGCCGGCCAACGACTTCTACGTGAAGTACGCCAACTTCGGAGGCAGCAGCTCCGGCTACGCCATCTTTTTTGCCAACCTCAATGGCCCCAAGAACAACCTGACATTCGAGCAAAACCGCCGTTCGATGAATGGCTCTTCTTCCAATGCGCATTTCCCGCTATTCCTGCGTAATCCGGATGCCAGTGTGTGGCCGTCTCCACCGCTCCCGATAGCAGATTTCCAGGCCGTGTTTTCCAGGAGACCGGGCTCCACACCCGCTGCGGGCCAGGCTTCCTTCACAGTCAATATCGATAACCCTTCCATTGTCGACATCCTGATCGACCTCAACGGCAACGGTTACTACGACGGGAAAGACGTGATCCTTTCCAACGAGTACAATGCCGCGGGGACCTATCAGATTTATTGGAACGGCAAGGACAACACCGGTGCGGACGTGCCGAGCGGCACCGCGATCCACTTCGTATCCTCGCTGCTATTCTATCCGGTCCATTTCCCGATCTACGACATGGAGCAAAGCCTGGGTGTTACAATCAAACACGTGCGGCCGCTCCGGTCCGGTACCGAGCCAATCAACGACAAGCTTTACTGGGACGATTCTGACATTGCGCGGGCCAACATCCCCGGCACCAGCACGCTAAGCCCGAGAAGCGTACCCGTGAATGTGACCGGCGTATTTGGTCCGGACCATAAGTGGTGGGCCAACGGGGACAATGGTTTTAGCCAAAACAATACCATTAACACGTGGACGGGTGCTTACAACGATGAAATTGTCCGCGAACTGCTTTTCAATTACACTTCCGATGTAGATCTGGCCGTCACCAAAACGGTGTCTCCCGAAACCAGCAAGGTAGGTGAAACCGTTACCTTCACGATTCAAGCAACCAATATCCCGCTGTCGGAGAATGCGGGCAATCCTATTACCGCTACGGGCGTCATCGTGACCGATGAACTTCCGGACGGCTATACCGCTGAGCATGTCAATGTTTCCAAAGGCTCCTGGAATGAAGCCAGCAACACATGGACGATCGGCGACCTGGCTGAAAACGAAGTCGTTACCATGACGGTTACTGCCAAAGTGAATGCGACCGGCCCTTATTTGAATACCGCGATTGTGCAGGGTAACGAAAACGACGATAATCAGGAGAATAACAAAGACGACGCGACCATTACCGTCACCTATCCCCAGCCACCGAATTCAGATGACCACTCCACGTCCATCAGCAGGCCGTCTGTTGACCAGGTGATCCCGCTCAATGGTGTTACAGGGAACCCTCCTTTGTTTTCAGGCAATGATCCGGAAGACGGCACTTACGCAGGTAACACGGGTACCAATGCCAACCCGAAAGGTGTTATCATCGCTTCGCTTCCTACCAATGGGGAACTGTATTATGACGGGTCCCTGGTAACCGAGAACGAAGTGACTACCAAGAGGCTATTCACGAATCCCGCATTGTTCAGCATCAAAATGACCGGTGCCGGATATTCGAAAACCTCCGTTGAATATGCATACGTGGATGCCGACGGGCTGACCGACGCGAGCCCCGCTACCTACACCCTCACATGGGAAGGGCCATTGCCTGTAACACTCGTAGCTTTCGAAGCTGTTCCGGAAGAAAACCGGGTTCGCCTGTCATGGAAAACGGCCGAAGAAACCAATGCTTCCCATTTCGATGTGGAACGCAGCCAGGACGCTAAAACCTGGAAAAAGATTGCAGAAACCGCAGCAATAGGTGACAGCCGCGAGCTAAGCAACTACACGACGACTGACGAAGCGCCGCTTTCGGGAATCAGCTACTATCGTCTTAAAACCGTTGATCGCGACAATACCTTCGCTTACTCGCGTACCGCGAGCGTGAACCTGGGCAATACCGGGCTCGGAGTAAGGGTGTATCCCAATCCGGCTTCCAACGTCCTCCATATCAACGGCATCGATCCGAATTCGGTCAGCCACATTTCGCTGGCCACTACCAACGGGCAAGTAGTCGTGCAAATGGGTGCAGTACCCGAGAAGGGAATCGATCTCAGTCAACTTTCCAACGGTATATATCTGATTAAAATCATCACCAAAGATGGTTTACAGACTGCCCGAAAGATCGTTGTCAGCAAGTAACCTGCTCCGTGTCTCGTCAGAACGCCGCCCTGCTAACTTTTACAGTTGGTGGGGCGGCGTTTTTGGTTAGAAATTATCCGTTATTGCCAAAAAATTAGAATCCAAGATGATCCAACGAAAAAAAGAGCACTGGTTCAAGATGCTTTTTGTCTGGCACGGATCGGTACTCCCGCAACTGGTACCGCGACTGCTGCTGCTACTGCTAGTCTCAGTCCTGATCGTATTTGTGAACGGAACGCTTTATCATTACAAAATCCCTTTGAGCCCTGCACCTTTCACAATTTTCGGGATTGCATTGGCATTGTTTCTCGGGTTCCGCAACAATGCCAGCTACGACCGGTTTTGGGAAGGCCGAAAACTCTGGGGCGCATTACTGAACGACACCCGTTCGCTCGCACGCCAGGCCCTCACGCTCACGGGCTACGATCCCAAAGGCAAAGAGGTAGCTGAATTCGTCGATATGCTTATCGCATTCACCTACTGCCTGAAACATCAGCTCAGGAAAACCGATCCCTCTCCGGATATTCAACAACGACTTCCTGCTGAACTTGCCGGGATGCTGGAAAATGCACGCTTCAAACCGGTTATTTTAATGCGTGAGATGGGCATTTGGGTAAAGGAAGCCCGGAAAAACGGGCTCATCGAACCGATTTGTCAGGTAGCTATCGACGAAAACCTGAATAAACTATCCGACATTGTGGGAGGTTGCGAGAGGATTGCATCCACGCCCATTCCCTACACCTACCAGGTACTGCTTCACCGTACCGTCTATCTTTATTGCTTTCTGCTGCCTTTCGGACTGGTCGACAGTCTGGGGTGGATCACGCCTCTCATCACCGTTTTCATCGCCTATACATTTGTAGCGTTCGAAGCGATCGCGGATGAGCTGGAAGACCCTTTTGGTACCGAGCCGAATGACCTGCCACTGAACGCGATGAGTAGGATGATTGAAACGACGCTTTTGGAAACAGCCGGGAAACCGGTTCCCGATACGGCGCTACCCGACGGCTATATGCTCGATTGATTTCTGCATCAATTCAACAAAAAGGGCTGGCGAAGCACCCGAATGGTGCCTCCGCCAGCCCTCCGTCTATAAGGAAACCGTTTACTTAATAGAAACAGCCTTTACCGTATTATGGAAAAAAGTCGGAATATACAGCACCTTCGCTTTGGGATTATAGGCGAGGTCTGCTGAGTTTATCTTTTGCGGCGAAGTGTCGCTTTTGAGCTCGGTTGTTCCGTCGGCTTTCACGTACCACACTTTTCCAGCCCATTCGGTAACCACGTAGGTCTTTTTGCCCAGGCCAACGATACCGTCGATGCCGCCGGATACTTTGGCTATGGTGCTGAGCTTTTTCGTTGCCGGATCCAGGCTGAACAACGTGCCATCGCCATTGCCGATCAGCAGTTGGTTGTTTTCAAACAGTAGCCCGTTGGTACCTTTCAGCGGGTCTCCTTCCAGCACGAGGCCCATTTTCCCGCCGTTCAGCGCCCATACCTTGCCGTGGCCGGAGTCCGTAACGTATACCACGCGCTTCTTTGTATCAATGGCGATGTCGTTGAGGAACTTGGCACCTTCCACGGGGTAACGGTTCAGGATCTTGCCCGTCGCCAGATCTATTTCGGCAACCTGCGTCATTTCCGTCACATACAGCTTATCTCCCAACACGCCCATGCCTTTGGTTGAATTGAGGTTTTCTGCAAACTTCAATTTAATCACTTTTCCATCCAGACCCACTTTGGCAATGTAGCTGTTTTTGTTTTCCAGACTGGGGCCTCCGTTGATGCACGCCACGTACAGCACATTCTGACCCGGTTCAAACAAAACGCTTTCAGGCGTCCGCAATGTGGTATCGCTTTCCCAAACCGGTGTCAGCTCGACGGTTTGAGCCTGACTGGCAGATAATGTACCTGCAAAGAGACCAGCAAGCACGAAAAGTAAGGATTTTGACATGAGTAAAATGTTAAGTGTTAATAATCGTTGGCCCGATCGATGTAATAATACGCCAAACGGGCACATCGCAAATGTAGGCAGTTTCTTGATCGGGTTACACAAAAACACGGCAAAGAAACAGATTTTGTTACAGGCCCGGGAACGGATCGGCAAAGTGCATCCCCTTTTCCATAAGCCTTATTTCGTGTTCCGTGCACAGGCAGGCTTCCAGTTCCCTGGTAATCTGGCGCTGATCCATATCCTGCCCGATCAACACGAGTTCGTTCATCCGGTCGCCGAACTCGCCCCACCGTGCCTCGATAGCATCCCGGTTATCTATATACGCCTGATACCGTCTTCTTTGTTCAATGGGCATGCTCGCCCACCATACCCCCGCCGAGTCGGCCCGGACCGAGCCACCGGCCTGGCTCCAGTTGAGCGCCTGGCTGGTCCTCGACGCTAACCAGAAAAGGCCTTTGCTCCGAATGATACCCGCAGGCCAGTTTTGCTGAATGTAGTCCCAAAAACGTTTCGGATGGAAAGGCCGCGCAGCGCGGAACACAAATGAACTGATGCCATATTCCTCTGTTTCTGAGACATGACCACCATTTTCGGCCTTCTCCAGTTCACGTATCCAACCCGCATTCTGTTCGGCCTGCTGGTAGTCGAATAAACCCGTATTGACGATTTGGGTAATATCGACTTTCGAAAAACTACTCTCCACAATGCGCGCGCCCGGGTTGAGCGCCTTGATGATCGCGTGCAGCTCTTTCAGCCTTGGAAGTGTAACGAGGTCGGTTTTGTTGAGGATAATGACGTCTGCAAACTCGATCTGGTCCGTCAGCAGGTTCACAATTGTCCGGTGGTCCTGATCCTCGTTCAGTTTGCGGCTGGCCACGGTGTCCATCGACCCAAAATCCCGGGCAAAATTGAATGCATCCACGACGGTCACCATACAGTCGATCGTCGCCCAGCGCGACAGATCGATGCCGCTTTGCTCGTCCACGAAACTGAACGTCTGCGCAATGGGGACCGGCTCCGAGATACCCGTGCTCTCGATCAGCAGGTAGTCGAATCGGTTTTCTTTCGCGAGCTTCTCCACCTCGATCATCAGGTCTTCCCTGAGTGTACAGCAAATGCAGCCATTGGACATTTCAACCAGCCGTTCGTTCGTACGGCTCAGCGTGTGCTGGCCTTCCACCAGGCGGGCGTCCACATTGATCTCACTCATGTCATTGACGATCACAGCTACCTTCATTCCCTGCCTGTTGTGCAGGATATGGTTCAGCAATGTCGTTTTTCCCGCACCCAAAAATCCGCTCAGGACGGTCACAGGCATCTTTTTCCGGTTCATAAAAAAGGTTTATAATTTGCAACAATGTTGCAAATTATAAACCTTGATACATAAATGCAACTATGTTGCATTTATTGAAAACATTGCCGGTTCCAACCAGAGTGGATTCTGTGCCACATTCGGATTTATGTCGAGTTTCGTTTGCGGAGTAGAGAACCGGCATTTCAGCCCTGATTGTCCCCTTCCCATTTGTCGCAAAATGCATTGCAGGTAACAAAAGCCGCATTGCGCTTTTTCATTGCACGGATCAGCCGGTCGAGCTTCGCGGTCAGTTTATCTCCGTCCGTCTTTTTGACATAACCCGGCAGCGTGTACGCGCTCAGGTCCGCAAATTCCCAGGGGTGGAAATAGAGCATCAGGTTACCGCGCTTTCGGAGCGTGAGGCCGCACAGTCCGGCGTAAATGCGAAGCGGCAGGTTTTTAAACGACAGCCAGAACAGCGGGAAACGCAACCAGGGCGTGGTGGAGCAAGGTAGTTCGATCAACCCGTCGGTCCGGTTGGGCAGCGGGTCCTCTCCCAGCAGATTATAGCGCCCCGGGAGCCAGGTCGGGTTCAGGGACGAATCGTAGCGGAAGCCCTCCCGGCGCAATGCTGCGCGATCGAATGGTTTCAGGCGCGGCATACGGAACCCGTTCACGGTTTGCCCGCTGACAGCCTCCAATATGCTCCGCGAATCGGCGATGTCGCTCTCGCGGAACACATGCATGGGTGCGTGCACGAGGGCGTGCGAGGCGATCTCGTGTTTTTGAGCGAGTTTCCGGATCAACGCCGGATTTTCGGCGGCGAAATGCCCGGTAGTGAAGAACGTCGCGCGGATATCATGCGCGTCAAGCACGGAAAGTACGTTTTCCATGCCTCGTAGCGTCACCTGCATCTGATCCGTTTCGGACACTTTCTGACCGTATTCTTCGGGAATATCAAACTCTTCCAGGTCGAAAGTGAGCATTACGAAAGATCGTTCCATAGGCCTCCAAGGATGGTGATTCTTGCAAAATTAACCGCTTCGCGGAACAGTACTTTCATGCTGAAGTCGCTGAAAACAATAGAAGAATTGGCACAAACCTCCACCTTCTCAATTCCGATGCCCTTTCGGATGAGCTTGCGGATCAGTTCCACTTCAAAAACAAAGGTATTGGTTTTCGTCCCTTGCACTTCGGGCAATATTTCCCGGCGCAAGCCTTTGATACCCGCCTGTGTGTCGGTAATGTGTTTGTTCAGAAAAAGGCGGTTCATCAAATGCAGGCCTTTCGAAAACAGTCTTCTTTTCAGCGGGAGCTTTTTGAAATACTCGGCGCTGCGGTTTCCGTAAACAAACCAGCAATCCGGATTTTCTTCAAATATCCTCACCATTTCGACGATCGGGTCTGTGCCAAACGGGAAATCGATGTCGGTGTAAACGATGATATCACCTTCCGCCCGGAGCGTACCTCTCCGGATGGCGGAGCCTTTGCCCTCATTGACCGCATTATCGAGGAAGATCACATTCGGGATCCGGCTCAATGCAGCCACTTCAGTCCGGTCGAGACGTGTAGAGCCATCATTGGAGACAATATACTGGACAACCCTGTCCGGCAGCTTCGCATTCAGCTCCCGGATATGGGCTTCCAACGTCCCGCACCAGCCTGGCAGGGGATTGTAGCAGGGCAGCACCACGCTGAGCCCCTGCTGATTTTCAGTTTTCATGTCGATGAAGTAGTAATTGTGTTTGTAAAACCACCCACACCAGCACGCAAGGGATCACCTTGATCAGGTAAGGCTCGAAAAAGTTGCGTCGAAGAGAGGGCGGGTAAATGTCGGTCGGTGCCAGAATACAGAACACAAACACCAGGACCAGTAATATTCTCGACCAGGGCGCGAGCCGCTCGCGGTTAACGATATGAAATAGCACTACACCGGGAATAGCGATCACATAAGTAGGCGATTCGGCCGCGTGGTTGAACACGATCACCCAAAGCGAAGCATATGCAAACAAAAGCAGCCGCTCGTCAAGCGTGACGTACTGCTTTCTGAAAAAACACAGCAACCATGTAATGCCGAACAGCACCACTCCTACCAGCTGTACTTTGGTCACATCATCGGGAGAGAACGCAGGGATCCAGACTTTCAGCAGGCCCATAATCGAGAATCCGTAATTGACGGCGTGATCGGCGACCAGGATACCGTACCAGTCCTCATAAACCTGCACGAAATGATCGATCCCCGTCACCGGCAGCGGCAACAATGCCAATACGCATGCCCAGAGCACCGAATAGCCTATAAACTGCCCTTTGCGCGGATAAAACAGGAACATACCGGCGTAAATCAGTCCGTACCCTTTGATACAGAATGCCAGTAAGGGAAACAACGCTGCCCAACGGGTTTTGCCGTTCTCGAGAAAAGTAAAAGTAAGGAGGCCCAGCGCCGCAATAAGGGGGTTGGTTTGCTGCCCGTGGAGCGAGGTCACCAGCTCGAACAGGATGAACCACCAGAAGAACACCTTTTTGTCATAAGCAAGCGGCAGGCTGCGGATGGCATAGAAAAGCGCCAGCGAACAGCATATAAGCCAGAGCACAAGACTGACCGGCAGCGGCAGAAATGAGAAAGGTGCGAAAAAAATACAAAAGGAGGGATTGTAGAGGAACAAATCGAAATACTCGCGGGGATATTCCAGGTGCAGGTTCTGATGCCGGGCCAGGTGACCGAGGGCCGCTCTGAAAATCTGGAAATTATTATACTTCAACGGTCCGCCTACATAATGCTGGATGCCGATAATGACGCTCAGCAGGACATAAACAGCTAAAACAACCTTCTCACGCGAGAAGAATTCCGATACTCTTTTCATTACTCGAATGTACTTGTTAGGGATGGGTTTTGATCCAAAGATATAGCGCGGCGGATCAACGAAAAACGGGAAATCATCATCTCGGCATATTTTAATTTTTTCCTAATATCCTATAATCATTATCCGCCGACAAAAAGCGGCAATCGGGGGAAGGACGCGAAAAAATGCCTGACGGTTGTAACCGGAAGAGGTTAATTAAGTATTTTGGCCCTGTGTACATCGTAACCGCTTCCTAACCTTAGTATTGCCAATGCCAGTACCCAACATGCCGATCGGCACTGTCGCACCTTTTGCCGGAGATATTACGAACGTCAATACGTTGATACCACTCCAGAATTCCGGCTGGCTGGTTTGCGACGGCGGCTCTTACCGGCAAGATGCCTATCCCGAATTGTTCCATGCAATCGGTACTGCCCATGGTGGTGATGCGGTCAGCTTTAACGTTCCTGATCTGCGGGGAAGATTCCTTCGCGGAACTACCGGTAGCGCTGCTGTCGATCCCGACGCCGGCAACCGTACGTCGGCTGCTCCCGGCGGGGCGACCGGCAACAATACAGGTTCCTGGCAACCGGCTGCCACAGGTTTGCCCAAAAATCAATGGGTGTTGCAATCAGCCGGCTCGCATACACATACTTGCAGTCACCTAAACGCTCAAATGCGCATGGCCTGGAGTGGTTCAACTCAAACAATGGCCCGTTGGAACGCGCCTGCAACAACCCAAAGTACCGGGGCACACTTCCATCAGCTAACGGGATTCGATCAGGAGACAACGCCTGTCTGCGTCGCGATGTATTTTATCATCAAAGCCAAAGAGCCCTATCAGTCAACGGGTGATACCCCTGCCGGTGCGATCATTGCCTTCGGTGGCGGCATGTCCGCACTGCCTGATAAATGGTTAAAATGTGACGGTACTCCTTACGATAAGGCACAGCAGCCCAACCTGACAAAAGCAATCGGAAATAATTATGGTGGAGACGGTGCAGGTGTGCTAAATGTTCCGGATTTGCGAGGCTACTTCCTCCGGGGAGCCAGTCATGACACCGGCAGGGATGCAGATGCCCCTAAACGACATGCCTTAAACAAGGGTGGCAATGAGGGCCATAAGGTGGGCTCTGCGCAGTTTTACGCCACAGCTTCACCCAGGACACTCCGTCTTACAAATACGGGCAACCACTATCACTATATTGACAAAGTGCCTCAAACGAGCAGCTATGCAGCCTTCGGTGCATCCGGACCCGCGGCATTCAACTGTATGGTGTGGACAGAAAATCAAACGACCTCTTCGGAAAGTGGAGATCATACGCATACGCTCACAGGCGGTGACAAAGAGACCAGGCCGGAAAATATCTACACTGATTTTCTGATTGCGAGCGATAACGTCCCCCAATCGGCGCCCCCTGTCGGTACTATCCTGGCATTTGGCGGAGATGTAACCGACGATCAGGTCTTGAGAGCTCTCAAACGGGCCGACTGGATTCCATGCGATGGAGGCATCATCAATATGGCGGTTCGTGAATACTGGGAATTAGGAGAAATCATAGGCCGCATCTATGGCGAAAGTTTTCTGGGCGACAGACTCCCCGATCTGCGTGGGTGTTTTATAATCGGCGCAGGCAAAGTGCGGGCGGGTACGTTACTGGAGAACTCCAAGACAGGCGCACCCAATAACCCGATCATCACCACAACCGATGGCGAGCATACCCATATTATGAACAATGTCCCCACGGAAATGCAGAACATCGACCGCGTGGCGGGCATTGAGCTTGCTCAACACAATTCCCATGGCCACACTTCGTCAAATGGTGAACATTCACACCAGATTTCAGGTGGAGATTCCGAATCAAGGCCGGTTAATGTTTCTGTAAATTACATCATCAGGTGTAAATAGTTGTAAAACGTCTTTATCGCTCAGCAATTCCTTGACAGACCCGGCAAAAGTGCTCCGTTCCGAATAACCTTGACGGTAATTCTCGTATTTTCGGGCTGAGCAAACAATCAACCGGTATGTATGCAGCTATCCTAAGAGCGACAGGAAATTATCAGGATTCCGACATCGGGCTTTTTGAGAAAGAAGTACGGGCGCGAGAAGTCCTGAAACACGAATTGTTGCTCCGAAAAGGCGAAGTTGCCCGGTCCGTATATTATTTGCTGGAAGGCGCCGTACGACAATACGATATCGTCTCTGAATCCGAATACAATACCATTGACCTCCATCTTGCCGGAGACTGGTTCTTTAATCATGAAAGCCTGGTCGCCCAGCGTCCTTCCCGGTTGTTCATCGAAGCCTACACCGATTGCCGGTTCATCGAAATCAGCCTGGATACAATTCACTATCTGACGGGCAAGTCAATCGCGTTTTTACAGCTCAACAAGGTTCTGGAAGGCGCGTTTCAAAGAATGCAATTTTTTGACCAATCCATGACACCGGTAGAGAAATACCGTTACCTGCTTGAAAATCGTCCGAAAGTGATCCAGGCATTCCCGCTCAAAATCATCGCCTCCTATCTCAAAATCACACCTGAAACTCTCAGCAGGGCCAGGAATGCGGTGGCGAATGGCGCCATTTCTTGATTTCGATCAAGATGAGTACTCACGCCAATGTTCTACTTTTGGCAGGAAATACTGCATATCATATGGAACACAAAGCATTATCGATCCGCCCATTCATCGGGGCTACCGATTTCGGAGTTTCCCGCGCTTTTTATCGCGATCTGGGGTTTCAGGAGGTCATACTGACGCCGGTTATGTCGCTTTTCAAAACCGGAGACCATGGTTTTTACCTGCAAAATGCATTCAACAAGGATTGGATCGACAATACGATGGTATTCCTTGAAGTGGAGAATGTACAAAGCTTCTGGGATGAGCTTGTGACGCTCGACCTTTCGGCGAAATACAAAAATGTACGCCTAACCCCGATACGGGTCGACCATTGGGGTCGCGAATGTTTCGTTCACGACCCTTCGGGCATATTGTGGCATTTCGGGGAGTTTTTTAAAAAGTAGCAAGGCTAAGCCCTGATTTACCGCAAAACCGCCGATCCGTAGGCCGGAATTTTAAGCAGTTTGCCGCTGATTTCGACCTTTTCAGAAGACGCGAACAACAGCTTCCTGCCACGCGCTCCCGCAGGAAGCTCAATGGCCTTTTCCACGCCGCTCACATTATGCACGACCAGCAGGTCCCCGCTCGCGTGCGGGCGCGTGAATGCGATGATGTGCTCCTGCCGGATGCCCGCATCACCCAGGTTCACAGGCGCTACCTGGCGTAATGCAGGATATTCGTGCCGTAGCTTGAGCAATTTTTTATAATGATGGTAAATAGACGCCGGGTCCTTCACCTGGGCTTCCAGGTTACGCACCTTGTCGTCGGTGGAATATGACGGTTTCATCCAGCTTGTGCGCAGCTTGTCTGTCGCCTGGTCCCGCCACAGAAATGGTTCGCGAATGTTTTCATCAGGTTTGTTACCGAGCATGCCTATTTCTTCGCCATAGTAGAGGTACGGCTCACCGGGGAGCGTCAGCAGCAGGCTGGCGGCAAGCTTCATTTTGGGGATGTCGCCATTCACAGTAGTGCCAATGCGGACGTGGTCGTGATTATTGTTAAAAACAGCATCGATAAAATCGGGATTAGCCGCTTTGTAAACCGCGTGGGTTTGCTGCAATTGCTTGATGAGATTAATAGACTCGCCACTTTTAAGCATTTGATGGATAGCCAGGGCCGCGTCGATGTTGAAATTGGCAGGAAGGCCTTTGAAATACGGCGCAACTTTTTCAGGGGTTGACCAAACCTCCCCTACCAGATAAACGTCCGGCTTGAAGCTCCTCACCTTCTCGCGAAACTCGATCCAGAACGCATGGCTTTTCTCCGCCTCCCAGTCGGGGTAAATGTGCTTGGCAGCATCGAGCCTGAACCCGTCCACTCCTACTTCGTTCAGCCAGAAACCGGCAATATCGTAGATTTCCTCACGAACTTTGGGATTGTCGAAGTTAAGGTCCGGCATACCGCTCCAGAACAGGCCATAGTATTTTTCATCACCACCCTCTTTCACCGCATGCCAAGGATTGACTTCCCATGAATCACCCGATTTCTCGCGTGTAGCGATGCCCAGCGAATCGATCGTCTTTTGGGGAAGCCACACATAATAGTCGCGGTAGGGATTCTGCTTTCCCTGCCGTGCCTGCTGAAACCACGGGTGCTGATCGCTGGTGTGGTTCACGACCAGGTCCTTGATGATCCGGATCCCCCGCTTGTGCGCTTCTGAAAGCAACCTTTTGAAATCAGCCATTGTGCCATATTCCGGATCGATTTGCCGGTAATCCGTCACATCGTACTTGTGGTAGGTCGGCGATTTACAGATGGGTGTGAGCCAAAGCGCATCCACGCCCAGGTCTTTCAGGTAATCCAGCCTGGATGTGATCCCGTTGATATCCCCTATCCCGTCCCCGTTCGAATCGGCGAACGAGCGGACGAATATTTCGTAGCAAACAGCGGGAGGATTGGTTTGCCGGGCCTGTGCCGCGGCCCCGGTCAGGAGCCACAGCACGGCAAAACAGCATCTTTTGACCTGCTTGAAATCCATGAATCAGATGAAAGTTATTTTTTGGTGATAGAATAAATATAGTTCCCCGCATTGCTCAGGTTGAGGCTCACGATATACGTGCCGGCCGCATCCACCTTGATGTTCCCATTGTCCAGCGTGTCGGGTATACCATCAGCATTACCGTCTCCATATGCGAGAGCCCAGTCGTCATTCGCTCTGAATTTGACTTCTCCCTGGGTCAACGCCACTTCCGCAGTCCAGGCCCCGCTTTTCGGGTCGAACGTCAGGTCCTGGTCCTTATCCCAGCCACCTTTGGTCGCCGAGCCCAGTACGCCCCATATGGTTTTAAGCGACGACCACGTGCTGGTGTTCAGGTCGGCTTTGAGCAGGTAATAACCGGAGCCTTTCTGCGTCAGGTTACCGCTGGTTCCCAGCTTGCCGGGGCCTCCGCTGCCATAATCACCTTCATTCCAGTTGGGTGCATTGGTAAATTTAAATTCGGTAGTTTCGTCCGGAAAGTAAACATAACCTTCAAATCTTTTGTCGTCCTTCACCGAAACCAGCTTTGGCGCCTTGTCCGGGGCCCAGCCCTGATAGCTGCCCGGAACGTAAATCGCCGGATAGACGATCACGACAAAATACGGCTTGACCGACAACTCCTTCGTGGCCGAGATCGTATTCATGCGTTCGGCCGAGGTACCGAGTGACGATATCACCCGTGCCTCCACATCCGCCGCCTGCCCGGCTGCCAGTTTGAGCTTGTTGATCATCAGGCCATTGATTTCGCTGGTAGTAAGCGACTTTTTCAACGCGCTGCCGGCACTGATCTCCACCGGTTTTTGAAAATTATTACCCTTTTTGTCCAGCTGAATGGTATAGCTGATCACACTGGCGAAGCCATAATCCACAGGCGTCCAGGAGAAAACGACAGCCTCCTTATCTGCATTTGCGCTGGTCAGTTCCAGTACAGGCTGGTTCACGGAAAGCGTAGCCGCCGGCCCCGGCGTGGCGATGGTTTTGATTTCATCCTTTTCACAGGCCGACATCATGGCAAATACCATTAATGAGGCAAAAACTGATATGCTGCGGTACTTTTTCATGGGTTCTGTTGGAGGTTAGGGTTCGCAATGAGGTCTGTGGCAGGGATCGGGAACAGGTTGAAACTCTCCGAAACCCCTCTTCCGTCTTTTACCCCACCCTTCCAGGGCCAGAGGTAGCTTCCGGAAGTCAGCAATCCATACCGTACCAGATCGGTGCGGCGGTGGGCCTCCCAATAGAACTCCCGGCCACGCTCGTCAAGCAAGTCGGCGAGGGTAATGGCCGTCACATTGCCGCTCGCATTCCCATAGGCACGCTCGCGAAGTTTGTTGAAATAGGTAACCGCGGTGGCCTCGCTACCTCCCGTTCCGCCGCGTTTCACGGCTTCTGCATAGGTCAGGTACATTTCGGCCAGGCGGAAGAGCGGAAAATCGACGGATGAAAAAGAATTGCCCGAAGACGGCACAATGGCCCCTGCCCGGGTAACGTTCCGGAATTTGGTAATAGCCAGCCCGTCGGTGAAAACGGAAGGATCGTCCATTTCAATCTTCTGCCCGAAAAACATCGCGCGTTTGTCTTTCTTGCCACTGTAATCGCCGAAACGCAATGGAAGGTTCTTGGTAGCGCGGTTGCCGCCCCAGCCGCCATTGGGAATGCCAAATGATGCAGGGTTCATCGCCGCATTGATACCCGCGTTGATGATGAACGTCGTACCACCGTTGTTCTGGGTTTTGATCCCGTCGTAGTTAATGGACAAAAGCACTTCCGGGTTATCCACGTCATTGTCGCCCAGGAACAGGTGCTTGTATTCAGGCATGAGCGAGTAGCCCGACTGGATCACTTTTTCCGAATACGCGATCGCGTCGTTGTACCGTCCCTGACCTTTACCCAGATACACCTCCGCATTCAGGTACAGGCGGGCCAGCAATGCCCAGGATGCCGCTTTGTCCACCCGTCCGTATTCGTTTTTACGTGGTTCCGCCAACGTGGCTTCCGCCGCTTTGAGTTCCGACTCGACGTAAGCAAACAAGTCAGCGCGTTTGATTTGCGGCGGGATGTATTTGCCGATGGGATCTTTTTCAGTCACAAAAGGAGGATTCCCGAAAAGGTCCATTAACACCCAGTACTGAAACGCCTTCAAAAACTGCGCTTCGGCACGGTACCGGCGGATTTCCTCCGCATCTTGCCCGGCAATACCCCGGCCGGCCAACTTCTCATCGGACGACTCGCGGATAAACTCGTTGCAAACCGTCACATGGAACAAGCTGCGGTTGTAAAGGGCGCTCAACAACACGTTGCTGGCGGTCCAGTTCAGGTTGTGGAAGTCGGGAATACCGGGATCGTTCCAAACGCACGCCGCCTCGTCGGTAGTAAGCTCCTGGGCGTTCCAGAAAAGCCTGAGGAAATCGGCCTGCCCCGGGTCGATACCCGCCAGGTCGGAGGTATTGATACCATTGTTACCGGCGAGCGCGAAGCTTCCATATACCTTGGCCAGCACCTGTTTGTAATCTGCGGGTGTTTTGTAGGCAATATCGGCGGTAATGGAATTCGTCGGCGAAAGGTCCAGGTCTTTCGTGCAGGATACGGCTCCTCCAACCAGCGCCGAGCACAGCAATGTTTTATATAAGAATTTCATAATCAATATTTTTAGCGATTAAAAGTCCAGATTCAGGCCCAGCACGAACGTTCTCGGCCGCGGATAGAGGTTGTAATCGATACCACCGTTGATCTCGGGATCGAGGCCCTTGTATTTGGTGACTACAAATACATTCTGGCAGGTCGCATTGATCCGCAGGTTCATCCGGTTGCCCAGCACACGGCCCGCACTGTAGCCTATGCCCACATTGTCCATGCGCAGGAAGGAGGCATTCTGGACATAGTAATCCGACTGGTAACGGTTGTTGAAGAAGTTGGTATTATAAATGTCCGTGGTACTGTTGCCGAGGATGTTGTTCGGGTTCAGGATATTTCTCCTCACGCCGAAGTTCGAAGCCACGTTGTTGTACATATAGTTGCCGATGTTCGCCCGGAGAATGGTGCTCAGGCTCCATTTGTCGTAAGTAAGCTGCGTATTGAAACCCAACATTACCTTCGGAAACGGCGACTTGTAGCGGTACTGGTCCTTTTGGTTAATCACCCCGTCGGCGTTCAAATCCGCGTAGACACCTTCCAGCGGTTTGCCATCCTGGTCGTATACCTGCTTGAAAACATAGTACGAAAAGGTATTGTAGTTAACGGAGTGGATCTGAATGCTCTGCCCGGTCCCGCCGGTGATGCCGCCGGTTTGGTTACCCGCAAATTCCGGGTCGCTGACGGCCGTCAGGTTGGTAATCTTGTTATTGTTGTAGGTAACATTGAACCCCGCATTCCAGGTCAGCTTGCCGGTAGCAATCGGCGTACCGTTCACCGCGAATTCGACACCCTTGTTCTCGATATTACCGACGTTGGTCAGGATCTGGTTGCTGAAATTCGAACCAATGGGGATAGGTACGGTATTCAGCAGGTTTTTTGTCTTTTTGTAATAAACATCCAGGCTTCCCGACAGGCGGTTATTGAAAAACCCGAAATCCAGGCCAGCATTGGCCGTTGCCGTCTGCTCCCACTTGATATTCTGGTCATAGGCAGCCGGGGCGGTCATGTTGTAAAAGGTATTTCCGAACTGGTACTGCGACGCGTTGGAACTCACCGAGTAAATACCGAGGTACGAGTAATTGGCAATGCCGTCCTGGTTACCGGTAACCCCGTAGCTAAGCCGGAGTTTGAGGTCGGTCAGCGCGCTCACCGGCTTCATAAACTCCTCCCGGTTAATGCGCCAGGTCACTGCCACAGACGGGAATACCCCCCAACGATTTTCAGGAGAGAACCGCGACGAACCGTCCGTCCGGATCGAACCTGCGAGGATGTACTTGTCGTCGAAAGTGTAAATCAGCCTTCCATAGTAGGAAATGAGCGTATTTTCGGGGATGTCATATGCAAATTTGGGTTGCGAACCTTCCACAATCTCGCCATTGGCGCTGAAATTGGGATAGAAGTAATTTTTGGTCGCATTATTGTAGTAGCCATAACCGGCCGTAGCACTTACATTACTTTTAATACTTTTGAGATCCTTCGCATAGCTGAGGTAAAATTCGGCGACCTTGTTGTTCACCTTTTGCAAATACTTGTTGTTCTGGCCCTTGGTCGTGAAATTCTGCGCGGCATATTCCGGCACGAATGTCGTTCCGCTACCCTTTGAAATGTCGTACCCCAGGTTCAGGTTCGCATGCAAATCGGGCAGAAAATGGAATTTATAGTCAAATTGCGCATTCCCGAAGCTGCGGTTGACCCTGCCGTTATTGTCCTGCTGGCGGATCAGCGCCACCGGGTTTCTCGGCGCATTCGGGTTGAGCGTCGCCTTACCGGCATCGTCTTTGGTTACCCATTCGAAATAACCACCGAACGGGCTTGTTTCATCCATCACCGCCTGGGTAGGATCAAACTGCACCGCATTGATGATCGCGCCCTGATTGGCGAAGTGAGATTTGGTCTGAGCCCCTTTCAGGTTCAGGTCGACTTTCAGGTGTTTGTTGAAAAACCTCGGGCTGATGTTGATCGAAGCGGACGGGCGCTGCATTTTGTCGGTGATCAGAATCCCGTTTTGCAGCAAATATCCCAGTGAAACCCGGTAGGGCATACTTTTCAATGCCCCTGAAATGCTCAGGTTATTGTCGGTGCTGATGCCGGTGCGGTATATTTCATCCTGCCAGTCGGTTTTAGCAGAACCCAACAATGCTTTCTGGGCATCGGTCCCGTTCGTTTCTACATAAGTCCTGAACTCGTCGGCGCTGAGCGCATCCACGGTTTTGATAATTTTCGAAACAGCCAGTTGCGTATTGAAATTGATCACCGGCGTTCCACTCTGGCCTTTTTTGGTGGTGATCAGGATAACGCCGTTGGATGCACGCGAGCCGTAAATGGCCGTTGCCGAGGCATCTTTCAGCACGGTAAACGTTTCAATATCGTTCGGGTTGATGAGGCTGAGCGGGTTCGGTGCGCCGCTCAGGCTGCTGCCGCTCAGCGGAACACCGTCAATCACGATTAGCGGGTCGTTACTCGCATTCAGCGACGCTCCCCCGCGGATGCGGATCGTGCTACCCGAGCCCGGCTGTCCGTTGTTGGACGTGATCGAAACCCCGGCCACCTTTCCCAAGATCAGTTGCTCGGGGCTCTGGACATTGCCTTGCTGGAAGTCCTTCGACGAAATGCTGGTGATCGAGCCCGTAAGCTCCTGCTTTTTCTGCGTACCATACCCAATCACGACCACTTCCGAAAGCTCTTTTGAATTATCGGCCAACGTGACATTGATGACGGATTCGATTCCGACAGCCACTTCCTTCACCAGCTTGCCCACGAAGCTGAATACAAGCGTTGCACCGGCCGGCACGTTGGAGAGAGAGTACTTTCCTGTTTCGTCGGTTTGGGTACCGAGCGCGCTGTTCTTGACCACAACGGTAACGCCGGGTAATACCGAGCCGTCATGCTCATCGGTAACTTTTCCACTGACCGTGCCTTGCGCCATAAGCGCGACATTCCCAAGCAGGAGCAGAAGGGCAAAACAGACTGTCTTTTGGTAAAGCTGTTTCATCGTAAAGGGATAAAATGTGATTGATTGCTTTCGAACATTTCGAGACGCCAATCGGATAAATCCAATTATTTATCGAAATATTTCCTGGCAAAACTATCCCCTTTCGAACCCGCTGTCGTTCCACTTCCCGTTTTCAGTGATTTTTTTGAAAACAGGGGCCTAATACATTATAAATAATTCATTTCCAATACATTAAATACACCATTACGAGCTCCACTTTATAAAATGGCACTTATTTTCCTGATAATTTAAACCCAAAAAAGTCAATTATTCCTCCGGACGGCTCGCATTATAGTAGTCGCGCGGGGTCTGCCCGGTGATTTTTTTGAACGACCGGTTGAATGCCGTTTTGGAATTGAAACCCACCTCGTAGGCAATGCTCAGCAGCGTGTAGTTTTTGAATTTCGGGTTATCGACCCGTTTTTTGAAATCCTCGATCCGGTAGGAGTTGATGAAGTCGAAGAAGTTCTTTTCGAAGCCGTCGTTAATCACCCTCGACAATGTGTGCTGCGACAGTTTCAGCTTGCCGGCCAGCTCGCTCAGGGTCAACTTCGGATTGGTGAAAGGCTTTTCTTTGGCCATGTACTCCTCGACCTGCCGTTTAAGATCAGAAATATCCTCCGCCTGCTCCGGTTTCTTGTCGGCGACGCTCTCCGGGCTTTCCTCTTCTTCCACACTCACGCCGGCATCAAAAATCGATCTTGGCTGCGGCGATATTTTGAAGATTTCGGGCTGGTGAATCGCAAAGTAACCCACGAAATAGGTAATGGTGGAAAAAGCCAGCCAGATCGCGTCCACGCTCCCCTCGACGATCTGGGTCACGTCGAAATCAAAGCAATAGCCCAAGCCGAGCATCGCGAAAAGGAAGTACCACAGTCCCAGGCATAGCGCCTGGATAAACAGCACCGTATTGAGGTAATGCAGGTTTTGTTCATACGAAAAATGGCTTTGGTACTGCTCTCTGTAAAAACGAAAGGTCTTGCGGAACAGAAACCAGAAATAGGTATTCCAGCCGAGGGCGAGCAGGCCCGTGCCAAGAAACACCCCGAATAAGCTCCGGTCGCGCACCAGGAATAGTAAGTGCAGTTCCCTGTCGCTGATCAGGAAAAACGGCAGGTATACAAAACACTGCAACAACACCGGTAAAAAAAGCACCACCTGCCTGAATGGCTTGACCGATTGATTGAAAAGCAGCCTTTGCAGGTAGAAATAGAATGCCGGAACGTAAAGGAAAAGGATGAAGTCCGGCATGAGGAGGATTTTCCCGAATGCCTGCGCTGCCTCCCGGTACCCGCCGATCGTCCGCAGCAGGATCATCAGCGAAGCCACACCGATCGTAATCACGAGCCAGCGGTTGGCCGGCCGGTTGTAATTCTGCATGGATGGGATCGCGATGATCAACAGAATACCCTGAAAAACCGAAAACAGCAGCAGCAGGTCGTACAAAGAATAGAAATGGAACGATGCTGAAAGATCTTCCCAACCATCTATCTCAATGTTGATCGACATGTGATCGACTTTCGAATCGCGGTAGATCGTCCGGTTCGGGCGTGCCTTGCCACTCTCCCGCCCTTCGATGGATTGCCAGCTCCCGCGCGTGAACTTGTATTCGACCGGGTCCTTATCCGTGTAAATGGTGGTCCGGTAAGTCCCGTCCACGTTTTTGTACACCTTGTAAAGCGGGTTCGCAGGCTCCCAGTCATTGAAATTCCCCGAAATGAATATCTCCGCATCGTGCGGCGTGTTTTCAGGGAGCTTATTGATAATGAAAGTATATACGATTTTCTTTTCCCAACCGGCAATGCGGATTTTGACCAAATGCGGATCGGCCTCTTTCGATGCGTCGTAAACCCGGTCGGCCAGCGGGCTTCCCGAAGAATCTCCCTCGACCATCGTCCAGTTGCCCTGGGTAATCTTGTATTCAAATCTCGACGGTACCTTCGGAATATCGATGTAATACTTTCCTGACGGGTCTTTCCTGAATTTGTAGTTCGGGTCACCCGGACTCCAGTTATTCAGATCCGAAGCGAGAAAAAGCGATGCCGACGGGGAAATCAGCGGCGGAGACGCCACAATTTCCATCCGAAGCTGCGCAAAAGCAACTCCGCACACCAAAGCCAGGATAGTGGTTAACAAAAGCTTATACATGTACAAATCAAATCAAACATTTGCTAAAAAACTATCCGTGCCGGCGGGTGGAGGCTTTTGGGGAACGCCCGTCTGAGATTCAATCGGAGCACCAGGACCCGTTAACTAAGTTCCACCCCTGAACGCGCCCCTGAACATTGCTCCTGCCTTCAAAATACAATACTTTTATTTCCTGATTCACAACGTATCGTACTCACCACGTGTAGGTTTGCTCCTGACATGCCAGGCTTTACTACCCGACCTATGAAAAAAATAACCCTGCTTTTCGCCCTGGCCATGGGCCTGAACGCAGCGGCACAAAAGCCCGATTCTCCGCTTGCAAAAATCTGGCAGCAGAGCCTTCCATTCATTACCAACTATTCGACGGACGAATACAAGGCAGCATTCCAGAACTGGGCGCTGGTACAGGGCAATAATGGCATTATGTATGCCGCGAATAACTCGGGGGTGCTCGAATACGACGGGGTGACATGGCAGCTCATACCTACCAGCGAGGGTAACCCCGTACGGTCGCTCGCCAAGGACGCCCAAGGGCGCATTTATGTCGGCGGCTCAGGGGAAGTGGGCTATCTGGCCGAAAACAGCCAGAATAAAATGGTTTTCCATTCGCTGAAAAATAAACTCAGGAGCGCCGACCGGAACTTCGGAAATATCTGGTTCACTTTTGCCGACAAGGGCTCTGTTTATTTCGTCTGCGATCTGCATATCCTCGAATTTACCGGCGGGAAGTTCAAAGTATGGAAAAGCGACATCGGTACGCTGGGTTTTGCCTGGCTGGTCAACGACGTCCTGTACGTGAGCGTAAGCGGGAAGGGCTTGTACCGAAAGGAACGGGATGCATTGAAACTGGTCAAAGGCGGCGAAGCATTTAAAGGAATGGGGCTCACGACCTTGTTACCTTTCGAGGGCAAAAAACTGCTGGCAACAGGCCTCAGTAAGGAATTCTACATTTACGACGGGGCAGCGCTGGCACCGTTGATGAAGGACGGCCAACGGGTCAGGATCAAGGATGCGGTGTACCACAGCGCACAGCTCAGCAGCGGAGATTATGCGCTGGCTACCACCGGGTCCGGGTTTTACCTGATGCAACGCAACGGGACCATCCGTAACAATATCTGCCGGAAAGAAGGGCTGTCCAGCGACGCCGTGTATGCCGTTTTCGAGGATGCTGAAAAGGATTTGTGGCTCGCTACCGACAATGGGATCAGCCGCCTGGAAATCAGCTCGCCGTTGCGGGTACTCAACGAAAATCACGGTATCGACGAAAATCCCATGGACATCGAGGTTTTCAACAACAAACTCTTTACCACCAACAGCAAGGGACTTTTCGAATTGAATAGCCCGCCTTCGCAGGATATTTCCAAGCTCCATTTCAAAAAAATCTCCGGCATCGACAACCTGACCATGCATTGCCAGACCTTTGGAAACGAACTGATTGTATCCAATTACGACGGCGTTTTTGTGCTGGACCAAACCGGTCGCCGGTCGCAAATAGCCAAGGAAAATGTAGTACGCGTAGAGGAAGCCCGATCGGCACAAGTCCCGCCGCATTTACTCGTAGGCCTGGAAGGAAACGGCCTTACCGAGCTGCTTTGGAAAGACGGCAAATGGGTGCAGGGCGGCAGGCGCGACGATATGAAGTTTTATTCCGAAAGCTTCGCGCGCGGGGCGGACGGCACCATTTTCATCAACAGCCGGCGAAACGGGATCTATGAAATGGCCTGGCAAACCCCAGGCGCAGGGCATTCATTGGCCGAGCCGTTCAAACTGATTCACCATGGCCCGGAAAACGGGCTATCGTCCAATAAAATCCGTTGGTTGGAAAGGGTTGGCAATACGGTTTACGCTTCCACCGACGAGGCTATGCATCGTTTTAACCCTGCTAAGCGTGCTTTTGAAGTAGATTCGGTACTGACCGCCGGTGTAGCGTCCTACAAGGGCGGGTGGATCAACGAAATAGTCGCCGGCCGCGACGGTACCATGTGGTTTACACTTTACCACAATTACCAGAGCCAGGTTTTCGAATACGCACAGGGCAGGTTGCAAAGGTTACCGGTGTCGGGCCGGCTGTCGGAAGCGCTTATTTCCAAAGTACACGACAATGGCGACGGATTCATGGTTTTTGGTTCCAACAAATGGCTGGTACTTTTTGACAAAAACCTCCAAACGGGTATCACCAGGCCATTCAAGACCCTGATCCGCCGGATTTCGATAGACCAGGATTCTTCGGTCAGTTTCCGGGGCGTCCCGTCCGAAATGGCTTACGGTCACCGGCTGCGGTTTCAGTTTGCATTGCCCAGCTATGATCTTTCGGCTAAAAACCAGTTTCAATATTTCCTCGAAGGTTTCCACGACAAATGGTCTCCGTGGTCGGGCGAGGCGTTCGTCGACTTCACCAACCTGCCCGAGGGGAACTATGTATTCCGGGTCCGTGGCAAAGACGTATATGGCCATGCGGGAGAGGACGACCTGTTGGCCTTTACCATTTTGCCGCCATGGTACCGCACGTGGTGGGCATTTGCCATTTACGCCATGTTGCTGGGAGGGATGGCCGTCATGCTGGTGCGGTTCCGTGAAAGAAAGCTGAAACTGGAAAAACTTGTCCTGGAAAATACCGTCCGCGAGCGCACCGAGAAAATCATGCTCCAAACCGAAGAGTTGAAAGAAATGGACCGCATGAAGTCGCGGTTCTTTGCCAATATTTCTCACGAGTTCCGCACGCCCCTAACGCTCATTCTGGCGCCTCTTGAAGAGGAATTGGCCCGAAAGCCTCCCGAAGAACAAGGTAAACTACTGCTCATGAAGCGCTATGCCAACCGGTTGCTGGAACTGGTCAATCAATTGCTGAACCTGTCGAAACTGGAAGCGGGTAAAATGGAACTTCACGTCCAAAAAGGCGAGTTGCGCCAGTTTCTGAGTGTGCTGTCCTCCTCATTCGACTCGCTGGCGCAGCATAAGGAAATTGCTTTTGAAAAAAACATTACAGTACCGGAGGGGCTTTTCTGGTTCGATCCCGACAAGCTCGAAAAAGTGATCATCAACCTTCTTTCCAACGCATTCAAATTCACGCCACCGGGCGGCACAGTGAAGTTTGCCGGTCATATTACCGAACGGGGTGGCAGGCCTGTGCTCCAAGCTTCGGTATCGGATACGGGCCGCGGCATAGCACCCGAAGAACAGAAAAAGGTGTTTGAGTCGTTTTATCAAGCCAGGCAGACCGTCGAAAACCAGGATGGCGGCACAGGCCTGGGATTAGCATTCGCCAAAGAGCTCGTCAAGCTGCACAATGGAAATATCTCACTCCACAGCGAGATCGGCAAGGGCTCGGTTTTCTCCATTCAAATACCCATTGACAGGGAAGGTTACAAGCCAGACCAAATCATCGAAAATGCTCCCGATCAATACACATTATCTTCCACCCAACCGGCTGCGCAGGCCCCGGCCATGCCGCTTTCAAAAGACGAAGGAAGTCAAGAACGTCATGCGGCAGCCGGCGCGACTATGCAGGAAACAGTACTGATCGTGGAGGATAATGCCGAATTGCGCGACTACATGGCGTCCCTGCTCGAAGGCCAATACACCGTTTTCAAGGCGCCCGACGGCGTGGAAGCGCTCGCATGCGCACGCAAGGTATTGCCGAGCCTTATCATCAGCGACCTGATGATGCCCCGGATGGACGGCATCGAGCTCACGGCCGGCATCAAATCCGACGAACGGACGAGCCATATCCCGGTGATCCTGCTTACGGCAAAAAGCGGCCAGGAATCAAGGATCGACGGATTGAAAACCGGCGCGGACGATTACCTCACCAAGCCGTTCTCCGTGGAGGAACTGACGGTCCGGGTCGCGAACCTGATCGAACTTAGAAAAAAACTGGCCGGGCGCTACCGCGAACGCATTCGGGTACACGTCACGTCCCCGGAAGAAATGTCGCTCGATGACAAGTTTCTGATGAAAGCCAAGGCAATCGTGGAAGCCAATATGGAAGACGTTCTGTTCTCGGTCGAGAAAATGGCGGATGAGATGAGCCTGAGCCGCACCCAGCTGTTGCGAAAGCTCAAAGCGCTCACCGGCCTGGCCCCGAACGATTTTATCCGCGACCTGCGACTTCAAAAAGCGGCTGAAATGATCCGTCAAAAAGCCGACACGATCACGCAGATCGGCTATGCGGTGGGATTTAATGACCAATCGTATTTCAGCAAAAGCTTTAAAAAGGAATTCGGCGAAACCCCCACGGAATATGCCGCGAGGGTTTCCCAAAAAGAAGAATAATCAGGGAATGCGTTTGACGAACCGGTAAACGGCCGTGTAAGGTACGCTGGCCGTATCGGTCAGGCCGGTCGGAGGCGTTACCGGGACCCTCCCGCCCGTTGTGGCAATCCTGAAAATGTACCCCACCCCCTGAAAAATACCGGTCGGCTCCTGCCCGTCCTTGTTGCCCAGCAGCAGCCAATCGATGCTCTTCGGATCTTTGGAATAGGTTTTCGCGGGGCTGAACGCCTGCCCCATAATCGTGTATCCCGGGCCATTCAGCTTCCAGGTGGGGCCGGCATAATGGCGTCCGATTTTCGCATTGGACGCATCATACAATTCCGCTTCCGGCGCCACAAAAACCCACTGGTACTGAACCGCCCCCGCGCCCTCCTTCACCTGCGCCTTGTACTTCTGCACCCCGACAGCGAAATAGGTAGCGACCCGCTCATATCCTTTCGGATTGGGCGGAAGTGTAAATGCTGCCGGCATCGTCAGATTTTCACTGAGCATAATATGGTCGGCAGGCGTGGTAACCGGTTTGGGATGGTCATCTTGATCCGAGCAGGCGTTCAGGGAGCCCATCAACATAACGAATGCGAGAATGCGTCCGCACAGGCGGAAAATGTGATTGTTTTTCATAGCTGTTTAATGTAAATGAATGGGATAAAAATGGTTGGGACCAACCGGCGACAAAACTAAATGCGCCCAACCGGCCCGGATTGTAAGCGGGATGCAAAATCAGGTAGTTACGAGCGGCCGTTTTCCAGACGCTCACGGTGATGCATAATTACCTGGATATGCTTCGCCATTACAAGTTTTGACCCCTGACCGCAATGCAACTTTGCAGCCTCAATCATCTATTATCACATGAAAAATTTAACATTATTCAAACGCGTCAGACAATCGGCCATCGGATGGCTTGCCTGCACAATGCTCACGGTCTCGTGCACCGATCACGACGGCCCCCAGATTCCGGCCGAACAGCCTGTTTCCGCCGAAGTAGTCACATCGTGGCTCACCATGCAACTGAAAATCGCGCAGGCGACGCCCGCCTCGCCCCCCGTAACCGCTCGCAGGTGGGCATACAGTGGTGTAACATTATGGGAATCCTTGCAGCCTGGCCTGCCGGGTTACCAGTCGATCGCACCCCAGCTTAACGGCCTGCCCGCATTGCCGCAGCCGTCCGGTTCGCTGCGCTACTACTTCCCGGCCAGTGCCAACGCGGCGATGGCAGCTATCAACCGGGTGATCCATCCGGGTATCTCAGCCGCTACGCTGGCCCGCGTCGATTCATTGGAAGCAGCCAATCTGGCGAAGTACCAGGCGCACCAGCAGCCCGACGTGCTGGCCAATTCCATCGACTTTGGAAAGAAGATCGCGGCAGCGGTTTTCGAATGGTCCAAAACCGACGGCTATGATAACGCCACACCGTATACGCCGCTCAGCGGACCGTCGTACTGGAAACCCACGCCACCCGCATTCGCCCCGGCTATTCTGTCCAACTGGGGCAAGGTGCGGACGATCGTGGCTAACAGCGACGCGGGTGCCGAACAAGGTGCGCCGACGCCCTATTCGGAAGATCCGGCTTCCGAATATTATAAGCAGGCGGAAGAGCTGTATGCCATTTCGCAGTCGCTCACACAGGAGCAGCGCACTGTCGCAACGTATTGGCCCGACAATTCATGGCATAACATTCTGAGCCAGGTTCTGGCTGCCGAAAAACCCGGGCTGGCCGTGGCCGCCAAAGCCTTCACCCAGCTGGGCATCGCCATGTCCGACGGAGCCATCAGTCTTTGCAAAAGCAAATACGTGTACCAGGGTATGCGCCCGATCACCTACATCCGCACGGTGATGAACCATCCCGACTGGAATACGGTCTTCGCCACGCCGCCACATCCGGAATACCCCTCGGGCCACTCGGTCATGTCGGCTGCTTCGGCGGAGGTATTGACCCACATTTTTGGCCAAAACTACCATTATGTGGATAAGCCTTACAACCTGCCCGGTTTTGCGCCCAGGACTTATAATTCGTTTGAAGAAGCGGCCGCCGAGGCTGCGGTTTCGAGGGTATATGCCGGCATTCACTTCCGCAAAACCTGCGAGGTTAGCCTGCTCCATGGAAAAATTGTGGGGCAGAATGTGATCGGCAAATTAAAGTTCGAACCGTAAACTATGTCGGGTAGTATCCGGCACAACACCAGCCATGAAAATGCTTAAATTAATGACCATTCTTCTCGCGCTTTTCCTCTCATTGATTCATTATCAGCGAGTCGTTTAGCAGAATAAAAATAGTACCTGTTTAATCTAAAAATGAAAAATAAAATGAATGCAAACAAAGCACTTTGGGAAAAGGGTGACTTCACCCGTCTGGCAGAAACAATGCGCGAAAGCGGCTCTGCACTGGTAGCGAAATTAGGAATTACAAAAGGCCAGGAAGTCCTCGACCTGGGCTGCGGCGACGGTACCACCGCCATCCCTGCCGCACGACTGGGCGCTCATGTCCAGGGTGTAGATATCGCCAGAAACCTCGTCGAAGCCGGCAACGCCCGGGTAAAGGCCGAGGGACTGACCAACATTACTTTCCGGGAAGGCGACGCGATCAACCTGGAAGGCATCGGGGACAATTCTTTCGACGTGGTGGTGAGTATTTTCGGTGCCATGTTCGCACCCCAGCCATTTGACGTGGCGAAGGAAATGTATCGCGTAACGCGCCCCGGCGGCAAGATCGTCATGGGCAACTGGATTCCCGGCGATCCGACGCTCGTCGCCCAGATCCTGAAAGTGAGCTCGGCCTATACCCCCGCCCCGCCGGAAGGCTTTGTCAGCCCGATGCTTTGGGGCGTGGAAAACAATGTAACCGAGCGCTTCGTGGCTGCGGGCGCGTCGAAGGAAAACATCTCTTTCGAAAGGGATACATTTACATTCAGCACGCCTGTCCCTCCGGCTGCGTTTCTTGAAACTTTCAGGAAATACTACGGCCCGACCATGAATGCATTTGAAGCGGCTGAAAAAAACGGGAAAGAAGCCGAGCTTCACCGGGAACTGGAAGTATTGTTCGAAAGCCAGAATCAAAGCGCGGACAAAAACAAGACTTCGATTCCCGCTACATTCCTGAAAGTAACGGTTCGCCGCTAAGGTAACTTACGGAAGGCCTGTTCTCATTTTGTTACAACAATCTGACGAACAGGCCTTTTTTTCATGGCTATTTCAATTGCAGCCCCTGAACGACGCCAATCACGCCATCGGGATAGACGCCCAGCCAGATCAGGGCAAAAGTGAGAACGGAAAGGACGGCCATGCTGATACCCAAAAAGACGGGGTATCGGGCCGGTGGATCGGGAAGCAAATCGCGGGTACCGGCGAACAAGGTCGTAACCACCCGGAGATAGTAGTACAGCCCGACCACACTGCTCAGCACCAACACAACGGCCGGCAACCAGAGCCCTTGTCCGATGCCGGTCGTCAGCACGTAAAATTTCCCCGTAAAACCCGCGGTGAGCGGGATACCCGCCAGCGAAAACATGGCAACGCTCAGAATCGTCGCCAATGCGGGATGCTTCCAGAATAATGCTTTGTAACGAACCAGGTCGTCCGCATCCGACTCCGAATCCGACAAGATCGTAACCACCCCGAATGCGGCGAAAGTGGTGATAAAGTAAGCAAGCAAATAGAAACTAACCGTCTGCGGCACCACAGCGCTTCCCGGAATGAATGCCACCAGCAAATACCCCAGGTGTGCGATAGAAGAATAGGCGAGTAGCCGCTTGATATTTCTCTGCCTCAATGCCAGCAGGTTACCGGCCACCATCGAAGCAATGGCGATCGTGATCAGGACCGTCTGCAACTGCTCCGACCGGAAACCATCGATCGCAATGAAGAACCGGAGCATGGCAGCCACTACCCCACCCTTTGAAGCCGTGGCGATAAATGCCGTCACGGGCACCGGCGCGCCCTGGTACACATCGGCCGTCCACATGTGAAACGGTACCACGGCCAACTTAAAGCCCAGTCCGACAAGCATAAGCCCCAGCCCGGTAAGCAGCAATGGCGGCACACTGTCGGCCGCGACCACACCGGCCATTCCGGCAAACGACATCGTACCTGTTTGCAAATACACCAGGGCCATTCCAAAAAGCAGAAACGCCGACGAAAATGCCGCCAGTACCAGGTACTTGATCCCCGCTTCAATGCTATGGTTTCGCGTACGCAGGTAGGCGATGAGCGCGTACAAGCCTATGGTAAGGATTTCAAGTCCCAGAAACACGGATACGAAATGTTCACTCAGCGCCAGTACGCAGGCGCCCAGCGTACACAGGAAAAGCAGCACGTAATACTCCCTCGGCCCCTCCTCTTTTTCCTGAAAATAGATGTATGAAAACACATTGACTACTAATCCCGAAAAAATGATCAGCCCGGTCATGAAAGTGCCGAAGCTATCGATCATAAACAATGTACCTACTTCGTACGGAAGCATTTCACGGATATTGAGCAGCGAAATGAATGCGATGGCGAAAAGCAGCAGGCTCACAAGCTGGATAACACGGTGGCTCAGCCGCGCCACGATCAGCAACATCACCAGGACCGAAGCGCCTGCCAGCACCATGAGCGGCATCAGCGCGGAAAAATCATTGTTTGACATAAGACTGATGGTGTGAGGCCGTACTATGAACGTCCATAAACCGGATAAGCTCCGTGATAGCTGGCTTTGCCGTGTCGATCACCGGCTGCGGGAACAGCCCGAGCCAGACCACCGAAACCGTGAGCGCCGCCATGATCAGCATTTCCCTGAATGAAAAATCGGGAACAGCTTCCAATGTCCTGCGGGGGCCCAGGAATATCTTTCCAACGATGCGCAGGGAGTACACCGCCGAGAATATCAGGCCGGAAACGGCCGCTACGGCAATCCACGGCTGCGCCTGAAAAACGCCGAGCAGGATCAGAAACTCGGCCACGAAGTTTCCCAGGCCCGGTAACCCCAGCGACGCCATGGCAAACACAAGTCCGATGGTGCCCATTTGAGGCATAGGCCCCCAGAGTCCGCCCATTTGCTCAATATCACGGGTATGCAGGCGCTCCTTGATCATCCCTGCCGTTAAAAACAACGCGCCGGTACTCAGGGCGTGCGTAACCAGTTGCATGACCACCCCTTGCAATGCCAGTTCATTCAATGCAAAAATCCCTGTGATTACAAAGCCCATGTGGCTGACGCTCGTGAATGCGACCAGCCGTTTCAAATCCGTCTGCGAATAGGCCATTACCGCCCCATAAATAATCCCCGCCACGCCCAGTACCATGGCCGGGAGCGCTACGTCCGCCACTACTTCGGGGAACATGGGGACCACAAACCGCAGCATACCATAGGCCCCTGTTTTCAGGAGCAATCCGGCCAGAATGAGACTTCCTGCCGTGGGCGCCTCCCCGTGCGCATCGGGCAGCCAAGTATGGAACGGGAACACCGGCAGCTTGACGGCGAACGCGATCATGAAGCCCAGCATCAGCCAGAAAGCCGTTTGGAATGGTATGACGGTTTCGGCCAGCTCAAAATAACCGAATGTGTAAACGCCCGTATCGCGACCGTGGATGAAATACAGGCCCAATATGGCCAGGAACATCAGCAAGCCGCTCGCCTGTGTAAAAATGAAGAATTTATAAGCCGCATATACCCTGTTTTCGCTTCCCCATATACCAATCAGAAAGTACATCGGGATGAGCATTACCTCCCAGAAAAAATAGAACAGGAACATGTCCAGGGCCATAAACACCCCGGCCACACCGGCCAGGATCCAGAGCAGATTGAAGTAGTAAAAACCGGTTCTCTCCCGGATTTCATCCCAGGAACAGAGCACGGCCAATACGCCGAGGAAAAATGTCAATGCGAGCAAAAGCAGGCTCAGCCCATCGACCGCCAGGTGAAAGGTTATGCCAAAGGAAGGGATCCACTCCTTGCGGTAGTCCATCAGCCATTGCCGGTCTGTCACCGAATGCGGCGAGGTGGTGGCCCAAAGAAGTATGACCAGCAACAATCCCGCGGCACTGGCCATCAATGCAATCCATCGCGGAAGGTGCCTGTTCCACTCCCCGGCAACCGCTGCGGCAACGGCGCCGACCATTAAAACCGTGATCAAAAGAACCAGCATCATAGCATTATCTGAATACCCAGGATGAGAATTGCACCAACTACCAGACCCATGATATACCACCGGAGCGAGCCGGATTGCGTTCTTGCAAGCAGCTTGTACATTTCGTCCGTCGCGGCAGCTATGCCGGTGTACAGCTTGTCGGTTATATCCGACTTATTGATTTTGGATATAAAAATGAATGGTTTCACGAGCATTTTATCGTACAGCGCATCAAATCCCCAGCCCGAGAACCAGAAGCGGTGAAGGCTCGCCAGCAGGGCGTTATGGCGGAGGCTTTCGACGCGTGCAGGTTGCTGGTAATAATAATGGTATCCGAGAAATATGCCGCCCAGGGTAGCCAGTGCCGCTAATAGCTGAAACAGCCATTCAGAAGGAACGTTATCCCGCATGATCGTCTCCGGCAGTACCGGATGCAACAAATCCGAAAAAAGCGTTAAATGTCCGAAATTATGCGGCAACTCAATAAAACCGGCGAAAATTGAGAACACTGCGAGCACCACGAGTGGCATCGTCATGCGCTTGCCCGGCAAATGTCCGACCGGCGTATACGAGTCTCCCCAGAAGGTCAGGATCATCATCCGGGTGGTGTAGGCTGCCGTGATCAATGCCCCGGACAGGGCCACAGCCCATAGCAACGGCCCGCCACCATTAGCCGACCAGGAGTACCACAGGATCTGGTCCTTGCTGTAAAACCCGGCGCTAACCAGCGGGACTGCGGCCAGGGACACGGCACCTGCCAGGAAAGTCCAGAATACGACCGGCATTTTGTCCTTTAACCCACCCATTTTAAACATATTGTGTTCATGATGAAGGGATTCGATGATGGCCCCCGCAGCGAGGAAAAGTAATGCTTTAAAAAACGCATGGATCATAAAATGGAATATCGCGGCCGTCCACGCCCCCACACCCAGCGCGAGGAACATATAGCCGATCTGGCTGATGGTCGAATAAGCCAGTACCCGCTTGATGTCGTACTGGGTAAGCGCGGTGAGGCCCGCGAGCAGCAAAGTCGCCGCCCCGATAACGGCGATAACGAGGCGGGCGGTTTCGGAAAGGGCGAAGATCGCGTGCATACGCGCCACCAGGTACACGCCTGCGGTCACCATCGTAGCCGCGTGTATGAGCGCGCTCACGGGTGAAGGCCCCGCCATAGCGTCCGGCAGCCAGGTTTGCAAAGGAAGCTGGGCCGACTTACCAAGCCCTCCGGCCAGCAGCAACAGCGCTGTGACCGTAACGATGGTACCATTGACTTGCCAGATTGCAGAAGCATTGGCCCCAATGTCGGAAATAACAAGGGTACCGGCCTGCTGGAAAACCATAAACAGCCCGATAGCCATCGCCGCATCGCCGATCCGCGTGACGGTAAATGCCTTACGGGCCGCATTGCCATTGGCAGATTGTTCGTACCAGAAGCCGATCAGCAAGTAGCTGCAAAGCCCCACCCCCTCCCAACCCAGGTACATCAGCAAGAGATTGTCGGCCAGTACCAATACCAGCATCGAGAACACAAACAGGTTCATGCTGGCAAAAAAACGGGCATAATCCCTGTCCTCCTCCATAAATGCGGTGGAATAGATGTGGATCAGCGCACCGATAAATGTGATGACAAATACGAAAACCAGGGAAAGGACATCGAGCGTGAGGGTAATCTTCGCACTAAACCCACCCACCTCGAACCATGTCCACAATGTCTGAGTGTATACAGGGTTCGCCGGCATGCCGGCCAGAAATGCGCTGCCGACGGCGAAGGTAACCAATGCGGAAAGGCAGATGCTGCCCGCTCCGACAATGGCCACCATTGGGCGGGAAAGCTGTCTCCCTGCCAATGCGAGGATCAGAAATCCGCCGAGCGGAAGGGCGGGAATGAGCCATAGATACTTGTCCATGAGCTTTCGGTTTGCGGGTTACTTACCCATTCATCTCTTTCAGATTATCAATATCCAGCGATTTGTGCTGGTGGTAGATTTGCAGGATCAGCGCCAGGCCAATGGAAACCTCCGCGGCCGCCATCGCCAGAATGAACACAAACATCACCTGGCCGTCGGGCTGCCCCCACCGGGAGCCTGCCGCCACAAAGGCCAGTCCCGACGCATTGAGCATGATCTCGACCGACAGGAGCATGAAAATGATATTTTTCCGGATGATTACCCCGACGATCCCCAATGCAAACAGCAGGCCCGCCAGCAATACCACCACCTCGACTGAAACAGCTGTTTTCATAGCACCGCTTCTTCGTGTTTCTCTTCTTCTTTTTCCTTTTCTTCCTGTAAAAACCGGTGCAGTACCAGCTTTTTATGGCGGCCGATATGCGCAGCCCCCACCACTGCGGCCATGAGCAGCATCGCTGCCAGCTCAACGCCGATCAGGTATTCGCGGTACAATGCAGTAGCCAGCTCACGCGGGCTTACCACAGCCGGGCTGTAAGCACCCTGCCCCGAAGACAAAACGAGCGCCAGAAATTCAGCAAACAAGATGGCTGCCAAAACTGTCGGCCCGACCCATACTTTGGGTTTCAGCCACTTTCGCTCCTGCTCGGCGGTCTCCTTTCCCAGATTCAGCAGCATGACCACGAAAATGAAAAGGACCATAATCGCTCCCGCATAGATGATGATTTCCAGCAACGCCGCAAACGACGCACCAAGCAGGTAAAAAAGCATGGCGTGCGCAAGCAGCGACACATTCAGGTACAGGAGCGCGTGAACGGGATTGTGCCGTGTGATGACCATCCATGTGGCCGCCACGGCTACGGTACCTGCGATGTAAAAGGCGATTTCCATAGTTTACGGGATCAAACTGCGTATATCTACCGGCGGCTCTTCATTCGCGCCTTCTCCCTTGCCTTTCACTCCGGCGGAGAGCCCGGCCACTTTGTAATAGTTATAACCCGGGTATTTACCCTGGCTGTCGATCAGCAAATCCTCTTTTTCGTACACCAGGTTCTGGCGGTTGTATTCCCCCATTTCAAAATCGGGTGTGAGCTGGATCGCGTACGTCGGACAGGCTTCCTCACAATACCCGCAGAAAATACATCTCGAAAAGTTGATCCTGAAAAATGCCGGATACCGCCTGCCGTGCTCGTCCTCAGTGGCTTGCAGGGAAATGCAATCAACCGGACACGCAGCGGCACAGAGGTAACAGCCTACGCATCGCTCGCCTCCGTCGGGATCACGCGTGAGCACGATCCGCCCCCGCCAGCGCGGGTGCAGCACTACTTTTTCTTCCGGGTATTGGATGGTCTCGCGCTTCCTGAACATGTGCAGGAAAATAAGACCGATCGATCTGAGTAAGCTGATCATGACGCATTGGGTTAATGGTTAGTTTTTCAGCAAGGTAAATCCGCCGGTTACGAGCAGGTTGAGCAGGGCAATGGGCAGGATGATCTTCCAGCCATATTCCATCAATTGGTCGTACCGGGGGCGTGGAAGCGAAGCGCGGAGCAGGATAAAGAAAATGATAAAAACGAATGTTTTGAGGGTAAACCACACCACCGGCGGCAAAACCGGCCCAAGCCATCCTCCAAAGAAGATAGTGACCACCATCGCCGAAATCAATATGATACCCAGGTATTCCCCGATGAAAAACATACCGAACTTCATGCCCGAATACTCCGAGTGAAAGCCAGCCACCAGTTCACTTTCGGCTTCGGGAATATCGAAAGGCAGCCTGTGCGTTTCGGCTATTCCGGCTGTCAGAAACAGCACAAATGCAACCGGCTGCGTGACCACAAACCAGAAGTCTTTCTGTGCCATTACGATGTCTGTCAGCCGGAACGAGCCCGAAAGCATCACCACACCCATCAGAGAAAGTCCCATAAAAACTTCATAGCTGATCATCTGCGAAGCCCCGCGCAATGCGCCCAGCAAGGAATATTTGTTGTTGGACGCCCAACCACCGAGCACAATGCTGTACACGCCCAGCGACGACATCGCAAGAAAGAACAATAGCCCGATGTCCAGATCGGCCACCAGTATGTCCGGGGCAAAGGGTACCACCACAAAGCTCAATAGTACGGCCGCCGCCACAATGGCGGGGGCAAAAACAAAAACGGCTTTCTCGGCAAACGGCGGTATCCAGTCTTCCTTGAAAAACAGCTTGATCGTGTCGGCCACGACGATAAACAAACCGAACGGCCCTGCGCGGTTCGGACCATAGCGGTCCTGCCAGAGCGCCAGCATCCGGCGTTCGAGCCAGATCAGCCAGGCCGCGATCGTCGTCAGCGTAAACAGGATGATCACGATCATCAGCGTATATTTCAGAATCTCGTTCATAAGGCTGTGTTGGTTAATACACCCTTCGCGGGCCATGTGATACCCGACATCGAGGGCAGATTGTAGGGCAGCCCCGCAAGGCCTTCCGGTAGTTCATTTTTCAGGGTTACCGGCAGGTCAAAAACCTGGCCCCCTATCCGCATTTGCAAAATGCTCCCTTCTGCCGCATGCAGGCGTTCCGCATCCAGGCTGCTCAGGGCGATGTAAGCGCGGGGCGAACGCCCTTCCACGGACGACGAGCGTACGCTCAGCTCATCGGAACCGAAAATGTGCGGCAGCGGCACCAATGCCATTTCATTATCTTGCCGCTTAAATGCAGACGGAATAGTACCTTGTAAACCATTGGAAAAATGCACGCCATCTCCCGATAACCGCACGCCCGGATCTCCGCCGCGCAACGACCCGCCGGCTTCGCTCTGGTATTTGTGCATCGATTGCCCGGAATTCCAGCCTGGCGACCAGTAAAAGGGTGTCAAAGGCGCGGGCGGCAGCCCGCGGTAGCCTTCCATCGTAAATGAAAGCGGCGAGTCGGTATCTTCCGGCGGCTTGGGTTCACTCACGGCTACGTTGGCAAGCATGGCGGTACGGCCACTGAACCGGTGCGGCTCCCGGGGAATCCGCTGTCCGTTAATCCGGAAATCGGATAGTGGAGCTGCCATTTCCGCTCCTTTGAATTGCGGCATGGCACTCACCAGCTCTTCCAGCAGATTGTCCAGCTCGCGCAGCTCATCGGGCCTGCTGCCGTCGCGGAATTGCCGGAACTCGTCGAGCCAGCGCCAACTTTCCCTGATATGTTCGTTTTTAGGCATAAACACCTGAAAAAAGCGCTGCGCCCGCTCTTCATTGTTAACCAGCGTACCTTCTCCTTCCGCAAAAGTGGCGGTCGGGATCAGGACCGTTGCCCGGCGGGCGGTGTCGTTTTCCAGGTGGTCCAGTACAATACAATTTTCAAATGTGCTGAAAAAACGGTCGACCTCAGACCGCTCCGCCCGGCGGTACAAATCATTTTCCAGAACGACCGCCGTAGCGAATTTGCCGGTCTCCGCAGCTTTCATCGCCATGGCCAGCGACGGCGCCTGCATTAAAGCAAGCCCCGCGGAATTGCATTCGGGCAGTACAAAACACAATGCGGCTTTCCTCTCCCCTTTTTCCAATGCCTGCCCGATCTGATACGCGGCCTGGATAATGTCTCCATTAAAAAGCGTCGTTCCCGATACGATCAGCGGCCTTTCAGCTTTTTCCAGAAGATCTGCCACGCGCCTGGCGGATTCCAGCGTTTGTGGCTCCATACCCTCGGGCACGGGCGCATGACCGTCGATAAAATGGGCGATGGCAAAGCCGAAACGCGCAATATCCTCCGGTGCCGCGTGAAGCGCCCCCGACGCTATCTCGTCGAGTTTGGTATTGACTGGATACGCCATAAAGAGTTCTCCCTTCTCATCCTGGATCATCTCCCTGATCGCCGCATCATTCCATAGCGGAATATTTGATCCGGCTATATCTTCGAGCGGCTTGGTGCGGACTGCCTGCCGCAAAGCCAATGCCAGCCTCGGGGCCGAATTGGTCGGGTCCTCGCCCAATACCAGCGTCACATCGGCGTACTCCGTTTCTTTCAGTGAAGGTGTATGCACATGGCCACTGTGTTGTATGGCCAGTATTTTACGAAGCAGCTCCGCTTCGTTTTCAGGGATACCCTGGTAAAAATTCTCTTCGCCCACAAGCCGCCGCAATGCGAAATTGGCTTCCAGAGAGGCTCGCGGCGAACCGATACCGATCAGTTTGCCTTCCGTCAGGATGCCGCTCAGGCTTTCGAACAGGTTCCGGCCTTCTTTTTCCGCGTGGATAACCGGTTGCCTTACCCTGTCGGGATCGTTAACAAACTCATAGCCGTACCGCCCGCGATCGCAAATGAAATACCCGTTAACGGCGCCGTTGAACCGGTTGGTAATCTGCCGGAGCGCTCCATAGCGTTCACCGGCGATGATATTGCACCCCAAACTGCAATGCTGGCAAACCGACGGGGCCATGGTCATATCCCATTTGCGGGTATAATGCTCTCTGAGGGTCTTGTCCGTAAAAACACCGGTAGGACAAACCTCCGCCAGGTTTCCGCTGAATTCGTTTTCCAGCACACCATCTTTTTCCCTTCCAAAATACACATGGTTATGCGCCGCGAATACGTCCAGATCTTTCCCTCCCGCATAATCCTTGTAAAACCGGACACAGCGGTAACACTGGATGCAGCGGTTCATTTCATGGTGCAGGAACGGTCCCAGATACTGGTTTTGGTAAGTCCTTTTGGGGAACCTGAAACGCCGGTAAGCGTGGCCGGTCATCACGGTCATATCCTGTAAATGGCACGAACCGCCCTCGTCGCACACCGCGCAGTCGTGCGGGTGATTGCTCATGAGCCATTCGATGTTCTGTGACCGAAAATCGTGCGCGACGGTATCATTCACGGACAAATACATATTATCCCGAACACCTTCCATACACGCCATCACAAGACGCCCGGCCTTGTCGTTCTCGTCTTTGAAAACCTTAACAGCGCACTGGCGGCACGCGCCCACCGATCCCATAGCCGGGTGCCAGCAGAAATAAGGCAGGTCGAGCCCCAGCGTGAGGCATGTTTCGAGCAGGTTTTTACCCGGCTTTACGTCATAAGGCTTCTGATCGATGTAAATGCGTACCATGATAGTTTACCGCCAGGGGCATTTTTTTTGATCGATATGCTTTTCAAAATCCTCTCTGAAATATTTCAGCGCGCTCTGCAGCGGCTCCATCGCACCCGGTGCGAGCGCGCAGAACGTATTGCCCGGTCCCAGCAGCCGCGTATGCGTTTCGAGCAGCTGCAAGTCTTCCGACCTGCCCTCGCCGCGTTCGATGGAGAGTAATATTTTCTCCGTCCACGGCAAGCCCTCGCGGCAGGGTGTGCACCATCCGCAAGACTCCTGCGCGAAGAAATGTTCGAGGTTATGGACAAACCCCACGGGGCAGGTATGGTCATCGAGAATGATCATCGTACCGGTACCCAGCCTGCTGCCCGCCGCGGCGACGGATTTATAGTCGAGGTTAATGTCCAGATGCTCCTTGACAAGGAAGTCGGTGGAAGCACCTCCCGGCAACGCTCCTCTGAAACCATATCCGTTTGCCATTCCGCCGGCACAGTCCTCGATCAGCTCGCGCATGGAAACACCCATCGGCAACTCCCAGAGACCAGGTCTTTTGACCCGACCGCTGACGCCGTAAATTTTCGTCCCCGCGTCATTTCCTTTGCCCAGGCTTTTGAACCAATCGGGTCCGTTGTTGATGATATGCGGGATATTGCAAAGCGTTTCGACATTATTGACGATCGTCGGTTTGCCAAACAGCCCGCTTACCTGCGGGAAGGGTGGTTTGGCCCTTGGCGTAGCTCTTTTGCCTTCCAGCGCATTCAGCAGGGCGGTTTCCTCGCCGCAGATGTAGCGACCAACGCCGGTATGCAGGTACATTTCCAGGTTATAGCCCGTTCCCAGGATATTTTTGCCCAAATAACCCGCTGCATATGCTTCTTCGATGGCATGCGTGAGCAGCCTGCCGGCTTTTTTATAGGCCCAGCGCAAAAAGATGTACGAGATATTTGCCTGGATCGCAAAGGCCGAAATGATCATGCCCTCGATCAGCTGGTGCGGGTTTCCCTCCATCAGCATCCGGTCCTTGAAGGTGCCGGGCTCCATTTCGTCCGCATTCGCGATCAGGTATTTGACCGGATAATGCCCGTTCATCGGTACGAAACTCCATTTCATACCCGTATTAAAGCCTGCTCCTCCCCTGCCTTTCAGATCCGACGCCTGCACCGTGCCGGTGATCGATTCGGGTGAAAGCGAGAGCGCCTTCCGCAATGCCTGGTACCCTCCGTTCTTTTCATAATCGCGGAGATTGTAACAGGGGCGGTCGAAGCTGATATGCTGGGTGAGCGGTGTTTCCATGGTATCAGTGGTATCGGTCCAGTATTTCGTCCAGATTTTCTTCCGTCAGATCACGAAACAGCTCGTTGTTGATCATCAGGGCCGGCGCATGGTCGCACGTACCCAGGCACGCATTAGGCAGGAGCGTAAACCGGCCATCGGGGGTTGTTTGTCCAAAACCGATGCCAAGCCTCTCCCGGATCTGCCCGTATATTTTTTCATAACCCATCACATAACAACTGATGCTGTCACACAAAAGGATGACATTTCGCCCGACGGGCCTTCTGAAAACGAGGTTGTAAAATGTCGCCACGCTGTCGAGCTCGGCCGGTGACATTTCCAGGTAACCCGCAACGGCTTGCAGGCTATCATCCGAGATCCAACCGCGGTGGTGCTGCACGATTTTGAGCGCTTCGATAGCCGCCGCGCGACGCATCGGTACGAGCGCGATCTCATGGTCAATCTCCGCCATTTCTTCGGGTGTAAGTCTTTCCTGGGCGATCATGACAAAAAAGTTTGTTGATTATCGGTCTATATCGGCCAAAACATAATCGATACTGCCAAGAATGGACAGCAGGTCGGCCACCGTGTAACCCTTACTGATATACGGAAGCATTTGCATATGCGGAAACGACGGGGTCCGGATCCTGACACGGTAGGCCGACGTGCTTCCGTCGCTGGTCAGGTAATAACTGTTAGCACCTTTCGTAGCCTCTATACAGCTCATAGCCTCTCCGGCCGGAATCACCGGCCCCCAGCTTACATTGAGGAAATGGGTAATGAGCGTCTCGATGTCCTGCATCGTGTTTTTCTTGATAGGCGGCGTCGTAAGCGGGTGGTCCGATTTGTAAGGCCCCTCGGGCATGTTTTCCAGGCATTGCTCCACGATTTTCAGGCTCTGCCACATTTCCTGAACCCGTACCAGCGCGCGGTCGTAACAGTCGCCGTTCTGCGCGGTGGGGATCTCGAAATCAAAGTCTTCGTAGCCGGAATAAGGCTGTTTTTTCCTGAAATCCCATTCAAACCCGCACGCCCGCAATCCCGGGCCGGTTACGCCCCATTCAATCGCTTCTTCGAGTGTGTATATCCCAATGCCCACGGTACGGGCCTGGAAAATGCTGTTGCGCATCACCATCTGGTCGTATTCCCGGAGCCGTTTGGGAAAATAATTCACAAAGTCACGCACCAGCTTGTCCCAGCCGGCAGGCAGGTCCTGCGCCACGCCACCGATACGGAACCAGTTGGGGTGCATTCGCGCGCCGCAAATGGCTTCTATTATGTCAAATATCTTTTCCCGGTCGGTAAACATGTAGAATACCGGCGAAAGCTGCCCGAGATCCTGGGCAAATGTACCGTACCATACCAAATGGCTGGCAATGCGGAACAGTTCACACAGCATCACCCGTATCACTTCGACGCGCGGCGGTACCCGGATGCCCGCCAGCTTCTCCACCGCGAGCAGATAAGCCAGGTTGTTCATCACGCCACCCAGGTAATCCACCCGGTCGGTATAGGGTATGTAGGTGTGCCAGGACTGTCGTTCACCCATTTTTTCGGCCCCGCGATGGTGGAAACCGATATCGGGTACCGCATCGACGATATCTTCACCGTCGAGCTGCAAAATAATGCGGAGCACGCCATGCGTGCCGGGGTGTTGTGGCCCGAGGTTCAGGAACATGAAATCGGCGTCTTCACTATGCCTTTTCAAGCCCCATTCTTCGGGATTGAATTGCAATGCTTCCTGTTCCCGGTCCTGTTTTTCCTCCCATAACCGGAAGGGGCCCATTTCGGTCGCACGGGCAGGGTGTTCCTTTCTCAAAGGGTGCCCGTTCCAGGTTAACGGCATCAGTATACGTCGCAGGTGCGGATGGCCTTCAAACCGTATTCCGAACATATCGAAGACTTCCCTTTCATACCAGTTTGCATTTTTCCAAAGTGTGCAAACCGAGGGCATAGACGGGTACTCGCCGTGCAGGCCCACTTTGATGCGGATAAATCTGTTCCGGCCGAACGATAGCAGATGGTAGATTACCGTAAAATCAGGTGGGACTGACCCATTCAACGCGGCCTTCGCCCTGCTGCGCTCGTCAATAGCGCTGAGGTCGAAAAGCATGCTGAACGGCCGGGTTATCCCCGTTTTCAGGTGTGTCAGCAAGGCCACTACCCGCTCTTTCCTGACGCGCAGCGTAGTAACCCCGTCTGTGTTGATTTCTATTTTAAAAGCTGATTCGCCCAATGCGGCCCTCAGCACATCTTCGAGACCGGAATCGATATCTTCCATGTCAAACAGTGTCAGGCGTACGAAAATCAACGACCTTTTTCCTCTCCTCTTTCTTTTCCACGCGCATTACAGGCTTTTCGGGCCTGATAACGCCCTGGGGACCAATAGCCCAGCTCAATGGTCTCTGCTCCTTGCCTACGGATTCGGACAGTAGCACGAGTCCTTGCATAAACGCGTCCGGCCGCGGCGGGCAGCCCGGTACGTACACGTCCACGGGAAGAAATTTATCTACACCCTGTACTACACTGTAGATATCGTACATTCCCCCCGAATTGGCACACGAGCCCATGGAAATAACCCATTTGGGTTCCATCATCTGCTCGTGCAGCCTTTTGATGATCGGCGCCATTTTCACAAACACCGTGCCCGCGATCACCATTACATCGGCTTCCCGGGGCGTTCCCCGGATCACCTCCGCGCCAAACCTGGCCACATCGTATTTGCTCGTAATGCTGGTAGCCATTTCTACAAAACAGCATGACAGGCCGAAATGGAATGGCCACATGGAGTTGCGCCGGCCCCACGCAAGCAAGTCCTGAACCGTGGTGAGCATAACGCTCTGCCCCACAGCCTCTTCGAATGAACCCGTTCCCTGCGTCGCCGCCGTGGGATCGGACGGTTTACTTAGCCACCAGTTCATGGTATGCTTGCCCTTTGGGCAGTTTACGGTAAGCTTTGAGGATTTTCTTGCCGTCGGGGCCGAAGTTCAACGCGCCGATGCTCCATTCGTAGATCAGCACGGCAAACAGCAACCCTATAAAAACACAAATGCCGAGGTACCCTGGCCACCCGAGTTCACGGAACGCCAGAGCCCACAGCACGATAAATACCACCTCGATATCGAATATGACAAACATCATCGCGATCAGATAGAACTGCGCCGAAAACCGCAGCCTCGCCGAGCCCGTTTCGAGAATCCCCGATTCATAAGGCTGTTCGGACGCCGCCGTGCGATGTCGTTGACCGAGAAAGTAAGAAAGCGAAATAATCAATGTCAGTAATGCAAAAACCAGTAAAGTATATAGCCAAAAAGGCCATCCTGGCGTGCCAGACGCATTTAAACGATCCATAAGCAATCCAATTTAGAAAACGTGAACAGCAGAAGAACTGTATTCTCTCAGATTGGCGTGATAAAATGGGTAAGATGTTGGAAGTGAAGAATGCTCAGATGCCCGTGATGTAATGTTTCAGGTTGTCGATCACGTATTCCTGATCCTCGATGATGTACTTGACTACGTCTCCAATGGAAATGATACCTGTGAGCCTTTCGTCGTCGATAACCGGAAGATGCCTGATAAATTTGTCGGTCATGCAAGCCATACAATCTTCAATAGATGTATCCGAGGATACCGTCAGGGGATTACTTGTCATGATTTCCCCCACCAATAAATCTTTAGAGGCCTTACCTCTCAGGATAACTTTTCGTGCGTAATCCCTTTCTGTGAAGATTCCAACGACCCGCTGCTGTTCCATTACCAGCAACGCGCCGATGTTTTTTTCAGCCATCAGTTCCAGAGCTTCGAAAACAGTGTTGTCCGGCCGAATAGACACTGGTCCTGTTTTCTTTGTTTCGAGAATATTTCTGACTTTCCCCATAATTAACTCCCGCCTCCAAACGGATTCAGCGATAAATTTTGGTTAACATAAATATATTTACCAAAACATTAAAAAGCTAATATTCAAGCATTTTTTTATATTTTTTCACGAACGGAAGTTACACCAACGGATAAGGCAATACCCTTACTCACTCCAGACAGCGAGCACATTCCCGTCCGGATCTGCAAAATGGAATCTTCGGCCACCCGGAAAGGAGAAAATATCGACGGTGATCGTACCTCCGGCTGCAATGACCTTATCTTTTACTCCTTCCAGCGCTTTGGTGTACAGCACCACCAGCGGGTTTCCCCCGGCCGCCTCCTGCTGGTTACGGTGAAAGCCACCGGACAATGCGCCGTCTTCGAATGCGGTATAATCGTCGCCATAATCGGTAAAAGTCCAGCCGAAAGCGTCGCTGTAAAAAGCTTTAATGACTTCGATTCGTTTGCAGTAAAATTCGATGTAATTGATGGATGTCTGGCTCATGGTTTTTGGAATTTGGGTGAAGATTCGTTTTTTGCAAATGTATCATGGCGATTCGCTTGTTCAAACAGCTACCTGGAAACCTCTACCGTCAGAAACCTTCCCTTTTACGAGCGCGCGGGGCTGGTCCAGTACGCCCAACTGGATTTTGGGTACACCTTGTATCTGATCGCGGGGTAGTTTCCGGTCGGCAAATCCATATTTTTTGCGCATAAAGGGTATCCCGGACCGTTTTTCGGCTCTTTGTATCAGTTCCTAAACACCGCAACTTTTAAAAATAATGGAAAAGAACCCAACCGAACCTGCATCCGGGACGGCAGCCGCGCTCCCGCTTCTGAGCAGGCGCGAAATGCTTGGCATTACCGGGATGGCCGGCCTTACGGCTTTGACCGGCTTTACAGCCGCTGCCGCTCCCTCAATTGCGCAGGCAAAACCCCGCATCGCATGCCTGGTCACCTATTGGGGCGCTACCCGGTCCCATGCCGATTGGATCATTGCAAAACTGATGGACGGCTACTGGTGGCAGGGCGCCCACACACCCTCGGGGATCGAGGTGGTGTCCGTTTACATTCACCAGTTTGACACCAGTCTGCTCGGCCAGAAAGTATGTAAATCCAAAACCATCCCGATCTTCAAAACCGTCGGGGAGGCCGTCACATTGGGCGGGAAAGAGCTTGCGGTCGACGGCGTGGTGATTGTCGGCGAGCACGGCGATTATGCGACTACTCTCAAAGGCCAGTGGATGCTGCCGCGCTGGTGGATTTACCAGCAAGTGATCCGGGTTTTCGAACAGAGCAAACGTTCGGTACCTGTTTTTAATGACAAACACCTGTCGTACAGCTGGGATGAAGCCAAATGGATGTTCGACAAGTCCCGCGAACTGAATTTCCCATTAACCGGCGGCTCGTCGATTCCGGTCCACTACCGCAAGCCGGATATTGAAATCGATGTAGAAACACCCATCAAAGCATCGGTTATGCTGGGCGGCGCACCCGACGAGGGCGCGCTGTTCCATTGCGTTGATGTATTGCAGGCATTTGTGGAACGCCGGAAAGGTGGCGAGACGGGTGTAAAATCGGTGCAGTGCATCCGCGGGCCCGAAACCTGGAAGTGGACGGAAAAGAATCCCTGGGCGGCCAGACTACTGGAATCCGTTCGAGCGAATTTCAACCTCAAACCCGGGCACTTTCAGGAGATAGAAAAGCCGAATGTCTGTATCGTCGAGTATAACGATGGTACGAAAGCGGCCATCTACAATGCCAGGGATGTCGGCTGGACCTACGCGGCCGAGATCGAAGGGCGCAAGGAGCCTACGATCATCTCGATGCTCGAATGGCCGGGGCCATTTTCCCAATACCATGCCTCCAATTCGCAACCACACTGGATCGTGGAAACGATGATAACCAAAAAGGAGCCATTCAACGCGGAACGGCTGCTTTTGTCAACCGGTATTACCGCATTCAATATGGAATCCAACTGGCAGAACGGTGTTTATTCCGCCGTCGGCCGCCGCATTGAAACGCCTTTCATGAACATGACCTACCGCTCCACGAGGGGCGCGCAGTTCAACAAAGGCGAGCGGCCACCGAATGTGCCCTATATGCGGGGGTTCGCGGAGTAGTTCTAAATTTTGAATGGGTGAATGAACCGCCGTGGAACAGGGAATGAGTGAATGGAAAAGTCAGGAAAAGTCAGGAATAGTCAGGAATGGTGATGCAATTCTTCCTGATATTCTAATTATTCTGATAATTCTTGACATACCCGATCACTCATTCCCCGTTCCATGGCGGCTCATTCAATCATTCAATCATTCAATCATTCAATCATTGAATCATTCCCCGTTCCACGGCGGCTCATTAACTCATTCACTCATTCACTCATTCACTCATTAAATCAATGAACCGCAGAGACGTCATTAAAAGCCTGACACTCTTACCTATAACAGCCAGTGTCTTCCCCATACAATCCGCTCCCGCGAGTGGAAAAAGCAGCTCAAAAGCCTCACCGAAGCCCATGCCAGACCTGCATCGCAACGCATTCGTGATGGACGGGCATACGCACGTCATGAGCCGTGAGCTGGTGCTGAAAACCGATATCGGCCAGCGCTACGCGGACGGTACCGTCGATCTGCCTAGGGCCAGGGAAGGTGGATTAGACGCGATGTTCTTCTCGGTTTACACGCCCGAGAACTATTACCCCGGAAGGTTCGAAACGAAGAACACGTTCCGGGTTGTGAACCTGGCGTTAGACCAAATCAAAAAGAATAATGCTGTTATCGAGCTGGCACTGAATGCCTCAGACATTGAACGTATCAATAAAAAGGGCAAAATGGCCGCTTTTCTGGATCTGGAAGGCGGTTATGATCTTTATGGCGATCTCGATCTGCTGCGCGCACTCTACAAGCTCGGCCTGCGCTCGATGCAGCTCACCGCCCACAGTACCACCAACGCATTTATCGATGCGTGTAACGACGTGTACACCTGGGGAGGCATCAACGAGCATGGGAAAGCGGTGATCCGGGAAATGAACGACCTGGGCATGGTGATCAACGTGGCCCACGCGTCCAACGACGCCATTCTGCAATCGGTAGCGGCGAGCCGCCACCCGGTGATTTACAGTCATGGCGGCTTCTACAAAATAGTGGACCATCCCCGGTGCATTTCCGACGAAGCGGCCAAAGCCATTGCGGCAAAAGGTGGTGTGATCGGTGTGCATTTCGGCAGCCTTTTCAACAATCCGAAATACTGGGCATGGCAGAAAGCGAACAACCCGGTTAAAGTCCAGCCGAATCCACAGCCCAAAACACCCCGGATCCTGAGCTCGCAGGTTACGACGCAAACCATTGAAGATGTGGATAAGGAGTTTGCGCGCGAACTGCCGTTTACCTACAATGGTACTATCCCCGACGAGTACTGGATGCATGTCGACCAGCTCGCCAGGGTAATCGATTACGGCGTAAACCTGGTCGGCGAAGACCACATTGCCCTGGGTTCCGATCTGGATGGCGGCCCCGAACTACCCCGCGAGATCAAAGATATCAGCGACTATCCCCAGATCACTATCGCCATGCAAAAGCTGGGGTATAGCGACCAGCGGATCAAAAAGATCCTTGGACAGAACTGGCTTCGTGTGATCCGGCAGGTTACAGAAGGGAAATAATATGAATGGAAAAAGGAGTCACTTCATGCAGCGGCTCCTTTTTACTAATCGTACCCGGCATCTTTCAGGTGTCGGCATGCCGCCCTCCGAAAGGCTGGTTATAGTGCCTTTTGCCCGTGTTCTTATATAATGCATTGGCCACCGCGCCAAATACCGGGGGAAATGGCGGCTCTCCCAGACCTGTCGGATCGATATCATTCTCGACAAAGTGAACATCGACCATTTTCGGGGCTTCGTGGTGCCTGATCATCCGGTAGGTATCGAAGTTACGCTGTTCCGCAGCACCTTCCCGGTGGGTCAATGCACCGTAGAATGCGTTACCGATACCATCCACCACTGCACCCTGTACCATGTTCCCGGCTGCTTCCGGGTTTACGACAATCCCGCAGTCGATCGCGCTGAATACGCGCTCAACGTAGGGTTTTCCGTCGCGTGTGACCATGTCCACCACGTGCGCGGCATAGGAGTTATGGCAGAAATAGGCAGCCACACCCCTGCTATACTTTTCGCTACCTGCCTTGCCCCACCCGGATTTGTCCCTTACCAGTTTCAAAACACCCGCGTACCGGTCCGCATCGTAGTCATTGTCCTTCCCAACAGGATTTTCCTTTGCCTTTTTCAATAGCTCCAACCGAAACTCGATCGGGTCTTTGCCCATTGCCTCGGCCACTTCGTCCAGAAACGACTGCTCCGCGGCGGCGTTGAAGTTGGAACGCGGCGCACGGAATGCACCGATCGTGATATTCGAGGGTATCTGCCATCCCTCTGCAAGGTAATGGTCCACCGCTCCTGCCGGAAACCGGTTGGCATGAATGGGATGCTCAGGGATACCGCCACCCTTGACCTGGAAGGCGATCAGGTTTTTATTCGCGTCGAGCGCGGCGCGATAGGTGGCGGTGTACATCGGCCGGTAAATGCCGTATGTCATATCGTCTTCACGGGTATAGATCAGCTTCACGGGCGCCTTGACCTTTCTTGAAATCAGGGCTGCTTCGGTGAGGTAATGCCCATAAGCCCTCCGGCCGAAACCGCCCCCCATGCGTGTCATCTGGATTTCAATCTTGTCGGCAGGGAGACCGAGGATTTTGGACAACGTGGGCTCAATCCAGCCGGGACCTTGTAACGGCCCGACCAACAGCGCCTTATCGTCAGTCACATGCGCGAAGAAATTCATCGGTTCCATGCAATTATGCGCCAGAAACGGGGCATTGTAAGTACGCTCGACGATCTGTTCCGCATTTTTGAAAGCGGTTTCAGGGTCTCCATCCTTACGTAGCTGCTGCGCAGGCTTCTGCCCGTATTCCTTCATTTTCTCGAAATGGACAGTGGTGCTTTCCAGCCCGCCTGGGACAACGACCTCCCTCTTTCCATCTCTGCCCGCCATGGTATCCTTCGTCTCTCCGGCCTGCTCCCACTGCACTTTCAGCTTTTTACGGGCGTTCATCACCTCCCAGGTGGTGTTACCTACGACCACGAGCAAATCGTTGAAAGTACGCGTATCGAAGCCTGCCTGTTCGAAACCTTCTTCATACAATTTCAGGCTGAATACCTCTTTGATACCCGGCATTTTAAGCGTTTCGGAAGCGTCGAAAGATTTGAATTTCATGCCAAATGCCGGCGGATGCTGGATCATCGCGATCAGCATGCCTTCCTGGCGATAATCGAGGCCGAACAACGGTTTACCGGTAACGATTTTGTGCCCTTCAACATTTCTGCTGGGTTTTCTGACGATCGTAAAATCCTTCGGTGTTTTGAGCTTTACCTCCTTAGGCACCGGCAGCGCGGCCGCCTGGGTCGCCATCTCGCCATACCTGGCAGATTTCCCGCTCGCATGGCGTAGCGTGCCCGCTTGCGTGGTCACCTCGCTCACCGGCACATTCCACGACCGGGCAGCTGCTTCGCGAAGCATTTGCCGTGCAGCCGCTCCGGCTTCCCGCAGCGGTTTCCAGTACATCCGCACCGAATTACTGCCTCCCGTAAACTGGGGCCCGAGCTTCACGTTGTCGTGCGGGCCCATTTCTACCGACACGTTTTTCCAGTCCACATCCAGCTCCTCGGCCAGGATCATGGGCAGGGAAGTCATTACATTTTGCCCGAATTCAGGATTGGGACAAATCAGCTTGACTTTGTTATCCGTGGTGATATGAATGTAGCCATTCAGATGCGCCCATTGCCCGGGTGCCTGCGAATTGTCCGGCAACTGCCCCGGCGTCGTTGCTACCGCCGCTACTGCATTGGAAAACCAGCTGACACTGAGCGCCATTCCGCCTCCCGCGAGCATGGAAGCCTTCAGAAAGGAGCGCCTGTTAAAATTTTTATCTTCTGCCATAGTCGTGTTTTGTTCAGAAATGGATCGTACCGCTACTTCCCGGCTGCCGATTTAATTGCTTCCCTGATCCGCAGATACGTGCCGCAACGGCAGATATTGCCGCTCATATGCGTTTCAATCTCTTCGTCGGTGGGATTTGGATTGCTTTTCAGCAGTGACGCAGCGGTCATTATTTGCCCCGACTGGCAATAGCCGCATTGGGCCACGTCGTGTTCGAGCCACGCCTTCTGAACAGGATGGTCGCCATTGGCCGACAATCCCTCAATCGTGGTGATCGCCTGCTTCCCAACCGCCGAAACCGGCAACTGGCAAGATCGAACCGCAACACCTTCCAGATGAACTGTGCACGCACCGCACTGAGCGATGCCGCAACCGTATTTGGTACCCGGCAGATCCAGATGGTCGCGCAATACCCAAAGCACCGGTGTTTGCGAATCGACATTCACCTGCCTGACTTTTCCGTTAATTTTTAGATTGTATGTAGCCATAGTTCCTGAATTTACGACCATTTTTTTCTGACCTGACATAACCTAATTCGTAACCGGTAGCACTTTCGCACCGGCCGTTAGCGATTACAAGAGGTACTTCACCAATTCTCCGTCAAAAAACCTTTTCAGAATGGCAAATTTCATACACGTCCCGGCTCCGTATCTTATATATATTACTGAAATGTCTACCATTATTCCTGATACGACAGTTTTCGTCCTCGCCTGTCGTGCCACTTCGCGTTCATGCCCTGTTTTGAATCAGCCCGGACACGACGTTGATGGTAAGGGCAACAAGAAGCGTATTAAAAACAAACGACAACAGCGCATGGACAAGCGCCAGCCTTCTGATTTGCCGGGAAGAAATCGTTACGTCCGAAACCTGAAAAGTCATCCCTATGACAAACGAGAAATAGGTAAAATCAAGGTAATCGGGCTCCGTTTCATTGGGGAAGTCCAGCCCCCGTTGCTGCTGGTTCCGCCCGTCGCGCCCGCCTTCCGTGGTGCGATAGTAAAGATGGGCATACCGCAGCGTGAATATGGTATGAACCAGGATCCAGGAACAAACAATGCAGGAAAACGATAGGATAAAATGAATGGTAAGCTCCGACCACGACGCCGTTTTCCCCGCCGCACGCAGCAAGAACAAAATGGCGAACAGGCTCACAAACGAAGCTACAATAACAAACAGGGAAATCACGACCCGGCTCGAATCCTGGCCGTTTACTTCCCGCCTGACCTCCAAAGGATGCGAACTGAGAATTGTCACCCAGGCCAGGCCCAGATGTACCGTACTGTATACGAGCCACCCGATCATCCAGTTGACAGGCTTTTCTACCAGGGAAGCAGTCGTTACGACCGCCAGCGAACCCAAAATAAGGGCAATGCCAAGCTTGTGATGGGCATCCATTCGGTTAATCAATGTCGTGACTCGCATAAATGTCGGGTATACGTTTTCAAAAAAAGGTAAGATAATTTATTGCCGGTTCAATTGCCTAAAATACACCCTTCATTTCTCTGTTGCGGTTGTTCCCGAATGCCGTCGGGTTATTCAACTAATTCGGTAAATTTGTAATAAACAGGAACCGATATGAGCGTAAAACCGCTTAATAACATTTCCCGGAAAAAGTAGAACTACTTTGGTATTCTTGCATACCTTATCATTTTGTTGCCGACACGCCTAAATCCTTCCCGATCAATGCGACCTCCCGTCATCCTCTGTGCGTTTTCGAACTCCGGCGACGCATACCTGTCACAACTCGAAAAGGAAAAAGAAGCCATTTCGGATGCGTTGCGTGAGCGGCAGGGAAAGGGGCATCTGCTACTGGATACCGACCCGCGGACGATCAAAAAACTGCGGGACCGCCTGCTTTTGTACCAGCCGCAGGTAGAGATCATCCATTACGCCGGACATGCGAGTGGCAGCCAGCTGCTCATGGAAGATGCCACCGTATACGGAGCAGGGTTGCTCCAATCGATCCGCTTGCAGAAGAATTTACAACTTGTCTTTCTGAACGGCTGCTCCACCCAGGAACAGGTACACCAGTTGCTCGACGCGGGCGTTCGCGCGGTCATCGCGACAAGTGTCGACATCGGCGACGATACCGCCACCCGTTTTGCCGAAGATTTTTACCAGAAGCTGGCCAGCGGACACGCTATCGACGAGGCTTTCAAACTGGCAACGGAGGTGGTTACCGCCAAAAACAATGCGACTTTAAATACCGAAGAACATCAGGACCGCGGCATCGCCCGAACAATCAAAGCACCTAATGCAGGTCCGGTGTGGGGACTTTACCTTCATAAAAACCACCCCGACGCCGCCAGCCACCGGTTATCGGAAAAGAGCTTTTACGAGCTGCATATCAAAAGCCAGATCGACTCGAATTTCAACACTTCCGAGGACGCCATTCTGGCCTCACTTTATAACGTCCTGATGACGTTCAGCGACGAACTCCCGATGTTCGAAGATCTTGAAAAGAAATATGGTGAACAATGGGATCCCAGGAGATTCGACGTCAGGGAGGTCAAAAACGCGATTATCAACAGCCTGCCCTCGCCCATTGCCGAACAGGTGCGAAAATTGCTGGTCACCGAGGACGAGCCCCTGGCCAGCGAACGCCTGCGGTTTTTAATCAACACTTACTCGGTAATGGCCGATTTGCTGTTGTTCATCATGTTTTCCCAACTCTGGGAAGCACTGGTGCAGGGAAAGGTACCCGTTCTCGAAGATAAGCTGAAAGAACAGATCGGCGCTTTCTTCCTGCTGAACCATCAGGACAGGCAGGCCTACGACGTGATTCCGCTTGTGAGGCTTATCCATGACAAGCTGAAAGCCCACGACGTACCGCTGTTCGTGAGCGAAATGTCGCACCTGGCCGACCTGATGGACGAGCGCGACAGTGAGTTCTTTGGAGGGTATCTGAACATTACACGCATTAAAAGTAAATACCGGGACCTGAGCATCATGGAAGAGCTCGACGACCGGGAATGCCGGGAAGATTGCGAGAAAGCGGAAGCCAGCCTTTGCATTATGTTCAAGGAGCTGGGCTTCTGCGCGCGGTACAAGTTTGCGACGATCAAGAATATTTACATTAATAAAAAGAAGAACCAGCCGGCCGTGTATCAGCACAAGATGGTGAAGCTGGATTATGTGCTCGTCGGGTTTACCGACAAAATGGAAGATTTCGAAAACTTCACAGATTCCAATTCGGTCGTTATCTACAAAATCGAGAACAAGAAGCTCTCCGCATTCAACCTGTACCCTTTCGTGATCGACATGAATGCATTGATCAGCGAGAAGCTTTCCAAGATCTACTTCTTCTATAATTATGATAAAAACACTACTGCCACTACCTGCACTTATAATTTCATCAAGAATATCAATGAAAAGAAAGACCGTCTGCAAATCCCGGCATTGCCCAATTTTTTAAGGACGAAAACCGATTTGAAAATATCGCAGGAGGAGCTGGAAACGATCGGTCCGGACATTCTTCTGAGTGTAGAAGGTTTCATTTCCTATTTCCAATCCTGACAGATCATGGCCCAATCACCATTCAAGCTGCTCGATTCATTCGAAAAAAGCGAACGCAACGCATTTTTCGAAAGAGAGGATGAAATCCGGATCATATATAACTACATACACGAATCGAACATCGTACTGGTAAACGGCCCGTTGGGAACCGGAAAATCCAGTATCATCAAATGCGGGCTTGCCAATTGCTTCGAGAAAACCGACTGGCTGGAAATATTCGTGCGGCGTTACGACGACATCAATGTCTCGCTGCGCAAGGAAATCAACCTCAAAAACAAGCAGGATTTCCCGCTTGACTCCGACATTCTCGACTGCCTGCGATCGCTTTACCTCGATTTTTTCAAACCCGTGTACCTGATCTTCGACCAGTTCGAGGAAATATTCATTTTAGGGAGTACCGAGGAGCAGGAGACTTTTTTCAACGAACTCAGGCGGATACTCGATGCGAAAGACATCCCGTGCAAGGTGATTTTCATTATGCGCGAGCGCTACATTGCGCAATTGCAGAAGTACGAGAGCATTGTGCCGGAGATATTCGATAAACGGGTGCTCATCGAACGGATGACCGACAACGATATCAAGAATGTTATCCGGAAATCCTGCGAGCATTTCGATATAGAAACCGACGAGGCCACTATTGATGCGATCGTACGGAATCTCAAAATCGAAGATAACCTCATCGAACTACCGCATCTCCAAATTTACCTCGACCGGCTTTGGCACAAAGCACCCGGCCCGCCTAAAATCTTTAAAACAAGTTTACTGGCCGAAGTCGGCAATATCCAAAATGTCCTCAAACAGTTCCTTGAAGAAAGGATAGAGAGCACGATTTCAGAAGTTTCCGCGGTGCATGGATCGGTCAATTACAATACGATCAGGGACGTGCTTTACTGCTTTGTGACCGACGAAGGCACCAAGCGCCCGCAAAAGATCGAGGACATCATTTCGCAGGCCGCTCCACTGGACATTGCCACGGCGATTGTCAAATCATTGGCTACCCGCAACATTCTCAGGCTCGACAAATACGGCGGCAACGGAACGGACAGCATTTATGAAATTGCGCACGACAGTTTGGCCAAAATCATTCATGACAAGTTCAGTCTGGAAAATTCACACATCGCCCGGACGATCAAGACCATTAAAAATGCTTACCTGAAATACGAGCAATCCAACAAGATATGGTTCCTTAGATCGTATCTCGACCGCAACGATTTGCGGGATATCAGGCGCTCCACCAAGGATATTAAAGAAAATGTGGCGCTAAGCAAGCAGCCCACGGCCGAAGAGTGGAAATTCGTGACAGACAGCAAACGCCGGCTCAAGACCCTATACGGGCTTAGCTACGGCGCTGGCGCCCTGTTTCTGTTGACCATACTGACCTTCCTGGCAGTATGGAGCTCAGAAACCAGCACGCGCTACCGGCTGCTCATTAACCTGGCCCGGTCGAAGACTCAGCAATACATTCTTTACAAACAATATGAAGAGAACAGTATGCTCGCCGGGTTTTTCGGCGATGGCATGTTTAATGAAATCAAGCGGTATCCCGAGCATGAAAACCTCTATTTCGCTTCCATATTTAATGTAGAGCCGATCACGGACATGGCTTTTGCCCACGTGGGCAAGGACAAGAAACTGCTGATTATTGCCGGGCCTAACACTGTAAGTTTGTATAACGAGCGTTTAGGCACGCTGGAAAACCGGTACAACCTGGTTAAACGCCGGTGGACCAGGGACCGCTACAACCACGGCATCAACGTGGTAGTCAACAGCCACGACACAACGCTGGTGAGAATCTCATACGACAGCGGGAAGATGCTGCTCATGAAAAGGGTCATCGACACCACACGCATCGGGGAATCGTTCAGACTCACATCGGAAGGAATTTTGAGCGACAGCACGCAATCGCTCTACGATATCGATAACGAATATAACTACAACTCGCTGAGGCGCTTCCCGCACGACTCCGTGATTGCGATCTCCGATACGCGAATGGGTATCACGCGGCTATTCTGGACCGGCAACAAAAAAATCGAACCGAGCACGCGCCTGCTACCCGAAACCAAAGTACGCTTCCTGCTGCCATTGGATGCCGAAGACCTTGAATACCTGAAAAGGAATTCGAGCGTCGGTGCCAAGGGTGATTTGTGGACGTACCTGGAAAATGAATACCTCACATCGATCGACCGGCTGTCCAGTCATTTCTTTTCCTCAGAAAACTCGGGGTCGCTTGTTAACCTGAAAGGCGTATTGAGCGCATTGATCCGGCAAGTGGAGGGGCAGGACAACTACGGCCTCTGGATGGCATTATCCAGAAAAATAAGTGCCGACGGTAACCGGCGCCTGAACGAAATATTCTGGGATGCGCGCGTGGAGCTCGAAATCAAGATCCGGAATATGCGGGAGGACGAGCGGAACGCCCTTTTCACATTCGTGCGCACGCAGTCCAGACGCTACGCGAATGCCGACCACATTCTGTTCCTGGAAGACATGCATGAAAGGCTTCCGAATGACCCGTGCCTGAATCACGACCTGTCGATCGTTTACAACAATGCGTCATGGTACCGGCTCTTCGACGGAGACTTTAAAAAGTCGATCGAGTATGCAAAAAAAGGCACGGCCGTGGCTATTTTGCCCAAATCTCACCTCCATTACATTTACGTAAACCTGGCGCACGCCTATCTACTTTCGGGCAATGTGGCGGAGGCCAGGCGGTACTACCGGCAGTACGCAGCCAGCAAAAATTTCGGTGAAAGAAATTGCAGCTATATCGATGCGCCCGTCTATAACCGTGATGTAATGATCGCCGACCTGCAATCATTTGACAGCAAGAACATGATCCCGGATTCGCTCCGGGACGATGTAGCGTCGATCATCGGTATGCTCACCCGCATTGAAATACCCTATTCCGACTATAACAGCTTAGCCAGCGCATTGACCGACTCGTCGATCACGAAATAGTTGAGGTGGTGGCACGACACCTTTTGCGGCACGGCGGCGGTCTTCGCCTGGAAGATGCTGTCCGTGCTCACGGCAATATCGTTGACGGTATTCTTGTACACCCAGGTGCCAATTTGCGTGACCACCTTTTCCATCAAAGGCAGCCCGTCGCTGGCACGCAGATAAGCATCCAGGTCGCCGCCGACGATGAAATAGGGAATCGGCGCCGTATTTTTTTGGGTTAATTTCTGGATAAAATCGCTGCCGCTGTCCATTTGAGCCAATGTATGCAGTACCTGCTTGTTCCCCACTTTCAGTACCGACGACAAAAAGCCTGTGACTGCGCCCACCTGCGGAGGAAACAACTTGGTGCCCAATGCCAGGGCCACCGATGCCCAGCTGACATAACCGGGTATCTCCCCAAACTTGCTACCGCCATTCGGCGTACCTGCCATAATCAGCTTGTCGACGAATTTGTCGCCGCCCAGTTCCTCGATCATATAGCGCGACACCAGTCCGCCCATGGAATGCGCGACCAGTACCAGTTCCTTTTCATCGTTTTCATGGAACCCGAGGGCTGACAGCTTATTTTTCAGGATTGCCGCGATTTCCTCGATCGGGGTATTGAGATTCTCATAATCATAGGTCATCACCAGGTCGTAACCGCCATCGATGGCCATTTTAAACGTCTTGGCCATATCTTCGGTATCGCCGATAATTCCGTGTACCAGCAGTAACACCGATTTTGCCTGTGTAACTTTTCCTTCCAGCCCCTCACTTTCCCGGGTAGCATTGTTGGCATAATCCACCCACCGCAATCGGTTCGGGTCTGTCTGAATACCCAGTTTGCCCGCGAATTTCAGGAAAACCATTCTAAAGGCCCCTCCCAGGCTTCGCGTCTTCTCTGCCGCTTCTTCGGGAATGGTATTCACACTGACTTGCATTACCCCGGGTTCTGTGATCGCCAGTACGCCCATCGGCAAAAAGTCTTCGCCGTCGAAAAAGAACGGCAACACCAGCTCGTCTTCTTTCTCAGGCCGAATATCGATAATCAGTGGATTCTCTTTAAGCACAGCCGTATTGCTGATTTCGACCACCTCCGCAATACTGCGGTCCTCTCCCCTGGTACCTTCGTCGAAATTCACGATTTCGAACCACGGATTGCCATCTGCATAAGCTTCACTGATGACGGGTTTATCGACACTCCTGGTCCTGGAAACCAGCGGCGCCCAGCCGAGTTTTCCGCGAAACGAATCGTGTTGCCGAACCGTGATGCCTCTGCCGATGGTCACCGGCTCCGCACCAAGTTCCTGCTCGGCCTTTTTGACCAACCGGATACTGACCGCTTTCGTGAGCCAGTCGGACTTCCCACCGCCGATCGCTTTCGATTGCCCCAGTCCCCGGCTGCCTGTCGGTGTGACAATCGCCCCTATTTGCAACGGTTCCTGCACAAACAGGCTGCTATCAATGGTTTCCGTCGAAACAATCAGTTTCAGCGTGTCTATCTCTTCCTCGCTGTTGAGGGTAAAGACGTCGCTCGTGAGCACGACGGAAGTGCCCGGAGGCACAGGCTGCGAATCGTTGAAAATGACCGTCACGCCGTAATCCGGCGAGAGGTAGAGCAGGCATACATACAACGTTCGGGCCGTACCGTTACTAAAATTGACTTTGAAAGGAATATCCTCCCCATCGTGATCGAGCGTGATCAGCGTGTCTGAAAACACGTCGGTAGTTCCCCCCTGCGCGACTTCCACATTGAATGTGACTTGCCCGGGTGGAATGGCCGATTGCACGTTCTGCAAATCGAGCAGGCGTTGCCAACGGGCGAGCGTTTGCAAGAGGTTCAGGGCATGGTTTGCCGAAAATTTATCGGTTCCGACCACAGTTTGGATCATCGCGTCGCTTCCCGAGTGGCTGACTGCCACGTTGCCGTTTTCTATTTTCAGCTCAAACAAAGCGGCGGCGGGAACGTCGGTCAAAACTATCCCCGATTCCGCGGCTCCGGCCAGCGTTTCCTGCATGACTTGCGCCACCGAGCTGTCACCATAAACGAAAAACGGTTGCAGGCGGAGCGATTCGGGCTCTCCCCAATAAACGTTGTTCGCATCCAGCGGTAATCCATCGATCTGCAAGGTACTTTCCGTCACATTCATGACATCCAGCACAACGGTACCCACAAGCTGCCCCTCCGCTACGGCGTCAAACAGCCTGATTTTGACAGGCTCGCCCACGCGCTGTTCGATCCCCATCCCCGCGCCCAGGTCGATCGTCCACTTGCCCGCCTTCATATATACGCGGTAGCGCGTCAGGCGCCCGCCTTCGACATTTCGCCCTAAAAAACCCTGGCTTACATTGAAAACACCCACCGATTCCATCTGCGGTGTCTGGTTTTTCAAGGCATTCCGGATGAATGCCCGCACCTGAACGAACAGGTCTGCGTAGGTAACTTGCCCGCCGCTTTTGCCCAATACGGTAATCAAAGACTGTGTAAATTGTCCGTGCCCGTTGTTCTCCCACGCACGTTCGACTCGGTCGCACGCGGCCAACAGCAAATGGTCCGATGAAGGTATATTGACATTGCCCCTTTGTACATAGGCGCCATCCAGGTAAGTTTCCAGTGGCCGGATGTCGGAAGTACCTTTTTCAAACCGCGGCTGCATTTGCAGAAACGTTTCAAGCTCCCTGGTGACCGATCCGGAATGGCAGGAATCCGCGATCACGACGATCCGGGGGCCACGGGCACTCACTTCTTCCAGCAAAAGCGCGATTTCCTTGTCGGCCAGGTCATATTTCCCGGGTTCGCGGCTGTCATGCAAAACCCAGGTCTGTTCCTGACTGTCGGAGGTTCCGGCCTGGAATTCGTGGGCGGTAATGCCCGTCGATCCGTGCCCGGAATAATAAATCACCGCAGTATCCTCCGGCCCTGCCTGCGTGAGATGTTCGCGAAAGCCGCTAATCACCTTCGCTCGCGACGCATTCGCATCCGCAAGCACGAGGATCTGCCGGTCGTCGGGAATAAGGTCCGTATAATTTTCCTTCAAAAGTTTCCTGAAATCGGAGACATCGTTCACACAACCGTTCAGCGATCTGATCGGCGGGTTCGAGGTGGGACTATACTCATTAATGCCAATCAGCAATGCGAAGATTTTCATATGATAAAAGGTTGGGTTGGGAAGAACGGATGTCTTGCAAGAATAAGCCTCCTAATCAGCGGCGCTGGCTCGTATTGCTTGAAATTACCTTGCCCATGAATTAAAATCAACACCCGGTATGCTTTATTATTGAACGGGAAAATAGTGCCTGAGAAATGCCGCGGCCCCGATTCGGCCCGGTAAATAATTTCTTCGACAGCCGCCGCCAACACCCCGGAAAAATACCGAAATTGAAAGTCTAGTAAGCGATATTACCAACATGGGCATCGGGACAATTACCCCTCGACAGCATAAAACAAGACGGAACCGGCTGTTTTTCGTCGCGATCGACAAGTACGACAACTGGACGCCGCTGCAGTACCCGGTGTCCGACTGCCAGCGCTTCTTTGCCGTACTCAAAGATTTTTACGGCTTTTCCGACGAAAACTTCGTGATCCAGCCGCTCTTCGACGAGCATGCCAAAACCGATATCGTGTTCGATGAGATCTGTTACCTGGCCGACAAGGACGAAAACGGCGAACTTCGTATCAGGCCGGACGAAAACCTGATCATCTATTTCTCGGGCCACGGCCATTTCGATAAGAACAAAGAAGGGTATTGGGTACCCTCCGACGCACCGGTACTTTCCGAAAGACCGAGCGATTTGAAAAAGCTGATTTCAGTCAGCGAGGTCATCCGAATACTTTCCAATATCAAAGCCCACCACATTGTCCTGATCGTCGACGCTTGCTTCTCGGAGGCTTTTGCGACGATGGAAATCGATGTGGCACAGCAAAGCCAGTCGGCAGAAGCCGAAGAAGTTCCGTCGAGGTGGGTACTTACGGCCGGGCGCAATGGAGTGGTCCCCGACAAAAGCCCGTTTGCAGATGCGCTGATCGATATTCTCCATAACAATGCGGACGACAGTGTGTCTATCAACTGGTTGGGAGCACAAATCACGAAGCAGGTACGCGACAATGGATTTGAGATAGAGCCCCTTTGCAAAAGCCTCGTCAACCAGAAATACAAGCTGGGCGAGTTTTTCTTCCACCGCACCGCACAAGCAGCGCAACCGGCCACGCCATTCGACAACGCGAACCTGCAAAATACGTTGCGCGCAGGCTCCAAAGCGCAGTTCGAACGGCTTCAAAAAGGGCGCTACAAATACCTGAATATCGAGAGCATCCTGGTTTCGGAGATCAACATGGGTAAATACCTCGATGTACAGGTCAAAACCGACACGCAGGTTGCCTCGCTTGAACTGGCGGTGGGTGCATTATGGCAAAACAGGAAGTCGCAGGCGTTGCTCATAGGCGATGGCGGAATGGGTAAAACGGTGTCACTGCTGTTGCTCTGGCGGGACCTCCTTTTTGAAGAAAACGGCCCCGTTCCCGTATTCATTCCGCTGAACGAATACAACTCGGCTTCCGAAGCCGAACGCAACGATTTCGTGGTCAGATATATATGCAAAAACCTCCTCAACATACCGGAGCCGCTGCCGGAAACTGCTAATGCCCTTTGGAAGCTGTTTGAAACACCGCAGGAAGGAAAGCCGTCGATGATCCTGCTGCTGGACGGCCTCAACGAAGTGACCGTTCCAAAAGGGCGGTTGATGGCCACGGTGAACGATCTCGCCGCCAGGGCCGGCGGCACCCAAATGATCATCTCGTCCAGGAACAAGCAGATTGAAAAATTGGACCTGGCCAGCGAAAGCGCCGCAGTGATGCAAATCCTGCCCCTTGCACAGGAAACCGTTATCGCATACCTGAAAGAAAAAGGTCAGGAAATACCGGCAAACAAAGATTTGCTGGGGCTGTTCGCAAACCCGATGATGCTCACGCTGTATTCGGGGGCCAACAATATCGCTTTGAGGTTCAAGGACGACGACCGCTTCCATTTCAAAAAAGTGACTACCTACGGCGAGCTGCTTTGGAATTTCAACGAGGCCCAGCTCGCCCAGCTCACGGACGTCAACGAAGAAGCCGATATCCGCTACCAAAACTTTCTGCTCCGTGTGCTTGTCCCTTACATAGCATACCGAATGGAAGACAAGGGCAAATATGCCATTACCATCCGCAAACTCACCGATCCTGCTTTCAATTTCAAAACATTGCTGGACGAGGCATTCGCCGAGCTCGACACGGAGGAACTGACCGAATTATACCCCGAATTCGAAGGCAAACGCAGGGAACTGGGCCTGGGAGTGCTCACCGGGCTGGACGAAAAAGAGCAGCGGTCGGGAAAAGTAAAGCAGTTCCTGGTCGAGCGGCTTCGCGTGCTGGTCATGGAAGGTGACGATCTCCGGTTTTTACACCAGAATTTCAGGGATTTTTTCGCGGTATGCCATATACGCAATATGACGGAGATCGCCATAGCGCGGCGCGTGTTGCCGGATGTGTTTTTCAGAAACTATATTCCCGTGTATTTGCGGCGTTTGCTGGGGGAAATAGAAGGAGAGCATCATGCGGTACCGGCCTGGAATGCAGCCAAAGGTCGCCTCGAACTGATAGAAAAGGAGAATCTATTGTCGCGCCTGATGGATTTATGCCGGGCTAATTCGGGAATCACCGCCGGCGATGCGGAGCGTGCATTCGTGATCCGGAATGTGATGACGATCTGGCTCGATTTGCGTCAGAGCCTCGCCGGCGCCGACCTGACCCGCCTCGACTTACGCCAAATCCAGTTTAATGGCCTCCCGCTAACCCGCCACCAGGGCAACGCTTACCTCCCGGCGCGGTTTGAAGACAGTATCCTCGATGGCGACGGCTTCCTCTTCAAAGGGCATTACGGCCAGATCAACCAGGTGCATTACAGTGCCGACGGTAAAAAGCTGCTCACAGCGTCGGACGACGGTACCATTAAAGAATGGCTTACGGACACAGGCAAGCATTTACAAACATTTTCCGGGCATACCGACAAGGTAATGTCGGCCAGATACAGTGCCGACGGCCAGAAGGTGGTATCCGCATCCTTCGATACATTCGTCAAAGAATGGTCGGTAAGCAATGGAACGGAACTCGCCAGCTACGAACATTTGCATTCGAAGGTCAATAATGCGCTATACTCGCCGGACGGGACCAAAATTCTGACTTGCGCCGATGACAAGCTGATCAGGGAATGGAGCATCGCGACCCGCGAATGCACGACGACCTATACCGGCCACACCAGGAATGTATCGGCGGTGTGTTACAATCCGAAAGGGGATAAAATCTTGTCGGCCTCAGCAGATACGACTGTCCGGGAATGGTCCGGCCAAACGGGAGAATGCCTCAGGGTGCTGAACAGGCACACCGAAAAGGTCAACAGTGTGTGTTACAGTCCCGACGAAATGCACGTACTATCCGCCTCCGACGACCGCTCGATCATCGAATGGCCTGCCGAGAGCGAAGTTCCGCCCCGGGTTTTCAAAGGGCACTCCGACCAGGTTTATCACGCGGTTTACAGCGCCGACGGCGAAAGAATCCTCTCTGCCTCGAAAGACAAAACCTTGCGGGAATGGTCGGTTAAGACTGGCCTGGAAAGCCGCACCTACCTGGGACACACGGATAAGGTCAATTTTGCCAGCTTTTCTCCGGATAAGCCACGGGCCATTTCAGCCTCCGACGACAAATCGATCCGCGAATGGAGCCTGGAAACCGGCACACAACTCTTCTCCATCAGCGGGCAATCCGACTGGGTGGTGAACAAATGTATTATCAGCCCGGATTCCAAAAAGTTGCTCACAGTCAACTACGACCGTACTCTCAGCGAAATAGACATCACGTCGGGGATTGCATTACAAGTATTCCGCGGGCATGAAAAATGGCTTCACCGCGCCCGGTATAGCCCCGACGGGACGAAAATAATCTCGACATCCGACGATCTCACGATCCGGGAATGGCTTGTCGCAAACGGGGAATGTATCCGTATTTACAAGGGCCATTCGCTGGGTGTCGAGGATGCGGTTTACAATGCCGACGGCTCACAAATTTTCTCGCGGGATTTCGGACATAACTTCCGGATCTGGTCGGTAGATACGGGCGATTGCCAGGAAATCGTGGACGATGAAGCGAAAAAAAAGCAGCTGCAATCCGACATGCAGCTGCTCGTATCGGCGGCCGTTAAGCCATTCACTATCAAATGCAGGCAAGCCGAGATCACGGTTAGGGACCCGGCCGCGAAGCCCGTACTTTCGTTCGTGAACATCTCGGGCCTGCTCGTACAAGGTTGTGATTTCCGGAACATCGATCCGGCCTCGAATTTCTCCGAGGCCGTCAGGAAAAACCTGAAAAGTTACGGCGCCATTTTCAGCGACGACGACGAGGCGGCATGGCAGCGTGCGAAGTCGGCCGGTTAGTTGTCCACCAATCCATCGATCACATTCAAAAAGCTTCCGGCCACCGCCTGAAAACCATGTTTGTTGGGATGGATTTCGTCGTACCACTGGTCGTCGGCCACAAGCCCGCGTGCGTTGATGTAATGCACATTCGGGAACTCGGACGCTACCGCGCGCAGGCGATCGTTGAACTCGTTGAGGATGTAGCTGATCACTCCTTTGCGGTCGGTCTGGCTGGTCATACCTTTTTCGATCATGTAGCGCCCCAGCCATCCTTTGTCGGTTTTGTCTAATGGGGTAATGTAGTCGTACCCATGGCAAAGCGCGTGAATATCCGGACGCAATGCAAACAGCTCGTTGAACATTTTCCGGTAGATCACCTGCAAATTGTCCAGCTCGGCAAGCAGCGATGCTTCGAGATAATCCTGCGGGGGAAGTCCCGTTGCATGGGGCCCGGGTTTGATATGGCTGCGAAACTGCTCTCCGAGCACGTCGTTTCCACCGCCGCTGATCAAAAAGAACCGGGGAGATTTGTCCTCTACCGCTTCCAGCCATTCGCCTTCCCGGTCATAGTTCGCCAGCGTATCGCCCGCCGCCGCCACGCAAAAGATCGGATAGACTTTCGACAGGTGATCGATCGTGTCGACCACCAATGGGTGTTGAAACCAGGAATCTCCTTCGGATACAATTTTGGGCGCCCGCGGAAATCTCAGACGCATGATGCGGTATTTGGAATTGCGTATCAGTCGCGCCGTTTTATTGGCCACGTCCAGCAGACCGTCGCGGATAAAACCCTTTTCATCCAGATGCGCATCGCTTTTACGCAGCCGCACATCGGGTTTCAGTTGATATTCGGGCTGCAAGTCCGGCCGGGTTTTTACTTCGAAATAATTCCCCAACGCATATTCGGCGAGGTTTTCGTCTTCCAGCATCCCGGCAAGCTCGCTTTCCGCAATAATATTGTATTCCGGATTGACGTATTCCAGGGTCAGCAGCTGCGTCCACCAGCTTGCCGCTAAATTTTTGTCAGTTTCCCTCGCGCTTGCGCCGATACCGCGGGCAGAACCCTTTTTGCCCACTGTAAATGGAGATGGCAGGCTTTCGAGCGTCAGTTCCTCGATGTTAGACAGGTCTTCGGCGCTCACGATAAATTGCAGGTACTCCGCATTTTCAGGCCAGTTATACAACTGTACATAATTATCCAGCGAGATCGGGATGGTCGTCTGCCCATTGTAAGTGAGCTCTTTGGAAGCACCGGGGTCCAATGGGGTAACAATAGGGTCCAGCAGGCCCAAAGACGCGCCGAATCCCGCATCCAGAAACACACAGCAACAGTACAATTTGCGGTTGCTGATGTTCGTGATTTTGATCCGGATACTTCCTTTCCATTCCCCATCGATTTGCCGGTAATGCAACCTGACCACACCATCATCGGATGTGATCGGTTGCCCGTCGCCGTCGCTCACTTCGATGCGCAATGCCGTGCCGGCCGCGTCGCTCCGCAGATTTTTCAGGAAATGCCAGTTGGAAATATGTTTGAGGTCCTTCACCAGTTCGGATGCAAATGCCTCCGAATCCAGCTCGATCTGTTCTACAACCGGACGAAAAGTATCAAAAGGTTTGGTCAAAACGGCACGGCCATTCCGGAACGACAGCGTATAGTCGGCATCGGCCTCCTTCGCTTCCAACCTGGCCTGCGCGGGAATTTCAGACATAAGCTTTTCAGTCAGCAAAAGACTATCTGTCAGAACATTATCTACATTATTAAGATGAATTTTCAGTTGCTGGCTCATCAAGCCTTCCACGTATCCCTTGTAAATCCGGGTGGTATCCAGTTCCGCCTCCGTGGCATCATCGAATGCCAGTATAGTGGTGTCGGCCCCTACCGATCGTACTTTGGCTTCATACACTTTGTCATCATCGCGCACGCTGATACCGCGCGTTTCACGCCCGATGCCGTGAACGGCCCCGCGTTGCAGCACCCAGTTGCCGGCGCCATCGCGTATAACGTCGGCGTAAGTAATACTGTCAGCCCCGCCCGGTTTGTTAAATACATTGTTCAATGCAAGCTCGCGGTGATATGCGGGGGGAATGTACATGACGGGCGTCTGCTCGAAGGCATTGTTAAGCATTTGCCTGACACGCCCATGCAACGCGGAATACGAAAGTTGCCCGCCCGACGCTTCGAGCGATTTGAGCAGGTATTTGGTAAAAACACCCTCCCCACTGACTTCCACGGCCGATTCGTCGGATTCACAGGCCGAAAGACTTACGTGCCGGGCCGGCGGCAGCACCACGTCGATATGCCTGCCTGCGAAATCGTCAGGGGAAAGTTCAGCATTAAAAATAAATTTCTCCCAGGTACGCTGCGGAAAAACATAGGGGATCCTACGTTCGATCACCTTCTCGTAGGTCGATTTGATCAGGCCCGCGTTACGGGTATTATCGCCTGAATGGCAGCAATCCGAAATCACGGTAATGTGCGCGCCGCTTTGGGAAACGGTTCCGAGCAGATACCGCAATTCCTTGTCCGATATCAGGTAATCGTTATCGTGGTCCTCATCATAATAGCTTACCAGACATTCCAGTTTCCCATCCTGTTCGCTCGTCCAAACGGTCGTATCCGCCGCTTCCTGCGTGCCATGTCCCGAGTAGTAAAACACGATCACATCGTCTTTCCCGGCTTTGCCCAGATCCCGGAAGGCCTTCACGATCTCTACTTTGGTTGCCTGCTGGTTGGTCAGGAACTGAATATGCTTCTGCTCGAACGACGCGTCATTTTCCAGATACCGCCGGATCTTTGTCGCATCGGCCACACAGCCTCTCAGTTGTGGAAAAGCCACTTTCTGGTTTAATACCACCTGGTCTTCATAGGCGTCGATCCCTACCACCAATGCATAAAGATTCGGCTTCATCGTAGTACTTTCTTCATTGTTGAAATGCGATTCAAAATCCTCCGGCGGGGCTACTTCCACGCCCCTGGGCTCTGCCCATTGCGTTTCAAGCGCCGCTTCATCGGTGATAAGCCCCTCTTCTTCTGCCCCAAATGCCTCACGCGTGGCGCTCGCGGGCTGGTATGCAGCTGCCTGCACGCCCGCGATCACCTGTTGCCAGTCAAACGCCGGCCCGAGGTCCCATTTCCCGCTCGTACGGTAGTTGACATGGGATACGATGCCCTTAAACGAAAGTACATCCTGTGTGCCCTGGTACCGCACCGACTCGTCGAGAAACTGGCGTGGGATATTGTATTTTTTGGTCAAAAACCGCAGCAGGACAATCAGGCTTTCATATTGTTTCTGCGTATAGGAGGCATAGTACCGCTGGTCGCGGAAAGGCTGGTTCAATTTCTGGTAGGCCTCGGTTTGCGTCAGCGGGCAGTACAGGTCAATGCGGCCGGGGTTTTCTTTCGGTCGCGAGTAAATCGTTTCAAGATTGGCTCCCCGTTCCACCAGGTAACCATAATTGATGATTTCAATGGCGATTGTGACCTTGTCCTGCGCATTGCCCGTGCCTGCGTTGCCGATACCCGCGCCGATGTGCCCCGACCAGTCTTTGGACGGGAACAGTTGATAAATAGTACCGTCGCGGGCAATCACAAACGGCACCGAAACCCGGAAATTCTGAGTCGTAAGCGTATTAATGCCTCCGCTCAGGTTACCGGCCGTGAAATGGAGCACGATCCGTTGTTTCGGATGCGGCGGCTCCGGCGTGTTAAAATATCCCGAACGGCTTTTGGGTTTGCAGAACACACCCTTCAATGAGAGGTTTTCTCCCGCTACGGGCACCGTAAATGGCGTAAACGTATAATCAGTCCGGTTTTTGAATGCCGCCTCGTCGGCAGCGAGCGTATCGTAGCGCATGAGAAAATGAGGAATAAGGTTGGCGAAAAGCAGGGAACGTCTTCGGCACGCCGGAGATGGGACGATTTACCAAAAACGGGAGGCATTATGAAACAATTTCCTCATGATTTATTCAATGGTTTCGTAGAAATAATCCTATCTTTCTGATCCACGCGCAGCGCTGAAATACCGTAAACTTCTAACACTATCACAAAAATGGAATCCATCGATCCGAAGCAGTACATTAAAGAACTTGCACTTCAAAATTCTAGGGAATCGTTCATGACCGAAAGCGAGCGTGAAGTACGCTCCCGGGATCTCACGAGCACTGAAATCGAGACACAATCGAATGTTGAGCAGTCGTTTATGAATGATAAAAGTCTGGTATCTTTCGTATCGGAAGTATCGGACCAACGGCGGCAGGATGTCCTGCATTCCGTGCTGCTGGCGCAATTGGCAGCCAACAAGCAATTCCCGGAGGAAGACCAGATCAAAGACTGGTACGACGCATTCATCAATGTGCTGAACAACATCGGCTGGGCGTTTCAATCTGCGAGTTTCACGCCTTTCACATCGGAAGGATCCACCATCGAGGTCGACAAGGCCATCATCGACCTGGTGGCCAGCGCGGTGGGCGGCTCGGCGCTCGTACCGCTTGTAACCAAAACCCTGGATGCCATCAAGGGCCTGAGCGACACCAGCGGAAAATTCATCGCATTCGAAAAAAATACCCACACAGCAACCAAAGGAGCGTTCCAGATCGGTATTGCCAAGGAGGTGAACGACACGGTCGCGCTTCAACTGGGTACCTTCCTGATCACCTCCTCCGACACCATCAAACAGATTCTGTTTTTTAAATCATCCACCAGCCAAACGACGCTGGAATTCTGCTCACGCGTGGGTACGCTGGATGAAACCACCTATGCAACCGTCCGCGACGCGGTTCAAGCCAAACTGGGGTTGAAGGCAACTGATTTTATCGCAGGTATTGATCTGAGTTAAATGCGATACCTCCGCAAACCGCATTTGTGCAGCGCTCAGATTATGAGCTTTGCACAAATGCGGCGGAACAAGCGCGCATTAGGCTTGCTGCTACAACAAGGTCAGCTATCTATTTACCGGTTACCGGTGCCGTCAGGCTCAACACCCGCGTAGGTAATGCCTGCTTACCGCATAATAGAAACAGCTGGTTATGAGAACAATTTGGCTGACCGGTGGCTAACTTTAATAGGTTATCTCATCCACCCCAAACCAGAGTCAGCCATGGAAACATTCATTCAAAAACACCTCATTAAAGCCTGTATCCTGCTTGGCCTCATCGCCATACTGTGTGTCGGTTGCAAGAGCGACGATAAAAAGGACGACCAGCCCACACCCAACGACAATGCATTCATTGCAGGCAACTGGAAATTAAAGGCGCACATCACACACAAGAAGATCAACGACAAGGTTTCGGACCTCGATGATACCGCGGGCCTTTTCATCACTACCCCGTGCCTGAAAGGCACCACATTCATTTTTCAGGCAGAGGGCACTTTCAAGTTTTCGGACAATTGCGACTGGGGCACGGCCGGCTTTTACACCAATGCCCCTTTCACGCTGAGCGCCGATCACAGCACGCTGTATATTACCGACAAAGACAAGACAATCAACAAGTTCAGGATGGAATACAGCGGGAACACCATGACCATTATCAACGGGGACGACATTTCATCCTCCAACGCGGTTCTGGAAAAAATCTAGCGCATTATGGCAGGGCGATCCTTGATTTATTTCATATTTTTATTAGATATATCAAACCCCGCTCTATCATGAACACAGCACCTGAAACCCATCAGATTACCCCGTCGCGCATCATGGAGACCGCCACGGCTTTCTTCGCTTCCAAAGCGCTGCTGAGCGCCGTCAAGTTGGGTGTTTTCACCACACTTTCAGGCAAATCCCTCTCCGGCAAGGAGATTCAGAAAGCGTTAAATTTGCACGATCGTGGCGTATACGATTTTCTGGATGCACTCGTAGCCCTGGGCTTCCTGAACCGTGAAGGTTTGCTGGAAACGGCCCGCTATACCAATGCACCCGAAACCGAGTTTTTTCTCGACCGGAACAAGCCTTCCTATATCGGTGGGTTCGTGGAAATGGCCAACGATCGCCTTTACCCGTTCTGGGGTTCGCTGGAAGAAGCGCTGCTCACCGGTAAACCGCAGAACGAGATCAAACACACGGGCAGATCGGTATTTGAGGAGCTCTATGCCAAACCGGAACGACTGAAACAGTTCATCGATGCGATGTCCGGTATTTCGATCGGCAACTTCATGGCGCTTTCCCGGAAATTTGATTTCTCTCCCTACACGACGCTGTGCGATATCGGCGGCGCTGCGGGGGTGCTGTCGGTGGAAGTGGCCCGCCAAAATCCGAATATGTCGTGCACGTCGGCCGACCTGCCGGCCGTCGAGCCGATTGCAAAAGAATACATTGCCGCTAAGGGCCTGAACGGGCGGGTCAGTACGGTCAACATCGATTTTTTCAAAGACGAGTTCCCCAAGGCGGATATTATCACGATGGGCATGATCCTGCATGACTGGGACCTGGCCAACAAAAAAATGCTGATCCGGAAGGCCTACAATGCCTTGCCGGAAGGCGGCGCCTTCATCGCGATCGAAGCGCTGATCGACGACGACCGGCGGAAAAACGCATTCGGTCTGCTGATGTCGCTCAATATGCTGATTGAATTCGGGGTGGCATTCGATTTCACCGGCGCCGATTTCGAAAAATGGACCAGAGAAGCGGGCTTCCGCAGGGTCGAAGTGATTCCGCTGGCCGGGCCGTCCAGCGCTGCGATTGCTTATAAGTGAAAAATTGACTGCCGACCGCCGAACACATATCGCGATAGATGGTTCGTCTATGGTTGGCCGTCGGCGGTCGGCGATCTCTCCCAATACCGTTAACTAATAAATTCCACCCAAAGCGGTTAACTCCTTCTACAATTCTCCTTAGAAACTAAAACTAGTTCGCAATTCCGAGCAACTACTTTTAGTGTCTTCTTTCATTCAACAACCGCAAAAAATGACTTTTAAAGAACGCCTCAGCAACCTGTCCAGCAAACCGGATATCCTGATCATCCTGACCGACCAGGAAAGAGCCACACAACATTTTCCCGAAAACTGGGAGCAGGACAATCTTAAAACGCTCACATTCCTGAAAAAGAACGGTTTCAGCTTCGATAGGGCATTCTGTAACACGTGCATGTGCTCACCCAGCCGCTCGACGCTGCTCACCGGCCTCTACCCTGCCCAGCATCATGTAACCCAAACCCTCACCGAAGGCGGCAGGTATTCGCCGGCCGAAATCGAGCTGGACAATACCCTGCCCAACATTGCCCGCATGCTTTTCGACGAGGGTTATGATGTGCAATACCGAGGGAAATGGCACGTCAGCAAAGGTTCCGACGGCGGCAGCCCGGCGGCTTCCGACATTGCGATGTACGGTTTCAGAGGCTGGATCGCACCCGACGCGGGCGAGGACACTGCCCCCGAGAATTTTGGTGGCGGATTTGCCAACCACGACAAAGCATACGTGCAGCAGGCTATTACCTACCTTCAGAGCGTCCGGGAAAGAAGGCAAAAGGGCGATAAACAGCCCTACTGCCTCGTGGTCTCGCTTGTAAACCCACACGATGTGCTTTGTTATCCCAAGGGTTTTAATTATGGATACGGGAATGATTTCCTGAATGGCCCGATCCAACTCCCCGCAACGGTAAATGAAGACCTTGCCACCAACGGTAAACCTTCCGCGCAGGCGCAGGTGAAAGCTACGGGCGCACTAAGCCTGGGCCCACTCCATACGCAGGAGAAGCAAACCAATTACATTAACTTTTACGGAAATCTGCTGCGCGTGGTTGATACGGAGATCGGCTTTCTCATCAAGGAGCTTTACCAGGAAGTGGAAGGAAGCAAACTGGCCGATCAGGCGCTGGTCATCCGGCTGGCCGACCATGGCGAAATGGGTATGGCACATGGAGGCATGCGGCAAAAGGCATTTGTAGCTTACGAAGAGGCGACGAGGGTCCCGATGGTCATTTCCAATCCGGTACTTTTCCCCGAAGACGCCAGCCACAAATCTACGGAGCATTTGTCGTCGCTGATTGACATCCTGCCTACAATCGCCGCGATCGCCGGTGCTACGGCGCCACAGGGAATCAGGGGTACCAGCCTTCTGCCGTTACTTCAGGAGGATAAACCCGTACAGGAAGCGATCCTTTTTACCTTCGATGATACCAAGGCCAGCGCTTCCAATAAGCCCAGCGTGGTAAAAGCCGCCAACCGGATTCGCGCCGTACGCACGAAAGACTGGAAATACACGCATTATTTCGACGCGCTGGGCGGTTATCCCGATGAATACGAGCTGTACGACCTGCGCCAACCCGACGCTACGGAATACGAAAACCTCGCCCACAAACCCGAATTTGCCGATGTACGGAAGAAAATGGCATTACTGCTCGAAGAACAGGTAAGGCAAAAGCTACTGCTCAACCCCGAGCCATTCGACAAGGAGAAGTTCCTGGAATGGTACGACCGGCAGGGAGAATAGTCGGCTGTCGGCTGTCGGCTGTCGGCTGTCGGA
>NZ_JAGIAS010000012.1 GCF_017744695.1 Dyadobacter sp.
CAGGCTGTCGGCTGTCGGCTGTCGGCTGTCGGCTGTCGGCTGTCGGCGAACATCGCCACTTACAAAACGTTCATTTTCGAACATAAAAATCAATATAATTCATTGTAAAACAACAATTTAAATCACTGGAATAAATTTTGCACGGGCCACTCCGAACCCAATCCGGACTCCGATGCTTAAAAACTACCTCAAACTGGCTTTTCGTAACCTGGTTAAAGACAAATTTTACAGCCTGATCAACATTCTCGGCCTTACCATTGGCGTTACCTGCGGCATGCTGCTGTTCCTGTATGTGGTGGATGAGCTTAGCTATGACCGTTACCACGAAAAAGCTTCCCGGATATACCGGATCGTATCTTACATCCGCGAACCGGACAAGGTCAACAAATGGGTGAGCACCCAACCACCGCTCGTCAAAACCCTGAAACAGGATTATCCGTTCGTGGAGAACTACGTGCGCTTTTTTCCCAATGGCCGGATGGCATTCCGCCAAGGGGAGCGCCGGTTTTACGAGGAAGATATTTACGCAGCCGACTCCACCGTCTTCGACGTTTTCACTTACCAGTTTGTAGAAGGCAACGCCAGGGCATTGCAGCAGCCGGGCAGCGTCGTGCTCACCCGGCGCGTCGCAGAACGCTTTTTCGGCAAATCTCCCGCCCTGGGCCAGATATTGCAAACCAACGACAGTACTTCCTACAAAGTCACAGGCGTGATTGAAGACGTGCCGAAAAATTCGCACTTCACATTCAATGCATTGGTGTCGCTGGACCAGAACCAACGCAATGCCGACGGATGGGGCGGGTTTTATATCAACAGCTATTTATTGCTATCCAAAAACGCCGACCTGAAAAAACTGGAAGCAGGTTTCCCCGGTCTTTACGACAAATACATGTCGGGCATTTTCAAGCGCATGGGCATTCACATTACCTACCAGATGCAGCCGCTCACGAGCATCCACCTGCATTCCAAATTCGATGGGGAGGCCAATGGGGACATTGGTTATGTGTACACGTTCAGTGCGGTCGCGTTCTTTATGCTGTTGATCGCAAGCATCAATTACATGAACCTCGCCACCGCGCAGTCGGCCCGGCGGGCGAAGGAAGTGGGTTTGCGGAAAGTAATGGGCTCGCTCAAAGGCGCTCTCATCCGCCAGTTCCTCACCGAATCCATCCTGATTACGCTCATATCTCTGGTGGCGAGCCTCATTTTGGTGGCACTGTTGTTACCATTTTTCAATAATGTTTCTGGGAAAGCAATCAGCTATATGCAATTGCTAAGCCCCCAGTTTGTCCTTATCGGCCTCGCAGTCGTCGTATTTACCGGGTTGGTCAGTGGCAGTTACCCGGCATTCTACCTGTCGTCGTTCGAGCCTGCCAGTGTGTTGAAAGGAACGTTCAAGGCGCGAGGGGGCGGCTTTTTCAGGAAAGCACTGGTAGTCACTCAGTTTTCGATCTCGCTGATCATGCTTATCTGTACCTGGATCGTCTACCAGCAGCTGAATTACATGCGGAACAAGGACATGGGCTACGACCGGGAACAGGTACTCACGATTGACTACCAGGACAATCAACCCAAAGACAAATACAATGCATTCAGAAAGGAACTGCTCGATAACCCGAATATCCGGAGCGTGGCATCCGCGTCGGCGCCGGTAAGTAATATCGGAGGCAGGATCATTTTCACGGTCGAATCCAATACCGGAATGAAGGAAATGGGTTTCAAACCAACGGCGATCGACCATGATTATCTCAAAACAATGGGCATGAAACTCGTCGCTGGCCGGAATTTTTCGGACGAACTACCCGCCGATACGGCCAACAGCGTGCTGGTCAATGAAGCTGCCGTAAAACGGATGAACTGGAAAGAACCGATCGGCAAGAAGATTATCCTCGGTACGGTTCCGGCCGATGGCAAAAATCCACCGCCTACCACCCAGGTAGCGGGCGTGGTGCGGGATTTTCACCAACAATCGTTGTATAACCCCATTGAGCCGATGATCATGGTGTACCGCCGGGCCAATGGCGTCATACACATTAAAATCAAGACCGAAAACACGGCCCAAACCCTGGAATACATCGGTAAAAAATGGCAGGAGACCTACCCCGACAAGCTATTCGAATACCGTTTCCTTGACCAGGATTTCGAGAATGCCTACCACGCCGACGAATTGCGTGGAAAAATCTGCACCGCATTTTCCGGCCTCACCATCCTGATTGCATGCCTGGGGCTGTTTGGCCTGGCGACATTCACGACCGAGCAGCGTGTGAAAGAAATCGGTGTACGGAAAGTATTGGGCGGGTCGGTTTCCAGTGTCGTGCTGCTGTTGTCCAGAGATTTCACAAGGCTTGTACTGTTCTCCTTCCCGATCGCCATACCGGTGGCTTACTTTGCGATGAACCGCTGGTTGCAGAGTTTTCCTTACAAGGCGGATATGAGCATCTGGATCTTTATCGCGTCCTGCGTGGCCACGCTGCTGATCTGCTGGCTGACGGTCATTTATCAATCCCTGAAAGCCGCGTTGGCCAATCCGGTCCAATCGCTGCGTTCGGAATGATGCATACGAGAGCCGGGTCATTGCATTTTTAAGCGCTCTTCTTCGAGGTCGATCAGGAAAAGCTGTTCCCGGATGATTTCCTCGTCCATGGCAGGGTCCTTATTGGCCTCGACGATGTATTCGCGCTGACTTTCGAGCATTTCCAGAAAGATTAGTTTGGTTTTGTGGTTCATCCAGTCGTCGTCGGAGGCTCTGAGCTTTTCTTCCCAATGCTGCAAAAGCTTTCGCATGCCGTCGTGGCCATCGAAATCCCTTTCATACTTGCTCCGCAGAAATACGTAGGTGTGCTCGCGCAGGCCTTGTTTCAGGCGCTTCCGCATGTCCTCGGGCGACTCGGTGTTCAGCCGTTCGAAAATGTTGGCCCGCCGGATCATATAAGGCAATGTGAGGCCCTGTACCAGCAAGGTGAGCAGGATCACCACAAAAGTGATGAAGAGGATCAGATTCCGGTAAGGGAATTCGGTGCCGCTATCGAGCATGACTGGTATCGACAGCGCCGCGGCCAGTGATACCACGCCACGCATGCCTGTCCAGCCCAGAAATACCGGAATAAGCCACTGCCTTCGCCGGGAACCCGCGCGGGGTACCACGGCAGGCCGGAAGATCATCGTGGCGATCATCGCCGCATAAGAGCTGATCAACCTCGCCACCACCAGCACAACGGTTACCAACACGCCATAACCGATTGCCGTCTGCAATGGCATACCTTTCAATCTTAGCCCTTCCACTATTTCGGGAAGTTCGAGGCCAATCAGCAGAAACACGATGCCGTTCAGGATAAATACGAAACTTTCCCAAACGCTGTAACCGCGGATACGGCTGGAACTGCTCAGAAATTGCAAACGACGGTTGGCCATAAACAGCCCTCCGCTTACCACCGCCAGCACGCCCGAGCTATGAAGCTGTTCGGCAATCCAGTAGAGAAAATAGGGTTCTATCAGTGTAAAAGCTATGTCCGAAGGTGCGTCGGTGGGTAAGCGCCGGTGCGCTTGTACGAAAACCCAGCCCAGCGCCAGCCCGATACCCACGCCGCCAATCACCATCCAGAAAAAACTCAGCGTCGCATCCTGCCACACAAATTGCCCCGAAGCTACCGCCAGCAATGCGAAACGGAAGATAATGAGCGAGGAAGCGTCGTTCAGCAGGCTCTCCCCTTCCAGGATAGCGGAAGTCGAGGTCGGGATCTTCACAAACCGCGTGATGGCACCGATACTGACCGCGTCCGGAGGAGATACAATGCCGCCCAGCAGGAAGCCTAACGCTAGTGTAAAACCCGGAATGAAATGGCTGGTAACAATGGCAACAGACAATGCAGTAAAGAAAACCACCAGAAAAGCAAAACTGCTGATAATCCGCCACCATTTCTTCATCTCCTTGAAAGAGATCGTCCACGTAGCTTCAAAGAGCAGCGGTGGAAGCATAATAAAAAAAATCAGGTCGGGGTCGATTTTCACTACCGGCAGCCCGGGTACAAGGCTCGTCAGCAACCCCGCGACGACCAGTAATATCGGGTAAGCAATCCGCAGCTTACTGGCCAGCATACAGAGCAGAACTACTGCCGCGACCATCGCCAGCAAAAAAGGTAAAATACTATGCATGAAAATCAGCGTTTCTTGATCATGCAAAATAGAAAAACACACCGAATCCGGCGGTCTTTCTAAACCTAATTTCCGGGTATTCTGTTGCTGATTTTACAAGGGCATCTCGCAGAAAGCAAAAATGCAGGGCCCATTTACATCAACAAATTGGAATGAATACCTGTCCATACAGCAATACCTTCGGCAAAATGCCCCGATTCCGGGCCTGGTGGTTTTACGCAACACTCGGTAGTTTAATGTTTTCCTGCAAAGTCAGTGTACCCGCGGAACATGACGGGAAAGCGGCCTACCACGACCTTCTCGTGCATGGCGGTGATTCGGCAACGGTAGCACATCGCTATGTGGGTCTGGAAAACACCGTCAATTTCAGGGACCTTGGCGGTTTAAGGACCAGGGATGGCAAGACCGTTCGAAAGGGGATGATTTATCGCTCCGACAATCTCTCGAAACTCGAAACAGGCCAATTCGGACAATTCAACGACCTGCGGATTGCCAGCGTGTACGACCTCCGTACCGATCACGAAATCAAAGGAAAAGAAGACCATTTACCTGCCCAGGTGCGCTACCTGCATACACCGGTTGTGGAAGACAATGCCGGAGAAATCAAGGGGTTGAAAAAACGCGTGCTCAACGGGAAGATCACCGAACAGGAAGCGAAAGACATGACCGCCAAATTCTACGCCGACGCGGTAACCGTCCATGTGGGCGCGGTGAAGGCGATCCTGAACGGCATTACTTCTTCGGAGCAACCGGTACTTTACCATTGTTCGGCGGGAAAAGACCGGACCGGCATTGTCTCAGCCCTGATTTTGTCCATCTTGAATGTGGACCGGCAGGTGATCGTCGACGACTACATGTTATCCAACTACTACCGCCGCAACCGGGCCGAAAAAACGCTGGGGAAGGCAAAGCTCGGGCGCGTTATCAAGCCGAAACTGAATATGGACGCTATCGAGATCCTTTCGACCGTCGACGAAAGCTTCATTAATGCTACATTCAATGCCATCGACAGTACTTACGGCGGGATCGGGCCGTTCATCGAAAACCAGCTTGGAATCGATCAGGCGGCCCGGCTGAAATTGATCGCCAAGTTTACCGAATGATCGATACGAGCGGTGATAAAATTCACGCTGGCAAAAAAATTGTTTAGTATTGCGTATGAAAAGTACCGTACTATTGGCCATACTGGGAATATTACTGACCGCATCGGGGTGTATCAAACCGGAAGCGGAAAACATGGAGGCTGATATCCTGGTAATGACATTGCCGGATTCCGTACTGATATCCCCGCCATCCATTACCAATACCAGCGTTACCGCGTTTGTCAATTTCTCCAAGCTTAATATCAAAGCCGTAGCGCCGCAGTTCACCATCACAGAGGGCGCCAGCATACAACCGGCTTCGGGTACCCCTCAGGATTTTTCCAAACCCGTAACCTACACAGTTACCTCCCAGGATGGGCATTGGCAGAAACAATACCGGGTCAGCTTGCTGCAAAACCTGGCGCCGGACAACTTCATGTTTGAAAACTGGACGGTCAATCCCGACGGCAACTATTACGTCCCGTACGAACTCGTCGAAGGCGAGCACCAGAATATCTGGGCATCGGGTAACAGCGGCTTTTCGCTGATTGCACCGGAAAAACAGCCGGAAGCCTACCCTACCCAACGCAGTAGCGATGCCAAACAGGGGCAATATGCCGCGTATCTTGAAACCAAATCAACCGGTGCGCTGGGTGCACTGGTAGGCATGCCCATTGCACCGGGCAATCTCTTTCTGGGCAGCTTCGACGCTGCGAAAGCGTTGACAGCCCCGCTGGAAGCAACCGTTTTTGGCGTTCCGTTCAATAAGAAACCGCTGCGGCTCACTGGTTGGTACAAGTACATTTCAGGTGGACCGGTCACGGATAAAACGGGCAAGCCCATCACCCCGGAGCAGCAGGACGTTTGCGACATTTATGCAGTGCTTTTCAAGGCGAGTCCTGAAAAACCGTTTCTCAACGGTGCCAATATCCTCACCGATCCCACTGTGGTGGCGATTGCCCAGCTGGCCTCCGGCGCGCCCACATCCGGCAGCGGCTACCAGGCATTCAACCTGCTGTTCAGCTACAAATTGGAAATCAACGCGGACGACCTGGCCGCATTTGCCTATAAAATTGCCATCGTGTTTTCTTCCAGCAAAAATGGCGCGGTCTTTGAAGGAGCCGTCGGCAGCAAGTTATATATCGACGACGTGCAGATCGTTACGCAATAATATTTCAAAACCATCCCGATGAAACGTCTCCATTTGCTGCTCCTTTTACTGGCTATTGCGTTCGAAACCACCGCTCAGAACGGAAAAAAAATTTCGTTCAATGCCAGGGCGGGATTTTCGGTCGGGGCCGTCACACCGGTGCGCATGCCCGAGTCGATCCGGAAAATAGAATCTTACGATCCGGGATTGCTGCCAAGCCTGGAAGTGGGGCTGGACTACCGGTTTACCGAAAAGCTGGGGGTAGCAACCGCCCTGCGGTTTGAGCAAAAAGGAATGACTACCGACGCGCGTGTAAAAGCTTACTATACCACTTTCAACGAAGCCGGCAGCGAAGGGAATCAGTCGGTGACGGGCTATTTCACGGGACGGGTCACCACGAAAATCAAAAACAGTTACCTGACGCTTCCGCTGCATTTGACCTACCATCCCGACAACGATTTCAGCTTCAAGGCAGGCGGATTTCTATCGGTGTTGCTCGACGCCCGCTTCTCGGGTCACGCACGCGACGGGTACATACGTCACGAAACGCCCATAGGCGAACGCGAGAATATCGACGCCGCCTCATATGATTTCGCATATAATGTCAGGCGGTTCAATGCCGGTGTCGAAATCGGTGCCGATTATCATTTCAGCCGTCACGTTTTTGCTTCTGCAAACCTGAACTACGCATTGTCGCCGCTGATGGATCCGGAATTCCATAGCATCGCTTTCGGCATGCACAATATTTACCTTAACCTCGGAATCGGATACCGGTTTCACTGAACGCTATTAAAACCCCTATGAAATCACATTTTTTGCCCGGGCTGTTGCTCACAGCCATTTTGTATTCCTGCGCAGGCAGCAAACCCGGTCCCGCTTCCGGCTCCAAAGCAGTAGAAGTTGGGATTGACCTCGTCCATGTCGATGCCGATCGCGTGCGCGTAACCGTCACGCCCCCCGCGCAGACAGGCGAGGTGGCTACGTATAATTTTCCCAAGATTATCCCCGGCACCTACGCCATTGCCGATTACGGCCGGTATGTGCAGGATATCCAGGCTTTCGATAAAAAAGGCAAGGCACTGCGCGTAACCCGCACCGATTCGAACACAGTTACCATTTCACCCTCCAGGAAGCTCGCCCGCATTTCCTACCTGGTGGGCGACACTTTCGATACGGAAGTGGAAAGCGACCCTTTTGGCGAGAACAATAAAACCATTTTTTCTCCCGCTGGGACCAATATCGAGGCGGGAAAGCACTTTCTGCTGAATATGGCGGGGTTCGTAGGCTACTTCTCCGGACAAACCGAAACTCCGTACCGGATCACCGTTTCACACCCCGAGACGCTCTACGGCACCACAGCGCTTGTGGATACCGACAATGATACCCGCAAGGACGTGTTCCAGATCCCGCGTTACCCGGATGTAATCGATAACCCTGTGATGTACGCCGCGCCGGATACTTTCTCCTTCAAGGTAGACGGCATGGAGGTGCTGCTGGGCATTTACTCACAGCGCGGCAACATTCACGCCTCGGCATTGAAACCCGACCTGGAAAAGATGATGCGCGCGCAGAAAAAGTTTCTGGGCAAAATCAACGATACGCCTAAATACGCGGTGCTCACCTACGTGTCGTCCGGTGCGGCCAACGACGCCAAGGGCATCGGCGCATTGGAACACAATGCCTCCACAACGGCGGTTTTCAGGGAGCCGATGAAAAGTAAGGACCTGATCCACGTGATCAGCCATGAGTTCTTCCATACCATCGCGCCGCTGAAAGTGCATTCGAAGGAAATCCATTATTTCGATTTCAATGCGCCTAAAATGAGCCAGCATTTATGGTTCTATGAGGGGGTTACCGAGTATTTTTCCAACCTTTTCCAGGTAAATCAGGGACTTATCGGGCCGGATGCATTTTATGATTTAATGGCCAAAAAGGTGGAGCAATCGCAGTCCTATTCCGACAGCCTTTCTTTCACCGAAATGAGCCGGAATATCCTCGATCCGAAGCTGAAACCCCAGTACCCGAACGTTTACGAAAAGGGCGCGCTCATCGCCATGTGCCTCGACATTGTGATCCGTGAGCAAACTCAGGGCCAGCGTGGCCTGCTGTGGCTCATGGGTGAATTGTCTCAAAAATACGGCCCTCAAAAGCCCTTCGACGACACCGAACTGATTCCGGTCATTACGCAGATAGCCGGTCCCGAAGCGGGCGCCTTCCTGGACAAACACGTAGTCATGGGAGAACCGATCCGCTATGAAGATTTCCTCGGCAAAGTAGGTCTCAAAAAGCAGACGATCCCCTTCCCCGAACCGATCGTTTTCCTGCGCAACGACGTCATTTACATCAAACCGGATGCCTCGCGTACGCACGTACTCGCGCACGCGCCCGACAACCAGAACGAGTTTTACAAAAGCCTGGGCATACAGGATGACGACGTATTCGTGGAGTTCAACGGAATACCGGTCGACCCGAAAAACCTGATGGCACTCGTTTACCTCGGTTACGACCTCGACGAAGGCAGTCCGATCACCGTAAAGGTGAACCGGAACGGTCAGGACATGGAGCTGAAAGGTACGGTCAAACTCAATTACAAAGACGGCGACGGCTTCCGTTTCGGCGACGATTCGAAAAAAGCTTTGAATGAAGCCTGGCTGAAAAACTAGGCCAGGCTTGCATTCAGCCGTGTGTGCACGTGGCGTTACAGGAGCTCGATGTATCCTTCCGTCCCGTGCACACGTATTTTTTGCCCGTCTTTGATCAGCCGGGTCGCATCTTCCACACCCACCACCGCCGGTAACCCGTACTCCCGGGCGATCACTGCTCCGTGGGTCATCAGCCCGCCCACTTCCGTCACCAGCCCTTTGATAGCCACAAACAACGGCGTCCAGCTCGGGTCCGTAAAAGTAGTTACCAGAATATCGCCGGGTTCCAGATTGGCGTCTTCCATTTTCCGTATCACCCGCGCCCGCCCCTCGATCGTCCCCGCCGACACGCCCAGGCCTACAATAGCGCCCGCTGGCAGGTTTTCATGGCTATGCCGGCCTGTCACTACTTCCCCATCGGAGGTCATTACGCGCGGCGGAGTAAGCTTCTCGAATTGCTGGTATGCCTCTTTTCGCTGGTTAATGATCCGGTAATCTGCCTGCTGCGAAACGATCACTTCGCGTATTTCTTCGAATTCGAGATAGTAAATATCTTCTTTCTCCCGGAGCACGCGGGCATTCACGAGCCTGGCGGCTTCTTCCATCAGGGCCTTTTTATAAATGAAATACCTGTTTACAATGGCATACTTGGGATACTCGCGGTAACCGGCCAGGCTACGCAGCAGTCCGATCATCCGCTTCGTCTCTTCCGCCTTTTGTTCTCCGTCGGGCAATTCCCACAGCCTGCTCAGCAATTCCGCTTCTTTCCGGGCGGCTTCCTGTTGTCCCTGCATGAATTTCCGTTGGCCGGCACCCGGTTCCTGGTTTTTGATATTACTCAGGATCAGCGGAATGAGAATCGCGGGCTTTTCACTCCAACGCGTCCTGGTGATATCGATCTCGCCGGCACAACGCATCCCGTACTTGGACAAAAATGTATGGATAGCGCTCACAGCTTCCTTACCACCATGCCATGCAAGCATCCCGTCCATAAAATTATCTGCATCCGTATCCCGCAGATAGGCAACTACCTCCGGATACGGCCTGATAGCGTCGGCCACATCCAGCAATGCCAGCCCCATTTCGGAGGTTACATTATGCGGCACCGATTGCGAAAGCGTATCGGCGACATTTTTCTCGCCCAGCCATTCACTCATTTTGTCATTGAGCCAAAGCGCGGCATTCATCGCCGTCACGATCACCCCGAAACTCTGCGGATCGGCCTGGCTCTTGCGTTGCTGAAAATCGTCAAGAATAAAATCGATCAGTTCCGTCCCCGATTTCGCGCGGATATTTTCAGTTAATGCCGCAATAGCTGCTTCGCTGCGGCCGATCAGTTCCTGTACAATGGAAGGATCGTAGCTATGGAGCGCAAAAAAATCGTGTGGCGGCGGCCCCTGCGCCGGTTGACTAGCGGAGGGTTCAGCCGTTTCGACATCCAGGAAATCCCCCCGTTCCAGAATTTCCGTCACCGCCTTTCGCACCAGCGGGTCGGATTTACCAAGCACATCGAGCACTACCCTTCTTCCGGCAGGCGAAACCAGGTCCTGCGTGACGTCTACAAAAATTCTTCCGCCGGCTAGCGCCATTTTCCGGGGCGACGTCAGCTGCCAGACCGACAGCCCCAGCGGCTTCATCGCGTCGGTCATCATTTGCTGGTGGCCTACCGACACGTAAAGATGGTTTTTCCCGTCGTTGGCTTCCGGGATGGGGTACAATGTTGTAATCGGCCGGCTTTGCACGATGTAAAATGCGCCATCGGCCAGGCACCATTCGATATCCTGCGGGCTGCCGAAATGCGCTTCTATTCGCCTGCCGATCTGTTCCAGCTGCAAAATCTGGTCGTCGGCAAGCGTCTGAAGCTCTTGCTGCGCCCGTCCGAGCTCCTGCTCACGCGTTCCACCCGCCTCCGAGGCGTAAATCGCTATCTTTTTGGCGGCAACTTTCTTTTCAATGATCTCTCCGCCCCGTACTTTATAAATATCTGCATTCACAAGGCCGGACACCAGCGCTTCGCCGAGCCCGAAACTCGCATCAATGGAAACCACCTTCCGGCTTGAATTCACCGGATCGGCCGTGAACATAATGCCCGAAGCCTCTGGGAAAACCATTCGTTGAACCACCACCGCCAGGCTCACTTTTCGGTGATCGAAACCATTCTGTATCCGGTAAGCAATCGCCCGGTCGGTAAACAGTGACGCCCAGCATTTGCTCACGTGCTGCAAAATGGCATCGCTTCCGACGATATTGAGATAGGTATCCTGCTGCCCGGCAAACGACGCATTCGGCAAGTCCTCCGCCGTCGCGCTCGACCGCACGGCATAGGCATCCCCTTCGCCAAGCTTTGTGAGGTGATGAAGGACCTCCTCCCTGACATTCCCCGGGATTGTTGCCGCTTCGATCTCACCGCGGATTTCGCGTCCCAGCGCCATAATTGACTGGGTATCCCCGACCTTTACATTGGCCAGCCTTTCCAGCAGGCTGCCGATTTCCGCACCGCTGATCACCTCGCTAAATGCGTCGGTCGTAATGCAAAAACCATCCGGCACTTGAATATCGCCGATCCGAGCGAGCTCGCCCAGGTTAGCGCCCTTCCCTCCCGCTACCGCGATCTGCGTTTTATCAATCTCTTCAAAACCAAGAATGTAAGCCCCCATAGTTCACTGCTGTTTAGTATTGAATTTACTGGTCGTGTCATTCATCACTTCAATCGCCTTCGAGAAGTAGCTTTCTATAACCTTCAATTCCGCCTCTGAAAAAGAAGCGATCAGCTCACCCGACCGCTGCCGGAACTCCTTATACAACGGCTCGAAAACCGCCATGACCTTTTCATTATTCGCCTCGACGATCACCTTCCGCCGGTCGCCCTCGCCAAACCGCCTCCTCACCAGGTCTTTCTGTTCAAACCGGTCGATCAGGCCCGTTACGGCGCCCGTGGTAAGGCCGGTCAGCTGCGAAAGCTCACCGGCTGTCATCTGCCCTTTCTGCATGATGAAACCCAGGTACTTGTGATCGGTCCCGGACAGCCCGGCCTGCCGGCCGATGGCTTCGTGCATCTGGATGGAGTCGAATGCGTATTGCTGGCTCAGCTTTCGCACCCGTTCAGTCAGTTCCTGGCTCATATTTATCTTTGTTTCTAAATATCTTAGTTACAAAGATATTTTATTTTAAAGGGTTCGTCAAATGCTGAGGGAAATTATTTTTCTTCCCAAAACCAAAAATCCCCGCCAGCGCTCGCCAGCAGGGATTTGATATCTGGTAACTACTGATTTTTATTTCCTGATGATTTTAAAAATCCGTTCGCGATCTTCCGAAACGACTTTCAGCAAATAAACGCCAGGCACCGTCGCCTGCGTGGAAAGGTCTATTTCCTTTTGCTGCGCACGTCCGTCGGCCACTGCTTTGTCTGTAAAAACAACCCGCCCGCCGACATCGGAAACATTGAAATGCAGCACCTTTCCGGCTTTTTCCTCAAATTCCACGAAAATCCGCTTCTCCGCCGGGTTAGGAAATACCTTCCACAACTTTTCGCCTTCGAAATTGACGGCGCGGACGCTGGAATACGCAAAGCTCCCATCCGTATCGACCATTTTCAGGCGGTAGTAACTCGTACGCTCCGCCAAGGGCGCATTATCCGTAAATGCATACCGTGAACTTCCGCCCAGCCCAGGCACCTCGCCGATTTTTGTAAACCTGTTTCCCAAAAGCCCCTCCCGATCCTTCGCCACCTCGACCTCGAAATGACTGAACGCCTCCTCGCGGGCCGTTTGCCATTCTACCAGGACCGTTTGTTTGTTCTCGGCATCCGTGCGGGGTTTGACTGTGAAGGTGGCGAGGGTGACCGGCATTGGGTCGCCAAGCCCCAGAAATCCCTTCGCCAGCCAGAATTCGGAGAAGGATTTGGTTTGAAATTCTGCGTAGTAGCCGTTCCAGTAAGGCACAAGCCTTACCTCCGATTTGGGAAAATAACCCCAGATTTTACCCGCATTATTGACCAAATCGCCGTCCTCGTTGATCCCTGAGTACTTGGTAACAGTCATTTCATAGGCCGAAGCGGGTTTGGAAACACCAGGCTTTTCCGGTGCATTCACAAGCCGCTCGACGTCTGATTCCAAGAAATAAAACCGTACGCCGACAGGCTTGGGAAAACTCGGTTGTGACGCACCAAATTTGTAGCTCCTGCCCATATAATATTGCCCATTCCGGTCTCCGACTTCGTCATTTTTCAGATAGGTCATCAAAGAGAGATCGCCTAGTTCCTGGCCATTAGGTTGTATGGACGCCACCATCGACCCGAATTGCGTAAAATCCACCCAATTACTGCCCTGAACACTTTGTCGGACTATCGGCAGCGGGGACGATTCATTAGTTATTTCGCCAGGCATTTCATAAATGTGGATGTTGTCAATCGCCATTCCTTCTGTATTTTTCAAAGAGATGCCTTTTATTGCAATGCGCAACCGTTTAAGCGAATAGCCGGAAATTTGAATCGACGCGCTACGCCAGCGACTTTGGCCTTGCAAATCCCCCCATTCAATTCCATACAAATTGAACCAAACACCTTTAGTGAACTCATACTCTATGGACGGCATTTCGCAACCGGCTCCACATGCCTCCTTGTCAATAAAAAAACTAAAACTCAGCCGAACCGAACCTATCCTGCTGAGATCTATACAAGGCGAATACAAATAAGCACTGTCGCTTTGGTAGGTCCCTGTGAGGTTTGTTTTCCAGGCATTCTCTCCACTCGCGGCGCCTTTCACTTTGGCGGAATTCGGCCGCCCAAACTGCCAGGCGGAATTCGGGCCGAGCGTCTGCCAACCACCCGGCCCTTCCTCGAAATCTTCCAGATAGGGAAAGGTCGCTATCACCGGCGGGGTGGTAATTATTGTTCGCCTGGAATCATTAGCCGCATTGACGTCAAAACCGTAGTTAAGAAGGGCCTTTACCACATGATCACCTTCCACATATAAATTAGAATAGGCGTTAAACCTGTAAAGAGTGTCAGACCCGGCCCTTACAACGGGAATGGTTTCCCTGGCCGCTTCCTGACCGTCAACCGTTACCAGTAATGGTACATTGAATATATCTTCATCCCCATTATTCTTCACCAGTACAGAGAGGTTCTGCGAACCATAGCTGCAAGTGGACAGCTCCGGCGCGGACAGTTCTATCATTTCAACATCGCTATGGGCTGTGTACAATCTTACATCATCAATTATATACGTTCCTCGACCCCAGCCCAGCTCCCATTTCACCTGAAAACTGGACGAAAGTTCCTGCGAATTGTTTTTCAACAGTTCACTTACCTGGATCGTAAAAAGCGTGAAATCCTTGTCGACAGGCCCATACTGATATTGATGATAAGAGGTCGCAAGAACCCAGGGATCACTATCTTTCCCTCGCACATATACCCCACCGCTGTTAACATTTTGGCGGAGCCGGAACGAAAGGCGTATTTCCTGGCTCTGCGTCTTGTACTCTGCCAGGTTGTAGGTGCCGCAAACCGACGACTCGTAGCCCCTGTAATTCCCGTTATCGCCATCAATTATCAGTGCTTTTTCGCCGGAATAGGCGGCTCCTGGGTCACCGTAAGTCGTTAATCTCCCTATTTTTTGCTCAGTAGTAAAATCATAGGCAGGTGCATTCATCAATCCCATCCTGTCGGCACGCAGAAGCTGTGGCGGCAACGACTCAAAACCTTCCGTGTAGGGCAAAGTAATCGGAAGATTGGGAAGCTGGACGAGTTGAATGGATTTTTGATTATTCACCTGCATTATATCGCCTTGCATGTTTACGAAAACATTCACCTGATAGTCGCCGGCAGCGTAAAAATCAACAGTTTTATTAAATGTATGCTCCAAAAAACCCAGAGCAGGAATACCGGAGGTAATCGTTTCCCAGTGAACAGCAGCGCCCGGTCCGCCGGTCGAGTATCCTACTTCAAATGACCGCGTTACCGGTTGATCGTCGAAATTTTGGATACGGATCGTAATGGCTTGCGTCGCCGAGAGACTGGTGGAAGTAAACATCCTGCCCGATCCCTTTGGTGAGACAATGGATTCCACACCCACGTCATTGTTCGAAATAGCACCCTCGCAAGTGCCACTGTCCGGTTTTCGTTTAACCGCAATCGCTCTTCGGCCGGGTGTGCCGTTCAAGCGCGGTAGAACTGAGAAATAATACGTCGTATCGCGTGAAAGCCCGGTGAATGTATAATTCAGCCCTGTCGTAACGCCGACAGATGTCATTTCGGCATCCTGCAACCGCATTACCTCGTAATCTGTGGCACCTGTGACCGCGGTCCATTGCACCGCCGCGTAACCTTCACATTGAATCGGAGCCAGGGTAACCACCGGCAACCCCATGATCGAAAACGTTCCACTTTCTTTAACAATACCCGTCTCGTTCTGAACAAGCCTGATTTTGGCAGTCGCGGTAAACGCATTCGGCACCGTCCATCGCAGCTGATTGGTTCCAGCAGGCACCGACGCGTTAATCACAGCCCAGGTAGCCCCATTGTTCAGGGAATAGGATACGGCAAATGTGCTCTGGGGATTTCCATAGCTGTCCCAGCAAACATTGACCACGTCTCCCCCGGCGAGATGCTCCGAGCCTGCCGGATAAGTGAGTACGACGGATTTCTCAATAATATCGTACACCAGAAAATACTCCTGTGGGCCGGACGGGACGTTGGTCCCTTTTATTTTGAGGGTGTAGATACCGGCAGCAGGGCTATCAAGCATTACCTGCTCCGCATTGTTGATAAGGTCGACACCCGCAACCGCGGCGGTCTGGGGTGATGCAGGGTCGGGCACGAGCGGAAGCAGATCGGAACCGACAGGTGGTGCCACTGTCAGATCCAGATTGTTCACGATTGCTTTCGAGCCCGCCACCGCAGTTCCGGCAGTATCGTTCCAGTAGAGCATCACCTTCACCAGCGCCGCACCTGCGGGAATGGAAATCTGAAACTCGGCTTCTCCCTCGTGGGCCAGCGTTCCATTAAAGTAACGCCCCTTTTCGAGCATCGTAACGGAGCGAAGCAGATTCATAGCTCCGAAGCCATAGCTGAAATCCGGGCCTCGCAGACCTTTGTCCGAAGCGCCATTACAAAGCAGCGCTTTTATCAGCGCACTCTTCGGATTCTGCTGGTCATGAAGTTGCCGGTACCGCTGATACAGTAGCGCCGCCCCACCGGTTACAGCGGGGGCCGCCATACTTGTTCCGGTGGCATCGTCGTATTTATCATTGGGTAAAGTTGAAAAAATGTCAGTCCCCGGTGCTACCAGTTCAGGCTTCATTCGGCCGTCTTGTGCAGGCCCTTTACTTGAATAAGGAGATACTAACCCATTTTGGGCGATTTGTCCCACGGTGATTACGTTCTTGGCTGAGGCATAATGGCCCTGAACGTTACCAAATCCGGCCGGATATACTTCGCAGGGTGCGTACTGGCCACTATTTCCGGCAGCAAAAACATGCTGGACATGAATAAGGTCGTTTGCCTGTTTGTCGAGCACATTGGAATGAAAAGTATAGGCCCCGTAACCCTCGCAATTTCCTCCGCCATCACTGGCATAGGAGTTATTTGTCAATACCATTCCAAACTCCTGGAACAAACTGGAAGCCCGCCGCCATATCTCATCGTTCGAGCGTTTGACGATCATTGCTTTGGGGGCATATCCTTTATATTTCTCATTAATGATTCCTGCCCCGGCCACTGTCCCCGTCACGTGTACCCCGTGCCAGTCGCCCATTACAGGGATATAACTAACGATGCGGCCGCTCATGTCGCCATGTTCAGTCGGATTTCCATTATCCCCGATACCAATCGCTATCCCCTCCCCATCCAGTTTAACCCCGGAAGGCAACCCCGTCGCCAGCATGTTCGCCCTGCTACCAGCGGTACTTTTGTCATTCAGAGGCACAGTGGGCGCCGCTACCGGTTCAATATACTCCACCCACGGCAAGGCCGCGAGCTGTTCCAGCCGGTTCGTATCCAGCCGAACTTCGAGCACCTGGTACCGGCTCAGGGTTTCGGAAATGATTTCGAAATTATGCTTTTGAAGATCCTGCCTGACATCCGATAATGCGATAGAACGCGGGTAGCTGACGGAAACATCCACTTTACCGGGCACTTTCAGGGTGTGTGCAGGAAGCGTCGGGGCGGTTAATACCGCATGAATTTTCTGGTCGGGCGTGAGTTCGATAATGGCCCGGGCATTGGCTGAAACGAGCAATGCGGCATCCGGCGCCTGGCGGATCACCGCGGTGTATGCATTGTCGGGAACATACGCCAGCAGCTCGATGCCCGCATTTTTCAACTGCGCGACGGCCTGTTCCTCGGGTATGTTGTTGAATTGGATAATGACCAGCTTCCCGATTGCGGGAAATGCTTTTTCGCGGAGTATCGCACCGGCTGCCGCACCCGACAAATTAGCCGGAGGCGAAAACGTCCCGTTTCTCAAATACAGCTTGTAATCAGCATTTTTCTGGGCAAAAAGGGCGTGACCGTACAGCCATACGACGATCAGCCAGAACAGGTGGCGAAATTTGAGCAAACACATACAGAAAGAGGAGACGCAAAGAGTTATGTTCCTTCAAATCTAAATAATCTTTTTGTCTACTCTCTGTTACAAAAATTTATTCCGCCCGCAACGACACTACCGGATTCGTCAACGCCGCCCGGATACTTTGAAAACTGATCGTACACAACGTAATTACCATTGCGCCGAGGCCGGTGGCAGCGAAAATCCACCAGGAAGGCTCGATACGATAAGTGTATTTTTCCAGCCAGTGACCCAACAGGTAATACGCCACGGGCGAGGCCAGGCCAAATGCGATCGTGACAAGCATAATGAACTCGTTCGAGAGCAGTTTCCAGACATTGAAGACCGAAGCACCCAGCACTTTCCGCACGCCGATTTCACGGGTGCGCTGTTCGGCGATGAAGGACGACAAACCGAATAGGCCAAGACAGGAGATCAGAATAGCCAGGACGGCAAAGAAATAGGCCAGCTTGCCGACACGTTCCTCGGCGGCGAATTTCAACGCATAATCTTCATCGGCAAACTGATATTCGAATGGGGCGAGCGGGATCACTTTTTTGAATACGGACTCAATGCGGGGCAGCGCCTCGCTGACGCTCATGCCGGGATTGATCCGGATATGCATCCAGTTGGGGCCGCCGTGCGCTTTGATCATAAATATCGTCGGGGTGATGGGTTCGTACGGTGATTCCATGACCACATCTTTAATCACCCCGAGGATGCGGTAATGCATCACGGGCATGTCCTGGAATTTCCAGCTCACCGGCTCTCCTACCGGATTTTTGAGCCCCATATATTTCGCCGCTGCTTCATTAATGACAATACCCGATGAATCGGAGGCCAGTGTCCCGGAAAAGTCCCTGCCCTGCACAAACTGCCAGCCAACGGTGCGGCCATATTCGGAACTGACCATCAGCGTACCGAAACTCTCATCGGCCGCCGGGCTCTTGCCTCGCCATTCGAACCCGTCGTTACCGGACCACACTTCCGTCACTTTTCCCATCGATTCGGCAATGTCGGTTACGGCTCCCGTGCTCCGCAGTTCATTTTTGAGTATTTCGTGCTTGCCATAAAAGTCCCCCGACTTCATTTCCACCATCAGCAGCCCCTCCCTCGTGTACCCGGCCGGCCGGTTTTTAGCAAACTGGATCTGGCGGAACACGATAATCGTACCGATCACCAGCGTGACAGAAACAGTGAACTGCACGACTACAAGTACTTTACGCGGAACCGACGCGAAACGTCCGGCTCGAAATGTCCCCTTCAGAACTTTTACAGGCTGGAACGACGACAGGTACAATGCAGGGTAACCTCCCGCGAGCATACCCGTGAGGGCAATGAAGCCCAGGCTCACCGCCCAGAAACCGCCATTCGTCCAGGGGATCGACATTTGTTTGGCTGCCAGCTCGTTGAACCAGGGTAATGCCAGCGAAACAGCCCCAAGCGCAAAAAGGAATGCGAGTATTACGACGACAAACGACTCACTGAAAAACTGGTTGATCAGCTGCCTTCTCACCGATCCGATTGACTTGCGGATACCGACCTCTTTCGCCCGTTTTTCAGAACGTGCAGTGGAAAGGTTCATAAAATTGATACAGGCAAGCAACAGTACGAATGCCCCGATGATGCTGATCAGCCACACCATTTGCAGCGGGCCTACATCCGGTTGTCCCCGTTTGAAATTATGCAAATGCCAGTCGCGCATCGGCAGCAGAAATACTTCCGGTCTATTTTTGGCCTCGGCGGGAAATCCCGCGAGGTTTTTCATTTCGGCATTCCTGATATCCGCAGAGAGCTGTTCAAAATCAGTTTCCGGACGAAGCTCGACGTAAATTTTCATAAAATGATTCTGCCAGTCGGTCATGGCCCGCTCCCTGATCCACGGATTATCGAGCTCCCAAAGCGCAAAAGGGGCCAGAAACTTCATCTGGTTGAACTGTGTGTTTTGTGGGAGATCTTCGTAGACGCCTGTCACCGTTACGTCGAGTTTGTTACTTATTTTCAGGGCACGGTTCACAGGGTCTACGTTGCCAAACAATGCAAGCGCAGTCGATTGCGAAAGCATGACCGAATACGGATCGCGCAGTCCGGCGCGGGTGCCGTACACCATTTTTAAGGTAAGCATCTCGGGTGCGTCCGGTTCCAGGAAAAGCCCCGAACGTGAAATTTTGTTTTCTCCTGCCGACAGTACGCACCCCGCGTCCCAGGAACCACCCACTATATGTTTGAAATACTCCTTATAGTGATTTTTCAGCTCGGTCATGAGCGGATATTGTACGGACGAATTAATCCCCACCCCATGCTCTCCGAACTCCCGCGAGCGTACCTGCGCGATGCGTGCGTAGTTCTCATGATAGGTGTTGAACGAAAGCTCATCATAAACCCAGAGACCGATGAGCATGGCCACCGCCATACCGGCAGCCAGTCCACCGATATTAATGAAGGAATACACGCGGTTTCTGGCCAACTGGCGAAACGCGATTTTCAAATAGTTACGTAACATAGTCCGAAACAGTTTAGGGGGAAAGGATGGTCAGGAATAGTCAGGTGTGGTCAGGAATAGTCAAGCGTTGCTAGGTGTGGTCAGGTGTGGTCAGGCGTGGTCAGGAATAGTCAGGTATTGTCAGGTGTGGTCTGGTCGGGAATTCTTGCATTACTCAAAAATCAGGCCTGGATTACAACCTTTGCCTGTTATGGCCCTAAGGCTTTTTTTTGATCTTACTCGTCAAAAAACCGTCCAGATTCGGACATCACACGTACGCGCGCGAACGACTAGTCATAGTATCTCCCAATTCCCCGCACTATCCTTGACTACCCCTGACCACACCTGACCACCAATGACTATCCCTGACCACACCTGGCCCACCATACCCCCCTACGCATTTGCCGACCGCCCCGAAAGACGCAAAAAGTCCCAAAAAAAATAAAAATTTCACAAAACAAACGAGGGTAGCGCGGGTACAAAACACTCTTATGAATAACCTACTTATGTGATTTGTATGAGCCAGAAGTATTCCGTAGAAAATAAAACTGATGCGGGCGAGCCCACCGGGCCTGTATCCGATTTTCCGGCTATCAGGAAACAACCTGCGGACTTTGTCGATTCTGAATTATTTATCAAACAGGCATTTATCACGGATCCGGGTCGGGGGTACGAGTTGCTTTTCAAACGATATTACAAGCAATTATGCAGCCACGCCGTACGGTTTGTGTATGCACGCGATGTCGCGGAGGATATTGTAGTGGAGGTTTTCAGCCAGTTCTGGTCAAAGCAGTTGCACACGGCCGTCACGACTTCGTACCGGTCCTACCTGTTCACCACGGTGCGGCATGCGGCATTTCATCATATGCGTAAAAATTTTGGCAAGGAAACCGTAACGGAAGAGCTGGCCGAACTGCCGCTTGCTACCCCGGCCAGCTCGCCCCAGCAGGAGCTGCAATTCCAGGAGCTGGTACTGAAAATCGAGCAGGTGATCCGGTCGCTATCGCCCCAAAATCAGAAGGTGTTCCTAATGAGCCGTTTTGAAGGGAAACGCAACACGACCATCGCCGAAGAGCTGGGGATTTCGGTCAAAACCGTCGAGGGGCACATTACCAAGGGGCTGTCGATCCTGCGGAAAGCATTGCAGGACCACGGGCTGCTCTCATTGATCCAGATTTTACTCCTATTCGTCTGACGGCCTAACGCCCTCGGATATATGTCATCCTGAATTTAACAAAGCATGAAGAAATCACTTCTCTCCAAACAGGTCATCCAGAACTTCTTCGAAGGGAAAACCACACGGATGCAGAACATCCTGATCGAAGAATGGCTGGAAAACCCCGCCAACCGCGAGCGCTATTTTCAATGGCTGGATGAATGGGAAACCGAAAACCCGCAGTTCACCCCGGATGTGGAGCAGGCCTACCAACGTTCATTGGATACCGTTCAAAACAAAACGGACCTTCCCAGCCCCAACTACGCGGCTCCCGACACAGTAGCAAGGGCAAATCAGGGCGCGCTGGTGGGACGGCTTTTTGTAATCAAATGGGTCGCCGCGGCTTCCATTGCACTCATCGCGGGCGCCTATCTGCTGTCCGACTTCTGGTTTTACAAACAATATGAAACCGGCTATGGCGAGATCAGGACGGTGGTACTGCCCGACAGCAGCCGGGTGACGCTCAATGCCAACTCCGTGCTGAGTGTCCCGCGTTTCGGATTCGGCACGCGCGAGGTGAAGTTGAAAGGAGAGGCGGAATTTGCCGTGAAACACACCGTCGACCACAGCAAGTTCATAGTCCGGACACCCGACAAGCTGGAAGTCAAAGTACTAGGGACCGAATTCATCGTATACAGCCGCGAGCGTGGCTCCAAAGTGGTACTAAGTCAGGGAAGTGTGCAACTCCGTTCGCTGAAAGAGCTGAATCCCAGACCGATGCTGATGAAACCCGGCGACGTGGCCACTATGTCGATGCAAGGTACGCTCACCCTCAAACACAGCGAAAGCCTCTCGACGCACCAGGCCTGGAAACAGCGTTTGTTCATGTTCGAGAACACGCCGGTTTCGGAAATCGCCTACCAGATCAGCGAGCATTTCGGTGTGAACGTGGTGGTGGCCGACTCCACACTGGCCCGGCGGACGATCGGCGGCACATTCAATGCAAGCGATCCGGCGAATGTACTCAAAGTCCTTTCCGACGTCCTGAACGCACGCGTAACGCACTCACCTCCGGGTGACGACCGGGCCGAGACCTTTGTGCTCGACACGAACCATCTGTAATTCCTTAATCATCCATAATCATGACGAAACTATTACACGTTAAAGTTCTGGTAACCTTAATGGTGGGATGCCTGTTGGATGGCGCCCCGATTAAAGCCCAGCTCATGGCCCAGAACCGCCCACCCAAAAGCAATCCGGTACCCACGATCATTCCCGGCAGCCGGATCGCGCTGCGGGATGCGCTGATGCAGGTTAAAAAACAGTACAAAGTCGATATCCTTTTTGAAGAAAAACTGCTTGAAGGGCAATTCGTATCACCAGCGCAGGTCCAGGCAGGGCAAACGATCGAGCATAAGCTCAACAATATCTTGCCGGCAGGACTCCGCTACAAGAAGGTCAGCAAACAAACTTACCTTATCCTGACGACCGCCGACGAAAGTAAAACTGGCGCACAGCAGATCGAGCCGATTACCCCGGAAGAAGCTACGCCGGCCACCCGGCAAACATTCGCTATGTCGCTCCAAAACAATTCTTCCCTTTTGGAATTAACCCAAAAAACGGCCGACAGGACGGTATCCGGTGTCGTGAAAGGAGATGGCGGCGAGTTGCTGCCCGGTGTGAGTGTGCTCATCAAAGGCACCACCCGCGGAAGCACCACCGATGCCAACGGTAAATACAGCATCGCCGTCAGCGACGACCCCAAGGCAGACGTGACGCTGGTATTCTCCTATGTCGGCTATCAGAACCAGGAAGTGATCGCGGGCAGTCGTTCCACCATTGATATTACCCTGGCCCCCGACTTGAAAAGCCTCGAAGAAGTGGTGGTAGTAGGTTACGGAACGCAAAAGCGCGAGCAGATCACCAGCGCCGTTGCGAGCGTCAAGTCCGAGGATTTCGTGAAAGGGCCGGTGCAGGATGCGGCCCAGCTCATTCGCGGGAAGGTCGCCGGGTTGAGCGTCATCACGCCCAGCGGCGACCCTACTGCCGTCGCGCAGATCACATTACGGGGGAATGCGACCATCAATGCGAGCTCGGACCCGCTCGTGCTGATCGACGGTGTCCCGGGAGGGCTGAACACCGTGGCGCCGGAGGATATTGAATCCATCGACGTGCTGAAAGACGGCTCCGCGGCAGCTATCTACGGCACACGCGGCACCAACGGGGTGATTCTCATCACTACCCGGAAAGTGAAAGGCGAAACCCCTGCGACGCTCGAAGTAAACTCCTACTTCACTACCCAAAGGCTCACCCGCAAGCTCGATTTCATGGATGTAAACCAGTACCGCGCTTTGGCAGCCCAGGGCAAACCCGGCGCGATCGACTACGGCCAGAGCACCGATTGGCTGGGCCAGGTAACCCAAAAGCCATTATCTCAAGTACATAACATCAGCCTCCGCGGCGGCTCCCGCACCACCAACTACATCGTCAGCATGGAATACCGCCGGCTGAACGGCATCATGAAAAAATCGGACAATACGACGGTGTTCCCGCGCATCGAGGTCAACCATTCGATGTTCAACGGATTGCTGAAAATCAATGCGAACCTGAGCGGTTACCAGCAGAAGTACTACTCCGTCGATGGCGGCTCGTATTCCGGCCTGGTCTACCGCAACGCACTCACTTTCAACCCGACCGAGCCATTGAAGGACGCGAACGGTAAATGGACAGAGCGCACCGACAAAACGGATTACATGAACCCGGTCGCGCTGATCGAGGAAACGAACGGACTGAACCGCAACAACAACCTTCGCACGTACGGCACGATTTCGCTCGCGCCGATTGAAGGACTGGAAATCAAGGCATTGCTTGCGCGGGATATGTTCAACAGCACACGGGGTTATTACGAAACCAAAAACCATTATTCCACCAGCCGCAACGGCCGCAACGGCTTCGCGTCGCGCGGCACTACACGTACGCAGGACGACCTGTTTGAGCTTACGGCCAACTATAACAAAACCCTTCACGACCACAACTTCGTGATCCTTGCCGGCCACACCTGGCGGCGGTACAATACCGAAAATTACTGGATGCAGAACTGGGATTTCCCGACAGACAATTTTTCCTACAACAACATCAACGCTGGGCTCGCATTACGTCGCGGACAGGCGCCGGAGTTGTCGGAGCAGTCGGAGAACAAGCTCATCAGCTACTTTTTCAGGGTCAATTACAGTTTCATGAACAGATACCTGCTCTCGGCCAGTATCCGTCATGAAGGCTCCTCGCGCTTCGGGGCCAACCACAAATGGGGAAGTTTCCCGGCATTTTCGCTAGGCTGGAACTTGAAAAAGGAAGCATTTCTGGAAAATTCCAACACGATCTCCAACCTGAAATTACGGGGTGGGTACGGCGTAACCGGTACGGAACCAGGCAGCTCTTACATTTCCTTGAATAAAATCAATTTCAATACCAATGTCCTCATCAACGGGCAGTGGGTACAAGCCATTAACCCATCGAACAACGCCAACCCCGACCTCCGCTGGGAACGTAAGGAGGAAGTGAATATCGGTATCGACTACGGTTTCCTGAACGAGCGCCTCTCCGGCTCGATCGATCTCTACCGCCGCACTACCCGCGACCTGATCGCCAACTTCCCCGTGCCTAACCCGCCCTATTTGTACAGCACCATCACGGCCAACGCGGCTTCCATGGAAAATAAAGGGGTGGAAATTCAGGTGAATGCGATCCCGCTCCAAACCGCCGCTTTCCGATGGACCACCTCCGTCAACTTCTCGACCAACGCGAACAAAATCCTTTCCCTGTCGGATGACAAGTTTGCATTAGCCAGCGGCTACTTCGATACCGGCAATACCGGCGAGCCTATTCAGCAAACTACCCACCGCGTGCAGGTAGGCCAACCGCTGGGTAATTTCTGGGGCTTCAAAACCATCGACATCGACGAAACCGGCCACTGGATCATCGAAGGCAAAAACGGCGAGCCGAAGCCCATCGCCCAGCAGCAGGCAGACGACAAACAGATTATCGGCAATGGCTTGCCCAAGCGTTATCTCAACTGGAATAACACATTGACCTACAAAAACTTCGACCTGAATATCACCATGCGCGGCGCATTCGGCTTCCAGATCCTGAACATGACCGAGATGTTCTGGAGTGCACCGGTGATGCTCACCCGCGGTAACCTGCGCTCCAACGCGTACGACCCGATCTACAGCAAACGCCCGCTCGCCGACGACCAGTCGCTGAACTACGTGAGCTACTACATCGAAAACGGTAACTATTGGAAAATCGACAACATCACGGCGGGCTACGACCTCCGGCTGAAGAACAAATACCTCCGCCACGCCCGCATTTACCTGGCCGTAGCCAACCTCTACACGATCACTGGCTACAAGGGCATTGACCCGGAAGTGGGTATCAGCGGGATGTCGCCGGGCATCGACGACAAGAACCGCTATCCTGCCACGACCAGTTTCACCGCAGGTGCCATGCTGACATTCTAGTTTTTATTCCAATTTCCAAAAGACTATCCAAGATGAAGCCATTGAAACCATATACAGGAACAGCGCTTTTGCTGATGATCGCCGCGAGCGGCTGCAACAATGACCTGACCGAAAAGATCTATTCCGAAGTGACGGAAGATACCTACAACTATTCCAATGCCTACCAGGCCATGAGCATCGGCTATGCCAATATGCGGAACCTGATTTCGCACACGCACTGGTACATGGCCCAGGAATCGACCGCCGACGGCATCGTGATGCCCGCCAATGCCTCGGGCTGGGATGACGGCGGGATTTACAAGCGCATGCACCTGCACACATGGAACTCGGAAAATCCGCAGATCAGCAGCATGTGGAATACCTTCTATTCGGGGGTGATCAATGCGAACCGGCTCATCGACCAGCTATCGAACGACAAGATCACCATTCCGTCCGGTGTTACCAAAGAGGCGTTAATCTCCGAAATACGGACAGTGCGGGCGTTCTTTTACTGGCTCATTTGCGACAATTTCGGTGACGCACCCCTCATTACCGACCGCTCCGACGCGCTGCCCGAAAAAACCGGAAGAAAGGGTATTTACCAATTCATCGTCAAGGAATTAACCGAATCAATCCCGAACCTGAGCGAAGACCGGAACACGCTGCTGTACGCACGGTTCAATAAATGGGCGGCTAAAACGCTGCTCGCGAACGTGTACCTCAATGCCGGAATTTATTCGGGCGAAACCAAATGGGAGGAATGCCTCGCACAATGCAACGACGTGATCGCTTCGGGGAAATACCAGTTAGAAACCAGCCTCGCCGCGCCTTTTGTTACCGAAAACCAAAATTCGCCAGAGATCGTGTTTGCAATCCCTTTTGAAGAAAACCTGGCCGGCGGGTTCAGCGCGCACATGTTTTCGTGGCATGCCTCGCTGAAAAACAAGGTCAATATGCTGGCGACGCCCTGGGGTGCCGGTTCGGCAAAAGGAGTGCCGCAGTTCATCAATACCTACGACGCCGACGACCAGCGCCTGAAAGCGACGTGGATGATCGGTCCGCAGTTTGCGGCAGACGGCGTAACGCCGCTGAAAGGCTCGTATGACCAGGCCGGCAAGAATGTGGTGCTCACCAACGAACTGCCCGACGGCCTGTACACCGGCGAAGCGGAGGGATACCGGATGAATAAATTCGAAGTAAAAACGCAGGCGCAGGGAAGCCTGGGCAACGATTTTCCGGTGTTCCGCTACGCTCAGGTACTGATGATGAAAGCGGAATGCCTCTTGCGGACTGGCAAAGCCAACGATGCTGCCACGGTGGTATCGCAGGTGCGCACACGGGCATTCGCGGCCAAACCCTCCAAAGCAACGGTTACCGGCGCCGACCTGCAAAAGAGCAGCGCATATCAATATGGTTATGTCGAGAATTACAAAGTAGTGGACCCCGGCAATGCGACGGCCGTACAGTACGGCAGGATGCTCGACGAGCTGGGCTGGGAATTTGCATGGGAAGGCTTCCGCCGCCGCGACATGATCCGTTTCGGGGTTTATACCACCAGGAGCTGGCTCTCGCACAAGCCCACCGGCGCTTTCAGGGCCGTGTTCCCGATCCCGCAGATCGCCATTAACTCCAATCCTAAACTCAAACAAAACCCGGATTACAACTAGTGGATATGAAGAAAGTGCTGATTGGATGTGTATTGCTTTGGACAGCGGGCTTTGGTTTGGCCGGCAGAGCGGTTGTTGCGCAATCGGGCGACGGCCGCTCCGACGGCGGGACCAAAGTCCCGCAACAGGTTATGCAGAACATCTTTGAAGAAGTGAAAACCCCTTACAAATACGGCGTGGTGATCCTGCAACCCAACAAAGGGCGGATGGTTGACAGCCCGACGGTGTTCCGACAAGGCGGCATTTGGTACATGACCTACATCATTTTTGACGGCAAAGGCTATGAAACCTGGCTTTCCAAAAGTGATAACCTGCTGCAATGGACCTCGCTGGGCAGGATCATGTCGTTCACCGAAAATACCTGGGACGCCACGCAAAAAGCAGGCTACGTGGCATTGGTCGACACCGAATGGGGCGGCAGCTATGAAGCCGAAAAGTTTGAAAACAAATACTGGCTCTCCTACCTCGGCGGCTCCGAAAAGGGGTACGAGGCAGGCAGGCTCGGCATCGGCATAGCTTCCACGTCGGACCTGACCCGGGCCAGTGAGGTGGACCGGTTCCCGCAGCCCGTATTGTCGGCAGTTGACAAGGACGTACGCTGGTACGACGATAAAACGATCTACAAAAGCCTCGTCATCCGCGATAAATCCCGCATTACCGGCCACCCGTTTGTGATGTATTATAATGCCAAAGGCGAAAAGGGCGACGACAAGGGCAACGGTTTCGAAAGCATCGCCATGGCCGTGTCCGACGATATGAAGCACTGGAAACGTACCGGCGACCAGCCGCTGATCACCCGCAACACCGGCATTTGCGGCGACGCCCAAATAGCAAAAATCGGGGATGTGTACGTGATGTTCTATTTCGGGGCATTCTGGAAACCGGGCGCTTTCGAACGCTTCGCCTGCTCCTACGATCTCCAAAACTGGACAGACTGGACCGGCCCCGACCTCATTTCCCCCACCGAACCGTACGATAAAACCTATGCCCACAAGCCCTGGGTGATCAAATGGAACGGCGTGGTATACCATTTTTACAATGCCGTAGGCGACCAGGGCCGCGTCATCGCACTAGCCACTTCCAAAGATTTAAGAACCCAAAACAACCCCTGACCATACTTGACAACACCTGACAATACCCAACTAAAACCGACCAATGAAAAAACTCCTGTTCTCAACTGCCTTGCTCATTACCCTGCAAGCCCACGCACAACCAGGAAAAGAAATTAGTTACACCCCCGGCAAAGCCCCGCTAAGGTCAAATCCGTACAGCGAGCTGCCACTGGGCGCCATTAAACCGCAAGGCTGGCTCAAAGAAATGCTCGTTCGCCAGAAAAACGGGTCCACCGGCAAGCTCGACGAACTTTACCCACTCGTGATGGGCAAGCGCAACGGCTGGCTGGGCGGCGACGGCGACCAATGGGAACGCGGCCCGTACTGGATAGACGGCCTGCTCCCGCTCGCCTACATCCTCGACGACAAAGAACTCATCGCCAAAACCAAACCCTGGGTGGAATGGGCCATTGCGAGCCAGCAGCCCGACGGGTATTTCGGGCCGTCCAAAGATTATGGCCATGAACCCGGCGTGCAGCGTGACAACAGCCGCGACTGGTGGCCCAAAATGGTGGTATTGAAAATTTTGAAACAATACTATTCCGCCACCGGCGACCAGCGGGTTATTACTTTAATGACCAACTATTTCAAATACCAGCTCAAAGAACTCCCTTCGAAACCGCTGGATAACTGGACATTCTGGGCGCGGTACCGTGGTGCGGATAACCTCGCGGTGGTGTACTGGCTCTACAACATCACCGGCGACAAGTTCCTGCTCGACCTGGGGAACCTCATTCACCTTCAAACCTTCGACTATACCAATGCATTCCTGAATACCGACCTGCTTTCGACGCGCGGCAGCATTCATTGCGTCAATCTCGCGCAGGGTATCAAGGCGCCGCTGGTCTATTTCCAGCATCATCCCGAACAGAAATACCTGGACGCTACCCAAAAGGGTTTCGCCGATCTTCGTAAGTTCAACGGCCTCGCCCATGGTCTGTACGGCGGCGACGAGGCGCTGCACGGCAACGATCCTACCCAGGGTTCCGAACTCTGCTCGGCCGTGGAAATGATGTTTTCCCTCGAAAGCATCCTCGAAATCACCGGCGATGTGGGCTATGCCGATATGCTCGAAAAAGTGGCATTCAATGCATTACCGACGCAGGCTTCCGACGATTTTATGACCCGCCAGTATTTCCAGCAGGCCAACCAGGTGATGATGACCCGACACCAGCGCAACTTCGACGTGAACCACGGCGGCACCGACGTGTGCATGGGGCTGCTTACGGGTTATCCGTGTTGTACGTCCAATATGCACCAGGGCTGGCCAAAATTTGTACAAAATCTCTGGTACGCGACCGCCGACAAGGGCATTGCGGCCCTGGCCTATTCAGCCAGCGAAGCGAGTATCAAACTGCCGGGCGGCATTGGCGTGGGTGTGAAGGAAGAAACCTCCTATCCTTTTGAGGAAACCATCAGATTCACGGTTAATCCTTCTGCCAAAGCGGTATTCCCGTTCCATATGCGCATTCCGGCGTGGTGTAAGAAGGGAGTTATCAAAGTAAATGGCAAACTCTGGCTCGAACCGGATGGCAACCAGATCGTGAAACTGACCCGTGAATGGGAAAAAGGCGATGTGGTGGAGCTGACATTGCCTATGCATATTTTCAAAAACACCTGGGTAGAAAACTCCATTTCCGTGGAGCGCGGACCGCTTACGTATGCATTGAAAGTGGGCGAAACCTCCAAACTGGTGAAAAATGATAAAGATCCGATCGACTACGGCGCCAGCTATACGGAAGTGCGGCCCACCACGCCCTGGAACTACGGATTGATCCTCACGCCCGACAGCAAACTGGAAGAACAGTACAAATGGGAAGTAGCGAAACCGGTTTCAAACTATCCATGGAACCCCGAAAATGCGCCGTTGCAGATCAAAACGAAGGCCCGCCGCATTCCGTCGTGGGGCTTATACAACGAAATGGCCGGCCCGATTCCGTACAGTATGACGTATCAGCTGGAAACCGAAGACGAGGAAGAAGACATCGTGCTGATCCCTTACGGATGTACCAATCTCCGGATTGCCCAATTTCCGGTGATCCACAAGAAAAAATAGGATTATCATTCAAAACGAATTTCGAAATGCAGTCAGCTATTAAAATATATGTCGGCGCAGCGCTTGTCTGGTGTATTCAGGCATTTCCAAACCCTGCACACGCCCAGCAGCGCATTCAGCCGGTGAAGTTCTCCGAGGTCAACATTACCGACCAGTTCTGGAAACCCAAACAGGAAAAAGTGGCCACGGCCACGCTGAATGCGTGCATTATCCAAACCGAAGAAAAATCGGGCCGGATCCGGAATTTCGAGAAAGCGGCACGCAGGCAGGGTGAAAAGCACGAAGGCATTTATTACGACGACAGTGATGTGTACAAAGCCATCGAAGCCATGGCCTATTCACTCAAAAACCGCCCCGATGCCGCGCTGGAACGTAAAGCGGATGAATGGATCGACAAGATCGCAGCAGCCCAGCTTCCGGATGGCTATTTGAATACCTATTACACCTTAACCGACCTCAAACAGCGCTGGACCGACATGGAAAAGCACGAGGACTACTGTGCGGGGCATTTAATAGAGGCGGCGGTGGCTTACTACAACACCACCGGCAAACGTAAACTCCTCGATGTAGCCATTCGCTTCGCCGACCACATCGATTCGACATTCCGTGTGGCCAACCGGCCGTGGGTATCCGGTCACCAGGAAATCGAGCTCGCGCTCATGAAGTTGTATCACCTCACCAAGGAAGACCGCTACCTGAAACTCGCCGACTGGTTCCTCGATCAGCGGGGCCACGGCCATGGAAAAGGGAAGATCTGGGACGAATGGAAGGATCCCAAATATTGCCAGGACGATGTGCCGGTGAAGCAGCAGAAAGAAATCACGGGCCACGCCGTGCGTGCCATGTACCAGTACACGGGCGCGGCCGACGTAGCGTCCGTCACGCAGGACCCGGGTTATATGAATGCCATGACCGCCGTGTGGGAAGATGTCGTTTACCGGAACATGTACCTGACGGGTGGTATAGGCTCTTCCGGCCACAACGAAGGTTTCACGGATGATTACGACCTCCCCAACGGGGCCGCATACAGCGAAACTTGCGCATCGGTAGGAATGGTGTTCTGGAACCAGCGCATGAACGCGCTCACAGGCGACGCCAAGTACATCGACGTCCTCGAACGCAGCCTGTACAACGGCGCGCTGGACGGCCTCAGCCTGAATGGCGATACTTTCTTTTACGGAAACCCGCTTTCTTCGGTAGGTACCAATGCACGGAGCGCCTGGTTCGGAACGGCTTGCTGCCCTTCGAATATCGCAAGGCTGGTCGCGTCTGTCGGAGATTATATTTATGGTAAATCCGATGGAAAGATTTGGGTGAACCTCTTCGTGGGCAGCAATACTACTTTTCAGTTCGGAAAAACGGCAGTACCCCTTCAAATGGACACCAACTATCCGTGGAACGGTCAAGTGAAGATCAGGGTCTCGCCCGCACAGAAAGTAAAATATGCATTGAACATCCGCATTCCGGGCTGGGCAACCGAAACCGCCGTTCCGGGCGGACTATACAATTTTGCGGCAGCCGGTAGCAGCAAAGTCGAAATATGGCTGAATGGCAAGCCCGTCAATTATCAAACGGACAAAGGTTATGCGGTGATCGACCGCACCTGGCAGAATGGCGACGAAATCGAACTGAAACTGCCCATGGAAGTACGGCAAATCAGGGCCCGCAATGAAGTGAAGGCCGATGCCGACCGGATCGCCCTCCAACGCGGCCCGATCGTCTACTGTGTGGAAGGCGCCGACAATGCGGGCGAGGTATGGAACCTGCTCGTGCCCGAAAACCCCTCGTTCAATATCCGGAACAGCCAGATTCTGAACGAATCCGTCGTCTCGATCAGGGCCAACCTGCAGGTATTAAAACCGACCCCCGACGGCCTGAACGTAAAGCCGGAGCCACAGACCGTGACCGCGATTCCGTACTACACCTGGGCAAACCGCGGTCGCGGACCGATGCAGGTATGGCTGCCCGTAAAGATGAAGAATATCAGGATTGCAGAATAATTTCATAGCAGTATGTCATGACGGAGTGAACCTTCATTCCGTCATTTTTTTTATATGGATACGCATCCATCCGTTTGATAAACTGAGTATGAACCCAGGCACTACAATTGACCAATTCATTCAATACCTTACCGATAAAATCACGCTTTCGGCCGACGAGATCGCACAAATCAAACAGGTAGCCATTCAAAAGAAAATCCGCAAACGGCAGTTGCTGTTACAGGAAGGGGATACCTGGAAATACAATGCATTTGTGGGCCACGGCTTTATGAGGACTTATTCTATCGATAACAAAGGCAACGAGCATATCCTGAACTTTTCTCCGGAGAACTACTGGTGTGGCGACCGGGAAAGCCTGATGACGGGTAATCCCTCGAGGTTCAATATTGAAGCGATCGAAGACACGGATGTCGTGTTGATCACCAAAGAGAATTTCGATCTGCTTTGTCGGAATATTCCCCAACTGAACGATCTGGTCAACGCCATTTTGCATAAAAGCTTCATCGTATCGCAGGACCGCATCCATGCCGGCATCAGCCTTTCGGCCGAAGAGAAATACCAGAAATTTCTCAATCAGTACCCGCAAATCGCCAACCGTGTGCCGCAGCATATGATCGCATCCTACATCGGCATAACGCCCGAAACACTGACGCGGATCAGGCGGAGCAACGCCGGCAAATAGCCGTTTTATCATTTCCATTGACATTTGATTGGTATTTTTTCCAATAAATGTCAATGGAGACCGCCCCTTCCGGCTTGCAACTTTGCATCGTCAACTTTAACATTTAAGACGATGAACAAGACAGTTTTTATTACCGGAACCAGCACCGGTTTTGGTAAACTCACAGCAATCACATTGGCCAATGCAGGCCTTACCGTCATAGCAGGAATGCGGAACATCGGGAATAAAAACCGCGCGGTGGCAGAAGAGTTGGGCGCCATTCCCAACATCGAGGTGGTAGAAATAGACCTGACAGACGATACTTCGGTGAACAACGCCTTTGAGCAAGTCCTGGCGCGCCACGGCAAGATCGATGTACTCGTGAATAATGCCGCGGTGAGCGGCTTCGGGGTATTCGAATCATATAGTGTGGACCGGATCCGTGAAATGTTCGAAATCAATTTTTACGGCGTGGTCAGGACCTACCAGGCCGTGCTGCCGGCCATGCGTGCGGCAAAAAGCGGATTGATCATCAATATAACCTCCGGCGCCAGCGGCCATACCCTTCCCTTTATGGTGCCGTACCTGGCTTCCAAGTTTGGCGTGGAGAGCATTACCGAGGGCTTGCAGGATGAATTGAAACAGTTTGGAATCGATAATGTGTCGATACAGCCCGGCGTATACCCGACCGAAATGAATACGGGTGCCAAAGCCGGCATCCACGGCGACAAACCGGTGATCGCCCAGCAGTACGATCCGCTGGCATCGGAACAGTTCAATGCGCTTGGCCAGGGCCTTTTTGGTAAAATGGCCGCTTTTGACATGAACCCGCAAACCATCGCCGACGGTGTGCTCAAACTGATCCAAATGCCAGCAGGCCAACGCCCATTGCGTTTCCCCCTCGACGCCATCGCACAGGGCACCGACGTCGAATTCATCGAAGCGCGGGCGAACATCAAAGCCAAATGGGTAGCGGCTTATATGGAGTAGCCCTCGCCTGCCTGCAGGCTCGTGTATCAGGATATTTCGCCCCCCTATTCACTTCGCAAACTCCGTACAGGGTTCACCATCGCAGCCCGTACGCTCTGGAAGCTTACAGTGAGTAGCGCGATGACGGTCATGAGCAATCCGGCGGCAGCGAAAAGCCACCAGGATATGGATATCTTGAACTCGAAATTCTGCAACCACTGGTTCATCAGGTACCAGGCAATGGGCGAAGCGATAACGATCGCCAAAAAGACTGGTTTCAGAAAATCGCGGGAGAGCAATGCGACTACGCTGCTCACAGAGGCGCCGAGGACTTTCCTTACCCCTATTTCCTTGGTCCGCTGCTCGGCGGTGAAGGTGGCAAGACCGAAGAGCCCCATGCCGGCGATCAGTACCGCCAAAATAGTGGCTGCTTCGATGAGCCTGGCGGTGCGCGTTTCGGATTGGTAGGCTTGCGCCAACGTTTCGTCCAGAAAACTGTATTCAAAAACCTGGTCCGGGAATGCTTCGGTCCAGGCTTTTTCAATATCAGCCAATGCGGTTTGAATAGAAGCTGCGTTTTCGCTTTGCAGCTTGATACCCGCCTGATAAAAATTGTTGGGCACAACCTGCATCATCGTCGGGTCGATCTTCTGGTGCAGCGAGTTGACGTGAAAGTTACGGGCAACGCCGACGATTGTGGCAAACTCGTTGCCGTCGCCGTAATACACCCTTTGTCCGAGGGCTGCCCGGGGATCGGAAATCCCGATGTGGCCCAGGAATATTTCATTGACAATAATCCTGAAATCGGTCGTATCGCTGTCTTTCAGCGGCTCCCCGGCCAGCAGTTGAATACCGTAGGTATCGAAGTAATACGAGTCGCCCATTTTCATCTGGGTTTTGACCTGAACCACCTTTGGCCCCTGGCGGTACTCCATCGCCTGCATCCAGTTACTTTCGGCGGAAGCGCTATTGAACGAAAAACTCACATCCTTGATTTGCGCGGAACGGATCAGCTGGTTGCGAAGCGTTTGCAGCTTTTCGGGTTTATTGTCGGGAAGGCCCACGGTGACAATGGCCGATTTATTGAAGCCGAGATCCGCATTACGGAAGAAATCCAGTTGCCGGTCTATCAGCATCGCGCAGCAAATGAGCACGAGTGAAACGGTGAATTGCGCCACCACAAGTCCTTCGCGCATGGAAAACCACTGTCCGGCACGGAATACGGCGTTGTTTTTGAGTGCCCAAATAGGTGCCATGCCCGACAACCGCAATGCCGGATAAATTCCCGCCAGCAATGTCGTTACCATCAGCAAAACACTGAAAAACAACGCAGTTTGCGGTGCAAACAGGTCATTCAACGTCAGTGGAATAGCCAGCGCAGCCGCGAAAACCGGCAACAGCAGCACACCTAATATAAGAGCAACTACGCCCGCGAAAAAAGTAATGAGCCCCGCTTCGGTCAGGAACTGGTAGATCAGCGATTTCCGGTCGCTCCCTATTGCTTTGCGAATCCCCACTTCCTTCGCGCGCTTGAATGCACGCGCGGTGCTCAGGTTGATGAAGTTGAAGCAAGCGATGAGGAGCACGAGGGTACCGATCGCCGCAAGCGTTTTCAGCAATCCTACATTGGCGCTCCTGCCCCCCAGGTTGCCTGTATAATGGATTTCGGACAAATGACTGAGTTTGAAACGTTTGTCGGGCAAGGCTTCTTTACCCATGTGTTTCACTACCACAGCTTCGAAACGTCCTGCCAGTTTCGAAGCGTCGACGCCTTTTTTCAATAATACAAATACCTGGAAGTTGTCATTCCAGCCATTCCATTTGTTGTCTTCAAAGCCGGGGTTCATCTGCTTCACCGTCGCGAAAGACACCAGCATATTGAACGGGAAGCTGGTAGTAACCGGGTAATCTTCCACGACGCCGGTTACGGTCAGGTCCTGCTTGTTGTCCAGCCGGATGGTTTTGCCGAGAACGTCCACCGTGCCGAAATACTTGTTCGCGTAGGCCCGCGTGAGGACAATGGTACCCGGCTGATCCAATGCACGGCGCGGGTCTCCGGCTAGCCAGGTATAATCGAGCGTCCGGAAGATCCCGTTGTCGGCAAACACGAACGACTCCCTAAACTTCTTGTCGACTGCGGCAGGCGATCCTGCGGCAGGCGATCCTGCGGCAGGATCGCCTGCCGCCAGCGTCCGCCCGCCGGTTTGCATGAGCGGTGCGATGGTCTCTGCTTCGGGCAAATCGGTGCGCAGCGCGTTGGCCATGCCGGTGTAAGTGCCCGGATAAGTATGATTTTCCTTGATATTCTCGGTTTCAACCCGGTAGATCCGGGCCAGCTTCGATTGCGACAAGTCGTAGCTTGTCTCATGCCGCACGACCATAAAGATCAGTATCGCACAGGCCATGCCTACGGCGAGGCCCGTTACATTGATGACCGTGTAGCCTTTTCCGTTGAAAAAGCTCCTGAAAGCGATGGTTAAGTGGTTTTTGATCATGACCGGGCGCGAAGTTTTGATTCGCTTCGCGACCCACTAATGGCATGCCAGTTTTCAGTAAACCCGCATGGGAAACATCCGGCCCCTTTTTATTGATTATCCCAAAAGAAAATGTCCGCTTTCGAACGCTAAACGTACCAAAACGGACATGATAGCATGCAGAAAAAACCGCTTCGGCAGTATGCATTGCAACCGTTTAATAACTAATTCTACAAACAAATCGAATTAGTAAGTAAAAAATAACGCTACGGTCGCTTCCTCCTTCAAACAAATTTCATCTCCATGAACAGAGACAACGATAGACAACAAATTGAAAAACTGCGGCTGATTGTCCAGGAAGCTGAAAACACCGGCAACCTGCAAATGATGACCGCCATCCTCGCCGATGACATCACTGTGATTGCGCCCGGTTCGCCGGTTATCAACACCAAAGCCGGCGGTGTAGAATTCCTGCGCTCCTGGTTCGATGCTTTTTACATTCAGATATCCTATGAATCGCAGGATATCGAGATCAGGGGAGACCTTGCCTATGAATGGGCGATCTACCAGCAGACAACCACCGACAAGCAAACCGGCGAAAAAGCTTCGGAAACAGGCAGGATGCTCTGGATCTACAAAAAGTACAATGAAGCATGGCTGCAACATTTCATTATCTGGAACACAGCCGCTTAAAGAATTTTATCCTCACAATAAATTAAAACACCATGTCCTATCTTCATGCGCCAAGGCTCGTGTTCACGGGCGATTTCCTGTCCGACGTCAGCACGGTCAATAACGACACGGCCCACTACAACAACACCACTTTCAAACCCAATTTCCAGGAGCCCGGTAAAGGCGCCACCAATGGTTGGTGGAACCCCGAAGGAGGGGCGGTTTTCGACTTCCAGAACTGTGCGGTAAAGCAGGTTTTCCTTCCGGACGGCACCACCCAGACTTCCCAGTCCGACGACATCATCATCGGCCAGGCCGTGGTAGGCGCCCAGGGGCGTCCGACGGGTAAAATGGTGGACCTCGATCCCGATGCCCAGATGTTTTCCGCATTATGGTGCGTCCAGCTTCGCATTTGTGCCGCCAATGGCGACTTGCTGTTCAAGGGTGATATTACCACCACCTCGTTCCGCGACCTCCAGATGAGACAGCTCGACGGCGGTAAGAGCAATGGACAGCCATTGGGCGCCAGCTGGACATCAGTCATTACCAATGTCGAATGGGGCCCGCTCGCGGAGCAGTCGGCTTTCCTGAAAGCACTGCGCGCAACCACGCAGAACAATACCCTGGCTATTAACATGAACCCGTTCGGCTATTATTACAATCATAACGACGGCCGTTTTTCATTGGGAAGGATCATCGGCTCCATCGGGCCGTATTTCGAAGGAGAACCGCTCACCTTCGCGGCTGCACGCAGGTTGTACGGCATCAACTACACCGCAAGTGCACGTGGTACGTATTTCAGCACCTCCAATTTCCTGGTGGAGCCCGATGCCAAACGGGTAAGCGTCGACTTTGGAGCGAGCTTTCCGGTAGCTAACTCTATCGGGACCATTAACTATAACCAGGATTTACGCCTGGCCGTCAGCAAGGTGCCGCAAACCGGCGTGGCAAGCCGCCAGACACCGACTTTTTACATTAATCCTAATGATTTTATCGAAATCGGGGCGCTGGGTTATCAATCCGACCCGAACTGGCTGAATCAGACGGGCGGGATCGTTTCGTTCAATAACCTCCCCGATGCGACATTATCGGCATTGAGCAATAACCAGCTGATATTAATCACGCCATCGACAAGCCAGCCCGGACAGTTTGCGATTATCGCGCGGGAGGCGATCGACGGACTGGTAGCCAGGGCCGACAATTTCATCCAGCGACTGGACGATGGGCAATCGGTGAACATCGATTTTTATGCCTACCAATGGGGGAAACCGCTTCCGAACGCCAGCATCAGCGTGACACTCGACCCACCTACCCCGGATACGCCGGTGAGCCCGCAAAACCCGATCTCGGAAATTTACGGCAATAACTTTCCGGCGGACGGCCTGACCTTCAACGGACAGATTTCGACCGATCCGAAAGGCAAAGCGCAGATGCTGCTGGCCGGCAATGCCATTTACAGCCCGCGGGTGTACATCGACGGGCAGATCTACTTCATTACCTACCAGACGGCCACCGTCGATCAGGCATTTGGTACCGAACAGGTCGTCGTGCACCTGCGCGACTATTTCCAGGAGATAGCACAGCCGGTTTGGGACGACATTTCCGAGATGATGATCCAGTACAGCAATCTTTACCCGATCATGAGCAAATATGTCGTGAACCTCGCCGATCCTATGGCACTTGCAGAGAAAAAGAACATCCTGATTTTCGCATTCTCGCGTGATATGAACGACACGATGCACATGCCGGTAACGCGCGACTTGTCGACCACCAAGCGCAACACCATCCTGAACTGGCTCAATAACCCGCAAATAGCTCCAAAAGGCGTGGTAAGGTCCGATGCCAGGGAGGTAAGGGCCGCCAACCCGGTGGCACCCGGCACGGCGTTGACCGACAAACAAACCAGGTACCGGGAAGCCGTGAAAGCGAAAAACGGGTCGTTCCCGGGCTTCTCCGCTACCAACGATTTGTTTGAAAATCTGTGATTTACGGTTTAAAATTTCTTCACCATGCTACAAATAGATTCAAAATATATTGAGAAGGCATTGAGCGCCAATGCCCTGGAAGAGCTCTATCCGCTTCTTCAGAACGCCGTCGAACTGGAACATTCGACCATCCCCCCTTACCTCACGGCGATGTTTTCGCTGAAACCCGGCTCCAACCTCGTGCAGCGGCAGATTATTCACTCGATCGTGATCGAGGAGATGCTGCACATGACCATTGCCGCGAATATCCTGAATGCCCTTGGAGGGAACCCCGTGATCGACCAGGCCGATTTCGTGCCCGAATACCCCGGCCCGTTGCCTATGGGTATTGGCAATGGACTCATCGTCGGATTGGAAAAATATTCGACAGATGTTGTCAAAAATGTATTTATGGAGATTGAAGAGCCGGAGAACCCGCTGGTTTTCAAATCCGTGAGCCTGGCTGCCATGCCTACGTACAGCACGATAGGCCAGTTTTACCAGGCCATTCAACAAAAGATAGAAGAACTGGCGCCAGACGACTTACCGGGAGACAAAGCCAAACAGGTTACGTCGTCGTTCTTCCCGGCCGACGAGCTTTTTCCGATTTACACCAAGCAAAATGCGATCGACGCGATTAACATCATCATCGAGCAAGGCGAAGGGACTTCGACCTCCCCGCTCGACCAGGAAGACGAGCTCGCGCATTACTACCGGTTTGAAGAGCTGTACAAGGGAAAAAGACTGGTAAAAGATCCCGCCGCGCCCAATGGTTATTCATTCTCCGGGCCTACAATCCCATTCTCACCCGACGATGTTTTCCCGTTGTTTCCCAACACCAAAACGAGCATGCTGCCTGCCGGCAGTGAGGAGCTAAACCGGATGAATGAGTTCAATACGAGCTATTACTCGTTGCTTTCGGGGCTTCACACGACGTTCAACGGCCAGCCCGGAATGCTCGACAATACCGTGGGCGTCATGTACGACCTCAAACTGACCGCCCAAAAACTGTGCGCCATGCCATTCCCCGGCAAACCCGGCTATACCATCGGGCCGTCGTTCGAGTTTATCGTTCCTGTCGGAAGTTAAGGTATATTATTGCAGATCGGCGGCGGATCATTTCAGCGCCACCGATCTGCATTTAATGCTTTACACTCCTTCAAAAGCGCTTTTCAATGCCGCGATGTCAAGCCTTTTCATCGGTAGCAATGCCTGGGTGACCCGGTTGAGCTGCGCACGGGTGCCGTTGACCATCATTTCTTCCAGCTCGATCGGAGATATTTGCCAGGAAACACCGAATTTATCCTTGACCCATCCGCATTGCTCTGCCTCGGGAACTGCTGATAATTTTTGCGTAAAATAATCGAGTTCCTCCTGGTCTTCGCAGTTCACTACCAGCGAAATACCTTCATTAAAGCCAAATTTATGCTGATGGGCACTGTCCATGGCCGTGAACCACGAATCTTCCAGCTTGAAATCCGAAAACATGACCGTACCCGGCTTGTCGGGCGCATGTCCTTCGGGGTAGCGATGCAGTGAGCCCAGCCTGGATTTTTCAAAAACAGAGCAGTAAAAATTGATGGCCTCTTCCGCTTTGCCGCACTGATCCCCCACAAAAAGCAACGAGGTGATGATCGGCGGTCGTGGTTCTCCCTCCGGGTTGGTAAGGATCAGCTGCCAGGAAACACCATATTTGTCCTGTACCCAGCCATACCGCTTGCTGAACGGATACTCATCGATGGGCATCAACGCATTTCCGCCCTCGGCCAGCTTGTTCCATACCTCATCGAGTTTCGCGCGCGCCGAGTCTCCCGAACCGCCAAACAGCAGCGGGTCGAAATTAACCATGAAAGAAATGGAAGGATTGGGCTTGAATATCGGCCCGGCGCTGATCGCCATGAATTTCTGGCCCCAAAGCTCGAATATAACCATATCTGCGTCCCCGGAAGGCGTATCTTCCATCCGTGTGACGCTGTTAACCTGTGATTCCGGAAATACCGAAGCGTAAAACGCTGCCGCTTCGGCAGCTTCCTTATCAAACCATAAATGCGGGACGATTTTCTGCATGACCATTTGATTTTAGTTGATGACTCGAACGGGATGTGCTGACGGGAGGATTGTAAAGGTAACGAATTGGTCGGTTCGAGCAGTCTGTCATTTTACTTCGATAGCTCTTTTCGCTTGTAATAACTTATGGTATGTTTATGGATACATTCAATCCTGAACGATGATCAACCTGGAACAACTGCGAAAATGGGCGGTGATCGGCTGCCTGTGCCTTTCTTCATGTGCAAGCTACCAGCGCACCGACCTCTATTTCGGCCGGGACATTCCCGGCGGCGGCGTGGTCAGCGAGCCTCAATGGAAGAATTTTAGCGATAGCGTCATCAGCAACTATTTCCCCGAAGGCTACACCGAGTGGGATGCCAACGGCCGCTGGAAGGATACCGACACCAGGCAAACGATCACGGAACCGACGAAAGTGGTCACTTTTTTTGGTAAGAAAACCAAAGAAAGAAGCGCCGCGCTCGACAGCATTGCCCAACGTTACCTGCGCCGCTTCCGCCAGCAAAGCGTGCTGCGGACCGATATCAAATCCAAAGTAAAATTTATCAATAAGGCCCGGTAACCGTGCAGCCCGTCCAGCGGTTATTCGAAATAATGGTAAAACACCTCCGGCAGCTTGTTTCCGAGTGAAATCCAGTCGGCGGCAAGAGGGGCTTTATTCAGGCCTTTTATCCACTCGTAGTTCAGCTCGTACACCGCTGCATAAATACCGAACCGGGTCAGGAAGCCCTCCCCCAATGTCCCCGGATTTTTGAAACTCGCCTTGGTCGCGCCCTCCGTAAACCAGGTATGCTTGCGCAGGAGCGATTCCAGTTTGTCCATACTGGCCAAATAGCTGGTAATATCGCCATCAGGGCGGCTGATATGCAGGTTTCCGCCGGCATCATTGTGGATATCGAGCGCGAGATCGGGCTTTTTGTTCGCCTTGATCATCTGTTGCAGCCATTGTTCAAGATAGTAGTTCTCCGGCGCTATGCGTTCGTCAGCCGGCTTGTCCCACTTCCGGTTCAGGTCATAGCCGTTGGCATTGAACCGCGTTTTGCCCCGTGCGACGCCGTCCTTGTTGGCCATGGGGAGAATGTAAACACAGTATCGCTTCAAATAGCGTTGGGCATCCGCGTCGTTGCTGAGGAGTTTTTGCACCAGTCCTTCCACGGTCCAGTTCCCGCCCGCTTCGAACGCATGCGCCCTCGCGCGCAGGAAGAGCCGTTTAGGGGCATTTTCGCTCCCGATCCGGATGATTTCCAGCGACCGGCCCTCCGACGTTTTACCGATGGTCGTAACAGCGGCGAGCTTGTTCTTCCCGATTCTCGCCAGCATCATATCCAGGTCGCTGATCCGGTAGGGCTCCACGCTGGCAATGTAGGCAAATGGCGCCTCCATCCTGAACTTGAACAGCATCCTGCGGCCCTGGGCACCACCGCGCGACGGACCACCACCCGACGGCGCGCCGCCACCCGGCAATACTTCTATCGGGCGACTTTCCCACTTTTTTTGGTCAAAAGACAATACGAACCGGGAACGTTCCGAAAGATCGCTGGCGAACCGGTTGTTCCAGATATTGTCAAAATTTTCCAGGATCACGGTCACCTCCGTACCTGTTGCTGCCTCCACCCTGAAATGAAAGTGGTTCACGGCCCTGTTCCGCGAAAAGCGCTCGCGGTCGTACACCAGGCTGCCCACCACCCTGCCGGCCGAATCGATTCGCCAGTTCATGGGCGAAGCATTCTCGAAACCGGTATGGATAAAAATTCGGGACGCGGCGATGCTGTCGGCCTTGTCGCCGGAACTTTGCGCACGCAGCCCCGTACACACACCGGCGCCTGTAATGAGTAAGCCGACAAGTATTGTCGAAAATATCGGGAATTTCATCGTCCAACCTGAATTACGGGTTTTACATCTCAAACCAAATTATGTGCACGTGCACGTAGCTCACAAAAGCAGTTTGTAACCTTGTTCTACTTTCAAAAATAAATCCGCTTCGCTACCCCGCTGAACTGTCAAAAATCTACACCCATCCCGAGGAATCGTTGGCACAATTTTTAACTATATTCATGGTAAGAAATCAACAACTAACTGATAGAAAGCATGAAAAAGATAGTGATCACCGCCGCGATGGTATTGTTCTGCGCAACGACGGCTGCATTTGCCCAAAGTACATCCAGCTCCACCGACAAGGCGAAAACAACGAAGGCTTCGGGACAAGGCGTGAAAACACCTGCCCCCGAAAGCGAGAAAAAAAGCACTGACCAGTCGGGTAAGGCCAATCCAACCGACCAGGTAGCCCAGAAAAGCAGCGAAAACGACGGCAGCAACCGTCCGGGAGGCGCCACCCATGAAAACGCTAACGACGTGGGACGATACTCCGACCGCGAAGACGAAAACTCAATGCTGTTTTCCAAAGAAGCCATTGCCATACGCCGCAAAAACCACACCGAACCGGACGTAACCGTGAAGGAAGGCAGCGGCTCGGCGCCAAAGAACACCAAGAACCACACTGGTACCACCGGCAACTACCGGAACCTGGCTACACAGACCAGCGGCGTACCATCGCGCGAATAGAACCGTGGTTATCTGCCAAAGCAAAGCCCCGGGGCTTTGCTTTGGCGGATTCAGTTGCCTTGCGGCGTTTTCAATTTTTCCAAAATCCTCAATATCGTCGTGTCCTCTATCACATTGGATTCGCTATCGTGATAGTGGAATTCCTCCATTTTGCGTTGTCGCTTCGTATCGCCGAGGCCCCTCTCCACTTTTTTGCGGTACTCTTCCAGCGACCGGCAATAGTAATGGTTAAGCTGGACCGTGTCGACACTTACGTCCGTAAACGCCCCTTCAATTGGCGCGAAATGCTCATTCACGCAGAAATATCCGGGCTTGAATCTGAAATTATGGGATTTGTATGCCGACTGCACAAAACGTGGTTGTACAATACTTTTAATATGGCGGTTAGGCGGGAATGAGGCATCCGATCGTCTGGTAAAATTTTCCAATTGACTTCCCGCAGGCTTTTCGATATGGTTATTCGACCCGAATATTAACCACGACAGCCCAAGGCCGCCATAATTCTCATACTTTTCAAGCAACCGGGGCAGGTTTGCACTTTCGTTTTTGGGTACGATAAACTCGTCCATATCAATGAACCCGATCCATCTCGAATTATAACCAAAGTTATCAATGCAATGCTGATACGCTTTCACCTGCATACTCTTCCCGAGAATGCGCGTAACCGTTACCCATTCGTCATAACCGAGTGCAGCGATAACATCTTTAACCGGGCTCTTGCTGCCGTTATCATAAATATAAAAATGTTCGACCCCTATTTTGCGGTGATAATCCAGCCATTCGGACAGGTAATCATTCTCGTCTTTTACAATGCAGCAAACGGATAAATAGTACTGAGGTTCAATCGATTCACCGGCGCGGGAGCTACGGAATCGGGAAAGCAAATTCTGAATAGAAAACATGATGGCTAATACACTTTTGTCCATGACGTGCGCCAAAGTTATGGCTTATTGATCGGAATACTTAATCCGGCTTTTACAATATCCAATACGATACTCGTTTTAAAGCTTTTAACATTGTTATTTCCAAAAAACAATTGCTGGGTCAGTTCTTCATACTCTTTCATACTGTAAACGACCAGTATCAGAATAAAATCCACATCGCCCGTTACGTAATAGCATTGCTGCACCTGGGGAGTACTGCTGAAAATCGCTTTGGCTTGCCGGATAATTTCCACCTTCTCCACTTCCATCTTCACCTCCGCGAAAATGGTAATCGGCCGGCCTAGCTTTTCCGAGTCGAGCACCGAAATATCCGCCCTGATCACACCCGTTTCACGAAGCCGCTTGATACGCCGCTGAACGGCAGGTGCCGACAGTCCGATCCGCTCCCCGATATCGCGCTGGGGTGTGGTATTATCGGCTTGCAGGATCGCCAGAATGGAAATATCGAAGGAATCGAGTGTAATCATAAGGTCAGCGCAACGAAACAAAATTGCAAATTTGCCCTCAAAATCGAGGAAAAATTACGCCCGGCCAAAATTAATTTTGCGTGACAATTTAATTCGATCAAAGTCAAATGCAGAATCAGGCGGGGAAGGGAATCGCTATGGTGCTGATGGCCGCCAGTTTGTGGGGTGTATCGGGCACATTCAGTCAGTTTTTATTTCAGCAACAGCATATCAGCGTCGAGTGGCTGATGTCGGTACGGATGCTCATTTCCGGGATAGTCCTCGTGGCCATCAGCGCGGCAAGAAAAAATTCGGATACGTTCGCCCCCTGGAGGGACAAGCGTGACGCTATCCGTTTGTTATCCTTCGGTATTCTGGGCATGCTTACCGTCCAGTACACCTATTTCGCGGCCATCAAGCATTCCAATGCGGCTACCGCTACCATATTGCAATTTACCAGTCCCATTATCATCGCCGTTTACCTGGCTGTCAAGTTCAAAAGGCCATTGCGACCGCTCAACCTGGTGGCCATAGCCGTCGCCATGCTGGGCACATTCCTGCTCGTAACACACGGAAAACCGGGAGAACTGGCCATTTCGGGCACCGCGCTGGCCTGGGGCCTTGCCTCCGCTGTGAGCCTGGCCATGTACACCATCCAACCGGAATCACTGCTCAAAAGGTACCATGAAACCACCATCATCGGCTGGGGCCTGCTCATTGGCGGTATCGGCATATCGCTCGTACGCGCCCCCTGGCACACCGACGGGATCTGGGACGTGCATACCTACGCCTACACCGCCTTCGTCGTTCTTTTCGGTACCCTCATCCCCTTCTACGCTTACCTCACCGGCGTAAAACTGATCGGCGGCCAGAAAGCAAGCCTCCTCACCTCCGCCGAACCGCTTTCCGCCGCGCTCCTGTCCGTAAGCTGGCTGGGCGTACCATTTCTTCTGGTAGACTACCTCGGGGCGGGGCTGATCATTTCCACGGTATTTCTGCTGGCGATGGAGCGGGACGTCGCGGTGGAGTCGCGGGAGATTTGAGGCGCCAAACAATATTATCACATCGTCGCAAGAAAGTGTAAATTAGTACAATAAGTCCCGATCTTTTATTATAATTGTGTACACAAACATGTACACCCATGAGAATCATATCAGCCAGAGAGTTTCGGGGGAAACAGAAGGACTATCTGGATCTGGCCGAGACAGAACGAGTGATCATTCACCGGGGAAAAAATAAGAAATCAGTTTTGCTCACGCCTCTTGATGAAAGCACTGAAACTGATGTCTTTTTTTCGGACCCGCAGGTTCTAAATGCCATTAAGGAAGGTATTGAGGACGTCAGGGCTGGAAGAGTGACTTCCATCCGCGACCTCAAAAACATATGGGCAGATATTCTGTAACGATTTCGGACAGAGCAAAAAAAGACCTTTCATTCCTATTTAAGGCGATAGAGCGGTGATTCGCCGCATCGACCGAATTTTGGAGGAGCTCGGAGAACACCCGTATTTCGACGTGGGAAAGCCGGAACCGCTTAAACACGATCCGGCCGCTCTATAGTCAAGATGAATAGACAAAAAGCACCGCATTGTATATCAAGTCATTGAAGAGACAATAACCGTTTATGTTGTGGCTGCAAAAGGGCATTATAACGACAAGTGAGGGCTATTGATGAACCATCAACAAAAAGTATCTTTATCACAATCGCAGTGCGTTAATAATCTTTTGGCAATTCATTATCGATAGTTTACTACCCATGGGAATGATGGTCACTTTATATCCCGTACTCAATAGCGAGTATAGGGACTATATTAAGAGAAATTACGGCAACATCTTCCTGAAAGATCCGGGTATTTTCACATTGCCATCTTACCTTTATAGCTACTGGCTTTGTAAAAAGAAGGTGAAAATCAAAGGTGCCAGGAAAATATCAATGGAATTGTCAGAATTTGAAGACGGACTGATGCCTATGTCTATCAAAAACAATTCGGTGCCGGAGGAGTTTTGGAATGTAAAGGCCTGAAAAGCAATCGTTTTCAACCCTCTCCACTCCAACTCAATCCCATCTTTCCCAGCATTAGCTATCTCTTCCAGCAATTTGAGCTAACTAATGGAAACATTACGTCGGCATAAAGCACCCGATTCTTGAAACGGTCGCCACCCATGCGCTCCGCCGCGAAGTAATGCTGCGCGGAAATCTGCACGTATAGCAACAGCAGCACGACGAATATCACGAAGTTCTCAACAGGGGTATGCTTCATGTTTTTTGATGCCTGCAACGACGGGACTACTTTCTGGATGCGCTGGTTTGCAACTGCTCGGCCGGGAAGCCGTCGGCTTTGAGCTGCTCAAAACCGCCAATGTTGTAATAAGAGTGAAAACCCAATGCTTTCAGGGTGTCGGCCGCCTTCCCGCTGCGGTTGCCCGAGCGGCAATAAAGGTACACCGGCTTGCTTTTATCGAGTTGGGCGATCTGCGCCTTGAAGTCAGGACTGTTGAAGTTGATATTGTGGGAATATTGCAGATGACCACCGTCGAACTCCTCGGGCGTACGCACATCCACCAGGTAGGCCTTGCCGGCCTTGATCTGCGCCAATGCCTGCGGATCAGGTTTGACAATATTCTTAGGCGCGGAATGCTGCGCCTGTACAGCCATGGTCGACGCCAAAAAGAGGATGATCAGGAAAGATAGCTTCTTCATAGGGATAAAATAATCTACTATTTTCATAGATTTAATATACAAAACTAAAAAATTAAATGGCCCGTCGGCGGTTTTCGCGCCAGGACGTGTGAGGAAATCCGGTACCGTACCACCGATGACCTGCCCCTGGGGCGTGGGCAATACAGGATCAGACTGATTTAAATGTGATCCGGGCCACTTTGAACGATAGACGATATACGAACCTTGGTTTATACCTGAAATACCAGCATTACAAAGGCCGCTGCTTCCTCACGATGCTGAGCTTCACGCCCGCCAATTCCGTCATTACCCGCACGCAATGCCCGTGCTCGTAGCTATAAACGCTTTCCTTCCCGTTCGGCAACTCCACGCTGTAACTGCCATTACCGAGCTTCCGAACCTTGCACATGGCGCCGAACTTCTCGGAATACACCATCTGAACTTGCGCGGGCTCCTGGTAATACAGCCCTGTGATGGTGTGCGCAATAGGTGCCACTACCTCCCATTTGCGGTTCCGGTCGGCTTTTTCCGATAAATCAAAGCGGTAATGCTGCGAGGCCAGCCGTGTGGTGACCGTCTGCTCCCGCCGTTTGCCATTCACGGTCTGCTCGGTGAGCGAACTGTGCAGCGCACCATCCGAAAACTGGTTTTCCGAGACAAAGCTGCCGGAATAAAACGGCACGCTGAACTCCGCCTCGATGCGCTTGCGGAGGCGTGCGCCGTCGTCCTGCGGCAGCACCTTCACCGAACCGATCGTATGCCCGGCCATGACCACATCGAATGTCGCGACCTGGGCGTATCCCGCGAACGACGCCAATAGGAATAGCGTTAGTAGCGTTTTTGTCATGTCTATTTGATTTTAAATGACCGAATAGTCAAAATGTGGTCAGGTATTGTCATTGATGGTCAGAAATTGCTGCACATACATGTTTAAAACGAATGTGTATGTAATCAAAGCCAAATCTGACAACACCTGACTATTCCTGACAATACACCTAACCACTTACCCATTCACTTCGACAGCTCGCTACGCTGGTCGCTCGACTTGAATAGCGGATAACCCAGCTGCACATACCACGGCTCTTCCTGATAATCTTCGAGGCCAATATGTTCCGAAAACTGTCGTGTGATTTTGGCCGTACCGAACAGCATATCCCAAATAAAGAACATGTTACCATAGTTGCCGTTGATCACCCCAATACCGTCGGCGTCGGTGGCGGCGTGGTGTGCATGGTGTGTGGCAGGGGTAGAAATGGTCCGTTCGAGCACCCACATTACCGGATGCAGCCATTTGATCGCGTAGAGCGGCTTATCCCAGCGCACGCTCGAATGCGCGGAAATGCCGATCAATACTTTGAAAAAATACCCTACCAGGAATGCCTGGCCGAAGCCGAGGAATATCAGGACCGTCGAAACGATACGCGGCGGGAACAGCAGCAGGTAAACCCAGGAGTTGCGGCCGGTGAGGAACACGCTCATTTCGGGTGCGCTGTGGTGCACGCGGTGCCCTTTCCACAGCCACGTATACGTATGGGCGGCACGGTGCCACCAGTATTGCGTAAAATCTTCGAGCAATGCCGTAATGAGTACACCCGCCCATAGCGGCACGTTTTCGAATACATTATAATAGCCGGCGAAGAAATAGTTGAGCACGTAGGCCGAGAGCAGGAAACTGAGCGGCCGCGTAATGACGCTGGACAGGAAAAGCCCCGCAAAATTGATGTACCACTCATTTCTGGACCATTTCTCGCTTTTATAAAGGCCCGTAAACGCTTCCGCAAAGCTGATCACCGCAAAAAGAATGAGGATTTCGTAGTAAATATGGCTGTCTGTGAATTTCATGTTGCATGGGAAATCTGTGTCGCACCGCTGACGGACGACGTATTGACAATGAGAAAAAAAGGGGGACCTACCGGGAAAACTCCGGCATGCAGGGACTCAGCTAGCAACAACAACAGCCTGCTTCGGAAGAAGCAAACAGGACGGCGGCGCGGCGGCCGGCAAAAGGGGCATTATGTGTAGGTTTCATCGAACGCATATGCGATGTCGGTAAAAAATGGACACAGCTTCGGGTGGTTCTCAGCTCGATTGAATGATCAGATTGCATGCAAAGTTAATGCATTGCCTATTTAACTTCCAAGTGTTTCGGTAAAAAAGTATTCAAACTCTATGGATTTAATAGATTTATATCCAAACTGCCTCCGTCAACGCCTCGGAAAACGTCCATAGCTCCCTTGCCAGTGCCCTGCTCTTCGCCCTGGCGGAAGATCTCGCAGGTTTTCCGTTGGCAAAATACTGCCCTGTAACATCATTCAGCTCCGGCGCAGTAGCCACGTGGACGATGCCTGCGGCGGCTTGCTCCGGGCTGCGGAAAAACGGTTTGAAAATCTTCATAAACCAGGCAGTAGCCCCATTGCCATTGCCGCCAAAACTGCTCGAAACCGTGCCCGGGTGCACCGCATTGGATGTAATGCCAAAAGGCGCCAGCCGTTCCGAAAGCTCGTTGGAAAACAGGATATTGGCCAGCTTGGAGCGTCCGTAAATTACCAGATCGTGGTAATGCGGTGGGTTCGCGAGCTTGGCCGTCTGGTACCGGAATGCGAAAAAATGTGCCTCGGAGGCCAGGTTAACAACCTTCGCCGATTCGGCTGCTTTGAGTAAATCGATCAGGCCGGTTGTGAGCACAAAAGGTCCCAGGTGATTGGTAGCAAAGGTCATTTCGATGCCGTCGGCAGTCGTTTGGCGATGCTGGACAATGAGCCCCGCATTGTTGATGAGCAAATCGATCTGATGATAATTAGCCCTGATTTCTTCCACCGCCTGTTTGACGGACGCCATGCTCGACAGATCGCATTGAACAAAGCCCGTACTAACGCCATGTCCGATCTCCCGTTGCAACTCGCGGGCCTTTGCCTCGTTCCGGGCTACCAATATCAGATCATACCCCCTTCGAGCGAGTTCAAGGGCGGTAAAGCGGCCGATGCCCGAAGTGGGCCCGGTAATCAGTGCTGTTTTACGCATTGAATTGAATAAAAATATCGCAGTAGTGCTAATCGAAAATAACGGTGGCTCCGGCGCCTAAAGTAAGCAGGGAACCGGATCAAAACCACAAACGGCAATGGTTTTATTTCAATTCAGGCCTCATTCAACCGTTAAATCAGTTGTACTCAGTCGCAGAGGTAGGTTTTGATTCTAAACTACTTGTACAAATAATTTCTACAAGTCTTTCCTTCCTGTTTCAACATTTCAAACAAACTTTACAATGGACTTTATTCTTTGGAACAACAACGACCAGGGCGGCGGCAGCGATTCCTATGCCGGCGCGCAGGGCCAGGAAAACATCGACGCCAACAACGATTCGTTGCAAACTTCCAGCGGAACCTGGGTAATTGTTTTTGACGGAACGGAATACACAGGCAATATCTGGAAGATTAACCCCAGTACGTACGAAAGCGACCTCAATCATGTCGACCGCTACGATTCCTCGGGCAGCAAGGTGGGTGTCTGGAAAAACGCTATCCAGAGTTTTATCCTCTACAAACAGGAGCCCGCTTTCTGGAACAATTCGTCATGGCCGAGTAAAAGCGAGCTGATTTCTTTGCAGGAGAACCAGGCGCTGTTTACGGAGAACGGCAATTTCGAGGGGGATAACCGTGTATTTACCGGCCCCTACAACGCCGGTTCGCTTTCGGACATCGGCTACGCGAACGACAGCGACAAGATGACCGGAACCGGTGGCGTTACAGCCCTGCGAACCGGCAACGGCTCGTGGCTGATCATTTTCGACGATACGGACTTTGACGGGGATTTTCTCAAAATCGGGCCGAACGTTACTTATCCCGACCTCAATAATGTGGAACGTAAAAACCTCAACGGCGATAACGACGGCGACTGGAAGAACCAGATCCAGTCATTCCTGCTGTACGCTTATCAACCCGAATTCTGGAATACGCCCTACTCCCGTCCCTATGTAGATTTTTCGACGTTCTATGGCCTTTATCCCTACCCTACGAGCAGCGAATCGGACAACAAGGTGGTGTACATGGTGGAAGATTCGACCTACACCGTGGACTGCCCCGATTTCACCGAGCAATCCACCACGCAGTCGCTTTCCAGCTACGAGAACGACGATACGACCAACCTGCCCGCCGAGGGCTGGACGAAATACGGCATGAGCCTCACCCACGAGAACCCGGCACTCACCCGTGACGATACCTGCACATTCGACGCTTACTTTGACAATACCGGGACGCTGGTATCGATCCAGCATTTCGACATGCAGCTGAACGGGGCGATGCAGATTTCCCAGGCTTTGATCGACACGGTCGATTTTGTGGCCTGGTACTATGGTACTACCGGCGCCATCGAAACGCTCGGCATTTCGGAAGAAGCGGCGGATGCATTTGTGGATGTGTTCGACTTTGTGACAGCCGCATTCAACAAGTTTTCGGCTGCGATCTACAAGGTGTCGGATAACGGCGGCCAATTCTATTTCCTGCCTGTTGTCTGCCACACGCTCAACCGTCTTTGCACAACGGTAGCCAAGCCATTCAATACGCAGATTTACACACAGTCGGGCGATCAACGCCAAAATTACTCGATGGCATTCGATAACAGCGCCTTTCCGAACAGCCTGAACTCGGTTGTTTCCGGTTACGGCTCGGTGCAGAACTGGCAACAGGAAAACACCGGAAATGGGGGCACCTATCCGTTCAATCAGGCGGCGGAATACACATACGATTCCTACCCGTTCCGCACCTGGTACCAGGAATCTTCCGTTTCGGCCCAGCTCGGGATATTCGTTTCCTGCAAGCTCGACTACGAGATCGGCGACAATTCCAAAGACGACCACGTGATCCTGCTCCTCGGTTTTAGAATACCAAACACGGCAGGCGACCTGCCGACGCTCACCTTCGCGCAGGCGACCGTCCAGTTCACCGACGGGTCCAATACCAATATCATGACCCCGCCATACAACAACGTTTCGTCGGGTACTTCCTACTATGCTTCGGATGTGATCGGTGCTGTTTACAATTATATTCAAGACCAACTCACGAACGTAACCATGAACAGCTCCCAACAAGGACGGAAATACCTGGCCGATGTTACCCAGGCCAATATGCAGGCGATATGCAATTGTGTGAGTTTTAACTGACAATCCGGAAATACCGTCGCCAGCCCCGCCTGACCATGTCGAACCGGGGCTGGTTTTTGCTACATTTGGTATATGCGTACCGAATTCGAAAACTATCTGGCTTCCCAAACCGACCTGCCCGGCGAAACGATCCGGCATATCAGCAGCATGGCCACCGTGCGGCGATTGCATAAAAACGAGGTACTGATGAATGCTGGGGAAATATGCCGGCACAAGGTTTTCATCAGCGATGGATTGTTGCGGACCTATCATATCAAACCGGACGGCAATGAGCATATTCTCCACTTTTCACCGCAGCACACCTGGACGCTGGATGTGGAGAGCTACGATAACCTGACTCCTTCGCTGGTCAACATCGAAGCCGTGGAGCGGAGTACGGTTTTGCTTTGGGCCAAACCCGATTTTGACAAACTACTGAAAGACATCCCGGAGCTCAAAAAGTTTTCGGAACGGCTTATTTCCCGCACCGTTTACAACAATCGCAACCGGATCCTGACGATCCTCAGCGGCACCCCGGAAGAACGTTATGCCGATTTTGTTAACGCACACCCCGATTACCTCACGCGATTGCCGTTACGAATGATCGCCGCCTACCTCGGCATTTCCCTCAAAACCCTCACACGCATACGCCACGCACAACTCCAACGCGGGGCCCGAAGTATGGTCAAATGACCTTGTTTGCCCATTGGCAGCATGTCAATTTTGCATTGAACAAAATTGAAACCAACATGCGTGTATTTGTAACAGGGGCCTCAGGATTTGTAGGCTCCGCCATTGTCAAGGAATTGTCAGGAAATGGTCATGAGGTGCTAGGGCTTGTACGCTCTGAAAAATCGGCTGAGTTACTGGCCGCCGCCGGCGCTACGCCGCTTCTGGGCGATGTGAATGATCCGGAAATACTCCGCCGCGGGATCGAGGCATCCGACGCCGTCATCCATACCGCTTTCAACCACGATTTTTCCCAGTTCAAAGCGAGCTGTGAAGCCGACCGGAAGGTCATTGAAATAATGGGCGAAGCATTGGCCGGCTCGGGAAAACCACTGGTCGTCACCACCGGAATGGGCCTTTTGCGCTACGACCGGCCCGTAACCGAGGATGATATACTGAATGTAAAATCGGATGTGATCCCACGTGCGGCCACCGATGAGGCGGCGAATGCCATAGCGGCCCAAGGCGTGGACGTGTACCTGGTGCGCCTGCCTCCGAGCGTGCATGGCGCGGGCGATCATGGATTTGTGCCGATGATTATCGGTATTACGAAAGAAAAGGGCGAATCGGCCTACATCGGCGACGGCAATAATCCATGGCCGGCTGTGCACCGGTCCGATGCGGCAGCGCTTTACCGGTTAGTCGTGGAGAAACGTCCCGCGCTCAAGGTCCTGCATGCGGTGGCGGAGGAGGGCATTCCATTCCGGGAAATCGCTACGGCGATCGGTACCGGCCTGGACCTGCCGGTGGAAAGCAAAACCGGTGAGGCAGCGACGGCGCATTTCGGCTGGTTCGAACATTTTGCGGCCATCGGCTGTGTGGCGTCCAGTATCCAAACCCGTGAAGCGCTGGGTTGGCAGCCCGCCGCCCCGGGCCTTCTCACAGACATTGCCACAGCAGGCTACCTCACCGCCTCCTAGCACTGTCTGCACTCCTTTCATCTGACTTTCGAAAAGTTCGTGTGTTACCAACCGGGCCGCATAACCTGCAACGGGCTGACAATGCGACGAAATAGATTTTCACTATTGAATCATAGAATTAATCGATTTTGACAATCAATTTCAGTATTATACCTTTATCCCGCTGCACAAATACCAGAGGCAGGCAATATGGTTTAACACATGAACTTATCGTAATGGAAAACGGATCAAACGACATTAGCAAATGTCCATTTCACAATGGGACACTGAATCACAATGTAGGCGGCGGCGGTACCAGGAACCGCGACTGGTGGCCAAACCAGTTGAAATTGAGCATTTTGCGCCAGCATTCGTCCCTGTCCAATCCGATGGGAGAACAATTTAACTACGCGGAAGCGTTCAAAAGCCTCGATCTGGAAGCAGTAAAAGCAGACCTTCATGCACTGATGACCGATTCGCAGGATTGGTGGCCGGCCGACTTCGGGCATTACGGACCATTGTTCATCCGCATGGCGTGGCATAGCGCCGGTACTTACCGTGTATTCGACGGTCGCGGCGGCGGCGGTTCGGGCCAGCAACGTTTTGCACCACTGAACAGCTGGCCGGATAACGTCAGCCTCGACAAAGCCCGTCGTTTGCTCTGGCCTATCAAACAAAAATATGGCAACAAAATTTCCTGGGCCGACTTGCTGATCCTGACCGGAAACGTCGCCCTCGAATCAATGGGCTTTAAAACCTTCGGTTTTGCAGGCGGCCGTGCGGACGTGTGGGAGGCTGACGAGGACGTATATTGGGGATCGGAAAATACCTGGCTCGGCAACGACCGCCGGTACGCACAGGGTAAACCGGGCCTGGACGAGCCGGGTGTAGTGTCAACCGACGAAAATGCAAATGGTCAAACCCACTCCCGCCATCTCGAAGAACCGCTTGGCGCGGCGCATATGGGTTTGATTTATGTAAACCCGGAAGGTCCGGACGGTAACCCCGACCCGATCGCCGCAGCCCACGATATCCGCGTCACTTTCGGGCGGATGGCCATGAACGACGAAGAAACCGTCGCATTGATCGCCGGTGGTCACAGTTTCGGAAAAACCCACGGCGCAGCCCCTTCCGATCACGTCGGTGCAGAACCCGAAGGCGCGGATCTCGAACACCAGGGATTGGGTTGGAGCAACAGCTTCGGTTCCGGAAAAGGTGCCGATACCATCACCAGCGGTCTGGAAGTGACCTGGACCACCACTCCCACCCAATGGAGCAACAATTTCTTCGAAAACCTGTTTACATTTGAATGGGAGCTTACCAAAAGCCCCGGTGGTGCGCACCAATGGGTGGCCAAAGACGCCGGTGATATTATTCCCGATGCTTACGACAGCGTTAAAAAGCACCGTCCTACAATGCTGACCACCGACCTCTCGCTGCGCTTCGACCCGGTTTACGAGAAGATTTCACGACATTTCCTTGAAAATCCTGACGCATTCGCGGATGCATTTGCCCGTGCGTGGTTCAAGCTCACCCACCGTGACATGGGCCCTCGTGCCCGCTACCTGGGTCCGGACGTCCCTGCGGAAGTCCTGATCTGGCAGGATCCGATTCCGGCGGTTGACCACGAGCTCGTCAACGACAATGATATCGCGGGCCTGAAAGCCAATATCCTGGCATCCGGCCTGAGCGTTTCCGAACTGGTTTCCACAGCGTGGGCTTCGGCGTCGACATTCCGTGGTTCGGACAAACGCGGTGGTGCCAATGGCGCACGCATTCGTCTTGCTCCGCAGAAGGACTGGAAAGTGAACAACCCGGCACAGCTGCAAAAGGTACTTGGTACATTGGAAAACATTCAGCAGGAGTTCAATAGCACGCAATCGACAGGCAAAAAGATTTCACTCGCCGACCTGATCGTGCTGGCTGGTGCAGCCGGTGTAGAAAAAGCAGCCAGGGATGCCGGACACGCCGTTACCGTCCCATTCACGCCTGGCCGGGCCGATGCCACACAAGAGCAGACCGACGTGGAATCAGTAGGTTACCTGGAACCGATCGCGGACGGCTTCCGCAACTACCGCGGTGCGAAATTCAGTGCGATGACCGAAGAATTGCTCATAGACAAGGCACAGTTGCTCACGCTTACCGCCCCGGAAATGACCGTCCTGATCGGAGGTTTGCGGGTGTTGAACACCAATTTCGACGGTTCCAAAAACGGGGTATTCACGCAGCGCCCGGGTGTGCTCACCAATGATTTCTTCGTGAACCTGCTGGATATGAACACTTCATGGAAAGCCATGGGGCCGGATAGGGAAACCTACCTGGGTACCGACCGCGCCAGCGGCCAACCCAAATGGACTGCCACCCGTGCGGACCTCGTATTCGGTTCACATGCGGAACTCCGGGCGATCGCCGAAATATACGGTAGTTCGGATTCCGGCGAGAAGTTCGTAAAAGACTTCGTGGCTGCCTGGAACAAAGTAATGAACCTCGACCGGTTCGATCTGGCCTGATTCATTCATACATTCACCTTGAACAACGCCGACCGGGGTCATTCCCGGCCGGCGTTTTAATTTCTACGTGATAACAAATTCCTCAACTTCTCGTAATCGATTTTAGAGTTGTGCCTCGGGTCCCTGGGAATTTTTGGTATAAAAACAATATCAGCAAATGCTTCGGGCAGTGATTTGATCTCCACCGAAACAGCATCCCGCTGCGCAGAATCACTGAGCTCGATCACCGCAGTAAGCTGGTCGTTCAACTGCATCGCGGTACCCATTTCCACGCCATTCATCGTCTGCAAACGGTTTTCGATCAGGAATGTCGATAAAAGCCCATTCGGGGTAGGGATAAGCGATGCACATCTGCCGGTTAGAAACAGGTTGCCGTCGAGGAAGCCGCTGTCGCCGGTGCGGTGCCAGCATTTGTTTCCCACGAAAATTTTGTTGCGCTTCAATGCCTCGGGGTTGTTCAGGTAATCCCGCAGCACATGCTTTCCCGAAACGATAATCTCCCCGATCTCGCCCGGCACCACTTCCAGCGCGGAGAGTGCTTCATCGTCAGGCACTGCGATGGCATCGTCGCTGATTCCGATGATTTTTACCGTCGCCACCGGCTCCACTTTCCCTACGTTCAATCCCCTGGTCGTTTCGGAAGCGATCAGTTCGTCGGCAGCAATCATACTCATCGGTTCCGCTTCGGTGGAGCCATACACGATACCGATATGTGCATGCGGAAAAGCCTCCCGATAAATATTTGCTTCGGCAGGAAACACCGGTGCACCGCCGGTTAGTATCCTTTGTATTGTATTTAAAAACAATGCATTACCCCGCAAGTACCGCGACAATTGCTTGACAAAAAACGGGGAAGCGATAATGGAAGTAACCCCAAACGCGCTGATCTGCCCTGCAATACGCTCCGGCTTTATGGTATCCGGCTTACGCGGATTAAAATCGGCGATCACCGACGTGATGCCGGCGCCGAGATTAATGAGCAGAACAATAGGCAGTACCGGCATACAAATAGCTCCGGGAGCCGGTTCAATGAGCGGGATCAGCGCCTGAAACTGTTCCAAAAGCAAGCCGTGCGACCTGATAGCCGCCTTAGGAATGCCTGTGCTACCCGTGGTGAAAGTAATGAGGGCCATATCGTCCCGGCCCGTCTCGGGAAACGGCAGAGCAGTGTGGCCCGTATCGTATTTCAAACCCAAATGCAGCGGAATCGACCGCAGGCCTGGCAAAAGCCGGGCCAATACCCGCCCCTTGAATGTCCCGATAAACGCAGCGCACTGCGCGAGGCGACAGCATTCAACGAGCCGTTTCACACTCACCCATTCATCCAGGAACACCGCTACCGCCCCGATCCGGAAAAGGGCCAGCACGGTCCGGTACAAGTCGTCGCTCATAGGCACGAACACGAGCACACGATCGCCCTTACGGATGCCTTTGCGCAGGAAATAGCCGGCGGTCTGCGTCACGGCCGTTTTCAGCTCCCCGAATGAAATGGCTTTTCCGCGGTAAATGATCGCCGGCTTGCCCGGGTTTACACGCGCAGCATCGTGAAAAAGATCGACGATATTGAACCGGTCAGCCAATGTGTTTTCCATACAAAACGTAGCTCCTGTAATGGGTACCGGAGAAATGCGTGGATAATTTCGTGGAAGTACCCTGCTCGTAGATGAACGAATGAATGGCACTGGTATAACCCAGCTCCACCGCTTTGTGGTAGATCACGTTGCCGATCACATGCCCCAGCCCCCTCCATTCCGGGGCCGGATGCCGGGCGAGGGTTTTGACGATCAGGGTTTTTCTGCTGGCATCGGCCAAATCCTGAATGCAGAAAAAGTACCCGATCAGGTTATTCGCTTTATCCTCGGCCAGGAGCGTAAGAGCAGGATTGATGAAGGATTTTAATGGCCGGTACTTATTCATGAAAGCCTCCCTGCTGATGGGCGTATACAGGAAGTTAGACTTGAATGCTACCAGGTTAAAATCATAAACCCGGCCGATTTCCGCTTCAAAATTGGCCAGATCGATCGGTCGGATTGTTACGCCCTGATTCAACAACTCACGTTCCCGAGCCAGGATTTCGGGGTTATCCAGCTTCATATCGCGATCGATATTGCTGTAATAATGCGCGATCGGCTCAAACCCGGCCGATTTGAATTGCTGATTATAATACAAGTGGTGGTAAGGCTCCGTATAGAACCAGCGGTTAACATCGTCGGCCAGGAAACGATAACCTTCCCAGGTGCTGCCGTTCATAGGACCGATCAGGTACCTGCCTCCCCAGTTTTTTACAACCGAGGCAATATGTGACAGCAACTCCGACGCATATTCTTCACGGTCAGCGCATTCGTAATCACCGATAGAAAAGGCATGACGCCCCGCATATTGCAGGAGCGGATTGTCGTAAACATTTGCCCTGGCAACTGCCTTGTCTCCATCCTTTAATAAAAAGGATGCCCGATGGAAATCGGCTGGAATACCGTCAGGGATCCTGAACCGGGTATCTACCGAAGGATAAATGCTTTGGGTTAAATCCAGAAAAGAAGAAAAATCAGGATGTCCGGGGCCCGTTTCGGTGATCGTGATCATAATGCTATAAAGAGGGTTGATACCACACTTGCGGGTATGGTGAAATTATCCATTCCTTTCACACCCAATGCTTCCGCTATCGTCGCTATTACCGGGACCAGCAGGATCAGCAGCAGGCCGGAATGCGTGTCGTTGAATGCAGAAATGGTAATGCCGGTAACCAGCACCGCGCTCGCAAAAAACGCCAGCGAACCCGACACCGATTTGCCGCCACCCATAATCCGGTACTTCCCGAAAGGAAAACGCTTCCCGACAAGCGCCGCCACCGGGTCGCAAATAGCAAGTACCAGGATCGGCAGGTAGAAAACGATCAGGCCTTTACCCATCATTTGAAATACCACAAAAAGCAGGTAAACGATCATAGGAAACAGAATGCTACCGTATGAAAAACGATCGATTGCATTGATGGAAGGTAGCCAGCCGAATCGCAAACTGGCCAATAGAATCACCAGAAAACTGGCACAGAGGAACAGGACCTGCCAATGACTGACCAGCACGACTGGGAAAAGCAAAGTCAGCAACCCGGTGCCTATATGCACGATCTTGCGCGTCCATTCAGCTCTAACCTTTCCAAAATGGTACAGCAATTCGGCCAGTCCAAAGAGTGCGAGGAAACAGCAGGCGAGAATGAGCAGCGGGACAATTTCTTTCATAGCTATGTAATGCGGGCCCGTTAGCGAACGACTTGGTCGACAATGAAACCCTTGTAAAAGAAGCCTTTATCGATCGCTGTTAAACGTTCGGCTTCGGTGTGTATGTATTTGACATTTTCGGGCAAAATCTGTGAAATCCGGCGTGGTACCATCAGGTTCCAGTAAGCCAGCCTGCCGTCCTGTTCCGTTCCGGTAACCAACGCGCTGGCCGTTTCGCGGAACAAGTCCGCATCCATATACTCAAAAATATCGGAGAGATTCATGCAGTAAAATTTCCCATAGTGCGCGATGGCGCCTTGCGCATAACATTCCTTCAAATGCAACCTGTCGAGGTTCGCACGTATCCGCGGGTAATGCTCTTTTTGCAGGTAATGCGGCAAAAGGCCCCCGAAACAGCCTGTGAGGGTATATCTTAAAATGTAATTGTCCTGCGCGGCTACCGAGGCGAGTTGGACTGCGGCCTTCCCGAAAATAAACTTGGAAACGGATCCCTCGACCTGTTTCTGAAATTCGGGATCGCGCCCGTATTTCCCCATCACATACCTGCTGAAAAAGATACGGAACAGCAGCCGCCAGCGCCAGGTATTCCATTTGGTTTGGTAAAAATGGGCCTGTTCCTCCGCTGTTTTGGGCTTAAAAAGTGCATCTACCACGCGTTCTGAATGGATCCACGGTAATATTCTCCCACTGAACAGTTGAAAATATCGTTCAAATTTTCCCTGGTGGATAACGCCGTTGGCAATCAGCGCCAGGTTTGATTCCCAATAGGCCCGGGTGGCGCTGCTCAACTGATTTTTCAACGTATGAAAGCACTGCAGACGCCTCTCCGACTCCGAAAAACCGAGGAAAGCCAGCACTTCCTCCCATTCCAGGTTTTGAATGCAAACCTTCTTCAATTCAATCAGAAAAAGCTGAGTAGGGTTAATATCGACCGCCGCGACCAGCTCAGGATCCGTGACCAGGAATGAAAAACTGTTATCCCCGGCGGAACCAATGGAAAGAACCTTGCTTCCGGGCGCAGGCGAAAGCCCGGCCAGCAGAATGTCCGCGTCCTCCCAGCAATTGGTGTACCGGATCATATCAAAATCGACCCTTTGGGTTAAATCCTCTTTCGTCATTGGGAAATAGTCCTGATTATGCCCGTACTGCCATCCATTTCAATTACATCCCCTGTTTTGAGGCTTTTCAGCAGACCGGTTACTCCCACAATACACGGCTTGCCCATTTCGCGGGAAACGATCGCCGAGTGGCTCAGCAAGCTGCCCCGCTCCACAATGATGCCCGACGCGCCCGGAAAAAGGGTAACCCAGCCGGGGTCGGTGCTGGTGGTCACGAGGATGTCGCCGTTCAACGAAGGCGCCTCGGCGGGGTCGGTCACGACCCTTACCCGCCCCGTTACCCGCCCGGGTGAACAGCCGATGCCCTTCAAATCGCCCTCCGGCCTTTCGACCCTATCAATATTGAAGAAATCGTTACCGTCGTAAGGCACGCCGTAAGTCGCAAACCGCTCCGAAAGCGGCCCCATTTGCTGATAAGTATGAAATTCCTTTTGCCGCAATGCTGCCAGCGCTTTAATGTCCTGTGTCACTGCAGTGCCTTCGATATAGTCGAAAATCTCCTCTTTAGTCAGGTAAAAAATATCCCTCGCATTGTCGAGGAGGCCATCGGTGTAAAACCGCTTTCCGATGAATGTAAAAATTTCCCGCACGATCCCGAATGCACGCGTACGCTCGTAACGCAGGTTCTCGCGGGCGCTCACGAGCTCGCGCGTGTAGCGCAACGTGAGTCCCATTTTCCACCGGCCCAATGTCTTGCCTTTCAAATGCCTGGCTGTTTCCCGCTCCGCATTCGTACGGATCACGTCTTCCCGCTCGCCCGAAAACTGCGCGCCCGTAATGCCTGTCTCTACGTAAGATTTCAGCACTTTGATGAAACGCGGCGGCTCCTGGCCGTACGAGATCGTTTCGAGTTTCAGCTCTCCCACGCAACGCTCGCCAAAATCGGCGATGTAGCGGTCGATATCGGCCTTCAACCCCACGAATTCCGGATCGTTGCTAGTGCTCAGCATTTCGTAGATAACCTGTTCGTTTTCAATCAGAAACAACTCCTTCAACGCCGGAACCGCGGCAATGCGTGCGGCCAGGGCAATGCTGCGATGCACGGGCTGAACGGAAATAATGTCGTTGCTGCCGCACAGCAAGTCGTTATGGAGATTCGGGTTGCTACCTCCGGTAAATGGCTCGCATTGCTTCTGGAGCATACCGAACCAGATCATGGCGAAGAAGTCGTTCAGTAACGGGGCCTTCCATTCGAGCAGGAGCTTACGTTCGAAATTCAGATACAAATGCATGAGCTCGTCGGCGCTCTTCTCTGCAAACGGGATCGCCTTATACTCGCTGATCGTGCTGTCCACCAGCTGCATAAACTCCCGACGCTTCCGCGGCAGGGCTCGAAACCGGAATAGCATCTGCACCGCCATTTTCGCAATGCTCCACCACGCCTTTCCCTTCGGTAAACGGTAGGATTCCGGGATATCGAATGGCTCCTTTACCCCCATCATTTTCTCCATGTACCGGGCATTGATGCTGTAACCGGGCAGCATGGCCAGCATGTGATACCATGTTTTGAGGTTATAGTAAACCCGGCCGTTCAAAAAACCGAGCGTGTTGGCAAACACCCTTTCATTTTTCCTGATAACCAACTCACTTACACCCAGGTAGGCACTAAAAAGCTTATAAGCTATTTCGTAGGATTTGCTGATAAAAGAGAAAGTCAGCGGGGTGGTTACGCCGGGGTATGATTCAATGATATTACTGTTGTCCCAAAGAATATAATTGCCTGTGGACTTCGCCTTCAATGTCGTAATGGGCCTGGTTTGAAGCAGATAGACCTTCTCATTTCGGACAGCGAATTCGATATCCTGCGGCCGGCCCAGCTCCTTTTCGAGCAAATCCAGTATTTCGCCCAACCGGCGGATCTGCCCATCGGTAAGCGCCGGTTGGTCTTGCCGGCCATCGGCCAGAATGGACTGGATTACGCCACTTTCCAAAACGAACTCGTCGGCATTGACCTCTCCGGAAACCAGGCGATCGCCCAGGCCGAACACCGCATTGATCACCTTCTGCTGCCGGTTACCGGTCAGCGGGTTAGCACCAAACGCCACACCCGCCGCTTCCGCATCGACCATTTGCTGCACAATCACCGCCACGCCACCGGCATCGGAAAGTCCGTGGTGTTTCCGGTAAGCCGTTACCCGGTCCGAAAACGCCGATTGCCGGACATCCGCTATCCGCGCAGCTAGTTCATCCGGCGGGACATTCAGGTAACTTTCAAACTGCCCCGCAAATGAAAACGCCGCGCCATCCTCCCCGGTCGCCGACGAGCGCACCGCGAAAAGGCGGGTTTCTTCAAAAGCATTTAACAGACCCGGAACAAGCCCGGATTCGGGAATATCGGCCCGTAACGTCTCCCACGGGATCACCACAAAACGCGGCACCGACAAGCCGAGCGCCTTCAAACGAAGCAGGTTTCCGGCCTTCCCGCCTATTGTAGCACCGGTTGCCTTGTGTGGTTCTGTATCGGAAATGAAATGCATCAATGGAACAGCAGTTTTGAGATCATCGGCCCCGCACCGAGCGTAAGGTACATCGCGATCGTCCAGAGCGCCGACGCATATTCGACCATTTTGGAGAGTTTTGCTGTCCTGGTCCTCCAAAACAATACGGCCGGCAACTCGCACACCAGGAACACGACGCCCAAAACCGCCAACACCACAGGGCCATAACCCGCAAATACCGAAGCGGCCATGCTAAGCAAAAGCGTCACCGCAAGCACCGCAAGCCATAACGCGATGGCCCTGGGCACGCCCAGCATCGAGGTGTAGGTAAGTACCCCTTCCGACTCCTGCTGCGGGGCGCGGATCTTCCGGCCCACTTCGAGCACTATGCCGTTCATATAAGATACTGCAAAAAAGAAAAACAGGCCTTCGGGCGCCTTCACACCGGCCAGGAGCCAGTCCAGCCCGCTGGCATATATGTCGATCAGCGGGATAATGAACATATGCGAAGTAACGTACCAGAACTGGTGCTTTTTGAGCCATTCGGCGACAAAGAACTCCTTTCCCATCAGCGACAAGTACCCGACGACCACCGCATATATCCAAAGCATTTTGGGGAAGAAAATCAGGTTTACCAGCACTTGCGCCATGGCGACGACAATACCCGTTACGGCCAGTTCACGAAATGTAATGAGTCCCCGCGGAACAGGCAGTTCTTTGCGAAACCGGGCGTCGTCCTCCGCGTCTTTGAATTCGTCGAATATCCTGACCAGCAGAAAAAGCGATATAGTCGTAAAAATCCCGACCGCAAATGTTGTGAGATCCACAAACCCTTCCGCCCCCCGGCATATGCGCGAATAGGAAATGGCCGAGAAGCTGAAAGCCGCTACGAGCAAGCCGTGACCGAGCAGCGGAAACCGCTCCTTTTGATAAATATAAAACCGGCGGAAAAACGACGCACTGTTCTCCCCGGCATTGCTGAATGCATTCCCCTGGACCGGTAGCTTCATCTTTTCCGGCCAAATTTCTGGTGTGCTGCGGTGAAACGGCCCGCCGAAAGCGCCGCCGCGATGGATATTTCACCTGCCAGCACCAACGCGCCGCATATTTCGGCAAATTTCCGGGTCTTGCCTGCACCGGCGCAGCCGATCAGTTCGAGGCATTCCTTTTGGGTAGGGAGTGCCGTACCGCCACCTACCGTCCCGACGATCAGGTTGGGTAGGGTGACCGACACATAAAGCCCACCATCCGATGTAAGTTCCATGCGCGTAATGCCGACCGAAGCTTCCGACACACAAGCCACATCCTGCCCCGTAGCGATGAATAATGCCGTAAGGCCGTTGGCGTAATGCCCCTGGGCACCGATCGAGCCGCTTTGGATCGTACCGATCGTCGATGACCGCCAGTATTCGGCCATGGCCTCGGGACTCGTTTTCAGCACCTCGTGCACGATTTTTTGCGGGAGCGTGATTTCCGCGGTGACTTTCTTACCCCTCACATTCGCGAATGACTGCGAAGTCGCTTTTTTATCGCCCGAAAAATTGCTTTCGATAAACCAGAATTGCGGTTGCACCGGCGCATTTTGGATGATATACCGGCAAATGGCATCCGTGCAGATCGTCACCATATTCTGCCCGGAGGCGTCGCCCGTGTGATATTCGAATGTGAGAATGAGGTGGTTGCCTTCAATATTGGATTTCATGTCGATCAGCTTCGCATAGCGGCTGGCCGACTCGGTAATGCGGCGGAATTCTTCCAGCTGGCTTATAATCCAGACCAAAAAAGTACCCAGGTTCCCCAGGTTATCGAACTTGAAAACCGGCGAACGCTGTACGCCGTCGATCAGGCATACCGATGTAGCGCCCCCGGCCAGGTAGCACGCCCGCGCGCCACGATGGTACGATGCCAGCAAGCTGCCCTCGCTCGTCGCCAGCGGTATGTAAAAGTCCCCCTTCGCCATGGACCCGAGCACCGACACCGGCCCGATCACCCCCGTGGGGACCATCGACATCCCGATATAGTTTTCAATATTGCCTTCCAGCCTTGAAACATCCGAAAACTGCTGCTTCCCGCTCAGGTAGGGAAAATCATGGTCCGTTTTTTCCAAAAGAAATGCAAGCCGCTTCCTGATCCCCTCAACCGAAACCGGTATTTCGGAGGGTAAACTTTCGGGCAGCGATTTACTTAACGGCTTATTTTTGATCTCTTCCAGGAGCTGTTCAAGGTCCTGCAGGGCGCTCATGGCATGAAGCGCTTTTTTCGTGGTTTCGCTGGTTGAAGACATAGGACGGACAAGTATTTGATAGCAAAGGGCTTGCACCAAAGGACGCATCCATTGGCAACCGCTAACATACTAAATTTCACATACCTATCATATTCAAACGCCCGTCACTTAGTAAACAGAAAAGCTTGTCCAGCCTGCGTAATCGTCGCTTCTTTCTGCTCGGGCCGAAACTCCATGGTTACGCCTACGGTATCGATCTTAAATGTATCCTTTTTAACGAACGCCAGGAGAAATGTGGGTTGGCCCGTCGGTTGAAAGAAGAGCTTATTGTCCTTACAGCTGATCGTCACCTTCAACGGGATCTGCTTGCTCTCGTACACGCCCACGTATCGTTCGGCCTCCTCCGGGCTAAGCTGCATTGCGTTAAAGTCGGGGATAATAACCGGAACCTTGTAGTAGGCACTCAGCATGGCGATCAGGATGTCGTTCAGCGGATAATCCGCCCCATTGGAGAAAACGGCGCCTGCCAGGCTGTCACCGGGAAAGTATGTCGCGATGGTCTGAAAGCCGTCCACGCCACCGGTATGGCCGTATCCTTTCCGTTGATAAAAGGGAGTAGGTGCCAACCCTATTCCAAATATGTCGACGATTTTTGTCATCTGCGTCAGGCTTTGCTGCGACACCAGTTTCCCGCTGAAAAGCGCATTGATGAACTTTAACACATCGCCCGGCGTCGAAACAATGGCCCCGGCACCTGCCGGCTGGCTCAAATCGGTCTCCTCCCGTTTTTCCCAACGTTTTGAAAATGAATAGGAATAGGCATCGCCGCGAGCCGGATCAATTTTTCCGCCAAAACTTGTGTTTTTAAGGCCTAAACGGGAAAGAATCCGTTCTTGCAGGTTCCTTTCATAAGGCTTTTTGGTCACGTCCTCGATGATATACCCCAGGAGAATATAACCGGTGTTACTGTACTTTGCCTCGGCATCGGGGTTGAAGTCGGGTTTGCTTTTGGTAAAAACGGCCAGCATTTGAGCGCGCGTCCTGGGTTCCGTCTGGCTTTTCCAGTAAGCGTCATCGTCGGTAAGGTTGTGGATGCCGCTCCGGTGGCGTAGCATCATTTCAATCGTGATCTGGCCCGCATTCGGAATGGCGGGTAAGTATTTATCCAAATGCGAATCCAGCGAGAGCTTTTTCTCTTCCACCAGCTGCATGATCATCGTTGCGGTGAAGGTCTTGGTAATGGACCCGATCCGGTAGTGGGTTTGTGGAGTCGCATTGATACTGTGTGCGCTGTCGATCACCGCATAGCCGATAGCCCGTTCGTACACTTTTTGCCCTTTGTGCGTCAGCAACACGCTCGCCATCGACTTATTGTGTACAGCAAGGGAGTCGAAAAGCCGGTCGAGATCGGCAGTATTGATTTGCTGGGCCGAGGCGGAAAACGCGAAAAGCAATGCGACGATCGGTATCAGTTTGATCTTCATGAGAGGATATGGTCTTTTTTGCAAATAAACCATAAGCCCGGAATCTAAGGTAACCGATCGTCACATTTTTGTTAATTTAAATCAATGCACAATCACGATTTTGTGGCTGCTTTGAGAACCGTCTGAGTAATGAATTGTAACCCAATGCATTCCGGAAGCCAACCTGCCCACATCCAGCACCGACTGATTTTCAGCGGAAGTATACAGGTGTACCCCCGAAAGCGAATGCAGCTGAACTTTCGAAAAACGCCTGTTACCGGTCCGGATGAACAGCTTGTCGGTCACCGGATTAGGAAACAGGACAACCGGGACATTACCCGTGCCGGCAAAATCGACTGAAACGATCTGACTATAAGCAAAGGTCTGATCAAAATCGACCATTTTCAGCCGGTAGTAAGCCACGCCCGCCAATGGCGCAGCGTCAACTGCCTCGTAACGATGCGCGCCCTCGCTCATCGCCGGAATGTTGCCAGGTAGTGCAGTCCAGGTACGGGCGTCGGGGCTTCGTTGTATTTCAAAATGACTGACATGCTCTTCTTCGGCTGTCCGCCATTCAAGGTGGGTATTATTTTCGATGGGCGTGGCCGAAAAGCTTGCAAGCCGCACCGGCAACGGCGTTCCGAACCCGATAAAATCCTTGGCGAACCAGAATTCAGAAAAGCTTTTCACACTGAATTCCAGGTAATATCCCTGTGCGTACGGAACCTTTCTGACCGCGTTTTTGGGATAAAAAGTCCATGCGGTGCTGCCGTCATTGGTTAAATCGCCGTCCTCGTTACTGCCGGAGTACTTGGTAACCGCCAGCTCATAGGCCGATGCCGGTTTGACAATACCTTCCTTTCCGGGCGCGGAAATAAGTCTTTCAGTTTCTTCGTCCGTAATGTAAAGCCGCACGCCCACGGGCTGCGCGAAGTCGGACTGCGTTGCTGAAATCGTGAAACTTCTTCCCAGATAGTACAGCTTGTTTTCAATCCGCATTGGCCCGTTATCCTGAAAAGCCTTCACCGAGACCTGCCCCATCGACTGACCATGCGGGTTAATGGCCGCAACCAGTGCGTTATTCAGCTTGAAAGGCACCCATTCGTCGCCCTGCACGTCGGCGGACGCAGCCGGGTCGCTCTGAACCGCACTGAAATACACCATTGCCGGCGAATCATAAATATGGATATCGTCGATCGCAATGCCCGCCCGCCCGGCCGATTTGCTCTTGATCACAAAACGGAAACGGACGTAGCCACCGGGGAAATTATTGGGGATCGGTACCGTAGCCACATGCCACCGGGTATAATCCTGCACATTCCACACATCCGAACCGTCCGGCCGCGAGTTATACCAGTTGGTACCACTGTTGATCGCCCCCAGGCGCGTCCACGTATTTCCGCTTACATTATACTCCACATACGCGATGTCGCACGCGCCACCGGCGCAAGCGGCAAGGTCGATCGACGCACTGAAACTCAACGCAGGTTGCGCCATCCCGCTCATGGCAAAACAGGGCGAATACAAATAGGATATGGTCTCGCCCGAACGCGCGCCGCCCAGGTTGGTCGTCCATGCATTGTTACCACTCGCTGCTGCCGTTACCTTTCCGGTATTGGGTGTGCCAAATACCCACAACGGATTCGATTCGGTCAGATACCAGCCGCCCTGGCCATTTTCGAAGTCTTCGAGGTATGGAAAACGGCTAATCACCTGTGCGGCCTTCGCGGTTGTGCCTGCCGCGTCATTCCCTGCATTCTTATCAAATGCTTTTTTGACTTTGATTTTGACGTTCCGGTCGCTGTCCATAAACAGCGTGGAAGAAAAATTGAATGAAAAAAGCGTATCAGCCCCCGCCCTGACCACCGGCACATATCCCTGATAAGCCAACTGGTCGTTGATCAGCGCCTCGAAGGGCACCCGGTAGCAATCCTCAGCGCCATTATTTTTGATCAGTACATTATATTCCTGGTACCCATTGCTATCGCAGGAAGGGATAGCAATCGCATTCACCCTGCTCACCGCCATATCGCTGCTGGCAGTGTATAAACGGATATCGTCGATCGTAGAGCCATCCGTTTGCGCGGGATACCTGAAATTTTGCTCCCATCTCACCTGAAAACTGGTGCTGAAATCCTTCGCGTTCCGCTTCAACAAATCGCTCACTTCGATCGACATCAGCCAGTAATTGTTGTTTTTGGTAAAATAAGGAACAACAGTGCTTTCCAATGCCTGTATCCACGGATCGGTATCTTTCGCGCGTATGAACACGCGCAACGGCCAGGCGGGCGAGGTCGCCGCGTAGAGCCGGTACCGGAACGACAGCCGGATTTCATCGTTGTCCGCATGGTAAGCTGCCAGATTATAAGTCGCATCCAGATAAGTCGGGTACTGCGAGTTATCGCTGCTGTTGGCATCAACTGTGAATGCTTTGGTACCCGAATATGCCAGACCCGGGTCAACCGACGTCCTTAACCGCCCCAGATTACGGTCCTGAGAGAAATCATAGCGGTCGGCCCCACCAATACCCATGGTGTTCACATTGACTTCTGCATTTTGCAGCGATTCGAGATCATCGCTAAAAGGCAGGCTTACGGGCGCATTGGCAAGCTGCCGGATCAATACCGATTTCTGATTGTTCGTCGTGACCTGGTCCCCGTCCAGCTTCACTACTGCCGTGAGCGAATACGAACCCGCATTATGCATGTCGATGGCGTCGACGAAAGTGTAATCCAGGTAACCATTGGCCGTAACATCCGCGGTGACCGTCTCCCAGTGAACCGCTCCGCCGCCTACGGAATACCCTACCTGAAACGATTGTACCACCGGTCGGTCATCGAAATTCCTGAGCCGTATTTTCACCCATTGGGATTCGCCCAGGCTGGTGGAAGTAAGCAACCTGCCCGATCCCGAAGGCGAAACGATCGCGTCCACAGCCAGGTCGCCATCCGAGACAAACCCTTCGCAGGTACCGGAATCGGGTTTTCGGCTGATAGCCAACGCTCTCCGGCCGGGAACTCCGTTTTTCCGGGGCCTCACGGAAATATAATAGGTGGAATCGCGGGAGAGCCCGCTGAGCACATATTTCAAGTCACTGGTAACGGCCACCGACTGCATTTCGTGCCCCTGCAAACGCATGACCTCATAATCGGTGGCGCCGCTAACGGCCGTCCACTGTACCGCCGCATAGCTTTCGCATTGGTTTGCCGATAAGGTAATCACCGGAATACCCATGATGGTAAATGCAGCGCTCTCCCTGACCGCTCCGGTACTGTTCTGGGTAATGCGCACCTTCGCTGTGGTCGTAGAAGCATCGGGCACCGTCCAGCTGAGCTGGCTCGTACCGGCCGGAACCGCGTCATTCAGGTTCGTCCACGATGCGCCGTCATTGAGCGAATAGGCCACCGAAAACGTGCTGCCTGTGTTACCATAGCTATCCCAGTAAATATCGATCACATCGCCTTTGGAAAAACGCTCCCCTCCGGCAGGGTACGTGAGAACAGCGGAAGTTTCGATGATATCGTAAACGACGAAGTACTCCTGCGGCCCGCTGGGCACCTTTTTACCGGACACATTCACCACGTAAGTTCCCGCCGCGGGCGCTGCGAGAACGACCTGTTCTACATTATTCACACTATCCACACCCGGCTCGGCCGCACCCGCCGGATTGGCAGCCCTCGGAAACGACGGCTGTATTTCAGCTCTACCCGACCGGATCACGGTCAGGTCGAGGTCATTAACCAGCGTTTTCCCGGTGAGCACCGCCGGCGCGGCGTCGTTCCAGTACAGCATGATCTTAACCAGCGCCGTGTTCGAGGGTACCGATATTTCATAGCCGTTCTTCGCCTGATTGGCCACCGAACCATTAAAATATTGCCCTTTTTCCAGCATGGAAACCGACCTTAACAGATTCATCATACCGAAACCGTAGGTAAAATCCGGCCCCGCCAGTCCTTTGTCGGTAGCTCCATTACATAGCAGCGCCTTCATCAACGCATTCCTGGGATTGTTTCCTCCGTTCAGCTGCCTGTACCGCTGATACAACAACGCCAGCCCCCCGGTAACTGCGGGCGCCGCCATGCTGGTCCCAGAGGCACCCTGATAAGTGTTTCCCGGAAGCGTCGAAACAATGGAAGTCCCAGGCGCGACGATCTCAGGCTTGATGCGCCCGTCCCGGGTAGGCCCTTTGCTCGAACTGACGCTGATAAGGCCGCCTGCTCCCGTCCGCCCCGTACTAATCACATTTTTAGAAGAAATACTTCCTCCGATTACATTGCCGAAACCCGCCACAAAACCTTCGCATGGAGCCTCTAGACCGCTATTCCCGGCAGCAAATACATGTTGTAAATTGGGCAGATCGGCCGCCTGACGGTCAAGAATGTAAGAGTCGAAAGTGTAGGAACCATAGTCAGGGCAGACACTTCCGCCGTAGGAATTATTGGTAACGACTATGCCAAAATCCCGAACAAGATTTGACGCTTGTTTCCAGATTTCCGAGTTGGCACGCTTGACTAGCGACGCCCTCGGCGCATATCCTTTGTATTTTTCATTCACAATCCCCCCGCCGGCGGCGATTCCTGCCACATGAGTGCCATGCCAGTAGCTAGTCTCGGTATTATAGCTGATCACCTTCGTGCTCAGGTCGATATGATCCTGTAAAATCCCGCCGTCGCCAATCCCGATGACCACCCCTTCGCCGGTAAGCTGCCTTTGACCGGGCAACAACGATGTGAGTATGTTCGCGCGTGTCGCTGCCTCACTCTTGTCATTAAGCGGCTCGTCGGGCGGCGGCACAGCTTCAACATACTGGACCCATGGTTGCTCTGCCAATGCGCGCAGCCCATCGATCGCGATCCTCGCTTCAACGATCTGGTAAATGCTCAAAGCGTCGGATAGTAGCTGCCCCCCCTGCTTATCGAGCGCCTGACGCACACGGTCGGGACCCCATCTTCTTACGTAGCTGATCCGTACATCCGCTTTCCCCGCCTCCCGTACTACGTGCGGTGGCAGGTTACGTCCCAGCAATGCCGGCTGAATCTTCTGTTCAGGCTGCAATTCCAGAATCGCCCTTACTCCCGTCGCTTGCAATACGTTCGGGTCAGGCTCCCCGTGGACAACGGCAGCGTAAGCATTCTCGGGAATATAGTCGAGCAGGGTGATTCCGGCTGTCATCAACTGCTGAACCTGCGACGCTTCCGGAATTTTGAAAAATTGGATTATTACAAATTCATCATCATCAACAGTAGCAACACGAAGCCTGTTATCCGGTCGCTTTCGTACAAGTTCAAGCGTGGGTACAGGCGTGATTGTACCACTTTTGAGGTAAAGGTTGTAAGCCCTATTTTTCTGAGCCGTAACGTTAGTTAGGTGCTGTACCAGTAGTACTACTACGAGGACGCAGCGATACTTCAACGAACACATATAGAGGAGTATTGAAAGGGTCAATTTTTACTTCTGAACATCGAATGTAACCCTTTTTTCAACATTTCATACAATATGTAACTATTTGTTTTTCAATAGAAAAACCTCAAAAATTCGGTTACTAACGCGAAGTATTTATTGTTCCCATCAAATCAGCGGCATGGCTATTCCGCAAATGCGGACCGGTTCGTCGACCGCATATCGCGAAGGCAAATTGATACCCGACCGGCCCGTTCCCGCAAGCCCGTTCCGGTCGATGTCCTAACCTGTTTTCAAGAACCTTTTTCTGTCAAAACCAAAGGTGAAGTCTTGGCCCGCGCGAGGAGCAGCACACGAAGCATTTCATTAATTCACAAATCAGACACCACCAGATAAGCGGTTCTAAATATTATTTTAATCCAATTTTTAAACAAAAACTATTTAAGGTAAAAGCTATGGTTACCAGTTGTTTGCCTGATGTGAAGAATATAATCGAAATCATCGGGAAGGGAGCCGTCGAAAAACTGTTTCTCGGCCAGACCATAAACCAGCAACCTGTACCGGCCCGGCAAACGCTCACCTTTCGGCTGCTTCTTCAAAAGAGCCGTGTTGAAAAAGAACACCGGTTGATCGAGTTTCGAGAAATGGTATTCCCAGGTAGTGCTGTCGCCAGGGAAGACTTTATTTTTATCCGTAATATGGCCGGCTTTCGGATCAAATGTGGTATAAAAACCGTAGGAGGTTGTCAGCCCAATGCATTGATAGGCACCGGCTAGTTGCTTCGCCAGAAACGAGCCGACACTTTTTGAAAAGATGTTCGGCGTCCGCTGTAAATGCGCGTTGTGTGCCAGTAGCACCATTTTTTGGCCGGGCTCCATCTCCGCCAGTACGTTTTCGGCCATCAGCGAGTCCCTGATTTCCGATTGTGCGTCGATCGCACCGGCATACGCAGGATCGTTGAGCAACAGAAATTGCCGGTAGTTGCGTATGTTTTTTCTAACCACCGCATCGCGCTGCGCCCGGACAGCCAGTTTATCCAGCACCTGGTCGCTTAATGCTTTCAACTCTGCAAAATCCGTCTTACCAAAAGAATGGTTATAAATCTCATTACTAAGTAATTCATAGGAGTGCAAAAGGCTTTTCAGCGAATCTGCGATGTCGCTCGTCACGCCGGAGTCCCGCAGGTTTTGCAACGATTGAAATGGGCTTTGTATATCAAAACCAAAGAAACGAATGGCCTTGCCGCGCGCTTTACCTATCCGGCCCACGCTCTCTACCAAATCCACCAACTCCGGGCATTCGTACCCGTACAACCGGAAAGAGCGCAAAATCGATCTTAAATCACCACGGCCTTCCAGCAGGTAATCATTCAGTTTTTCGACTTCGGCCATGGGTGCTTCAAGCCCGATTTTTGCGAACGCAGGATCCGCAGCCAGCGCCTTGATCAGCAGCAGGCGGGCAGTGAAAAACTCCGAAGTACCATGCGACTGCTCCCCTATTCCCAAAACCTGAAACTCCCTCGGCAGTGCCCCGCTCAGCGCACGAACATTACCTTCTCCCGCAAGATCGGCCGAATCGAGTCCCACAACATAGCCCTTTAATTGATCGACCAGACGGTCGCCCTGGCCATTCACAGGCACCGGGGAGCTACAAAGGCACAACAACAAATAAATCAGCGTAAAGGGGAAGCGGGATAGTCTCATCATGAACAGGTTTAAATCAATTATATAATTAAATTTTATATAAAAGATTTATAACCCATAGTTTACTTCCCTTTTCTTGGGAAATTATAGCTGCCTGGCAACCCTGTAAGTGTTCGCGTGGGCCTCGATGATCGTTTTGATAAGCGGCGAGTAACCTCCACCCATGCTGCATTGGACCGGTATACCAAGCCGGTGAGCGGTTTGGAGGACAATTTCATCGCGCCGGCGACAACCATCGATGGTACACGAGAGCCTTCCCAGCTTGTCGGTTGCCAGGATATCGACGCCGGCCTGGTAGAAGATAAAATCAGGTTTGACGCGTTCTACAAGATTGGCGAATGTTCCGCGGAGCAGCGTAAGGTACGCATTGTCCTCCATGCGGTCGGGCAGGTCTACGTCGAGGTCGCTTTTCTTTTTACGAAAAGGATAGTTGTTCCCGGCGTGCATAGAGAAGGTAAAAACACGCGGCTCGTTGGCGAAAATGTCAGCCGTGCCGTTGCCCTGATGCACATCCAGGTCCGCGATCAGCACCTTTCCGACCATTTTGTGATCCACCAGGTATTGAGCCGCCACAGCCTGGTCGTTGATCATGCAAAAGCCTTCTCCCGCATCGCGTGAAGCGTGGTGGGTACCGCCCGCAATATTAAATGCAATGCCAGTTTCGAGCGCTTTGAGTGCACCGGCCACGGTTCCACGGGCAATGCGCAACTCCCGGTCCACGAGCATAGGCGTTTGCTCGAACCCAATCCGGCGCGCCTCCTGCCGAGTGAGCGTACCCGCTACGAAGCGATCGACATACGTCCTGTCGTGTACGGCATACACGGCAGGCATATCAATCGGTTCGGGACTGAAAAAGTCCGATTCTTCCGCGATACCTTCCCGCAGGAGCTGCAAAGGCAGTAATTCATATTTATCCATTGGAAAGCGATGACCTTCCGGAACAGGATACTTGAAGACGGGATGAAATGCAATCGGAAACATGTAAATGGACAGTACTGGGGCACAAATTTGCAAAAAAGAAAGCGACCCTCCGAAAAGGGCCGCTTTCAAAAACGGGTGCTGGATTATTCATTGTCACCGGCAATTACGCCAAACTCCGCGAATTCAGCATAATTAATTCGATAGTATGGGGCAAATAACCCTGGCCTTGGGGCGAACATCGGGAAACGTGGGATGAAATGTTTCACCTCACGGCCGGAAATTCATTCTACCATGGTTTGCCGTTCCCTGCCGGCCGAAGCTCCCGGGATACATAGCTTAATCAGCATTATCTGATGCCTGCACCGCCCGGCCGCTCATGGCAATTACCACCCTTATCATCCCAAACGCCCGGGATGAATGCACCGTCGCCGGGAATCGTTTGTAAGAAAGGTTGACTAACCGCCCACCCTAAAATCGGGGTTATTTTTGTTAAACCGCCGCAAGTAGTCTCCGTACCCGGATCCCCTCTAAGCCACCACGGCTCAGCATGAAGCCTAAAACTCAAAACAATCCAATTTCCACCTTTCTAATATTTTAATCTATTATTCCGATAGATATTAAGCGTTTTAATTCATTTTTAATACATTTACAAAATATTTAATAATACAAACTTTACAATAACTTCAAATTGCCGGATTTAACGGAATTTAATTTTTCAAAACCCGGTTTACAGGAAATCAATTTTAATGTTATTTAGCCAAAAACAGGAGAAAATTTCAAAACAACAAACCAACAAATCCTCACCAAAATACAATTCATGAAAACGAGATTTATCTACTTCATTCTGGTGACTTTACTTGCGACCGGGCTCGCGCATGCGCAGCAACGGACCATTACCGGTACTGTCACCGACGCCAACGACGCCAGCGGGCTTCCCGGGGCGTCCGTCACGATAAAAGGATCATCGACAGGCACATTGACCGACGCTAACGGCGGTTTCAGCCTGGACGTTAGCACCGGGTCGCCCGTGCTGGTCATTTCGTTTATCGGCTACGTTACCCAGGAAGTGACCGTGGGCAACAGCGACAAAATCGCCATTGCCCTGAAACAGGACGCGAAAATCCTGAACGAAGTGGTGGTAACCGCATTGGGCATCTCGCGTGAGAAGCGTGCGCTCGGGTATGCGGTGCAGGAAGTGAAGGGCGAAGCATTGCAAACGCGCCCAACCAACGCCCTGAGCGCGTTGTCGGGAAAGGTGGCAGGCTTGCAGGTGGTTACCTCAGGGGGGAATATGGGCGGTTCGTCGCGCGTGTTGCTGCGCGGGATCAACTCCATTTCGGGTAACAACCAACCTTTATACGTGATCGACGGTACGCCGATCGACAATGCGGACCTGAACAGCGCGGCTACCAGCGCGGGAAGCGGCGGGAAGGACGTAGGTAATATGATCCAGGACCTGAACCCCGACGATATCGAGAATATCTCGGTACTGAAAGGGCCGTCCGCAGCGGCACTTTACGGTACCCGTGCCGCGAACGGCGTGATTTTGATCACCACCAAAAAAGGCAAGGAAAACAGCAAGGTGAATATCACGCTCAACACGGGTGTGGAGTTCGAAAACATCGTGCGCCTGCCGAAACGCCAGCAACTGTACGGCGGCGGGTTTTCAAGTACATTCCAGAAAGCAACCATCAATGGCACAGAGTACAACATCGCCGAATATGCCGTGGATGAAAGCTGGGGCCCGAAGCTGGACGGCACGCCTGTTTTGCATTGGTACAACCTTGATCCCGAGAATGCTTCCGAATACCTGAAACCGCAGCCATGGGCTTATCCCAAAAACGACGTGCATACCTTTTTCGAAACCGGCGTTTCAAACACCAACAGCCTGGCGGTGAGCGGTGGTAATGCGAATTCGACCTACCGCATTTCATTTACCAATAAAAACGTAAAAGGTACCGTTCCGAACTCGTCATTGAAACGGAATTCGATCAACTTCTCCGGTTCGACGACAGCGGGCAAGTTCAAGTTTTATAATAATTTCAACTATATCAAAAACCAGTCGACCGGCCGGCCCTGGACAGGTGCTACCAACCGGAACATTATCCTGGAAGCCTTCCAATGGGGACAGGTGCAGGTGGATTATGAGAAGCTGAAAAACTACAAGCGTACGGACGGCAGCCAGATCCTCTGGAACCGGAGCGGCTACCAGGATACCCCCGCCGGCGAAGCGGCCAAGTTCATCGACAACCCGTACTGGTCGGCGTACCAGAGCTACCTCGAAGAAAACCGTGACCGTTTCTATGGCAACGTGGGCGTCGTTTACGACGTGAACAGCTGGCTCAAACTGAGCGGAAAAGTGAATGCGGACGTGTACCAGTACCAATACCAGGACCGCATTGCCGTATACTCGCGGACGCAATCGCAATACCAGGAATACAACAACAATTTCAGCGAGTTCAACTACGAATTGCTGGCATCGGCGACCAAGAGCTGGGGCGATATCTCATTGAATGTAAATGCAGGCGGTAACATCATGAGCCAGCGCCGCCGTATCAGCGACGCCGTTACGCAGGGCGGGTTGATCATCCCGGAATACTATAACCTGAAAAATGCGAGCTCGGTACTCGTGAATTCGAATGCTTACCGCAAGCAGATCAGCTCGATTTTCGGCAGCTTCTCGCTCGGCTGGAAGAGCCTGCTGTTCCTGGACGGAACGCTGCGTAACGACTGGTCGTCTACCCTGCCATTGAACCGCAACTCATTCGCATACCCGTCGCTTACTACCAGTTTGATACTGACTGAACTGAATGGCGTGAAGGACATCAACTGGCTGGATTTTGCCAAAGTGCGCCTGGGCTGGGCACAGGTGGGTAACGACACCGACCCTTACCAGCTGCAACGTGCCTACGAGGCGAGCCAATCTTTCGATGGTTTGCCATCGTACAAACTGCCGGCGCAGCTGAACAACCAGTCGCTGAAACCCGAGATTACCAGTTCATGGGAGGCCGGTTTGAATATCCAGGCGTTGAAAAACCGCGTCGGCCTCGACATTACTTATTATGACAATGTGAGCCGCAACCAGATCATCAATATTCCGGTGTCGTCGGCATTCGGGTATGATTCGAAGGTGATCAATGCGGGTAAGATCAATAACAAGGGTATAGAAGTAACGCTCACCGGCACGCCGGTACGCTCGAATGGTTTCGAGTGGAATTCAAGCCTCAACTGGTCGAGAAACCGTAACAAGGTGATTGCACTCGCGCCGGGCATCAACACTTTCCAGCTGGCCAACAGCCTGGTGACGCTCGTGGCGCGCGAAGGCCAGCCCTATGGCCAGATCCTCGGCAACGACTTCGTGTATGCGCCCGACGGTCAGAAGGTGATCAAGGCGGACGGTACCTACGAACGCGCTCAGCAGCTTACCCCGCTGGGCAGCGTGTTGCCGAAATATCTCTTCGGCTTCCAGAACAACTTTACTTACAAGCATTTCAACCTGGGCTTCCTCGTCGATGGACGTGTGGGCGGCAAGTTCTTCTCGCAGACCTACAAAGTGGCGATGTATGCCGGTGTTTTGGATAAAACCGCCGCCAACAACGTCCGCGAAACCGGCGTGGTGCTCGACGGCGTGAAAGGGACCGTTACCTACAATGCCGACGGTACTTACCAGGTGACCAACACCACTCAGAACGATACCCGTATTACCGCACAAGCATGGTCACGCGGAGAATACAGCGGTCCTACCCCGCAAACGATTTTCGACGCGACATTTGTGAAGCTCCGCGAGATCACATTCGGGTACAACCTGGCGCTGAACAGCAAAGCGGTGAAGCAAGTCTATTTCGGCGTGTATGGTCGTAACCTGGCCAACATTTACACCGCCAGCAAGTATATCGACCCCGAGTTCACCAATGGCGGCGGCAACATCCAGGGCCTCGAAGGCGGTAACATTCCGGTACCTGCTACATATGGCCTGAACGTAAATGTGAAGTTCTAACCACCTCAAACAGAAAATCATGCAAAATACCATATATCCAAAAGGCATCCTGGCGCTCGGTATCGGCGCGCTGCTTGCCGGCTGCTCCGACAGCCATTTCGAGGACATCAACAAAGATCCGAACCGTCCCCAGAACGTGACGACCACCACGATTCTGCTCTCCGCCGAAAAACAGGTGATCGACAATATCCGTAACGAAAACAGCTCCCTGCGCGGCTCACAGCTTTTTGCGCAGTATTACAGCCAGAACATTTACAGCGACCAATCGCGGTACGATATTCCACGGTCTTATTCCGATACTTATTGGAGCAATGCATACAAGGCGCTGAACAACCTCAACGAGATCATCAAACTGAATACCGACCCGGCTACCAAAAGCATTGCCACGGCCGGTACGGCGGGAAGCAATGCCAACCAGATCGCGATCGCGCGCATTCTGAAAGCTTATACGTTCCAGAACCTGACGGATGTGTTTGGCAATATTCCTTACCAATCGTACGGCAATCAGGATCCCGAGTTTCAGGCATTACAGCAGGAACCCGAAAACCTGAGTCCCGCCTACGCAAGCCAGCAGAAGATCTATCTCGACATTCTGAACGAGCTGAAAGCCGCCGGTGACACGCTGACCAAGTATAAAACCGCCACGACGTTCGGTAACTACGACGTAATCTATAAGGGTAGGAACGACCTTTGGGCGAAATTCGCCAACTCCCTGCGCCTGCGTATTGCGACGCGCATCCGCAAGCAGCAGCCCGCCGAATCCAAAACGCATTTCGACGATGCTTTGGCCAAAGGGGTTTTCACTTCGAATGCGGATAATGCGGTATTCAAATACCAGCCACTCGCACCGAACGAAGCGCCACTTTACCGCGCGACTGTCACCGCGAACCGTAAAGATTTCGCCGTTTCGCACGTGATCATCAATGTGTTGAAAGGCGATCTGGGAACTGTGAAAGTACAAGACCCACGCCTGGGGATATATGCCACCAAGAATGCCGCCGGCAATTACGTAGGTCAGCCATACGGGCTTCCTGTGGCAGCAGCCGGGTTGCTTACCGCCACCGATGTGAGCCTTCCGGGTGCCATAGTGAATGCGGCCAATTACGGGGAGGTTTTGCAGGAATATGCCGAAGTAGCCTTCCTGATTTCGGAATACAAAAACTGGGACCAGCAGGAGTACATCAACGGCGTGACCGCTTCCCTGCAAAAATGGGGTATTGCACAGGCCGATATCACTACTTACCTGGCTGCGCTTCCGAAAGCCGACAAAGCCAACGTACTGAATCAGAAATACCTGGCACTTTACACGCAGGGCGACGAGGCCTGGGCAGAAATCCGCCGTACCGGTTATCCTACCTTCCTGGTGAAACCCGGCGATATCGTTTGGAGCCGCACCGTGGATGGCAAAACCACCGATTATAAATTCCAGCCGCTATTCGGCGAAGGCGTCCCGGAGCGCTTGTATTACCCACCGAAAGAACAAAGCGTAAACCTGGCCAACTACCAGAATGCGGTGAAGGCGCAAGGCAACGACGACATTACGACGCCCCTGTGGTGGAACAAGTAAAAAACGGTCATGAAGAAAAAGGCTGCTCATTTAACGGTGAGCAGCCTTTTTTTTGCCGGAATTTAAAATTTGTTAACCTATATTTGTGGCACAACTTTTATCTATATGTAGAATAAGTTGTATAAATCATTCTACTATGAAAAACCTTACGAACGACGACATCCTGAAAACGGCTGTTTTTCTGCCGGTGCTGGTGCCTATCTACCTCGCCTATATGTGTTTCATAGCGTTGAAGGCACTGCTCGAATCTCAGGATTGACGTGCCCCGGTTTTACCAATTGGGATTTTGCCGCATATTCTTGTTGGCATTCAACTCCGTCAGCGGGATTGGCCACACGTAATCGCGACCCGGATTGAATTTCCGCTGCTCCACCACGACCGGTTTGCCGGTAGCAGGATCCACAGCACCGTACACCGTGCCGTTCAGAACCTTCTCCCCTATTTTCCAGCGACGGATATCGTAAAAGCGCTGTCCTTCAAATACCAGTTCAACCTGCCGTTCCCGGCGCACAAACTCCCGCATTTTCTCCTGCGTATTGTATTTTTTCACATCCACGTCGGGCATTCCGGCCCGTTTGCGGATCATATTCAGGTATTTAGCGACGTCAGGGTCCTGCCACTTGCCGGTCTCGACGAGCGCTTCCACATAATTGAGCAGGATTTCCGCATAGCGGATAATGAAGAAATCGAGCTGGCCGTCGGCCTGGTTGCTGATATCCCTGGAATCCAGCCATTTTTTAATCCAGAACCCCGTCTGCGTCGATTGCGTCTGCCCTATCAGATCCACACTGGTGGTCGTAAAAGGGTCCATTTTTTTACCCAAAAACATTTCACCGGGAACGAGGATCGACGCTTTCAAGCGCGGGTCGCGGTTGTCGTTGAAATTGGGATTTTCAATATAAATGGCCAGGCTATCCGCACCCAGCTCCTGGATTGTCTTGCCCTGCCTGGTTTCATAGGTATTCACAATGGCGGCCGTGGGCGATGTGGTTGAATTGGCCCCGCCGAAACTTTTAGGCCCCAGCCTCAGGAATGCCTGGCGCTGCCCGGTCCGGTAGAAGAATATCCTCTCCTTGTTCACCACGCCGGTGTAGGTAAACAACGCCGCGTAATTGCCGATGTTCGGATCGGAGCTCTGGTAGAGCTCGTAAATGTTCTGATCCATCACCTGTTTGGCTTTCGCCGCTGCATGGGCATAATCATTCACAAACATATACACCTGGCATTGCATCGCGTAGCAAATGGCCTTGTTGATCCGGTAAGCCTCGCTATCGGGGTATTTGACCGGTAAGACAGCCGCAGCAGCTTCCAGTTCGGCTATGATAAACGACACCATCTGTTCCTGCGTCGGCCGGGAGGCGTATTGCTCCGCAGGCGTAAACGAATGGTCGACGATGGGCACGGGACCAAAGTAGGCAAACAGTTCATAATGGTACCAGGCCCGCAGCGCCCTCGCTTCGGCGGCGTAGCGTTCTTTGAGCGCCGGGTCCTGCACGTACGCTTTGGAATAATTTTCCAGAAACCGGCAGGCATTGCGGATCGTTCTGTACTTATTGGCGTATTGCTGGGCAGGTATCCCCGACGAGCTGGTGGCTGTACCTAATGTAAATACCTCGAAATCGGTATAGTTGGCGCGGAAAACGGATTCGTCGGACGCTCCCGACAAATGGACGCGTGCGTTGGAATAAAAGCCGTTGTAAACGATCACGCCCGAGGGCACACCCGCGTAGACGTCTTCCAGCGAGGCCCGCAAATCGGATTCGAGGTTCCACCATTTATCGTCCGTGGTGGCGGTTGGATTATCCCTTTCCAGGAAATCGGAACATCCGGCCTGGACGAACAGCACTGCCAGGCTCAACAAAATCATTCTGTATCTTTTCATAGTCATGTCGATGTTGGTTAAAAGCGCACGTTCAGGCCGATGGTGTTGGTTTTGAACAGCGGATAAGTGCCCTGGTCCCCCTTCGTTTCCGGGTCGATGATTTTCAGTTTGGTCAAAGTCAGCGGGTTTTGCGCATTCACATACACGCGCACGCCGCGAATGTGCAAGCGGCTGGTTAGCGAGGTTGGCAGGTTGTAACCCAGCTGCACATATTTCACGCGGGCAAATGCACCGTTCGCCTTCCAGAAATCGGACTGCAGGCCGTTGTTACCGGGGGCGGTCAGCAGCCTGGGAAAGCGGGCGTTGGTATTTTCGGGCGTCCAGTAATCGCGATGCCAATTCAGAGGCGTGCCGCCTTCGCCGGAAACATTCAAAGGTAATGCGATCCGGCTGGAATAGAATACCGGCACTTTGCCCGTACCGGTCACCAGCACCTCGAAATCAATATTTCTGACTTTCAGGGAAAAATTACCGAAATAGGTCGACACCGGGTCTACCGAGCCCAGCGCCACGCGGTCGTCGTTGCTGATCACCCCGTCGCCGTTCATATCGGCATAGCGAACGTCGCCCACACCCTGCCCGGAGATGATGGGGACATTTGCATCCATATCCGCCTGTTGGATCAGCCCCAGGCTTCTGTACCCGTAGTATTCCGAAATCGCCCGGCCTTTTTGCCTGATCTTGTTGTCGTCGATGATAGGCGTTTCCTGCGACAGTTTCAGCCATTCCGAGGTATTCCGCGAATAGCCAAGATTCAGGCTGAAATTGATGTGGTCCGTCAGGGACCTGTTATAGCCCGCTTTCAACTCCCAGCCGCGATTGACGACACTGCCTATATTGATCGGTCCCGGGAGCAATGCCGAGGTAAGCGTCGGTTGCGGGTTCAGGATCAGGTCCGTGGTTTTCTTGTTGTACCAGTCAAAAGTAAAGTCGAGCCTGCGGCCAAACAGGCTGAGATCGGCACCGATGTCGAGGATCCCCACTTTTTCCCAGGTAATATCCGGGTTGCCGATGGAGTTTTCCGTACCATTTGACGTGTTCACCGTGGACTGGTAGCGGTAAGGCGTGATATTGTTGTTACCGAGCATCCCGTAAGAGCCGCGCAGTTTCAGTTGGCTCACCACACGAAGCTCTTTCATAAAGCCCTCGTTGCTCACGTTCCAGCCTGCCGCCAGCGAAGGAAAATTCCCCCATTTCCTTTTCGGAGCAAACAGCGAAGAGCCATCCCGGCGCATCCCGGCTTCGAGCAGGTATTTATCCTTGAAACTATAATAAGCTTTCCCAAATGCAGATAGCAGTCCGATTTCCTGCCAGGCGTCCGCATTGTTCATCTCCCGTGAAAAACCGGCAATGATATTCACCCGGTGATCCCCGAAGTTCTTGTTGTAATCGAGGTTACCGCCTGCATAATAATAGCTCGAACGGTTGGTGGGCCCGGCCGATTTGATCGTCCCATAATCCCAGCCCGCCTTTTCACCGGTGAAGTAGTCGAAGAATACGAATGACTCCCGGTTGACTTTGTCGGCGCCGGAAGAAACGCGGTAGCTGAACTGCCCCTTTACCGTCAGATCCCTCGAAACATCCCATTTCGGACGAAGGTTAATGAGGACCTCGTCGCGGATCCGCTGCATGGTACCACCCTTTTCGATCTGCGCGAGCGGGTTCCAGCTTTCACCATAGGTTCCATAGTAGCTGTAACCAGGCCGGTCGGGCTTTTCGGGGTATTTAGACATGATATTCGGCGGTGCGGTGTAAATCCAGTTCAGCAGCCGCCCACTTTCGCCTCCGTAGGCGTAGGGCTGCAACTGGTCGTCGCGCGAGGCGAACAGGTCCATAAATACCACCACATTCTTGCGCAGGTCGATACTCGTGTTCGCCCGGACGTTTGCCCGGTTGAAAGTGGAGTTTTGAAGCATCCCGTCCTGTTTCATGTAATTGGCAGCCAGCGAAAACCGCGCCGAATTGTTCCCGCCCGACACCTGCAAACCATGCTGCTGGATCATCGAATTGGACTTCATCAGCAACCGGCCCCAGTTGGTATCGGGGTTGCGCAGCGGCTCCACGCCATTCCGGGTGTTGCTGATCACCTCCTGCGAATAAGTCGGATCGCCGCCGGTATTCTTGCGGGCCTCGTTCACCATTTCCATGTAGGTGGCCGCGTCCACGAAATCGGGTTTGTACATAGGTGTCTGGTTCCCGTAAAACACATTGTATTGCACGTCCACTTTCCCGGCCACGCCCCGTTTGGTGGTGATCAGGATCACGCCGTTGCCGGCCCGCGCCCCATACACCGATGCCGCAGCAGCATCTTTGAGGATCGAAATGCTCTCGATCGTATTGGGGTCCAGTTTGTTCATGTCAAACGGCACACCATCCACCAGTACCAGCGGCGAAGAACCTAGCAACGAACCCACGCCGCGGATCTTGATCGACGCCGCATCGCCACCGGGTAACCCGGAGCTTTGATTGACATTAATACCCGTAGTACCGCCCTGCAACGCCTGCGAAAGCTGGGTAATGGGCTTGTTGTTGACGTTACTCATCGAAACCGTGCTGACCGAACTGGCCAGGTATTTCACCTTTTGCTCCGAAAAGCCGGTTACCACCACTTCGTTCAATGCCGTAGTGGTTTCGGGCAATGAAATGGTCAGGTTGCGCTCGTTGCCATTCACGACGTACTCCTTGCCGGTAAAACCGACGAAACTGAATACCAGCACATCGCCTATTTGGGTATAAATCTCAAAAAAACCGTCGCTGTCGGTGGTAGCGCCCTTTTGGGTACCCTTAATGATCGCCGTAACGCCGGTCAATGGGCCCGGTGGTTCCTTCTGGTCGAGAATGCGGCCGCGCACAAGGATCGTATCGGCCCGGACGGCCTTTGATTTACCTTTTTCCGGCGTCACATCCCGGCGGATCACAATGCTGTTGCCCATGAGCGCGTAGGAAAGGTGGTACGCCCCCAGCAGCTTCGGCAACACATCGCGCAGCTTCGCATTTCTGGCCCGGAGATTCGTTCTGGGCAGATCGGCGACTTTGCCCGTAAAAACAATATTCACATTCACCTGGGCGGCTATCTCGTCCAGGGCTTCGTTGAGCGTAACATTTTTGAGGTGGATTGTCACGGGCTTTTCCAGCGCCTGCGCATTCGAATCATGGGCAGCAGACAGGGAAGCAGCGCAACAAACAAGGAAGATGACAATAGCGCTGTATCTCATCGCAATAAGAATATAGTGAATCACTTCACCCCTTGGGAGAGATTTTTTCATAATTTTGACAGGTTTAAAATGTAAATCAGCTGGTTGTGCGCGATGCCCTAGACTTCGACCCCTGTGGCACCGGCGCAATTTTGAACTTGCATTTTGGCTCTTTCCCCGGGTTCATGTCCGGGGATTTCTTTTAGGTAATGTGCTCCATAGTTCCGGTTTTAGGTGATTACTTTCATGGTAGTGGTGTGTATCTAAAAACATCCGCCGGTAGTGAGGCGATAGCCCGTTTCCCCTTCCTTTTCGACCCTGCCATTCAATGAAACCGCGAGCATTTCGAGAATGCGGCCGACGGGCTCGGTGTCGTCGAAATCCGCGTGCAGCACGGGACAATCCCGCGACCGGTTGTCCAGGCTGACCGAAACGGCGTACCGGCGTTCCAGTGTCCGTATCACCTCGCGCAGCGGTCTGTTGCGGAATTGCAGCTTGCCTTCCCTCCACGCGGCAAGCGCCCTGGCACCCGGGTAAGGCTGTGCAACGAGCTGGCCGTCCGATTTGCCGTAAACCGCCTGCTGGTCGGGCTGCAAGTCCATCGAGGCTTTGGGTGAACTGACTTTTACCCGGCCGGTGACCACCGAAACCGCGATGGAGGAATCTTCGGGGTATGCTTTGATATTGAAGCTCGTACCCAGCACACGCGTGCGTAATGCGCCCGTACGGATCACAAACGGGTGCGCGGGGTCGCGCGCGACGTCAAAAAACGCCTCGCCCCTCAGGCTCACATTCCGCTCGCTTCCGTTAAAAACGGCGGGATAATCGACCGAGCTGCCGGCATTGAGCCAAAGGTGCGAGCTGTCGGGCAAGACTACCTCCTTCCGTTCCCCGGGCGCTGCGCCCACATGAAGCGTGGCAACAGGCCGTTGCTCTTTTTCGTGGTGCCTGAATAAGTACAGTGCCGCTCCCGCCGAAAATAAAACCAGCAGCCAAATAGCCGCATTCCGGAGGTATGGTGCAATAAGCGGCCTGACGGGCGCACCGTACCCGGGCACGCTAATCCGGCCGGCGAGCGAGGCATACACTTCCTCGACGGCCTGCTTATGCTTCGCTGCGTCGGCATTTTCAGCATCCAGTTGTTGCGCGATGAGCTGGCGCAGTTGCGTTTCATCGTTGCCGGCCCGGAAGTGACCGAGTAGCAAGGCTACTTCGCCGGGCGTGCATTTGTTTTCCAAATAGCGCTTGAACAGCGCTTCTACGGGGTCAGGGTTTTCCAAAGTATTCGCGTTTGTTTCCGCTAATACGTTTGGCGGGAAATTGTCCTCTGCTCGGCTTCGAAAAAAATTTCAGTTTTTTCTTTGATGTATACCAAAATTGAGCCTAAAACTACAAATCAGCACCGATGAACGTGATAATGAGCGAGAGCGCCACGTCGGTCCTGCTGGTGAGATAGGTTTTGATGAAACGGTTGGCTTTTACAATGTGATCGCTGATGGTGGAATGCGAAATACCCAATTGAGCTGAAATTTCCTCGTAGGTTTTGCCTTCAATCTTGCCCAGCACATATACCCGCCTTCGCATTTCGGGCAACTGACCGATCGCCACGTTGATTAGTTCGAGGCTTTCGTTGTAAATGACGGATTCTTCCGAGTGGCTGTATTCTTCTTCAAGCAGGTACAGCAGACTATCCGACAGTTTTTTATCACGGGAAACCTTTCTGAAATGGTCGTAAACCAGGTTCCCGGCGATTTTGTAGAGAAATGACTTAAAAGATTTTTCCGGGTCGATCTGCCCGCGCATCTCCCATATTTTCAGGAAGAGCTCCTGCAAGATTTCCTTCGCCGTATCTTCGGACTTGACAAGGCGCAAAATATTGGCATACAACTTTAGACTATACCTTTCGTAAAGTGCCGTGAATGCCGGCGCATCGCCTTCCGCCAGCCTGCCCAGCAGTATTTTTTCATCCGTTGCCTGCATCTGCATCGATTGTCGCAGCATAATTAGTCCCCGTTCCCGGGTAGCGATGTATACCAAATATGATCTTTTGTAGATAAAACAAGTAAAAATCCGGAAAACTACTATCCTGCCCTGTCGGATACGGCGGGAGAAATGTCTAGTCCGCCCGCAGATTTGTCCGGTTGGGCCAGGTTTCCATTCCTGCGGGGCGGGGATGCCGCTAATTTTGAATCATCCAAACGGGAAATCACCAGGCGGACATTCAACCATCAATCTTAAATATCGCAGAAATGGAAAATAGCCATCAATACAGCCGTCGCAACTTTCTGGGCCTCGCCGCCCTCGCCTTCGCCGCAGCACAAATACTGCCTTCCAAAGCGCTGGCCGGCGGAAAACCCGGCAGCCTGCCCGGTCATTCGGTCAATGCATTTGAAAACATCAAACAAATCGATGCGGGCGTATTGAATATCGGTTACGCCGAAACCGGACCTGCGAGCGGGCAACCGGTGATATTGCTGCACGGCTGGCCTTACGACATCCACAGCTATGCCGAAAGCGCCGAACTGCTCGCCCAGGCGGGTTACCGGGTGATCGTCCCCCATTTGCGCGGCCACGGAACGACCCGCTTCCTTTCGGACAAAACCTTCCGGAATGGCCAGCAAGCCGCCGTGGCGATGGATATTATCGCACTCATGGATGCACTTAAAATCAAACAGGCCATCCTCGGCGGCTTCGACTGGGGTGCGCGTACGGCGAACATTATCGCCTCGCTTTGGCCGGAACGCGTCAAAGGGATGGTGTCGGTGAATGGCTACCTGATCAACAACCTGGAAAGAAACCAGCAGCCGCTGTCGCCGGCAGCCGAATGGGGATGGTGGTACCAGTACTATTTCGCCACCGACCGCGGCCAGAAAGGCTATACTGCCAACTGGTACGACTTCAACAAGCTTATCTGGAAAAATATCTCACCCAAATGGTCTTTCGACCAGGCCACCTACGACCGCTCGGCCGCGTCGTTCAAAAATCCGGATTATGCGGCGATCGTGATCCATAACTACCGCTGGCGGCTGAGCATCGAGCCCGGCGAGAAGCAATACGATGAAATCGAGCAAAAACTCGCAGCCGGACCGGTCATTTCAGTCCCTACGGTGACGCTCGACGGCGATTCGGACGGCGTGGTACCTGCCGGCGACGGCTCGGCATTTGCCCGCAAATCAACCGGCAAGCATGTACACCATGTGGTAAAGGGCGCCGGGCATAACCTGCCGCAGGAGGCACCAAGGGCATTTGCCGATGCCATTATCGAGGCCGATAACCTTGCCAGGTGATTTCAAATTGCCTCACTCCCAGCCTTCCGGTTTTGCCGGAAGGCATTCTGTAAAGCGGATATTTTTGGAATTCTCGCCCTGAACATCCATCCATATCCGTTTTTGAGGTGTTTTAAAAACCACGTTCTCAAAAAGCACATCCCGAACATCCAGCCCACGCAGAATCGAGTCAGTGACCGTAATCGACGCATTCCGGATGGTTACGCCGAGTGCGTCGCTGGCCTTGAAGGTCGTCCGGGCACTTACATCGGCATTTTCAATGAGCAGGTTGGTCGCCGGCGACTCCGGAATGCCGGTAATATCGACAAACGTCCGGGCTTTTTCGACGATGATGTTGCGGGCGGTGATGTTGCTGTACCCAGGCGTGAGCTTATCGACCGGTCGGGCTGGCAGGCGATCCGCCAGCTCACCCACATATTGCCGGCTGCCCAGCATGTCGAATTTCACCGCGTCGCCGCGCAGGATCATGCGTATGCGCTCGTAGGTGAGGTTATCGCCGCCACCGGCACGCGAGCGACGCGTTTTGAAACGCAGGCCCGTATCGGTATCATCGAAAACACAGTCGTGGACGTAGAGGTTACGGATCATCCCGGCCGTTTCACTCCCGCACGTAATGCCCCCGTGCCCCTCGCGGGCGAGGCAATGGCGGTCATGTCTGCCTACCATTGCCAAAATCTTCACCGGGAAGACGAGGGGCGGTGGTAACTACTCTTAAAAAGGAGGTATTTTATCCGGCAGAAAATCCGGGATGTGTTGCTATCGTGGGTTGTCAACAAATGAAATTAATGGAAAGGGAAGGACCGAAGGAAGCAAATACTCGTCGACCATTTTCGCTTCAACAGGACCTACGCCCCCATTCAATTAAAGTCGGCACTATTGGGTCACTACGCGTCATGTCTGCTTCCCGACTTTGCCTCTTTTAAGAACCGGATGGATGAGCCTACCCGGGCAGTAGCGGAATTCCTTCAATCGAAACTACCTCGAAAAACCTCCGATGTCGTCGAATTTCCCCTGAAAAAACTCGCCGAATCCAAGGCATTTGCCGAGCAAGTCAACCAGAAATATTACCGGCATATCGACGGGTGGAGTGTATGGACACAGGATCCGCTACCGGAGGATGAGGAAATCAAAAACTGGCTGATGTCGATGCTGTTGCTGGACGGCAACGCTTATGGCTTCGAGGACATCGATTAACTCAACCCGCATGCTGCTTCCGGTATTCAGCCGGGCTTTGCGTGGTATGTTTTTTGAAATAATTACTGAAATGAGGGGCTTCCAGAAAGCCTAACCGGAGGGCTATTTCCTTGATGGCCAGGGCCGGATCCTGTAACATCACCTTGGCTTCGGCGATGGTTTTATCGGCGATCCAGGCGCTCACGGATTTGCCGGTTTTACTGCTGATCACGCTCGACAAATAATTGACGTGCAAAAATTGCATATCCGCGTAATCCTGCACGCGTAGCGGAACTTCCACCTTTCCGTTGACAAGGTCCCTGAAATGCTGTTCGAGGTTTCTTTTGAAGGTCTTCACGATCTGGGAACTCCTGTTGCCTTCATAAATAGGATTGTAATCCTGAAAGAAATATTCCTTGATTTTCAAAAGCAAAGCGACCATCAAACTCCCGATGATCCGGTTCTTGTAGGGCGAGTTTCCCCGGTGTTCACGGTGTATTTGCTGATAGAGCTGCCGCACGATGGTAAACTGGTCGTCGGACAAAACCCGCGGCTCCACGGTTTCCGTCAGCAGGAAAGAAAAATCCCGGTACACGTCTTCGTGCACGTTTTCCTTTAAATAGGCTTCATTGAATGTGATCAGGCAGGTGTCGGTAATACTATGCCACTCGAAAACACGGTAATTGCCTGGGTTGGTGAAATATACCGTTCCCGGCCTGACTTCAAAAACCTGGTCGTCGATCGTGTACTTGCCAAATGCTTCCTGGATAAACAGGAAACTGAAATAGTTGGGCCTGAATGGTACCGATGTGAATGGAAATTCAGTAAAGGTTTGTTGCAGGAAATGGACGGTGAGGCCCGACGACGCGTCGACCGGGTCGACCGGCAGGCCCATCGTTTCATACAGTTCGGAGAGGTCCTTGACAACCAGGTTGCGTGCCATATGTCAAAAGTAAAAAAAACCGCTCAATAAGTTGAATTTGCATTAAGTGGCATTATTTGTAGTATTAGGGTTACATTATTTTCTTCATGACACATGAGAAAATCTTTTCCGACAGCAAAGCCCTGGCGGCCTGCGGTTTGGGACGCGGCGATCATCTCGCCCAAAAGTATTTGATGGCTTCGATTCCTTGCCGCTATTTTCTCAGACCGAATCCCTAGAAATGTTTTTACAACGAATAGAAATTATTATAAAACTAAGCTATTATTGTATCCTCGAATCCGACCCCAAATTTGTCATTTCTGGACAAGCATTTTTTGTTAACGCGGCTATGAATTTTGCGAGGATTACTACCCTTCTCATTTTCCTCACGGCCACACTCCGGGCATCGGGACAGGAGGTCTCCGATTTCACCGAACAACATTACACAAGTGATAACGGACTGCCGCAAAATAGCGTCATGCAACTTCATAAGGATAAGAATGGCTTCATCTGGATGACGACCCAGGGCGGGCTCGTGCGGTTCGACGGGACGCGTTTCACGACCTACAACCTCGCCAATGTCCCCGAGCTCAAGAGCAACCGCATTATTGAACTCGGCCTGACGGGCGACAGCACCATTCATTTCAAGGATTCCCATTTCAAAGTCTTTTCTTTTGATCAAAACAACCAGACGTTCGTACTGAACCGACACATCAGGAACAGGGCAGTGATTTTGCGGTCCCGGAACGACCAGTTCGACGTGATCCGTAACCTTAACCCCCAGGACCGCCGGCACGTCGAATCGCTTTTCGCCGTTTTAGCAACCGCGTCCTTTTATTATCCGGCCAAGACGCCCGGAGACGGATTTCTGCGCGTGGGTGATGTTCATCTTGTGTACCTGCATCAGAAGAAGGTGTTCTTCAGCAAAACATTCGACTATGGCGCCATGACTTTTGACAGGGCGGGCAAGCTGGATAACAGAATGTATTATTTCGATCAGAAAGGCGGGATACGCTGCACCGATTCCACGGGAAAGGAATATCAGGTACTGTCCAGGATAGCTGGCAGCGGCGCTCCGCTTCTCACGCAGGACGCCCGTCTTTACCAACAGGGTGAACGACTGTTCTTGCATAGTTCGAATACTTTCTATGAATTGCAAGCGCCGAATGCCGAAGAGCTTATTTGCAGACCTGTTCTGAAAACCGGAGATATCGGCAATATCGCTTGCTATCTGAACATCCCGGAAGCTGGTATTCACGTGGTGGGCACTCTGACCAACGGGGTGTATATTTTCAAAAAGAAGTTATTTAAAACCGTCCGCATTGCAGGTTTCAGCAACAATTTTTATAGTCAGCATTTATTTCAAAAGGACCGTCTTCTGACAGAAGCCGGCGTCATATCCCCTACCGGAATATTCTCCGGCGATCCGTTTCCGTTAGCGGTAAGGAGCCCGATCCTGGTGGACCGGGATGGGTATGTCTGGATGAGCAGCCGGAATCAAAAAATAGACCAGCGCAGACCTGATTGGAAGCTGGTCCATAGTTTCTACTGTAACTTCCCAGCGCTAAAGTTCGCCCGGACCCCCGACGGAACTTTCTGGCTCAGTGCAGTTTCCGGGAAACTCGGAAAGGCCCTGGGCGATTCGATTCAATGGCTGGATTTGCCCAAAAACATCAAAGCGTTCCTTCCAATAAATAATACCCAATTCTGGGCGTCGGACGGTTCCGGATTATTCCTGATGGATGTGAAAAGGGGCACTTACAAGGAGTTGCCCGAAATGAAAGGGCAGGAAGTCAGGGCATTGTATTTTGATAAAAAGAAAACGCTCTGGGCCGGAACCTATGGGCAGGGCTTCTACGCGATCCGCAATGGGAAGGCTACCGCATTACCCCTCGACCGCAACAACCATCTGCTTGCCGTGCACACGTTCCTGGAAGACAAGAAGGGATTTATGTGGATGACCACCAATCACGGGCTTTTCAAAGCCAGGACGCAGGACCTCTACGATTACCTCGATGGCAAAATCGCCAGCGTTTTCTATTACTACTACGACAAAAGCAACGGCTTTGCCAACAATGAATTCAATGGAGGCTGCAACCCGTCGTCGGTGGCGTTCCCGGATGGCAAGTTTTCTTTTCCCTCGATGGATGGGCTCGTACAGGTGTATCCCGACAGCATTATTGATATTCTCCCTGATTCCCGGATACAGATCGACAAATTTGTCGTAGACGGGAAAGAACAGCCGTTCAGCGGGGAACTCCGGCTCGCCCCTTCTTTCAATCGCATCGAGATTTTGCTGGCGTCCCCCTATTTCGGGCTGCCCGAAAACCAGTACCTGGAATACAATATCAAAGGCCTCGATAATGAATGGTACCCATTGAGTAACAACCTCACCATCACGCTCAACCGTTTAGGCTATGGTAATTATACGCTGCAAGTCCGGAAAAAGGCGGGCTTCGGGAAGGATAATGTGGGGCTGCTGACCAAGAGTTTTACAGTAGATCCATTCTGGTACCAAACCTGGTATGCGGCGCTTTTTGCGTTTTTCCTGCTGGCGTTTTCCTTTTACGTGGTCGTGAAACTGCGTTATCATTATCTGACGCAGCGGAAAAAGCAGCTTGAAGCACAGGTCCAGGAACGCACCAAACAGCTCGAATACAGCAACCGGCTGAAAGAAAAGATCACGCTTCTGCTCGCGCACGACCTGCAATCGCCGCTGCATTTCCTGAACCTGCTGTCGGATCATGTGACAACGGCGCTGGAAAAAGACCACCTCGACGACGCCAGGACCGGCACCGCCGAAATCAAAAAGGCGGCTACGAATATCCACGCATTTGTCAAGGAAATCAATCTCTGGACCAAGTCGCAGCAGGAAGGCTTCTTCCTTTCCAAGCGCCCCTTTCCGTTCGACGGCCTCGCGGACGAGCTCGGCGAGTTTTTCAAAGAAATGCTTCTTTTAAAAAACAACACACTTGAATTCCTCAATCCGGGCCACCGGGACATCCTCACCAACCGCGAAATCCTGAAAGCTGTGATCCGTAACCTGATCGACAATTCGAACAAATACACGACGGGCGGACATATCAGCGTAGAACTGGACAAACTGGATGACAAATATTTGAGACTTTCGGTTTCAGACAACGGGCGGGGTATGTCGCCTGCCGAACTGAGTAAAATCAACCGGCGCATCGAGAATGTGCTCACCACTGCGGGGATCGAGCAAAGCGGCCGCCTGGGCTATCAGATCATCATCGATTTCGTGGCCCGCCTCGAATGCCAGCTGGAAGTGGAAAGCATTGTCGGCGGGGGAACAACCGTCACTATTTCAGGGCTTTTACCCGCCCAATCTAACAGAACAGACGCTATTTTGACGGACACTGCTCCGCCCAATTTTACCACGTTATGAAAAAGATATTGATTGCCGACGATCATTCCCTGGTTCGGTACGGATTAAGGGTTGCACTGCTCAACCATTTTGCCGATGCGCAGGTGGACGAAGGCTGGAACGGCCAAACGATTATGGCCCAACTGAAAATCAACCAATATGATCTCGTTCTCCTGGATCTGGGCATGCCCGACACCGATCCTATGACCATTTTGCACTGGATCAGAAACTTCCACCCCGATACAAAAGTCCTGATCGTTTCGATGAACAGCGAGACGATTTTTGGAAAAAGGGCCCTGCAAATGGGTGCCCATGGATACATCGAGAAAGATGCTTCGCCCGAAGACCTGATCAAGGCGGTGAACGTCGTGCTGACGGGGAAGAAATACATGAGCGCCGATCTGGCGGATATCATTGTGAACGACTCGCTGAACCACAAGTCGATAAACCCGTTCGATGAACTTACACCCCGGGAGTTTCAGGTGGCGATGTACATCATTCAGGATTACACTATTACCCAAATCAGCGAGCTCATGCAGCTTCAATACACTTCCATAAGCACCTTCCGGCGGCGTATTTTCGAAAAGCTGAATATCGCCGACCGCAAAGGACTTGTACAACTGGCCGACGCCTACAAACTCAATTGAACAGCTTCCGGTGCTTTCCTCCCCACTCGCTGAGCTGCTGAAATATCGGCCCAAACGCCGCCGCCATTTCGGTCAGTTCGTACTCCACGCGGGGAGGCACCTCCGCATACACCGTGCGTTTGACCAGCCCGTCCTGTTCGAGCGCACGGAGCTGTAAGGTCAGCATCCGCTCGGTGATGTAGGGAAACTCTTTTTTCAGCTCGCCAAACCGCATTTTCCCTTTTTCCAGTTTACTGATAATCAAAATTTTCCATCTGCCGCCGATCTTGTTCACGGCATAGGTAAGGTCACATTCCACAATGTACTTTTCATTGCTGGTATAGGTAGAATTTTCTTTTCTGGCAGCCATTACTTACACTTTTGTTAGTACCCTACAATTGGTTGTATAGCATTCAAAAATAGATGCTTCCGGCTACGTTTGCAACCAGTTTTTAACACATTCAAAATACAGTCATGGATTTGCATTTAAAAGGAAAAACGGCAGTCGTAACCGGGGCCAGCCAGGGCATCGGCCGCTCTATTGTAAAGGAATTGGCCAGAGAAGGCGTGCGTGTGTTCGCCACCGCCCGGAATGAGGAGCTGTTGACCAGCCTTCGGGAGGAAGTAGCGGCGGAAACGGGCATTGTACCCGTTGTTTTCGCACAAGATTTTACAGCACCGGATGGCCCGCAGCGCATCGCGCAAGCTGCCCTGGCGGCATTAGGTGAGGTGGATATCCTTATCAACAATGCCGGACAAAGCCGCCCCGTAGCGATCACCGGCCCCGAACAGCCCTGGAATGATTCGATGGCGCTGGATTTCGACCGGCCCCGCCAGCTCACGCAGGAATTACTTCCGCATATGATCGACCGCCGGCAGGGTGTGGTCCTGAACCTGACCAGCACTTATGAGCTCCGTAGCATCAACGTATCGGCAGTAGCCAAAGCCAGCATGGCAGTATGGTCGAAACAACTGGCCGCACAAGTAGGACCATTCAACATTCGGGTCAATACACTGCAACCCGGACTGATCGACACGGCTAACATCCGTCCTTATTTTACGGATGAAGCACGTAAGGCATTTGCCGAAAAAGAAATCCCGCTGGGTGATTTCGGTCAACCGCAGGATATGGCCGATATGGCCGTATTCCTCGTCTCTCCCCGCGCACGTTACGTGACCGGCGCAGCGGTGGTCGTCGACGGTGGTATGCGGCATTATCCTTTTTAGGCAGTCACTTTTGTCTGGCGGACATTATAGCCAATGCCCGCCAGGCAAACAAATGGCAATTATAGAGTTATTTCGTAAACAAGCATCGCGTTCAGGTACAACTAATGATATAGGCACCTGCTAGATTTGACTCGTAGTTTATCCCATTCGAGAACTGGTTTTCAGTAACAATGTCGCCGTTGCGGACACCTCCGGCAGCGGATGGGTTTGCTATGCCTTCTTTCTAGCAGTTTGTTCCATTATTCATCTTTAACATTAGCGACTATGAACGCACAAAAACTACTGGTAAAATTCGTTCTCCCGGCAATAGTGACCGGTGCGGCGCAACTCATTGCCACCGAGGCGAACGCACAGGTCAAAATCGGCACGAACCCGACCGTGATCGATCTCAACAACAACCTCGAAGTAGAGGCATCCACGGCCAACCGCAAGACTTTTATCAACAAAACGACCGGCCAGGTTTCGATCAAGGACGGTACCGAGGGCGCAGCCAAGGTTTTCACTTCGGATGCCAACGGCGGTGGCAGCTGGCAGGCACCCGGCGTGCAAAATACCCCGGTCATTGTTTTTGAAAGAAGAGCGGGCACTCCTTTTCAAAACCTTCCTCCCGAGGCGAACAATGCCATTACCAAAATCAATTTTACCGCCGAGGTGATCGACAAGGGGAATGACTACAATTCCGCTACCGACACTTTTACCGTACCTGCCGACGGTACCGGGTACTACCAGATCAGCGGCATTTTTGCGTCCCAGTTGCAATCGCATAACCTGGGTGCCAGCTTCTTTATTTATGTGAACGGCACGAACAGAAGACCCCTCGCTATCGGTAACTCGGGGCCCGGTGCGGGCATCACAGCCGGAGGAAATGCGATCGTTCACCTCAATGCCGGCGACCTGGTCGACATACGGGTTACTACCACCACCGACGACGTAAACCTCACGCTGTGTCAGCTGGATATTCTGTTTGTATCCAAATAGATACCAGGTGTTTCATTAGCTATCCTGAAATCCATAACTGACTATGCAATGAGAATTTTATACAAAAATCGCGTACTGACCGCCAAATGGATCAAGCCACCCCTTCTTTTGATGCTACTCGCATTGGGACATCTCGCGCAGGCACAGGAAGGAAGCTCCGGGAATACTACCATATTCAGCGGGGCGGAAATGACCTTCTTCGGCGACCATAATTTCAACACCGGTGGTGGAGGTACCCAGCCAGGTGTGATCTACACGATCCGGACCGCGCCCTTCGGGATACTCAACTTCGCATCGCCCGCCAATGTGGCGACGGGAGGCGACGATGCAAACTATGTAGACGGGTATGTCCGGAAATTGGGCACATCGTCCTTTATTTTCCCTGTGGGTGACAATAGCCATTTCGGGCCCTTCGCAGCGGCGGGCGACGGCACCATGGGTTCTTATTTTTTTACCGACCCTACGACAGCGATAACCAGCATGCTACCCTCAGGCGATTATCCCGTACTGCCCAACGAGGGACCTTTTCCTTCCACAACGTTTGAAACGGCGTTGGCAGCAGTCAGCACGATTGAATACTGGGACATCGACGGCACCAATGCAACCAAACTGACCCTCACCTGGGACGCGACGAGCAATATCAACGGACTCACTGCCGCTCAGCTTAACAAGCTGACCATAGCAGGGTGGAACGGGACGCAATGGGTGGCGATTCCTTCGACCGTCGATGCCACGTCCATCCTTGGCGGCGCCAGCGACCTGACGGCCGGATCGATCACCACCAATGCTGCCATTGCCCCTGACACCTATACTGCCTATACTTTCGCCTCACGCGTCAACCCGCTGCCCGTTACGCTCGCTGCATTCGATGCACGTGCGGAAGGGACCGTCGCCATTCTCCACTGGACCACGACGGAGGAAACCAACAGCGATCGTTTCGAAATCGAACGCAGCGAGAATGGTAAAGTATGGTCTGCGATTGGTTCTGTAAAATCGCGGGGCGAAAGCAAAGTAACGATCGACTATGATTTTACCGACCAAAAGCCGTTACGCGGGGAAAACCTTTACCGGCTCAAAATGATCGATAAGGCTGCTGATGGCGCAAAGGGCTCCTTTGCGTACAGCCGCGTACGCGCGGTGCAGTTCGAACGCGTGGAATTTGCTACCGTTTATCCTAATCCGGTTGCCGACAAGCTGTACTTCAACGAACCGGCATCCATCTTGAAAGCTCGGCTGATCGACCAGAACGGGAAAACCATTCTGGAAACAACCAACCCGGTTGACGGACTGCGCATGGGCCATTTACCCGGCGGATTGTACATCGTGGAAGTAAGCTGGCGAAGCGGCACGATAACCAGCCAGAAAGTGATAGTGGGAAAGTGATCTGTTCCAACGGAGGCACCGGCTTGTGCCGACGCCTCCGTTGGAACATTAATCTGCCGTTTGAAAATTGGTTTACAATCCAATTTGGAATAGACACCTAATCCTTTAAATATTGGTTATCAATCCCTTGCTCATCCCAGACATGCTGGTTTAAACAGGTACCGATAATCAATGACCCTTCCCAAATATCAAACCGAGAAGCTAAAAATTCGCGATTACGAGGCATACCTTCCGTATCTTGAGGTAGCATATGCTTGCAAATTTATCAGCTCGGGTAGAAACGGAAATTTTCAGCTCAGAGTTTTTATTACGCGACCAAAAGACTACGTAGATTCCTATTACAGTTTAGGGTTTGGAGTCTGGGATTCGGAAAAACGCACAGTTGATGATATCGTCGAGCTTAAAAATGGCGATTTTCAACACATACTCGCTACGATCGCCAACATATCGCTGGATTTCCTTCAAGCGAACCCTTCGGCTTCATTGTATGCCGAAGGAAGTACGCCAAGCAGAACGCGATTATATCAACGAGAAATCACCCGACATCATCACCTGATCCCTGAAAATCTCCAAGTTTATGGACTGGTCAACGACAACGAAGTCGGATTTATCAAATTCCGGACGGGGATCAACTTTGATGCCTTTTTGTTGTCGATGAAATAATCGATAAATTTGAGTCTAACACGCTGAGCTTATGTCTTCAACTGTGACAAAATCCGTAACCAAAGGTGCCTCTCTCCGCACACAACGCGAAGAGGCTCGACAAGCCGAACAAAAGGAAGACAACATTGTCTTCAAGTCGCTACGCATGGCGGAGACTTTGAAAAAATATCCTAAGCCTACCAAATAGTGGCGTTTCCAGTCGCTAGAAATCCCGCTATTTTTCCGCAGCCGCAATCGCCTTCTCGTTCTCGGTTTGAGGTTTGCCCTTAGCATTCGGCTTGCCGGTGCCGGTGGTGATCAGGTTGTAAAGGCTGTCTTTGACGTAGAAGCTCCAGGCGTCACGGCATATGTTGAAGCATTCGAATTCCGGTACGAGCCCCTGGTGGGTCATTTGCAGTTGCGCTTGATTGCCGGCGCGGGTAATGTCGAAGACCACACGGGTACCCGTCCATTCCTTTTCATCTTCGGTGAATTTGAAATAGTTATCCAGTATGAGCCACACCACCCTTTGTGCCGGAACGACTTCTACCAGGCGGATATGGCAACGATGCACATCTTCATAACTGTATTTAAATTCGTCGTTAAGGGCTGCCGTGTTTCCTTCAATTTCTTCGGACCACCATCCGCGAACATGGGTGACGGCCTCGAAAACCTCTTCCGGTGTCTGATCCACGAGGATCGTTGCGCTAAAATCTTGTGCTGACATAATCGAGTGATTTTAATTGTTGATTGCTGGTCATTAGTGACAACACAAATTTACAGCGCCCCTTCCTACCAAAAACGGTGTAAAACGGACATTATCGCGGGGGAATCCGGACAGATCTCAACGCTTTGCCAGCGCTCTGATACAACGGACCGAAGCCCCTTCGAGTTTTCCCATGCCGTCCTGGCAATGCAATGCTTTACCTCCAGCACCGAAATTGAAATTCCAGGCCGTCAGCGCATCGATTTCAGTGGTTGTCCAGTAAAAACCGTGGGCGTTCAAACGTGCATATTTGCCGTCCGAGAGCTCCCGGTTGCCACCCAGCGTAGCGTTGAAACCCGATTCACCTCCCGTCTGCAGTGCTTTATAAGCCGTTTTGCCTCCGTCCTTCGATTTGTTGCTGGCCCCTCCATAATGGTCAGAGAGGCCTTCCCAATCCTTGCGGGACGGCAAATGCCATCCATCACCCAGCATCTCGCACGCCTCCGCTGCCGACGCATAGGTGTACAACCGTCCGTAAACCTTGCAGTTGGCCGGATCGTCCGCAAAGCACCAGGAACTATCCACCCGGATGTTCAAATCCTGTGTCATCCATTGGTTTCCGTCGGGCATGATCCTGACAGAATACGTATTTCCGTCGCGATCGGATATTGTTTCCTGCGTCTGGCATTTTGCCGGATTGCTCATCAGATAAATACAGGCGCTCAGCAACAGGGTGTTCAAAAGTTTGTTTCGCATAGCCTAAGACATTTGGATTCCCATAAATTTAGCAAATATCAGGATCAAGTCCTTCCGTAAGACGCGGTTTACCGCCGGTACGAACATTTTGGTTGACAATTGATTAAAATATTAATTTACAACATATTATCTCTGTCAAACTTCAAAGCTATGGCTGGCGCACTGATCATTTCGCTGTTCATCCTGACCTGGTACTGCGTGAAAGCGTGCCGGGAAAACCCGGAACGCCCGAATTGGAGCAAGGCGATCGTTACAGCCATTTTCTGGCCGCTATCGTTGCTCATGAGGCGTTATCGCTGAATCACGTTCAAAGCACCTTTTCCATGTAAATGGCATCGGCATGCGGATTGTCATAGTAAGCCGGTATGACTTCAAATCCAAACGATTCATACAACCTGCGTGCGCCCGTCATGCTGGCGAGCGTATCCAGCCGGAGTTTTTCATACCCCAGATCCCTGGCGATTGCAACGGACCGTTCCAGCAACAACTTCCCCAGCTGATGCCCGCGAAATTCGGGCTGGACATACATCCGTTTGAGCTCCGCGATCCCGCCCCCCTTGCTCCGCACACCTGCACAACCCACCGCACGCTCGTCCGCATACGCAAGCACCAATGCACCCGACGGAGGGCCATATTGTTCCTGCACGGTATCGAGTTCTTCCTCGAAACGCTGGAAAGCAAGATCAATCGACAACGAAGCGGCATATTCACGAAACAGCGCCTTCCCGTCCTGGAAATGTGCTCCGCTACTGGCAGTAATCAATTTGATTGTACTATTCATCATAAATATTTAAGCTGCATTTCCCGCAAAGCTCACAAATTACAGTCAATATGAACAGGTACAGATCCGGGATTCATAGCGGGAACAGTCTCTATCCGATCCTTGGCCACCACATGCCCGCTATTGCACCGAAAATACCAACGCCCATCAGCGCCGTCACGCCAAATATCAGTAGGGCCGCGGCTGCTATGATGCTGTGTTTTTTCGCTTTTTGAGCGTAGAAATACAATTCGAGCAGCCCGAGCGATACCGGCAAAGCGTAAACCAATACTGCAAGTGCCGTGAGGAAAGGCCCGATGAACGTCCGGGGATCAAAGCCCGCCGGGCCGCCATTGATCACAAGCCAGCACATCAGCCCGATCCTGAAAAACCACACGCCGCTTACGACCATGAACAGTCGCAATGCCCATTTGCGGTGTTGGTCAAACTGCCTGGCCCGTGCGCAACGCCACGCCTGCCAAGCAAAAAGAATGATGTAGATCGTCTGAATGCTGATGCTCACATGCTGCGCCCGATCGCCAACAGCGCCGCGCGTCCATACCATCACCAAACCGCCGGTCGCGACAATAACGGCCGTAACGACATAAACGCGCCCCAGCCAGCGATGAAACAATGGAGCATTGCGTCGAACGAACGGCAGCAACTGTAACGGCCCGCCCAACACCAGTATCGCCGCCAGTAAAACATGTACCTCCACGACCAGATTACCTGCCCAGTCGCCCTTTACATAGCCATGCGGCAACACCTGGTTCCATTTTGCGAGATCACCAGAAGCCGTGCTTGCGCCATAAAATACGACAATATAGGCTCCGAATGCCCATTGGCCGATCGTGGTGACAGCAAACCACGTCCTGACGGCCAGATTCAACAGTTTTTGAGGATCATATTTAACGTGAACGGAAGGATAAGAAATTTGTTCGGTCATGATGTCGGAGATTTAAGTTTGGTCAAACTTAAAACCAGCCATGCCGAGGGACGTTAGACAAATGTCCAATACGGATAAGCGGTGCTATTTCTGTGTGGAAGTACCGGGCGGGCCTTCGCTCCGCAACCGGCTGAGGTGCCGCTGGGTAATGCCGAGATAAGATGCGATGTACTTTAAAGGCACATGCCGGACGATGTTAGGGTTTGCGCTCACAAACTTCGCATAGCGAGCCTCTGCGGTAAGATTGGCCATGTCGTTGATCCGCTCTTTGTCCTTTTGCAAATGGTCCTGCAAAATGCGGATCGTATAGTCCTTCTGCGTGAAGCTGCGTGCCGCAGTTACGTCGGCCTCATCCCGACTGATCCGTAACAGTTCACAATCCGTGATACAATGCAGGCTCTCATTCGAAACGGTCCGGTTCACGAAATGGAAGTAGGATGTAAAAAACCGCGGACCGTCGTTCAGGTCGGTGGTGATCTCATTGCCATCCGCGTCCAAATGAAAGTTCCGCATAAACCCGGATACGATAAAATTATGATAACCAGGCACTTCACCTGCCTTCTCCAACATCGTATCCCTGGGTACAAACACCGGCTTGAACGACCTTCGTATCGACTGCTGGTCTGCATCAGGCAACGCGATCATACGGGAGATGTATTCGAAGAGTACAGTGTAGTAATGTTCCATGTCAGTTTGAATTGGGGAAACGCTACCTCAACTTCCACTTTTTCAACTCCCTGTCAAAGTCACTTTCAAAGTTTTTGTCCTGTTCCACACGAAATTTCTCGAATTGCTCTTCCGCAAGCCGAATCGCCACTTCACGACTAACCTTTCCCGCGTCTTTCAGGATTTCGTATTCATTAAACTGCAAAAAAGCATCCAGTTTACCCGCCCAGTCGGCCATTTTCATAGGAATCTGTCTGGCCGCCTGATTTTCGGCATAATCCAGATACATCGATACGATGCGTTCCAGCTCCTTTATCTCCTTTTCAATGAGATAGTTTTTGGCTATACCAATATCCTGCCCAAATACGGAATTGTGTCGCCTGAAAGCTATTGACACGATATCCCACCGCAATGGCTGCGTCTAAATTGTAGAAATCGACTTCACGCGCCACCTCCCTGTTGCCTTCCTTTTGAACTATTCGAATTTTTCGAATAGTTGCCGACTCTTCGAGTTCTCCAGATTTGTAGATTTCCTTTAAATGGTAGTTGATCGTATTCACTTCTACCCCAAACAACTCCGCCAAGCGCTTCTGGTTCAACCAAAACGTCTCATCATCAAAAATGACCTCGACCTTAATATTCCCTGCGGGTGAATTGTAAAATAGGATGTCCGCTTGCAAATTTTCCATAGACAGCGTGCGTGAATGGTTTGTAGATGGATGATTGAATAACTCGCCGGTCGAATGTAAAATGTTTTTACAAAATAAACCTATTCCGATGATCCGCCGGCTGGTAGATCGATCGCCGATTTTTTTCCAAAAAAATTACACATTCTGCTGCTATTTGCGTATCCTATATTTGAAATACAATCGTTTATGGAAAAAAGGTATAGTTGAGTGAATATCGGCCATTTCAAACAACTGGAAACTCATGTTGCTAAGAATACCTCCACCGCTGCTCCCCAAATACATCTCCCTCGCGCTGCTCGCCGTTGCCGCCAACTGGGGTACAACGGCGTCCGCACATTCGATTTCCGACAGCCTCGATATCCGGGCGGCATTTCTTCAGACAACACGGATTACCGGTAAAATCACCGACGAATCCGCCCGGCCGGTTGCCAACGCCGCCGTTCTGATCGCCGGATCAGAACGTGGCACCGTCACTAACCTGACAGGCGGCTTCGAAATTGCGGATGCGCCTCTGAACGGGACACTGATTATCCAGCATCCTGATTTTGAACCGCGGCAAATCCCCATTGTCAAATCGACGACCGAGTATCTCATTGCGTTGAAAATGCGTCCGCAGGTATTGGCCATGCGCATGAAAGGCCCATCAAAACTTTCCCGGAAAGACGTGGAGACAAACCAGGGAAACGAAAGCGGTTCTTCCCTGCGGCTCGATCGCTGGCCCTATTTCAGGGGATTAACGAAATTTCTTGCCAATAATCTCAAGTACCCCGAGGAGGCGCTGCAAGCGGGTGTACAAGGGCCTGTGCAGGTGTCCTTCCTGATCGACGAAGACGGTAACGTCAGTAGCGGGCGGATCATTAAAAGCCCCGGCATTGAACTGGACGAAGAGGCAATGCGGCTCATACGCATTATGCCCAAATGGACACCCGCCCAGAAAGACGGGAAACCGATTGCGGTCTGGTACACGATCAGTATTCAGTTCGACCCGGAACTGGACAAGCTACCGCTGAAAGTCAAGGAGGAAGTGCCCAGGCTTTTCAGCAGGAAAATGAAACTGGAACCCTGGAAGGCTCCCTTCCTGATCAAAGACGAATTCGAGAAGTTATTCCGCAACCGCAAAGTGAATTTGTCCGCCCATGAGCCGCCACAAACGAAACTCTCGGTGTACGGCTATGGCGCCAGTCCGGCCCGGCTGTACGTTCCATTACGGCCCAATTTTATGATAGCACCTTAAAAAAACCGCCCGGCATAGCATTATCTATAAATAACCTTTATATATTTATAAAAATACTTTCCTGCTTGTAAAATACGATTGTTCAACCTAACCGGAGCTTGAATGAAAACTTTTACAATCATCCTTATCTTGTTGGCCGCAGCAAATTTTGCCGCTCGTGGGCAGCAACAGGCCAATGTAGCCTCGAACCAGCAAAAAATCATCCCGCAACGAACCCGTGTTGCGGTACGCGTTCTCGATAAACGCACCTTACAGCCGATACAGGCGACGATTATGGTAGTCGGACAGCGCCCCGAGGACCTGGTTGTGCCGATTTACGAAGACGGTGCTTACCAGTTCAAGATGTCGGCCAGGGACATGGGCGTTATTTCGATCCATGCCGACGGTTATGAAACACATTCGGAAGTCATAGCCGCCCGCACCCTTCGCCCAACGAAGATTTTTTATTTAACACCGATAGAAAACATCGATTCCTGCAAAGCAGCGCCCGTTACCTTATCAGAGCTGGATTTGAAGGAGGAGATCGAAACTGTTCTGCTTTTTACCCAGAGCGAGCCGGCAATGCTGCCGGAGAGCAACCAGGAGCTGGAAATCCTGGCCGATTACCTGGTCAGGAACCCCGCGCCCCGGATCGAGCTTTCGGGCCATACCGACGACGTGGGTGATCCCCGGAAAAACCTTCTGCTTTCCTACGACCGCGTGGATGAAGTCAAAAAGTTCCTGCTCTCGAAGCGTATCGAGATGGGGCGCATTCGTGGCAGAGCGTTCGGTAGCGGGTTGCCCGTCGCGCCGAACGATTGCGAAGCGAACCGCAGGCTCAACCGGCGCGTCGAAATACGCATCGTCCCGTAGAATTTTTCTTTTCAAATTAACTTCCCAAAAAAACCATTGAAAGGTGGAGAAATGCGCACTTTTGTGATGCATATTTGTTATTTAGGGCAAAAGAATCCCCAAACAGCGAAATTTACCAGTATTAAAATCGAATATGAAACAAGTAAAAGCCTCCATTTCAGGCATCGAAGGATATGTACCCGACTATATTCTCACAAATGCCGAATTGGAGACACTCGTGGATACCAGCGACGAATGGATCGTGAGCAGGACCGGCATCAAGGAACGCCGCATCCTGAAAGAACCCGGACTCGGAAGCTCACACATGGGAGCCCGCGCCGTAAAGGGCCTCCTCGAAAAAACCAATACCGATCCCGCTGAAATAGACCTCCTCATTTGCGCAACCATTACCCCCGATTTCGTTTTTCCAAGTACCGCCAACCTCATTTGTGACCAGCTGGGCATCCGAAACATCGGTAGTTTCGATGTGAATGCCGCGTGCTCCGGCTTTGTTTACGGCCTCGAACTCGGTGCGCAGTTCATCGAAACCGGCAAATATAAGAAGGTAGTCGTGGTGGGGACGGACAAGATGTCGGCCGTGATGGATTACACCGACCGCCGCACCTGCATCCTGTTCGGCGACGGTGCCGGCGCGGTACTGCTCGAACCGAATACCGAAGGCTACGGCGTAATCGATACACTGATCCGCGCTGATGGCGTAGGTTACAACAATCTCGTACAACGCGGGGGCGGAAGCAGGTTCCCCGCAACCCACGAAACCGTGGACGCCCGCATGCATTACCTCCACCAGGATGGCCAGCAGGTTTTCAAATCGGCCGTTCGCAACATGGCCGACGTTTCAGCGGAAATGATGGAAAGAAACCACCTCACCCACGACGACGTTGCGTGGTTGGTGCCTCACCAGGCCAACCGCCGCATTATCGAAGCAACGGCCAACCGTATGGGTGTTGGAATGGATAAAGTGATGATGAACATCGCTCATTACGGAAATACCACCGCCGCTACGATCCCACTTTGTCTGTGGGACTACGAAAAGCAGCTCAAAAAAGGTGACAATCTGATATTCTCTGCTTTCGGCGCCGGTTTTACCTGGGCCTCGGCTTATGTGAAATGGGCTTACTAAGAAAAGCCGTCAGGATTTATAAACGTTTATAAATCCTGACGGCCAATAATTTACACATCTCCTCTACGCCGAAAGCGCCATTCTGCCCAATATCTCGTGCGTTTCACGGATGCGACGGCGCGCGATGGGAATCACCTTACCGCAGCTGAGATGAATATAATCAGGCCACCGCGATTTAATATGGCGTGCATTGATGCTGTATGATTTGTGGATACGTAAGAAATCGCTGCTAAGCTCATCCTGTACCTCTTTCAGACACTTCGAAACCAGGTGTTTTTCATGCCGGGTGTATACAAATGTGTAGTTACCAACACCTTCCAGACAAGTGATATCGCTGGATTTAACGGAGAGCGCTTTCCCAAACTTGTAAACAGTAATCGCGGGGACGTTTTTGATTTCGCCGGTAGCGCCCGACGGAACGCCGCCCGACGGCATGATGGACAGGTTTTGCATGGGTGAAAGGACGGGTTGATTTTTCATGGATTGATCTGGCAATTGGTTATTTACTTTCATGGCTAAAATTTTGATTGACTTTGATGGCTAACAGATGCCTGGCCTGGCTGCGATACAAAAGTGGTATAAGAAGGGACGGTAGAAAACAGCGACCCGGTTGAATTGTAACTTTTACCTCATGAATACGCTAAATCGTGGGGTAAACTGAAACAGCCATTTGCTCAATTGACAATACCTTTTGTTGGTTTAAATCATATTAGGCAATGTTTGCGACGATTTGGGCCATAAATACGACGGTTAAGCACTCCCTATTTCCGATTAGGCCGTACCCGTTTTACTTTTGCATGAATTGACAATCCGTGCAAATGATCCTTGAAAGCTACCTGGCAAAAATCGGCCGCAAGCCGGTAGGCGTTACCACATCGGTGCTGCTGCTGGCCGGGGTAACCTTGCTGGCCGGCCTGGGACTCTGGCAGGAACGTTATTTTTCGGATTCGCGCCTGTTTGTGGCCGGAAGTGCCGTCAATATGCTCCTGATATGGGCGGCTTACCGGATCGACGTCGCACTTTCACCCAGGGTTACCAGCCTGCTCCCGGACACCGATCATTCCATTTACCGCGTCGCCCTGTGGTTTGGGGTGTATGGTGTCGTGAATGTGGCGTTTTTCTGGGTGGCATTGCCGGCATATCATCAGATCGGCCTCACGGGCGCGGGGTTCGATCTTTTCTGGGCACTGCGTGTGAGCTTTTTTATCCTGAGCGGTTCGCTCATCGCCGCCGGACTGACCGAGCTTGCTTACGCGTTCCGGCAATGGAGGACCAACCAGAACGAAGTGGAGCAAATGCAGGAAAAGCAACTGCAAACCGAACTGGAAGCGGTCAAACAGCAGGTTAATCCTCATTTTCTTTTCAATTGCCTCAATTCGCTGTCTGTTTTGATCACCGACGCGCCGGGTACCGCGGAAAAGTTCGTGGATGAAATGTCGAAAGTGTATCGCTATCAGCTGAGCGTGAATGGCCCCGACAAAGAGGATATTCTGGTGACGCTCGATTCAGAACTGCGTTTTATCAAATCCTACATTTATCTCCTCGAAACGCGGTTCGAGAACGGGATCGGCATTGCGCTGGACATGAACGAAGTCTTTCTCAGCGGGCAGATGGTACCGCTCACCTTCCAGATCCTGATCGACCACGCCATTCATTATAATATGGTATCCCCCGCCCGCCCGCTCCACATCCGCATTGCGACCACGGAAACCGGTCAGCTGGAATTCCGGTACAACCGCCAGCCGAAAATGCTCACAATGCCACCCGATACGCCGGGGATTCACGTGCTGATCAGCAGGTACAAATTTCTTTTCAACCGTGCGGGCGCAGTTCAGCTGAAAGAAGACGACCACGAATTCACGATCATCCTGCCGCTGATATTCACATGACCCCAACGCTCATTTACAACAGAATAGGCCGACAAATATGGCTGAGCCTTTTCGGCAGGTGGATTTTCGCATTGCTGGTACCCTGGTTTGTTCCAACGATCAGTTATCTGCTCATCGGCGAGCCTTATCTGGCCAGTATATACAATTTTACCGGCGGCACGCTGATGATCTTCCTGATGACGATCCTGGCATTCGTCCCGCACGACCGGGCTGCGCGGTATATTGCCCTGAAATACCCTTCGCTCGATTCCTCGCTCAAAAGAAGCGCGCTTACGGCTGTTGCCTTCTGGATCCTGACGTTTGTTTTTGTAACCTCCTACATGGTTTTTATCATGCATTTCAGGCCGTTCGAAGCGCAGCTCGATGCCCGGATGATGGTTAATGTTTACCTTTTCGAGTTCGTGGCGGTCCTTATGCTGACGGGCCTCTATGAGATCAATTACTCATTAAATAAATGGAAGACCCTGCAAATCAATAAGGAAGCGCTTAGGAGAGCTGGGATGCAGGGGCAATTGCAAAGCTTGAAAAGTCAGGTTAACCCGCATTTTTTGTTCAACAGCCTCAATACGCTTTCGGCGCTGATCGCCGACGAGCCCCGGCGGGCCGAGCAGTTTGTGGACGAAATGGCCAAAGTTTACCGCTATCTGCTTCAAACCAACCAGAACGAACTGACCGCCCTTTCGGCTGAAATACGCTTTATCAGCTCTTATTACCACCTGCTGCGTACCCGGTACGACATCGGTTTCGACCTTGTGTTGGAAGTCAACGATGAAGACCTGGATAAAAAAATACCGCCGCTAACCTTGCAGCTGCTACTGGAAAATGCCGTCAAGCACAATAGCATACTTGAATCCAACCCGTTGCGGGTATCGATACGCTCCCTGGGCGACGATCTGCTCGAAATCAGCAACAACCGTCTGATCAAATCGACGCCCGTGAAGTCGACCCGGCTTGGACTGGCCAACATTATGGCAAAATACGAGCTGCTTTCCGAACGTATACCCGTGATCGACGACGGTGCACAGTTTTTTACAGTCACCCTGCCGCTGATCACGCAGAAAACCACCAACGCATGAATATATTAATTGTTGAAGACGAAAAACTGGCCGTACGTAAGCTCACCAAGTTGCTGGAAGAAACCGCACCGGAGTTCGAAATACGAGGCATTACGCCCAGTATCGCCGCGACTGTGGCGTGGATTACCGAAAACCGCGCGAGCAGTCAGCCAGAGCCGGACATCATCTTTCTGGATATCGAGCTCGCCGACGGGCAGAGTTTCGAAATATTCAACCGCGTCCAGATCCAGAGCACCGTTATTTTCACCACTTCCTACGATGAATATGCCTTGCAGGCATTCAAAGTGAATAGTATCGACTATTTGCTGAAACCCGTACAGCAGGAAGACCTTCAACGTGCGGTCCGTAAGTTCTACGACCTCGTCGCGCCCGGGAAAGCCGCAGCCACACCGCAGCTTAACCTGGAAGCGATTTTGAAAAGCCTGCATTTGCAATCACCTGTACCTGAGTACCGCAAGCGGTTCCTGGTAAAGCAGGGCGCCCGCCTGCTATCGATCGAGACATCCGAAATAGCCTATTTCTACATCGACAATGGTCTTACATTTTTCAAAAATCACCTGGGACAGAAATTTGTTGTGGACTACAAAATGGATGAGCTGGACGAATTCCTCGATCCCGACCGCTTTTTCCGCGTCAACCGCGCGCTGATCGTGACGCACCAGGCAGTGGCGCAAATGCAGGCGTACTACAACCACCGGCTGGCGCTTGCATTGCACCCGGCACTCGACAAGGAGACGATCGTAAGCCGAGAACGCGCCCACGATTTTAAGATATGGATGGGTAAATAGCGGATTTTAAAACGAGAGCATCGCGTACTGGCCGGCAAGTTCCGGGTAATGCACTGTGATAACCTCCTGCAACTGCGCCCTCGCACGCGCATATTGCGAGCGCACGGTCGCCTCGTTGATTTCCAGCATTGTGGCAATCTCTTTATGGCTGTAACCATCCACGGCGTACATCAGGAACACTGTTTTATAGATCGGTTTCAATTCGTGAATAAGCTGCATAATTTCGCCCGCCGTGATTTCGGACACCGCATCATCGGCAACGCCGGGCTCAGGAATCTCATCGAATGCCGTCCGGGTCGCATAGTGCTTTTTGTTTCTTCTGAAATAGCTGATCGCATTGTTGACCATCACCGTCCGCAGCCATGCCTTGAAAGGCTGCTCGGGATCATATCTTTCCAGATTATTGAAAACTTTGAAAAAACCTTCATTGAGCACTTCCTCGGCCTCTTCCGGTGAATAGGTATACCGAAGGCAAATGCTTTTGGCATAACCGAAGTACTTTTTGAACAAAATATGCTGAGCCTGACTATTCCCCGCAATGCACGCCGCAATCACCGAGCGGAAGTCGTTCGGATCGAAAATGATTTTGTTCAGGAATTTGAGCATAGTTTCTTACTTTTCAAAGGGTCATAAAGTGGGTCTGCGCAACACTTCCGCGACTGGCCGTCCGCAACTGGCCGTCCGCAACTGGCCGTCCGCAACTGGCCGTCCGCAACTCTCCAATACAAAGAGAATTAATGGAAACCGCGAATAAAAACGGCTTGGACGGAGAGCCCGAAAGTGTAGCTGAATGGGCTGTTTTAACCGATAAACCGGTCGGGTGGAGCGTGAACCCGGCGAGTTTATCGGCCCGTCGTCGAAGAGTGGCCCTTTAACCGGCAAAAGCCACGATACGTCGAAACACCTGTGCCCTGTTATCCAATACCGTGGTTTGTCTGCTATTTTTACGTCAATGACCAGAGAAAACACAAAAGGCGGCGTAGTGGTCGCGATGCATTTGCTTGCATGGGCCCTGCTCGGCTTTGTGCTTGTATTTTACCAGCCATTGTCGTGGGGCGTGAGCCTGCCTGCCGTGTTTTGGGTAAAACAATTCCTGAATTTCGGGCTGCTCGTAGCACTGTTCTACTTCAACTCACACTATCTGGTACCGAATTACCTGCTGAAAAACCGGATTTTCATCTTCATTTTGTGGGTAATAGCGCTGGTTGTACTGATGCTGGCAGCCAGCAAATTAGCCGATCAGCAACTGGAAATCCGCCGGCATATGGAACACATCATGCCCCGCCCGAGGCACCGGGGAGGCCCTCCGAGGCCCCGGCACCTGATTGATGGCATCCTGCTGATGACCACATTGCTCGTCATCGGGGTGAGTACCAGCATGGCCGTAATCCAGCGCTGGCAGGCCGATGCGCGCTTGCGTGACGCGGTGGAAAAACAGAACATCACATCCGAGCTCGCCTTGCTGAAAGCGCAGATCAATCCGCATTTCTTTTTCAACACACTCAATAATATATACGCGCTGTCGTACACCAACGTAGAGGAATCGCGCGAGGCCACGCTTACGCTCTCACGCATGATGCGCTACCTGCTCTACGAAACGCAGCAGGATGTTGCCCCGCTCAGCCGGGAATTCGCATTTATCGACGACTACATCGAATTGATGAAGCTGCGCGTGCAAAGCAGCAGCAACGTGCAGTACACCCGCGACGAGCCCGTTCCCGACTATCCCATTGCCCCGATGCTGTTGCTGCCGTTCATCGAAAATGCATTCAAGCATGGTATCAATGCCTCGCAGGAATCCGAAATCAGGATCCACGCCGGATTATCGAACGGCTCATTGACGCTCCGCGTAGAAAACCATATTTTTCCGGCACAGAACGTGGCAGGAGCAGAAAGCGGCGGCATCGGCCTGAACAATACCCGCCGACGCCTCGACCTTTTGTATCCCGAAAAGCACCGGCTGGAAATCCAAACCGACGAACGCGCGAACACCTATACCGTAAACCTGACCATCAACCTGACGTAAACCGATATGACCCTGAATTGCATTACCGTCGACGACGAACCGCTCGCATTAGGCCTCGTGAGCTCATTTGTGGAACAAACGCCATTCCTGCATTTGCACGGCCGGTATATCAATGCGCTGGATGCACTGGAGGTGATCACAAAGGAAAATATTCATTTGGTTTATCTGGATATACAAATGCCTGAACTAACGGGAATGGAGCTTGCGAAAGTCCTGAGCCAGAACCCGGACAGCCGGACGCGCATCGTTTTTACAACAGCCTATAACCAGTTTGCAGTGCAGGGCTATGAGGTGGATGCGCTGGGTTATCTGCTCAAACCGTTCGGCTATAACCAGTTTCTGGCAACAGCCATGAAAGCCAGAAAGTATTTCGAAAACCTGCGCGAAGGCTCGAACGAACCCGAGCTGGATTCGAGCGAAAATTACCTGTTCGTCAAATCGGATTACAAGTTGGTACGCATCGATTTCGACGCAATTCTTTTCATTGAATCATTCAAGGATTATGTCAAAATCCACCAGGCCAATGGCAGCCCGGTGGTTTCGCATAGCAGTCTCAAAGCCATTGAAGAAAAACTTCCCTCCGGCAAATTTATCCGCATTCACCGCTCATTCATTGTGGCCGTCGGTAAGGTAGATTCAATCAGCAAAAGCGCCGTCCACATCGGCAGCGTGGATATTCCGGTCGGGGACCTTTACAAGGATGCCTTCAAGGAACTACTGGCCAAGTGGCAGTAAGGTATGTCAGAATTGGTGCGTAAAACTCAACGCCAGGCCCGACTTTCCGTTCGCATCAGGAAAGCTACGCAAATCCCAGGCGGAACGTCTTGATACAGGCTTGTTATTCACGGCCAGGTTCCAGATACTCAGCCCGATGCTCAGCGATCCTAGGCCCATATTCATCATCGAAATATTCCGTTGCGTTTTGCTCGCATACCATGTGCCAGTAGCTCCGTCTACCTGGTTTTCCCGGTTGAAACCGACCGCTCCCGCAATGAACTGCCCGGCCCCGCCCACGATCCCGAGCACCGGCGTCGCATTCGTCCGGCTTCCCTTGCCCACTTCCATCGCATTAATAACCGACGACGCCCCATTGAGCCCGATCAGTACTGACGACGTGATCGCGTAGGCAGGTTTGATCTCAGGTTTGTAGGTCGGCATAGGATTATAGGCGGGTTGGATCATCGCACACTCTTCTTTGCTCAGGCCGCTTTCCACAATCCATTTGTCAACCTTTTTATCCCTCATTTCAAATATCGTGGCATATTGGTTCCGGCTGTTGATATCCTCCGCAACTGCCCGTCCCGCTGTCTGCTCGATAAGGTAACCAACTGCACAGATCGTCCCATTCCGGTCGATAAAGCAGGGTTTCCGTTCCGCGTGCTCGTAGTTTTTGGGAAACAACCCCGCCGTGCGGTATTCGTGCAGCAAGTTGAGCAAATGCGCGCGTTTGGCCCGCATAGGAGCCGATAAACGGGATACATCGCGGTTTCGCAGTTTTTGTTCTACATATTCCAAATGCGTCGCGATCCGAAGCTGATCATCCGTCGCCGCATCGGGCCTTATACCGAATTTCGACTCGAAACTGGCATCCCCGATGATCGGGTTAATGGTTCCCTCCGTGCTCCGGCGTTCCTTTAAAACGGCTATGAATAGCACGATTGCAAAAAAGCTGACGGCAAATGTTTTCATGGCTGAGAAGGTTAGGTTGATTATGTCGAAAGAAATAAACAGTAAGTAACTTATTTCTCAGGGTGTAGGACAAAACCCAAGCTGGTAAGGTTGCATCTGGTAAAGAATTTTGAATGAATGAATGAGTGAATATTTTTCTTTCAACACTTCGGATCGATTCTCATTCAACCATTCAAAATTCACTCATTCAAAATTCACTCATTCACTCATTCCCCATTCCACGGCGGCTCATTCAATCATTCAATCATTCAATCATTCAATCATTCAATCATTCACCCATTCCCCATTCCACCGCGGATCATTCAATCATTCAAATCACGCCCGGTGCGCCTTCGCAATCGACTCGACCAGCCCTCGCATGTACCCGATCGCGAACAGCGCGCCGTAGTTGCTGTAACCGGCGTGTTCGTTGCTGTCGCCAGCGACGGTAGGCACATGGTCCGGGCGCATGGGGCCGCGGAAGCCTACTTCGTAATAGGTTTTCATCGCTTCGTACATATCGGTCTTGCCGTCGTCGTGGAAGGTTTCTTCGAAGTTGTTTTTGTTGCCACGAACATCACGAAAGTGCACAAAGTGGATTTTCTTTCGGCTGCCGAAGTATTTGATCGCCGACGGGATATCCTCGCCCATCGTCGCGAAGGTGCCCTGGCATAATGTAATGCCGTTGCTCTCACTCGGTACGATCTCGATCAGGCGCTTGAATGCATTGGACGAGGTCATAATGCGCGGGATACCCTGGATTTTGTCGACCGGGGGATCATCCGGGTGTAATGCGAGCTTCACACCGACTTTCTCGGCCTCGGGTACCACGGCTTTGAGAAAGTATTCGAGGTTCTTCCACATGGTATCGTGCGTGAAATCGCCGTATTGGGTGAGCGGCTTGTCCTTCACGTCCTCGTAATCGAACGAGCTCACGAGCGCGCCCCCGCGTGAGGGTTTGTCGAGCTTCGTGCGCGCCCAGCTGATGACGGGCATCCAGTTGTAGCAAACCGTGTCGATCCCGGCCTTCGAAAGGTTTTGGATAAACCGGATAAAGGTCTCTATTTCCTGATCTTTACCATCCAGCCCCAGCTTGGTCTTTTCGTACAGCGACGGCGGCCCCTCGATCACACGGTAGGTAATACCATGTTTCGCCCAGAAATCGCGCACGGCCACAATGGCCTCGTACTCCCAGTTTTTGACATTGCCCAGGCCCACACTCTGCGGGTTGATCCCTCCTACCGCGCCCAGCACATTCATTTGCTTTGAAAGCGCAATGCGGTTGGGGTCCATTCCGAAGAAATGCGCCAGGCAGAACTTCATGCCGCCGTCCTGCGCATAACCAGCCATTTCCCTTGTCTGCGAAGTGGCGACCGAGGCTGGCCCGGTAAGCGCGCTGGCCGCCGTCACCAGCGCGGTGTTTTTGATAAAATTCCTGCGTGAATTTTCCATCATGATCGGTTTACTTGTCCCACCAGATTCGGGTCATGAACACATCAGGCCCCTGCCGCTCGATCGCCGTTTTGAAGTTTGGGTTAATGCCCTCTTCGCTAAGCGGATAGCGCAGGCGGCGCGGGATCTGGCCGTTGGTGTCGTTGCCGAGGTAATTCACCGGCGTCAGCACCGGGTAACCCGTTCTGCGCCAGTTGGCCCAGCCTTCGATATGGTTAAAAGTACTAGCCGACAGCAAATATACCTCCGTGTGGATCGCATTCATTTTCGCGGCCAGCGTTCCGGCTTCCGGATATGGATTTTTAGCAGCGTAGGCAGCGATATCCGTATTCGAAATGGTCGCATTAGCCCATGACATCTGCGCCAGCGCAGCAGACTGCCCTTCCTGGAATGCCGCTTTGGCATTACCCGTCGCCCAGCCGCGTTCGATCGCCTCTGCTTTGAGGAGCTGGGTTTCGGCGTAGCTCATGTAAATCCATGGCAATGCGATACCGATCACGCCGGTTGCGGGGCGCGAGTAGTTATCGAGGTTCTTTTCATCCAGGGCAGCGAGGCCGGTGGCGTCGGTCGCATTCGGCAGGCCTCGTTGCCTGGCTATGCTATTGTCCCCGCCTTTGATCATCGAAATAATCGGCAGTCGCGGGTCCTGGCGCTCCTTCATCATGTCGATCAGCGTTTTGGCCCATTGTACGCCGGCATTAGGGATATTGGTAATGTTCGAGCCGCTTGGGCCAAGGATCCACGAATTGGGGTTCGAGTTGATCTCCGCTCCGGTATTGGCGAACTTCACTGCGATAGTTTCCGTATTTCCTGTAATCAACCCGCCATCGATGGCTTTTTTAGCCCAGAGCTGTGCATTGGCCGGATCGGCCTTTTGCATACGCATGGCCAGACGCAGCATGAACGAGTTCGCCGCGCGCTTCCATTTATCGAGATCGCCGCCATAGATATAGTCGGCCGCTTTGGGAATATATTGGGCCGTATCAAATGCCTTACCTGCTTCGTCGAGCTCTTTCAGCATATCCATGTAAATTTCCTGCTGGGCGTCGTATTTCGGCGAGAAATTGCCGTCGATAAAACCCTTTCCTGCTTCGAAATACGGGATATCACCATAGAGGTCCGTCGTGCGCGAGAACTCCATGACTTTAATAATGCGTGCCATCGAAAGCACATTCACATTCTTCGGATCCTGCTTCGCCACCTCGATCAGGTTCACCATGCTTTTGACAGCATAAGTGTAAGAGTTATCGAAAAAAGCAGAATTGATTTCCCCCAGGAAAGTGTAAAAACTGCCTTTGTAAAAAGTCGCGTCGATAGACGACATCTGCTGGATCAGGCAGGCCGCATACCCGAAGTTGGCACGCCAGGCTTTCGACGCGGGGCCACTTGCTGAGCCCGTCAGCAACAGCTGCGACTGGCCCAGCAGGTAATCCACCGGCACGTTGCTGGGCGCATTCGGGTTGACATTGATTTCCTCGAAATCCTTGGTACAGGCGCCGGCTCCTGCGAGCAATGCCAGGCATATAGTTAATTTTTTAAGCATGATTTCTCTTTTTGAAGGATCAGAATTTCAGGTTCAGGTTAACGCCATAGGAGCGCGTCGGCGGCGTACCGGCAAACTCCACGCCTTGGGCATTGCCGTTATTGTAAGTCGCTTCCGGGTCGATAATCGGCACTTTTTTCATCAGCACGGCCAGGTTGCGTCCCACGATGGATACCGATGCTCCTTTGAACGGCAGCTTACCCAGGAGTCGGCCCGGGATCGAGTATTGCAGGATGATCTGGCGGAGTTTGATAAAATCCGATTTGTAGACAAACGGCGTGGCAATGGCCGAGTACCAGTTGCTGTAATAGGCTTGTGCTGGCGCTTTTGCCGTGTTAGGCTCGCCCGATTCGGTCACGCCTTCGCCGGTTACGCCACCCTCACGACCCACCAGTGTCTCCTTTTGCAGGCCAAACCGGTAAGCCAGCGCATTGGTACCCGAATAAATGTACCCGCCGAATTTACCATCCACGAGCACGCTCAGGCTAATGCCTTTATAATTAAATGTATTGTTCAAACCCAACGTATAAGGCGATACCCCCGAGCCGAAGGTCCTGATGTCCCCTGCCATGGCCAATCCCTGCGAGTTGTACACGATATTGCCGCTCGCGTCGCGTTTGAAATCGTAACCTTTGATCTGGCTGTACGGCTTGCCCACATCCTGGTGAATGAATGCCGAGCCCGGCCGCGACTGGTCCACACGAAGCGTTTGCAGGTCGCCGTACAGGCTCAGCACCTCGCTCGCATTGTACCCCATATTAAAGGAAGCATCCCAGGTAAATTTCTTGCCATTCACGATCGTAGCGCCCAAAAGCAATTCGATCCCACGGTTGCGGATCGCCCCCACATTAAACAAGGCGCTCGTGTAGCCGGATGTTTCCGAAATCGTGGCACTTACAATATCATCGGTTGTTTTGCGGTCGTAAACCGCCAAATCCACATTCAGGAGGTTGTTGAACAATTTAGCCTCTAAACCCAATTCTGAAACCGTCGAAGTCAATGGCTGCAAGCCGCCGTTCGGTACGCGGGTACCGTTAATCTGCGCCATTGCGGACCCTAAATGCGCACCGCTCAACGAGTAGTAGAGCGACAGATTATAGGGATCGGTATCGCCACCTGCCTGCGCCCACGACCCGCGGAATTTCAGGTAATTGATCGCCGAAGGCAATTTCAAAGCCTCCGAAGCCACGAAACTCACACCGAACGAAGGATAAAAAATGCTGTTCTTACCCTTCGCCAGCGTCGAGAACCAGTCGTTACGCGCAGTCGCCGTTACGAACAGGTAGTTGTTGTAGGAAAACTCCGCCGAGCCATACACCGAGTTGATGCGCTTTTCAATGTAAGCCTCGGTGACGGTCCGTGCCGCCGGATCGATGTTCGAAACGTCGTAGAAGAATGGAATGTTGAAGCTGTTGTTGGCCGAAACTTCGTTCAGGTTCGTTACCTGCTTCATCATATTCCCCCCAAAAAGGCCGTTGAAGGCAAATTTCTCCCCGATTTTCCGGTTAACACCCACCAAAAGTTCCTTGTTGGTTTCGGTAAATTCGCGCAGCGACGACGTATAGCTTCCCCGCAACACATAACCCGTGCCGTAGGGCTCGATACTCTTGTAACGGTAATTGAAATTATCGAAACCAATGCGGCCTTTCAGGTAAAGCCAGTCAGTAATAGTGTATTTTGGCTCAAAAGAGGCGATTACACGCTTTTTGTTATCATCCTGCTGGTATTGCTCTGTGGCAAAATACGGGTTTTGGGTGTACTGGTTATCCGACCATACCTTTTCGTTGCCGTTTGCGTCGAACTGCGCGTTTTTCAGCACATCCACATCAAGTGAAGTCGGCAGCACGTACATCGCGAAATTGGCATTTCCCGGCGAGTCGTTCACGCGTGGGCGATTGTGGTTTTTCTCGATGATGTACTTCGCATTCGCTACGAATGAAATGCGTTTGCCGAGGTTACCATTCGTATTCAACGCAAAATTGTTGCGGCGGAGCGTGTTGTTCGGCAGCACACCTTTATTGTTCAGATCATTCATCGAAAGCCGGTAAGTGACCTTTTCGGTAGCGCCGGTCAATGCCACGGAGTTGGTAAAGGTAGTCCCGACGTTGTAAAACTTCCGCAGGTTATCCTTCGCGGCCACATACGGGCGCTCGACGCCGTCGTAGTTCATCGAATTGCTGCCATCCAGGCGGCCACCCCAGCTGTTTCGCGTTGCCGTTTCGGCTACGGTCGTTGGTTTGATTCCGTTGCTTCCGAGGCCATATTCGTATTGATAGTCTTTGTAGGATTTAAACAAAAGATCCTCCGCCAGGAAGTTGCTGTTCACTTCCACACCTATGCCTTTATCGGCCTTGCCGCCCTTTGTAGTCACCAAAATAGCGCCATTGGAAGCCCTCGAACCGTACAATGCCGCCGCAGTGGCACCTTTCAGTACGCTGATGCTCTCTATTTCGTCCGGGTTAAGGCTGGAAATACCGTCTCCGCGGTCCGAACCGGTCCAGGAGCCCTCCCGGTTGGCACCGATTGCTACCGAGCCAAGGTTGTCGTTGTTGATCGGGATACCGTCCACGATGATCAGCGGCTGGTTATTACCCGAAATCGATCCATTACCGCGGATCACTATACGCGACGAACCGCTGGGCCCTGTTGCCGTGCTCGAAATATTCAGACCGGCTACTTTACCTACGAGACTGTTGGCGATGTTGGTGGAGCGCGCTTGCGTGAGGTCCTCCCCTTTTACTTCGGAAATGGCATAACCCAATGCCTTCTTTTCCTTTTTGATACCCAAAGCAGTGACCACTACCTCATCAAGCGTTTGCGTTTCGACGGCCATTTTCACATCCACCACCGAGCGCTGGCCCACCGTCAGCTCCTGCTTTTGGAAACCAATCGAAGTAAACACCAGCACCGATTCCGCCGAAGGCACATCGAGCGAATACTTCCCGTTCACATCGGTATTGGTACCATTGATAGTCCCCTTTACCAGCACGTTCACACCGGGCAATCCTTCACCATTGGCATCCGTCACCGTCCCGCTCACTTTGATTTCAGCCGCAACTGTCCGGCTTGCGGTCAGTACCTGCATTGCTCCCGCCGTCGGCCGACTGCCGATAACCGAAGTTTCAATCCTCCTTGGCAAAATCATGTATGCATTCTTCCGCACCTTTTTCAGCGTCAGGTTTGTCGATTTCAGCAATGCTTCCATATTCTTTTCTGCCGAAAGGCTCTTGTCGAATACGAAATCGGGCACAGTAATACCGCTCATCTGGCTCTCTTCGAACAGGATATCGGCATTGTAAAATTTTTTGAGTTGCAAAAGCACGTCGAGCAGCTTCACCTGGTTGGTGGTTTGCTCCGGTGGGAGCATGCGGTTTTTATGCGCATTAAAGGCCAGCACCTGGGCGTCCAAAGGCGGCGCGGCGATGAGCATCAGGCCACAGCAAACCAATGACAGTAATGATCTTTGTTTCATACGGGGATCTGGATAGGGATATATTAAGGTCTTTATTTCTGCAAAATCAGGTAGGCATCGCCTTCGCGCGCCAGGCGGAAATCGAAAAGCTCCGAAAGCAATGCGAGCAGTTCTTCGCCGCTCTCGGGTTGGAAGGTGCCGCTCACGGTACGGCTGGCAAACCGGTTATCTTTGATTTCCACCCGGATACCATAATGCTCCTGCAACTGGGTCGCCACTTCCGACAAGGGTGTTTTGTCAAAAACAAACCGGTTACCGGTCCATGCGATCAGCTTCTGTGTGTCTGCATTCGGCCTGACGGTTGGCTTCGCTGCCGATTTCGCCATCGTTACAAGGTCGCCCGGTTTCATGACCAGCTCTTTTTTCCGGTTACCTTCCGAAAACAGCACGTGTACTTTACCTTTTTTCAGCAATACCTTCCCGCCTTTCTGCCGCGCGTACACCGAAAACTCGGTCCCGAGCACCATCACTTCGAAATCATCCTCGGTTTTGACCATAAACCGCTTGTTATCGATGGTGTGGGTCACATTGAAAAATGCTTCGCCGTTCAGCTTCACCTCCCGGGTATTTTCCCCGAAACCGAACCGCGGGACTTTCATCGAAGTATTCGCATTCAATATGACTTTGGTTCCATCCGAAAGCTCCACAGAGCGCGTCTCGCCGAAGTCGGTCGCATAGGTTTTGTACAAAATCTGGTCCCGGCCGAGCCAGGCCGTCATACCTAGCACGAATACCGACGCGGCAGCCATCAACCAGGAGCGACGACCGAAGCGCCTGGTTCCTGCAACCGGAAACGGCTCCTGCGCATTACTTTCGAGCGTCTCGCCCGGATTCGCGTTCTCGCGCATGTAGCGCACGTAAGCGTCATAACACTCCTGACCATCGGGCAGGAATTGCGGCGACTGCAACTGCCATTCGGCGAGCCATTCAAAATACAATTCCTGATTATCGGCATGCGCCAGCCATTCGGCGATCAGCCGCTTTTGTGCCGGGCTTGCATTACCGGCGAAATACTGGAACAGGAGTGCTTTGTTTACTGACAATGTGTTCATATCAGTGATTTTAAATATCGAATAGTGTTAAGGATGTTATAGGATCAGCTGAAAAGAGGGTATAGCACCAGCAACCACGTCCAGTGGTCTTTCAATCCCTGCCGTAATGCGCTCAATGCCTTGCTGATATGCCCTTCGACCGTCCGGCTCGACAGGTTCATCTCGGCCGCGATCTCCTGTATTTTTTTGTTTTCAAAACGGTTGAGCATGAATGCCTTCTGGCATTGCGGCGGCAATTGCTCCACCAGGCGATCGATGCGGCTCGCCAATTCCTCGAAATACATCAAAGCCTCCGGACGTTCGGGTGAAGCGACGTCGTAATGGGGCATCACTTCAAAAGAATCGGTGTTTTTAAGTTCGCTGGCGAGATAGTTATAGGCCCGGTTCTGCACCGATTTGAAAAGATAAGCCCTGTAAGATGACTTGACCGATTCATAAGAACGGTTTTTCCAGAATGCATAGAACATCTCCGAAACCAGGTCCGCGGCCGCGTCTTTGGAATACAGGAAACGCACGGCATAGGAACATAACGCACTGTAATACAACCTGAAAAGCAATGCGCACCCCTCCTCGGGACTTTCTTCAAATGTCTTGCGGATAAAAAGTTCCCGGTCTGGACTGACCCGGTCTGGACTGACCCGGTCCGGATGGACTTTATCCGCCTCACTGCCCGGCCGGATCTCGCGTTCGCGCTGCACCCCTCCCATTTCCCAGGAAATCTCCTTCTCGTTATCCTCCGAACCCCGCGATGAAAGCATTGGTAAACTTTAAATATAAATGGGTATTTTTCTAAAACAGGCTTTTAGAAGTAAGACAGGAAAATGCGGGAGGACACGTGGTCAATTGTTCTATATTTTTAAAAAATTGCATTATTCAGGATTGCCTGTATCAAAAGGACGCGATTCAACGCACGTGATTACCAGTACATTACATTGTCTGGTTTGGGGAGTGGGATAACGTAAAAAGTGCAGATTTTTTGGGGCAGTGCAAAAACGACCTGCGCGGTCAGAACGTGATACCCGCAGCTACCTGTATCGTTCGGGATTTGAAAGAAGCATACGTAGTGGTCGCAGAAACAGGGTCGTAGAAGGTTTCCTTTTTTAACAGTTGTTCATTCCAGCGTACGGTAACCGGAATCGTTACTTTCCCTAAATCGAATTCTACCCCGACGCCCGCAAGCGCAGAGAACCGGCCCTTCTTCACACTGTTTTTGATCTTCGCGTCAAATTCGTTCGGATAACATCCGCCATCCTGACAAAAATACCCCTCGCCTTTGAGCGACCAGGAATTATACATCAGATAGCTGGCCCCGGCCTCTGCGAATGGCCGTATCTTTCCTTCCAGGAATGTATAGCGGACCAGCAATGGCAAATTAACAGACATCACTTTCGACTTCCATGTCATATGGAAGGTGCTGTCACTATTTGTCCGCTTGGATCTTGACCCGTTAACGCCGGGCTGAAAATGTACCGACCAGCCCTTTGCCGAATGTTGCAAAGCATAACTGACATCGATCGCGGAAAAAATACCGGTCGTCCAGCCAGCGCCGGGATCCTTGGGTATCAGTCTTGAAAATTGTGGCCCCGCCATAACCCCAAAATACCACCGGCGAAACGTATCTGTCGGTTGCCCATGCACGAAGTTTTGAAGAAATAAGATTAAAAAGACGGAGGCGGAAAGTCTTTTCATAGCGATGCCGGTCTACGTTGTAACCCACTGACACATAAATGTAAACATTAATTACATTAGAACAGAGCCAATTATACTTTTTCAATAAAAAATATACTGCATATTAGCAGGAGAATTCCCGATCCGGAAGCAGTAAACAATCGCGTAGCGATGTCATATCGGTAGCAATCCGCCGCTGGATTCCATTTGGAAAATCCCGTCAGGGATGCGACAACAAAGCACGCGCAGCCTCTGCCGTTACATGCCCAAAGGCATTCCTATACTCGGACGATTACCTTAACTACCAATATTGCATGCCTAACGGCATTTTTCAATCATTTATTTATACTCAAATGCACTTCAAGATAAAAGAAATCACTCCGTTGCTTCTGGTGCATGACCTCGAAGCGGCCATTGCATTTTACGTGCGGCAACTCGGTTTCACACTTGTGTTCCGTTATGAAGATTTTTATGCAAGTATTGAAAAAGACGGGCATCCGATCCATTTAAAAACGGATTATAAAGCACCGAAAGAAGCCCGTGCACAAAACGAAGCGGAAAATATCGATCTTTTGTTCGCAGTAGACAATCTGGAAGCGCTCTTTGAAGAAATCTCCAAAAAGGAAATTGACATCGTGCAGCCGCTCCGGGAAATGCCTTACGGGAAGGAGTTTTACATCGCCGATCCGGATGGGAATCTGATTGCTTTTGTAGGCGATACAGTTACAAAGTAACGCCTGCGGTCACCTGAATCAGTTTCGTTTTCAGGTTGGAATATGTTGTTGGAGATGCCGGATCGTCGTATCTCTTTTTAGCAATGCCGTCCACAAGCCGTATCGTCAAGGGAATCGTTACTTTTCCCGCATCTATTTCGACGCCGGCACCGGCGAGAATCCCCAATTTATCTTTATCCGCAATATTCTGTACACTCTGGCTGGAAGAGACCGGAATACACCCGGCAATGCCACAATTAGTACCAGACGCACTCACGGCAAGGGCAGTTCTAAACCTGAAATTGAATCCCAGTTCTAAGAACGGCCGGACTATTCCAGTGGGTAGCGTATAACGGAAGGACAATGGCAAATGAATCGCTTCCCACTTCCACTGCTGTTTGATATAATATTGACTATTTTTCTGGCCCGTTTCTTTTGTCATTTTAAATGTCACAAAAGCCGGTTGGAAATGAATGGATGCCCTGGACTTTACCTTTTCGAAATCGTAGCTTAAATCCAGCCCTGCAACCAGCCCGGAAGCCGACTCCGTATTGGCTCCCTCAAATATTTTACCTGCTACCGGGCGACCTGCCAATAAACCGAACCGCCATTGCTTGCGCGGGACATCCAACTGGCCATAGACGTTCGTATACAAAAAAGTCAAACAGAGCAAAACGCAAAATGTCCTCATAGGCCGTGTTTATTTCGTAAAAGATACAACGTTACTTCAACGCATTCAAGGAATGCTGATCCCCGCAGTAACCTGCACGACTCTTGTTTTAAGTGTTCCGTAACTACTTCCGGGCGTTGAGTCAGGCTTGCCGCCAAATGTCCCGAAGCTCTCGTTGAGCCTGATAGAAACAGGTATTGTCACACTTAAAACATCTATTTCTGCGCCGATTGCAGCAACCAGCCCCGCGGGATCCTTCGTCGTAGACCGCTGCACGTCATCTATACCCTCAGAGCCGTAACAGCCGACCACTCCGCAACCGTAGCCGTCATATTTCATCGTTATCTTGGTCCGGAGCCTGAGGTTAAGACCTACTTCGGCGAATGGACGGATTTTGCCACTGGACAGCGTGTACCGGACTGTCAGCGGCACATTGATCGCATACCAATTCCATTTGCGCCAAAGATAAACCTGGGTGTTTTTTCCTTCCTCAAGGATGCTTCCGAACGTGCTGTAATTGGGTTGCAGGTGAAAAGAAATACCGGATTTATCCCGGTAGCCCAGGTCGATGCCACCAACCCATCCCGACACAGCCTCCATTTTGCGGTCATCGTAAATCTTGCCCCAGAGCTGCTTGCCTCCAAACACGCCGTATTCAAAATGCCCCTTTTGCACAGCATCCTGCCCAGACTCTAGCGCGGGCAGGATGCCGATAATAAACGTGTACAGATATCTCATGCAGGCTTGGTTAAAATTTTGTAACCGAAATGCCCCCTAAACGCCTGCATTTGTTGCAACAACCACGTACATTCATTGCAAAAGGCCTCTCAGCTTCTCAAAATCGGCCATACCTAACGGCGCGAGCGGGCTTCTCAACAAACCGCTTTCAACTCCTTGTATCTGTAATCCGGCGGCAATCGTGCGCGGCAATCCGTTGGCAGTAATGAACGTGAGCAACTCCGATTGCCTGTCGTACGCGTCGCGCGCGCCTGCGAGGTCATTATCCAGAATTGCATGATACAAAGCCAGGTTTTGTTTCGGAATCAGGTTCGGGGCCGCGGTGCACCAGCCCACCGCTCCGGCCGAAAATGCGGCCAGTGCCAATGGATTAGATCCGTTGAAAAACGCTACGTCCTCACCCAGTACCCGCCGAAGATAATGCATCCGCTGCACATCGCCTGTGCTTTCCTTGATCATCGTCACATTCGGAATTTCGAGCAGGCGTTTCAGCAATGCGGGCGACATATCGATACCGCCCGTAGCCGGGTTATTGTAGGCCATAATAGGAATGGAAATCGCCTCGGCGACCTTGCGGTAATGCGCAAATATCTCGTCTTCCGTCAGTTTCCAGTAGCTCATCGGTATGATCATCACCGCGGCCGCACCGGCGGTTTCGGCAAAGCGGGCATGGTAAATCGTGCGTTCCGTCGTGAGATTGGAAACGCCTGCAACCACCGGTACACGGCCTGCTACCACATCGAGGGTTGCTTCCACGATTGCCTCCTTCTCCTGGTCGTTCAGGTACGGAAGCACACCGGTGCTTCCCAGCGGTGCAATCGCATGCGAGCCGGAAGTTACCAGTCTGTCCGTGAGTTTTTTAAACAAGCCAATATCCACTCGCTCTTCAGCGTCGAACGGGGTTATGGGATAGGCAATGATGCCTCTTAAAGTTTCCGATTTACTCATTCTATTATAACAATCTGTATTTCAAATAATTAACCCAAATACATTAAACTACTTAAAGGTCTCGCCCCTCTTCCTCGCGGAGCGCCACGCCCAGGTTTTGAAGCTGCGGCGCATTCTCACAGGCCAGATAACGGGCGGGTTCGGTGTCGCTCAGGTTCTGGTGACGGTGCCATGCCCAGCTCGGGATGTAAACGGCGTCGCCGGCCTGCCACTCCACACGCTCGCCTTCCACTTCGGTGTACCCCTTTCCTTCGAGCACATACAAAACCGTTTCGTAGGTGTGACGGTGACGGTTGGTGAGCTGGCCCGGCAGCAGGCCGCCGACCGTCATGCTGACATTTTTGGTAGGCAGATCGACGAAGAATACCGGGTGCTTTCTTTCTGTCGAAAACTGGCTGTGCTCACCGGCTTGCTCCACATTGCGGTGAATGAGTTTTTCGGGCTTCACATACACGGGACGCGCGAAAGTCTGGTGAAAATCCTTAGAGCTGAATGGCTGTGTTTTGGTTTCCATGGTTCGGAAATTTTTGAGTGTTGCTGCATGATCGCGATACAAAACAACCGTATCTTTGGACCAGCTTACTGGTTCAGAATTCATAAAAATAAGTAGTCCAGATGTTGAGACCCTGGGAGCTCGTCATACCGCTCGACCGCGATGAAGAAAAGGCGGTTTATATGCAGATTGCCGACGCGGTGATTGCCGCTGTTCAGGGTGGGAAACTTGTTGCAGGCAGTATTTTGCCGGGGAGCCGTCAGCTCGCGGCACAATTGAATGTAAACCGCAACACAGTCGTGGAGGCGCTGGACGTGCTGATAGCCGAGGGCTGGCTGGTGCCGAAAGAACGGCGCGGGATATTTGTGGCAGATGTACAGCCGGCTAATTCGTCCGAAAAGTCAATAGTCAGAAAGTCAGGCATTGTCAGGGAGTTGGATACGAAGCCGTTGGTGGTATTCGACGACGGTCTGCCCGACAGCGCTTTGGCGCCCATCGACGAGCTGGCCCGCGCCTACCGGCAGATTTTCGCCCGAAAAGGACGTTGGCAAATGATGGGCTACCGGCACGAGGCAGGTGATCCCGAGTTCCGGGAGGCCATCGCCCAAATGCTGAATTACAAAAGGAGTATGCGGCTCTCAGCCGACCAGGTATTCATTACCCGGGGCAGCCAGATGGCCATGTTTCTCACGGCGCATGCATTGCTGAAACCCGGCGACCACGTGCTGATCGAAAACCCGGGCTACAAACCCGCTTGGGAAGCCTTCACGCATGCGGGCGCGGGGCTGCTACCCGTGAATGTAGACGCACAGGGGATCGTAATCGACGAAATCAGAGCATATTTGAAAGAATATCCCAATATTAAAGCAGTCTACATTACCCCGCACCATCAGTTCCCGACGACCGTGACACTTAATCTGCGTCGGCGAATGGAGCTCGTCGCATTATCCAACGAATACGGTTTCATGATTATCGAGGATGATTACGATCATGAATTTCATTTCAGCCCGCGACCGGTCATGCCCGTGAGCAGTCTTGAACAGGCCCGTAACTACGTGTACATCGGCACGATGAGCAAGATCGTTGCGCCTGCGCTAAGGATCGGTTACCTCGCGTCCTGCGCGTCGGTCATCGACAAGGTTACGAACATCCGCAAGATCATCGACGTGCAGGGCGATTACATCATGGAACAGGCTGTGTTTCAATTAATTCAAGACGGAGAAATCCGCAGGCATTTGAAGCGAACGACTTCCCTGTACAAGTCCAAAAGGGATAATTTCGAGAAACTGCTCCTACAACACTTGTCCGATAAAGTGGGTTTCGTCAAACCGGAAGGCGGCCTGGCATTCTGGATCACGCCTAAAAAACCAGTCGACCTGGTACAACTCACAGCGAAATTGAAACAAAAAAACATTGCATTAATTTCACCCGATACGTTTTGTTACAAGGGCTTTGCCAACGGCCTCCGGCTCGGGTATGCCTCGCTCTCCGAAGCGCAAATGCGCGAAGGAATCCAGGCCATCGCCGCCAACTGGCCAACCTGACCATAACTGACTACCCCTCACTAACAATCGTCATCCACAAATACCGTCAGCGAACAAATCGCGATGTCGGACAAGTGAAGTTTTAACAACTTGCGGCCGACCGACATCAGCAATCGACCGCAGCCCCACTACCCCAGCTCCACCAACACCTTCTCCAACAGCGCTTTCGTCTGCCGGATACCTTCATCGTTGGTAGGCTTCGTTGTATCCCCGCCCATGTCGCGCATCAAGCCACCTTCGTATTCAATACCGACAATGCCGTTATTCCAGCCAGAATCTTTGATGATCTTGAAGATTTTGATAAAGTCCGTCTCCGGATCATTGCCATTCGCATCGAACTGGTGCGTCTTGGCACTGATACCCCTGGCATAGGGCATCATTTTGCGCACGCCGTCGTATTTGTCGTGCTCTTTCATACATTTGGTAGCCATAAAACCCTTGATATCCAGCGTCTCAGGCTTGCTCCGTTCCGCGCAGAAATTTCCAAAATCGGGCAAAAGGCCCTTGTTAGGGGCTTTCAGCTGTTTCATCACGCCTACCAGCCAATCCGGATCGGTAGAGACGCCGAAGTGGTTCTCCACGATCACATTCAAACCCGCTTTACCCGCATATTCAAGCAACTTGCCGTAGCCGTCCACGGCGGCAGTCGCGAGCTGCGCAGGCGTGCCTTCCTCTTTTTTACCCGAAAGCATCGCCATCGCATCGCCCAGGTTCACGCGGATAGCCGTGCAACCGAGAAATTTGGCCGCGTCCACCCACGGATAATGCGCCTCTACCGCCTTCATTCGCGCCGCATTATCCAGCGCCGTCAGATTCTCGCCATCGACCATAATAAGGTGGTTTTTCATCCCCAGGTCATCGCAGCGCTTTTTCAGTTCATTGAGATAAGCCTGATCCTTGTGTTTATTATTGAAAAAACCGGAGACGTATTCCAAAATCGTAATATCATAGTCATTCTTTGCCCGGGCGGGGAAATCCATGTTGGTCATCTTGCCGCCGAAAAGCTCAGACGCGAACGAAAATTCAGCCAGCGAAATGTCAAAATTGAATTTGGCGGCCGACGTGGCAGCGGCCGGCGATCCGGCGGCAGGCGCGGCAGCGGCCGGCGATCCGGCAGTTAAAGCATTCATTGAAACAAAACCAAGCCCGGCGGTAGCAAACCCGAGCTGGCCCAAAAATTGACGACGTGAATGGTTCATGAGTAGATTAGTTAGAATTGAAAATCATTTCGAAATAAATGTGACCGAGAACGGGACAAACAAGGCCCCTTTTGCATTGTCGTTTTTAAAAACAAAATACAGGTCGCGGGCACCGCTCTGCGGAGAAAGGGGTACGCGGAATGGCTTGGGCGGGGTTTTGGAGGTAAATGCACTGGCATCGTCGGTGGGCGGTATCCATTCTGTTTTTCCCAGCAATGTGCCGTCGGGCGAGCCGTCGTGTACTTCCACCACGCCGCCTTGTGCATTCAACTGGTCTTTCGGTGCAGCCACCACCATATCGAGCGCCGTAATGTCGGTCAGGTCAACATTTTTGAAAATGGCGTGGGTATTGGGCTGCGTCACGATCAGCAGGTTATTCTCGCCCATTTTAAAGCGCATGATATTCTTGGACGCGTCATCGGCATTGCCGAACAGCAACGTCGGGCTCTTCAAAACGAGTGTTTTTTCGGTAGTTTGGGCGGGCATTCCGTTGGCACCTTTGTCGGTATAACTGGCTATGAACTTGTAAATGCCCTTGCCTGCATCGCCGCCGTCAGGGATTTGGGCCAATACTTCACCCGTTGGTGGCAGCATTTGCGCAGCCTGTTTTTCATCCGCAAGGCTGAGTATGTATTTTACCATTTGCCCGGCTTCCGGCAGGCCGATGGACGGATGGGCCGACATGGCCGTTTCACCCCACACGCCCGCGCCGCCTTTGATAATTTTATCCGAAAGCGAAGCTACGGCATTCGCATCGGCGCGGTACCTGGCTGCGACATCTCTGAATGCGGGACCTACCGACTTTTTATCCGTGAAATGGCAGGCCTTACAATCGCTTTTTTCGATCAATGTTTTTCCTGCGGTAAACGTGACCGGCGCTTCCTGATGCCCTCCTGCATTGGCAGCCTGCTTGTCCTCGGCGTCCTGGTAAGCGGCGGTAATCTTCACTTTCGACGCCGCAATGGTGTTTTTCTCCAAACTACCGTCCTCCTGGTCAGACACATTCACTTTGTAATGAACAGGCTTGCCCGGAAAGAAAAAAGTCTTGTTCCCGCCTGCCAGTTCCAGTGAAACCTGCGGCGGTTCATTTCCTGCCTGCACAGAGAGGCTTTGCGAATCTTTCAACCCCTTGGAATCGGTTACCGTAAGCAAAACCTTGTAAATACCCTTCTTTTTGAAAGTATAGGAAGGATTCGGTTCATTCAAAACGACCGGTACGCCGCCGTTTACCGGAATGATCTTCCATTGGTATTGCAGGGTGTCCTTATCGAAATCCTCGGTACCGGCCGATGAAAACTGCGCCTGGAATGGCACGGCACCCGCCTTTTTATCCACCGACGCCGCCACGGCCGGCTTGCGGTTACCGCCATTGTACTCGATCCGCACCAATTTCGATTCCGGATTACCCATAAACCAGCCCTGGCCATATTCGAGGATATACAAATCGCCATTCGGCCCAAATGCCATATCGATCGGATGTTCCAGTTTCAGGTTGGGAAGGAAGCGCTCCATTTTTACATAATCACCTTTCGGACTGAGCGTTACGGCCATAATCCAGTCGCGCATCCACTCGTAGATGAACAGTTTCTTGTCATAGTAAGCTGGGAATGCACGCTTTGCTTCTTTGAACTGATCGGCGTAGTAAACCGGCCCGGCCATCGCGCTGCGCCCGCCCGAACCGAGCAGTGGAAAACGTTTCGTCTCCGCGGCAGTGTACCAGATCAGCGCCTTTTGCGCTGGCGGGAGTTCCGTCAGCCCGGTATTGTTCGGTGAATTGTTGACCGGCTTTTCAGGGTTGAATTTCTCCCCTGATTGCTTCGTCTCGAAGTTGAAGTCCCAGTAAGCCTTATTATCACCCACGAAATACGGCCAGCCATAGTTTCCAGCCTTCCGCGCCTGGCCGAACTCGTCCTCCGCCGCGGGCCCCAGGCCCGTTGAATCTTTACCGGCATCCGGCCCGACATCGCCCCAATAGAGGTAACCATTCTTCCTGTCGACCGAAATGCGATAGGGATTGCGGTGCCCCATGGTGTAAATCTCCGGTCTTGTTTTCGCGTCATAGGCTCCTGACGCATTCCTGGGAAACAAATTACCTTCGGGAATCGTGTACGTCCCGTCCGGTTCCGGGTGAATGCGGATGATCTTCCCACGCAAGTCGGCTGTGTTCGACGACGATTTCTGTGCGTCGAAAGGACTCCGGCCAGGGCGCTCGTCGATCGGCGCGTACCCGTCCGATGCACGCGGGCTGGTGTTATCGCCGGTTGAAAGATAGAGATTGCCCTGTGTATCCCAGTCGATCGAGCCGCCGGTGTGGCAGCAATTATCACGCTGCACCGGAATGCGCAGGATCACCTTTTTCGAAGCGAGGTCAAGCGCATTACCTTTCAGCTCATACCGCGTGAGCATGTTCTCAGGCGTGCTGCCTGCGGGTGAATAGTAGAAATAAATCCAGTGGTTTTGGTTAAAGTTCGGGTCGATATTGACGCCCAGCAGCCCATCTTCGGCCTCGGAATCGTCGCTGTACTTAGTGCTGACGGGTATGGTGGCGATCACCGTCGTCTTTTTAGATACCGGACTGTAAAGCTTCACCGTGCCGTGCCGTTCGATAAACACTACACGCTCGTCGGGAAGTACGGTGAGTTCGAGTGGCTCGTTCAGGTTCTCGGTCAGGACGACCTTCCGGAACCGGTTTTCCTCCGGCGCCTGCGCATGAGCGAGCGTAGCGCAGAAAAGCAGGGAGAAAAGTGTAGAGGTTTTGTTCATGAAGCAGATGTTGTTGATTAGGTTTGTTAGTGAAAAGTATAGCCCGTGTCAGCGGACGGGGTCGCCGGGCGGTCGAAAGTATTTTGAAGCCTTCGACCGCCCGGCGGCCCTGTCCGCTCCGGCTGACATAGCAACTATTTTCTAAAAAATTGAATTTTATCAATCCAAAATATGGATACAATGATAAAGAAAATTTTCTTTGTGTAAAATTTACGCATTAAAAATTTTTCTCATTGCCAGCTTATTACCGATGGAGCACAATTTGAAGGAGTTTTTTGATAAGGCATTGAAAGAGGTTTCCCTCGACTGTACCGTATTCGGGTTCCACGAGGGGGAACTGAAAGTGTTGCTGCTGCGCTGGAAAGGCACCGACGGGTGGAGCCTGCCGGGAGGGCATATCCTGCTCGACGAGTCTGCCGACGATGCGGCGAACCGCATTCTCACCCAACGTACCGGCCTGAACGATGTATACCTGCAACAGTTCTACACATTCGGCAATGTAAACCGCTACACGTATCATCCCGAAAAAGAACTGCTTGAAAAGTTGGAAGCGACGTTCGGAAAAGGCTTTTTCGACGGCATTATCTTCCGGCGCGTCGTCTCGATCGGCTACTATGCCCTCGTAGAGTTCGACCAGGTACAGCCCACGCCCGACTGGTTCACGGACGAATGCCGCTGGTGGTCGCTCGCCGACGTCCCTAACCTCCTCTTCGACCACAACGAAATGATCGAACGCGCGTTAAAAGCCCTGCGCCAGCACGCCCGCAACCACCCGATAGGCTACAATCTCCTCCCGGAGAAATTCACCATGCCGGAACTCCAGCGCCTGTATGAAACCATTCTCGACCGGCAGTTCGACCGCCGTAATTTCCAGAAACTAATCATGAGCTACGACATCCTCGAACGCCTGGACGAAAAGCGCGTTGGCGCCGCGAACAAATCGCCGTATTTGTACCGGTTTGTAAAGGAGAAATACGACCAGGCCGGCGCGACGGGGATTTCGTTTTCGATGTGAGGTTGTTAGATGGAGGAAAATTATTGTAGGAATTCTTTGGGTATAGGGTTGTTAGCGAGGAAAACTTTCATTTCTGTCGCTTTTTTTGAAAGCGCCTTTTCACCATTATTTGTTTGCGCATTAGGCACCTGATTACCTGATTTTGCACTTTGGCTGTTCTCTAAGGCTGTTTTCATCACGATCATTTGTTTTTAGTATTTGAAAGTTAATAATTTACTTCTTTCTTAACAAGAATGCATCGAAGTTAGTCTCTCTATTGAAAACCTTCCAGGTGCCAGACCATCCATGAGGCCATTGCCCAATTATCTCTTGATCATCACCACGGTCGGCTAAGAAACCAAGAATGTGGTAATCTCTTGCGAGCCAATCGAGGTGCTTACCTATGCTCATGCGATACTTGCGGTTACGAGTAGGATTAGCACCGGGCAGCACCCTTCCTGTTGCGATTATAAGAGCCTTTTCTCTCATTCTTAAAAATTCAATCACTGCGAATCCCACGGTCGCCAATATCTTATCCATATCTCCATTTCGAAGTACTTCGCTGTCATTGATGCTCCCCGATACAGGATCCCAAACCCCAAAAGCCAAATTATAAGTATCGTCACCAACTTGTTCAAAGACAACTCTCATTTCGAAAACACCCCGTCGCCCATCGCTAAAAAATTGGTATTCCCCATTCGAGGTTTTGCAGGTCGGATAATTTTCGGGATTCATATGAAAACGAAAAAAATTCAAATATTAATAAAGGAGGGCAGCGCCGCTGCGTAGGCAGCGCCATTCCCTACTATCCTCCAATTTTTACCTCTCTGCCCGGGTCCAACTTTTGAAAGAAAAACACCAACTCCCGAAACGACAGAAAAATCTCCCCGATGCGCGGATTGCATCCGGCCTCTTTTTGAAATGCCATGTGATCACTGTAAATGATCCAAAGGTCCTCAATCCATTCGGATGCGGTGCTTTGGCTTAATAGTTCTTTGACGTTTTTACCATAACTGAGACAAATGGCTTCGTCTGACTCCACGCTTTTGAGCAAAGTATTCATAATATGATTGATGGAAGTGTAATGCCTTGTCTTAGGTGTCCAAACGTTCATAGTGACGTTTAGGGAACTTTCGCTGACCCTCACCATAACAAGGCAGTTTCTTAATTTCTTTAATACTATGTTTTTGGAATTGGCAAATTTGAAAGATGCCTTAACTATTCCAACGAGTCGAACGCAGCGATGCACGAACGGCAACCAATGAATTATCAAGCGCCGGAAAAACCAGTAACATTCCCCCACTCCTCCCTTTTAATACCACCAACTTCCTAAACCAATCACCAATGACCCAATCGACTAACCGCCGCGATTTCATTAAGACGGCCGGGCTTACTACCCTCGGGCTGACAATTTTACCCAACCTGATCACCCGCGCTGCGCCCAGCGACCGCGTGCGTATAGCGCACATCGGATTGGGCGGAATGGGGAATAACCATATGAAATGGTTTGCAAACCTGCCGGACGCAGAGATCGTCGCGCTCTGCGATGTGGATGAGCTGCATTTGGGCGAGACGAAACAACGGCTCGAAGCGATGAAACCGGGCATCAAAGTGGATACGTATGGTGATTTCCGGCGCATTCTCGAAAGAAAAGACATCGATGCCATTACCGTGGCCACGCCCGACCATTGGCATGCGCAGATCGCGACGCTGGCGTTTCAGGCAGGGAAGGATGTGTATGGCGAAAAGCCGCTTTCCTATTGTTTGAAAGAAGGAAAAATGATGCTGAAACAGCTTGAAAAGCATGACCGGGTGTTCCAGATGGGCAACCAGATCCACGCGGGCGATAATTTTCACCGGGTGGTGGAGCTCATTCAATCAGGATCCATCGGTAAAGTGCATACAGTTCGGCTTTGGAAAAAATCGGGTACCAAAGAATTAGGCTCACCGACGGTGCAGCCAGTCCCTAAAACATTGAACTGGGACATGTGGCTCGGACCGGCACCGTTCACGGAATATATTCCCGAGAAATGCCACTTCACCTACCGCTATTTCCTCGATTACTCCGGCGGTGAGTTTGCCGATTTCTGGTGCCACATCGCCGATGTGATGTATTCGGCGATCCATCCGACGGGATTGAAAAAAATCAACGCACGGGGTACCGCATACGCCGGCATTGCCGACGCGCCGAAAACGCTGGATGTGGATTATGAATTCGATGGCTTGAAAGTATACTGGTCGTCCAACCCACCCGACGTCCCTGGCGCTGCCGACCGTGGCATCGGTGCATTCTTCGAGGGGGATAAGGGAACGCTGATCTGCGATTACAGCATGCGCGAACTGACGATCAACGGCGAGAAAATGACCGATATCGCGGCCGTCCCTATCACCAATCCGCGCTCACCCGGGCACCAGCAGAACTTCATCGACTGCGTGAAATCCCGCAAACAGCCCGAATCCAACCTCGCCTACGCGCGCGAAATGACCATCCCGATGCATTTGGGATTGATTTCCTACCGCCTGAAACGCGAACTGACCTGGAATGCGAAAAAGGAAAAGTTCACCGGTGACAAGGAGGCTAACCGGTTGTTATCGCGCAAGCCCAGAAAAGAATGGGATTTGACCTGATGTAACCATCGTTAGCTTTTTTGTATATTCACCAAAAACCACCAGCTAACGCCATGAAACACATTCTGTTGACCACCGTCATGGCCGGCATTCTGCTGCCCGGTTGCAAGGATTCGTCTGGCCCGATAAGCGACATGCCTGCCATTCAGAGCATTTCATTCGTGGGCTTGTCCGACGAAAATGTGACGTTCGACGCCGCCAATTCGGTGATTACCGTCAGGATGCCGGCAGTGCTTGCAGGTGGTTTGAAACCTGTTTTGAAACTCACGGAAGGTGCAGAGCCTGTCGGCCTGCTTCCGGACGGGACGATTGATATTTCTGCTTTTTGCCATTGTAGTAAACCAACGCAAGATGTTTTCTTCCGGATTGGTAACAAGACGAAAACTGCCACCTACCGGTTAAACATTGTGGCCACGGGCCCGCTAGCGCCACTGGACGTTTATGAAGAAACAATCTTTTCACTAAAAACCGGTGTTCTAAATATGACTTTACCGGTGCAGCATTTATACAATAACTATTACTTCGATCAAATTTCTTTCAAGGGCGAGGATGGCAAAAGTAGTGCCTGGGTGTATGCAGATGGCGCCTGCCTTACTGGCTGCCGCGCCGAAGAGCCAAATCGCATCGCAATCACGTTGTATTCTCCCATTGACAGGGAGCTCAAACCCGGAAAATACCAAATAGAGATAAGGGGGATGAAATTTCCGCAGAAATTGATTGTCGTTGACTAGTCACTCTTGCCTCGCTTAGGCGGGAAGTGCTCAAGAATAGCCCGCCTGCACATTTTTTTAAAGCATTAACCGGAATTTAATGCCATTAGTAGGGGTTGTTGAGATTGGGTTGTCATACTGAAAAACCAGGTATGCTACCCATCCATACTTCATCCAACAAATGCAGAAATTCATCCTATTACTCGTTATCATTGGTATTCTCCCCTCAGCGTCAGCCCAAACCAAATGGAAGCTGATTGCCGACCAGGAACAGATACGCATTTACTCTTCGGCGGTTCCTGAATCCAAAATCAAAGCTATTAAGGTCGATTGTGTTGTCGATGCTTCGCTCACTCAGATGGTGTCGCTGGTGCTCGATGTGGAGGCCGGGACGCAATGGGTTTACAAAACCAAGTCGTGCACGCTCGTCAAACGGGTCTCTCCCACCGATTTGTATTATCATTCCGAAATAAACCTGCCCTGGCCGCTCGACAACCGCGATTTTGTGGCGCACCTGGTAGCGCGCCAGGATCCTTACACGAAAGCTGTAACGATCGACGGCCCGGTAGTGGCCGGCATGGTGCCTAAGAAGAAGAACGTGGTCAGGGTGAGTGATTCGAAGGGCCGGTGGCTACTTACACCGCTCGGGGCAAAGGTTCGTATCGAATACATGCTGCACACGGACCCGGGTGGGTACCTGCCCGCCTGGGCGGTGAACGCATTCGCGGCAGAAGGCCCCATGGAGACATTTAAAAGTATGAAACAGCAACTCAAATTGCCGAAATATAGAAATGCCTCCCTTACATTTATAGCCAATTAGCAGGGTTATACAATGTAAAAGAAAAATAGAATGAAAATCAGAAGTTACGAGCTGTTCCAGGTACCTCCCAGATGGTTGTTTTTAAAAATTGAAACGGATGAAGGCATCGTCGGCTGGGGCGAGCCGGTGATCGAAGGGAAAGCTGCAACAGTCGCCGCAGCGGTGCACGAATTGATGGAAGCGTTGATCGGCAAGGATCCCCTCGACATCGAAGGTCACTGGAATACCATGTACCGGGGCGGATTTTATCGCGGCGGACCGATCCTGATGAGCGCCATCGCAGGTATCGACCAGGCACTGTGGGACATCAAAGGCAAGTACTTCAATGCGCCCGTGTATCAGCTTCTCGGAGGCAAATGCCGCGATAAGATCAAGGTTTATTCGTGGATCGGCGGCGACAGGCCCGACGAAGTGGCCGGAGCTGCGAAAGAATGCTTCGACCGTGGTTTCAAGGCCATTAAAATGAATGCAACCAATGAAATGCAGTACATCGATTCTTTTGAAAAGATCGACCTGGCTATCAAAAGAGTGGCATCGATCCGCGAGGCGCTCGGGTATGGACTTGAAATCGGCGTAGATTTCCACGGGCGGCTGCACAAGCCAATGGCCAAAGTGCTCGCCAAGGAATTGGAGCCGTTCCGACCGATGTTCATCGAAGAACCGGTATTGTCCGAAAACAACGAGGCCCTGCGTGAAATTGCGGCCCATACTTCCATCCCGATCGCGACGGGCGAACGGATGTTCAGTCGCTGGGATTTCAAAAACCTGCTCATGGACGGGTATGTCGACATTATCCAGCCCGACCTGTCCCACGCCGGCGGCATTACCGAATGCAAAAAAATCCTTTCCATGGCCGAGGCGTTCGACGTAGCGGCAGCGCCACATTGCCCGCTGGGTCCGATCGCACTCGCGGCGTGTTTGCAGGTGGATGCAACTGCCCACAACGCATTCATCCAGGAGCAAAGCCTGGGCATCCACTACAACCAGGGCAGCGACCTGATGGATTACCTCAGTGACAGAACGGTATTTGATTACAAAGACGGCTACGTTCAGATTCCTTCCGGCCCAGGCCTGGGCATCGAAATAGACGAAGAGCAGGTACGGAGAATGGCGGCGATCGGCCATAACTGGAAAAACCCGCTCTGGTCGCACGACGACGGCAGTGCAGCGGAGTGGTAAAATAGCGCGAAGGTCTTCTTCGTGACAAACTATTCGTAGGCCTCCGGCCGGTCTATAATGCAAAGACGCGGTGCAATACCGACCGGCCGGAGGCCTACGAATAGTTTATGCAAATCAGGAGATTTGCACGAGCGCTTCTTTAATAGCCCTCTCGACAGGCGAAGCGCCCTCGACAGTCAAATCCTCACACAACAACAATGGCGGCTGTGCCATAAACTTCGGCTCCGTTCCCTGGTGCGCTTGCGCGGCGTGAACGATGAATGGGTGACAGAGGTAAACAGTACCGGCTTTCCCGGTAGCCCATACGATCTCTCTTTCCGGCATGGAATCCAGCTTGCCCGCGAGCTCCATAAAAGACAGTCCGGTTTCCCCTTCCGGTGCCAGCGCACGTGCCACGTCCATGTGCGAACCTACACGTATACGCGTGGGCGCATCGTGCTCGCCTACGTCCGAGTACAGGAAGAGCATCAGTAGGCCCCGGCCTTTTGAATGAATATTCACACGCCAGTCCAGAAAATTGGCCGGATCGTTGCCCGGGAAGCTGGCATCGACGTGCCAGCCCGCATCACCAGGGTCTTCGTCGGAGGGGAACCGTACCGGAAATGTGCCCATGCTGCGGCAAGGCAGCCATTTGCCTGCTCCTACCAACCGATCGAAGGCCGCGTGCAAGACCGGCGTGTTGGCGGATGCAACGAATGGCCCCTGCGCGTACATACCCTGGCGGATCACCGGCCTGGTCCACGTGGCAGGATTGTTTCGGTCAAGGCTGAGGTCGTTCCACAAAATGTCCCTTGCCTGCCCGGCTATTTCGGCTGAAAACGCATGATCAATGCGGATAAAGCCCTCTGTGATGAATTGATCTATTTGCTGGGAATTCAGTACTCCTTCCATGGATTTCAATAGTTAAAGATTGAAAAATCGGGATAATAAAATCCTGATCCCCGAAAAACGGGGACAGTGTGCAACGGCTGCACGAGAAGGAGTGTCAGAGTGTTGGTGCGAATCTCATGGTTACAAATTTAGGCATTTGCGGTCGGTTTTGCCTGATAATATGCCAAATTCAAATTGAAAAGCATCGTATTCAGTTTTGGTGAGGTTGCTGTCCGGTACCATCACGTATTTGCGGCAGAACCAGACCTTTTCACAAATATGAAAAACCTAACCTCGCTTCTCCTTTTGCTTATTTCCTTGACCGCCGCGCGAGGGCAATATGTGGCAAACAACATGCTTGCCATCAAGGAAATCCATGATGGCGTTGTGTGCGATTCCTGCATTGTTACCATGGCGGGCAACGTTACTGCCAATTCGGATAAAATTTCATTCCTCACTCCTAACTATGACAACCAGTTTCTTTACACCGACGCCTCACTAACAAGGGAACTTTCGACCGTCGACCCATCGAAATTCTATGTCTCAATGGGCCGCTTCTCGCTCGACTTTTATCCATTTGGCAAAGTACTCGCACAGAAAGGAGAGCAAATTCCTTACATCGATTTCAAAGACTTACAATTCAGGACGGCTGTTAACGGCGTGTTGAAAAATGATTGGACGGACGTTACATCGCTTCAAAACGATCCCGATTTTTACATAGGCCACGTAAGCAGCGATTTCCGTCATGAGATCAGCGAGGTTGAAACGATACCAGCCGAACATTACCATGCAGGAAAATTCGAGCTGCGGCTCGGCGATTCGCTGAATGTCGCTTTCCGAAATAAAAGTACCCTGGCAGATGTGTACCATTTCTCCATCACCCGCGTGCGGAGCGTACCCAACTATTTCAATTTCGTAGAGTTTTCATCGGAAAAGAACTTTCAGGACATTCTGAACACCGAAATCAACAAAGTACGGACGGAACAAGGCCCGCAAGCCAACCATTTCGAAATCGAGGGCGGGCATTCGGCATTTCTGCGGTTTTCGAATCATGACCAGTACTATTTCTTTGGCAAAATGCCCCGTAACAGCGGCATTGAGTACGCGATTGGAGAGCCGGAAAACTGGCAGCGGCTGGGCGGTCAGGATGATATCAAGTTTAGCCAGGGTTACTCCTACATTTACCTCGACAAACCGGAGCCCGGTAAGATCCTAAAAATATTTCTTCGGTACAAACACCAGCCGGAAAGCATTCACCGGGTAACAATCGACGTAAAACCGCTGCCCAGACGTCCGGGCTGGATCGATGTCGCACAGCTGATACTGGGCGTAATTGCGCTCGCACTGCTGGCCATTTTTATTCAAAAACAGCGCCACAAAAGACAGCTCGCACGCCTCGATCGCAAGAAAAGCGAAATCGAAAACCAGCTCCAATTGCTCAGCGGCCAGTTGAACCCGCATTTCCTGTTCAATTCGCTGAATGCCGTGCAATCACTGATCCGGCAGAACGACCCGGAAGCGGCCAACCAGTACATTACCGAAGTAGCGACTTTCATGCGCACGATCATGGATAGTGGCCGAAAAGATCTTGTCTCGCTTGCCGAGGAAATCGGTATCGAGGAAAAATACATTGCATTGGAACAAAAACGAAAAACATTTACGTACACCTTCCGGACCGAGTGCGGGAATGAGCTCTCTTCGATCGATTTCCCGCCACTTCTTTTACAGCCCATCATCGAAAACAGCATTCGTCACGGGCTTGCGGAAACTGTGCGCAACCCCACGCTGACCATTACCATCCGCTGCGATGCTACCGACCTTGTTGTCGTAATTGCGGACAACGGCATTGGATACGACCCGTCATTAAAAGTACCGGGGCATGGCCTTTCTTTAACCGGTAAGCGAATAGCCCTGATCAACGAAAAGCTGCCGGCCATGCAAATTGTCCTTCAAACCAAATCCAGCCCCGGTGCCGGGACTACCACGGAAATCAGACTATTGAAATGGCTCTCATGACACCCATTCGCTGTTTTATACTCGACGACGAGATCCAGGCGGTGCACAACCTGCGCCTCGCTCTGGCAACGCATTGCCCGCACGTGGAAGTCGCGGGTTATGCACACAACGTAGGCGACGCGTATGACTTTCTGATCAAAGAGCAGACGGATATCCTTTTTCTGGATATCCGTCTGCAAAGCGAAACGGGTTTCGACCTGTTAAAACGGCTCTGCCATTTCCAGGGCAGCATTATTTTCACAACCGCTTACGATCTGTACGGCATTCAAGCCATTAAATTTTCGGCCACCGACTATTTGCTTAAACCGCTCGATCACCTCGAACTGACCGGGGCTGTCAGAAAAGCGGCCGACAAAAAGAAGGAACGCGATCAAAGCGCACAGATTTCCATGCTGATCCAATCATTTGAAAACCTGCCTTCCCAACGGCAAAAAAAGATCGCATTGGCGGAGGCCAATGAAATTCATTATGTGCTGATCGACGATATTATATTCTGCAAATCGGATAATAGTTATACCACCTTTCATTTAACAGGAAACAAAAATATAACCGTCAGCAAACCCATTTCGGAATATGAAAACATTCTTGAACCTTATGGGTTTATCAGGACACATCAATCGTATTTGATTAACAAAAACAGGATCGTATCTTTCAGAAAGGAAGAAGGCGGATATTTGCTCATGGAAGGTAATTATCAGGCCATTATCAGCAAGCAGCGAAAACATCTTTTGAAGGAATTGTTTGCCTAATATTACATACACCATCAATGATTAGCCATGAAAAAATATCTTTACTTCCTGCATTTAGTGCTGTCGACGACAACCTGCTGTATCGCACAAAAACAGATTACCAATTTCGATAACAGCAATAACAAACAAGCGCTCAATCCGGTGTATCAGTCGCAAATCGGAAACCGGATGATCTTCTCCCTGTTTTCTCCGGCAAATGGTAACGAGCTATGGGTTTCGGACGGGACAAAGGCAAACACAAAGCTTCTAAAGGACATTGTTCCAGGGTATCAAGACTCCTACTCTACCGATTTCGCTAAATTCGGCGATCTCTTGTATTTCGTCGCCAACGGGACTGAAATCTGGAAAACCGATGGTACCCCGGCTGGCACGGAAAAGCTGTTGCGCTCCGACAGCACGCTGAACCTGAACATCGTGGCGGAAAAGCTGCTCGTGACTTTCCGGAATAGTTTTACCCAGCAGTTTTCATTTGCGTGGCTGGACGCCGCTGGGCAAACTGATTTTCTGAATGAAGATGCGACCACTTTTAAATACTCCGGCGGAAGTCTGTACTACGGTTTATATGATTCGACCGCTAAGAAATGGACGCTGAAAGTGTTTGACAGCGAAGCAAGGATTCTTGCAACCCATCCCGGCCCTCCGCTGAACGACATCCTGATAGAAAGGCAAAATGGATACGAATATATAGCCGTCGATGCCGGGTATGTTGAAAAGAAACTGGTGGTAGTCCCTGCGAACCGAACTGAAAATGCCAAAACGTACGATTGGAACCGGGGTGCTGCACCGCTCATGCTGCGGGACAACGCCGGCGCACTTTATCTGATCAACGACGGCATTTATTCCAAAAACAACCTGGGACTGAAAGTATTCAAAGTCATCGAGGGGCATAACTGGGAAACCGTCGGTGATCTGGAATCGAGCATGATGTATGCGAAAACGCCCACAGGTTCGGTAGAAGGTCCGTTTCATACCAACTTCGTGATTGACGGCGACCAGCTTACTTTTACCACGCTTTTTGGCTACGAAAGCATTTACTCATCCTATCTGGGTGTTTTTGATTTTAAAAAGAATACCAAACGCATTTCGCCCATGCTTCCGAGGGAGGTTACCGGGCGCCAGGTGCAGGTGGTGCCGCAGTCTCGCGACGTGTTCGAGATTCGATACGGCTACGCGAAATGCATTTATAATATCGCCGAGAACAAACCCGTATCTGTCGAAATGCTTCCTTTTGGCTTTCAAAAAGTTATGGTTGCCAACAAGGAATATGAACTTTCAGACAATGTATACACCGGCATCGGTACCCTCCGTCTGCCGCTGGTCAGTACCCGGCCGATTTATGCTGAAAAATACCTGGCTCACAGAGCTGTACTCGATAACCGGCTGCTATTCTGGACGAATAATGAAGCGCAACGCACCGGAAAACTGTGGGTAAGCGATGGTAAGACAACATCCGAGCTGTTGTCTTACGAGGGCACGGTGATATCCTGGAAGATGGCAACGGATTCTATCAGGGCGGGAAACCAGATCGTGTTCACCTCGGCGAGCATGCAAGGCATCAGGATCTTCAAAACAGACGGCACCAAAGCCGGAACCCGCGAACTTTATGTTTACCCAACCACCGACTGGCCAACTTTGGATAAAACGATCACCAACAACCGCATGGCTGTGTTTGAATTCTTCGCGGCCGGAAAGAAGGTGGGCCTTGTTACCGATTTGGAAAAAGTCTGGGAAATTGACAATGCGCGGTTCGAGCAGCGGGAATTCCACGCAACTTCCAACGACATTTTCATGGTCCATGCAGCGGTCAAAAACGGGATGAGTTATGACATGGTCTATCGATTTGAAAATGGCGACCCGAAACCGATCGAGCTCAACAAAGGCGGTGCCGATCCTATGAGTCCCCAGATTTTCGAAAAACGGATTTACTATATGCTGCGCAACAGCAATGGCTATCTGAACGATATTTGTTATACCGACGCCGGCTCCGATAAAGTCAACCGTCTTTTCAACGGCTCGATGACTTACCTGTTCCGCAAGGGCGATTGCCTGATCGCCGGCACCAAGAGCGGGCAGGATGTAAAAATTTACAGGGGAAGTACAGCCGAATTGCTGGGTGAATTCACCAACGTGCAACCCGTCGACGTCATGACGGGCAATATCGCCACGCTTTTGGGGACACGCCAGATCGTGATTGTACACAACGATAACGTTGTCAGTCAGCAATTTACCGAGGATATTGAATCTACGCAGACCGTTCCCCAGGGCGTACTGATCAAAGTCAGAAGCAATGCCGGCAGCTCCTGGTATGTATACGACCAGAAACGCGGCAAAATTATTAATCTCTTCAAAGACCAGTCAGCCGAATTCACGCTGGCGGGGCTTGGCGACAAGTTGGTGTTCAACGATATGGGAAATAACCGGCACCCCATCCTGGTAGATATTGCCAATGGGAAACGCGTCGATTTCCCGGCGGGAGTTTTTGTGATCAGGTCTCTGAACGAGGATCTTGCACTGGTAGCCGATCCGGCCATTCCTTCGTCCGTGAGCGTCTACTCGGTAGCGGGCGATGTTCCTGTAAAAAAATACCAGGTGCCCGGCTGGTATGACGCCCTCGGCAGCCCTCTTTCCAATTATACATCCTTCAATACCACTGCTACCGGTTTTGAGCTTGCCCGCTTTGACAGCGATTCGCTGTATCGCTTTCCCGAAATCGTCAAAGGCCAGGAGGGCATCTCATTACAGGAAGCTTTCCATTTCAAGGGAAGCGTGTATGCATCGGCTTTCACCTATTCGAAAGGCTTACAGGTATGGAAAATGGACGAAATGCCTCTTTTTCCCGACCATGACGGCGAGCTGGTGGTGACACACCCCGACATACCCGACCGCATCGGCAACCTGCCCGACAACCTGAATTTGAATGTGTATCCGAATCCGGTTATGAACGACCTTAACATTGATCTGAAAGAAGGCGGGTTGATCCGGATCCTGGATCCGAAGGGATATGAGCTACTTAAACTCACGGTTGGTAAGACTAAACGACTGGACGTCAAAAGCCTGCCTCCGGGTCAATATGTAATCATCTATTCGGGCGCCAACGGCCAGGCCGTCAAGAAAATCGTGAAGCTTTAATGCTGTCCCTTCTTCCAAATGAAGCCGTCGATCACGTAATGGGTGATTTGAGGGACAGCCAGTAGCGGCACGATTAATGCGAGTGCCGGTTTTCCTACCATAATCGGAAATTGATGGAACAGGGCAAAAAGGTTCCGGTGCTCTTTCCAGACGGTCCAGTCCCAAAGGCCCTCTTCAAACCAGGCCAGCAGGAAGATCAGTCCCAGGAAAAGCGCAACACCATATTGTCCGAAGAAAAGCGGCAACCACCTTCCCGATTCCGGACGGGCAGCTTCCTTTTGCCCGAATATCCAGATCAGTGCCATGTAGGGGATACCGTGGCTGACGACGTTCAGCAGGGTAAACGCCAGGTCGCCATTGAAATACACAATCCCAAAATACCAGGACACCAGCGTGCCGGTAATGACTCCGATCCGCGGGATGTTAAGACTTCTGAAATGCAGCCAGTAATGTACTTCTTTGCATACATATACCACCAGCATGACGCAATATACACCTGTGGCCGCATTCAGGGCCGGTCGGGAGGCGGCGATCAGGAATTCGTTCTCGATAAACCAGTTGAAGTTACGGCCGCCATGCAGGTGCCAGTACAGCAGCGGATAGATCGTCGCATAATAAATCACAAACTGATCGACATGCCGGTACCAGGCGGGCGTATGTTCGAAACGACTGTACAAACGCATGAATCCATACTGCTGCCGCACAAAATGATAGACAGCCAGGTAAGCCAACACCCGCCAGAACCATAACCCGCTCAGCGAGTAAATACCTGCCCCAACCAGCAACGCCAACACCGGAATACCAATCAACAGCGGTTTGAAACGATGGTAGAGCTCCTTGTTCAGGTACGTGCGGTAGAGCGTGCTATACACGTGCGCGACGTCGATAAGCAATATCAAAACTACCCACCAGGCATCGGGCATATGTGCATTGCCCTGAAAAATGGCAGGAAAACAAATAACCACCGCCAGGCTCAGGAACGGCGGTGCGAGGATAAAAAGAATGTCGGTTAGCGGCTTACCCAGCCAGGGCTGCTGTTTTTCCATCAGACGTTCAGGTTTGTTCCAGGAGCTTCCTGGCAGCTTTGATACCCTGATAAAAGCCCTCCTCGAATATACTCACACCAGCCAGATCGGTGTGTGCGAAATGAATAGCCGCGCCGACGCTCTTCGAAAGTGCCTTTCTCACCTCACCGGTGACCATCCCCGGCCGCGGCTGCACCATGGCGTGGCCCCAGAGCATGATATCGATACGCTCTGTCCGCTCCCGGATGTCGGGATGCACGCGTTGCAGGTCGGCAAGTACTTTTTCCGCCCAGAATGCGTGTCCGGCACGAAACGCTTCCCTGCGTGCGACCTCGGGCGAGGTGTGCGTGAGCGGGAGGTAGTAAGTAAGGTTTCGCCGCTCCTTCCGTTGCTGTACCTGCTGGTGGGTAGCATCCACATAGCCCAATGAAGCACTTCCGTAAATCACATTATCCCAACTGGCGGGCTGGCCACCGCGTTCATGCAAGTCGCCGACGGTCAGATTTGCGACCATCCAGGGTACGTAGCGAAAATGATCGGTTACCGCTTTCCCCCGTTCGGTATCTCCCAAAAGCCGGGCAGCAACGAATTGCGGCACCGCCAGAATGCAATGCCTGGCCTTCAACCCTCTGAGCTGTCGCGAGGCGACATCAAGGTAGCTGACTTTCACACCGTCCGCCGTAGCATTGACGGACGTTGCCAATGCTCCGGTAGCAATTTTGCCGTCGAGATTCTGACGCAGCGCCTCGATCAGGAACCCGTTTCCCTGCTCCCAGGTAAGTACGTCGTTATATGCCGCATTGGCCGCTTTGCCTTTTCTGGAAGCAAAGTAATGAATCCCTGCCCAGGCGCTCACTACATCGTAAGGAGTGCCAAAATCGTCGCGGGTACAGTAATCGATGTACCAACGAATGTATTCGCTCGTCAAATGCTGGCTGTCCAACCACGCTTTCATCGTCACGCGGTCGAGCGCGCGCAGCGATTCGTCGCGGCTCGAAGTATCGACCGGAATACTGAATGCATCGAGGCCGTCGGAGCCTTTTAGCTTTTTGAAATGATCGATGAGGGAAAAGAACTTTTTGAATTCAGCCAGCTCGGCCGCATTCAGCCCGAAGTTCGGGATCAGGCCCTCCTGCCAATGGCCGTTGATGTACAAACGTTCCTCGGGATCGTGGCAGAGGTAAAATTCGTCGTATACGGGCAAACCGGCCTGGTCATAGCCGGTTATCACTTTGGCTTCTTCCAAAAATGAGAGGTATTCGGTCAGGTTATTGTTCGGCACCGGCACATAATGCGCTCCCCAGGGATATCTGGAAAATGCATTGCGCCCCGAAGCCGCATTACCACCGGGTTGCTGTTCCAGATCGAGCACGATAAGGTCCTTTATCCCCTGTTGCGACAGGTACCTTGCCGCCGACAAACCGCTCACCCCCGCACCAATTATCACCACTTCCCTGGTTTCGTATTCCGCAGGCGGATTGAAACTGTGGTCGCGCAGTAAATGTCCCGCCGCAGCCGAAGCGCCCACTATCTCCCCGGGAATAACTGTGCTACCATTCCTTTTCTCACTGCAGGCATGCAGGAGCGGAGCGGCAACGGCCATGCCGGCGGTTAGTCTGATGAATTCGTCCCTTCTCATTGATCCAGGTATTTGCCCCACTCCTTTTCAAAATAATTCACCAAAGCCTGGTTATTCAGCTTGTTCACTTCCAGCGGCTCGTGGGCCAGCATATCGGCGGGAAATTGCAGCATTTGCTCCATCACCGCCTGACTAATGTACTTTTTCTCGATCGCAAACGTGTCGGGAAGCTGATAACCTCCCGATTGCCGGGCCATGACATACCCCCATTCGCCGAATGACGGCACATAGTTATGATACGGAATTGTCTGAAAACCGGATGCTTTGAGCGTTTCATTGACACACCAGAAACTCTTAGGCGCCACATACGGCGACGTGCTTTGCACCACTGCCACCGCTTGCGGCGTCATGGCGGTTTTCAGCAATCGGTAAAACGCCGTAGTATACAGCTTGCCGACCGAAAAGCCGGACGGGTCCGGGAAATCGATGATCACGCAATCGAACTGCTTTTTATTCTCTTTCAACCAGATAAATGCATCTGCATTCGTTACGGTCACCCGCGGATCTTTCAGCGAATGCCGGTTGATTTCGGCCAGAATATCCTGGGTGGTGAACAGCTTCGTCATCACCGGGTCGAGGTCCACAAGCTGCACTTTCTGGACTGATGGGTATTTCAATATCTCCCTGGCCGCCAGCCCGTCGCCCCCGCCGAGGATGAGCACGTTACGGGGCCCGGCGGCTGCTGTCATCGCCGGATGCACGAGCGCCTCATGATAGCGGTACTCGTCGGCCGAACTGAATTGAAGGTTATTGTTCAGATACAGCCGGAGATCGTGCTTGTTTTTGGTGATCACGATCCGCTGGTAAGGTGTGGAGGTGGAATAAACAACGTGATCATTATAGGCGAGCGTCTCGCTGAAACTCATAATCTGCTCGGAGAAAATGAATGCCGCCACCTCGGCGATCAGGATCAGAATGCCGCTGAAGCGGATAGCCGTAACGCTCCTCACTTCCCCGGCGAAATACCGGCAGAGGTATAACCCTACGCCTACATTCAGCAAACCGAAGAACAAACTCGTGCGGATCAGCCCGAGGTACGGCACAAAAATCAGCGGGAAGATCAGCGAGGCCAGCAATGCCCCGATATAGTCATAGGTAAAAACCCTGCTCACCAGCTCGGCGAACTCCACCTTATCCTTCAAAATCCGCAGGAGAAGCGGTATCTCAATCCCTACCAGAATACCGGTCACCCCTACCAGCGCATATAACACGGGTTGGAAACTGAATGCGAGCGGGAACACGAGAAACAGCAGGATCGCACTGAAACCGCCCACCAGCCCGACCAGCAGTTCTATCCTTATAAACCATTCGAGCAGATCGTCATTGAAAAACCGGGAGAGGTAAGACCCTATCCCCATTGAAAAAAGGTACACGCCGATGATGATACTGAACTGCGTGACGCTGTCACCCAGCAGGTAACTTGCCAGCGTTCCCGCAACCAGTTCGTAAATCAATCCGCACGTAGCGATGATGAACACCGCCACGAGCAGCACCCACTGCGCACTGTTCCTGCCTGCCGTATTTTTCATTTACCCGTGAATTGCCGACGCGATGATAATGGCAATCGCCAGCATGAAAAAGCCCGCGAAGATGGCCAGCGCCACGTTCTTGTTTTCCATGATTTCCCGCCGGAGGTTATGCTTCGGAGTGAGTATTTCAATAGCGGCAAATGTGACAAACAGGACCAATATGCCTATGCCCGAGTACACGAGCGAGCTGATGATGTATTGTTGCATCGATATATGTTTAGGTTTGAATGACTATTTATGGTGCATGATGCCGTTGCTGTGCGAGATTCCGCTGGAACTCCATTGCTCCTGGTTATCAAACGATAAAATCCGGTCGCCATACAGATTGGCGTACGCCAGCCAGGCCAGCAGTACCGCCACGTACACAAAGTACCATTTCATCGGCAAGAGTTCTTTTAAAAGTTCTTTCATGTTTTTCATGTTTTAGGAATTGGCAAACTCACTGTTAGCCCAGCGTGCACTTTCTGAATAGTACCTTATAGTCCCCATGATCGCCGGCCACAGGAAAAGCAATATGACCACAATCCAGATGTTCCGGTACGTGGTGACATCGTACACCAGCTTTCCGGTGAACAGCCCCGCCCGGGTATATTGATTTGAATCCCGACTGGCTGTCATTTGCAGGAAGTAAGTTCCGGCAGGTATCTTGGTGAAATGGATGGTTTGGTTCTGGGAACCTTCCGTCCAGTATTCACCGTCTTCGGTACCGGAATAAAACTCGATACCCTCCTCGGCGCTGTATTCATTACCGTTTACGGCATTGACGAGCGTTGCATTAAGCTCTAACCAGGTATTGCTCAGCGGCGCGTTAAAATCCAGTTCAAGGTTACTGCTGCTTTTCTCCAGATCGAATTTGGGGGAAATAAAAAGCTGTGTGTTCAGCGAATCCGAAAAGGTATACTCGGAGTTAAAAATCACACGATTGGTGTGCGTGCTGCCTGTCAGTATCTGCACCAGCATCGCGAGCAGCAATGCAATTCCGCCCGATTTCACGATCGTTTCGGTACTCACATTGACGAATGATGGCTGCGCTGGAGCAATGCCCGCACGCTCGAGAAGCGAGCTGGTGGTTTGCTCGGCAATCACTCCACGCGGCACATATTTCCCTCTGAACCAGGTAACCCGCTTTTTGTGATCTTTCTCGATGCTTAGTATCTCCGGCGGAGCAATGTAGTCCATCGACTCCGTTTTCTCATGGTTCGAAAATACATTGCCGGGAAACTCGCCCAGTGCATAAAGAATGCGGTAATGGTATTTGGAATAACGCCTGAATTCCCGCTTATCAAAAATAATGCGGTGCAGCCTTGCGTCGGTCGGCTTCGGTGCATGCCGGGTTTCTTTCAGGTAAGTCCAATGCCCGTCCGACTCGGTGAGAAACATAAACCCGTGAAGCCTACTGTAAAGGGTGTATTCATGCCAGTAATCGGTACGCGAATTGGTGTCATATTTATGGGCAAGACCCACTACTTGGTAGTCTCCGCCTTCAATGGTAATGCCGTCGCCGATATCGAAACAAAATTCCTGATTATAAGTATGCAGGGCTCCGTGCGTAGCGTATTCTCCGCCGGCGTACGAATGCCGCGTTCCGCATTTGCCGCAAACCCAGCTCTGCCCGTACGGATAGGTTAGCACAAGGCTTTCAGCATTGCAGGTGCGACAGGCAAAAACCTTCCCTTCCAGCCCGGTCTCCCTAGTATTACCCAGAAAAAGCAGTTCCGGTTCCACGTCGTAGCAAGCAAATGCGATGGCTAACGTTTCATTGTACGCGACCAGCTCCACATGTTCTGTATCGGAAGTTGCGTCAATACTATTATGCCGGTCGGGCAAGGCCGGAACATGCACATTGCCTTCAATTTCCATCGCGCGGCTTTCGTTCCGGGATGTTACCCAGAACTCCCGGTCGTCAGGCAGGTTCAACATCTGCCCATCGGACCTGAATTTCCGGGCTATGGTCGCATCATTGAACGGCAGCGCCTCGCAGATTGTGTACATTCCATAACCTTCTGCTAAATGGCGCGCTAGACCATCGTTGCAGTCGAGCGTCCAGTAATTGTAGGCTTGATCTTCGAAAAGTACTCGCAGCCTGCCAGTGACGGTAAACGCGACGTCTTTCCAGTTTCCTGTAGTACCGGGCTGAATAACATCAGCGGAGGACTGAATTGTCTCCATTTTGACTTCCGTCAAGTCATCTCCCGCGCGGTACCACACTTTTCCGCAGCCGCACCCAGCCAGATTGTTGCCTCCCTGAAAATACACCGGTTTGCCGCAGGATGGGCAAATCGCAAGTTTGCTGGTTCCCATGGTTATCGGGTGATTTGGTTTTCAGAAACAACTTCGGCTTCGAAATAGGCAGTAACCCGGTCGAAAATAGCCCGTACGGTGCCATTGTTGACCCGCTGAAAATTGCTCAGGTAAATATCCAGGTTAACTTTGCCGAATTCCGGCCAGGTATGCACCGAGAGGTGGCTTTCACTGAGACAAATAATACCCGTAAAGCCGCCTGGTTCGAAATCATGGTATACCTCGCCCAGTTTTTGCAGGTCAAACGTGCGGGTGAGATCGTCGGCCAGGCTCTTAAAACCGTCGTGTCCGGCCAATAAGGCCGTTTTGTCGGAATGGAGCGTGGCAATAAGGTGCAATCCGGGAGTATAAGTTTCCAATAGAGACAGGTCTTTGATAACAAGCAATTTTATAAAAAACCCGGCAATGCGCAAGGTGTAATTTATTTAAATGGTTACTTGCGTGCAACCATCGGGCACATAACTTGACAGGGCAACTTGCCGGTCCCTGTCCGGGAATCGCGACATGATATATGAAACAACACATGGCATATTTCAACAAATTGATTCTGGGCTGGTTGTATGCCCTGATGTTCATCGCCGCCACAGCGTCCGCCCAAACGGCCACCTATGCGGATGCCAAGGAAACAACGCTCTTCGACGAATCGTACGGGCCACATATCCTTCACAAGATGGACGTATACCTCCACCCGAAGCGCACGCGCGGGACACCGCTCGTGATCCTCGTGCATGGTGGCGGCTGGATGAACGGGGATAAGGAAGCCTGCAATTTCATGAAGGATTTCCTCTATCCGCAGGGCTTCAACATCATCAATATCAACTACCGGCTGGCCAACCAGACCGACTTGCATTATCAGGAAATCATGGACGATATTGACCTCGCCATCGCGCATATCCTCACCAGCGCCGACGAATGGCTCGTGCGCAAGGACAAATACATATTCTGGGGTGGCAGCGCCGGCGGCCACCTGGCAATGCTCTACACCTACAAATACGACCGCAACAATGTCATTGCCGCCGTCACCACACTCGGAGGCCCTACCCGCCTCGATGCCCCCGAAACCCTTAAAGGGGCCAAACAATCCGATCTCGAGGGCTTACTGCCCATCATCACGGGCGATCCCTGGAAACCCGGCGCATTTGCCCCGTCGTACCGGGCCGCCAGTCCGTATTATGCCCAAACCTTCAAGCCCACCTTGCTCATGCACGGCGAAGCAGACATGATCGTACCCGTAGCGCAAGCGCGCACGATGTACGCGCATTTGCAGGAATTGAAAGTACCTTCCGAACTCATTACGCTACCCAACGGCGGCCACGGCGGCGAAGGTACGCCACCGGAGATGGCCAGGCATATGGCCGGGAGGATTGTCGAGTGGGTGAAGAAATATGGTAGATAGGAGATTTGTTACAATGCGTACATTTTTAAAATTGTCTGTCCTTATACTTTTGCTTGGGTTCCCGGCCGGAGCACAATCCTTGTATTCCAGAGCGTTCGGAAAAGCAAGTGACGAACCAATCCTATTTTTGCATGGCGGCCCGGGCAGCAGCGCCGTCTACTTTGAAGCTACGACCGCCCAAAAACTCGCCGATGAAGGATTTTATGTAATCATTTACGACCGGCGCGGCGAAGGCAGGTCCAGGGACAGCACCGCCAGGATGAACTACGAAGAGTTTTTCGAAGATTTAAACACCATTTATCAAAAGTACCACCTTAACCGCGCCCATATAATCGGTTTCAGTTTCGGTGGACTTGTTGCTACGCTTTACGCGGAAAAACACCCTGAAAAAGTCAGGTCTGTTGTCCTCGCAAGCGCATTGGTTTCCCAGCAGGCGTCGTACAACACCATTCTCAAATCCGTTGAACGTATTTACCGGGATCAAAACGATTCGGCCAATCTCGCACAGGTAAATGCCATCAGGGAAATGGATAATAATTCCCTTCCTTACAGAACGGCTGTTTTTGCGCACGCCTCCAAAAATAGTTTTTTCAGCCTTCCAAAACCCGATTCGGAAGCCAGGCAAATCTATTCGACCTACCCAACCGACACATTAATCGCCCGGTACGTGAAAAACGAGCGGGCCGTGGAAACGCTCTGGAAAAATGAAGTTCGAAAGAACATCGATGTCACGCCAGTCTTGAAAAAACTCAGAAACAGGAAGGTCCCGGTATACGCCATTTACGGAAAACAGGATGGACTTTACTCAAAGAAACAGATTGCGTATTTGTCTCATATAACAGGTAAGTCGAGATTGGTTTATCTCGATAACTGCTCACACACCTGCTTTATTGATCAACAGGCACGGTTTATCGGAGCGTTAAAGTCGCGGCTTAAATGAAGCACATAAACAATTATCAATCAGTGATTTACGGTAATACAATTAAAAAAAACACAGATCGTTACGCAAACTTTTACAACACGTTAACAAACTTTTACACCCATCCGAACCATATCGCATCACCTGACTGATATGTTTGAGACAAAACAGTTGAAAACGGCTTTTCTATTAAAGTACTTCAACACATGATCAGTATGCGCATCAATTCCAGCAAGTTGAATTTCCTGACAGCACTTAAAAAAGCCCGCTTTTTCGTCCTTGCTTTCCTGCTCGTTTCCTGCATCTCCACTAAAATGCAGCAATCGGCCTCCGGCCTTCAATATACCATTTTAAAGAAAGGCAATGGCCCGAAGGCGAAAATCGGGCAGGAGGTCCTGCTTTTTGAAACGACAAGCTACCGGACGGGGCAGGTATTGTATTCCAATGAAAATACCACTACACCTGTGAAGGTCCTCATCGGTGGCAACCAGGCGACTAAGGCTGTCGATGAAGCGCTTATGGGAATGCAGGAGGGAGAAATTAAGCAGATTATCGCGCCGCCTTATCTGGTGAAGCGAAAGGAATATCCTTCCAATGTCCACCCCGACTCTGCGCTGGTGATTAAAATGATCCTGCACAAAATTTTGTAGTAACCGCCTAAAAAACGAGGAGGCAGCTACTTTCATAACTGCCTCATTGCTGAACTTTCGATAAAAACGAATGCTACTTCGTAGTCGCCTCCGTTAGTTTCACTTTCACGGAAGTATAATATAAGGTAGTGGTTGCCTCGAAGCCGGAATCGGTTCCGAAAATGAGCCAGAGGTTACCGCTGGCGTCGGTCTTCCCTTTGAATTCTCCGGTTTTCGTGAGCAGCTTGTAGCCTACCTTATCCGTTCCATTACCGACGTCGCCGATGATTTTCATGTCCTTGCCGTCGTTTTTCTGCTGGATCTTGTCGATGTTCATGCGGTAATGGTCCAGGTTATCGACGGTCGTTTTGGGCTCGATGGGCACCGCACCGATGCCTACGCTTACGGCATTAGGCGCCCCGCCTACACCTATCCAGCCTTCCGAGGGCGCATCAGACGCAAATTCAAGCGTGAAAGCCGCATTGTATTCCTGGTTCGGTTTCAGGCCGGCGACTTTCTTTTTGAAATACATAAACAGGTCGTCGCTATGGTTATTCCCCGAAATGCGGAAGCCCTTTTTCTGGGTATCGAGTGGTGCCGGCAGGTTCGCAATCCCCTCTTCGAGCTTCCAATCCGTTTCCATCTTCACCGGGTAATCGGCAAAACCGGCTGTCCATCCTTTCTTGTCGCCGTTAAACTGGTCGTTAACCTCTATTTGCGCAGGCAGTCCCGGGCCACTGTCATCATCGTTGCAAGCAAGGAACAGGAATGGCAGGCCGAGCATCAAAACTAACTTTTTCATGAGCTGTTATTTGGTTTTAAAATCAGCTAAGTGATGCAAAACCGCGTCGATTTGGTTGGAACAATCTCACAAAAGTTATTCCTGCCCGGCCATGTCTTTCTGAAAATGAACGATCTAGTTCATGTTAAATTTTTGGGTAACCCTCTCAAAACACCTGGTTAGGAAGCCGCATACCGGGATGTTCTGCCCTGCTTTTTACGGTTGAAAAACGTGTAAATAATCGGGAAAACGAGCAACGTGAGAATGGTCGCCGTGATGAGCCCGCCGATCACCACGATGGCCAGTGGCTTCTGCGTTTCGGAGCCGATACCGGTCGACATTGCCGCAGGCAGCAAGCCTATCGCCGCCATCAGGGCCGTCATCACCACCGGCCTGATCCGCGATTTCACCCCTTGCCGCACGGCCTCTTCGAGTGGCATCCGCGCCGCCAGGTTTTTGTTGAATACCGAGATCAGTATCACCCCGTTTTGCACGCATAATCCAAACAATGCAATGAACCCCACGCCGGCCGATATTCCGAAATTCATATGCGTAACATGCAGCGCAAGGATTCCCCCAACCAATGCGAAAGGCACATTGGCGAGTACGAGCCCTGCATCCTTGGCATTGCTGAACATGATAAACAGCAGAATGAAAATACCTATAAGGCTCACCGGCACCACTTGCGCCAGCCGGTCGGTGGCGCGCACCTGGTTTTCGAATTCTCCCACCCATTCTACGGAATAACCCTTCGGCAAATCGGTCAGCTTTTCCTTCACGCGCTGCTGCGCCTCCGCGATGGTACCGCCCAGGTCTCTTCCGCGAACAGAAAATTTAACACCGATAAATCGTTTGTTATTGTCCCTGTAAACGAATGCAGGACCGGTGATTTTACGGATCGTCGCGATCTCCTTCAATGGTATTTTGCTGCCGGTAAGTGTCGGCACCATGAGTTGCTGAATGCTTTGCTCATCGGCGCGGTATTCCTCTTTGTAGCGCAGCCTGATATCGAATTTCCGCTCGCCTTCGTACAAAATAGAGGCAGTCTTGCCACCGATCGCCATTTCGATCACGGCCTGGGCGTCGGCCGTACTCACGCCGTATTGCGCCATTTTGTGGTCGTGGAGGATCACGCTGATCTCCGGCTGGCCGATGTTCCGGATCAGGCCGAGGTCTTTGATCCCGTCCACATTCCGCACAGCGTCCATGGCGATGTTCGCATATTTTTCCAGCTCCTGCAAATCGGAACCGAATATCTTGATACCGTTGCTTGCCTTGTAACCCGCCACGGCTTCGGCCACGTTGTCGACGATCGGCTGCGAGTAGTTGTAGAGAACGCCCGGATAGTTGCTCAGCAATTTGTTCATTTCATCGGTCAGCTGCTCGACGTTGATTTTCCGCTTCCATTCTTTCTGCGGTACCAGGTCCACCTGAAACTGGCAGAAATAGAACCCATTGGGATCGGTACCGTCGTTGGAGCGGCCCACCTGGGAAAGTACCTGCTTCACTTCCGGGAATGTTTTCAGGTCGCGGCGGATCTTTTGCGACATCTTCACGCTCTCCGGCAATGACATGCTCATCGGAAGTTCGGCCGTTACCCATAATGCCCCCTCATTCAGCTGGGGCAAAAACTCGGTCCCCAGCATAGTGGCAGAGAAAAGCGATGCACCCAGGAAAGCCGTCGCGGCGATCATGCTGATCTTTTTATGTCCGTAACACCATTCAAAACCCTTCGAAACAGTCTTGTCAAAGAAATTGACGATCGGGTTATTCCTCTCCCGCACATTCTTGTTCAGCAAAAACGAGCAGAGCACCGGCACCAGCGTTAGCGTGTAAAACAATGCCCCGAGTAATGCAAAACCCAGCGTGTAGGCCAGCGGGCTGAACATTTTACCCTCCACCTTCTGGAAACTGAAAATCGGGATCAATGCAGTGATAATAATGAGTTTAGAAAAGAAAATAGCTTTACCAAGCTCACCGCCCGTTTTTTTGATCAAACCTAATTTGGACAACCGGTTGAATCGCTCCATTCCCCGCTTGTGCGCCATATGATCGAGCGCGACAAACACGCCCTCGACCATCACCACAGCCCCATCGATGATAATCCCAAAATCGATCGCGCCCATCGAAAGTAGGTTGGCCGACATCCCTTTCAGGTACAAACACGTGAATGCAAAAAGCAATGCGAGCGGGATGATGATCGACACGATGACGGTAGTACGCCAGTCGGCCATGAACAGGAACACGATAACCGTCACAAACACAATGCCTTCCACCAGGTTATGCTTGACCGTATCGGCGCAGAACTCGATCAGGTTATCACGGTCGTAGAAAGTGACCATTTTCACGTCCGGCGGCAGTATTTTGGTGTTCAACTCCGTGATTTTCTCCTTGATACGCGCCAGTACCTCGCTCGGGTTCTCCCCTTTCCGCTGCACCACAATACCTTCCACGACATCGTCCTTACCATCCAGTCCAACCTGTCCCACGCGCGGCAAATCCGACTCTCTCACATCCGCTACATGCTTCACCAGCACCGGGTAATCCTTCACATACTCGACGATGATATTCTCGATATCCTGCACCGATTCCAGCAGCCCGATCCCGCGGACGACGTACGCCTGGCCGTTTTTCTCGATCACATCGCCGCCTACATTGATGTTGCTTTTCGTAACCGCTTCGTACACATCCGCAGGCGTGATATTGTATTTCGCCAGCGCAGTAGGATTCACCTGCACTTCGTAGATCTTCTCCCTTCCCCCAAATGCGACCACGTCGGCCACACCCGGCACGCTGCGCAACTGACGGTCGATTACCCAGTTCTGCAACGTGAGCAGCTCGCGGCTATCGCGGTCTTTGCTTTCGAGCGTGTACCTGAATATCTCACCGGTGGGACCGTATGGCGGCTGCACTTCGGGATCCACGCCGTCGGGTAGCGACACCGTCCGGAGCTGGTTATTCACCTGCTGCCGGGCAAAGAAATCCTCAACCCCGTCGTCGAATATGATCTTGATCACCGACAACCCGAACATCGTCACGCTCCGCACGTTGGCTTTCTTCTGCACGGAGTTCATCGCGATCTCGATCGGCTGTGTCACAAACCGTTCAATCTCTTCGGCGCTGCGGCCATTCCATTGCGAAACGATGATGATCTGGGTGTTGGTAATGTCCGGAAAAGCTTCCAGCGGCGTCGCCCGGTAGCTCGCCACACCCGCCACAACGAGCAGCCCGGTCAGGAAAAATATAAAAAAGCGGTTCCGAAGAGAAAACCCAACGATCCCCCTGATGAATTTGTTCATGATTCAGTTTTGAATGAGTGAATGGGTGAATTTTGAATGAGTGAATGAGTGAATTTTGAATGTGTGAATGAGTGAATAGATCGTTTATGAAACCGAGTTTTGAATGACTGAATTTTCAAAGGGAAAATAGAGGAGACAGGGCCAGCAAAGGCATTCACTCATTCACTCATTCGCTCATTCGCTCATTCAAAACTCATTCAATCATTCATTCATTGATTCAGCGCATTATAGATAAGCAACTGGTTTTTAGACACAACAGCTTCTCCATCTGCCAGCCCGCTGCTGATGTATGCGCGTTTGGAAAGACTGCGGAAAACGTCAACCGGTCGAGCCTCGATTTTACTTTTGCTCGTGAAAACGAGTACCCAGTTTTTGCTCCTGTCGAAAATCACCGCCTTGGACGGGATGGATTGCATCCGTGTATTTTCCTCGAAATTGAGGCCTACGGTGGCATGCATTTCGGGTTTAAGCCGGTAACCCGCATTCGAAAGCTGGATGCGGATCTTCATCGCCCGAGTTTCGGGGTCAAGGACATTGTATATTTTATCGACTTTGCCTTTGAAAACCTCGTCGGGAAAGCTGATCGTCTTGATATCTGCCGCCATACCTAGCTGGATTTTGGGAATATCGCTCTCACTGACATTGGCCATCACCCACACGTCGGAAATCTGCCCTACGGTAAAGAGGCTTTCCGAATTGTCGGAGCGGAGTTGCATGCCGCGGTTCACATTTTTGTCCACGATAAACCCGTCAATCGGCGAACGGACCACATAACCGGCTGATTTAGAAAGACCATATATCGCAAACACGGCTTTCACGCGATCGAGCTCCGCCTGCGATTTGTCGACCATTTGCCGGGCCGTAATCACCTCGCGCTCGGGTACGAGCTTGCTTTCAAAGAGATCTTCGGTCGAAGAGAGGTTTTTCCGTGCAACCAGCAGATCGGACTGTGCTTCAATCATTTGCCGTTCCACTTCGGCCACCTCGCCCGAACGGATCGTGGCCAGTTCCTGCCCTTTCCGTACGTGGTCACCGAGCTCCACTTTCACGTCCTCGACGTTCCCGCCCACCAGCGGAAACACCCTGATCACCCGGTTTTCGTCGGGCACGACCTTCCCTACCAGCGTCAGCTCGTTGCGTACGGTTTCCGTTCTGACGGTATCCAGCACGATCTGCCGCATCATCGAATCGGACAGCATAAATGCCCTGGATTCTTCCTGGGGACTGGTTTGGTTCCGACAGGACACAGCCGATACGGTCACCATTCCGCCCAGAATGGCAATTGCTATTTTTTGCATTGTGTATTTGATGGTTTAAAAGGCGAATAATTCCTCCCCTACGACAAAGTTCAGCTCTTCATACACTTTGATGCGGTCGGATTGCAGCCGGTTGAACTCCCGCACGCTCTCGTTGTAGGTTTCGATAAAATCGATGAATTCGAGGAGGGTTATATTTCTCTTCTGAAAATTGTCGTAAATGCCCCTGCTGAGTTGCGAAAACTGGTCGGTAAAGCGGTCCTCTACGCTCCGATAGGTATTTTCCGCCACGATTACCTTGTTCCAGGCCGCATTCACCTCGTTGGCAATGCTGTTCCTTTTCGCCGTTTCCTGTGTTTTGAAATAGCTAATCCCGCTTTTGGCGGCCCGGATATTCCCCTGGTTCCGGTTGAAGAATGGCAGGTCCATCGAAGCCGAAATACCGAAATAATGGTTCTGGTAATTGCTCGCCTGATCGTACACCGCGCCTAACTGTACATTCGGTTTCGCGAGGGTCTTTTGCAGGTTGTAGTTCAACTCGGCCTGTTTCACCGACGACTCGGCCACCTTCAAATCTGTCCGGCGCATTAATGCAAGTTCCCGCAACCGTTCCGGTACCTGCGCTTCAATATGGTACCGCGCCATGTCCAGGCTATCGACGACCGGCACCACATAAGCCTCGGTATTGCAGTAAATCCGCATATCACGCTGGTTTTCGGTTAATTCAAAAAGAATGTCCGCCCTGTTATTTCTAAGCTGAAAAAGCAGTGCTTTCAGGCGTACCACCTCTTTGAGAGACACATTGTTGCGGCCATACTCTTTATCGAACGCCTCCACGGTCGTTGCCAGCGTACCGATCTGATTATCCAGCAATTGCAATGTCTGGCGCAGGAAATGGGTTTCGAAAAAGAGCTGCCGGAGATCGAATTTCAGCGTCCGGGCAAGGTCGAAAAATTCCAGTTCGGTTTTCCGCGTCGTCTCCACATCGAGCGCCACTTGCTTCGTGCGCTTGCCGGCGCGGGTAATGACCTGTTGCAGGCTGATAAACTTCTGTCCTCCCTTGCCGACATCCAGCCACCCCCGCGAAGGGTTATAAGCGCTCAGTTCGACATTCAGGTTGGGGTTATCCCAAAGTTTGGCCTGAATTTCGGCGGCCTTGGCTATGTCGATCTGGTAGCGCTCCGCGAGCAAGGTCAGGTTGTTTTTTAAAAAGAGACTGTCCGCCTGCCGGACGGTCACTTTGAGGGTATCCTGGGCCTGTGAAACAAAGTTCACACAGGCCAGTAACCCGATCAGGTAAAATCGCATAACTCTTGTTTTTGACAATGCAAAGATTGGGAAACGGTGCATTCCCGTCACCATTTTTCCATTTAGAAAATCCTTAAAAGTAAATTAGAAGAAAATTAAAAATGGCGTCTGGACATCACTGAGGCACATTTTGGATACAAAACCCATCAAAACTCACTCCGCCATCAATATGTACCCCAGTCCGGGTCTGGTCTGGATCAGCTTCACATCATAGCCCTTATCAATCTTTTTACGCAGGTAGTTAATGTACACTTCCACAAAATTGGTCCCCGGGTCGAAATTCAAATGCCAGATATTCTTGGCCAGGTCCATCTTCGAAATGATCGTACCGGGGTGAAGCAAAAAGTATTCGAGCAAGGCGAACTCCTTGGCCGTCAACCCGATAAACTTCCCCGCACGGGTCACCACCTTCGTGTCGACGTTCAATTGTAAATCCGCTATGCCCAATATCCGTCTCCCCTCGCCCGATTTCCCGACAACCGAAAGGCGTAATGCCGCATTCACGCGAGCGATCAACTCTCTGAAATCAAACGGTTTAACAATATAATCCGTCGCACCGCGCCCCAAACCCTCAACCTTATCCTCCACCTCGCCATAGGCCGTGAGCATAATGACGGGCATTACCGGCTTGAATTGCCGGATGAGCCTGCACACGTCGAAACCATTCATTCCCGGCAGGTTAATATCCAGCAACACGAGGTCATAACGCCCTTCCAGTGCCATTTTTTTGCCGGCAAGCCCATCGCGGGCGATCTCGGCGTCGAAATCTTCCGATTGTAAAACCCGGTAAATGTTCTGCGCAATCCGCAGGTCGTCCTCGATAATGAGTATCGTTTTCTTCATCTTCATACATATTCCGATCAGGTTTGCGTCAAAAAGAAGAGTCAGGAGTGATGCAAAGATGGAGGTCCCGATTTGCAACACCCGCTGAAAGTGATTAGATTTTAATTAAATATCAGGCAAATGCATATTTCACCATTGAAAATCAGCGGATAGCTAAAAATGTATCAATCTACCCCGCCCAAAGGCGGCCAAAATCACCGCATTAGTATATACGTAATCCTAAAACCTTGGAAAATCCGATTACCATCCGACAAATGCTCCTTACCGACATCCCGTTCGGTATGCAGCTGGTGCAGCAGGCAGGCTGGAACCAGCTCGAAGCCGACTGGCGCCGCGCGCTCGCGCTCCATCCGGAAGGATGTTTCCTCGCTGAGCAGGCGGGGGCGCCTGTCGGAACTGTTACGAGCTGCATTTTGGATGGCCGGCACTCCGGTGAGCGGCCCCCCGTTGCCTGGATTGCGATGGTGCTGGTGGATACCTCCGCGCGGAACCAGGGCATCGGTCGGAGGCTGATGGAACACGCCATAGCACATTTGGACACGCTGGGGGTTGAAACACAAAGGCTCGATGCGACGATTTTTGGAAAAGGGCTGTATGAAAAACTGGGGTTTCAGGAAGAATATGAAGTGGTACGAATGAAAGGTATTCCCAAAATGCAGGGAAGCCTGGGCGACGAGGCGATGCCCTGGACACGGGAGACCTCCATCCCCGCAATTCTCGACCTCGATTTCCGCGTAACAGCTACGCATCGGCAGGCATTCCTGCATTCGTTACTCGGCTCGAATACTTTTTATTATTCCATGTTCGAAGACGAGCTCGCATATGCAGGCTCCCGCAGGGGACGCAATGCGGTGCAGCTCGGCCCGGCGGTCGCATCGACACCCGAAGCGGGCCGGCAGATTTGCGATGCGATGCTGCATCATTTTAATGGTTTACCCGTCTTTATCGACATTCCGGTCCCTAACAAGGCGGCATTACGCTGGGCCAAATCCATTGGATTGGAAGAACAGCGGCGGTTTATCAGAATGTACAGGGGTAAAAAGATAAATGATAAACCGGAGCTGATCTGGGCCAGTTCGGGCCCTGAAAAAGGTTAGAAAACAGGTTAACAAACAGCTGTTAATCATCGCTGCTCACCAATCCAAACCGTTCAATAATATTCCGTTTATATTCGGGTAATTGGCAAAAAATAGTCGTCAGGTTTCACTTACTTTAAGCAAATCCATGTTTATTTGTCGACTTCAAATTAGTTTGATGCAGCATTCATGATGAAGCTTATATCCTCTTCGAAATTCCTGTCCCCCAATCCGGCGCGATGATTTCCTTTCCGACATTCCGAATCCGTTGCAATTGGCCACTGGTTATCATGCTACTCGTCAGCCCATTATGCCGTGCGCAATCATTTTACGCAGTCCTTGTGGCCGACACCAAAGATCCGTCATTAGGAGCAAGTTGCGAAAAAGATCTCGAAGAAATGTCCGGCACCTTACGGAACATCTCTAAAAAAATAGAATACAATTACCAGGAGCTGATTTGTAATCAGGACAAGTTCGGAAAAGGGGGCATTCAGGAAGCGATTTCCAAAATCCAATGCAAACCGGAAGACATTATTTTCTTCTATTATACCGGCCATGGAATCAATACCGCAACCGAAAAAAGCGACTTCCCTATTCTTTATCTGAAAGATGAAAATATGGAACTGGAAACGGTTCATCGGCTGCTGAAAGAAAAGAAACCCCGTTTTTGCCTTACCATGGGCGATTGCTGTAATAACCTCTTCCCGGGCAGGCGCGGAATGCGCTCGGCCACGCCCGTGCTGAAAGGGATCGGGGTGACGCAGGATACCAAAATCCTCCGTAAACTCTTCGTCGAAGCCAATGGCGACCTGCTCATCAGCAGTGCAAAAAAAGGTGAAAGGGCAACCGCACATCCTAATGAAGGCAGTTTTTACAGCAATACCTGGATACAGGCGATGGCATATGCCGAAAACCACAACACGCATGTCTCCTGGGAAACCCTTCTCGCCGACGCCGAGAACCGCTTGCAGGAAAGCCTGAAAAGCTTACCGGACTCCCTGAAACACCATTCACAATGGGTGCGAAGCTTTCCGGAAACGGTACTGCCGTGCGCGGAGACCAGTTTTACGGAAATCAACCGGTTTCTGAACGTACTTGCAGATGAAAAACTGGGCTTCCATGAGCGTAACAAGTTACGGACTTTGGGTCAGAAAGGCTTTTTCGGACCTTCCGCGCAGGTGAGCATTTACATGAGCGACCCTGAAAAACCGGTGGAAACCCAGCCTGTCGACCTCTTCCTGAAAAGGATCGTGAACACGGCCCCGCTGATCGACGAGTTCAATTTCGTGGAGCGGCTTTCGACCCTGGGAAATGGATGCACCTATGATCTCGTGACATTGCAGGAGATCCGCAAAGCGAAGTAAACCACCTTACCCCGACTCATCATGATGAAATACATTTACCTCTACCTGTTTGTGGGCCTCTTTTCCGGCATCGGGCAGCTGCGCGCGCAACCCGAAATGGACGAGAAAAGACTCGCAGAGTTTCAGAAACTTACCCAGCAGCGCGTCAACGACCTGCAACTTTACATTTCCCTTATCGCCGATAAAAGTCTCTCCGTCGAGCAACGCGAACAGGCCGTGGAACTCGCGGTAAGTCTTTTTGAAAAGGATTATATGGTGAATGGAAAACGGCATACACCTTATGTACAGGTATCCCGCAGGAGCGGCAAAATCTCGTCCGTACCCGTGCGTATCTACTTCAAAAACCTGATGAATGTGAAGTTCGACAAGGTAGAAATCACTTACTACGACGCGGCGGTCGTATCCGAGTTTGAAAAAGGCACCGACGGGAATTACCACGCTACGGCAACCTATTACCAACAGTTTAAAGGGATGGACAAGCAAGGCAACCTGCTATACGGCAGCCGCGACCGCAAGGACATCCGCGTAACCGCGCAGAGCGCCGCCGTGTACGCGCAGGCGGGGAAGGAGGATTTGAAGATATTCTTCGGCGATATTACCGTGAGAGACACTGTCCCGATTCCCGGTTTCTAACGGCAACCACCATGACCAGGCTTTGGCTATTCACGTTGCTCATACCCTTTTCGGAATTGCAAGCGCAAATCGCCCCCTCGCGGACCGACACTACCCGGCAAACGGGCCTTAACAAACGAGCGCCCGAAAGCTACATGCGCGGGCAAGTCAAGCACGTAAGCGACTTTATTGACCGCTTTAACAATGCCATAAAAGCTGAAAATGGAAGCGACAATACGCTCAGAATGCTTTTCAATGAAGACGATCCCCGGTTACCCGGCACCGGGCGCCCGTACCAACCCTATGCCAGCCGGGTGAATGCATTTATCCAATCGGTGCAAAGGGGGAAAATAATGATCCCCAAACGCAGTACCATGAATGCCGTGATCGGGGTTACCGTGCGTCGCGACGGCCTGCCGGATACCCTGAAATTACATTTACGCAAGGATTACACGAGCGACAGCGCGGCTTACTGGCACATTATCAAGGTCGTCGCTCCCCGGCGGCTTTTGGAAGAAAAGGGAAATGTTTACAAAGCATCAGCCCCGGAGACACGTGTCGAACTTCCGCCTAATGCGAATGAAGTGAGCTTTCTGCCGCTGCTCCGCGGGCTGAATGATTACCAGAGCCTAGCGCCATTTACGCATTGCCTGGAATGCCGCGACAAGGCGTGGCAAAAAGTCGAAAATGCGTTGCAAAGCGGCCGGATGACCGCCGAGACTGTGGTATCCAGCAAAATTTACCTAACCGCCGGCGACTGGGAAATGGAACTGAGCGAGTTTATACGGGAGAAGGAGAACTCAGGCTGGCTGATCAGCGATCTGATCGAAAAAAATGCAAATGAAAAGTGATAAGGTTTTATGTCCGGGAAGGATCAAGTACCAGATGCCCATCCTCGGGAATACCGGAAAACCTTAAAAATATACGCCGATGAAAAATAGTCCGATTTCAAACCTGATGTTCAGAACCTTGTTCGCAGCGTTGCTGGTAGCTGCTGCGGCGATATTACCCGTGACCGCCGCGGTGTCGACCGCCGCGGTGCCGACCGCCGCGGTGCCGGTAGCGCTGGGTTCGTTGATCGACCTTTCGGCCAAAGCGAAAATCGATACGGCACTGGCATTCATCGGCCGGCTCCAACACCGGGTATCGGATAGCGAGTTCATACGGCTCCGCGATCAGAGTGATTCCCTTTTTACAGTAAGCGGCTATATTAATCTCGAAAGCGCCGACGGCCAGCACCTGCGGCTCACCCGCGGCGAATTCCTCACCCGCGCCCGCGACCGCCAGGCCACCTACAAATTGAAAAAAGCCACATTGGTATTGAACGATCAGTTCCGCAAAGGTCCGAACGACCGCTGGTATTGCCGCAGCACCACTTTCCATGAAGTAAGCCGGTTCGACGGCGACTACCCGATCCCTGAGAAAGTCACATCGGTAAAACGTAAACCAATGCGTGACAGGGCCACGGCCGGGGCAGAAAGCTACTGGCAGATCATCGAGCTCACATTAACCGAAAAGTAACCTGACTGAATCCATATTTACCGTAATCCAACTACCAGAAATGAGATCCTCCATCAAAATTGCCGCTTTATCCATGCTCGCATGGGCCGCTCTTTTTCCAGCATCCGAATCCCTGGCCCAAACCCGCCGGATGGGATTGAAAATGGACGACACCAAATACCTGCGCCTCCCGCGTAAATCGTCCAATGTGAAACTGAAAGGCGCTATGCCCGCGTCGTACAGCATCCGCGAGTTCCTGCCTGAAATTGCCGACCAGGGACAAGACGGAACCTGCGTGGGTTGGGCTGCCGCGTACTACATGCGCACCGGTATGGAAGCCGGCAAACAGGGAATAGGCAGTCAGCCGGCAAAAATCGCGGCAACGGCGTTCTCACCCAGCTGGTTGTACGGACAAGTCAAATCGGGGCTGGATAACGGATGTGTGGAAGGCGTTTTCCTCGAAGACGCCCTGGAAGTGATGAAGACCAAGGGTACCGCTCTCCTGAGCTGCGCACCTGCGGACTGCGATGCCAAATACGAACAATGCGATGAGAAAGCGGCCGGCTACAAAATCGCCGATTATGCGACCCTCTTCAATCCGAAAGACAAGGATGCAACGCCCGAACAACGCATCAATGCGATCAAGGCCGCGTTGGTGGAAGGCAAAAATGCCGTACTGATCGGTATGATGGTACCGCCGTCGTTCATCGAGGAAGCGGCCGAATTTTGGCAGGCATCTCCCGCAGAAAGCGTTGACAACACCGCTGGCGGCCACGCGATGGCCGTAGTGGGTTATGATGATAGTGTAAAAGGCGGATCGTTCCTGATCGCCAACAGCTGGGGCAAAGGCTGGGGTAAGGACGGTTACACCTGGGCCAAATACGACGACCTCGTCCGCTTCACCAGAAATGCCTACCAGATTTTCCCCGAACCCGCTGCCAAGCCGCAACCACAGGCCATTACCCTTAAAGGCAATGTCGATTTCTCTATCGGAGCCGGCGGAATGGCGGTCCACTCAACGGTCTACAAGGGTATTCAGGTAACACCGGATCAACCGAACAGCAAAACCGAGATGATCACGTACAATATGAGCCAGCCGTATGCCTCCGGAACGCGTTTTAAAATGATGATCAGCAATACGAAGCAATCCTACGTGTACATTCTCGGCTCCGACCAGGAGAATCGCGTGTCGGCGCTCTTCCCCTACAACTCCGAAGAAGTGGTAACCTCGGCCATGGTACCGGCGAACAGTACGGTGCTTATGCCATCGGCCAACACTTCGTTCACCCTCGATGAAGTGAAAGGGGAAGATTATTTCGTGGTATTTATATCTCAAAATGAATTGAACCTCGACGAGCTGGCCAACAAAGTAAAAAAAGCCGAAGGCACCATTGTACAAAAGGCTTATGCGGCATTGGGAGAAGAATTTATATCTCCCAAAGAAATTGCCTACGATCCGGGTAAAATCGCTTACGAAGTAAAAGGAGATCCCAAAGGAAGTGTGGTGCCCATTCTGGTAAAAATAGTACACCAATAAATAAATCGCCCGCACGGGAAGCCCATACAAATCAGATTGTATGGGCTTCTCGTTTACACATAATTGATTATTTTTAAATCAAATTATCACCATCAATCCTCTACGTTTTGGACAAGTCATTCTCTACCAGTCAAAGTAAAGGCAAAAAGAAGCATTGCAGCATAAATGCTCTCCTTCCGAAAACAATCGCTATTCCGGCTTTGATGGTACTTTTTTGCATTTTCTCCTCTTCCACAGCCTACGCACAGGACAAAATCATTCAAAAAAACGGGAAAGAAATCAAAGCAAAAGTGCTGGGTACCGATTCCCAATATATCCGGTATAAAAGATATGACAATCCGAATGGTCCCGACTATTTCCTGTTCCGCTCCGATATATGGAAAATCGAATATGAGAATGGTAAAACAGAACTCCAGACAGAGCCTGAAAAAGTAACGCAGGAACCTGCCAGGAACACGACGGCCCAGCTCGAAACGTTGCAGCGAAAAGTCGCAAAGTACCAGAAAAGAAGCATGACGTTCCTCACTGCGGGTAGCGTAGCGATTGTGGCCGGGGCCATTACAATGCTGAAATTGACAGGCGACTATAACAAATATAAAAAGGCCGTTCAGGGGACTAATGATTCCTACACGACCTGGTATCAAACGAATTATAAAACGGCTCCTCCTGCGGGCGATCTCCAAAAACAGGAGAGTTTCGCCGCATTTGCCAAGCCCGGCATTTACGGCGGCGCGGCTGCATTAATCGGCGGCCTTGCACTGGATCTGATCGGACTCAGAAATATGCAATTGGCTCAGAAAGCCCGGACAGAACTCGCGGGGAAACAGAAAGAACTTTCATTGCAGCCATTTTACGATGCATCATACCAGACGACCGGTTTAAGAATCGCGCTTTCGTTTTGACTCCTGCCCTCTTTTACCCTTTTCAACGTTCCATGAAACACATTTTTACCTTTTTTGCCCTCACCTGTTTGGCGCTGTCCCATTCGGAACCGACCATTGCGGGAACCGCCCCCGCCGATACACTCTATTTGCGAACACGCGAAAAGAAAGTCGTTGAAATCAGGGAAGTTTATCCTGACCAGGTAAAATACAAATCAGCGAATGGAAAAGGCCTGGTAACCGTGCCCGTCAAAGACATCGCTGAAATTGTGTATAACAATGGTATTAAGGATGTTTTCAACGCCTACCATGCAGCCGGAAAGCCGGAAATCAAATGGCTGAGTAATATTTCATACAGCGATAGACCGGAAGTAAGGCTGACCGCCTGCGTGCTCAATGAGCCCGAAAAGGTCCAGATCGAAGTGAATGGAACGCCCGCACCCGTAGCAGCGCGTTCATTCAAAACGGTGAAGGAAGAAGGCTGCTCCGGCGGCATGCAGATTTCACAGCAAGTTGCATTGAAGGAAGGAAAAAACAGCATCAGGCTGATCGCCAGCAATGGCTCAGGCGCCAGCCATTCGGAAACGCTATCCATTCTGTATGAAAAGTCCAAAAAGCGCATTGCGCTGGTGATCGGCAATTCGAAATACCAGTCGGGCAGCAAGTTGCAGAACCCTGAAAACGATGCAAAAGCCATTTCTCAAAAACTTACCGGACTCGGGTTCAACGTCATAGAGCGGATCGATGCCAACCAGGGCGACCTTCGGGCAGCAGTGGCGCAGTTTGGCAGCAGCGTGCAGAGCCAGGATTTCGAAGTCGCGCTCTTCTACTACGCCGGTCATGGTATCCAGGTAGCAGGCAAAAACTACCTGATGCCGGTCGATATCAGCCCGCAATCCGAAATGGAGCTGAAAGTACTGGCCGTTTCGGCCGACGAGATCCTCGACCAGATGTCCTCCAACGATGAAAATTCTCAAAGAACGAACATTATGATACTGGACGCCTGCCGTGACAATCCGCTGAGCCGCACCTGGACGCGCAGCTCGGGCGCAAAAGGGCTCGCAGGCATGAGCGCGCCTCCGGGTACACTCATTACCTTTTCGACCAAACCCGGATCGACTGCCCTGGATGGCGACGGCAAAAACAGCCCGTATACCTCCGAGCTGCTGAAAGCGCTCGACGTGCCCGACCTGCGCCTGGAAGACATTTTCCGCACGGTGCGGGTCCGGGTAATGGAGCTAACCAACCGGCAGCAGATCCCGATGGAAAACAGCCTACTCACCCGTGAACTGATCCTTAACCGGACCAGGTAACATTATCCGTTCAGCATGCTATGAAACGGTTCCTGACCGTCCTGTTCTTCGTTTTACCACTGCATTGCTCATTGGGGCAAGAGCTCAGCCCGTATTACAAGATCAAAGCGGCCGACCGGGTGAAGCAGGTGCTGAAAGACTTTGAATCGGCATTCGGGCTGCTGACAAACCCCTATATCATTGATTCCGAAGAGCGGGACGAAGCCAGCTACCGCATGCGCGCAAGCCTGCGCGACGACGCCCGTTTTGAAAATGACCTCGTACCGGACCACAAGGGCGCCAAAAACATCGATTTCGCCGAGTACCAGCGGATCGCGTTCATTAGCTACAAAAAGAGCGGACTCACCTACCACGCCGACTGGGATGAGGCTGAATTCAAGGTCGTTCCGCAAGGTTACCTGGTGCTGTTTTATGGCTCAAAATCGCTTTTCGGAAACTACCAGGGCGTGAAACGGCTGCAACTGGAAAACGTGCCCTGCCGCGCCGGGGTGTTTATCAAGGTCGTTGAAAATCAAGTGACCGAAGCCCGGATAGGCTTCATGGATACCGACTTAAAGGAGAAAGGGAAAAATACGATCTCCCTCACCGATCAACGCAACCCGCTGGAATTCATCACCCTGCCTGAGGTGATCGATAAACTGTCGGGGCAGGTCGCACGCGCCATTCCCAAAAGCGGCGTAACCAGACTGTTCATTGAGGAGATTACATTCCAGGGGCTGGGCGTGTCCAATGATTTTTCCAAACAACTTACCGGCACATTGAAGTCGGCGCTGACGCGTATGAACAGCGACATTCAGATCGGACTGAGCGCAACGCGAAGCATGGATGCGTTGCTGAAACTGAAAGGCGGCTATCAGAAGGCCGGTAACTTCCTGAAAATCGGGGTACAGCTTTTTGACGGGTACGATCAGCCGGTCGGAAGCGAGCTGTTTGCCGAGATTTTGCTGCTCAACATTCCCAATGCAGAAATCGAGCCTGCGGAACATCTCGTACGCGAGGCGCAGCGCATACGGGAGATCACCGATTCAAAAACCGCCGGCGGGGACATCAAAGCGACCGAATTGCTGTTGGAGGTGAGCACCGACAAAGGTTACGGGCCGCAGTCCTACCGCGAGGGGGATATTATGCGTTTGAAAGTAAGAGCCAACAAACCCTGCACGGTTCGGATGATTTACCGGGACGCCGCCAAAAACATTGTGCGGCTACGCAATGACGATTTCAGAATCGCTGCCGATGCCGTGGATAAATGGATTGAAATACCCGAAAAATTTGAATGCGCGGCGCCTTTCGGATTTGAAATGCTGCTCGCTTATGCCACCGAAGGGAATTTCAAACCGATTGAAAAAATACAGGAGCAGAATGGCTTCACATTTATTCTCGACGATTTGAAGAATATAGTAGATATTACCGCCTCCGGCAATGAAAAAGAAAAGATTGTAAAATGCACTATTCCGATTACCACACAGGCAAAAAGAAAGGCGTTTTGAATGCATTGAAATAAGAATGAAATTAAGTTAATATCGATTTGAATGACGGATTCCTGCAAACGCTATCGTGATTCTGATTTAGTATTTTACGAAGAACTGCTTCATGAAAAACGGGAAGCGTTTTCTTGTTTATACCTGCAAACCTACCAGCAATGCATTCCTTATGTGCTCAAACGTGGCAGTAATCAGGAGCAGGCGGAAGACCTTTTGCAGGAATGCCTGGCCATTTTCGTCAGCAAAGTACGCGACGGCAGCTACGTTTACCAGGAAGGCACGCGGATTACCACCTATTTTCATCGGATTTATATCAATCAATGGAAAAAAAGCCTCGACCAGCTCACCCGGCGTGCGGAGGTGAGGCTGGAAACGCGGCTGGCGGCAGATGACGAGGAGGAATCTTACAAAGGCTCAGCCGGCGGGTCGTTCAGGATCGCGGGTGTGGACGACGAGGGCAATGCGTTCAGCACCGACCTGCCCGACGCCGTTTCCCAGGCCTATGACGAGGAAGAACGCAACTGGATATTCAAAAAGCTCGATCGGGCGTTTCAACTTCTGGCGGAAGACTGCCGGAAAGTACTGAAATGGTTTTATGTCGAAGACCGCTCATTGCGCGACATTGCCGGCGAACTGGGCATGACCGAAGCCTCCGCCACCGTAAAACGCTTCAAATGCGCCAAATACCTGAAAGAGAAATTTCATTTGTAATGATAAGAATCGGCGGAAACGCGTATCAACCTATAAAATACCACCAGCGAATCTCGATTTGAGCATATGGAATTATCGGAAGAAACCTTTCATGAAATCCACCAATACCTGAGCGGCCAGGGCACGCCGGAAGAGCGCGCAGCGTTCGAGCGCCGGATGAATGCCGACGAAGAACTGGCGCGTGAAGTGGCATCTCAGCAACGTATCCGAAATGGCCTGAAAGCGAATGGATACAAGGCGCTTTTCAAAGACATTCATGCCCAGCTGGAAAGCGAAGGCGCATTACCCGGCAAACCGCAAGCCGACGCGAAGATCGTGCCGCTCGCTCCCGACCATGCCCGGGCGAATGCGCGCTGGCCGTACCTGGCCGCGGCAGCAAGTGTATTAATTGCCGTCGGTTTGGTCTGGTATTTCAATTTCGGCCCCGAAGATCCCCAGGTAGCTTCCGACACGCCGACCGTGAAGGATACCGTCACACAAACGCCACCGACAGAGCGGCCCGACACCGCTAAAAACAATGCGCCGGTGCAGCAGCCTGTCAAACCGGCCCCGGCCAGAGTCAATACAAGCGAGTTTTTTGCCACCTACTTCGATACGAACGCGGAGCTCAAAAGCCCATTTTCAGGAGAGAAGCTGGGGGTAAGTCCTTCGGCCATAGCCCAATGGCGCTCGGATACCGCGCATGTGCAGCAAGGTATCCGCTATCTTGCCAACCGGGAGGCCGCACAGGCTTTGCAGGAGCTCGGTCAGGTTGAAAACAGCCGGTACCAGCAGGTAAAAGGCACCGCCGATTGGTACAAGGCCCTTGCCTATTTGCAGCAGAACGACCTGAAAAACTGTAAGGAACAACTGAAAAAGGTCATGGCAGATCCGGACAATACATATAGCAAACAGGCCACAGAACTATTAGCCAAAATCCAATAATCCATACCTCACCTCCCATCGATATTTTATTCCATGAAGCGATTATTTGTTTACATACTCCTTGCCTCGGCCACCCTCGGTTGCCACATCGACATGCCGCAGAAACCGTTGGCAAAGTTCCGGTTTACACCTGAAAACGGCTGCCAGGCGCCTTGTGAAGTCACATTTACAAGTGAGTCGGAGAATGCGGTGTCATTACAGTGGGACTTCAACGACGGCCTGCCTATGCAAACGGCATCGGGAAACGAAATTAAACGCACATTTACATCGGGAAAAATTTACGAGGTAAAGCTGATGGTGAAAGGCGTCGACGGCGGTACGAGCGGAGAAACGCGGTCCGTCAAGATCGATGCCGCGGCGGCATCAGCACCCGAGGCGGATTTCAAATACACCATTACCAATGACAGCATCGCCCCTGCAACGGTTACATTTAATAACCAGTCGAAAAACGCCACCACCTATACCTGGGACTTTGGTGACACCGGTTCTGCTTCCAACACAAGTGCAGACCAGAACCCGGTTCATACCTTCGAAAATGCGGGCAGCTACGTGGTTACGCTGACGGCCAAGAACGATGAAAATGTGACGGACACCCAAACCTACACGATTGTGGTGAAGGCACAGGTACCGAGCGTGGACGCGATCAGCATTTCGAGCGGAAGTAATTTTACTACGGATATTCTCGCAGATAACAGCGGAAATATTTACATCTGCGGTGAAGCTGCGGGCACGATCCAGTTGGGTAATGGTAAATCCTACACATCACAATCCGGCTCTACGGACTTCTTTATAGCCAAATACAACAGTGCCATGCTCTGTCAATGGGTGACCGGTGGAGGAAGCACAGCCGACGACCACGCCAACGGCCTTGCGCTCGACGGAAACGGTGATGTGTATGTAACTGGTTTCCTGTCGGGTGCGCTCGTGGGTGGGGGTACGTCGGCGAAAGGCGGCCTTGACGGCTTTGTGGCTAAAATCAACGGATCTTCGGGCGTTCGGCAGTGGATCAAGACTTTTGGCGGTGCAGACAAAGACCAGGGGCGCTCCATTGCCTATTTCAACAATAAAATATACCTCACCGGCTTCGTCACCGGCAACATCGATTTTGGCGGTACTGCGTCATCCGCCAATGGTACCGATGCATTTCTGGTATCGGTGAACCCATCCAGCGGAGAATTCGCGCAACCGACGATCTTCGGAGGTGGCGGAGAACAACAGGTTGAGGATATGACCATCGATACTGATGGAAATATTTACCTCACAGGCGCATTTGCGGGAACAATGTCATTCCCCTCTGTTGTGCAGTCACTATCTGCTGCGGGGGAATACGATGTGTTCGTGGCCAAATGGGCCGCAAGCTCCGGTCAGTTTCAATGGGCTAAACGCGCAGGTTCCGGTGCCGACGATTTCACCTACGATATTGTGGTGGACGCTTCCAAAAATGTTTACGTAACGGGCATGCATGATGGAAACATCACCGAACTGGGTTTATCTGCCTCAACATTTAAAAATGTATACCTGGGCAAATGGAATGCCAACGGAGAAGTGCAGAAAGGCAAAAACGGCTTCAATGAATTGAAAGACGATTTCCACGGGGGCGTTGCACTAAGTACCAACGGAAATATTCTGATCGCAGGCTCATTTGAAGACAACGGTCGCTTCCCGATGGCGACCGGTCCACAGAAAAGCGGCAAGGGAAATATCGATATCCTGATCACCGAGGTAGACCCCTCAGAACTCAATGCGACGGGCCGGTTCACGGTGTCTGATGGTGGCACAGGCAACGATCGTGTGAACAGAATTTGCGTTGCATCCGGTTATGTCTACGCCACAGGCTGGTTCAGAGGAACTGCCACATTCAATAATGTCCCATTAACCGGGGTCAGCAGTGTGGATAACACCTTCATCGTCCGCTACAAGCTGTAAAACACTTCCCTTTCTTTCAAATACTAAAAAAGAGCAGACGAAACGCCTGCTCTTTTGTTTTTGGATGTGAAGCCGTTGCTTACACTTGACATGGCATAGACGATTATCTTGCATTTTTGTTACAATCCGGTTTAATTAAAATTGTATTGTCCCCGTCCGGACCGTTCGGTCGTCGTAAGGGAAATCAAATCAATTCCATCATGAAAGAATTCGCATTAATCTTCCGGCTTAACAATCAGACCGATTTCCGTCCTACACCGGAGCAGATACAGGAGCGCATGAACTGGCTTGCGGGTATTGCCGCGCAGAACAAACTCGCCGACAAAGGCAATACGCTTTCGAATGAAAGCGCCAAAACGGTGTATGCCGACAATGTGGTTACCGACGGCCCCTTTACCGAAATCAAGGAATTCGTCAGCGGGTATGTGATCGTCAAAACCGACACCATCGAAGAGGCCGTGGAGCTCGCGAAAGCCAACCCGATATTCAAAATCGGGGGGAATATCGAAGTAAGGGAAATCGTACAGCGCAAGTAACTTACTCGAATGGCTGAAATCCCCGAAATACTGCCCGGCCTCTTCAGAAGGGAGTATACCAAAATGACGGCGGTACTATGCCGTCATTTTGGATTAAAACACATTGAAATAGCGGAAGATATCGTGAGCGAAACTTTTCTGAAAGCCAGCGAAACATGGCCATTGCAAGGTGTTCCGGAAAATCCGACCGCGTGGCTGTACACGGTTGCCAAAAACAAAACAAAGGATTACCTCAAACATACCCGGATTTTCGAAACGCAGGTCTCCCCCACGCTGCTGCGCGGCCCGGGCCAATCGGAACCTGCATTCGACTTCTCGGCTGAAACAATCGCTGACAGTCAGCTAGCCATGATTTTCGCGGTGTGCAACCCCGCCAATTCCCCCGAAAGCCAGATCAGCCTCGCATTACAAATCCTGTGCGGTTTCAGCATCACCGAAATCGCCGACGCCTTTCTCTCCAAACCTGAGACTATCAAAAAAAGGCTCCTGCGGGCGCGGGCTAACCTGCGGAACGACCAGTTCCGGCTAGAACCTTTACACCCCACGGAAGTGCAGACGCGCCTCGATGTCGTGCTCCGCACACTTTATTTGCTCTTCAATGAAGGGTATTTTTCCAAATCAGGCAACGCCCTCATACGCAAGGACCTGTGCGCGGAGGCCATGCGCCTTACCCATATGCTGACCGAAAATGCGGTCACCAACTCACGGCTGGTGGAAGCGCTGCTGGCATTGATGTGTTACCAAAGTTCCAGGTTCGAAGCGCGACTAGACGGTCATGGCCAAACCATTTTGTTCGAAGCGCAGGACCAGGACATGTGGGACACGGAGCTGATCGACCGCGGCCATTACTACCTGGTCAATGCCTGCTCGGGCAGCGTGGTTTCCAAATACCACATCGAGGCCGGCATTGCCTATTGGCATACCACCCCGCCCGGGACGCAGAAGTGGGAGCATATCCTGCATTTATACAACCAGCTGATCGTCATCGAGTACTCGGCCGCAACAGCGCTCAACCGGACATTCGCCTTTGCCAAAGTGTACGGCCATGAGGCCGGTTTGGCAGAAGCCCGGAAGCTTGGGCTGGAAAACAACACCTACTACCATTCATTGCTCGGCTATCTCTATACCCCCGTCTCCGCCGAACAAGCAGCCGAACATTACCGCCGGGCCATTGGCCTCTCCCAATCACCTGCCGAAATCCGGACGCTCGAATACGAATATGCGCGGCTGACGGGCACTACGCCATGATTTTCGCTTCCAGCACACTGTCGATCACTTCGTCCAAAGCCTCATTCAACGCTTTCGGCGATTCGAGCATCGGGTAGTGACAGGTACCGGTGATTTCGATCAGTGTATAGCCATTTACAGCGTTCTTCTCCAACGCCTCTACGTTGGTGGGCATATAGTTGACATTAATCAGGTTCATTCTGGGTTTCAACAGCGGCAAAGCTGCCCGTTCGACGCGGTCCATCACAAAAAATTGCGGCAAGGTTTGCTGTCCCATCGGCTCATAAGAGTTGCGAAACGCGGCCACGACCTTATCGGTAATCCAAAGCGGGGTTTCAGGGGTGACGAGCACCATCCGGGCGTATTGCTCATTGGTATCGGCGTAGGCCGTTCTGGAATTTTCAATGATCGCTTCTACCTGACTGTCGTATTCAGCGGGGAGCGGTGTAGCGAGATTTTTGAAATTGTCGATGGCGATAAAACCGATAATAGGGCCCGGATAAGCCGCAGCAGCCATCAGAATCAGGTTCGCGCCGAGGGAATGCCCAACCAGGATCACATCTTCCAGGTTCAATTCCCTGATGAGGTTGACCACGTCGTCGGCCATACTTTGGAGCGTCCATTCGTCTCGGTTAGTGCCCGACTCGCCGTGGCCGGCCAGATCCATCGTGACCACTTTGTATTTCTCTTTGAAAAAAGAAACCTGTTCCTTCCAGTAGGTCTGGTCGATGAACGAGCCATGGACGAAAAGCAACGTCGCGGGGCCTGTGCCGTACACGTTGTAACTAATTGGGGTTCCGTTGCTGATGATCGTTTTCATAGGGCTGTTGTTTAAAGTGAATATTAATTTACTTCAAATAAACCACGCCAGAATGACAACCTATTGTCAGTACGTTTTAAAAAAAGTTACATGCCTACGGCATTTTGAAAAGATTCAGGACGGGCGCCAGGTTCTACCAACGTTACATCGCTGACGCGATTGGGTATTTGCCTAAAATAGTGCCGACAGGCACCTAACATGGGTAGAAAATGACGACGCTGGACGCTCGCTTAATTTGTTGTCACATGCCTACGGCATTTGCAAGCCGTCCGGAAAATGAGACTGGCTACCAGCGTTACATCGCTGACGCGATTGGGCATTTGCCTAGAATAGTGCCGTCAGGCACGTAATATGGGTAGAAGATAACCGTACGCTTGTTTCGTAAAATCCCGTAGGGATGTAACAACCATTACCAGGCCCTACAAAATCTTCATAAACGCAACCAGCGCTCTTTTCTCGGCATCGGTTAAGTTGAGTTCGTCAAAAGGTAATGTCTGGTTTTCCAGATTAAAGCCCAACCCATTCCCGCCGCCGCGATCATAAAAATCGACCACCTCTTCCAGTGTCTTGAAAACACCATTGTGCATGTAGGGCGCGGTGAGCGCTACGTGACGGACGGTGGGGGTTTTGAATGCATAACGATGCGGTTCACGTTTGGTCAGCACAAATTTTCCGACGTCCGGATCCACGGCTTTGCCCTCGGCGGTGGCAGGCGTACCAAGCACTTCACTCTCGGTTTCGACATAAGCAGGCGGCACGGTACCATTGAAAAGCGGAAAGAAATGGCACGTAGCGCATTTGGCCTTCCCCATAAAAAGATTGAACCCGGCCTTTTCCTCGACGGTCAATGCATTTTCGGAACAACGGAAATGGCGGTCGAGGCGCGAGTCCAGTGATGATAATGACCGGATGTAGCTCGCGATCGCATTTTTAAGATTGCTTTCCGTCACGCCGTCGGCGTAAGCATCTTCGAAAAGCTTGCGTGATCCGTCCTGCTTGCGCAAAGCAGCTACGGCGTCGGGCAGCGAACCATGCATTTCATCAGGATTGCGGATCACGTCGCTCGCCTGGTCTTCCAGGAAAGTTACGCGGGAGTCGGCGAACTGGACGGCCTGGAAAGACGCATTCAATAAGGTAGGCGCATTGCGGCTGATCCGCTGGCCGTTGAATCCGACCGCAAAGCTCTTGGGCTCACCATCGGTAAAAGCTTTGTCGGGCTGGTGGCAGGTAGCGCACGTACGGCCCGAGTTATTGGATAATATTGGATTGAAAAACAGCATTTTGCCCAATGCAACACGCTGGGTCGTCATGGCCTGCTCCTCAAAGTTGATGAAGTAATTGGCATTGAATGCGCCCGAATCCGTGAGCGTACGTGCGGACGGGGACAGCAATCTTTTCTCCGTAAAAACCGGGATCCCCAGTACCTTCTGCGCGTCGAGCAACTGGCTGCTGAGCGGATTGGCATATTGCTTGATAAAAACCAGCCTGTCGAACGCATTGAAATCCGGAGACTTGCGGACGTACCGGATAGCTGCATGAAAGGTGCTATCGAGCCTGGCTCCCAATGCATTATTTTTACTGTTCCGAGTGTAATGCCCCCATTGTTCATGCACGCTTTCCAGCGCAGCGGCCGCTTCGGGCAACGAATGGAAAGCAACGGGCGAATCGAAGCCGGTGATGCCCATCGACACGATCCGGAAAACTTCCAGCCGCATGGCATCGAATATGTGGCTGTCGGTAAGGTCATTAGTTTCCGAGATCTTCCGAAGCCGGTTCACATTCGCGCGGATCACGTTGGCGGCATGCTCCATATCGGGATAAGCGTCAGTTGCGACTTCCGGAAATACCATTTCTTCCAAAACCTGAAAACCCTGCGGCTCATTCACACGAAGGTCGTCGTCCACTTCGGGGATGTTTGGGCCGTTGAGGGCGCGGGTGGTTTCGGGACTGTAATAAGCGGAAATGAATTCGACGCGCTTGTAGGCAATGCGGGCACGCTTGAAGGATTCCTGGATGGCGGCCGGCTGTTTCGCATGGATATTGGCCTGCAAACGGCTCACGGCACTGTCGAGCGAGGTGATGTTTTGCATAAAAGTCCGTTTCACCTCTTTGGCAGGAACGGCCTCCGGGCGTGTCAACCACCAGATCAGGCAGACGATCAGCGGGATAACGATGATCAGGAATATGGAAAAGAGCAGCCTCCTGTGGCGGTAAATAAATGAATTGGGGTTACGCTCGAATTTCAGCATGTTGCAGGAGTGGGTATTAATTCAAAAGGAAAACTCCTGGCCCGAAAATTCCGGCCAGGAGTCTGAAAACTATGTAATTAACGAGGCAGACCTTCAATGAGGATCAGCTGGCTGGCCTGGTTCTCCGATTTACGGACCGAGCCGCCGTCAACTCCCTTATATTTATCGCCGCGCCAGGTATGCGCCTGAATGCCGAGCATGAATGTGTTCGGGCGGCCGGTAACATCCGACACGTCGATCATCCCGCTGCTTTCCCACGAACCGAATGCGGAAGTACCGCCTACGTTGTATTTGGCCGCATCAGCCTCCGTACGACGGTGGTCGATTTCGAGAACAGGCGTCAATTGTTTCGTGTTGAGATTGAACTGGTATACATAACCGTCGTGTTTTTCGTCGCCGTAACCGTTCGGGTCCTCCATGATGTACACGTAGTCGAAAGTCGCGCAAACGTTATCCGGGTTCTGGAAAGTTTTGGCGATGCCGGTGCGGTCGTCGCCGTCGAGCAATACTTCCAGTTTGCCTTTGAGCGGGTCGTTCGCATCGAGTACGACGCGGTAAATACGGCCATACTTCGAGCGTGAATAGTCTGCATTCACCCCTTTGTCTTCCTGGCCCGTTACTGAGAAAATCACCTCGCGGCCTTGCGCAGCTCCACCCTTGCGGTAATCCACGTCTTCCACACGTCCGAATTTGATAGCTTTCAGATCATTCACTTTTCCGTTGATCTGCGCACCGGTCAGAGTCTTGTGGTTATCGATTTTCACAAACTCCACATCATAGGTAGAGCCTGGCTTCATGTCCATTTCTCGCTGGTTGTTGTCAGCGCGTTTCAGCATATAGAGCGAACCGTTATCGAGATCGCCCACGGTGCTCGACAAATACATCGCCAGCTGGCCACCGTTTACATCCGAATCGTCGTCACCGATCACAATCACGGTTTTGCCCGGATACGCCGTTTTAGGAAGCGGAACCGCGTTTTCAGCGCTCCAACGGCCAAGACCGGCCACTTCGCGGGAGATATTCGCCTGGCTTACGTTCGCATCTACGTTGAGCGCATGCGTACGCGACTCCTGGCCGCTTTCGCCGGAAGTCAGGAATACCGGACCGAAGCCGTGCTCGGCAGGCGTTACCAGCGTGGCTGAGCACAAACGCCAGGTTCCACCATCGGAGTTAAGCACATACTCCCCTTTTACAGGCTTGAAACCTTTATCGAGCGTAATGCGTGATACGGAGAAGTTATCTTCATTGTTCACCAGGATCGTGTAGTTGCCATCGGCATTCTGGAAAAGCCCCGCGCCGTCGGCCGACCCACCAAAAACGTAAGCGGGCGATTGTTCGAGCTGATCGTCGCTGCTCAGGAGTGAAAAGAGTTTCACATTGCTTGCCGCTACGCGTCCGGAAGTCGCGCCCGGGAGCAATTTGGCCAACACGGGCGTTACCGAGCGGTTTTGCAAGGTAATGTCCGGGCTGTTCGGATCGCGGTGATCCGTACACGCGCCCAGCGCAAGCAGGCCGGCCAATGCGGAATAAGTAAATAAAGGCTTCATGGTGAACATAAACTGATTAAGTGAAATAGTAGCACAAAGAACAGCCATTCACTTTTCGCGGAGTTTATGCATTTATTATCAGTTTGTTAAGAAGGCATGGCGGGCGTGGCCTGACGGGCGACCGCCGGGCCTGACGGCCCAACGGTCGGCGGTCAACAATTCACCTTGCACACCCGCGTCGTCGCGCCTATCTTTGCGCGCTTACCATCGATCCTATGCCGACACTTCAAAAAACACTTGTAACAACACTCATTGCAGGAGCTCTCCTCACTCCTTTTGCCACGCAGGCGCAAAGTAAAACGAGAAAATTGCCATTCGTCCAGCAGGAATGGTCGAAGGACTACCGCCCGTTCCGCATCGCCGGAAACCTTTATTATGTAGGCACTTACGACCTGGCTTGCTACCTCATTGCCACGCCCAAAGGGCATATACTGATCAACACAGGCCTCGAAGAATCGGTACCGCTCATCCGCAAGCACGTACAGGCGCTGGGTTTCAAATTTGAGGATATCAAAATTTTGCTGGCCACGCACGCGCACTACGACCACGTAGCGGGTATCGCGGCTATCAAAAAGGCCACCGGCGCCAAATTCATGATCCAGGAAAAAGACGCCAAAGCCATGGCCGACGGTGGCGCTTCCGACTATGCATTGGGTGGGCACGGAGCCACTTTCGAACCGGTACAGCCGGATCAACTGCTCAAAAACGGGGAAATTATCAAACTGGGCACCATGCAAGTAAAATTACTGCACCATCCTGGCCATACGCCCGGCGCAAGCAGCTTTTTACTGACAGTAAGGGATGAAAAACGCACCTACAAAGTACTGATCGCCAATATGCCGAGCATCCTGGACGAAACCAAACTATCCGGTATGCCCGGGTATCCCGAAGTAGGCAAGGATTATGCAAAAACACTGGCTAGCATGCAAAACGAGCAGTTCGATATCTGGCTGTCGTCGCACGCGAGCCAGTTTTCCCTGCACGAAAAACATAAACCTACGGACCCGTACCGTCCGGAAGCCTTTTTTGACAAAGCAGGCTACGACAAATCGCTCGCCGGGCTGAAAAAACGGTATGACGAAAAGCTGAAACAGAAATGATCAATGTTCCTGATCAGGCCGGAGAGAGTGAATCGACATTCTCTCCGGGCAGGAAAACGTAGAATGTAGTGCCGCTGCCCTCCTCGGTTTTAAACCAGAGCTTGCCTCCATGTGCCTCCACAATCTGTTTGGAGATATACAATCCTAAACCAAATGCCTGTTCACCGGCCGTGCCTGGGCGCCTGGAAGCGGTAAATGGATCAAAAAGGTTGGGTATGGCCTCTTTGGGAATGCCCAACCCGTGATCCTCGACGGAAATGGTAACGCCCTTATCCGACTGCGTCGTTTTGACCCGGATCGTCTCTCCATCGGGGCTAAACTTGATTGCATTCACAATGAGGTTATTCAAGACCCGGAGTAACTTATCCGGGTCCGCATGCACGACCGCCCGCGCAGGATCATCCAGGATAAGGCGCTGGTTTTTCTCGGCAGCGCGGAAAGTCAGCAATGTCACGGCGTGGTCCAGAAAAACCGGCAAATCCACGGGCTTTTTGTGCAACTCGGTTTCCTTGAAATCAAAATCCGTCTGGAGCAGATCGCTGATCATGTGCAGGCAGGTGGTGCTCGATTCGCGGATAAGCTCCACATATTGCTGCGCCTCCCCGGCCGTTGTGTCCTCGTCTTGCAGCAGCGAACACAATGCATTAATCCCGCCGATCGGATTGCGGAGGTCGTGCGCCAGAATTTTGATCAGCCGCGCGTAGTTCTGGTTGCTTTGCTCCAAAGCGTCGGTAGTCGATTCCAGTTGCCGGAACTGCATGGTCAGTACGCGATTGGTCTTTTTGCTCAGCTTCCAGTTCCGCCAGAGCACGACGATACTCAGCAACGTAAGCACACACACCGCTACGGCCAGTGTAAGCATTTCCGCATTGTACCGGGATTTCATCTCCGCCGAGATCAGCTGCTGGTCTTTGACGGCATATTCAATATAATCGATTCCCGAAACCCGGTCGATTTCGGCCTGCTCTTCAAACAGTTTCAGCAGTTTCTGGCTGTAAATGAATGCTTCGGCATTCTCCTTCCGGGCCGCATAGTAGTCGTACAGTTTCTTGCACACGTCGCGTGCGTACATGCGATAGTTTTTTTGCTCCGCCAGTTCGAGGGCCTTGTTGTAAAACTGAATGCCCTTGTCGCGATCCTCAGCCAGGTAATGATCGCCAAGGTCGAGCAAAAGATCCATACTGAGGTAGTTCAGTTCCAATGCCAGGGCTTTGTTGAGCGTCTCTTCCAGAAATGCCAGCCCCTTCTCACGTTGCCCGGTGTCGATCAGTTCGGTCGCCCTGAGCTGGTCGATTGCCAGTTCGAGGCGGACGTCCCGGTACTTTTCGGCAATCTTGTATGCCCTGTCGATGAGCGCTCGTCGACGCGTGCTGCTGAATTTCTGGGGATACAGCAGCATGTAGTTATAGATCACCAGCGCCGTAATGGAATCGTGCTCAATGCGGTCGCCAAGCGCCATGGCCCTGTCGTAATTGGCCTGCGCCTTGTCGTGGCGGCCACTGATATTGTATACCGAACCGATATTCATCAGCGTCTGCACGATATTCGACGAATCGTCCAGCGTTACATATTGATTATAAGCATCATTATAGTAGCGCAATGCGAGCTGGATATTGCCCTTGATATCGAACACCACGCCCAGGTTATTGGTGGCATCCGCCCGGCCTTTTTCGTAGTCGTTCCGATAGGCTATTTGCCTGGCTTGCAATGCATAGTAGAGTGTACTGTCGGCATTTTGTTCGTAGAAAAGCAGGGAAATCCGGTTGATAACATCCACATAGTTTGAACTGTCGCGAATGCCGGAAAGGCTCATTTGCAGCTCGCGGATTTTGTTGATCTGTGCCCAGGCGGAATGGAACGGCCCCAGTAATACCACCAAGCAAATGAAAACAGCCCTCATGTAACAAATCACGCCATAGTAGTTCCGAAACACTTCAAATAAATATTACAAACTTTCGATTTAAATCCAAGAAAAATAAAAATGCGCCCTTGCGGGGCGCATCCACCGTCCCGGAGCGCGGGATTCATCCCGCCGCTCCTTGCGACAGTGTTCAGTCATCGGTTTTAGTTAAATCTTATCCGTCGATTCAATCGACGGGAATTGATCAGAAAAATTTAAATCTCATCCATCGATTCAATCGACGGAAATTGATCAGAAAATTAGATCCTTGCCGTCGGTTTAAACCGACGGGAATTGATTAAATTGGCTAATAGCCGGGGTTTTGTTTAAGCTGCGGCGATGAGTTCAGCACCGTTTGCCCGATCGGGAAAATCTCGGTGTGATTGTCGGCGTCCGCGGTCTTGTCCCACCATGTACCTTTGTTGAACACGCCCCAGCGGATCATGTCCGTACGACGACGGCCTTCCACGAGGAACTCCCTACCCCATTCGTCGAGCATTTCCTGGTCGGTAAGCTGGCTGCCGTCCGCTTTGTAAAGGCTTGGCGAGCCGGCCGGGTAGTTACGTTTGCGGACTGCATTCAGCAATGCCGCAGCGCCCGCTTTATCGCCCGCCCGGTACTTGCATTCAGCCAGTGAATAGTAGATTTCCGCGAAACGGATCTCCGCATAGGCCGACGCAATCTTGTTCAGGTCGTCGCTTGGATAGAATGGATATTTCACCGGGAAAATACCCGAGTTGTTATCCGCATTGTTCATATTCGAAGTCTTGTCGGCGATCGGTGTGCCCGGTTTCGCATCAAGGAACTTACCCACCTGGTCGCGGAAATACAAAGCATAAGGGCCTTTGAAACCACGAACGGTATCAGGCTTGCCAGCCGAATTGGTATAGGTCAGGTAACCGTGCAGAAACATCCCCTCACGCTTGCTGTTGCCCAGATTCTTGTATTTTTTCAAGCGAACATCATCCGGATATTTCTGGAACTTCACAAACGGCTTGCCCAATGCATGGGGATACTCTTTTCCGTCCACATCCAGGCCCGGCTGCATCGCATATTTCGGGTTGGCATTGCCAAAATCGGTGAACCCGAAATAGCTGGGCGCCAGGTTGGGCAGCATCCAGAAGTACATCCCGCCGTCATACTGCCAGTGGGTAAGCCCGAAACTGCCGGGGAAACCGAACACCGTTTCCTTCGAGGTCGCATTGTTATAATCAAATGGTGCGTCCCAGCGCGATTCGAGCACGTAGGTTCCGTATTTCCCGTCGATCATTTCCTGGCAAAGCTTCGCGCAGTCTGCAAAGCGATCGGTACCGGTGTAGACTTTCGAGTTGAGATACAACCTCACCAGCAACGATACCGCACCTCCCTGCGTCCAGCGACCTACCGCATTTGCCCCCAGGCTCTGCACCGTCGGCAGTTTAGGTAGTGACTCTTTCAATTCCTGCTCAATGAATGCGAATGCCTCCTGAGGCGTAACTTGTGGTCCGCCGGTAGTTTCGCCTTTCACCTTGGTCACAATCACGATATTGCGATAGAAGTCCAGCAGGCGGATATTCAGCCACGCGCGGAGCGTGCGCAACTCGGCGATCATGCCATCGAGTTCGGCCTGGGTCATGTCGAATTTCGAAGGGTCCTTGATTCCCTGCAAATCTTCCAGCGAGTTGGTCGCGAGCGTTATACCGCCATACAATGCATTCCATGGATCGGCGGTAAAGCCGTCGTTGGGTGTCCAGGTGTGGTAATGCACCCGCTGAAACTGCCCGCCGTCAAACCAGTCGCCCTGGCGGTTGGGGGTCATGATCTCGTCGGAGCTGTTTTCCTGCAACATAAACGTGTTACCGCCCTGGATACTCCAATAGCTGTGCTCGAATGCGCGCAGGAAGTCGCGGGTTACGTCTTCGCGGGTTTGGAGGAAGTTGCCGGAAGTAATCCGGTCGTACAGCTCCTCGTCGAGGTTGGTACAGCCCACTGTCGCGAGCAACAGCATGCCTGCCCCGATTCTGGATGTGCTTTTAAATATATTAATGCTTTTCATTGTATTTCAAAATGTTAGAAGGTGAGCTGAACGCCCAGCAGCAACTGGGTGGTCGATGGGTAGTAATCGAGCGTACCGTTGTTATCCGGGTTTTTATTTACACCAGGGTACAGACCGTTCACGTTGATCAGGTCGGGATCACCGCCGGTGAACTTGGTGAAAGTCGCCAGGTTACGGGTGGTCGCGTAAATCCGCACCGATTGCAGGAATTTGGTCTGAACCGGCTGGGTATAGCTCAGCGTCACGTTATCGACTTTCAAGAACCCGCCTTGTTCGAGGAAGTAATCCGACAACGTTGAATACGTCGCGGGGTTCGTCAGTTTCGAATATTTGCTGCCGTCATAAGCCGATTTCAGCACATTGGCATTCTCCTGCGTCGCAGGCGTGCCCAGGTAGAATGCATAAGTGTTGAACAGCTTATAGTCAAACGCACCGCGCAGGAATACGCTCAGGTCCCATTTTTTGTATTTGAAATTATTGGAAAGACCCATCGTAAATTTCGGCAGGCCGTTTCCTACAAACTGCTTGTCGTCGTTCGTGGCCTGGTTACCGGGGATTACCTCACCCTTTTTATTATACACCAGCAACGCGCCTTGCTCGTTCACACCCGCCGATTTGAGCGCGTAGAAGCTCCCAATGCGGGTATCCTCCTGCAAGCGTTGCAACGTACCTGGGCTGCCCGGAGCCGGCATACCTACAACATCGACGTACTTCTGCCCCTTGAAAAGCGCATTCGAGAAGGATACGAACTTGTTGTTGTTATAAGCGCCTGTGAAACCGAGGTCATAAGAGAAATCGCCTTTACGGATTACCGATGCGTTCAACTGCAACTCTATGCCCGTATTACGCATGGTCCCCACGTTCGCGAAAGTCTGTCCCTGAATGTTCGGCGGGTTGGATACATTATAATTCCCCAGCAAGTCGCGGTTGGTACGGATGTAGTAGTTCAAACTACCGGAAACTTTGCTACCGAAAAGCTCAAAATCCAGACCGGCATTAAAGTTGGCCGCTTTTTCCCAGCGCAGATCGTAGTTGGTATTCTGGTTCGGGCCCCAAACCTGGTAGTTGATGCCATTGTACAGATAGTAACCATAACCGCCGTATGTATCAAGCGAAAGGTAGTTGCCAAAATCCTGGTTACCCGTCTCGCCGTAATCCGCACGTACTTTCAGCTCGTTCAGCCAGGGAATATCTTTCAGGAAACTCTCCTGCGTGGCACGCCAGGCCACCGAAGCCGCCGGGAAGTACCCCCATTTATTGGAATAACCGAATTTTGAAGACCCCTCCCGGCGCAAGCTGGCCGACAGGTAGTACTTCTGATCGAAATCGTAGTTCAAACGGCCGAAGAATGCGATCAGTTTAGAGGAATTCTTGTAAGAACCTACATTGTTGATTCCCTGCTGCAAGTTCCACAATCCGCTACCCAGGTTATTGTAGGTCAATACATTGGAAGGAAAATTCTCATTCTTCGCATTGAAACCGGAAGAGGTGAAATACTGGAATGAGTACCCGCCGAGCAACTTCACGGAATGCTTGTTCAGGTCCAGGTAATAGTTACCGATCCACTCGAAGCTTTTCTGGTCGTTTTCTTCCAAAATCTGCTCGCCGGTGTTCCGTTTGCTGCCATTGATGACCGTCGTCAGCGTCGAAGGAGTAAACAGATACCTTCTCATCGACGAGTTCACCTCCCCGATCGTCACCACCGTGTTCAGGTTTTCCAGGATATTGATCTTAGCCGAACCGTTCATATCCAGGAGCTTGTATTCCCGGTCGGACTTCACGCCCTTAGCGACTTCAACCGGGTTGTTGGCAAAAAATCCGGATGTCAGATAAGCATACTTGCCGATTGAGTCGCGTACGGAGAGCGTCGGGTTCAGGGTCAGTGCGTAGTTAAAACCGCTGTAATCGGCGTCGCTGTTTTTGGTATAGCGCGGCGCAGCGGTAAATGCCAGTTCGACGAGGTTATTGGCCGTCTTGTGGTTGATATTGATCCTTCCACCGTACTCGCGCTTGCTCGAACGAAGGTCAAGGCCGTTGGCATCGCGGTAGTCGAGGGAAGTGAAATAGTTGGTTTTGCCATTACCGCCCGAGAACTGGAGGGTATGCTTGTGCGAGAAAGATGGGTTGCGTTTCACCTCGTTCATCCAGTTGGTATTACCGCCGAAGTCGACGCCGCGCTTGTTACGCAGGAATTCGTCCTTCGAAAGCACTTCCAGCTGGTTGGTAGCCCAGTCGAAAGTGGTATAACCGTCATAGAATATACGCGAGCTTTCCGACCCTTTTTTGGTCGTGATCACGATTACCCCATTACTGCCGCGTGTACCGTAAATAGCCGATGCCGCACCACCTTTGAGGACGTCGATCGATTCGATCTCGTTCTGGTTGATGTTGTCGATATTACCGCCCGGCACGCCGTTGATGACAAACAAAGGCCCCAGGCCCGCACTGCGCGACGACGCGCCCCGCAACTGAATATTAGGCGAAGAGTTCGGGTCCGCCGCAGCCGTGTTGGTCACCGAAAGGCCCGCTACCTTGCCCTGGATGGCCATCAGTGGGTTGTTACCGCCTACGCGAAGCAGGTCTTTGCCCGAAAGGTGCGTAATAGCACTGGAAACCTCCTTTTTATTTAAAGAGCCATAACCGATCACGACTACCTCGTTCAGCTGCTTCTGGTCTTCGGCAAGGTTTACCTCGATAAACGTCTTGCCCGCGAGCGCTATTTCCTGAGTGATGTAACCCACATTTGAAATAACCAACGTCGCATTAGGGTTACCAACTTGCAACTTGAAAGTCCCGTCCACCTGGGAGACCGTTCCGTTGTTCGTTCCTTTTTCCAGAATCGCTACCCCCGGCAATACGTCTTTGGAATCCGAAATTTTACCGGAAATTTGTACGGTATTCTGAGCGCTGGCTTGCCAGGCCGAAAGTAGCAGCAGCAGACAGCCCAACCAGGCGGTTGCCCGCGCAAGAGAATGTCCGACCGGTAACAAGCGTCTGCCCTGGCCGGTAGATTTGTATAATTTCATTTTCATGAAGGATAGTAAGGTGAAAGGCTCCGCAGCGTTGTTACTTTTTAACTATAATATTGGATTAATTAAGACTGCTGCGAAGTTCCGGGTTTAGCGGATAACCGGGTGATCGTTTTGTCTCAATTTTGAATCAAAATGTCTCACCACCTGTTTTTATGATTTAACTAAGATTTTAGTGGATATCTTTACCTATTGGTTGTGTCGGGTCGTGTGTTTATATGTAGCTTAAATTGGTGAGAATACTTGTTTCCATCCTGCTTTTCCTTTTTGTCGCCACGCAGGCAATTGCGCAGGACATCCCCTTCTATTTCAGGAACTACCAGGTTTCCGACGGTCTTTCAGGCAATGCCGTGGGCAAGATGGTACAGGACAAAAAAGGCTTTATGTGGTTTGCCAGCCGCAACGGCCTCAACCGCTTCGATGGCCATAATTTCCGGATTTTCCAGAGCATTGCCGGTGATTCGACGAGTATCGGCAGCAACTCCATTTTTGCATTATACGAAGACTCCTCCGAAAAGCTCTGGGTGGGTACGCACAGGGGCGTGTACCGCTATGATCCCGTCGCCGACCGCTTTGCCCCCTTCAAACTGATCCCCGCCGGCGAAGTGCTGGAAATCCGCGGCGACCGCAGCGGCAATATCTGGATCATCTCCGATCGGACATTGTACCGCTACCATGTACGCACGGGTCGCGTTGCGCGCATTAGCCTCGGCAACGACCAGCCCGTTTCGCTGCATGTATCGGCCGAAGGGGCTGTATGGGTGGCGTGCGGCAATGGCGTGGTGCGGCATTACCACCAGGATACCGGCCGTTTTGAGGCATTCAACCTGGGAGAGCTGTCCGGCATTAAAGATATTTACGGGTCCACCACCCTGCATTCGGTAGGCGACTCGGCGCTGCTGATCGGCTCGATGAAGAAGGTGTTGCTGCTGAATTTTGTCAAAAAACAGGTCCGTAACCTCACCGCCGCCGGTTTGCCGGGAGAGGACGTTCAGGTCCATACCATTTTCCAGAAAAGCGACCGCGAATTCTGGCTCGGCACCGAATCGGGCCTGTACATTCTCGACCTGATCTCGGGCCGCTCGCAACACATCGTGCGGGAGCAATTCAACCGTTACTCGATTACCGACAATATCGTGAACTCGATCCTGCGCGACCGCGAGGGCGGGATATGGATCACGACGCAGTTTGGCGGCATCAATTACTATTCGACGCAGTTCAACAACTTCCGCAAGTTTTTTCCCAAACCCGGAAACAGTATCAGCGGCAGCATTGTGCATGAGATCACCAAAGACCAATACGGCCATTTGTGGGTCGGCACCGAGGATGCGGGGCTCAACCGCCTCGACATTCGTACAGGCCAGTTCAAAGCATTCCTGCCCGATGGCCGGCCCGGGAGCATTGCCTACCGCAACCTCCACGGAATGGTGGTCGACGGCAACGAGCTTTGGATAGGCACCTACGAGCATGGGCTCGACGTGATGGACCTGCGCACCGAACGCGTGATCCGGCATTACAACTTAACATCCAGCCCCCGGTCGCTGAGCGGTAATTTTATCGTCACTATATACAAAACGCGCTCCGGCGACATCCTCGTGGGCACGTGGTCGGGCCTCTGCCAATACAACCGCGAGACCGACGACTTTACGCGGTTACCCTTCTTCAATACGCAGGTCCAGAGTATTCACGAGGATTCCGAAGGGACCCTCTGGGTGGCAAGCTACGGGGGCGGGGTCCGCTATTTCAACCCCAAAACACAGCAGAAAGGACATTTGCAATACAGCGCCGATCGCCCCGGCGGCCTGCCCGATAACTACGTCAACAGTATTTACCAAAGCTCCGACAAGAGCATCTGGCTCTGCACTGAACACGGCCTTTCACGCTACAATCCCGAAACCGGGCAATTCCGGAACTACCGCAAGACCAACGGCCTGCCGGATAACCAGGTTTTCCGAATCCTGGAAGACAATGCGGGGAATTTCTGGGTGACCACCTCGCGCGGGCTCGCCAGGCTCGACAGCCGCACCGACCGTTTCACCAACTTCCACATCGGCAATGGCCTTCCTACCGATCAGTTCAACTACAACTCCTCCTACAAAGATGCCGACGGCACGCTGTATTTCGGCACTGTGGCGGGAATGGTGGGTTTCAAACCGTCGGAACTGATCCGGAACACATTCGTACCACCGGTTTACATTACCCGGTTACAGGTCAATAACCGCGACGTCGACATACGACAGGACGACGCGCCGCTAAAACAATCGATCATGTACGCCGACGAGCTTACCCTGCCTTACCAGAGTTCGAGCCTGAGTTTCGATGTCGCCGTGCTGAGTTATGTCATTCCCGAACAGAATTCCTATCAGTACCAGCTCGAAGGCCTCGCCCGGGAATGGGTACCGTTCCATGGCAACCGCCGCATTCATTTTTCGAAGCTGCCGCCGGGCGATTATACATTAAAAATCCGGGGAGCCAATAACGACGGCCTCTGGAATAACCGCGAAACCAGGCTGCGGATTACCATTCTGCCGCCCGTTTGGGCGACCGGTTGGGCCTGGCTGTTTTATGTGGTGCTGGTAGTGAGTATTATTGTAGTGATTTTCCGTTATTATTTTCTCGCCCTTCATGAGAAGAACCGACGACAGATCGAGACCATCGAAATGGGGAAAGAGCGGGAAATTTATAATGCCAAGATCGACTTTTTTACCAATGTGGCGCACGAGATCCGCACGCCGCTGACGCTGATCAAAATGCCGCTCGATAAGCTGCTGGCAACGCAAAAGTCGGATCCTGAAATGACTGAGAGTTTGAATATGATTGATAAAAACACCTCCCGACTGATAGACCTGACCAACCAGCTCCTCGACTTCCGCAAGGCAGAGGCCAACAATTACAGCCTCAATTTTACCAAAACCGATATTAACGATCTGCTGAGCGACGTTTTCGCGACGTTCCGACCGGCAGCCGAGCAAAAGCAATTGCAGTACAAACTCGAACTCCCCCGCATTACCTTGCAGGCATTCGTAGACGAGGAAGCATGCAAGAAAATCACAAGCAACCTGGTGAGCAATGCGATCAAATACGCTGAAAGCAGCGTTAAAGTGAAGCTTTCTCCTTTCAACAGCGACGATTTGTTATTCCATATCGAGTTCACCAACGACGGCCCGTTGATCGGTTACGACGATCGCGACCGTATTTTCGAACCGTTCTACCGCGCCGAGGGCAATAGCAAGGAACCGGGAACGGGCATCGGACTGCCGCTCGCGCGCTCGCTCGCAGAGCTGCACAAGGGCACACTCGAACTGAAACGCTCGGAGCTCGACCGGAATACCTTCCTCCTTTCGATCCCTATTCACCAGGATTACGAGCTGGATTTGAACAGGGAAAGCGACGAAACGGCCGGTACCAAAAGTGCTCAAATGGCTGAGCAGCCAAATCCCGGCAAACCCAACGTGCTGCTAGTGGAGGACAATACCGAAATCCTGGGTTATCTGGGCCGGGAACTGGCATTGGAATACAACATTTTCAGGGCCGGAGACGGACGGCAGGCCATCGACCTGTTGCAGGAAGAGCATATTCACCTGGTGATCAGCGACATTATGATGCCGGTAATGGACGGCATTGCCCTGTGTCGCGAAATGAAAAACGATGTGCGTTTCAGCCACATTCCCATTATTTTGCTGACGGCCAAAAATTCGATCAGCTCGAAAATCGAAGGTTTGGAAGTGGGTGCAGATGCTTATATCGAAAAGCCGTTCTCCCTCGATCACTTGTCGGCGCAGATCAGCAACCTGCTTCAAAACCGCGACATTATCAAGGACTATTTCGCCCGCTCGCCGCTTACACACATCAAAGGCATTGCATTCTCCCGCGCAGACAAGGATTTTCTCGAACAGCTCAACGCAATTATCTCGGCCCACATCGCCGACAGCGACCTGGACGTGGACATGCTTTCTTCCAAAATGAATATGAGCCGCCCTACCCTTTACCGGAAGATCAAGGGTATTTCCGACATGACGCCCAACGAGCTGATCAACCTCTCGCGCCTCAAAAAAGCGGCGGAATTGCTGGCAGAGAAAAATTACAAAATCAACGAGGTGGCCGACATGGTTGGATACAGCGTCCCGACCAACTTCTCCCGCGATTTTCAGAAACAGTTCGGCGTAAGCCCGTCGGGGTATGTGAATGCGTTGTGAGTTTTGGATGGGAAAAGAGTTTGTTTAGGCTAAAAATGAAGGAGTAACAAGCCAGGCGTGCGCTTTGGGGACTCGAACCCCGGCTGCCAGCGAGGGCAGCATCACCATACGAAGTATCACGCATGTACGACATCCTTCAATAGGGTTGGAAAAGGCAAAAAGCAATACGTGAATGCACCTTTCGGTGCTCCTGCTCTACCAACTGAGCCACTGCTGCAAGCAACAGGCCGGGCTCGAACCGGCGGCCCGGCGCCCGGCGACACGGCGAGGGATAGTCGAAGTATCACGCATTTACGGCACTTTTCCAATGTCTTGAAATCAAGGAGCAACAATCGATCCGGGGCGGGGGCTCGCCGCGAGGACTCGAACCTCCATCATGATTAGCATCACAATGCCTTCCCCCTAAATGTAGCGAAGTATCCCATTTCTACGGCATCCTTGTTTTTGCGGCGGCGCCATTGCGGCACCGCCATTTTTACATTGATATATTATGGATGGAATCCAAACCGGAAGCCCCGTTTTCCAAAGCATCGAGTACACCAAAGATTTTGTCGCTCCAACCTGCTATCAGATAGACGTCATTCACCATTATTTGCAGCGGCGCTTGTTTATAACCCTGCAAATCGAATAGGTAAAGTCGCGCGTTGGGAGCAAGCTCGCGTTTATAACGGACCCACAATGTCCGGATATTCTCGGTTCCCGCATTATTCCAAAGCTGGCCATCGGTAAAAAGCATTACCTTATCTATCACCACTTTGCGTTGCAGCAGGTCTTTGATCACCAGATACCCGTTGGTAGCATATCCCACCTCTCCCTGCCGGTTATAGAACTGCTGCACATTGGCCAGGATATTATTCCGGCTAACACGAATCCGCTTCCAGGTATCTCCAAACATCCCTACCTCAACATTGGCACAGCGGCTTTGCAACAACATAGCCAACACGAGGCCTACATCGTACAGCATTATACTCGACATCGACGAAACGGGAGTTTGCATTGATCCCGAAACATCGCAGGCCAGCAACACGCTCGTTCCCCTCCCGAAGCCGCTGATCGCCTCTGCACTTTGGAGAATAGCCTTTTCCAATGCCTGGATAAACCGTTCGCGATTGTCAGGCTCGCTTCCGAAAAGCTGCGTCAGCCTGTTTGAAACTTTGCCTTCCGGCTTTTTCATTTTCAAAAGCTCGCGGTAAGCCGACAGGTACCGAAACGGAAACTGCTTCGCCTTGGCCACTTCCTTTTGCGATGACAATATTTCGCAAACCTTTTCAATATGCACCGGGGAGATGTTCACCTCCAACAAGTTGCGGAGATTTCGCAATAGTGCCATATAACCCAACCTTCCGCTATCGATCAGATCTTCCCATTTCGCCCGGAAGGCAGCCGCGCGCTCTGTTTCGTTGGCAAAAATCACCTGGCCCAATGCCGACAACTCCGTTTCCCAGGTGTATGCCGTATCTAACTGATTGGTTGCAATCTTGTTGAAAACCACTTGCTGTTCTGCGCTCTTCGCTTTTGGGTGAACCAGAAACAATGCATCGCGCAATTTCACGGCACTATTGTCCCGATTGTATTTACCGAACTGGTACGCATCAAAATTGTTGAAGGCCGATGCAAGTCCTTTCTGGAGTTGTTTTGACAGTCCATTCAGCTTTTTCACGCCTTTTCGTTCATTCAGAAGCTGGTAACACGCCAATAGTTCCATAATTTCATCGGCGCGCGCTATCACCTTTGCGGTCGTTTTTGCTACCAGATCGTCGCCCTTGTGTACGCGCGCGAGTTCCGTAAGCAATACCAGCGGCACTGAGCGCATATACATGAAATGCCGGGCGTAGACTGCCAGTTTTGCTACAAATACCCGGTCTACCTGCTCTACCAGCGACCTGATCCGCATGATGCGTTGGTCGTTCTTTTCATAAAAAGAGTCATTCAAAGACCAGGTCACAACAGCTGTGTAAAGCTCCATAGCCGGGTCAAGTTTGTAAGCTTTGGCTCCTTCTTAGTTTAGGGTTGTGTTGGTTTTAACAACCGGCGTATTGAATTTCATGATGTCCTCCTTTCGTGTTCTTTGTTAATCTTCCGCTTTTTCCTTCGGGTCCGCCATGCGCACGATATGTGGTTGGAATCGGGCAAGGACGTCGACCAGGCCTGTTTGAGCCGCCATTACCGTATGAATGTCCTTGTAAACCATAGGTGCTTCGTCCAATCCTGAACCGATCACCGTGATACGGTTATCTTTCAGGTTTTTGTCAACATCCTCTTTGCGGATCGTTTTGAATGCCGCACTTCTGCTCATGACTCTTCCTGCACCGTGGGACGCCGATTGGAGCGAACTCGCCTCCCCTTTTCCCCGTACGACAAATCCCGGGGTACTCATCGAACCCGGAATGATTCCGAGCACGCCGCTGCCTGCCGGCGTCGCGCCTTTCCTGTGCACCATCACTTCGGTACCATCCGCAAGCTGCTCCTTCCAGGCAAAATTGTGATGATTTTCGATCCGCATAGCGGGAGTGATTTTCAGCGCCTGAGCAATTTTGTTATGGATTTCGTGATGATTGGCAGATGCATAATCTCCCGCAAGGTTCATGGCTATCCAGTATTCCTGCCCCTCATCGGCATTCAGGTCAAGCCAGGCAAGATGTTTGGCTTCGTTCGGCAGCCGGGTCTTTTCCATGGCTATTTTGGAATAAATATCCGCGATATTCCCTCCAAAACCTCTCGAACCTGAGTGCGACAGCAATGCCAGATAGGTGCCTCCGGGAATACCTTCCAGCATATTATCTTCCACAGAAAGCTCTCCCCATTCCACAAAATGATTACCAGTCCCCGACGTCCCTAACTGATTGAAAGCCTTCGTCTTTAATGACCTTAACGCCTTGGTTGCATTCCACTCAGCCCGATCAAACAGACTGGTATCCAGATGTCGGGCAGAGGTCGAACCCATGCCAAAATGCGTGTGTTCGCCCAGCAGTTTTTCGAGTTTGTCTTTTTCCCTGTCAATCACCCAACCTGACATATCGAAAATAGACAGGCACATCCGGCAAGCTATATCGACGCCGACTGCGTAAGGTATGATCTTGTTGGCAGTGGTTGCCAGCACTCCGCCGATCGGCAGCCCGTAACCCTGGTGGGCGTCGGGCATGAGGGCGCCGGCAACGGCGATGGGTAGCTGAACCGCCGTTTTCATCTGTGCCAGGGCGCCCACCTCAATGTGCTCTAAACCGAATACCGGGAAATCGGCGATCTCTTCTTTCAGCTTATGGATGCTACGCACCTGTTTCACGAAGTTGCCGTCCTTACGCAGCTCGATTACCCGGTCGGCTATGTTCTTGAACTTTCCATTACGCTTCAAGGCATACGGCATCGGATCGGCGATCAGGGCTTCGAGATTGGTCAGGATACTGACCTTGTCCATCACTTCGTGCTTCAAAAGGCCATTGGCTACGCGGCTGAATGCCACCAGCAAATCCAGGTTTTCGATTCCGAGTGCCCCTATTTCACCATTGCTGATTTTTTCTTTTTCCATGACTGTGTTTCTGTTTGACAGTTACAAAGCAACAGGCCTACTGCGCAGTCTTTTTGCGCAGTCAATTTTATTTTGATATTTTTTCAGAAAAATTTCAACATGCCTGTTAACCGAAATGCACTGATCCGTTACCGGACTATCGATCAATGCTTGCAGAACCGGTTCCGCAAATGGACGCTGGATGATCTGATCGAAGCTTGTTCGGAAGCCTTGTATGAATACGAGGGAATTAGAAAAGGCGTCAGCAGGCGGTCCGTGCAAGCCGACATTGAAATGATGCGAAGTGATAAGTTGGGCTATGAGGCGCCCATTATCGTGGTTGACAGGAAGTATTACACCTACGAAGACAAAAATTACAGCATTACGAACATTCCGCTTACTCCCCAGGACATGAAGGTGCTGAGCGAGGTATCGGGACTATTGCGGCAATTCAAAGGATTCAACCACTTTGCAGACCTGAATGAAATGGTGAGCCGCCTGGAAGATAAGATCCACGCGCGCCGCACCCGCAGCATGCCCGTGGTCGATTTTGAAAAGAATGATCACCTGAAAGGATTGGAACATATTGAGGAAATCAGACGCGCAATCATCTCTAAAACGACTTTATGCATGACCTATCAATCTTTCAAGGCGAGGCAAGCGAACACTTTTTGTTTCAGTCCCTACTTACTTAAGGAATACCGCAACCGATGGTTTGTGTTAGGTCAATCGCACCAGCGCCGTTCTCCCCTCCTCACATTGGCGCTCGATCGCATTCAACTTCTGGGTGAAGAGCCGTCGGAATCCTATCGGGAGAATACCGGTATCGACCTCAGCACTTATTATAATGACGTAATCGGTGTTACCAAAACAGCCGGTCAGCGAAACACCGAAGTTATATTCCGCATTGAGCATGCCCACGCTCCCTATGTAATCACCAAGCCGCTTCATGCTTCGCAGAAGCTGATCGCCAGCGACGCAGAGGGCAAAATTTTCAGCATCCGGGTCGTACTCAACTTCGAGCTCGAACGCGAGTTGCTGGGCTTCGGAGCAAAAATCACCGTATTAGGCCCAAGAATCCTCAAAAAGCAGATTCTGGATCAGCTAGCCCGAGCAGCGGAACAATACAATGTACCGGGAAAGCTCGTTTGATATCTCAAAACATATTCCTGATCTCTTCGATTATCCCAAGGTATTGTTTCCTGATATTCCGCTGCCGGTAGGCGTCGGTGCCGCTCCAACTGGTGTCCCAGCCGGCACTGCTGAACGACCACGCGTTGAGCTGGCCCAGCTGGTCGCTGAGCGATTTCAGGCTTTCGTTCAAACTGCTGATGGACCCGACGTTGGTACTGAAAGACATCCCTTTCCAGGCCACGTTTTCGGCGGCGGAGAATGGGATCGGCGGAATTACCGGTTTGAATGATTTTGGATTAGGAAGGCTTTGTCCGAAAAAAGCCATATAGCTAATAATCGCTTTCACGAATAAAGAAATATGTCGGACAATATCACTGCCCAAGTTTGACATTAAAAAAATGATTGGTGCTACGTATAAAAAGCCCTTGGAGAACCAGTAGAAACAGAACAGATCCAGCTTTATGATCCATATCTTCCCTATCAAAAAAATGTTCCGTTATCTCGAAAAGCTGGCCTCGTACCATTCTGAACTTGGCGTCATAAAAGGCACCTCCTTTTTTATTGGCCGCATTTTGCAGAGCAACCGGAAGATCAACCATCCCAAAGTAAAATACCCTATTCATTTAAGGCCCAAAACAACGGATGAAAAGGTATTTGTGCAGGTTTTTATTAAAAATGAATACAATGTCCCGCTGGGTTTCGTGCCCGAAACAATTATTGACGGCGGGGCTAATATAGGTCTGGCCAGCATTTACTTCACCACTAAATTTCCGAAAGCGCAAATCGTAGCCATCGAGCCGGATTCAGAAAATGCGGCTGCTGTTATAGGCAACACGAAGCATTACCCCAATGTGCATGTAAAACAGGCCGCTATATGGCCCCGCCGGACCGTGGCGAAAATTTCCGATAAATTCGGCGTCGGGAAATGGGGAATAGTGGTAGAGGAAATGGACGACGCCGACGCTGAGGTGGCGGGAGAACCCAATACCTGTACGATCGATTCGGTGATGAATGAATTTGGTTGGGAGCAGATAGATTTGCTGAAACTGGATATTGAAACCGCTGAGAAGCAACTGTTTTCTGAAAATTACATGAGCTGGCTTCCCAAAGTAAAGGTGATTGTAATCGAGCTGCACGACTGGATGGTCCCCGGCTGCTCGAAACCTTTCTTTACGGCAATCAACGAAGCTTTCACACAATATCGTTTCGCACAAGCCGGCGAGAATATTATCATTTACAATCTGGATCTTTTTTAAGCATTTACGTTTAACAAACCCGAAACTTGTCCGGGTTTGTAAATCCATTTTGCAATGGGCAGTATGCGTATCGCGAGACCTAGCCTATTACCCCGGCCTCCTCGGTCACCAGTTCCGCTGCGTTATGCTCGCGAATGGTAACGGTGATATCGGGGGTTTGTTTCCACAAATTGGACAGATATCGCTTATAAATCAGGTATTTGAAGACATTTCCATTCAAAAGCGTGTCTAAAACGCGTTTTCGGACCAGGCCTTTGAACATTTGTTTATAGCGCATGTCAAACCGCTCTTTTAATCGGGAGTCGCTGAAAAAATCGGACAGGTTTACTTCCCTCGTTTTTTGATAAACCCCGTTGGGAGTGATCATAAAATCTCCGGTTATCCTGTTAAGAATCTCGATATCCCGCTTTTGAAGGTGGATATACATAAATTCATCGCGGTGTATATGCCCATCATTTAAAAAATAGCGATAAAGCACTCCGCTTTCCCAGGCAAAAATTTGTGAAGTATAATTATTGCTTCCCAACTTGTCCATACGATACTGGAATGTGTGCGGAGCGACATCAGCCATCCAGGTTTGATTGTAATAACATCTTAAACCGGCATTCTGGCCAACATAGGGCATGATACGCTCATCCGTTCCCTGGTTCATATCCCAGTTCAGCACCGATCCCATTGTGGAATAATCAAAACACTTTTCATAAAGTTTATTGCATATTTCATTATTCCGGACCAGCGTAAGATGTCCCCAGCGTTGAATGATGTCGTGATTATTCAGAATTTCAGGGGTAAGAAAGTTAGCCAGTCTCCCAAAAAAGACATCCATATCACAAAAACCCCAAAAATCATATCCTTCCAGGTAGTCTTCAAATATAGCACCGTACAATGGCCTGTAATCGCAGAATTTGTAGGCGTTGTTGATTCTAATTTTGAGATTCAACCTGGCCTGAATGAATTTGGCCAATGCCGCTATATCCTCAAAATAAAAATAACTCACATTTTCTGCCAGATTTGAGGGAAGGTCGTTATCGCCTACGATCAACCAGTTGATTTCGGGATTGGCTTTGCAGGTTTTTAGCCACAGATCGAAGTTAGAGGGCAGCTTACCGAAGTAAGGTATTATAAAGACAATTTTCACGGCGATAGAGTTTGCAATGAGGGATGAGTAGTATTTCTTTTCAAAATATATAAGGCTTAATTAATAATAACCAGAATTATATTTTGAAAAAGAATTGATGCATGAAAAATAGCTATTTTCCCAAATCAAATAGCCATTTCCAGATAAAAGTTTTTCAATTCCCCGACGAATAATCAAATAACTTATTATACGGTATTGCAGAACAAAAATGACGTTTTACTAAATGTCTTTTTGAACTTTTGAGCGCTTCCCTCCTCAATCCCATAATTATGTAATACGGCATAAAAATTATGTAGAAAAACCGGCGGGCAAACAGTGATCTTTGTACGGTCAAAAACCGTCTGTGGTACAAATGAGAGGTTGTCTAATATGGGTGCTCACGATCTTTTGCCTGCTTGTTTCGGGTAGGTCGGGTTACGCATGCGGTAGCCAACACGCCCTCGTTACAAAAGAGACGAGGCACGTCCAGGCCCCCCGGAACGCCTGCCGCAACTACCACAAAGCGGGACATGGCAAACAATGCATGCATCACTGCGGCGAATCCGGCTGCGACTGTGCACACCCGGCTGCCGCTTTCGCGGTGAAAACTCAGCCCGTCGATTTTTCCGAAAAACCATTTGGCAGGGTTGACAAGACGATGTCGTGGTTTTTCCGGCAGGTTATTCCCAAGCCCGTCTATCTCACGCTTTGGATGCCTCCCAATATAAGCTGTTAAGCACCTGACAGCCACAGGTGCGCCCATTCGGGAATCCGCAATGCGTTTCCCCCGCCATTCAAACTGATTAACAGCTTAAACTTATTCCGATGAAATCAATAAAAATATTGATGGCAATGGTGCTATTGCTATCGGCCTTATTATCCCAGGCAGCGATTAAGAATCCGGTGACCGAGAATGTGAAAATAAGCGGTTCCTGTGCGCTATGCGAAGCGCGTATCGAATCGGCTGCATTTGAAAAGAACATTTCCGAAGCGAGCTGGAACAAAGAAACGAGCATTGCCTCGGTGACCTACAACAGCAAAAAGACGTCGTTGGACGCAATCCTGAAAAAGATCGCGTTGGCGGGCTTCGATAACCAGCGCTACCTCGCTCCCGACAAGGCTTACGCCGAACTGGAAGCATGCTGCCGTTACGAACGTGCCGGCAAAAGCGAGCCCGCAGAGGTAAAACCAGCCGCGCATGAGCACCATGCCATGGACGCCGCCGCAGCCAAACCGGCGGAAGCCGATCCCCTGAAACCGGTGCTGGAAGCTTATTACGGGATCAAAGACGCGTTGGTAGCTTCCGACGGTAATGCTGCTTCCGCAAAGGCAGCCAGTCTGGTTAAGGCTATCAAGGAGGTAAAAATGAACGAACTCGGCCAGGAACAGCACAACGTGTGGATGAAAGTGATGAAAGACCTGGATTTCGACGCGGACCACATTTCCGAGACCAAAGACGTAGGCCACCAACGCGACCATTTTTCTTCACTTTCGGAGAATATGTACAAGGTCATCAAGGCCGCAAAACCTTCGGAGGCAGTCTATTACCAGCATTGCCCCATGGCAAAAGAAGGGAAAGGAGCTAACTGGCTCAGCCAGGTACCTGCCATTAAAAACCCGTACTATGGCGCTCAGATGTTAAACTGCGGCAAAACCACCGAAACGCTCAAATAGTCAACAGCCGTCCCGACAGGCATTGTGGTCCGATACTTTCGGGACGGCCTCTTCTTAATTAACGCACCTGTTATGAAGGATTTTCAAGGAATCCCACGGATAACGCCTGTAATTTTATGGGCGGTTTTCCTTACTGTTTTTTCCCATGCATTGTTTGCCCAGAAGGTCGTGCGGTACGACTTGTATGTCAAAGACACCACCGTCAATTTTACGGGCACGCCCAAACGTGCCATCGCGGTAAACGGGCAGATACCGATGCCTACCCTGACCTTTACGGAAGGCGATACCGCTGAAATTTACGTGCACAACGAGCTCGACGAAGAGACATCGCTCCACTGGCACGGATTGTTCCTGCCCAACAAATACGACGGCGTCCCGAACCTGACGCAAATGCCCATCAAGCCGCACACGACGCATTTGTACCGCTTCGCCATTATCCAGCACGGAACGCACTGGTACCATAGCCATACCGAGTTGCAGGAACAAATAGGCATGTACGGCTCCATGATACTCAATAAAAAGAAGGAACTGCCCATACCGACCGTGCCGATTATCCTCAGCGAATGGACGGACATGAACCCGAACAATGTACACCGCATGCTGCACAATGCCAGCGACTGGTTCGCCATCAAAAAGGGCGCGACGCAGAGCTATTCCGAAGCGATAGCGCAGGGCTATTTCAAGACCAAAATAGGAAACGAATGGAAGCGGATGACCGCCATGGACGTCAGCGATGTGTATTACGACCGGTTTCTGATCAATGGGAAGCATGAAAGCCAGCTCTCCCAATTCAAACCGGGTGATAAGGTACGATTGCGGATTTCCAACGGAGGTGCTTCTACCTATTTCTGGCTCACCTACGCCGGCGGCAAAATGACCGTCGTCGCTACGGACGGTAACGACGTGGAGCCCGTGGAAGTGGACCGGCTGATCATCGCCGTTTCGGAAACCTATGACGTCATCGTGACCATCCCGGATGTAAAACCGGGCGCTGCGCCGGTTGCCTACGAGTTTCTGGCTACCTCGGAGGATCGCACGAAATCGGCCTCGCTCTACCTGGGTGAGGGTATCCGACAACTCGCGTCGCCATTACCCCGCCTCAAATATTTCGAAGGGATGAAAATGATGAACGGGATGATGAAAATGGACGGCAATCTGGATGACATGGGCATGAAAATGAGCCTGAACCAGATGGATATGAATGTAGTGATGTACCCCGAAATCACCGGCCCTTTGAAAGGCAGGAAAAAGGAAACCGACATGGGCGGCATGCAGATGGAGAAGTCCGGAACACACGGGGCCGACAGCCACGCCAATCATGCCGACAGGTACAATAGCAATGCAATGTCGTCGATCACCACGCTGAACTATGCCATGCTCAAAGCGCCGGAAAACACCTCGCTCCCCAAAGATGCGCCCGTGAAAGAACTCCGTTTCACACTCACCGGGAATATGAACCGCTATGTGTGGAGTATGGACAACAAGGTGGTTTCGGAACGGGACAAAATCCTGATCAAAAAGGGCGAGAACGTGCGGATGATCATTTACAACAATTCCATGATGCGGCACCCGATGCACCTGCATGGGCACGATTTCAGGGTACTTAACGGCCAGGGAGCCAATGCGCCGTTGAAAAATATAATCGACATTATGCCCATGGAAACCGATACGCTGGAATTTGCCGCTACCGAAAGCGGGGACTGGTTTTTCCATTGCCATATCCTGTACCACATGATGAGCGGTATGGGCGGGATATTTTCCTACGAGAATTCACCCGCCAATCCTGAAATACCCAACCCAAGGTTCGCGCAACGCAAACTGTTTGCCGACGACCGGATGTTTCATTTCATGGCTGAAAACGACATTGCCACCAACGGGAACGACGGCCAGGCGATGGTACAAAATACCCGCTGGAGCATTGGTTCCGAATGGAGGCTGGGTTATAACGACCACCACGGTTACGAGGTAGAAACCCACTTGGGCCGGTACATCGGCAGAATGCAATGGCTGATGCCTTTCATCGGCTTCGACTGGCGGTACCGGAGAATGGGAATGGATGAGGTGGAGAGTAACCTGTTCGGCCAGCGAAATACCAAGGACCAGAGAGCGCTGTTCAGCGCGGGTGTAAACTATGTGCTGCCGATGCTGGTGACCGCCCAGGCGGAGATTTTCACCGACGGTAATGTGCGTTTCCAGCTGGAAAGGATGGATATACCCGTCTCACGTCGCCTGCGGATGAACCTCATGGTCAATACCGACAAAGAATACATGGCTGCCCTCCGGTATATTTTCACCCGTAACGTAGGTGCCACAGCCCATTACGACAGCGACATGGGCTTCGGGCTCGGGCTCACTTTAAACTACTGACAAGCCAATCTCTTCGAAAAAGGCCCTGATCCCGTAGCAAATGCGGGATCAGGGCCTTTTTCGAAATTGGAATAATCCTTGAAATCGGATTTAAAATGTTAAATAAAATAATAGAATAATTCCAATAACGGCGCAATTATCCGGTGTAACGTATTGGAATCCCGGCATATTGTGGATACATTCATTCAACCAATACCTATTCCGCCCCCGTCAGTGGTGAGTCAGGCAGATATTACTTATTCATGTAAACATCAACTGATTATGGAAAACGTGAAAGCGATTGTGATACAGGTTGTAAAGATTTGGCGTCTTTATAAAACCCAGCAACTGGTACTGACAGCTGCGATGCGCGAGGAGATCCCGTTTCAACTAAGAACGTTGCTAAGCAGGGACTATATGATTTGCTCACTGCTGAAAAAGGAAATGGCAAACTTCTACGACGGCCTTCGATGCTGCATGGGCGACAGGTTTCGTCCGGACAGCGACGGAAGCATTATGATGGCCCCGGAACGGGACATCCGCATGGTCCTCGAAAGGATTGCGGTTGCCCACCGGCAAATCATCGCCGAATATGAGACACTACTCGACCTGGTGGAAGACTCCAATATCAACACCAAAATCCTCCATCAGCATCGGAAACAAATAGGCGCCATGACGGACGAGCTCGTGATCCAGTGCGAAAAAATGCGGCCGGCAGAGAAAGAACACGGCTATATCCCCTATTGAAGTACGAAAAGGACCTTAGCCTCATCCTGTCGCAATCGCCCCTCAGGATTGTCGTTTTAACCCACCGGACGTTGATTTTAAGCTCGGTACATTTGTTAAAAAAACACTGAGCTATGCGAAAATTAATCATGAAAATGTCGGTTTCGGTCGACGGTTTTGTAAGCGACGCCGACGGCGGCAAAGACTGGCTTTTCAAAACAGGGGACGCCGAGTCGCTGGCCTGGAGTGTCGGAAAGATCCGCGAGGCCGGCTTGATTATCATGGGCAGGAAATCGTTCGAGACCATGGCCCCCTACTGGCCGACCGCGACCGGCCCGTTTGCCGCACCCATGAATGAAATTCCCAAGGCCGTTTTTACCCGGAATGGATTTAAAGGGATCGGCACAGGGCACACAAGTAACCCGGAATTGTCCTCCGCCGCTGACTCCTGGTCTCAGGCGCGGGTTATGGACGGCGACCTTGCCGAAGGCATCCGGCAACTTAAATCCGAGGAAGGGAAGCCGATCGTGGCGATCGGTGGCGCGGAGTTTATGCAATGCCTCATTGCAACAGGGCTCATTGACGAGTATCACCTGGCCGTTCACCCGGTCGCCTTAGGCTCGGGACTACCGATCTTCACGGGCCTTCAGATGCCCCTTTATCTTAAATTGATTGAGGTGAAGGCCTTCCCGGGAGGGATTGTCGTGCAGTCTTACGGATAAAAAGTCTCAACCGTCAGCGCACGAGCTGGTCATTTCCGCCCCCTGCTTCTGCTCCATAGCATATCGAACAACACGATGGCCGTCAGTACGCCAAGTATCACGGGCAAGGTTGCGCCTATCTCCCAATGTTGGAGCTTGAATTGAATAAGCAACATCAGGATTGCGGCAATCGCTATCAGGATTAAGACACGGGCTGTTGTAATGTAGATCTTTTGCATATTCAGTAGCTGAGTGATGTCCCGGGATCAGGATTACCCTATTCACAGTTCTGATTCAGGAACGTCAGGTCAAAATAGTAACTTTTAGCCACAATCGATATTCCCGAAGCATTTATAAAATTGGTTGGATTCCGGTTAATTTGCGGTAAAAAACCAGCATGCAACCAGATCTTCATCATCAAACTATCCTGAATTACCTGACGCAGACCGACAAGCCCATTTTTTTAACCGGAAGGGCCGGCACAGGTAAAACCACTTTTCTGCAACATATTCGCGCCAACGTAGCCAAAGAAATGGTCGTGGTAGCCCCGACGGCCGTGGCAGCCATTAATGCCGGCGGGGCCACCATACATTCATTTTTCCAGGTCCCATTGGGCCCTCTCATGCCGGGTGTTCGTGGAAAAAGCACGCCCCAGCCGGCAATCCGTTCGGTCAACCCGGAGAACGAGAAAATGCTTCGCCGGATGCAATTGCTGATCATCGACGAGATCAGTATGGTACGCGCCGACACCCTGGACTACATCGACGCGCTACTTCGGCTGGTGAGAGCATCGGCACGGCCCTTCGGAGGGGTTCAGCTGCTGATGATCGGCGATCCTTACCAGTTACCGCCTGTCACCAACAACGACTGGGATATATTAAGCCCTTTTTATAAAAGCCCGTATTTTTTCGACAGTATCGTTTGGCGTACCTCAGGCTTTCTCACCTTTGAGCTATCGCGTGTTTACCGTCAGAGCGACCCCGTTTTTATCGATATCCTCAACAGCGTCAGGGACGGCAAGGTCACGGAAAACACGCTCTCTGCGCTAAACGCGCGGCACATACCCCAGCCGGATTTTGAGCTGTCAGACTACGTCACACTTTCCACGCATAACAACAAGGTCAAAGAGATCAACCAACAACGGCTCGACGAATTGCAGGCCCCTGAGCATCTTTTCAGCGCGACGATTTCCGCCGACTTTCCTTCCGAAGCGTATCCCGCCGAAAAGGAGCTTATCCTCAAAGAAGGGGCTTACGTGATGTTTATTAAAAATGATAGCTCCGGGAAAAAGCAATACTACAACGGACGCGCGGCGCGGGTGTCGCGTATCGAGAACGGGCGTGTGCACGTCACCTTTTTTGATGACGGCTCTGATTTTATCGTAACTCCCGAGATCTGGCAGAATGTGAAATATGCTTTGTCCGAGACGGAAGGAAAAATCAGTGAATCGACTGCGGGAACATTCACCCAGTTACCTTTGAGACTGTCCTGGGCGGTAACCATTCATAAAAGTCAGGGATTGACCTTCGACAAGCTCGTGGTCGACGTCCGGACCGCATTTGCACCCGGTCAGGTGTATGTGGCCCTGAGCCGGTGCCGCTCGCTGGAAGGCCTTGTGCTCCTTCAACCCGTCAGCACCGCCAGTGTGATGGTAGCACCTGCCGTGAAAGCATTTATGCAAAACGCCTCCATTAATGCGTGCGACAACTCAGCATTGCCAGCCATGCGGCATGATAGTATGCGGGAGGCCGTGCTGGATCTGTTTGATTTTACGATCCTGTCGGAATGCTGGGAGCAGGTACTAGGATTTATCAGAGAAAATAACACGCTCAATGCGTCCGTCCAACAAGGGACTAACACCATATCCAGGCTGATTGACGCTGAGTTGATCAGGGTCGCGGCCAGTTTTCGCAAACAGGAACTGCTGACGCTCCTCGACTCGTCCCAAAGCCAGCTTTCAGAAGCACTGCCGGAGAGGCTCACCAAAGCCATCGGCTATTTCTTCTCCAAACTCGACGAAGCTGTGCGCGAGGCTGGTCATCTGCTTGCCCAATGTGATCAGCATGTGACCGATCCTGATTTTCATTTGCCCGCAGCGCGACTGACGTACTGCCTCGGGCTGAAAGCAGGCATCTTTTTGAGGCTATCGGAAGCAACAAGCCTGGACAAACTTGTTGTGATTGCCGAAAGTGCGCTAAGCCAGCATCGCTCCGACAAGGCCGAAACAAAATCTGGAAAAAGCCGCAGCAAAGAGCCTGTTAATGCGGCGCTCTTTGATCAACTCGTCGAATGGCGGGCCCATATCGCCGAACAGCGAAACGCCCAACCGTACACCATCGTGTCGGACACCGTATTGGGGCAGGTGGCCGATAAAATGCCCAATACACTAACCCAGTTGTCACAAATCAAAAACTTCGGACAAGCCAGGGCCTCCGATTTCGGTCAGGACATTATCCGCATTATTCTGGCAAACAACGGGACGTCCCAACTTTTTTAACGGTCGGGTTCACAAGCTCATCCCGCCGTCGACGAAAATATTCTGGCCGGTGATAAACTTTCCGGCGTCGGAGGCCAGGAGCACCGCCATGGCGGCGCAATCCAGCGGCTCTCCGACGCCGCCCAGCGGTGTTTCCTGCCTTTTCATGATCCGTTCATCCACCTCGGGCAGCGGCTCGCGGATGCGGGGCGTATCTATGACCCCGGGCGCGAGGTTGTTGACGGTCACCCCTTTGTCGGCCAGCTGCATGGCCAGATTCCGGACCATATTCAGCACCGCGGCTTTGCTGGCCGCATATACCAGCATCGCGGGATGGGGTTTTACCTGCTGAACGCTGCCGATCGTGATGATACGCCCCCACCCTTTTTGGATCATGGAAGGCGAAAACCGTTGTATCAGCAGCATCGTCGATTTGACATTCACGTTCATCTGGATATCAAAATCGCGCTGCGTAATCTGCTCCCATGGCTTTGCTATTTGTAATGAGGCATTGATGACCAGGATATCGGGTTTCACTTTTTTGTTGAGTTGCTTTTCCAGGGATGCGACACTTCCGGTTTTGGAAAAATCGGCGCGGATGACCGAGCTCTTCACACCGAATTCGCCGATTTCTTCCAGCACATTGGCCACCTGGTCCTGGTCCTCCCGGTAATGCAGGATGATATCCGCGCCGTACTCTGCGAAAGCCAGCGCTATTCCCTCCCCTATCCCCTGACTGGATCCTGTGATCAGGGCGGTCTTTCCTTTTAAACTGAGGCTTTTAGAAAGTTTTTTATTCATGTTGTCCGCTTGGTTTAAGGTCTTTGAGATCGAAAGCTGACAGAGGTTTTGAAAAGATGGTGGCACATTTTTTTAGTTTGACAAGCCTTGGACTACCTGTACTAAAACCACGCCAGGCACCTGACCTCGCTTAACTGTATCCGATTATGCCCTCAAAACTGATACTTGACTGCGGTAAAATGTTGAAAGACCGGGGACTAAGCATTGCCTTCGCCGAAAGCGCGACTGCCGGACGTCTTGCCTCCGAATTTTCGCTGTGCGCCGATTCCGGCGGTATGCTGAAAGGCGGGCTGGTCTGCTACGATGTCTGTGTGAAGGAAAATGTTTTAGGGATCGATCCGGGTCTGATCCGGCAGTTTACACCTGAATCCGAAGAGGTAACCAGGGAGCTGGCTTTTCGCCTCCGCGACCTGATCAGCTCCGATATTCAGGTCGCTGTGACTGGCCTCACCACACTCGGCGGAAGCGAAACACCCCAAAAGCCGGTCGGTACCATGTTCATTCATATTCTGATCGAGGGGCGATCGATCGCGGTGCGAAATGTGTTCGAAGGATCTCCCGAGCAGATCGTTTTGCTGACGGCCGATTTAGCAGCAAAGACAATTATGAATGAATTGGAGGCAATGTGACGGTCGGCCTCATCCGCCATAAGTCGGCCTTCCATGAACAACAGTGTCGAGCTTTTGAATGAGGTCCTCGATAGAAGCGGCATCATTCACTAAACTACGGATCTTGCTTACGTTGCCGCCGGAGCTCCAAAAATCCCGTTTTTTGTTAATCGCGGAGATTACTTTGGCTTTCATCTCAGGCAGTTTCAGCTCTCTTGTTTCCGTTGACAAAACCAGATTCAGACGGATGTTTTGGTTCAGGAAAATAGTATATCCCCAGAACGGTCCGATTCCTTTCACCTTGGTCGCCGCGGTAACGAAATAGAGCGTTCCGTCGGAATCGATGATTTGCAGATTCTTAAACAGCCCGTTTGCCAGGCCGGCCGAAGTAGTCCGGGTCAATTTATCCAGGTCCGGGACAACATTAAATGCAAAGCGGTCGAAAGTGATTACCGGAAAACGTACCTTATCTACCGTGATGGATTGGTTCATTATGATTCAGACTGACTCTTTTGCAAATTAGTATCATTCAAACTATTTCAAATTTCGAAAGTAGCTGATCACAGCTATATTATTCGCATCTATCAAACAAGCAACCGAATGGGCGACTGACGAGTCGGCCTTTGGATTCGATTTGTTTGAAAGCAATCTCTTCCCATACTTAAACACTATCATAATAATTTGCAAGTTAACGTGTAATACTTTGACAAAAAGTGTGGCATACCCTGCCTAGTTTTGCTTCACCTGAATGAGCTGCATTAGCTGGCTCCCTGGCAATAACACTATACATACAGTTTCACTTCGCCGTTGGACCCACTACCCTGTGGAAGGATTACCAATTTTTCGACGTTACACCGAAGATGGGAGTAAATCTATACCGGCTCGAAATATTTGTCGGTATATACCAACCCGACATCCGAGGTTCTGAAAATCAAGAGTGCGCACCTCTGGATTTTTCAAAACCGGGAAAACCAACAGACAAACCATATGTAGAATCTTTTGATGGAAAGTTTCGAGATGGAGGTAGATTGCCGGAACCTCCCGCTATCCAGGAAAAGGCTACGGCCATTCACGCACTAGTAGTATCCCATAACGCTAACAAATACCGCACACGCACTAGTTGAAAATTGATTCCGGTTTGACGGCCCGACACAGATTCGGGCCGCCAAATTTTTATTGCCAGAACTTAAAGATCGACGCGTAGGAATATTCTTATCATCGCCCCCCTTTAATCATGCGTGGCCGCCTCGTCGGTGTAGTACTCCACTTTTTTGAAGAGTTCAATACTGTTTTCTACACTCATTTTTTGATACACCCTGTTTTTGTGGGAACTGACGGTGGAGAACTTAATACGGAGCGTGTTGCAGATCTGCTTGCTGGTGCATCCTTTCAACATCAGGTCCATTACCTCTTTTTCCCTCGGCGAAAGTGTTTCTATCGGATTCAGGGCACTGTTTTGCCCGTACATAAAATCATCCACAATTTTGGCCTGCACACGGTCACTGATATATTTCTTGCCCTGTACAACCATTTCAACCGCTGTCTGCGCCTCCGTATCCGGGGCATTTTTAGGAAGAAAACCATATGCACCCGCATGAATGCATCCGGGTGCATTGACGAGCTCGTCCCTCCCGCTGCAGACAAGGATTCTCAGGTCCGGCTGAACTTTAAGAAAAGTCTGGATCATTTCCGATGCATGCCCGCCAGGAATACCCAGATCCAGCAGCATCACGTCGATCCGCTGGTCTTTCAACTTCCGCGATGCCGCCTCAAAATTCCCGGCCATATATACCGAGCACTTTTTAATCACTTTCTTAATCAATAGTTCAAGACCCAGACCGGTCAGGAAGTGGTCGTCAACGATGAGGATTTGCTTCATAAGGATTTATTGAAAACCAAAATTAGCGAATAGCCTAGTACAAGGTAATAGTAATATTTCGATAAGGTGCATTGGTGCGAGTCATTTTGGAATACCTGAATGTGAAGGATCGAAATGCTCGTTGTCGTGCGGATTCCACCTGCATTTTAATAGCCCCCTCTCGAAAAATTTCTAACAGCGCGGTGTGATATCACGATACTCCGGCTTGGCTTGCTCGGATACCTTTACGAAAATATCCTATGACACTTATCGGAGCGTAATTGCTGTTGCCTGGCTCTGTTGCAGATCTGCTACAATGAATGTACTTATCATCGACCCTCACACCACGCTCCGCCTCGGAATGCGGGATTTTTTAAAGACACTGCCCGGCGGTTACCGGCCATATGAGGCAACAGATTTCGAATCCGCGCTGCAATTGTTGAAAACCAGGACATTCGGCCTGGTTATTACGGAGATCAATAGTGGCAAAACCAAAACACTCGGAGTGATAGCCGAATTGCTTTGCTATCAACCGGATGCGCCAATTCTATTCTATTCATCATTTCCAGAAAAGACTTTTGCATTGCCTTTCTTAAAAGCCGGAGCTTCCGGGTTTGTTTCCAAGAGATGCTCCATAGAGGAGCTGTCGAAAGCGATTTTGACGGTTCTGGCGGGCGGTAAATACCTGAGTATGGAGCTGCAATCACTGTATTTACCTTACCTGCCTGCTAACCACTGGCACCCTTTCTCTCTGGATTTTACAGAGAAACTTTCAAAACAGGAGAACGCTGTCATGAAGCTTTTAGTCCAGGGAGGGTCCACGAGGCAGATCGCCGCGCGCCTGCACTTGAAGGATAACACGGTGAGCACCTATAAGAAGCGGATCTTTCAAAAAATGCAGGTCAACGACTCCGTCGAACTTTACTGGAAAGTATCCGCGGTGTAGCGCATTAGTCCGGTTAATGATTTAACACAAGATGGCCATCCCGCAATGAGATGGCCATCTTGTGTTAACATGCTATCGCCTGATTACCTTACGATCATGACTTTCTGCACACGCTGGACGCCATTATCGAATGTGAGTGTAACGGAGTAAATGCCGGCAGCCAGTTTTCTGATATCCAGCCCTTCCGCTGGTACCGACGGGTTGTCCAACACTTTTACCCCCGTTGCATTGTGTAAAGTCACTTTCCGGACCCGTGCGAAATCTGTGATTTTCAAACGATCGCTTGCCGGATTCGGATAAGCGGCCAATAATCCGGAGACGTCGAACTCCGCACGCTGAATGCTACTGTAAGCGAATGTGGCATCTTTATCGACCATTTTCAAACGGTAGTAGTTGATCCCTTCGGCAGGTGCATTGTCGATGAAATCGTATCGTTTCAGCGATGCACTTTCTCCATGCGATGCTTTTACACCGATATTTATCCACTTGCGTGCATCGCTGCTGCGCTCGATCTCAAAACGGTCGCTGTTGGTTTCTTCGGTGGTAGCCCAGTTCAGGACGGAAATACCCTTCGCACTGCTTCCCTCCTTTTTTACACTGAATGATACCAGTGTGACAGGCAGCGGCTTGACGTACAGCGTCCCCAATGCCGAAGTAAGTGTGCAGATATCGCTGTCGCTATCGACGATGACACGATATTGATAGCCATCCCAGGCGGTGGTGGCCGGTGTAAGCGACAATGAATCGGTGGCCGCGCCCGAATAGGTCCCGTTGGCGTCGGTTACGCCGCCCGGGGCCAGGTTTGTCCAGTTATTACCGCCATCCGTGCTGACCTGCCACTGATAGCGCAGCGTGCCGGTACCGGTTGCTTCCACTGTAAATGAAGCGGGCTTACCTGGCTGCGTGGTCTGCATTTGCGGATCGGGTTGCGTAAGTTCAATATCGCAAAGGGTCGCGGTGACGCAGTTGGCGCCGTCGTTGCTGTTAGACGGGATCGAGGTCGACATAAAGCTGGCCGAATTGGCTACCGGGTCTATTTTGTAAAAACGTCCCGACTCGTTGTGGAATGCATACAGCTTACCGGTAGCATCTGCGAAAACAGCTCCGAAACCGCTGTTGCCGGGCAGGCCTGACACCGGCGTCGCGCCTGTGGTAACAGCTCCTGTGAGCGGGTTGATCGTCGAAATGCGGGCGTCGGTAGTGAATCCGTAGACCAGTTGGGTCGAAGGCAGGTAGGCAAAATCAGACCCTCCGAAAGTACTACTCAATGCCACGCCGTAGGTTGGCCCGGTTTGAAGCGCGAAGCCATTGGTTGGGTCAACCAGTTTCAGGTAAGTCGATGGACGGTTCGGGTCGACATCGATGACGTAGAAGCTCGGTGTACCGGTTTGATAAACCATCATATAACCATTAGGCAACTCTACGCCGACATTGAAGTTGCCGGATGCCGGCAGGTTGGCGATCGGATATTCCACCGTACCACCCTCACGATCGATCTGTACAATGCTGTTGGTACCGTTCTTCGTTGCCCATAGCATGTTATCCGCGGAGTTATAGATCAGCGAGTTGACCGTCATCGGCAGCGGAGCGATTTCGGTACGTGCACCCGTGCCGACATTATAGGCATATAAAGTCGATACCGGCTCGCCGGCAGCAGCGGCCACCTGGTAAGTAATACCATCCGTGCAGTCGAAAGGCAGGTTTTCCAGAATTGCATTCGGGCAACTGGCCCCGTCGTTGCTATTGGAGGTAATGCTGGTCGAAAGCAGTGTGGATGTGGCCGCGGTTGGGTTAATGCGGTGAAATGTTCCCGGGTCGTTGGCAAAAGCATACAATTTGCCGGAGGGATCGGCGAATACGGCGCCGAATGTTGTGCCCGTTGGCAAACCTGCGACTACGGATCCCAAGGTGGTCACCCCGGTGAGGTGGTTCAGCGTGATGAGCCGTGCGGTAACACTTTCCACACCGTAAATCAGATTGCTTACGGGCTCATAAACCAAGTCCGCTACGTTAATCGGCGCACTGACTGCCTTGCCATATGTCGGGCCTGTCTGAGGCGCGAAGCCGTTAGCGGGGTCCACCAGGCGCAGATAGCTGGCTCGGGCGGGATTGATATCGATCACATAGTAATTAGGCTGGTTAGAGGTGTAAATCAGCATATAACCGCCCGGAAGCGAAGTCCCGACATTATAATTGGTCGTCGGCAAATTTGGAATAGCATATTCAACAAGGGTCCCTGCTGCATCTATCCGCACAATCGTACCGGTCCCGTTTTTAGTCGCCCAAAGCGTGTTATCTACTTCGCTATATATGAGCGAATTGACCGTCTCGCTCAACGGGGCAATGAGCGTACGGGTGCCATCGGTCACATTATATGCGTAAAGCGAGGAAACCGGCTCACCGGCTGCTGCGGCTACCTGGTAGGCCACGCCGTTTTCACAGGAGAACGGTGTAAGGCAGCCAGTAATGGTAATCGGCTGGCTTACCGGACCGGAACAGCCGTCGTTTTCGAAACGGGCGTAATACGTGCCTGCGGGCGCATGCGCCGGATCGGCAACCAATGTAGCTGGTGAAGGGGTGTTGGAGGTATAAAAACGCAGGGTGCTGCCCGCTGGCGGGGTGCCTATTACCAATCGGTTCAGGTCGTAGGTCGTTGCCGGGCATATGGGCGCCTCGGTACCGACCCGCAAGGTAGGAGCGCCGGGAACGGCAAACACGTTCATCGTGGCAGATGAAGAATTTGTCGTACAAAGATTACTCGTAATCACGCAGCGATAGCGATAGTTGTTCCAGCCGGTAGTTGACGGTGTTACAGTGAGCGTAGCGGTACCGCCACCTGAATAGCTGCCGTTGGCTCCGGAAAACGGAATGGTTTGCATATTCACCCACGTCCCACCGCCATTAGTGCTTTGCTGCCACTGGTAGGTAAAAGGGCCGTTGCCGTCCGGTGCGACTGTGAAGGTAGTTGGAGTACCCGGGCAAAGCGTCACGTCGCCTGGTACCACCGGAATGTCGGTATCACATTCCACAAATGCGTTAGGGCAGCTTGCCGCGTCGTTTCCTCCGCCCGGCGCGCTGGTAGAGAGAAGAGTGGCCGTATTGGCAACCGGGTCTATGCGGTAGAAACCACCCGTAGAATTATTGAATGCATATAATTTGCCTGCCTTATCACTGAACATACCACCGTACGCAGCAGGTGGCAACCCCGCTACGGCGGTTGCATTGACACTAACGGCACCGGTCACGGGGTTGATCGTCGTAATCTGCGCGGAAGTATTGATGCCATAGCCCAGGCCGGTGGAGGCCAGATAGGCCATGTCCGAGGTATTGAAGGCGGCTGAGACCGGAATACCATAGCTTGGGCCAGTTTTCAAGGCATACCCGTTAGCCGGGTCCACGAGTTCGAGATATGTAGCCCGCGAAGGATCTACATCCACCACGAAAAATTGGATATCCGATGTGCTGTAAATCATCATATAGGCGTTGGGCAATTCTACGCCCACATAGTAGGTTCCCGTTGGCAGGTTAGCGATGTCATAAACAACAGTACCCCCTCCCGATCCGATACGTACGATGTCGTTCGAATTATCCAGTGTCGCCCAAAGGAAGTTGTCGGCTGCGGTACTATAAATCAGGGAGTTCATGCTATACGGCGTAATGTTACCGATCTGAGTACGTACTCCGGAGCTGACGTTGTAACTGAAAAGCGAAGACTCCGTTGCCCCGCTGGTAATTGCGATCTGGTAGGCGATGCCGTCCAGGCAGCCGAATGCCCCCTGCCAACCCATCCTGAAATTCTGGTTTGTCATGTTGGTAGCCTGATTCGTCAATGCGATCTCGCCTAACAGGGGCGCATTGGCCTGGTTGGCCGTGTTATTGGATCCGACCACATCTTCGGCCACGTAATAGATGCCGGGTACTCGTCCCCCTTTTGGGTTGGTAGCAGTGTTCGTCAACACAAGCTTGTAACCTGTCAAATTGTTGGGCAGGCCGGCAAATGAATAGCCACCCGCGGAACCTACCTGGGTGGACGCGATGATTGTGCCGGACGCATTCACAACATTGACGTACATCGTGCCGCCGAAATTGGTACTGGTTTCGCCGGCGTCGACAACCTTGTCGTTGTCGGTATCGACCCAGACAGTACCCGAGATGTTGACCGCTATGGCCGCCCCATAGCACAGCACTCCCATAAGCAGTAAAAGCGCCCTCACTAATAGATTTTTCTTCATTTGGCGAGTGGTTTATAGTTAGAAAATGAACACAATTGATTCGAATTCTCTTCAAATAGGGATTTGTATGTATAGTGTGATACGGAGGTAAAAAAGGGCGCTTGAATCGATAGGCAGCAAAATTAAGTCTACAATTCGAGTAGGATCCTAGTAATATATCACGGTGATTTTAGAAATAATTCTATTTGATATATCCCGGAGATTAGGTCGGCACATACGACGCACTTACCTGCTAAATGGAAGAATTGGTGAGCGGATGGACATCCCCTTTCGCGGGATAGCGCCAATGAGGACGCAACGGCATATTGCTGAGAAGAAGAATATTTTGTGTTAACTAATAGAAGTATTTCTAGCTGATTTCTCATTTATACTTCCGTATTTTGTTTCACTACCGTCGCCCGATGGAATTTTGAGTATGATTACTATTACCCGACTTCGCCGGATTTGCCATTCGATTTTTACTATTTTAATTTGTTCAGTTGCTCTTGGTTGCCCACATCCGGTATGGGGGCAGCAAGCTCATTATCAACCGGGAAGCTATTCGGTCAGCCATTACAATGACCAGAACGGTCTGCCTCAAAACAGCGTAAAAGGCCTGGCGCAGGGAGCAGACGGGTTTGTCTGGCTCACCACTGAAAATGGCCTGGTACGTTTCGACGGCAACTTCTTTTATGTTTTTGACCGATCTAATACCCGCATTGCCTCCAACCGCTTCCAGTACATCCTACCCGCGATGAAGCGCCCTTTCAACAGGCTCTATGCCCGTCAGGTGGATGAAGGATATCTCCGGCATCAATACCTGCGGATAGAACATGGGACCGCTGCACTGGATTCCGCAGTTTTTACCGACATTTTTAAAGCGATTGGTTCCGTTCAGGGAGATCGCGACGCCGATTTCCCCACAGGCGTCATGGATTTGGTAAGGCCCGACTTTAGACCAAGGGATTATATTATACCCATTACCGGGAATGAAGGGGCATACTTTCACTTTCGGCATGGAAAACTGACGTATTACCAGGATTGGAGAGTGCAGAAAGCGATTGTGATCAACGAGACGAATTCGCGGGAATGGTTCCGACTGGGGAAATCACTCTTCTACCGCGCGGAAGATCAGGTACTCAAAAGGCTTTCATTTGCAGATGGTCCTGACAATACCGGTGCCATCATCCGTGAAACCCGCTTATCGGGTGATATTGAAAAAGATCCGCTGTACTTGCGCAGGTCCGAAAAAACGAAGCTATACTGGAACAATACCGCGGATCAGGTATTTTTATCCATCGGCAATAACCTCTACATACTAAGCGACGGCGGAGACGCGACACTGCGAACGCAACTTGTGTTAACGGGTTTCGATCTGGCATCCAACTTCATTGGCACTATACTGTACAGCCCGGCGAGCCGCAGGTTGTTTCTGGGTAGCACGATCAAAGGCCTGTTTGTTGTGAAGAAAAATGATTTTCGGACAGTGTCCCCCATAGCCGGAGGAATCGACGACGTATTTTATGCTCAGATGAGACTGGGAGCCAGTTCGGTGCAAACGCCAAACGGCCGCATATTTGATTTAAAAGGAGAAATATCCGCGTCACCTGCGAAGAAAATACGGGCGGCAAGGCGCGGAATGACCGAATACCGGATTGCGACGGACCGCTTTGGCAATATCTGGACCACCACGGGTAATATCTTATATTGTTTTGCCAACGATGGGTCCACCATCAAAAACAAATGGGACCTGAAACGCGAAATCAGCGATATCTACTTAGGGCATGACGGCGCATTGTGGGTTGCAATGACCCGTGATCTCTTGTATCGCGTGAAATATGAAGGGGACACAATTGGCCTATCCCTTTGGGCCGACCTTCGTTTGAAAGAAAAAAGAATCAATTTTTTGCTACATCGGAAAGATGGCCACATGTGGGTCGGGACCGGTGCGGGAGTTTATTCGCTGAATCTGAAAGACAATAAACTCACATTAATTCCGGGCACAGCTGCGTATAATGTCAGAAGTTTATACGTTTCCCGGGAACCCGCCGGTGAGCATTTATGGATCACCAGCTACAACAACGGGTTCGTTTTGTATCGGAACGGGGCGCTTACAGCATTTCCATTGGACCGCGTCGGCTATCTCGCCGCTTCGCACTATATATTTGAGGATAACAACGGCTTTTTCTGGATTCCAACCAACAAAGGGTTGTTCCAGGCAAAGAAAAGCGAGCTGCTCGCCTATGCCGGGGAAAAGAGTTCTGGCGGGGTTCCCTACTACAAACATTTTAGTACAGACGACGGCTTCAAAACCAACGAGTTCAACGGCGGATGCCGCCCCTGTGCAGTAAGGCTGGATAACGGATATGTTTCAATGCCGTCCATGAACGGTCTGCTATTTTTTGTACCGGAAGCGCTATCGGACGATTCAGGTACTCCCGGCATATTTATTGACAGGGTCGAAAGCCAGGGGAAAGTTCTCCCGATCACCGGAAATTATCTGACTTTATCCCAGGATGAAAAAAACCGGAACATATTTGTCAGCACACCTTTTTTCGGAAACACCGAAAATCTGGTATTGTTCTACGCGCTCACGCCCGAAGGACAAGCTCCGGCCGATCAGGAATGGGTACCGCTTCACGCCGGAGAGGGGATCAACGTTTCGCGCCTTAATTATGGAAAGTATGTGCTGCATGTAAGAAAACGGACCGGTTTTGGGGAAAAGCAGCTGGCTTACAAGTCGTTGGAATTAAATGTACTCCCGAAATGGTACCAGACCTGGTATTTCAGGGCGTTTATGGCGCTTGTCGGCGCACTGGTCGTGTATACGACTCAAAGAATGAGTGTCTGGCGGGTTCAAAAGCGCAACCGCAATTTGGAACTGAGCGTCGCGGAACGGACCCAGGAACTTCGGGAGACTTTATACTCTCTACGGTCGTCGGAAGAAGAGCTGACAAGGCAGCTACGCTTGCATATGCGGATGATTGCCTCCATCTCGCACGATGTGCGCACGCCTGTACATTACATCCGCGTGGCCTCGGAGGGAATTGAAAATTACCTGGAAAGCGACGAGATTCCTCATGCGCAGCAACTGGCTTCTACCATAGGCGTAACCAGCAAGCGGCTGGTGAACCTGCTTGATTCGATGGTCGCTTTCACGAAATCCGAAATGTCGAACACGCAATCGGTGGTGCAGGAAACCAACCTCCGCCAGCTTGTTATCGAAAAAACAGAACTTTTCAAGCCCATCCTGGCCGCTCAAAACGGCAGGCTGCAAATCGACATACCTGAGGACCTTTTGGTGATGATCAATGCGAGCCTGTTTGGCGTGATCATCCACAATTTGATCGACAACGCGGTAAAGGTCAAAGATGGCAATACCATTCACATTGGCGCCAGAAAGCTGCAAGGTACGCTTCACATGACCATTCGCGACAAAGGGCCGGGAATGCCCGCCGACCTGGTGAGCTGGTTGAACCTCTCGCTGACAGAGATAAGCCGGGCCAAACCGATGCCGGAAAAGTACGACGGGCTCGGATTGATGATGGTCCGTGAAATTGCACAGATTCTGGGGATTGAAATCACCGTCGAAGTAGACGAAGGTACTACGGTGAATCTGAGGTTTGGCTAAACGACCCACACTTGCATTGACGTCAGCCGAGGTACACACGACAGATTTGGATGGCTTCCCTCCTGTTTATCGGACTTTTTTTGAAAGTTGGTTATGCCCAATCTATATTAGGATTATGCTTTGCAGATTAAATTACTTTTTGCCAAAAGTCCGGATGTTTATTGCGTTGCTAATGGCATTTACATCGTGTAATCGTGACAGGAATGCCATACAGGAACGGGACCTTCTGGCTTTAAAGCGAAAATATGATGCACGCACGGTCAATTACTTTTATGAGACCGTTTTTCATGAAGATTTTTCCAAGGGAAATAATGATAACCTTTGGAAATGGACGACTGATCCCTCCATCGTTATCAAAGGACGTGCATCGGCGGCGGATACCGCGTCGGTCCGGGAGGTAATTGCCGAAATCAATGCGCTTGGATTGCCGCTGAAATGTCGGCTTGCGCAAGCGCCTGATAGTGCTGCAATACCGCTATTTTTCGGAAATGTGGAGGAAGTAGCGTCATTTCTCGGCTTTGGGGATTTGTCTTCGATGGGTGTAGATACCAGCAGCACTTTTGGATTAACCGTGAGGATTCAGTCACTATCGCCGAAGCTTCGTCTGAACTTAGCAAATTGTCGCCCAATTTGAAGATTGCGATCGGTCAGCAGCAGCCATCCGAACCTGACCATGGCATTGTCATATCATTGACAGAAAATAAGCAGCAGAAGCCGGCCGTTTTGCAGGAAGGCAAAACAATTGCCGGAAAGAGTTGCATGTTCCACAAAATAATCAAGACCAAGGTATCGCTCTCTTTTAATCTTAGCGACCGGAGTAAAGAACTTCGCAAGCAAAGCCTGGTGAATTCGCTGTATTTCAGCCTGGTGCCAATTAAAATGACCAAATCCAGAATTGATCACCTGTACACACTAACAAACGGGCGAATTTCATTTACCAGGCATTACGCTGACCTGCTTAGAATAGTTTATGCCAACGAATTGGTTGATGGTTACAACCGCAGGGAGTTCATAAAACTTAAATCCGGTCTGGCCCTGTGAATATTGTGTTTAGAAAGATAATGTCTTCCCAGAGTCCCGCTCAATTCAAGGTCCGGTATTCGCTGGGTGTGCAACCAACGCGCTGCTTGAACAGCCGCGTAAAATGCTGAGGATATTTGAAGCCCAAATCATAAGCCACCTGGGCCACGGACTTCTCAAGGTCGAAAACCCTTTCTTTCGCCAAATCGATTACCTTCTCCTGAATGTATTCCTGAGCTGTTTTGCCGGTTTCTTTTTTGATTACATCCCCGAAATAATTGGCCGAAAGGTTCAGCTCGGCAGCACACCAGGCTACCGAAGGCAGGCCGTTTTCAAATGGTTTGTCCGACGAATAGTAGCCATTCAAAACTCCCTCGAAACGCTCGATGATGCTGTTGTTTGAATGATCACGGGTGATAAACTGCCGGTCATAGAAGCGGGTGCAATAATCCAGCAGCAACTCTATATTGGCCGAAATCAGTTTGCGGGTGTGTTTATCGATGGATTGGTCGAGTTCATGCCGGATTTTTCCGAAAAGATCCAGCACGATCTGCCGCTCTTTTTCGGAGACGTGCAGCGCCTCGTTGACATCGTAGGAAAAGAAAGAATACTCGTGAATGTGCCTGCCTAACGAAGTTCCTTTGATGAGCTCCGGGTGGAAAAGCAGCGCCCACCCTTTTGGCTCGAATGTCTTTACAGCCGGCTGCACCGCCAGTATCTGCCCCGGGGCGACGAACACCAGCGTACCTTCCTGATAGTCGTAGTGGCTTCGGCCGTATTTCAGTTCCCCACAATTGAGCTCTTTCAAATACACCGCATAAAGACCAAAATTGAACGTTTGGGCAGGCATTGGACCTGCTTTGGACAAGTCAAGCAGGGTTACAAGCGGATGCTGGGTTGCTACACCTCTCAGGTTGTTGTAAAAGGCCACACTATCGAGCTTCACTATTTCTTCCATGTTCTTATATCTGTTGTAAACTCAAATTTAAGCACTGCATGCGCGATCAAAAAGTACCGGCATCCGAATCAGTAATAATGGTAGTTCAAACCGTAATCTGTGTCATTCTTCATTCGCCGGGGCGATTGAAATTTGCATTGTCAAACTAGGTCAAGATACACAAATGGAGAACAGGAGAAACTTTATCAAAACTACTACGGCAATGGGTGCTGGTTTATTCGGTCCATTCACCTCGCCCAACGCACAGCCAGCCCACCCAGCTGCGAACCTTAAAACAAGGACGCTTGGGATCGGCAAAAACAAAATCGAGGTTTCCTCCCTCGGCCTGGGTTGTATGGGGATGAGCTACCACCGGAGCTTTATCCCGGAGAAGAAATACATGATCTCGCTCATTCACAAAGCATTGGACATGGGCGTCACATTCTTTGATACCGCCGAAGCCTACGGCCCCTATCGCAATGAAGAACTCGTCGGCGAGGCGCTCGGCGCGAGGCGGAAGGATATCGTGCTCTGTACCAAATTCGGCTTCAACATTCAGGATGGCAAACTGGCCGGGACCAACAGCGATCCGCAGCATATTCGGCAAGTGGTGGAACAATCTCTGAAAAGACTGAAAACGGATTACATCGATTTGCTCTACCAGCACCGTGTCGATCCGAATGTGCCGATCGAAGATGTGGCCGGCACGGTAAAAGACCTTATCTATGAAGGTAAGGTTAAGCATTTCGGGATGAGCGAAGCCAACTCCGAAACGATTCGCAAAGCGCACGTGGTGCAACCCCTCACCGCCTTGCAAAGCGAGTATTCTCTGATGACGCGCCAGCCTGAAAAAGATGTGGTCAAAACCTGCGAAGAGCTTGGCATCGGTTTTGTCCCATACAGCCCGCTGAGCCGCGGGTTCCTTTCCGGATACATCACCGAGCATACCAAATACAACCCGGCCAACGACAACCGGCCATCGCTTCCCCGCTACCAGCCGGAGGCGATCAAGGCGAATTGGGTGATGATCGATACACTCACAACTTTTGGCAACCAACGCGGGCTTTCAGCGGCACAGGTAGCATTGGCGTGGCTGATGGCACAGAAACCCTGGATCGTGCCTATTCCCGGAACAACCAAACTCGCGCATTTGCAGGAAAACCTCTGGGCGATGGATTACCAGTTCACACCTCAAGAGCTCACCCAGTTGACGGCGGATCTCAACAAGATCACCATTGTGGGCGACCGTTATACCGGACAGTCTGCGCAGCAGGTGAATAAGTAATCGTGCCGAGGGATCTTTCGCCTCAGCTTGTCCTGCGGTACACTCGCATTGCAAGCACGTATGCAAAAACTACAATTCCTCCACACCAGGCGAGCGCAAGCCAAAGCTGATCGCCTGCCGGTTGATTGGATAATAGCGCACGGATCGTCTCGACCACCGATGTCACCGGCTGATTTTCCGCAAACACGCGGACTGCCGGCGGCATCGTGGCAGTAGGTACGAATGCCGAGCTGATCAGTGGTAGGAAATGGATCGGATAAGCGATTGCGGCTGCGCCATCGATAGTTTTTGCAGATAAACCTGCAATGGCCGCAATCCAGGTCAATGTCAAGGTAAATAATGCGAGAACACCAACTACGCCCAGCCACTCGAACACGCCCGCAGGCGAGCGGAAACCCATGAGCAGCGCTACCAGCACGATGATAAAAAGGGAGATCATATTCGATACGAGAGAGGTCAGCACATGTCCCCACAATGCGGCCGAGCGCGCAATCGGCATCGAATGAAACCGCTCGAATATGCCTTTCTGCATATCTAAAAATAACCGGTAGGAAGTGTATCCGATGCTGTTTGCAATGGCGATCAGCAGGATGCCAGGCAGCAAATAGTTAACGTAGTTGTCCGTACCGGTCTGAATAGCCCCACCAAGTACGTATACGAAGAGCAACATCATGGCAATGGGCATTAAGGTAACGGTAATGATCGTATCCATGCTGCGGAAAACATGTCGCAACGAACGGCCCAGCATGACGGCAGTGTCTGTAAAAAAATAGGTCTTTGTAGCTTCCATTTTATTTTTCCTGGTTAGCGCCAACGATCGCAAGGAAGATTTCTTCCAGGCTCGGCTGTTTTTCGATGTATTCTACTGTCGCAGCGGGGAACAGCTTTTTCAGTTCTGCCAGCGTGCCGCTGACGATAATTTTTCCTTTGTCCAGAATAGCGATCCTGTCGGCGAGCTGTTCGGCTTCTTCCAGGTACTGGGTGGTCAGAAAGACGGTGGTGCCACCGGCCGCGAGTTCTTTAACGATTCTCCAGACCTCGATGCGGGCCTCCGGGTCAAGACCAGTGGTGGGCTCGTCCAGAAATACGAGCGGGGCGTTGCCGACCAGGCTCATCGCGATATCGAGCCTTCGACGCATTCCGCCTGAATAGGTGGATGCCATACGGCCGGCAGCTTCGGTTAGGCCAAAGCGTTTTAACAGATCGTCCGCGATTTGACGAGGATTTTGAAGGTGCCGTAGCCTGGCGATCAGGATCAGGTTCTCCCGCCCGCTAAGCATTTCGTCCACGGCGGCAAACTACCCAGTCAGGCTGATGACCTGACGGACCTGATCGGGACTTACGGTAACATCAAACCCATTGACGATGGCTTTCCCGCTATCGGGTTTGAGCAGCGTGGTCAGGATTTTGACAATTGTGGTTTTTCCGGAGCCATTGGTGCCGAGCAGTGCGAAAATGCTGCCCTTTTCTACCCCGAAATCCACCCCTTTGAGCACAGGAAGCCCGTTGAAGGACTTCTGAAGCCCTTCAACTTGTATTGCCAGTTTTTGCATGATTGACTTGGGTTAGATGATTGTAACGTTTGACAAATCGACGACTCTGAGGCCTTTGAGGGCCAGGTAGGTGAGCTTGTCCATCGTGGCCCCATCGAAGTTGATGGTTTTCAGGGCCAGGTGTGATTTGTTTGTCAAAGCGAAAGGAACTGTAAAGGAGACATTTCTGAGCGTTGCACCCCGGAAGGACACATCGTTCAGGGCCGATTTGTCAAACCGGACGCCATCGAAGGTTTGACCGGCAAAGTCAACGCCACGCAGGTCGCAGTAGCTGAAATCCACTCCAGTAAATGTGCAGTTTTCGAATACTGCTTTTCTGAGGTCTGTTTTGATCAGCTTCACATCCACCAGGTTTGCGTCCACAAATTTTGCGCCCTGGCCCGACATGTTTAGCATCGTGCGCACCAGGATGGATTGACGGAAGCTTGCGCCGGTCAGGTCAGTGACTGAAAAGTTGCATTCTGTCAGGTCGGCTCCATCAAAATTCGCTTCCCGGGCGTCCGTGGCGTCAAAGGAGCTTCCGGTCAGGTCGGCATTGGAGAAGTCTGCCCCGCGTAGCGAGCTGGCTTTGAATTTTCCTTTGTGCAAAACAACACCTGCAAAATCGCTTCCTTGAAGATCGGCCGCGGTGAGGTTTATCAGAACCTGACGGTCGTGGGAACCGTTGGCATTCTCCATTACATGAGCCGACGGCTTTGCCAACTCGGATGCATTAGATATTTCGGCAGCCACAGACGGCGCGTTTTCGGAAAAATAATTGAGATCTACCCCTAAAATCTCCGCCAGCCGGTCGAATGTGGTGATGTCGGGCATCGATTCTCCTCTCTCCCATTTGCCGACTGCCTGCGGGCTGATAAATATCTGCTGGGCGAGCTGCGCCTGCGACATATTCTTCTCTTTTCGTGCTTTGGCGATCTTTTCGCCGATTACCTTGCTGTCCATCCGAATTGTGTTTTGTTTTTTGATTTCGATATCGCAAAACTATGTTGGAGACGCCAAGCGGCCTGTAAAAATGCGACTACTCTTGGTTGTATCGACGCTACTTCTGGTTGTTATTTGCATCCAACGCGTTGCAGCCCTTATAAAACACGCCGATTTGAAGGCCCAAACGTCGAAATCTTGCAGATTCCTGCGAAAGTTGATTTATTTCGTAAAAATCGAAAACAACTTTCATTTTGGAACACAGCGCAGACTATCACTCATTTCACAAACAGATCAAACCAGCCGGGCTTTTGATAGCCATCGGGATCGTATTCGGCGACATCGGGACCTCGCCACTTTACACACTGAATGCGCTTTTCCATGAAGGAGAAATTGTTTCGCCCACCAAAGCGTTAGGCATTCTCAGCTGTATTATCTGGACGCTTACGCTTCAGACTACCTTAAAATACATTCTCATCACCTTGCAAGCGGACAACCATGGTGAAGGTGGGATCTTTTCGCTTTACACGCTCATCAGGAGGTATTTTGGTAAATGGCTGATCGTGCCCGCCATCCTGGGCGGCGCATTCCTGATCGCCGACGGGATCATAACGCCACCCATATCGGTCGCCTCTGCGATCGAAGGGCTTCAAAAATTTGACCCGCATCTGAACACAGTCCCGATCGTTATAGCGATAATCGTTGTGCTCTTCCTCATTCAGCAGCTCGGTACCCAGCAGATAGGAAAGTTTTTCGGACCGGTGATGCTCATTTGGTTTTCGTTTATCGGCGTGATCGGTTTAATGGCGCTCTCGTCGGACTGGTCCGTCTTGAAGGCCATAAACCCCTGGTATGCCTACGAGCTGCTGGTGAACTATCCGGCTGGCTTTTGGCTTTTGGGCGGCATATTTTTGTGTACCACGGGTGCAGAAGCACTTTACAGCGACATGGGCCATGTAGGACGAAACAATATCCGTGTAAGCTGGATCTATGTAAAGTTTTGTCTGATTTTGAGCTACGCCGGACAGACGGCCTGGCTGTTGGGTGTGGGAAAAGCCAATGCATTGAGCCCCTTCTACAACATTATCCCCCAGGGCATTTACATCCCTTCCGTCATTTTAGCCTCGATGGCTACGGTGATCGCCAGTCAGGCGCTCATCTCTGGCTGTTTTACATTGGTTAATGAGGCGATCCGGCTCGGCGTGTGGCCCCGAAACCGGGTGATCTTCCCGGGCACAATCCGCGGGCAAATGTACATTCCATTCTTCAACTGGTTTCTCATGTGCGCTTGTATCCTGATGGTCCTGCACTTCCGCGAATCAAAAAACATGGAGGCAGCATTCGGCCTTTCCGTGACGTTGACCATGTTGATTACCACTTTTTTGATGGCGCTATACCTGGTTACCCGGCGGGTAAATATGGCCCTGGTGGGACTGATCACAGCCGTATTCCTGGCCGTCGAATGTTCGTTTCTTACCGCTAACCTGCAAAAGCTGCACGAAGGAGGCTGGATTATGCTCGTGGTAGGAGCTATTCTTTCGTTGACCATGCTTACCTGGCAGCAAGGCCGCCGCATGCAGGAAAAACTGATCGCTTTTTCACCGATTACCCCGATTGTCGCGCAAAAGCTAAGCGACCTTTCTACGAACTACGCCATCCGAAGTTATGCGACCAACCTGATATACCTCACTTCAAGCAGTAAAAGTGATCTGATTGAAACCAGGGCGCTGGATTCAATTTTCAATAGTCCGGCCAAGCGCGCGGATATCTATTGGTTCATTCATGTTAACGTGGCCGATGAGCCGTACACGTTGCATTACGATGTAAAAACGATTTCGCCGAACGATGCCTACTTTATCAATATCCACATCGGATTTCGCATCGAGCCCAAAGTCGATTTGTTCTTCCGCCGCATTGTTCAGGACCTGATCTCAACCGGGGAATTGGTCTACGAGCAGGCCGAGGAAAAGAAATATGACCGGCGCGATATGGGAGATTACCGATTTATAGTGGGCAGCTCTTACCTGTCCTATGACAATGCCTTATCATTTTGGAAAAACCTTCTGATTAAATCCTATTACAACCTGAAAATGATCGGCGTGCAGGAAGGAGCCAACTTCGGGTTAGATGAAAGCAATGTTATTTATGAAAAATATCCGCTCGTGTATCAGCCTTTGGATGAATATGTAATACGCCGAAACCCGGCAGCCGGCAGCTAGTAAAATGCCCTTGCCGCCGGACCTGCCCGGGAAAGCGCTAACCGAAATATATCCGGCAGGCGAAGGCAGTGATTGACATGATGGAGAGAATGAGAAGAAGGAAGCTGAAAGGTTTGACCCGGTTACGACTTCGAGGTTTCATGGTTGGAACTGTTTAGTGAAAAGCGTTTTTTTATGATCGTCAATACTTTAAATACATTATTTGTCGCTCAATAGCAGTGGTATATTCCCTTTTGCAGGAATGATGACAATTTTTGAATTGGGGGATCCCGCCAGCTCTTTTTGTGCTTTGATATTTTCGTATTGAAGCTGTTTGTCTGTCAGGCTTAAAGAAATAATCGTCTGGTAGTCAGCAATACCCCTGGCTTCAACACGCTTTCTTTCGGCTTCCTGCTTTTCTTTTTGTAAGACAAACTCCATTTTCTGGGCTTCCTGCTCGGCATTGATTTTCGATTCGATCGTCTTCTTGACCGACTCGGGGAGATTGATATTACGAATAAGAATTTGTTCCAGGATTAGACCACGGCTCTTGAAATCCTTATCTATCGATTGATAAATGCGGTTCTGGAATTCGTCCCGTCGCTTAGAGTAAAGTGCGACGGCGTCGTAATAAACTGCATTGTCCCGGATGCGCGTTCTGGTGACCGGTCTGACAATTTTGTCTTTATAGTCTACCCCAATCCCCTTGTAAATACCTGGGGCTTTGTCGGGCATGATCTTGTAAAGGACGGTCAGGTCTATAACCACTTCCAACCCATCCGCCGAAAGTACCCGAATAGCGTCGTCTCCTTTGACCTCCCCTTCGCTGGTCACGGCAGACATCGTATAATTTTGCGTCTTGGTATCAAAAATGGCTACATTGGCCAATGGGTTGACAAAATTGAGCCCGTTTTCCAGGACCCGCGGATTTACTTTACCGAAAAGTGACTGGACGCCAATCGTGCCGGCATCGATTTGTCTGATGCCAGCTGACACCACTCCCAGGGCGGCCACGACACTGCCGGCGATTTTTAATACACCTGCATATCGGGCAATTTGATTGTCCGCATTCGAAACGAATACCCCCACCAACAGTAGCAGTATCCCCATTACTAAAATGAACATAGTCGGATGGTTTAACATTTGTTTGAAAACTATCAGTCTATACGATCCAAACACATGCCATATATCAACCGACAACCAAATGACTGATTTGCAGACAATTGAATATTGGAATTACATCTTATTTGACTTTGGGATTATCAAAATGATAAGAAACCTATCATTTTGAAAGGATACTTTGAAGAGCCCGGCCGGACCCACATTCGCGGTTAACGTTCCGCTCCGTCAACCTTCAACGATTTGACCGTCAGCCATATGAATTCTGCGGTCGGCCCGACGGGCAAAATCTTCATCGTGGGTGACCACCAGAACGGTTTGTTGTCTTTCCCTGGCCAGTTCTTTAAAGAGGCCAAAAACGGTCGCGCTGTTTGTGCTATCCAGGTTCCCGGTCGGTTCGTCCCCCATCACGATCAGCGGGTCGTTGATCAGCGCCCTGGCAATGGCCACGCGTTGCTGCTGGCCTCCGGAAAGCAATGCGGCCCGCTTGGTGGCCTGACTATCCACGTCCAGCAGTTTCAACAGATCCATCGCCCGCTGCTCGATCTGGCCGGTGGGAACTGCGCCCAGCTTGCGGGCGGGAAGCATGACATTTTCCAGGGAAGTAAATTCGGGAAGCAGATAATGGAATTGAAACACAAAACCGATGTGACGATTGCGGAAAGCCGCTAACCAACGGTTTGGCTTTCCCTTCATCTGCTCTCCGTCAATTTCGATGCTACCCTCGAAGTCAGTATCCATCGTCGATAGCAGGTATAGCAACGTCGATTTGCCGCTACCCGACTTCCCTGTTATAGCCACGAACTCGCCTGCTTTCACCTGGAAGCCAACATTGTTGAGTACCTGGTTTCGGACCGGTTCATTAAAATACTTATTGAGGTTTGCAACTTCCAGTACGTTCATAGGGCTATCCTCTTAAAATAGAAATTGGATCCATCTTTGCGGCTTTCCGGGACGGCAAATATCCCGATAATGCCGTCGTCAATATGCCGAACGTAAAGCCGGTGACATAGTAAACAGGTTTGAAACTGACCGGAAGATGGTCGAGCGTTATCATCACATCACTGTTGAACGGCACCTTCGAAACCGCATATGAGATAAGAAAACCAAATAGCAGGCCCATTACTGCACCTGCTGCCCCGATAACCAGGGCCTGTGTCAGAAAAATGCCCCTGACATCGGAATCGGAGAACCCGGTCGCCTTCAGGATAGCGATCTCCTTCATTTTTTCATAGATCATCATGGTCAGAATGTTAAAGATTCCAAAGCCGGCGACGAGCAAAATGGTACCCGCTACCCCGTAAACGATCATTCTTCGGAGTACGTCACCCTCCAGAAGAGAAGCGTTATCCTTTTTCCAGTCTGAGCCCTGGTAGTTGTAGCGCGCCTGCAATTGCCGTGACATTTCCGGCGCCATTTCTTTATCGAACAGCTTGACTTTTATCTCCGTAAGATAGGATGCGGGAACGGCCAACAGCTTTTGGACGGTTTTTATACTGGCGTAGCATTGCTGTTTATCAATATCAGTAAGGCCGGTCTTGAAAATTCCGGCTACTATTACGGGAAAATTTCCGCCTTTTTCGGTAGTAACCAGGATCTGGTCGCCGGTTTTCACGTTCAGCTGTCTGGCCAGCCCAACCCCCATCAGAATGCTGTTGGCTTTGACGGCGATTTCCTCGTAGCTACCGTCTATGATCTTACCGGAAAGATTGAATAGCCGGTCTTCCATCTCCGGGTCGATGCCGTTGATTTTACCGTTCAACGACGAAGAGCCGAGCCGGAAGAACACCTGGGTGGTGATAGCCCCCGAAGCTGCCTGAACACGCGGGTCGGCTTGCAGGACATCCAAGACCTGGTTGACATCTTTCAGATTGAGCAGGATGTCTTTGGGTTTCTGATGGTGTACCAGGTTGACGAAGCCGGGAAAACGCCTGTCCAGCAACGACTGATCCGCTATCTGTATTTCATTATACAACCTGAGATGCGGGGATTGCTGAAAAACCACATCCTGAGTGTACTCATTGGTGCCCTGAATGAAGCTGACCATAAAAATGAACACCGTAATGCCGAAGGCTACTCCCGCGGTGGCAACCAGTGTCTGCCGCAGCTTGGCCTTCATATATGTGGCAGCAATGGAAGCTGACAAGGCGATATTGGTAAGCCGTTTTTTCATGTCATTTCACGGGGCTTTTTCATACACAAGATCCCCCGCTTTTAGTCCGCCTTTAATTTCGGTCCACTGACCGCTTCTTACGCCAACATTCAATTTCCGTTTGACAACTTTGTCGTTAGCACCCGCCGACCACACCGAATCTCCCGGTTGCAGGAACGTACTGGGTATAACCAGCGCATTGCCCTGCCGCCGGATAAGAATGTTAGCCTCGACAGAAGATTGCGGAAAAAAGCTGCCGGTGTCGGTAACCGTGGCTTCCACTTTGAAGCTCCGATTTTCCTTTTGTACCACGGGTACAATCTTGCTCACCGTTGCATTGAATTGTTTACCCTCAAAAGCGTCGGTTTCAAAAAAAACGCTTTGCCCCAGTTTTACGCGGGCAATATCCCTCTCGTCTACCAGCAGTTCCAGTTTGAACCGGCCATCGGTGCCTGTCAACAGGATCGGGTCGCCTGCCTCGGCGGTACTTCCTTCTGTGTGATAAATACTGAACACCTTGCCCCCGATGCTGCTGGTGAGCACATTGGTTTCCCTGTGCTGGCGTAGCTCGGCAAGCTGGCGACCGACCGAAAGCACTTTTTCCCGTTGGTCAGCAAGGAGCGCCTCGTACTCGTATTGCAGGTTTTTATATTCCGTCAGGCTCGTCTGCGCCTTCATGGCCCGGTTTCCAGCCTCCTGCGCGGGAACGGCCTTTTCCAAAGCGAGCTCCTGATATTTTTGGGACTCAGCCAAATCGTGGTCGTATTGCTCCCTGGCCAGTGCGGCTCGCTGGCGTAACTCCCGGCCCCTCGCAGAACTGTCGGATGCATTCTGGCGCGCGAGCCGGAGTTGTTTGCCGAGGATATCCAGCTGGGCGTTCTGGCTGGGCTGGCCGAGCACGGCGAGTACCTGCCCTTTTTGTACCTCCTCCCCCTGCGCCACCAGGATCTTAAGGATATGTTCGTTGGACGTGGCCTTAATCACCTCATATTGCACGGGCATGATCTCGCCGGAGGCGTAAACCGCCTCGTTGACTGCTTTTGTGGTTACCTTAAAACTCGCAGGTTCCTTTTTGCAGGAGTACAGCGCTCCAAAGCTCGCCAGCGCTAATGCATACAGCTTTTTCATACACTTAATGGCCTTGTAAATATTCGATTTCAACGATTTCGATCAGGCTCTGCAGTTGGGCGGCCAGCCGCTTGCTCCGGATTACCGTCAGTTCGTCCTGCAACTGCTTCATCTGCATCATGTCTATAATCCCCTTTTCTAATTTCTTTGTCGAGAGCCTGATATTTTCCACTGCAAGCGTCTCTTTTGCCCTAAGGGAGGCGAGCTCCTGCTTCGCCCGGCTGTAATTGATTTCTGCGGTCAGGAAAGCCTTGTTTGCGCTGCTGATATTTGCCTCTCGTTCCGCCTGGGCCAGCAGCATACTTTCCTTATCCTTCTTGAGTTGGTGGTGCATCCGAGGCATATCAAAGACGGGTACGGAAAGCCGTAGGCCCACATAGCCGGAAGAAAACCATTTCGAGCGCGTTATAAAGCTGGCCTCGCTACCAAAGCCAAGCCGGCTGTAACCGCTGACGACGGATAGTTTGGGATACAACGCGGCCCTCGATTGCACATAAGCGCTCCCGGCGATTTCGACGCTCAGGCTGTCCTGGACAAAATCCGGTAAGAGCTGAGGATTGAAACCGGTTGGCGGAGCGGCTTCCGTAATCGAAATGCTGCTGGTATCTATCCGAATCGAATCTGCAAACGGAAACCCCATCCAGAATTTAAGATCCAGAAGTGACTGCTGGTACGCAGCCCTGACACCGGCCGCTTCATCACTTAGGTCTTCCAGCAAAGCCAGCGATTGGTTTACCGCGATCTGGTCGGTAATACCTTTATCAAAGCTCAACGTAATTAACCGGTGGCTTTCGCGAAAATCCTGGAGCCGGATCTCTGCTGTATGGTAATCCTGCTGTTTCAGCGCGGCCGAATAGTAGGCCATCCGCACATTTTTGGATACTAATTTTTGTTCGGAGAGATTTTGACCGGCCTTCCATTGCTGTTCGAGCATGGCGGTTTTGATTTGTTTCCATCCCGCCACATCGATCAGGCTCCAATCGGCCTTCAACCCGACATTCCCCATCCAGGGCGTTCCCAAACGGACCGGAATAAATGTACCCTGCGGCTGGCCGAGCAATTCGCCCGGGAATACCTGAACCGGTATTTGCCAATAATGGTCCAGCGAGGCCGATCCGGAGACCACCGGCAGCAGGCTGGCTTTGGATTGACTGGTGGCAATAGTGGCGACCGTCGTTCGCTGGCGGCCCGCCAATAGTTCCTTGTTATGGGCTGCTGCGTAATCCAGGCATTGGTCCAGCGTCCAATCGGGCTGGCCAATACAGATCCGGGTTGTTGCCGTCCAAAGAATGAGCAGCCACAACTGCACCGCGCTTCGTTTGTTCTTTAAGTTCATTATTAAAAGAACCAAAAAGTTAAAATTTTAACCGTCAAGCTCAATCGTTCTCTTCCAGCGTTCCAGGATAATGGGAAATTCGACCAGCAGCATTTTATAAAGGACAGCGACCTCTCCCAGTTCCTTATCGAACTGGTCCTGAACACCCCGCGCCTTCCTGACATCATCCAGGATGCTAAAAAACTGTTGGTAACGTGAGGTCATCTCCTTTTCATTGAACAGGCTTCGCATATTGACATAGAAAAAACGTCTGCGTTTCCCTCCTACCGTCCGAAAACTGGCCATACCCGAGGCAGTCAGCATTTTAAGTGCATTCGATACTGCACTTTTGCTCACCTTGAAATAATCGACCAAATCTTCAAAAACAGCCCCTTCACTCCCTTGGAGCAACAGATACGCAAAAACCCTCGCCGCTACCGGTGTCAGGCCCATATGCTCCAAAAGGCCACTGTGTTGTTCAATCCGTTCTCTGTGCTGCTCCAAAATTCTATGTTATCTGGCTAGTTCTCAAAGTAATATCATTTAGTTCTCCCAAACAAGAACCAAATGACAAAAACTTGCTGGCAGGCCGGGGTTTCGCTGCAAACTTTCCGCATTCCGAGCCATTCCTTATCGAGACCTTTTTAGGCAAAACCTAGAAATAATACGATTGTGCGCCATTTCCGGCGCCCTTACTTTTGTCAAGTTCAATGTAGAATTACTTGAATCATATGATCGATTGAGATTTGCTTTTCCGCCTGGCTCAGGCCGCCGCTGCTGCGATTGGGCAACTGACGGACGAATGGATCGAAGCATCTAATCGGAGACGCCCCGTAGAGGGCGGTTCGATTCGCCCCCATTTGAATGAAAGGAGCCGCTGGCCGAAAAAGGAGATTCAACCATCAATAACTGTCTGACGAACAGGGCACCTCCGCGTCTATTTAATCAAGAATGAGCTTGAAGAGATCAAGCCTTCCACCCGAAATTTAAAACAATTCCCACTATACACGTTTTTTCTTTCATTTTAACTGATTTATCATGAAAAAATTTGTGCTAAGTATCTCCTTCCTAGGATTGACTCTGTTAAGCGCCACCGGCTGGTCGCAATCTTTTTGCAACGGGCCAAATTTGTTGGTCAATCCAAGCTTTGAACAGCCGGTGGTGCCCAATGGCAATGGTGCAAATAACATAGTAGCCAGTGTTCCAGGATGGACAAACCTATCTACTACAACCACTAGTGTGAACATAGTACGGCCGACCGGCGTAGGCACGATTGGACCGTCAAGCGCGCATGACGGAGATCAGTATATCGATCTGCAGGGCGCTACCGGGATTATGCAGCAAACATTCACAATTTCGCAACCTGCGCAATTAGCTTTTTCCGGCAACTTCGCTAACCGCGGCGTCAACCTCCCGGGATACACAGGGGGGACAATCGCTATTCAAATTCTCAGCGAAGATTTATCGATTCAATACGCGGCAGCAGCTTCGACATTGACTGCTGCGTCGGGAAACGGGACGTGGATTACCTTGAACGGCCTGACTTCGGTTCTTCAACCCGGAACTTACATTTATCGCTTTTTTGCACGTACTGATTTTGTACACTACGACGATTTTTCTTTGTGCATAGCTACTAATGCGGCACAAGCGTGTCTTGAGAGAACTGTACTGAAGCCCCAGCCGGGGTGGAGTGCAACGGCATCCAGCAGTTTTGCCGGAATGCCTGCAAGCAAAGCAATTGACGGCAGTATCCGTGACATAAGCGGGACGGAAACCGATACATGGGCTGCCGCTTCGGGAACATCGGCAGGCGAGTATATTACATTTGACTACGGAACGGCTCAGAATTTGGTGGGCTTTGTTTACTACCCACGCACGTTGGTAGCAGAGGATATCCGGAATTACACTGTTCAATACAGCAATGACGGAACGACGTTTACTGACATTCAGAGCGGGACAATGGCGCGTCAAACCGTCTTTGAAAACGCTGCAACGCCCCCGGTAGAAATCCGTGTAGGAAATCCTATTGAAGTGAATTTTGTGACAGCCGTTTCCGCCCGTTATTTACGACTGGTGGTACGTTCGGTTGAGGGCGCCAATATTGCCGCGATTGCGGAATTGCTGCCCATTGTATGTGGGGCGCAGCCAATAGATGACATTTCTTGTGTAAATGCCGACCTTCTTAACACTGGTACCAACGCGGTTGGCAACGGTTTGGGTACGCTAAATCGTTTCGACAATAATTGGGAAGTGACGTTTGTACCTAACGGTGGGGCCAGCTATACCAATACGCTGCCATTATTGTCGTCGATAGGTAATCCAACCTACGTCCCGGCTGTAATCACCGGCAATAAATTCCCGAACACCTGGGCAAATAGTCCTTTCGGGAATGCACAATGGATTAGTTACAGCCAGAGCTCGCGCGATGTGAATGCAACCAGCCTCGCGGATGGGATAAGCCAAAACTCCTACTTCTTTCGCTACCGGTTCAATTTAACAGATCCTTACCTGTTACCAGCGTTTAAGCTTAGGTTGAACTTCCTTGCGGACAATGTCACTAAAAATATCTACATCAATGGCAATGGCCTGGCTCCCCAGTTTGGGTTACCAGGCGGGGGGTTCCAATTGAGCAATCAAACGCAAACCTCGCTTAATCAACATTGGCAACTGGGCGAGAATGAGATTATCGTCCAGCTTTATTCTCAACCATCACTGGCGGGTTTCCTTGGTCAAAATATAACAACCTGCCCGGGCCTTGACTTTGGCGATGCACCCGCCAGCTATAATGTAAGCCGGACAACTTTCGGCGCCGGACACATCGTAGAGACAGACCAATCGGGTAATGTGACTTTAAAACTGGGATCTTTGATCGATAGCGAACCCGATGGCGTAGCCTCGTTTGGCACGAGCGACAACACTGTGGGCCAGAATGACGAGGATGGCGTAAGTACTTTCCCCGGCATCCCGGCGGGTATCAATCCGACGATTACCAACTACACGATTAATGTGGCCGTTGCGAACATTACCGGTGCGACGGCAAACCTTTGCGGATGGATCGATTGGGACAACAATGGCGTTTTCGACGCCGGCGAATCGGTTTGCACAACAGTTCCCAACAATGCAACATCCGCTCAACTTGTATGGCCGACAGCGGTATTTAACGGTCAAATCGGTGGAAGCACTTATGCCCGCTTCCGTATAACAACAGATGCCTTGTCAAGCCCGAACGGCGCAGCTTCGAATGGTGAGGTGGAAGATTACCTGATTACTTTCGGACCGTTGCCCGTAAAGCTTAGTTCGTTCGACGCCGTTAAACGAGAGAATGCCGCTGCTTTGAACTGGGCCACCACAGAAGAAACGCAAAGCGACCGATTTGAGATCGAGCACAGTTTGGATGGAAAGAGCTGGAATTTAATTGGCACTGTGAAGTCCAGTGGAGAAAGCACCTCTGTGAAGCATTATTCTTTCGTTGACAATGCCCCGGCAAAAGGCGCCAATCTTTACCGGTTGAAAATGGTCGACACAGATGGCACGTTTGCATACAGCCGGATCCGAAATTTGCAATTTGATGGAATCGAAGCGTCCGTGTACCCTAATCCGGTCAGCGATAAACTGTTCATTCACAAGGTCGAAGGAGTACGCCAGGTCACGGTTTTCAATGTTGCCGGACAGAAAGTCATTGAGTTAAGCAAAATATCAGCCAGCGGAGTGGATATTTCTAAATTGTCCGCAGGCATTTATGTCGTGAGCATTCGGCGCAACGATGGCAGTGAGGAAAGCACTAAGGTGCTCGTTGTCAAGCAATAATTAAGAACAGCCGGCATGCGGCGAGAAATCGTGTTGAAGCATCCGGCAGATGCGTAATACAAAAGGCCGTCTCAAAGCAATTTGAGGCGGTCTTTTTGCTTTTCAAGCCGGCGTACAGGACAAGAAGTTAACCTGAGTTTTCAACATCCTCCACTTCTTGGTATGGCATAGATCACGTTGCCGGAAACAGACAAGTTGAACACTTTGTCCTGTATGACGGGAAGTAAAAGTTGCCATGTTTTTCCCTTGTCTGAGGATCTGTAAATACCTGCCGGGTGACCACAGAACATATATTTTCCAACCTCTGCAATGGAAGCGATAATGAGGCTTGCCGGGAGGTCACCATCGATGGGCTGCCAGGTTTTGCCGCGGTCATATGATGTCCGTACCCTACTTGTCTCCGTCTCTGCATTATAAGTGATCGCGGCAAATCCATCTTTGATGCGCTCGATAGCAATGCCCACTCCGCGCTCATTAATCACATTAACCCAATTTTCACCATTATCTATTGACCGAATTATACCTCTCTGACTAGTAGCCATCAGCACTCCATTTGACTCTACCACTTTCATCACCCAGCCTCCGTCATAGACTCGCTTCCAGGTTTTTTCACTACCATCATATTTAAAAAGGCCCCTGCCGCAACCTATAAAAACATTGTCCCCGGTTTCGAAAACGGTGCGAACATCCTTCCCTTGAAAATCCGTATATATCGGCAACCATAAACCCGTTCCGTTTACATTTTGCAAAAAATGACCTCCGTAATTGAATGCAAGCAATCCCGTTTTGCCCGGGACAATGCCGCTAACGTTGTCCGGAGAAATCTCTTTTTTCCAAAAAGGAGCAGTGGAATTGGGTTTGCTGTAATACATTCCATTTCCAGTGCGCAGATAGATTCCATTATCATTTGCAAGGAAACCATCTCTCGGGATACCCTCTTCCGACAAATTTTCGGGCAACCCTTCGCTAATGTCCTGCCAGGTTTCGCCGCCATCGGCAGATTTAAAAATAATATTGGCAGCTCCCGCCCGATCCCGGTTTTGTTTTTGCTTGCTATCCGTAAGTGAGGATAACCGTGGAAATTCCAAAGCCTGATCAAGGGCAAATGGGAATTGAAAAAGGAGCAAAAAAGCGAGGTTATGGATTTTCATGACTAAATTGGTTTGGTGAAATAATGAAATAAAATTGTTTTTAAATTCACATATCCAAATGTAGATGCCCACGCCACTGCTCCTTGTAAATCAATTGTAAAAAGAAATGTAAATGCGTGTAAATTCTGCCTTTACTGGCTTTTTCACTAACCGGTTGGTAGTTAGGTCCGGCATTATCATGACCATGCTTGCTGTCTTTTCTATTGTCTCGTCTTTCGCAGAACATTCCGGCCGCGACTTACGGGCGAAGCAAGTGAACCTCGCGATCCGTCAGATTGGTCATCGGCTGCTCCTGCAAGCAGGCGACTCAACCTCACGCGTATTACCCGTTACCGAGCTTAAAGAAGGCACGTTTCTGCTCAGGTTCGAAAATGAACTCGTTTTTAATCACGACTCGCTCATGGCGTTGTCGCAGAACCTACTTCCTAAAAAACAATTCAGTTCGGGTTACACGGTCACCGTACATGATTGCATGAAAAGCAGCATCGTTTATGGTTTCCAGGTAAATAATACCTCGCCGGACATCCTGGCTTGCAGTGGCAGAAGTCAGCCCCCGGGTTGTTACACAATGGAATTTACCTTTCCGGATTTTTATGAGCATGTGAAACAACAGAAAGCTGGCATCGACCAACTGACTGAATCCGTCAAAGCAGATTCTCAGATAGTCAATCCAAAACTTGAACAAATAGCAACCTCCGACCATGAACGGACTGACAAACTCAAATCCGCTGGAACGGATCCTAAGGACGCTAATCCAAAACTTGAAGAATTAAAAACCTTTGACCATCCATTAAGCAATGTGATTTATACCGGTATTCTGGTGTTGTTGGGTGTTACGCTATTGATTGGGCGTTTTGGGAAAAATATAAAACCTGTACCCGGGCAGAATCAAAACCACGCAATTACAAAGGAGCCCGTTCCGGAATTGGCTGCGCTAGGAAAATTTTTATTTAATGTGAAGGATCAGCGCCTGCTTTTGGAAACCGAGGTGGTTAGTCTCACAGACAAAGAATGCAAGGTGTTGGAATTGCTCCACAAAAATTTCGGGGAACTAATCCTCCGCGAAACACTGATGCAGGAAGTCTGGATTAACGAAGGGGTTATCACCGGTCGGAGCCTCGACATGTTTGTGTCGAAACTTCGAAAGAAATTAAGTCGTGATCCTGAGCTGAGAATAACGAATGTTCACGGGAAGGGATATAAGCTGGAAATCCCTGAAAGACAGATTGTTTAAAATACAAGCCAGCGCAAAGCGATCATACCTCCTTTGCAAGTTTTTGACCTATCTCCTCTCCAAAATATAGATATACTCTTCTACGGCAACCGTATCCATTTCCGGTATCATATTAATGTAGGTCTTATCAAATTCATTGAGCAAGATTTTTGCGGAGTTGCCGGACCGGTAAATCTGGCCCATGTACTTTTGTGTTCTTACCCATTTAAAATTAAAAACCGGCAGCATTACCTTCGAATAATTACCGTATGCCACCAGCCGTGCTTTCACCCTGTATTTTTGATCGTACCACTGGGTCCCAAGCGGGCTCCTATATTTGAACATGGGATAGATCCACCTCGCATAATCCTCCGATAATTCCATATCCCATCTGGGTTCAAAAAACAATGTATCCCCGCTTCTTTTGACCTTTAGCGCAGGATATATTTGCTCAATCGAAGCAGAGTCGACAGAGAGAAATGTCATCTTCTCGTCTCCTACGACAGTGCTGTCTTTCACATCGAAATAAGGCAATTCGCGCACAAACTCCCGGATCACTTTGGGATCGGTAATCTCCGTTTTACCGGCAAACAGGCGAATCCCATCCTTCTTCTTCACTTGCTTCATATACAGTTCAACCGGAAATTGGGGCAGTACTTCCTTCTCCTTGTCTCTTTTGCACGACTGGCCGCCCAAAGAAAGTACAATAGCAAACGCAACGTACGCTATCTGACGTACGTGATTTGAAACACGGGCAGGAATTGAAATCATGATTGAGGACGGGGTTTAAAAATGGATTACGTTTTCAGCCCTCTAAATCTATAAAATGTAAATTAATTCGCCGCTTTTTCAGGTAATATCTGCGTACCCAGAGAGAGACGACGAGAGTTCCAGTTTCTCACGCGCGAAAATCCAAATCAACCCATAAAAGCAACATTCACATTTCATTAACCTTCTTTTACAGCTCATTCACAAACGACCGTGCGTGCAGAGGTTTATAGATTCTTGTGCTTGTCTCCCCAGATTTCAAGGTGCTTAACAATCGGTTTGAGCTCATAGCCAATTGGCGTAAGCTCGTATTCCACCCGGGGCGGAATTTCTGCGTAGACAGTACGTATAACGATTTTGTTTTCCTCCAATTTTCGCAACTGTAATGTAAGCATGCGTTCCGTAATGCCCGGCATTAGCTTCTTCAACTGCCCAAACCTCAGTTTCCCATTCATGAGCCAGGAAACGATGGCCAGTGACCATTGCCCGCCGATAATATTGGCCGCGTAAACTTCTGAGCATTCATCGCTTAACGCTTGTTTGTTAGCGAAATTGGTCGAGCTCACTTTCACTTTCGACATTACTTACATTTTTTATAGTACCCTACATTTGGTAGCTAATTTACAAAAACCGAGGTAACCCATCTAATTTTGGCAGAAACAAACATGCTCAATAGAATGAAGACCTTGGTAATTGTGATCCATCCGGATATTAAACATTCGGTCATCAATAGTAAATGGCTGGCTGCATTAAACAGGTACCCCAACAAGTATACGGTGCATCAATTGCATGAGGCGTATCCTGATGAAAAACTGGACGTTGCCGCCGAACAAAAACTGATCGAAGCGCATGACAAGATCGTATTTCAGTTCCCCTTTTACTGGTTCAACTGTCCGTCGTTTTTTAAAAAATGGCTGGATGAAGTGATGACTTACGGCTGGGCGTACGGCAGTCGGAGCGGATACAAAATGGCGGGGAAGAAAATCGCATTGGCGATGTCGTTGGGCGTTGATGAGCACGAATACAGCCCCTCGGCGCGGTACAAGTACACGGTCGAAGAGCTAACGCGGCCTTTCGAGCTCAGTTTCGAATACGTCAAAGCTGATTACCGTCCGTTTTTTGCCTATTACGGGATCGAGCTCAATTCTACGGATGCGTGGATTGAAAGGAGTATTCCGCAGTATCTTGATTTTTTGGATGCGTTGTAATTCGACAGATATATTCGTTTGATTTACATTGTGATTTATTTTTATGCACGATCTATTGCGCCCAAAACCCTTATATATTTTTCAATATACAGGCTTTTTGCAGCGCTTTTATACTGCATGATAAACCTTGGGTGCTCCAAAGGTATAATCTCACCAAAAAATCCGTGTTCCTGATTTAGCTGCTGTAAAAAACTGGCATTCTTCCCTGTCCCAAGGCAGAAGCAGGTATCGGTAGCTATTCCAAGGTCGACCAGTTGCCCCATACTTTGAACGATAAATGGATAAACGGCTTTCGTGAGCGCCGCGCTGTCATAATAATTATAGTTGATCTGCTTTCCTTCCGGGTTTGTTTTTGTAATCGCCAGAGGGAATGGTGAGTTTATGTAAAATCTACTGTAAAAATCACTTACCCCGCCAAAAGCATTAATCATTTCATAGATAAATACCGAGGAAATTTCGTGCGTCGGCTTCCCGTTGTATGGAATCTTGCACTCGCCAACCAACCGTTTGGTGTCCGTGAAGGGAACGCCTGTGACTCCGGCTCCTAACCGACTGGGATTGATACCCAGAATGATGCGGCGCTGGTTGTTATCGTCGAGATACCTGTTGGCAAACGCCTTGAGATTATCCATCGCTGTTGTTGACTCTGCAAATGGATTGATAACTCCGATTCCCTCGGGTAAGGCAGAGCCGGAATAACTCAACTGTTCATGAAAGCGAATAACCCTTTGTCCAAAGCTCATAAATTTTTGAATTTGCTTTTGCAGGGCAAATGTAGTCATTGCAGGTTGCCGGGCGCATCTATTTTTGTGTAGTATAGCCAACACTCTCTGGGGCTAAAATCCATAACAGTCTGCAAAACCAGCATTTACATTTCATTAACCTTCTTTTACAGCTCATTAACAAACGACGGGATAGAAACGCCTAGCTTTGCTGAAAACATTCTTACCAAACCATCCATGAAAAAACAACGCCTCTTTCTGATTCTTTCCTTTCTATTAGCTGTATTTCACGTCCGGGCGGATGATCTGGACGATTTTATCCGAAGTCAAATGCAGAAGCGGCGTATTCCCGGTTTGTCCCTGGCTATCATTCAGGGCGGAAAAATCGTGAAGGCCCAGGCATATGGATTTATCGATAAGGATGGAAAGGTGCCTGTCACGACGAATACTTTGTTTCAGGCCGGCTCGGTCAGCAAATCGGTTGCGGCTATGGGCGCACTGTACCTTGTTGAACAGAATAAACTTTCTCTGGATGAGAATGTTAACGTAAAATTAAAAAATTGGAAAGTTCCCGATAACGCGTTTACCATTGACAAAAAGGTCACGCTGCGCGGGATACTCAGCCATACTACCGGCCTGACCGTGCACGGGTTCCCGGGATACGCTGCGGGCGCAAAGATCCCCACGGTCGTTCAGATTCTGGATGGGACGGCCCCAACCAATACGCCACCGGTTCGTGTAGACTTTGTTCCTGGCTCCCGTTGGCGGTATTCTGGCGGCGGTTATACGGTCATGCAACAACTGATGGAGGATGTGACGGGCGCTGCTTTTCCCGAATTCATGAAAAACAATGTGCTCTCGCCATTGGGCATGAAAAGTAGTACCTATCAACAACCATTACCTCCGGAACTGGCAAAATTGACGGCAACCGGTCACTATAACAATCGAAGTTTGGTGGAAGGTCGCTGGCATATTTATCCTGAAATGGCAGCAGCGGGATTGTGGACCACGCCGTCCGACCTGGCCCGGTTCGCGATTAGTGTTCAGCATGCTTATGCCGGGAAATCAGGAAGCGTATTGTCCCAATCGATGACCCGCCAAATGTTGACAGATCAGAAAAACAGGGATGGATTGGGTGTCTTTTTGCAGGGCGACAGTACTACGCTCCGCTTCGGTCACAATGGGCGCGACGAGGGTTTTGATGCATTGTTGACCGCCAGTGTGGACAAAGGGCAAGGCGTTGTGATCATGATCAATGCGAATGATAACTCGCATATGATGGGAAGGATTGTTGATTTTATCGCTGACTATTACCACTGGGACGGATTTCCCGTAAAAACCAAACCGGCCGCCGTGAATGTGGATTCCAAAGCTTTGAAGGCTTTCGAAGGCCGATATGAATTGTTCAACAATCGAATGGTCACTTTTGAAGCTGAAAATCAGCGACTCTTCACCCTGGAAGATGGTTTTGTCGATGAAGAATTTGTGCCCGTCGCCAATAATAAGTTTACATCAACCGACCGCAATGTTTCTGTGATCTTTAATACCGACGCTAATGGAAATGCGACTGGTTTCACGCTTCAAGACAATGATCAAAAGTATGAGCGGAAAGTACCGCGTATCGGGCCGCTTGCCGATGCCCATAACACCAATGCAGATCCGGATCCATCGCGCACGCCCAAAATCCTGACGGCTTTGCAGGCCATGGTAAAAGGCGGTAAAATATTGGAAGAAACAACAGGCCTCACTCCGGGGGCCAAACGCGATTTCGCAGGAGGAATGCGAGAGCCGGAAACTTTGAAATCACTAACTTTTATTCATTCAGAAAACGTCGCAGGCCGGGGAATTCAACGCCACGACAGCGAAGTAAGCGAAATAATTACTTACCAATTGAAGTCCAATCAACCGGATACCTATATACTTGTCCATCTGACCTCCGGCGGCCTGGTGACGGATTGCGATCTCGTTGAAAAATAATAGCGATTCGGAGCAAGCTCTTGCCGGCAACGAAGTACCGGTAAGAGCTTGCCCGATGCCGTTTTCCCAATGTTTCCGCAGATATCAAAGTATCGTCGCGAACTGTGCGACATATGCGTCGGGCAATGGACTACCGGCCAACAACAATCCGGTGCACCTCTTCCTGGCCGTTCTGCCAGGTAATTTTCAAGAGGTATGTACCTGCTGCAATATTCCGGACATCAATTCCGGCTGTCGGAAACGAAGCGCCTTTGAAAACAGTAGTACCTGACTGGGAAGTCAATATGACATGCCTGATCACATCAGCTTCGGGCTTCATTAGCAACAAGCGGTCCTGCGTTGGATTGGGGTATACAGAGGCGTATGCTTCTTTGTTACCCAACCTGATGCTCTGAATACGGCTGTACGTGAAGGACTGGTCACGGTCGATCATTTTCAACCGGTAATATCCCTGGCCTGAAAGCGGAGCCGGATCCGTAAACTGGTAGGAAACCAACACCTTGCTGTCCCCTTCGGCTCCTTGCGAGCCTATTGCCTGCCAATTTTTGGCGTCGCGCGCCCGCTGAATTTCAAATTTTTCGGCATTTACTTCTTCGGTCGTAACCCAGTTTACCCGCACCGTTCGGGCTTCCTGGGCAAGGGAAAACGAAAGTAATGTCACCGGCATGGACGGCGCAGCGCAAACTTCGATCGGAGTCTGGCTTGCGGATGCACAAGTACCTCCGATCTCGGTGATGAGCGTTCCCGCCTGAAGGTTCGGGGCCAGGCTCCCTCCTATTGCCAGGTAATTAACGGCGTATATCCGATATTTTCCCGGCGCCGACGGCAAGGTGATCGGGCTTTCGGTATGCGAAGAAACAATGTGCCCGGTACTGTCGGTGAGGGCGTATTGGGTAAGATATCCGGCGGAGGTATTGTGCCCCGTCACCTGAAACGCGACTGAACTTCCGGCAGGCACGCAACCGCCGCTCACACAAAATTGTGCCGGTTGCTCGCTTGCTGCCGTACAATCACCTCCTATGGCGGCGATATTGGTGCCGGGCGTCATGGTTGGTCCAGTTCCGGATGTTTTGTAATTGACAGCGTAGAGATAGTAGGTCCCATTCACGTCGGGGGCGGCAAATCCGTCGGTAACAGCTTTAAGTATCCTGCCGTCAGAATTGGTGAGCAGATAAACCGTGGTGTACCCGGTCGCCGTATTGTTGCCTGCGATTGTGAAATGGATCGGAGAACCGGCGTTAACACATTGTGCGCTGAGTATTCGGGGAAACGCTCCCAGCATGATCAGCAATGCCGTCCATTTCCAGCGTGCTGAAAAGTGGGAAAAGTATGTTTGCATCATAGCTTTCTTGATGGGCTAACGTTAGGGTATAATCGTAATGGTTCCTGCATCGGATTCGCAGCATTCAAATGCTCCGATGCTCTGCGCATTGGAAGCGGCGGAATTGCATGTACCATCGCTGGCCTTAACCGTGTAAGGACCTGTCGCCGGGGCGAGGCCCGCGAAAACACCCGTCGTATTGGACGTGCCACCAGGAGAAAGCGTATAAGTCAGGCCTGAAACCGGCGACTCGACAGTGATACTGCCGGTCGGCACTGCACAACTTGGATCCGTGACAGCTATTACAGGAGCAGATGGCCCTGTCACGGTAACGGCCACCTCGTCGGTACAACCATTTGAAGTCCAGATGAAATAATAAACTCCCGGAGTGGAAAATCCTGAAATTGTGGTGGTACCGCTGGAAGGATCGGTGATGGTCGTTGAAGTAGGATTGCCTGGTTTTTCACTCCATACGCCGCTTCCGGCTCCCGCCATCTCAGTGGTAGCGCCTACGCAAATGGTCGTGTCCGGACCTCCGCTGACAGTATAAGTAAGGCGAAAATTGTCGATGTAGGTGTAAGCACCCGCATTTCCCGGGACAACGGGCGCATTGAGTATTTCAATGCGGTCATAAGTCTCGGTAGTGGTGATGTTGAAGCTTCTGGTAACCCAGGTTTGGTTGGTTGCGGAAATGACATTGTCCACGACAACGGAACCTATCAACTGTGCTGGAATGTGTGAAAAGTCCGCATCGGTGGATTTTACACCATAGAACAACAACGTGGAATTGGTGTTTACGTATGGGCTGTTGATCACGTTACCCGCATCCAGATAGAATGTATAGTTTCCGGGCGGTAGCGGTTGAGTCAGCGTATTTTGCCAGTTTTCGGTATTATGCCCTCCCAGCCAGTTAGTACCGTCGCTCCCGCCGGTCAGGGCCGTGGAAGCAGCCCATGATGACACCGGCTTATTGGAAATACATTCGCCTGGCCTGTAGACCAATAGCTGACCGTACGTCCCTGCCAGGCCGCCGATTGTTTTCCAGTTGGTGGCGTAGTTAATTGTTCCACCGTTACTGAAATTTGGGCAATTGGTATAGGTTTCCATACTGCCGTTTGCAATAAAATTGATACACTGGGCCCTGGCCGCAGTGGTGGTCGCAGCAAATAGAATCAAGGCCGCAATAAGGTGTTTTGTCCCCCACTTCGGGAAGTTGACAGAAACGGAGATTTGTTGCATAGTGTCGCTGATTTAGTAAAAATGACGAACAAGTACCGTGGGGACTGACACGGCTTGAATCAGGACAAAAGTACTTTACGCGACCAGGTTGCTAACTACAAAAAATTTAATTGTCCATTAAAGAAGTTTTTGCCGTATTAAATAAATTTAGTGGCTTACTAAAGAATTTCGACACCGTTTCACCTAATGGCTTTAAAAATTAAACCCAAAATGCAAACCCGGCTGTCCGAAGAAGAATCTCGACCATTTGTCGTCGACCTGTTTAAACAAATCGGGCATTGTTGATTGATAGGGACGATGCGTCACTGCTATGGAAGGTTGAAAAAAAAGCCGATCCTTGAAAAATTTAATGTGATAACCAATGGAATAAGTATTAAAGATCTGAAAGCCATTGTCAATCTTCTTATGGTTTTCATTTACAAAAGTTTGAAAAGCAGGCATCACATCAACTTGCGCGAAAAGACCATTCCATAAAAACCTTTGGTAATTAAGTGAAACTCCGCGCTCACGGATATAACCCGGAAACCCCTCCCCTTCTGCTTCAAATGATTTTCCATATGGAATGCCAATGGGCCAGGCATATTTCCAGGTTTTAAATTCAAGTGAAACAGCATCCCTTCCCGTGATGCGATAACCCAGGTTCAGATAAATCATTTGAGGCGGGTTGTTATCAGGCACCAGGTTAGCTATCATAAACAAGGTACTGCCTATAAAGAACTTGCTATAAGTACTGTCTTGTTTGGCATATTGAGCTCTGCCTTGCAGCGTGGCTGCCATCATTAAAATCAAGGCCAACCGTAAAATTTTCTTTTGCATATCCTCCGTTTTTAGTGTTGAATGATACTGCAAAAGTAGATGGGCCGGTAGCTCAAAAACGTTCACTTAAGTTAAGAAATGATGCTTAACCTTTATTTTTCTCCAAAATCCTGGCCCTCAGCCTGCTTAATGATTGTGGTTTTATACCAAGATAGCTTGCCAACTGGTGTTGCGGAACCCGTTTAACCAAATCTGGTCTTTTTTGTAACAGGTTCAAATAGCGTTGTTCGGGTGAAGAAGTTTTAAACTCATCAAAATTAATTTGCTGTTTAGCCAACAATTCTTCTGCCAATATTCTGCAAAGGGTTTCGAACTTCGGAAACTTACTGAATATTTCAGTTTCCATATCAGGATCTGAGACCAGGAGAATTGAGTCTTCCACGCAAGAAATGTAATATTCGGAAGAGGCCTTAGTGGTAACACAATGCGGTGTCAAGGCCTCCATTTCCGTGTAGAAAGCGGTGGTCTTTTCTTCTCCGTCTATGACGTAATATGTTCGGATACAACCTTTAAGGACAAAGTAGCCGTCATTGGACTTTTCTCCTGCATTGAGTAAAGTCGTTCCCTTTTTTTCTGAGCGAAATATGGCCAAAGAAACGACCGCGTTCTTTTCATCTTCTGTCAGCGAAATGTATTTTGATATAAAGTCAAATAATAAATCGTGCATTGTTTTGTGCTGTTAGTATCGTCTATTCATCCTTGCCATCAACGCATGAATATACGAACCTTTCGGTTAGCACAACAACATACCAGCCAACAAACATACTCAGCATTTCAGAAGCAATTAACGCACAACCAATTCATTATCAACTATTTATTAAAACAAGATTTGCTGCGCCAGATGATTTTAGGACGCGGTTCCCATAATATGCTCGCGGTGCTGCACGCCCCAGTTCTTCAAAGCCTCGATCACACTCCCCAATGTTTCCGCATAAGGCAGCGTAGTGTAGGTGATTGTAACAGGGTAACCGTCTTCAACCGTCCGTTTGATCAATCCATTTTCTTCCAGGTCTTTTAGCTCCTTCGCCAGCACCTTCGTGCTCAGGTCGGGAATACTGCGCTGTATCTCCCGAAACCGGCGATTCCCAACCCCGATGGAAACCAGGATCAACAGTTTCCATTTCCCATTTACTACTTCCAATGTATCCCTGATCGGGATCAGCGCGGATAAACAATCTGTGTAATTAGGCATAGCTTTCTGATTTGATTACCAAAAGGTAACTGATTACCTACGGGTAACTGGTAACTTTTGGTAATCAAATGTACGTAGTTTTGTAAAGAAAACAAACGGTCGACAAACCCTCCAATCAGCCCCCGAACGGAGACTGTCATTAATGTTCATTGAGCGTAAATCAGACCCATTAAAAATCTCCAAACAACCATCCATTATGAATACCAAAAAAGTAAAGTTCATCTATTGGGCGTCCACGCTATTTCTTGGCCTGGTTGGCTTAGCTGGCATCGCCAACATCCTTATGGTTGAAGAGTTGGTACAGGTCAACAGATCGCTTGGACTACCCGATTATTTCATGCCCTTTTTCGGCTTCGTTAAAGTGGTTGGCGCCATTACGATTCTGGCCCCCGCGCTTCGACGCTTTCAGCAAGCAGCCTATTTCGGCTTTATCTTTTACTTCATCGGAGCGACCTACACGCTGATGGCCACCCATGGCGGCCCTGAAAAATGGGGCGCCACCCTATTGATTCTTGCAGCCGCGGGTGTTTCTTATTGGACCTGGCAGCAACTGTTTCAGTCTAAATTCAACAGCCAAATTTCGCAGTAATTACTTCCAACAAACTTCTTACAATGATGGCAAAAACAATCGCAATTATCGGTGCTGGCCCTGGTGTAGGGTTAGCTATCGCTGAAAAATTTGGTCTGCAAGGCTTCAACGTGGCCCTTTTATCCCGAAATACGGACAACCTCGCCCCGCTTCAAAGCAAACTGCAAGCCAAAGGCATTACCGCAGGCATTTTCAAAGTCGATATTCTTGACAGAGACAGCATTAACCGCGCGCTTCATCAGGTCATCGATGAATATGGTGCCATCGATGTACTGGAATTTAGCCCTTCACCTGCCTGGGAAACCCTTCGGGCGCCCCGCAATATCGACGTTGAAAATGAGCAATATCATTTGGACTTTCAGGTGCTCTCCGCCATCACGGCCGTACAAACGGTGCTTCCGCAAATGGTCGGGCGCAAATCGGGGAGTATTCTGTTCACCACCGCGTCGGCCGCCCAGCATCCCAACTTTGTCACGGCCAGCTTCCCTCACACCTCTGGATGATGATCTAAACGCCTTGATTTTCGCGTTGAATGACTCCGCCGAAGCATTCGTACTTCTGTTGTTGAAGAAGTTAAGTATATCCAGATAGTGGGTCTGGATAGATCGAGCGACAGTTTTGAAGGAATCCAAGCCGCAATCTTCAACTGCATTGTACCACAGCGCGAGCCTTTTAAATGCTTGCTCTTTGGATTTACAAACCCGAAAAACAGTCCCTAAACCTGTTGCGAGCTTGTAAGCCTGTTCTATAAGCGAATAACGCTCGAAAAGTAGCCGGGAACGTTGAACCTGCGAGGCGGTCCACTTATCATGGTGCTTGAAAAGCAAGTACCTGCTCCTGACCAGCAGCTGTTTAAGTGTATCCCCATTGGCGAGAATCTCAGGCTGGTAA
>NZ_JAGIAS010000013.1 GCF_017744695.1 Dyadobacter sp.
CATAACCAGCTGATAAAGAAATTAATATCCTAAGAAAAAAATTGAAAGGTTTTTCACCTTTAACTTTTCCCTTGTTTCAAGTGGCGCAAAACCGATTCCAGCGCATCCAACTTTTCCATTTATTAATACAATACTAACCTACCATGCATTACCAGCCCCACCGCCGGAAAACGAAAGAGGTGCCCGACCTACGGTCAGACACCTCTTCATTATTGTGATTTTAACCTTGATTACGATCCACAAGCCTCGCATCCTTCCGGATCATCGAGGGAGCACTGCATATCGGAGCGATTATCGCGCGGTACGACTGGCTTAGCGTGCTCTTCTGCGTATTGCACGTAGTTGAGCTCCTTTTCGGCCACCACGGCAGTTGCAGGTTCGAGTTGCGGCTCGGCCTGTTTGCTGACGGTGAACTGTACCGGATCGGAAGCCGCACGGGTACGCAGGTAGTACATACCGGTTTTGAGGCCCTTTTTCCATGCATAGAAGTGCATCGAGGTCAGCTTTCCGAAGTTCGCCTCTTCCATGAAGATGTTCAGCGATTGCGACTGGCAAATGTATGCCCCGCGATCGGCCGACATGTCGAGCAGGCTGCGCTGCTTGATCTCCCATGCCGTTTTATACAGATCCTTGATATTTTGCGGGATATTCGGAATCGCCTGAACCGATCCGCTGGCGCGAACGAGGTTATTTTTCATCTCCTCACTCCACAAGCCAAGTCTTACAAGATCTTTGAGCAGATATTTGTTCACCACCACGAATTCACCCGACAATACCCTTCTTACATATATATTGGAAGTGAATGGCTCGAAGCATTCATTGTTACCGAGGATCTGGCTGGTAGATGCGGTCGGCATCGGTGCAAGCAGCAATGAGTTGCGGACGCCATTTTGTACCACTTCTTTCCGGAGCTTCTCCCAGTTCCAGCGCTTGCTTTCCGGCGTAACACCCCACATGTCGAATTGGAATGTTCCTTTCGAGATCGGGCTGCCTGCCCAGGATTCGTATGGGCCGTGCTGCATGGCGAGCTCCATCGAAGCCTCCATCGATCCGAAATAGATCGTTTCGAAAATGTCTTTGTTCAGCTGGCGCGCCTCGTCGGAGTCGAATGGCATGCGCATCATACAAAATGCATCGGCCAAGCCTTGTACGCCAATACCGATCGGACGGTGACGCTTGTTGCTCTTTTCGGCTTCGGGAACCGGATAGAAGTTCAGGTCGATAATCTTGTTCAGGTTGCGCGTTACCACTTTGGTGATTTCGTACAACTTCTGGTGATCGAAACGCATGAAGCCATCGGTCCCCTGCTCCACGAACTTGGGCAATGCAATAGATGCAAGGTTGCAAACGGCCACTTCATCCGGCGCCGTGTACTCGATGATTTCGGTACAAAGGTTCGATGATTTAATGGTACCCAGGTTCTGCTGGTTGGACTTGCTGTTCGCATGGTCCTTATACAACATATATGGAGTACCTGTCTCGATCTGCGATTCCATGATCGCAAACCAGAGATCTTGCGCCTTGATGGTTTTGCGTGCGCGGCCTTCGCGCTCGTATTGTTCATACAGTTTTTCGAACTCCTCGCTGTGCGTATCCGCCAGTCCCGGGCATTCGTGCGGGCAGAAGAGCGACCAGGTATCGTTTGCCTCAACGCGCTTCATGAATAAATCCGGAATCCACAATGCATAGAAAAGGTCGCGTGCGCGCTGCTCTTCTTTCCCGTGGTTCTTTTTCAGATCGAGGAAATCGAAGATATCCGAATGCCATGGTTCTATATATATGGCAAAAGAACCTTTGCGCTTACCGCCTCCCTGATCCACGTAACGCGCCGTATCGTTGAACACGCGGAGCATCGGCACGATACCGTTCGATTGTCCATTGGTTCCTTTAATATAAGTACCCGTCGCGCGGACGTCGTGAATGCTCAAACCGATACCACCGGCCGACTGCGAAATCAATGCGCAGTTTTTGAGGGTATCATAAATACCATTGATGCTGTCCTCCTTCATCGTCAACAGGAAGCACGACGACATTTGCGGCTTCGGCGTACCTGCATTGAACAAGGTAGGTGTAGCATGGGTAAACCATTTCTCCGACAGCAAATGGTAGGTTTCAATCGCCGCCTGCACGTCCTCCTGGTGGATTCCGATGGCTACACGCATGAGCATGTGTTGCGGGCGCTCGACAATTTTCCCTTCAACTTTCAGTAAATACGACTTTTCGAGGGTTTTATAGCCGAAATAATCGTAGGAGTAATCGCGGTCATATATAATAGTAGAGTCGAGCAGCGATGCATGCTGGCGAATCACCTCGTAAACCTCCTTGGAGATCAGCGACGCATTTTCGCCTGTTTTGGAATCTATATATGTATAAAGACGCTTCATTGTAGCCGAAAACGACTTCAATGTGTTCTTATGGAGATTTGAGATAGCAACGCGGGCAGCCAGGATTGCATAATCGGGGTGCTTGGTGGTCATGGAAGCTGCGGTTTCGGCAGCGAGGTTATCCAGCTCGGCGGTGGTAACGCCATCGTAAATGCCGGAAACAACCTTCTTGGCTACTTCCACGGGCTGAACATAAGCTGCGTCCAGGCCGTAGCTCAGTTTCTCTATGCGGGCAGTCACCTTGTCGAACTTCACGGATTCGCGGCGACCATCACGCTTTATGACATACATAGACATAAGTAATGTGGTGTTTGATAGAACGTTAGTGATGTATATTCTTGGAAGATCAGTCGGAGGATGACTTGAAAAATCTCTTGAAATAACACTAAAGAAATCAGATTAGCAATCAGGATTTCTCTACAAAATCGTGCCTTATCAGCATAGTCCAAATTACTAAATTGTTAAGAAACTAATAACTAGTTATTTACGGAAAGCTTACACTAAATTGTTTCAAAGAAAAAATTTTCAGAAAAATGCATTTCAATTTTTGCAAACTTTTTCCAGGAAAAATTTCAGGCAAAGAAAGGTTGATTTGACAATAATTGCTGTTAATCAATGATTTAGCATTGATTATATTATTTATAATAATTCTAAACTTGTGAACTTTACACAACATAACCTATTTCGTTTCAACACAAAATATCAATCAATAGCCATAAAAACTCAAACATATGAGCACAATTATCGAACAAGCCGATCGCCGGACATTCCTCAAAACGACTTCCGGAATGGTAGCAGGCCTCGCCCTGGGCGGATCACTCACCGAAGCCATGGCCAAAGCGGCTGAAAGCAAGGCTTACAGCATTCCACTGGGCGTGTACGCCGCGTACGACAAAGCCGATTTTTTACGCAAATCGGGGTGTGCATATATTGAAGAATCCGTAGCAGGCTTCCTGATTCCAGAAGGCGGCGATGCGGGTTACGAAAAGAACCTTCAGCAACTCAAAAGCGAGCATTTCCCGATTAAATCCTACGTGATCCTGTTGCCCGCAAGCCTGAAGACACTTGGCCCGGACGCGAACCACGAAGCGATCCTTCAAAGAACCGAGACCGTTTTGAAGCGCGCCAAAGAATGCGGCTCCCAATTTGTCGTATTCGGAAGCGGTGCTTCAAGAATCATACCCGACGGCTTTGATAAAGCCAAAGCAAAGGCACAGCACATTGAATTAACCCAAAAAATGGCCCCGCTGGCCGAGAAATATGGGGTTACCATCGCCGTAGAGCCCCTGAACCGCGGGGAAACCAACTTCATTAACAGTCTGGCCGAAGGAGTCGAGATCGTGGATGCCGTGAAAAGCCCGCGCGTGAAACTGCTTTGCGATATATATCATATGCTAAAAGAAGATGAGCCGGCTACCGAGATCATTAAATATGGTAAGCACATCGTGCATTGCCACATTGCGGAAAAGGAAAAACGGACGCCGCCGGGTGTGAAGGGCGACGATTTCAGGGCCTACCTGGGCGCATTGAAAAAAATCGGGTATAAAGGCGGACTTTCGATCGAATGCTTCGTGTACACCGATTTCGAGAAGGAGGCGAAACGCGGTGTAGAGGTGCTCAAACAGCAACTCAGTGAAGTCTAGCAGGTTAATTTTAGGTGTATTGTATTAATATTAAAAAAGATAGCGCTCCGATACTTGATTTACAAATCAGGATTTTTTACTTTTGCAATCCTTTTGGAAATCGTATAGAAACAAATAATACCATATACCAATGAAAAAAGATATTCATCCCAACTATAGAGAGGTAGTTTTCTGGGATCTATCAAGCGACTTTAAATTCATTACTCGCTCAACCATAGACACTAACGAGACTATCACCTGGGAAGACGGCAAAACCTACCCTGTGTACAAAGTCGAGGTGTCTTCTCAGTCACACCCTTTCTACACTGGTAAAAACGTACTGGTTGACACAGCTGGTCGCGTTGACAAGTTCAGAAAGCGTTACGGAAAATAAGCAACGCATTGGCTTTTTCCGGTGTGGTCGAACACATCAGGAGAATGAAAAAATACGACGGCAGTCTCCCGACAAATATGTCCGGGAGACTGCTTCTTTTTTTGCCGTAACCAATAAAATGCCCGAACTTTGGCGTGCACATACGTTTTAATATATGCCCCAGACCATTCTGTTCGACGATCCCAAGATTAGAATCCAGCTTTTACCTTTTACATATACAAGACCAGTCGCCGGCATCCGGTGCGGCATTCACACACTGGCCGAAAAATGGGCCGACAGATGCCACTCCACGGTCTCATTCCAAACGGAAGCCTATCTCGCCACCAAATACCCGGAACATGTTTCGGGGGACAATCTGTATATCAACGGCGCATTATGCCCCGACGATCACCTGACCGGCATCGTCAAAGGCTTACCACACGGCACTGCACTTGTTTCCCAAAATGGGGAACTCCTCGCGGTGCGAACGCATTCTGCATGGAAAGCGTCGGATGGTACCAATAGTCTTTCGGTAGTGGAATATGCGGAGCCCTTTACGATGATCCGGAATGTTTGGGACATTTTCGGGCAGAATGGGGCGCAAATCAAAATCGATTATGAACGCATTGCCTCCCTTAGAAAATCAGCGGGGGTTACTGACCCGTTCACGCATTGCTACAAACCGGAGAATATATTTGTAGAAGAAGGCGCGGTGATCAAAGCTTCTATCCTGAATGCGGAGAACGGCCCCATTTACATTGGGAAAAATGCATTGGTCCAGGAAGGCTCGATGATCCAGGGACCATTTGCGATCGGTGAAAACGGGGTACTGGCACAAGGAACGAAAATCCGGCCTAACACTACCGTCGGGCCGTTTTCCAAAGTCGGCGGCGAAGTAAGTAATTGCGTGGTTTTCGGGTATAGCAACAAAGGACATGACGGTTACCTGGGCAATTCAGTTCTGGGAGAATGGTGTAACCTTGGCGCGAATACCAACAATTCGAATTTGAAAAACGACCACACGAATGTCAAGCTGTACAGCTATGCTACCAATATGCTGGCCGACACCGGCTTACTGTTCTGCGGACTGATGATGGGCGATTATTCCAAAGCCGGAATTTCGACCATGTTCAACACCGGGACGGTTGTCGGCGTAAGTGTGAATGTATTCGGAGCCGGATTCCAGAACAAGCATGTCCCATCCTTCACCTGGGGTGGCGCGGCTGAGGGATGCATGGAGTACCGCTTCGATAAGGCTGTGGCGGTCGCGAAAGATACGGTGAGCCGCCGCGGCGTCGCATTCGGGCAGACAGAGGAAGATATCATGCGTGCTATTTTTAAAAATACACGTGGTCAATAGGCATTTTACCCATCCATTAATTGATTTAAATCGTGCTTTTCAGAGATATTCCGGGACTTGACAATATCAAAGCGACATTGCGGCGCTCGGTCCGGAACAGCCATCTGGCCCACGCCCAGCTTTTCGATTATCCCACGGGCGGAGCGGGCCTCGCGATGGCGCTGGCATTCTCTACCTATATTAACTGTGAAAACAGAAGTGAGGAAGACGCTTGCGGCACCTGCGCATCGTGCGTGAAAATGAGCAAGCTGGTTCATCCCGATTTTCATTTCATATTTCCCATTGCTGCTTCCAAAAAGGTAGATGGCAAAACCAGTGAGGCATTCCTGCCGCTTTGGCGCTCTTTTTTGCTGGAAAACCCCTACCGTGTCCTCCCCGACTGGCTCGACCATATCGGCGCCGACAATAAGCAGGGTAACATTTCGGTGGAAGAAGCACGCGGTATTTTGCGAAAATTATCCGTAAAAGCCTACGAAGGCGAATACAAAATCCTGCTGATCTGGAAAGCCGATATCATGAATGCGGCTTCGTCGAATGCGATTTTGAAAATCCTCGAAGAACCACCTGAAAAAACATTGTTCCTTTTAGTAAGTGATCAGTCGGACAAATTGCTGACGACCATCATTTCCAGGACACAGCGCATTACGATTCCGGCATTCACCGATTCCGAAATCAAGTTGCACCTGAAACAAGACGATGTAACCGACGCCGTAGCCAGCCAGATAGCGTTCCTGTCCGACGGGAACATGGCCGAGGCACTGAAACTCGTTCAGGAAGAGCAGGATGACCGCTCGACGTGGTTTGCCGACTGGATGCGATCATCCTATAAATTTGATGTCGCACATTTGGTCAAACTCGCCGATAACTATGACGTAATGGCCAAGGAAAAACAAAAAGGCCTGCTCGAATACGCATTGCGGTTGTTCAGGGATATGCTCGTGTGGAGCCACGGCGCGGGCGAGCTTTTGCGTGTTCCGCAGGAAGAGCTTACTTTCGTGCAGAATTTTTCCAAAACCGTCAATTTTGAGTCACTGGAAAGGATGATCGGGGAAGTAAATACGGCCTATTACCATATCGAACGGAATGTACGGGCCAAAATGGTGTTTCTGGACCTGTCGCTGACGGTCGCCCAGTTTTTTCAGCGCAGATGAAACGTCCGTTGGAAATTATCGGTGCGACCGAGATTGTGGATTTACCGGAGCTGGGCTGGCATCATGTGCCTGTGCGCGTGGATTCAGGCGCGGCAACGTCGGCTATCCATTGTTCCCGCGTGAAACTGGTAGAGTCAGAAGGACGGCAAGAGCTCCACGTATACCTCGACACCAAGCGCGGAGCACCTCAGCATTTTTTTACAGTAACCGATTTTAAAGAAACCGTGATCCGAAATTCCTTCGGGAAGGAGGAGAAACGGTTTGTGATTAAGACACCAATCAGGCTTTTCGGCCGGAAAATACGTACCGAATTTACGCTGGCCAACCGGCGGAAAATGAGCTACCCCATACTACTCGGGCGAAAATTGCTTAAAAACAGGTTCATTGTGGATGTGTCCCAAAAGAATCTGTCGCAGGCAAGACATTCGCTGACACCAACTCGTTCCCAAAAACTACCTCAGAACTAAACCCGGGCTTCGCACGCAAAACCCGACCTCCATTTTTTCTAAAAACATTTTTATGAAAATCGCCGTATTATCCACCAATCCGGACCTGTATTCAACCAGGCGTCTGGTGGAGGCAATCAAACAGAAGGGACACGAAGCGGTTGTAATCGACCACGTCAAATGCTTTGTTATGATCGAAGGCGGCAAGCCGACGGTCGTGTACAAAGGCAAGCCCGTTACCGGTATCGACGCCGTCATTCCCCGCATCGGTACGTCGGTGAATGCATTCGGCTGTGCGGTCGTACGTCAGCTTGAACTAATGAAGGTTTTCACCACCGTGAAATCGCAGGCTATCCTGCGCTCGCGCGACAAGCTGCGCAGCATGCAGGTGCTTGCAAAAGCCGGTATTGATATCCCGAAAACGGTTTTTGCCAAAAACCCCGCACAAGTCAACGAACTCATCCATATGGTGGGCGGCCCGCCGGTAATCATCAAATTACTCGAAGGCACACAAGGCGTGGGCGTGGTTCTTGCCGAGACGATTAAAGCAGCCAAATCAACCATTGAGGCATTCTATGGCCTGCGCGCCAATTTCCTGATCCAGGAATATGTGGCAGAGTCCAAAGGCGCCGACATCCGCGCCTTTGTGATCGGCAACAAAGTCATCGCCGCCATGAAGCGCCAGGGCGCCGAAGGCGATTTTCGTTCCAACCTCCACCGTGGCGGTTCAGGCTGCATGATCGAACTTTCGCCCGAAGAAGAGCACACGGCGATTGCGGCGGCAAAAGCACTGGGTGTAAAGATCGCCGGAGTGGATATGCTGCAATCCGAGCGCGGACCATTGGTGATGGAAGTCAATTCATCTCCGGGCTTGCGTGGCATCGAGGAAGTAAGCGGCATCGACATTGCGTCGCTGGTCGTGTCCTACATTGAAGACAAGATTGTGACCGACGAGGGAGATACGGTTGGGGTTTAGTTTAATTTTGAATGAGTGAATGATTGAATGAGTGAATGAGGTTTGAGAAATGGTTGGGGGGATTAATGGGCTAAAAATCGACAGGTACAGTGATCCCGGGAAGTAGCTTTTCCAGGTTAGTGAGCGATTTTTGGTATTCTGCTTCTATTTTATCCTTTTTAAACAACCTGAACGCAAGCTGTTTCAGCGGGTCTTTTTTAAGATAGTATTCCAAACTAAGACGCGTGCGGTTTTCGGCCAGCTTTTCGAGCACGAAATAGCGCGCGCTGACAAACTTTTCGTCGGATTCACTGAAAATAACCACGGACTCGGGGTCATATGAGAATCCGCTGGCGTACATGACCTTTTCGCCGTCTTCGCGTACACACCGATGGCGCGACCCTATCCCGGGAAGAAAGTGATCCAATTCTTCGATCGATTTTACCCCGTCCTCCCAGTGCGGGCGTAGCTCGAGGTGACCCGAAGTAAAGAACACTTTTTTAATATTCTCATCATACTCTCTTGAAACCGACACCACTTTAACCTTCTCCTGTGGTTCCAGCAATGGCGGCTTGTAAGGTGGAATGCTGTCTTTCAAATATCCAATCTGCGTGTATTGAAAAGGTATCTGCTCATTTTCGGTCATTTTTGAGCCGGGCTGCCACTTCATCCGGTCGGTAAAATCGCCGGGGTTTTGTCCATTCAGCAGATTTTGAGTTACCAGCCAGTATTCATGCTGGTCAATGTCGTTTTTAAGCAACTGGTGCGCGACGATAATATCTTTCCCAATGAGTTTTCTGAAATTCTTGACTTGATAAGTAGTGAACTCGCCGTAATGTGCTACCACTTTCAACGTCAGGTTAATAGCCGAAATGCAGGATTTGCATTGACAAAACCGGCGGTTGTCATAGGCGATCAGGTATTTGTGAAAATCACAGAACATCTTTTCTACCTGCCGGTAAAGCGTTTCGAGCTCCGGCGCTTCGCCGAATTTAAAGAACAGGACGGCGTCCCCCTCTATCTCGGAAATTTCCAGTCCCATCTGGTTCGCATTCACGATCGTTTCCAGCAATTCCTGAATAATCTGGCGCCCATGCTGAATCTCGATCTCATGCATAAACTGCGTGAAACCGCTGATATCGGGAATGAAGATTAGGCCTTTGTTTTCCATGGTGGTGAGTTTGATTGGGTTAATTTACGGGGAATTACGCAATCTTTCACTGGTTGATTTGACAGTATCTCCATAACTTCGCGTCAGACTGCAGTTCTACGAGACTGCGTCAGCCACGTTCCTCAAAGAAAAATAACGTAACCAAAATGGTAACCATCATTTATCTTTGTTGGAACGATGCGCATCATCGCTATACAGACAATAAGGAATTACATGAAGGCGTATCCAAAGGCGGAGCAGTCGTTGCTAGCCTGGAATCAGGAAGCAGAAGCCGCTCGCTGGGAATCGCCCAATGGATTGAAAGTACAATATCGAAATGCATCCATTCTAAGTCAGAAACGGGTGGTATTCAATATACGCGGGAACCATTACCGGCTGATTGTTGATATTGAATACAGGTTGAAAATTGTATTTATTGTCTGGTTCGGATCGCACGAAGAGTATGATCAAATAGACGCAAGAAGAATTAGCTATGATCGGACCCATCAAAAATAACGAACAGTACGAAAGCTATCTGGCGCGCATTTATGCATTGATGCAAACCGATATCGCACCTGATTCGAATGAATCGGACGAACTGGAATTACTTTCGATTCTGGTAAAGGATTACGAGAACGTACATTTCCCGATCCCCAAACCCAGTCCCTTGGAAGCAATCCGATTTCGACTGGATCAAATGGGCATTTCGGAGAAAGAGTTGTCTGAGATACTGGGCTATCGCTCGCGCAAATCAGAAATTTTGTCCGGCAAACGAAAATTAAATTTGAGTATGATCCGCAGGCTGAATGAGAAACTTCATATTCCGGCGGAAATTTTAATACAGGCCTATTAACACAAAAACTGGCCTTACATTGTATAAACAACCATGCATATTAAAATAGGAACCCGCGGGAGCAAGCTGGCACTTTGGCAGGCGTATTACGTCGAGGCACTTTTGCAACAGGGCGGCATTGAAACGGAGATCGTTATTATTGAAACCAAGGGCGATAAGATCCTCGACCGGTCGCTTTCGAAAATCGGCAGTAAGGGTGTCTTTACAGAAGAGCTGGAAGAACAGTTGCGCAGCGGCGATATTGATATTGCAGTACATAGCGCCAAGGACCTGCAATCGCAGCTCGACGACGCTTTTGAAATCATTGCATTCACGGAGCGTGAGCACGCCAATGATGTGCTCGTAAGCCACGATACCACTTTATCACTCAAAAGCGGCGAATCTTTCACAGTAGGAACCTCATCCACACGCCGCGTAGCGGTTTTGAAGCACTATTATCCGCATATCAAGACCGTGGACATGCGCGGAAACCTGCAAACACGCCTCCGCAAATTGGAGGAAGGGCAGTGCGACGCGCTCCTCCTCGCATACGCAGGCGTGCACCGCATGGAGTACGACGATAAAATCGCGGAACATTTGCTTCTCGACGAATTCACACCGGCAGTGGGCCAGGGTAGCGTAGCCATTGAATGCGCGGTTTCACTGGATGCTGAGAAAAAGAGCAAACTAAGGCAGTTTCTCAACCACGAACCTACCGAAACCTGCCTGCTGGCAGAAAGGGCATTCCTGAAACGCCTGCAAGGCGGTTGCAGCATTCCGGTTTTCGGCATGGCGACGTTGCACGATGAAGAAATCCGAATGACCGGCGGCATTATCAGCCTCGACGGCTCGGAACTCATTCGCAAAGCGGAAAGCGGCGGACATGCATTTCCGCAGGAACTGGGCACATCGCTGGCAGAAGAATTGCTGGCGGCCGGAGCCGACAAAATTTTAAGGGAAATCAAAAATCATACTTAAAACCGTTCGGTCATCAACGATTGCCTCGAGATAATAAGACGATTTTGATAGCAGAACAGTAAGTTATAATTGCTGATATAACACTAAACAATATCAGTGATGAAAACAAAACATGTCGTCTACGTAGTCTTTTGCTTATTTTTCCTCTGTTGTAAACACAACGATAATACCGCAGAATCGGATTTCTCTCTTACGTCTGATTTACTTTCCAGTTATCAATCCATTGACGACTCGGTGTTTAATATCAGAAGGCATTGGGTAGTCGAACGAACAAGCGTCAATAAAGTAAGAATTGAGGAAACCGTTGAAGACCTGAATCAGGGCGGTGAATCTTATAAAAGAATCTATCAAGATGTTTCTATTAAAAAAGAAGGAGATGTGTATAGTCTTGAATTTGAGCATTGTAAGATAGACACCAAAGATCACGAAGTTATTCTCGGATACGCAGCTCTTGATTCAGCAGAACCGAATCATCTATTTGCTCACGTCATCATTCAAAACGTCAAAACAAAAAGCCTGGTACCACATTGTGAGTATGGTATTGCAATGAAAAAAATTTAGGGACTAATGGAAAATGCCGGGCTTACAGCCCGGCATTTTCCATTAACGCAATATCAAACCAAATAATCAATCTTTCTTAGTCGAATCAGCCGGCGTGACTGGTTTCGCTGGCAGTGCCGTGGAATCTGCCGGCGCTACCGGGCGAGCCGTGCTATCGGGACGCACGCGGGTTGAATCCGGTTTGAATTGCGTCGAGTCGCGTTTCATGGTCGAATCCGGGCGTGTTCCCGGCTGTCCCGGAAATCCTCCCTGGCGCGCCGGGCGCGCTGTGCTGTCAGCTGCGGCTGGACGCGCTCCTTGCGGGCGGCCCATTCCGGCACCTTGTCCGCCATTGCCACGGCCACCTGCTGCTGGTGTAGCCGCCGGCGTTTGAGCACCGCCTTGTCCACCACCACCTCCGCCGGTATCCATATTACCACCTCCGTCTGATTTCTGGTCGTCGTTGTTTACAGACTTTCTTCTGCGGGTCTTTTGTTCCACGAAAGTCATTTTACCGAAGCGGTAAGAGAAGTTCACACGGAAACCTCGGTTATACAGGTAATTGGTGTTGTTTTGGGTAAATGTCGTCGATTCCAGGCTGGTCTTCATTTTGAAAGACGGGGCCAGGAAGTTTTCCATGGCAAAACCAATGCTTCCGCGCTTGTTCTTGAAATCTTTGCGGACACCGAAATCATACATTCTGAAACCGGCTTGCGTTCCCTGCAACTGCACGTCGCGCCCACGCATGAACCCACCAGCCTGCAATCCCCAGCCATTTTTGATGGTAAGGCTTGTACGCATACGGCCACTCAACACAAAACCGCTGTTCGAGTTCTGCAATGCAGGATCGGGGCTGTTGTTCGACAGATCAGCATAATAGAAGTCGAAACCACCGCCCAGCTGCCATCTTTTAAAGAATGTCACGTTTCCGAAGATATTGGCACCGTAGTTCTTTTTCGAACCGATGTTGCCGTAAGTCGTCGTGATCACGCCGTCGGCGCTGGTGGTACGAATGCTTTCAATCGAGCTGTTGGTGAAACGGGCAAATGTCGAAACGTTGATATACAGCGAGTTTTTGAAGAAGCTCGTTCCCAATTCCACCTGGTCGGTGAGCTCGGGTTTCAGGTTCGGGTTACCCACTGTGACGTTTTGTGGGTTGGCCGCATTCAGGTTGGGGTTCAGGAACTGGATACCCGGGCGTTGCAGGCGGCGGTTATAGGCAAGTTTGATAGTCTGCCCTTTTCCAAATACCTGCGAAAGGTTAATACTCGGTACGAGGTTGCCATATGCCGGCAATTTAAGGTCTCCTGCTTCGCCCTGGTGCGCGTCGATGCTAGTGTATTCGTAACGCGTACCGGCCTTCACCGTAAACCGGCTTTTAGTAGTGTATGTATAGGACAAATATCCGGCAGCCACATTCTGGTCATAATTCAGGTTGCTGGCTGGTTGCGGTGTCCCCACCGTATTGTAATAGTCGTAGTTACTCACAACCTGACGGAAAATGCCTTTTCCACCCACTTCCAGCATCTGGTTATCTTTGACCGGTGTCTGGTAGTCTACCTGGACGGTGCTTTCCTGGTTATGGCTGCTGTTGTTATTGCCTTGCGCGCCCAGCAATTTCTTCAATTCCGAGTTGCTGAGCGAGTAAATATCTGCGTCGTAATCGTTGGTACGGTTGTTACGGCTGTACTGCGTCGAAATGCTCAGCTCCTGCCCCGGCTTGGCTAACGTTTTCATATAATCCACATTCAAGTCCCAGGTACCGGAAAGGTCCTTGCTATTCACATCGCGGAAACTGGTTCTCGTGGTATCGTTTACAGTATTATAGGTGTAAAGCTCCTGATCTACCTTACTGTTACGCATTCCGTAGCGCACGCCTGCCGATAAGGAAGTTTTGGAATCAATCTCCCAGTCCCAGCCGAAGTTATAGGACCCGAACGCCATTTTATTCTTAGAGTCGCTCATCTGGCTGGTGCTGAAATTGCTCACCTTGCCAACTTGCAAATTCTCCGATTTGCCAGGCATATTGTAATTAAACCGCCCGAAACCTCCCAGGCTGAAACCCATTTTACCTACCCGATAGTTACCGCGCAAGCCCAGGTTCGAGCCACGGTTACCGATACCGGTGTCCAGGTTGAGCGTACCGCCCTGGATCGTGCTTTTTTTGGTGATGATATTGATAATACCCGCAGAACCTTCCGCATCGTAGCGCGCCGAAGGAGAAGTGATCACCTCTACCGACTTGATCATATCCGCCGGAATCTGCTTCAATGCGTCGGCCACGCTGGTTGCAATGATGGTCGAAGGTTTGTTGTTGATCAACACGCGTACGTTGGAGCTACCGCGGAGCGACACATTCCCGTCGAGGTCGACGGTGAGCATTGGCACCTTTTTCATCACGTCCGAAGCGTCGCCGCCCTTGCTCGTAATGTCTTTTTCCGCATTGTAAACCAACCTGTCCACTTTTTCCTCGACCATCTGCGCCATGCCTACTACCTCGACCTCATTCAACTGAACCACATCCGGCACCAAAGTGACGGTACCCAGGTTCAATTCCGTCTTGCGATCGATCTTGACATTATTGATAGTCTTGGTTTTATATCCAATGAAGGAAATCAGGATCTTGAAATTCCCTGACGCGACCTTCGAGAGCGTAAACTCACCTTTTTCGTCGGTGGTAGTCCCGTCGATGGGATTGTTGGTTTTGGTATCCACCAGGGATAGTGCTGCAAATTCTACCGGTTTTTTGGAAGTCGAATCCACGAGCACGCCCGTGATCTTTCCGCTGCCCTTAGGAGTGTCTTCTGCCGTTCCCGGAATGACCGTCTGCCGCTGCCTGTCGCCTCCGCGGAAATCTCCGCCACCGCCGCCGCGAAATCCGCCCCCACCTCCGCCGCCGCCCGGAAACTGGGCGAATGCCGTCGATGTAAGCCCTGAGAACACAGCCAGGAATGTGAGTTGTAAAACAAGTTTCATGGTTGGGGTTTTAAAAGTGTACTTTTCGAATTTCAAAATAACCAGGTAAAATCCGGCTAAAAAAAAGGAATAGATGGATAGGGAAGAAGTACCGATCAACGGCTGTTTTCGGACGATATATCCCTGGAAATGACAGATAATCCCGCATGCATTGCCGGCAGAGGGTATTGATAGATTACGACGGGCGTCTGGTCGGTATTCAGGGGTACTTTGATCGATTGAAATAGGGGATTTCGTAAATTCCCCGTAAGATTGCAGCGATGTGTTGCGTTCAAATCACATTGAAACTAACTAATTGCTAAATGGATACGCGTACTGCCCGGAAATACCCCCCGTTATTCCTCCATTTACTGGGATGGAGTTTTCTGGCCCTGTTCTTGATGTGGCAACCCCTGAGCTGGCAGATCGAGTTTCCAATGAGTTTCTGGATCAAACAAGCCGTGCTGTTCTCGCTGCTCATTGCGATATTCTATCTGAACTACTATTTCTGGTTTCCGAAATTCCTTGCCAAAAACAAATACTCCCGGTTTATCCTGTTCAATATCGTGTCGGTGGTGATGCTGGCGGTGATTACCGAGCAGGTGAAGATCGCGATCAATCATGGGGAGCAGATGGACCGCGCTTTTAAGCTGGCGCGGGAAGCCAATGGCGACAAGAAACGGCACGACCGCCTCGACTACTTCGCATTGCTCACAGCCCTGATGATCATCGGGCTAAGTACCAGCGTAGCGGCTGTGCGCACAGCACAACTCGACAAGCAATACCGCCAGAACCTGGAAAAGGAAAAAATCAATTCCGAACTCTCGTTCCTGAAGGCGCAGATCAACCCGCATTTCTTTTTCAATACCCTGAATAACATTTATGCACTCACTGTGATCGACGTAGAGGCCGCGCGCGAGGCATTGCACAAGCTCTCGCGTATGATGCGCTACGTGTTGTACGAAACGCAGCATGGTACTGTTATGCTTAGCCAGGAAATCGCGTTTGCACAGGATTATATTCAGCTGATGCAGCTCCGCCTGACCGACAAGGTTACCGTGCATCTCGATCCGCCGAATCCACTCCACGACGTTTCTATCGCACCCATGCTATTCCTGCCCTTTATTGAAAATGCATTCAAACATGGCGTAAGTGCGGTTCAGCCCAGCCGGATCGACATTCAGATCCGCCAGGAAGGACATAAGATTTTTGTGGAAGTGAAAAACACACTGTTTACCGACAAAAGGGCTATTCTGGATGAAAGTAATGGCATCGGCCTGGCCAACACCCAGCGCCGCCTCGACTTGCTTTATCCCGGCAAATACCAGCTGGAGGTAAACGAAAACAAGGAGGAAAAAGAGTTTGAAGTACACCTGGAACTGGAAACGGCATGAGCATCACATTGGAATGCATCGCCGTCGACGATGAACCGCTGGCGCTTGGACTGGTATGCGCATTTATCGAAAAAACGCCGTTCCTGAATCTGGCTGGCAGGTATTCCAGCGCCGTGGAGGCATTGCAGGTGATCAACAGCAAGCCTATCGACGTCATTTTTCTGGATATTCAAATGCCGGACCTGACGGGTATCGAGCTCGCAAGAGTGCTTGAAAAAGCCGGTAACAAAGCCCCGAGGATCATTTTTACAACCGCATTCAACCAATACGCGCTCGATGGTTTTCGCGTAGACGCCATTGACTATCTCCTAAAACCCTTTAACTACGAAGAGTTCCTCCGTGCCGCATCGAAAGCGCAGGCGTATGTGGAGCTGGTACAAAAGGCCTCGTCGGCCGGTTCTTCGGAGCCTAAGGACGAGTACTTATTCCTGAAAGTGGAATACCAGCTGGTACGGATCGCCTATGACGACATTCTGTACACGGAGGGACTCAAAGATTATGTGAAAGTCCATCTCAAATCGGACCCGAAGCCTGTTCTCTCGCTCACGAGCCTGAAAGCATTGGAAGAGAAGCTGCCTGCTTCCAAGTTTATGCGTGTTCACCGGTCGTTCATCGTCAATCTGGATAAAATCAGTGCGGTAACCCGAAACACCATTCAGATCGGCCCGACTTCCATTCCGGTAAGCGACCAGTACAAGGAGGCATTCAACCAATTTTTGAGTAAATGGATGTAAAAAATCCCGCGCACGCATTCGTCCGCGGGATTTTCCACTTTTAACTGTCTCGGTTGCGGGCCTGTTATTTCAGTTCTTCCTGTAAAAAATAGCCGGTAAAGCTGCCTTTCACCTTCGCCACTTTCTCTGGCGTTCCTTCCGCGATAATGCGGCCGCCTTGCGCGCCACCTTCGGGGCCTACATCTATAATATAGTCGGCTACTTTGATCACATCGAGGTTATGCTCGATAATGAGTACCGTATTCCCTTTTTCCACCAGCTTATTCAATACATTGAGCAGATGGCGGATATCCTGGAAATGTAAACCGGTGGTAGGCTCGTCCAGAATATACAATGTCTTTCCGGTATCGCGTTTCGATAGTTCTTCCGACAGCTTCACGCGCTGCGCCTCGCCGCCGGAGAGTGTAGTGGCATGCTGGCCGAGTGTGATGTATCCCAGGCCAACGTCATTCAGCATCTGCACTTTGCGCAGCAATCTCGGCTGGTTTTCAAAGAACTCCAATGCCGATTCAACCGTCATATCCAGCACATCCGCAATAGATTTGCCTTTGAAACGCACTTCCAGCGTCTCCCGGTTGAAGCGCTTGCCTTTGCAGGTTTCGCAATTGACGTGCACGTCGGGCAGGAAATCCATTTCGGTCTTCTTCATTCCCGCGCCTTCGCAATCCTCGCAACGGCCCCCTTTCACATTGAATGAGAAACGACCGGGTTTATAGCCGCGGATTTTCGACTCGGGCAACTCTGCGAAAAGCGTCCGGATATCGGTGAACAGGTTCGTATAAGTCGCGGGGTTCGAGCGCGGTGTGCGGCCGATCGGTGACTGGTCTACCTCTATGACCTTGTCTATATGTTCGAGCCCTTCGATGGATTTGTAAGGAAGCGGCTCCCTCCTCGATCGATAAAAATGCTGGTTCAAAAGCGGGAACAGCGTTTCGTGGATCAGCGACGATTTACCGCTACCGCTCACACCTGTCACACAGATCATCGTTCCGAGTGGAATGGATACGGAAACGTTTTTCAGGTTATGTCCCGTACAGCCTTTCAGCACAATGGACTCGCCTTTGCCTTTCCTACGTTTTTTGGGCACCTCTATGGTTTCCCGACCGGCCAGATAATCGGCCGTGAGTGAACCGTTTTTAAGAAATTTCTCCGGCGTGCCCGCCCCTACCACACTTCCGCCGTGGCGTCCCGCGCCGGGGCCGATGTCGAGGATATAATCCGAAGCGAGCATCATATCCTTATCATGCTCCACAACAAGTACCGTATTGCCCAGATCGCGCAGGCTTTTGAGCGAATTAATGAGCCGCACATTATCCCGCTGGTGCAAGCCAATGCTCGGTTCATCCATAATATAGAGTACGCCCGTCAGCTGCGTACCAATCTGCGTCGCCAGTCGAATGCGCTGCGCTTCACCGCCCGATAGTGTTCTCAGCGCGCGGTTCAATGTCAGGTAATCCAATCCCACATCGAGCATAAACCCGACGCGTTTCCGGATTTCCTTCAACACCTCATGACCGATTACCCGCTGCTTTTCTTCCAGGCGGTCTTCCAACCCTATCAGCCATTCGGCCAGTTCTCGGATATCGCTATCCGCGAGTTCGGCAATGTCTTTTTTATCTATTTTAAAATGCAGGGATTCCTTCCGCAGGCGCTTGCCCTTGCATTCGGGGCAGGTTTGGGTCACCATGAAATCTTTCAGCCAATCCTGGATTTTTTCATTACCCGATTCCTGCTGTCTCTTTAAAAAGTTGATAATCCCATCAAATTTGGTCTCCCATTCGGTTCCCGGGTATTTCTTCGAAGGAACCGGGACTGCTTCTTCACTGCCATACAGCACCAGTTTCAATGCCTCTTCGGGAAATTTTTCGAGCGGCGTAGTGAGCGTGATTTTGTATTTCTTTAACAAAACCTCCAATTGCTTGAATATCCACGCTTCACGGTATTCGCCCATCGGCGCAATGCCACCGCGACTAATACTTAAAGACTTGTCCGGAATAATGGAATCCTCAGTGATTTCCTCAATAATGCCCAGCCCCTGACAAGTAGGGCACCAGCCATAAGGCGAGTTGAACGAGAATGCATTCGGCGCCGGATCGTCGTAACTGATCCCCGACTCCGGGTCCATGAGGTTTTGGGAAAAATAATGGGTGTTCCCTTTGGCATCGAGCACCATCAATGCGCCCTTACCTTGTTTAATGGCCGTCGCTACCGACTGGCTCATCCGGTACCTCGATTGCGGGTCTTCCTCCTCTTTTTTCGGGATCACGCGGTCGATCACAATTTCGATATCGTGGACCTTGTAACGGTCGAGCTGCATTTTGGGCGTGATGTCCTGTACCTCCCCGTCGACGCGTACTTTCGTATATCCCAACCGGGCAATCTGCACGAAAAGCTCGCGGTAATGCCCTTTACGGCCTTTCACAGCTGGCGCCAGCAACACAATTTTCTGGCCGAGGAACTGGGTCATGAGCTGGTTCACAATCTGATCCTGCGACTGCTTGATCATCCGCCTGCCTGTCACGTACGAGTACGCCTCGCCCGCACGTGCGTAGAGCAGACGCAGGAAGTCGTAAATCTCCGTCACCGTGCCTACGGTTGAACGCGGGTTCCGGGAAGTCGTTTTCTGCTCGATGCTGATCACCGGCGAAAGGCCGCTGATCTTATCGACATCCGGCCGCTCCATTTCGCCGATAAAACCGCGCGCATAAGAAGAAAAACTCTCCATATACCTGCGCTGCCCTTCGGCATAAATCGTATCGAATGCAAGCGACGACTTGCCGCTGCCGCTGATACCCGTCACTACCACGAGCTTGTTACGCGGGATAGCTACATCGATGTTTTTGAGATTGTGTTCCCGGGCGCCCTGTACCTCGATGAGGTCCTGTTCTGCCACTTCGAGGCCATTTAAATATTCCAAAGTCCTGATGGTAGTTTGTGAGTTAGTCTGTAAATGAAGTTGTAATTGTGATAACCACAAAAGTACGCTTTGAGTTGCAAATTTTCTCACGCGCAGCTACTTGCGTATACTATTTAGAGATTGGTTTTTTCCAAGATGCCGGTGCATCATGCAAACGATTGCAGAATAAGATTTTTCAAAGAAAAGGCACTTTGTAACCAATAGTTTATTTATAAAAATTATAAGAATACTTCAAATATAGACACTCCGATACAGCGCATCATTCAGTATTTAACAGTATATTGACATTTAATAGTACATTATTAACATTAGCCCAAACGCATCTATGAACAAAAATTTACTAGTCCCGCTTTTCCGGGTATTTACGATGATGTTGCTCGTCTTTTCAGTCCAACTATCCTATGCCCAGGATCGCCAGGTGAAAGGCAAAGTTAGTTCCTCCACAGATGGAGCTGGCCTGCCTGGCGTAAACATACAAGTCAAGGGAACAACCACCGGAACCGTCACCGACGCGGATGGTAACTTCTCTATCGATGTCAAAAGCAGTGATGCGGTACTTGTTTTCTCCTCTATCGGCTTTTCTAAGAAAGAAATTCAAGTGGGTGCACAAACTACCCTTGATGTAAAGCTGGAAGACGACATTAAAAGTCTCAGCGAAGTGGTGGTAACCGGTTATGGAACGCAATCCAAGAAGGACATTACAGGTGCGGTAGCCACACTGGACGCCAAGCAGCTACTAAGCACCCCGTCTACAAACCTTGGACAGGCTTTGCAGGGAAAGGTTGCCGGGGTGGTAATCGGAAATGAGAACAGCCCGGGTGGAGGTGTTTCCGTGCGTATCAGGGGTTTTGGAACGATCAATGACAACTCGCCGCTGTATGTAGTGGATGGGGTGCCAACGAAAGGCGTTGGAGCCAACGGCGTATCCAATACACTCAACACACTGAACCTCAACGACATTGAGTCCATGCAGATTTTGAAAGATGCTTCCGCCGCTTCCATTTACGGTTCACGCGCAGGGAACGGGGTTGTCATCATTACGACCAAAAGAGGAAAAGTAGGTAAACCTGTCTTCACCTACGATACCTACTACGGCACGCAACGTCCAGGCAAACTGCTAGATATGCTTAACACCGACCAATATGCGGCGCTGACCTGGGAGTCAAGAATCAATACGTTGAACCTCAGCAAGCTGGTTGACGGTGCATTTCCAGCAGGGACTACGTTGACTTACCCTGTCCACGCCCAGTTCGGCAATGGCGCCACTCCAAATATCCCGGATTACATTTTCCCTTCCGGTGTATACGACAAAGATCCGAAAGTAGCCCAGGACGCTAACGGGAATTACATCAATTATAGCACAGATGTCAACAACGCCAATTTCAACAAAACCAAGTGGCTCATTACCAAGGCCAATAAGGAGGGAACCAACTGGCTTAAGGAAATCTATAAGCCCGCGCCTATCCAGAATCATCAAATAGGTGTTTCCGGCGGATCCGAGAGCGGCCGCTACGCCATGTCGCTTAACTACTTCAACCAGCAGGGGTTAATGATCCATACGAGCTTCAAGCGTTACTCTCTTCGCTCAAACACCGAGTTCAATATCAACAAACGCGTGAGAGTAGGTCAGAATTTCCAGGCAGCGTACGCAGAGCGGATTGGCCAGCCTAACGGAAACAACGCAGAGAGTAACCCGACGTCATTCGCCTACCGCGTTCCACCGATCGTTCCCGTATATGACGTGGCGGGAAATTTCGCGGGAACCAGGGGAACGGACATCGACAACTCTGTAAACCCCGTGTCGTTGTTGTACCGGAACAAAGACAACAAGCAAAAAGAAGTCAGACTGTTCGGAAATGCTTATGCAGAAGTTGACATTCTCAAAAACCTGACGGCTAAAACCAGCTTCGGGATTGACTACAACCTCTACAATTACCGCAATTATGTTCCCCGCGACATCGAGTCGGCCGAAGCCAGAAGTACCCAGAGCCTGACAACCACCAACAATTACGAATGGACATGGACCTGGTATAACACGCTGACTTATAACCTTACCTTGTCGAACATTCATAAACTAAACATCATTGCTGGTACTGAATCCATTAAAAACTACTATGAGAACTTCGATGCAACCCGTACCAACTTCCTCGTGGATGCATTGGATAATCAATACCTGAGTGCGGGTACCGGTGTGCAAACCAACAATGGCGGCGCAGCCAACTGGCGCCTGGCATCCGAATTCGCCCGGGCCAGTTACAGCCTCCACAGCCGTTATTTATTGGATGCGACTGTCCGCCGTGACCGGTCGTCCCGATTCGCCTCTGCCAACCGGGTAGCCTATTTCCCTGCGGTTAGCGCCGGGTGGGTACTTTCGGACGAGAGCTTTCTTAAACCTACCGGCACATGGCTTTCCTATGCCAAATTGAGAGTAGGCTGGGGACAAACAGGTAATCAGGAAATCGGTAACTATAATTCGTTTACGCAATTCGCTACAAACCCCGCGCTATCGTTTTATGACCTGAATGGCGCCAAGACCTCTTCTATCGCTGGCTACGAGCTGATTCAATTTGGTAACCAGAAAGCGAAATGGGAAACGACTACTTCCACCAACATCGGTCTGGATGCGGCTTTCCTGAAAGGCAAACTTGACCTGGCCATCGACTGGTATACCCGTTCTACAACAGATATGTTGTTCCCTGTTGCACCTCCTTTGACTGCCGGCGTGGCCGCATCGCCGTTCCGAAACATCGGTTCCATGAGAAACCGCGGTGTAGACCTGGGCTTGAACTATAATGGCAGCACTTTGGATGGCGAGCTGACTTATTCTGCCGGAATTAATTTCAGTACTTACCGAAACGAGGTGACAAAAACCAACGGCGATCCAAACACCCAGTACTTTGGTATCAACGACGAAAGGATCCAAAATTTCGTCGTTACCCAACAGAACTATCCCATCTCTTCCTTCTTCGGCTACAAACACGCGGGGATTTTCCAAACAGATGCAGAAGCGAAAGAAGCACCTAAAAACAATCTGGGCTCCAATGAAAACCGGGCAGGTCGTTTCAGATTCGTAGACGTGAATAACGACGGGGTAATCGACACCAAGGATCTTAGTATTATCGGTAATCCTCACCCCGATTTCACTTATGGTGTCAATTTGAATGTTAATTACAAAGGTTTTGGACTGACTATTTTCGGCGCCGGCGTACAGGGGAACGAGATTTTCAACTACACCAAGTACTGGACCGACTTCCCGACTTTCTTCGGAAACAAGAGCACACGTATGCTGAACGAATCGTGGAGACCGGGCAAAACCGATGCTATCCTTCCTCAGTTGAATTCAAGCGACCAGGTCAGTATCCTTCCTTCCGATTACTACCTGGAAAAGGGCTCGTATTTCCGATTCAAGAACATCCAACTCACCTACTCGTTGCCCAAAACGCTGTTATCCAAAATCGGATTGGGCCCTTGCAGGATTTACGTACAGGGACAAAACCTGATCACCTGGACCAAATACTCCGGAATGGATCCCGAGGTCAACCTGCGTAACTACGGCGCTGGTAATGACCGTCAAATTGGTGTCGACGGCGGCTCCTACCCTGCATCCAAGCAGTACATCATGGGCTTGAATATCAGCTTCTGATTTCCTGCTAATGCGGAGAAATGGTAACAGTCTTTAATCCAATTCAACTTTAAAGAAGATGAAAAAAATTACACTTATAATCTCATCCATCGTGCTCGGAATACTCAGCTCATGCTCCGACTCGTTCCTGGATGTTCAGCCCAAAGCAGCGCTCAGTTCGACCATTTTGCAAAATAAAACGGGTGTCAATGCATTGCTGACAGGCGCATATGCACTGCTGGATGGCTGGGCCACAGCGGAAGGCGCTTATAGATCATACAATGTTGGAGCCGACAACTGGGTGTATGGCAGCGTCGCTTCCGATGATGCCCACAAGGGGACCAATGCGGGCGACCAACCACCTATTTCATTGATCGAACAAGGCAATATTGCTGCCGACAATATCTACTTCCGAGGAAAATGGAGGGGAATGTATGATGGGATAGCCCGTACAAACGACGTTCTACAGAATCTGGCAAAAGCAACCGATTTTACGGACGACGAGCGGAAACAGGTTATTGCAGAAGCCCGCTTTCTTCGTGGGAACTATCATTTTGAGCTGAAAAAGATGTTCAATATGGTTCCGTACATCGATGAAAAGACATATGATCCCAATGATCTCGAAAGCACAAAAATTCCGAATACCACGGACATTTATCCCAAAATAGAAGAAGATCTGAGCGCTGCTTATGAAGTATTGCCTACTTCTCAATCGCAACCAGGCCGACCCACAAAATGGGCCGCCGGCGCATTGCTAGCGAAGGTTTATCTGTTTCAGAAAAAATTCGCGGAGGCCAAAACAATCTTAGAAGCAATCGTAGCGAGCGGAAAATATCGCCTGGTAGATAAGTACCATGATAATTTCCAGGCTTCTACCAACAACAATGCGGAATCTATTTTTGAAGTTCAGTATTCTGTAAATGATGGGGCTGCCGGGGGCGAAAATGGGAACATTGGTTCTACATTGAATTACCCTTATGGTGGCGGCGCATTTACGACATGCTGCGGATTTTTTCAGCCATCTTCTGATCTGGTAAACACGTTCAAGACCGATGCCAACGGTTTACCGCTTTTAGATACTTATGGTGATACAGACATTCCAAACGACCAGGGAATCGAGTCTACTGCTGACTTTACCCCCTACAAAGGCAATCTGGACCCTCGCCTTGACTGGACTGTCGGCCGCCGCGGAATACCTTACCTCGACTGGGGCATTCACCCGGGTAAAGCATACATCCGCGATCAAGCTTATGGAGGGCCGTATTCACCCAAAAAGCACGTCTCACACAAGTCGGATCCGTTCTTTGCATCAAACAACCGCCTGAATGCAAACAATTTCCGCATGATCCGGTATGCCCAGGTTCTGTTGTGGCTTGCCGAAATCGAGGTAGAAATAGGAACACTGGAAAAGGCACGTGGATATGTTAATCAGATCCGGGCAAGAGCTGCAAGACCGGAAGGCTTTGTTAAAAATGCCGATGGTACACCTGCCGCCAACTACGTAATCAAAGAGTACACCACTGCCTGGACCGACCAGGCGTTTGCCCGCAAAGCAGTACGCTTTGAAGAACGTCTCGAATTGGGAATGGAAGGAAACCGTCGTTTTGACCTCGTACGCTGGGGAATAGCCGCTGAAACAATGAATGCCTATTACGCCGTCGAAGGTACCAAGCGCATCTATCTGAAAGGTTCCCAATTTGTAAAGGGAAAACACGAGTACTTCCCCATCCCTCTTCAGGAGATATTGAACAGCCAGGTTGGAGGAAAGGCTACATTAACACAAAACAACGGCTACTAATGCCGGCATAACCCACTAACGCACCCCAAAAGAGCCGGCCTTCGTGCCGGTTTTTTTGTGCATTGCAGAACAATGAAATACTTTTGAGAAAACATTTAAATACCTGCGATCATGAAAATCACGAACGAAACAGAATATGAAAAAGCCTCTGAGCGGGCCGACGAGATATTCGATGCAAAAAAAGGCACTCCTGAGGAAAAAGAACTGCAAGAACTCCTGAAAGCAATTAAAGAATACGAAGACGATTTTGTGCGAATGCTTCGTGAAAATAACTAGTCTTCCAGTTCGACAGAAAGCCCTTCCACTTTTTCCGAACGCGTCATAAACCGCTCGACGAGCGTGGAGCGCACTTCTACCTCCATGATACATTGCATCTCAAATGCTTGCACACGCACGGGCAGCTCCATTTCTTTCACGATCCGCATGACGTCGTTCATTTGCGGATATTGGAACGACAACCTGTAAACACTGAAATAGTGCCGGGTGACAATTTCAGCTGCGTCCAAAGCCGCTTCGGTAGCGGTTTTGTAGGCGTTGATAAGCCCCGGTACCCCGAGCAACGTTCCTCCGAAATACCGCACCACCACCACCAATACATTCGTAATATTTCTCGAATATAATGTATTGAGGATCGGGCGCCCCGCGGTTCCCGATGGCTCACCATCGTCACTCATTCGGTAGCTCATCCTGTCTGCGCCCAGGCGGTACGCGTAGCAATGATGAACTGCTTTGGGATGCAATTCATACAACTCATTCAGAAACGATTTGGCTTGCTCGTCATGCGTTATAGGATAGGCATAAGCCAGAAATTTACTTCCCTTGTCCTTAAAAAAGCCTTCCACCGGAGCGGCAATGCTTTGGTAAGTATCGTCAAATAACACGGGCTCTTCGCTTTTTGAATTGATAAATAATTACGGTGTATGAAAGCGCCGCGAATGCAAACGCAGCCATACAGAAAAACACGAGCGGAAGATTTTCCCGCTGATTTTCAAACAATTCCGCAGACAGGAACGCACCCAGGCCAATACCTGCTTCCAGGGAGATGAACATCGTTGCAATGGCACGCCCGCGATTATGATCACCACTCAGGTCGACTGTCCAGGCCGAAAGCACCGGTGAGAGAATGCCCATCGCTATCCCAAAGAATGCTGCGCCCGTGAGAAACATCACCACGGATTCGGCAAAACCGGTCAGGATCATCGCCAGTATCAGAATAATGCATCCCACGATCGTGACCGGCATACGGCCATGGCGATCGGATATTTTACCGGCAAACAGACGTACCATGATGGACGAAATCGTAAACATCATGAAATACAGGCCCCGGTTCTGCAAGCCCAGATAACCGCTGAAATCGGGCGTAACCGTAGCTACCGCGCCGAAGCCGAAATAGCAAAGGAATGTAATCAGTGCCGGACTAAACACATCGGGCTCGAAAATATCCCTCCTGGTGATCTGAAAAGATTTCAAACTGAGTTTTTGCTTTTCCTGCAATGTCTCCTTCATATTCAAAAGAATCGCAATGGAAAGGAATGCCAGCAATGAAGATGTATAGAAAAGGGCATTCAAGGAAAACTCCTGGCTGATCATGCTCCCGATCGCCGGCCCAAACGCGGAACCGACGCTCATGCACATGCCATGGATGCCCATCGCCTCTCCGCGTCGATTGATGGGTACGATATCCGCGACATAAGCCGCTGTGCCTGTTGGTTTGAAACCCGTCGAAAAACCATGTACCAGCCTGAGCAACAGAAACGGCATGACCGTCGTGAAGATCGGATACAAAAAACCGCATACGAAACATACCAACGAACCGAAAGCCATCACAGGCACACGCCCGACGCGGTCGGTAAGTCGCCCGCTGAACGGCCTGGAAAGACCTGCCGTTAAAGTAAACAAACCGATGATTGCCCCTTTGTATTCGGCCCCGCCCATGCTTGAAAGATAGGCAGGAAGCTCGGGGATCAGCATATTGAAGCTGGATGAGAAGAGAAACGAGCTGAGGCCCAGCAACCAGAACTGCGTCGTCAATATTCCGGGAGAAGCTGTATTTTGCATCACGCAAAAATACGACACTTTCCAGAAAGAGCGGAATTTACTTATAGTATTCGTCCAATGGCTTCTTCAACGTTCCCAGCACTCGCCTGGCCTCCTCCATTTTGCGGATCATGAACGGGTCGTCGCGATGACTTTTTAGATTGGGATTTATCTTAATCTTAGATAAATCTACCAATGGTTTTGGGTCGTTTTTCATCTTCTATAATTTTCTTTTCACAATAAAACCCTCAAAATTAACTCCTTGTCGAAACGCAATTCTTTCACCTTCTGTAATTCCATCCACCTCGAATACGTTCGACCAGTTTTCGATGTCTCGGCTTAGAATGGCTCGGTAAAGACGGTTCCTCGCCGGTGAATTCCCTGAGAAGTAAACACGTCTAGTGGGATATTTTTCTAAAAAAGTCAAAACCACCTGCACAACCGTCGCCAGAACCTTCTCCATATCCCCATTATTGCTGACAACAGAATCGTTAAGCCGTCCATGGCTATCGATATCACCGAAGGCCAGATTGAATGTACCTATCTCTATTTCGTCAAACTCCACAATCTTGGGAATTGTGCATCCCGATGAACAACTTTCAAACCAAAAGTACAGGTAATCGGCCGAAGCCTCGAACTGATAAAATTTCTCTTTCACAGCGTGTGTATTAAAAGAATACAAGTTAGCTTTAACCGTCGACCGCTCCAAGCCAATGCAGCACCGATGAACGAACGGTAAAGCGTACGGATTTTTTCCCCAACTTTAACCCATGGTACGCATATTCTATAAGGAAGGTAAAGTCATTAAGCGCGAAAACGATATCCGGGAGTTGGGAAAAGTCCCAAACCTCGTATGGGTGGATTTACAGTCTCCCAGTGCGGAAGAGGAGGAATGGGTAGAAAACAAGTGCAATATCAGTTTTCAGACGCCCCAGGAGATCGTGGAGATTGAAAGCAGTTCACGTTTTTTTGAACAGAACGAAACGATCAACGCCAACTCTAACTTTCTAAAAATAGAGCGGGAAGGTTACGAAACGTATCCGGTCTCCTTCATTCTGCATCAGAATGTGCTTTTTACCTACCGCCGGGGCGATTCGAAAACGTTCGCCGACACCGTTAAAAAAATGAAAGTGAGCCCCGAAAGTATACAAGGCGGGGTCGATTTTATGCTTTTGCTCCTCGAAACGCGCATAGAAGCGGACGCGGACGCGCTGGAAGGCATTTCAAAAGATATTTCGGCGATCAGTAAGGACCTTACCCACGAGCAAAAAACGCGGCAGGAGGTCCTGATCCGCATCAGCGGATTGCAGGAGATCACCATGATGCTCCGCGAGACAAGTATCGACAAACAACGCGTACTGTCGGGAATCCTCAGAAGCCAGTATTTCCCGGAGGACCGCAAGGAACACCTGCGCATTATCCTGAAAGACATCAACTCGCTTCTCGAATATACCACCTTCAATTTCGAGCGACTCGAATATCTTCAGAACACCTTCATGGGTCTGATCAACCTCGAACAGAGCCAGGTGATCAAGATATTCACCGTGGTGACGATCATCTTCATGCCGCCGACGCTCATTGCCGGTATTTTCGGCATGAATTACCAACACATACCCTCTACCGGTGAGCCCTGGGGATTCTGGCTTTCGCTGCTGCTGATGGTATTCTCATCCCTCGTTGTGCTTTGGTTTTTCAGAAGAAAAAAATGGATTTAGAAAAGAATTTGGTTCCATCAGCCATTTTTTCTGATGATTATACGTTTTGGGTATAATTTTAATGTAATCTTTATTGTGGTGGGAGAATACAATAATTTTTTCGCCATAGTGTTAGTATAGAAGTTATATTTCGGCGTCCAGGTTTTATGCCCGGTGTAACCAACCCTCTTCCAACCATTTCCCTAACAGCAGAGTCATAAGTCCAGGCGGCGTAGTTTCCGCAAACGCTGGCTTGATATTTGTATAAAAAGTATCCGCAAGGGTATGGAAATGAGCTATATAATTTCACCAAAGGAGAAGATCATGAACGCCATCCTGTTACAAGGAAGTAGTAAAGAATCGGGTATTGAAAAAACGCTCAACTAACTTGATAACCGATTGTATATGAAAAGTATATCAGTAGTAATTCCCAATTATAACGGGAAACACCTGTTCGAAAAATATTTTGAGCATAATTATAAAGTTCTTCAACAACTCGAAACCAGTGTTCAGATTATCGTAATTGATGATGCATCTACGGACGAATCTGTTGCATATTTACAAGAACATTACGCCGGCAAAATCACACTGATCTGTAAAGAAACCAATTCCGGATTTTCGGAGACTTGCAATATCGGCATTCAGAATGCCACCAATGACCTGATCTTTCTTCTTAATACCGACGTAACCCTTGAACCCGGTTACATGGAAAAACTCTATAAGTATTTTGAATTGGAGGATACTTTTGGTGTAATGGGAAGGGTCATCGGAATGAATGATGATTTGATTCGTGAAGCCGCGAGAGAGCCTAAAATTTCGGGAAGAAAAATAAAGTCTTCGGACTTCTTTCATTTGCAAAATATCAATGCATTTACACCAACGTTTTATTTATCAGGTGCAATTGCATTAATGGATACCCAAAAGCTCAAAGCAATTAATGGGTTTAATGAAATGTTCAACCCCTATTATGGCGAGGACCAGGAGCTTTCGATCAGGGCCTGGCGATTGGGATGGAAATGTTATTATGAGCACGATGCCGTTTGCCGGCACGAGGTGTCTGCCAGCACCAAAAATCATAACCACAAGAAAGCCATCAAAAGAATCCATTTCAGAAACCGCTATTACGTGCATTATCTGCACCTGCAAGGAATGGATCTAAAACTATGGCATTTGCAAATCCTGCTTTGCGATGTATTGCTGGGGCTTCTGACACTGCAATTCTTTAAGGTGGAAGCCTATTGGGATTTCTTCAAAAACCGAGGTAACCTGCAAGCGAAGAAGGTAGCTTTTAACCGGGAAATGAAAAAACATCAGTCGGATATCGGCATTATCGATGTGATCAATAATTTCCGGATGATGCTGAAATACCAGCAGGTAATTAAACTGAATTAGCAAGGCTTCGATACAAGTCGAGGTATTCCGAAGCTGCCCTGTCCCAGGAAAAGAATCTGGCCCGTTCGCGGATTCTTTCCCTGGGTTTTGTTTTATTATAATCTTCCAGACTGGCATTCAACACATTGCGCATATGCTCAGGCTCGAAGTTATCGAAATAATAGGCACAATCCCCTCCGATCTCCGGCAATGACGTGCACCGCGACAGGATCACAGGCTTACCATAGTACATCGCCTCGATAACCGGCAATCCAAAACCCTCCGCAATCGATGGAAAGACGAAAGCAGTACAGTTATTCAGGTACCATTTCTTGTCATTCTCCGAAACAGGGCCTGTAAAAACCAGCCTTTCGAGCACGTTCAGCTTCTGCGCTTCACGGATAATGGTCTTCTTATATTCCTGGCTGCTTTCGATCCCTGCAATGACCAGTTTGAAGTCATTCCCCACCAGCAATGCCGGCAGTACATGAAAATTCTTCTTCCCGACAATCGTCCCGATCGTGAACAGGAACGGCTGCTCGACAGGTTTTTCAGGAGCATTAATAACTCCGGTATCATCGATATTGCAGCCATTATAAATCACCGATGTCGGCTTGTCACCCAATTCAATGTATTTTTTTAAATCATCCAGTACATAGTGGGATATTGCAACGATATGATCGGCCCGGTCAATTTTCAATTGTAACCTGTTCAGGTATTTACTGATTCGCTTTTCGGATCTATTTCCGTCATAGAGGAAATTCAAATCATGTACCGTTAAAACAACAGAAACCTTTTTCCCGAAAGGATAATACCTGGAACCCTGGTAGGTACAATGCCAGATATCAACCGCTTTGGTATCGGGAAAAAACAGTTTGTGAATAAAATGCTGAGAAACATAATTGGCATTTTCTCCGAAAGCATGTTCAGCCGAAGTGGGCAAATAAAAGGCAATCTTTTCCTTGTCGTCTCCTACCTTTTTCAAAATAGAATTCCCTAATTGAAGGCAATAGTGATAAAGCCCGGTATGAGGGTGCCTCATCCTCTCACAATCAATCAGAATTCTTTTCAACATAAAATGATTATTCATTTTTTGCACGCTTCCAGTGCATAACAAAAACCGTTGATGGGCGCATAACTCACATTATAACCCAGCTCGCCGAGATACCGGCTAAATGTATTTACATTAAACTGACTATCAATATCGTGCACTTCAATCAGCATTCTTTCCACCCGGCGCATTTCCTCACGGGGCGTATTCAAAACAATATCATATTCACTTCCTTCACAATCCATTTTCAGCAAATCAATTTTCGCTTCCGGAATATTGGCCATTATCTCCGAAAACGAAATGGCCGGGATCCACAACTCCTTTGTATTTTCAGTATTAAAACCTTTTAACGAAGAAGCGACGACCTGATTATCTTCCGTGTCCTGTGCGTATAACCGCAACATTTCACAGGGTAACCCTGTCACGGCAAAAGGATTGATGATCACGCTTTTATCAAACCTGCGATTGGAGGATGCAACAGAACGCATTCGTTCGATATTACTGCTCAGAGGCTCATATGCATAAATTTGGGCATTCTTTGTTTTAGATAAAAGCAATATATCAAAAAAACCGGCGTTTGCACCGATATCGATCACCAACGGATCATCAGGCAATACGCGCATCAGCGCCCCGATGTTGTATACGTCGGCCATAAATATCTCCTTGAATACCTGATGAAGGCTGGCAGGGACCTCAAAGCGAAGCTTGTTGGGTTTCGTGACAAAATGTAGCGTCCTGCCACGATCGCGGAATTTGTCGAAGATGTATTCGAACGGGTTACCGATGTTCCGGAACAAATTGACATATCTCCTCGGGCCTGCAACGGGCATAGCTTATAAAATTTACCTGTATGGAGTAATTTCGGGGTAGACATCCAAAGCACTGCCCCATTGCATTATACCCACTACCTCATTCGCATCAGGTTAATAATGTGCAGGTGCATCGGTTCGCTTTTCCTGCGGCTTCATGTCTCTCACATTGTTTGATTTTTAGCCCAAAGCGTGTAGCTTTGTTTTCTTCCGGCCCGGCTGTCAGAGCCAACGGCAAGTACTAACGTTATATAATTCTGATCCCCGTAAAATACTCTAATTAACTATGTCACAAGAACTTACCAGACAGGAACCCCTGTTGACCGAAGATCCTTTGCGGTTTGTTTTGTTCCCCATCAAACATTCCGATATATGGGAAATGTACAAACGTCACGAGGCTTCGTTCTGGACGGCCGAGGAGATCGACCTGTCCCAGGATATGAAGGACTGGGAGAACCTGAATGAAGGAGAAAGGCATTTCATTTCCCACGTACTGGCATTCTTTGCGGCATCAGACGGGATCGTCAACGAAAATCTGGCTGTCAACTTTCTTAGCGAAGTGCAATATGCAGAAGCAAAATGCTTCTACGGTTTCCAGGTAGCGATGGAGAATATCCACTCCGAAACCTACTCGCTGCTGATCGACACCTACATTAAAGATCCGGTCGAAAAAGACAGGCTGCTGCGTGCGATCGAAACGATTCCTTGCGTACAGAAAAAAGCCGAATGGGCATTGAAATGGATCAATAGCCCTGTATTCGCAGAGCGCATCATCGCATTTGCGGCCGTAGAAGGAATTTTCTTCTCCGGATCGTTCTGTTCGATCTTCTGGTTGAAAAAGCGCGGCCTGATGCCCGGACTTTCATTCTCCAACGAGCTGATCTCCCGCGATGAGGGTCTCCACTGCGAGTTCGCATGTTTGCTGTACACCAAGCACATCCTGAACCAGTTACCGCAGGAGCGCGTAATCGAGATCATGCTGGATGCGGTAGCGATCGAAAAAGAATTTGTGAGCGAAGCACTTCCGGTATCATTGATCGGTATGAACGCCGATTTGATGAAGCAATACATCGAATATATCGCCGATTTCTGGCTCGAAAGACTCGGTTGCCCGAAACAATTCGGTTCAGCCAACCCATTCGACTTCATGGAACTGATCTCGCTTCCAGGCAAGACTAACTTCTTCGAAAAACGCGTAGGCGAATATCAGAAAGCGGGCGTGATGAGCGGTGTGAAGGATAAAGAATCCGCACACAAGATTTCGTTCGACTCAGATTTCTAAACCGATTTGTCATGCTGAGCGGAGTCGAAGCATATGCGCCGACGCCGCTACCTTCGACCCCGCTCAGGGTGACAATACTGGTAATTACATTTATAACTCTCCTATTTCCTTCCATACCAGCTCGCTTTCATAACCCTTTCCCAGCGCAAACCTGGCCAGCTTTTGTTTCAATTTGAAAGGATCGGTCTCCGTTTTTGATAACAGATTCCGCTTCTTCGAAAGCAACTCCCGCAGACCGGACACATAATCCTCGTCGCCGATCTCGTTCATTCCTTTTTCAATGCTGTAAGTGCTCAGTCCGCGACGGTTCAGCTCCTGTCTGATTTTCATACGGCCCCAGTTCTTGACCCTGAATTTGCCTCCTGCATAGGTTTTCGCAAAGCGTTCCTCACTCAGGTAATTCATGGCAATCAGCTCGGCGATGATTTCATCTGCCTCGTCACCCCACACGTTCCATTTTTTCAGCCGCTGCTTCACCTCGTCCTGCGTACGCTCCTGGTAGGCACAATAGGAAGCTGCTTTTTGCAGAATAAGCCGGTCCATGTATTCAGGTTTTTATTAAATATGCTTAACAATGTACAAGATTAAGGAAATATCACGGACGAATAACTATTTTTGGAAGCACAAGAAACCCCTATTCCAGTTCATCCCAACCCTTTAAACCATGACTTTCCAGAGACGGTCTTTTCTTAAACTTCTACCTGCATTATCCGGAATCACTTATTTATCGGAACCCGCCAAAGCACAACCGGCGGCCAACATCGCACTTCGGTTCATCGTCGCTTCCGACGGGCACTATGGGCAGCCGGATACGGAGTTCAAGGCCTTTCATGCCGATCTGGTAAGCTGGGTAAACCGCGAAAAGCTACAAAAAGGCGTTGACTTCCTTTTCCTGAACGGCGACCTCATCCACGACGACCCTACCTTGCTTTACGATTTCAAGAATGCGATATCGAACCTGAGCGTGCCTTATTATGTCAGCCGCGGCAACCACGACAAAGTTGGGCTGGATGTGTGGCAGAGCACCTGGGGGTATCCCACCAATCACAGCTTCGCGAAAGGAGAATACGCGTTCGTGGTAGGCGACACTTCTAATGAGAAAGGCGAGTACATATGTCCCGATGCGTCCTGGCTCCGCAACGAAATCGCCAGGTACAAGGACAAAAAAGGCATTTTTATTTTCCTCCACATTACCCCGGCCAAATGGACGACGCACGGCATTGAATGTAAGGAGGTAATTGATCTTTTCGAAAATACACCGAACGTTAAGGCGATCTTCAATGGCCACGACCACGACCAGGACAGCACGAAAATGTACGGCAAAAAGCCCTATTTCTTCGACGGCCATTTCGGGGGCAGCTGGGGAACCGCTTACAAAGGCTACCGCATTGTCGAGATCTACAATGACCATACCTGGCAATCGTACCAATATAACCCTACCGCTGCGCCGGTTTTGAATACGTTTTCCGGGAAGGAGTGAAGTCGATGTGGGTCACATTCGCTTTTTTATCGGTACACATCGGCTGTTGACATTTATTACGGTGCGCTGCACCTTTAAACCTGGGAAACGCAACCATTTCCACAAGTATTTCGGGGCTCTGCCCCTTCTTGCACTCCCGCGCACAAACGATATGCCAATGGGTACACCGTACCGTAATTTAGTTTGGATTTTATGATCATTTCGATAGTGTGTTATAGTAAATAAAATGTAGGAAAATCTTACAACTTGTTCGTTGTTTATTTTCAAAAGTAAAAAAGATAATTAAACCTGAAATACCTCTTCTCCCAAAACGCCCTGGTACAGAATTTTAGCCCTAAGAGTTATTCAGTCAACAAAAACACTCGATGGATCTACTCAGTGGGCAGCCTCATTGGTTTTACAAAAACGGGGCGATGCATTCTTACCCTGCTTTATCAGAAAACCTTACAGCGGAAATTGTGATCATGGGCGGCGGCATTACCGGCGCACTGTTGGCCTGGTATCTCACGCAGGCCGGGTTTCCGGTCGTAGTGCTGGAAAAACGGCATATTGGAATGGGCAGCACATCCGGCTCCACGGCATTGCTGCAATACGAGATCGATACCATGCTGACCGATCTGATCGGGATGGTCGGAGAGAAACATGCCGTGCGCAGCTATTTATTATGTGTGGAGGCCATTCGCAAAGCCCGCGAAATTGTTGATTCATTGCAGGTCAAAACGGATTTCTCGTTGGTTAAAAGCGTCTATTACGCATCGAAAAAAGATGACCTCCCTCTGTTGGAAAAAGAATACGAGGCAAGAAGAAAAATTGGCATCGATGTGGACTGGTGGGATCAGGCTGCATTACGCTTCCATTTCCCCGGTATCCGCAAAAGTGGCGCTATCCTCTCGCACGATGCCGCGCAGGTAGATGCATACGCGCTCGCACACGCACTCTTGCAGGAATGCATCCACAAAGGCGCACGTGTATATGACACCGTCGAAATCACCGATATCCAACATGAGCCGGGCGGCGTTACATTGGTGTTGGATAATGGAAATATTGTCAAAACGAGGAAACTGATCGTTGCCGCAGGTTACGAATCACAAAAGCTGATATCGCGTAACTTCGTGCGGCTGCATTCGTCCTACGCGATCGTCAGCAAACCGATGCCCGACCAAAAGGAGCTTTGGTATGAAAATGCATTACTCTGGGAAAGTGCGCGGCCGTATCTGTATATGCGTACAACTGCAGATAATCGTGTGCTGATCGGCGGTAAGGACGAGATGTTCCAAAGCGCGATCAAGCGGGACAAACTGCTTTACCAAAAGTCCAAAGAACTGGAAAAGAATGCGAGAAGTATGTTTCCGGATCTGCCGTTTGTGACCGATCACGCGTGGTGCGGAACGTTTGCCGAAACGAAAGACGGCCTTCCGTTCATTGGCGGGGTGAACGAGCACCCTAATACCTGGTTCGCGTTGGGATTTGGAGGGAACGGCATTCTTTTCAGCATCATCGCCGCCGGGATTATCACAGACCTTATCGCAGGAAAGAAAAATAAAGATGCCGCTATTTTCAGCTTTGAACGGCTTGGCAAGACTTAATCTGCTGCCAAGCCGTTCGAAACATTATATTACCTTAATCAGGTGATTTTTCTTACCCTTTGAAATCAGCAAGAATTTGTTTTGAAGCAATGCGAAATCGCTCAGCGGTTGTTCCGCCGAAGTCACTTTCGATTTGTTCACACTCACTGCATTCTGTTGGATCGCACGGCGCGCCTCGCCTTTGGAAGCATACACTTCGCCGCGGGTTACAGTCGAAACGAGATCGGTAATGTTCGCACATTCGTCCCATTCGGTGCGTGTGATTTCTGTCTGAGGTACACCGTCGAAAATCGTATCGAATTCATCCACTTCAATGCTCTGGAGTGTTTCCAATGTCGCTTTACCATACAACACCTCCGAAGCCTTCAACACCAGATCGTATGCTTTTTGCGAGTGAATGCGGATGGTCAGTTCGGACGCCAACACCTTTTGCATAATGCGTAAATGCGGTTCGGCAGCGTGACTTATTTCCAGCGCTTCAATTTCCTCCCGCCCTTTCAGCGAGAACACACGCAGGTAACGCGGCATGTCGTCATCACTCTGGTTGAGCCAGAACTGGTAGAACTGGTAAGGTGAAGTCCGCTCGGGATCGAGCCAGATGTTACCGCCTTCACTTTTCCCGAACTTGGAACCATCGGCTTTGGTAACGAGCGGGGTCGTCAATGCGTAGGCTTTGAAATAGCCTTCGTCGTCGCCTTCCTTACGGCGGATAATCTCCGTACCCGTCGTAATATTCCCCCATTGATCCGAGCCGCCCATTTGCAGCCGGACATTTTTGGTTTTATATAAATGATAAAAATCGTAGCCCTGCAAAAGCTGGTAGGAGAACTCGGTGAATGAGATACCGGTTTCCAGCCGCTTTTTCACAGAATCCTTCGACATCATATAGTTGACGCTCAGATATTTACCCGCATCTCGCAGAAACTGCAAAAAGCCAATGTCTTTGAACCAGTCGTAGTTGTTCACCATTTCAGCCGAATTTTCACCGGAATTGAAATCCAGGAATGATTCGAGCTGCTTGCGGATACCTTCCTGGTTGATACGCAAGGTATCTTCGTCGAGAAACGATCGCTCTGCCGCTTTGAAAGAAGGATCGCCGATCATTCCGGTTGCCCCTCCAATCAATGCAATAGGCTTGTGCCCCGCGCGCTGGAAATGCACCAGAAGCATAATGGTTGCGAGGTTACCGATGTGCAGCGAAGGAGCCGTCGGGTCGAAGCCGATATAACCGCATGTCATCTCCTTTTGAAGTTGCTCATGTGTTCCCGGCATCATGTCGTGCAGCATGCCCCGCCAGCGTAGTTCCTCTATAAAATCAATCGCCATTCTAAAAAACTGTTGCTTATTTCAAAATCGACCGCAAAGGTAAAGGTTATCGGTTTCAAAACTTCTTAAAGACGCGATGCTTTTGCTTGCCGAAAGGATTATTAATCCAAAAACAGGTAGTTTTGTAAGATTAAAAGAATAATCTGCATCCTATCATCAGCAAAATCATGTCGTTACGCACATTCGGAATATTATTTGGAATACTGGCCGGCTTCCATTCAATGAAGGCCATCGCCCAGACGACCTATTGTAATCCGATGGATATCGATTACAAATACAACTTCGAGCATCTCAACGACAATATCAGCTACCGTTCCGGTGCCGATCCGGTAATCATTAATCACAAAGGCGAGTATTTTCTTTTCGTCACGATCTCGGGTGGTTACTGGCATTCCAAAGACATGATCAACTGGAAATACCTGACGGCCAACCGCTGGCCGTTCGAGGACATGTGCGCGCCCGCGGCGGTTTCGGTACGCGACACATTGTTTTTATTCCAATCCACCTTCGAATCTCGACCGATACTGTACTCCGTTGCGCCTGAAAAAGGTATCTGGGAATTCTATAATCGCTGGACGCCCCGCTTGCCGAAGGACATCGGCCCCTGGGACCCGGCCTTGTTCCACGACCCGGACACCGACAAATGGTACATGTACTGGGGCTCCTCGAATGTATACCCGATTTTCGGTTCCGAGCTGGATTATTCCAAACGGCTTGCATTCAAGGGGCAGTACCAGTCCATGTTTTGGCTAAACCAATATGAACACGGCTGGGAACGCTTCGGGCCAAACCACTCGGATCCTTTCAAGCCATTCACAGAGGGCGCGTGGATGACCAAGCATAAGGGCAAGTATTACCTGCAATACGGCGCGCCGGGCACGGAATATAATGTGTATGCCAATGGCACCTACGTCGGCGATCAGCCGCTGGGGCCATTTACCTACGCACCTTACAACCCTGTTTCTTACAAACCAGGTGGTTTTGCGACTGGCGCAGGACATGGCAATACATTCCAGGACAACTTTGGCAACTACTGGAACACCGGCACTTCGTGGATCGGCCTGAACTGGGCCATGGAACGCCGTATTGTGCGCTATGCCGCCGGATTTGACAAAGACGGGCAAATGTTCGCCAACACCCGTTTCGGCGATTTTCCACACAGAATGCCTACTAAAACCTGGACCGGCAAAGGCGACGAGCTCTTCACCGGCTGGATGCTGCTCTCCTATAAAAAACCAGCAACTGCGTCGTCCACGCTCGATACAATGGTGGCACAAAAGATCACCGACGAGAACCCAAGGACATTCTGGGCCGCAAAACAAAACAAACCGGGCGAAACGCTGACGATCGATTTACAGACCGAACAGGAAATTAAAGCAGTGCAAGTCAACTACACCGATTACAAGTCCGACATTTTCGATAACAAGCCTGAGGAAGTCTACACACAATTTAAAATCTGGACTTCGAAAGATGGTAAGAAATGGGAACTCGCGAGCGACCTCACAAAAGAGCCCAAACGTGATCGCCCATGCGCCTATATCGAGCTTGCAGCACCCGTGCGCGCGCGATACGTGCGTTACGAGCACGTGTACGTAGCTTCACCGATATTGGCCATCAGCGAATTCAGGATTTTTGGAAACGGGTTCGGGAAAGCCCCGCAAACGCCCGCAACCTTCACGGCCGTCCGCCAGAAAGACGCGCGCAATGCAGATTTGAAATGGGAAAAAGTACCCGGAGCCGTTGGTTACAATGTGTTATGGGGTATAGCACCCGACAAGCTATACCAAACCTACCAGTTCTGGAACGACGAGCCGAATACCTTCGAACTTCGCGCGCTGAACGTAGGAGTTCCTTATTATTTCGCCATTGAGGCTTTTAATGAGAATGGGGTATCGGTGGCGAGTAAGGTGGTGGCTGTTCAATAACGCAGTCGAAACTACTCTTCCGGCACGAACTCGATATTTTCGTAGATTGATTGAAGGCTCATTTCGAAATCGAATGCTTCGAGGCGCACTACGTCTTCGGAGTTACTAAAAGTGTGATAAGTCCAGAGATCTGTTCTTTCCAATCTGGAATACAAGCTGACGTTGTAATCGTATTGAGAAACCAGCAGATAGTATTGCAGAGAAGGGATTATTTTGTATTGTTTCAGTTTAAAAATGCTATCGCAGTGCTCCGATGTTTTGGACATTACTTCAACCAGAACAGTAGGATGTCTAATAATATAGGTTCCGGAAATGTCACTTGGAGCACATGTGACTACTACATCGGGATAGGGGTAGTAGACGCTCGAAACCTCAACTTTTACATTCTCCGAAAATACGTCGCATCGCTTGGATAAAAAGTGACTGCCTAGCAGGTTCCTCACTTTTCCCACTATTCTGTTGTGGTTCAAAGTTGTCCCTGCCATCGCGTAAACTTCGCCATTGTAGTACTCATGACGAATTTCGCTTCGCTTTTCCAACTCGAAGTACTCTTCGACCGTCATTTTCTGTTCAACCAGCTGTGCGTGTCCCATATTGTCATCGATTAAACAACAATTTACGGGAAAAATGTATTAGATGATACCGTTACTCAACACCATTGAGCCAAAGGAGTGAAGAATCGCCGTAGCTCAGGAAGCGATAGTCATTGGCCAATGCCTCAGAATAAATCGTTTTCCAATCATTTCCGACAAAAGCGGCTACCAGGAGAATGAGCGTAGAACCCGGTTGATGGTAATTAGTAATTATCCCGCGGCACAATCTGAAACGATAACCCGGGAAAATGAATATCTCGGTTTCTCCAACGATTTCTTGCAGTCCAGCGGCATCCATATGATCGGCGATGGCTTGCAATGACTCCCCTGCCGACGGAAGCTCCGTATCTTTCCACGGATAGGGATACAGCTTTTCGATATTGAAATCTGTCGTTTCCTTTTTAAAGAGCTTCACGCCATACCAATACAAACTTTCCAGCGAACGCAGCGAAGTAGTCCCTACCGGCACAATGTGATCGACCGATTTCAATAAACTGTCGATTAATCCCCTCGTAAACACAACCTGCTCCGAATGCATGCGATGCTCCGTAACCTTCTCCACTTTAATGGGCTGAAAAGTACCGGCGCCAACGTGCAGTGTGAGAAATGACTTGCGGATACCCTTTTGTGCCAATGCATCAAAAACCCGGGGTGTGAAATGCAATCCGGCCGTAGGTGCGGCAACCGCGCCGTCATGGTGCGCGTAGACTGTCTGATAAGTTTCCTTATCCGGCTCTTCGGTATCTCTGTTGAGATAGGGAGGTAGCGGGATTTCGCCCAGAGCTTTCACGAGGTCGAGGAATGTAACCTCCGTATCCCAGGTCAACCTTATCAGGTTACGCTCGTAGTCATGGTATGAGACCTGCAAATGCACTTCTGCTCCGCCGACCTGTATAACATTCAATAATGTATCACCTGCTTTCCACCGCTTTTTATTGCCGATCATACATTCCCACACGCACGAATGTTTCACGAGCATCGCATCGTTGATCACCCGCGTGGGTAGTTCGGGATGCAGCAGCAGCAGTTCTATCACCGCACCCGTCTCTTTCCGAAAATGCGCCCGCGCTGGAATGACCTTGGTATCATTGAAAACAAGAAGCGTGTCAGCAGGCAGTTGGGAAGTGATGTCGGTAAACCTCAGGTGGTTGATTTTACCACCCTTATACACCATGAGCTTCGATTGGTCCCGAATTTCCATCGGGTACTTCGCAATACGATAATCGGGCAGATCGTAGGTATAGCTTTCCAGATCGATCGCCTCCGCTTCCTTCCGCCACAATGCATCCTGGCTATCCTCCGCTGCCATTTTACCTTCCATATAGGGCAATATTACAATTTATCCTCCTGCACCGGTGGCCACAGCAAGCGTAACGGCAACAGAAAAACGCCCAGGACCAATGCGAGACTGGCATAATAGAGCCATGAAAAGTCAAACACGTCCATTTTGTAATTCGTACTGTTGATCGTCGCCAACGCCAGCAAGCTGAAACCTGTAATGGTGTTGATCACCGCCACCAGGCAGAAAAGCCAGTTGATGAGGTGCTCATTCAGCGCGGCGCGATGCTGCGCCCATTCCTTACGTTTCAGGATCGGCAGGTTCATGGGGTCTACATTCGGAATGTGACGCGCTATACCCGTGATGACCACGTTATTGAGCAGAAAAAGGCCCATTACGATATAAAAGATGTGTCCTTTCTCGACATAGCGCTCCGCAAGGCCGCTATCGGCAAAGTCAACGGCGACCATCTCCGGGAAGAGTGAATACGTCCAAACCAGCGCCCCGATAACGAATAATAAAGACGCCCAACGCCAGATCTTTATTGCAAATGTTGTAACTTTCATGAATTAGGTAACCTAAATAGAGGTCTTTTCGCCATAGTAAATCAGGGTGCAAAATTAGGTCGGGAAGCTTCCAAAACCTAATTGAAGTCGATCTAATCAGCTACCTGCCCAAAATTTGAAATTTGACATCATCCCGAACATGAAACCGAAAACACACATTTCAGGCTTAAATGAAGTTCAGATAGCACTTCTCAGGATGTTTAACAGGAACATTCCCGATGAAGAATTACTGGAAATCAGGCGTGTGCTTGTCAATCACCTGAGTCAAAGGCTGTTTAACGAAGTTGATGCTATGGTTGTCAAAAAAGGTATAACGGAGGCTGACTACAAGCAACTTGAATTCGCCGACGTCAGAACGAAACCCGATAACGCTGATGAGTAAATTGAGGGCGGTCATTGATACTAACGTCCTTGTCAAAACAATAAAAAGATCGAATCCGGAATTTGCGATTTACAAAGCGTTCATAGCAGAACAGTTTGACTGGGTCGTCAGCACAGGTATTCTAAACGAATATGAAGAAAAACTGACCGAATTCTATTCTGAAAAAACGGCACAATTAGTCGTTGAGGTGCTCTGTACGGCTCCAAATGTAATCTTCGCCGAACCCCATTTTCGATGGAGTATCATTGAAGAAGATCCCGACGACAACAAATTTTCGGACCTGGGCATTTCTGTCAACGCAGATTGCCTTGTTACTTTTGACAGACTTCAATGTTTTTAAAAATCTGGATTTCCCTAAACTTCAAATTATCAAACCGGAAGATTTTCCGAAACTATTGCCCGGCTGAAACGCCTAAGCCTATTTTTGCTCTTTACATTTCTCACAATGAAAATCTACACCAAAACCGGTGACAAAGGCACCACTGCCCTCATCGGAGGCACGCGCCTGAGTAAGGCGCATGTGCGCATTGACGCCTACGGAACGGTCGACGAACTGAACAGCCACATCGGAATGCTTCGCGATCAGCTGGTAAATGAAGGCCGGAAAGACCTGCTTAAAGAAATCCAGGACCGCCTGTTCACGATCGGCTCACATCTGGCTTCGGAGCCCGATCAGAAGAAGAAAATACTTCCCGATCTGCACGACGAAGACATCACGTTGCTCGAAAAGGAAATGGACGCAATCGATGCGAAAGTTGCTCCTTTGCGGGCATTCATATTGCCGGGCGGGCATCAGTCGGTATCTTTCGGGCACATCGCACGAACCGTTTGCCGCCGGGCCGAACGCGCGGTGATTCAATTGCAGCAGGGAGAAGAAGTGGAGCCGATTGTAATCCGCTATCTCAACCGTCTTTCCGACTACCTTTTTATGCTCTGCAGGGCCATGACGCACGAGCTCGGAATCGAGGAAATTACATGGCAGCCGAGGGTTCCGCGGCAAAAATAATTGTTATACTAAATATCAATTATTTACAGATTAAATTCTTTAAATTGCGAGACTTAAGAAAGAATGCGCCGGGATCTCCAAATCCTGCCTTTTTTCTGATCGTAAGCTTCGGAAAGCGTTTGAAAAATTAAATTTTTGGCATCATGACAGCCGACACAGTACAAATAGAAGTTCAGCAAACCACCAAATCCCGTTTGCAGGAGGTTGACTTCAACAACCTCGTTTTTGGACGGAATATCTCCGACCACATGTTTATCGCCGAATATAAAAACGGACAATGGCAGGACCTGCGCATCGTCCCTTACGGCGACCTCTCGCTAAGCCCTGCTACCGCCGCGCTACATTACGGTCAGGCTATTTTCGAGGGAATGAAAGCCTACAAAAACGATGCCGGTGAAGTGCTGCTTTTCCGTGCCATCGACAACTGGAAACGCCTCAACAAATCGGCTGAGCGCCTTTGTATGCCGCAGATTCCGGAAGAAATTTTCATGAACGGCCTTACCGAACTGCTCCGTCTGGATGCAGGTTGGGTGCCTTCACAACCCGGCTGCTCGCTTTACATTCGCCCGTACATGTTTGCTACCGACCCTTACATTGGCGTCAAAGCATCCGATTCATATTATTTCATCATTTTCACCAGCCCGGTAGGTACTTATTATGCCAAACCTCCGCGTGTGAAAGTCGAAACGCATTTCATCCGCGCTGCCGAAGGTGGTGTAGGTGCTACCAAATGTGCCGGTAACTACGCAGGATCGCTTTACCCGGCGAAGCTCGCCCAGCAGGAAGGTTACGACCAGCTGATCTGGACCGATGCCCGTGATCACGCGTACATCGAAGAATCGGGAACGATGAATATCATGTTCATGCTGGATGGTAAGCTGCTTACCCCGCACGTTTCCGAAACCACACTGGATGGTATCACGCGTAAAAGCATTGTGGCGATCGCAGAGCATTGGGGCATTCCTGTCGAAGAGCGCCGTATCAGCGTAAAAGAGATCATCGACGCACTGAAAGCCGGCAAGCTCGAAGCCGCATTCGGGGCCGGAACAGCGGTGGTCATTTCCCCTTTCGCAACCATCGCGTACGAAGGCGTGGATTATGCATTGCCTGAAATCAAGGAAGACTCATTCGTAAGTAAAGTAAAAACTTACCTGACCGACCTCCGCACCGGCAAAGAGCAGGATATCTTTGGATGGATGCTGAAAGTTTAGTGATTGAATGATTGAATGACCGAATGACCGAATGACCGAATGAGTGAATAGGTCAGGAGTCGTTAAAAATATAAGAGTTCAAAGCTCGGGCCTGCCCTGACTTTGAACTCTTTTGCATTATGACTATTCAATCATTCAAAATTCACACATTCACTCATTCACACATTCACTCATTCACAGACTCACTCATTAAACAAACGTCCGCGTCCCCGAATAGTTATCCCGGAATTCCTTCGGCGTACAGCCATTCCTGCTCTTGAAAATCCGGTTGAAATACGAAAGATTATTGAATCCGCATTTGTAAGCGATCTCCGAAATCGTATTCGAAGTATTGATCAGCGACCGTGACGCGTGACCCAGCCGAATCTCGTTCAGGCTTTCAATAAAGGTCTTGCCCGTACGCTTTTTGATAAACCGGCTAAATGACACTTCCGACATGCCCGCCAGCTTCGCTACGCCTGCCAAGTTCACATCCTTATCATAGTTGTCGCGCATGTAGGCGAACACTTTTTCAATGCGGCGACTGTTGAAATTGACATTTTCATCCGTAAATGTGCTGTTGGAAAGCGTTCGCATATCACGCGAAACGGAGAGGTCATGCAAAATGGACATCAGTTCGAGCATGGAATCGAAGCCACTCTTTTGCGCCAGGCTCGTAAGCCGTGGCTTGATGCGCTCGATCGTTTCCCGCGAAAACGCAATTCCCTTGGACGATTTTTCCAGCAGCGAGCGCACAAAAAACAGCTGGTTCCGCTTCAAAAACTTGTCGTCAAACAAATCCCGATGGAATTGCACGGTTACTTCCTTGATTTCCGGCATTCCTTCCTGCCAGCGATAGGAATGGGTGAGCCACCCATGTGGCAGATTGTTGCCCACCAGCACCAGCTCCGCGTCGTCGATCACTTCGGTATGATCGCCGACCACCCGTTTCACGCCTTTTCCCGAAAGGATCAGGTTCAATTCGAACTCCTCGTGGCTATGCAGCGGGAAATCGAAAATCGTCTTTTTACGGTCGAAAACGGTGAAACAATCGTACTGGGTCAATGGGGTAATTTCTCGGTAGATTTCACTCATAGGCTAAATTGTATTTTTAGGTTAAATTGAAAAACAAGGCGACCGGTCTCCATCCACCATGTTATATTGAGGTAACAATTTAAAGATTAATTACTAATAATGCCATCAGCAACCCTTCCTAAAATCCTATAAACTGTTAGTATTGGTCTAATCATGGATAAAAAAGTACTATACCCAACGGCAGTTTTGTCAATAAGTTTGTACCATACGCGGATCGATCACCACGCTCACCGATGAACATCAAGGCGATCGACCTCCTCGTCATATTACTCTACCTGGTAACGGTCCTGGCGATCGGCATTTACCTCAAACGGCAGGCAGCGAAAAGCAAAAACGACTACCTGCTCGGAGGGAAATCTATGCCGTTCTGGATGTTGGGTATTTCCAATGCCTCCGGCATGTTCGATCTTTCCGGTACAGCCTGGATGGTCGCCATCATGGTAGTTTATGGAGTGAAAAGCATTTGGCTGCCCTGGTTGTGGCCGGTATTTAACCAGATATTCATGATGGTCTACCTCTCGATGTGGCTGAGGCGCTCCAATGCGGCTACCGGTGCGGAATGGATGCTGTTCCGTTTTGGCGACCGCCATGGTGCCGGACCCTCACATAAGATCATCATCGCTTTTGCATTACTAAGCTGCCTGAGCTTTATGGCGTACGGCTTTATCGGGTTAGGTAAATTCATTGAAATCTTCATCCCCTGGAAGATCGTCAGCGCATTCCTCCCATTCAAGCTGCCTCCGGCTTACACTGCTCACTTTTACGGCATTCTTTTTACCGTTTTCACCGCTTGCTATGCGCTGCTTGGCGGCATGAAAAGTATTGTGTGGGCCGATATGCTGCATTATCTGATCATGGTCATCGTTTGCGTGTCGGTGGCTGTCATGGCTTACATGGCGCTGCCTGGGGTGAATAGCCTGCCCATTCCTGCCGGCTGGACCGACCTTTTCTTCGGGAAAGACCTTGGCCTCGACTGGTCTGACCGCCTGCCGGCCGCCGCCCGAAAGTTGCGAAATGACAGCTTTACGCCCTTTGGCTATTTCTTTGCATTAATGGTTACCAAAGGCATCCTCGCAAGCCTCGCCGGCCCGGCGCCCAACTACGACATGCAGAAAATCCTTTCGACCCGCTCGCCAAGAGAAGCGGCCCTGATGAGCATGATTGTGAATGTGGTGTTACTCCCTACGCGGTATCTCTTCATCACCGGCATCGCCGTTCTCGCGCTGCTTTACTTCCGCCAGCCCGGTATTTCGGCCGCCATCGGCACCGATTTCGAGAAAGTGCTTCCGGCCGTGCTCAATACCTACATTCCGTCGGGCTTGCTGGGTTTGGTGTTGATCGGCCTCATGGGCGCATTCATGGGCACATTTGCGGGCACGTTCAACGCTGCACAGGCCTATTTCGTCAATGACATTTACCTCCGCTCTATCAATCCTCACGCCGGCAACCGGCAAATCAGCAGAATAAACTACCTTTCCGGCATCGTGATCGTGTGCATCAGCATATTGCTGGGCTTGCTGGCGAAAGACGTGAACAGCATTCTCCAATGGATCGTATCCGCGCTATTAGGCGGATATATCGCTTCCAATGTGCTGAAATGGTATTGGTGGCGGTTCAACAGCTCAGGTTTTTTCTGGGGAATGCTGGCGGGTATCGTGTGTGCGCTGGTTTGCCCCCATATTTTCAAAGACACATTACCGCTCTATTATTTCCCTCTCATTCTGGGCATATCGCTGGTCGGAGCGTTGGGGGGATCACTTGCGACGAAGCCGACAGACATGGAGGTGCTTAAAACATTCTACCGGACAGTGAATCCGTGGGGTTTCTGGGGACCGGTCCGGGAGGAAGTACGCAGAAGCAACCCTTCCTTTTTACCTAACAGGGGCTTTGCCAGGGACCTTTTCAATGTCGTTCTTGGCATCGTCGCGCAGACCGCCATTACCGCGATACCCGTTTTTGGTATTCTTAAAATGCCGCAGGAAACTTTCATAACAACGGCTATCTTTTTAACCTCCTCAATCATTCTCTGGAAAACATGGTACAAAAACCTCCCGCATCAGTGAGTATGGACAATCCCTGATAAAATCACCATGACTATCTTCGAAGAGCGTTTTCAACGTATTAAAAGTGAAAAGGAGCTGTTAGACGAAACACCCAATGAAAGGCTGGACTCCCCCGACGGGTTCTACGAGCGTTACAAGTTCCCCGTACTCACCGCCGCACACGTACCACTTTTCTGGGAATACGACCTCGATCCGAGCAGCAACCCTTATTTTATGAAGCGGTTCGGGATCAATGCCGTTTTCAATGCGGGGGCGATCAAGCTCGACGGCAAGTACTTATTGGTCGTCCGGGTTGAAGGTTACGACAGAAAGTCGTTTTTCGCGGTAGCCGAAAGCGCCACCGGTACCGACGGCTTCAAATTCTGGCCCTACCCGCTCGAAATGCCCGAAACGCACGAACCGGACGTCAATATCTATGACATGCGGCTCACGGCACACGAGGACGGCTGGATTTACGGTCTCTTTTGTACCGAACGCAAAGACCCCGCCGCTGCACCCGGTGACGAGTCGCAGGCAGTTGCGCAATGCGGGGTTGCGCGTACGCGTGACATGCGCACGTGGGAAAGACTTGCTGATCTGAAAACACCCTCTGCGCAACAAAGGAACGTGGTTTTGCACCCCGAATTCATCGACGGCCAGTACGCATTCTACACCCGCCCCCAGGATTCGTTCATCGAGGCCGGGCGCGGAGGCGGTATCGCATTAGGATTGGCGCACTGTATCGAAAATGCGCAGATACCCCATGAAACCGTCATTGATGCGCGGAAATATCACACCGTTTACGAATCGAAAAACGGTCAGGGCCCTGCCCCGATCAAAACCCGCATGGGCTGGCTGCACCTGGCACATGGGGTAAGGCACACTGCGGCAGGCCTGCGTTACGTCCTTTACCTTTTCATGACCGACATCGCCGATCTGGCAAAGGTCATCTATAAACCGGCAGGGTACTTCCTCGCGCCGGAAGGTATCGAACGCACTGGCGATGTCTCCAATGTCGTATTTTCAAATGGCTGGATTCTGGACGACGACGGTTCGGTATTCATTTACTATGGCTCTTCGGATACACGGCTCCATGTAGCTACCACGTCCGTAGAGCGACTACTCGATTACGTTACCCACACAGCTCCTGAGGATTTCACCTCTCTCTCCTCCCGGAATACCCTTACCGGCATCATCGATCGCAATCTTGCTTTTCTTAACCCGGATCACGCCAAAGGCAGCTCTGTCCATCCCGCTTTACAATAATTCTCTAAGGGACGTATACGCATGACCGAACTGCACTTCGACAAATTTCCTCCAATTGTGTTAGAATAAATTCGCATTATGATCGGTGCCTTTCCAATGGCCGTTTTTAGCATAAAATAGTCCTGTTCCATATCAGAATAATTTTAATAACACTATTAAAAAAGTGTTAAAAATGTGTTATTTTTAGATAAAAAAGCACTATGTACATATGGAGTCAACCTCGGTATATTTGACTCAATTTTCAGCACTATTCCTCAATAAGTATCCATTTAACCTATCGATGTACGGATTGTATGAAAAAAAATCTACTAGTTAAGATGCTGATACTGTTCACCGTGCTCTCCCTGAGGGGATATGCACAGGAAATGACGGTATCCGGGAAAGTAAGCGACGCCGCCGGCGGGGAAATTGCCGGTGTGAACGTTGTCGTAAAAGGTACCACCAGGGGTACTACCACTAATGACAAGGGTGAATATAGTATTACTGTCGACAAAGGGAAAACCCTGGCTTTCAGCTATATCGGTTACGTTACCAAAGAAGTGGTCGCTAACGCTACCATCCTGAATATTTCACTGGCCTCCGAAGCTACGGCACTAAACGAAGTGGTCGTCACCGCGTTGGGTATCAGCCGGGAAAAAAGATCACTTGCCTACTCCATTACCGAAGTAGCAGGTTCCAATATGACGGCCGCCCGCGAAGCCAACCTGGGTAACGCGCTTGCCGGACGCGTAGCGGGTGTCAATGTGAGCAAGATCGCCTCCGGCCCCGCAGGCTCCTCACGCGTGATCATTCGCGGTAACAAGTCCCTTCAAGGCAATAACCAGCCATTGTATGTAATCGATGGCATCCCGATGGACAACAACAACTTCGGCCAGGCCGGCCTCTGGGGCGGCTCCGATGAGGGGGATGGTCTTTCGAGTATCAACCCGGATGACATTGAGTCGGTGGTCGTGCTCAAAGGTGCGAACGCAGCCGCTCTTTACGGCTCACGCGCAGCGAACGGGGTTATCAACATTACCACCAAGCGCGGTACCAAAAGAAAAGGTATCGGTGTCGAAATCGGCTCGAACTATGTTTTTGAAAAATTCAATGATCTTTCCGATCTGCAACACACTTACGGCAGCGGTTCATACGTCAATGGCGTAGCGTCCAAGCCTACGACCCAGGCTCAGGCATATGATTGGGGCGACGATTCCTGGGGCCCCAAATACGACAATAGCCAGGTAATTGGTTTCGACGGCAAAATGCGCCCATATGCTAATCAGGGTGACAATTTTTCGCGGTTCTATAAAACAGGTCACGCTTTCACCAACAACATTGCATTGTCGGGTGGAAATGAAAATCAGAACTTCCGGGCATCCGTCACTAACCTGAACAGCACCACTATCATCCCGAACTCGGGATACGACAGGATCAACCTATCACTTTCCACCAATTCCAAATTTGGCAAGCGGCTTACGCTCGATGCCAAGATCCTGTATTCAGAAGAAAAGGCTAAAAACCGCCCGAACGTTTCCGACTCTCCCGGTAATGCCATCCAGTCGGTATGGCGCATTCCTGGTAACTACAACGTGCTGGATTACTACGGTGATCCTGCCAAACCAGGTGCAATACCGGCCGGAACCGACGCCAACAGTCTGAGCATTTTCGGTAAAAAAGTGGGTGAGGAATTCCAGCAGGCAGCCAACAACTGGGGGCAGAATCCTTATTGGGTAACCTACCAGTTTATCAAAACCGATAATAAAGACCGCTTCATTACCTCGGGTGCTTTGAAATACCAGGTCACCGACTGGCTGTATATTCAGGGACGCGTCGGGCTCGACAAATATCAACGCCGCTCGGAAGGGCTTACACCGGAAGGAACGGGCTATCAACTGGGAGGTGCGCGTAATGCAGGTTCCTGGAATGTGCAGGAATTGAACCTGGAATACACCATAGGATTCAATAAAGAGTTCGGGAAAGTCGGCATTAATGCATTCGCAGGCGGTAACAGGATGAGAAGAAAATACGAATACGAAAACATTTACGGTTCCGGCTTCAATGTGGCGTTCTTCCCGGCGATCAAGAACCTGAAAACCAAGTTATGGGACTACGATTACAGGGAAAAAGGCATCAACTCGCTGCTGGGTTCCGCCGAAATTTCATGGGATGGCTATCTGTTCCTGAACGCCACCGCACGTAACGACTGGTTCTCCGTATTGAACCCGGCCACCAACAGCATCCTCTACCCTTCCGTAGGAGCAAGCTTTGTGTTCTCCGATGCATTCAAGGGCCTGCCTGCCTGGCTGTCATATGGTAAAGTTCGCGCTTCCTGGGCGCAGGTGGGTAACGCCACTATTGATGAGTATTCGACTAACATGACCTACTCATTGAACGGAAATCCTCACCTGGATCATCCAATGGCTTCTTTCTCTTCCGCCATGGGCAACAATGGTAACATTCCCAACCCAAATCTGAAACCGCTGACCGTTACAGAAACGGAATTCGGTATCGATTTCCGGGTGTTCAATAATAAACTGGGGGTTGATTTTACCTATTACGACCAACAGACAACGGACGATATCCTGAATGCTACCATTTCCCGTGCGAGCGGTTTCGGCAGCACGTCGGTGAACCTTGGAAAAATGCAGAACCGGGGTATCGAGTTGTTGTTAACAGCCACGCCACTCAAAACGAATAATCTGACCTGGGACGTCACGCTGAATCTGGCCAAGAACAACAACAAGGTCAAAGCGTTGATCGAGGGTTCTACCGAGCTTGTGATGGAGGAGCCAAGAACGAGAAATGCATTTATCAAAAATATCGTTGGCCATCCGTTCGGCATGATCACCGGTAAGGTTCAGAAATATTCGCCTGATGGCCAGCCGGTATTCTTTTCAGATGGCCGTCCGGTTTCGGAAAGCAATTACCAGATTATCGGAAACGGTATTGCCAAGCTGACCGGTGGTTTGACCAACGCATTCAATTATAAAGGTTTCGATCTTTCTTTCCTCGTCGACTTCAAATGGGGTGGGGATATTCTCTCCGGAACCAACATGCGTCTCACACAATGGGGAGTTAGCAAGCAATCGTTGCAGGGACGCGACGGCGAGGCCCCGCTGACGGTTACCGGTGTAACCCAGGAAGGTTCGGAATACAAACCCTTCACCAAAACACTCACTCCGCGTGAAGCCTATGACTACTGGCAGTCTGTGGGTGGAGAGGCTAACCCTGTAACGACTAAGTTCCTCTATGACGCTTCGTTCATCAAGCTCAGACAGCTCTCATTGGGCTACACTTTCCCGAGAAAACTGTTGGAAAAGACACCGCTCCAAAACCTCACCTTGTCGTTTGTAGGCCGGAACCTCGCGATCCTTTTCAAAAACATCGACAACGTAGATCCCGAGTCGACCTATTCGAACGGAAATTCACAAGGCTTCGATTACTTCGGTTTCCCTTCCACACGCAGTTACGGTTTCAACCTGAGAGCAACATTCTAATTCCAAGAACATGAAAGACTTCACAAAATATATCAAATATGGTTTGGCAGCGGTGTTGATGACGGGTTGCGATACACAGGAACTGCACGACCTCAACATCAACCCCCAGGCCCTGAACCAGGTGGACCTCAATTTCATCTTCACGTCCGCGGAGCTGGGGATAGCTTCTAACGGATCCAGTGGCGACAACCGTTACATCGACTGGCGGACAAATATCGGCTGGTGCGCCTACGCGATCCAACAGCTGGGCAATGCAAACGGCGGCATCGCTCCCGGCGATAAATACACGGTAAATCTCGAGACCAATGCAGCCCCGTTTGAATTTACCTATAATGACCAGCTGAAAAACATCGCAGAAATCATGAAGCAGTCGGGCCCGGGTGGATTTGCGGAGGGTAAGTATGTCAATATGCGCAATGCAGCCCGCATTCTGCGTGCGTTCAGCTTTGCCCGCCTCACCGATTTCTACGGCAGCGTACCATACACTGAGGCCAACAAGGGCACCGATGGTATTTTCTTTCCTAAATATGATACGCAGGACGTGATTTACGCCGATTTGCTCAAAGAGCTCGACGAAGCCGCCGCGGCCATGAATACCTCCAACGGAGACGAAGGGTTCGCCGCCGCGGACTTCATCTATAAGGGCGATATCAACAAATGGAAACGTTTCAGCTATTCCCTGATGCTTCGTCTGGCTATGCGCATTTCGAATGTGGATGCTGCCAAAGCCGCCACGTACGTCAGCAAGGCCGTAGCCGGTGGGGTATTCACCAGTAATGCCGACAATATGTGGGTACCTTTGGCCGACGGCCCCAGTGAATGGGTAAACCAGAACGGTATTTCGCGTGCATTTGACCCCGGCGATGGCGGACAGCCCGCGTTCCTGAGTGCTACAATGGTGAACTTCCTGAAAGGGGCCAATGCAAACAGCGCAGCCGATGATGATCCCCGCCTTATGATCCTCAGCAGCGGTATCGGCGACTGGTCCGGCGGTGTATTCACGCCGGTGACTGTCGATCCGTTGAAACAAAAGGGATTACCCAACGGATATGACCAGGCCATGCTGGATCAGCTGGAAGGTAAACCGGTGATCGCTTCGAAGACCTATTCCCGTATTAATGTCAAGATGTTACAGGATTCCGATCCTTACATGATCATGAATTACGGCGAAGTGGAGCTCCTGCTGGCCGAGGCGATCGAACGTAAAATCGGAAGCGGCATTACCGGAACGGCGAAATCGCATTACGAGGCGGGTGTGAAGGCATCCATGCAGATGTATACCCCTTATGATGCCTCGCTGACCGTCCCCGATGCGGCAGTAACCACTTACCTCACTACCTATCCTTACGGCACGACCAAACCAGCGCTGGAAATGATCGGTGAACAGATGTGGGTAAACAAGTTCTTCAACTGGTGGGAAGCATGGAACGACTGGCGCAGAACCGGCTTTCCCAAGCTGACACCTACCAACTACCCGGGCAATGTTACCAACGGAACGATTCCCGTAAGGCTTAAATATCCGACCAGCGAAGTGGCGGGTAACCCGAACTACCAGACGGGAGCCACTTTGCCCGATGACTTTACTACCAAAGTTTGGTGGGACAAATAGGAAAAATTAGTAGATATAATTCAAAAGGTGCCCTGAATATTTTGGGGCATCTTTTTGTTTTTTATCCTAATTTTGAAATTCACCAGAATCATTAATTACTCCCGGTTATGATACAATCCTTTGCGGCAGAAGCCGATAAAAATGAGGTTTTTGAAAAAGTACAGCAATTTATAGACGAGCAAGGATTCACCGTTGTAGCCAAAGACCACTCGCGTCCGTGGGGTGGTTTTTTCGTACTTGACGAAAGCCAGGCTCCCAAATTCATCTCTACATTTTTCCCGCATTTGTCGCTTGCCGACTTTGCCGGTTATGAAAAACTGAGCCCCAAAATTCTCGTGGTGGCACCCAATAAACGCCTTTCATGGCAATACCACCATCGCCGCGCCGAAATCTGGAAAGTAATCGGCGGAAGCGCCGGCATCGTGATCAGCGATACTGACGAAGAAACCGAATTGCAACAACTGCCGATCGGCACGGTCATCAACCTCAAAAAAGGAGAGCGTCACCGCCTTGTAGGTGTCAATGAATGGGGCTTTGTAGCTGAAATCTGGCAACATACCGACCCTTCCAATCCTTCCGACGAAGACGATATCGTTCGCGTGCAGGACGATTTCGGGAGATAATATCACCATTATCAACATCTGGCAGGCTGAAAATCCTGCCAGATCGGTTCTTGTTCATCCTAACCTGAAAGTCATGAAATTTGGAAAAGTTGAGAATCCCGATCATATAGATTTTGCGCTACCGCCCGACGCTACCACCAACAAAGCCCTCTTGAATGCCGCCAAAGGCGGAAAGCCCGGGATCTACATCGGATGCGCCAAATGGAACAAAACCGACCTCAAAGGTTTTTATCCCAAGGGTACCAAAGATGAACTGGCCTATTACGCGACGCAGTTCAACAGCATCGAGCTGAATGCAACCTTTTACAATAATTTTCCTGTCGAAACGATTGAATCCTGGTATGCCAAAACGCCGGCCGGTTTCAAGTTTTTCCCCAAATTGCACCAGGGTATCAGTCATTGGAAAAGGCTGAAAGACGCCAAGGAGCCCACCGACGTTTACCTCGACGGCATAGCCCATTTGCAGGATAAACTCGGGATGCTTTTCCTGCAAATGCCCGACAATTTTGGCCCTAAAAACTGGGAAATACTGAAAGCATACCTGGAAGAATGGCCTTCCGGCTTTCCGCTTGCGCTGGAATTGCGCCACACCGGCTGGTATGACGGTACTTTTAACAGCGAAGATCTGTACAGCCTCCTCGAAAAGAAAAACATCACGCACATCGTCACAGATTCGGCCGGACGCCGCGATTTGCTGCACATGCGGCTCACTACGCCGACCGCATTCATCCGCTACAACGGCGCCAACGTTGATTCGGATTATACCCGTCTGGACGACTGGTTTGAAAGGTTAAAACTCTGGACCGAGGAAGGCATTCAAAATATCTACTTCTTTGTGCATCAGAATCATGAGGAGGCGTCGCCGCTGCTATCTTCCTATTTAATCCAGAAACTAAACAAAGAACTGGGAATGGAACTGCAAGTCCCTTATGACCCAAGGGTCGCAAGCGGGCAGGTTAATCTGTTCAAATAGCAAAAGGCGGGACCGACTCCCGCCTTTTGACTTCTATTTCAGCTCGAATTTTACGCCTTGCTCCGGGAAGATCAACCGCAAACCGAGGTTATTGGCCGCGCCCAACTCCTTTCGTATCGTTTCTTCATTATTCCCCACAGGTTTAACGTGCGTAACGACCACATTCAGGTTTCGTAAATGCTCCTTTCCCGCAAGTCCTGCCAATACTTCAAACTCTTTCATAAACCATCTCGGCGTCAGGTGGCCATACAGATGCCGATCGGGCTGTGCATTGGGATACGAGACTTCCAGAAAAACGCCTTTCAATTTTCCCGATTTCACAAGCGGCGCGACTGCCGCCCAAACCCGCTTCATATGGTCCGTCCGCTCCACCTCATCCGGGCCGGTATCCCCAAAATAGAGCACATATTCGTCGCCATGCTTCACCAGGAACGCCGTGCTCGAATAGGGTTTTGAATGGCTCAACGGGAATGCCCGTACCGAAATTTCCGATTCTTTAACGGCCATTTCGATACCTTCCTTTAGTTGCTGGTAACGGTATTTGTTCAAGGCAGGCGCATTACCGTCATTCGCAAGATTAGGCCAGCTTTGCCAATTGAAATAATGCGCTTTCATCACATTAATACAATGTTCCATGGCGTACACCTGCTTCACCGTATCGTCCACTGAATTGATAATCATCCCTGAAATGTGGTCGAGATGCGGGTGTGAGATGAGATATCCCTTGATATATTTTTTCAGAACCGTTTCTGCATTCACATTAAACGCCCCATTCCCAACCGCCGCGATGATCCCGCTGCTTACCGTGCCTGCATCCAGGCACACATACGCATCCGAACCCGCAGGCGCAAGCATGTACGCGGAAAGGTTGCCATCGACGGTCCCGCCTTTCACACCCAGCGGGACTACCTGGAAACCGTTTTGGGCAAAAACAAGTGTGCATCCTAACAAGGATATCAGTAAACAGAATACTCGCAGCATATGAATGGGGGTAGGTAAGATTACAAAACTAAGGGACGTCACACGAAAAAAGTTATCCGAAACCCAAATACATCGTGACTTTGAACTTTCCGAAACCATGCCGTTGGAACCAGAAGTTAACTCGACGTGGCCGGATATTCATTCATTGACATCAAACTTCCGCGAAGTACCGTAATTAGTCGCGCTGATTGTGAAAAGCGCAATACGTTCTTAATAAAACCAGCACGGACTTCTTCATGAAAAAATTCCTCCACTTACTAGCCGCCATTTGCATAACAAGTGTTCATTTGGCATATGGCCAGGTCTTTCCGGAAACTTTTACAAGTTCCGTGTGCAGCAACTGTGCCCCGCTTGGATACAATATTGTTTCCGGCGAGCCCGCAATTGCGAATATAGTTGGCTATCCGGGTGTTTGGTGGGCTTCCGGGATTCCGGCCCCTCCTTCCAAGAACGAAGCACTTTTTCCCAATACGAATGGTGTATTTGTGTCATTAAAAAGCACGGGTAATCAAAGCGCCAAAATTTCAGTCGTTTCAGGTGGTTTCGTTCCCGGATTTCAGTACACGCTACGTTACTATGTACTTTCGTCCAAAGAGCAATTATCCTCCTATGGCAGTACCGCTACCTTACGAATTGCTACAACGGATCAGTTTCCTGCAATTATTGCCACCAAGGTCACGAATTTCAATGGCAACATCCATCAATGGATTCAGCAGGAATTAACCTTTACAGCACCTGCGGCACAACTGGAATTTTCGCTTTTTGGAACTTCCAATGCAGGTACAGGCTACGTTAACTTCGACATTTACTCGCGACCGTTCACATGCAAAATCCCCGGTGGACAAGTCAAATTCATAAGGGATTCGGACGTCACGCCATTCGCATGCGCAACGGAGAATCTTTATGAAAATGTACAACTTCCCATTCCGGCTGGCGCACAAGTAATATGGAAGACAAATCCGAATGTAACCTGGGGCACATTAACAACACAACAGGCTTCCCAGGCAAGCCCATTGCCTCCCGGGCAACAGTACTATGCTTTTTACAAAGGCGAAAATATTCCTTATGAATGTTACAATACAGAAATATCAGCGGCCGCATTTTCATTCACCAGCGTCGAAACACAAGCCGCGCTTAAAAGTAATTCTGCGGCTATTAATTGTACTGACCAAAGCTCTTTCGACTTAACAGGCCAGCAGGCGCAATCGCCTCATGAAATTCGGTGGTTCAACAACGACCAGCATGCAGGCCCTATGCTTCCCAATCCCGCGCAGGCGGCAATTGGTACTTATTATGCATTTTATTTCAACCCTAGCGGGAACTGCTATTCCACCAATAAGGCCTTGCTAAGTTCCGCATTTTCAGTCACGGCTGCTACAATCTGTTGCAACAATCCGAACAATCCTTCAAGCCAGATCGCCCTTTCGGGATCCAATGCCAATATTGCCTGCCCCATGCAAACGGCCGACCTGACAAGCTTTCTTCCCCAACCGCTGAGCTTGCCACCGAATACCGTTATTGAATGGTTTACCAGCTCTGACCATACCACTGGTAAGATAGACAACCCCACTGCGGTAACCACCGGCACCTACTATGTCTTTGCCCACGACCTCACCTATGGCTGCTACAATACCAATGTCTCAACGTCTTACATTAATGTTACCACTCCCTGCGCTGCCGCAGAATTAACTACTACGCTGGACATTGACGGGTTAAGTTTTAATGAAGGGGCGGAGAGGGACTTTATTATCAATCTTCACGAAACAGCAGGCTTTGGCACTAATGGGAATGTCTCCTTCCGGGTTAGCAAGATCGGAGCATTTGACATAAGCTACCCAACCAGCAGCGGAGTCTCCAACGTATTCGGAGGCGTTAACAATATGAATGGGAACTGGAGTTTTTCTGAAGACGACAATTTTATCACGGTCAGCTCAAACGTGGCCCTTCTGGCAAACAGCGTATCGGTTATTGGTTTCAAAATCAAAAGAAAGGCAGACAAGCCAGCAGGCATTACGCAAAATTTGACTGCTGTTATCGTAGTCAACTCCGGTGGCGAAAAAAATGGCTATAACAATGCAGTTGTAACGGCTGTATCGACAAATTAGACAATCCCACCTACAAGGTGGCGCTATCTGTAAAACCTTATCATATTTATCAAATGAAAGTTATTGTACAGGCTTTGCTTATGGTGCTCTGTGTGCATTACGGCTTCACACAAGACCTCGACATAAACCTCAACCCGCAGCAGGCATTCATTCTGGACAAGACAAAAGGTACGCTGGAAGTCAAAATATGCAATTGTCACACCGCAAGCACTACTGCTCCAAGTGACAAACCAAGGCCGCAAATCAGCTTCCCGGATAATCTTATGCTAAAAGGCATAACAAACACAGATGGCTCGCCCCTCATCGGCTTCACTGTACAAAGTTCCAGTAATGATCCTGGAAATCACTCTGTTCGTCTCCTGGCAAACACCGTCTTGCCTAACACCTCCTGTACTTCTTTTCTAATTCAGGTCGAAGGTAACGGAATCGGCACAGGAATAATAACAGCTACCCTGGGATCACAAGGCCCCCAAACAGATGGCAACTATACAACAAATGACAACGCCTTGGCCGCAATTCCTGTACAGGTAAATTTCCCGGTAACATTGAAAGAATTTCGCGCCAGGAAGGAGGAAGGACTGGCAATTCTGACCTGGACAACAACAGAAGAAATGAATGCAAGCCATTTCGATGTGCAGCGCAGTGAAAATGGTAAACATTGGCAAACGCTTGCCAATGTTCCGGCAAAAGGTACTTCAAAGATCCGGACAGACTATTCATTCACCGACGCCAATCCGCAGAACGGCCAAAACCTCTACCGCCTTCACATGATTGATTTAGATGGGTCAGCCACTTACAGTACCATATGTAATTTGAGATTCGAGTTTCAGCCTCAATTTGTCTTCCCAAATCCTGCGAAAGACTTTCTAAACGTCAAAGTCGATGATTGGAATAAAATACAGGGCATAGTAATCAGAGACACACAGGGAAGGCAAATCTATCGTTCAACCGACAGACGAACCGACCGGATTGACCTAACTGATTTTGTAGCGGGTATTTACATCGTCGAAATAGTTAAAAGCAACGGTGAAACTAAAATATCGAGGATTGTCGTTGCAAGATAACCCCTCGTCTGCTTCTCGGGGGCAAAATGTACCTTCGCGAAAATCACCAACCAATGCCCGAATACATCCGCACCACCAGCGACAGTCCCGATTTCCAGAATCTCACCAGCGACCTCGACGACGAGCTTTGCCGCATTTACAACACCAATAAGGAAGATTACGAAGAATACAACCGCATTACCGGCCTGCCGACGGTTATATTGGCCTATGAAAATGACACGGCCATCGCCTGCGGCTGCTTCAAGCAATTCGACGCGCACCGCATTGAACTTAAACGAATGTTTGTCAAACCAGAATTCCGCGGGAAAGGCATCGCCTCCATCATGGTCGACGAGCTTGAAAGATGGGGGAAAGAACTGGGCTACGGAACCATGATCCTCGAAACCGGTAAAGGCCAGCCGGACGCGATTGCATTATACCGAAAGCTAGGGTATGACGATATTCCCCATTTCGGAGAATTTCCCGAGGAATCCCGGAGCGTTTGTCTGGGGAAAGGATTAATTTAAGCGTGTCAATAGCATCAAACGCAACGTGAACACCCCTACCCATCAACCCTTTTATCAGAAACTTTCCCTAACCCTCCTCGCGATCGGGATCATTATGCTCGCGATTTATCTTGGGCAGGATATTATCGTGCCGCTGGCACTGGCCGGGTTGCTGGCCGTGCTCCTCCGGCCGCTGGAGCGGCTGTTTATCCGCATCGGGATTCCAAAATTGCTTTCCATCACACTGGCACTGACCATTGCGATCCTGCTCGTTTCGGCGGTTACAGTACTCATTTCCATGCAGCTGGCCGATTTCTCCGACGAATGGCCAAAGCTCAAAAGGAATATCGACCTCTTTTACCGCGATGCGCGCCGGTGGATTCGCCGCGAGTACAGTCTGAGCTACCGCCAGCAAGCCGAATATTTAAAAAATGCCCAAAGCAAGACGCTCGAAACATTCCAGGGGCCGGAAACGCTCGGTGTAGTGACAGGTCCGCTCGGCACGCTGATCCTCATTCCTATTTACACCTTCTTATTGCTTTACTACCGCGCAATGCTGATCCATTTTACAGTAGTACTGTTTGCAGAAGAGCAAAAACAGCGTGTACTGGAAATACTGGGACAGATCAAGTCGATTATCCAGAGTTATATGGTGGGCCTCTTGCTGGAAACAACGGCCGTGGCAGTCCTCAACTCGGCAGGACTACTGATTCTGAATGTACAATATGCAATTTTGCTCGGTGTAATGGCTGCGATTCTCAATTTGGTCCCCTACATCGGCGGGCTCGTCGCAACCGCCCTTGCAGTGATGGTGACGTTCATCAGCCATCCCGAAATCGATGTGCTATTGGGGGTGGTCGGCGTATTCATCGCTGTGCAGGTGATCGACAACAATTTCCTGGTACCATTCATTGTCGGCTCTAAAGTGCGGATCAATGCGCTGGTATCTATCGTGGGCGTGCTCGTAGGCGGCGCGCTTGCAGGATTATCAGGCATGTTCCTTTCAATTCCCGTGATTGCGATGATGAAAGTCATTTTTGACCGGGTACCCGGACTTGAACCATGGGGAATCCTGCTTGGCGACCAAACGCCCGAGCAGGCTAACAACAATCTGTTCCGTTTCGTGAATCTGAAAAAAAGTGCGGCCGGCGATCCGGCGCCCGGTGGTCCGGCGGCCGACGCACCGGAAGAGGAAAACCAGCCGTGAAAATTCCACGACCGGTTATAATTGGTGTCAGCTTACAAATTGTTGGGTATCCACCACCGCTTTGAGGTCATGCAACAGGCTGAACAGCCCGAAGAATGTGCGGTTGATATAAATAAAATGTTTGGAGCCCCGGTTCATATTCATTTTCCGCAGCTCCTTGTCATTGGCATATTTCTCCCCCAGTGCAGCAAGTTTCAGGAAAAACGCTTCATCTGAAAAATCGAATGTCTCGGCCTGAAACGGCTGTGTGAGCAATGCGAGTATTTCTCTGAAAAGATTGGAAAAATAGATGGTTTCCGCCTCGGTGTCCTTTGCTGTCAGGATTTCCAACTCGACCAGCTTGGCGTGGAAAATCGCCGGACTATTGAGGTTCTCAGGCTCGGCGAGCTCGAAATACGGAATGTAGAAATCCACGGGAATTTCCTTGATACACCCAAAATCAATAGCGATCAGGTTGTCGTTTTCATCAATCAGGAAATTACCCGGATGCGGGTCCGCATGGACTTTGCGGAGCTGATGCACCTGGAACATATAAAAATCCCACAATGCCTGCCCGATCTTGTTAGCCGTGTCCTGGTCGGGATTTGTCTTGCAAAACTCCGACCAATGCTGGCCGTCCATCCAATCCATCGTGATCACGCGCTCGCTCGAAAATTCGGGATAATACTTCGGGAAGCGCAGATTAGGGATATGCTCGCAAGCCTCGGCAATTTCAGTACTATTGGCTATTTCAAGAATGTAATTGGTTTCCTCGGTCAGCTTCGTTTCGACCTCCTTGAAATACTTATCCGAATCCTTCGCCTGAATATTGAACATCTTCATCGCAATTGGCCTCACCAGCGCCAGATCCGACGAAATACTTTCCGCCACACCGGGATACTGGATTTTCACCGCCAGCTCCCTCCCTTCATGCACGGCCTTATGCACCTGACCAATGCTCGCTGCATTGATTGCATTGGGGTTGAATGTATCAAACAATTCCAACGGTGACTTTCCAAAATATTTACGGAATGTCCTCACTACCAATGGCGCCGAAAGCGGCGGTACCGAAAATTGCGAGAGCGAGAACTTCTCGACATAAGCTTGTGGCAGGAAGTTTTTCTCCATGCTCAACATCTGAGCGAGCTTCAATGCACTACCTTTCAAACTTTTAAGGCTATCATAAATATCCTCCGCATTGTTGTTGTTGAGGTTGTCCCGTGCCGTTTCCGGGCTGGTGATCTTTTCGCCGTAATACTTCAGATAATTCCCCCCAATCTTGACCCCTGTTGAAATGAGCCGGGTGGCACGTCGTATTTTGGAAGTAGGTATGCTATCAATTGTCTCCATTCCTACTTCAATTTTTCTTTAATCAGAAACTTCCCGAAGTCGATCACGCTCTCAAGTGGAGTCGTATCGATCAGGTCGAATGTAGCCCGGATCGACTTTTCGATGAACAGGTCTGTTTTCTCAAAACCTACGGATTCATCGTCAATCCAGAATTTCAATGTGAGCAGCAGTTGGATCCACGCGCCTTCTTCCAGCGCATCCTGCTGTGCCTTGCGAATGCGGTCACTTTTCGCTTTCAGGTAACCGTCGCTGATTTCGTGGATGTATTCCTTAAAACTGCCACGAAACTCTTTCAGCTTCAGGATACCGTTCAGCTTGTTCTTTTCTTCTTTCAATGCAAAAACTACATAGCTGCGGTTGGCAGTCAGAATTTCAACAAGCGTAAAGTAGTAAGCCAACAATTTATCCCGGAAACCGACCCCGTCAATCTCCCCGCTCTGGTTGATCAGGTTTACGGCCAGGTCATGAAAACTTACAAACACCCGCCTTTCAAGCGAATCGATCGAAGTGAAGAACTTGTAAAAATCCTTTTCCGCAAAACCGTGCTCTTTGGAAAACAGGTAAACCGATTCCGGCTTCTTGTGATTTTCCAGGCAGTAATGCATGTATAACTCCGTAATCTTGTCGGCGGTGAGGTCCACGCTTACCGGTGGTAGTGCCTTCGTTTTGGTAGCCATCAGAAGTATTTGTTTACTTATGGAAGATGAGTCACGTTAAAGTAAACGCTCGAAATAGCTATTTAATTCCGTCGGGATGGAATGAAGCTCCGGCTTCATCTACATAATTCGCAGGCCTCTGGCCGGTCGGAAAAGCGATTTGCGCGAAGTCGCTCACCTGGCCGGCCAGAGGCCTGCGAATAGTAGGCACGAAGCAGAAGCTTCGCGCCATTCATGCTTTAAAAACATTCAAACTTAAAAACGCATTGCGGAATTTTCCTTTCGGGTCCATTTGCGCGGCCAGCTCCCTGAACTCCGGCAGTTTCTCGTACCGCTTTTCCAGCAAACCGGGCGAAACGGTAAACAGCTTACCCCAATGCGGCCGAGGATTGAACGGCGCCAGTTCCTTCTCGATCACTGGCAGTAACTTGCTCACTGACGGCCAGTCCTGCTTCCAGGTGAAGTGGATCGCCACCGAGTCCTGTTTGTAACATGGGCTTAGCCAAAGGTTATCGGCTGCAATAGTCCTTACTTCCGATGTAAACAAATGCGGGCTGATTTGGCTGCCCATTTTGGAAATGGCCAGGATCGCATCCACGGCATTCTTGCGGGGTACAAAATATTCGGTTTGCAATTCCTTGCCGCTGCTGGGCGTAAAACCCATTTTGAAATGCGGCATACGCTCGTACCACGGCCCCGGCACGCCCATTTGCTCGGTACAATTCTCGGCCGAAAGCTCCGGGATCGGGTGCAGGTTTTTGGTAGCCAGTTTCGCTCCGAAAAATTCCTTGTCGGGTAACGCTTTTAAAGGTTTGGCACTGTTGGTTTTAAATTTAACCCACACCTCCGTGATATCATCCGTCGCCCAGTTTGTAAACAAACTCACACTGTATCCGCTCGACTCAATTTCATCGAAGTGCGTTTTGAGTTGGCTCAATGGCAGGTTTTCATACACATATTGACCCATCATAAACGTCGGCTGTACATCCAATGTCACTTTCGTCACCACCCCCAACGCCCCCAAATGCACCACCGCCGCATTGAATTTCTCCCCATCCTTCTCCCTGCTCAACTTCACTACCTCGCCGTCCGCAGTCACGATTTCCATCGCTGCCACGGAGGTCGCGAGGTTTCCATTCTTTTCGCCCGACCCATGCGTGGCCGTCGCACAGGCACCCGCGACGGAAATGTGCGGGAGCGAGGCCAGGTTATGCAATGCAAAACCCTTTTGGTGCAGGTAAGGCGCCAGTTGGCCGTATTTCAACCCGCCGTTGACAGTGACGGTTTTATTTTTGGTATTCAAATCAATATGCTCTTCCGCGCCGACAACCGTAATAAACTGGTCTTTCGTATCCGCAATGTCGTTGAAGCAATGCCGTGTACCGAGGACTTTCAGCTTGGGGTATTTTTGGACAAGCGCTTGCACCTGCTGCAAATTTTTGCCTAAATCGAGCTTTTCGGTGCTGTATTCAAGGTTGCCTGCCCAGTTGCGAAGCTTGTCGCCATTGGCCCACCCGCTCAGCGGGGAAAGTAAAGGAGCCGTCATTAATGCGGATGAAAGTTTAATGAAAGTACGTTTGTTCATGCGGAAGTCAGGTTGAAATGCACGAAATAGGAATTTATCCCAAATTAATTGAATAAATCAGCATTCCAACCGCGATTGTATTAGCTGTTTTTTTCCAGCGCCGCTTTTAGAATAGAAGTAGCTTCGCCCAACTCCTTCTCATCCAGGCTGCCAAACCCGAGTCGCATGGCACTGAGACGTCCGGTCTGAAAAAGCAGCGTTTGCGGCAAATGCAGGTTTTCGCGCAGGCATTCTTTGCTCACACGCATGAGGTTAATGTCGCGCCGCCATTCCGTCCAGATCGCCAAGCCACCCGGCGGGGCTTTGAACGTCAGGTAAGGTTTGAAATCACTTTCCAACAGTTCGGTAAACAAATCGCGACGCTGATGGTAAACCTTCTGGGCTTTTTTGATATGACGCTGAATTTCGCCCTCATCGAGCAGTTCCGCTAGTGCCTGTTCCATCATCAGATCCCCCTGCCTGTCGATAATCCGCCGCATTTTCCCCAATTCCCTGATCAGGTTCTGCGGCGCGACCACATAGCCGGACCGCAACCCCGGCGCCAATGCCTTGCAGAACGAGCCCACATAAACGACCATCCCGGCCCCGTCAGCGCTCGCCAGGGGGAGTACCGGACTGCTGTTATAGTGAAAATCGTAGTCATGGTCGTCTTCGAGGATGATAAAACCGTATTTGACCGACAAATTCAGCAACTCCACGCGCCGCTCGGCACTGAGCGTGACGGTCGTGGGATAATGGTGGTGTGGCGTGATGTACAGCATCCGGATCGGCGTCCGTTCGCACAGCTGCCGCACGGCTTCCACGGAAATCCCCTGGTTGTCCACAGGAACGGAAAGAATATTAGCGCCGGCCTGCTGAAAGATCATATTCGCAACATAGTAGCTTAGGTCTCCCACCACCACATTGTCACCCTTTTTCAGCAACAAGGTCGACGCGAGGTAAATGCCCATCTGAATACCGCGTGTTGTAATAATATTCTCCGAACCTATGTGCAGGCCGCGGGTATTGTTCAGATAAGTCGCCAGCCGCTCGCGGAACCAGATGTTACCCTCCACGTGCGAATAGGTCAGGTATTTCCGGTTGTTGTTTCTTCTTAAAACACTGGAATAGGCTTTCGCGAGCTTGTCCATAGGCGCGAGACGCACATCCGGGAGGCCGTCGGTAAATTCCAGGTCCACGCGGGAGAGCGAAACTGGCCGGTCGAGCAACATACTTTCTTCAAAAGCAAAACCGGTTTGCTGCGGATACTGCTTCAAATCACTCACGTTCGCCGACAATGCCCTACCCTTCACCACCGGACTTTTCCGGGTCACGAACGTCCCGCGGTTAGGCAGCGTTTCGATCCACCCTTGCGCGTCGAGTTCGTTGTAGGCGGCTACGACGGTTTTGCGGTGCACCTCAAGCATTTCCGCAAGTGCTCGTGTGCCAGGGAGTTGTACACCCGTAACGAGCACGCCACGCTGAATGGCGTTGATCATCTGGTGCGCAATTTGCAGATATACAGGTGTCCCGGACGCACGGTCCAGCAGGATCACATTTTTGAATGGTATTTCAACCGGACTACTCATTAGATTTAAACCGGAGCATATAAACGGGCCGGCAAGATAATAGTTTTGTGTTGAAAAATGACAGCCGACAGCCGACAGCCGACAGCCGACCAGAGGCCTGCGGCCGACCATGGACCATAGACCATGGATCATGATTGAAGATTTCTTAAAGTAAAACTAGCACAAGCCATCGTCCATGGTCTATGGTCCATGGTCGGATTCAGACAATCGGCGGTCGGCGGTCAGCCGTCGGCGGTCAAAAACACCAATCGATACAAACAACCTATGAAGCACCATTATATAACCACCCTCTTACTGCCCCTCATCTCAACCCTGGCCCTGGCACAGGAAATATCGCTTGACCCGGTAACGGTTACCTCTTCCCTCGTTGAAAAGCGTGCATCGCAGACTGGCCGTAATATAGCCGTCATCAAAGGCGAATATTTTCAACAGCTGCCCGTACACAGCATCGACGACCTGCTCCGCTACATGCCGGGTGTCGAAATACAGGCGCGGGGTCCGCAAGGTTCGCAGAGCGACATTGTGTTGCGCGGCGGTACCTTCCAGCAAGTGCTCGTGATCCTCGACGGTATTCGTCTCAACGATCCCAATACAGGACATTTTAATAGCTACATTCCAATATCCCCTGCCGAAATCGAGCGGATCGAAGTTTTAAAAGGCGCTTCGTCGGCATTATATGGCTCCGATGCCGTGGGCGGGGTTATTCATGTGATTTCCAAAACATTTGCGGCACGACTGAACAACGCGGAAGATAATTCGGTACAAAAAACGCAGGTAAACGGTGGTGTCAGTGCCGGAGAATACGGGTTGTTCAATGCCAATGTGGGCGCATTTGTGCAGCGCAACAAACTGGCCATTTCGGGTGGGTTTCTTTCCAACAATGCATCCGGGGTACAGCAGCGCGGTATTAAGGGCTATTTTCACAACAATACCGCTTCGCTGTCGCTGAGTTATGCCATTTCACCAAACTGGAACCTGGCCGTCCGTAGTTCTTACGACCACCGCGACTTTGCAGCCCAAAACTTTTACACCGTTTTGAAATCCGACACGGCGAGCGAGAAAGTCAAAATGTCGTGGAACCAGGTGAGATTGGGTTATCAGAAGAACAAAACAGCTTTTTCAGTGGATGGAGGCTTTAAATCCGTACAAGACACCTACCTTTTTAACCCGCATTCTATTGCCAACAGCAGCAAATCGAAGTTATGGCAAGGGCTCGCTACTTTGCAGCAAGGGCTTACTTCCAGCACCAATCTGATCGCGGGCGTCAATTTCCAGCAGCGTAACATCAAATCCAATGATCGCGGCAATCATACACTGAACCAGCTTGCGCCGTTTGTATCGGTGGTGCAGAATATTGGAGAAGATTTTACAGTAACACCTTCCGTGCGCATGGACTGGCGCGAAAGCATTGGTACGGAGGTTTCCCCTCAAATCAATTTATCCTACAAAAAAGCCGGCTGGCAGCTGCGCGCGAGTGCCGGCAAGACAATCCGCGACGCCGATTTTACGGAACGCTTCAATAACTACGCGAAAAAACTCGTCACAGGTGGCAGCGTCGGCAATCCCGACCTGAAAGCTGAACGTTCTTTCAGCTACGAGGCAGGGGCAGATTGGTTCCTCACCAGCAGTCCGGCGGCACAGCTCAAAGTTTCCGGCACATTTTTCCAGCGCCGCCAAAAAGACCTGATCGATTATGTGACTACCCCATACGCACAAATGCCGCGCAAGGATAACCTTTCGCCCACGGGTACATTCGGCCTTGCTTTGAACATCGCCGAGGTAAACACCACCGGTTTCGAGCTCGATATCCAATCGGCGAACACTATTTCCGAGCATCAGAAATTGCTCCTCAATGCAGGCCTCACCTGGCTCAATAGCGACAACAAAAGCCAGATTCAGTCATTCTACCTTTCATCGCATGCCAAATTCCTCGCCAATTTCTCAGGCATTTATCAGATCGACGGTTTTTCGCTCAGTGTAAATGGATTGTACAAAAAACGGGCGGAGCGTGAAGCATCGGCGATCGAAGCGGCTATTTCAAAAAATTACTTTATACTCAACGTCAAAGTCGAATACGCTTTCCTGAAACGCCAGCTGGGCATATTTGTCCAGGCCGACAATGCCTTTGACAAACAATACAGCGACATCCTGGGCTCCGTAATGCCTGGTCGCTGGATAATGGGCGGCGTGCGGTTCAGTTTTGCCCAATAGCGGCACTATTTTTGCAGGAGTTCGTATATTTAAGTGAAAGCACTCCATCATGTTTTCGAATATACGTAACTCCTGTCTTCTATTGGCACTACTTTCATTTTCCGGCCCGGAGGCCATCGGCGCTACAAATAGCGCTGCAACAGACTTTTCTACGGCAACAGCCGCCGCGAAGAAAATGAACGTCTATTTTATCAGTGGACTAGGCGCCGACGAGCGCGTATTCACCAAACTCAAACTCGACCCGAGGTTGAATGTAAAGTATATTAAATGGGTGAGGCCTTTGAAAAAAGAGTCATTGCAGCATTATGCCGCCCGTTTGAGCAAGCAAATCGACACTTCTCAGCCTTTTCAATTGGTGGGGCTTTCCTTCGGCGGGGTAATAGCTTCGGAAATTGCGGATATCGCCTGCCCGCAGCAGGTTACGCTCATTTCGAGTATGTCAACCGGCGTTCCGCTTTCGAAGTTTTACCAGGTTATGATCAAGTTTTTACTGATGTCGCCGTTGTCGGCGCCGCTGCTAAAATCAGCCAACCGGGTGACTTACCATTATTTCGGAGCAGATACCCCTGAACTAAAAAAGCTGCTGAAACAAATCCTGCACGACACCGACAGCAAGTTCCTGAAATGGGCGCTGACCCGCATGAGCGGCTGGGACCGGAAAGAACGCATCGAAAACCTTTTTCATATTCACGGGACGGCCGACAAACTCATCCCAATCCTCATCGTAAAACCGGATATTATCATCGAAGGCGGCGGGCATTTGATGGTTTATGCGCAAGCCGACCAGATTTCAAAAATCCTCAACGACCGGCTTACAACCATTCATTCAACAGAATAATCTTGCCGATATGATCGCTGGTTTCCATTAATGCATGTGCTTTGGCCGCTTCCGCCAACGGAAATGTGCACGCGATCACCGGCCTGAAGAGTCCTTTTTCCAAAACCGGCCATACATGTTTTTGAATATCAGAAGTTAACGCTGCTTTAAAAGCATGGTCCCGGTTGCGTAACGTACTGCCGGTGACTGTCAATCGTTTCCGCATAATCAACCCGAAATCTACCTCGTCGCTGCCCTTCACTTTACTGCCTTTCATGGTATTGATAAAAACCAGTCGCCCCTCTTCGCGCAGTAGCCGCAGGTTTTTGGGTATGTAATCCCCGCCAACCATGTCGAGGATCACATCCGTTCCCAGGCTTTTCAGTACTTCTTCAAAATCGGAAGTTTTATAATTAATACTGATATCCGCGCCCAATGCATTGCAGGCCGCACATTTATCATCCGAGCCTGCCGTCGTAAACACTTTCGCACCGAATGCTTTGGCCAGCTGAATGGCAGTAATGCCTATGCCGCTGCTACCGCCATGTACCAGAAAATGCTCACCTGCCTGCAACCGCCCTCGTTGAAACACATTATGCCAAACGGTGAACACCGTTTCGGGCAGAGAGGCTGCCTCAGCAAAGCGGTTGCCGCCCCCGTCAAAGCTCGCGGGCACGCGCAGGCAATGTGCCGCTTGCGCGAGTGCGTATTCCGCATAACCTCCGCCTGCGAGCAGCGCACATACGCGATCGCCAGGCTTCCACAGTGTCACATCTGCGCCAATTTCTTCGACAATACCCGCCACTTCCAATCCGGGAATATCCTGCGGGGCATCAGGCGGGGGTGGATAGTTCCCCTTTCGCTGGAACACATCGGGGCGGTTCACGCCTGCCGCGTATACCTTAATCAGCACTTCGGAAGCGGCTGGACGGGGTCTTTCACGATCCCGGATTTGTAGTACTTCCGGTGCTCCGGGTTCGGTGACGACAACGGCTTTCATGAATATATTTCCTTACCAAAAGGTGCAAAAGATAGACTCATGAGCTTGAAATGCTGTTTTGCAAATGGCAAGCCGATGATCGTGATCGCCAGTAAAATGCCGAAAATCAAATGCGTCAGCGCGATCCAGATCCCGCCGAGGAAAATCCAGATGATGTTGAAAATGGTCGATAAACAACCAGAATCGCCCGGCACCTCCCGCACATGCTGGCCAAATGGGAAGAGCGTCATAATACCAATCTTGAAACACTGGATACCGAAAGGAATGCCGACAATAGTAAGGCAGAGTGCGAGCCCGGCGGCCATATATTCGAGAAAAACGACAAATCCGCCGAAAATAAGCCAGATAATGTTTCCAATGAGGTTCATGACGCGATCAGTTTAATGTGAATGTGGATTAAAACTAATGCTACCCGCTGCTAGTATGCCGGATTTTCGATGGACGGCTCCAACAGAAAATCGTCGGACGAAATCGCTGACTTCCAGTTTTCTATTTTCAGCAATCTGAAGAATTCCTCTTCCTCTATCTCCCTCACTCCACCCGGCGGCAAGTCGCCCAGTTCCAAATCCTCGATACTCGCACGGATAAGTCGCCGGCAACGGTGATTGGCCTCCCGTACCATCTTTCGTACCTGGTGGTATTTACCTTCCGTGAGCGTAATGCTCAGCCAGGTATTGGGAACGTCGGGCTGGGTTTCATTTTTATGTTTGCTCAAAATGGAAGGCCGGTCAATGATTTCCACCTCGCAGGGTGCTGTGGTGTAATAACCGCCCCCCTTGATGCGAATGGGGATGCCCGTGCGCAGCAACTCCACCGTTTCGGGAGGCACTACGTGGCCCACATTCACCCAATATTTGCGTTTATGCGGTACTTCGCCCAGAAAGAGCAGATTGGTTACTTTTTTATTGGTAGTAAGAATCAATAACCCCTCGGAAAGGCTATCGAGCCGCCCCACGGCGTGCGTCCCTTCAGGAAACTCAAAATCCAGCGCACCCAGCAACCGCACATCATGCGAGCTGACGAACTGCGAAACCATATTGATCGGCTTGTTAATAATGAAGTAGCGGTGTGGTGTTGGAGTCATGCACAAATTTACTTCTTATGCCCTGCTTCATAATGCGCCTGCAACAAATCCTCTCCGAAATCGCTCGTCAGGTCCCGCACCACGGAGTGAATATGGTTCCCCCCATTCTGCGTATTATCAAATTCGATGAGGAAAGTGGGACCGTGGATGCGGTAGTAGTGGCCGTGGCCTGTACCGATTTCAGGTTGCTGATCACCGAGCCATGCGAAGTGGATTTTGTCGAGACCGTTCTTTTCAAGTTCCGCCCACTGCTGGTTTTTGAGGGTGACGTGGTACCGTTGCAGATAAGCCATAATCAGTTTTTTGAATGCCGCCTTCTGCGCTGCATTCAATTCTCCCATGGCAATGCCTTCCATCTTAGCGAGCGAGGCTTTTCTTGCGTTGGATGTGAAGATTTCGTTGGGAGCTTTGGCGCCAAGGTTTGCTTTGTCGAGTTGGGAGGCGTCGAGGCTGTGGAGGAGGTCGAATGCCATATCCTGCTCGGCTTTCAGAATCCGCTTGCCTTTTTGCGGTACGTCGGCCATTACCTGCCCCGGGTTACTTCCGAAAAAGCTCGGTGTATAGGTAACCTGGTTGTCGATCGACGAAAAATGCAGCGACAAATGGTGCCCCTCCATCCGCCAGCCCCAGGGATCATTACCCGGCGTACCGAATACGAGGAATGCATAGTTTTCGGGATCGCGGTAAGTATCGTTGGCAGGCCGCGATTCGACTACCCGCAGTACGTTTTCAAGGTCGATGATTTGCTCGGCTTTACTGTACCCCTCCTGGCTGAGCACCGTGCGCACCATCGCCATCGCTACTTTGCGCTGAGCGGGTGTCAGGGCTTTGAAAGTAATGCCTTTGCGGGCGCGCGGCGTAAAATTCCAGTCGAAACGGGCCAGATCTGCATAAGGGAGTTCGGTTTCCTCGCGTTGCTCGGGCGTGAGAACTTTCAGGAAAGTGGTGACGGCCTCACGCATTTCGCGGGCAAGCTCTTCATTCTTCTGGGCCGACGCCTGTGTGCCGGTCAAAAGGTTCGTGATAAGCGCCAAAAGCAAACACCCAACTAGCTTTTTCATATTGTTCCGGTTTGAAATAAATCCCTTCTGATGACTTTGTTAAAAGTCCGCTCAGCGCCGGTTTCTACCTGAAATCCGCATTGCCGGACTTTCGCTGCACATTTTCACCGAAAGCCATTAGTTTTGCCGTTTATTCGAGATCCAATATGATGAAGTGGGAACAATTGCTGTCGGCAAAACGCTGGGGCAGCGAAGACAAATACAATTCCGATCCAACCGAGGCCCGCTCGGAGTTTCAACGCGATTACGACCGGCTGATCTTTTCCTCGCCCTTCCGCCGTTTGCAGAACAAAACGCAGGTATTCCCTCTTCCCGGAAGTATTTTCGTCCATAACCGGCTCACGCATAGCCTCGAAGTGGCGAGTGTAGGCAAGTCGCTCGGACGGATGTTTTACAATCACCTGAAAACCGAAAATCACCAGATCGACGACGATCTGCCGCTAATCAGCGAGATCGGCAATATCGTGTCGGCCGCCTGTCTGGCACACGATCTGGGCAATCCCGCATTCGGGCATTCCGGCGAGGCCGCTATTTCGCACTACTTCACGGATGGCGATGGTTTGAAATACCAAAGCGAAGTGAGCGAAGCGCAATGGGCCGACCTGACGCATTTCGAAGGGAACGCCAATGCAATCCGCATTCTCACACACCCGTATGCAGGTAAGGGTTACGGCAGCTTCGCATTGACCTACTCCACTTTGGCCGCCATTGCCAAATATCCCTGCGAAGCGCTCGCCGGGCACAAAAAAGCCCATATTTACACCAAAAAATACGGCTTCTTTCAATCCGAGCAGGCTGGTTTTCAGAAAATCGCCGCGGAGCTTGGCCTGTCGCAGGTTTCGGAGTCGCCGGTGATATACAAAAGGCATCCGCTGGTGTATCTGGTGGAAGCTGCGGACGATATTTGTTACAATATCATCGACCTCGAAGATGCCCACCGGCTTAAAATTCTTTCTTATCAGGAAGTGGAGGCGTTACTGCTTGCATTGTGCAACGATCCCCGGATGCCGGCACGCCTGGCGGATATCGAGGATGACGATGCCAAAATAGGCCTGCTAAGGGCCAAATCGATCAGCACGCTGATCAATGCCTGCTCCGAATTGTTTGTCAATGAGCAGGAAACGATCCTGAACGGCGATTTCAATGCGAGCCTGATCGACCGCATTCCCGAACCACACCGCTCGGCAATGAAGGAAATTGCCCGGATCTCGGTGCAAAAAATCTACAATTACTCATCGGTAGTGCAGATCGAAGTGGCAGGTTATAAAGTAATGGGCGGGTTGCTCGAAGAATTTGTACCCGCTTATCTCAATAATAACTCACATTATACCCGGAAACTGGTCGATCTGATCCCAAAGCAATTTATCACTACGAAAACAGACCCCTATTCCCGCATACAGACTGTCCTCGATTTCGTATCGGGCATGACCGACCTCTACGCAGTAGAACTATTCCGTAAAATCAAAGGGATTTCATTTCCATCTATTTCGTAGCAAAAACCGATTTATCACGGTAATACAGTGTCAAGCGTAAAAATAGTTCGTTCTCAAAAGTTTTATGTAAATTGATGTTCGAATTAAACCCCCGCAACCACCTGTATCTATGCAAATTGAACAATTTGTCTATTCAGATAGCCCGGCTGAGATCCCGTTCTCGTTTTCCCCGCAGTTGCTGTTTATTTTCGGTGACCGGGAACTGCTTGAAACTACGGGCATTTCGTATCAGCTCGCGTCGCAATATCCCGGCGCCGTGTTTTCCGGATGCTCTACTGCCGGGGAAATCGCCAATGAGTCGGTAAGGGATCATAGTATCATTGTTACAGGCATAGCTTTCGAGGCAGTTGCTATCAAAAGTTCCAAAATCAGCCTTGATGATATCGATTTCGACAGTTCGGAAGCCGGGAAACAGCTCGTTTCCCAACTTCCCGCCGAAGGGCTGAAACACGTTTTTGTGGTTTCCGACGGTTTGAAAGTCAATGGTACCGACCTGGTGACGGGCATGACGGAGGGATTGACAGACGGCGCTACGATCACCGGCGGATTGGCTGGCGACGGCTCGCATTTTGCCCGTACGATAATTATCGAACCCGATGGAAAAATCGCAACGGAAAGTGTGGCAGCGATCGGCTTTTATGGTGAAAAACTTTCGATCGGATACGGTTCGCGCGGCGGCTGGGACAGCTTCGGGCTCGACAGGCGCGTAACGCGATCCAAGGACAATATTCTTTACGAAATCGACGGCGAGCCGGCCCTCGATCTCTATAAATCATTCCTGGGTGATAAGGCAAAGGAGCTACCGGCGTCGGGGCTGCTGTTTCCGCTGAGTATGCGCGACAATGAGGACCGCGCACCGGTGGTACGCACGATCCTGGGGATCAATGAAGACGAAAAGAGCCTGACATTCGCGGGAGACATTCCGGAGGGCTCGTTTGTGAGATTAATGAAAGCCAACAACGACCGGCTGATCAACGGTGCCGAAGAGGCCGCCCAGGAAGCCGCGCGGGGCCTGGATAGCCATGCCGAATTTGCAATTCTGGTCAGCTGCGTCGGCCGTAAACTGGTATTGAAACAAATGGTGGAAGAAGAGGTAGAATCCGTCTCCGAAGTGCTGGAAGGCCCGGTTATGACAGGGTTTTACTCCTATGGTGAACTGGCGCCATTCAACCGGGATTCGTTGTGCGAGCTACACAACCAAACCATGACCATTACCACTTTCCGCGAATAACCGATGCAAACGCTTGAACTAACCGAAACCAATTATCACCGGCTCTTGAAACGACAAATCAGGAAATCACTCCCTCCTGATCTTGCCGAACACCCCGATATTCAAGACTTTCTGATGGCCGTAAATCAGGCCTATACCGAATACCAGGACGATCTGACGCGGATGGAACTGATATTGGAACAAAGCTCGGGTGAGCTTTTCAAAGCCAATCGCGAGCTGAGCCGCATTGCACAGGAAAAAACGGAAGAAGCCGCCCTCACCAGCAAACGGCTGGAAGAAGTCGTGGGCAGCATTTCGGAGGTGCTGGTGCAGCTGGACCATGAAGGCAATTTCACCTATCTCAACCAGGCTTGGGAAAGCATCACAGGCTTCCCCGTGGCGGCTAGCCTGGGCCAGCCTTTTGCAGGCTTTCTCGCTCCGCTTGAATCCAGGGAAAAGTTGATTGAAATACTCAAAAATGAAACCCAGGGAAAGGAAGAAACCCTGCGCATTTTCACGGCCGACGGGCAGGAAAAATGGCTGGGCGTTTCACTAAGCCCCTATTATGCCAATGGCGGGCACATCGGCTTCACCGGCACACTCTCGGACGTAACCGCGCGCGTAACGGCCGAAACGAAGCTAAAATCCTATACCCACGACCTGGAACGTATCAATGCGGAGCTCGACCAGTTTGCCTACGTCGTGAGCCACGACCTGAAAGCGCCGCTACGGGCGATCAACAACCTTTCGGAATGGATCGAAGAGGATATTGCCGATATGCTCGAAGGCGAAACCAAAGATCAGTTCAGGCTCCTGCGCGGGCGCGTGCACCGGATGGAGAACCTGATCAACGGTATCTTGTCCTATTCACGCGCGGGACGGATCAAAACCGTGAAGGAGAAGTTCCAGATAAGAAGCCTGGTAGACGAGCTCTGTGAATCATTCAGTACCAAAAAACCACTTTCATTCCATATCGAAGGCGACCCGGGTACGGAGATCGAGGCGGAGAAAATTGCATTGACGCAAATCCTCCAGAACCTGATTTCAAACGGGATCAAATACAACGATAAAGCGGAAATCCATATCACCATCGGCTGGAAAGACCTCGGCAACCAGTTCGAGTTTTATGTAGGCGATAACGGCCCGGGTATCAGCCCCGAGTTCCACGAGCGGATATTCGTAATTTTCCAGACCCTGCAAGCCCGCGACGAGGTGGAAAGTACCGGTGTCGGCCTCGCGATTGTAAAGAAAATTCTGGACGAAAAGCACAGCAAAATAAGGATCGAAACAGCCATGAGGGAAGGAACAACATTCCTTTTTACCTGGCCCAAAAACGAAGCAAAAGACATCTAACCATGTCGGATAACCCATTTTAACTACTATTCAATTAAAAAAAATGTCCTTTACCACTCCTGTCCCGATGACCATACTCCTCGTAGAAGATGACGAAGTTGATGTGATGAATGTCAAGCGGGCATTCAAGAAGAACAATATATCCAACCAGCTCGTTGTCGCATCCAACGGCATTGAAGCATTGGCGTTGCTCCGCTCCGAAACTTTGGAATATCCCAGACCCAAAATCGTATTGCTGGACCTTAACATGCCCAAAATGGGCGGTATCGAGTTTCTGAAAGAGATCAGGCAAGACCCGTCGCTGAGCTCGCTGTCTGTTTTCGTAATGACCACTTCCAATGAAGACAGCGACAAGATCGAAGCATTTAACCTGAACGTTGCCGGGTATATTCTCAAACCGTTGTCGATGGACCGGTTTATTGCGGCTGTATCGACGCTGAACAGCTATTGGACACTCTGCGAATATCCTCAGTAGGATTCACTCATCACTATTAGCCGTCATTTATGCCCCCTCTATCCATCCTCCTTGTCGAAGACGACGATATCGACGCTATGAAACTGAGCCGTGCCATCAGCAGGGCGCAAGTGGAAATAGGGGAGGTTAGAATATGCAAATACGCCGAAGAGGCGCTTCAGATGCTTGATGCCTGGACGCCCGGCTGTATTTTCCTCGACTATCAGCTACCCAAAACCAACGGGTTGGAGCTGCTGAAAACCGTTAAGGAACGCGCGCCGCATCTGCCCGTGATCATTCTTACGTCCCATGGCGACGAACGCCTTGCCGTTGAAATGATGAAGGCGGGCGCGCTGGATTATTTTCCCAAATCGGAAGTTACTCCCGAAAAACTGACGAAAGCCTTCCATACCATGAGCCAGATGCTAGAAATGGAAAAAGGCAGGGAGGTAGCGGAGCACGAATTAGCTGAAAAAGAAGAGTTTATCAACAAAGTAGCGCTTCTTTCCCCTAATATCATTTACGTAATCGATATCGAGAAATGGACCAACATTTTCCATAACAAACAGATTTGGAAAATATTGGGTTACTCGGAATGCGAAGTGGAGACCGACACACGAAAAGGCCTGGCGCGGATTATCAACGAGCAGGACCAGCATACTTTCCGTGAGCATTACAATCATATGCGGTACCGGGTAAAAGATGCGGAAGTGGTGGAAAAGGAATTCAGGCTGAAACACAAGGATGGCTCGGAGATCTGGATCATCACGCGTGAAGTGCCTTTTAAAAGAAATGCAAGAGGGCGCGTCCAGGAAGTACTCGGCACGGCGATCGACATTACTGCACGCAAAATAGCCGAACGGGAGCTGATCCAGGCTAAAAAGGATGCCGAGGAAGCAACGCGAATCAAATCGGACTTCCTTTCGACCATGAGCCACGAGATCCGCACACCGATGAATGCGATCATTGGATTTACCGACCTGCTACTCTTGAGCGGCTTTACGGGGGAAGAGCAGCAGCATTTGAAAACAATCAAATACTCAGCTGATAATCTGCTGGTTATACTAAATGACATTCTCGACTTTTCCAAAATTGAAGCCGGGAAGTTCGGGCTTGAAAGCTTTGAGTTCGACTTGCGTGAGAAGCTGGGCTACCTGATGAAAACTTTTGAAATCCGGGCCCGGGAAAAATCCATCGACTTTACATTTGATTGCAGCAGCGAAGTACCTCAAATCGTCATGGGCGACCCGTACCGTCTCAATCAGATCATGGTTAACCTGATCGGCAATGCCATCAAATTCACCGAGGAAGATGGTTTTGTGAAGGTTTCCGTGCAGCTCGCCCACGACCACGGCGACAATATCGATCTCAAAATAGCTGTGTCCGACTCGGGAATAGGCATTTCGGCCGACAAACTGAATGTCATTTTCGACAGTTTCTCACAAGCCCATAATAATAATGCCGCACGTAATTTCGGGGGTACCGGGCTCGGTTTGAGCATTACCCGAAAAATCACCGAACTGATGAACGGGTCTATCTCTGCGAGCAGCACACTCGGTGAGGGTAGTACATTCACCGTGGTGCTGAACTTCGTTAAGGGGAGCACTTCTTATGAGGAAGAAAAAACCGACGCTCCTGCCACATTATCATTGAAAGGCTACCGCATCCTGGCCGCTGAGGACATCCTGGCAAATCAGATCCTGCTCAAACATCTGCTCAACAAGTGGGATGCGGAGTTTGTCATCTGCGCTAACGGAAAAGAAGTGCTCCATGCCCTCGAAACCGCCGATTTCGACCTGATTTTAATGGATATTCAAATGCCTGTCATGGATGGTGTAACGGCTATGAAAAAAATCCAGAGCTCTTACCCCAGGCATCGGCACGTTCCGGTAATCGCCCTCACAGCGGACACGTTCGCGGAAAAAACACCTGAAATAGCAGCCTGCAATTTCAGCGGATTTGTGACAAAGCCTTTCAAAGCTGAGGAATTGATCCGGGTAATCAGTAAGCATTTGAACGTAAAAACCCAGCCTACGCAAGCGGCACTTAGCTGAGGATCTCTAATCTTTTTTTTACCAACAACTATCTTTCGCACAAGCGGTGACCCAGTAGATAAATCCCAAACTGATATATTTGTAAAATTCGTAATATCAGTTTCTACAAAGCCATCGATTCTTTGTAGAGTAATCTACAAGATATATATTTGCAACGATGAAGTTCTCTTCAATCCCTGAGGCATTCGATTGGTGGTTAAAAAATGAGTACCCAAATCTACCAGCGGACCTAAAAAAGGGGAAGCCTGTTTCTGCATGGCGTGATTACACGCATGGCGGCGGTGTTTCAGAGAAGCGAATGAGAGAGATTTTGATTGAATTTGGCAAATTCAAAATCGAAACAATTATCATCCGCGAGCCTTAACCGGCTTTTTATTTGCACAGAATTTGTAGAACACTCTACAAGATCTCTTATTTAAACTATACTTACAGCTATGAACGCACTACAAAACGAACACGAAATCATTAAAGCATTCTTCCAAACCGACAGTGCGAGCGAAATAATCAACTCGTTGACCTTCATGACGGAAAGTCTTTTATGCACTGAAAATATGGAGCATATGAGTCTCGAAATGCGGATGCATATCGTCAACCAAAATCGGGTAATAAACCAGATCTCGCAGTTGGGTGAAAATTATAGGTGATGGTAACGATAGATATTCAGGAGGCTCCGGATGGGGCCGCCTTTATACAAACACGATACTAAACACCCCGTTTCAATAACTCAAACCAATTCAAAACGGTGATCCCATTCGAGCGCTCCTCGATTTGGTTTCCCGCGTAGGCAATGTAACCCGTTGTCGCGCCGCTCAGTTTGTTCCAGTAGATGATATTGCCAAAAAACTCATTGTTAACGGTTTTGCCGGCTTTAATCTCAACCGGGATCAGGGAGAGGCCGTTATCAATAACAATATCAACTTCATGTCCGGTCTTATCCCGCCAATAGTAAAGGTTGACGGGCTTACCTGCATTGGTCCGTTGCTTCACAAGCTCGGTTACTACCAATGATTCAAATAAAGCGCCTCTTAACGGATGAAACGGCAGTTGTTCGGCCTGAGAGATACCAAGTAAGGAACAAACCAGTCCTGTATCATAAAAGTAGACCTTGGGCCGCTTAATGAGGGTCTTATTAAAATTCTTGTAGTGCGGGCGCAGGAGATAAATAATAAAACTGCTTTCCAGAACGCCAATCCACGACTGTACAGTTTTTGTATCCACACCTGTATCGACGGCGAGTGAGGTCAGGTTTAGTTCCTGACCGTTCCGGCCAGCAAGCAACCTGATAAACCTTTCGAAAACGATGAGGTCGGTAATGTTTTTGATTTGCCGCACGTCCCGGTCAATGTAAGTACGCAGATAGTCAGGAAACCAGTCTTCCGGCGGGATTCCGGGTTCATAAATAGGAGGATACAGACCTTTAAATATAATCTGATTTTCATCCGGCACATTATTCCCCTTGTCATAAAGCTCTTCCGTACTGAACGGCAGCAGGTTAAGAATGGCGACACGGCCGGCCAGGGTTTGCGAGATATTTTGCTGCAACAGGAAATTATTGGAACCTGTCAGTATGAAGCGTCCGGATTCGGGCGATTCGTCCAATACTTCCTGTAAATAGGAAAACAATTCCGGCGCTCTCTGCACCTCATCAAAAATCGCACCGGATTGATACCTCGATAGAAAGCCGCGTGGATCTTCCAGCGCAAAGCGCCGAACGTCCGGATTTTCCAGGGATAGGTAAGCTTTCCCTGGAAATAGCGATTTCGCCAGGGTAGTTTTGCCGGATTGACGAGGCCCGGTAACAGCCACTGATTTAAATGTGGCAGCGAGCTGCCCGATTTTTGACGCTGCAAGTCTTGCTATCATACATCAAAAATAAGTAAAACCGGAAAAATATGGAATCTGATTCCATATTTTTCCGGTTTTAACATAACATGCTATCAATCAATCCTTAACAAACAGAAAAAACCCGCGTTTCCGTCGTTATGTAAATCCTACGATTGTCGGCGAGCCCCATTTGATAGCCGCCGGTGAACACGCCGAAGCTTGGGAGAATAGCCTGGTATTTGTCTATCACAAAACAAGGAAGGCGGACACTCTGCCGCCCCTTGCCGTAGGAGGTGAAAACCGGGTGCACGTGGCCTGCGAAAACGAATTTGGAGGTATCGAAATCTACTTTGGGGTGATGCGTAAAAATAAATATATCTTCCTCGTAATCATCCATATACACTTGTAAATCGCATTCCAGCAACAGGCTTACAGGCAGGATGTCGTGGTTGCCCATGACGATGATCATTTCAATGTAGTGGTGCCCGGCGCGCCATTCGCGGAAGGTTTCCCATTCGGAATTGTATTCGCTGTGGAAAAGGTCGCCGAGGAAAATGATACGTGTAGCGCCAGTTTGCTGTACGAGCTCATTGAGCCGCTGGAAGTTGTTCGCAGCAGCAGTTTGTGGAATGGCGATGCCTTCCTTTCTGAAATGCGTAACTTTGCCTAAATGCAGGTCTCCGATCAGTAATGTTTGCGTTTCTTCCCAGAAAATCGCCCTTTGCGTCAATAATAGAAAATGGTTGCCTCTGATCTCAATCTGCATTACCGTACTGTTTGATCATTCGCTGGATCCTGTCGTCCAGTTTTTCCGAAGTTAATTGCTCCCGAAGCCGGTCGACCATGATCGGGAACGAGAATGGCGTCGGTCTGTCGGTGTTTTGTATGACTATTTTCTGGTGTTCGATCCGCGCAAGCGCCTCTCGCATGCGTACTTCTTCGAGTTGATAGGTCAGTACTTCCTGGTATGCCTGCTTGATTAACAGGTTATTGTCTTCGTACTTGCTCATCACATTGAAAAGCAATGAACTGGACGCCTGCAACTGCCTCGTTTTGACATATTTGCCCGGATAGCCCTGAAACATCAAACCGGCAATAGCCGCAATTTCCCGAAACTTCCGCTTCGCCATTTCCGTCGCATTCACGCTCTGGTAAATATCGTCGACAAGATGTTTGGTCGAGAAAAGATCCGTTTCGCCCAGGATTTCGGCCAGATCGACATACTGATCACTTAACAACTCAAAACCGTAATCGTTCATCGCGACCGAAAACGTGATCGGCCGCAGCTGGCTAATGCGGTAGGCAAGCAAAATCGACATTCCTTCATGCACCAGCCGCCCCTCGAACGGGAATATAAAGATATGATACCCCTCGCGGGTTTCGCATTGCTCGATCAGCAGCTCGTCGGTTTTGGGAATGATCGAGCGCTTTTCCTGCAATTCGAGAAGTGGCTGCATTTTGGCCAGTTCCACTTCTTTATGCGGATTTTCGATCGCGTCGGCGAGACGTTCGCGGATGAATGCGGAAAGCTGGGAAGACAGCGGCATCCGCCCACCAGCCCAGCGGACGAGGTAACCTTTTTTGCCCTCGGCCTTTTTCACGGTCACGGTCATTTCATGGATTCGTACAAATTCCACGCTCATGCCCGCGAAGAAGAACACGTCGCCTGCCTTCATCCAGGTCACAAATGATTCCTCCACGGCTCCCAGGTATTTACCGCTCTGCAACTTCACTTTCAGTGAAACTTCCGAAACGATTGTCCCCATGCTCAGCAAATGCCGGTGCGCAATACGCCGGCTCGTCACCACATAGCGTCCATTCACGCGTTCTACTTTCTTGTATTCGTCATAGACCGTAAGCGAAGAGCTGCCCGTGGTAATGTATCCTAAAAGCCACTCCCACTCTTCCCGATTGAGGTATTGATAACCATATGCATGACGTACCTCTTCAAAAAGCTGTGCTTCGTCGAAGCCCTCACCCACTGCCAGCGTGATCATCCATTGGGACAACACATCAAACGCATGAGCAACCGGCGGCCGGTCCTCGATCATATTCTTGATCACTCCCTCCCGCAGCGATACGGCTTCGATCAGCTCCAATGCATTGGTAGGACAAAAATAGATTTTGCTATCGACACCCGGCTGGTGCCCGCTCCTGCCCGCGCGCTGAACGAACCGTGCAATACTTTTCGGGCTTCCGACCTGGATAACCGTATCCACAGGCCGGAAATCGACACCCAAATCAAGGCTGGCCGTGCATATGACGAGTTTCAACCGCTCTTCGTGCAGCGCTTCCTCCACCCAATCACGGATCTCGCGGTCGAGAGATGCGTGGTGCAGCGCCATAATGCCTGCGAATTCAGGATATTTCTCGATGATCGTACGGTACCAGATCTCGGTTCCCGATCGCGTATTGGTAAAAAGCAGCGTCGTACGGCTCTGATTCACCACTTCCACCACCTTATCTACCAGCCTGATCCCCATATACCCCGACCACGGCAATGTCTCCACCCTTTCGGGTATGATACTTTCCACCAGGATCTTCTTTTCGGTATTCACCCGGACAATCACCGAGTTTTCCTCCGGGAAACGCATCCCCAGAAGCACCTGCTTCGCCTCATCCAGGTTGCCGATCGTCGCTGAGATTCCCCAGGTTTGCAAATCCGGGTTGATGGTCCGGAGCCGCGCCAATGCGAGCTCTGTCTGTGTGCCGCGCTTGCTGCCCATGAGCTCGTGCCACTCGTCCACGACTACCGTATGCAGGTTTTGGAAGAATTCGGATGCATTTTTTTGCGTGAAAAGCATATGCAAACTCTCTGGCGTGATAATGAGCGCATCGGGCATTTGCCGCTTCTGCTCATTGCGCTCGCGCGTACCCGTGTCGCCCGTACGTATGCCCACACGCCACGTGAGGTTCATTTCGAGTGCCGCCATTTCCATATTCCGGAAGAGGTCTTTCGAAAGCGCCCGAAGCGGCGTAATCCAAAGCACTTGCAGCCCTTTTTTAGTTTTGAGGGGCTTTTTCGGAAGCGAATTAATATGCCTGATCAGGATCGGCAGCCAGAGCGAGTAGGTCTTCCCACTGCCCGTCGGCGCATTCACCAGGCCACTTTTCCCTGCCAGATAAGCCGCAGCGGCCTCTTTCTGGAAAGCCGCCCATTTCCATTTTTTATCTTTAAACCACTGCTCAACAATGGTATGTCCACGGGATTTGGCCAAGGGTGTTTATCTGGGATTGATAAAAAACTAATTCAACAATTTCTGTACCAATTTACGAACGAGGTCAATAGGGAAAAACTTCGAGACCGTCGGCAGTAGCAATGACCATCCTTGCTCCTCGAAGATGTGCTGTGATCTGCTCCCAGTTATTGTGGAAAAAAGTGTGTAGGTCTTTAAGTAGCAAATTCCCCAATTTCAAATGGATCACCTTTACCGGCTGCTTATCGAGCAGGCAACGATGGTAGAAATCAGAATCTTTAGTGACAATGACAAGCCCGTGCTCTCGTGCATAATCCCATATATCCCGATCAGGCCATTTCGCATTAATGTCGATGACAAATTCAAATTCGGGAGAATGAAAAAAACTGAAATATTTAGGAAGATTAACGTCGATCAAATACCGGCCGGCCCCCATCAGGCAGCAGTTAGAGAAAAGTGTTCGCCGTCAGCCGTCTTGGCAGCAAATTCGATACAGGCTTTAATATCGGCTTCCTCCAAAAATGGATAAGCAGCAAGTATATTTTCTACGCTTTCGCCTGCCGCGAGATATTCCAATATCGTTTTCACGGTGATTCGCAAACCGCGGATTACCGGCTTACCATTGCATATTGCCTCGTCTATCGTGATTCTCTCCAGATTGGTATTCATAGCTGCGAGTTAAATCTTTACCAAAATAACAACAAAATGCTGAAACAAATTGCCGTTAAACACCTCGGGCCGTTTGATAATTACTTTATGATCAGCCGGTCATCTGTAATTACTTAATATCTCCCGCAAGCCCGCCAAACTATCCGCTTCCTCAGCCTTCTTATCCTTCCGCCATCGCAAAATCCGGGGAAATCGCACGGCAATCCCCGATTTATGGCGTGTGGATTCGTTAATCCCTTCAAACCCGATTTCAAAAACCAGCTCGGGTTTAACGGTTCGGACGGGGCCAAATTTTTCCAGGACATTACGTTTGATAAAGTAATCCACCTGCCCGATTTCCGCATCTGTCAGGCCGGAATAAGCTTTGGCGAACGGCACCAGCTTACCATCATCCCCCCAGACAGCGAAGGTATAGTCAGTAAAAAGTTCGGCGCGACGGCCGGAGCCTTTCTGAGCGTAAATAAGTACGGCATCGACACTGAGCGGATCGACTTTCCATTTCCACCAGTCGCCTTTTTTCCGACCAACCTGATATGTGCTCGCTTTCCGCTTGACCATGAAGCCCTCCGCAATGTGCTCACGAGACTGTGGGTGAAGATCGCGCAGGGCCTGCCAATCTTCGAAATCAATCAACGGCGACAGGTTGAAATAGCTTTGCTCCGGCATATTCGCATGCAACAACTCTAATTGCGCCCGGCGCTGCTCCTGTGTGAGCCCACGAATATCCACGCCGTTCGCTTCGAGCATATCATAGGCTAAAAATGCCACCGGTGCTTCTTCAAGCACCTTTTTGGATAAATTTTTACGGCCAATGCGGGTCTGTAATACATTGAATGGCATGGGCCGGCCATCGGCATAAGTTACAATTTCGCCGTCGAGCACGGTACCGTTGGGAAGAGCCTCACTTAAGAAATGGAGTTCGGGAAACTTTTCAGTGGATAGCTCCTCGCCTCTTGTCCAGATGAACAGTTCTTTATTCCGATAAATGATCTGGGAACGTATACCATCCCATTTCCACTCGGCAAACCAGTCATCGGCCTCGCCGAGATCCGCTACGTCGCCTTCAATCGGGTAAGCTAGGAAAAACGGGTACGGACGGGACGCATTGTCGTTTTCTCCTTTGTCAAGGATTAACTGCTCGAAAGTAGTATCCAGTGGGTTCCATTGACCCATTACCCGATGAGCGATCACATTGGAATCGGTTTCGGTCGCTTCTGCCAATGCCCGGACCACCAAAGTCTGCGAAACGCCGATTCGGAAACTGCCCATGAGCAGCTTATTGAATACGAACGTCTCATGCTGTGAAAGCTGCGTCCAGGCGTGGGTAATATGGTATCGCTTTTGTTCGTCGGCCATGCCGGGCAGCATTCCCAGATAATGGAACCACTCCGAGAGCGACTTCTCAGAGCCGCCAGGGCTTGTCCTGGGCAGAAGCAGCGAAATCGTCTCCCCCAAATCCCCCACAGAATGGTAACTCTCCTGAAAAAGCCACATCGGAATACCGGCTTGTTCTGCCGCCCATTCTTTTACCTGCGTTCGATTGACCTTGAATGACGGCCTGCGTCCCGTGAACAATGTCAATGCCCACAACTTGTCGTCTTCCGGAGCAGTCAGAAAGTAGTTTTTCAGCAAATCGACCTTCGCATTCGTTTTATTCGTACGGTCGAGGTTCATGAAAAGGTCGGCAAACTGTTTCATAACCCGGTACTTTTTTTATCGGCACTCATCTCTCCATCGAGCTCCTGTTTGTGCTCCTCATATACATTCTGGCCGGCCGAAACATCCTGCACGACCTCCTCTTCTTCATTTTCGTCCTCATTGCCGTACATCGTATTCACCTCGGCCGCTTCAATGCCGTTTTCATTGAGCCAACGTGCGTAAATGCTGGTATAACCATGCGTAACATATACTTTTTCGGCACCGGTTTCCTTTACAGCCCGGTTCAGATCGGGCCAATCGACATGGTCGCTCAATACAAAACCCTGGTCCACCGCACGGCGGTTTTTGGCACCTCTCAAAGCCATCCAGCCCGAACAATATCCCACTGAATAAGGGGCAAACTTCCTGATCCACGTAGTTCCGTCCGCAGAAGGCGGAGCCAGCACCAGCGAACCCTTGAACAGTTTCCTGTCTGTCTCTTTGGTAACCAATGTGAGTTCCGGCAGATCAAAACCCGCCTCGCGCAACCGTTCATTCACGGTGTGAATGGCCCCGTGCGCGTAAATCACGGTGTCTTGCAACCGGATATTTTTCAAAATACGCTGCATTTTCCCCAGCGAATAGCCCATCAACACGCTGGCCTTATCCTCCGCACGGTTCTGCGCCCACCAATCGTCGATTTCCGACATTACTTCTTGCTGCGGCTGCCATTTATAAATAGGTAACCCAAATGTCGATTCGGTAATGAATATGTGGCATTTGACAGGCTCGAACGGCGTTGCGAAATGGTCGTCTTCCAGCTTGTAGTCACCGCTGGCCACCCACACTTCGCCCTGGTATTCGACCCTCACCTGAGCCGAACCAATGATATGACCGGCCGGATGCAGGGAAAACTTCACCCCGTTGATCATGAATTTCTCTCCGTATTGCACGGTTTGGAGATTGATATCCTGCCCTAGCCGCAGTCGCAAAATAGGCTCACTGTCCTTGTGAGCGAGATAATGCCTGCTGCCCCATCGCGCGTGATCGCTATGCGCGTGCGTGATGATCGCCCTGCCCACTGGCATCCACGGATCGATATGGACGTCGGCAATGGCGCAGTAGATACTTTTTCCGGTAAATTGTAGCAGAGGCTGTTTCGGCATATTCCGGAATTTATCAAAAGTATGCCAAACGCGCCATCTGAACAGCTGCAAATGCAATTGAACGCTAACTTTTCCCGCCGCACCCTAAAAGCTTATAAAATTTATTCAGAACTTGGATGTTACCTTTCCTGAATGTGCTCGTTTGGCAGGCTGGTACCACGGGACCCTCTCAGTAAATACAATGCAAAAAGGAATGAGCGGTGTCAGGCGAATGCTAAACTATATTTGAACCAATCAATCTTCCGAATACCCACGGGTATGAGTAATTTTGAACGACTCATCCACTCAATGCAAAGAATGTCCAAAATTCTCCAACTGCTCATTCTACTAGCCTTAGTTATTCATGGCTGTACCTCATCTGGCGATAAACGAAGAGAACAGCAGGCCCCTTCCGATTCAATCACCCCGTTTGTCAAAACTGAGATTCATCATGCCCGCGGATTTAAAATCTATTATTTCAAAGACTTTAAATTGGTCAGCATCATCAATCCTTTCGGCGGGCAGAGCGATACATTACAATACATTCTTCAAAAAAAGAACGCCGCCATGCCTGCGGGTTACCCACGTGCCCAGCGGATTGAAATACCGGTAAAAAGCCTGGCCGGCATGTCTTCGATGCATGTAGGGTTACTGGGTTTTCTGGATGCGGAGAATGTCCTAACCGCCCTCGGCAGTTTGCAATACGTGTATTCTCCGAAAGTTATCGGCATGATCAAGGCCGGAAAAATAGCAGAAGTAGGCCGCGACCAGGGGCTGAATGATGAAAAGATCATCGAAATGCAGCCTGGCCTGGTCATGACCATTGGTAACCCCGGCGGAAAAATGGATCACTACCGTACGCTAAAGGAAGCGGGAATACCGGTACTGATTAACTCGGAGTGGGTGGAGCAGACGCCGCTCGCCCGCGCAGAATGGGTGAAACTCATGGCCGCTTTGCTGGATAAGGAGGAACTGGTCAATAAAAAATTCGCACAAATTGAGACCGAATATCAGCGGCTCTCGGCCCTTGCCCAAAAAGCGACCAAGAAGCCCACAGTACTTTCAGGCCTGAATACTAAAGACGCCTGGTTTCTACCCAGTGGCAATAGTTACATGGCGCGCTTCTTCAAAGATGCCGGTGCCGATTATCACTGGGGTGCTTCGCCTGCGACGGGGAGTCTTCCCCTCAGCTTCGAAGCCGTATATCCATTTGCCCTGGTAGCGGATTACTGGTTAAACGTCGGGTTCGACAGTCGCGACACCCGGAAAAGCATCATAGCCCAGGATGCTCGCTATGCTGACTTCAAAGCAGTTCGAACAGGCAGGCTGTACAGTTATAACCGCCTCGTAAACGCACGAGGCTCAAACGATTTTTTCGAATCGGGTAGCCTGAATCCGCATACCGTTCTGGCTGATATGATCCGCATTTTTCACCCCGAACTGCTTCCGGATCATCAGCTTGTCTACTACAAACAGCTTCCCGAATGACGCAGCACACGCCAAACAGAAGCTGGACATTACTTTTTTTAGGGATTCTCGCAATCGCCCTGTTCTGCCTTGACATCATGCTCGGTTCGGTGGCAATCCCATTCAAGGAAGTATTCCGGATCGTGACCACCGGCGAATCCGAAAACAGGGCCTGGCTATTTATCATTGAAAAAATACGTTTACCCAAATCCATCACTGCTATTCTTGCCGGCTGTGGATTGTCGGTCAGCGGGCTGCAAATGCAGACGCTCTTCCGTAATCCGCTGGCCGGGCCCTCGGAACTGGGCATTACCGCAGGTGCAGGCCTGGGCGTGGCTGCTGTCATGCTTGCAGGCGGGGGCAGCGCCAGCATGTACGCGATCAGCCAATTGGGCATCTCCGGCAGCTGGCTCATCATCGGTATGGCTTCGCTGGGCTCGGCGGGTGTTTTAGCATTGATTCTCCTGATCGCCGGGCGTATCCGCGACAACGTGATCCTGCTCATCGTTGGTGTCATGATCGGCACCATCACGCTTTCGATTATCAGTATCTGGCAATATTTCAGCCAGCCCGAGCAGTTACAGGAATACATCATGTGGACGTTCGGGTCACTGGGTGGCGTCACCGGCTATCATTTATATGTACTCTCCGGAGTGGTCGCGGGAGGCTTGTTACTTGCATTTGCTTCATCCAAATCGCTCAATGCATTGTTATTGGGTGAAAATTACGCGAGAAGTATGGGGCTTACGGTAGGGCGGACACGCCTGCTGATCATGCTCAGCACGAGCCTCCTTACCGGCAGCGTAACGGCCTTTTGCGGGCCTATCGGCTTTGTGGGTATCGCCATTCCGCATATTACCCGTTCGCTGCTGGGGACGTCCAACCACCGCGTACTTATTCCGGCGACCTGCCTCACCGGGACCGTGCTGCTGCTGCTTTGCGATATCATCGCCCAGCTTCCCGGCTCGCAAACCGTCATCCCGATCAACGTCGTGACGTCCCTGCTTGGTGCTCCGGTGGTGATCTGGATCATAGTCCGGCGCAATAACCTACGTTCGTCATTTTCATGAAAAATCAGAAAGCCATTGTCGAAACCCGCTCGCTGGCGATCGGTTACCGATCGTCCGGTATAGAACGAACGGTAGCGGCCAATCTCGACTTGCAGCTGCGGCCGGGCAGCCTCGTGTGTTTGCTGGGTTCCAACGGCGCGGGCAAATCCACATTGATGCGTACACTGAGCGGCCTTCAACCAGCGCTGACCGGCGATATTACGATCGACGGCAGCCCGCTCCACACGTTGAAACCAGCAGAACTGGCCCAAAAACTTAGCCTGGTATTAACCGACCGTGTCGACGCAGGTAACCTCACAGCCCGCGAGGTAGTTGCATTGGGCCGCACGCCCTACACCGGCTGGCTGGGTACGCTGACCAAGGCTGACCATTTCCAGATAGCCCAAAGCATTGAACAAACCGGCATTACTACGCTGCTTGACCGCCACATGCACCAGCTCAGCGATGGCGAAAGGCAAAAGGTGATGCTCGCCCGCGCGCTCTCACAAGACACGCCGCTCATTCTGCTCGATGAACCCACGGCCCATCTCGACCTCCCTAATCGCGTGGAAATGATGCGTCTCCTGCATACGCTTGCGCGCGACACATACAAGGCAATCCTGCTCAGCACGCACGAGTTGGACCTCGCATTGCAAACGGCCGACGAACTCTGGCTGATGCACCCTGACGGCAAAATCCTGGCAGGCCTACCCGAAGACCTTGTATTAAGTGGTGCATTCGAAGCCACATTTGCCCGCAACGGCTTTTCATTCGACCGTACTACCGGCACATTTATCATCCACCAGCCCGTAGAAAATGCGCAGGTTTATATTGAAGGTGCAGAAAAACCGCTATTCTGGGCGAAACGGGCGCTGCAAAGGGAAGGGCTGGGGGTCAGTACGTACCGCGATGCACCCTGCCTTATCAGGGTATTCGAAGTGGAAAATGGGTTTGAAAGCGAAATAATCTACCAGGACCGTCGCGTCAAAGTATCCTCAGTTCAGGCACTTATTGAACAAATGCATTTGCTTTTTCCATCCCACACCCGTTCGGGCATGGCGAGTTAATGCGGTTCTTTGCAACGAAATAGTTAGTTTGCAGCTCATATTTGCCGAACAGGACTTCCTTAACTATGATCTTTTTGATCCCGACGGCGATGGCGCTGGCCACAGCGAATTGCTATCTGGCATTGTACCGGAACGCCGGACAGTCGTTTCGACGCTCGCTGATTTCCGCCGCCATTCTTATATTTCTTTTCATTGCCATCAGTACGGAGGCACTTGGAGTGTTCAACCTGATCAACCGCATTGCGATTACCGGCAGCTGGGTCGTTTTCAATATCGCCCTTGCAGTAACGTGGCTCCGACTGAAAAACATTCACGGCATGACTTTTCCGACTGTCGGGAAGCATTGGCTGAATGGTACCCGAAACTTTTGCAGAGAACTCGGCGCTCCCACGGTCGCGATGCTGGCTGTCCTTGCCTCGGTTACACTCGTAGTTGCCATCGTCGCCATTCCAAACAACCAGGATTCTCTCAGCTACCACCTGAGCAGGCTGGGCTATTGGATACAGCAAGGGAATGTGGCGCATTATGCCTCGCACATTGAGCGTTCGATCTCGTTCAGTCCATTCTCCGAGTATGTTCACCTGCATACCTTCCTGCTTTCTGGCTCGGAACGTTATTTCCAGCTTTTGCAATGGAGCTGCTTGGCTGGTGTACTGGCGTTGGTTTCGATGATTATCCGGCTTTTTTCAAATTCTCCCGCAACGCTTCGCATCGGTTTGTGCTTTGCCGCCACCCTGCCGATCGTCGTCCTGGAATCAATGACGACCCAGAATGACCTGGTCGTGGCTTTTTTTATCGTTGCCACCGCATTTTTCGTTTTTGATTATATTCAGAATAATCATTTGGCGAGCCTATACCTGATTCCACTGTGCTGTGCAGTCGGTATGATGACAAAAGGGACATTCCTCTTTTATGTGCTTCCGTTTGGTACCTATCTAGCCATTTCAATGCTCAGGAAACAGGTTTTCCGGAAACATATTACCGCGTTCCTGGCCGCTTCGATATTCCTTACGCTTGCAATCAATGTCCCTTATTGGTACCGGACCTACGAAATTTTCGCGTCACCCGTAGGCACTATCAGTTCGGGGAATCAAAACACCTTTGTCGGTCCGGCGGATTATATTTCTTCGGTCAGCAAGCACACTTTCCTCCATCTCGGCTTCGTCTCTCCCGGGAACCGGTACAACGATTTTCTTCTGAATCAGCTTCGAAACCTCCACTCTGCTATGGGCATTCCCCTCGATGTTCCGCGCCTTGGTATGCCTTTCAAAATGAACAAGCTGAATTTCAATGAGGACTTTGCACATAATTTCTTCGGCATCTGGCTGATCCTTTTCAGCATTCCGCTCCTGATTTTTACCCGCTTACCCAAAGCCGCCAAGTGGTATGGCGGGCTGACATTCCTCAGCGTCCTGGTCTTTTGCTTTTTTATCAGCTACCAGACTTACGGCTCGCGGCTGCATATTCCATTCTTCCTCCTGGCAGCACCCGTTGTGGGACTCACCTATGGTTCGGTTCTGTCCACATGGCCCGCGCGGTTGCTGCCTCTTCTGCTTTGGCTGGCCGCGTTGCCTTTCGCATTACTTAGCTCGGCCCACCCGTTTCTTTCCACGAAATGGTTTTTTGAAAAAATTTTTCCGCCTATCAATTCAGCATTGCACCTGAACATACGCATCGATGCTGCCAACCTGAACCTCAAACAGGAAAGCGTGCTCTACGCCAGCCCGGGGCGGCTGTTCTGGGGTGACCACTGGCCCGGAACCGAAGCACTTTTGGGACAGGTGAATGCACTCAATCCGCAAAAAATCGGTTTTGTTTTTACCGAAGCCAGCTTCGACTATGCCTACCAGTTTCTGCTGAGAAAACCCGGACGCACTTTTGCACACGTGCGTGTGAGCAATCCCTCGCAGGTGCTGGAAGATCCGGCATTTCAGCCCGACGTAATTATCGCCGAGAAGAACGAAGGACCGGGATTTGATTATCATGAAAAAACCTATCGGCTCGCGCTGGAAAGTGATAGCAAGTGCCTTTATGTTCCGTCAAAATGATCCTGTTTAATTGCTATGAAGTTTTTTAAGAATAAAAAGAACCTCCTGCTGCTCGCATTAGCCCTCATCATCGGCTACATCGTCTATGACTCTACATCGCAGCCCACCGTGGCCGACCTGCAAGGCGGGTTTCGGGAAGTAGCCATGTACCGGAACGAGAACAACACCGGGCCGATCGTCCGAATATATGCCGTGAGTGTGGAGGACACGCATTCGAAGGATATCCGCCAATACGGCGACCTGATGCCATATACCAAGTATGGCACCACAACGGTTTACTTTTTCGACGCCGGCAAACCAGTACCGAATAATCTGACGGCAACGGAACCGCATTTCGAACCCGAATTCGCTGCCGGCTGCATCGCCGTGTACCGGAAAGATGCCAATGGGCAGGTTTCACTCGGCCCTTTACCTTGAATAGTTTTTGAACAAATATGATACAAATGACTGCACTGGAAATCGTACAACAATATTATGAAGCCTTCAATGCGAAAAACTGGAAAGGCATGCTCGCATTACTCCACCCCGAGGTAAGACATGAAGCCAACCAGGGCGATGTGCGTATCGGATTGGAAAAGTTCACCGCGTTTCTTCAAAAAATGGACGAAGCCTACGAAGAAACACTGACCGACATGGTGTTTTTCAGCGAGCCGCAAAATAAACGTGTGGCAGTGGAGTTCGTCGTAAATGGCATTTACAAGCAGGCAGAAGAAGGGCTGCCCGAAGCACACGGACAATCGTACGTATTACCTGCCGGTGCATTCCTGGAAGTGACCGACGGCAAGATCAGCCGGGTAACTACTTATTACAATCTGCCGCTCTGGATCGAGCTTGTTTCCAAACCATGACCGCCGCATTGAGATTCGTGCGGAAAACCGGTCAGGGTATTGCAGAAGTTTTCGATGACCTGGCCAAACTCCGGATCGCTGTTTTCAGGGATTATCCCTATTTGTACGAGGGAAGTGTGGAATATGAAATGGGCTATTTGCAGACTTACCTGCAATCGGAGCGTTCGTTTCTTTTTGCCGTCTATGACGGCGATAAAATGGTGGGTGCAACAACTTGCATTCCACTGGAAGATGAAACAGCCGAAGTCCGCAAGCCTTTCGAAGATGCCGGTTTTGACGTGGGTACTATTTGCTATTTGGGTGAAAGTATCCTTCTGCCCGCCTACCGCGGGAACGGTTTGGGCCACCGCTTTTTCGACGAGCGCGAGGCGCACGCAGGCAAACTGGGCGATTTCGACACCTGCTGTTTCTGCTCCGTCGACAGGGGCGACAACCATCCGCTTAAACCGTCAAACTATCGTCCCAACGACGCATTCTGGCTCAAACGCGGTTACCACAAAGAACCCGCATTACAAAGTACCATGGAATGGCCCGATTTGGGAGAAACTACCTCCACGCCGAAAACGATGATTTTCTGGACCAAACCACTCAACAGTTAGACGATAATGCAAGAGGTAACCATCGCTTCGGCGCAATATCCTATTACCGAACATTCGGATTTCGCCTCATGGCAGCGGCACACTGAAAAATGGGTGTCCGAAGCCGCCATTCGGGGAGCGGAGCTATTGCTTTTCCCGGAATACGGAGCAATGGAGCTGGTGAGCATTTTCGGGGATGAAGTACGGAACGATATCCGACGTCAGATACATGATTTGAATGACTTGCGAGCCGATTTCTGCGCGACTTTCGAGGCACTGGCCCGTAAGTACCGCGTGATCATTGTCGCTCCCAGCATTCCTGTGATCGAGAGGGACAAGAAACTCAACCGGGCCTTCGTGTTCTCCGCTAATGGGCTGGCAGGTTACCAGGACAAATTTTTCATGACCCGTTTCGAAAACGAACAGTGGGGCATCGACAGCGCTCCGAAGCAGCTCACTGTCTTTGAGGCACCGTGGGGCAAATTCGGCATTCAGATCTGTTACGACGTCGAATTCCCGATTGGCGCGCGGAAACTCTGCGAAGCGGGCGCCAACCTGATCCTCGCACCAAGCTGCACGGAAACTATCCGAGGCGCCACGCGCGTACATGTAGGTGCCCGCGCCCGCGCGCTCGAAAACCAGGCGTTCACGGTGGTGTCCCAAACCGTGGGAGAAGCATTATGGTCGCCGGCTGTGGATCTCAACTACGGCTTTGTGGCATGCTACACCACACCCGACAAGGATATGCCCGAAGAAGGTATTATCGCCACCAAAACCCCGCAGGAAGAAGGCTGGCTGATCCAAACGATCGATTTTTCGCTCATTGATGAGGTACGCCGGGATGGGCATGTGTTTAACTTCAAGGACCAGGCACGAATGACGATGGGGCTTACGGAAGAGGCGATTTCGGTCGTTTTCAGGTCTTTGTAAAACAAAATAGCGGCATCTAAAATAAATGCCGCTATAAACCTATCTTTAGACCTCTATTTTGCAATTGTTTCTGCGCGTGGTGATGCTAACTCGTCAAGTCTCGCTGCGAGCATTGCCAGCTTTTGATGAATAGCCTGGTTATCCGTCCTGAATGCTGCATTCTCCGCTTCCAGCTTCGCATTTTGCTTCGCCAACTCCTTTACCGACTCAATCAGGTGCGGTATCAACCCCGTATAATTAAGCGATTTAAAACCCTTTTCATCCGTTTTGACCAGCTCCGGAAACAGCGCCTCCACATCCTGGGCAATCAACCCCGTTTGCAGTGATTGATCGCGGTTTTTGTCTTTCCAGTAGTAACGATAGCCACTCAAGCGCGTCAACTTTTTGAGACTGGGTGCAAGTGGCGAGAAGTCGCGTTTGAGGCGGCGGTCGGAGGACTGTGTCAACGTTCCTCCCAATGTGCCGTTCCCGACATTATCAATCCAGAAACGCCATGCATTGTTAATGTAAAAGCCAATTTGCGCATCCGTTTTCATGCCCATAAAGCCATCAGCGACATTTTGGGAGTTGTTGAAATGTATGCCGGATGTCGAGCCGTTATGCTTGATGCGAATGCGACCTCCAACGTCCAGCAGATATTCAGGACTCAGCACATTGTTTCCTATTCCAAAATTTCCACTGCGCAGCAGTGTGAGTCCGCTACTCCTGTCGATACTCGAAGCCCCGTTTCCTATTTGGAAAAAGATGTCTGTCGACCTTCCCATCCGCCTTTCGCGCTACCCCTTGAAAACTGAACTGCTCAGGAGCCTGCGCGAAGACGAGCATGACCTGGACTACAAGGATTGTGCAAATCAAAAGTACTTTCATCGTGTGCTGTTTTAAAGTAGATGGAGAGGAGTTCTGGTCGGATGGCCGAACACGCCGCTAAAAAGGGACGATGAAAGCAGGGATCGCAAAAAGAATGAGCAAATGGCAGAAACGGATATGTCGCCGGCAAAATAATTGCTTGTTAATAGGGGAAAATAGAAAGTATTATTTCATTAGGCTGGGCGTGAAACGCATGCTCAAAGTTGAACCCTGCCAAGATATATCTACTTAACAAAATTGCACTTTTACAACAAACCTCATACCTCAAAAATATTTAATCCATCTATATCAGCCATATATCCGAAAGCAGTCTCATTGAGATCAATTCATGCAGCAAAATAGTTTGATTAATTTATAAATAACTATTAATCAATTAAATAAAAATAAATAGACGCACATATGGCCATTTATTCTAGCACAGAAAACAACTATATTTACTACAATAAGTATTACTTTTACAAAAACGTATACCTACTGATCGTTTAGTAAAAAATGCTTTATCAAATCTACAATATTGTAACTATTTCAAGATATTGGAGGTATATTGATCTATGATTATTTAGTCACTAAACGTCCTCTATCATGAAAACTCTTTACCTGTGGATGTGTATTGTCCTCGTGGCAATTTCCATCCCCGCCAAGTCCCTCGCGCAGTGCGCGTTGGTCGAGCCGGCAATTGAATTAAACAGTGTTTCTCCCAGCAGCGGGAATTGCAATGTGAACGTCAACCTTTCGTTTACGATCGACAAAAACAATGGTAATAAGTTCACCTACGTGCATTTATGGAAACCCGCCGACTACCCTGATATCGATTATAAAAAAGCACCGAAAGCCGCTGACCTGGGCAGTGTGCTTGCAACGCTGGCCATCGATACGGACGGCGCAGTATCATTATTATCAACTTACAGCGCCGACGGCTCAGTTATACCTTTATATACCGGACTGACCATTATGGAAGAAGATCTGGGAGGAGGATTATCACGCATTACAATCGATAATATCCAGTTCCCGGTCCCAGGTGCATGCGAGGACCTTCCCATTTTGAAAGGAGATGTATGGTCGAGCCAGGCATCCAGTGCAAACCCTCCGGTCCACTGTTTTGTAGAAGGCTTCAATTTGCAAATCAATGACCCTGTCATCACTGGCAAAATCAACTGCAATGAGCCCGAAGGCCCACGCACCTATGATTTGAATATCATTTCCACCAACCCGACCGCATTCCAGGTTTCGTATACGCTATACCTCGACGACGGTGTACTGACAAACGGATTGACCACTTTTGGCGCCGGCGATCAGGCTTTCTATACAAGCGGCCCGACTAACCTTTCATCCTCACAACCTATTCAAAGCAAGGACGAAGCTTATCCCTATGCATTTCTGGAAGATAAGCGCACAATATGGGTGGTACTCACCGGCCCGAGCCTACCGAATGCGATCGTAGCCGAGCTGCAAAATGGCTGTACCATCACACTACCCGTTACATTGGCACGCTTCAACGGAACGCTGCTGGACAATGCCGTCAGCCTTTCCTGGACAACCACCGAGGAAAGCGGTAGCAGCCATTTCAACATTGAGAGAAGTGCAGACGCGAAAGAATTCGTTCAACTTGGCCGTGTAGCGGCCAAGGGTAATTCGTCGGCAACCCAGCAATACAAATTCCTGGACAGCAAACCTTTGGCAGGAAATAACTACTACCGCCTCAAAATGGTCGATGCAAACGGCAAGTTTGAGTTTTCACGGATGATTTCCATCGATAACGGTGCCAATAGTATTGCATTCGAACTGCTGGGCAATCCCGCTCCGGGGCGGGAAATCAAATTTCTGCTTAAAAATGAAAGCGCATCGAATGTGGGCCTTTTCGATTTGTCGGGCAAAGCCATACGGTTCTCACTCAGTCAAAACGGCAACGAGTTTACCTTGAAGCCTAAGGGTGGCATTTCTTCGGGGCTGTACATTCTGTCCCTGCAACGCAGCAACGCCAGCGCTATCACCAAGAAAGTGCTGCTGCCATAGTCTGTTGAAGCCTTTGCAAAACGCCCGCCGGAGTATTTCGGCGGGCGTTTTGCATTCACTAATGCCCCATTACCCGCTGCACATCGCTCACAGAAATCGCGTCAGCATCATTTCCGAAGTTCTTCCGGATATAGGTCAACACCTGGGCCATTTCCTCGGCTTTAAGGAAATCATGCTTTGGCATGAGATCATTATAAGGTTTTCCTGCCACCTGAATAGGGCCTTCCAGCCCTTTGGCAACCACTTCTATCAGTCGCTTCTTATTACCCGTCACCCATTCCGACCCGGCGAGTGGCGGAAACCGGCTGCCGTCGCCCAGCCCGTTGCGCTGGTGGCATGGCGTACAATAGGTGTTGTAAATGCGCTGACCAAGCTCCTTGGTTTTGATATCGAGGTTGTCGGCTATTTCGTCGGGTGTGCGGATGTGCGCGAGTTGCTTATGTTGCGCCATCGATGCAAGCTGGTTCGTGCCAAAGCTCTTTTTATCCCATTTAAACATGATACGCCACACCTTACCCTTGCGCGAATCAGTGATATAAAGCGACCCTTCCGGCCCCTCGGCGAGTCCCATAGGCCTGAATTTCGCATCGCTCACATTGATAATAGGGTCAACTCCCGCGAAGCCGTCCGCGAACACCTCCCAATCGCCCGAAGGCTTACCATTGCGAAATGGCACGAAACACACAAAATAACCCGCCTGAGGATAAGGAGCCCGATTGGTGGACCCGTGAAAGGCAATAAATGCCCCGTTTTTATACCGCTCAGGAAACTGGCTCCCCTGGTAGAAGAGTACATCGTTGGGTGCCCAATGCCCCGGAAACCCAATAAGCGGTTTTTGATATTTTGCCCCCTCTCCCTCCTTTTTACCATCACCGCCATATTCCGGATTGAGCATTTTTTTGCCTTTCATCTGGTCGTAATAATAGTACGGCCAGCCCACGTTGGTTCCCTGGGTTACTTTTACAAACTCTTCGGCAGGAAGCACCGCACTCTGCCAGGCAGTGAACAACTCGGGGAACAGGCGGTGAAGGTTGTCGCGGCCATGAACGACTGCGTAAAGGCTTTTATCGGATGGGTTCCAGCGCATGCCTACAATGCTTCGTAAGCCGGTGGCATACAGCGAACCGTCGGCCTGGGTCTGGTTCAGCTTGTCGGCACTGAACTTCCATATTCCACCATGCTTTTCAAGATCCGGACACGGGTTTATACCGGGACTCCCCGGTTTCCCGCCGGGCGAATTCACCATATCCTGGCAGGCATCCGAAGGTGCACCGAACGGTACGTACATATTACCCCGATCGTCAAAAGCCATCGGTTTAGTGATATGCCAATGAGCTCCATGCTCGTGATCGTCCTGAAGGATCAGCTCGGTTTTTTCATCGGGCAGAAGTTGCCCCGGAATGAGTTTGCTCCGATAAACCGCGAGGGAGGAACTGTAATAGAGGTAGCCATTTCGTATGGTGATACCATTGGCCAGGCTGCTATGGTCCTGATAATTGCCAAAGTTGCGTATAATATCGGCCTTCCCATCGCCATTCGTATCCCTGAGCGCTACCGTTCCGCCGCCCTGGCCTTTACCAAAATAGCGGAGTTTAATATAAATATCGCCATTGCCGTTCACCGCAATATGCCGGGCCAGGCCAGTACTGTCCGCAACGACGAGCGTCTCGAAACCGTCGGGCGTTGTGAGCCCGCCATTGTCGGGATCGCCGGGAGGAAGCTTATCCTCTTGCAAATAAGTAGCGCCTGTCAAAGCAAGTGTAATGAATATAAGACTGAGGTACGTACCCGGCCTTTTGAATTTGATGAGACTAAAATGCATGATGGGTTCAGTTAAAATCCTTGTTTCTTTGCAGCCAGGCCATTCAGGTCCCAAACGACCTTGCCCTGACGGATCGTCAGCTCGACTTCCAGCTTGCGGTTGCCCCGGATGCTGTTACCGGCGGAATCCATAAATCCGAAATCGCCTTCCCGTAACCGGAACAATACAATATCGGCGGGATTTTCTTGCCTAAGATTCCCCAGTTCGGGGTGCCGAATAGCTTTTGCGGTGCCCCAGGTTGCTATTTCTACCACCTGTTCCAAAGAAAAGCCCATTGCTATGAATTTCGACATGACATTGGCCATATCCTTCATAGCCGAGTTCATGCTGAAACGGTGCAAATCGGTACCGAAGGAGTTCGGATAAAAACCTTGCTTCACCGCCGGTACTGCCTGATCGAACCAAAAACCGGCACCTCCGTGACCGAGATCAAACAGTATTCCCTTTTTCCGTGCTTCTAGAACGAACGGACGCACTTGTCCATTTTCACCGACTACCGGCATACGCTCCTTGATATGCTCGAAGGTATGGGTAATGATGTCGCCCGGCCTCATCCTGGCCAGCTGATCTTCCAGGGAATATTCAGGCAAATGACATTCTACAAAAAGCGGCTTACCGGCCTGCCTGGCCGCATTCAGGGCGTTATCAAATGGCGTCCATTCTTTGCCATTGTAATGCCCGATTTTCACGCCCGCGATAATGTCGGGATGCCGCCTTATGAGCGCGACGGCAGAATCGGCATCCATGTCCGACAAATCCTGCTCATGCGCCGCACCGGTCATTCCGCGGCCTGAAATATTCAGAAATGCGAGAATACGCGTTTTAGATTGATCGATCACCTGTTTCTTGAATGTCGGAAAGCTACGCCAGCCCGAAGTACCCGCATCCACGACCGTGGTTACCCCCGAGCGGAACGTGAAGTCATCAGGCGAGACGCTGTTGATGCCGTCGGCAAATTGTCCGGCCGCCGTGCCCACAAAGACGTGCGTGTGCGGGTCGATAAAACCCGGACTGAGGTAGAACCCTTCTGCATGAATCACCTGTGCAGCTGTTTCAGTAATAGCAGGAGCAACCTTCGCGATTTTACCCTGATTGATCGCTACGTCCATTTTGCCATTTCTCGAATTGGCGGGATCGATTACCTGCGCACCCTTGATTACGAGCTCATAAGTTTGCGCAAAAACCCCTTGCGATAGCATCCACGCGAGGCAGAATCCAATCCCGCTCGCATTACGGACTTTGGAGATTATCCTTTTCATACCGCTTACTTGCCTTGTATTTCAGACTCCCAAGGGGCGGAGGCAATGCCATTTAAATCCCACACAACCTTGCCCGCACGAAGCGTCAGTTCGGCTTCGAGCTTCTTATCCCCTTTCATTTTCAGTCTGCGGGCATCGATGAACCCAAAGTCTCCCCTACGTACGCTAAAAACTGTGACGTCGGCTTCCGAACCGACGCTCAAACTCCCCAATTCCGGGCGTTTGATCACCTGTGCGGGGTTCCAGGTAACCCGCAATATCGCTTCGGATAATGGCACGCCCATATTGAGAAACTTCGAAATGACATTGTCAAGGCCTTTCATGCCACCATTCATACTGTCGGTATGCAAGTCGGTGCTGATCACATTAGCCAGAAACCCCTGCTTAATGGAGGGGATCGCCTGTCGCCATGCAAATGCACCTCCGCCATGGCCTACATCGAACACCAGGCCTTTTTTCTGCATTTCAAGTACGAAAGGCTTCACTTTTCCTTGCTCATCCACAACCGTTTCGCGGTCGTTGGGCCCGTGCGCGTACGTATGCGTGAAAATATCGCCGGGCCTCAGGTACTCCCGGAAAAGTTTTTCGATCGACAATGGTGGCCGATGCTCCCCGAAATCGACCATTACCGGTACTTCGGCGAGTTTCCCGGCCTCAACGGCGCGTTGTACCTGGCTGTAATCGCCCCAGTAATGTGCAGATTTGATACCTACAATGATACCCGGATACAGCCTCTTGATCATATTGGCCACCATTTGCGGGTTCATGTCACTTAGGTCCTGCTCTTCATACCGACTCGCCATACCTGTGCCGACGATGTTCAGAAAAGCCAAAACACGGGTTTGTGCACGATCGATGGTTTGTGCCTTGAACAACTTGAAATTGCGCCACCCGGACGATCCTGCGTCTACCACCGTTGACACCCGTACGAAATGTAAAACCATCGGGTGCGACGCTTGTGGCGGCGTTGGCGATGTAAGCCTCCGGCGTTACACCATTGAAAACGTGCACATGCATGTCGATAAAGCCCGGCGCCACGTACATCCCTCCGGCTTCTATCACCTTTTTAGCATTGGAAGAAGGGATGGCAGTCGCTACCTGGACAACCTTACCTCCGGTAATAGCTACATCCATTACGCCGTCAACGCGATTTTTAGGATCGATTACATGACCACCTTTGATCAGCAGGTCGACAGATTGACAATAAGATATCCCGGACAAAAGGGGAATGAGCAGCCACGCGGCGGGAAACCGGATACGCACTTTACGTAGCCGGAGCGATTTGAAAAGTTTCATGAGAGGTTCAGGATAGTTAGACACTCATAAAAAAGCATTCAGCCGCAATAATATAGTCACTCATTTCGAAAAAACTGAAAACAACCAACTATAATATCGTACACATCAACTATTACCAACGAATCTTCACATTCGTGACTACCTAGCCGAAGACTAGCTCCATGCCAGTCGGCTATTCCAGAAAAAACGACATATTTCCCTCCGAGAGGCATGTTACTTTTAAAAGAACAATTTTGAATATTCATTTTTGATAAAATTTATTCATCTCAATATCAATCACTTACAAAGTTGTAGAGATATTTTTATTTTGAAATTGAAATCTTATCCTTTAAACTTGTTGTAGATTTTATTTTACATGTGAGAAACACCAAGTAAAATAACGTCTACATATTGCTAGTGGAATTCCAATTTGAATGGAAGCTCTGTCTGGATAGTAACTCACTCAACGTTAAAAGACATGATGGAAAATCCTTACCAACGGCATTCGCCACGAGGCAATGTACCACCCCATCCGGGGTGCCTCTATCCGGGGCAATTTCACAATCCTACCCTGTATTTTAAGTATTCAATTTCACGGACTTCCGTTTCGGGAAAGTCCCGCCAACTTCCTCTTACTGATAATTGCGAAAATTCCTTTGGGAATGTGGCAAAGGCACGTGTAGTCCTGATCATGCTTTATAACCAAATGGGTTGTAAAATGGCCTGACAGGGAACATATAGGAGTATCCGTTCGCTCATGCAGCTTGCCTTGTAAGGCAATGCCCGGCATTATTGTGCGATTGGGATACCAGACTGTTTACACCCGGTAATCAGCCGACGTTTGGTCAGGCCTCGACAGGCCCGCTGACCCGGGAAGGTATTGTACTTATTGAACCAATTTAATAATCCGCCGAATATCCTTTTTCACTAAATCTAACTCGTATGAAAACACGTACTCTGAGATTACTCACCGTTCTGATGTTCCTCACATTCTTCCTTTTTGAATGTAAGGACAAAGAAGCGGATTCACTCGAACCAGCCAATACCGAGCTTTCCAGCCAATTGGACAAGCTGGAAATGGCCCCTACCACACTTGAAGAAACACCGGACATCAAACTTGTGCCCGGAAAAGTGGAAGCCTCGGCTAAAACACAGGAATTAAACAAGTCGCTTGGAACAGTTACGGCCAGCAACATTCCTGCAAGCGTTTCAAAAGCAGCCGAAGAAGTATCCGCTTCACTTTCGCAGGCTGATATCAAGGCACTGAATGAAGTTTCACCGGCACAGGCCTCCAAATCAGTACTCAATTCTGAGCAGGTTCGTGCTATCCTGAGCAAGGCATCCACCGACGCGAAACTCCAAAGCTACCTGTCGTTGATCACAGCGGCCAAGGTAGAAGGGCTTCTTGACGGTAAAAGAACCGGCTCAGTAACCGAAGGTTCTACTACCAGCCCGGCAATCGAGGCAGGTAACACTGACGACTGTATCGCCCGTGCGAACGAGAAGTTCGAAAAAACCAAGGAGCGCCTGGATGACAGCAAAGCGAAAGATCTGGGAAAGATCAATGACAACTATGCCAAAGACCTGGAACGCATCCAGAAGAACCTTGAAAAATGCACAGGCGAAAACAACGCTGCGTATTTCGAAGCACTTCGCCAGGCTGGCATTAAGGTTGCAAACGACGCACTGGCAGCATTGGAAAAAGTAAAACCATTCCTGCGCCCTGGCCAGTACGAATACCTCAAAGCACTCATCAATGTCCAGTTACTCGATTATCTGGACAAAGTGAACCAGCTGGAAGCAGCAAAAACTGCTACTTGTACTGAAATCGCGGAAAAAGCGAAAGCACGTGCAGAGGAAACCAAAAACTCAAACACTGCCCGCGTAGAAGCTAACTACAACGATGCTCTTGCCAAGGCGATCGAGTTGAGAAATAAAATGATCGAAAACTGCCACAACCAGGGCGGCGGTAAATAACGATACGGCGGATGATTCAATTTGTTAGAGGCAGAAGGGGGAATGTATTGTTTCCCTTTCTGCTTGCTCTATGTATGGGCTTTCAGGTACACGCACAAACGAATATTTCGGGTAAGCCAGGACTGATCTACATTCCATCAGCCCGGCAAACCGACGACGCGACTTTTCAGTTTGGCTATCATTTCAATCCGATCCGCTACGGGTTCAGGTTCAACCGCAAAAATTCGGAGGGAATCTATTTCGCCAATGTGACATTGCTGCCCAGGTTGGAGATCAACGTAAACCTGCTGCGGATCAATCACGAGATAAAACGGGGACAGAAAGGCATTGGCGACCGCCAGCTCGACATCAAGTACGTCCTTTTTAAAGAAACAGCTAAACGCCCCGCCGTTGCAGTGATCGTTTCCGCTCCGTTCGGGATCGACAACTCCTTATCCACCAATGCGCTCGTAGCGAGTAAAACGCTCCGCCTCGGTAACGGGTTTTATGCAGACGTTACGGCAGGATTCGGCAGCCCTATTTCCGTTCAGCGCGACGAATCGGAAAAAAGCAACTACAACATTTTCGAAAGTCTCGAGATCATCAAGAAAAAAGATCTCGCCTACCGTTACCTGTCGGGACCGTTCGGAGGTTTCAACCTGCGGTTCGACAACAAAGCAGGTTTCATGGCCGAGTGGGATAGCCAGCACTTCAATGCGGGTCTTTACGCCACCCTTTTCAAACGCTGGACTGTTCAGGCCGGTGTACTGAACTTCGACCAAATCACTTTTGGGACTTCCTATGCGGTGAACATGCTTCCGCTCCCCAGGAGGTTACGCGCATATCAGGCGGCGGCTCACGCCAAGCCGGCCAAACCGACACCGCTTTCTGAAAAAGAAAGATTACTCAACAATTTTGAAAATCTGGCCGTCGATTCGACGTCAGGAAAAGTAACCTACGAGCAGCGTCTTTATCGTAATCCGTACATTGGGATGCTCGAAATAGAACACGCATTACCAGACTCGGGCAGCAGGGAATTTGTACCGATGTTCCAGGGCATGCCCATTGGGGCTTATAAAATGGATAAGCGGATCAGTTACCGCCAACTTGCCAAAGACGAAATGCCCCGCCCAGGCTTTTTGCTTCCTAAATACAAGCTGGATTTCTGGCTTCAACCGGTATTTGCAGCCAATTTCGGCTATCGGGAAAAAACACTGCAAAGTAACACCAGCCTTTTACTCCAAACCCAGTTTTACCTTTGGAAAGGATTAGCCTTGAATGCCGGTGTACTGTTCCCGATTACCAACGACATGGACAACCGCCCGAAGATCATCCGTCCGGCCCCCATTTTCCTAAATCAATTCCTGGCATTCGGTAAGCATTTTGTCAGCGCGTCGGCAGGTTATTTTTACAATGATCAATACGGCGCAAATATCCAATACCGCCATCACGATCTCTCTGGCCCATGGTCATTCGGACTGGAAGGTGGTCTTACCGGACTTTACTACTATACCAGAAGCGGGATCTACTACGAAAAGATGAGCAACCTGCTACTCATTGCCGATGCCGCTTACCGGCTTTCCAGACCGGATGTGACATTGAAATTGTCAGGAGGAAGATATCTTGCCGGCGATGAAGGAGCCCGGTTTGATCTTATACGCCAGTTTACAAATGCCGAAATTGGTTTGTATCTCATGAAAACCCAAAACGGAACAACCGCTGGTTTCAATTTTGCGGTCCCTATTCCACCTGGTAAGATCGCTCAGGGTAAGAGAATCAGGTTCCGGACCACCGATGAGTTCCGCTGGGAATACAGCTACACCCGCGGGTTCAGGATTGGCGAGCGCTACCGCACAGGTTACCAGCTCGATCAGAAGTTACGGCAATACCACACCGATTATCTCAACAGACAAAGACCATAATGCAATTGCCCAGTGAAACCATAAAACAGTTTCACAGGGCAATTTACTTTTGAAGATGCTATCGTTCGAACGTGAAGCTCTTAATATCTCCATATGCAACCGATCCGTCAGAAAGTAATGCATATGCACGATAAAAAAAGAAATACTTGCCTTGGAAAGCATTTCCGGTGTAGACGAAATTATTAATACCCAAAGTAATCGGCTGATCAAACTGCATCCTGGCACCATGCTCGATCCGCGGCGTGTAGTCCGTATCATTTTCCGCCCGGAAAAAACTCAGATGCAAAATACCATATTCTGTGACCGGCAGATCGCCCAGCGAATCGACCTGTACTTTGAACCGCATTTTAAAGTCGTCGGTGTACTCGAATGCGGGTGTACTAAGCTTTATTTTCTTAGGGACGACATGATCCTGTAAGGAACATGCATTCAGACCTACCAGAAAGCAAAGCGCTAAAAATGTTCGTAAATGGCCTTTCATGACATCTTTTTGCTAATGATAAATAGTTTCCTCTATCATCACAGACCGAAGTGCCTACCAAACCGCTGCCTGTATCATGCTAACTTCTCCTTAAAAAAGTCGATCGTGCGCTTCCAGGCAAGTTCAGCTGCTGCCTTGTCGAAACGGGGAGTCGTGTCGTTATGAAAACCGTGATTTACTCCAGGATAAATGAATGCCGTATATTCCTTATGGTTTTCCTTCAATGCCTTCTCATACGCAGGCCAGCCTTCGTTCACACGCGTATCCAATGCTGCATAATGCAACAACAGCGGCGCTTTGATTTTGGGAACATCCTCAATAGCCGGTTGGCCACCGTAAAAAGGCACCGAGGCCGCGAGGTCGGGAATTCGCACAGCCATCATGTTGGCAATGCCACCTCCGAAACAGAATCCCACCACACCTACTTTTCCATTACAGTCCTTGTGATTTTTCAGATACTCATAAGCTGCAATAAAATCTTCCTGCATTTCATTCCGGTCGCGTTTGCTTTGCAATTCACGACCAGCATCGTCGTTCCCGGGATACCCTCCCAAAGGCGAGAGTGCATCCGGCGCAATCGAAATAAACCCAGCCAACGCAGCCCTGCGCGCGACGTCTTCAATGTGCGGGTTCAATCCCCGGTTTTCATGTACCACCACAATCCCTCCCAGTTTTCCCCTGGCATCCGCAGGTTTGGACAACAAAGCCTTGATCGTCTTTCCGCCCTTAGGTGAATCATAATTCACATAATCCGATTGCAAGCGCGGATCGCCTACCTGAACTTGAATTTGTCCCTTGTAATCGGGCATCAGGAAACTCATCAGCGAAGCAACCGTGACACCGCCTACGGCATAGGCCGACAAACTCTGCACAAAATTGCGGCGATCGATACGGTTATGCGCATAATCGTCATAAAGATCGAATACCTCCTGTTTGATATCTTCTTTTCTGAGCTGGGACATGGATGAAACGGGATTGTTGTGTTATGTCAAAGTTTAATATAGATAAAATTTGGTCGGTTTTCCTGACACCTACCCACCGGTCAGTTAAAATAGCTTAACATAAACAATCTTGACAGGCGTTATAAACGTCAAAAGCCCATCATTCAGGTTGACTTTTTCATTGTTTTCCTAAATGAGCTGATGATTTTGGTTGGCAACACAGTATAAAGATAGTACACCCCGTAAATACAAAAAACATCCCTTCTGAGGATGCTTTTGTTGATTTGAATAATTGTGGCGGCGTAGGCTGGGCACCCCGCCTACATGGCTCGGCCCACTTTACCAGGTTTGATCGGGGACGCCAGTCCAAGCCGAGGTGGCGCGGTATCATCGGCGGATCCGGGCTAGGCGCTCCCGACTAGGCGCCCCCGACTTAGGCAGCCCCGCTTTATTTCTCTGTTCGGGCCGGGGTTGCGCTCGACCGGGTGGCATACCACTGGGAAGAGGATCAAGACCAAATGTTGTGGAGCACCTTGGATTAAGCATATAGTTGAGTAAGCCGGTAAAGGAAAAACTCAATGTTCCGA
>NZ_JAGIAS010000014.1 GCF_017744695.1 Dyadobacter sp.
AACAGGGCTCCGGGCCCGTAAATAGCATTTACATGAAATTTTATGAAAAGTTGGAGGTGGTTAACAGTGTGCTTGTTACGGCGTGGCTGACCATCAAAGGTATCTTCACAAATCCTATTCTTTTACTGCTGTCATCATCGACAGTAGGGGTGATCCAGGTATTTACCTACCGAAAGGATTTGACCGTCAAATTAGTTGCTGCCGTTGGGATTTGCTTCATTTTAATGACATTCCTCGGGCTGGTCAAACACTATGCGGCTGGCGAGTGGAAGGCTGAAATATTCCTAAAAAAGACAGTCGAACAGTTTATAGTTATGGTGGCCGTGATTCTGCTCGGCTATGTGGCTTCACTTGTTGTAGGGGTTGTTTTCAGCGTCGTTACGCAGGCTGAACCGGAAGCAGCTCCGATACCCAGCGTATCCCTGTACTTCATTTTCGCAGGTTATGCGGTGATGGTAGCCTACTACTTTGTGAAGTGCTGCGACCTGATCGAGCAGATTATTCCGAACCTGGTTCCGAAATGGTTCAGCGCGCCCTTCCGGAAGTTCCGGGAGACTGGCAACATGAAAGACATGCTGAGTTTTCAGGATGAGGAAAAGGAGGTGGCGCCATGAAAACACAGGCTCAACTAATTGCCAAGTTCGGCAATCCAGAGATTAACCGGCTGCCGTTTGAAAACAAATGGATGAAGGTTTGGATCGTACCGGCAGACATTCGCAAGGCTATTCCCGCAATGCCGCAAAAAATCTATCTGAACAAGCTTATTGAGGCGCCGTTGGACAAAACCCTGCGAAGGTTGATTGCGCTCGGCCTGCACGAAGAAATCAAGACGTGGGACGGATGTTTCAATATTCGGAAGAAACGCGGGAGCGGCGGGATATCGGCGCATGCGTTCGGCATTGCGGTAGATTTGAATGCGGCCACAAACCCGTTCCGTGGGTCAGTTACCTGGTCCGCACAATTCTTAAAGGTGTGGCGGGATATCGGGTGGATATGCGGGGCCGATTGGTCGGCAGCCTCCCGTGACGGAATGCACTTTCAATGGGAAGGATTTTAACATTCGATTTAGTTTAGGGGTAATGCATAAAAAAGGGGCTTTATGAGCCCCTGATTTATTGAAGAATAATGTACACACTATTATGTTTCGAGCCAATTTATTGCTCACCGTTTTGTGGCAATTTCAATTTCACTTTCAAGCTTTCGGTCAATTAATTTTTTAAATTTTTGAAGAGCAAGGTAATCGACCTTTTTTGTTTCTTCTATGATTGTCTCAGCATATTCTGCAAATTCTGGATAATTTCCATTTAATTCAGTCAGGAATCTATTGTGACTAAGTTTTAATTCAGTGGAATTTACTATCTCAATGAAAATCCTGTTAATTTTTTCAACATTAAGATTGAATCCGTGAAATAGTACCATCGTTTCAATAATTTTAGCTGTCATGCCGGTAATTCTAACGATTGAATGAGGATGATCATTTTCCATAAAATAGATATCTCCAATTCCGTTTCCGAAAGTATCCATAAGCATGAAATGGGTAGCAAGAGCGATTCCTACCATTGCCTCCAAATTTGCAATTGTTCTATGCCTTGCTTCTGAATGACTCCAATGTGCTATAATATGCTTACAAATAAACGATGAACTAAACTGGTCTGCATCCCACTCTTCAATGTGGTCTTTGACAATCTGTGGCCTAGGTAGATTTGTTTTTTCTCCACCAGCCATCTCGCGAAAACCGGAATTTTGAATAATATGTGCTAGCTCATGATAATATAGGAACAAAAAGCCAAATCTCAACATCAAGTATGTGCCGGACTGCTTAAAGATTAAATCGCCAAAGTAAGGTTTTAAGATTGGATTTTCGGACAGTATTTTGTTATAATGTTGAGGCCTATTTCCGATTGCGTTGAATATTGAATTACTCATTGATATTAGCTTAATCGAGCCCCTAGGGTCTGAAAATGCCCTATATTTAGTCGTGTCCTCAAAAAAGAAATGACACGTTCCAATATTAAACCCATCCCAATTTTTATTGAGATCCATGTATGCCCATTCAAACTGAGAATTATAGATCATTGTGAATGCATCATGGCCGTAGTCTAGAAAGTTAAAAGGTTTAACTGGAACTCCGTCTATCCTAAGGCCTTCGCTGTTTATAAATGACCGAACAATTTGGTACGAATTGCTGAAATTCTCAATATCATCTTTGAAATCTGTCATCTTTCGCTTATCGGAGGTGCCTATTGGTTGAAATTGTTGCGGCTTTGGATTTTCAAGAATTGTTGCGCTTTGTACAGAGCTTATGTAACTCCGTTTGGCATCAAAATAATAATAAAACATGGCCTTTACAGGTTGCGACATTTCTCGATTACCGTTCATCCAGGCCGCAATATTGGCTCGGTCGATACCGGTATCGGCGACCAATTCTTTTACTTTTATTGACAATTCTGTCATGTTGTGCCTTATGAATTCCGGGGTCACTTTCTCAGCTGGACTTTCTCGATACACACTTGGGTTTACTATTATTCTATGGTCGGGCAAAAACCTACTAAATAAATCTTTTGTGCGATCAACTAACGTGCTCTCATCAGCGTAATTCTCATGAGGGCTTTTACTCTGTACTGTCTGCACTTTGATTGTTGTATCATCCACGGAAAGCACTTTAAAGCTGATACGAGCAAATTTTCTATACTGCAATGCCCCATGACTCAGAAGTTTCAGGGTTTCCTCTGATAACAACCCGTTCAAAAGATGAACATTTTTAACAATCGTTTCCATTCTTATTCAAGTTAGCGTTTTATAGGTAATATGATCAAAAGTAGGCCGGTTTCCCGGCCCCTCTTTCAGAGGTAGATCAGATCCTTACTGTCGAGGTGAAAGATCGCAATCTGTTGATTCTCTCTACCGATTCGCATCGCCTCGTCTCGGTCATGGATGATGTAGACCGCATCCCAGTAAAACAACCCTTCGTCGTCCCAACCTCCCATCATTCCAGTAGTGAGCATTGCCTGCGCAATTACCATTTGCAGGCCTTCGTCACCAAAAGAATTTTGAGTTTCAAACATAGCGATTACGTAGCCCGAGTGTACGAATTCGCAGGTAGGGATTGTAATGGTAAAGCCTTCTGGATTTGCGGCTGCGATACCTTTGATTTTTTCAATCATTTCCATGTTATTGATGCCATTTACCGTCCGGCTGACGTTTGAAGATTACCTTACAAAGGTATTAAAAGTGTTGTTATTTACAACAATTTTCGAAAGATTCTATGAAATAATTTTGTGGCTTGCAAGTGGATAGAAAATTCATAAATTTGATACTTTCAAAATCAAATTTATGATACTCAAGCACTCATTAACAATGGAAAAGAATTATGCGCCTCATGGCCCACACGTTGCGCAAATCCGGAGATTCAATCCGGACGGGACAGATTATTGGGAAAACGTTGCCGGTATTAATGAGGAGACTAAGGAGCTTATCATGGCCGGTCCAGACGACAAAATGACACTTGATGAGGCGGCCGATTTGTGCCGCAGGTTAAACCCTACGGGATTTTCTGCAATCTATCGAACGTACAGGTGGGAGCCGCCGAAACAACGAGCGTAACGCGAAGCCAGGATCTACGAATCCTGGCTTTCTTGTTTTTCGTCGATTGCCCTTCTTACTGATTCACGGACTTTGGCGGGAACTATACCTGCGACGTACTGCGCCGCATTCTCATCATCAAAGCTGGAAAGATATTTTTGAGTTGTGAGAGGACTCCCGTGAATAAATGCGTCTTGAATGAATTTCATCGGCGCACCGGCATTCATCAGTGCGGTTGCAAAGGAGTGTCGAGCTTCGTATACGCGGACTTTAAACCCAAAGTTCAGGTCTTTTGCAATGGCACGCATGTGCCAGTTGATCTTCCAGGTCACTTGGTTTACTATCTTCTTTTCCTCTTCCGCGCCCGTATTTATCGGCAAAAAATCAAATAGGTGCTCTTCTGGCCTTCGGTTTTCATTGCGCCATTTGTCAATTATCTGAATTGCCTCAGGAAGCAAATAAATCGTCGCCTTGGACATATTGTCTCGTTTAGTGTCGAATGTTTTATCCCGAAAGAATTCCATGATTCCGGTGGATGGCACATAGTCGCTATTCCTAAGTTTACAAAGGTCCATAATATTGATACCGTTGCACATATAGACCAACAGCCACAAGTCACGATATTTTTCCCTCGGCGATCCTGGATCACATTTGTACTCAAAAATCTCAGATATATGGTCTTTATTCAGGGCTTTCTTTTTGTTAATAACACTGGCAATCTTGTACCCCTTTTTCTTCTCCTTGGTATGAAATGGGTAGTCCTCCCCTTTCACGATCTTGTCGCCCTTCGCCTCATTCCATATTACCCGCATGTACCGGGTGTAAATGGAAACAGTGGTAATCGACGCTGGCTTTTCCTTTCCATTCTTCGACTGAGGGGCCTTCCCGTAGGTGAGCATCCACTTTTCGTATCGCTTTAAAAAGTTAGCGGTGATAGCCATTATCGGGAGCGATACGCTATCCACCGATTTAGCCAGTTTTTCGTAAAAGGCAAACCTTCGCAGGCTGGACGCCGTTGACTCGTGTAGGCTCGCATTGCTGATATCGCCTTGTGCTTTGAGTTCAGCGGCCCGTTTCGTGAGCGCCACTATCATATCAGAATCCGTCGGCGTTACATCCTCCGGCGTGTAGTCTCCCGCAATCACCCTGGCAAAAATTTCGAAAGTAAAATAGGATTCGATTTTGGCGATGACGTTACGGGCTCTGTAAAGTAAACCTTCTCTGACAAGTCCTGTGAGTTCATCAACGTAGGACTCGCCATAAACTTGGTTCCACAGATTTCTAAGGCGCTCGTCCTTGACTCTGCCCGATAGCCCGGCTTTATTGGCCTTCAAGAAGGTTACGTCCGACTGGTCAACCACAAGGCCGGTAGCATACATTTTTTGTTTGCCATTCGAATAAACCGACCACTTTACCTGAAATCGGCCTGTTGGCATGTTCCGTTTGTCAAAGTATACTGAAATAGAAGTAGAAGGTGCTTTCATTGTTACTATCAGTGAAACTAACAATGTAAATCTAATAATTCAGCTGTAATTGTTGATATTTGAGAGTATACTTTAATTTTAAAAACCCTCTTAACTTGCTGATTTAAAGCATTTCGTATTTTTGAGTATATTTGATAAAAAATAACAAAGTGTGACTCATAATCAGTAGGTGCCTGGTTCGATCCCAGGTGGGCCCACGTTGAAAATCAAGGACTTGACAGTAAAATGTTGAGTCCTTTTTTATTTTGCTTGGGGGTGAAGTTTATAAGAGCATACTCGATATTAGGCCCGATATCTACAAAGTTCTAGTCTTATTACGCCTAAGGAGAGGGGATCATCTGCTTAAAAGAACAACAGCCCGGTGATTAACCAGGCAGCATCGATTGAGCGATTCATGGATCAGACTAATGGCAGATTGTCAGGCATACTGATGGACACAGCCGAAAAATGGGGTAGTAAATAGTACCGCCACACCAGTCTTTTACTACCGTTTCGAATGCCAGAATGCGATTTTTTTGAACCTATTTGCTCATGGTATTTGGTTCAAAAAAATACATTCAAAGCCCATGAACAGACTGGCCCTGCATCTGCTTTTGACGGGAATCTGGATTTCCCTCCCCTTGTTGTCTGTCTCCCAACCAATGTACAACGCCCAGAATGTCGACCGGACAGCCATGAGCTTCTTCGACGGGCAGCAAACATTCAGGGCGTTGGAGTATTCCACTGACCCTCAGGGGAACAACAAAGTTTACCGCTTGCAGACATTGCCCGAAAACGGGTTTCCCGCGATTATTCTGCGAGGAATCAGTGCGGGGGATTCTGTTTATTTCGAAGATAAGGACCCTTTCGATAATCAATTTACAGACAATCCTACACCCTATCTAAGCGCCGAAGCAGTCCAGCTGCATTATGGCATACAAACTGTAATGAAGGTAACCGATGAGCGGTTTGGTTGGAAGGGATTAGACGGCATAGGCGCAAGTCCCGTGAAAATTCTGATGCAAAATACGGATGAGCTGGAAGACGTTCCATCAAACGCCTATTACCTCAGAGATACGAATGATGAAAACTTCTTCTTTGGCCGTAGTTTAAAAAGTATTGACCCATTTGTGAGCATCATCGATGTAATCGCGCATGAATTCTGCCATGGTATTTTCCAACACAGGGCTAACATTCCCTTATATACCGAATTCTGTCGGGAAGAGGAATCTATCAACGAAGGTATCGCGTGGATTTTTAGCAACTATATCAAAAACAAAATCAAACAATCGACCCCTCAAAACTACAACTGGTTAATTGGCGACCAGATTGATGACGATCCTCTCCACTTCAACAATCCTAAAAGTCACGAGATAGCTGATACATACAATGGACAGTATTACATCAATGAATGCAGTGAAAGTTATGAAGTGGACGCTGGCGGAGGCGTTGTTTTGAAATGGTACTATCTGCTAAGTGTCGGCTTTCAGGGCTCTGCCTACAACGACTTGGGCTACGGTTACAGCAACCTGACAGGTATCGGCGTTGAGAAAGCCATACAAATAGTGTGGGATGCGATGCCCGGCATCACGATCAATACAGATTATCCTGCTTTGCGGTTTCTGACCCTTAAAGCGGCGGAAAAACTCTATGGAATCAATTCAACAGAATACCTAGCCGTCCAGAACGCCTGGTGCGCCGTCGGCGTATGCGATAACAATCAAAAAGGGTTTACCATGTCCCCTGCCAATGGCGCTGGCAACGTGGAACCCTGGCCTACTGTTCAGGTCAGCCTGACATGGGAAGATGAGCCGGTCCTCGAATGGGAGGTGCAGACGTCAACCGACAACAACTTCTCGAAAAACCTGCAAACTTATAAGGTCAGCAACTTCACAACCGTAGTCAATCCCAAAGGAGGTATTGCCTATACCGGCACGGTAAACGGTTATTACCATCCGGGCGAAAAGGTATACGCCCATGCACGTATCACCCAGGCAGGACCCAATTTCTGCCGGACAGCCACTAATCCACTTTGTGCACTCTACCAGCAATTTGGGCCTGCCCATGCCTTTATTCTCGACAACAAAAAGGCCTCCTTTTTTAGCTGGGTGCAGGGTACCAACAAGGTCAACCCCTGGAAAGACCCGACCCTGACCTGGAAGTCGGTCAATAGCGCTCAGAAATACAACTTCCAGGTTTTTGAAGACAAGGCACTAACTACGCTCATCTCTTCTGGAACAGTGAATCACACCGGCAATTTTCAGGAATCCGGCGTGATCACCACGCCTCTGGACAATGACAAGAAATACTATACGCGTGTCCGCGCCTTGCGCACCAACATCCAGCAGATCATTGACAATTTCGGCGCATGGTCGGCCATCGATAGCATCCTCACAGCTGCTCCGCCCACACAAGTGTTCCAGGCCAAAAATCAAAAGGCAAATGACCCGGCCACCGAGGTGTCTTCCATGGGATTCTGGGTGGGCTGGGACGCGGTACCGGGGGCAGACAACTTTGTCATCCAGATCGCCACTGATGCTGCATTCTCCAATATCATCCGCATACATACCGCCGCAGGCAACCTGACCACCGACCTGGTAAGCCTGCCGCTGCTATCCAATCTAACAAGCCTGTTCGTAAGGGTATTACCTAAAAAAGGGACCGCTTACAGCACTTGTCTGAATGTCTGGCGTGTGATTACTAACCAAAACGCTGGCCTTCCTGCCATGAAGGCCCCCGCTGACGGGTCGCCCATCGAATACAAGGACTATCTGGGTGAAGGCTTTGAATGGAAGGCGAATACACTAAACATGGCGCTCGTTGACCACTTCGAACTGCATTTGACAGAGAAAACCTCGGGACTTACCACGGTCTATGCCTCTCAGGGAAAGGTCTTTGACCTGTACATCCAGGACCAGCTCATGTTCGACGACAAACAGGGCATCGAAGCAAAGGTACTGGCCGTCGGGCCGCTGGGCGCAAAGTCAGGCTTATCAGCCGCCTTCTCCTACCCCATCTGTCCCGATCAGCCCCTACCCAAATTCCCGGGGGATTTTGACAAAATAGATCCTTCCAAAGCATTTACTATCACCTGGCACCCAAGCCTGTGGCTCAAACCAGGCGACACCTACCTGGTTACCATCATGGACAACGGCTCTCCGGTGCAGGGTTTTAACAATGCCCCTACTTCTGCTACCTCCATCAATGTGCCGGCTAATACCCTCTCACCCAACAAGACCTTTTCCTTCAATGTCAAAAATCAGGGTTCCTGCCCGGGACTTAAAATATACGACGTTGTTTTCTCTACCCTGTCAGGCGGAAACAACAACCCACCCGCGACACCGGTGAAGAACTTTGCCATTGAACTTCATGGCTTCCGCAATGACCCTGACCCCAATTTCATCCCACCAGCATACGGGACCTCGGATTTTGAAATAGGACTGAAACTGCTGGATCCCAATGGCGTCAAAGTGAATACAGTAGATGGGAATGGGAATCCCGTATCCAAACTACTTGTCGATTCAGAAAATGCCATCGTCGGTATAGCCGTCAACCAGATGCCGGTTGGCAAGTACATTCTCAGGCTGGAAATGCTCAACATCTTTCCGCCCAATACCTATTTTCCATTCGACCAGCCACGGTTTTCCGTATTGCTGGACGGGAAAGTCGTACTGGCAAACCACATAATTACCATCGATCCGTTTAATCCCGCTTCCCCTTTCAATGAATGGAAAACCGGGTTTCAGTTTGCAGATATTGTAATTGAAGTTAAATAATAATTCAAACTACATTTAACCTTTCACATCTATGAAAAAGATACTTCTCATTTTGTTGTGCGTGGCCTGTTCCTGGGTAACAGCAGCGGCTCAGGATCTAGGTGATCAGCGACAGGGTTTTACTTTCACCAGAAGCAACAACATCCTGATAGCCCAAAGCCCTGATGGTCGCGTGCAATCCGTCGACTTGAACAGCCCTGCTTTTAAAGGCAAAGCAATAGCATTTACCTATTCAGCCAAAAAGAAACCTGCTTACCAGGAGCCAGAGAAGATGGGCCATCAGGTCCGCGTCTTCCCAAATCCCGCTTCCGAGCGCATCAAACTTGAATTGGATGGAGAATGGAACTTCCCGGTTAAAGCACAGTTATTCGACAAAAATGGCAATTTGATCAAGGCATCAAATCTGGAAACGAACAGAGCAATGATAGATGTCTCTCAATGTAGGCCGGGAATGTATATTATCCGGTTGCAGGCGAGCAATACTTCTGCAATGCATAATCTCCTGATCCAATAAAAAGTAGACAAAACGGCAATTTGCAGGTTCAATCTGTGGTCACATTCAAACCTTACGAATCGCGCCGATACGCATGGGTGCCAGCTCATAGGTGCAGATTCCCTCCGCAATGACGGGATCCTTCTGCGCAACCTCCTGGGCTTCCTCTTCCGAAGAAACCTCTATGACGGCCATTCCAAAGGCGCCCTTCGGATCGAGAACCGGGCCAAACAACAGGGAAGTGCCCGCATCGGTGAGCATAGTCCAATAGTCGATGTGCTGCAACATAACTGCCCGCTCGGTTTCGGACATATCAAGATGGTAGGTCGGGCGCGGAGGTACGAGTCGGAAGAAAAAATGCATAGGAAAATAGATGAGGTTGTCCGGGAACTTGCTTTACTCCCTAAAACTACTCAAAAACCTCCGTTCACTAACTGTTTCTTGCCATTCCGCCCTGGGTGCCGCAATTTCGTGAGTCATTACACTATCCAAGAAATGGAAATGCTCACACTTTACACGATCGCTTCGCTGGCATTTGCAACGGTTACGCTTGTCGGCGGCGGCAAATGGAAGCTGGCACGCGAAAATAAAAAATTGAAACGCGTGCTGAAAAACGGAAAAGAATATGAAGCGCTGATCCTGGATGCCCAGCCAGTCAGGCCTTCCATATTTAACACAGAGAACATCCGATTAAAAGTGCAGATATTAATGGACAAACCGCTCGTCGTGGAGTTTGATTACGACGCAACCTATCCGGAATGGCGCGAACTGATGACGGGAAAGGTAATCAAAGTAGATATTGACCCCGCAGATCCGCATAATGTCCTGATCATCCGCAAATCTTCGCGGCCTTCGAAATTATCGTCTGCTACCAACAGCACGTTACTCGCCTTTTAAAGAATCACCATAATATCCGGGTTAGGCCGGTCTTTTTTATCGAGATATTCCCAGGATACGATGTCTTCTTCCGGATAAATATTGCCGGTATCCTCGGGGCCTTCATCTCCGATGGCCTCAATAAATGCCTTTGAGGCCTTTTTGTAAGTTCCTTCGCGAGGTACGCCGTTTAAGTCGGTAAACAAAACCAGCGACTGGTCTTGAGGAAGCTTTCTGTCTTTCATCACGCTGTTTTTTAATGGCAAAAGAAGGCATTTCCACCTTCTTTTACATTTTTTCCCGCAAATTTTATGCCTGCAACCAATCAGTGACCGAAAGCCAGCCCAAGTGTCAATTCCAACCTGGCCAGACTTTCGTATTCACCTTTTCCCAGTTGCACCGTTTCTTTCCGGCCGCCGGTATTCACATTTACCTTGGTAACCGTCCCGCTCATCACCGAAAAATTCAGGTATAATTTCGAGGCATCGCTCATTCTCATACCGTAGCCCGCTTCCAGGCCCACACCCACCGTTCCCCCAGTAATACCTACCAGCACGCCATTACTAATCATCTGATCCTTGTACGACTGGTAGCCCATGTTCGCGCCTATATACACTTCGCTTCCCGATCGCAGGGTCAACCTGTTCAGCCCGGATACCGCGAAATAATTGAGTAGGATCCTGTCCCGAAAATTGATTGCTTTGTGTTGATAATGACTGTAACTATACTTTGCTCCCAGCCCGAACGGCTCCGAAATGAAGTAGTGAATATCCCCACCCAGTGTGTATCCCGATTTCATTTTCTTCAGGTAGCTCATCGTACCGGGAGGCACCTGATCGCTGATCCGCGCTACGCGACGGGAATAGCCGCCCTGAAAACGGTATTGCCAGCGACGGAATTTCGGCATTGAAATGCCTTCTACCGGCTCATTATAAAAGCCCGTGCGTTTATCTGCGATGTTTCCGACGGCGATCAGTGTCTTAGCAGGCACCCCGAATTTTTTGTAAGTATAATACACAAAATCGTTCTGCTCCCGCGTGATTTTGCATCGGATCGAATCGCCGGATGTGGTAACAATAAGGTCCTGCGCATGCGCGGCCATAGTCCCGATCAGCCAGAGCAGGAATGTAAAAAGGAAGTTCTTCATCGGGAAGGGCTACATTTTTGAGATGATGATAGTCGGTTGGTTAGAGCCTAATCTAATTCAAACCGTTGCACTTCCTCAAAACTTCCGGGCAAACCGGATAAAATTTCCCCAATCGTAGACCGTCATATTATGCTCGCCTTCGCGATTGTGATAGCCGAAGTGCGACCCGATGACCGGCTTATCGATCCCCGGCGGGTCTTTGGGTAACCCTGATTGAATCTTGTACAATGCATACACCGGCTCAGCAGCCTTCAACGCCAGAAATGTCCCCTTCGGATCGGCCCACAGATCTTTGGATGCATTCGTCGCGTATACGGGCCGAGGTGCGATGAGTGCAATCAGCATATGCTGGTCCACCGGCAAGGCATTCTCTTTATCATTGTACTTCTTGTAATTGTTGCTGAACCAATGTGGAAAAGTGGTATTAATGCGGCTGATCCGCTCGCCAAATTGCCTTCGCGCCAGAGCCGCTCCCGTGTTGCCCGAGCAGTTGGTTACACAGGCTGCAAAGCGCTGATCCTGCGCAGCTGCCCACAATGATGTTTTGCCCCCCCGCGAATGCCCTACGACAATAACCTTCTTGGCGTCAATGTCCTTATCTGTTTCAAAATAATCCATTACGCGGCTCGCGCCCCAGGCCCAGGCCCCGATCGCCTTCATACCGTTATCCTTTTTCAATTGTTCGGGATAGAGCTTTTGCAGGACGCCCGTCGTGTAGGTATCCTTATTATCCGGCGCAAGGTCGCTCACGTGAAATGCGGCAATAGCGAAACCGCTGTCTATCACCATTTCCGCCGGCCAGAACTCACTCTTCTTCGCTCTCGTCGGATCAGTATTCTCTTTACCACGGTTATTGATCAACAAGAATACCGGCACCGGCTTTTTCGCTTGCACAGGAACAAAAAGCACGAGATTGATCTGTACCGAGCTCCCTTTTCTGAAAACCGTTATACCTACTTGTTTTAAAACCGCCTTACCATCCATTTCGGGCCCGTCGTCTTCCGTCAGGGCATAGCGGATGCTGTCGTAGTCTGTGGGCATTTGGCCGTAAACATGGTCTTCAAACAGTTTCAGCACTTCCGGCCTCCTCAGCTTCTCCCACTTCTCTTCGCTACGGATTGTTTTCCCCGAGGTGGTTTTGAGCACATCCGGTAAGATGTAGTGCGGGACTTTCGCTTCGTCGTAATTCTGAGAAAAAACCGGACTGCCTGTCAGCAGGATAAAGAAAAGGGCTATTTGCTTCATGTGAATTAGTTGGGTATCCATTTCAAAATAAAACGCGCAAATCGCTGGTATTTACTGGTAAAGTGCACGTTAATCGAATTCCCCGATTTTTTTTCAAAAGCTACCCAACCTTCCACCCTTCTCCCGCAGTTTATTTTATTGACAGGTGGCCACCTGATTAGTATCTATTCAATTTTAAACACGGATGGTCATGAGAACAGAAAAATGGCTGGTATTATGCATTGCATTGCTGCTGATCCAGCTGGTCGCCTGCGAACGGGGAAAAATGGAGGAAAATGCACCGGTGCCGGTTTCGGCGAGAATGGGGGCGGATAGTACAGAACCGGACAGTATTCCCTGGGATACTATCAGGACAGACAGTATTTGGAAAGACACGATTAAAAATGACAGCATTCCGAAGGACACGATCGTCAGGGACAGCACAATAGCCGACAGCTCTTTCTCAGACACGCTTGGGCGCCGGCGCCAATCTGCATTCCGGGATCATTGGAGCGACTCAAAACTGTCCATTGAAAGTAATTGTGGAAATTTAAGGAATGTTGTGTTTAACGTCTCATTGAAATAAACCAGCCTGACCGGCCTGCATAATGCCGGTCAGGCATTTCAATACGATTTGGATCCATTAAACCAGATATTGGCAGGTTGCAGGCGGAGGGAACGCCAGAGTCAGGAAAAATTGTACCGGCAATTTTACCCTGTCCTGTTCGCGCTTTGCAAGAACTTTTTTGAAGACAAACACGATATCGTCACGGCCATCAACAATGGTATGTTGAAAGTGTTCGCGAATATCGACCGGTACGACTCGACAAAGGGCGAGTTTTTCAATTGGGTGTACACCATCGTTCGCAACGCCGCGCTCACCCTGCTCCGCGACCGGAAAACGCAGATGTTCGATTACATGGAGATCGAGGATAAAATGGGGTTTGTTTCGCAAGAAGACCCTTTTGAACAGTTTTCGGGTACTGATATCCATGTGTACCTCATGCAACTGCCGGTGGCTACGCGCCGCATTTGCAGCTTGTTTTATATGGATGGTTTTTCGGTGAAGGAAATAGCCGGTTCACTGGCGATCAGCGAAGGGACCGTCAAATGGCATTTGAGTGAAAGCAGGAACAGGTTGAAAATCATTTTTGAAAACCCTCTCTGATGGAAAGGAAAGACAACCATATCGACAAGTTTCTCCGCGACCCGCTGCCGGATCCCGAAGTTCGGGCGGACGACGCGTGGGCGGGCATGAGCGATATGCTGGATGCTGCGGCAGACAGTGAAGTGAATGGGGCAAAATGGCAGGCACAGTTCTGGAAGTCCGTTGGAAAGCTCAAAGGGCTGCTCATCGCAATCTCCCTGGTAGTAACTATTTCAGCGGTGATTGCATTAGTTGTTTTCGACAACAAAACCACGGATCGGCCAACCGCGCCGGCAAGCATCGCTTCCGAACACAAAAATGCAGCAGGCAGTGCAAGCACGACAAATCCCGTATCCGAAAAAGCTAAAACCACCATCAATCGCGCCCATTTCGCCGGCAATGCAGCAGAGACCGGCTCCCCAGCGGCCAGTGCCACGGAGGCCGGTTCCACGGAGGCCGGCTCCCCGGCGGCCGATTCCATCGCGGCCGATTCCATGGCGGCCGATTCCACGGCGGGTCAGATAAAAACCAGGGCAAATGACGGAAAACCTGTAAAAAACAATAGTACAAGAAAAGAACTATCGGGGCACGTCGCGGCGCGGGGCATTACACCGCAACCCGAAAACTCCGGTAATGCGGAACAACCGCGCGCCAATGCACATACCCGTGCGCGTAGTGCGCAGGCATCGGTGATGCACGAGCGCGACGTCCATGAGCGCAGGTACACACAAGAGATACAACCAGACAATACATTACCGAATCAGACAAATTTCACACCTGTTAGCCATGAAAAAGAGGCCTCGGCGCCTCATGCCAAAAGCCTCCTCAATAGCCTCGAACCGCTCACCGGGCATTTCAATGGTCCCCAAATTGATTTGAGTAAGCTTGTCAACAAGCCCGCGCAGCACGCAGCACAGATGTCACGCAAAAAACGGGGTCCAATTTTCGCCCATGTGCATTTCGGTCCGGAATGGAATATCAACCGGTCTGTTGTTTCAACCAATTATATGTTCACAGGTGCCGACAGCAACAAGCATCCCCTACGACTGGCAATCCCGGGCATGTTTGTTTCCAAAAGCTGGAACAGGCACACAGCGACATTCATTTTCAATCCAATGCATTCCTATTTCGGAGACAAACAGCGTGTTGCGCAACGTGTGGATACGATACCGTCTGCGGATTCAACGCTCCGGCGAGTCAATCGTAATACCAACTTTATCAAGGCATTCGGACTGAATTTCGCTCTCCAATACCAATACCAGGTAACCCGGGGACTGTCAGTGGCTGGTGGGCTCTCCTACGCCCGGTACTCGTCGGCATTACTACGAAAGGAAACCGAATACTCAGATGGCACCATCATGGACGGATCATATTTGACGGCAAGAGGTCAGGAAACATTAAAATCCTACATTAACCCGGAGCAGTGGAACATTCGGGTAGGGATATTATTCTATTCCAAAACGGTATTCCATAATCGCCTGCAAGTCGGCATAAATACCATTATTCCGCTGTCAAATCTGTCACTGGAAGGCTTCAAAAACGTCAGGACCCCTAACGCGCAGATGTCTATCAGATTTTTGGTTAGATAATGAATAACCGGCCAAACCCTCTAAATAGCTGGCGTGAACGTTCGCGCCAGCATTATCTGCATCATTAAATCTTGATCCCGAACGAAATGCCCAGGCTCCGGCCATCCGAGCTCCATACACCCGCACCGGGGTACATAGTCGGACGTTTGGTGAAATACTGCTTGTCGGTAATGTTGTTTATGCCAAAGCGTAATTTGTAGTGCTCGCCGAGGTAGAGCGTAGCATTCAGGTCGAGCAGCCCGTACCCGGGCACTTTACCGATCGTACCATTCGCCGACGGCTCCACTGTGTTCAGCGGATTGGCGAAATTGGAGCTTACGTAACTGTATTGGGCCGTTACCGACAGCTTTTTGTATTGGAATTGAACGCCATTCCGTGAAATCCAGGTCGGGACACCCTCCACGCGGTTACCGGCTACGCTTTTATTTTCGCCATTCGATACCGCCGTTCCCCGAACATATTTAGCATCGAAATAGGAGATAGAAGTGAAAAACGACAATTCTGTCTGCGCCTCCGCACCATTGTATTGTTTGAAAGCGGTGTATTCGAGGTATGCTTCCACGCCCCGGGTCCTACTGTCGCCGGTGGTGGTCCGGTACAGGTATGCATTGCCGTTGGCATCTTTCATCGAAACGGTACCCATACGGTTGTTGATCAACACCTGAAACAGCCCGATATCGTATTTCAGAATGTCTTTGATATTTCCTCCGATACCTGCTTCCAGGTTATAGCCGGTCGCATCTTTCAGGTTTTTATCCACCTGCTCCAAAACGGAACCGGGAATAATGTCCTTGAAAACGACCGGGCGGTAAGCCTGCGAGAAGCCCGCATATGCCCGGCTGTTGTCGCCGATCTTATACTGCGAACTGATCCCGAAAAGCGGAAAACTATGCCTGATGGTATTCGGCAGGTTTTGCGGATCGTAGTAGGTAATCTTCCCGGTCATATCGGTGCCCCCCTTCTCCACACGCACGCCTGGTGAAAAACTGAGCCGCGGGGTAATAAAAATGAGGTTTTCCACAAACACGGCAATATTATCCGTCGCCAGGTACATATCCCGCCCGAACTGGGGATCGGTTACTGTCAGGTCAAAATCGCTGCCGGTTGTGCCCTTGCCTAGCTGGCGGCGGCGGAGCTTGTTGTGCATGTACTGAACCCCACCCGAAACCACATTGCGAAAACCCAGGAAATCGTACTGGTGCGCCAGGCGCAGCTCCGAAGTAAAGCTTTTGAAATTATCGATATCCACCTGACGCGCCCGGTAAGCATTGGTCACGCGGCTGATCGTATCGGGCACGTTCGCAAATGCATCGAACATGACGCTGTTGCGCGCGCCATATACGCCCGAGGTTGTCAGTTTCAATTGCGTTCGTGGCTCAATTTTCCAGTCCATCACGATCGACGGCACATAAATATCCGGATTGAAATAATTACGCGAGCGGGTCGACTGGCGCGGATCTTTCAGGAACATCGCGTCAGTCAACGGCCCGGGGATCTGGTACACATACTCTGAGCGCCCCAGCTCCGCTTTAATGCGGAATGCTTTGCTGAATTCGTACATCAGGCTCACATATTGCGACTGTGCGTCGGACTTCGCATTCTTACGGTATCCATTCCAATGACGCTTCTGGTAATAGGCCGAGTAAGTCAGCTTCCCCACCTTGCCGCCAATGGCATTGTAGGAGCTGAAAAGCCCGAATGAGCCGGCCGAATTAATGGTTTCGAAGGTAAATGCCTTGGTCGTATCCGGCGTCTTGGTAACATAGTTGATCATCCCTCCGAACTGCGCGCCATACTGCAATGAGGATGTTCCCCGTACCAGTTCCACCCGCTGAATGGATTCCATCGCAGGGCTGTAATGGCTCGCGGGATAGCCGTACATATCCGAATTGGTGATAATGCCGTTTTGGCGGATATTATATTCCCAGGAACGGTGCGGATCGAGGCCACGGGTCGAAATATTGACCTGATTGCCGCTGCCATCCATGTCGTAGACGAATACGCCCGGGATTTTGGCAAAAATCTGCCGCCCGGTCTTCTCGGCGATATTCCCGTTCACGCCGTCGAGCTGGATCACCTCGCTCTTTTTACCTGCGGTGATGTAGGTGTTATGGACGTCCGGAAGGCGTTCGGTGTGGATCGTATTCTTGCGCTCACCTACTGTTACTTCATTGAGGTCTAATACTTTGTCATACTCCTTCTTTTTGTCGGTTTGCGCCTGGGCAGTTTGAAGAAGGGTGCAAAGGATGATTGTAGGAATGTAAAGTTGTTTCATCAGCGTTTGTAATAGGCAGTGCCACGGCAGCGGCGCACCGCGAATTTAGTACCGTTCGGTGCCGGGATGGAAGGTGCGCCAGCTATGCCAGAATTCCTGGTATGCATTAATGCGTTTCAGGTCGTCACCCGTGCCGGTGAGGCGTTTGCCGAGGAGATTGTGGGTGCTGGTTTTGGTAAAAATGGTGTCGTTTCTTAATGTGAATGGATCATTGCTACCCTTGTCAAATGCAAAAAAGCTGTTGTTGTCGGCACTGAGTACCAATGCTACCGGCACCGCTCCTACCTCGCTATTGATGATGCGCTCCTTTTTCAGACGGTTCCAGTCGAATGCTTTGGCCGCTCCACCCGCCTGAATGCCTACTACCCACGATTTGTCCTTCCAGGATAATGTATCGGTTTTAGTCAATGTGGATTTGCCCCGACCGGATTCGTAGCGGCTCATGGAATCGTATTTGGCCTGATACACCGGGTCGGGCTGCATGACCTTGCTGTCCGGGTGAAGTTTGAGCCATTGGCTCAGCGAGGTTTGGGTACTGGCGAGTTCCGGGAGCATTTTGCCTTTCAATGGCCCGGCAATCGCTTCGCCGTTGGCTTGCCGCCACCAGCTGCCGGTTTCGCTGTCTTCAAACATCGCATTGAAATGGTCCATCCCTACCAGCCGGAACACCTCCGGTTTGCCATCCACCGTCGGCTCAAAAACCCGGCCTGTACGGCATACGGTGCAGTAGGTAACCATAATCGGCTTCCCGCCAAGCACATCGCGCACCTGATGGTGGTAGCCGATATACTGGATCGGATACGCCTTCGCTTCACCATTGGCCTCCACGCCGATCACCAGCCGGTCCATCGCCACTTTGTTGGTGCCCGCATCGTGCTGGATTACCTGTGATGGCTGGTAAAACATCGTATCCGCAGCCATTTCAAAGTTGGTTGCATAAATAACGCCTGCCGCGATCAGCACCAGAATGGCCGGTAGCCATTTCCTTTTACCGGAAAACACCGCAAACCCGCCAGCAACGATCATCGCCCAGAACAATATCCGCAACGGCCAGCGCCAGGTATGCAGGAAATAAGCCGCATCGATGCTGTTCATCCGCTGGCTGCCCGGCATGGGCATGATGAAGTAAACTTTCGCTATTTCATAAAGGACAATGCCAAGGATTCCCAGGTAAAAGAGCTTCTTCATATATATAACATTCCAAATAAAACTCCGTCAAATGTTTCGTAACAGGTTCGCAATGGTACAGCGCACCAAAAGATTTGTAGGTGCAGCGCACCGAAAGAATTGTAAAAGAAATGGGTTCGCCAGGCGGCGAACCCGTTTGCCTAATATATTAACCTATGATAATACGCATAAACCAGCTCATTTACTTCTGAATGTGACAAATAGCGCTACCAGAAAAGGCAGCGAGAATACCAGCAGCGCATTCCCGAAACCTCCGAGCACCGTCACCAGAGAGCCAATGAAAAACACCGCCGTCGCGGTAAAGAACCGGCCGACGTTAAAGCAAAAACCGGTAGCCGTGCCACGCACTGCAAACGGGAATAGCTCGGGAATGTAGCTCGACAGCGCCCCCTGACTGATACCGAAACAGAATGCAAGCATGGCCGTTTCGATGTAAATGATGTTGGAAAAGGTGCGGTTGGTGATAAACAGCACACCGCACATCACCACGCAGGTAGCGAATGTGGCCAGCAATGTGTTTTTCTTACCGAACCGGTTCATCAGTATTCCCGAAAACACACCGCCGGTGATGCCGCCTATTCCGAGCAGGATCATCAGCAGCCCCCGTTCTTTCTGGCCGTCCTGCCCGCTCGCGAGCAACGACTGCGCCCACGTAGGAAGCCAGGAGAATATCCCCCACAGCCCGATGAGCACCGCACCGAAAATCAAAGAGCCGCGAATCAGATTAGGTCGGTTTTGAGCATCAAAAATCGACTCCCTGACTTCCTGACTCCCTCTGACTTCCCTGACACCCTTCCACCGATCCGATTCCGGCAAAAGCAGGAAAACCAGCAATGCCGCGGCAACCGGAATGAAACCGATCCCAAACGCCGTGCGCCAGTTTGAAAACATGAGATTAAGACTACCCGTGGTAACGATACCGATAGGGAAGCAAACCGCCAGAACGCCCAGGATCACCGCGCGGCTGCGGTCATCCCATATTTCGGAAATGTAAACCGTGGTAATCAGCAGCACGCCGCCTACACCCATTCCGGCTGTAAAGCGAATTGCAAGTAATGAATACCAGTCCGGAACAATGGTAACCAGGCAGGTCGAGATACCGTACAGCGCGGTAACGAGCGTCAATGATTTCTTCCGGCCGATGCGGTCACTTACCACCCCGAACAGTAGCCCGCCGCACATCCAGCCATAGAGATAAACCGCATTCACATAGGCCCCTATTTCGCCCAGTTCCGCTTCGCTCACCGCCGTACCTTTCAGCTCCGGAATGGCCACCGGCAGGTACACCGACATCAGCGTCGATACTGTGCCGCTCAGCGCGTACGCCACGACGCAGAGGAAGAACGCGAGCCATTTCTGGCTGACGCTGATCGGTTCCACACGTTGTATTTCCAATGTTTCCATAGCCCGTTAGCGGAATAGTTCGTCGAAGTTCAGACTTACATAATACAACCCACCCACAGCCGGCGAGCCGTAGGCCTGCACAATGTATTTATTCGTAATATTGGAACCACCCAGTTTCACCACCGTTTTCAGGCTGGGAATGCGGTAGCTCACCTGTGCATCAAGCAAATTGTAGGCGTTCACGCGGCCCGGGCGCATTTCCGTGAATGTACCGTACCAATCGAACGCCTCCTGCCAGTGCCACGCCACATTGAAACCGACCCGGTCAGTCAGGCGGGCATTGCCGAACATGACGTTGGTTTTCCACTTCGGCGTATTAAATGCCGGGATATTGTTCGGATCGGCATCGCCCATATTGAAATCGATCCAGGTCGCATTGGCCGATACCTTGTAATTTTTAGGCAAAGAGTAAGTCAGACCGGCACTTACACCCTGAATGGAGACTTTGTCTTTGGCATTGGTATACAACTGATACAACTGCCTGCCCGCACCCAGTAGCTCCATGGCAGCCATCTGGTTCACCGAACCATCCGCAGAAAGGATGTCCGACGGCGCAGCCGCCACTACGGTGTTGATAATGAAGTCGGTGTATTGGCTGTAATAGTAGTTGACATCGAGCAGCAATTGCCTAGCGATCAACCCCTTGTAGCCCACCTCGTAACTCTTCACCTTTTCGGATTTGATATAAGGCACATTCGATTTCACAAGCTTGCTTTTATTGTTGGCTACTGCCTGCGGGAACGGGACACCCTTTGCCATGTCCGCACCAAATGCCGAGGCAAATTGCGAGAACGAAGCGATCGTCACCGAGTTCGAATAGGCATTCATTCCCTGCGAATTCACTGGCGCTCCGCCGAGAATGATGATGGGGCCCACATTCAGTTTGATGTACTGATCGCCGATGGTCGGGTTACGGAAGCCCGTCTGGTAAGAAGCACGGAAATGGTGGTTTTCGGTTGGCGAGAAAACGGCGGATGCGCGTGGCGTGAACCGGCCGTCGAAGTTCTCGTTTTTATCGTAGCGGCCCGAAACGGTCAGTTTCAGACGGTCTTTCCAAAAGGATTTGGAAGCTTGTGCAAACATGCCGTACTCCTCGTTGGTAAGGTTTTTGTCCTTGTCGTCGAAAAGCGTTCCGCCCGTATTGAGGAAATATTTCCGGTAGTTGCCCCCAACCTGCAAATTGATCACTTTCAGCAGCGAGCTGAAATCATACATCCCTTCTATGTGGTTCAGGCTACATTGGCTGAGAATGCCGGCACCAGCCAGGCCGCGTGTTTTGATCAGACGGTCTTTTGCCGAATCGAAAGCATCGGAACCCGGGGCAATGCGTCCCTCGTCCGCGAATGCGCGCGCGGCTGTGTGATTTTGCTGGGTTACACCGGTAATTCCGCCATTGTAGGCGGCCGCATACCTTGCAAACCACGTCGAATCCGCCTTATTCGGCGCTACGGTATTGCCTGTGAGGTCTTTCACCCATGTGCGGTTAATTTGCTGGCCTAATGCGCGGGTGTTGTAGGAATTGGTCGAATACTCGTGGTTCGTGTAGGCACGCACATAGAAGTTGCTCCCCCGGAGTTCGAGACGATGCTGCACGAATTTGAAATCATTGATTACAAACCTGTTGGACCCGGTGTATTGCGCAGTACCCTGGTTGAAATTACCCTGATAAATGGCTTCCAGCTTATCAGTAATGCGGTAGTGCAATGCGCCGGTCAGTTTCAGGCTATAAACACCGTAGGTAGCCAGGTCTTTTTCCTCATAACCTGTGCGCGACACACGCCCGATGTTCGGCAATGTCTGCGCCACCTCGTCGCCGTAAATGTTCAATGCGTTACGCCCGGGGTTGTTCGGGCCACGATTCTCAGGATTGGTGTTGGGGTCAATGTCGGTGTAATCGTTGGCGTACCAGTCGGTGCCTTTGAGGTAGGAAGCATTGACTTTGAATGCGAGTTTGTTGTTGAAGGCTTTCGCGTATCGGATCGCCAGGTCATAAAGCGGTTTTGCGCCAAGGCCGGTACCATCGCCGATGTGGTTGATGCCGAACTTGGTCTGCACGCTCAGTCCCTGATATTCAAATGGATTTTTGGTGCGTGTATTGAGCATTCCGTTGAATGCGATCGGGCCGTACAATGCAGAGGCCGCGCCGGGGATCAATTCCGCGCTTTCGACGTCAATATCGTGCGGGCCGAAAAGGTTACCCATTGCAAAACCGAGGCCGGAAGGCTGGTTATCCACGCCGTCCACCAGTTGCAAAAAGCGGCTGTTGCCCGTCGTGTTGAACCCGCGGGTATTGATTTGCTTGTATGTCAGACTGCTCGTTACCATATCGAGCGATTTCAGATTGACCAAACCATCGTAAAAATTGGCGGAAGGTGTCTGCTGAATGGCACGGGAATCCATTTTCTCGATGCTCACCGGCGACCGCAAAATGCTCTCTTCTACCCTTGACGCCGTTATTACCACCTGGTTCAGCTCTTCGATGGCCGGTACCAGGTTGACCCGCAGCCCCTCCGGAGAAGCCACTTCTTTTTCCTGCCTGGCATAGCCTATAAGCGAGATGATCAGGGTCGCGGGCGTATTGGTTTTTAGTTCAAAAAAGCCTTCCGCATTCGTAATGGTGCCGGTATTCTTGCCTTTGACAGACACGGACACACCCGAAAGCGGCTTTTGGGAATCGTTGTCAAAAATATGCCCCGATACTTTCGTTGTCTGCGCCTGCGCAATTTCTGCGAAGCACAGGTTCATGATGAGGTAGAGGATGGGTAAAAGTCTCTTCATAGGTTAGGTTTTAATAGAGGTTCGATTTAAATAGGTCAGGAAGGTTGGATTTGCTCTTTCAAATGGTCGTAGCCGTTCGGTAGCCGGTTGTAACCGTACTCTACTAAACGTTGGCCAAGGCCGGTATAGAATTTCGGATCGGCGGGTGCGACGGTCGCCATACCATCGACGTAGCGATTGTAAAGACAGAAAAGCCCGGCGATCAGCACCGTGTCGTGGATTTCCGTATCCGTGGCGCCGTGCGCTTTGGCATTCGCAACCGACTCGGGTGTTACCGCTTTGCCGCTCACCTGCACCTGTTTTGCGATTTTCAGCAATGCTTTCATTTTGTCGGACACCGGCGCAGCGTCGATGTCTTGCTTCATGATCTCGCAGGTTTCGGTTTCACCCAGCAGCAAATCGGCCGCAGCGGTGTGTGCAGCAGTGCAAAACCGGCATTCATTGTTATGCGACACAATGGTCGCGATCAACTCGCGTTCCGCAGGGGACAGTGAATTCTCACCCCGCAAAATGAATTGCGTCAGCTGACGTATAGGCTCAGCAGTTACCCGGCTGTATTCCAGCAAGCCGGTAATCCCGGGCAAATGCTCCGGCAGAGGGATGTGTGGCATGATACGTTGCTCCTTTTGCGTTAACGATATGGCTGTTTTTGCCAGGATGGTTAAGGGTGGTCAGGTGTTGTCAGGAGGTAGTCAGGAGTTGTCAGGTGTTGTTAAAGCAGTAGCTCTTGATGACTACTCTTGACAATAAATGACTACACTTGACTACACTTGACAATAAATGACTACACCTGGCTACACTTGACCACAAATGACTCCCCATGACCACTACACCTCGACAACGTCCGCTTTGACCGGAAAGCGCACGTAGCCCGTAAATGCCATGCGTTGTCCCATTTCGCGGTACGCCTCGTTCTCCTGAGGTGCCCAGGTACCGAGCCCATCCACATAGCGGTTGAACATGCAGAACGCCGCGGCGATCAGCACCGTGTCGTGGATTTCCTTGTCTCCGGCACCTTCTGCACGAGCTGCGGCAATGTCCTCGTCGGTCACCGCCTTGCCGCTTTTCTGCACTTTGCCGGCGATATGCAGCAATGCGCGCAGTTTAGGGGACACTTCAATTACCTGGAAGCCATTTTTGATGTCATCAATCAGGCTGATGTCGTACCCCAGGTGCGCCATTGCCGCCGAACCGTGGGAAGTATGGCAGAAATGGGTGTCGTTCAGCAGCGACACGTACGAAGCGATCAGTTCGCGTTCGCCGCTTGTGAGGGGCGATTCCCCGCGCAGGAGCGTTTCCGCCAGCAATTGCAGCGGGCCTGCCGTTTCGGGCCGGAAGTTGAAAAGGCCGACAATGCCGGGCAGTGATTCATCGGGTAGAGCAATATGCGCCATTTAGAAGGAAGTTTCTGGGTTAGTAAATCGGTTTTTCCTCCTGTATACGGACATCCATATGTGCAGCTATACACGTATCACACGGACACGCGCAACGTACACACCTAAACGTTCGGCAGTTTCAGGAAGAATAAAAAAGAAGAACTAAGCCAGATCTGGCGGCGGGGATGGTATGGAGTAATATTTTTCAGGCAGCATAGATCTGACGGAAAATTGTGGGGCCAGATACTTCGATGGCTCCCATTCCAGCACATAAAACACATGCTGACGACCGGCGGTCATATATTCTTTAAGGAAATTCTTTAAAAGGTTCGAATGCGCATCGCTTTGTGACCCCGCGGCATGGCCGGTCACCTGGTCGTTAATCTTCGAAGCGAGATCCGAAAAGCGGTCGCGGGCGCTCTGGTCGAACTCGCAATGCACAAACAATGTATCGTTGATCAGCTGCTGGCTTTTCATTTGGTAGAACTGCCCCTCATGCTCGATCTGCCCCTGAACAGGCTCCGGCGCATCCCAATTGGTTTGATAAGGCACTGCTACCGGCACTTTAATCACAATATCCGCAGAACCGGCGGCCTGCTCCACGAGGCCCTTCCCAGCCGAACTGATGGTACGCCGCTCTTCCGACAGGTAGACTATCGAATAGCCCACCATATTGTAAAGCAACAGCCCCAGCAGCAATATGGAAATGATCCTGCGCAATGTTGAAATATTGAAATTTTATGCGGTTTGTACAAATGTATGGAAACAAGTGAAAAAATCATCGGCTTGTCATTTAAAAGTTTCAGTAGTACCGGTTTCCGGCGTGCCGCCCCACCTTTCGACAGCACACCTATACCCTAGACCGTTAGCCAGCGGCCGTTTTTTCACCGCCTGATAATCCACCAGCTCCCCATGATCATTTCCCACATTTTCGTATTTAAAAATCAAAATATTCCCTTGATATTATCCCAAATATCGCACTCCAACACACCCGTTCGGGAAAATTAAACATAGGAAAAAGGGCAAAATCACTTGCCCGGAATGGTCATGCTCTGCCCGGTATCGACGCTCACCCACGAGCGCAGACGCCGTTGAAAGGAACGGAAGACAAAGATGCCGGTCTTTCGATCCTCATGTTGTGCATCGCAAAATCTTAACCAAGACACACATTTACAATGAAAAGAAAAATGATTTCCTGCGCCAGCGCATTGTTTTTTCTGGCTGTTTTCAATTGCAAACGCGATAAGCCTGATCCGGAATGTAGGGATGCATCTTGTTGCAATCCCTATTTGTACGATTATGTAGAGTACATCGCCGATGAGCCGGTAGCTTTGACGGGACTTCCCTACAGCTTTCGGTTTACTCGAAAATTCCCCACTAAAAGGCGAGAACACTACTGGAGTTATACTGCTCGCGTTTGCGAAAAGTCCATATACAAGCTCGCGGGTTTTCCGGTTACGTATGGAGGTAACAAGAAGCCTGATTCATTCCCGTATCGGGTGTCAGGAAAACTGTTGGATTGGAACAGGGAGAAGCTAGCTGATAGTCCAATTCTCTCATTTTACATTGACAAAATCGAAAAAATCAAATAAAACACACATTGAATATGAAAAGAAAAATGATTTCCTGTGCCAGTGCATTGTTCTTCCTGGCTGTTTTCAATTGCAAGCGCGATAAGCCTGATCCGGAATGTAGGGATGCTTCTTGCTGCAATCCTTATTTGTACGATTATGTAGAGTACATCGTCGATGAGCCGGTAGCTTTGACGGGACTTCCCTACAGCTTCCGGTTTACTCGAAAATTCCCCACTAAAAGGCGGGAGCACTACTGGAGTTATACTGCCCGCGTTTGCGAAAAGTCCATATACAAGCTCGCGG
>NZ_JAGIAS010000015.1 GCF_017744695.1 Dyadobacter sp.
AGCCTGCCGCTAGCGTTCATCCTGAGCCAGGATCAAACTCTCCATTGTAAATATTGTTTGCTACATATAAGTAGCTTAATTCTATTCAAACGAGTTTTTCTTACTCTTTTGGTCTATCTCATCATGTCAAAGAACAGTGCCAACCGCGCTTTCTTTTCTTCGTGTCAGTCGCTTCGTTTGCGATTGGGATTGCAAAGGTAGAAAACATTTTTTCAAGTCCAATACCCAGGCAAGAAAAAAGTCGAAAATTTTGAAAGTTCTTCGACTTTTTAAATTATTCAAAAGCATTATCCAATTATTCGCCGGAAAGGAAGGGATATTTATAGTCTCTCGGCGAAACAAGCGTCTCTTTCAATGCACGCGGCGATACCCATCTCAGCAGGTTTAAAACCGACCCGGCCTTATCATTTGTACCCGATGCACGTGCACCGCCGAATGGCTGCTGCCCTACCACCGCACCGGTCGGCTTATCGTTTATATAGAAGTTGCCAGCCGCATTGACCAAATGCCTGGTCGCATATTCAATGGCGTACCTGTCCTTTGAAAACACAGCGCCAGTCAATGCATAAGGAGAAGTGGCGTCGATGACGGGAATGATCTGCTCGAATTCATTTTCATCATACACATATATAGTGAGCACCGGCCCGAAGATCTCTTCACATAACGTCACATAATCGGGTTTGAAAGCCCGGATAATGGTCGGCTCGACGAAATACCCTTTACTCTTATCAAAATTGCCTCCTGCGACGATTTCTGTGTCGGCGCTGGCCTTTGCCCCGTCTATATAAGAAGCGATCTTGTCGAACGATTTTTCATCAATCACCGCATTCACGAAATTGGAGAAATCTTCGACCCCTCCCATTTTGATCTCCGCCAGATCAGCCAGCATGAATTGCTTCACCTCTTCCCACAAATTGGAAGGAATATAAGCCCTCGAAGCCGCCGAGCATTTCTGTCCCTGGTATTCGAAAGCACCGCGCACAAGGCCCGTAGCGACTGCCTTTGCGTCCGCAGACTTATGCGCAAGCACAAAGTCCTTACCACCCGTTTCGCCCACGATTCTTGGAAAAGTCTTATAGGTAGCGATATTCTCCCCGATCGTTTTCCAGATCGTTTGAAAAACTTTAGTACTGCCTGTAAAATGCACACCAGAGAAATCAGGATGCTTGAAAATCACATCACCGGCAACGGGACCGTCGGCCAAAACCATATTAATAACACCATCCGGCAGCCCCGCTTCCTTGAATACTTTCATAATCACGTTCGCCGCATATACCTGCGTGAATGCCGGTTTCCAGATGACTACATTGCCCATCAATGCAGGCGCCGCAGGTAGGTTTCCGGCAATAGCAGTGAAGTTAAATGGTGTAATGGCGAAGATGAAACCTTCCAACGGACGGTATTCCATACGGTTCCAGACGCCTTCCGAAGATATGGGTTGCTCTTCATAAATATCCCGCATGAAATTCACATTAAGGCGCAGGAAATCAATGATTTCACAAGCGGAATCAATCTCCGCCTGGTACGCATTTTTGGATTGTCCCAGCATCGTCGCCGCATTCATTTCGGCGCGGTACGGACCTGCGATCAGTTCTGCCGCTTTCAGGAATATCGCCGCACGTTGCTCCCAGGTAAGCGTTGCCCAACCCTCTCTTGCCTTCAAAGCTGCATCGATCGCTTTGGAAACATCTTCCTTCGTACCCTCATGAAAATAGCCCAGAATGTGCTGATGATCATGAGGCGGGGAGATTGCCTTTTTATTCTGCGAATAGACTTCCTCGCTCCCTATGTATTGGGGTATATCAATGACTTTCCCGCGGGCCGCTGCGAGTGCTTTTTTAAGCTCAGAACGTTCCGGGCTGCCTGGTGCGTAGCTTTTCACCGGCTCGTTTTTTAGTGCCGGTACATTGAAAATTCCTATCGACATATTATTTGGTTTGTTATATTGATTATTCTACTTATTCGTACTAAACAAAATTACAGGGCCGCACGATCCCCGCATGCTTTCGCCGCAAAGTACCATGCAGGTTTTTATTTTGAAAATCCATTTAAAAGTTGTCAAAATAACTGACCTGCTGGGATTTTAATTAAATTTGCGCTCCCATTTTCCGGATCAATTTATATCAAATGATATTCTACAGTACCAAAACTGCCGACTTGAAAGCATCGCTGGAAGAAGCCGTTTTCAACAGCCTTCCTCCCGATAACGGTCTCTACATGCCCGAATCCATCCCGACGATTTCAAAGGAATTTCTGGCCGACATTGAAAATAAATCCTTCAAAGAGATCGCTGTCGAAGTGACGGCTACACTTTTAGGCAGCGAAATTACAAGAAGCGAAATTGAATCCATCATCGATCGCGCATATGATTTCGAGGCGCCGGTTGTGAAGATTACCCCGAACGACTACGTACTTGAACTGTTCCATGGTCCATCCATGGCTTTCAAGGACTTTGGAGCGCGATTTATGGCCGCGATCATGTCCTATTTTTTGGAGCGCTCAAACAAGGAAATCCGCATCCTGGTGGCGACGTCGGGTGACACGGGCGGCGCGGTTGCGCAGGGATTTTATCAAGTACCCGGAATTTCCGTCACGATCCTCTACCCGAGCGGAAAAGTAAGTGATATTCAGGAAAAACAGCTTACTACCCTTGGCCATAACGTAACGGCCATTGAGGTGGACGGAACATTCGATGATTGCCAGCGCCTGGTAAAGGAAGCATTCCTCGATCCTGAGCTAAGTGCAAAATATAACCTGGCTTCCGCCAACTCCATTAATATTGCACGGCTCATCCCGCAATCATTCTATTACTTCGCGGCTTATGCGCAGCTGAAGAAATTGGGAAAGCCACTGGTGATCTCGGTACCAAGCGGAAATTTTGGAAACCTCAGCGCGGGCATACTCGCCTATCGCATGGGTTTACCGGTGGAACATTTCATCGCAGCAACGAATGTAAACAATGCGGTACCCCGCTACCTCGAGTCTGGCAATTACGAGCCGCTTCCTTCGATTGAAACAATATCCAACGCCATGGACGTCGGCAGCCCGAGCAACTTTGTACGGCTCACCCGATTTTTCGGTGACGACTGGAATGCGATCAACGAAAAAGTTTCAGGCGCATTCTTCAACGACGAGCAAACGCAAAAAGCAATGCGCGAAGTTTTCGGGAATGCCAACTATGTGATGTGCCCACACACCGCCGTCGCTTACCGGGGTCTACAGGAGTACCGGAAAAAAACGAACGGCGATTTTACCGGCGTCTTCTTATCGACGGCTCATCCGGCCAAATTTATCGACCTGGTGGAAGAAACATTGGGAAAAAGCATCGATGTACCCGAAAGACTGAAATCCCTGCTCGATATTGAAAAAGTGTCGATCAAAATGAAACCTGAGTTTTCGGAATTCAAATTACTATTAATGAATGAGTTAAAATAGAAGTTTCGACTTTTAATGCGCCTGAGATTTGAATATTTGATAGAATCCGGGTAGAAGCACGTGAATTTTAAAATGTAAAAGGCCCCGAAGTCTCGAACTCCGGGGCCTTTTTGTATTGTCTTCGAAAATTTCTCTAGTTAACCACGTCGCCTCTCAAAATCCGGAAACGCTTCCGCGACTCGGCGACGAAAATGCTGCCCGGATATTTTTCCATTAGCTCCTGATACAACTTCATGGCTTGGTCTTTGTCGTTGAGCTTCTCCTGGTAGAGTTTCGCCATGGCAAAGAGCGCGTCGTCGCCATACAGGTCGTGGCCAAATTTGGAATACAATAATTTCAAATCCGCCATCGCTTGCTGGTTACTGTCGAGCTTAATGTAAGTCTTCGCAGTAAGCCAAAGGATCTCGTCGGCCAGGCTGTGGTTCTCGTATCTTTTATAAAGTTGTTTCAAAGTGTCGATCGCCTCGAACTTCTTGTTCTGGAACAATTGCAGTTCCACTGAGGAGTAAGCCTTCATAGCCGCCTCGGTGCTATCAAGCCCTGTGTTATCCATAATTAATAGGGACAGCTCATTGGCGTCATTCGCAATCTCGCGGCTCGTCGCTTTTTTCAGAATGTCCAGCACTGCTTTGGCGAGTTCGAATTCCCCTTTAAAATAATGCAGCTTCGCATTCCGTAATTTCGCTTCATAACCCAGCACATCATCCTTCTGCGATTTCTCGACCTGTGAATACACCAGCGTTGCCTCCCAGGGCTCGCCTTGCAATAGGTAAATATCCCCCAGGTCGAGTTTGCATTTATCTACAAAACTCTTCTCAGCCTTGCCTGCTTCGATGGCCGTCTGCAATATCTCGATCGCCTTTTTGAAATCATCCATATAGAATGCATTCAAGATAGCCATGTTGCGCAGCGCCTCGATCGTACGCACATTCACACCCAGCTCATCCACCAACTGCTGATATTGGCCGAGCAGCTTTTGCACCTCGCTTCTTTTAACGGGATACGTATTTTTAACCTGTTCCTCGCGCGCGAAAATCGCCATTCGCCGGGCCACCGGATAGAGTTGGCCTTTCGGATATTCTTTTACCAAATGGTCGAAGATGGTGCCTGCATTGGTATAATCATTATTCTGCAGGGCTAGCATGCCAAGGTTATAAAGCCGCGAACCGTTGTGTTTGAAACGGCGGTCCAGAGCCCTTTCCTGAATGAATGCCTTGTAAAAATCCTTGCGCTGCACCTGGTACCAGATCAGCAATTCATTATAAAATCCTTCCTGGGGGAACTTCTGGATCTTATCATATAATACTTTCTCCAGCAGGGCCTGCTCCTTTTCGTCCTTCGTAAAGTCCTGAAGCATATTCTGAACCACCTCGGTATTCTGATAGCGCATTCCATAAGAAAGCAGCTCGTCGATCATCTTTTCGGGCTGGTTCAAATCGCGATAAACGCTCGCCAATTCCAGCTGGAAAATGTCGTAGCGCTTCGCACTCTCCCGTGCCTCGAGTAGAATATTCTTCGCCCATTCCGACTGGTTTTGCGCCCTGAATTCCTCTGCCAGATCGCGTTTAAGCTCCGTTCTCACGCCGGATGCGGTAATGACCTGCTCATACTTTTTGGACGCCTCTACGGCCTTCCCCTGATTCTCAAGCATAATGCCCCAATTCAGATAATACCAGGCCGCATTATTGGCATCGCCTTTGATCTGCTTCTTGAAAAACTGCTCGCCATCTCCCCAAGCCTTGCTCTTGACAATGCAGCTGGTGTAGTTCTTAAGCGAGATTTTTTCAAATGAGCTTTTCAGGAATGAAGAATAGTAACTAAGCGCCTTCGGACAATCCCCATTTTTGAAGTATTCCTCGGCCAGCTCCCGCTCGCCCTGCCCGAACGCCGCGGCCGCCCCGGAAAGCAGAAATCCTATCATCAAACAGCTCGTAACCCTTTTCATAATAGATAAAAAAATCTTTTTCCTTTAGTTATTATCCTTCAGTGTGCCTGTGGATTTGTGAATAAAAGCCTTATCCACTGTAGATTAACATACTTATTCACATTTTGTGGATAAGTATGTGTAGTTATCCACTGTAGAAATTTTGAAAATCAACATTTAAGTAGTTGAAATACAAGTTAGGAAATATTCTGTACACAATAGAATGTGGGTAAACGCCTTTAGTTGACTACTTTTGTTATCCACAGTTTCTAAAGTGAATCAACGTACTGTTAACTTCGATTTAGCTGTCGGTTATCCACTGGAGGCCCAAATTCACTTTTTTATCCACACATATTAGGGGTTATCCACAAGCTTATTCACAATTTCGACCCTTTTACCAACAAATTTTCCGCGTTATTCACACAGTTATCCACAGACTGTAGACAAAAATGTCATTATTTTTCTTCAGGAATCGTGATATTGATGTCGTTCAACTCGAAATTGGCCTTCAAAAGGATCTTATCCGGGAGGTAATACACGGGTTCGGGCTGCAGGTCCTTGTCCATTTGGCCGGTGTCCCACCTTCTGTTCCGGTTTTTGTCGATCGTGACGCGTAAAAAATATTTTCCTTGAGGGATATTCTTGAAAGTGTAGGGCGATTGATAGTGTGTTTCGACGACTTTATATTGCTCATCGACGAGATCGATAATGAAGTGTACGGAGGTATCCGCGTTTGTCACGCGGCCATGGATTACCCCATAATCTTCTTCTTTTAAAATAGTATGCCGCAGCAGTGTTTTTGGAAGCGTATCGCCTTCAACGCTGATGATCGAGCCTTTCGGAATGTCCCATTTCACGGTATCTTTTGCGAACGATTTGGCGTCGATTGTGAGGATATTATGGTTTTTATTCCAACTGTATTTAAATGCGCTCAGCGGCTCATGTGTGAGGCTGTCGGAGATTAATGCGATCTTCTGATCATCGATCGTGCGTACGGGCTTATTCAGAATGAGTTTGTAGGTGAACGTGTTGGTAAGGGGTTTATTCGCCTCAGGGACGGTTGTAAACGACAGCGGATCTAGCTGGCGTTGCTTGCCGCGCTGCGCTTGAAATGCGACTTTTTGCTCAAATTCATTCGTAGTTCCCAAAGAATCCAACGTTTTGAGTTTTACCAACGTGGTGTCGGGATGGGGCTCTACATTGAAAAATTTGAGATTTGTGCCATTCGGCTCCAGCAGGTAGGGGAGTGAATCTTTATTGGCGAAGGTCACTTCAACGTTTTCAATGGGCTTACTGAACACCACGGCGTAGTTATTCACTTTGGGCAATGTGCGCTGGACTTTCAGGGGAGTGTTATCCGAAAGGAACATATTCAGTTGATAGGCGACGGAATCGGTGCCAGCCTTGATGGTTTTACCCCAAAATCCCATTCGCTCGTCTTTTGCATTGAATAGCATATTGCGGTTTTTGTCGTCGATCGCGATGAGTTTGTAGTCCCTTGTCTGGATATTCTCGATAGAAAATACGCCGCTGCTATCGGTGCGGGAGAAGTAGTAGGGCTTTTGTTTGGCGATATTGAGTGTATCGCTGACGTTATACAAGCCCACGAGCGCGTCGAAAATAGGCTTGTTGGTGCGGATGTCTTTCAGGGTTCCATACACGCGTCCGGAGTCGAGTGAGTTACCGGTGCTAAAGACAATTTTGAGGTTTTTTGCCGGATTTTTTTCTGCGAAATCCTTGATAGCGTCGCCGAAATTCAATGTAAAAGTGGTGCTGTCCTTGAATTGATTTTTGAAGGAGAGCAGCACGGACATACCATTCTGCTTGTAAGAATAGGGGTTGTCGGATTCCGGCGTGATGACCAGTTTCTGGTTAATATTATCGACCACGACATATTCATCGAAGAATAGCTCGATCTTTTTTCCTTTAAAATTGAGGGTTTTGTTCATGGGGTTACTCTCCACGAGCATAGGGGGGATGGAGTCTCTTTTCCCTCCAGTAGGTGGTACTTGTTGTGCGCAGCGTTCGAAGAAGAACAGTATGAGGATGGCAAATACAATCGTTTTAAGCATTTTCAGATGAATTTAAAAAGCCCCCAATACAGTGGGTATTGAGGGCCGTTTGATGTGTTGGTACTGGTCAGTTTTTCGAGATAATGTAGATCAGGCTGGAAGTGTTGAGCTCTTTATTGGTACCGGCGCGGCCTTTGACATTGGATTGCAGCCCGGTGAATACGCTATCAATGAGATTGGTTTTGCTGTTTTTATACTTCGTGCTAAGCATGCTCACATAAAATGAATCGAACCACATCGGTAGTATCTTTTTAACCGTCAATCCGTGCCTTTGGAGAAGGTTTTTCATCGTGGCACGGGTAAAATGATACAAATGACGCGGAACGTCGTAGGCGGCCCAAAAACGGCCATATTTAACGGCGTCGTATGACTGCGGATTGGGTACCGCGATAATGATCCGCCCGTTTGGTTTTAGGTGATTTTGCAGCCAATCGATCGTTTCATTCAGTTTGTGGACGTGTTCCAGGACGTGCCACATCGTGATAATATCGTACTCCTGAGTTCCCGGATTCTCTTCAAAAATGCTTTCAAAAACTGTTGCCCCTACCCTTTTCGATGCTACTTCACGAGCGCCGGAATCGGGTTCGGTACCGAAGGTTTTCCAACCGTTTTGTTTCACGGCGCATAGAAAATTGCCCGTTCCACAACCGATATCGAGCAACGTTCCCTTCGGTTGAACAAGACTATTGATCAGTTTTACCTTCTCTTCAATCGTATGATTTCGCACGGAGGTGTACACTTTACTCATCAGATCCCTGGCTTCATCGTGATGAGAAATGTAGTCTTGTGATTCATAATATGCGCCAATCTGTTCTTCCGACGGACGCGGATTGGTGAACAGAAAGTAGCAGGAATTGCATTGCTGGATCGTGAATTCTTTGTGCGAAACGGTATAGTCTTCCACATTCAGGTAATTGCTGAAACTGGATTGCTGGCATACCGGGCATTTTTCGAGCGTTTCTAAAGACATTAGCGGCCTATGTAAAGCATTAAAACAGATATATCCGAAGGGCTGACGCCGCTAATACGCGACGCCTGGCCGATCGTGGAAGGACGTGTTCTTTTCAGTTTTTCACGTCCCTCAAAGGACAAGGAAGTGACCCCGTCGTAATTGAAATTTTCTACGATCGCGAGGTTTTCCAGCTTATTCATTTTCTCTACGAGCAGCATTTCCTTTTCGATGTAGCTGTCGTATTTCAGATTAATTTCTGCCTGTTGTACGGAATCGATGCCGTATTCAGAGAGCAATTCGGTCACCACCGGGCTTGCATCGAGTAGCTGATCGATTGAAATCTGTGGCCTTCTGAGCAGTTGCGCAATGGCAATTTTCTCGCGTATCGGCGCTGTTCCGATTGCTTCCAGAGCTGGATTGATCTGATCGGGTGTCAGTTTGGTTGCGCTCAGTTTGGCGATGATCTCTTCTGTTTCGCGTTTCTTTTTTCGCACTGCCTCTACCCTTTCGTAGCCCGCCAATCCGATTTCGTAGCCCTTTTCGGTTAGCCTTAAATCAGCATTATCCTGGCGAAGCAACGTGCGGTATTCGGCGCGGGATGTGAACATCCTGTACGGTTCTTCAGTGCCTTTGTTGATAAGGTCGTCGATGAGTACACCAATGTAAGCTTCCGATCTTTTCAAAACGAATGGATCCAGATTGTTCACATTTCGGTGCGCGTTAATACCGGCCATCAATCCCTGGCATGCGGCTTCTTCGTAGCCTGTGGTGCCGTTGATTTGACCTGCGAAAAACAAGTTCTTCACCAGGTGCGTTTCGAGTGTCGATTTCAGCTGGGTCGGCGGGAAGTAGTCGTATTCGATCGCATAGCCCGGCCGGAACATCTTAGCATTTTCAAACCCCGGGATTTTCCGAAGTGCGGCATATTGAACGTCTTCCGGCAGCGAGGTTGAGAAGCCATTGACATATACCTCCACGGTATCCCACCCTTCCGGTTCCACGAATATCTGGTGGCGGTCCTTGTCGGCGAAACGGTTGATCTTGTCCTCCACTGAAGGGCAGTACCGTGGTCCGAGTCCCTTGATGCGACCAGAGAACATCGGCGATTTTTCGAAACCGGTTTTCAGTACGTCATGTACTTCCTGGTTGGTGTAGGTAATCCAGCAACTGCGTTGTTTGGCGAGCGGCTTGGTATCGGTGTAGGAAAACTTGGCTGGGTTCTCGTCGCCGGGTTGCTCCTCCATTTTGGAGTAGTCGAGCGAGCGGCCGTCCACGCGTGGAGGCGTGCCTGTCTTCATGCGACCGGCTTCGAAGCCGAGCGATACAAGTTGCTCGGTCAACCCGGTGGCTGATTTCTCTCCGGTGCGTCCGCCGCCGAAGTTTTTTTCACCGATATGGATAAGCCCATTCAGGAAAGTACCATTGGTTAGGACGACAGCCTTCGAGCGGATTTCAATGCCCAGGCTGGTTACCACTCCACATGCTTTGCCATCCTCGACGATGATGTTCTTCGCAGTGTCCTGCCAGAAGTCGACGTTCGGATTGTTCTCGAGAATGGACCTCCATTCCTCGGCAAATCTTACCCTGTCGCTTTGGCAACGGGGGCTCCACATGGCCGGCCCTTTGGAGAGGTTCAGCATCCGGAACTGGATCATCGTTTTGTCGGAGACGATCCCCGACTGTCCACCGAGTGCGTCGATCTCCCGGACGATCTGTCCTTTCGCGACGCCGCCCATGGCGGGGTTGCACGACATCTGTGCGATTGTATGCATATTCATTGTGATCAGCAGCACCGACGAACCCATCGTCGCTGCGGCGGCAGCGGCTTCGCATCCTGCATGGCCTGCGCCTACCACGATCACATCATATTCCTGAAACATATAATTACTACTTGTTAAACCACTTTAATTAAAGTGTTCCACGTGGAAATTTAACTAGAACAGCCTAAGATACTCATCTTCTTTAGCCCTCATGGCCGTTTTAAGCGCTTCACTCGTGTCGTCATGACCCGCGAGGTGAAGCAGCCCGTGAACGAGCACACGGCGCATTTCTGTGTCAAAATCGGTGTGGAACGTTGCTGCATTTTCGCGTACCCTGTCTACACTGATGTAAATATCCCCTTCCAATTGATTGTCTTCCTCACTATTGTCAAACGTAATGATGTCAGTGAAATAGTCGTGGTCGAGGTACTGTTTATTGATTTCAAGCAGGTATTCGTCCGAACAGAACACGTAATTCAATTGCGATAACTCATAACCCTCTGAAATTGAGGCGTTTTTAATCCATTTCTTTGTTTTAAGCGGATTAACCACCTTAAAATCAACATCTTCCGAGAAGAAACTTACCATATTGATAGCCATACACCACCGCCCGGATAAGCGCCGACGGGTGCATGATATTTAAATATTTGATCGTAAATAATTTACAAACTTACGAAGTCTGTCATTAAGAACATGAAAAACAAGGGATAGCGTCTGCAAACCCCTGTTAAAAAGAGTTAACGCTATCCCCTACCCTAGCCCAACAAAATGGGCTGTTGATCAGTTCTTGGCCTGGTATTTACGGAAGTAGCTATCCACCTCGCGTTTGTAGAATGGTGAGAATGTAGGCGGTATCGTGCGAAGCAGTTCGGTTTGCTTCTCTTTCTCGCGGATGTATTTTTCGAACGCGGCAGGCGGCTGTTTGGGCAGTTGCTTCGCGGCTTGTGCTTTCCGTTGCTCGTCTTCGTCCTGCTCTTTCATGGCTTTCTCGGATTCGAGCAGACGCGTGGTGATCTCCTGGTTGCGCTTGATGAGCTCGGGCGTCACGCGCTTGTTCACGAGGTCGGTTTCGGTTTCGTCCATCTTGTCGGCAATGTCCTGCAACTCCTTACCCATTTGCTGGCCTTGCTTGGTGCCTTTCTGTTGCTCCATCAGGTCCTGGATCATCTTGCGGATCGCGGCTTGCTGTGCGGCCATTCTCGCGAGCTGTTCCGATTGGTTACCTTGCCCTTCCTTACCCTGGCCGAGCTGCTTGATCTGCCCGTTCAGTTTCTCCTGCATTTCGCCCATGCCCGGTTGCTCTCCTTTCTGCTTTCCCTTTTTGCCTTTGCCGGCGCCGGGCATGGCCATCGCCATTTGTTGCTGCATTTGGTTGAAGACATCGCTCAGCATTAATGCGAGGTTGTTCATGGAAGTCATGGCGAATTGCTGCTTCGAAGTGGCGACGTTGATTTGCCGGTCCTTGATGCTTTTCACGCTCTCGTTCATGTACGACTTCATATCGTTGAGCTCACGGGTGATGAACGATTGGATCTGTACCACGCGGCCGGCCAATGCATACAAGCTATCCTCGACGATCTTCGCGTCGTCTTTCAATTTCAGCTGCTGCTGGCCGAGTTTCACGAAACGCGGGTCTTGCAGGCTCACGCCACGGAAGTCTTTCATCAAGGTCTCCTGGTCGAAGGATAATGTGATCAGGTTTTCCAGAATGTCACGTAATGCGTCGAGGTTTTCCTGCATTTGCTCCATTTCCGCCGACTCCATTTGTTCCTGCATCGACTGCGCCATCTTCTTCATTGATTTTGCCGCATTTTTTTGCGACTGGGACGCTTTCTGGTTCTGTTGCTTGTCGAGCTGCTGCTTGCTCTGTTCCATTTGCTCAGAAGCGTTTTTTTGCTCCTCTTTCTGCATGTCGAGCTCTTGTTCCAGTTCCTTGCTCATATCCTCGATCTCCTTGCTGTTTTCCTGGGCTTTTTTGAAATCGTCCTGGATCTTTTCCTGCTCTTTTTTCAGGTCTTCGTTTTTGCCCTGTTTGTCCTCCGAGCTCTTATTCTTATCGTTCTGCTCCGATTTTTCGGCGAGATTCTCCTCCTTATCGGCCAAATCATTCAACTTTTCAGCCAGGTTTTCCATTTTCTGCTCCATTTGCATTTGCTTGAAGAGCTTCATGGTTCGTTCCAGTTCTTTTTCCAGATTGTTTTCCTTGTTGCGGAGCTTTTCAAGCATGCTCGACATCCGTTCGCTCTGTTTTTGTTCCAAAAGCTTTTTGAGCTCCTTATAGAGCTTCTCGGTATCCTCGTCCATGAGGTCGTTCATCAGCTTTTGCAACTGCTCGATCTTCGCCTGCAATTCGGGGCTCTGCTGGTTGAACTGCCGTGCCTTTTCATTGGCATCCTGATGCTTTTCTTTCAAAGCCTCTAATTCTTTCATCAGCTCCTCGCGCTTGCGAAGCACTTCCTCTATTTGTTTCTGCTCTTTGAAGTCGAGCTCCTTGTTGCTTTTGAGGCGATTGTCAAGGTTTTCAATATCCTTTTGCAAACTCTGCGCTTTCTTCATCGCCGACTGCATTTGGTTCTCCGTGGCCTGCTCCGACTTCCTTACCTCCGCTTCCAGCTGGTCTTTGGATGGTACAGTAAACTGGATCGAACGAGACCGGGCGCTTTTCGCGCCGTTTACGCCGTCGTTGTCCCACACCTGGGCATAATATTCAATCCGGTCGCCGGGAGCGAGTTTGAGGCTATCTACGTACCATTGGAAGAAGAAGCTTTGGGTATTGACGGTTTTGTTAAAAGGAATAGGAATGCTCCTGGGTTGCGCAGGTTTGTCCTCGTTAGCCCTTTTCACGGAATAAAACATCCGCAGCTGTGAAAACCCATAGTCGTCGCTAATCGAACCGCCTAATACGAGGTAGTTGTATAATGTAGTATCCTGGAAGTTTTCAAGGTTCATGACCGGGTACTTATCCGGAATGACATTGATAAAATAGCCGATCTTATCCGAGTTGGTAGTCTGCTCGTTTTTCAGGTTTACCTGGTATTGGGCCGATTTCCGCACGGTCCGGCGGATCTCGAAATGATCGCCGTTGCTCTCCTTCGCAGTATATAATGCCGAATCGTTCTCGAATTTAATGGCCAGTGCTTTCGTGGAGGAAGTATTGAAATTCCACTCGATGGTTGTGCCTTCCGGTACCGAGAGATTTCCTACATTGTTCAGTCCTTCGGAAGGTTTGTTCAGGTACGCGGGATAATGCAGGTTTACATCAAATGATAGCAGCGACGGCCGCTCGTTTACTACAATGTGGTATTCGTCCGAAGCGTAGCCGGCAGCGTCGAAAGAGAATGCGACGTCGCGCTGGAGGTTTTTGAATGTGTAGGAAAAATCCTTGGCGCTTTCCTGTGTCAGTTTGAAACGCGTACCATTCTGCACGAGGTAAACCGCGGATGGCAGTGCTTCACCTTGCAGTTTTAGTTTTAACGTAAAATCCTCATTTCTAAATGCTTTCAAGCTCTTGTTTTGCAATTCGAAAGAGAACGGCGCATAGGTATAATTCTTTTGGAAATGGATAATGCGTTCGGAGCTGGAAGAGAAGAATGAGGGATTGAAAAGTAAAATCACCGCAATGGCCGCCAGCGGGTACACCGCATATTTCAGCCTTTTTTTATTCTCATTAAAACGAATGGCATCCGAAAAACGGACGATGAGCAACTGGCTTGATTTCTGCCGGATACTTGCCTCAATCAGATCCGACTGTGTGCCTGTCAGGCCGCGAAGCTGCAATGTGTTTACGAGCTTATCCCCTACCTCCGGGAAATATTGCCCGATCTGTAACGCGGCCTGCTCATCGGAGAGCGGTTTTTTCAAACCGTACAAATGGATCAGTGGTTGCACCACCCATTGTACAAAGGAAAACACGAGCACCGCCAGAAAGCCAAAAAACAGCATCCCGCGCACCACCGAGCTGAACCGCCCGAAATATTCAATCGTATTGAAAAACAAAAAGACAGTCAGCAACAGTCCGATCGAGAAGATCGCACCTTTGAGTAACTGGTTCTGATAATATTTCTGACGGTATTCCTGAATGCGAAGCAACAGGCCTTCCATTGAGGTAGTGAAAGGTGCCATAGTGGTCTAGGTATAACTGTGAAGTTTTTATAACGGATACCCCATTCAAAAATTACGAACGGGCATACCCACCGGAAAACGGTTTCTAAAAACAAAGAAATATAGCGAATTTCTGCTGTTTTTACTTAGAAAGCACCAAGAAATGCGGGCATCGCTCGATTGTTAGAGTGAAATCGATACACCGGCCGATGCGTAGTTGATCCAGTTGAAATTGTAAATCTTGTCATTGTCGACGCCACCTTCGAGCATGCGGTACCCTAGCTTGATCGCGACCGTGTTGTTGAAATTGTAGGCAACGCCGCCGAAGATATCCTCGGCACGTCCCTGCTTCGCTGCGAGTGCATCGCCTTCGAGGATGACGGTCCAGTGGTAGGCCGGTTTCCAGGAAGCATAGAAATTAATAAGCGGCACGAAACCGAGGTTGTCATCATGTGTGTCGGCATACTCACTTTTGAATCGGATGCCGGCGTCCCGAATTTTGGCCGTGAGCCCCGCCCCTACCCTCCACTTGCCATTGGCGAAAAAATCGTAGCGATAGGTAAGCCGGTACGAGTTGAACCGGTAGTCGACGTTAAGCGGCTGGCCCGACAGGAAATTGTTGTTGTTGAAATTCGTGTTCTGATCGAGCGCTCCGCGGTAGTGAATTGTGAGCGGCACGAACAATGCGGAGATGTTGTGCCGGTTGCCGATCCGGTACCCTGCACGAATGCGATAGAACGCACTCCGGTCAAGATTGAGTTGCTCTGGAAGATTCACGCGCGTTCCCGTTCCACTGGGAATTTGTACTTTATTGTAACCGGTGCCTAAAATCATCCCGCCTTCCAGGTCGAAATTGAATTGTGCGAATGCGGACGTATATGCGCTGCATATGAGAACGATGAGCAAGGAAATAGCGGTTTTCATTGGCAGCATTGGGACATAAAAAAACAAACAACCCGGTGACGGATTGTTTGTACAAAATTAATGCCTGAAGTAATTTCAAAATCGGCCGCTCCGCGGCGAATTTAGGCTGGAATTGCCTCCGAAGAGTTTTTTACCTCCCTAACAAAGGCTTTGACGTCGTTTTCGAGATCGGTACTCTGTTGCAACACGCGGATGAAGGCACTTCCGATGATTGCTCCGGCAGCGTGGCTCGAAGCTTTCACGAAAGTGTCGTGGTCTTTGATCCCAAAGCCGATCAGTCGTGGATTGCGGAGATTCATCGCGTCGAGTTTTTCGAAGTATGCTTCCATGTCGCCGCTCACGCCCGATTTCGAACCGGTAACGCTTGCGGAGGAAACGGTGTAGATAAAACCTTCGCTTACTTCGTCGATCTGCCTGATGCGCGCTTCGGAAGTCTGCGGCGTTACCAGGAAGATATTCAGTAACCCGTGCGCGTCGAAAATAGATTTGTACTCGTCGAGGTACACATCCATCGGCATATCGGGAAGGATCAACCCGTCCACACCTACTTCGGCGCATTTAGCACAGAATGCTTCGATGCCATATTGCAATACGGGGTTGATATAGCCCATCAGCAGCACAGGTACGGATACCATCCCACGCATGTTTTTCAGCTGATCGAACAAAATGCGTACAGACATCCCGTTTTCCAGTGCGCGGTCATTGCTTTGCTGGATCGTCTCGCCGTCGGCCACGGGGTCGGAATAAGGCATTCCAATCTCGACCAGGTCGGCACCGCCATCCTGCAATGCCTGCAAAATGCGGGTGGTATCGTCCAGCTCTGGGAAACCAGCCGTGAAATACACGTTCAGGAGTCCAGCACCGTCGGTATGCTTATTAAAATTCTGAAAAAGACTTACAATGCGGTTCATTCTTGTGTCCAGTAATCAACAACCAATACTTTGTCCAGGTGTGGTTCCAGGACTTTTACAAATGCTTTGTGCTCAGGGTGTGGCAGGTATACTTCACGTCCGGCTTCGCTGTCGAAAGTCACGAAAAACACGTGTGTAAAGCCCTGTGCCAGTCCTTCCGGGCTGTTGTTGGTACCCCATTCAAATCCTTTCACCTCTTTGATTTTCGAAGGGAGCTTGCGGAAAGCATCTTCCACTTCTTTCACTTGCGCAGGCGTTGAAGAATCTTTGAACTTGAAAAGCACAACGTGGCGAAGCATTTTTTTAGGTGGATTGGAAGGTGAAACAAATGACATGGTGCTGAAAAGGACCATGGAAGCAAGCAAAAAGAGTTTAAATCTCTGCATATGGTGGTATGGATTAAGGTGACTAAGCCGAGCAGTTGAGGCATTCGCCTTCGTCGCTGAATTTCAGACGATCGAACTCGCCCAGTTTTTCTTTCATTTCAAGGATCTCGTCTTCCATATCGCAACGTTCGAAGAGCGACAGTTCACCTGAGTTTACCTTTGCTTCCAGTTCCTGGATCTTCAACCGCAGGTCGAAAACCTCTGGCAATGTCAATGTAGCCATGTGATGTTGTATTGAGGTGAGAATTAATCGATGTGTTTCATATAAGTGCCCATATCCTTGTCGCCGCGGCCGGAGAGGTTCAGTACCACCGTTTCGTCTTTGGAAGCGCCCAGGCGGCCCAAAACGGCCAGTGCGTGCGATGATTCCAATGCGGGGATAATGCCTTCGAGGCGTGTCAGTTCGAATGCTGCCTGTACCGCTTCGTCATCCGTAGCCGAAAGGAATGTACCGCGACCGCTGGCGGCAAGCCATGCGTGCTGAGGACCGATGCCCGGGTAATCCAACCCAGCGGAGATGGAAAAAGGTTCCACCACCTGGCCATCCTCGGTTTGCATCAGGATCGTACGGCTGCCATGGAGCACGCCGGGCTTGCCCAACGCGACCGTTGCCGCGGAATGCCCCGAAGTAAGTCCCAGCCCCGCCGCTTCCACAGCTACGAGTTTGACGTTTTCTTCGTCGAGGAAGTGGTAAAATGCGCCCGCCGCATTACTGCCGCCGCCAACGCAGGCTACCACGTAATCAGGTGTTTCTTTGCCGGTGTGCTCTTTGAGCTGCCAACGGATTTCCTCGGAAATAACCGACTGGAAGCGCGCTACCATGTCGGGATAAGGGTGCGGCCCTACCACAGAGCCGATAATGTAATGCGTATCAACCGGGTTGTTGATCCAGTGGCGCATAGCCTCGTTGGTGGCATCTTTCAGCGTACGCGACCCGCAGGTAGCCGGGCGGACTTCCGCGCCGAGCATTTTCATGCGCGCTACGTTAGGTGCCTGGCGCTCGATATCGAGCTCGCCCATGTACACGATGCATTCGAGGTTCATCAGTGCGCACACGGTGGCCGTTGCAACGCCGTGCTGGCCTGCGCCGGTTTCGGCCACAATGCGTTTTTTGCCAAGGCGTTGTGCCATCAGGATTTGTCCGATGGTATTGTTTACCTTGTGCGCGCCGGTGTGGCAGAGGTCTTCCCTTTTGAGAAAAATATTGGTTTTATATTTTTCTGAAAGCCGGTGGGCCGGGTAAAGTGGCGTAGGCCGTCCTACGTAATGGCGTAGTAAATCGTTGAATTCCTTTTGAAAAGAAGGGTCTGCGATGATTTGCAGGTAGTTTTCACGTAGTTCTTCAACATTCGGGTATAGCATTTCAGGGATGAATGCGCCCCCGAAGGTGCCATAGTAACCGCGGTCATTTACCTGATACGACTTCTTTTCTGCAATTGCTTCCATAAAAATTAAGCTTCCGCTTCTTCTTGTTCTTTTACGCGAACTAAACTAAACAACTCTTCCAGCTTGGCGATGTCCTTCACGCCCGGCTCGGTCTCAAACTTGCTGTTGACGTCGATACCGTAGATAGGAAGTGTCTGGGATAAGGTGATGATTTCTTCGATGTTGTCGAGCCCGATGCCGCCGCTGAGGAGGAAAGGCTTTTCGTTGTCGTATTTGCTCAGCAGTTTCCAATCGAACGCCGTGCCGTTGCCACCAGGGTTTTCACCTTTGGTATCGAATAAAAACAGGTCGCAAAATGACTTGTAGTTATTCAGCATGGCAAAGTTGAACTTCTCGTCGATGGAGAACGCCTTGATTACGCTCACCCCTTTCTGACGGATGCTGCGGCAGATGTCGGGCATTTCGTTGCCGTGCAGCTGCACATATTGCAGGTCGTATTTTTTGACCATATTCAGGATATGGCCGGGGTTTGCATTCACGAACACACCTACCTTTTTAATGCTCTGAGGAATGCTGCGGATGTATTCCTCACTCAATTCCTCGCCCACAAAACGCGGTGATTTTTCATAGAAAATAAACCCTATAAAATTGGGCTGTAAGGCTACTACCTGCTCAATGTTGCCTTGCTGGCGCAATCCGCAAACTTTAATTTTCATAGAACCAGAGGATTTAAATTGCTATGTTGAGTTAAGTTTTGTTGCAACCCTGCAAGTGCGGCTCCGGGGTTTACAGTTTTCATAAACGTTTCTCCGATCAAAAAGCCTTTGTAGCCGTGTTGATACAGCCCCACAATGGTTTCGGCATCTTTCAAACCACTTTCTGAAATCTTCACAAACTCTGCCGGGATCAGCTCGCTGAGTTCGATAGATGTTTCGATAGATGTTTCAAAGGTTTTCAAATTGCGGTTATTCACGCCTACGATGTCGATATGCTCGCCTACACTTACAGCCAGCTCTTCCGCATTATGGACTTCCAGTAATACTTCCAGGCCCAGATCATGCGCCCTCTTGCTCAAAGTCCCAACTTGTGCCGGCGTGAGGTTCGCTGCGATGAGCAGGATCACATCCGCGCCGATGGACTTGGCTTCGAAAAGCTGGTATTCGTCCACGATGAAATCTTTTCGGAGCATCGGGATCTGCGGATTGGCTTCCCTGGCCGCGAGGAAATCGGCAAATGAACCGCCGAAAAAGTCGATGTCGGTCAATACGGAAAGCCCCACTGCGCCTGCATTCACATAATCCTTCGTCACGATTTCGGGTAATGCATCGGCATTAATGATGCCTTTTGAAGGGGATTTTCGTTTGAATTCCGAGATAATGCGGGGTGAAGTAGATGACCTTAGCGCCGCCGCGAGGGAAGCTGTCGGGCGCGAGAACAATGGTTCCTTTTCCAGATCGGAAATGGACCGCTGCTTTTTCGATTCGCTTATTTCTTCCTGCTTGCGGGCGATAATTTTTTCTAAAATATTCATCTAAAAATGCTGTAACTGCAATTATAAAAAGGGAGAAATGCTTTCCCGCTAACTATTCTTCGATCAATTTTTTGAAAGCTGCCAATGCTTTCTTGCTTTCGAGCGACTCCCGGGCTGTTTCCACAGCGTCGGTCAGCGACAATGCCGGATTCGCGCAATAGAGCGCCATCGCCGCATTGGCCAGCACCGCCTGTTTTTGAGAGGACGTTGCCGTATCGTTCAAAACATTCATAAAAATCCGGGCGGACTCTTCAACCGTAACGCCACCGGATAAATCGTCGGCGCGCAAGGTTTGTAGCCCTAGATGAGAGGGGGTAAGAACTTGCTCGGAATGAGCGGTGATAATCTTAAAAGCACCTGTCAATGACACTTCGTCGTAGCCGTCTAATGCGTGAAGAACCAGAAATTGCTTATCCGTTTGTTGGTAAAGATAAGCAAAAAGACGCGCTAATTCAAGACTAAATACGCCCACAAGCTGTTTTTTCGGCGATACCGGATTCACCATCGGACCGAGCATGTTGAAGAACGTTTTCACACCCAATTCCTTCCTTACGGGTGCTACATTCTTCATAGCCGGGTGAAAAAGAGGAGCATGCAAAAAGCATACGCCAGCCTCTTCGATCTTCCGTTCCAGGTAATCCTTATCGTTGGTAAACTTCGCTCCCAGGTATTCCAGCACCGTCGAGGATCCGCACATCGATGAAACGCCGTGATTGCCATGTTTCGCCACCCTTTGACCTGCTCCTGCTACCACAAAACACGATAAGGTCGAAATATTGAATGTGTCCTTACCATCGCCTCCTGTTCCGCAAACGTCGATCGGGTCGTATGCGGACAAATCTACCGAAAGACAGAGTTCGAGCAAGCCGTCACGGAAGCCTTCCAGCTCTTCGACGGTAATGCTGCGCATGGCATAAGTTGTTAAAAATGAAGCAATTTCGGAATTGGAATACTTGCCGGTCCCAATTCCCATCAGAACGTCTTTGGCTTGCGATTTGTCGAGGACCTTATATTCAAAAAGATGGCTAAGAATGTGTTTCATGACAGTTTTTAATTGCTAATATCGTCGGGTAAGTTGGTGTTCGTTCAATGCGGAGGTCAGATTTGCAACCAGTTTTGCAGCATTTCCTTTCCATGCTCTGTCAAAACCGACTCGGGATGGAATTGGAGTCCCTTAACGTCATATTTTTTGTGTGAAAGCCCCATAACGCGGCCCTTTTCGTCCACGGCAGTAATGGTAAGGTCATCGGTGAATGTTTCCGGAATGACAGTCCACGAATGGTACCGGCCGACTTTGATATGAGTAGGCAGGCCTTTGAAAATGCGCTCGCTGGCGTCGGTAACAATGGCCGTGTCGGCGATACCGTGCAGCACGTCGGTCATATTCTCCAACTCGGCGCCATAAACCTCCCCTATTCCCTGATGTCCGAGGCAAATGCCGAGAATGCTTTTGGAAGCCCCGTATTCGCGGATCACATCGTGCATAATGCCCGCTTCCGAGGGAATACCCGGGCCCGGCGACAGCAGGATCTTGTCGTAATTTCCGACGTCTTCCAGCGCGATTTTATCATTCCGGTAAATGTCCACCTGGTCGTGCAGCTCGCGAAGTATGTACACGAGATTGTAGGTGAAAGAATCGTAATTGTCGAGAACTAGTATTTTCATTGATTTCAAATCGTTTTAAACGGCAATTTTATAATCCAGGACCAATTCGTCCCCTGCTTTTCCACGAATGCCCCAATTGTGAGGCGGAGTCTCGGTGAGCGTGATTTCCACGTCGTTGGGCGCAATACCGAGCGTTTCCTCGAATTTTTGGAAGATTAGCCTGTACAAATGTTTCTTAGCTTCAATAGAGCGGCCTTCAAACAAGGCTATTTCGATGATCGTATAGCGCTCGCTTCTGCCTTCGGGATAAAAGAAATCTCCTTCATCGAGGTAGAAGAACCGGTGTGCACGCTTGTTTTGCGGATACTGGAAGGCTTCTACGACGCAGCTATGCAACGTGTCGGACAATCGTTCCCGAACCGCGTACAGCGAAGATTTCAGGCCATATATTTTGATCTGCGACATGGCTGTTTCCCTTTTAAAGTTCTTCTGCCACCTTAATGGCCTGGCGTAATGCGGCCAGCTTGCTGTTGATTTCCTGCAATTCACTCTCGACATTCGATTTCGCCACTACGCCCATTCCCGCTCGGAAGAAAAGCGTATTGTCCTTGGCGAGGAATGTCCGGATCGCAATCGCGTGGTTGAAATCACCATTGAAATCCATAAAACCGATGGCGCCGCCATAAATGCTACGGTTACTGGACTCCATCTGGTCGATGAGTTTCATCGCATTGTGCTTGGGCGCCCCCGATAATGTGCCCGCGGGAAAGGTGTCGGCCACGAGTTGAAGCGGGTTCACGTCCTTGTTCATTTTACCTACAACTTTCGAAACGAGGTGGATTACGTGCGAGTAGTATTGCACTTCCTTGTAATTCGTGACTTTTACGGCGTCGCAGCTACGGCTCAGGTCGTTTCGTGCCAGATCGACCAACATCACATGCTCAGCAGTCTCTTTGGGGTCATTAAGCAGGGCTTGCGCAGCTTCCGCGTCTGCCTGGTCATCACCCGTGCGGCGGAACGTACCGGCAATCGGGTGGATTTCGGCCTGGCCGTTTTTGATGAATATCTGTTTTTCGGGAGAGGATCCGAAGATCTTGTAATTGCCGTAGTCGAAATAAAAGAGATAGGGCGAGGGGTTAATGGAGCGCAGGGCGCGGTAAACGTTGAACTCGTCGCCCTGGAACTGGCGGCTGAAACGACGGGAAGGAACAATCTGGAACACATCTCCGCGGAGGCAATGATCAATCCCTCTCTGGATCACTTTCCGCATTTCGTCATCGGTTACATTGGATGTTTCATCGGCGGTAACATTGAAGCCGTATTGCGGAAAGTTCCGGTTCTTGATTAGTACTTCGATCTGGTCGATACCGCCTTCTTCTGTCGTCTCGCCGTATTGGTGTTCAAAAATGTAAAGCTCGTTTTTGAAATGGTTGATAGCGATGACGTACCGGTAAACCTGGTAGAATATCTGGTCAATTTCAGTCTCTGGATTGGTCGGTTGTATTTCAATGTCTTCGAAATAGGTCACCGCGTCGTAGGTCATATGACCAAAGAGGCCGTTTGTAATAAAAGGGAACTTGCTCTTCTCTGACTTGAAGCTTTGCGCAAAACCATACAAAGCCTGCACTGCATCCTTCCGGTTGGTTAGTTCGAAAACGACTTCGGAACCGTCGGGGAACTTCTGGGTTACCGTGCTATTGTTCAGTTTAAAAGAAGCAATAGGATCACAGCAGATGTATGTAAATGAGTTTTCGTTGCCGTGGTAATCGGAACTTTCCAGGAGGATCGTATTGACGAAACGGTCTCTGAGCTTCAAATAGATCGAAACGGGCGTCAATGTATCGGCCAGGAGCTTTTTGTGGCGTGTGGTAATCTGATAAGTCTTGTCCAGGGTTTTCATTTCAAGTTGTAATGTAAAGTGTATAAAAAAACGGCTCGCTGTCAGATGAACAGCGAGCCGTTTGTATGTATATTTTCATTCTATACCATGCAATAGCCTTACTTGTCCATCTTGGAAGGATAAGTACGCCACCACCAAATAGTATTGAATAATTTCATAGTTGATTGTTGCCTTGCAGCAGTTACGGATGCAAATATAGGAAAAAGAATAAATGCTGCAGAGTTTTGCAAAATATTTCTGCAAGATTTTGCAAAAGTTCATGTTGAAAAAGTACCGGAATCGAGAGGTCAACTTGGTTTAATCCTATTTGAAACTCTGCCATACTGGCATCAACGCAAAAAAGCATCTCACTTGGAGATGCTTTTGCTTTTAATAATTGTGGCGGC
>NZ_JAGIAS010000016.1 GCF_017744695.1 Dyadobacter sp.
GTGTTAAAGCCGGGAGGAGGGAGCGCGTATTCGGGGTTTGCAACCGGTTATTATCATTCCGGGGAGCGCGTATACGCACGAGCGCGTATCACGAAAGCGGGCGTGAACTTTTGCAAAGGGTATAATCCGCTCTGCGTGCTAGTCCAGCAATATGGTCCTGCCCATGCCTTTACCCTCGACCATAAGCAAGCCGAATTCTGGCACGTCGTGCAAAGCGACCATTGGACGGTTAATCCCTGGAACGACCCTGAAATTGAGTGGAAGAAGGTAACCAACGCTAACCAATACACCTACGAGGTAGCCGAAGATGAGGCATTTACAAAAATTGCGTATTCTAGCAACACTCCTTTTACCGGAAATTTTTACGAGACCGGCACCATTAACACGTTGCTGGACCCAGGCAAAACCTATTATACGCGGGTAAGGGCGGAAAGATTCAACTCACCGAATATAACGGACAACTTTGGCTCCTGGTCGGCGACCGAGCCCATCAACGTGTCTGTTCCCGTCACTACGATAATGCCCGCGTTGAAACAAAAACCCGGCGATCCACCCAAAATCGTCAGCAGCCTGGGCTTCTGGGTCAACTGGTACGCATATACCGG
>NZ_JAGIAS010000017.1 GCF_017744695.1 Dyadobacter sp.
GCCGTGGAACGGCGTGGTGCCCGGCGGCATCGGTTCGCCGCGCGGAAACAGGTCGTCGAGGCGCCCGCCGTAGTTGGCGAAGTCGAGCTCGCCGGCGCATGCTCGGCGGTCTCACCGCATTCGGCGGCCTCGGCCTCGCCGGCTGCGTCTCGAACACCGCCGTCGCGCCCGCGCCGCTGGCGCTGGGCCGCGGCGACCCCGGCCTCACGCTCGCCCCGCTGCGCGCCTCGGCCGAGCGGATTTTCGACGTGTCGGTCTGCATCCGACCGTTCCGCCCTGCCGGCCCGCGGCTCGACACCGAGACCGTCGGCGACGCGCTGGTGGTGCACAACTACGGCCACGGCGGCAGCGGCTGGTCGCTGTCGTGGGGCTCGAGCGTGATCGCGGTGCGCAAGGCGCTGGCAAATTCCCCGCGCGATATTGCCGTCATCGGCAGCGGCCCGCTCGGCCTGACCTCGGCGCTGCTCGCCCAGTCTGCCGGCGCGCAAGTGACGATCTACGCCCGCGAGATCGTCCCCGAGATGCCCTCGCTGCGCGCCACCGGCTCGTTCACCCC
>NZ_JAGIAS010000001.1:0-339002 GCF_017744695.1 Dyadobacter sp.
TGTATCCCTTAGAATAGAAGTTAGTATCGACATAGTTTACAGTAGCATATCCAGCAGTTGCATGGTTCCCCCAGTTGAATGCCTGAGTCCATTGTGAACTGGTATTGCCGCCTACCGACAAGCTGCCTGCGGATACAGCCCCGGAAAACGTGGCATTGCCAGTTGCGCGAGAAATGCGCAACGGCTCCCGCACGAAGGCCCCGGCATCGCTGTAACTCCATAAGGTGAAATCAGAGCCCGAATCTGAACCTGACTCGGTGCCCGCTTTCCCAAACGACCAACGTGGACCTCCTCCATTTAAAATTGAGACTCCGCGAACGTTAGAGTTTGTTGGTGTATCGGAAACAAAAATTCCACCATTGGCAGTGATGCTAATTCCGGATTCACTCAGAAGGCTATCCGTCAACGTTGTTGTCGTTGCCATTTTAGGGAGTCTACCTACCGTAGCGCTTCCTCCGATTCCTGCCGCGATCGTCCAAGACCTGTTCGCCGAAAGATCGAAGGTAGTTCCGTTAATGGTAAGCGTCCTGCTTGTCTGAACAAACGCCGATGCATGCAAATCATCAAGCATATCCGCGTTCAGATTGGGGCTCATCGTTGTGCTGACCAGTCCAAACGGCGCAATACCTGTCGGAATGTCTAACGCAAACTGTCCATTCGCCTTGAACTGAAATAACCTTTGCGGATTGGTCGGGTGTGCGTATTGAAAATTGAAATCGTCATTTGCATATCCGTAAACCCATCCCTCAGTTAATGAAGGTTTCAAAAAATATAGGGCCGCAAGTGACGTGCTATGGTATGATTCAATGTGCCTGTTCGTGCCGCCAGATTGATACCCTATCCGTATAGACTTATTCGTTATCAAATAGGTAGTATCCTCACTTAGAGAGCCAACGCCTATATTGCTGCCCGATGTCCATAACGCGTAACTATTGGTAGTTCCAGATCCTCCAACCCCTCCGGCAACCGTCCACGAGCGGTTAGCTGTCAAATCAAACGTAGTGCCGTTAATGGTTATGGTTCTTGTGGAAGGCACCGATGCATTCCACTGCGTGCTATTCCCTCCACTGGCAGTGATAGTCCCTGCGAATGTCACATTGCCGGTAGCTCGGTTGATATTCAGCGCTTCGGCTATAAATGCTCCGGCGTCGTTGAACCTATAAAAGACAAGGTCTGAACCGGCATTAGAGCCCGTTTCAAGTCCGAACTTCCCGATAGTCCACCGTAGAAGCCCGTTAGCCATATAGCCAAATCCACGCGACCCGGAGCCGCTGGCTGCAACATCCGAAATAAATTGCCCGGCTACCGTAACATTTATACCGCTTTGAGAAACGATGCTATCGCCAACCGTATTGGCACCCGTAAACATTGCAAGTTTGCCAGTCGTCCCTGAAATCTGAGTAGCCACCCATTCCCGCGAAGCCACCTGCAACCAGGCGTAATTAGTGCTCGTGTTTCTCCTACGGTAGAAAAAGGCATCCTGAACCGTTGGGTTGGCGAACGTTTGGAAAAACGATGTACTGTCAATGGCGTTGGTCGAGAAATACCCGTTCGCTGCTGCACCTGTTGGGCGGTTCGTCGCCGTTGTGGCGTATCCGTAAGCGGTCAGCGCCGAAGTATTCAGGTCGTAGGAGCTTTTCACGGGTGTAGCGAAACCATCCGCAGGATCCAGTGAAACGTAACGCTGGGTAATCCCATATTCCGCCAACGTAGTAGGGTTCGTTCCAGCTGTAACGTGACCCATCGCGTCAACGGTGACGCTACGATAGGTGCCGGCTGATACCCCAGAGTTTGGATGCACGTAGTTACTCAACCCATCCAATTTCACCTTATCAGCTGCCGACATAAACCCGGCCACTGTAATAGTTGCGTTGGCGTGGGTGTGGGTTGTATCGCTTTTCCCGTCGAGCGCGGTTTGCAGGCCGGTTACGTCCGAAATGTTATGGGTGTGGGCCATTACAGCCGGAGGAATAGCCACGCCGGAGTTATCAATTACATACTGGATGTAGCTGCTACCTACCTTGACAAACCGCACCTGGTCCGCCGCCATTGTTCCAGGCGACGGAAGAGAGGAATTGCGGTACATCTTTACTGCTCCCATTGCAATTATCTGGATTTAGCTACTTTCTGGTTTGTTCCTGGGATTGATTCGGGTGACGGCTCCGCCTCCTGGTTTTCCTCGGCCGGTTGATCCTCGGCCGGAGGCTGCACGATTTGGGAGAGAATGGCGTTCACACCGCCATGTAATAGAGAGCCGATCGTATTCACGTCGCTCATTAATTTGGCCGCTTCCTGCAAGCCATAGGCTCCCTTGCGACAGGCCTGGTCGAGCCCGTTGAATACGCTATCCAAGGCGTCCTTTTCCTTATCAAATGCCATTGATTTATCGATTTAGTGTTGATGAATTACCACTCAGTTGCTGCCCAGTTCAAGCCCGCGCCGATTGCGTCTACATAAGCTTTGGTCGTCGCATGGCCGGGTGCAGTTGGCGTACCTACCGTTACAGTGCTGAGAAACGTAGCCGCTCCGGTTGAACGAGTTATTTTGAAGGCCTCCCTTAGAAATGAACCGTTATCGGCGTAAGCCCACAGAACAAAGTCGGATCCAGCATCGGAGCCGGTTTCAAGTCCAGCTTTACCCGCACCCCAACGGGCTACCCCTCCATTTTTAAGGTTTAAGCCTCGAACGTTGGAGTTTGGTGCGAGGTCGCTCTCCAAAACTCCGGCAATTGTAATCGCTCCGGCTGTTTCCGTTGCGATACTATCGCCAATAGTACCGGCTGCGGTGAATTTGCTAAGCTTACCGGCTGTTCCTGCTATCGAGGTCGCGGATGCCGCTCCGATGTTTGTCCGGGCCTGGGCTTGCTGCGGAGCTGTCAGGGCTTGCGCTACATCCCACTTTACTGCGGTAGCATCGATCTTTTGTTGGGTTTTCAACGGAGTCATGAAACCCACATCAGAGGTTCCCGCTGTTGCCTCGGCCGTAGTCGCCCTTCTACTGTAACCTATCGTCGTTTCGGTAGCCGCTCCGAGGTTACTCTGAACAATGTTCCAGTTCGCGCCCACAGTGGCCTGACTACCAGCAGCACTGGCAACACGGCAAATCAGCATGTCTCCGTTCTCTACATCTACGCCGGAAGCTCCTCCGACTTTACCGGCTACGTTCACAATGTAAACATCGCCCACGGAAGCGGCAGGATAGTTCGGGTTTGTTGATGCGTCGATGGTGCCTTTAAATTCAAGTCCTGACGCGATGGCGGTATTGATGTTGTCGATCTGCGTTTGCAACGCAGCGTCTCCCGCCGTCACCTGACCGTAAGCCGCCGCCTGTCCCGCCGTAGTGGCATTAGGTACCAATGGCGAAGAAACGAAAGTCTTAATTCCGTCGATGGATTCGTTCACGGCTCCTGTTCTGTGAACAACCGCGTTGTCGTTCGCTTTGAGGGCGAGTGCTGCGATATCCGCATTACTCAGTGGCTTGTCTACGTCGGGCGTATTGTCCACGTTACCCAGGCCGACAGCTGCTTTATTAAGCGTCTGCCATGTTTTGTCTCCGCGCCAGTACTGCGCAGTGGTGCCGGCAGCAATAACGTTTTCTTTCAGGGCGAGCGCTGTTGTAAGCGCCGCCTCGGTTACAGCATCGATCTCACGCGCCACACCCGCCGTAGTGGTTACCCATACACGGTGTTTTGTTTCGGTGGGACCCTTTACGTAGTAGATTGCATCGGCAACCGGTGTAGCGGGTAAAGTCGCCACCTTGAAGGTTTGAACTAATGCCATTTCTTTATTTATGTTTGTTGATGAAATTCTTTATTACCACTCGGGCGCATCGCCTCCGTTCCATTCTCCTCCGCCTTCGCAATCGCAATCGGCGCAGCAATCTTTAATAGGCGGCTCTACGTCCTCGATCAATTCGAAATTGGTCTGCCATCCGTGATTAATCCCATCGACATTAATCGACATTATCACCCGGTATTCGCCCGGCTCGTCCATATAGATGGGCTGAACCGAGTTTTTGACAATTGGCCTGCCGCCTGATAACTCCCATTCTGTCCGTATCGTCTCGTAGTCATCGACGCCGGTAGTGGGTTCCGGAAAGTAAATAACGTTTCCATAGTCCTGCCAAACCCCAGATACAAGCTTTCCAACTGTTACCGAAACATATTCAAAGGGCATTCCCTCGAACGACTTTCTGCGGACGCTCCAAGTTTTGCCAGTCGCCGGCATAAGGTATTTGCGGTTGTCACGAGGCATATTGCCGTCGATCAGCGCACCTGATCCGGTGGCAATATCATCCTCGAAGAAAGCAAAGCCGCTGTAATCTTCCGGATCGAGTGCCACGCGAAAACTGAAATCAGCCTGGGCGATGCCTACTATTTTCCCGCTCTCGTCTTTGCCGATAAAAGTAACGCGGACCCGGGATGGCGCCTGGTGAATATCCCCAATTTTCAAAGATGATTTGTTCCCAAATATAAGGACTTTCCCCGAGGTTACAGGTTGCGGATACGTTGTAATTTGCGGGTAACCTGTATATTGTTGAACATCTACCTCTGCAAACGACTCCCCGCGCAGAAACTCGAATTTCGATTCCACTGAGGAGTATGACACACCTGGGCCGAACCCATTAAACACAACCGTATAATTCGAAGGCAGATCATATTCCGCGCCTTTCAGCGGGATATTTTCAGCCAAGACGTTTACGTTCGTCGTGCCCGCGGCAAATGTGGCCAGTGATAGCACCGGTAACGGCTCGGCATCCTTGGTTTCAATGGTGAATTTTTCAGTACGCTTAAAAACAGTTACACCCTCCTTTAAAAGCTCTACCGGAAATGTATATACGCCCGGTTCCAATTCGGTATCCTCATCGAGCGCATAAAACCACCAGTTGATCAAAGGGTCGATACCGGTAAGGTGCTGCGCGCCTACCTCGACGCCTTCCCGTTCAAGGGAAATGAAAATCTCGTCGAAATCAATGTCGTGGATTTCGACGCGCGCATTGGCCAGTCCAGGGTAAATAAATGAAGTGTTACCATCCGGCATAATCTCGCCTATGCGGTCGGCCCCCTTGGTCAAGTACTTGCGCATCTTGGCCAGGTATTCTTCGTCGTAGAGCGTCAGATCAAAGGTCTTCGCTTTCTGGTTTTCGCCATAAATTACCGTGATCTCAGCCCCAAACTGACCTGCCGAAGTTGTTACCCCGTCCGTGTCTATAAAAATCCTGTACGTGCCCGATTCTGCCGGATTGGTCAGTGTGAAAATTTTCAACTTTTCGACCTCTTCGCCCGTATCACCACCACCTTTTATAGTGAGGATTACCTTATCATGCCGGCCGTCGACCTCAAAACCTAAATCCCACTTTGCCGGAAGCGGGAAAGCGCCAGGCAAATCTCCGAGCACTTCCGGTCCAGGTATGCCCAATAACTCGCAGGAAATCTTGGTAGCGGGAATTACCTGCAAAATAATCTCCTCCATGCTTACCCGATTGATGGCATCCTTAATTTCAAGGATAACCGTCCTGCGCTCAATCGCGACAGGCGTACCTGTCATTGACAGCTGATCAAACACCACAGATTGGGCTGTGATCCAATCAGGCTTCCCTAAGATGCGATACGTCAGGTTGACGTGATCGGTGGTCAGGTAGTCCGTAATTAAAAAGCCTGTGGTACTCTCCTCTTTCAACGAAAAGTAAAGCACAGGAAACGGATCATACACCGGGGGCCACTCTTCGGTGAAGTCTTCGGAGGGGTCCACCACGATAGGAACAACCAAGACGTAGTCCTCACCAGACCCGCCAATCAGCTCTATATTGATTTGATAATTACCCGATTTTATCGGCCTCCCAATCCATTTGAACTGCAAAATGCCGCCTTCTGGAACAGCCTCCGGGTCCAAGTCCTCGCCGCGATAAAAAACTACCTCGCTGATCCAATCCGGATAATTCAATATTCTCGCTTCAAGCAGCTCGGGCACATGGTTAGAAAGTATCAACGCACCGATATCCAGTACCCGGTAATCCTCATCCTCAACCAACACTTCATACTCAAATGGCTCGATCGGCTCATTTAGCAGGATTTCTTCGTGCCCTTCATTCCCGGTGTTGCTCCCATTTCCAGAACTCGAAGATCCGCCACCGCCAGAATATAGCCTGTTCCCTCGTCCATTGTCCCTGGAATCAGTCAGCGTGATGACTTCATCCGCCAATGGGGTAAAGTCAAGTTCATGGATGCGGAGCGAGTAAAGCCTGTTCTTGATGTCCCAGCGCCATCCGGTAATAGTATAGAACGTATTCGGATCTTCATCAAAAAGACTCTTAACCGAGTGGGCCGGACCCGCACCTTCTCCATAAAAAGTCCCTTCAAGCACGCGACGCTTTCCACAAAGCAATCTCAGTCTCTCGCGTAAGGTTAAGTGCTGCAAGGGCTCTGGATCGCCCACAAACGAACCATTAACCATACGGCGCCATGCCTTAGTTAAATTCGCGATACCGACGGATGCGTAACCAGTCATTACCCGGAAGTCGTCACGTTTCTGGTGCGCTGTCTGGATACTGATCTTGTCCGCAACGATAGTTGTGTATTCGTACTCCTCGCCGTTACGAATGATTTTCTTTGCATCGATTTGATAGTCGTGCTCTCCCTCGAACTTGGTTTCAGTCGTGATCGAGACACTGAAATCCTCCAACCACACTGCCGGCGAGAAATTATTGCTTATCTCCGGGAAGGTTTCCTTCCCTACGCCAGTCGGATATATATTGAAATACAGCTTAGCAATCCATCCGCCCGGCCTATTCAGGTATGAGGAAATCTTCGAGCTCGTCACCTCGAAAGTCTGCAAGGGAATGTCAGCCAGTTGCAGGTATTCATCCGGATTGTGTGGCGTGTCGCCAGTTACTTTGATATTGGTGCGTTTGACAAACTTTTTTTCCTGTGTCCAGGTTCCGTTTTCGTCAAGCCAGTCAACAAATTCCCTATCCCCGTCATTCAGGCGGCAGGAAATCATCAGACGTCCGCCGTCGCGCATGCGGAAGGCCCCCGCCACTACAATCTTTATATTCGGATAGGAGTCCTTTCCGCCATCGCGATAGATGGTGATCGGTTCGGTATTGTAAATTGTGGTGTTCGCCTGAACATTGGCGTCTTTTTGATCATAGACAATATCTCCGGTAGTTTTAACCGAGCCTATCATGATAAACCGGTAAGGATCATCCGGTGTGCCGGACCCTTCATACCTCCACCCCTTTGGCTCCGGACTATTCGCCCATCCGCTCATAGCCCCCAGATTGATTCCCCAAGGATTGCCATTCGGGTTGAAAGTCCCGTTTTTGAGCAGATTTACCGCAATTCCCGGTGAAACAATATTGGTTACAACAGAATAGGGCTCCGCAAAACTTTCTTCTACGTCCGACATCGGAAACAGGTTGACGAAATCGGGAGAATCGGAAACTAAATCCTCGCTGCCGATCGTGAGAATCTGCGTAACCGTCGCTTGCTCAATAAAATCACCATTTGCCGAAAAGCGGTAAACACTAATTTGCTCGGCTTGCTGCTCTGAGACTCCCCGTATAAACCATTTCCCGTCCTGCTGCGAAATGAAAGCATTGACCGAGTTTAGTATTTCACTCAACGTGTCATACGCCGATTTTCCGCGCAACCCGTCGGTTCCAATGTACGTCTGAGATAGCGGTATGGGGTTTGCCAGGTCCGACTTTAACCCGACGCTAACATCAATATCAAGATCAAGGTGCGCCTGGGCAAGGCAATTCACAATGATGTCCATCAGGCTCAAAGTTCCCTCTACGAACTTACCGTCTTTGTCGAGAAAGTTCTGATCACGCATCAATCCAAGGCCACAGACGCCAGTCATTTGAACCGGATAAGGTTTCGGTAAAAATGGCTCTTTGCACCCTGTGAATGTCAGGTAACCCGCCCAGACAACTTCAAACGCTCCGGCAACCCATTTTTTACAAATGACTTTATACTCCTGCTCGTCAGTGATAAACAAGGCGGAAATATCAAATCCTGAATCCTGATCGGAAACCCACTCCAATTCTATCTTTTGGGACCGGACCGAAGCAAAAACATCCGAAGCAACATCATCCACCATCGATATCACAACCGGGGACAATGTCCCGTCTGTGACTTCAATGGCCTCGCCCGAATAACCCCTGCGGAGTATTTCAGTTCGGTAAAGAGTGTCTTCTAAATCGGCTGTTTCCAGAAAAAAGTTTAATCCGTATGCCATTACTACTTTAACCTGTTTAGTTTACGCTGCCCACGCTTCAATACGACAGCCAGGTCGTCAGCCGCCCATTTTGCTATAAGCACATCACTATCCTTTTTGCTGGCAACCATTGAGCCGCCGGCCGCCGTCGGAGCATTTGAGCCATTTATCAGCCCATATAAATTCCTCTGGTGGCGGGTATTCAAAATCATTTCATTTGCCGACACGTTGATCGGGATATTATCTACACCGACGGGCGCAAGGGCGCCTACGCGCGCGGTACCAGTGAAAAAGCCGCGACTTGCCTCTTTACCAGCATTATCGATCTGGGACCGGAGCACCTGAGCAGCGGCAAATGAAGCCACCGCACCAGCGATTGCCACCGCTGGGTTCATAGTTTTAATCGCTATCTGAGAAGCCTTAAATATTCCAGATGCAGTCAAAAGCGCCTCTCCAACACGATCAAACAAATCTGCCGCAATCTGGAAGAATACGTTGCCAACAGAATTCATTTCGTCGCCACCCATAGCCACGGATCCGACCATTTGTCCGACTGCCCGCGGAATGGACCGACCGGCTGCATTAAATGCCTCTGCCAACTGTTGCCCTACTGCTTCATTAATCGCCTCGGCAGACTGAGATAATTCTATCTGCTCCTTTTTGAGCTTGTCAGCCTGTATCTTTGCCGCCCAATCGATTCCAGGCAATTCATTGATTTGCTCAATGACGTGGGCGAGCTTTTCCATGGCAGTTGCCATGCTTGAAGTGTCGCTGCTGAAATGCTCGGTAACCTTATCCGTAGCAAAATTCCAGTCTACTTCTGTCCCTTTGTTGGTCAGTAATCGATTGGAAATATTAGATGATGGCCGGTTTTCATAATGTTCCCGAACATTCTTCTCTGCCTGCAATTCACCATCACGGATGCGCTCTTTTGATTCCTGTACTTCCTGCCTGGCAATCTCATCCAGTGCCCGCTTCCTTTCGCCGGCTAAACGTTTCTCGTTAGCAATCCGCTTCTTGTTTTCCTTCTCTGCGGCCTCGGCGCGGGTCTTTTCCAGTTCTGCTTGAAGACCCAGAGAGTTCGATGTGCCAATGTAAAACTGACTGCCCTTGATTTCCCCTGAAATAGGGAAATTCGGCATTGATGGCTTCTTGTTCTGGTTATTTGCGTATTCCAGGTACGGCGCCATCATCTCGGACGGTTCAGTAACCCGCGGAAGCTTCCCTTCTATGAACGGAAGAAGGTTGGTCGCTTTCTCGACTCCGCCAATTAAAGTATTCAGATACTTCGCTGACGCAGTGCCGACCGCATAACCGGTAGTCCCAATCGCTCCGTATGCCTTGTTTACCTTTCCCAAAACGTCCAAAAAGCCTCCGGCATCCTCTGTCAGCTTTGTCAATACAGATTCTGCACCGGAAGTCTCGAATAGCCCATTCAGTAGTAAGGTTAACTTCGAATAGGCGTATTCAAACGCCTCTCCAAGATCATGCGCCTCTTTTTGCGGGATATCGCCCAATGAGCGCTCAAACTCGGCCGCCAAAGCGGGAAGCACCTGGGCTACCGCCCGGTCACTGGATTTAAGCAGCTCATTTAATTCCGCATCGGAAGCGCCAATACCCTTTGCTACTTTGAGAAACGACTCGTATAGCCGCTTGTCCAATTCATTGGTAAGGCCTTTTGAGTCCACTGTACCCTCCTTCATCTTGTCGATGAAGGCCGCAAATCGATCGGTCGTGTCCGAAACAGAAAATCCGGTCTTGCTGGCTACGTTCGTCAAGCTATTGAACATGTCGACCGTAGGCTGCCCCTCATTCGCTGTGCCGCGCGTTTCCCGGGTAAGCATGTTATAGCCCTCGGCAAGACCAAATATGCTTTTCTTGTTCCTGTCGGCAATCTCGGTCAGCGCTTCGAGATTTCTTTGGTAGTTATCGGAGGTCCCACTGGATATGCGCAGGGATTTTGTGAAATTATCAACCTGCTTGTTTGCGCCATATACCGCGGTTGCAACCGCTATTCCAGCGGTCACAAAGGCACCGCCCATCACTGTCGAAACCTGTGCCATGACGTCGCCGTACTTCTCGGCCACACTTGAAGCTTTCTTGGTTTCCTGCGCGGTTTTATTTACCTGCTGCTGGGCTCGCTCGTTGCCCTTCTCAAAGTCGGCAAGGTCAGCCCTGTATTTGAATACTAATTCCGGTTCTTCCATGATCAACGTTTAGCTTTTCGCTTTCTCGCCTCTTCGAGCAATTCCTTGAATTCGGCATTTCTGGCGGCTTTCCTCGCTGCTTTTTCCTCAGGCGACATTTCGCGCTCTTCTGCCGCTTGTTGCTGTGATTCATAGGGCAGTGGCCACAGTTTTTGCTCTGTCCTGGTGTGTTTTGCGTGGATATTATGAAGAAGGGTATATAGTTTGCGGATCGGCCTTACAGCGTCATTATTCCGCACTATATACCCCCAATACTCTGCCGAAAGCTCGAATAATGTTTTATCGTAGAATTCCTGATAAGTCAGACCAAGCTCACCCATAGCTATGGATCGCCAGTCTTCCCATGTCATTGCCTTTTTTTTTGCCGGCCGCCTCCGCCGGCTCCCATTTCCGAAACGGAAACAGGGCCGCCATTAATAATGGAGTTGTACAGGGATTCCATTACCCGGCTGGCGGTTTCCGACCTTGGCCCACCGATTTCGTCGACCCAATCAAATGCCTCTGAAATCTGGTAAAATGGCTGTCCCGCTCTATGCCTCATGTGGTTTGCGCCTGCCCATAGAGCACAGGCAAGGCATTTCAATGAATTCACAGGAATAGGAAACCGCTTACCATCTTTCTCTACCACATCGAAAATAGACCCGATTTCATGAACCTTTACGCCGTATTCGTCGCAAAAAAGACTCAAAGCGCCCGATCCCATCTTTATGGGTATTACTTCGCCCTGGACTGTTATTTCCGTGTATCCGATTAGTTTATTGACTTCCATAAGAGGGGTTTGATTAAGCGATTGTTTCGATATCCAGAGCGCCATTACCTTCACCCTCAGCCGTCCATTCGCAGACTCCCTCATGAGGCGTTGAAAGGCTAAAATCCATTACCTTGGCATTTCCAGTCAGCATTTCGTCGCCGACATCATCGGTGCCCATTTCCAAGGATAATTGGGTACGGTTGAGAATAAAACCGAGTATTGACTTTGCTCTGGCCTCATTCATGCCCTCAACCCAATCCAGCACACCAGACATGCTAAATGTCCATGAGCGAAGTCCGTACAAGTTCCGCTTCCATCCACCTGCATCACGGGTTGTTGTGTCCAGTAATTCAGATGAGACATTTAAGGAAAGGTTACGGGTGCCCGCAATCAATTTCTTAGGACTTCCGGCGAGGTACGCCTTAAATTCCGATCCGTTAAATTCCATTTGTTGATGAAGTTATTTTTGAAAAACGATATGCTCTATTGTGATAAACTTTTGGTATTTGCTCTCCTTGCCATTCCACTCGTCCCGGTCTCGCATTTCCAGCATTTTTGCGCTGATTATGTTGAGCCCTGGTGCTTGAATTCCACTTTTACCAGGCTCAGGCATCACCCGGGCAAACAATTCATCCGCAATTGCGTCGGCAAGGTCCATGTTTCCAAAGTCGCCGGGAAAGCTGGTATGAACTTCTAAGTCAACAGTGGCGGTACAGTCAAATGCATCCTTTGTGTTCTCATCGAAAGCAGTCAGCGACAATAGCCGGATGAATGGCTTGCTTTTTGAGTAAGCTGCGCGCATATGGACAAATGGCACTGTATGTCCCTCTATCACCATGTTGTTCAGCAAATCGAAGTATGCCTTCCCAATCGGGCGCGCGACATTTCTCTTACTCATGTTATAATGGCCGCAGGCCTTTCATTCTTTCTACAAACCGTTTTCCTTCCTGGCGGTAGCTGGGTATGAGAAAAGGATGCTCTCGCATCGTACCTTTCCCGTTCACAAAAAACTGCCATGCAAGTACCTCGTATTCGTAAGGAAGCGTCTTAACGTACTTTTTTGCATGGTCCCCGGTGCCGAACTCCAAATAGGCCGCAAAGTGATCTTTCTGGGTATTCCCTGCGAAAACCTGCGCAGAAATATTCTCCTTGTCATGGGTATAGTTGATGCTTTGGGCAACTGCACGTATGTCGGCAGAAGTAACCGCATCGTCATCATCGTGAGGCTGGCATCGCTGACGTGCTAAGCCGGCCGCCCGCATCGCCGCGCCAATCACCTCTTTGTTCGCCTGGGCAATCATTCGCTTGTTCCACTTGTTTAAAGTGGATACAAATGCTTCAACGCCACCTACCTCTATTTTCACTCTTCGTCCGTTTGCGTAATCGTAAATGTCTGGGTCCGGTTTCGCGTATCCGGCTGCATAATATTGCTGATCAAAAACTTGGCTCCCTTCCAGAGTAGCTTCATATCCGGTTTAACGGCGTGCTCCTCTGAATACCTGATCAAAACCCTGTAAGGCTGGATGATCGTCATTTGCCCATCCTCAACCGTTGTAACCGGTTTCATAGGGACGATTTCAGCCTTGGTTTCAAAAGCCGTCACGAATGCACCATTATCGCCGCCGCGGTCCGTTTCAGTCCTGTTTAAGGATTGAAACTCAACCCGGTCTCGCAGTCTTCCTGGGTTTATGCCGCCCATGTTATCCGTTTGTGGCTCGCCACCGTTTTCATCCAGTTGTTAGCAAAAAGCTGATAACCGCCGCGCCCCGAAAGGTCCAGTCCTGTACGCTGCTCAAAATTGTCTGTCGCAAGCTTCATAATCGCAAGCTGGATATCTTCGTCTACCTCTGCCATGCCCGCCTCGTACATCAATATCGTGGGCATTGCGCGGCCTGCCTTGATTCGGGCAAATCCTGGTACCATACCTTCGATCGTATGCGTGGCGTCCTCGCCGGCGGCATCCTTCACGCTGGTAACTGATATCACCGGGCCATATGGGATTTCTACCGAGGTAAGTTCTTCCCAGCGGGCGGTGATGGTAGAGGTCACGAGCGAAACGCTCAAAAACTTCTCTACCTGCTTGCGGGCTGCCTTTAACAAGAATTGTAACAGCGTATCGTGATCAGAGAAATCTATTTCAAGGTGAGCTTTATACATAGCAAGATCGACCGGCTCTTCGCCGGTTTCGATCCTGCTGTATGTAAAACCACGTGTCACCATCTGAGAGCCTTGGGTTAGACGTTTTTCTCTTCTTTGGTGACCACAGGCTTACCTTTTCCTTTGGTTGCTTTCTTGGCCTCAACTGCGGCTTTTAACGACTCCGCAAGATTGTCAAGTAATTCTGTTGATGGCGGATTGGCAACCGTTTCCTTTTGGGAATCCTCGTCATTGGCGCTGGTAGATGAATCTGAACCACCCAAGTCTCCGTCGTCCTCAGCGGCCTGTACAAAGCCTTTTGCGGCGAGTTCCTCGCCACGCTCGACAGTCAAAATGAGCTGCTCGTCTACTTTGCGCAGCACGTAGCCATTCTGAGCATCGTGAAACCGGTTAACCACCTTGTAAGTTTTCATTTTCGATCTTGTTGATGAAGTACAGTATTTCCATTCAGGAGAGTTAGAAAGGATGCCTTCGCAGTGGAAGGCATCCTTTTAATGAACGTTGAGCAATTATGCCGCAGGCGCTACCTGGGTGAAATCGATCTTCTTGACTGCTTTCGCGCGCTTCATTTGCAAAGTCTCGCGAGCCTCCAAACGGATTGTCACAAGGTTTTCAGTGAAGTTGTTGGCATCCTCATAGGCGAAGGCAATTGAAAGCGCTTCACGCACACGGATCTGCATAGTTTCAGCACTGAAACCACCGACAAAACCCTCATTGAGGCGCACGGCAGTGCTCATGTTGATTGGCACACCAGCGATAGACATTGGCTGCTGCTGGTCAGGTACAAACAACATCGGGAAATTATATTGACCGGTTGTGGTTTTGTATTTCAGTAGCTGGCAATAGGTCGACGGCCGCAGCAAAACAGAGTTCGGATCTTCATCCGCATCAAGCAGCTCGAAAATAGGATTGAGGATAGCCTCGTAGTAATTCGGCATATCGCCAGTGAACAACGCAGCATACTCATTAATGCCTTTGATATCATTCGAGCCGCCAACACCATAAAGGAACTTCGCGTCCTCAACTTTCATGAAGCGCTCTGTGCCCTCAGAAAGGAGCGATTGGGTAAGGAAGGTAACGTCGGCAATCTCCTGCTTTGAAACGCGGTAGAAACCCGCGATTGTGCGAGGGATCAAGTCAACCATTTCGTATTCTTCCTCGATCTGTTGCTTTCTATCTCCCTGGTTTACCTGGATGTCGATCTCGCCTTCACCATGGCCTTTATGCTGTTGATAGCGGATTGCATCACCAGACATGGGCAGAATAGGAATAACCGAACGCATGTGTACCTTGCGGCGTGGGCTGGTTACCAATTGCTGATCAAAGTCAGGATTAAACGGGACAGCAAGGCCAGAGGCTGCGTCTGTGAAGTTGGCGTTAGTAATGGTTCCTGCCGCTTTAATCAAACCGCGCTGACCCATATCCCAAACGATTTTTTTACTCGCGTTGCGGTCGCCGAAATCAACACCCTCCAAGCCCTTGGTCAAAGTCTTTTCCAGACCCGACGCATAGCTTTCAATAACTTCCTTGCCGAAGTCAGGGCGGTTCAATTTCACGATAACATCTTCAACCTTATCGCCAAGTTCTTTGATCTTGTCGGGGTTATCTTTGACCTGGTTCCAGAGCGTGTCCAGTTCCTTAACTTTTTCCAGGGCAGTAGCATTCGACGTGGCTTTGTCTTCCAAGGCTTTCATGCGGATGTTAATCGCATCGCCGATCTCCTGGATCTTTTTTAATTCTTCGCTATCAGACATTGTGATGAAGTGATTTTTGGAAAATTTCAGAATAACTAAAAGTCGGCTTATTCTTGTCTTCCGGCTGCTGAGTGGATTTGCCCGGCTCAGGAGTGGATTTAAAAAACTCACCAAGTTCTTTGTATAATGGCTCCAACTCCATGAATTTTTCATCGGAGTATTTGCCGGTTTTAAATGCTTTTACCAGTACCTCGAAAGTTTCCTGCAAGTCGGACAGCGACTTTACGCTTACCAGCGGCGTCCATTGATTCGCGCCCCATGCCTGCATCGAAGAGCCTTCCCACATGAACACCTCGGTAATGATGTTCGAGTTGTCTGCCTTGGAAAATGACTGCTTTACCGCCTTGCCACGGAAGGAGTGTTCTTTAATCAACTTGTCCTCGCACATCAAAAGAAAATCACGCCCATTGGTGTGACGTCCTGCTTTCGAAACATACCTTAGCCCGAAGTGGTCCTCTTCCAAAGATTGCGGCTCTGCCACTGATTTTGTCTTGTCGTGGTCGAGCAAATGGCGGATACGTTGTGTGCCGGTTGGCCCGTTCTCGGCAATGGTTTTTTGCCAGGCTCCTTTACGGATGATATCGCCGTCATTATCCTTGAAATCAAAGGACGAAAAATAGCCGGTAATGATGCCTTTCGAAACATCAATATCGGTGATAGACTGGTCTATGCTCTTTAACAGGTCCATTAAATACAGTGGATTTTCTTGCTAATCGCAAATATTAGCAACCAAACATGTCAAACTTTAACCGCTTGTCTATATACGTATTAAAAAATTGGTTCTTTTGGGAAAATATCTTCGTGATCGTCAGCTGGAAGGTATGCGACGCAGCATCGGCAGTTGCAGCACTCCTTTGCTCCGCCGGCCGGATCGCCCGGATGATCCATCAATGCATCCCCAACTTTAAACTTTTCTTCGAAGCCTATCGGGTCGGCATTCTTCCAGTGAGTATCCCGCACGCGTGCATCCCTGGTATCGATCCACACCTTTACGAGTTTGAGTCCTGTCTCGATGGCCTGCTGCTTTGCAGCCACGTTGGCCACATAGGTAGCCTCCGTTCTTGCGATCAGGCGCGCGCGGGCTTCGCTGAACTTACCGCCCATTTCGTCATGAATCCTGCGAGCCATGGCCGAAGGGCGGACTTCCTCTTTTACAGCACGCCCCAGGACCGCACGGAGCTTCTTTTTTAAAGTGTTGGCAATGCTGGTGACACGACTGGCAACCTCCGAGCTATAAACCAGGTTCTTTAATCGTTGCAACCAGGCAGGATTAAAGAAGCCCGCGCCAAAGCCAGCATCCGCAGGATCAACAGCCACCCGGTTTACATCGATCGGCGGCAATCCGCGGTCTTTTCGTTTACGTTTTTTGAATTCAGCCTCTGCCCATGCCTTGTGCATAGTGCCGACGTAGTAATAGAATTCGACAAATCCCTGTTCGATGAACGCGCGGCTGATCAGCACATCAACAGAAGCCAGCGCCGCCGCTGCACCCTGCTCGGTAGCCAGGGAGATAACCGGCTTTAACGTTTCCGCTACGACACGACGAAAGTGCACAACACCGTTGCGCTCATACTTTGCATTCTGACGGGCATATTTCCGCCAGTAGTCGTGCCGTTGTTGATTATCCATTATTATTATTCAAATCCTCGTCGTAGCTCGCATCCGGATTGCCGCGGAAGCTTTCCAGTCCGAGGTCGTCCAGAATCTTCTTACCGCTGTTAACGAGGGTTTTGTTATCGTTCTCGCCATTACCCTCTCCCCATCCCATGGCTTCACGGAACTCATTTGCTGAAAGTGGAACCAGGTCAAGCCATTTTGCTTTTTCCGCGCTATCTTCCTGCAATTCTGCGAAATGGTCGTAATTCACGGCAATAGCCAACTTGCCCGAGTCATCATATGAGGGCAGATACCACGTATTCAATGCGTCGACCATTGCTTCAAGCTCTGGTACTACCGCGTCTGTAAAACTGGATTTCCTTGCCTCAGCGACGTTATTAAATGTCGACTGGTCCGACCATCCAAATATCTCCGGCTTTACGTGATAGGCTGCGCAAAAGTCTTTTTTGGTGACAGACTGAGATTCGAGCAAGCCAAGGTCCTGCGGGGAAAAACCAATACGGAGAGAACCCAATGGTACGTCATTAATCAGGATGTTTCCTTGCTTTGCCTCATTAACCTTCTGGTTCCACGCGTCCCGGGTTTGCTGGAAAGTATCGTAATCGATCACCGCATGTTCCGGCAATGCCTGCGGGAAAACGATATCACGAATACCTTTCTGCGCATAAATTTCGGCTTCGGTCTTTGTCCCCTCATTATGCTTTTGAAGGATGGCACGCAGCGCATGCAGGCGGGATAGTCCATAAAGGAACTGAGTTTCAGTTGTGTAGATTGGCGAAAAATTGCGGAGGCTATACACATTGGCTGCATCGATCTTCACTTCTGGGTTAGTTTTTAGAAACCACTTTCCTACCGGCTGAGTCATACCACCAGATTCGGCAACCATGTGGTGTGCAGGAGGCAAATAGATTTCACGGATCTTTCCGGTAGTCGGGTCGTTTGCGCTGCCAGCACGCACACCCATCCAATGACCAGCGCCTATCTGGTCTTTGTAAAGGACTGTACCGTATGCAAATTCCGCCCACGGCATCATAGGATTGGGTCGGTCGAATATCCGGGTAATCTCTGGGCGGTCGACCTCAACAAGTGCGCTTTTGTGCAGAACCCGGACCGTGTCCATTGCTTCGGGAGTAGCAAACTTCAACAGATTCCGCATCTGCTTGTAAAGCTTTTTGTCACGGACCTCATAAAGAATAAAAGGTGCCATTGCCACCTTTTGGCACTTCCAGTCTTGGATAGTAAAAATGGCGTGATTGCTGAGGAAGCCTTTATCCAATAGCTCTTCCCCGTTGGTATTGTACATAATAACCTGCCCGTTTGGCTGCCACTTTAAAAGCATCTCCATAGGGCGGTTCGCAGATACCGAGGAGGTCACTCGAATAGAGTCCTGCTTCTGCTTGAAAACATCAAATACTCCCATTGTTTTATAATTTTTAGCCTCCTCGGCCACCGACCACTTTTATACTTAATGTACTGTATACCACATATCTAGCCGCATCTATGAGGTGATTCCAGGCATCAATAGGTGTTTTTGATTTCTTATCGTGCCACACGTAATTATTGAGCTCCTTAATCAGATTAAGGCTTGAAGGGTCAACTATCAATTCGTAATCGAGCATCATCGCAATGCCTGCCGTCAAACTTCCCGGCGGCTTCAACGCCTCTCTTATGTTTACCCCACCCTCCCTTACTTCTACAATCAACCGAGGCTCCGCACTGTCGGCATAAATAAGGGCGCCATTAGTGAGCTGCTTGTTCTTCGCAATGATCTGGCTGGTTTTGAGTCCAGGCTCGTACAGCAGCTCTTTGAGAAATATCTTCTTCCTCGATTTATCAATGGCGACTTTCACCAAGGTGGTCGGGTCGACACTAAAACCATAATCCTGACCATAAAGCGGCACTCCAATTTCCTCAAACTTCCCGATCGACCAGTTTTCGAATACAACTCCCTCCGCTTTGCCCAACCAGCCACCGTCAACAACGTGGTGGTAATACTTGGCCTTCTTTACTATGATTGGATCACAATCGGCCTTTTGGTCATCCGAAAGGGCTTTGTACACCTCATGCGCCCTGCGCTTATCCTCGAAGTCGTTCCAGTTCGCATCGTCGATGTATTCGCGTTCCAGGTCCAGATAAGACGAATGGATGTAAAGCACATCGTCCTTAATACCATTGAAACCATCCGGAACACCGCGCCCCTCGTAAAACTCCTCGTGTATCCAGTGCTCTTTTGTTGCCGGATTGAGGATGATAATGGAGATATTCCTTACATCCAGTGCCCTGATTGACTTTGTAATCTTGTCCCAGCTTTTAAAGTCTGGCATCTCCTCGGCCTCATCCAGGATGAAAACCGAAAAGTCTTTCAAGGATTTGAGGTTTGCCGTCTGGTTACCCGAACTTGTCTTTATCCCTTTGAATACGATCTTGCTCTTATTCGTTGCTCCATCGATCCGGTCCTTTTTTACCACAAAGGCCTGCGGACAATTCAGGATGCCAATCTTTTCCTCGAATTCAGGTATGATAGAATCCTGGGCGGCGGTGAGCGTGTAGCGGGTGTACAGTATCCTATGGTTGAAATCCTTTGCCGCAATGCACGACCACATACCCACAGCAAATGACTTTTGCGAATACCGGCCGCCGGTGATGATCACCTTATTGACCTTCGATAGGTCACTGCCGGGTTTCGCTGTCAGCCACTGAAAAAGAGGAGCATATTTTTTACTCAGTTTTATCTGCGTCGCCATGGGAACCATCTCCGAAAACAATCTCGGTTTTCTCGATCGGCAGGCCGTTCGAGGTGTGATCGATCGTTTTCTTATCGATCAGCTTACCATGCATTTGCAGCACCGTTTTTACCGCATCCTTCGCGTCGTGGATCTCGATCTCAGTGTGCACCTCAGTAATCGGAACATCGTCGCCGTAGGTCTTTCGGGTTTGCTTCACCTTTTTGATCAGGTGTAGGTTCTGTTGAGCCGGGAGACTGGAAAGATCTAGCGAAACATAACCATCATCACCCAACACCAAAAAAGGGGTAAAATTACCCCTCGCAAAGTCCGAAATACGCATCAGCGCTTCATTTGCCGACATGGAGAATTCCTTCACTCTCGCATCGATGGCATTTTTTATGTTAAGTTTTCCTAAGTTCTGGCTCCCAATGACACTAGCTGACCGCTCAGAATAACCAGCACGGATGCATGCAGCGGAGGCATTGAAATCTCTGGTATACTCCTCGACAAACCGCTGCTGCTTCAACGTCAGCTTACTGGACTCAGACGCGGCGCCCTGCGACCGGCTTCGCGCCGTCTTTTTCCGGGTTTTCTTTTTTAGGGCCATCGGCAATTAACTTAGAGCAAACGATCACGGCGAAGGACAGGGCAACCAGGCAATTCACCGCCGGCACAAACATTGTATACGTTAAAACCCTGACGAAAACATCTTTCAGGTCTTCACTCAGGATCATCAAAAGAAGGGCTATGAAGCCTGCGGAAATCGTATAGGAAATTCCCAGGCAAAAAATAGTTGCTGCTTCCATCAGGCTATTCTGGTCATTTTGCGAACTGCGAAAAACTTGTCGACAAGAATCACGCTGCCGTCTTGTTTGGTAATAAACATCGTGGATTCCCCCTCTGTCGTTGCCTCCTCAGCCACGCAACGAACCTCGACCATAAACCGGTCGCCTGGCTCCGCATCGTTCAAAGTATCGATCTGATCTTGTGACATACGTTGAAGTATTAAAGCAATAAAGAGCGGATAGAATCCGCCCCTATTGTCAAATAACCAAACACAAAAAATTGAAAGCGTTATCGGGAATTGACCGCCACCGAACTGAATTTAGTGGAGGACGTTGCCGCGCCGAGTACCGCCACCCTGTACCATAAATATCGCCCGGGCTTCTCAGTAAAGACTATCGTTTGAGGCGTCGACACATTAGTCAATATCAACGAATCGGCGGCCGCGAGCGCAGCACCTTCTTTGACACGGACCCATGCTACCTTATCGTTCGAGCCGTACAGTCGGATAATACCGCCGGTTGTCGTGCCTGAAATTTTGGTAGCTGTTACCTGGACGGTTAAAATGTCGCCGGAATTCGCGGCCTTCAAGACCTGATACTTCGTAGTAGCGTTGACAACCGTGTCAATCTTGGTTGAGTTCGCCTCCGATGTGAAGGATGAGACTCCCTTGGTCTGTGCAAACGTTGATAGCGCGATGAGCACCATGCACAGCGAGAGAAAAATGAACTTTTTCATCTGGTTGAAAATTTTTTAGCTTTGCTGATGTAAGTGAAGTGATCACGAAGTACCTCAACTCGAAAAAATTTTCAAATTTTTTGACAACAATTATTTACAATTTCGCTTAGCCTCTCCAATCGCCCCCTTTTACGCTCACCGGTTTTTTGACATGTTTACATTATGCTCAAAGAGAGCTCGTTAGCTTGCTTCCTTTATTAAACCAGTTTAAGAAACGAATTTCTTGCGGATCTCACTCAGATATTCGGGCGTGAAACCCAAAAACGAAGCCAGCAGGTACTGCGGTACCCGCTGCATAAAGGCAGGATAGTTTCGGCTGAAATCCTGGTACAAGTCCTCCTTCGACAGTTCGTACGTCTTCCGTATGCGCATTTGCGAGGCCGCATAAGCGCGCTGGAACATCAGGTGGAAGTATTCGTTCAGTTCAGGAAATGCCGACAACATTTCGCGCTGCCCGGTAGCGGAAATTGCGAAAACTTCCGTTGCCTCGACGGCGCGGATGGAAAATTGCGCGATGCCGCCGTGCTGAAAAGCCATGAAATCACTCGTCCACCAGTTTTCCAATGCGAAATCGATGGTTTGCTCCACCCCATTCCTGCGCAGGTAGTACAGGTGCACGCACCCTTTCGCGATAAAGAACTTCTCCTGGCACCGCTGCCCCTCTTGCAGCAACAATTCCCGCTTTTTAAAAGTACGTACTTCGAAAAAGTCGCCGATCGCGTCCAGGGTTTCAGGACCTATCGAGCTGTGCGCGGTAATATGGGTAATCAGTTGCTGCATACGGCGCCTTGATTTGGTGGGCGATAAAATTACGTCATTACCCGCCCTATTCACTCACTTTTAACAAAGCCGGAAACGTTTTATTCCGGCTTTGGCGTTCGTTCTGGAATGAAAATAGTAAATTCGCAACTGTCCGCCCTGACAAATTCCGGGCTTTAAGACTAAACTTCCTTAAAAATGAAATTTGCAATCCACGCGTTCGTCGCCGGCGCATCCCTGGCCCTTGCGCCATCCCTTTCGATCGCCCAGCAGGCTGGTGCACCCGTCGAGACTAAAAAGCCTAACTCGGAGTACAAATCTGCATTTGCAGGCCAAACCCGCATCGGCTCGGTTGTGACCAAAACCCCGTATGAAGGAAAAGTACTGACGTCCTCTCTGGAAAGACCGTGGGGAATCGCGGTATTGCCGGACGGCAAGTTTCTGGTGACAGAAAAAGGCGGGGCTATGCGCATCGTATCGGCTACCGGAGAAGTCGGGAAACCCATCGACGGCGTGCCCAAAGTGAATAGCGACGGCCAGGGCGGCTTGCTCGGAGTGACCCTCGATCCCGCCTTTGCACAAAACAGAATGGTGTACTGGGCGTTTTCAGAACCGCTTGCCGACGGCAACCTGACGGCCGTGGCCAAAGGCAAATTATCGGCCGACGGAACAAAACTCGAAAATGTAAAAGTCATTTATCAGGCAACACCTGCTTATAAAGGCACGCTCCACTACGGCGGCCGCGTGAAATTTGCGAAAGACGGGAACCTCTTCGTATCCACCGGCGAGCGTTCCGACCTCGTTACCCGCCCGCAGGCACAGGATCTCAACTCCGGCCTGGGCAAGGTGATCCGCATTACCACCGACGGGAAACCTGCCAAAGGCAACCCGTTCATTGGTAAGGAAGGTGCTCGTCCGGAACTGTATTCGTACGGTCACCGCAACGTCCAGGGGCTGGCGATCAACCCGGTTACCGGGGATCTATGGGAAACCGAATTCGGCCCGAGAGGTGGCGACGAGATCAACCGCATATTGCCCGGCAAAAACTACGGCTGGCCTACGATCACCTACGGTATCGAATACAGCGGCAAGCAAATCGGCGATGTGATCCAGCAAAAAGAAGGAATGGAGCAACCGGTGTATTACTATGACCCCGTTATTTCTCCAAGCGGCATCACTTTCTACGACGGCAAGCAAATCCCTGAATGGAAAAATAACCTGTTTATCTCGTCGCTCAGCGGCATGCACGTTTGCCGTATCGTGATCAAAGACAACAAGGTAGTGGGTGAGGAAAGGCTTCTTTCCGGCGAAAACCAGCGTTTCCGCGACATTACCGAAGGCCATGACGGCGCGCTTTACGCGGTTACCGATCAGGGAAGGTTGTATAAAATAGGCAAGAAATAATTCCCGGAGTATTTTTCAGAAAACTCCATCATGCAAACACCCGTCGGATCCCTATGAGCAATCCGACGGGTGTTTGATTTAGCCCGGGTTCTTACTTGTTTCAATGGCCACGATAGCCTGCCCCTGTGTACCGAGGTAGTGGTTTAGCAGATCCGGGTAAAGCTGGATGCCATTATCCGAATTGGTAAAAATCACCAGCGCCCGTTTCGATTGCGGCAGCAAGATGGAAATGGTATGTACGCCGGGATCGTGCCCACCGTGAGATAAAGCAAATTCGCCCTTTCCAACAGGATCGTAGACTACCCAACCCAGCCCCATGTATGAATTCGCTTTCCGCTGGGTCTGATGACTGGCCATTTCTTCCCGCAAGCGCTCGCTCAATCCGCCGCCATTCAATACCCAGGTAATGAATTTACAATAATCAGTAATGGTAGTTTTGAGCAGATCTGCTGCATTAGGTTCGGTATTCCTGACCACTTCCAGTTGCTTTCCACCAGCATCAAACGGATACGCGAAGCGACTTTCATCGGCTTCGTTCCATGTAAACCGCGTATCCCGCATCCCCAGCTGTTTGAAAATGATTGAATCTGCCAGTTGGCCCAGCGAACGCTTGAACCGACTCTCCAATGCGTGCCTCAGGTATTCCATTCCTTCTCCTGAATACTGGTACCTCGTGCCCGGATCAAACTGAAAGGCGAGTTTCCCTCCGGGCGACTCGGTGCGCCAGTTGGGAAACCCAGTGCGGTGCGTAAGGACGTCCCGCGTGGTAAGCCGTCCGCTTCTGGGATCATCCTTCACATCGGGGTCCGTAAAGTGATGCGCCAGCGGCTCGTCCAGTTTCCATTTGCCCGCATTCACAAGATTCAGGGTTACCATAGCCGTGATGGTCTTCGTGACCGACGCCACATTAAAAACCGCATTCTCCCGCGCGGGAACACCAGCTTTCAATTCACCAAATACATCGATTTTTTTAATACTCCCATTTTCAATATAGCCGATGGCCAGCGCAGGGATTCTCTTGCCTTTCAACCACTGCTTCACGGCTTGTGGGTCGTCCATGTCCGGCATGGCGGGTTGTTGTCCATTTGCAACAGAAATTGCCAGACAAAGCAATACGGTGAGATAGCTGGCCTGTTTTCCAAACATCTTTTTTATTCCCGGCATGAGAAGATTTTTAGTAAGAAGCATAGTGATATTCTTTTAATTCAACAGCAAGAAAAGGTGCCTCCCGGCAAGCATTTTATGAGAGCAGCAACTGGCGCAAGGGGTTACAGAAATTCAAAAAGAATTCCAATTTGTTGCATTAAATTGCCCGAATGAAGATCCTGATCATTGAAGACGAGCCCGGCCTGGCCGAAAGCATCGGAGCCTACCTGACGGCGCAGGACTACCTGTGCGAGTACGCGGGTACGTGGGCGCAGGCTCGTGAGAAAGTGGAATTGTACCGTTACGATTGCATCTTGCTGGACCTGATGCTGCCGGGCGGTGACGGTATGGACATCCTGGAAACGCTCAAAAAGCAGGGGCAGCAAGACGGTGTGATCATTATATCGGCCAAGGGCGATTATGAAACCAAGATCAGGGGCCTGCACGCCGGTGCCGACGATTACCTGGCCAAACCCTTCCACTTGCCCGAACTGGCGGCCCGCATTTACTCGGTGATCCGCAGGCGGAGCTTTGGCAACCATAACGATGTTGTGCAAAATGAGTTGAAGGTCGATTTACTCAGTAAAACAATTACTGTCCACGGCGAAGTGGTGGTGCTCACGAAAAAGGAGCTGGACCTTTTGCTGTTCTTTATCGGGAACAAAAACCGGGTAATCGCCAAAAGTGCCCTGGCTGAGCATTTGTCGGGCGATATTGCCGACATGTTTGATAACCACGACTTCGTATACGCCCATGTAAAGAATCTGAAAAAGAAGCTCACGGAGGCTGGTTATGGCAATTACCTCAAAACGATTTACGGGACCGGCTACAAATGGGAAGGATGAAAAAGCTGCTCGACCAAAGCCTGCGCCCGCTGGTGATCTATGCATTCACCGTGCTGGTGATCAGCATTCCGGTCTACTTCCTGATTATCGACGTGATTTGGGAAAACGAGCTGGACAAGCATCATTACGCCATCCGCGAAAAACTGGAAAAACGTCTCACCCGGCTCAGCCTGCCCGATACCGCGGTGGATAATATGATCAACGTGCTCGACAAGGTACAGCCCGGCTTTTCATTCAATCCAACAACTACTCCCCGCCCCGACAGCCTTTATACCATTATCCGGTTCGACAGTTTCATGCACGACCGCGAGCAGTTCCGGTGCCTGACCACCGACATCCGCGTGAATCACAAGCTCTACCGCGTGCTGATCGAAACCAATATGGAGGAAGTAGACGAAACGATCCTCGCCATCGGTGGGGTGACGGCCTTTTTCATCATGCTGCTGCTTGCAGGGTTTATCTATCTCAACCGCAAAACCGCCCTGCGCATCTGGCAGCCGTTTTACGACACGCTCGCCGGCCTTCGCACATTTAGGCTGGAAACCGGCAAAGCCGTGCCATTACCGGCATCGGACGTAACCGAATTTACGGATTTGAACGCCAGTCTCGATACGTTAATGCAAGGCAGCCTGGCCTCCTACCGCCAGCAAAAGGAATTCACTGAGAATGCGTCACATGAATTGCAGACCCCGTTGGCCATTGTCAAATCCCGGCTGGATATGCTTTTACAGAGCCAGTCGCTCGACGCGGGACAAATGCGCATCGTCGAGCAGGTTTACCAGGCGATCAACCGCGTTTCGCGCATCAACAAGAATTTGCTCCTGCTGGCCCGCATCGAGCATTCGCAATTTGAGGAAAAGGAGCCAATAGCACTCGATGAGACGCTTTCAGCTATCGCTGAACAGTTTAGTGACCGTTTTGAAAACAATGCTTTGCATTACACCGAAAACATCGGTCCGTTTACCGTCGAAGCCAATCCGGTATTGACCGAAATTCTGCTCACGAACCTGCTCGTGAATGCGGTGCGCTATACGCCCGAAGACGGGGAAATACGGGTGCATTTAGACGGCGGCGTGCTCACAATTTCCAACACGGGAGCGGGCGCATTACAGACGGAGAACCTTTTCAGGAGGTTCGCACAGGCGTCGGACGAGCACGCGGGCAGCGGGCTCGGGCTCGCAATCGCGCGCGAGATATGCGACCGTTGCGGCTGGCGGATATGCTATGATTTTACGCAGGGTATGCACCGCTTTTCCGTCCGTTTCTGAATTCGAAATTTCTTCCAAATCGGTCCTCATTTTTGCCATCAGATCATCAAAAACAAATGTCTGAATGGCCTTCCAACGACTCTTCACCTGCCTCTGCTTCTTTCTTACCATTTTGCAGCTCAAAGCACAGGTAAGCAAGGTAACGCTCTCCGGGCAGGTTACCTCCGTGGCAAGCGGGCAGGCCCTCCCATTTGTCAATATTGTTCTCAAGACTGAAAAAGACAGCGCCTTTGTAACGGGTACCATTACCAACGAGCTCGGGCGGTTCAGCCTGCCCGACGTGAAAAGCGGCAACTACCGCATCGAATGCGTATCGTTGGGATACAAAGCATTGCGCAAGCCCATTACCGTAGGTACCCTGAGCCCCTTCCTGGACCTTGGCGAATTCCGGATGGCCGACGATTCCCAGAACTTGCAGGAAGTGACTATCACCGGCCAGCAAGCCGAGGGCGTCGACGACAAGCTCGACCGGAAGACCTTCAATATCAGCCGCAATGTGAGCCAGAGCGGCGGGTCGGTGTTACAGGCGCTGAAAAACCTGCCCGGCGTAACTGCCGGCGAGGACGGCAAAGTGCTGCTGCGCGGCAGCGACAAGGTGGCGATCCTGGTAGATGGCCGCCAGACTGCGCTTACCGGTTTCGGCAGTCAGACAAGCCTTGATAATATCCCGGCCTCGGCCATCGAACGGATCGAGATCATTAATAACCCTTCGGCCCGATACGATGCGAATGGCAATGCGGGGATCATCAATATTATTTACAAAAAAGAAAAGCAAGAAGGTTTTAATGGGAAAATAGGCATGGCCGCGGGGCTTGGCGCATTGTGGGTGCGGAAAGAAAACCTGCCCGATATCCGCCCGCAATACAAGAACACGCTCAAACTGAACCCTTCGCTGGCTTTGAATTATAAGAAGAAAAAGGTCAATGTGTTTTTCCAGGGCGACTACCTGCACACCCCGACGCTCAACAAAAACGAGTTTGTGAACCGTTACTACGACAGCGGGGATACCGTGCGGCAGCAAACCAAGCGGAACCGCAGCACCAACGTGGTGACCGCCAAAACCGGGGTCGACTGGACTTTCGACGCAAACAACGCATTATCGGTTTCGGCATTGTTCAGCAGCGAAAAGATCCTCGACCGTGGTGACGAGCCATTTTTCAATGCAAAACTGACCCAACGGAACCGGCTCTGGCAGTTCCTGGAAGATGAGTTAAAAACCACCGTAACCGCCAGCGCGTCCTACCAGCACAAATACGCGCAACCGGGACGCTTGCTCAACATAGGCCTCAACTACACTTTCCATCGCGAAAACGAGCAGTATTTTTTTTCTAATATCATGCCCGATTTCACCGGGAAAGATGCATTCAAGCTGCTTTCGGATGAAAACGTGTTCGATTTCAATGCCGATTACATTCGCCCGCTGCGGTACGGAAGGCTGGAAGGCGGCCTGAAACTGCGCAGGCGGTTTATCCCGACAAACATGCAATTCTTCCCGGGCGTCGCCGCTCCGGGCCAGAACTCCCCTATCGACAGCCTGGCCGGCGGCTGGGCGGATTATAAGGAAACGATCCCGGCTGTGTATGGAAATTATGTTTTTGAAAACAGGAATTTCGAGGTGGAAGCAGGCTTGCGGGTCGAGTATATCAATCTCCGTTACGATGTCAATCCGACGCACCCCACTTACCACAGCGACGGCTATACCTACGCAAAGCCTTTCCCGAATGTACGTTTCGCCTACAAAATCGACGACCATAACAAGGTATCGCTGTTCTACAACCGCCGCGTCGACAGGCCCAATGAGGTGGATATCCGTATTTTTCCTAAATATGACGATGCGGAGATCATCAAAATCGGTAATCCTGCCCTCAAACCGCAATTTACCAGTTCCTGGGAGGCCGGCTACAAAACGAGCTGGACCAATGGCTCGCTCTATGCTGCATTGTACCGCAAGCAGATCAACGGGACCATTACCCGCATCGGTACCATTGTGCCCGGCAGCACTCTGATATACAACATTTTCCAGAACGCCGGGAAAAGCTACAACACAGGCGGCGAGTTGGTGTTGCAGCAAGACCTTGCCCCCTGGTTTTCGGTGAATGTGAATGGTAATATGTATAAGAATACCGTCAATGCATTCTCGGTCGAGAACCTGTACCCCGTAAAATCCATTTTCAGCGCGCCTAAGCAAACGCTCACCTCTGGCAGTGCCAAAGTGAGCGCTGTGCTGAAAGGTAAAAAAACCGAGCTGCAAGTAGTGACCATTTACCAGGCACCCGACATAGTACCACAGGGCCGCACAGGTTACCGCTTCTCGGTGGATGCCGGGGCCAAACGGCAATTGCCCAAAGGCGAGATCTTCCTCAACGCGACCGACCTTTTCGGTACGCTGGTGATCCGCAAAACCGTGTATGGTGACGGCTTCCATTACAACAGCCGCGATTATTACGAGACCCAGCTAGTGCGGGCCGGTTACAGTTTCAAATTTTAACATTGCTTACCCCATGCGCCTCCTCATCATTTTCCTCCTCTTTTCAACGTCTTCTTTTGCACAGACATTTTCCCCCGCCGACAGTCTGCCTGTACGTAAGCCACTGACTTTACAGCAGTTTTACGCACCTGCCTCGCTGATCATCGGCGGCCTTATAGCCAATGGCCACTCGGAAGAATCCATCAAAAACGAGCTCGCCGAAAGCAGAAACCGCCACATTCCGCGTTTCCACACGCATATCGACGATTACATGCAGTTTTCGCCCCTCATAGTGGCTTATGGCCTCGACGCATTCGGGGTCAAGTCCAAAACGGACGTGCTCAACCGCACCGTAATCCTGGTCAAAGGCGAAGCAATGGCCCTTACCACTGCGACCATCCTGAAATCTGCCACCCATACCCTCCGCCCGGATGGGAGCTCCTATAATTCCTTCCCGTCCGGGCACACGACCCAGGCTTTCGCCGCGGCCACGTTTCTGAATGAAGAATACAAAGACCGCTATCCGTGGATGCCTTATGCGTCATACACAGTGGCGTCGTCCGTAGGCCTGCTGCGCGTGGCCAATAACCGGCATTACATCAGCGACGTCCTCGTGGGCGCGGGAATCGGGTATTTGTCTATGAAAGTTGCCTACTGGACGCACCGGTATAAATGGGGAAAACCCCGGGCGAAGTCACAGCCGGTCTATTGATGGTACTGGTTCCGAATCGGACGGAACCATTCCGGGCGCTTGATTTCGTCCGTCCAGAAAAGGGCAGCCTGTCCCCAAATCCGGCCGTCCGGGTTTCGCAGCTGCCACACGATTCCGTCGTAAATCATGAAACTATGGCCGTATTTATCGACCCTCGGGCCCGAATAATTGTAAACAATGCCATCGCGCAACACGATTTCCAGCATTCGTTGCCGCTCGGGCCTGTCCTGTTCCGAAGCACTCAGCCTGGATGGTACGACCAGTATTTCATCCGCCGTGTATTTGAACGAGGCCACGGCGTGGTCGTTGGCGTATATAAAATGCGGATCGGCGTCGGTATTATGTGCCAGGATGCCGTACGGAGCTTCCTCGTGAAGCCATTTGTAAAAATCGGCTCCCGGAGGTGCGAAAAGAGGCTGGCCCGATAGCCAGTGAAAACTGTCGCTTATTTGCCGGATCAGCATATCTTTTTGTGTAACGTTCATGTATTACAAATTTTTCAAACGTGGATTTTTACCCAATACCTGATTGGGATCAACCGGAACTTCGATGAGCAAAGACCTGTCCAGCCCGGCGTCTATTCTCACAAGTATTTCATCGAGATTACGGAGATCGGGCGCGAGACTTATAGCGTCCCAGTTGTTTGCGCGGGCAATGGCACAGTAGTCGACCGCGCCAAGCTGTGCATGGTAATACGCCGTTCCGATATCGGGCAAAACCTTCCTCAGGCCCTGTTCGACAATACCGAATGTCTCATTATTAAGCAGAAATACAACCAATCCGAGACGACTCACCTCGCCCAGCGAGCCCGAAAACAGCCGGAAGCAGCCGTCGCCGGTAAATAAAAACACTTGCCTGGCAGGATCGGCCAGTTTAGCGCCGATGGCAACACCAAAGGCCCCGCCCATGGCCGAACCGCGGTAAAGCGAGAAAAAACGGATGTTGTTGTTGGGGCGCTGGGTTACATATTGCCGGTCTTTGTAGGCCAGGCACGTATCATCGATCCCGACAGACCCCTCGGGCCACCAACGGTCGAGGCGTTGATAGAGCGCAGCCATATCGGCATATTCGCCGCGTGCATGTGCAAAGGGTGAGTCATTCAAATCCCGGGGTGCCTTCTCCACCGGGATGTTGCCAAACGGGCGTGCGGCTGCGGCATCTGCCAAAGTTTGCAACACCAAATCCAGCGGAGCATGCATTGGATAATAGCGTCCCTCCACCACATGCTGCAAACTGCCGCCAACCAGCCCGTATGCCTGCGGAATATTGCTCAAATGAAATGTAGCCGAAGCAGAAATCTTCTTGAAATTGACCGTGTACTCATCGGGACACGCGCCTATGACCAGCAACACATCATCTTCCCCCAATGAATTATACACCGAAATGGCCCTGTCGTTGCCTCCAAAAGAAATATAACCATAGCCATAGGGATTGTCGCGGCTCACGGCATTCGCACCATTAATGCTCCATATCGTAGCGGCGCGAAGCACCTCGCTAAGCCGGGTCGTGAGCGCAGCAGCGCGAGGGTAACGCGCCATTTCCTCCCCTACGAACAGCACTACGCGCCTGCCATCCACCTCCTTCCGGAATGTTGCCAGAAACTGCTCCATACAATCTTCTTCCCGGATGCGGACATCGGGGACGGCGGGAGCAGCCCTTGCATCTATTGGAGGAATACTGAGCCCTTCATTGTCCAGCACCAGCACAACCGGCTTCGAGCGGTCCAACTGCTCCTTTGCAAGCGACAGCTGTTCAATTACAGTAGCCCTGTTGTCCAGCATAAAAACAGATTCAGGTAGTTCTGCCCGAAGCTGCATTACTATATTGCTGCCAAACTCGGTCGTGTCCTGCAATGGCGAAAAACCCGCGGTGCTTCCGTTCGATACCGGTACTATATATACGGCGGGAATATCATGCAACTTGGCATCGCTTAATCCACAGCATATGAGCTTGGTAGCAGCGCCGGTGGTCGCAACAGAAGCTGCCATTTCGCCGCTGCCCAGGTAATATCCTAGTGGAATAAAACCGGCCGTATATTCTCCGATGGTCAGGAGGGAAGGCGCCCCGGTGTTGCCGTAGCCGAGCGGATCCAGGTGTTTGAGCAAATGAATGACCCCTCCCCCATTTACACCGGCATACAATCGGATGCCCCAGTTTTCCAATGTTGTGATGATGATCTGATAGCTGTCCAACCCGAACTGTTCGTCCAGTTCAAGGATACAGGACGCGGATTCTCGCGCTTCGAGGCCCATGATTATGATGTTTGTTGAGTAAATGATCTGAAATGACTGTGTATTTTGGCATCGCGGCGATGCCTCAAAAGTAGAAATAGTTTTAAAAAAGAAAAGTAAAATGATTTGATATTTGTAGTAGATATATATCTATAAAAACGCTTAAATTCTACATTTCAAGCATTCAAACATGGTTGCTGTGATCTTCTCCTTGGCTGTCGTTTCGATACCAGCCCCTCATGGTAAAAAATGTTGAAGGATTACCAATACCAACCGCAGGGTAGTCAAGTTTGAATTAATGCCCGGAGACACACTATTTTCGTGGCTTTTGAAAGGGCTAAAAACTTGATAGCAAGTTTGGAATTACTAAGAATCTTTTCTATCGTTGATGCAAAATGCAAACACTTGTCCTCTGCGAAACAATTGGTACTTGAAATGCGACCGAATGACCAGGAAAACGAAACCAAGCAGCTGAACCCGATCTTAAACGAACTGGCCGGCATGAGATTCGTAGGTATTATTTGAGCATTTTGGGGAGTTTATAAGAACCTGCACCTGAACATTTAATTCAATTACACTATATCTTTTAAATTATGATCAATTCGCTGCTATTGAAACCCTTTGGTTTACAAGTATCCCGGATAAAAAAAGAGGAGAAGTTTACTGACGATGAAACGTTCCTGACCTTGTATGATCAATGCAAGCCGTACACAATGACTTCCGTCGAACGTATGTACGCGTTGTTCAATGCCGTGAAATACGTGGTAAAGAACAATATCCCCGGGGATTTTGTGGAATGTGGAGTGTGGAGGGGCGGAAGCTCGATGATGATCGCTCTCACCCTTTTGCACTTGCGTAATACCGACAGGCAATTGTACCTGTATGACACTTTTGAAGGTATGTCTGCACCAACCGAGCATGACAGAACATTTAGGGGGGAGGATGCCGACGAACTGCTCGAAAAGAACGTGAGCAATAAAGAAACCTCTGTGTGGTGCCTTGCAGATATCCATGACGTTCAACAGAACATGGGCATCACAAAATATCCGTTGACCAATATTCACTATGTAAAAGGAAAGGTAGAGGATACCATTCCGGCCACTTTGCCGTCCAATGGCATAGCATTGCTGCGCCTGGATACTGACTGGTACGAATCCACTGCCCACGAGTTGAAGCATCTATACCCGCTTCTCAAAGTGTCCGGTGTACTGATCATCGACGATTACGGGCACTGGGACGGATGTAAAAAAGCAGTGGACGAGTATTTTGAAGACAAGCCCCTTTTGCTCAACAGAATCGACTACACAGGAAGAATTGCAGTTAAATCACAGCCTGTCTGAGCTGCCCTGATATCGATCCGGTCAGTGGTGTAGGAGAGTCCTCACAATTCCGCAAACACTGACCGGATTCTTTTTTCCATGCCATTAGCGCTGAAATGGGTGATGATCATCTTACGCGCCTCCACGCTTAGCCTACGTCTCAGATCCCGGTCTTTAATCAACTTTTCGAGCGCGGCAGCTAGGGCCTCATTGTCCCTCTCTTTCACCAGTAAACCATTTATCCCATCCTGAATTGCTTGCGGGATACCGGCGTGATAAGTGGAAACGACTGCTTTTTCCATGCTCATCGCCTCCAAAATAGAGTTTGGCAAACCTTCCATATCGCCCTTGTCGTCGGTTCGGCTGTTAAGGACATAAATGTCCGCGTCCTTCATATACTCGTTCACAACCGCGTGCGGCTTGGAGCCCAGTAGTACTATTTTATCCCCCAAATCCAGCTGATCGACCAGGTCGCGGCACGTCTGCATTTCCGGGCCGTCGCCAATGATCCTCAGTTCCAGGTTATCGTACCGGCCACAAAGCCCGGCGAATGCCGCTATCAGGTCAGGGACGCCCTTTTTCGCGACCAGGCGACCAACATGTTGTATAACGATTTTCTCGCGGTCCGGTAAGTCAGCCGGAAGAAACTTCTGCTCGTCGGTACCGTAGGGAATCAGATGCACTTTGTTACTGAACCGGCTGAGTTTCAATGTGTCGATAAAATGCGGGCTGACGATGATAACCGCGTTCGCATACCCGATTACTTTCTGAATGTTAGCCGCATATTCAGGATCGCCCAGCATTGCCGGGGCGGCGTCGATTCCATGAAAGCTAACGACCATCGGGATATTTAGTTTTTTCGCAACGGGCAGCAGTTCAATCCCCGAGGGGCCGAAATGAGCGTGGATTACATCTATTTTGTTCCTTTTGATCAGCCCTTCCACCAACGAGCGGTTCTGAAAGCTCAGCTTGTAACCCTGGCCCTTTGCCAGCCGCAATACCTTGGTGATGAGTTTATCAGGCAATCCCCGGTACGGGGCGAGGAGCTCTTTTTCGGCATCAACGGGGAACTTGTCTTGATTTTCATAGCGATAGGTCAACATGGTAACATTGTGATACTCAGACAAGCCTACGACCTGCCGATGGACAAATGTTTCGCTAAGCGGAAAAAATGACTGATTGAATACCAGAATGTTCATATGTCAAAAACTGGATAGTGTATTGCCCCGCAGGCGCGTGAGTGTAACATACCAGGCAATTTACCGCAAAATCATTGGTAACGCACGTTGGATAAACGAAGCCCAAATTGCCCCCGTAACCTTTTGTAAACGCAAAATGCCGGCTTCTCTAAAACGTTCAAATATACAATGGCCGATCTTTAATTCGCGAAAAAGAGTTATAAATTGCGCCCGTTAAATGTTACTTATCAACACTACCTACTTAAAATGACAGAAAGAGAACCAGGAGTCGAACGCTTGTATCCGTCGATATTCGGACGAATGGCCACCCGCTATTATTACCTTCGCCAACTTCGCCAGGCCATTGAGGATGTTATTCGCGATTTTGTGGCGCGCGATTCAAGAAGCTTAACGCTGGCCGACTATGGATGCGGAAACAGGCCTTACGAGTCATTAGTAGCCCCCTACGTTCACAAGTACATCGGTATCGACCTGCCCGGGAACAAGGTAGCCGATATTCTGATTTCTCCCGAAGGCAGAATCGAACTCCCCGACGAAACGCTCGACGTCGTGCTGTCTACCCAGGCACTGGAACACGTTGTCAATCCGACAGAGTACCTGAAAGAAGCCCTAAGAGTACTCAAAACCGACGGGCAATTGATCCTGAGCACGCATGGTTACTGGATGTTCCACCCCGACCCCACCGATTTCTGGCGCTGGACGTCCACCGGTTTGAAAAAAGTCGTGACTGATGCGGGGTTTGAAGTAATCCACTTTCGGGGGATCATCGGCCGGTCGGCCATGGGCCTTCAACTCTTCCAGGATGGCTTCACATTTGCACTACCCCCGTTCTTACGTCCCGTCCTGGCGATCATTTTTCAACCTCTCATTTACCTGTTCGACCAAATACCTTCGCAGGGCGGTAAAGACAAGGATGCATGTACTTACATTCTCGTTGCGAAAAAGAACGCTCCGAAAGCCTAGTTGCCCGGTCCGGAGCGGGCATGTAATAAAACTTACAGAAAATGCGGGTTGATCAAGAAATCAAAAGAGGGACTTTCTTTGTTTTTATTTCAAAATACAGCAACATCCTGATCGGGCTGGTAATCAATTCGATACTGGCCAGATTTTTATCCCCTAACGAATACGGTGTCGTAGGCGTGGTGACGGTGTTCATCACTTTTTTTAGTATTCTGGGCGACATTGGTGTAGGATCCGCTATCGTTCAAAACCGCGACCTGACGGGAAAGGACATCTCCGATATTTTTAAAGTAACCATTCTGTTGAGCACCTTCCTCGGACTCACATTTTACCTTTTATCTTACAGCATTGCCTGGTTCTACGAGAGCGACAAGTACATTCCGATCGGTCAGCTGCTCGCGATCAGCGTCTTTTTCAGCTCATTATCCGGTGTTCCCAGGAGTCTGTTGATGAGGGACAAGTCGTTCAAATTACTGGGCGGGATAGAAATCGCAGCAAGCGTCACCACGGGCATTCTGGTTGTTTTCCTGGCTATGAAAGGGTACAGCTATTACTCGATCGTATGGCGGTCGATCCTCTCCAACCTGATGATCTGCCTGATGTGCTTCTACTTTTCCAAACTGAGGCTGGTGGAAGGTTTCGGCTTCGGCGGGTTTAGAAAAATTGCCAGGTATTCGGGTTTTCAGTTCGCATTCAATTTCATCAATTACTTCTCGCGAAACCTGGACAACATATTGATCGGCAAGTTCATGGGTAACCAGAATCTGGGGATTTACAACCAGTCCTACCAGCTCATGATGTATCCGGTAGCGAACCTCACGCACGTGATCACGCCTGTGCTCCACCCCGTGCTCGCGAGATATGTCAATCAGCCAAAAACCATTTTCGAAGAATATCTCAAAGTGGTAAACATACTGGCAATGCTGGGCATTCCTATTTCGATATTCGTGTTCTTTTCGTCAAACGAGATCGTATACCTGGTACTGGGCTCCAAATGGATGGAGGTTGCGCCCGTTCTGCAAATATTCGGGGCTTCCATATGGCTTCAAATGGTCAATTCAAGCGGCGGTGCCATTTTCCAGTCCATGGGCCGGACCGATATGCTGTTCAAAATGGGTATTCTGGCCACCTTCACGACTATCTCCGCGACGCTGCTCGGCATTCTCTACTTCAAGTCGCTGACCCTTACCGCCCTCTGCATTTCCATCGCGATCGCGACGAATTTTGTCATCGTGTATTACGTATTGATCAACCGGATTCTGGGTAGCAGTTTCACCAGATTTCTGAAAGTGATTGTCAGGCACCTCGGACTAGCTGCTGTTCTGATAATACTCCTCTACCTAACGCAGGTATTCTTTAGTCCTAAGCCCAACAATTCGAACCTGTTCTATCTGCTTATCCTTAAATCTGCTATCCTGGGGATCACCTTTCTGGCATTTCATTTCGAAATGGTGATGGGCTTGGTTAAAAAGATTTTGGCCAATGTATCGGCAAGGATCAAGTCGTAGTCCTGAGAACTGGCTGTACTTTGCCCGATTTCCGTACGCCCTTATCTTTCAGCATCTGACTGATCTGACTTGCCATGTAAATCGAAGCCTCGATTTCAGCCTTGCGGATGGCGACGCTTTCGATGTTGAAGCCGAAAGGAATAGAACGCTCCATACAGAATGCAGTGAGCTCGGAAGCAATGTCGAGGCAAATATTGACCGATCGTTCCAGAATATCTTCCGACTTCCGCAGGTCTTCTTTCACGTCTTCGGGCACGTTGATGCCCAGCCAGTCCATAAACTGCAGCGTTTTTTCAGAACCGCAGGCCGTGATGGTGAAAATTATGGTCGGCGGGGTTACTTGCTCGCGGGCGCAACGCTCGGCGAGGTCTTCGACCACCTTCCTGGCGTATTCGAGGTTGAACACGCATTGTGAAATGAAGTACGATACGCCGCATTCCATCTTGTCCAGGATCCGCACATCTTCGTCTTGCAGGATTTTATGCCTTTCCGGAATCGTCACGGCACCGATGACCGACGTTTCCTCATTCTTTCGCCAGATTTTATAAGCTTCGGGAAGGCTTGTCTTCACAGGAAAATCCGGGGCAGGTACGCCCACGAAAACAGGATAGAAATTTTGCTTGTGCAGTAAGTCCAGCCATTCCGATAGTTCTTCGGTAGAAAACTTGCCGGCGGGACGGTAAATGATTTTCGGAACCTCAAGGCTTCCCAGATACTCCGAAGCAAAATGCAGCGGGTCGAGCGAATTCAGGAACGGGAAGGGTCTTTCTTCCTTCGTGCGGGCCGATTCGTCCTGCACATCATATACGACCAATGCATCGATATCCAGGGCGGCCAATCGCTCAATGGTCTTCTGGGCGATTTCGGCAACGCGTTCAACAGTGGTGTCGGCTTTGGGTGGTGTGATACCGTAGAGCACCACTCCGGATTCTTGGGATTTGATCTTGCTTAGAAACATGACATTACTTAACGGGCACCCGCCCCTTCTCCTAAAAGATGATCTGCTTACGGACGCTCTCCCTGCTGTCGCATCTATCGTTTTCGTCCATTCTTCAAACTAAACATCATTTTCTGGATTTATTGCTACTGGATTACCCCGCCGCCTGTTTTTTTTATTATTCAGCACTCCGGCCCCGCCTGCCCGGAGCGCTGTCCACGATACCGTTCGATCCATCGCGACGCCCGAAAATCACCTCTGATTTACCTTTCGCGTATACAAGTCCCCGGTCAAATCCAAGGCAGGGAGCCAGAACAACAAAATGGTACTACACCAAGAAACAACCTGTTTTCGTAATTGCACTTTTCAAATATTACAAATTCAGCAAACTCCGACCTCAAATTAGGTTTCGGCAAAGCGGCCAATTTCTCGATTTTTTAATTTTCCAGCCAAAGAAATACTTCAATAATCAATACAAACTACTTATAATCAGTATAATATATATTTTGGAATGTATACGTTCAGATATAATTCTACAACTCAAAGGAGTATTTCATAGGCAGCGAGATGTAGTTTTACATCATACTCAGCTACGTCCAATTTTAGAAAAACTATTTCAGATTCGCAAAAAATATTTAACTATTTAAAGATTCAGGATGTATATTAATGTATAACAAATACCTACTAAACGTCCTGTATTATGAAAACACTTCAAGCATTAGGATTGATTTTGATGGTAAGTTTACCGGCCTCCGTTGCGTTGGCCGACCCGTGCCTGCTGAGTGATGATCTGATTGAACTAAACAGTGTTTCGGCTTCCGGTGGAAATTGCATCGTTAATATCAAATACTCTTTTACACTCACTAAAAACAATGGTAACAAATTCGCTTACATCCATTTCTGGCTGGCAACCAACTACTCCGCACCTGATTACAAGAAGGGACCTACCAAAGATGAACTCGGAAATGTGCTCGCGACGGTTGCTCTCAGCACTGATTCTCCCGTGGCCTTATTACCCGATTATGCTCCCGACAACACGGTCACTCCTATGTTTGCCGGACTCACCGTGAGCGAAACCGATCTGGGAGGGGGTTCTTTCAGGATCACCGTGGATAATATCCAGCTGATCGTACCGGGCGCATGCTCCGAATTGCCGGATATTCAGGCAGATGCATGGGCAACGGAGTCCAACGACAAGGAGACGCCTCCGCTGCAATGCCTTCTCAAAGGGGGTAACGTGGTACTGCCTGTTAAGCTGGCGCACTTCAACGCGACGTTGCTCGACAATGCGATCGGCCTTTCATGGACTACTACGGAACAAATGGGTAGCCACTACTTTGATGTCGAAAGAAGCGGTGATGCCCGGGAATTTGCGCAGGTAGGCCGGGTGAATGTGCTCGGCAACTCAACGGCTACCCGCCAATATCAGTTTTTGGACACCAAACCGCTGTCGGGGATGAATTATTACCGCCTGCGGATCGTCGATTTTGACGGAAGTTTCGAAATCTCACGCCTCATTGCCGTTGACAACGGCGCAAATAGCGTTGCATTCGAACTGCTGGGGAATCCGGCATCGGGAACGGAGATCCGATTCCTGCTGAAAAATGAAGATGCATCCGCGATCCGCCTCTATGATTTAGCGGGAAGGGCGCAGCGGTTCTCGCTGGCCAGGACAGGGAATGAATTCGTTTTAAAACCCCAAAACAACCTGTCGGCAGGCTTGTATTTCCTCTTGCTTCAAGGCGCCCACAACGGCCGTTCGACCAAAAAGGTACTCGTTCCATAGCGAAACGCCCGGCATCCCCTGAAATCAATAGAGGATTGCGACTAAAGGGGGATTTTTAGCAGTAGCAGACGAAAGACTGCTACTGCTTTTTTTCTTAGTTTCCAGGCCGCATCAAAATCTGCGAATTTGCCCGCTACCGAAAGGTATATCCGGGCACCGCAACGCTTAGTAAATCGAATCAATTATTACAAGTCATGGCTAACAGACGCGAATTTTTAAAAACTACCGCAGCAGGCTCGCTGGGAATCGCCATCGGCGGTACGGCCATGGGTTTCAGTGCGAAGAGCTACAACCGCATTATCGGCGCCAACGACCTCATACGTGTGGCGACGATCGGGGTTAACAGCCGGGGTAAAAGCATGAGCGGCACCTTTGCCGGCCAGAAAAATACGGAAGTAGGCACGGTTTGCGACGTGGACGAGCGGGCCGTCCCAAAGGCCATCGAAGCTGTGATGGAAGCCAAACAAACCGCTAAACCCAAATCCGAAAAAGACTGCCGTAAAGTACTCGAAGACAAATCGATCGACGCCATATATATCGCCACACCGGACCACTGGCATGCGCCGCTGACGATCATGGGTTGCCAGGCGGGGAAGCACGTATATGTGGAGAAACCTTTGAGCCACAACCCCCGCGAGGGCGAGCTCGCGATCGAGGCTGCGCGCAAGTACAAGCGCGTGGTGCAAATGGGCGCGCAGCGCAGGTCCGCGCCTGTGCTCACGGAAGGTATCAAACAGTTGCACCAGGGCATTATCGGGCGCGTTTATCTGGCCAAAACATGGTATACCAATAAAAGAAAGGCCACTTACCTGAAACCGGGTACCGTCCCCTCGTGGCTCGACTACGAACTATGGCAGGGCCCGGCCCCGCGCATGCCTTACAAGGAAGGCCTGATCCATTACGACTGGCACTGGTTCTGGCACTGGGGTACCGGCGAAGCGCTCAACAACGGCACGCACGAGGTGGACGTGGCGCGCTGGGGCCTGGGCGTCGACTTTCCGACGCGCGTCAGCTCCGTCGGCGGGCGGTATGAATTCAAGGACGACTGGGAAACGCCCGACACGCAGGTCATCGCCATGGACTATCCGGGCCGCATTTCGCTGATATGGGAATCGAGGAGCTCCAATGGTCGCAAAATCGAAGGCCAGGACCGTGGGATCATATTTTACGGCGAAAACGGCAGCCTCGACACCGGTGGCGATTCCTACAAGGTGTACGATCTCGACGGCAAGCTCATCAAAGAAGTGAACTCCCCTACCGAGGAAGCCGGTATGCAAGGCCGGAACCTCGCCAGTCCCAGCCTCGGCATGGACAACCTTCACGTCGCCGATTTCCTTGACGCGGTCCGCAACAACCGCAAGCCGAATTGCGACGTGGAGCTGGGCTACAAGAGCGTCGTAGCCATGCAGCTCGGCAATATCGCCTGGCGCGTAGGCCGCGACCTGAAAATCGACCCGAAAAACGGGCATATTATCGGAGACAAAGAAGCTGAAAAACTCTGGTCACGCGAGTATGCGAAGGGCTGGGACCCGGTCGTGTAAATATAATCGCCCCTGCAAATGCCCGTTTTGCAGGGGCTTATTCGTCCCCCGGTACCTCCGGAATTAAGCTGCGGCCAGTAGCTTCCTGTCGATCGAAAAGCGCCCGCTCCCCTGGACGACAACCGCCAGCGCCAGCCCGATCACGAGCAAATGGTATTCATAACCTTCGCCCTGCTGGTTGCCGAACCAGTTCATAAAGAAACCGTTCTGCGCATGCTGCCCCACGAAAATAATCCCGGTAAACAGCCCGATGATCGCTACCGACCAGAGCCTTGAAGCGAACCCGGCAATCAAGGCGATTGCACCGGCAAACTCGATGAGGATAACCAGGAACGCGATCAGCCAGGGCATATGAAGGGTTTCTGTAAAAAACTGCATTTCCCCATCGAAGCCGGGGCCGCCAAACCAGCCCAGCACTTTTTGCGCGCCATGCGGGAAGAGGATCAAACCTATGGTGAGCCGGAGAATTAGGCCGGTCCAATCGTCGTTCGTTCTAAAAATGATTGCTTTCATTACTTTGAGAATTGTTGTTTGAGGCAACAAAGGACCGGAAAGCGGCGGTCGAAAAAATTAAAGTAGTTGAAGAAATCAGCCCGCCATCGATTTTTTACGGAGCATACTGAGGAATACGGGCGTCATGCCAAGATAAGCTGCGATCTGCTTTTGCGGAATGCGCTGCCCGAATGCCGGGTACTTGCGGATAAATTGCGCATACCGACCCGCAGCGTCGAGCGAGAGCGACTGATCGATCCGCTCCATATGGGCAATGAATGCATTTTGAAGGAGTATCCTGAAAAAGCGCTCCATTTTGGGCACCCGCTCGTACAGCTCGTCAAGATCCGGCTTTGTAATTTGCAGCAGCTCGGTATCCTCCAATGCTTCGATGTGATAGCGGCTTTCCCGGCCCGTCAGAAAGCTGAGCAGATCGCCTACCCACCAGCCTTCGATCCCGAACATCAGGATATGCTCAAACCCGTTTTCATCCAGCGAATACACCTTGACACACCCTTTCACAATGAAATTCTCTGACCGGCACACCTCGCCCTGCCGCAACAGAAATGCTTTTCGCTTCAACACTTTCGGCTGGAACAGGGAAAGCAATAAATCCGCCTCCGCCGGTTCAAGCCGAACATGGTTTCCGATATTTTGAAGTAACAGGGCGGTATTCATTCCAGGGCATTGGTTTACCGCTTAAAACTAGCGCATTTACAGCAGCTCTTCAAATGCTTTACTCCTGCAACAGGGTCGATCGGCAGGCCCGGAAAAGTATACTTCTGACATTCAATACTTTTGTCGGATAATTCATCAACTCCCGATTCCATGAAACAGCTCATCTCCATTGTAGCGCTCGTCATGCTGACCTTCGCACCGCTGTTTGCGCAAACTTCCGACAATGCGGAAATCCAGCGGATGTACGATGAAGACCAATCTGCCCGGAAGGTTGCCAATATCGACTGGACCATCCTGAACAAGGCCGATTCGCTGAGACGCCGAAGAGTGGACGAGCTACTGGATTCCAACAAGGTCCTCACCGGGCAAGATTTTTACAGAAGCGCCATGATCTTTCAGCACGGCACAGACACCCTTGCTTCCGCCAAGGCCGTTGCATTGATGCGGCATGCCCTCGACCTGGACAGCACTGTGAAAAAATGGCTGCTGGCAGCGGCCATCGACAGGCACCTTATGCGGAAAGGCTTGCCGCAGATTTATGGTACGCAATATGTCATGATGGGCCAGAATGGGAAGTGGCAGCGTTATCAGATCGACAGCACAAAGGTTACTGACCAGGAACGCCGGGCTTACCATGTGGAGACTCTGGCGGAGCAGCTCGTCAAGGAACGCCGGATGAACCTGCGGCCGATTTCCCAATACCACGATATCCATCAATCTACCGACGAAACCGCGGCTTTTATACGGGCGGAGGCCCAAAAAGGCGCAGCGTCATTGTACGATGTAAGTGAGACAGCTATCAATTCGTTCGGGTATAAATTGATGGCTAACCCTTCGGAAGCCGTCAAAATATTCAAGCTGAATACAGAACTTTACCCCAATGGCTTCAACACTTTCGACAGCTATGGCGAATGCCTTATGAAATTGGACCGAAAAAAAGAGGCGATCGCAGCCTATCAGAAATCACTTGCCCTCAATCCTCAGAATACCAACGCCAGGACCGTCCTCACAACACTTCAGGCAAGGTAACAAACACCCTTCGGGCCCACGCCCTGCTACCCAGCATGTTGGCTTCCCGGCAATCTTTCCGGGGTGCATTTTAATCTTAATTTAAGGCCATTTTAACGGCGTTTAAATCTGCACAGGCCTTTTTTGGACTATATTTTTTAAAAATATTAATATCTCCCTCCCCCCTGACATCCAACCGAATTACGCCCGCTGAGCGGCACAAAGGCGTTGGCATTGCCATGTTCGGAAATCACTAAAACCTGGAATTATTACTAAACCTATTTGAAATCATGACAAATATCCGCTCCCCCGTCGTGCCCGCACGGATGCCCTCCCACGTACTTTTTTACACAAAACGCTTGATAAACACTAACTAATTTCTACATGAAAAGTTATGTACAACCGCCCGTCCTGCGGTCGGGATGGATTATGAAAATAGTCCTGCTAAACCTATTGCTCCTGATTTCGCTGTGCTCGCACGCCCGCACGGCCACCGACAAGAAAATCACCGGTAAAGTCCTTGACTCCAAAGACGCCTCCCCGCTTCCCGGTGTAAACGTGCTGATCAAAGGAACCGGCATCGGTACTTCGACGGACGCTTCCGGAAATTACGAAATCAATGTCCCTAATGAATCCAGCGTACTGGTATTCAGCTTTGTGGGGTTTTCCAGCCAGGAAATCACGGTAGGTAACCAGTCCGTGATCGACGTAAACCTAGTCACCGATGCCAGGGCTTTAACAGAAGTGGTCGTGATCGGGTACGGTACCGTTCGCAAATCGGACCTTACCGGCGCTGTGGCTACCATCAAGGGCGAACAGCTCGTCGACAAACCTGTACCCAACGTTTCCCAGGCATTGCAAGGTAAAATTGCGGGCGTCGAGGTGAGCGTTAACAGCAATGCGCCCGGTGCCGCAGCCAAAGTGCGCGTGCGGGGTATCGGCTCCATCAACTCCAATATCGACCCGCTCTACGTGGTGGACGGCGTGATCGGTGTCGATGGTAACTCGATCAACCCAAACGACATTGCCTCCCTCGAAGTACTCAAGGACGCGTCCTCCACCGCGATTTACGGTGCAAGGGGGGCGAACGGCGTGATCATGATCACAACCAAACGCGGCCGCGCCGGTGCGATGAAAGTTTCCTATGACGGGAATGTGAATGTGAGCGAGCTGTACCGCCATGTCAAAACCCTGAATTCCGACGAATTTGTAAAGGTTTACAATGAGGCCTACGCTAATGGCACGAAATTCGACCCGGCAGGCGGCACCTGGGCACCTCCCGCGGCCCTCAACCATGCGAACTTCCCCCTCCTGTTCGATGCCAACGACAAGCCATTGTACAATACCAACTGGGAGAAAGAGGTCTACAAGCCAGCCGTTTCGACCAACCATCAGCTCAATTTTCAGGGAGGAAACGACAAGACGCTTTTCAGCCTCTCGCTCGGCTATCTGAACCAGAATGGCCTCATGGCAACCTCCGCATTCAAACGGTACAACCTCCGGTTCACCATCGATACGGATATCAACAAATGGCTGAAAGTGGGTGGAAGCCTGTCGCTGATCAACAGCCGCCAGCGCATGGTATCCGACGGTAATGGCGGGTTGAACGTGCCACGGATGGTGTCCGAAGAAGTGCCGATCCTGCCCGTGAAATATCCGGATGGTACCTGGGCCGGCAACAACGACATTGCAGGGCTGGAAGGCGGGCCGAACCCCGTGAATATCGCCCACAACCGGTACACGATCAACAACACGCTCCAGTCCCTGGGCAATACCTATTTGCTTTTCCACATTGCCAAGGACCTGGATTTCAAAACCGATCTCGGATTTAACCTGCAATCACAGAAAAACAACTTCTTCTCCTCCCAGAACCTGGCACATATGTCGGCCGACCAGGGCGGCGTGGCCAACATCCGGGGATACCTCAACACCTACTGGCAGTCGGAAAACTACCTGACCTGGAACAAGACGATCAACCAGCGCCACCGCTTTACCGCATTGCTCGGGGCATCGTGGCAGCAGTACAACCAGGAAACCGATTTCGTTGAAACCCAAAATTTTATCGACGACATTTTCCAATGGCATACGCTCGGCTCCGGATCCGTGAGAAGCTCCTCTACCTCATCGGATTATAAGTGGGCTATGAATTCGTATTTCGCCCGCGCCACCTATAACCTCGACGAGAAATACCTCTTCACAGCAACAGGCCGTTATGATGGTTCGTCGAAATTCGGTGCCAACAACAAGTATGCATTCTTCCCGTCAGTAGGCGCTGCGTGGCGTGTTTCGGAAGAGGGCTTCCTGAAAGGCAACAAAACGATCACCAATTTGAAAGTACGTGCGAGCTACGGGCTTTCGGGTAACCAGGAAATCGGCCAGTACCAGTCCATTGCGCAAATCCAGCCCGGTACCACCAATGCTACCAGCACGGTACTGAACGGTGCATTGCAATCGACTTTGCTGCCGAGCTACCTGGGTAACCCCAACCTGAAATGGGAGAAATCGTTGCAGTTCGATGCGGGCGTCGAGCTGGGAATCCGGGAGAATATCGACCTGACGGTAGATTATTATAACCGTGTAACCAAAGACCTGCTGCTTCAAGCGCCTATTCCATGGTCGGCCGGTGAAGTGAATGCGAATGTGTACCAAAACGTAGGTTCGGTTCGGAACTCGGGTTTTGAAGTGAGTTTGAATACGACGAACATCGAAACGAAGAACTTCTCGTGGACTACCAACTTCATATTTGCGAGCAATGCGAACAAGATCCTGAAACTGAACCGCGGTAATGCCGATATTTTCCCCGGCCCGAATTTCCTCGGCCAGACCAACATCCTTCGCGTAGGTGAGCCGATCGGATCCTTGTACGGCATGACCCGGATCGGAACGTACAGCACCGACGAGGCAGCCCTCGCTGCCGAGCATAACCTGAAACCCGGCGACAGAAAGTACATCTACAATGCCGACGGAAGCAACTATTACAGCATTATCGGCCGCACAACGCCGAAATGGACGGGCAGCTTCAACAGTACCATGAAGTACAAAGGCTGGGATTTCTCATTCAATATCCGCTTCGTGGAAGGCCTGAATACCGCGGCGACTTTTAAACACTCGGTAGAGGACAGACAGACCATCGCGAACAGCCTCGCTACCGTGCTGGACGCCTGGACGCCTACCAACCAGAACACGATGATCTCGCAGGTGCGTAATTACAAATTTGCACAGGATTCGCATTTCGATACCTGGTGGGTAGAAAACGGCTCGTTCATCCGCGGACAGAACTTCATGCTCGGCTACTCGTTCAACGACCCTGTACTTGAAAAGCTGAGAATCGACCGCCTGCGCCTGTACGCAAGTGTTCAAAACCTGTTTGTGATCACGAAATACAGCGGCTACGACCCCGAGGTGGATACATTCAATTCCGGCTATGGGGCCAACACCGCCTTCTCGCAAAACCTGGACTTCTTCGCCAATCCCCGTCCACGGGTTTGGAACCTGGGCTTGACACTTACTTTTTAAACCGCAACTACAAAAGATATGAAAGTGCTGAAAAATATATTGATGGCGGCTTCACTGCTGACCCTGGGCTCCTGTTCGGACTTCCTCGAAGAAACCCCGACAGGCTTCCTGACGCCGGAATCCGAGGCATCCAGCAGCAAAGTAGCCCGGGCATATGCCAACTCCGCTTACGTCAACTTGCAGGGGCTGCTGGCCGGCCAGCCGGCTTCCTATGGTGGTAACACCTATAACCTGCTCGAATTCATGACCGGTAAGGCGAATAGTGACCTCGGCCAGACCGGATTTGTGAATTACCAGAACCTGGGCTATACCAATACCTCGTTCTATTTCGATACCTGGTGGCAACAAATGTACCTTGGCGTGGGGGCCTGTAACCTCGCGCTCCAAAGCATTCCGGGTATCAATGCGGCCGGGCTTACCGACGAGCAGAAAAACAATATGCTGGCGGAGGTTCACACACTGAGAGCGCTGTACTACTTTTATCTCGTGCGGATGTACGGGGCGGTTCCTGCGGTAACGGCTACGCCCACAAACCTGGATCTGAATGTCGCAAGAACGCCTGCGAAGGATATTTACGACAAGATCATTATCCCCGATCTGCTTGCCGCCGAAGCGTCTACGCTTCCATGGTCGAATACGACGGGCAATGTATCGATGTCGGCGGTAGAATCGATCCTCGCGGATGTGTACCTCACCTACGCGGGTGCGGCGATCAACGGCGGGCAGCAATACTATGCCGAATCGGCGAAACGCTCGCTGAACGTGATCCAGAAAGGCGGCTACTCGCTTTTCAAGAATTACACGGATATGATCAACCCGGCGAACAAAAACCTGGGCGAATTCATTTTCCAGGTTCAGTATGCCGCCAGCGTGCCGCTGACCAACCCGCTCACACCGCTGACGATCCCCAACTATTCGGGCATTTCGAAATATGCGGATGAATACGGATCGGTATATCCGACGCCGGAATTTATCAAGTCGTTCCCGGCGGGCGACAAGCGCGTAGAAGAGAAGCAATTCTTTTACACCACCGCGCCGAGCATCAAAACCGGCCAGCCGGTGAAGTTCAAGAACACGTACATCTACAAATGGTTCGATGCGAATGCCGTCACGAATACGATCAAATCCGATTTGAACTACACCCTCTACCGTCTCGCGGACGTGTACCTGATGTACGCGGAGGCGTCCAACCGCGCGGAAGGCGCGCCTAACGCAAAAGCGGTCGAATATGTAAACGCGATCCGTACGCGCGCCAACCTGGCACCCGTGTCGGGTTTGAGCCAGGCGGCATTCGAACAGGAAGTGTGGTCACAACGCTATTTTGAGCTTTGCTTCGAGAATAAAATGTGGTTTGACATGATCCGGACCCGGAAAGTGCGCAATGACGTGACCGGCAAATGGGACGATTTCGTAGGCCATAAAACCGTTTTCGGCGCCACTTTCAGCGAAAAGCAGTTGCTGTTCCCGGTACCGAGACAAGAATCGGACGTGAACCCGAATTTGCTGCCTAATAACCCTGGCTTTTAATCGGAAATAACCATCGTATGGGCCGCATTACCCGGCCTAATGGAAGGTAAAACAAAAAACAGCCGGCTCAGCGAGTCGGCTGTTTTTATTGGGCGCAGCGCAATGCGGAGCCAGGGTGTCCGAATTATTGGAAACCGCTTTACGATGAATAATTATATTCTATTTTAATATAGTTATATTTAATATACAATTTATTTCTGAGTGAACCCTAGCATCCATGACCATGAAAAAAATGACTACTCTCGCTCGCGACCTGCTTCGCTACACCTTTTCAGCGCTGTTGCTCCTCATGCAGGCCCTTGTTTTAAATGCCCAGCAACCCGCCGGCCCAACCTGTTCCGCCACATCTCAAAATCACAAGCTGCTCCTTTCAAAATCACAGCGACAGATTTTTGACCGTGCGCAAAAAATGCTGGATACCCGCATCGCTTCTGCCAGATCGCACCGTACCAGTGCTTCCGATCCGGTTTATACCATTCCTGTTGTCGTGCATATTATCGAATCCTACGGGTACCCGTTGCTCACCGATGACCAGGTCCACGAGGGGATCGCCGAACTGAACAAGGCATTCAGGAACCAGCTTCCGGAGTCTGACGGCGTGGATACTCAAATACAGTTCAAATTGGCGGTGAGATCGCCGCAATGCACGCCCAGCACGGGAATCAACCGGATTTATCCTAACAATCCGGCATACACCTCTTATGGGGTAACAAGCCCCGGCGGCCCCGGACTACCCTACGACCAGGTATATCCGATGAGCTATTGGAATAATCTCGATTACTACAACATTTGGGTCGTCAACTACATGGACCAGGGAGCCGCGTTTGCCAGCTTTCCCACAGGGGCCTATTCCCCCTACGATGGTATGATGATCACCGCTTCCTATTTCACTACCAAAATCCTCGCGCACGAAGCCGGGCATGGCTTGTTCCTCGGGCACACGTTCGCGAGAGGGATCGGCGAGGGTGATCTGGATAATATTGAATGTCCTCCGAACGACAATTGCAGTAGCCAGGGCGACAATATCTGCGACACCGAACCGGTTAACCAAAGCTCGAATTACCTGTGCTACGGAGCATCCAACCCACCCAATTCCTGCAATGGCAACGCCCCTTATGGTAATGTCCTTAAAAACTACATGGGTTATAATAATTTCAGTTGCCAGACCCAGTTTACCAACGATCAGCGTACCCGCATGCGTAGTGCGCTGGAAACGCTCCGCTCCGGGTTGATCAACAGCAAAGGGCTGGATCCCGATGTGATCGCCCAGTCGATTCCGAAAGGAACCGCCACCACGCTGAATGCAACGGGTTGCAACGGATTGATTCAATGGTACGACGCCCCGGCAAATGGCAACCAACTCGGATCAGGCAGCAGCTATACCACGCCTGTCCTGGAAGAGTCCAGAACCTTTTACGCTTCGTGCCTCCGCGCCGACTGCCCCAGCGATGTACGGGTGCCGGCCGTTGTGAACGTCGGCCCGGGATTACCGGTCACGCTCGTGAGGTTCGAGGCAGAATTGCTGGAACAAAGCCAGGTGATGTTACACTGGGCCACCTCATTCGAATCGGGGCATGACCATTTTGATGTGGAATCGGCCCCTGACGCCCAAACATTCCGGACAGTGGGACAGGTATGGGAACCTTTCCGGATCGCCTCGGGACTTTCCGAGTATCAGTTTGCGAATGTGCCGGAACTACCTTCGAACCTCGTCTACTACCGCCTGAAACAGGTCGATACGGATGCCAGTTACACCTATTCCAGAATGGTGTCGGTCAGGATGCCCGAAATACAAAAGGTGATCATCAGCCCAAACCCGGCCGAAAACAGCATTACCATCGGCGGTGTATCCGAAAGCTGGGAAGTGGAGATGCTCAATGCAGCGGGAACGGTGGTACAGCGGGCCAGGAACCAGCATTATATCGATCCCAAACGCCTCCCTGCCGGGCTTTACGTTGTGAGGGTGACCACGAAAAGCGGGTATACCATTTCCAAAAAGATCATAAAAAAATAAGCCAAATGCCGGCGAAGAGAAACTTTCCGCCGGCATTACCCAACCTGGCGCCGGATGAACCGGCCCCGGCTAATGGATGCTGTAAAAGAAGCTCCGCAGTTCCGTCGCGAAGCTATCCGGCACTTCCAACGCGGCGAAATGCCCTCCTTCGCTCATTTTGCGGAAGCTGACGACGTTCACAAAGCGCTCCGCCCATTCTTTCGGGAATTGCGCTTCCCGCGGGTACACGGCCACGCCGGCTGGTACTTTCGATTTTTGCAAAGGTTGGGCCCCGCTCCATTGGGCAATGGCATCGGCTTTGTACATCCTCATCGAAGTACCGATGGTTTGCGTCGTCCAATAGATCATTATATTGGTCAGCAATGCATCCCGGCCGCCAAATGCCTCTTCGAGGATTTCTGGCGATGCTCCGGCATTGCCGAAACTTAATATCCACGCGGCCAGCCCGGCAGGTGAATCGTTTAGTCCGTAGGCGAGCGATTGCGGTTTGGTCGCATGCACCATGGCGTAAGCGCCCTCGCTGTACCACCATTGCTGCACAAACTGTGCAAACTGCTTTTCGGCTTCACTCATGGTAGCCGGGTCTTCCTGGCCCATCGGGTAGCCCACGTCGGTAAAATGCACTCCGGACACCACATCAGGATATTTCGAGGCCAATGCCTTGGTAACGCTCATCCCCACGTCGCCGCCGGCGGCATAGAACTTATCATAGCCCAGATTTCCCGTCATCAGTTCTTTCCAAAGATCCGCGACGGCCTCGCTCGTCATAGCTACCTTACCCGAGAACCCGAAACCCGGAATGGAGGGGATCACGAGGTCAAAGCCCTGCTCGCCCTCGGTCAGTAGCGGAATGATCTTGTGAAAACGGTAATAGCTATCCGGCCAGCCGTGCGTCAGGATAAGCGGCCTGGCATTTTTGCCTTTTCCCTTAATATATTGAAAATGGACCTTCACTCCGTTCACATCGGCGATATACTGCGGGTACTTATTGAGTTCGGCCTCCTGCTTCCGCCAGTCGTAGCTGGTGAGCCAGTATTGTACCAATTCTTTCAAATAGGCTTCGCTGGTACCGAAATGCCAGCCTGAGCCTTCCGCTTCTCCCGGCCAGCGGGTGTTTTGCAAACGGCTTTTCAAATCATCCAGTACTTGCTGCGAAACCGATACTTTAAATACCTCCATGTTTTTCATAGTTGCGTTTTTTTGAGTTTGTGAAAAAGTGATCATCGGGCTCAGGATGAGCGATGTGAGCAAAAGAAAGTGAAGTTTTTTCATGGCCGTCCTGTTGTTTTTGTGTGAAACAAAGGTACCGCCATGAAGCCGTGCGCCGTTAGGAAGGATTTCGGGAAAAATAGTAAAAAACTCCGCCGGACAAGTCAGCTCTTCCGGTATTCGGTCGGCGTCATGCTCGTCAGTTTTTTGAAAGACTTGTTGAAATGCGAAGCATCCTCAAAGCCCAGCCAGTAGCAGATTTCCTGGATAGACAGGGCTGTCTGTTTCAGCAGACTTTTGGCCTCCATCACCACATATTCGTCGATGAACGCCTTGGCCGGCTTGCCCAATTCCGCCTGCAATACTTCGCTCAGGTATTTCGGGGTGATGTGCAGCGCCGTCGCATAAAAGGCAACTTCCTTATGCTCCGGAAAATGCTCCGCGACCAGCTTTCTGAACGCCTGCGCTATTTTCTCTCTGTTGGAAATACCATTCGAAATGCCGCTTTGGCTGCTTCCGCGCAGGGCCCGGCTTTCCGGATCGGCATGAAACGACTCCGCGAGCATCAGCAATGAATGGACCATCCCGGGAACGGCGCTTTTATCGTCCTTCAACTCTTTCAGCAAACTGAACAGGGAAGCCATTTTCCTGGTCTGATCGTCCGACAGCCGGATCACATGCCTGCCGCCATGGAAGAAAAACGGAAGCGAATGCAGAAAAGCATTGTTTTTCATACCCTCAAACAATTCTTCGGTAAAATAAACCGTATCGTGCTCGGCGGTATAGTTTCCGGTCCATTGGCAGACCATCCCGGGGCCGACGGTCGTAAGGCAACCGGCCGTCACCAGGTAATCGGTGCTGCCGATCTTGAAAACGTCGCCTTCGCCCGTGTAGGTAATGCCCAGCCCGAAAGTGAATGTCCTGAACGGGAAGTTCACATGGGCGCTTTGATAGGTATGCCTGTCGGCCAGAAAGAAGGGGACATTGAAACTGTGGGCATTCTGATGTTTAAGAAACTCGTAGAGATTAAAAGACGTCAAGTTGAATTTTTTCTGCATAACGCGCCGGTGTTGATGTGCCTGTTCGCGACGTGCGAACGAATATTCTTTCCAGCATCCAAAATAGTGAAAACAATTTTTTTCAAAGCAACTCTGTAAAACTCAGCATGAAATACCTCTGATGAATGTGGCAAGCGGGCACACCTGGGATAACCCGACGTGCCCGCCCGGATCATCATTTTTTAATCACCTTGTAGTGCCGCACCGCGCCCTTGTGCTGGCTTGAAAGGATAAAAATACCTGCCGGAAGGCCCGAGAGATCCAGTTCCTTCAAAGCACCAGGCGCCGACAGGTAGCGCCGTATCACTCCTTTCGAATCGGTGACGCGCAAAGTTTCATATTCAAGCGGCTTGTCGAACACAATCCTGTCCTGGTCAACTGGATTGGGATAAATCACCCATTCCGGCTCCTGGTCGCGCAATTCGGCCATGGGTGCTACGCGTGTCGGCACGGTCAATATGTCGGGGCTCAATGTAATATCCATATCAAAATGCAGGTCCGAGCTCGTCGCGCTGGTCTGATGCAGCTCCACCGCGATGGTATTTTGCCCCGGTCTGAAAAAACTTCCGTCGTTTGGCACCACGATCGTCTGCCAGGCGTACTCCGGAGTGGCATTCGTCGCAAATGTCGAGTAAGTGACCGCAGTCGGGTTAATATTCGGATCCCCCGGGGTCAGCGCTTTGCCATTGATATAAATAACCACCCCGTCATCCCTCTTATAGTTGATGATGACCGATTTATGGTAGGTCATATTCTGCGAACTTATGCGAACGGAATTCCGGAAATAGGTAGTCGTCCAACGGGTTGCGCACGGGGCCGCAAGGCAGCCTTCGCGCAGGTAAGAGTCGCGTCCCCGGTACTCGTAGCAGTCCAGTTCAGCCTGGCAAGCCGGGATGAGCGTTTTTTCTCCGTCTTCCCGGTTGGGCGAATAACCAAACGGCGCCGGGCCGGTCGGCCAGTTTGCTGCGTCATCGTAGTTAGGCGGATCTTCCACATTGAGCTCATCGGGGTCCTGTCCGCCTTTCCAGTTGAATATGCCATTATCGGGAGGCACCATTCCTCTGGCAAAAAAGCGCCAGGTACTGCCCGCATTCAGGATTACCACGGTACCGCGGGGATTCTGGTTGTATACCTGCCCCCCTATCCCGCCACCGCCATTCAGCCGCCCCACCACAAACTCGCCCGAATAGAAGGGATAAGATTTCGTCGGGTAGAAGAATACTTCCGGCTGGTTGAAACCATACCGCCACTTGTATTCAAGCGGCGTGGGTTGCTGGTCGGTAATATTGCTCTGTTTTACATCATACAGCCAGATGCCGTCCTTGTTGAAATCAGCGGCCGCTTTGATGGTGTTATGCACGCCGGTGACAGGATCCAGCGCATAGGCATTGGTCAAACTGTTGATCTTAAAAAATCGCAGGCTGAAATGCCCTATTTGCTCATAGGCGCCGTCGTTGTAACGGAGCGATATCAGGTCGGAATCCTTGTAATAGTGCCGTACCGTCACCTGCTGTTTGGCGGTGAGCTCGGGATTGGGCTTCATAGACCAGTACCGGTTCATGACCCGCCAGTTGGAACTGAACGACCGCGGTCTGTCCGACCTTACGTAGTTGGTACCCGGGCCCAGCGCCCCTACTTCCGTCCGTCCCGGCTTGCCCCCCAGTTTTACTTCAAAAGGCGCCACCCCGGCTTTCCCGATGCTGAGGTCGTGCTTGTTGATCGACAAGAGCAGATTACCATTATTATCCACGTAATGCGTGAAGTTATCGGCTCCCGGCTGCGCGTCCGTGCATTCGCATATGGCCGTGCGGGTGACGTCGTCAGTTTCCGGAACCGTAAAGCTATCCAGGTCTTTGAAGATCGTAAACTGGTCGAACACCTGCTTTTTGGCTGAAATATATTTGACAGTCAGCCGCTTGTTCTCTACCTCAATGTACATCGAGCCGCCCCCGAAAAGGTTCGAGGAGGTCATAAGCCTGCCTACAAGACCAGGATTCCGGTAATTATTGCTCAACACCTCCTCGGGGCCCCGCCCGCCGGCGCCGTTCACTACATATACGATCCCCTCGTTTTTCGCGGCAGCGCTGTTTTTATAATAAAAGCAGGAGTTAGGGGTACCATCGTACCGGGCATTGTCCTGGGCATTGCTGGTTAGCACCGGATTGTGGATAGCCTTTACGAAATCGGTGGATATCGTGGAATGGCCGCGCATGAGGCGCGAACGCTCGTAGCCATGGCTATGCCCGGCCAATAAAAGGTCCACTTTGTAGTCATCCAGAATGGGCACGAGGTTGTTCCGGATCTGCATCAGCTCAGCCTCCGCATCCGAGTTATGCGAACCACCTGTGAACGGTGGCATATGGGTAAATACGATCACCCAGTTGATGTTCGGGTTGGCATTCGCTTTGGCAAGGTCCCTTCTCAGCCACTGCGCCTGAACGCTGGTAGGAATCAGGATCTTCGTGTAGTCGTCGCCTGGCTTTTCATATCCGTACGTGTCGAGGCTGATGAAGTGGATATTGTCATAATCAAATGAGTAATAAGCCTCTGTCATCGAGGGCTCTCCGCCCCCCTCCCCATTGGTAAAATTCTCGACGACGCTATAATAGTGAATATTCTTGTCTGCCCTCTTCTGATTAAGCGTCGCCACGTCCACGGTCCCGTCGTAATAGTCATGGTTGCCCGGCGTCGCGTAGAACGGCGTTTGCCGGAACATGAAATCGTACCGCGCTTTGGTTTTATTGAAAATGCGCTCCTGGTATTGCTGCTCGTTTCCCTGCTCGTAGGCATTATCGCCCAGCCAGAGCCAAAGGTCCATCGGGCCTGTTTTGGTGACTGTCATAAAATCCCTCCAGGAGTCGATCACGCTATCCTGGCGGTTGGCGGTCGCAGGGAACGGATCGGTGTAACCAAAATCACCGAGGACCCACAGTTTCGTTTTCTTCCTGGTACCCGGAAGCGGCGGCGTCCTGAAAAAGTGCTCGGGCGATTTTTCCAGGACAACCGGGAATGACGGAGGTTGGGTTACCACCGTCGCCCCGATGTAATAGCGGTATTGCTGGTCGGCTTTCAGGCCTGTGAGTGTGATCTTATGCTCGGTAACAGGCGCGGCTTCCTCCACCATGGGAGACCCTTGCCCAAGCAATTCATACTCCGGTTCGGAAGAGTAAACCACGCGACCAACGGTAGCGACGTTTGTCCGCCAGCGGATCGTCACAGAAGCATTCGTAGCAAACTCATTTACCTTTTGTGAATACGCCATTTGCAGATACGGGCCGCGTGTTATCACGGGTGCCTGGGCGGAACACGCCGAAAATAACAGGAGGCAAAATGAGAGCACTGATAGAATCGGTCTCATAAGCATCAGAATTTAAGATGGAAGAAGAGGGACCTTGACGCACGAATAAGCGTATAGAAAAATTGCTATTTATTCTTTATATATCCAAATTAAATTCAATATATTTACCCTTATTAAACCCTAATTATCAGACAGTTACAACTATCTGAAGCATAGCCTCTATCTGTACTCTCTTCCCGATTGGAGCGGGAAAGTGAGGTGGTAAATCTTGGTGTTTACCGATGCGTTTTTGAAACGTTTGCCCGTCCCCTTCTCACCTCGAAATCATGATGAAAACGATACCGTTCTCCGGCAGAACCTGCCTTTGGATACTCTTGCTAATCACATCAATAATCGCCTGTAAAGGCCCGGATGGCGACGTCGGTCCGGCTGGCGCACAGGGCCCGCAGGGAGTACCCGGCCCAAATGGCGCACAGGGCCCGGCCGGACCTGCCGGAGCGGCAAATGTCATCGTATCTCCCTGGGTCAAAGTGTCCCATACAGCCTGGCAGCGTGAGGATTCCACGTATTTCATGGTCACGCATCCGGACACCCGCATTACCCAGGCAATCCTCGACAGCGCGCTCGTGATGGCCTATTACCGCAACGACGGCCGGCCGAATGTGGTATTTTCCTTACCATCTGCCAACGAAGAACTGACGCTCGGCTTTTTCATGCAGGTCCAAAACCAGACCGGGACAATCAACTTCGATGTCACCTACTACAAGCCCAGGCTTACCCCCATCGATTTCGACCTCGAATTCCGCTGGATCATTATACCGTCCGACAAAAAAGGGCGTATCGCTATTGCCGACCTTAAAAACTATGCATTCGTCAAACAGCAACTGGGCCTGACTGACTAGCCAGGCCCGGTTACGTGCGGATATCCTTATACGTACTCGAAAGTATTACGCCCCTTCTCCCGGCAGCGGCCCTGCCGGACGGTAGGTATTGATCATCATGCCCGTCGACGTGACCTTGGAATCGACCAGTGAAAGAGCGCCCGCGGGCACGCCGTTTTCGAACAATCGCTTTCCGCCGCCCAACACAACCGGGGCGATCCAGAGCCGATGCTCGTCGATGAGCCCTGCCGAAATCAGCGTTTGCAGGAGATTGCTGCTGCCCCAAACATGAATGTCCGGGCCTTCCGTTGCCCGCAACCGGCCCACTTCCGCTACGACATCCCGCAAGATCTGCGCGTTGTTCCAGTCGAGATGGTCATGGGTGGTTGTCGCAACGTATTTCTTGGCTTTGTTAAATGCTTTGCCGATCGGGTCGTCATCGTGGAGGGGCCAGTAGGAAGCAAAAATATCATAGGTACGGCGACCTAACAGCATTTCGAACTCACCCGAAATGATTTCAGTAATGGTTTTGTGCAGCAGATCGTCTCCGTAATGCATGAACCATCCTCCGTGCGTGAACCCGCTGGTCGGATCTTCATCCGGTCCGCCGGGCGCCTGCATGACGCCGTCAATTGAAAGTTGGGTAATAGCGATGATCTTTCCCATGTCCTTTTTCTTTTTGTGTTTTCAGTTAAATTGTGACACAACAAAAGTACACGGTCATTCACTGCCAATGCGGGTGCGAACCTGCCAAAAGAAGGGGTCGATCGCGCACAAGTACTCGTCATGCGCGCCCACGGCCTACACCACCCACTCGGTAGGTGCCTTTCCGAACTTCTTCTTGAATGAATGGGAGAAATGCGAAAGGCTTTCAAATCCCAGGTCGAGGTAGATCGCCGACGGCTTTTTATGCTTCGATTCGATGAGGTGCCGCGCTTCTGCGAGCCTTCTTTCTTGCAGCCAATGTCGCGGCGCCATGCCGAATATCCTTTGAAAATCCCGCTTAAAACCCGCCAGGCTTCTCCCTGTGAGCCTCGCAAACTTTTCGACGGAGACATTGTAGTGAAAATTGCTGAGCATGAACTTTTCCAGGTCCATTTTATAAGGTTCCGAAAAATCGAACAGCATTTCTTCCAGCTCCGGCATGGCGTGCAGCAGCAAATGCACCGCTTCCTTTACTTTGAGCGTACCAAGCCGCTCGGTTAGCGTCGCATCCGGATCGCGCACGTACGGGATCACCGACTGGAAGAACGCCCGCAAAAAATCGTTGACAGGCACAAGGACGTTCGGCGGCCCGGTATATTTATACCCTGTCTCGACCTGCTCTTCCAGCGCTATGGTCCTCAGCATGTCTTCGTGCAGGCATATCACTACGGTTTGATAGTCCTCGCCTTCGAGGGGTGTCTTGGTGATTTCCCCCAGCTGGTTCTTTTGGATCAGCAGCATTTCGCCGGCACCCATTGCGATCTTCTGCGTGGCGGTTTCCAATGAAAACCGCCCGGAGACCTGCAATACCAGCGTATTGTGCTCCATAAAAGCTATTTTGTCCTTCCTCTGTTTCGAGTGATAGGAGTAAAAAATAACGCCAGGCAGTATTTCAGTTGGATTGGTCACGTTGTAAAGATATTAAAAAAGCGGGGTTCAAAGTCCCCTGCTAGCGTTGAAGATACGTACCGCCCACGATTGCCCCGGGCGCAAAATGCGTGTTGAGCAGGTCCATTTCCGCGGCGGTGAACCGGATTTGCATCGCATCCATGTTTTCCGGAAGTCGTGCACGACGGCTCATGCTTACCAGCGGCATAATGTGGTCGCCCTGCGCATTCACCCAGGCGATCGCCAACTGCGTAGGCGTGTACCCCTTCTCCACTGCCATTTGCTTCAACAGCTCGGCAGTAGCAAGATTTTTGATCAGGTTCTCTCCCTGAAAACGCGGGAAATGGTGCTGGTAGCTACCCTCCGGAAGCGGGGCTTTCATGTCGCCGGTAAGCAATCCCTCGGCGGTATTGGCAAATGCCACCACGCCGACCCCCAGCTCCCTGGCTGTGGGCAGCAAATCCTGCTCAATTTGTCGGTCGGCGAGCGAATAGCCTATTTCCAATGCGGTTACCGGATGTACACTGTGGGCTTTACGCAGCTGCTCTGCGGTGATTTCGGATACGCCCAGGTACCGCACTTTCCCTTCGGTGATCAGGTCGGCAACGGTGCCGATCACCTCCTCCACCGGAACGCTGCCATCGAGCCTGCATGGCTGGTAGAGGTCGATGGTATCGATGCCCAGGCGCACCAACGAATAATTGATGAAGTTTTTAATCGCGGCCGGACGCAGGTCTAGTCCCAGCCATTGGTTATTGTAAAAAATAGCGCCAAACTTGACGCTGATAAATGCATCGTCACGACGGCCTTTGATGGCCTTCCCTACCAGCAATTCGTTATGCCCGGCGCCGTAAAAATCGCCGGTATTCAAAAAGTTAATGCCATTATCCAGCGCTGCGTGAATGGTAGCGATACTTTCAGATTCGCCCTGACCTTTGCTGCCCCATACAGGCGACATGCGCATACAGCCTAATCCGAGTTTGGAAACGAGCGGCCCGTTCAGGCCGAGATTCATTTTGGTTATAGTCGTCATCTTTTTATGTTGAATTTTAACAACACAAAGATGACGACTGCACGCCCGCGGCAGATTTCCTCCACGGCTCAAATTACTTGCTTGTATGGCTCAACGAAACCCATCGGCCCTACCCCGGGAACATCTTGCCGATCATCCGGCCAATCGCCACAAAATCGTCGTGGTTGCTCACTGACCGCTTTTCGGTTTCGTCCGCATTTTGTTGTGAGAATGGATAGATCAGCAAAAAGTTATTTTCCAGCGCATACTGATTCAGAAAATCAGGCATCTGGCCCATTCGCGGGAAAAACGAGGCCATTCCGCGTTTGGCCATGAACAAGATAAGCCCCTCATCGGCCGCGATCGAGGTGGCGGCCTGTTCGGCCTCTCCCCAGTAATCGATCGTATGAAGTGATAATTCGATAGCGGACTTGCCTGCTACCCTTTCGATAATGCCGATAATCGGAGCGCTGGCATAAAAAGCCATTTCCGAACCCGACGACTTCCCGATGTTCCATACCCGCAGCAGCGCATGAAAAAAGCCCGGCTCCTTGTCCGCTTTGGGCGGGATCAGGACAATGTACTTTTTAATGGTAGAAATCGGCTGGGCCGCGTGGTAGATCAACGTATTCACATTTTCATTTTGCAAATAACCGTTCGTAAGGTTGTAAACGAACGATGGCCTCAGGCCTTTCCCTGGCTGCAAAGCGATGATCAGGTCCGTTATTTTTTGCTCTTTGATCACATTGCTGATGCCGGTAGGTACATCGCTATCGTAGCGGGTAAGCGGCTGGACCTGCACGTCGGCCGCCGCAGCCAGCGTTACGGCCGTGTGGAGTGTCTTTTCGGCATTTCTGACGGACGACTCGTTTTTCTCGTCGTTGATCACATTCAATGCAAAGAGCCGGTTTTTGTTATGTCCGGCTTTAATAAGCAAACCAAGGTTCACCGACTTCTCTACCGCATCTTCATAATTGACGGCGATCAGGATGTTTTCAGCTTCCGGACTCGTACCCGACGCCGTAGCCTCGTTATCGGCCTCCGCGATCCTGGCAGCGCTCGACATGGATACGAACGACGAAATGGTACAGGAAATCAGTATCAGCAGGATACTGCCGTTGAGTACGTGTTCGCTCAGCAAACGCACCGGTTCGCCACTCTCGGTCTCCGATAGAATGATGTTATAACCGACCATAACAGCCGCCAGTGTCGCCGCCGCCGAAGCCGAACTCAGTCCGAAAATGATCATCCCTTCATCCTTCGTCAGCCTGAACGTCTTTTGCGTAAATACGGCCGCCAGGTACTTCCCGCCGATGGAGGCTACCAGCATCACTGCGGCAACACCCAGGGTTTCCAGGCTTTTGAAAAACACCGTAAAATCGATGAGCATGCCCACGCTGATCAGGAAGAATGGAATGAAAATGGCATTACCTACAAATTCTACGCGGTTCATGAGCGCAGAGGTATGGGGGATAAGCCGGTTGAGCGCAAGACCTGCAAAAAAAGCGCCGATAATCGCCTCGATACCTGCCAACTCCGCCAGCACGGCCGCAAGGTAAATCATCACCAGCACAAATATGTATTGGGATATTTTGTCATCGACCTTCTTGAAAAACCATCTTCCGATGATGGGAAACACGAACAATACCGTGAGGCTGAATGCCGCCACTGAAAGTCCCAGCCGGAGCCAGAATGCACTATTTACCTCTCCCTGGGTCATCCCGACCACCACGGCCAGTACCAGCAGTGAAAGTACGTCGGTCAGCATCGTTCCGCCGACCGTGATATTCACGGAAAGGTTTTTGGCCACGCCCATCTTGCTCACGAGCGGGTAGGCAATGAGTGTATGCGAAGAAAAAAGGCTGGCAAACAGCACCGAGGTAAGCATCGAGAAATGCAGCACATAATAACCTCCTATCAATCCCAATATAAAGGGTACGGCAAATGTAAACACGGTGAATGTGATGCTCTTACCCATATTTTTCTTGAAATCGCCCATATCGATTTCAAGCCCGGCCAGGAACATAATGTACAGCAGGCCTGTCGTGCCCGTTACCACCACGCTGCTGTCGCGGGACAGAAGGTTAAGGCCGTTGGGTCCCACCACGGCACCTGCAATGAGCAGGCCGAGCAAATGCGGGACTTTGATCTTGTTGAGCAGCAACGGAGCGCTCAGTATGATAATCAGTTCGAGCAGGAACTTCAATACCGGGTCTTCGATCGGTAAACTGCCGATGTGGATGTTGAGCAGCGTCATCATCTAGCGGTTGGTTAGGCGGTTTAGCTCAATGGAAAATTTCGCAGTGCACGACTTGTCGATGGCCGTCGTCTGCGTGCCCTTGATCAGGTTCTTGTTGTCGCGGGTTAGCTCCACGTTCAGTTCCAGCTTCTTCGTAGCCGACGTATCACTGGTGTATTGCAGCTGAATGCTGGTGCTGTCGTACCTCGCGGAAAATACCCGCACAACCTTGTTGTTGTTGATTACGCGCGTGTAAAGACCGGTGGAGTCGCTTACAAACTCCCAGGTGTTGGAACGCAGGTCGCCTATTACATACTCGCTGCAATTCGACTCCCGGCAAACCGACTTACCTGCCCAAAGTCCGGCAATATCATCGGGCCAGCGCTGGATCACGACGGCCGTATCCTTCCGCGTAAGCAGGCTGTCGCGCATGCGCAAAAGCGACTGGTAGTCAGCCTCCTTAATGGCAAACTCTTTCTCCCGCGCAAGTATGCTCTGCTCGCGCACGTCGAGCTCATGTGCTCTTTCCTTATCCTGGCAGCCCCCTAACAGGGTCAGGGCAGTAAGCGTAGTAAGAAGGTATCTGTAAAATGCCATAACTCGTGGTTCAGGTGGGAAATACAGGGCTGGCAATTTAAAAAAGTATTCTTTTAAACAAAGGCAAAATCAACCCGAATGCGCTTGGAGGAGGCTACGATAGCGGTCGAGCAACCTCGATTTCGCGATAAAACCTACGTAACGGCCCTGGGTATCAACAACCGGCAAATGCCAGGCACCGGTTTGATCAAATTGGGTGACGATCCGGGCAACCGGTTCGGTTTCCGCAACAGTCGCCGGGGGCTGGCGCAAGAATGACATCACCGACAAACCGGCCTCAGCTTCCGCCGTAAACAGATAGGGATACAGTTCCTTTACGAGGATGATGCCACGAAAAATCCCCTGCCGGTCTACGACGGCCAGGTGATCATGCCTGTTTTCGTGCAACGCATGTACGAAGCTTTCAAAGGGCAGGTCTATGTCCACAACGGGCACATCCCTGTCGATGAAATCCAGCGTGTTGAGCTGAGAAAGCAGGTTGCGGTCATGCTCACGGGTGAATATTTTCCCTTCATCGGCAAGCCTTTGCAAATCGGGAGAAATGGCGGAAAACCATTTGGAGATCAGGAATGATATCACGCCCACCACCATCAAAGGAATAAACAGGTCATACCCCGAGCTGGATTCGGCAATCAGGAACATGGCCGTCAGCGGCGCGTACAGCACGCCGCTCATGACACCCGCCATTCCTACCAGCACCAGATTGGCCACCGGCACGTCGGAAATACCGATGAAGTTGCAGGATAATGCGAAAACAAACCCGAGAGTGCCGCCCGCAAAAAGCGAAGGCGCAAAATTCCCTCCGTTACCGCCGCTGAAAATGGTAATGGAACTCGCAAAGGCTTTCAGCAGGCAAACAATCGCCAGGAACACGACGACCGCCCACCGCTGTCCACCGACAATACCGAAAAAACTATTTTCCATCAACTCCCCTACCTGCCCGTTCACCATCGCCTTGACGGTTTCGTAACCTTCCCCGAACAATGGCGGATATAACACGCAAAGCACCGACAGCATCGCCCCCCCGAACATGGCTTTCCGCAGCCTTCCGCCTTTCAGACTGCCAAAAAATCGCTCCACCTGATGCCCGATCACCACGAAGTACCGTGCATAAAGTCCGCACAGAATACCCAGCACAAGGTAAAAAGGCAGATTATGGTAATTGAACGGATGCCTGCTGCTGAAATGGAAGAGGGTCTCCTCATTGAGCAACATCCTGGAAAGCACATTACCGCAGACAGCCGCGAGTACGAGCGGAATAAAGTCGGTGAATACCACCCCGGTAAGCAGTATTTCGACGGCGAACATCATCCCCGCAATCGGTGCATTGAATGCGGACGCGATCCCGGCAGTGGCGCCCGCTGCGAGCAACAACGTACGTTCCCGGTAATCCAGCTTGTAGGTCTGCGCGAAATTGGACCCGATCGCCGAACCGGTTACCGCAATAGGGCTTTCCAGACCCGCGGAACCGCCGAGCCCCACGGTAATGGCACTTTGCACCACCTGGGAATACATTTTCACCGGGGCGACAATACTGGAATTCTGCGCGATCTCGTGCAAAATGGCCGGTATACCCTTGCGATCGTTGCCGCCAAAGAACAAGATCACCACAAGGGAGGTGATCACAATCCCCAGGAAGGGGAATACGGCATAGAAGAAAATCTGTGTTTCGAAATGTACCTTGTGCGTGATGAGGTGATGAATCGCATGCACCAGTGATTTCAGGACTACCCCGGCCAACCCGGCACTGCATCCGACCAATATCCCCGACAATATCAGAAACTGTGACCTGGTCAGGATACTTTTAAGCCAAAAAATGATGACTTCATACAGCTTGAATTTCCTTAAACTGTAAGTAGTCAATCTCCTTTTGAATCTCAGGAATGAATGGAATTTCTTGATGGTCGCCTGTTTCACAATAATCAGCTGGGTCTCCTTTACAATACGCTCCGGTTAGCCGGTTAAAGTAAAGGTAAAAATCTGAGCGGGGCAACCTTTGCGGGGCAACGATTTGCGGGGCAACCTTTGCGCGGCAACCGATAGTCAGGCAAATCGACCGGACTGTGCAGGGCACTATGCCCGGTGCATGATAAATTCAAAAGCAGCGCCCTTTCCGCTATCGCTGACCACCTCAATGGTCGTTTGATGCAGTTCGAGAATCCTTCGCACGATCGCCAGGCCCAGGCCCGTCCCCTTTTGCCCCGACGGGTACATTTCCGCCTGCTTGTAGCGCTCAAAAATCTGTTCCTGATAAGCTTTCGCAATACCCACGCCGGTATCGGCAACCCGGATTTTGATACCGCTGCCGGCCTCGGCGAGATGCACGGTAATCTGCCCGCCATCAGGAGTGAATTTGAACGCATTGTCGAGCAGGTTCTGGAACACCCGTTCCGTCAACGCGATATCCGCAAACACTTGCGGCAAAGCGGGAACAGTTTCCATTAAGAGCCGGATACCTCGTTCATCCGCTTTCAGCTGGTAGGAGCTGAGAATATCCGAAACCAGTTCGCCCAACGGGAACACTTCTTTCTGTACCGACACCACATTCGCTTCCAGCTTCGAATACTGAAACAGCTGGTCCACCAGCCCCGAGAGCTTCCGCGTCCCTTCCTGGACAATGGCCAGGTAGCGTTCTTTCTCAGGCTCCGAAAGCGTGTCCTTTTTGATCATCATTGTTTCCACGTACCCCTGCATGATTGAAAGCGGTGTCCGCAAATCATGCGAAACGTTGGCGATAAGCTCCTGCCGGAGCCGGTCGGTGGCTGTAATTTTCTCGATATTGTCGACAATCACGTCGGCCATGTCGTTGAATGTAGAAGTGAGCACGCCCAGGTTCCCCGTCGCGTAACCATGTACACGGGCGGCGTGGTCGCCATCCTTAAACCGTTTCACGACCCCGGCAATGCTGCAAATGCTGTCGGTAATCAAAAAGAACGTAACTATTCCCACCACAAACGCCCCGAGCAACGCCGCAAAGAAAATATAAGCGGCCAATCTGAAATTCAGGTCGTCGGTCAGCGAGGCGAGAATCTGCTTCTGGGTCTCGCTCGCGAGCACGGCGTACACATACCCGACCCTCACGCCGTTTTCCAGCACCGGCGCCACCGAGAAAATACTGGATTCCCCCGGATGCTTCGGGTTGTCGCCCATCGGCTTGCCGGTATCCGATGCCAGCCATTCCCGCACTTTCGCCATGTCGACCTTCTTCATCTGCACGGATGCCTGCGGTACCACGTAATCGGTAATGTTCCCGAGCGTGTCGAGCAGGTACACCTCGACGCTCGGGTTCGCGACCATGGTAGAATGGATGATGTCGTGCGTGACGGTGGTATCCGGCTTACCATTTTTAATAGGCCGGGTAAAGGTAGCCAGGTGCTGGGCAATGCCTCCGTACAGCTGCTGATGGGCCGTCATATAATACGACTTCGAAAAGCGGGAAGCGATCATGACGAATATGATGCCCAGGATGATCAGCAGACTTGCAAACACGCCGCTTATTTTCCAGAAGAGGAGGTTCCCCCCGATGGTTCTTACTGACATTTCAAAGATCTTCGTTAAACCGGTAGCCGATGCCCCAGGTGGTTAGTACAAATACAGGATTGGAAGCATCCGCTTCAATTTTTCCTCTCAACCGGTTGATATGCGTATTGACGGTATGCTCATATCCTTCAAAATCATACCCCCACACCAGGCTCAGCAACTGCTTGCGGCTATAACTTTTCCCCGGGTTGGACGCCAGCAAAACGATCAGTTCAAATTCTCGGGGCGATAAATCGAGCCGCTCGCCCCGCAGCATTACCTTCCGCTTGTCGATATCGATTTCCAGTCCGGCAATACGGATCAATTGGGGCGCCGGCGCTGCGTAGCGTGCCTTTTCCTCACTTCTCCGGAATATCACCCGCACCCGCGCAATGAACTCCCGCACACTGAACGGCTTCGTGAGGTAATCGTCGGCACCGGTTTCAAGGCCCATTACCTTATCGATTTCCTCCGAGCGCGCGGTGAGCATCATAATGGGTGTCTGCCGGTCGCCCTGCCGGATTTTCCGGCAAATCTCCATGCCGTTCAGGCCGGGCAGCATCACGTCGAGTATGATGAGGTCGAAATTTCCGTCCTGCGCCCGCGTGAGGCCGTTCTGCCCGTTTTTTTCCGAAACCACCTTGCATCCCAGGTCTGAAAGATGGATTGAGAGCAACTCGGTAATGTTGGTATCGTCCTCGACGATCAACACATTTTTGGTGTCCATATCCGCTGATTTTCTGCAAAGTTTACAAATAAAACAGCGCGGAATGCCGCTGTGATACTTTTGTTATAATTCCGTTACGCCGCCGGGATACCGTATCCGTTGCTTTGCATCATCCAGACATTCAAAACGGAAACAGACATGATCAAATCTCTGCTCGGGCTGTCGCTGACCGCCCTCATTTTCGGAGCCTGCACGAAGGATCACGACCCGCAGCCAACCGCCAAAACCCTTGGCATCGAAAACGTACTCGATGCCAAACCGCTCGTACAATCAGGCACATTCAAAGGGGCTGGCACGCCGCCGGTCATATTGCCCGGTCAGTCGGTCTCCTTCTCATTTTCGGCGGCCAAAAACCAGCGCCTCACCTTCGCAACCATGTACGGATGGAGCAACGACCTGTTCTTTGCCCCCGCCAATCCGGGCATCAGGCTGTACGATGATAATGGCACGCCCATTACCGGCGACGTCTCCGCGCAGATCAAACTCTGGGACAACGGCTCACGCGTAAACCAGGCGCCGGGCATGAGCGTGACGCATCCGGGGACAGCCGAAGCGACGCCGCGCAATATCAAAGAGGTAGCGGGTATGGACGACTACGGCCACGCATTCCTGCCCGCTTCACAGCTGATGAATGTTTCGCTGGCTTACGACGGCAGCTCGATGTTTACCATCACCATTAAAAACCAGTCGGGCGGAACTGCAAACGAAACGCCTTTCAGTCCGGGTGTATGGGCGATTTCCTATGTTGCCGGCGGCAACCTGCTGCTTCCCGAACCTGTCTACTCGGACGGAAAAGCCACTACCGAAGGCCTGACGCGCATTGCCGAGGCTGGCGACAATGCCCCGCTCAGTACTTGGCTTGCCTCGCAAACCGGCATTTTCACACCCCTTTCGCCGGTACTGGTGGTCGTTTATCACGGCAGCGAAAACCCTTTCTTCAAACCGGGTGAAAACGACCGGGGCGAGGGCCTGAAAGAACTCGCGCAGAAAGGGAATGCCGACGTGCTCGCCGCCGCATTGAAAATAAAGGCTGGCATTAAAAATGTGTATGTGCTGAAAGAACCCGCCAGCACTGTATTATTGCCCAAAATCGGTGGTAATGCCGGTAGTAAAGTTTCACAGCCACTCACGCTGGCCTCGGGTGATCGCATTGCCATCGCTACCATGTATGGCTTTTCCAATGACTGGTTCTTCGCGACAAGCGGCAACGATATCGACGGCAATGCAAGCGGCGATGTTTCGGGGTCGGTCGGGTTATACGATAATGGTACTGCCATCGACCAATTCCCCGGCGCGGGCATTACGCAATTCAACCTGGCGGGCACGCCGCTGAATGAGAGCAAGCCCATTGCACCTGTTCCCAATCCTAACAAGTTCACGACGCTTCCGGCGATCAGCAACATCATCAAAGTCACATTACAATGAAAAGACACATCCATGTCCTTTTGCTCCTTCTGTTACTGGCAGGCACCGCTTTCGCCCAGACTCCCGAACTACGCAAAAAGCAGTTCAATCTTGAATCGTCCGGCCTTGCCATACAGGGCTACGATCCCGTGGCCTACTTCACCATCAACAAGGCCGTCGAAGGCAAAAAGGAGCTTTCGGCCAACTACAACGGCGTTACCTACCGCTTTGTTTCGAAGCAAAACAAAGAGGAATTCACACGCAATCCGACCCGTTACGAACCGCAGTTCGGCGGATGGTGCGCATACGCTATGGGCAAGAAAGGCGAAAAAGTAGCGATCGACCCGGAGACGTTCAAAGTCCTGGACGGCAAGCTCTATCTTTTTTATAACAAATATTTCAATAACACGCTCAAAAGCTGGAACCAGGATGAAGCGCGTCTGAAAACACAGGCCGATCACAACTGGATGAAGTTTGTACCTTAAAAAACCGCATTACTCATGAACAAAGTATTATTCGCTGCCGCGCTATTGCTGATAGGCCAGGCAACATTTGCACAGAAATCAGAAATTTTCGCGCCGAAAGGCAAAGCCATCCAAGGATATGACGTCGTCGCGTTTTTCAAAGACGCGCGACCGACGGAAGGCGCCGATAGCCTGAGCTACCGTTACAAGGACGCGGAATGGCTTTTCGCCAGTCGCGCCAACCTGGAAGCGTTCAAAGCGGCTCCCGAAAAATATGAGCCGCAATATGGCGGCTACTGCGCCTACGGAACTTCCGAAGGCCACAAAGCACCCACAGAAGCAGAAACCTGGACGATCGTAAACGACAAATTGTATTTCAACTACAATATGAAAGTCAAAAACAACTGGTCGAAAAAAAGGGAAGAATTCATCGAAAAAGCAGATACACAATGGCCATTGATCAAAGACAAACAGTGATGAAACCGCAAACACATCCAAAATGGTCGTGGTTGCTGCGGTTCGTAGCAGCAATTATTATGTTGCAGACCCTCTATTTCAAATTTTCCGCAGCGCCGGAATCGGTGTACATCTTTTCGACTGTCGGGATGGAGCCCTGGGGACGTATATTCGTGGGCGTATTGGAGCTGATCGCATCCATACTGATCCTCATTCCACGTACCACTGCCTACGGCGCACTGATCGGCATCGGCGTGATGACCGGGGCTGTCTTCATGCATCTCACGCGCCTGGGGATCGTGGTGCAAAACGACTCGGGCAAGCTGTTTGTTATGGCAGTAATCGTTCTGATTACTTGTCTGGTGCTCGTGTTCTGGCACCGCAGCAGCATTTCGGGGATGAAATCCCGCGATTAACACGTAAACCAAATCTCCCCCAAAACGGGCATTGTTTTGTCCCCTATCCCAAAACGAACGACATGAACAGGCAACTAACAAAATCGATCGAAGCCACGCTGGTACAAATTGGCGCCATGCTGGATGCGCTGTCCGACGAGCAATACAGGCGCAGCCTGCCGGTACTTTCGGGTGCCTCCCTGGGCGGGCATGTCCGCCACGTAATCGAATTTTTCATTGAACTCGACCGTGGCTACCGGACGGGTGATGTCCATTACGACGCCAGGCGCCGGGATAAGGCCATTGAGCAAGAGCGGGCGCTGGCCCTCACCTGGCTGCGCAGCATTGCGGCTACGCTCGGCAAAGAAAATAAAGTACTGTACCTGACGACCACCGCCGAGGCCGGCTTCCAGGTTTCCACCAACTACGAACGGGAACTGGTTTACAACCTCGAACATACGGTGCACCACATGGCATTGATGAAAATCGGCGTTCGTGCCCTCACAGCCCTGCAACTGCCCGATAGTTTCGGCGTAGCCAGTTCCACCATCCGATACCGCCAGGCGCAATGTGCACCGTAACCTACATCCCGACCGAAAAGGGGGCGTTCCTGACTTCCAACAGGGATGAACATATCGATCGTGCGCCCGCGGAGCCACCCGTAACCCGCTATACAGGCGGCACGCTCACCTACCCGAAAGACGCGCACGCCGGAGGCACCTGGATCGCATTGAAAGGCCGGCGCGACGCTGCGGTGTTGCTCAACGGAGGTTTTGCCAACCACGAGCGCAAGCCGTCGTACCGCCGCAGCCGTGGGTTGGTGATGCTGGAAATCGTAGAAGCCGATTCGCCCGTCCGTTGTTTTGAAACAATTTCTTTCGAGGGAATCGAACCCTTTACACTGATCCTGTTCACGGACTGCAGGTTGTTTCGCTGCACCTGGGACGGTAGCCGCAAGCACCGGAGCGAACTCGACGCGCGTCAACCGCATATCTGGGCTTCCGCTACATTATACAGCCAGGAAGCGCAACAAATGCGGTCGGAGAAGCTACAACAATGGTATCGCCAGGCCGACGTGAACGAGGAAAGTATCCTGAATTTTCACCTCGGGAAGGATGTACGGTTCGATGCCGGCCACAGTTTTAATGCACAGCGCGGCGCCATGGCCACGGTGAGCGTTACCTCCATCGACCTGAGCAGCGCAGAGCCCGCTATGCACTACCACGACCTTCGGACCGGAACTACATCCGTGACCCAACCTGCCTATCGTAAGCATGCCTCATTCGACAATATCCTCCCGAGAGCCCGGCGGTTCCTGATCCGTGCGCGGCACTGGGAGTACTGGCCGTTGGAATGCGTATACCTGCCTATGGTACCGTTATGGCTGTGGCTGGGCATGAAGGCCCGATCGGTTTGGTTCTTCGGCGCAGCCAACCCCTCCATGCGCTATGCTGGCTTTGCGGGAGAGCGTAAAAGCAGGATTTACGCACTAATGCCTGTGGGCTCTTTCCCCGAAACCTTGTTATGTGAAGTGGGTATTTCGAGGGAAAAAGTGCAATCGCTGTTGAATAGCGCCCGCTTGAAATTCCCGTTGATCGCCAAACCGGATATCGGTGAACGCGGCGTGCAGGTAAAGCTTTTGAAAACCGAAGCCGACCTCGAAGATTATCGCCGGTCCAGCCAGGTCGACTTCCTCTTGCAGCCCTACATCGACTACCCGCATGAAGCAGGCATATTCTATCACCGCATGCCCGGAGAACCAAACGGGCACGTCTCAGGAATTGTCGGCAAAGCGCTTTTAGGCGTTACCGGCGACGGAGAGTCGGACATCCTGACCCTGATCATGCGGGACGACCGGGCTATTTTACAACTCCCCGCCCTCCGTGCATCCCTCGGAGACCGGATAAGATCAGTTCCTGCGGACGGCGAAGAGGTCGGCCTTGTGCCTTACGGCAACCACAGCCGCGGTGCTAAATTCACGGACCTCAGCCATCGCATTACCCCTGCGCTCACGCAGGCGATCGACCAGGTATGCAGCGCTATTCCCGGCTTCTATTACGGAAGGCTGGATATCCGTTTCAAAAGCTGGGCAGAACTGGAAGCAGGAAGGCATTTTTCGATCATCGAACTCAATGGCGCTGTCAGCGAGCCCACGCATATTTACGACCCGGAACATTCCCTTTTCTTCGCCTGGAAGGAAATCTACCGGCATTGGAAAATCCTCCGCGAAATCAGCATGGCTAATATGCGCAATGGTGCGCCGCCGATGACTTTCGCAGACGGACTAAAAATGATCCGGGAACACCACAGGCATGTGGCGCTGATGAGGAAGGGTTGAGAAGCATATTTTATAAAAACACCACTTTGACCGTTTACTAAGAACCCCACAACACGCTCATTGCCAGCACGATATTTCCTATATTTGTACACACCGCACCCGCGGGTTACTTTCCTTTCATGTGATCTGTGACTCAAACTTCTACGCTCATGAAGCACGGCCATTGTTACCTCGCATTAATTATCCTTCTTTCTTCGTGCTTCAAAAAGAAGCAGGAAGCTGAAAAGCCCGCGTCCGACAGCACCGGGCGGATTACGGTTTGCTACAATCCCAAAACCACGGACGCCGAATGGTATAGTTCAGGCAAAAAAGCGCCCTTGCTCGACGGTTTGCAGGGCATCGATTTCAAAATTTCGACTTCCAGCCCGGAGGCGCAGGCCTATTTTAACCAGGGGATGATGCTCTCGTACGGTTTTAATCACGCCGAGGCTGCCCGGTCGTTTTACCAGGCCACCCGGCTCGATTCGACCTGCGCGATGGCCTATTGGGGTTATGCCTACGTGCTGGGCCCTAATTACAATGCCGGAATGGAACCGGACAACTTTCAGCGGGCCTGGGCGGCCACTAAAAAAGCGCAACAACTGGCTGCCCGATGTACCCCCAAAGAAAAAGCACTCATAGACGCACTGACCACTCGGTACAGCGAGGTCCCCCCTGCCAACAGGGCACCGCTGGATATCGCGTTCGCGGCGGCCATGAAAAAAGTATACAACCAGTTCCCTACCGATCCCGACATCGGGGCGTTGTACGCGGAGGCGCAGATGGACCTGCACCCATGGGACTTATATGATAAAAAAACGAAAGCAGCCAAATCCTGGACACCCGCGCTGGTGGCTGTGCTGGAAGGCCTGTTGAAAAAGAACCCGCGGCACCCGGGCGCGCACCACCTCTACATACACGCACTGGAGGCCTCCGCTACGCCCGAAAAAGCGATGGCGTCGGCAGCCTTGCTCGATTCGCTGGTTCCGGGCGCAGGCCACCTGCTCCACATGCCATCGCATATTTACATCCTCACCGGTGATTACCACCTGGGCTCGCTTTCCAATATAAGCGCTGTCGGGGCCGATAGCAATTACATCACCACCTGTCACGCACAAGGCGCCTACCCGCTCGCCTATTTCCCGCACAATTACCATTTCCTGGCAGCTACCGCCACCCTGGAAGGCAATTCCGACCTGGCCTGGCTTGCCGCGCGGAAAGTACAGCATTACTCCGCGAAAGAGGTAATGCGGCAACCCGGGTGGGGCACGCTTCAGCATTATTATACCATTCCCTATTACATCGCCGTGAAGTTTTCGATGTGGGATACCCTTCTGACCGAACCTGCCCCGGGCAAGGACCTGATTTATCCACGGGCTATATGGCATTATGCGAGGGGAATGGCCTTCCTGGGCAAGCACGACCTGCCGCATGCACAGGAAGAAATGAAGTCGCTCACCGCATTGGCCTCCGACACGACGTTGAAAGACATCACGGTATGGAACATCAATACTTCGGTGGATCTCGTACAAATCGCCTCCAAGGTATTGTCGGCCGGTATCGCCGCGCAACAAAACCAGCTCGACAAATCGGCGGCCCTGCTCGGGGAAGCCATCGCCCTCGAGGATAACCTCAACTACAATGAGCCGCCCGACTGGTTTTTCTCCGTGCGCCATCACCTGGGGGCTGTATTGCTCAAAGCCGGGAAGAACGCCGAGGCGGAACATACCTACCGCCAGGATTTACGCACCTGGCGAAAAAATGGCTGGGCGCTGATCGGGCTCCATAATGCCCTGGTGCAGCAGAATAATAACAGCGAAGCACAGACGGTTAAATCCGATTTTGATAAGGCCTGGCAACATGCCGATATCAAGATCGCCTCGTCGTCGAGCATCGCGGATTAGCCAAAACAAAGAAGTCGGTTGTAATTACCATCGATTATTCCGGCCAATTTATGGCAACGTATCTGAGAACCTATTACAAGTCGGGCGACTGCATTATGTTCTGGATTGTATTGAAATGTCAAAGCGCAAAGCCGATTCCCGCCTTGGCCTGCAATTCGCAGTAGCTAACCTTAAAAATGCTTTTCCTCATACTGTTACCCGAATAGCCAATTGCGGCGTCGAAATAAAGCCTATTGAACAGACGCTGCTGATAACCAGCCAGAATACCGGCAGCAGCATTCCAGGTGTTGAAAGGGTTTCTCCCTCTAAAAACGATCCGATCATAGTTATACGCGAATCGCGGCCCCAGGTATAACCCCGACAGATTGTCCGAGGCTTTGCCCTTCCTCACCTGGTTCTTTTGCAGGTAATACCAGCGAATCTGCGCCTCACCGACGGCGGTAATGGACGATCTAGTCTCCCAAGAAGAGAGGTTCATTTCGCTACCAATGCTCAGATTGACCGACAACGGGCTCTTACCCAGTTTTCGCTCATAACCCGCTTCCGCACGGAGCGACTGAGCTTCCAACCCGATATTCACCTCCGGCAACCGGATTTTGAAATGCTGCTTCACCAAATAGTCGCAATGCAGGACGTCGCATAATGGCTCCTTATTATTTCGCCTCCAATCGCCGAACGCAAGGCCAAGCAGGGCACGCGATGCAATGACGGCGTTTTGCGCTTGGAAGCCACGCGACGGCAGGTAACCCCGATCCCACATAAACAAATATGGACTGGCGTAATAGAGGCCCAGCGAAAAGTCGAGAAAGCCATTGGCGAGAAAACGACTTTGAAACCCGTATGTAATGCTGAAAAGCTCCCTTGGGCGGTTGCTCAGAATGGCCGCCAGCGATCGCTCGTAGGAGATTCCCAGGTAACTTCCGCTGAAATTGTTGGCACTTTGCTGTCGTGCTATCCGCTTGTTCATTTCAAAATACCACCGGCTGCCTATGCTGGCAAACAGATTGTTTCCGCTGAATTGCCGCTCGAACCGCTCCAATGTGACGGCGTTTCCGGTACGGTTGGTCCGGCCGGTGAGCGCCACTTCCAGCGACAACGCCGGCAACACCTTGTATTCAAATGCCGCATTGAACCCGAGCCCATTGTAAGTCGTTGCCAGATACCCCAGCTTGAACATCTTCCGGGTAGGGACTTTGGTCATGAAAACATTTTCATAGCGGTCGATAAACCGCTGCTCCACCACTGGGCTATTCTCCTCCGTAAATGTGACGGAAGCGGTGTCCTGAGCGAAGGATCGAATGGGCAATGCCGCCAGCAGCATTAATGCACGAAAAAGTTGACGCATCGATTAGCTTAAATGTGAACCCGTAGCCGCGCATGAAGCAGCGCCAGGATAAAGAGGCTAAGGGTGACATCAATCGTTGTATGAAGTCAAAATAAATGTTCGGCGCTATGGAAGGGAGGATGGAGGAAAGGAGGATGGAGTCAGGTATTGTCAGGTATTGAGAACTTCCCCTTCCTCCTTCCTCCTTCCTCCTTCCTCCTAAAAACTAAACATCCATCGCGTCATATACGATTACCTTGTCCCACAGATGGCTGCAATCCTTGATGAATTTTTGGTGGATCGGATGATCCTGATAGGTCGCCTGGCCTGCGAGGTCCTCGAAAAACATCAGCTCGGATACTGCCCAGCTATTGTCCACGACATCCCGTTTCTCCGTGCTGGCCACCACCCCGATACGGAGTTCCTTGATCGCCTCGATCTTCCGCAATGTTTTCAAGCCTTCGATGATCCGGTCACGGTCGGCTACCGAGCCAGGGTTTTTAAGCCAGAAAAATACGTGGTGCACCAACGGGGTTTTGCTTTTCGCAGGAGTAACCGGCGCGGCCACGGATGCCGCAGCGCCCGCGGCGAGAGAAACCGAGCCTGCAATAAATTTACGACGGGAAGAATTTGTCATAGTAAATGTTGAGATATAATGAAGGACAAAAATAGCCTATTTGAAGCAAATTAAGCCGTTTTCAGCGCCGGATTCTCGCCGGGTGGATAGATAATAACTATTGACTTCCACCATCCCGGCAACAGGTCCGAAGCCGACGCCGAAATAACCTGGTAGACATTAAATACCAACAGAAGCGCATACACGACTTGCAGGAACGTGGCCAATACTATGAACACCTTAAAAAAACGGTGGGGTCGTTTGATGAAGGGCATATTATCAGGGTTAAAATATAAATCACCAAAGTAAGGCGAACGCTCCCGATACCGTTCAAGGGGAGATTATTTTCATGCAGAAAATTTCAAAATATTTACTGTAAATAGTGCGACAGACGAAGCATTCTCCTGAAAGAAGTCAAGACATCCATGAAATACATACGTATTTTATTTCGATTAGCCCTTTGGATCTTTATAATATCTGTGCTTGTATGGGCGTGTCTGTTGCTGTTATTCGTTTACGGTTTCGGACATCGTGCCTTGTTCTTTGGTAGTTTTTAGTAGCGCATAGGTTCCGCCTATCCGCCACATCCTCCGCTTTGGGATGATCTTATCGGCCCGGGTGGATGGTCCCCTCCCGGTTCTTCCGCGGCAAATCCTGTTGCATTTGATATGGCGATCGGGGAAACAAGGACCGCCCAAAAATTAGTAACCATGCAATTCAACACCGAATTTCCACCAGTTACCTTGTCATATGGCCCTAACATTGTAAGCGTGGTCAATAATACAACGGCTATAAAGTTGATCAACGCTCCTTGACAATTACGATAGATTAAGGGATATTCACGAAGCCCGAATCGCCATCAACCCATCGCTGGGGTGCGAGCCCGGACAGAACTGCCTGTAAACGGGAAAAAGTCGCTGCCGGTGTTCGTCCACGTGCACGTGGGCGGGCTTCTGCGCAAGCTTCCGGTGAACACCCATTTCATCTCACACAAGGAAATTGTCGATATCATCGGGCACGGCAGAAAAGCTCCGCAACGGTATGCGGAGCTTTCTGGAAAACCATTTTGCGCGGTTATTGGGTTAAATGCATTCAGAAATCGACGATTTTGTTGAAGAACGCCTTCGGCTGGAGCTTTTCATCGAATAGCAGCGGATAGTCCTTCCTGCCGCGAACCGGAAAATTATCCAGCCAGGTCGTTTTGTCCGACACGTTCCAGAAAGTAACGCCGGTGAGTACGCCGCGGTTTTTGCGAAACGTCCTGAAAAGCATTTCGTACTGTCCGCCCTGGCGGGCAAATGCCTCGGGGGCCACTGGTGCATTATCGGCCTCGGTCCGCTCACGCCGGCCGTGTTCCTTCACGTGCACGGATACATCCAGCTCCGTGATCTGTACCGCCAGCCCCAGGCTTGCAAACCGGCTGATCGACTCCTGCAATTCGCTCTCAGAAGGCTCATACACAGACCAGTGCCCTTGTAAACCCACACCGTGGACGGGAACGTTTTTCTCTTTCAGTTTCTTGAGCAGCTGGTAAATCTTCTCCCGTTTGGCGCGGCTCTCGGTATTGTAGTCATTATAAAAAAGCTTTGCGGCCGGATCCGCGGCATGCGCGTATTCGAACGCTTTTTCAATATAATCCTCGCCGACAATTTCATAAAATCTGGATGGTCGATAAATGCCCGTCCCTGTATCAGGTACCGCCTCGTTCACGACATCCCAGGCGTAAATCCGGCCTTTGTAACGGCCTACCACATCGGTAATATGCTGTTTCAAACGTTCGAGCAGCACCTCGCGCGTTACCTGCTTGCCCGAGGCATCGGTAAAAAACCACTGCGGCGCCTGGTTATGCCAGCAGAGCGTATGGCCGCGCACCTTCATGCCATTCTTTTGCGCAAATGCAACGATCGCATCGGGCGCTTCCCAGGCATAACGGTCGGGCTCGGGGTGGATCGGGCCCATTTTCATCGCGTTTTCAGGCGTAATGCTGCTGAATTGCTTCACGATCAGCTCCGCCTCCGGGCCCGAGAGATTTCTCGGGGCCACCGCCACGCCGACCGGAAAGTAGTCTACGTAGGCGTCCTTTAAGGATTTCTGCTGGGCCAATGCACCGGTGCATGCCAGCCAACCGGCCAGAAACAAGGGGATTTTTTGCATAACTATATTTTCACGCTCTTACCCGTAGCCACCGATTTATAAATCGCCTCCACCACACGGATATCCCGCAGTCCTTCTTCGCCCGGGGCAATCAGATCGGTGTTGTTTATAATGGCCAGGCAGTCCTCGTCCATTTGCTTGGCCTGCTGGCTTTTGATAGGGAAATTAATGATCGTCCCGTCCGACATGCTACCCTTGTTCCCGTTGTAACCCGACTGCGGCTCCATTTTCAGCCAGCCCTTTTCGTAGTTCACTTGCAGATAATTCATATTAATGCCAAAACTGGTCTGGCACGCCGCCTTCGCCCCGCTTGGAAAATCGAGCATGAACATCATCGTTTCTTCTACTTCCTTATAAATATCGGGGCGGGTCGTCGATGCCTGCGCGATCACGCTGACAGGCTCCTCGCCCGTGGCCAGGCGCGCGCCCTGCAATGCATACACGCCCATGTCGCCCATACAGCCGCCACCAAGCGCCTTTTTCTGCTTCCAATGGTCGGTGCGGGCGTCGAAATACCCCGCGGCACTATTGATCATCTTCACTTTTCCGAACTTCTGCTCTTTCGCTACTTTCATGAAAGCCTGGATATTCGGGTCGTGCTGGCAGCGATAACCAATGGCCAGTTTCACCTTGTTGCTTTTGCAGGCCGCGATCATCGCCTCGCAGTCGGCCACGGACGGTGCCATGGGTTTCTCGCAAAACACGTGCTTGCCCGCTTTCGCAGCCCGAACCACGTATTCGCGGTGCATCGACGGGGGCAAAACCACGTAAACGATGTCGATATCGGGGTTTTTAGCAATCTGGTCGAAGTTCTGGTAGTTGTAAATATTCTTGTCCGGGATATTGTATTTGGCTTTCCACGCCTCGGCTTTGGAAGGTGTGCCGGTAACGATACCTGCGAGGTAGCATTTTTCCGTCAGTTGCAGCGCGGGGGCCAGCAAGTCGGTGCTGTAATAACCCAGGCCCACGAGAGCGATGCCGAGCTTGTCCTTTTTCGGCGAAGTGGCGGCGATCAGCGGGTTGCCAGAAAACAAGGTAGCCGCGCCTGCCAGGGTTAATGTCGATAAAAAATCACGTCTTTCGATTTGCATAGCTTCGATGATTAAATGCTTTGAATGAAATGTCCGTTACGAATGCGCCGGCACAGCCTTTAAAAGGCGGCACCGGCGTATGTTTACCAAAATATCTTGTACTATTTCAGGGCACGATCGGGACGATTGCGCCATTTGCGTCGCGCACGAGCTCGCGTACCTTCACGTTACGCAGGTGTGTTTTCCCTGAAAGCGTGGAATCATGGTAAAAAATGTACCATTTCCCTTTGAACTCTACAATGGAATGGTGCGTCGTCCAGCCCTCTACCGGTTTCATAATCACTCCTTTGTAGGTAAACGGCCCGTAAGGTGAGGCGCTTTCGGCATAACAGAGGAGATGCGTGTCGCCGGTGGAATACGAAAAGTAGTATTTCCCATTGAACTTATGCATCCAGGCCCCCTCGAAAAACCGGCGGTCATGATCGCCGCCGAGGAGTGGCTTGCCGTGCTCGTCCAGTATCTGCACATCGCGGGGCGTTTCGGAGAAGGTAAGCATGTCGCCGCTCATTTTAGCTACTTTGGCGCTCAATGCGGGTTCCTGATCGTGGCCTTTGCCAAGGTCGGTGGAAAGAGACTTATCATATTTCCCCGAATGCCAGCGTTGCAGCTGCCCGCCCCAGATCCCCCCGAAGTACATATAGGCTTGTCCGTCGGTATCGGTAAAAACGGCCGGATCGATGCTGTAACTGCCCGGAATAGGCTTCGGCTCTGCCTTGAATGGCCCTGCGGGTGACTTCGAAGTGGCTACACCGATACGGAAAACGTCCTCTTTATCTTTGACAGGAAAATACAGATAGTAAGTCCCGTTTTTGAATGCGGCATCGGGCGCCCACAGCTGCCGCCCTGCCCAGGGAATGTCTTTCAGGTCTAGTACCACCCCATGGTCGGTCACTTTACCCCCGATATGGTCCATCGAATACACGTGGTAGTCGCGCATATTGAAATGCCCGCCTTCATCGTCCTGCGGCACATTGGCCTCGATGTCGTGGGAAGGATAAATGTAGATCTTGCCATTGAATACATGTGCGGACGGATCGGCGGTGAACAGGTCGCTGATCAACGGCTTGATGGGCGCTTGCTGGCAAAGGCCCGTTTCCAGGCCAACGCCGCCGATCGCCGCGAGGGCCATCAATCCGACTGATAAAAAGCTGCGGGTCATATAAGTAGACAGGTTAATGAGGTTTAATATCCGGAGTTTTGTGGAAAAGCAGGACCGTCCACTACTCTATCGATCTGCGACTGAGGAATTGGCCTCAGCATATTGAAATCCTTCACATAAGGCGCTGCTTCCTGGTTCCACTCCTGCATGCGGCGCACGAGCGAGCGTGTACGTACGAGGTCGTGCCAGCGCTGCCATTCACCGAAAAACTCCCGGCTACGCTCGTCGAGGATAAAATCCAGGGTAACATCGGCGGCTGTGATGGTCATCGCTGCGGCGGCTGTGGCATTCTGCGCGGTGGTATTGCTCTTGCGGTATGCCGCGCGCTGACGCACGACGTTGAGCAGGCTCGCGGCTTTGGCGGCGTCGCCGGCTTTGAAATACGCCTCCGCACCGGTCATATACACGTCAGAAAACCGGTACAAAACGCACGGACGGGTAGATGGGTCGTTGAAATTGGCGCCACGGCTGGGGTCCATGAATTTTTTCAATGCAGGGAAAATACCGTTGTTCCACAGGCTCGGCGGCACCACAATGCCCTTGAACGGCCTGGTACCGACAAATTGCGGCGCACCGGGCACCTCGTAATCGGGTAGCCATACGGCGGTATCCGACCCTACGACGGTCGTGTAGCCGATCCCGCGGCTGTTGTTGGGCGTAGTGGCCGTATTCGTAATGGAAGTATTGGAAATATAAACGGTATAAAAGGAGCTGGCAAAGCGCGAATCAATATCCCGGTGGGTAAATGCCTGATCGAGGAAATAGTTCTTGCCCGCGTGCGGACCGGTAGGCCATTTGTCGGAATTGGGGCGCATACGGATATACGGACGACCATAGTACGAGTCACGGATCATGCCCGAGGTACCGCTGTTGACAAACCCTCCCGAAGCATTCTTGAAGGAATTGATACCGCTGTTGTTGGGGTAATTCCAATTCGTAAACCAGGGGCTCAGATTCTGCGCCGCACCGCCGCCGGCCGCTCCGCCCACGCTGTAATAGCCGTATTTGGGATCAAGCACGTGGTCGCTCACAAACATCGTCTCTTTTCCATAGTCATTGGCCGGCACGAATGCGTCGCCATAGTCCTGCCACAGATCCAGCCCATAGGCGGATTTGCTTGCGATGATCTCGTCGCACAACGTCGCCGCTTTGGTAAAATCAGCCGCGGTGTTATTCAGCCAGCCGCGGGTGAGATGTACTTTTGCCAGCAGGAACAGCGCCACGGGCTTGGTGGCCGCTTTACCCAGAAATGGCGCGGTAGGCTGGTTGGGCAGATCGGCCGCAGCTTCCGTTAAATCTTTAATAATCAACTCATACACCTGCGCCGCCGGCTGCCGCGATGCAGCCTGCGAGGGTACGGTAATAAATTCGGTATGCAAAGGCACGTCACCCCAGGTTTGTACAAGGTAGAAATACCAGAATGCCCGCAGGAACTTGGCCTGCGCGAGGTATTGCTTGCGCGTAGCTTCGGGCAGGTCGATGGTCTGGCCGTATTGCAGCACACCGTTCAAAGTATTGATATCCTGGAAGGCAACACCCCATGCCGAACCGAAGTTACTGCCGTTCAACCCGTTGTAAGTATAAGGAATGGGGGTACCGGCGCTAAGGCCCTGAATAAATTCGTCGGTTCCCGCCTGCATTTCCACGGTGAAGCCCTCTGTGCCCCACTGGCTGCGGATGTCGTTGTACACCCCGGCAATGCCGCCGAGTACGCCCGAGGGGCTATTGAAATAGGAAGGAACGATCTGGGATTGCGGATGTTCTTCGAGTACTTTTTCACAACCGGAGCTCAGCAATGCGACCATACCGGCGGTGATGAATATTTTGATGGATTTCATAGTCGGATCAGAATTTAAGGTTTACGCCCACAGTGAATTGTCTTACCGGTGGGTTATTGAGGTTTACGGCGATCTGTCGCTCCGGCGCTCCACGCTCGCTCGCGCCCTGCGGGTTAAGCGTCGATTGTCCGCTGGCGTAGCTGTTCCCTTCCGGGTCCACGGCCAGGTTGTCTTTCACCAATGGCGAATAGATGATGAACGGGTTCGTCAGGTTCACGTAAATGCGGGCCGACGTAGCGCCGATCTTCTTGATGATATCGCTCGCGAACGTGTACCCGAGGTTAATGCTCCGGCATTTGATAAACGAGCCGTCGTAATATCCGAGCGTCGACCCGAAGTTGGCCACCGCGCTGCTCGCGTCGGGTGCCGGGAATGCATTGGTCGGGTTGGTATCGGTCCAGTAATCGACTTTCACCTGATTGACGCGGCTTTGGTTGAAGAATGCAAACCCGCCCGAACCCGTCGAGTTACCTGTCAGATAAGGTACAAGCACTTTCATGCCCATCCGCGCATAGGTGACAATCGACGCATCGAAATTTTTAAATCTGAAACGGTTGGTAAGCCCTCCCTCCCATTTAGGCTGGAAATTACCCAGGATCTGCCGGTCGCTCGCATCGATTTTTCCATCTGCATTCAAATCCTCGACCCTGATCTGCCCCGGATATTGCACGGGGGATACCTGCTTGGCCAGCGTTCCGTTCTCCGCGTCGCTAAGCTGCCAGATACCCAGCTTTTTGTAATCGTAAATCACCGAAAGCGGCTGTCCTACGAACCATCCCGCACCGAGGTTGGCCTTTTCCTGCGGGGTGGTCAGCTGGGTGATTTTCTCGCGGTTGAAGAAATAGGTCGCGTCCACGCTCCAATTGAACCCTTTCGGCTTTCTGGCGATCTCGAAAGTAACCGCTACTTCCAAACCTTTACCCTCGGTTTTACCCAGGTTTTTCAAAGTCGAACCGGCCCCGTTGCTCGGCGGAAGCGGCACCGACAGCAAAATGTCTTTCGTTTTCTGGTGGTACCAATCGACCGAACCGGTAATGCGATTGTTCAGAAACCCGAAGTCGACACCGATATCGACCTGCGACGTCGATTGCCAGCTCAGATTGCTCGCGGGAAGACTCGTAACGGTGTAGGCCAGTTGCTGACCGGCTGTACCTGTTCCAAAATTGTAATATCCGGCCGACAATGCGCCGAGCGTCGAATACGCGCCCACGTTCCGGTTCCCCGACACACCCCAGCCACCGCGTAGTTTCAGGTTCGAAACAAAAGCAGCGCTTTTCATAAACCCTTCCTCGATCACATTCCAACCCAGGCCGATCGCCGGATAGTTGAAATACTGATTCCCGGGTGACAGCGTGGAAGAGCCGTCCCTGCGCAAGGTCAATGTCAACAGATAACGATCGTCGTAGCTGTAATTGAGCCGTCCCATGTAGGAAAGCAAGCCCGTTTCAGAAAACGAGTTACCGAAATCCGAGTTGGCCACAGGCTGGCCGGACGCCAGTGAAAAGTTCGACGTTTTAATGTAGTCCGCCGGTACGCCGGTCACGGTAAAGCGGCTGCCGAGGGAGTGGTTTTTAGTGTATTCATAAAGTGCGGTGAAACCCAGTTTATGCTTGTCTGCGAATGTTTTATCGTAGTAAAGCAAATGTTGCAGGTTCACGTCCCAGTACTCGGTGTTGCTGATTTCCGCCGTGGAAGAAGACTGTACCGTGGCCGAATTGAAATAGGTCAGCGGGCCATTATAGCCATTGTAATTCGACTGGCTGAAATTCAGACCTGCATTGAACCGGTATTTCAAACCGGGCAGAATGTTCACCTCCGCGTACAGGCTGTTGAACGTACGCACCGAGCGCGTACGGCCGAGGTAGGAATCCTTCTTGGTCATGATCGTGAGCGGACTCACCCCGGTGGCATCGATAGACCCTTCCGATGGGAACATATTCACACTGCCGTCGGCATTGTAGGGCGACGCGAGCGGTGTCAGGCGCACCAGTCCGCCCGGAACGCCACCTCCGCCGGGTGTGTTCTGGTAGGTAAGGGTGTTCAGCGTGTTCAATCCGACCTTGATATTTTTCCCGATCCGCTGATCGATCGTCGCGCGAAGGTTGAAGCGCTGGAAGTTCTGGTTAGGGATAATGCCCGTTTCATTGAAATACCCCAAACCCAGCGAGTACTGCGTGTTTTCGACACCGCCCTGCATGCCAAGCTGGTGATTGGACATAAAACCGGGCTTGTAGATCAGGTCCTGCCAATCGGTAGACACCCCTTTGTCCAGCGCTTCCTGTTCTTTCGGAGTAAGCAAATAGCCCGATGTGCCGGGGCTCGTGCGGTTGTATTTGGCAGCATCCGCTTTGAACTGAGCATATTCAGGGCCATTCATCACATTGAATTTACCCATGATACGCGTTTCGCCGTGGTAGCCGTCGTAGCTGAACACAGGCTTGCCGATCTTCCCTCTTTTGGTCGTCACGAGGATCACCCCGCCCGCACCGCGCGAGCCATAGATGGCCGTTGCAGAAGCGTCTTTCAATACTTCCAGGCTGAGAATATCATCGGGGTTGATGTCGTTCAATCCGCCGAACGGGATACCGTCGACCACCACCAACGGGCCGTCAAGGCCATCACTCGATCCCGAACTGGTGGTCAGCGTGCGGTTACCGCGGATCCTGATCTGCCCCTGCGAACCGGGCGTGCTGCCGTTACTGATAATGGACACACCGGCCGCACGGCCTTTGAGCTGGCTCACCAGGTTCGGCGCGGGTACCTCTTTGAGCGTCGACTCGCTCACCGAAACCACCGAGCCGGTCACATCCCGCTTGCGCTGCGTCCCGTAGCCGACTACGACCACTTCTTCCAGTACTTTATGGTCGGGAGCGAGCGTTACGTTCACGACCTTCTGGTTTCCCACCACTACTTCTTTGGAAACATAACCTACCAGCGAAAACACCAGCACGGTCTGTTCGTTATCGGGGACATTAATCCTGAAATTCCCGTTTTCATCGGCTATTGTTCCGCGCGTGGTACCTTTGATCAGGATACTCACTCCCGGTAGCGCATCACCCGGATGCCCGGCGCCCGGAAGCCCGGAGCCCGGAAGCCCGGCACCAGCCTCTCCCGTAACCTTCCCGGTTACTTCCACCTCCGCCATGACCTGACGGACATGCGCTTTCAAATCGATTTTCGATGCACGGGCGTCGCCGCCGGGATCCAGCGTCATCGCCAGCATCAGCGGCCATCCCATGGTCGCCAATGTGCGGAGCCGGTTTCTCTTGTTCAGTAAAAAGTAGCGCATACGCTTGCAGGGTTTTTGTTGAAAATTTTTATTTGTCATTTTGACAATATATTTTTAGAACATAATGATTCCAATAATTTATGGTAACCTGACAATGGACAAAAGTAGTATGACCGCGAAGCCGACCGTGAGCACATTTGTTCAAACTATGGGAACAAATGTTCAAAAAGGGGCTAAAAGTGGCAAATTCAGGGACAAAGTTGCATTTAACCCATTCTTTACGGCGGAGAAACACGTGTTTCCGTCGTCTTTATAGTAAATCACCTTTATTGCTTAACACTTGATACAAATCCGGCCGTTTCTGCGCTTACTGATGAGCCTGCCACTGCTTTTTGCCGGCCTGGGACAGATGGCTATTGCCCAAAGCGAACCGCCCCGTTTCACCGCCATCACTTCCATGGACGGGCTATCTTCCAACACCGTCACCGCGATCCTGAAAGACCGTTTCGGCTTACTGTGGTTCGCTACCGACGACGGCCTCAATAAATATGACGGGACAGGTTTCACCGTTTACCGGCACCGGAAAACGGGCTCAACCTCCCTGAAATCCAACGACGTTTCGGCGCTCTATGAAGACCGCGCAGGCCGCATCTGGGTGGGGACGATTATTGGCTCCCTGCATTTGTACGATCGCCGGAGGGACTCATTTGTCAGGGTTAAAGCGCTTCACAGTATCAATTCGCTATGCGAGGATGCGCAGGGTAAAATCTGGGCCGGCACTACCCAGGGCCTCATTATCATTGACCCTCACACCTTGAATTTCAAAACATTCGGCACCACAACGGGTGTCCCGCCGCAGGTGGCAGGCAAGCACGTACATCGCGTTTTCCGCGACCGGAACCGGCAAATGTGGGTCGGCACAAGCAATGGGCTTTTCAGATTTTCAAGTAATCAAAACCGGTTTGTCCCCATCGATTACCATGGCAAGCAAGGTAACCAGGACGGTGCCGACTTTGTGACGGCCATCAGCCAGGACAGTGCCGGCAACATGTGGATCGGGACACAGCGCGGCTTATTCACTCTTTCTCCCGACGGAAAACCGGACCGGCAATTCAGTTACCAGCCCGGCAACGGCCAGTCGATCAGCAATAATATGATCTTTTCGATCGCTCCGCAAAGCCGGAACGAGGTCTGGATCGGCACCGACGGCGGGCTGAATATCATCGATACGCGCACGGGGCACATTACGCACCACACGCCCGACCCGCGCATGCCGTTCAGCATAACGAACAAGTCTATACGCAACATCCTCACCGACTCTTCGGGTATTACGTGGATGGGCACTTACAAGGGCGGCGTGAACAAATACGACCGTAACCTGACGCTTTTCGGGCTGAAACGCTGCGATCCCTATGATCCGTACGGCCTCAGCGCCCCTTTCGTCACTTCATTCGCTGAGCATCCCGACGGCCGCATTTTCGTGGGGACCGACGATGGCGGCGTGAACCTCTACGACCGTAAGACCAATCTTTTCCGCCAGGTTACCATCCACGCCCGGAACAAGGCGGCTTCCTCGGGATTGGCCGTTCTGTCGCTGGAACTGACGACGCCGGATGCGCTCTGGATCGGTACATTCCAGGACGGGCTGTTCCGCCTGAACCCCGCGACAGGCGCGTACGACCAGTTCCTGCAAGGCCCGGAGGCTACTTCATTGGGCAACAACAATATTTTTTCCCTTACGAGGGACAAAAAAGGAAGACTGTGGATTGGTACAAATGGCGGGGGCGTCAATGTGTACCATCCGGAAACCAGGCAATTCGAAAGGTTTTTTGACCCCAACATTTCCCTTCTGAAACGCATGATCCCGCTGAATGCCTACATCCGCGATATTTTGGAGGATCGGCACGGGAAAATGTGGATCGCCTCACACGGGACCGGTATTGCCGTTTTTGACCCTGAAAAACGCGTTTCCACACTGCTTGACCGCGAAACCGCCGCGCTTCCCAACAACAATGTGCTTTCGCTCCTGGAAGACAGCCGGGGTAATATCTGGGCGGGTACCGGCGGCGAAGGCCTTGCGCTATTTGACCCGAAAACACGCAGGTTCATCACATTCGGTGTCAATGAGGGGCTTCCGAGCGGGATGGTAAACAAGGTGTTGGAAGACGCGCAGGGGCGTATCTGGGTGAGTACCAATGAAGGAATCAGTTTTTTTGATTTACATAAAAAGAAATTCACCAACTATACGGCACATAATGGCCTGCAAAACAATACGTTCGCGCTCGGTGCGGGTATGCGAACGTCGGACAACGTACTATTTTTCGGCGGCATTGCGGGTTTCAACTACATCGACACCCGTGGCCTGAAAAAGCAGCAGGGCCAAACCCCGGTGATGCTCAGGGACCTGAAAGTCGGGAACCGCAGCATCACATCCGCTGATTCGGCCATGATCGACGCCGACATTTCGGTCGCGCGGACGATCCGCCTCGATTACAAGCAGAACTTTTCGATCGGTTACGGGGCGCTTAATTACACCAACCCCGAACAGACCGCCTATCGGTACCGCCTCGTGGGACTGCAAAATGAATGGCAGCAGGCGAGCCAGGCCAACACGGCCAGTTACATCAACCTCAGTCCCGGCGACTACCGCTTCGAGGTACAGGCCAGCAGCGACGGCAGCGACTGGAGCTCGCCCCCGACGACCGTCTCGGTGATCGTCAAACCTCCTTTTTACCTCACCATTTACGCCTACATTTTCTACGTACTCGCCCCCATTGTGGCCGTGTTCCTCATGCGACGCCGCGGCATCCGCAGACTGAACCGGAAGTTTAGGGAAGAGCAGGCACGCCGCGAAACGGAACGCAAGCAGGAGCTCGACAGGCTGAAAATCAAGTTTCTCACCAACCTCAGCCACGAATTCCGAACACCCATTTCGCTCATTCTCGCGCCGGTGGAAAACCTGCTCGCACAGGAATCGCCCCACCAGCCCCAGATTTCGGCGATCCGTCGCAATGCCAAACGGCTGCTCAACCTGGTCGACCAGCTGCTGGATTTCAAAAACTTGCAGGAACAGGAATTGAAAGCCGATCTCCGCCGCGCCGACATCGTACCTTTCATACGCGATGCGTGCGACTCGTTCAGCGACCTTTCCCAGCGGAAACGCATCCGCTTTACATTCGATAGTCCCATCGCGCATTTGCTGATCGATTTCGATGCCGACAAGATGGAACGCATTCTTTTCAACCTGCTTTCCAATGCATTCAAATTCACACCGGAAGGAGGCGAAGTGGCGTTGCAACTGACCTGCGGCACAGACGAGTCACAACAAAACTGGCTGTATATCAAAGTATCAGACACCGGCATCGGTATTGCGCCGGCACATCATGAGAAGATCTTCGACCGGTTCTTCCAGGACGACGCGGGCGCCTCGGTGCTCAACCAGGGCAGCGGGATCGGCCTGTCGATCGTCCGGGAGTTTGTCCAAATGCATGGCGGGTTTATCACAGTAGGGAGCAATGGCAGCAGAGGCAGCGTTTTCACCGTCGGGCTTCCCTGCGAAACCTGGGTATTCAACCCCGTGGAAATTGCTCCTCCGGCCCCTCTCGCCGAAACCGTGCCCGCCGAAGGCACCCTAACTCCTGCCATGAAGGCACCGCCAACCGACCTCGCAGGTTTGCCGGGCAGCGACCTGCCGGGCAACGATTTGGCGGGCAGCGATTTGCCCCGGATACTGATCGTCGAGGACAATGCGGAGTTCAGGCATTATCTCAAAGAAAACCTGAAAGCCCATTACCGCGTGCTGGAAGCCACCGATGGCAAAGAAGGCTGGCAAAAAGCACTCAGCTGCCATCCCGAACTGATCGTGAGCGACATTGCCATGCCGGAAATGGACGGGCTCGCTATGAGCGAAAAGATCCGGTCCGACAAGCGGACGAGCCATATCCCGATCATCCTCCTTACAGCATCGAGCGGGGAAGAGCAGCAATTGAAGGGCCTGAGCTCCGGTGCAAACGATTACCTGACCAAGCCTTTCAATTTTGAAATACTGAATGTTAAAATCAATAACCTGCTGCTCCTGAACAGGCTGCTTAAAGATGTGTATTCGAGGCAGATACAAATGACGGGCCGTGACGTGGCGATCGAGTCCGGTGACGTAAAACTGTTGCGGGGCATACTTTCCTACATCGACGACAACCTGAATTCGACCCAGCTCAGCGTTGAGAACCTCGCCCGGCACGTAGGCATGAGCCGTGGCACGCTCTATACCAAAGTACTGGAAATCAGCGGACAAAGCCCTATCGAATTCATCCGGTCGATCAAACTGGAAAAGGCCGCGCTGTTGCTTGAGAAAAGCGACATGAACGTTTCGCAAATCTCCTATACCGCCGGTTTTGCCACGCCCAACTATTTCACGAAGTCGTTCAAGGCCAAGTTCAATATGCTGCCCTCCGAATACAAGACAATGAAACGCAAACCTCTTTTACATACATCGCATTGAATTATAACACTTTAAACATGATCGGATCAATCCGGATAAAGATTTTACACCCGCTGGCCCTGCTCCTCCTTTGTGTGGCCCTTCCCCTGCATGCGCAAATCCGCCTGCCCCGGCTGGTTGCCGACCACATGGTTTTGCAGCGCGACCAACCCCTTAAAATAGGAGGCTGGGCTTCGCCCAAAGAGCAGATTACCCTTCAATTTGACCGAAAAACTTACAAAACCTCGGCAAACGCAGCCGGGAAATGGGAAATAGGGCTCCCTGCGCATTCCGCAGGCACCGGGTATTCGATGATTTTGAAAGGAAGGAATGAAGTCCGGATCTCGGATATAGCATTCGGGGATGTGTGGCTGTGCAGCGGGCAAAGCAATATGGTGATCAACATGGAACGCGTGAAAGAGCGTTTTCCAACAGACATTGCGTCGGCCAACTATCCCGAAATCCGCAATTTCTTCGTGCCGACGCTCACCAGCCTGAACGGCCCGGCGGAGGATTTCCCCAAAGGCGAATGGAAAACGGCCAGCCCCGAAAACGTGCTCGGCTTCGGTGCCGTCGCCTACTTTTTTGCCCGTGAAATTTATACCAGACACAAAGTCCCGATCGGTATCATCAATAGCTCCGTCGGCGGCACACCGATCGAAGCCTGGATCAGTGAAAGTGGCTTCAAGGATTTTGAAAACATCCGGAAAACCATTTCCCAAAACAAGGATACCAGCTATGTGAATGCACTGGCCCGCATCGCGAACGCAATTCCGCCGCGTCGCCCGGTAACCGACGCAGGTCAGCGGGAACATTGGGAAGGCAACGCCTACCAGCCCAAAGGATGGCGAAATTTCAATATCCCCGGGTATTGGGAAGATCAGGGCCTGAAAGCGCTCGATGGTGTGGTATGGTTCAGAAAAACCATTGAGGTACCCCAAAGCTGGGCCGGAAAGCCTGTTAAACTATATATGGGACGCATTGTGGATGCCGACGAAATGTATGTCAATGGGAAGAAAATAGGCAACATTACTTACCAATACCCGCCCCGGCGATACGAGATCCCGGGCGATTTGCTCAAACCGGGGCAGAATAGCTTCGTGATCAGGGTTACCAACTCTTCGGGCAAGGGCGGTTTCGTGCCCGACAAGCCCTATTTTATGACAACCGGAAGCGATACGATCGATTTGAAAGGCACGTGGCAATACAAAGTCGGTGCCGTGTTTCCGCCCGGACAAGCCCCGGCAACTGCCCGACTGGTGCATCAGAACCAGCCGACGGCCCTGTACAATGCGATGATCGCGCCGGTCCTGCCCCTGAAAATCAAAGGATTTTTGTGGTATCAGGGCGAATCGAATACAAGTAACCCCGAACCTTACAATGCATGGCTCCCGGCGCTGATCAACGATTGGCGCTCATTGTGGCACGACGACCGCCTGCCGTTCCTTGTAGCACAACTGCCCAACTTCCAGGACATCGACTACACCCCGGCGGAAAGCAATATTGCATTGCTTCGGGAAGCGCAGAACAAGGCGCTTGCATTACCCAACACCGCCGTGGCCGTCACCATCGACCTCGGCGAATGGAACGATATCCACCCGCTCAATAAGAAGGATATCGGACACCGGCTCGCGCTGGCCGCCCGGAACCAGGCATATGGCGAGAAGGACATCATTTACTCCGGGCCCGTGCTGAAATCGCACCGCGTCGAAAACGACAAGGTCCTGTTGACATTCGATCAGGTCGGCGAGGGCATCGTGTCGTCCGACGGCGAGGCATTGCGCTGGTTTGCCGTTGCGGGCGACGACCGGAAGTTTTACTGGGCGGAAGCCGAGATAATCGGAAAAGACCGGATCGCATTACATACCGAGCAGGTCAAATCGCCGCGATACGTCCGGTATGCCTGGCAGGATAACCCGGAGGGGGTCAATTTTTACAATTCGGCCGGCCTCCCCGCCTCGCCCTTCCGCACCGATGGCCAGGGTTCTGCTCAAAATCACTAAAACCTGACGACCATATCCAACTCTGTACATGATGTTATTCAGCAAAAACCTTTTGTCCGACAGCATAAAAAACCTGGCCCTGCTGCTGATTTTCACCTTCATTTTTACCAATCAGGCGTGGGCCGACGACGGTTACCGGCTTTGGCTCAAATATAACCGCATTCAAAATGCTTCGATGCGGGCCGCTTACAGCAAATCTTTCAACTTTATAGCTGTATCGGGCAACAGTGATATCCTGAACAGCGCCGCCAAAGAATTGCAGACCGGCCTGACCGCCATGCTTGGCAAACCGGTTCAGATCGTGAAAAATCCGCTCAACAATCAGAATGGGGTTATCCTTTCGGTTTCGGCCGGTATCGCATCCGGAGATGGCTATTCGATCGGCATGCGGGGCGGCAACACGGTCATCACCGCTCCGAAAGATGCGGGCGTACTGTATGGCAGCTTCGCATTGCTCCGGCATTTGCAACAGCACTTGCCTGTTGAGAAAGTCGCAGGGCAGAGCAGCCCGAAAATCCAGCTGCGGATGCTCAACCATTGGGATAACCCCGAAGGGACTATCGAGCGCGGGTACGCGGGATCGTCGTTGTGGAAATGGTACGAGCTGCCCGAAACGGTCGATCCGCGCTATACGGATTATGCCCGGGCCAATGCGTCGATCGGCATTAACGGCACAGTCGTGAACAATGTGAATGCCAGCGCGCGCTTTCTGACGGCCGAGTATCTGCCCAAAGTGGCCGCATTGGCCGGTATTTTCAGGAAATATGGTATTAAAACCTATTTATCCATCCATTTCGCAGCTCCCAAAACGCTGGGAGGCCTGAAAACTTCCGATCCGCTCGACCCGGAAGTCAGAAAATGGTGGACCGAAAAAACGAAGGAAATCTACCGGGCTATCCCCGATTTCGGAGGTTTTCTGGTGAAAGCCAATTCCGAGGGTGAGCCCGGTCCGCAGGATTACGGCCGCACCCATGCCGACGGTACCAATATGCTCGCCGAGGCACTTGCCCCATTCGACGGTGTGGTCATCTGGCGGGCATTTGTTTACAAAGCCGATCCTACCGCCGACCGCTTCAAGGCCGCTTATGAAGAGTTTGCTCCGCTCGATGGGAAATTTGCGAAAAATGTGATCGTCCAGGTCAAAAATGGCCCGATCGATTTCCAGCCCCGCGAGCCGTTTTCGCCGTTGTTCGGGAATATGCCCGGGACGCCGCTGGGCATGGAGTTTCAACTGACGCAGGAATATACGGGCTTCGCGACGCATTGGGTTTACGAGGCCCCGCTCTTCAAAGAATGCCTCGATGCGGACACCTATGTGCATGGAAAAGGCTCCACCGTAGCCCGCATTATCGACGGCTCGCTGCACAATTATCCATTGACCTGCATCGCGGGCGTGGCCAATACCGGCTCCGATCGCAACTGGACCGGGCATCCGATGGCGCAGGCTAACTGGTACGCTTTCGGGCGGCTGGCCTGGGACCATACGCTGAGCCCGGAGGCCATCGCGCGCGAATGGACACAACTTACCCTGACCACCGAAGACAAAGATGTGTCCACGATCAGCGATATCATGCTGCGTTCCAGGGAAATTTACGTGGATTACAATACGCCGCTGGGCCTCTCGCGCCCCTGGACGGGCAGCCATTACGCACCCGAGCCGTGGCAAAATCGCAGCTCCCGCCCCGACTGGACGGCCATATACTACCACCGGGCCGACACCCTCGGCCTGGGATTCGACCGCACGGCTACCGGCAGCAATGCATTGCAACAATACCGCCCGGAAGCCAGCCGTGCCTGGCTCCGTGCAGAAACATGCCCGCTCCCCTATTTGCTTTGGTTCCATCACATTCCCTGGTCGCAAAACCTAAACTCAGGGAGGAGCCTCTGGGACGAGCTGTGCCACAGGTTCTATACCGGCGCCGACTCCGTGCGCTGGATGCAAAAACAATGGGCCGGCGTAAAATCATCGGTGGACCCGGCGATCCACGCCGACGTTACCGGCCGGCTCATGAAGCAACACAAAGAGGCCATTTGGTGGCGAGATGCATGGGTATTGTATTTGCAAACCTTCTCCCGAAAACCAATCCCGACGATTTACCCGGCTCCCGGCAGAACTTTGCAGGAAGTAAAGGAGATCGTCAACAGCTATTTAATGCGCTGATACCTCACCACTTGAAATGCAGCAACGACACGCCCTGGCGTGGCAGCTGCATTTCTACCGTCGCGTTGCCATTCTTGGGCTCGATCCATTGCGGCGAAGTCAGCAATGCAAGCTGCCCGGCCTTTTCCAACAGCCTGATTTGCTCGGCGGTCGGCTGTTTGGGGGAGCCCATCGCTTTCCAGGCTTCGTAAGAATTGCTATTTTCCTTGTCGATGCGGTAGTGGTAGAGCATTACTTTTTGCGACGGCAGCCCTTGTACCGACACTTTCACGGTCGCATCGGGTGACGGGATATTGTCGTCGTGGTAGTTCCATACCATGACGGCTGCCGAATTGCCCGATTTGGAAGCGATGCCATTGATATCCGCCTCTTTACGAACACTTTCATCTCTCACCATTTTGAAATCATAGGCCAGGTTTTGTTTCACCTCCACCCGGTTTCCTTCCATCATACCAAACATCCGGAACACGTTGAGCACCGGCTTGTCGACGCCATTAGTCGCCAGGTCGCGGAACCCGCGGAACCAGGCCTGGTCCTCAAACTCGAACGACCAGCTCACCGCGCCGAGCAAATTCACGCCCCGCCCCTCGGCCAGCTCGTATTTCCGGGCAAAAGACGCCGCCGTATAGCTCGAATACATGGTGCCGTTGCGGTAGGCATTCTGCGGACTTACATCCTCCGAGCATGCCGCGCATCCCTCCGGATCGGATTCGCCGATAATGATCGGTAACTTTTTGAGCGCCGGATACGAAGCGACAATCTCGAAACCCTTGTCGAGATCGCGCAGTTGCGTGCCCATATTCATCTGCACATGGCCTTCCACTATTTTCGGTGCACCTTTGGCGTGGTAGGTGACAAAATCGATGGGCGTGCCGGTTTTGCCGGTCACGTAATTCTTGCCGGATGTAACGTGGTCGAGGAATTTCCGCATGAACGCCTCCGATTTGTCCCACGAAGGGCCGGTCACCTCCGGCCCGCCCATTTTGGCAGTAGGCAATGCCCGTTTGACCGCGTCGGCCGTGTAGTCGTATAGTTTAATGTATTCGTCCACAGTCCCTTTCCAGTAACTGATATTCGGCTCATTCCAAAGCTCCCAGTACCAGCTTTCCACTTCCTTCTTGCCATAGCGGGCTACCGAATGTTTTACCCATTGATACACCAACTCGGCCCATTTGTTATAATCATTGGGAGGATAGGCCCAGCCCAGGTAAATGTCGTTGTAATTATCGCCCGGCTTCCAGTGGTGACGGTACGGTTCGGGTTTCGACGACAACGCCTGCGGCATGAAACCGATCTGCGCAATGGGTTTCATACCCCTTTCAATGTAGGTATCAAAAATTTTGTCCACGATCTTCCAATCGTACACCGGTTTGCCCTGCGCATCTTCGGTATAAGCGTTGGTAGAACCCCATTTGAGCGCTGCCTCGCCATCGCCCGTCACCAGCAGGCTATGCGCCCGCACATACACGGGAACCTTGCTGAACTGCGAGATTTCCGTAAGCAGTTTTTTCCCATCTTTCATATAGGTATAATTGGGCTCATCATAGCCAAAAAACGCCCAAATGGGTTGCATAGGGGCCTTTACCTTCGTCAGGTTAACGTCGATCACGACGGGCTGCTGCTGGCTGAAAACGGGAGTGGATAATGCCGTGCCCAGGATGGCGGCATGGAACAGGACATGTTTGGTTCTTTTGAAAAGCATGTGACGGTGTTTAAGCGATAAGGAAAGCTGCACGGTCACAAAATCTATCGACAAAACCCGGTTTATCTGAATAGAAAATAAAGCCCTCCCATCACCACCCCGATGCACGCCCAGCCCAGCCAAATGCCCCGGCGGTCGTAATGCGGCTGTGAAGCGTAGGTTTCGGCCAGCGTCGGCAGCGAGCCGGGACGTTCCTCGGGAAATAAAAGGGAAACGGCGACCATAAAAACCATCAGAAAGGCGGTCAGCAGGAATGTGAGCAGCATGAAATGCGGCCAGAATGCTTTGTGCGGGAAGTCGGTCAGCTGCATGATGCCGATACCCAGGCAGAGCGGAGAACCGAGGTACAAGGTGAGGTTGGCGGAAAGGCTGGTAGCCTTTTTCCAGATTACCCCCATTAAAAACACGGTGGTCAGCGGAGGGGCCAGGTAGGTGCCCACAGCCTGCGAAAGGTCGAACAGTCCTTTGTCGACGGTCGATAGCAGGATCGACATCATCATGGCGATGAACGACGAGCCGATAATCACTACCCGCCCGACAGTCCGGAGCTTCTGTTGCGAGGCATCGGGATCGATGATTTTGGAATAAACATTCAAAGAAAAAACCATGCTGAACGCATTGATACCCACTGCCACATCATACACAAGCGCCGCAATGAGCGCGGCGAGCGTAATGCCTACCAGGCCGACCGGGAGCAGGTTAGCCGTCATAACCAGATAGGCATGATCCGGATTACTGAGATTGGGAAACAGGATGTAGCAGTAGATCCCCGGCAGCAGGAAAATGAAGGGTACCAGGGCTTTGAGGCCCGCCATGAGCATGGTGCCATACTGGCCATGCCGGATATCCCTGGCCGCAAGGGTCTGCTGAACGATCGTCTGGTCGGTGCACCAGTACCAGATCCCGACCACCGGGTAGCCGAGCAGGACCGCGTGCCACGGATAGACGGGGTCGTCGGACGGACGAAAAATAGTCCAGAATTCCTTCGGGGAGCGGCTTACCACCTCACCAATCCCGCCAATGCGGTCGATCGCGATTACGCCGACAATCAGCGCCGCGACTGTCACCACGACGGATTGCATCACGCCCGTTCTGGCAATCGCGCCAAGGCCGCCCGTAGCTGTGAAGCTCGTTGCGAGCACGGTGGCGCCCACCGCCGCCACCCAGAAAGGCACGTCGAGAAGCTGTGCGATCACCAGCCCGCCGGTGAGCAGCACGAAACTCACCGATGCGATGAGCGTCGAAATCATGGAATAGTAAGTGAGGAAGGTAAATGAGCGCTGGCCGTACCTCCGCAACAGGAATTCGGGCATGGTGCTCACTTTCGTCGCGAAATAATGCGGCACGAACACCATCGCCAGCAGCAGCAGAAACCACCAGGCCAGCCAGTCGAAGTTGGCAGCGACCATGCCTGTCGTGTAAGCCATGCCGCCGTAGCCCACGAGCATGACGGGGCTCACATTACTGCTAAATATGGACAGACCGACATTATACCATTTCAATGACCGGCCGCCCAGGAAGAGGTCGCTGGCTGTTTCGATCCGGCGCTGGCGGGAGAAGTAAATCCCTACCCCGACCAGAATAGCCAGGTAAAGCACGATAATGCCGGCATCAATGCCGCTCAGGGCCACTTCTTCGCGCATGGGACGGTCACAAGGTTTTTCTGCGGATCAGTACATTGGGCAGGATCACCTGGATCTTCTGCTTTTGCATAATCGATTGCCCGGCGAGCTTTCCCATCAACGCGAAGTCGGTCGAATAGGTAGTAATGTCGACAAACTCCTTGGCGGGTTCATCGTTGACGGACAGCAGCCCTACATCGACGCCCATTGTAAATTTTTTGCCCTTGCATTCTTTCAGGATCGACCACATCGTGTAGTTATCGAGCGTGAAATAGGCCTTCCCCTTCTCGACCGACCCCGGCACAAATTCGCTCACGATTTGCCCCTGAATGGCATAGTCGTGCAGGAACCGTTTGAATGAGAACACGATCTCTTTCGGGTCGAGGGATTTGGGGGAATGATAGAAAATGATCTCATCGAACTCCCGGATCTTGTCCGCGAGCGCTTCGAGCACTGCATAGGTCGAGCGCTCGAATTCCTGCGCGATATAGCTCACTTCGCCGTCCAGCTGCTCAAACCGGTCGAATATCAGCAGGTTGCTCCGGGGAATGGTTTCCAGGATTTCCTTCGTCTTGCGGTGCGGGATCGGCGCCACCACGTACATGCCGTATTTCCCCTTGATCTGGAACAATGTGCTTTCCAGCACATCCACGCTGCCATGATGGAAAAACACGTCCAGATGGACTTTTTTACCGAGTTCTTTCCTGAAATTCCGGTAGAAAAGTTCTTCGAATGTGTCGAGATTATACATGATCAGGGCCACCTTCATGAACTGGTCGGTTTGCGCATTGGTCACATAATATCCTATCCTGTTTTTGGATTCGACCACTCCCCTGTCTACCAGTTCACCATACCCCTTGCGTATGGTTTCGCGGGAGAAATTCAGTTCCTGGATCATCTGGTTGACCGACGGCAACAAATCGTTGGGTGCAACAATCTTCTGGTCGATCGCATTAATGATCCCAACGACGATCTGGTCGTGTTTGGAATAGGATGTCACCTCCCGCAATTCCTTAATTTTATCAAATATGCTCTCCATTCAGCGGTATTTACTTCGTAAAGCTAAAAACTTATTTATTCACGAAAGGGGTTGAATTGAAATGAGGGGCATCGCACTTTTTTGTCAGCGGACAGGGCCGGGCGGTCGAAGGCCGTTGCAGTAACGGCCTTCGACTCCGCTCAGGCTGACAGTGACCCAGCCCGCTCAGGCTGACAGTGACCCGGCCCGCGCAGGCTGACAGTGACCCCGTCCGCTCAGGCTGACAGTGACGCGGCCCGCTCAGGCTGACATTACTCTACCCGAGCAGAAATCTCCTGCTTACCAGCCACCTGCACATCCGCAAACGACACCGTGCGCGAGCCTTTCACAACCGCCTGACTGGCCTTTTGCCGCTTGCCATTCACGAGTATGAACGGATGTTTTCCTGCAAACATCACCCGCCATTGAACAGCAGCGGTGCCCGCATTGCGGAGCGAGGCCGTTTTGGCAGATTCCGTAACCGAAATGTTCCGTTGCAGAACAGGCAGATTTTCAATGGTATGCGTATCCTCAGCCCGTCCGTTGAACAGCGTCGTAATCCGGTTCACCCGCGCATCCGCCTCAATGCCCATAATGCCCTGCACCACGCCCTGCACCGCTCCGTAGGAAACCTCGGGATATTCACGGCGTTTGGTGGCGGGATCGGTCAGGTGGAGAATCTGGCTGCGGATCTGTTCGGGATAACCATACTGCCCCAGTACATAGGGGAAATACGACTGGTTTTCCATATTCCAATCGCGCGCCAGGATCTGGTTAATCGTTTTGCGAGCCCTGGTCGTATCCTTCAATACATCGAACCAGAGCAGAAAGGTTTCGCCTTCGGTATAACCGAATACGCCTTTGGAAGAATAGTACGTGAAGTATTTATCCTCTTTATCGCTCCACCATTTGTTTTCGATGTGCTGGCGGTATTGCCCGGCCTTTTGATCGAATGCCGCAGCCTCGGCGGTTTTGCCTTCCACACGCAACATATCGGCATAGGTTTGCATTCCGCGCGAAAGCGACGCGATCAGGTCGACGCCCATTTTCAGGTCATGTACGCCTTCGGAATAGGAAGCGAGCCCACGGCAGCGGTGGAAAGAATCCTTGTCGTTGTACGCCGCATGCGCATTCGGGTGAAGCGGCCGCGACAATAGCGAATCCGGCTGCAATACCCAGCGTTCCACATATTCGCGGACCGATTTCCGGTGAAAATCGGCAAACTCGGGCCCATTGATGTACCGTTTATCACCGGTCCACAAGTAGAGCTTCCATGCGGCCTGCATCACATCGAAATTGGCATTGAGGTTATACCAGAACTCATCGTCGTTCCGGTAGTCTGCCGGCGCGGGCTTTCCTTCTTTATTGATTTCCCAATACGAGCACCAATCCTTGCCGTCGGAGATGTTTCGGGCAAAATGGGAAAACATATTGCTGTTCGCTTTGCCGAGCCCGAGCATTTCGGCGGCCATACTCTGATGCGCCACGTCGCGCATACAGAATGCGAAGCGCGAAGGCAATGCAGCTTCGTACCAGTCGCCCACCGGGTCGGCCGGATTACCCCGGTGGCTCAGCGCCATTTCCTTTGCCCGATCGAACGCCGTTTGCAATGCAGCGTCCGTCGACCGGAACTTTAACGTTTCGCTTTGTGCATTAACGGGCTGCTGGGCAGCGAGCCAGATAGAAGCAGCGGCGATAAATCTGATCATTCCTTTCGTTTTTGAATTAAAATACAATGTCTTTATAAATATCCTCTTAAAACAATGCTGCGTAAGTGCACTGAGGCTGTCAGTGAAGCGCAAATTCGCTCCTTATTTTACAACCTCAATTATAATTCGGATTCTGCGTCAGAGAAGGGTTCCGCTGCAATTCCGTCCGCGGGATCGGGTAGAAATACAGGGCCGGTTGCCATACCCGTTTCTGAACGGTATTCGGCTGATACGTAAATGTGCCGTCGGCCTGTTTGGTAATGATCACACCCAGTGCGTCCTTCGAACCGACCTCAGCCATACCCCACCGCCGGATATCGAAATAGCGATGCCCTTCAAAGCAAAGTTCGATACGGCGTTCCTGTCTGATTTTGTCCATCAATGCCGCGCCGGATGCATTCACCGGAGGCATGCCCGCTTTTTGCGACCGCAGCTTGTTCAGATAAGTAAGCGCTTCGCCGTCCTCACCCAATGCGGCGCAGGCTTCCATGTAATTCAGGTAAATTTCGGAAAGCCTGAAACCGACCCATTGCGAGGCAGCGTAGTCCTGCTTCTGCCAGTCGACCGACTCGTCAACCATCTTGCGGATCACATAGCGCGTCTTGGAGGCATTCCAGGGCGAGTAAGGGCTCTGAGGCGAATCGTCGCCGCCTTCAAAAAACTGGGTTGCACGCCCTTTGAATAGCTGGTTATTGGCCAGAATCGTAGCGTAAAACCGCGGATCACGGTTGGCATAAGGATTTTTCGAATGCACCGGGTTGGTCCAGCTGAACGCAGTCCCGTCGGCCATTTCGAATGCGTCGACCATTTGCTGGACCACATTGTAGGCGCTGTACCCTTCATAACCATTCGGGCTAAGGTCGCGGCTTACGGTATTGTACCGGTCGGCCCTCGCCAGGCCGCTGTACACCCGGGCGAAGATCACTTCGGGATTGAAAAATTCGAGGTACGTCTTGTTGTAAGTCCCATTGGCTGCATTACCGTACAAAGCGTACGGCGCGCCTTTGAAATCGATGACTGCCCTGGCGGCTTCTTTGGCCTGCTGCCAGAGCTTCTTATCCCCGGAAGTATTGAAATAAGGGCTCGCCGCGTACAGCAGCAATCGCGATTTAAGCGCCAAAACGGCCCCTGTGGTGGCACGGCCTTTGTCGAGATCGGCGGAATAGGCTGCGGGCAGCAACTTTGCCGCCTGCTCGATGTCGGCGAGAATGAAGTCCTTTGTTTCGGTCCACGAGGCACGCTTTTCGTTGAAGCCCGTATCGTTGACGTCGTATACTTTGGTAATCAGCGGCACGCCGCCAAATCGCTTCAACAATTCGAAATAAGCCAGCGCCCTCAGGAAATAGACCTCTCCACGCATCGTACGCACCGCTTGCGCATTGGAAACGGTATCCAGCTGGCTTACGTTTTTCAGGAACACATTGCAATTGCGAACGGAAGAATACAGGTCGCCCCAGCGGTTCAGCGAGGAAGCGGTCTGATTATCGGGCGTGGCTTCGCCCTGCACGTAGCTGTTTTCATTGGTCCAGTTGAAGTTACCGTACAGCTCGTCGGTCTGCGCACCCCAGCCAAAGCCGCCGTCTTTGTATGCCATCACCGTCTGGTTATAAATACCGTTCACAAATACCTGCACCAGGTTCGGATCTGTCCATACGTCGGACTCCGAATAGGCATTCTGCGGTTTCAGGTCGAGCACATCCTTGCAGGAGCTCATGACCAGCATGCCCGCTGCGATGGAAATTCCCGCGAGCAGTTTCCCCGACCAGCCGACCGCGTTTTTCGCAGCCTGAATGCCGGATTGAATTGTATGGTTGGTTTGTGGTTTCATGGATTAAATGGTAAGGGTTAGAAGCTGATGTTGGCACCCAGGTTCACGACACGCTGCTGCGGATAATAGTAACCTGTGTTGTTCGGGATTTCGGGATCAAAAGACGGCCCGAACCGGTCGATCGAGAACAGGTTGCTGCCATTGATATAGATCCGTGCGCTGGGCATTCTGGCTTTTTTCAGCACACCGGAAGGCACCGTGAAGCCCAGCTCCACATTTTTCAGCCTTACGAATGCCGCATTGCGCAGCCAGAAATCGGAAGTCATCGTATTTACGCCTCTCGATGCACCGGTAGGGCCATTGAAGTTACGCGGGAACTGATTGTCGCCTTCCTTCTGCCAACGACCATCGAAAAACTCTCTGGCCATGTTCAGCCCGGCCGGTGCGAGGTACGATTGTGCCATGGCCTGGCCCTGCACGAAAACCGAAAGATCCAGGTTCCGCCATGAAAGGCCCAGCGACGTACCGTAGATCAGCTGTGGCGTCCGGACGGACGATTTCCGTACCTGATCCAGACCGTTTATGGCCCCGTCGCCGTTGATGTCCTTGTAGCGGATGTCGCCGGGCGCCGTGTTGGCCGGGTGCGGGCTGGCGTCGATCTCCGCCTGGTTCTGGTAAAGGCCGTCGGATTCGTACACCAGCCATGAGTCGATCGGAATGTCGGTTTTGCGCTGGTACGAAGGTACGCTCGCTGCCTCATCCATGAAAATGACCTTGTTACGGGCGTACGTGAGGTTCCCTCTGATATTATATCCGAAACTCGTTCCGATGGTCCCATTGTAGTAGGCTTCGAGTTCGATCCCGCGATTCAGCACTTTTCCAAGGTTCTGGTTGGGCAGGGTCAGGCCCGTGTACGCGGGGACAGACTCACTGCGCGTAATGAGGATACCCGTGCGCATGGAACGGAAATAGTCGATGGTAATACCCAGCTTGCCTTTAAGGAACTGCGCGTCGAGCGCCACGTCGGTGGTCGTGGCTACTTCCCAGGTAATGTTTTTATTAGGGGTCGGCCCGGGCACCAGCGAACTCACCTGCGAGGCATTCGACCCGAGTGAATAGCCATAGCCGGTTCCGAGGAGGTAGGTCTGGATGTAGTTGAATGCCGATACGGCGTCGTTACCCGTTTTACCCCAGGAGCCGCGCAATTTCAGCTCCGTAATGCTTTTGGAATTGAAAAAATCCTCCTGTGAAATGCGCCATGCGGCCGAAACGGCCGGAAAAAAGCCGTAGCGTTTTCCCTCGGGGAAATTCTGCGAGCCGTCGTAACGCATGTTATAATCGAAAAGGTATTTGTTCTTGAAACCATAGGAAGCACGGGCAATGAAGTTGTTCCGGCCCGTCTGAGCGGCAGTCGAATTATTCTGCTGACCTATGAGGCTACCTGCCGAAAGCTGGTCGAGCGAGTTGCTGAGGAAATTCGACCGGAATGCGCTGATCTCGTCGGCATTGCCTTCGAAACGCTCGTATGCGGCAAAACCCTCCACGGAATGGTCACCGAACCGGTTGTTATAGCCGAGCCGGATGTTCATCAGGTTTTGTTTCAGAGTACCGCGCGACTCCGACAAGCTCGGTTTGATCGCCGAATTGATCTGAATGTAATTTCCGGTTGCAGCATCGTAACGGAAAGCGGGTGGAGGAGTTTTGGTAAATGCCTTGTTCTTCGAAAAAGTAAGGTCGTAAGCATAATAGCCATCCAGGAACACGCCATCGACCAGTTTGGACAAATCCCATTTAAAATACGTCTTGGTCTGCAGATAATCGTTGGAATTCCGGTTGTAGCCGGCTTCCCCACTGGTGACGTATACCATGCTGTTGTTCGGCCCTCCGCCGATACCCGGCCCGACGAGCCCGTTGGGATAAACCGGCACGAGGTACGGATACGCGAGCCACAATTCCCGGAATATCGCCCCCGCATTGTAGTTACCCACCGCCGAATTGCGGAATTCGTTGCGGTACAGCACGTCCACCCCGATTTTCAGGTTATCGGTCACGGCCATATCCACGTTGGCACGGGCTTGCGCTTGCTTGTAATAGGCCGCGTCTTTTTTGTAAATACCATCCTGCTTCTGGTACTGGCCGGAAAGGAAATAGGTAACCTTGTCCGTGCCGCCGCGCAGGGAAATGACCTGGTTATGCTGCAATGCACTTTTTTTCATCGTCGCATCCCACCAGTCGGTGCTGGGGAACGAGAGCGGGTCGGAACCGTCGCGGAACTTCTGTAAGGAGGCATCCGTCCAGGTGGGGTTCTGCCCGATCATCCGGTCGTATTCGTTGGTCGCCAATGCATATTCATAGGAATTCAGCATTTGCGGCACGCGCGTCGCCTGCGTGAGCGACCAGTTGGTGCCGATGGACAATACCGGCTTGCCGGCCACCCCGCGCTTGGTCGTGATCAGGATCACGCCATTAGCCGACCGTGCGCCGTAAATCGCCGCCGTAGCATCTTTAATTACCGTAAACGATTCGATATCGGCCGGGTTAAGCCGCGCAAAGCCACCCGAACGATCCGGAATACCGTCGATCACGACCAGCGCACCGGTGCTACCCAGCGTGGCCTTGCCGCGGACAAAAATCTCCGCATTGTCGTTGCCGGGTTCGCCGCTTCGTGTGTTGGCGATCAATCCAGGCACGCGACCGGCAATGGAGTTGGTCAGGTTACTGGCCGGCGACTTTTCCAGCTCCGTGCCTCTGATCGTCGATACCGACCCGGTGAGGTCCGCACGGGTTTTGGTCCCGTACCCCACTACCACCACTTCATCGAGCGCTTTGGTATCCGCTTCGAGCAACACGTCGAGCTTGCTTTGCTTGCCAACTTGTATTTCGCGGGGAATATAACCTATGTAGGAAAAAACGAGGATTGCTTCGGCCGTAGGCACATTGATCGTAAAATGGCCTTCCGCATTGGTAGACGTGCCGCCATTGGCACCCTTGATGATCACACTCACACCGACGAGCGGGCCGGACGCGTCCGTTACCCGGCCCGAAACCGGCACCTGGGCCCTGACCGCAAGCGCGCTGAGGAACAACAGCACGGCCAGAAGCAGTGGAGAAAAGCGGGTAGAAAAAATCATGTTAAAAAGGGTTATAAAGTGAAACACGAGCTGTCCAGGCCAGCCTCCGGATGCCGCCCGACACAATTACACTGTCTAATTTTTTATCAAAAGAACACAATTTTTAACTAACCTATACTATTCTATACTATTTTAAATAAAAATATTTTTCGGCGATGTCGAGAAATCGCTCAGGGGCGATTTTCGAGCTAAACTGCTATAAATAAGTATCAAAATGACACATTTAATTACAAGGCTCAGCGTAATTTCGAATCTATACTATTCTATACTTATAATAACACCACTCTGTGTTGCTAGCGATGGTCGCAGACCAAATCTGCTTAAACACAACATTTTCAGCCCCTTATTGACTTTTGTAGCTGATGTTTACATTTTTGTAACATAAAGAATCCAAATTGAACTTCTCCTATCAGTAACCAATAGCTATGAAACATCTTCTACTCGTCATTTTGCTATCGTCATTTTTTACCAGCTACGGGCAAGGTTCCCTCGAATCGGACCGCCTGGCATTAATTGCACTTTATAACTCCACCAATGGCCCTCAATGGATCGAAAAGGCAGGCTGGAACCCAGCAGGAAACCCGGGTGATAGCCCGTGCGGCTGGTGGGGCGTTACCTGCGAAGGCGGACGCGTGACCGGACTGAACCTTAAGGGAAGCGCCCTCGATGGAAGCATTCCCCCGGAGATCGGAAATCTGGACCAGTTGAAAACGTTCATCGTCGACTGGACCATGATTGTGGACAACCAATTTCCAGGTAACACGCAATACCTGCCTCTTCCGACAGAAATTGGCAACCTAACCAACCTCGAATACCTGGACCTTAGTGGCAAGGGCAGTGATTGGCCGTGGGTGGGGGGATTTCCGTTACAAGGCCCACTGCCAGCGAGCCTAGGCAATCTCACCAAGCTGACTTACCTCGACCTGAGTTGCGGCCTGGTGGATATGCAGTATCATGGCCCGCTTGATGGCGCCATTCCGAGTACGCTGGGTAATCTGGTCAATTTGAAACATCTCGACCTGGGCAACCAGCAACTCTCAGGTGCTATCCCGACCGAACTAGGCAACCTTACCAAACTTGAATATCTGAACCTGACCGGTGCCAACAATTTTACCGGTGGCATTCCCGCCTCTTTCAATAACCTGGTCAATCTGAAAACCCTGGGATTGCGCTATTCCAATTGCTGCGACGTCTACTATGGCACGCTCGGCGGCCCAATTCCCGATCTGTCGGGAATCCCGGCTTCCGCTACTGTCGATATCATGTTTAATGCTTTCAATTTTGACGGCATGGATACGAATATCAGCCGACTGGATTGGTACGCATCCCAGTCCGCCATTAAACTGAATGCCACTGTGGGTATCAGTTCCACTTTGCTATCTGCCGAAGCGGGGGGAACTATCGCCAACAATACTTATAAATGGTACAGGGACAATGTACTGATCGCCACGATTATCGGCGACAAAACCTATAACGCCTTCGAGGAGGGTACCTATCACGCTATTGTTAGTAACAGCGCCATACCTGGCCTTGTACTTACCACGCAAAAAGAAGTAGTGACATCCTTGCCGGTTACCCTTGTCTCGTTTTCAGCCAGCAATGAAGGTAACGAGAACAACCTGAACTGGAAAACCAGTTTTGAAAGCAACAGCAAGGGCTTCGATGTAGAACGCAGCTGGAATGGCAACAACTTTGAAAAAGTTGGATTTGTAGCCGGGCATGGCGACAGCAATATAGGTAGCGATTACAGTTTTATAGACAAAACACCGCTTTTCAACAGCTACTACCGCCTCAAACAACTCGATTTCGACGGCAAATTTGCTTATTCAAGCATTGTTTCGGTTAAAAATGCCAACTCGGCGATCGTGACTTATCCTAATCCGGCGACTGACCATTTCTACATCAAAAACCTGAAAGAAAAAGGCGAAGTCGTGATCCGGACCCTCGGCGGGAAAACGATCAGCAGGCAAGTTGCCGAGCCAGGCAAGCCGGTAACGACAGCCGGCATAGTTCCCGGCCTTTACATGGTGACCGTGGCGGGTTCCGTACAGAAGATAGCCATCGGCCAATAGCCTGAGAACGCCTCAATCGCCCTATTCCACTACCCCCAAAATCGCATCATAGATGTATTGCAGGTCGGCATTACTGATGCAATAGGGAGGCACCAGGTAGAGCACATTCCCTAGTGGGCGCAGGAGAATGCCCCGATCGAGCAGCGCTTCGAATACATGCCGGCTTGGGTTCCGGAAGTAGGAATCCTTTCCGCCGGCACCGAGGTTCATGGCAAGGATTATGCCGCATTGCCGTACCGAATGAATGGTCGCGTGCGATGCCACACGCACGCGGAACGCTTCTTGCTGCGCGGCAATCCTGGCAATGGATGCCTGCGTTTCCGCGCTTTTCAGGAGCTCCATACTCGCCAGCGCCGCCCGGCATGCGAGCGGATTGGCTGTAAAAGAATGACCGTGGAACAATGTCCCGTATGCGTTATCGGTGCAAAATGCCTGGTAGATCGCATCCGTGCAGCTGGTAACGCCCAGCGGCATGGTGCCTCCGGTTAATCCTTTGGAAAGGCACATGATGTCGGGCTTTACGGTTAAATGATCAGCCGCGAACATTCGCCCCGTCCGCCCGAATCCGACGAATATTTCGTCCTGAACGAGCAAAATGTGTTTCGAGCGGCAATAGTGCAGCAATGCATCCAGATGCACCGCCTCGTACATCAGCATTCCACCCGCGCCCAGCACCAATGGTTCATAAACAAAGCAGGCAACCTGGTCGGCATGCTGGTCGATGACTGCCTGGATCTCCGGCAGGTTTTCCGCCGTGGGCAGATCGATATGGATTACATCGAAAAGCAATTCGGCAAACGGCTCCGTCCAGCCGCTCCGGCCGCCCACGGCCATCGCCCCGAACGTGTCGCCGTGGTAGCCCTGGCGGAATGCGAGGATTTTGGTTTTCTTCTCGCCCCGGTTGTAAGCATATTGCAAAGCCATTTTCAACGCCACTTCCACCGCCGTGGAACCATTATCGGAGTAGAATACCTTGCGTTGGTTCCCGGGCAGCACCGTGAGCAATTCCTCCGAAAGCGCTATGGCCGACGGATGCGTAAAGCCCGCGAAAATGACGTGCTCCAGCGTACGCAATTGCTCGTACACCTGCTCCGCGATGTACGGATGGGCGTGCCCGTGCAAATTCACCCACCACGACGAGATAGCGTCGATGTAGCGCTTGCCTTTTTCATCATATAAGTAGGCCCCTTCGCCACGCACGATCGCGATGGCTTCGCCCGCGGTTTTGATCGGTGTAAACGGATGCCAGTTCACGGCGCTGTCCCGTTGCCCCCAGGTAAGATGTTGCGTGTTCATTGTGTAACAGGATAACCATGCTCCCTGCGCAGCCGACGGGCGGCGCGGGCAATGCTTTGAGCGTTTAATGTTTTGAAATGCGGTATCGAGAGTACCGTCGCCTGAATATCCGGATAGGAAAGAATAACACGGCGGGTGTCTTCGTCAAACGGCCCGTTGAAAATCAGGTATTTCAAGGGAATGGACCTTTGCCTGAGGGCTTGAATCGATAGCAAGGTATGATTAATGCAGCCCAGATAGTTTCGCGCTACCAAAGCCACCTCCACGCCAAGGCTTTCTATCCAGTCGATCACGCATAGCTGCTCATTGATAGGCACATACAACCCGCCTGCTCCTTCCACGATCAGGTGATTTTCGGTTTCGGGGAGGCCAAGGTCCCCGACGGCAATGCACTTCTGCTCTTTCCGCGCTGCTTTGTGGGGCGACGCGGCCAGCCGGAGGGATACCGCCTCCGCATGCGTAACGATAGCGGGGCCGGTGAGCCCGGCAACCGTTTTCCGGTCGGAGTGATGCAAGGTACCCGCTTGCACGGGTTTCCAATAGTCGGCTTTGAACCATTCGGTGAGAACGGCGGAGCAGACTGTTTTCCCTACATCCGTCCCGATACCGGTGACGAACAAGGTGGTTCTATTCGGTGTCATGGAATGCTTTTAACAAATCGGTAAGTTGTTGGATTTCCGCTTTCGTATTGAATGTATGCAGGCTAACCCGCAGACGTTCGGAGCCGCTTTTCACTGTGGGCGGTCTTACCGCGAAAGTGAACAGCGACTGCGCTTCCAGCATTTCCTTAGCCGCAGCCAGCCGTTCCATCCCCGGACACGGGACAGCCTGGACCGGACTTGCCGCACCGGAAAGCGTCGGTAGTCCGGCTGAAAAAAAGTACCTGATCCGGTCTTGCAGATCGTCGCGCAGGTGAGGATTTGCTTTCAGGAAGGTATAATTGTTCCGGATCGTCGCCGCGAACAGGTCGGGAAGGCCGGTGGTGTAAATGAACGGGGCCGCGAAGTTGACCAGGTAATCCATCACGGTTCCACGCGACAATATGGCCGCTCCGTGCGCACCCATGGCTTTTCCATACGTCACCACGGTCGCGCATACCCGCTCCTGCAACTGCGCGTCGCACACGAGCCCATACCCGAAAACGCCCATCGCATGCGCTTCGTCCACGATCAGCGAAGCCCCGTAACGCTCCGCAAGCGCAACCATCTCGTGCAGTGGGGCAAAATCACCTTCCATCGAGTAGAGACTTTCCACAGCGATCCAGCATTTCCCGCGCGATTTGGCAAGGCGATTCTCCAAATGGTCCAGATCATTATGCTGAAACCGCATCTTGCCTGCAAATGAAAGCCGGCAGCCGTCCAGCACCGACCGATGAACAAACTCGTCGAGCAGGACCGTATCGTTCCTCCCGGGCAGGCAGGAAAATAGCGCCATATTAGCCATGTACCCCGACGGAAACAACAGCGCCCGTTCGGTTCGATGCTCTGCCGCGATAAAATCCTCGACGGAGAGCGTCAATGCCGAATTTCCGCTCACCAGCCGCGATCCGGTGCCCCCGCGCAGCCATTGCGGATTGTCGTTCAGCGAAGCCAGCAGCATTTCATGGCATGCATTGTTGCGGGCTAGCCCAAGATAGTCGTTGGAATAAAAATCGATACCCGGCTGCCTGGTCCGGAGCTCCCGAAGAATCCCCCGTTGCTCCCGGTCCGAAAGGGCTTGCGACAGAAGGGCCAGCACGTCGTCACGCATTAGCCAGTTCGCTTTCCAGGCAGCCCAGCCAACGGTTGAACAGCCCTTGCTCCATTTTCTGCAATATTTCCGCGTGTGCCTGCCAGTCTGCCGAGAATTGGCTCAGCTGTGAACTCATTTCTTCCAGGTGTCCTTCCTCTTCCGCGATGATCGATTTTACGGTTACCGGGTGAGATGCCGCCGAAAGCGCGCGCTGGTAAATGGGGTACAGTTCGTCGGCCCTCACCTCAATGAGGTAGGTCACAAACAAATAAGCGGCATAACGAAGCTGCGCGCCCTTCAATCCAAATACACTTTTAATGTACCGGCTGCATTGAATATCCAGCATGGCAAGGTATTGGCGCGTGGATACCGCGGCAAACAGGTAGCTGTCCGAATAGTCCGGGCAAGCGGCAGGCGCCAGTTTCGAAATCTGTTTTTTCAAAATATAGGCATGCCGGTGTTCCTCGGCGGCGTGTTTCAACTGAATGATCTCCACCAGCGTGTGGTGTTCGCAAGCGGATATCTTTCTCGCACCTGCGTTTTCCAGGTACGACAGGGTATTCAGCCAGCGGGCATGCAATTGGTCCTGCTGTACTATTCGTTGGATCAGGTTATACATAGCTCTTTTTTTTGCCAAAAGTATATCCCGGCCGGACGCCCGAGATGTGCCGGTTTTGATTTTAGAAGTAGTCCGGGACGGGTCAAAACAAAAAAGGGACAAGTCCGCTTGACGGCCGACCTGTCCCTCCTATTTGATGCGCCGTTGCCAGCGCGTATACTTCTATTCGACTACCAGCCAGGTATATCCTTCCGCCGGTATCTCCACTTTATAGTCAACCTCGTAGTTCCGGCCGACCTTATAAGATTGTGCCGCACCTTCCTTCACCCGGATCTTCACCGACTGATCCTTACCCGTGTAATACACAGGCAATTTCACATTCCTGATCATCTTCTCACCTGTCGGATTATACAACATGACCAGCCCTTTCACCGGCAGTTCCGGGTTGACGTGCATAATGCCGTCCCAATCGCGACCATCCGCGCGGCGGAGGTGGATAATGTCGGAATTGAGGATATCGCGGTATTTTTTATACCAGCTCACCACATGGCTAACCGTCTTTTTCGTCTCGTCGGTATCGTACAGGCGCGGGCCTCGGTAGCATGCCTGCACCCCTGCGCCATAGTATTGCATCATCAGTTGTTCGTAGGCATCCAGATGTTCCGACAGCGGTTCAAGCACCGCCTCGGGCCCGCCGCCCTGGTATTTGGTCAGCGGCACAAAACCCCAAACCATCGATGGCGTTTCGTTCCAGGTCGCGTCGAAGATATTCTGGCGGTTAAGGATCTTTTGCTGCTCGCGCGGAAGCGAAAAGTTCACTTCCCGGTAGCCAAGCCCTACTTTGTTGGTCCCATCGAGGAAATACCAGTCGGGGGCATTCACATAAATACCGTTCTCGGCACACCAGTGGTACAGGCCTTTTTGGAGCGCCATTTGCTTCCATTGCGAGTCGGCCAGGCCTTCGTGGCCCGGGTGCGAAGTGGATGCACAAACGTCGCCCGGGTAAGGACCGTCGTTTTCGAAAATATCAAAGCCGGTGTGGCTCATGAATTTTTTGAGCTTGTCCAGGTAAGCCAGCCCCCATTTGCTGCCGAGGCAGGGGGCGTTCTCGAAGAATGCTCCGCCGGTTTTACCTGTTTTAGGATTAATCACATCATCTTCTTCGCTGATCTTCCGCGAGCTGAAAAGCGAATAGCTCCCGATCATGACCTTTTTACTGTGGGCATAATCGGCCAGATCTTTCCATTTTTTAAGGTTTTCGGCCGAAATATCCTCCATGTTGCAGTGGCTCCCGAAGCTTAGGATCAATGCTTCATAACCGGTCGCAGCGCATTGGTCGATCGCCGTGCGTACCTGCTCGTCGTTTTTGCTCACAAGGTGCATAAAAATCGGGTTGACCGTCGTCCACGGCGCAATGGTCCGGTACATCTTACGAACGGCCATTCCCTTGCGCTCGCGGTCATAGCTATCCATCAGGAGCTCATACGTACGGATCGATTCCAGCTTTTCGCCCGCTTTGAGGCGCGTCCCCATCGGTACCTTCGGATGTACTTCGAGCAGGCAGGGAGTCTGGTAATTATAATTGACCTGCGAAGTGTAACTTCCATCGACTTTCCAATGCGTCGCCTGATCGCTCAGCCCGTAACGCATGGCATTGTTGAACGCAAAGTTGTTTTCAATGTACAAACCATTCGGCTTGGCCATTTCTTCCGGCTTGCCCACCACGGCACTCTCCTCCTCGGTCACGGCCAGTATCTCGTTCACGACCTGATCGATCGTCAAATCGCCCTTGCTTTTGTTTTCGATTGTCACCCATTTGGATACCAGCGGAATGCCGTCAAAAATCGCGTAGTGCACATACACGTCCACGCCCGCCAGCGCAGGAAGCGACGAGCCGAAGCGAAATGTCACTTCGCTTCCTGTCGCATCTTTCTTGCTTCCGGCCCACATGGACGTCTTCCATTGCAGGTACGGCGCTATTTTCACGATTTTAAAATCGACGTAGTGAAACGCGCTGTCGGATACTTTCAGCTGGTCGATCCACTGCGGCAGCAGGTAGGCATTCTCTTTTTGTCCGTACAGACCGCCCACATTGTAAGGTACACCATTCAGTGCCACCCTTGCCTCGGGTTTCACTGCGCGAAGCAGCTGCTGTCCGTTCGTGAGGTTCTTGTATTCAATGCAGGCCAGGTCCGGTTTCAGGCGGAACACCCTTCTCACCAGGCCGTTGGACATCACAATATCGCTGCCGGATTGCTCGATACGGGCTTTGGCTGTTCCCGGTTTGATCAGCCAGTCGCCGGCTGCCGGGGTGCCAGCCGACGGAGTACCGGCCGTTTGTCCCCGGGCGGCGAAACTAAGGAGACCCAGTGCTAAAAAAAGGTATTTCATAAAAAGTAATTGGAATTGGTTAAGGGCTGTTTTAAAAGAGTTTATTTTTTCAAAAATACAATAAACATTTCCCGGCATGGCCTGCAAAATGTACGCGCTATCGCGTTAAGTTTAATCCTTATGGCGATAAAGCTGCAAGGTTTCACGCCGTGTGCCATTGGTGATCGGCCGAAGCTGGTTCCTGCCCCCAGGCTTTACGACAGGCGTGGGTAGAAAAGATATCCCGGACACAGCGCATCGATGAACGTCGGTCCGGAACACCTTTTAATGATTACATGCCTTCCAGCGGATCGAACGTACCGTCGCCCCAGCCTTTGGTTTGTTTCAGGTTGGCATTTCCCTGCATCGTAGCCGTGCTCAGCGGCAGGAAATACATGTTTTCGTTATACACCATCGGAGCATTGTCGCGATCGTACAGCGTATAGGTAAACCCACCCGGTTTCGAAGCGTCGGTATTGAGGATCATCGCGTGGCGTTTATTCTTACCCGTCATTTGGAGGTGCATTAACCGCCATCTCCGCAAATCCCAGAGCCGTTTCTGCTCGAATGCAAACTCGATGTAACGCTCGTCCCGGACCGCCTGCCGCATTTCGGCCTGCGTCATGGCCGGGTTCAAACCATAGAGTTTTCCCGATAGAGAGGCGTCACCGGGCGTGGTTTCATTGATTCCCGCACGCTTACGGATCTGTCTAAGCACATCGAATGCCTCCGGCAGCTTGTTCAGCTCCATGGCTGCTTCGGCGTAGTTCATCAGCACCTCGGCATAGCGCATATCGATGTAATCCGTTCCCGAAATCTGCGAATTGGTAATGTCCAATGATTCGTCGATCGCCTTTCTGGAATAGTAGCCGGTGAGGGTACCGTTCTGTTTACCATAAGAATAGCCATTCCCGGACGCATCCGCATTCAGCTCCATGGTTTTACCCAAATACGACGCGCCATTGTAAACGACGGTGGTATAAAACCGGTTGTCGCGGTTCTGCCAGCTTTTGGTCACGTCGCCGGCATATTGCGGATCGTTCCAGGCGGTCTTTTTGCCACTTTTAAGCGGGAATGCGTCTACGAGCTCCTGCGTGGGATGGCAGCCCCCAGTGGCATTGGCCGTAAAATCGATCGGTCTCACGGCTGCGTCGCGGTTCTGGGTGCGGCCGGCAGGGTTCAGGAAGCGGATCGCGAAGATTACCTCCTTGTTCATCTCGGCCAGAAACAATGCCGCATTGCTGTACGTGTCGATCAGCCCGGCCCCCTTGGAGGAAAGGTAGGTCAATGCTTCCTTATTAGCGTCGTAAGCCGCCTGCCAATGCGCGGGATTGTTGCTCGGATTAAACTGCGGGCTGGCACGGAAAAGCAGCACGCGACCTTTCATAGCAAGTGCCGCTCCCTTGGTAACGCGGCCCAAATCAGCCGCCGGATACGATTCCGGCAATTCGCCCACCGCGGTGTTCAGTTCCGAGAGCACGAAATCGAAACATTCCTTGGTCGAGTTACGCGGCACACGCAGGTCGTCGTCGCGCTCCTGCGCAGTGGTGACGAGCGGCACGCCGCCATATCGTTTGATCATCTCAAAGTAAACGAATGCCCGGATAAACCGTACCTGGCCTTTCAGCGTGGTCTTGGTCGCCTGCTCGATGGTACTGGCGGGTTTATCAATCTCCTGCAAAAACAGGTTCATTTTACGGATATCGGCATAAGGCCAGTAGCCTGGCATGCCACCGTTCAGGACATTATCGACCGTGGTTACACCGGAAATCCAGCTATTATTCCGTGAAGCCTCATCGGTCGCATCGGCTACCGTCACGTCCCAGGAAGGCACCGACAAGTACACATTGTTCACAAATGCCGTAGCCAGCGCGGGGTCGGTCCAGACATCTTTTTCCGTGATGGCCGACAAGTTCTTTTTGTCGAGCACATCCTCACAGGACATTAGCCCCAGGGAGGAAGCCAGCATGATAGCGCACAGGTATTGATATGTTCTATTTCTCATTTTTGTCTAAATCTTGGATCAATTGAAATAACCTGCCCGCCGGATCAGAACCTGAGGGACAAACCTGCATTGTAACTTTTCATGATCGGGTACTGGTACACGCCATAAGCCCCCTCGATTGCTTCGGGATCGGAGACTTTAATTTTATCGAACGTCACTAAGTTAGCACCGGACACATATATACGTAACACCCCGATCCCCAGCTTGTTGGTCAAAGCCTTCGGCAGCGAGTAGCCGATCTCGATGTTTTTCAACCGGATGTAGTTACCGTTCATGAGCCAGAATGACGACGGTGCCCTGCTGGCGCCATAACTGCTCGCACCGATGCCGCCAACACGCGGATATCTGGCATTGGGGTTCTCGGGCGACCAGGAATCGGTCCAGATCTTCAACACCGCCTGTTCGTCCCAAAGGTCTCCACGGTTGGGGAACAGCAGCCTGCGATTGGCAACGCCCTGGAACAACACATTCAGATCAAAGCCTTTCCAGCGGCCACCTGTGGTAATGCCGTACATAATTTCCGGGGTCACGCCTTGCCGTGACAGCACAACCATGTCTTTGGAATCGATGGTACCGTCGCCATTCTTGTCTTTCAGGATCACATCGCCCAGCGACCATTCGTAAGTACCCCATTTCGGGAGGTTTTCCAGGTCGGCCTGGGTACGGGCGATGCCCACCGCCTCGTAGCCCGACAAATAACCCATCGGACGGCCCGTCGGAATTTGGTAATCGAATGCGCCCGCCGCATAATCCTGCTGTTTTACTTTGTTACGGGCAAAGCTGAAATTACCGCCCAGGAAGTACTGTAAGCCATTTTTCAGCGTATGGTCATGCCGCGCCACGATCTCGATCCCCTGATTACTCACAATACCATAGTTTTCCTTGGGAAGCGTCGCACCGAAGGTATTGGGGATGGAAATAACCCTCGAGCCGAGGATATCGTAGGTATACTTTCTGAAATAGTCCAGTTCAAAGCTCAGCAATCCTCTCCACAGCGAGCCTTCGAGGCCGATGTCGGTAATGCGCGTTTTTTCCCAGGTAATGTTGTAATTGGGAAGCGCACCCGGAGCAATGCCGGATGTGGCTGAGCCGAACACCGCGCCACCCGCGACGGAAAAAATGCTCTGGTAACCATATTCCGCCACATTTACGCCCCCGTCATTCCCGAGCAGACCGTACGAAGCGCGCAGTTTCAGGTTATCGATGTTTTTGAAATTGTTCTTGACAAACGACTCCTCCGACAAACGCCAGCCGGCTGATACCGACGGGAAGAAACCCCAGCGGCCCTCCGGCGCGAATTTCAGGGAAGCATCCGAACGGAAGTTGGCCTCGAACAGGTACTTTTCATTGTAAGAATAGGTCACACGGCCAATGTAGCCAAGTCTTCCCGTTTCAGATGCACTACCGGTGGCACTCTGGTTTTCACTCGCTGCATTACCAATAAAGAGCTGCTCGATCGTCGGCGTCAGCAATTTGTTCCGCGAGCCGTAAAGGTAGTTACCAGTGCCTTCGGCCTGCTCGTACATACCCATGATCGTCAGAAAGTGCTTTTCATTGAATGTCTTCTCGTATTGCAAGCCGGCATTGAGCTGATAGGAATTCACTTCATTGAAAGAAGCATAAGCGCTGTTCTCCCAGTCGCCCAGCAACAGGCTGTTGGTCACTTCCTCGGTCAGCAGGTGGTTGTGCCCGCCCGTGGTTTTAAACTCTGAAACCGGGTATTTCTTACGGACGGTTTTGTCGTACTCGTAGTATTTGCGGTAATTGAAAGAAACGTTGGCTTTCAGGCCGTCGACGTGCGGGATCGCATAATCCAGCTTCAATATCCCATTGAATGTGTTTTTCCGGATGCTTCTGAAACCGGCGTTATCGATCAGGCCGATGGGGTTCCATTGCTGGAATGCACGGACATACTTATCCCCTATTTTCCAGGGCATGAACGACGGTTTATTCAGCAAGCCGCGATAGAGGTCATACATCCGGTCGTCGTCGCCGCCATCGTAGGGCCAGTAAGGCCGGTCGCGTTTTTGCAGGCTGGCATCGACCATCAACGCCATATTCAGGCCTTTGGCTATTTTGGCATCCACATTGGAGCGGAGGTTGAAGCGGTCGTATTTCAGATTTTTAAACCCGCCGTTCTGGAAGTTGTAGCCCAGGCTCGAAAAATACTTCACTTTTTCGCTACCGCCCGAAACGCTCAGGTTATGCTGAGTAAAAACAGGGTCCTGCCAGGCGCCTTTGAACCAGTCATAGTTGACGTTGTTATTCTTGAAATAGTCGATTTCATCCTGCGTATAATACGAAGGGTCCGTAATGGGCCTGTCATTAAACCGGGCTACATTGTTACGGTACAAGGCGTGTTCATAGGCATTCATGCGCTCCGGTACTTTGCTGGGGGTTTCCTTGCCCACGTACGCACTGTACGTGAAGGTGGGCGCGTCCGCAGAGCCGCGTTTCGTGGTCACGAGGATTACGCCGTTAGCCGACCGTGCACCGTAAACCGCCGCCGAAGTGGCATCTTTTAACACCGAAATACTCTCCACTTCGGTGGGACTGAGCGCTTCGAAATCACCGGGCGTGCGTACGATCCCATCGATCACATAAATAGGGTCTGTTGAATTGAACGTACTTTTACCCCGGATAATCAGCGTACTGCCCGAGCCCGGCGCACCGCTTTTCTGGGTCGCGAACAAACCTGCCACACGTCCCGCCAATGCATTGGTAATGTTGGCCGTGGGCACATTTTTGATGGCGTCGGCAGACACCGTGCTGACCGAGCCAGTCATAGAAACCTTTTTCTGGGCGCCATAACCTACTACCACCACTTCGTTCAGCGCGCTGGCCAGGGGTTCCAGTTTGACGTCAAGGTAAGTCCTGCCTCCGATTTGTACTTCTTTTGAAACAAACCCCACAAAACTGAATACCAGGATCCCCTCGCCGCCTTGCACATCGAGGGAAAACTCCCCTTCGGCATTGGTGAGTGTCCCGTTGGTGGTGCCTTTGAGCAAAATGCTGACACCCGGGAGCGGCACGCCTATCTCATCGACCACCTTTCCCTTCACCGGCGCCAGATTCAGCATCGGCGACTCGTGCACCTCTATCTTCACGGGCGCAGCCGCGGCGGGCATTCGCGAAAGAATGATATGCTTCCCGCTGAGCTCGTATCGGATATTCATCGGCTCAAAAAGCTTGTCGAGCAGGTACCCAAGGGGCGCATTGGTCACTTTCAGCGTCACGAGCTGCTGCGATTGGCCAATCTGCGGCGTATAGGAAAACCGCACATCGGCGATCCTTTCCAGTTCTTTCAGGGCAGGTCTGAGCTTTACCTCGGTCAGGTTCAGGCTCACCCGACGACTCAAAAGCTCCTGTGCCGACAGATCATTAGCCCAGGAAACCCCCATAAACACAAACGCCAGTAACGCCTGAACCAACGATATTTTCATACATTGGAATAGTAAATGTCTTGCTTGTTTCATACTTTTGAATGAGTTGTTCGTTTGGAAAATTCGGACAATAGCGATCCTTACAACCTCTCCGGGATGCTAAGGATTATCACAGGCCAATGATGGAGCAAGCATCATTGGCCATGTTGCTTAAGAAGTATGGGGATGTAGCTATGTTATCATACAGACGAGGGGGGTTGGGTGAAAAGGTTAAGGATTAGGTCAAGTCAAAAATTATATATAGCGTTATGGTTTACATCCGGTGGTGGTGATCACCACCTGGGCATCGATGATCTCATACGACGCCCCGATGGTCTTACAAACCACATCCAGTTTCTCCGGCAGGCTTTCATCCGAAAATGAAGCTGAAAACTGGCAATTGGCCAGCAGTTCGGGGTTGTAGACAACGTTGACCCCGTAAGTTTTTTTGATATCTTCAAAGAACCGGACCGCATAGCCGTCCTCGTATTCGAATTTCGGAAGCGACTTCACCTCTGGGAGCGAAACGGGGTTTTCCACCAACCGCTTGTCGAAGAGCTCCGCCTTTCGGTCGAAAACCACCAGCTGGTTCGGCAACAGCAGAATGGCCGATTGCTTCGGCACGGCTTCTGCCCCATTATTCCTCACATTGTTCTGATAAACAGTAACTTTCCCATTCAACACCTTCACCGTCACATCCGAACCGTCGTCAAAAGCCACCACCTCGAACCTCGTGCCCAATACTTTGGTGACGATCTCGTTCGCATAAACGAAGAATGGCTTGCCGGCATTCGGGACCACATCCAGCGTCGCTTTTCCGGAAAGGTATACACTACGGTTTTCCTGGTTATAGGCAGCCGTAAAACTGACCTCGCTCTGCGGCGCCAGCATGACGGAAGAACTGTCGGGAAGGTAATAAAGCTCCGGCTGCCCCGACTTGTTGGTGTGCCGCGTCACCCGGGAAGTGCTTTCCAATGCGGAAATCGTTTCGGCATAATGCGCCTTGCGGGACGTTTTGGGCCGCCAAACCAGGTAACCCGTCGCCACGACCGCCAGTGCGACAACCGCAGCGGCCGCTATCCGGTACCAGCCAGTCTGCCGGAGCGGCTTCACCGGCGCGTCCTCCTCGCGCAGGCGCGTATCCTGTATGCCTGCGTCGTAGGCCTCCGCGGTACGCATGATCCTGTCGAGCAACCGCACCTCCTCTTCCTCGGACAGATACGTTCTCGAATAGCTCGTCAGCCCCAGCAACACTGCATGGAGGAGTTCCCCGGCCTGTTGCCATGCTGTATGCTTGTGCGGATAAGTCCGGAGATATTCTTCCCAAAACGCCTCCGAATCCGTTGACGGAGCCAGATGATGCCTCAGAAAGCGATCGTCCGTGACGAAATCTACCATTCCAAAATGTTCGTATGTGCTGTCCACTGTGAGATTGTTTTACAGTTAGATAACACATCCTTCATTTTCATACTCGGCAGGATGAATAAATTTTTAAAAAAATTTTAAAAGTACCGGGAGTTACAAAATATTATTTTCAAAACAGGCAGTATTGAAAAAGGAAAAGGGCTACCAAAAGCCAGCCACGTAGTTTTTCCATCGCCCGGAACACCAGGTTATGAGCCGACTGGGTATTCACTTCCAGCACCTGCCCTATCTCGTGGTAATCCATGTTCTCGACAAACCGAAGCCTGATCGCCTCCTGCTGGCGGGGCGGCAGCTGGCCGATAAGGCGGGTGAGCAATTCCTCCCTGCTCGCCGATTCTTCCTTTTGCGTCAGGATATCTTCCGCCGAAGATTCGAACCACAGGTCTTCGAAATGCTCCTGCGTCACAAACATATGCGGGCGCTCCTGCCGTTTCAGCAAATGCAATATCCTGTTTTTCAGTGCGACGAACAGGTACGAACGGATGTTGTCGGGAACGCTCAGCCGGTCGCGTTTGATCCAGATTTCCGCAAATACATCGTGAATGCAGTCTAGGACGAATTCCTCCGAAATGGACACCAGGCTCATCCCATAGCGGTACATCGCCTTCACATGCAATCCGTAGATCGCCGCATAGGCTTCTTTGCTGCCGGAAAGGAGCTCTTTCCAGTGCGTTGCTTCATCTGTGGGTTCGCCAACCATTACCTGGATATTTTTTGCAGGTAAAGTGAAAGAGAAAAAATTTTAAATACAAAAAAAACTCACGATTTGGGGAAATGCCCCTGTTCCCGCGCGCGGCACGGTTTTTGTACAAAAATTGATCGCGCCAATTCCTGACTTCATACTCAACCACTTTTACCTCAGACACTTATGAAAAACCTATCCATTTTGCTCGTGAGCATCAGTTTGCTCCTGCCGGTTACCGGCATGTGTCAAATCGCCCAGGGTCTTCTGGTTTCCGCTACGGACGAAAGGCCCATCAAAGGGGACGCAGGATATTTCTTCTCGCTCAGGCAGGTCCCGCTGTCGGAGAAACATTACATTTTCCTCGCAGATCCGCTGAAAAGAGCTGTTTATGTAGACGGCGGCAAGAATATCCTGCTAAGCCACACCATGACTGTCCGCAGTGCCAAAGGTTTCGATATGTATTTTTCCGCAGTCGATTACAACCTTATTCTGGCTGTGAAGGAAGCAAAGGAAATCGTGGAAGGGACCACCGGATACAGGGGAACGTTATCGATCCGGCACGGTTCTGAAAAACACAAACTGGCCGTTCATGGTTTTCAGAACCGCTGATTAAATGTGGCTTAGTTGACCAGCTCAATCTTCCCACCTGCCGGGGCACTGAACGTGATCAGCTTTCCGTCGTCTTTTATTTTCCGTACGCCGCTGGCCATGGTTATTTTGAAACCCGGGGCCGGTAATTTCAATGAAAATTCTCCTGCTTTCTCGGCCAGGAGGCTGATTTGAACGATGCGCCCATCTTTCTTTTCGGCACTTACCAGCACTGCTCCCTCGGCGCGGAGGTTGCTGAATGAGGCGTCGTTCCAGTCTGCGGGCAATGCGGGCATGACCTCTATGGCGCCGGCGTAGCTTTGCAGCATCATTTCCTGCAAGCCCGAGGCAAATGCAAAGTTGCCTTCCAGGGTGAACGGACGGTAGGTGAATTTGGAAAGCCCGGATTTCGTCTGGTCGCCATTGGCATGGAAGCTGTTGGGCAAACAGAACGCCCTCGCAAAAGTCGCCAGCGCGTCCCTGGCCCCCGCGCCATCCTTCGCACGTGCTTTCAGGTTCGCGAGCCAGGAGTAAGAATACCCGCACCACCAGTCAGGTCCCACTTTGTCGAGCAGGGCGATGGTGTTCGTAATCGTTTTCCGGGCCTGTTCCCCATCTTCCCATTTGATCAATCCCAGCGGATGGATCGCCATCAGATGCGAAAAATGCCGGTGCGATTCATTGTAGGGCAAAGTACGGGCAAACATGAGTTCGCTGTTTTCGGTCTGAGCAAAATCCGGGAATTCGGCCAGCAGCTTGCGCCACTTTGCGGCCTGCTGCTTGTCTCCCATGGCCTCCGCCAACTCTGCGCCGCCCCGGAATGTGAACTTCATGATGGCCAGGTCATAATTGGTCGTTTCAGGGAACCACGCTTCCAGGCGATTGTCCCGGATCTCCGGGCTGGAACTGATGGGCAGGTGCCGCTCGCCTCTTTCGTTTTTGATGGTAATATTTTCAAATAAAGTGCAGGTCTGCTTGAACCACGGGTAAGCGCGCGTTTTCAGGAAATCCTTATCCATACCGTACCGCCATTGCAGGTAATAATGGTGCGCCAGCCAGCCCGACACCGTGGGAGAAAGCGAGTACTGGATCCAGCCGCCCATTTCGGTGCCGTCGAGGGTAGTCACACCCGGTACTGCCAGTCCGTCGACGCCGAAATACAGTTTGGAATAGCGCAGGTAATTGTCCTTGTTTTCGTCGAGGTGGTCGAGATAACCCAGGGCTTCCTCCATATGGTTACCGCTGTATGCCGGCCAGTAGCTGAGCTGCGTGTTCAGGTCATGGTGGTAATCGCCCTTCCATGGCGGGATGCGGCCGTTATCTGCCGTCCAGACGGCCTGCAAAGAGATCGGAGGCGCGCCGCGACGGGCGGCCGATCCGAACTTGTATTGTTCCAGATACCATTGCTTTTCAATGAGCGGGTCGGGCACCGAAATGGCCGACATGCCCCAAAAACGATCCCACCAGGCCTGATGCGACGTACCAGCGGTTGCATAGGTTTGTTTCAATGCATTTTGGACCAGTGCGGACGCCGCGGGCTTTGCAGGAGCCTTCGGATAATGCGAAGAAACGCTCCACACCCCTTCTACTACCCCATTTTGCAAAGGCTTCCAACGCACGGCGACCTCATAACTGAACCCACCCCAGCCTTCCTGCCGATAGGTAATACTGCCCGGCCCCGGCGTAATGGTACCCTGTTTGTAGCCCAGGCGCGCGAGGTCGTCGCCCACGAGGGAGTTCACCGTGCCGCCCTCTTTCACCGCTCCGGTATATTTCGGCGCGACGATCTGCGGCACCAATTCCTGCGGCAGGTTTTCAAACCGGAACCAGCCTACCGGCTCGGTAGCGTGCACAAATGTTTTCAACACAACGCCATTCGACCATTCCACTTCGGCGGAGGCCGACGCAAGTAATACGTCGGCCCGCTTTACCTGCCATCCGCCCGGCAAATCGAATTCCAATGCACCCGCCGGGATTTTGGACGGAGCCGGCTCCCGGTCGTAGGGCGCATCGAAATACTGCTGAACCGGCTTGTAATCCTTTTTACGGACCTGTTCCTGAACCCATTTGTAGCTGAATTCTTCACGATGCAGGCCCGCCATCGGGCGCATATCCCATACATCGGCGCGATCGAGCGAGAAGCGCAGCCTGCCTTCCCGCTCCCAGATCAGCGCCCCGACGGTACCGTTGCCCAGCGGAAGCGCCTCATCCCACACTTTTGCCAGTTTTTCAAAATGAAGATTATGCTGCTTCGCCGGTTGCGCGCGGACCGTCGTTGAAAACGGCCACACACACGCCAGCAGGATCGGAAGACAAATACGGCGTTTAATATCCCTCATTTTGTTTCAATGCTGTGTTAATATCCATTTCGCTTTGCGAGAACGGCCAAATATAGAACTTATCGTCCCATTTCAACCGGATGTTGCTGTGGATCAACTTATCGTTGATATCCTTCCCAATGCGCCACCGAACGACGTCAAAGAGTCGCAGGCCCTCGAATGCAAGCTCCCGCCTGCGCTCCTTACGTACGAGCGCACGGGTGAGCGTTGCGAGCGCAGGCACGCCCGCGCGGGTGCGGATCGCATTCACGTACGAGAGCGCCTTGGCGTCGGTGGTCGTGCCGCCGGCCTTTTCCATCTGCGCCTCGGCGTTCATCAGGTAAATATCCGATAGCCGGAAAAGCACAATGTCGTGGCCCGTAAGGATATCCCGCTCGCTGGGAATGAAGCGCCCCGGGTCCCAGATCGCCGCAAACTTGATCAGGCCATAATTGGTGGCCGTAAACTCCGTTTGGAATTTGAACCCGTCCTCACGTTCGAAAGTTGTCTTGTTGGGAGAATAGTAATACCACTTTTTCAAACGGAGGTCGCCGGTCTCATATTCATCGATCAGGTCCTTGGTGGGAGCCAGACCTCCCCAGCGGAAAAATTCCACTTCCTGGCCACCGTCGTTCGATTGGCGACCGTCGCGGGTTTCGATATATTTAATGGAAAAAATGTTTTCAGGGCACGTTGCCTGACCCTTTCCTTTGATGAACGGCGATTCGAGATCAGCAGCGAGGGAATATTTATTGGAAGTAATAATGGAGGAAGTCAATGCAATCACCTCATCCCATTTACCCTGATACAATGCAATGCGTGCCTGCAACGCCTGGGCGCTGGTTTTCACGGCATGCCCAGATTTGTAGGCGTCGTCGGGAAGGTTAGCCACCGCAAAGCCCAGGTCCTCCCCGATGAATTTATACACTTCCTCTTGGGTGGATTTGGCGATTTTCAATTGCTCGATATCGGAAGGGACCTCTTTATAGATCACTACCCCGCCCCAGCGCTGCGCCAGTTCGAAATAGAACATCGCCCGCAGGAAACGCGCCTCGGCTTCGTAGACTTTGGCAGCGGTGGCGGGCAAAGCCACTTTGGTGAAGTTTTTGAGGAAAGTATTGCAGCTCGCAATGCCCGTGTAGCAGGACGTATATAGCGCCTGCGGTGCGCCAGAGTTGGCCGGATCGAGCGTGCCCGACTGCATGAGGCGGATATCGCCGTAATGCTGCGCCCAACCATTGTCGACGGCAGCGTCCCAGTAGCTGCGGTGCCAGGTCACATAGGTGCCTTTCAGGCGGGCATAGCATCCTGCCAGGCCCATTTGCACATCGCCCTCCGAAGTCCAGAACTGCCCTGCGGCAATTTCCTGCGGCGGGTTTTTATCCAGAAAATCATCGCTGCAACCCGTCAGCGTGGCTACGAACAAAGCCGGCAAGAGAATATGGTTCAGAAAAGTTTTCATATGGTGTATATCTTTTAAATCGAATGACATCTTTTTATACCAATCAAAATCTCAGGTTGAGGCCCACCGAATAGACTTTCAGCTGCGGGTATTGTGCATGCCAGCCGTCTCCTGCCCGCTCGGGATCGAGGTCGGGGTATTTGGTGAATGTGAGAATGTTGTCGCCGGTGAGGAATACTTTCAAGTGGTTAATACCCACTTTTTTGGTAACCGAAGCAGGGATCGTGTAGCCGATCTGCAAGTTTTTCAGGCGCAGGTACGAAGCATCTTTGAGGAAATAGGTCGAGTTCTGTGCCGTGCCGCCGGTCATAGGCGCATATCCCCAGCCGTAGATGGCCGGTATGTCTGAATTCGGATTGGTTACAGGATCGTACGCATTCAGGAATTTCGGATGCGGGGAAGATCCTTGGGAGAATGGGTCCTCGCCAAAGAAATAAGTCCTGACTTTCTGGCCCTGAACACCCTGGAAGAAAACGGCGAGGTCGAAGTTTTTCCATCTGACATTTCCTCCGAAAGAATAAATAAAGCCGGGGTAAGCGCCCTTCACGCGAATGCGGTCGTCGCCGTCGATTTTACCGTCGTTATTCTGGTCTTTGAATTTAATGTCACCTAACTGCGGGTTACCCGGCGTAACCACTGCCTTCAACTCTTCTTCGGATCTGAAAAGACCGGTGTATTCATACAAATAATAGTCACGATAAGGTAAGCCTTCTTTGATGATGCGATCGCCGTACGCTGGGGCGGGGTACTTCACTACTTTGTTACGGTTCGCCGAGACCTGCGCATTGACACCATACTCCACCGCGCCTGCCTTGCCTTTGTGCCCCAGCTCAACTTCTACACCATAATTCCGAAGCGCACCGTAGTTAATGGTCGGGGCTGACATCCCGGCACTGGCGGGGATGATAGCGCCAGCCAGGATTCCGGTCGTGGATTTGTTGTACCAATCGACGGTACCATAGATTAGGTCATTTTTGAGGTTAAAATCCAGCCCGATGTCCGCGGTCTTGGTCTCTTCCCATTTCAATTCCCGGTTACGGTAGGCATTCTGAAAAACACCCTGATTCAACACCTCATTAAATGCATAAGTGGCTGTTACATAAGTTTCCTGCCATGGATATTCACCGATATTGGCATTCCCGAGCAACCCGTATGATGCCCTGACTTTCAGGTTGTCGATCCAGTTGGCGCCGTCCCGTATAAATGCCTCTTCACTGATCCGCCAGGCGGCCGAAGCGGATGGAAAAAATCCCCAGCGACTGTCTTTGTAAATGCGGGAAGTACCATCATACCTGAAATTGGCTTCAAACAAATACTTCTGCGCGAATGCATAGGTAGCGCGGCCGAAGAGCGACTGGAAGGCCCATTCGGTCAAGCCGCCGGTGGTAGTCTGGTTTAAAGGGCCCATACCATCGATCTCGTACATATTCTTCACGGGAAATACACTGCGGGTGCCACCCAGCCAACGGTATTTTTGCTCCTCCTGGCTGTACCCTACCATGAGTGAAATGTCCTGCCGGTCGGGATTCCAGTTCCAGTTCACCGAAGAATAGAACGTATTCAGCAGCGTGCGGAAATTGCCCTGGTTTACACCCAATGCTTCCGGCCCGAACGGGGTACCTTTCTGGTACACGTTGGCGCCGCCGGGCGTGTATTCGCTTTCAGGAAGGTAATAGTATGCATCCGCGCCGTAATGATAGATATTACGGAACTGCTCGGCGAACCGGGAAGCATATTTAGAGCTCCATTTCAAACCCATTTTTTCGGTTTGCAGGAAATTCACGTCGAGCCAGCCCTGCACGTTGGCCTGCCAGTCTTCATAATCCCGGTAGGTTTCGTTGGCGATCCAGAACGGGTTGCGGTTGTTCTGCGTACCGCCGACACCGGTGGGCACGGCTTTGTCGGTGTAGCGGCCGCTGCCATCGGGCAGGTAAGGCTTCACAAGCGGCGCCTGGGTCATGGTCATGAGGACGAAATTCTGGTTTTCATAATAGGGAGAAACCGAATTGCCCTTCATGTAACTCACGTTGGTACCGACTGTAATGTACTTGTTGATCGTCGTCGAGAGATTGGCCAGTCCGTTGAAGCGCTTGTAGTTATGGCCCATCAGCACGCCTTTCTGGTCGATGATACCCGCCGACATATTGTATTTAAAAGCGTCGGAACCGCCATTCACGCCGACATTATGCTCCTGCATCGGGGCCGATTTCCAGACGGCATCCGCCCAGTTGTAGTCCGGGAACATTTCCTTGTTACGGTTGGGGTCCTTGTACTTGTCGATCAGCGACTGCGGAAAAGGCACCGCGCTAACGGCGTTCCGGGCTACGGCTTTGTTGAAAAGCTCCATATACTGCGCCGAATTCCATATCTGGTTAGGCACACCCGTGGGCGACTGCGTCCGAAGGGACATATTGTAGGTCAATGCCGGCTTGCCTTTCTTCCCCTGCTTGGTGGTCACCAATATCACCCCATTCGCAGCCCGCGCGCCGTAGATCGACGCCGACGCAGCGTCTTTCAATACCGAAATGCTTTCAATATCCGACATGGGTAGCACATCCAGCGAACCGACTACACCATCGACCAGCACCAGCGGGCTCGTGTTGGTTCCCCAGGAGCTGGCCCCGCGGAGTTGCAGCGAAACGCTCTCGCGGCCGGGCATACCCGTGCCCTGGCTAATGCGCAAGCCCGTAACCTGCCCCTGCAATGCGGCGAGGCTGTTGCTTACCTGGCGGCTCTGCATATTGTCGACATTGACACTCGCGACCGATCCAGTGAGGTTTACCTTCTTTTGCGTTCCATAACCCACCACGACTACTTCTTCCAGCGCTTTTTCGTCCACTTTCAGCGAAACGTCCAGGGCTGTACGTTCCGGAGAAACCAGTATTTCCTGCGAAATGTAGCCCACCGAAGAGAACACGACCGTCTGGGCACCATCAGGCACCAGCAGACTGTAACTTCCGTCGGCATTCGTCACGGCCCCACGCTGGCTGCCTTTGATTACAATATTGATCCCCGGCAGTCCTTCCCCTTTTTCTCCGGTGACTTTGCCCACCAGCGACCTGTCTTCCACCACTGTCGCGTACTTCACCGCATTCAGGTCCGGTGCCGGCTCCACGGCATTGATCACTTCCGGTTGGCTTCGCAGCACAATGCGGTTGCTCACCTGCTTGTAGCTGATTTTGTTGGGCAATAAGAGCTTGTCGAGCACTGCGGCAAGCGGTTCATTCTGCGCATTGAGGCTCACCGTGAATTTCAGCGGCAGCATGCGCGAGTTGTAGGAGAACTTGATTTCAGCCGTTTTTTCCAGCTGCTGTAATGCGCTGCCCAGTGTAGCGCGGTTGAGATTCAGCGTAACTCTTTTTTCCAGGAGGTTCTGACCGGCCAGCGGTCCGGCCATTGCCAGCTGGGCTACGACAATCAAAAGGACGATTTGTTGTAACGACTTCATTAAGAGTTGACACAATAAGCGTTTGGCAGTCAAAGTTTTCTTCATAGATTTGACGGTTTATTGTTTCGATTCGACAGAAAAATTGGGCAATAACACCCCACTCCCAGGGCGTAATGCAATCGGAGTTGTGGATTTCGGGAGCCGGCCTGCTGCAACCAGTCCGGCTCTTTTTTGTATACAGGTTGGTTAATTCATAGGCGGATCATTAATTACATCCGGTAGATTCTACAATCACGTGGTTTCCTTCCATGCGGAACTGCGTACCGGAGCTGATACTTTCGCAGACGATTTTCAGTTTCGACAAAAGTGGTTCATCGGACAACGAGGTGGAAAGGTAACAGTCGCGTAAAACATCGTGGGGATAATCGATCGTCACGCCGTAAGCACTTTCCAGGGTCGAGAAAATCGTCCCGACGGGTGCATCGGAGAAATCAAAATTCAGGTATTCAATAGCCCTTTTAGGGATATCCTTATTTTCGGGTTTTTCGAAAAGGCTGCGGGATTTAACATAACTGACCGACTGGTTGGGAAGCAAAACCACATTCTCGGCCGCCTTGCTATCTTTCGGTTTGATCTGCCGGACATGCACTTCCCCTGTTTTAACAAATACCTCCACTTCCGGCTGGTCGTCGGCCGCTTTGACGCGGAAGCTCGTCCCTACCACCTCCGTGACAATATCGTTGGTGTAAACCAGGAACGGGCGCAGCCGGTTTTTACTCACTTCAAAAAACGCCTCACCCGACAAATGCACCTCACGTTTTTCCACGGCAAACTTCCGCGGGTAGCTCAGCTTTCCCCCTGGTTGCAGGATGATCGTACTACCGTCTTCCAAATTCACGAGGCGAGGTACTTTGGAGTCATTGTAAATACCAATATCTCTGCTTCCGGGTAAGGCAGCCGACGGCTTGCGTACAGCAATGTCCGTTCCGGCGGAATACCGGCGCGCAGCGTACCAGCCCAGGCCGAGTGCAAACAGCAGGACAGCGGCCGCCACACGCCACCAGCTAGCGAACGCGAGAGGCCGCACGCGGTGCTCATGCTCGTGGATCCGCCACCAGGTCTCTTCAAGCGCCTGATCGGTTTCTCTGGCTGTGGCACCGGGAGCATCGCTGCCGATCGCCAGGACCAGGTAACGCGCTTCCTGTACCAGCCGTTGTTTATCGGCATTTGCTTCGAGCCATTGCACCCAGCCGGCATGATCACGTCCTGTGATAACCCAGTCCCGGAACAATGCATCGTCACAAAATTGCGTAACGGTAGTATAGCTTTCTCGCTGCATGAAGTAGTGGTTTTTCAGGCAGGAGAGGACAGTACCGGCGGGCGATACTCACCAATTTCTATTTTTTTGATAAAAAATTTAAAAATACACACATAGCAGCAGCGCAAGGGTGTGCATCTCTCCTACCCAAACTTCGCGGATATGCTTGATTCCGCGGTGAAGCAGGTTGGAAGCGGATTGCGGGTTGATCTGCATCAGCCGGGCGATCTCATCGATATCGAGCTGCTGATGGTAACGGAGATACAACGCCTCACGCTGGCGCGCGGGAAGCTGGTTCAGCAGGGTATTGAGCTGTTGTACCTGCCGGCGCGTCTCCTCGTCGGAGATCATTTCATCGAGTGGTGTAAACTGGAAGGAAAACTCGCCTTCGCCAATGTCGCGCGAGTGCCTGAAAATGCGGTCACGTTCGAGGCGGCGCGCAATGCGCCTGCGCACACCCGCCAGCAGGTAAGCTCTCACCGAATCGGGCACGGCGAGGTTTCTGCGGTACAGCCAGATTTCCATGAATGTTTCCTGCACGCAATCGCCTGCCAGTCCGTGATGGTCGGTCAACGACTTCCCATAACCGAGCAATGCAGGGTAATATTTCCGGAAAAGGACTGTGTAGGCAGCCTGGTCGTCGTCCTTGATCAGGCACCAAAGTTGTGAATCCGGAAGCGTAGAGTCTGACATTTACCAGGGCGTGGGTTAGGACAAAAATAGAATAATTGTGCATTTTACTCATTTTGCAAGGAATTCAAAAATGCCCTGAAATTTTATTGCGCCCGTGCGCTTTGACTATTTTCATATAACTTGCGGGCACATCTATCCTTTCTTTAAACAGCCATGAAAAAACAATTGAACCTCTTCCTGTTTTGTTTAATCCTTAGTATTCCGGCCTTTACCCAGCAACCGCTTCAATGGAAATTTTCGACCACCGGAGGCATTCACGGGGCACCTGCCGTGACGGACAAGGTCGTCTATTTCGGTAGTAATGACATGAATTTATATGCCCTGGATAGGGCCTCGGGCAAGCAGCTGTGGAAGTACACCACCGCCGGGGCGATCAGGTCGACACCTGCGGTAACCGCTGGCAAGGTGCTGTTCAACAGCGCCGACGGCAACATTTACGCCGTCGATCAGAAAAAGGGCAAACTGCTGTGGACCTTCAAAACCGGCGGGGAACAGCATTACGACACCTGGGATTACTACCTGTCGTCTCCCGTTGCGGAAGGCCATGTATTGTACGCCGGCAGCGGCGATAGCTCGGTGTACGCGATCGATATCGAGTCGGGGAAATTACGCTGGCGGTTCAAAACCGGGGGCGTCGTACATGCTTCACCGGTAGTGAGGAACGGCAAGGTTTTCATCGGGAGTTACGATGGTCATTTTTATGTGCTCGATGCGCGGGACGGCAACCTGGTATGGAAGTTCAAGACGCTCGGCGATCCTGGATTTCCCAAGGGTGAAGTGCAGCGGGCAGCGTACGTCGACGACCAGCAGGTGATTTTCGGCAGCCGTGATTTTTACATTTACAGCCTGAATGCCCAAACCGGCGAACAGAAGTGGAACATGAAGGAAAAGGGCAGCTGGGTGATTGCGACACCTACCCTTCATCAGGGAAACCTCTTTGTGGGCACCTCGGATACGCACCAGTTTTACTCGCTGAATGCCGCAACCGGGAAAGTCAACTGGGTAACGCCGCTTAACATGCGGGTGTATGCCACGGCGCTGGTCATGAAGGACCGGCTGGTATTCGGCTGTTTCAATGGCAGGATGTATTTCGCAGACCCCGAAACCGGAAAGGTGCTCAAAACCTTCCAGACGGACGAAAGCAGGAAAAACCACGCGCTGGTATACGACGATACCGACCATATCCGCAAAGATTTCGATATGTACGGCGATAATTACCTCCAAGCAGAAAAACACATTCTCTCGTTGGGATCGATCCTATCAGGACCGGTAGCGGCCGACGGAGCGCTGTATTTCGGAGATGCGAACGGGCATTTTTATGCGCTGGACACACGCGAATACCTCCGCCCTTAGCGCACCGTTTTCTTTTAGTTCCCGCGGGCTCTTCTGTGCAGATCTTCAACCAGTTTCGAAGATCTGTACCCAAAATCCGCGCCAAAGCTGTTAATCACCAGCCCGTGTATGTCGTGTTGCGAAGAAGATATGGCGAACACAATGCTCTCATCGGCCGGGTCCGTCATTCCTTCAAACCGATGGATTTCGTCGATCACAAATTCGTCCGGCGACAGTTCGAGTGAACGTTGCTTGCAGTAAAGACTCTCGGTTCCGTCTTCGATCAGGAAATCGTGGGTATAACCTCTTTTTTGCAAGTCATTTACGGCTTCGCTGAGCGTATCGTAACGGTATGGTTCCATTTTTCGAAAAGGTTTTGTGGGTTAAAAACACCATTACAATACTACTGAACAATCTCCGCGCTCCAAAGAAATCCCAATACCTTTTTGACATCATGATAAGGAACAAGGCGGCACCAGGTTTCGATAGCAGCGCCGTAAGTATCGCCTTCGCTCAATGCATTCAGGAGCGGGGGCACCTCGATCTGGTTCAGGTAAATCAACGGCCTGGAAAGATTGGGATGTTGCAATGCACGCCGGATTTCAACACGATCGCCGGTGACAGCAAATTCCGAGCTAAATGCGAGCTGGCCGGAGAGGCGAACGGGTTTGTCCCAAAGGAACCGGATGAGCGGGTCGATCGGCACGGCGGCGGGTTGTATTGCGTGAGTAGTTGGACGTTCCCGGGTTAGCCTCCGTTTGATCAACGCAGTAAAGTCATTGATCACCGAAAGCGCTTCCATGCGGAAGTTCCTTCTTTTTTCCCAGAAGGGAAATGGAGAATCCGATGTGGCTGCTTGCCTGTAATAGCCGGAAGTCCAGCGGGAATGGCTGGCGACGGCGTCGGCCAGTTTGTTTTCATAGAATGCCTTTGCGACGCCGGGGTTTCCATCGGCCAGCATGGTGTGCACGGCAATAGCCGTTTGCAAGGAAAAGCGCATAGCTGCTTCCACCCCGGTCGAGGATAACGGATCGAGGGTAAATGCGGCCTCGCCGATTTTGATAAACTGCCGGTCCCATGGGCGCGTGTGTACATAGACGCTCACGACGCAGGTTTGTATTTCAAAACGCAAATCATCAATAAGTACCGATCGGAACAGTTGCGATTGGGTAAGCATTTGCTGCATCGAGGGTACCAGCTTTTGTCCTTTAATCGAATCCGGGTCTGTAAAAACCATGATCCGATACTCGCCTCCCGGCACCGGCGCACCCCAGATCCAGCCTTCGCCGACCGTTTCAATAGCGGCTTCGTGACGCATTGTGTCCGCTGGCACGTGCGTCCACAGCGCTACCGACGCAGGTGCGAGTGTCATGTGCTCGCGGGTATGCGCGCCTTTGCGTCCACGGGCATCCAAAACCACGCGGCCGGTGATCCGGAAATCACGAGCCGCGGATTGTACTTTCAGTTCGTAGCGGTCATTTTGAAAAGACAATGCGGTCATCCGGGCGGGTTGGAAGACTTGGAGCCCTTTACCGATCGCCACAGCTAGTAGCTGCGCATCCAGATGCGCCCGGTCGACCATCACCCCTCCTCCGCGCTGCGCCGGTTCCACGAGCAGAGGCTCGCCGGAACCCCACGCGACCCTGGCCGGGATATCAGGCAGGTAACGGGGATCGCCCAACAGCTCTCCAGCGCCGAGATAGGCGAAAATAGAGCGTACCCCCGGCGAAAGGGACTCGCCGATCTGCGGACGCGGAAATGCTTCCTGTTCCACCAGCGCCACCGAATGGCCCATTTCGAGCAAGCGGATCGCCGCTGTGAGGCCAGCCGGACCGGCCCCTACGACTACGATTTCAAAATCCTGAACCATAAATTATTACATATTCCAGCCCGGTTTCAAACGTGCCAACCGCTCATGCGCCTGTATCGTGTAATGCAGCCACGAGCGGATGTAGTCGCAGGCCGTACGGCCTTTCGCAATTACCTCGTGGTGGCAGCCTCCTCCGCAGAGGTAACGGGCCCAGCATTGCGTACACGGGCTTTGGTTGCTCACGTGCCGCGACGAAAGCCATCCATTCTGTAAACTTGCATCGATACCCGTGCTCAGGTTACCCATCTTGCCCTCGTCCTCGTTCACAAACCGGTGACAGGCAAAAAGCTCCTCGTCCGCGGAAACGCCCATGTAGCCCGCGCCTGCCCCACAAGGATATGGGCGGTGTGTGCCTTTGGAAATTTCCTTCAACGCATTTACCATATTCAAAAACGGGTAGCGATTGCCAGCCAGGACATGCTTTTCAAAATTTAACCCGCAGGCGATCATGTTTTCGAGGAGTACCGAGAGCTCCTCCTGCCCCATTTCGTCGCGGCCGTTCATCGAACGCAGCAACGGGGAAAAACCGACGCTGTGGAAGCCCATATGGATGAATTCGTCCAACATAACCGGCAGATCGAGGTTGCGCGGGGTGACTGTAACGCGGGCGGAGACCTGCATTTTACCTTGCATGGCCAATAGCGGCCCCAGGTTTCTCATGATGAGGTCAAAACTGCCTTTTCCACCTTTCATAGGCCTTTGCAAATCGTGGCTTTTGCCAACGCCATCCAGGCTCACCGTTACGGCAAAGCCATATTCCTCGAAAAACCGGGCATCGGCTTCGGTCACCATTGTTCCATTGGTCGTGATCGAAAAGCCTGCCTTAATGCCCTTTCTTTCGGCTTTGGCCACTGCATAGGCCGTCGCTTCCGTCAAGGCTTTCCGGTTGGCCAGCGGTTCACCGCCCAGGAATGTGAGTTGCACCTTTTCACCTTCGGGACATTGGTCCATCAGCAGGTCGATCGCCCGCAGCGCTGTATCCAGCGACATGCTTTTGGCCTGCCCGCCAAAGCTACCCTGATCGGCATAGCAGTAGGTGCAGCCCATATTGCATTTCTGGGCAATGGCGAGCGAAAGAGCGTAAAGCCTGGGACTTTCCAGCGGCGTGTTATCGACGTAATCAGGCGCGGACAAACCGCATCTGACCAACAAATCCTGTAATTTCGCTTCGTCGCCTGCGTCCAATGCACGCTCGATCCTTTGCTCCACGTCGCCGGCCACGGCGTACAGCCTGCTGCCATTCGGGATGAAGAGCTGCGACTGCCTGCCTTTGATCAGGTGGGCCGAGGGTGATTTCGGCCGGGATTGCCCGGCGATCGTCCGGGCCAATCGTGAAACCGCTACGACCGGTTCCATTTCAGCTATTAAGTGCATCTTTTCCTTCCACGATAAAGTTGAGCTCGCCCTGCCAGTTGATAAACAGGTCGTCATAGGACAGTAACCGGGTATTCACGCGGTCGTCGGGAATGTACTTACCGGTACGTTTCCTGGCCATCCAGCTATCGCCGGTGCTGAGTCCCTTTTCGTCTGGCACGACATTCACGTAATCGGGCCGGCTGGCTGCCCAGTAATAGCAGGCGCATTCGCGGTAGTCGTTCTGCCACGGGGCACAAAGTCCCTGGGTAAGTTCGCCCGGCCTGATGATCTGTTCCGAAAGAGTGGCACTATCGCCCTCGAAAACTTTATTGACCGTCAGCATGACCTTGGTATACAGGGCCGGGTCATCGAGTTTATCCAGATCCACGACCACCTCGTGCGTGCTCTGCTCTGCCGTAAAATAGCAGGCAACCTGCTGTCCTTGCTTTTGCAGCACATTGACCATCGAATTGGACCATTCCATGAACGACACCCCGTTCGGGTTAGCCTCTGTCCGGAGCGGAACACTATCGCCGTCGGGAAATACCGGCCCCGAGGTGGCTACCATCGTTGGTTTCCCGTCAATGGCTACCAGGCGGTGATGTACCAAATGCGCCAGGGATTTGTCGGCATCTATCACATAATTGTTGTTTTCGATCAGCACGATTCCCTGGAATGCGCGGCGCCACAGGTTGCGAAAATCGAATTCCAGCCCCGGGAAGCAGTTGGAGATCGCGGTACGGGGTAGTACGCTCACCGGGTTTCCTTTCCCTCGGTAATGCAACTGTGCAGTCAGGTTGGAAGGGACCAGCGGGTCGTCACCGGAAGCGTCCGCTGCATCCGCATCCGGCATCAGCGATCGGGCCGCCGCCTTAATGACCATATTGAGCTGCCGTTTGGTAAATGTGAGCGACCGGCCATCGGCTCCTCGCATCAATGCAGGCATTTTGCGAAGGGTCTTTGCCGACAGGTCTCCGATTTCCTCCGGTTTCCGCAACAGGTCTTCGAACCAGGGCGACGCACCGGTGCTCAGCCCGGCGAAAACGCGCTCGTGCAGCACCTGCAACGCCATATTGTCTACCAGCGAAGTCGCCATGATCGGCTCATAGAGGCGTCCGAAATCGTTGGTGTTCTGCCGCACCATCGTACTGGCCACATTCAGCTTGCCTTCGTAGGCATTGCCGTTCATAATGGCCGTGTTCATCAGCCGGATCGTTTCGAACGCGCGGCGCACGATTTCCTCGGCCTCTTCGATCGTTACTTCACCATCGACGTCGGTACCTTTCAATATCTGTTCCAGTTCGTCGGATACCACGCGGATCGGCAACGTGTCGGGCGCGTACGCCGGAGGCCCGGCGCTGATATGCGCCTTTGCCAGTAACGACTTGCCATCACGTCCGGCGAGTTTTACCGTCACGAAACCGTCACATTCGTCGTCGAGATAGCCCCAGCTTACCTGGTTGCCATTCGCATCGGAATACCCGGCAAATATCTGCGCCGGATTGGTATAGAGCGGGTTAGGCGTACTGGTTTCCGAATAACCCCGCCATTTCCCCTTTTTGATATCATATAAAATAGGATCGTCGCGGCGACCGGCAAACACCGGGTCCACCTGCTCCTTTCCGTTATTGAATCTCACCAGGCTCGATCCGTAAACTTTTCCCGCTGCGGGCGTGAACCGGAACCTTATTTCAGGGAAATCGGGGGTAGGTTTGATGAACTGAACAAACCCGAGCGGCAGCGTTTTACCCTTGATAAAATTCGCGCACTGGCCCAGCAAAGGTCTCAGTTCGTGCGACCGGATGCCATCGATGGTCGCGTACATCTTGTCATTTTCGTCATTGGTCCTTCTGAATATCTTGATATTACCCACCTGCACGTCCCAACTGATATCTTCCAGCTCGTAACCGGTCTTTTTCAGCAAATCGACCGTCAGCGGTACCAACCGGCCGGGCTGCTTGTCGGTAATGGCGAATACTTCCAGGAACGGAGCCACAGGATGCGCTTTTCCGGTTTTGTCTTCCAGGTTTTCCGCGTCCTTGAACGCAACCCGCTCGGGTTGGTAGGCAGTTATTTCCCCGGTCGACGGATGTACATTGAAAGTTTGCTCCGGTACGATTTTCCGGAAATCCAGGGGTTTGTTTTGGGATAATGTAAGGTCATATGCAGCCATCGGCTTGTCTGATTCGCCCAGACGCCCGAGTGCAATGGGAGGAAGTATTCTTAATGCTAGAATTTTCATATCCGGCAATGGTTTTGGCTTTAATGTGTTGAGAAACTCAGGCCAGCTCGGCCTGCATCAGTTGGGCGATCGCTTCAAGCAGCTTGCGGTCGATTTCCTGCAAAGCGTTCAGGTACTGGCCGTGCGGCTGTTGTTTCAATGCTTTCAGGCTTTCGATGAGGTTGCCGGAAGCAACCAGCAGATCGCGGTGCAGGCGCCAGCGGTTATGTTCGCCGAAAGGCAGGTCGAAGCTGTACGGCGATGTGAACGGCGGCCCGGCCATCAGCTTGCTTCTCCTCGACAGCGGCGTTTGCACGAGAATCGTGGCCAGGCTCCGCAAATTGTACATTTCCCCGAAAGTCGAGTTGATGATGAGGCCGCGCGGCGTGAATGACCCGACATTATTATTGCCGTTGTCGAGCAGGAAACTATGGGCCAGAAAGTTGAGCAGCAGCCTGTACCGGGTGTCGAAGAGATTGGCCCACAAAATGCCTTCCTCGGTGGTGATCTCGTTCTGTTCCATTTCATCGGCGGGTTCATTCGAGGCGGTACCGGCATGGTCGGGATCGCCCGCGAACGGATTGGTCGCTACGTTGTAGGCGGGATCGAATTTGCCGCCCGTCTCTTTGAGAATGGCTTTGAAATCATTGTAAATGAATAAAAAGCGCTCAAAATGCGACGGCGTGTCGGAGTCGAGCTCGTCGCCCTCACCTTGCTCGGCGATCTGTTCGAGGGCATTGTAGGCGTCATCGCGCGACAGCAGGGGTGCCACCAGCACGTCGGGGCTTTTCGTGAACCGGTTGCCCTTCACGCTTCCACGGTCACCTCCGGTATAACCACGACCCCATTCATCAAATTTGGCCTGGTAGGGATAGGTTCCCGGCTGAAATGCATCGTCCGAAATCACGTCGGGGTCCTGGATCAGTTGCAGCAGAACTTTGAAAAGCGCGCCTACCGTATGCGGGTCGGAAGCCTGTGCGTGTACGGTTTTGTTGATTTCCTTCGCGACCGGATCGTCACTGCTCAGCCATTCCGCTGGCGCCTCGGCATATACGTACTTCGCCAGCGACCGGAGTGTGAACTTTTCCAACGTGAACGGGAACGGATAGAAAGGCACATCCCACGGATAGCTTTCCCGCCCGAAGTTCAATGGCGCACCGATGATTTTCAACACATTCTGAACAGAAATGAAATGCCCCATTTCCTCTTTGGCAATCCCCAGCACGATGTTTTTCCAGTTGTGCACCCGCTCCCTGTACTTTTCCGGGATTTGCGGCCCGCCAATGCTGTAAGCCGAATACAGGTATTGCAACATCAGGCCATGTTCGATCTCGGCGTCGACGTGCAGCAGCATGGTAATGTAGTCTTTTCCGGTAAATTGCTGGGGTACCACAAACGGCATTTCCTCGGGCTCCGCCGAAACGTCGGCCGCTGCTACCCCCTTGGCCAGACTTTTCAGCCGAAGTTCCCTGGGTTTCTGATTTGCCCGGGCCCATTCCAGGATCGGATCAATGAAAGATTTCCTTAATTGTTTTTCGTCCATGATGATAAATTTTGTGAAACAGGTAGGCAATACAATTCCAAACCATTGCGGGTGCGATGGTCCACTGAAAAAGGCAATCTCACAGGAATTTAGTGGGGCGCTAAAAAGCTACTTCGAAGTAATTCTATATGCAAAAAGCAAATAGTTCCATAACCTACCCTTGAAAGACTATTATTTTTTTAAGAATGGGAGAATACATTATTAAACGGTCAATCCGGTAACTCCACAAAAAAAGTAGTCCCGATCCCGCTGACCGATTCGAACCAGATCCTGCCGCCGTGCGCTTCCACGATCTGCTTGCAAATAGAAAGCCCGATCCCGAAGGACTGCTCGCCGGCCGTCCCTACCCTCCTGGCATCGTTGGTCGAAAGAAAAATGTGCCCTTTGAGATCATCCGGGATGCCGATGCCGTGGTCCTGAACACTGAGCAACGTCAGGTTCGAGCTCTTTCTCAAGTTCACATTAATGGCGCTTTCCTGCGGCGAAAATTTGACGGCATTACTCAGGAGATTGGAAAATACACGCCAGATCTTTTCCCGGTCGACCGGCACCATGGCTTTCTCATAATCGTAATGGATCGTCTGCCGCTTTTCCTTTCCCTTGTAGCTCAGCATATCAATGCAGGATTGTACGATTTCCGCCAGGTCTTCCTCGTTTTTGCTGATCTTCTTCTTGTCCGGCCCCGACTGCAATATCTGGCCAATCAGTCCGAAAGCCAACTGGCCCGACTGCTGGATCGCGTTGACGAGCATCGCCTGTTCTTCGGATGGGGCCTGGTCCCAGAAGAGCACGTCCGCACCAGAGATCATCGCGGCGATGGGGTTACGCAAATCATGCGCGACGATCCGCAACATTTTCTCCTTTTCCACCTCCGACTCTTCCAATGCATTGACCGTATCCTGCAATGCGATATTGCTTTGCGTGATTACCCCATTCAGTTTAGTTACTGCCCGCAGGTTCACAATGGTTTTCCGGGTATTGCGCCAGATCAGGTACACAATGACGGCCATAGCAAAGGTGAGCAGCACCGAAAATTGGAGGATCAGGTCTTCGCGTTCATCTTTTTGGGCGGCCAGTTCTATCTCATGTTCACGTTGGACCTGCTGCAACAAATGCCCGACATTGTTTTTGCTCTGTGCATTTCTTTTCAGCTTTCCGTTGCGCTCCGCTTCCACATTAGCCAGAAGCAGTTTACCGGCTTCCTGAAAATCGCCGCGCCCGTATAAAACAGAGGCTTGCATGGTCCGGTACAGGCTATTCGCAGCCGGATTGTTTCCAGCACCGGGCAGCCGCTTCAGCGAATCCAGCTGGGCCTGCGCCTTATCATATTCATGTCCATCGATGTAAATTTGGGCCAGTATCTGACGCGATTCCCGTTCGACGTCGATAGACCAGTCGATCTTTGCATCGTGTTTGAGGCATTTTTTTATCAGTCTTTCCGCGGTACGGTTATCGCCTTTCAATGCATAGGCTTCTGCCTGGTTTCTCAAAATGACGATCCGTGCAAAACGGATAAAATTCTGCTCTTTCGGAAACCGCGCGGCATTCCGGGTAATAAACCGATCGGCTTGATTAAAATAATCTAGCGCTTTGCTCGGCTCGTTAATCAGCATATATGCGATGCCTATATTTCGCATACTCCCCTGTTTCTCGATAAATTCCAGCTGAAAATTCTCCGGCTCCCTGCATTGTGCCAATTCTTCCAGTTCGTGCTTCCAATACTCAATGGCCTGATAATAGTTTTCTTCCTTGAACGAAATGTTGGCAATCCTGCTGCTGTACCGTGCGCATTCACATACTTCACCCATCGAAAGCAGAAAGGACTTGCCCTTGTAATAGTTACGGTAAGCCTGGTAATGTTCCTTTTGTTTCAGCAAATCATCTCCCTTTAACAGCAAAGCTCTCGAATAGTCGATCGGGTTTTCCTCGCGGACACGCGTGGACGCGAACAGGCCGAGCAGGCTGTCGGTGTAAGCGAGCGCGGCGGCGTCCATGGTGGAATCGCGATGGCTCAGCACCTTCATGAATTTGAAATAGAGAATGCTGTCGTGAATGTTCTTTTGATCGATCGTCGCCATGAAAGAATCGAGACTCGCGATCGCCCTCGGGCTCCCGGTTACCCGCGAGGTCCGGTCGAGACTGTCGATCCATGCTTCCAATCCCACGTCGTGACCGCTCCTTTCCGACTTCCGGCACCCCGCGAAGCCGGCGGTCAGAACGAGAAAAAACAGAATAATCCTACACTGGAAAGAAGGCAACGACAGGCCACATTGGTTATTCATCGCTTTCAGATGGGTTTCTCTTTTACAATGACACCGGGAGATACAAAAACATAATACTTTTTGTACAATTCACCCCTATTTTCCAGTAAGTTGATGGACAGATCATAATCGAAAAGTCAGCAAAAATCTACACAATTCGCACGGAATAATTGTAGAAAAAATTCATTCGGGCAACCAAATGAAACGGCCGGCAACTGTCCCACCGCGGGGAAGCTGCCGGCCGTTTTCTTACAACTTTGGTTATCAACTCAATACCTTCAAAACCTGAAAGAACAGGTGGCTACAAAATTCCGGGTAAATTGCGCATTGCCAACGGAGTCCCAGTACCTGACATTGGTAAGGTTGTTGAGTTTCAGGCCAAGCTTCCATTTTTCCCTTTGATAAAATGCCGTCGCATTTATAGCGTGATAGGCCGGGATCGCATAGGTGTTGCTTGAATTCAAATACGATTCACCCACATAGTTACCCCCAAAACCCACGCCGACACCTTTGAGAAGCTGGAAAGGCAGGCGGTAACTGAGCCAGTAGTTGACGATGTGCTGCGGCGCCTGTGTTGCCAATTTCCCTTCATATGCGTCGGCTTTCACAAACTTGTTCTCATTGAATCCATAGCCGGCAATGATGTTAAGTCCGGCAACGGGATTAGCCGTAAGCTCGACCTCATAGCCCTTACTTACCTGCTGGCCGTCCTGAAAGCTGTATTGCGCATCATCGGTACGCAGGGCGTTGTCGATGTTGATATAATAGTAGCTCACGCTCCCGCCCAGCCTGCCTCCTGGCAATTCCGCTTTGACGCCCCCTTCCAGCTGATTGGCAAACACCGGTTTCGGCTTGAAAAGGCTGCCGTTGGGCTGCTCCACCGGCCCCTGGTTGCGGAAGCCATTCATGAAGTTTCCAAACAACGACACCTGGTCTTTCACTACCTGATAAACAATACCCAGCTTCGGCGAAAGCGACGGCTGTACAAAACCGCCTTCGTACGTCTGTTCAAAACGGTCATAACGCAAGCTCAGCATGGTCGACAGGCGGTCTGTCCAGTTGATCACATCCGAGACGTAGACCCCAAGCGCGTTGCCCCCGTACGCGTCGTGCGAGGTGGGCGTCGCGGGATCGGCCAGGACACTGTTCACCCGGCTCAGGCCGGCTTTTTCAAACGGCCGATTAATGTTGATCTTGTCAAGAGGAACAATCCTGTACGTCACCGATTCGTCGTTGTACTCATAGCTCACCCCGATCAGCAGGTTATGGCGAAACCTCCCGGTATTGAAGCTGCCGTTGAAGTTCTGCTGGACGTTGGCATAAGTCCTCTCCCTTGGCCCAAAATGCCGGATACTCGTCACCGCTGTATCGGCGCTGATCCAGTTTACATAAGGCTGGTAACTATGGTTCAGGAACTCGTTTACATGTGAAATACCCGTCGTAGATGTCCAGTTTTTACTAATCTGGTACTTCGCCTGCCCGAAGTATTTGGTCGCTTGCGCATCGCTCAGCAGGTCATTGTCAAAAAAAGACTTTTTGAAACCCAGGGGTACGTCTTTGGCCGACTTGAATGGAACTTCGTCTGCAAAAAGCAGCGTGTAAGCCAAACGGGTCGCATTACTTTTGAAATACTCGAAATCAAACAGGAAAGAAAGGCGGTCGCTGGCCTGGTAGAAAAGACTCGGCGCTATGACGAACCGCTTGTTCTTGCCGTATTCGTTGGAGCTGTTCTGCTGATGTTGTACAGCATTGAACCGCAGCAATACCGCTTTCTCCTTGTCCAGTGGCGTGTTGATATCAATCGTTGCCCTGCTCAAATCGAAACTTCCCATGCTGTATGCCACTTCGCCGCCAAACCCCGCATAGGGCTTTTTGGTAACCAGGTTCATGGCCCCGCCGAAAGTCGACACCTGCGAACCAAAGAGCGTGCCCGACGGGCCTTTGATCATTTCAATGCGTTCGAGGTTTGCTATTTCCGTCCCGGTTCTGTAAACCGAAGTCGCCATTCCATTCCGTGCGTAATCGAAATTCGTAAACCCTCTAAACACCACCGCGAAGCTGCCGGTAACGTACTCCGTGGGAGCCACTCCCGGCGCCGCACGGAAGGCATCCTTCACGTCGGTCATCATTTGCTCCTTCATCAGGTCTTTCCCCACGACATTGTAAACCTGTGGATTTTCCAGGTTTTTCAAGGGCATCCGCGCCACATAGTCGGTCTCCTTACTTGTCAGTCGGCTGTCGTCCCGAACGACCACCTCCTGTAACTGACGATTGTCCTCTGCCAACGTAAAATCCACCAGGCTCGTCTCCCCCGCAGCCACTGTTACAGTGCTCGTTTGGGTAATGAGGCCTGTAAAACTTGCGGTCAGCGTGTAAGTTCCCGCAGGGACCTTGTGAAGGGCATAATGCCCTGTTTCATTCACCACAGCCGCCCTGGCAGATTTTCCAAGGCTGATATTGACAAACTCGGCAGGTTTGCCGTCAGAAGTGGTCACCGTACCCCTGATCGTGCCTGTCTGGGCATAAACTTGTACGGATAATATGCACAAAACCAGTGTTAGAAATCTAATCATTCGCTTTTTATTTATTTGGACTCATTAAAAATAATGGCAAATATATAAAAGCATTGAACTGGAATTAAAGGTTTTGCAAAATTTCCGTATAATCGAGTTCAGGAAGTCCCATCGCGGTACCTTCCACCCGGTAAGTCGAAATATCCGTAATACCGGTATACGCACTGAATACCGCTTTGATATAGGATTCGATAAATTCGTAACCTTCCGGCCAGAAAGCCTGCTTTCCGCCTGACGCTATCGCCAGATATACTTTCTTGTTCTGAAAGCGGCCGGTTCTTGAACCATCTTCATTGAAGTGATAGGTAAGTCCCACACGCACCAGCTGGTCGAGCCAGGCTTTCAGCGGTGCGGAAACGCCCAGGTTGTGCATGGGCGTGCTGATGACAATGATATCTGCCTGATCGATCTCGCTGAAAATAGCATCGGCGTAGTTAAGCAAATGCCGCCCCTCGTCCGATACCGGATCAGCATGTTTATAGAACTCCCCGATCAGTTTTTCGTCGAGAAACGGCGGCGGCAGCCGGATCAGGTCTCGTTCTACTACTATCCCGATCTCCTTTTTATCGGTTAGCTTTTTAATAATGGCGGAGCTCAGGCCCCGGCTGTACGACTGCGCGCCCCGCGCACTGGAAGTAATGTGTAATGCCCTTTTCATTTTTCAGAATGACTTTTTACCCCCATGACGACCGGTATTTCGAAATGGGGACAAAAAGTAGGCAAATCGGAACGCAGATTATTTTACCATCAGCTTTTAATCGTCATCCTCGTCCTCTTCACCTTTTCCTAAACGCACAAAAGCCCCGCGGCGCGGCGCCGGCATGATGCTGTTTTCGCCTTTGACGGTCTGCCAGACGATTTCGCTGAAAACAAGGTCGTCGATAGCGTCCGGCATCGAGAGGTCGAACTGGGAAGATTTTTTGGAATTTTTATTGACAGCCACATTTCGCTGTTCCAAATCCACATTGGCCGGTCTGGCGGTGAAAGTCGTCGCGTCGGCCTTCGGGCTGAAACATCTCCACATGGGCGTAGCGGCGGCATCGTACTGGCTCATGGGTTTGAGGCCGAGAATCAGCTCCATGGTACGCAGCATGCCCGAGGTTGAGTACATGGTGTGGTCCACAAATCCGCGTTTCACCATACCGCCAGCCACGAATGCAATGGAGCGATGGGCATCGACGTGGTCCGGTCCGTTCTGCGCATCGTCTTCCAGAATAAATACCACCGATTCATTCCAAACCTTACTTTTGGAAAGATGCTCCACAAAACGACCAACGGCCAGGTCGTTGTCCGCGAGGGCTGCATATGGCGTAGGCTTACCCACCGCCGCGCCGGAAGTGTGGTCGTTACCGAAGCGCAATGTGTTCAATTGGGGTAATGCATTGCGGGCCACCAGACTATCGAAATCCATCTCCCAGGCTTTTTCACGGTCAATATCCTTGTAGCCGAGGTCGTACCCTTTGAAAGTGGGGCAAAATTTGCCTTTCAAAGTGGCAATATTGGGTTTCTCTCCATCGGCAAACCATCCGTAGGTCCGGAAACTCACACCTGCCCGCAGGCAGTGGTCCCAAATGAACCCGTCGCGCGGGTGTGCGATCTCCTTCTGGCCTTCGTAATCGTAGGTCCCGCCGCGGCCACCGTAGCTGGTTACCCAGTTCTTTTCCACGTAGTCGTTGGCATATGCGGCAGAGGACCAGTTATGCCCGTCCGCACTTACCTCTGCATCTACATAAAAATTATCCAGCAGCACAAACTCCTTCGCGATGGCATGCTGGTTGGGCGTGATTTTCTGAGGGAACAGGCAAAGCGACGAATCCCCGTTGCCTTCCTTCATATCACCCAGCACCTGGTCGTAAGTACGGTTCTCTTTAATGATATAAAACACGTATTTAATGGGCGATTTGTCGCCTACATGCCTGGGGATGGGGTTGCCTGCTTCGCCTTCCGTATCGAGTTCCTTGCTTTTGCTGTAAGGTGTATTGGCGTAAACCAACCGGGAATAGGCAGCCAGCACCTCCAAATCCGGGACGTCTATCACCGACATGGTGCCTTTGAACAAACCGCCAATGTACTGCTGACGACCTGTGTTCGCCTGCGGGTTAGGCCCGATCTGCTGCGGCACTTTCGACAAGGCCGGATTCGGCCCTTTGGGGTTGGCTTTGGAGGAAAACCCTTTTCCATTGGTAACGAATATCCGCGACCCGATTACCTTGACGGCCGTAGGATACCAGCCGGTAGGGATGAAGCCGCTGGAACGTCCGTGCCCTTTTTCGGTTACATCAAAAACCGCGAGGCAATTGTTGTCCGCATTGGCGATATACAACGTTTTTTCATCTTCACTCAATGCCAATCCATTGGGTGTGGAACCTACCGGCGCATGCGGGAAAAGCGAAGCCGTCAGCGTCTCCACCACCTGCCTCTTCAGAACATCGATCAGCGCAACCGTGTTGTCATTGCCATTGGCGACAAACAGAAACTTCCCATCGCGGGTAAGCACCATATCGTTGGGATTCTTATTCGTTGGTATCGTCGCGATCACGGCATTGGAAGCCGTGTTCACTACCGCCACTGCGGCCCCGCCCCACATCGAAATGTAAAGCTCCTTCCTGTCGCGCGAGAGCATGCAGGTGTAGGCAGGCGCATTCAGTTTGAGCCTGGACAACACCTTTCTTGCACGTGTATCGCATACGTAAAGCGCGCTATCCTCTTTGGTTACGACATATAGTTTTCCGGCATTGTCATCGACGCAGAGGCCGGTGGGCGAAATCTTCACCGGCCAGGGTTTACCGAGCTCGATCGGCTGGGTTGCCACCAGCTGCTTGTCGCGAATATCGTAAACGAGGATCACGTTGTCGTTACCTGCCGAGGCGTAAATTTTACTTTCATCATCGCTAAAAGCAAGCCCCAGATAGGCTTTCCCGACGCGCACGGTATCCAGTATTTTTTCGCTTGCCGCATCGATCAGCGTTATGCTCTGCGTACTTTGTCCGTTATTGGTGACGGCCAAATATTTTTTTGTCGGGGATACGACCAGGTTAAGCGGCAGGTCGTCCAGCTCGAAGCTGCGACCGGCTGGTGTCAGGGACCAGCCGTTAGGTAAGCCAACACGTTTGGCCGATAATTCCTTGTAAGTTTCTGCTTCTTCCAGGCTGCCAGTGCTGCTCTTCCGGTTACAGGCAACAAGCCCTAATGCGATGATTATCAGCGGGATTAAAATACAAGTCTTGTTCATAGAATGCCGGGATTAGTCTGAACTGTAAAACTATTCAATTTACGGTTCGCCGAGCATTCTGCAAGCTTTAAGTAATTATTAAGCTCTTCTACCCTGGTGATGACGGGTAAGCTGCCATAGCCAGTTCGGTATCCCGGGTCCGGTAAAGTTGCTCGGGAACGGTCGCCAGCTTTGAAGGATGTACCCGACCTCCCAGCCCATAAAACTGCTGAAAACTCATCATGAGCGGGCGCCATTTATCAGGATCAACGTGATCCGGGTTCTCGTCGGAAACGATCGAATCGTCCAAATGCACACGGAGGATTTTCAACTCCAGCGTTACGCTCCGGATGTTTTCGATACCTGTCTCAGCCGCAAAAGGATGGATCGCGACAAATGCCGCTTCCAGGTGAACCGGGCATTCCAAAACCCGCGGGGCCTTCACAATCGTGGAGTCCACGGGCGTCAAACCGGCCCGGCCGAACTTGTCGGCTTCATGCTCGTAGCCTTTCAGCACTTTCCCCGCCGGCACTGGATTACTTCCCGTCACGAGCGCCAGCCTGTCGACCGCGCCCACCAAATCCACGGACGGAAGATTAAGCACGCATTCCCTGGTCCGCAGGATATTTTCCGTTGTTTTCGAATGCGCGGCTATGCCGATCATGCAGCGGTAGCCAAGCCAGAACGCGGACGATATAGGGGCGAGATTAAAGGTATCGTCGGCGTTAGTAGTCCCTACCAATACTACCGGAGTACCAAAATACAGAATAGACGGGTTGCTGATGTGATGCATTTTGTTGCTTGTTTTTGCATCAAAACAGCCAAATATTTCAGTGGTTGCAAACCCGTTTCTTGCGATTACGCACCATTAACCGGATCAATTTAAAATTCGCTTTAATAACGGTTCCCGATAAATGTCTCCGATCGGTATCCTTGTTTCCCCGATCCAGACCCCTGCCCTGTCGATGCTGTCAACCTTGCTCAGTGAAGCTATAAACGACCTGTGCACCCTGATGAAAAGCTGCGCAGGCAAGCGCTCCGACAATTCACGGATGGTGACGGTTGTTTTAATTTCCCGCGTCAGGGTACGAATCAGGACATACTCTTTTTTACCTTCAATGAAGAGTATCTCGTTCTGCGGAACCCTGACTATTTTTGATCCGCATTTTACAAACAAATCCGGGAAAGCAGTATCCGAAGCGGCTTGCTGCTTGTCAACGGCTTGCTTCATGGAAATATAATGACGTACCTTATTCACAGCGGCTAACATGCGCTCAAATGCAATCGGCTTTTGCAGGTAATCCACCACTTCCAGTTCGAAAGCTTCCAAAGCGAATTCGGAATAGGCAGTTGTCAAAATTACGGGAGGTAATTGTTTGACCATTCTCAAAAACTGCAAACCGGTTATGACAGGCATTTCAATGTCCAGAAACAGCAGATCCACTTGATTTCCCGCCAAAAAATCCAGCGCCTGAATGGCGGAAGTGCACACCTTTTCCAAGTGCAGCGAAGGAATTCGCTCGATATGAGCTTCCAGAATTTCGGCGGCCAAAGGCTCGTCGTCAACAACCAGGCATTTCAATTTCATCGGGAGAAACAAATAGTGGGATTTCCAGAAGTGCGTCAAAACGGCCATTAGTCCGCTGAACCCGAAGCGAGCTTTTGCCGGGGAAGAGATAGTCCAGCCTCTTCCGCAAATTCACCAGCCCGATTCCGCTCGGCGGCACTGAAAGGTATTTATTAACACCATTTTGAGTGGACAAGGTGAGCTTCTGATCCCGGATCATCACCGAAATCGTGATAAAATCGGCCCCGTGCTTGAATGCGTTCTCCACCAATGGCAATAGTAACAACGGGGGAATTTGGGGGCCGTCGGTGCTCCCGCTTACCGTAAAGTCCAGCGCAAAACCACGGGGGAGTCGCAACTTCTGCAGATCGATATAGTTCCCAAGCACTTCCAATTCTCTCCGAAGGCTCCGCGGTCGCTCTTCATTTCCATCCAGATGATAACGCATCAATCCCGACAGCTGCATGATCGCCGGAGCGGTATGGTCGGATCGCTTGATAGCGAGCGCGTAGAGGGAATTGAGTGTATTAAAAAGAAAATGCGGGTTTATCTGTGCCCTCAAAAATGCCAGTTCGGTTTTCAAATGGGCATTTTCAAGTTCGCGTGCCCGCTTTTGATGCACAAACCAATCGTTGGAAAAACGTGCGATAGCTGCCAGAAAAACCACGAAGAAAAATTCCAGGGACCGCAAAACCACTTGTGTGGTCATACTTAAATGAAATGGCTGCGCCATGCCAAAATACCGGGCCCTGATCCAGTGAAACATCGGAATTAGCAACAAGTCCAATCCTGCCGCCAGAAACAGATTACAGGCAAAAAATTGAGGGAATCTTCGTCCCGCAAGAAGGCCGGGTATCCAATAGTAGAAATTCACATAGAAAACGGCGGCCTGCCCCAACAAAAAAACACTCGGATGGGCAAGCAGGAATGGGGTCTTGTTCAGATAAGCGAAATAATATGAAACAGACGCATAGAAAACCCAACACACCAAATGCAGTGCGACAATACTCAACCGGAGGCGGTGAAACGTATGAACCTTTATCAGCATCTCCGGCAAGATACCGAATTGCGATCCTAATTCCACTGGATTTACCTCAACAGCAACAATCTGCCCGTCAACTGTCCGATTTCTACCACCGAATCGACTAGCCGCCCGAATATTGCTGTCGGACTTCCTACTGTGCTTGTCGGCGACAATTTCCTTGCTCACAGCTCACGCATCATTTGCTTTGAGGAAAAAAGCAGAAACAAAATGGAATCATTAGCCATTCAGACGAGCGCGCTCCGATACCGTCACGGAGAAAAAGGGATCATCCATGATTTGGACCTTCGGGTACCTGCCGGAAGCATTTTCGGCTTGCTCGGCCCCAATGGGTCGGGCAAAACAACCACAATTCGTTTGTTGCTGGACCTGCTCACGCCTACCAGCGGTACGATCCGCCTGTTCGGGTCTTCCATTCAGAAAAATCGAAGGCAACTGCTCGGCAATATCGGGAGCCTGATCGAACTACCGACCCTCTACCCGCATCTGACAGGCCTGGAAAATCTTGAAATGACGCGCTTGCTTAGAAACCTCCCCCGGCGACAAGCAATTGAATGTCTGGAACTGACCGGACTCGATCGCGTAGCTCATCAACGGGTATCGACTTATTCTCTCGGGATGCGCCAGCGCCTCGGCATCGCGCTGGCGCTGGTGGGTGATCCCGCGTTGCTGATTTTGGATGAGCCTACTAACGGCCTGGACCCGGCGGGAATACTGGACATCCGAAACCTGATCATAAACCTGAATCGCGGATTTGGCAAAACAATCCTGATTTCCAGCCACTTTTTGTCTGAAATCGAGAAAATCGCGACGGACATCGCCATTCTGAATGATGGCCGGCTAGTATACCAGGGAGCATTAAACCAGCTCCGATCGGAGGCCTGCACACCCGCCGACAGTCTTGAATCCATTTTCCTAACCTTAACCCAGGCAGCTCAATGAACCTGCTAACAGAATTCCGGGTATGCTTCCTGGCCGAATCGATTAAATTAAGGCGAACTCCCCTTCTCTGGCTAAGCCTGGGTGCACCGGCCTTCGCGGTAACCGTCGCTTTTATTGCCAGCCTGAGCAGCGGGCATAAGTTCTATTACACCGGACAGAGCCCATGGACTGATTTTTCGGCACATATCCTTGTTGGCTGGGCCTTGTTTGTCTTTCCAATCTACGTGTGCCTGCAAGCCGCACTGTACTTTTCAATGGAACACCAACAGAACGGCTGGTCTTACTGGGCAACGCTTCCGATCAGCAAACAGGCATTCATCTTGTCAAAGTATAGCTGGGCCGTGCTACTGGTAGCATTAAGCCAGCTATCGTTGCTCTTCCTGATGTGGGGTGCCGGCTGGCTTTTGGCCGTTCTAAAACCGGCATATGGCTTCCAGCATTATCCCATGACATCGATGCCTGCAAAGGCCTGCGGATGGATTTTCCTATCGGGACTTACCATTCTCGCCATTCAGATACAGCTGAGCGTATTTTCCCGCAGCTTTCTGGTTCCAACAGCTACCGGGATGATCTTTATACTCGGCGGCGTTATCGCCAGAAGCCTTTCCGTCAGCATTTACTGGCCATTTCTGTGGCCAATCTCATTATTGAATAATACTCCCGATACCAACCTGTGGAAGTCGGGTTTCGCCGCCGCGGGCATTACAGGCTTCGTGCTCATGACGATCCTTGGTACGATCCGTTTCGCCGGGAGCAAACCACGTCGTATGGGACACTGATCCCGATGAAAATTGTATAACATAAATAGCAATCAGGCACATGAATGGTGCCGTGTTTTGTTACATTTACGGCGCGCCGATCCCGGAATCGGTGTACCAGAATTGTCCCCAATAACCTGCCATGACTCCAAACACCTCAATCCCCACGTTATTTGACTGGGCGGGCGGAATGCCTGTTTTCGAAAAACTGACCGGTTTATTCTATCAAAAAGTCCTGCAAGACCCGCTTTTGGAACCGGTCTTCAAACATATGTCGCCCGATCATCAAATACACGTGGCGCATTTTATTGCCGAAGTAATGGGTGGCCCCGAGTGGTATAGCACGTCAGAAGGCAGTCATTTCAAAATGGTTCAAAAACATTTGGCCAAACACCTTACCGAGCAACACCGTCAACGCTGGGTTTCGTTACTTCTGGAAACAGCCGATGAGATCCATCTGCCCGATGATCCGGAGTTCCGCTCCGCATTCATTGCCTACATCGAATGGGGCACACGGATCGCGGTCATGAACTCAAATAACGATACCCTCCAAATGAGCCCGGACGAACCGATGCCTAAATGGGGCTGGGGCGTGCCCGGAGGCCCCTACCTGGGATAAATCGGGGATTATTTATTCGCTCTTCAGACTTTTCACCGGGTTACTGAGTGCCGCTTTCATGCTTTGCAGGCCGATCGTCAGAAGCGTCAGACCGAGCAACAGCAATGGTGGGACCAGGAAAATAGATACGCCCAGACCGATATGGAAGGCATAGTTGTCGAGCCAGGCTTTGGCTGCGAAGTACACCACGGGTACGGCCAATATCGAGGCGAACAGGACGAGTTTTACGAAATCTTTTGAAATGAGGATCAGCAAACCGCCAATGGTGGCGCCCAGCACTTTTCGGATGCCGATTTCCTTCGTCCGCAACCGGATGACAAAGCTCGATAACCCCAGCAGGCCCATACACGCTACCACGATGGCAAGGACAGCGAAAAGCCCGAAAACATTACCCAATCGCTGATCGGCCTGGTATTGTTTGTTGAAATATTCGTCCAGAAAAAAGTACTCGAATGGGTTTCCGGCGAAGACCTCTTTATACAGATTCCGGATGTCGGCAAGACTTCGGACAAACTCCCCTTGCCTGACATGCACAGAAATGTACTTCCAATCGGTGCGTGTGGGGTAATAGAACAGGATCGGGTCGTATTTTTCCTTCATCGACCGCTGATGAAAATTCTTCACCACCCCTATTACCCTGCAGGGCAATTCTCGCTGCCCCAATTTGAACTTAATATCCTGATTCACGGCCGAGGCGGCATCCGGATAGCCCAGTGCTGCGACAACCTCTTCATTAATAAGCACTTTATTGTTGTTGCTCACCTGTAACTCGGAAGAATCGGCATTCTCGAAATTCCTTCCCGCCACGAGTTGTATTTTGTATGAAGGAATAAATTGCTCGTCTATTTCCATCAGATAAGTCGTAAAGCTCTTATCGATGCCCTGGTTGGCTCTTCGCACTGCGTTGCGGTACCTGATCGTGTGTCCCGGAATATCGGACGTCGCGGTTGTTGCCCCGATCGACGGGATATGACTGATCTCGGATTTAAAATACTGGTACTTCCTGAAAATGGTGGTGTCGTTGACCACGGGAGCCTTTACGATCAGTATCTGGTCCTTATCATAACCGAGGTTCCCGTTCCGCATGTAATTGAATTGCTTCACCACCACAAACGTGCAGGCAATCAAAATAATTGAAAGGGTAAACTGAAAAGATACCAGCACCCTTCGCATCGAAATACCCGAGCGCGACTGCACCATCAGGCCTTTCAGCACTTTTACAGGAAGGAAAGAAGACAGGACAAATGCGGGGTAAGCACCTACGAGCAATGCACCGGCAATAAAAACCACGAATCCCGCCGCCCAGAATCCCATTTCGCTGCCGAGGCCCGTTGAAAAGAAATTCTGACTAATTTGTTTCCCTACAAAATCGTCAAAGAACGGGCTAAACAATACGATCATCACGACCGCCACAAACAGGGATAGCATATTGATGATCAACGACTCAAACAGAAACTGCCCGATCAGCTGCTTCTTGAATGCCCCCACCACCTTCCGCAAACCGACTTCCTTCGCCCGTTCCATCGACTTCGCGGTGGAGAGGTTGATGTAATTGATCCAGGCGATCAGCAAAATAAATACGCCGATAACGCCCAGAAAGTACACTTCTTTCCGGCTGCCATTGGCTTCCGCTTCGTGGAGATAGTTGGAGTTGAGATGGATGTCCGTCAACGGTTGCATGGCGAAGCTGCACCGGAAGTTGAGCTCCTTCATTTTTGCCCCGAGGTATTTGTTGATGAATGCAGGAAATTTCGCCTCCACCTTTCTGGGATCCGTGCCGGGCGCCAGGAGCACATAGTTATAAAATTCCGGCCAGGTCCATTCCTGAAAGCCCCATTCATGTCCTACCGTCTCGAAAGAAATCAGCATATCGAACTTCATATGCGAGTTTTCGGGCATATTCTTAAAAACGCCGGTCACTTTCAGGGGAATCTGGTTATTCAGCTTCAATATTTTTCCAAGCGGATTGGCTTTGCCAAAATACCTTTCGGCCGTGCGTTCCGAGATCGCGATGGCATCCTTATCGGCCAGGCAGGTCTGGGGGTCACCCAAAATGAGCGGGTAGTTGAAAATTTTGAAGAAGGACTTGTCTGCGATGAAAATGCTGCTTTCATTGAATGTCTTCGGCTCGGCACGTCCCACGGTATACGACATCGTAGAAGCATTCATAAATAACGACACACTCACAATGCGCACATAATCCAGTACCTCCGGGAAATCAGCCTTCATGGCCGGACCCAGTGCCGGGTGGTTGGTCGCTGTGGTGGGAACGTCGGCCATACTGCCCGAGTAGGATATCGGAACCCGGTAAATATTGGCTGCCTGGGGATTGAACCGGTCGTAGCTATTTTCGAAATATACGTATTGGAATACAAAAAAGCAGGCAGCCATCCCCAGCGCCAGACCCAAAATGTTAATCGCAGAAAAAGCCTTGTTTCTCCACAAATTCCGACGCGCAATTTTGAAATAATTACTGATCATATCATGGCTGGTTTATAGGATGGGCAAATGGAATTATTGCGTTGCCTGCAAAAGTCGCACCGGGAAGAAAACCAAATTCAACCCATTAAATATCAATGCATTAATTACAAAATTAGTCAGATTTAATGTTCAAAAGCGGACACATTCGTTCAGTTTCAGGGAATGACAAAAACTTGATTGACTTATCAGCGGGATAAAATGTGAATATCGAACCAAAAAATATAACTTTGTCAAAAATGTAAACTTGACACCTCTTCACTAAAATGCCGGATAGCGCACGAGTTTCTGACCAGCAATTGCTGGACGCACTATGCTCCGGGCACGAATGGGCCTTTACCGCTATTTACGACGAGTATTGGTACCCGATGTACAAAGCCGCATTCCACAAACTCGGGCAGCGGCACATTGCGGAAGAGATCGTGCAGGACATCTTTACCCGCCTGTGGAACGAGCGCGCGAACCTGCGTACCACGACGTTGAACTACTATCTTTTTTCCGCCGTGCGGTTCGAGGTCATCGATCACATTCGCAAAGCCGGGCCAAGAAGCCGGTACCTGGCCTATTACCAGACATTTGCAAGCCAGCACGAGCACTATACCGAAGACGAGGTTGCCTACAACGAACTGCTGCGCAACATTGACGAAGGACTCAAACCCTTTCCCGCCAAAACGAGGGAAATATTCAAACTCAGCCGGGTCGAAAGCTGGACGGTCGCCCAGATCGCAGAATTCATGAATTTATCCGAAAAGACGGTCGAGTATCACCTGGGCAAGGCCTCCAAGGCCGTCCGCGAGTACCTGAACGAAACCCTGCTCCTGCTGCTCCTCAGCATTTTTTCCTGACCACCCGGATGTTGTATTTTTCAAGGAATTTTTCTTCCAAAACCCATATTTCACATAAACTTTTCAAGTTATTTTAAAAACATTCAGGGACAACCGCCGACCTGTACGGTTTAGAGGTTGAATCAGACAAATGCATTCTGAGCCAGTCACCCCCTGAACCTATGAGTTACGACGAGATTGAAAACCTGCTTTTGAAGTACCGCGAGGGAAAATGTACTCCCGCGGAAAAAGACCGCATCCACGCCTGGTACGACCAGGTGCAAAGCGGCGTACCGCAAACCGAACTCTCGGACACCGAAAAATCGGTCCTGAAAGCCCGGATGTGGAGCGCCATCCAACACGAAAGAAAAGCGTCCGGAAGGGCCAAACCATTTTTGCCACGCCTGTCGCCCATCGCCGTGCGCATGTTTGCCTCGGTGGCTGCGGTGCTCGTTGTCTCGCTGTCGTTGTTTTACTTTTTCTCCAATAAACCTGCTCCGGAAGCGGTCGCAGACGACGCATTACTGCTGGAAGCCGATCAGGCAGCCCTGGTTTCCACTGCTAACAACACGGCCCGGCCCATGCGTATCCAATTGGGTGATAGCAGCGAAGTAACCCTCGCCCCCGGGGCTGGGCTCACCTACCCCCGTAATTTTTCAGCCACGAAACGCGAGGTGCAACTCACAGGCGACGCGTTTTTCAATATCACCAAGGACAGCCATCGCCCGTTTTTCGTGTATAGCGGAAAGCTCGTGACCCGCGTGCTGGGGACGAGTTTCTGGGTGAAAGAAGGCGGAGAAGAGCGTCAAATGCAAGTTGAAGTGGTGTGCGGAAAGGTCTCCGTGTTCGAAAACGAAAGTATCGGCACTGATGAACCGGCTTCGCAAACCAAGCACCAGTTCAATAAGGGAGTCATCCTGACCCCGAACCAGCGCGTGACCTATTTCGAGGAAAGCGGGCATTTGATGACCAGCCTCGTCGACAAGCCGGTGCTGTTGACCGCCCACGTGGAGCTGCCTCCTGCGATTTACAAGAACACTGCATTACCCGAAATTTTTCAGCGCCTGAAAGATGCCTACGGTGTAGATATCGTGGTATCCGGCGATGCAGTGAATGAATGTACGTTTACCGGTGACCTTACCAATATGTCGCTGTTCGAGCAGCTCGACCTGATTTGCCAGTCCAACGACGGTTCTTACCAGGTCCAGGGGACGCGCATCCTGATTTCGGCGGCCGGCTGCAAGTAATTTTTATTTAACCTAAATACTGCCTATGCATTAAAACCTGTCCCGAAGTCAAAAAAGAAACCGGCAGAAAGCTACCCTGCCGGTCAGTACTTTCCTGCTGCCGGAAATCCGCCAAGATGCGGCAGCGGGGTATTCATTAGTTATAAAAAACCTTTCTAAACTATGAAAAAAAACCGATACCGAAAAAACCGGGCGTCGCTTTGCTTGCTCATGAAAATTTCTTTAGCCCAGCTTATCTTTTCAATCGTCTTTTCCAGCCTCACCTACGCGGCGCACGTCAGCAAGGCGCAGGAGGTCCTGGAACGGACCGTGACGCTCCACGCCGACAAGGTGGAACTGGCGACGGTACTCGACCAGCTGGAGCAGAAAGCAAACGTAAAATTTGTGTACAGCAACAAGGCAATCCGCGCCGAGCGTCCGGTAGCGATCCATGTCGTCAACCAGAAACTGGCGGCGGCATTGCAAACCTTGCTGGCACCTCTTCAGATTTCCTACCAGGTTACCCCATCGGGGCGCATCCTGCTTAAAGCCAGCAAGGAACTGCAAACCAAAAGTACCGGGCTACTCTCCATACAAATGCGGGATATGCTCGCGCAGGTGCTGAAAGGCAAGGTAAGCGACGAACACGGCGACGGCCTCCCGGGCGTAAGCGTACGCCTGAAAGGGACCCAGCTGGGTACACTGACGGACGCTTCCGGTAATTTCGAATTTGAAGTGAGCAACCTGGAAGCCGTACTGGTATTCAGCTTTGTAGGCTATAAAACGCAGGAAGTTGCAGCGGGCGACAGGGCGGTGATCAACATATCGATGGTTCCGGACGATAAATCGCTGAACGAGGTGGTCGTGATCGGTTACGGAAGCTCGCGAAAGCAGGACGTGGTAGGCTCCGTGGATATTGTTTCCTCAAAAGATGCCGGCGCCACTACCGCCACCAACCCTTCGCAGTTGCTGATCGGAAAATCGGCGGGTGTGCAGGTGTTGCAATCGAACGGAACGCCGGGCTCCGATGCCCAGATCCTCATCCGCGGAACCGGTTCTTTCACAGGGGTTGATCCATTGTATGTGATTGATGGTATCCAGGGCAGCAAAACGATGTTCAATACGCTTGCTACGCAGGATATTGAAAACATCACAATCCTTAAAGACGCCTCATCCACAGCCATTTATGGTTCTGCCGCAGCCAACGGCGTGGTCATTATCACTACCAAAAGAGGCAAATCGGGCGCACCGCGTATCAATTTCAATACCCAATGGGGCGTTGCCAAGGCCTGGAAGACGCTGGATTTGCTGAATGCTTCGCAGTACATCGACCTGCTGAAAGATTTCGCCGCCACCACCAATTCATCCCTGCCCGCCAAGTTCAATACTCCGGACGTGACCACCGACCGTACCGACTGGCAGAAAGAGATATTCAGATCCGCCCTCGTATCGCAAAACGACCTGAACATCAATGGTGGTAGCGAAAAAGTAGCTTACAGTTTCTCATTGGGATATATCAAACAGCAGGCCATTGTCAGGAACTTCGCCAACAGCAGGCTGAATTCACGTTTTGCACTGGACGAAACCCTGGGCCGCTTTCATTTGGGACAAAGCCTGAATATCCGTTATACCAAAGATGACGGACAGCTGGCCAGCATTCCGACGCGGTGTATTATGCGCCTTACAAGCCGATCTACGACGCGAATATCCCTGGCGGTTACTCCAACACCACCAACGTCGACGATTTCAGCAATGGTAACAACCCGCTCGCGGCCATTAACCTGAACCACCCCATCAATACCGGTTTTGTGTTCTTCCCGCAGGTTTTTGCAGAAGTGGATATCATTTCCGGATTGCGGTTCCGCACGCAGCTTTCGGCCGAAATCGGCGGAGGCAAGAATCGCAGCTACCAATATGGCTACACGGGGGGTAACAACCTGACCAATCCGCAACAGGCTACATTGGGTTTCAGCAACTATTCGTTTTACACGCTTGAAAACTATTTTTCCTACAATAAGGTATTTGGCCAACACAGTGTTTCGGCCACGCTCGGTAACAGCTACCTCGATCCGGGAAATTCTTCGGGCCTGAATGCAACCGGTACCAAAATTCCGAACGACGCCATTCAGAACATCAGTGTAGCGCAGTCACAAGCCGTTACGGGTTCCACCTACGGTTATGCACGCTCGTCGGTGATCTCCTATTTTGCACGTTTGGGCTATACTTTCGACGACAAATACATCCTTACGGGAAGCTTCCGTCGCGACGGTGCTTCGAACTTCGGGGCCAACAACCGTTTCGGGAATTTCTACGGATTGGGTGTTGCGTGGCGCTTTGTGGATGAAGAGTTTGTCAAAAATGGCCTGAATTTCCTGAGCGACGGCAAGGTACGGTTCGGATTGGGTAGAACCGGAAATAACTCGATCCCGACTACCGGCGTAACGTCCGTACTGACTTACAGCGGCAGTCCTAACGGTAACCTGGTTTACTCGTTAGGAACCAATGAGGGTTTCAATCCGGGTACTACCATTAATACGCTGTCTAACCCGAATATCCGCTGGGAATCGACAGATCAGACCAACATTGGCCTCGACCTCGGGTTTCTCAACAACCGCTTGAATGTTACCGTTGACTGGTATAACCGCAAAAGCTCCGGTTTGCTGGTAAGCGTACCCGTTTCAGGAAGTACGGGAGCCTCGGCTAGCGGCGGGCAACCCAGCAAATACGCCAATGCGGCGAGTGCCCAAAACAAGGGCGTAGAGTTTTCGGTCGGTTACCGCGATCAGGCCCGGGGCGGGTTCCAGTATAATATGAGTGCGAACCTGGCCTACAATAAAAACATCGTCAACTCCCTTGGAAGCGAGTTTGCCGCGCCCATTCAGGCGGGGGCATTCAGCAACCTCCCTGCATTCACTTACACAGCTGCGGGTTCGGCGATCGGATCGTTCTTCGGCTATGAAGTATCTCACGTAGCGAAAGACCAGGCGGAAATCGACGCATTGAATGCCAAAGCGGCCGAGCAGACAGGCGATGCCACCACCAAGTACCAGGCGGGCCTCCTTCCCGGAGACTTTATTTTCAAAGACCTGGATGGCGACGGCAAGGTGACTTCCACCGACCAGAAGATCCTGGGTAACCCTATCCCGAAAATCGTATACGGTTTCAATGCGGGTGTGAATTACAAAGGCTTCGATCTGAATGTGGTCGTTTCGGGTGTTTCCGGTCTGAAAATTGTGAATGCATTTAAGTTCGTGACTGAAAATGAATCCACGGGCCACAATGCTTCTACCGAAATCCTGAAAAGATGGCGCAAGGCCGGCGATGTGGCCGAACTTCCGCGTGCGGGACAGAGCGCAACGGGCGATGGTAACCTGCGTCCCTCCGATTGGTGGCTCGAAAACGGTGCTTACCTGCGCCTTCGTAACGTGACGCTGGGCTACACCCTGCCCCAGGGCGTGATCGAAGGCATTGGCGGCGGCAAGGTGTTCAAGAGCATCCGCGTGTATGCGGCGGCACAAAACCTTTTGACCTTTACCAAATACAAAGGCTATGACCCGGAGGTAAGCACCCAGAACGGCGGCAGCTTCATCTTCTCACGCGGTATCGACGACCGTCAGCAGTTGCCGCAGCCAAGAACGTTGCTTTGCGGCTTGCAGCTTGGGTTTTAATGGTTAGAAGAAAACTTACTTGAAGTGAACATGAAAAAGATCATATATTTTCTGACAGGACTGATTGCCGCTTTTCAGCTGGCCGGATGCGATGAATCCAAACTGGACCTGGAAAGCCAGAGTGCCTACGATTACAAAACCTATTTTACCTCTTCCGAAGGACTCAACCAGGCCGTCGTCGCCACTTATGCGACATTACTGCACAACGGCCTCTGGTCGCGGGAGTACTATTTTATTTTCGATTTGCTCGGATACGAAGCCAAGAAAACGACCAACCTGCAAGGCGACATGGCGCAGATCGCCGACTATTCGTTCGGTACGAGCCAGGCGCAGATCGGCCAGCTGTGGAACAGCCTTTACCGGCTGATCCTCCGGTCGAATGTGGTCATCGACCGCGCGGGTGTATGGAATCCGACAGGCGCCGCGGACCAGCAGGCGGCGAAGCAATACATTGCCGAGGCGCGGTTCCTGCGGTCGTACGCTTACTTCAATATCGTCAATTTGTGGGGTAAGGCCCCGCTGATCACCGCTTACGACAGCACGGTGGCCAATAATTACCCGTCCCGCTCTTCGGCGGAGGCGATCTGGGCTGCGATTGAAAACGACCTGAAACTGGCCGCAGCCGATTTGCCTGTGTCATACGATGCGGCTACCGGCCTCGGAAGGGCAACCAAAGGTGCGGCGGTAGCGTTGCTGGGGAAATCCTATTTGTACCAGAAAAAATGGGCGCAGGCAGAAACCACGCTGGCACAGCTGACAGCCGCTCCGTTCACCTATTCGCTGGACCCGTCGTACGAGAACCTGTTCAGCTCAACGAACCAGAGCAGCCCGGAGAACATTTTCCAGATCATGAACGCCAAATGGACCGACTGGGGGATTGGCAACCAGTACTACGTCTTCGGCGGACAGGAAACCTGGGGCGGCAAAGCAACCCACTCCGACCGTGCCCAGGAATATGGTTTCAAAGACTGGTTCAATGTTTACATCCCGACCACCACTGTTAAATCTTTCCAATACCCCCACCCGACCACCAGCGCCAACTACATCGATCCACGTGCGAAGTTTACGTTCTATGGCAGCAAGGAAAGCGGCGGCGACACTCAGTATTGCCAGAAATGTGCAGGCGGCGCGATCGATTTCCCGTTCAAGGCCGACGACCCTCAGGGATATTACGTTTGGAAAAAATACCAGTATTACAATGAAGTAGCCTCTTACGGAGGTCCGCAAAGCTCCATCAACGGGCAGGTGATCCGGTTTGCCGATGTGCTGCTGATGCTCGCGGAAGCGCAAATCCAGCAAGGTAAAACCGGCGCCGATCCGCTGGCGTTGATCAACCAGGTGCGCAAACGCTCGGGCGCGGTCGCGTACACCAGCCTGGGCGCGCAGGCCGACGCGATGAAAATCATCATGCGCGAACGCCAGGTAGAACTTTGCGGCGAACAAAGCCGGTATTTCGACCTGATTCGCTGGGGAATCGCCAAGCAGACGATCAATGCGCAGCGTGCGGCCGAGCCGGGCGACGGGAAACAGCCTTTCCAGGACAAAAACGTCCTCCTGCCGATCCCCGATGTTGAGAAGAACTACAATCCTAACGTGGCCAAAGACATAGCCAACGGCTGGAATTAAGTGGGTACAATACCCCGAAAAACCACAGTGCAAAGGAGCCCGATTCCCGAAACACTGTGGTTTTTTATGGCCCACTGATGAGCATCGCTTCTTACTGACGTTCGAGCCCGGAAAGTTGGCGCTCGTCGGGATTTGCCACAGGATCGACAGCGCCGAACTGTCGTAAATGATGGTCCGAATGCTTGTAGGCAAATATCCCGATTTGCTCCCGCGTCATCTTGCCGAAAAAATCGTGAATAAAATCCGGATTGGAAAAGTGCTCATACGCGGCAATACACCGGATCCAGGTCTTCTTTTGCAGTTCCAGGTCGCCATCCAACTCTTTGACGATAAAAGGCCGGCTCGTCGGGACGTTCTTCTGAATAGGCCTGTCGTCCTTGACGAAGGTTTTCAGGGCCATCCGGCCGAAAATCCATCCCATTAATTCCTGTTTGTACTTCGGTTTATGAACGCCCAACACCCACTCGTCCCAGATGGTACAATGCTTTGCCATTTGGTACACATTCATTTTGCCCCATTGCGCCGCATTACGTTTGTCGAGTGACTGTATCCTTCTGATCAGTTCGTCCCGCGTGGCAGCATCAAAGATCGTTTTCATAGTTTGTTTCTGTTTGGTGATAATGCAAAACTAGCGGGGCTTGAAAAGTCGAGCGGCGTGCAAAAATGACAATCAAAGGTGTATTTTGTGCCATCTTTATGATAGCTTTGAGTAAACCTGCCAACCCATGCGCACCAGACACATTTCTGTAATCGTATATGAAGATGTGCTTTTGACAGCCCTGTCGAGCACCGTCGCATTGCTGACCGGCGCAAAGGATGCGGTTGTCAGAAGCGGCAAAACAGCGCCGTTCGAAATCGACCTGGTGGGTTTTGATCTTCGTGATGTGCAATTAAACCTTCCGGTTCAATTTCATTGTGCGAAAACATTGGCCGACGACTTTGATACGGATGTGATCGTTGTCCCGCCGATGAACACCGAGGGGGCCGACATGGATCAGCTGCTGCTTAAATATGGTAGACTGACCCGCTGGCTCGAAGAAAAATACCAGCGCAAGGCGCAGATCATCAGCCTTTGCACAGGTGCTTATTTTGTGGCCGAATGCGGCCTGCTGAATGGCATGCCCGCTACCTCCCACTGGGGCGCGATCGACGATATGCGGAAAAGATATCCGCTTGTTAACTTCCGCCCCGAGCGCGTGGTTACCCAGTCGGAGGCCATTATCACCGGCGGCGGCGGCTTTTCGGCATTGAGCGCCATTCTGTATTTCATCGAAAAAACCTGCGGGAAAGAGATCGCCATTACATTGAGCAAGTACTATGCGCTGGATTACGGCCGTACATCCCAGAGTATTTTCACCATATTCTCCGGCCATCGCGGCCATAATGACCAGGACATTCACCGGGCACAAACCTACATTGAAAGCGAGTTCAAAACCGACATTTCAGTGGACCAGATAGCCGGCCATGTAAATATGAGCAAGCGGAACTTCATCCGCCGCTTCAAAAGCGCCACCACCCTCAACCCCATCGAATACATCCAGCGGATCAAGATAGAAGCCGCCAAAAAATCCCTGGAATCCGGCGAATCCAACATCGCCTATGTCACCTACAATGTCGGGTACAACGACTTGAAAACATTCAGGACCATCTTCAAGCGGATCACCGGGCTTACGCCTGTTGAGTATAGGAACAGGTACAATACCGAGACGCTGCTGCGCTAGGCTTTGTAAATTAATTTACCTTACCATTTGCATCGTACGATTTTAATCGTACCTTTGGTATGTACTTAATTTTCATAGCCATGAGTTCCGAAAAAGCTGAACCCACGAAAGCCGAGCTCGATATTCTGACCATCCTTTGGAAGCACGGGCCTTCCACCGTGCGCTTTGTGCACAACGAGTTGAACACATTGAAGGAGGTGAACTACACCACAACCCTCAAACAAATGCAATTGATGGCCGAAAAAGGCATGCTCTCCCGCGATGAGAGTAGTATGAAGCACGTTTACGAGGCGGTCGAGGAAGAGCAAAAGACAAAAGGCCTCCTACTCGATCGTTTTGTCGACCATTTGTACGGTGGCTCGGCCAGCAACCTGGTGATGCAGTTGCTGGATAACAAAAAAGCTTCCAAAGCAGAGCTGGATGAAATCCGGGCGGTTTTGGACCAATTGGAAAAAGGGAATTCCTAAATCAAACCAGCCATGAAAAATCTGCTCACTTCCGAAACCGCCTATACCCTGATCCGGCAAACCGGGGTGGCGCTCGGTCATTCACTCTGGATTGGGGCCGTCGCGGCGCTGCTGGCCGCAGTTGTGGTAGTAGGCACCCGCCGCAGCCGCCCCGAGATCCGCTATAACTTGTTGACGGGATTGCTTTTATTCTTCATAATGGGGACCGTCGTTGCATTCGTACAATCGGGTTCTCCTGTCCGGGAGAAGGTACTGATCCAGGACGTTTCGGTAGCGCACGCTGCCCGGGAAACGGCAACATCCGTCCAGGCAACACCTTCCGGGCAAGACGTTGTCAGCATCGCCACCGGCTTCCTTGCCCAAAACATTCAGGCAATCACCTTACTCTGGTTACTCGTGGTGTTAGTCAAAATCACCGGCCTTGCACTCGGGCTTTATCGCCTGCATCAGCTCAAAACGCGGCAAGTTTACAGCATAGGCAGCTATTGGGAACAGCGTTTGAATGAATTCGCCCAAACTATGGGCATCGCGCAGCCCGTGAGGATATTACAGTCCGGCCTGGTGAAAGTCCCGACCGTACTGGGGCATTTCAAGCCCGTGATACTCATCCCGCTGGGCGTAATTACCGCTATTCCCGCGGATCAGATCGAAATGGTGCTGCTCCATGAATTGGCACATATCCGGCGGCTCGATTTTTTCGTCAATTTCCTGCAACGGCTTACCGAATTGCTCTTTTTCTTCAACCCCGGCATTCTCTGGATTTCCAGGCTCATTCGTGAAGAGCGTGAAAATTGCTGCGATGATATGGCCCTGCGGTACTCGGGCAACCAGACAACCTATATCCGTGCCCTTCTCTCATTCCGGGAATACCAGCTGAATGAAGACGTATATCAATTAGCGTTCTCCGGAAAAGGGGGCCTCGTACAGCGCGCCAAACGCATTGCCTCATGCACCAACTCGACGTTGGGTGCGGCTGAAAAAACAGTGCTATTGGTAGCAATGCTGGCATTCTTCACATTTACAGTCCTGCTCGCTCAGTCCGGTGGCCGGCACCCCGGTGGCCGGCAATCCGGTGGCCGGCAAACGAGCCAGCAAAAGGTTAATACGAAACAGGTTCACCGCGTCGGCAACGTCCAAAATCCTGCGGCCTCGTCAGCGAACCACGCCAACCCTCAGCCAGACCAAACCGGATCCAAAAATACCGGCAACCCCTTCATTAACAAATCCAATGCACAGCAAAACCAGGCTGTCCAAAACCGTACGGGAGCAATAAACCACCCAAATCCGGTTCGACCCGACACGCTACAACCGTTGCAAAAACCGATGGCGCCGCTTAACCGGCTGTCCGTTCCGTTAGACGTCGACTCTTCCATGAGCAGGCGGCTGGCGCCCGTGCAATGGCAGCCATATGTGCAAACGTATCAACCGCAGCCCCTGCAAACCTACCAGCATGAATACGAGCCTAATCCGATCCGGATCAAGCGCCAGGCGATTAACAACACGATCATGGACGCCATCGAGCGGGAGGGCATCGAAATTTCACGTGACAATATCGATTTCAGGATCACCAACAACGAACTGATCCTCAATGGCGTAAAACAACCCGAATCGGTTCACAAGAGCGTGCTCGATGCAGTACTCCCCAAACCCGGCGACGTGATCGACTTTACTTACGGGAGCCACCGTTAATCCTGGTTAATACACAGATATTCCAAAACTTACTTTGAGTAAGGCAGGTAAACTATGCCTGCCAGTCACAAAAAACAACCTTAACATCACATGATGAAAGCCATTAACCGGGTGAGAACCACCCTATGGATTGCCGTTGCCCTGCTGACGGCACTGGGAAATGCTGTTGCCCAAATCAAAGGAAAAGTGGTTGGCCCCAACAATGCGCCGCTGGAAGGCGCGGCCGTTTCGGTGCTCCGTGCGACGGATTCGAGTCTGGTGAAAACAGTGCTTACCGTGAAGGACGGTACTTTTTCGATTACAGGCATTAAAAACGGGAGCTACCTCGCGGCCGTCGCCATGATGGGCTTTAAAAACTTTACCAGAAGCAAGTTTGACATTCCGAACGAAAAGCAGACCATTGAATTGGGAATCATCACATTAAACACCGCCGATATCAAACTCGACGAGGTGAAAGTGACCGGGCAAAAGAATTTCGTGGAATACCAGATCGACCGGACGGTGCTGAATGTCGATGCCCTGATTTCGAATGCGGGTGCCAATGTGCTGGAAGTGCTGGAAAAAGCGCCGGGTGTGATGGTCGACCAGAGCGGCAGCATCAGCCTCAAAGGTCAACCGGGCGTACTCGTGCTCATCGACAACCGGCCCACCTATCTGTCGCAGGCCGCATTGGCAGCCTACCTGCGGTCGTTACCTGCCAACGCGGTCGAAAAGATCGAGCTGATCACCAACCCTCCCGCACGTTACGACGCGGCCGGGAGTGCCGGCATCATCCATATCAGAATGCGTAAAAACAAGGTCCGTGGCCTGAATGGCAGTATTACCCTCAGCCCTGCAAGGTCGCGGTACTGGCGGCACAACGAAAACGTGAACCTCAACTACCGCAGCAACCGCTTCAATTTTTTCACCAATGCGAGCTTCAACAGCGTCGACCAGTGGCGCCGGCTCGATATTGAGCGGAGGTACTACGGCGAAAATGATGCATTACGGTCGTCGTTTGACCAAACCACTTTCTTTTATCCCAAAAGCAGGACCGCAAACCTGAAAACCGGGATGGATTTCTACGCCAGTGAAAAAACCTCCTGGGGCATCGTGTACACGGGTGCATTCACACACTCGCGCGAGGAGAGGCCCGTGAGCAGCATTGTCAGGAATGCTGCCGGGGCGATCGATTCCCTCATCCAGGCCGACAACAGTGACCGGAACCGTTTCCGGCAGCACGGCGTCAATCTCAATTTCAGCCATCAGTACGACAGTACCGGAAAGTTGCTGACCTTCGACCTGGATTACATTCAATACCGCATCCGCGCCCGGCAGACATTCATCAACGACTTCTTCGATGGTGAGGACACATTCAAAAGACAGGAAAAAATCACGACCGACCTTCCATCGTCCATTGCCATTTATTCAGCCAAGACCGACTATGAACATCCGCTGCAAAAAGGTAAGCTCGGGGCGGGTTTCAAAAGCAGCCTCGTCCGCACCGACAATGCGGCCAACTACTTTCTGCATCAGGGAGAAACGGTTTCGGTGGATTACGACAAAACCAACCGTTTTCGTTACACCGAAAACATCAACGCCGCATATCTGAATTTCAACCGGGATTTCAAAAAGCTTTCGCTTCAAACCGGCCTGCGTGCGGAAAATACCAACGGCTACGGGCACCAATTGGGCAATGCTGTCAAACCGGACTCGTCGTTTGCACTGCATTACACCAGCATTTTCCCTACACTTTACGTCAGCTATAAGCTCGACACCAACCAAACACACCTGAATTTCTCCTATGGCCGCAGGATCGGCCGGCCGTACTACCAGGATCTGAACCCTTTCGTTTTTCTGCTGGACAAATTCTCCTACTTCGCCGGCAATCCTTATCTGAAACCGGAGTTCGGCAACAAGTTCCAGCTTTCGCTCAACTATAAGAGCCGGTTCAATTTGTCGCTCCTCTACAATTACACCCGGAATATGCAGGGCGAGGTGATCGAGCAAGCCGGGAATGTGTTCATCAGCCGGACAGGCAATATCAGCAGGCTTATCTGGGGCGGCATCACATTGACCGCCCGCCTCAAAGCAGGCAACTGGTGGACCTGCAATTTTTACGCCGAACTCATCCGCAACAACTTCCGCGGTATGCCTGGCGACCCGGACCACACGACCGGCTCGACCTACGGCTACATCAGCCCGAACAACCAGTTTTTGTTCAAAAACGGGTGGAGCGCCGAACTAAGCGGATTTTATATCACCCGCAGCCAGAGCGCGCAATTCGATAAGGACGATTTGTTTCTGGTCAACGCGGCTGTGCAGAAAAAGGTGATGAAAGACAAAGGCATTGTCAAGCTCTCGCTCCGCGACGTTTTTAGTTCGCTTGAACCCAATGGCCGCATTCTCAATATTCCCAATGCCCGGGCCAACTATTACAACGATGCCGACACGCGGGTGCTGACAGCATCATTCACGTACAATTTCTCCAAAGGCGCCTCCGGCAAGCGGAAGCGGAACGTCGGCGGCTCAGGTAGTGAAGAGCAGCGGGTTAAGAACTAAATATCTTCTATTTTTACGTCATGAAAATCCTGTTCTTCTCCGCCAAACCCTACGACAAACAGTTTTTCGATAAGTACAACCGCCCCTACGGTTTCGAAATCGAATACCTGGAAACCCATTTGGGACCGCACATCGCCCATGCCGTCGACGGCCAGGAGGCCATCTGCGTGTTCGTCAATGATAAGGTGAATGCGGAAGTTATAGCCATATTGGCCGAAAAGGGCGTAAAAATCATTGCTTTGCGATGTGCCGGGTTCAATAACGTCGACCTGAATGCAGCCCGCCTGCGCGGGATACGCGTGTGCCGTGTGCCCGAGTACTCGCCCGAAGCCGTGGCGGAGCATACGGTGGCCATGTTGCTCACCCTCGTCCGCAAAACGCACAAAGCTTACAACCGGGTGCGCGAACAGAACTTTTCATTGAACGGGCTGCTCGGTTTCAATTTGTATGGCAAGACGATCGGCGTGGTAGGAACGGGCAAAATAGGCGGTGCATTTTGCAGGATCATGAAGGGCTTCGGCTGCAAAGTCGTGGCTTACGACCTGTATCCCAATCCCGAGCTTCAACTGGCGGGAGTCGAGTATAAACCGTTGGAAGAGGTGCTGCGTTCCTCCGACGTCGTTTCCCTTCATTGCCCGCTCAACCCCGGCACGCATTACCTGATCAACGAAAGTACCCTGGCCCTGATGAAACCCGGTGTGACGCTGATCAACACGAGCCGCGGCGGGCTGATCAACACGGCCCATGCAATAGACGCTCTCAAAAGCAAGCATTTGGCGAATTTGGGAATCGACGTTTATGAGCAGGAAGAAAAGCTTTTCTTCAAAGACCTTTCGGAAAGCATTATCGAGGACGATACCATCCAGCGCCTGATGAGTTTTCCAAACGTGCTTGTAACAGCCCATCAGGCATTTTTCACGGAGGAAGCGCTGACGGAAATCGCCCAGGTCACTTTGCAAAATATCGACCGCATTCTTCACGGAAAAGAGCCGGAGCAAGCGGCAGCCGTACTGGTCTGAATTATGGCCCCGCATTCTCGGCTGTTCGACTACCTGCCGGGCCCCATTGTCTATCGCGCCGTTAATTTTGAGATAACTTCGCCAGATACGGGATAAGCGTCTTAGCGCCCGGCATCAGGTTTGTTTTCATAACCATCCCCGATTTGCCGAGTACCATCGCCTGTGGTATGAAGTGGAATACAACGACTTTTTAAATATATCCTAAAAAGTTTATCATGAATAAAAAAATTACCCTCGCGGTATTTCTCGTGCTGATAGTCGGCTGCATTGTTTATATGCTTTTGCCCGAAAAGGCTGTTGCAAAAAAACGGCAGGAGCCAATGCCACCTTATCCTTATTACAGCGAAAGTGTAACTTTTCAAAATAGCGGGGCTGGTATTTCGCTATCGGGAACCCTCACGTTACCAGCTAAAAAAGGCAGCTTTCCTGCCGTAGTATTGATCACCGGTAGCGGGGCGCAGGATCGGAATGAGACGATTTTCGGACATAAACCATTCCTGATCATCGCGGATTACCTCACCCGCCATGGCTTCGCGGTTTTGCGTTATGATGACCGGGGAACAAACAAATCGACCGGGCGTTTCGCGACAGCCACTTCCCTGGATTTCGCCACAGATGCCGAGAGCGCAATAGCTTATCTGCAATCCAGAAAGGACATTAACCCCAACAAAATCGGCCTTGCCGGACATAGTGAAGGCGGGCTGGTAGCGGCCATCGCCGCATCGCAGTCCAGGGATATCCAATTTGTCATTTCTCTGGCTGGTCCGGGCGCTATCAGCTACGAAGTAATATCGCTACAAATGGAATTGATCGCACGGGCGGGCGGTGTTGACAAAGCGGGAATTGCATTCATTAACAAAATCAATAGCGACGCGCTTGAAATACTCAAAAACTCGCCCGACACCGCCGTATTGCGCAGGAACCTGACCGCCTACATGCAACCCAAGGCAAAGAACTACCCGAGGCAAATGCTCCCTCCGGGACAGACAGCGGAGCAATTTTTCAAAGATCAAATCCATTTCATGTGTGGGCCGTGGTATCAATTTTTATATAATGCCGACCCTGCTAAATATTTTCAAAAAGTGACTTGCCCGGTTCTGGCTTTAAATGGATCGAAAGATTTACAGGTAGACGCGCAACAAAATCTGCCTGCGATTTCAAAAGCATTAAAAGAAGGCGGCAATTTAAATGTGACCGTAAAAGAATTACAGAATCTTAACCATCTCTTTCAGGAAAGTAAAAGCGGCCATCCCAGTGAATATGCAGGCATCGAGGAAACCTTTTCGCCCAAAGCATTGGCTATCATGTCGGATTGGCTCACGACTCAAACCAGGTGAGGCATTCGATAAGTGCCTATTTATGGGTAGCCGTAAGCTCGTTGATCAATTCCCGGGCATCGTCACCGTCCGCCCCTTTGGCAACGGAAATTTGAAGCGCTTCTTCCGCTGCTTTTAAAGCCGGCTCTTTATTTCCTAATTTCTTTTGAAGCTGGGCATAAATGCATAAATACTCGTAGTTTTTGTTCAAATTCAAAACCTTGTCCATGATCTCGACCCCTATTTTCAATGTCTCGGGATCCTTGGCAAAGGTTTTAAGATAAATACCGGTTTCATACATGGTTTGCCAATCTTTCGCCCCAACGGTACTGCCGTATTTCAAAGTCGATCGGCCGTAATTGAGCCAATCGCCCCGTCCGCCGTAAAAGTAAATTTGCAAAAGCGACAAGATTTTAACGCTGTCCGGAAAATCGTCAACGGCGACCTTTCTCAGCTCGCTCATCAGCACCAGGTCGTTGGTCCTGCCCGCCATGTTTGCCGTGCGGGTCATAATTCTTTGCGTTGCCTTTTCGACATCTTCCTTGCCAAACAAGCCCACAAATTTCTGCTGATTTTGCAGGAGATAAACCGTCGCCGGCGACTTAAAGCCAAGACCCGCCCCAAAAATGAACCTTAAATTCCGTTCTGATGCCAGTTCGTCAGCCGACTGCGTCGCCAGGTATTCCTCCGTCACTTTTTCCTTCGGGTTATCATCAACCATATAATATGATAATGCATTACTCAAATTGAACAGCAACTCCGGCGACTTTTCGCCTTGCTCGTACCGGGTCAGCATGGGAAATAATGCGGTATTCGGGTCGGATGCATTCTGCCCGTCCCGGATGAAATCAGCGGCAGGCTTGGCCCCCGAGCTCTGATGCAGCTTTTGGCCGTTTTTACTCAGAAACAAATAGGTAGGAAAACCTTTAATTCCATACTTCTCCGCCAGCGCTTCGCCCGCGCCCTTGTCTTCAATGTCAATTTTATAACTGATAAAATTCCCGTTATAATAATCGATTACATCCCGACTAATGAAAACCTCTTTTTCCATTTGCCGGCAATAGCGGCAGGAAGTCGCCCGAACATACAAAAAGATCTGTTTTCCGTTTTTTTCCGCGTTTTGAAGGGTTTCTTCCCAGGAAGTAGTGGCAAAATTAATTCCCTGGGCGCGACAAAAAGCCGTGCTAAAAATTAAAAGCATCAAACAGAAGGTTCTTTTCATAAGGGGATCAATGAGGAAAGCCAGGATTTCTTTTTATTTTAGAACGTCTATCGACCGTTTCAAACTTTAAACTTCTGATTCAAAATGAAAGCAAAGTACTATCTCCTGATGGTTATCGCAATAGGATTTATTTCTATTGCCGCCAAAAATGCTGCCTTGCCGGCGGATATTATCGGTACCTGGAAATACCTGATCAGCGACGTTCCGCCGGAATATGAATCGGGCTTTTTTACCTTTGAACAAAAGGACAACAAAACCACCGGATATGTGGGTGACACCGAAAAGCAGGAGATGAAAGAGTTGACGGTAGATCAGGAAAAAGTAGCATTCACGATCGAGAGCCAGGCGGGCGTTTTCAAATACAGCTTCATGCAGAAGGGTGATACATTAACCGGCATCGTGTCTTCGCAATACGGGGACTTTCCGATCAAGGCGGTTAAGGAACCGAAGAAATAATCGATTTAAGATCCGGGAAACGTTCCTTTTGAACCGTTTCCCGGAAAGCGTTTCCCGGACTATCAATATCCTGCCGCCTGCCCGTCTTTCCGCATTTCCGACGCGCCGTGGTATACTTTCTCTTCCTGATCGACCAGGATAGCCTGGTAACCGCCGAAAAAGTCCTTGTCCGCCAGCTGGTGGCCTTTGCGCACCAATGCTTCACGGACCTGCGCCGGAATACCGCCTTCAAGCGCCACTTTTCCCCCGTCCGACATCACGGTACCGATCGGCTCGCTGCTGCCCGAATGCGCAAAACGGGCCGCATCGCCGGCTTCCTGTACATTCATGCCGAAATCGAGGATGTTGCAAAGAATCTGCAAATGCCCCTGCGGCTGCATGGCGCCCCCCATCACGCCGAAACTGAGGAACGGCTTACCGTCTTTGCGCACAAAGCCGGGAATAATGGTGTTGAACGGGCGCTTCCCGGGCGCGTACACATTGGCATGCCCAGGCGCGAGGCTGAAACTGCTGCCACGGTTATGCAACACAAAACCCAGCCCGTCCGGCACCATACCGCTGCCGAATTCGAGCATATTGCTCTGGATGAGCGATACCATATTGCCTTCGGCGTCAGCCACGGTGAGGTACACCGTATCGCCGTCTTTGAGCACCGACTGGCTCGCGTCGAATTTCACAGAAGCCTTCTCCGGGTTGATCAGCGCCCGACGTTCGGCAGCATATTTGTCGGATAGCAAGGTCTGCAAAGGGATTTTGGCAAAATCCGGGTCGGCATAATAGCGGGCGCGGTCCTCGAATGCCAGTTTTTTGGCCTCAATCAGCAAATGCAGGTACTCGGCACTGTTGTGGCCCAGCTTTTTCAAATCGTAAGGTTTAAGGATATTCAGCATTTGCAGCACAGCGATGCCCTGGCCGTTGGGTGGCAGTTCGTATACATCATAGCCCCGGTAATTCACCGACACAGGTTCCACCCAGGTACTTTGGGTCGCGGCCAGGTCTTCCTTCCGGATAAATATCCCCGTTTTACGTGCATAGGCATCGATCCGGTCGGCTATTTCGCCCTTGTAAAACACATCCCTCCCCTGCCTGGCAATCTTTTCATAGGTAATGGCGAGGTCCGGATTTTTGAAAACCTGTCCATGGCGTGGTACGGCACCCCGGATCAGGAATGTTTTGCCAAAATTTTCAAATTCTGTAATGTCTTTCTGCTCTTTCAGGCGCCTGTACGCTACCTCCCACGAATAGGCGATCACCTCGGGCACGGGCGCACCTTCCCGCGCAAATGTGATCGCGGGTGCGAGGATATCGGCCATTTTCAACCTGCCAAAACGCTGGTGCAATGCGAACCAGCCATCTACGGCGCCAGGTACCGATACGGACAACGGTCCGTACAGCGGCATTTGCGTTCTGTCGCCCAGTGCGGATTTGAGTTTTTCATAGGTAAGGCCCCTGGACGATCGGCCGCTCGCGTTCAGTCCGTAGAGCTTTTTATCCTTGGCCGACCAGACTATCGCGAACAAATCACCGCCAATGCCGCAATTATTGGGTTCGATTACCCCCAGGGCCGCATTCGCCGCAATGGCTGCATCCATGGCCGAGCCGCCCTTTTTGAGGACATCGAGCCCTGCCTGGGTGGCGAGCGGATGGCTGGTGGCAACCATACCATGCATGGCCAGCACCGGGCTGCGCGATTCGAAGTTGGAGCCGCTGATACGGTCTCCCCTGCCCGTCTGTGCCGGAGCGCTCGTCAAAAAAATGACCTGGGACGCCAGCAGCGCCCAGATCATCCGGTAATTCATTTTAATCATGGGGAGTAAAGTTCAGGAGATGGAGTTTAGACGACGGCGATCAGGATACTTTCCCGAGCTTCATCGTTTCAGGGTCCCAATGCACCACCGTATTCTCGAAATAGCTTTTGTTGGAAAGCAATGCCGGCCCGGCGGCACGGAAACCGAATACCGCGTCTTCCAGCGCCTTCTTGTTGTTCCGCATAGCATCGAAGAATATCGCAAAGTGGTCCAGCCGGTCGTCGTAGCCTTGCGGCGCCTTGTATTCCTGCACGTCGGGTTCGGACATTTCGGGGCGAGACGGATATTTGTTGTTGTATTCTGCCAAAAACTTCTCCTGCAATGCTTTGGGGAATGTATCGATCGTGTAACCAGGTGCGGCAGCCATTTTCTTGCGCTTCACGGTCACCGTATTCCCCGAAAGCGTGATCTGCCCGTCGGTACCGACGAACCGGAAGCCCGATCCTCCGCCTGAACCATCGGCAAAATTCACCCGCAAAGTGAGGTTGAATGCCGGATGCGAAGCCGTTTTGGGATAATCATAAATACCCAGCATGACATCCGGCACGTCGCGGCCGTCTTTCCAGTACCGCAAGCCGCCGCTGGTCATAATGCGGGTCGGCCCTTTAGAATCGAGGATGTAATGCATGCCTGAAAACAAATGCACGAACAGGTCGCCCGCTACACCGGTACCATAATCCTGGTAATTGCGCCATCTGAAAAAACGCAGCGGATCGTACGCTATCTTGGGTGCCTTGTCGCTCAGGAAGCGGTTCCAGTCTACGGTTTGCGGCGAAGCGTCGGGGGGTATGGAGTATTGCCAGGCCCCCTGCGCCGAATGGCGATCGTAATACACTTCCACGAAATTCAGCTCGCCGATAGCCCCCGATTGGTAGAGCTCTTTGGCTTTGGCATAAATAATGGAGCTTACGCGCTGGCTGCCCACCTGAAAAACCTTACCCGAATCGGACGCTGCCTTGATCATATCATACCCCTGCTCGATCTTGTGTACCATCGGCTTTTCACAGTAAACGGCCTTGCCGGCTTTCAGAGCCTGGATACCGATCTGCGAATGCAAATGGTCGGGCGTGGCGAGGATGATCGCATCGATGTCCTTGCGGCTCAGGATTTCGTTGTAGTCTCGGGTCGTCTGAATATCATTGCCGAACAGTTCTTTGGCACGTACAAGGTGGCCGTCGTACAAATCGGCCACGGCCATGAGCTTCACGCCGGGCACTTTCAGGGCGGTACGGGTGTCCCCCATTCCCATAATGCCGGTGCCTATACAGGCGATCTGGATGGTATCATTAGCGGCGAACCTCGGCTTTTCCCACGGGAGCTCGCGCGAGAAGATGCGCTCGCCTGCAAACAGGGGCCCTGGCGCGGCGGCCGTAAGCAGCGCACCGCCGGTAAACTTCTTGATAAAGCTCCGTCGGTTGTTGTCATTCTTGCTGGACATCATGCTGAATAATTGGAGTTTAGGTAATCAAATTGGCTAATCACAAGAATCCCTGCCGTCTGCCACACCTACACCTGCGAGTAGGCCGTCGGTATGAGAAAACTATTGCTGATTTTGGAGATCGTATTCGCATATTGCGGGTCACCTACCAGTTTTTTCCAGGCGGGATCGGCGATGAATGCTACCCAGCCCTTGTCGCGCGCTTCCATGTTCTCGCAGGTGAGCAGGTAGGTCAGGCGCGGGAGTTTATCGCCGGCAATGACATCGCCAAAGAACACGGGATTGAGCCCTGCCCGTTGGAAAATAGGGAATTCGCCATCATGGAACATTTTGATTTTCCTGGTGACGGCTTCCTCGCTGTAACCTTCATACGTCCGCAGTTCGAATACCCGCGGCGTGGCGGAAGGAACGGTTATGACAGGCCAGCCTTCAAAAGCCATCATCAGTGACGAGGTGAACCGGCTGTATAATGCCTTTTCCACCGGAATACCGTTGTATGCCGCGCTGTTTTTCACATACTCCTGATCCGCCTTCAATTTTTCATGGACTGTCATGCGTTGTTCCAATGAACCATAGGGTATGAGCGCGAAAAATTTGGCGGGATCCGATGCGCGCCATTCCCGGAAGACGCCGACCGATTTTACACCGGCCCGGTTCAATGCCGGTATAAGCGCCGTTTTGAAATAGTTTTCGAGCTGCGACTGATCCGCCCCAAAGCGGAACTCGTATTCACGCCATTCATATATTTCCCTGCTTGCGGCGGGGGCATTGCCTGCTGTTACGCTGCTGGTACCAACGGCCGTACCTGCCGTAGCCACCAGTGTTGATTGAAGAAACTTCCTGCGCTGCATAGAATATGGTTTTCAGAATAATAGGTTAAAAGTGCTTTTTGCATTGAGTACCGCCACGCTGGAAGGGGACCAGCCGTTAAGCAAAATCGCGATAGTCGTCTGATGTTCGGGAAGATAGAACACTTTTCCGACAAACCCATACACATGTCCGTCATGGCCGATCGCCGTGCCATGATCGGTCTCGATTTTCATCAGGCCTAATCCGTATTGTTTGTAATATTTCAGTTCGTCGGGCAGCGTATTGGGGTCGATGTCCTGGTAGGTTTGCATCAATGCGAGCGAAGCGGGCGAGAGGATCTTTCCCGTCAGTAATGCTTCCAGAAATGCGGCCACGTCATCCGAAGTAGAAATCATCCCGCCGTCGAGCTGCCCTTCTCCGCCCACCGCATTGTTATCGACCCAGGTCACTTCCTGCATCGAACCGTCGGTCTCAAAGTAAGATTGCGTCAGCGATGCCGGCAAAACCACACTGGCGGAAGTGTTACGAAGCCCCAGCGGCTCTATGGTTCTTTCGCGGACAATATGATAGGCACTTTTTCCGGTCACGGCCCGGATAATCTCCGAAAGCAGCAGGTAGTTGGTATTACAATAATTGCCTTTGCCCAGCGGGAAATCTGCCGGTTTGTCGTACACCAGCGCGAGGTTCTGCGCAGCCGAATACTTCACAATTCGTCCGGTGGCAATGCCTTCGATCGTCTCGTCGTCGAGATATTCACGGATACCCGATGTGTGGTTCAGGCATTGCTCAATGGTCGCCTCGCCGGCATTGGCAATGCGGCTGGTGACTTCCGAAGGCAGGTATTTGCTGATCTTGTCGGTAATGGCCAGCTTACCGTCCTCCTGCAACCGGAGAATGGTAGCGGCCGTGAATACCTTCGAAATACTGCCGACCCGCAACGTATTTTCGGGGCGCATGGCAATGCCATTACCCTTATCGGCAAAGCCGCCCGTGCCGTGCCAGGTACCTTTCGGCGAACGCACCGTTATGCTTACACCCGAAGCGCCTGCCTCCATGAAACGGGCCACGATACGCTGGTACTTTTCCGCGTCGGGATGATCGACGGGCGGGACGTGATCGGTTGTGCAGGAAAGCGCCCATACGGCCAGGACGGGAATGAGGAAAGCGGCGCGCAAAGTGATGCGGATGATCCGGCGACAGCATTGCCGGCTGGTAAGTTGGTTTTTCATCTTTGTCGATTAAAAGTTTTCGGCAAAGATGAAATCCGGGACATCGGGGATCGCCCCGGCGTGTAGGATGGCACGAAATTGGACGTCCGCCACGGCCTGTTCCTATTGCAAATGGACATCTTGCCTGGCCAGGAACTCACTGGGCGACAAGCCGGTATGCTTCCTGAAATTACGATTAAAGGAAGTTTTGGAATTAAACCCGCATTCGAGGGCCAGGTGCAGCAGCGTGTATTTCTGGTTTTCGGGCAGCGCTGCAATCCGGGTAAATTCGGCGATCCGCAGGGCATTGACGTAGTCGTAAAAGCTTTTGTTACCGACCATATTGATTACCTGCGACAGATGATTGGCATTGGTACCGAGTTTTTCGGACAGCTGAACCAGGGTAAGCTCGGGGTCGGTGAAAAGCCGCTCACGGGCCATCAGGTCTTCCAGATTTTCGTAGATCCGCAAGGCCACATCGCGGCTCAGCCCGGACCTCGCATATTTCGATTTCACGGCGGCTTCCTGCGCTGCATGATCAACCTCCGCAACCGGTTCCCCGGGCTCCGCCAGCGGCACGGCAGCGATATCGGGGACCAGGATCTCCTGTTCCAGAGCAAGTCTCGATTGATCGGTAAATATCCCCGTTTGCCGGATGCCAAAATACCCGATGAAGCATACGAATGCCACTACCGCTCCGAAAATGTAGTCCTCGCTATCGAGAAAGATCGTCAGCCAGATCACCGATATCCCGGCAATGAGGTACCGGAGCCAGGCCAGATTGATCTTTTCCGTATTGGAAAACCGGGCATCGATACGCTTTCGATGCCTTTGTAACCGGAACCACGAAAGCAGCGCATACGACACCCCGGAGAGTACGATCGCGCACAGCAACACCCACTGCCGCTCACGAAACCCCTCCCCTTCATGCTGGTATACCCACACCTTGCGCTCGGGTGTCAGCATATAAAATGGTATGACATAGACATAGGCCAGCATCAAGGGGACAAAGTGGAGGACCCTGTATCGCCGCCTGTGCGTAAGCCGCGTAAGCTCGGAAGTATACAGGTACAACAGCGGCCCATACGCAAGCGGAAGCGGGATTTCGACACCGAGCAAATAGGGAAATTGAAGGTACTTCCCGCTCCTGACCGAATAGTAAAACCCCAGGTGTACGCCGATCAGCAGCAACCAGATCAGCAACACATAGTCGGCACTGGTTTTGTGGCGCTTACCCCATAAAATGACAGCCAGAAAGAAAGTAATTGCCAGCCCTATCAGACTCAACATGCTGAATAATGGAAATGAGAATGCGATTAGCGCTGGCTAACTTAACGATTTTTGCAGGAATCCCGCTAAACCGCATCCAGCGAGAAAATCTTCGCCAGTTGCCTTTGATTGACCCGCGCAGGCGTCGCTTTCATGATCAGGTTACGCAGGCCGATCAGCAGCGGGTTCCGGGCATGTGCCACCTTGCCGATCCGCCAGCTCATATCGACGATGTAATGCGCTTTCGGCATGCGAACCGACGGATACCGGCGAATGGCCTCATCGAGTGAGCACTTTTTGAGCAATTCCCCGAGCGCATAGGCGTCCTCAATCGCCTGGCATGCGCCTTGCCCGAGATTAGGGGTCGTGGCGTGGGCAGCGTCACCGATCAGGCAGGCGCGACCGGTATTCCATTGCCGCATGGGTTTCAGATCGAAGATCGGTGCGACGATCCAGCCGGAGGAAGGCGTAGCCCTGATGATTTCCCCGACCAACGGGTGAAAGTCGCTTAAATAAGGTAGAATATCGGACGTCAAGTCGGCGAGGTCCTGGTCGATCAGCAGATACCAGTACACTTGCCGGTCGTTCAGCCTCACAAAACCAAAACGCTTTCCTTTTCCCCAGGCCTCGTTCAACTCGTGATGGTAGCGTTCGGGCAGCGCGTAATTTGTCACGCCCCGCCAGCAATTCTGCCCGGCGTCCCGCAACGCACCGTTTCCGAACAGCGCGCTTCTCATTCGTGAGCGGAGGCCGTCCGCACCCACCAGGTAATCTGCCGCTGCCACGCTACCATCCTCGAATGACAGCTCGTAGGCATTTTCGGCCTGTGAAACGGTTTTCAGTCGTTTGTTCAAAACAATGTGGTGGCCCCCCACCGCATTTACCAAAACCCGGTGAAGATCGGCGCGGTGAATGGCTATGTTATGCAGACCCGACCGCTTCTCGAACCATCCGAGATCGTTGGAAGATATGGGGCTCAGATCCGGATGCGTGAGGTTCATCACCGAAATGCGGTTTCCCAATGCAATCGCCTCCTCGGCAATCCCCCAGGTGCGGAACGCCTGCATGGCGTTGTTGGCGATCATAATGCCCGCACCGACGGGTTCCAGCGCAGGTGCTCCTTCATAAATGCGGAATGGTATTTGGGCTGACTTCAATGCGAGGGCTGTCGCCAATCCGCCGATCCCTGCTCCAATAATGGCTACTTCCATGTTTTTACTGTTGGTTGTTTGTAGCCGCTAAATTGGGTTGCGGGTGGTCCAAAAAACGTTCACTTAAGTTAATTAATGATCCGCTTCCGGATACGGCTCAGCGACTGCGGCGTAATCCCCAGGTAGCTCGAAATGTATTTCAAAGGGATTTTCTGAACGATTTCCGGCATTTTGTTCAGCAGTCTGTCATAACGCTCTTCCGGCCCGAAGAACAGCAGGTCTTCGATCCGGCGCTTTGCTTCGAGGAAGCAGACGTCGGGGATCGTGCGGCTGAACCGCAGCCAGAAAATGTCGCTGTCGATGAGTCGGTCAAGATCGCTCTTGTCAAACAGCAATACCTCGGTGTCCATCATGGCTTCGATAATGAACCGCGACCGCGCACCCGTGAGGTAACTTTCGTAATCCCCGAAAAAATCGCCGTTCACTTGCAGCAGGAAGCTGATTTCCTGCCCGGATTCCATGACACAATAGGTCCGCAGCGCGCCGTTCACAATGTATCCGAGGGAATTGCAAATTTTGTCTCTTTGAAAAATAACATCACCTCTCCGGCAACGCCTCGCATGCGCTATATCCAGCAACTGGCGCAGGCGACCGCCTTCCAACCCCAATCTTTTTCCCAGAAAATGTTCGATCTGCATAGTGTTTGTTCAACCCGGCGGCCAAATTAACCAACAGCATTTTTAAAACAACTTTTCATGCGACAGATCATTCAGCTTCACATAGTCGGAAGGGCGGATTCCGATGATTTTGTAAAAGGTAGTACTGAATGTCGGGACGCTGTTGTAGCCTACCAATGCCGCCGCCTCCTTCACCGGCATGTGCTCTTCCAGCAGGAAACGTAACGCCCGCATCATCCGCTGAATGGTCAGATACTGGACAAACGACATTGCCAGATCCTTATGAAACAACCTGGAAAGACTGCGCTCGCTGAAACCGAACCGGCGGGCAAGTTCGGGGAACACGATGGGCTCTTGGAGGTTGTCCTCCATAAAACGGATCACCTTATCGAGGCGCTTGTCTTTCGCATAGGGCAATGCAAGCGGCAGTTTATAAATGCTGATTTCCGGCAAAATGTATTTCAATGCCATCGCAAACAGGTAACTGCTCTTGTCGGTCTCGTGAATATCCCCGCTCCATTGATTACTGAAAATCACCATTTGCAATAGCAGGTCGTTCACAGGATAAATACCTGTTTCGAAGTAAAAAGGCTGGTCCCCGGGCTCTACCGGGAAATACAGATTCCGCATGATCACATCCGGCGAGCCGGGATGAATGCTGTGCTCTACCCCGGGCGGTATCCATATATAATGCCGGGCCGGCAAAAAGTAAGTTTTCCGGGGTGTCACCACATGCACGATCCCTCCCTGCGTGTAGAGGAACTGCCCCTTGCGGTGCATGTGCGGGGCCACGTCGTTTTCACCCATCAGGTCGTGCATGCAATAGATACTGCGGGGCTGCTTGTCGACCTCGGTGAGGTAATACATCCGATCGATTTTCGACATGGCGTAAATGGATAAATATTTGACTTTGCAAGATAATAAAGCCATATCAAAACGTCGCACCTTTGCTTTACAATTTAAATCACCTATAAGTCCTATCGCAATGAGATCTGCGGCCGTGTTCTGGCAGTTCACACTCAGCAAAGTGCAATTCAGAACAAAACCATCCCCAAGAAATAATCACTCATTATCAACCCCTTACAAACCAGGCTCTGTAACAGCCGGCGCGGTATTTGCGGGCGCATTGCTGCTCTCCTCCGCCACACAGGCACAAAGCTCCCGCCGGCTGTCGCTGCCGGAAGCTTTGAAAATCGCGGTGGCCAATAACCGTGACATTCGCCACACCAGGATCGAAAGGGCCGTAACCGAGGCCAACATTGACGAAAAGAAGGAGCTGCGCCTCCCCGAAGTCGATTTCCATGCCTCCTATGCCCGCATTACCGATTTGACCGAATACCGCCACGGCCTGGGCGACAAAGTCGTAACGCACACCATTCCCGTCATCGCCGACCTCACCGGTTCCGCGAAAATGCCGCTTTATACCGGGGGAAAGATCCGGTATGCGATCCTGAAAGCGCGCCAGCAGGACGAGATCGCCTCGCTGGCGGTGCTGAAAACGGAAAACGACGTGAAGATGGAAGCGACGGAGCTGTTTTTTAAAGCCTATCAAATGATGGAGCTCGACAAACTGCTGCAAGAACATATCCGGGAAGAGGAAGACCGGCTTGCAGAGGTACGCTCGTTCAAGGCGCATGGCACCGTTACCCGGAACGAAGTACTGCGGGCCGAATTGCAGCTTTCCGATATGCACCTCTCGCGCACGACCAACCGCAGCAATACCGAAATCGTGCTGCATGATTTGCACACTTTGCTGGAAATGCCGGAAGAGATTTCCCTCGAACTCGACACAGCCCACCTGCTGGAAAGCACCTTACCGATCGAAGACATGCATTCATATCTCCAGGCAGCGCTCGCCAAAGATGAAATGCGCATTTCTGAAAAAATGGAAGCGGTTTCCGAAACAGAACAACGGATCGCACGGGCGGCATACCTGCCGAACATCCACCTCTTCACATCCTACGGGTTCAACTATCCCAATTACATGTTTTTCCCGCCCGACCCCTATCTCTATACATTAGGACGTGTTGGGGTGGAAGCTACTTACAGCCTTTCCAATTTGTATAAAAACAAGACCCGCACGCACATCGCTCGCCTGCGTACTGAAGCGCAGCATATGCAGACGGGCGTCGTTAAAAACCGGGTAATGGACAATGTGTTCAAACACCACGCCGAGCTGAACGACCTGCTCGAAACCATTCCCGTCAAAGAAAAAGCCGTGACGCAGGCAACGGAAAACTACCGCATCGTAAAACTCAAATACCTGCACCAGCTCGCCCTGATCACCGAAATGCTCGACGCCGACAATGCGCTCCTCCAGGCGCGCTTCGATCTGCTCACGGCCCGCATTAACGTTACCGTCAAACACCGGCGGCTATTATACGCCTCCGGCCAGCTGCCATAAGGCCCTTTTAACTCCCGATATATTCCAAACACATTCTCATGAAAGTCCGCAAAACCCCGGCCGCACACGGCCCGTTCCATACCACCATAACCGTCATTGCCAGCCTCATCGCATTGGGAGGCATTGGGCTCGGGGTATGGTTCTTTATCATTTACAGCAACTACGAAGAAACCAACGATGCGCAGGTGGACCAGTATGTAACACCCGTCGCGACCCGTATTACCGGTTACGTACAGCAAGTACGGTACGAAGAAAACCAATTTGTACACCGGGGCGACACGCTGATTGTCATCGATAACCGGGAGTACCGGGCGCATTGGGGCGTGGCGACTGCCGAAATCAGTAATGCCCGGCATCACGTTTCGGCGGCACGCAAAAATGCCGCGTCGACTCAAAGCCATGTAGCCGTAGGCCAGGCGCAATTGGACGCGGCCCGGACGCTGGTTTGGAAAACCAAGCTGGAATACGAACGCTACGAGGCCCTTTTGCACGAGGAAGCCGCCACCGAGCAGCAAGTCGAGAAAGTACGGGCCGACTACGAATCCGCTCAGGCACATTACGACGAAGTGAACAGAAGCATCCGGGCTTCTGAACTGGCGACTTCCGAAGCGCTCGCACAGGTACCCGTGGCCGAATCGATGATAGAAGTCAGGAATGCGGCCGCCGACAACGCGGCATTGTATTTGTCGTATACGGTCATTACCGCGCCATACGACGGCTGGGTAGGCCGGAAAACCATTCAGCCGGGCCAGCTCGTGAAGGAAGGGCAAACGCTGGTGTCTGTGGTGAGCCGCGAAAAATGGATCACAGCGAATTTCAAAGAAACGCAGATCGCCGATATGACCGTCGGGCAACCCGTTACCTTCAAAGCCGACGCGTCCCATGGCCGCACTTTCAACGGCCGGATCGAGTCGTTTTCACCAGCGAGCGGCGCCCGTTTCTCCATTCTGCCGCCCGACAATTCGACCGGCAACTTCGTAAAGATCGAACAACGCATTCCGGTACGTATCAGACTTATTGATCCCGGTTCGCAGACCGCCTTTCTCCGGGCCGGCATGAACGTCACCGTTACCGCTGCCCACCAGCACTGATCCTGTGAACAAACAACCTGTTTTCAAAAGCTGGGTGCCCGATTGGCTCATCAAATCGGTGCTGATATTCTGCATGCTGCATACCATGGTGCTGCTCGGATTGTACACCAGCAATATGACCTACTCGGCGAGTTTCCTGGATGTCGAGCCCGAAGATCTGCAATTTGCCATGAGCGTCACCTACGGCACTTTCCTCGCGACCTTGCTGGTCGAGAACCGCATTTTCCGGTATTTCCCGACCCGGAATTATTTTATCGCCATCTACACCCTCGCCGCGCTCACATTCATCGCGTCGGCCTACACGCACGACTTTGTAATTTTCCTTATGCTCCGGGCGGCGGAAGGCGTGCTGATGGCCCTGCCCTGGGTGCCGCTGCGCATTCTGCTGCTTACCCGCTTTAAATCAAGGAATGCGACCATCATCGTGTTTTCATTTACCTATGGAATGCTGCTGATGGCCTCTCCATTCATCATGAACATCGCCGTATGGCTACTGGAAAATTACGACTGGAATTACATGGCCTACGGGTCCGCATTTTTCCAGCTCCTGTGCGTCGCATGGGTATTACTGATCTTCAACGGACACCGGTTCCAACGCAAAACGCCGCTCTTCCAGATCGACTGGGCGAGTTTGGTACTGGTTCACGCGGCCATTTTGTGCGGGGCGTTCGTGCTTGTGTATGGGGAAAAGAAATACTGGTTCGAATCGCCGCTCATTGTCGCGGCATGTACGGCCGCTGCGGTTACCTCCGCGCTATTCATTTTGAGACAACAACTTGTAAAACGTCCATGTTTCGATTTCGCGGTATTCCGCTATGCTAACCTTCGCACGGGCCTGCTACTTTTTATTGTTTTCTACATTTCAAGGGCTACCCTCAACCTCTGCCATCAAACCATGACAAAGGTATGGAACTGGGAGCCCGTCAGGGTCGGCCACATCCAGTATCTGAATGTGGCCGGTAATGCAATCGGTATGCTGATCGCCGCGGCCTGCATGTCGCGTTCGGTTGCTACCCGGTACATCTTCATGCTGGGCTTTTCGGTCCTGGCCATTCACCACCTGTGGTTCACGTTCCTGTTTGTGCCGGACCTGTCGCTGGCAGACATTGCCGTGCCTTACCTCCTGCAAGGCGTGGGCGTCGGTGTGATATTCGTGCCGCTGGTGCTCTTCACAGTATCCTCCACCCCTTCCCACCTCGCACCATTTTCGGGCACCGTCGGCGTCACCGGCCGGTTTTGGGGCAGCACGCTGGGTTTTTGTATGATGCAAAATGCGCTGGTGATTTTACAACAGAAACATTACCACAAGTTACAGCAAGTACTAACCCCGGAAAACGCCGAAACGCAGCATTGGCTGGCCGGATCAACCGCCCGGTTCGTGGCAAAGGGGTTTTCCGAAGACCAGGCAACGGGCCTCGCATTCCGCCAGCTCAGCCAGCGCCTCTCCATCCAAACCACGCTGCTGGCCGAAATGGAAATTTTCACTTTTGTGGGCTACGCATTAGTCGCGGCCGTGGTACTACTGATGCTGAACGGGCATTTGCGACAGACATTCGACATTTTGAAAAACCGGGTTTGGGGTACTTAGTAAAAAATCAGGCGGCCGGTCGAATGCCTGCCGCCTGATCCCTATTGCTCGTCCCCGCCGCCAAGCGCGCGGTAAAGGTCCATCACCGCATTATATTGCTCGCGGCGGATATTGATGGCTTCCAGGTCGTTCTGCAACGCATTGTTCTGTGCGGTGATCACTTCGAGGTAGGTCGCCATCCCGCTCCGGTAGAGCACCAGAGCGTCCTGGTTAGCTTTCGTCAGCGACTCCTTTTTTTCTCCCACTAATCTGAGCCGCGTTTGCACATGCTCCGATTTGGCAAGCGCATCCGACACCTCCCCCACAGCCGTCAACACCGACTGCCTGAACTGCACCGCCGCCTTTTGCTGCTCGATCTGCGCGATTTTATAGGCCGTTTTCAACTGCTTTTTCTGGAAAAGAGGCTGCGCGATATTCACCGCTACGCTTTTCACCATCGAGCCCGGCAAATCGAACCAGGTATTGAACTTGAAAGAGTTCGCACCGATCGACGGCGTGAGGCTGATGGCCGGGTACATGGCCGCTTTTGCCAGGCCGGTCTGCGAATTGGCAGCGATTACGGCATATTCCGCGGCCTTCACGTCGGGGCGGCGGCTCAGCAAGCGTGCCGGTACGTCCGCAGGCAATGTCATGCCGGAAACCAGTGCCGAAGCGGCGCCCGAGCGCTGGATGCTGTCGGGGTAGCTTCCACAAAGAATGCCCAATGCATTTTCCTGCACCGCAATATCCTGCAAAGCGGCCGGTATGAGCAATTCGGCCGTTTTCTTCTGCGCCACGGCCTGCTCCAGAGCCAGGGAGTTAACCTGCGCCGATGCATATTGCAAGCGGATCATATTCAGCGTGCTATCGCCCAGCTCCACATTGCGCCGCGCGATTTTCAACTGTTCATCGAGCGTTACGAGGTTATAATATGCCTGCGCTACCTGCACCACAATGCGGGTACGTAGTGCCGAGAGATTTTCCTTTTGGGCAAAGTAGTTGGCCAATGCCCCCTCCCGTTGCATGCGGGTTTTGCCCCAGATATCGGCCTCCCAGCTCAGACGGATAGTCGCGCTGTAATCGTCCATATAGCTCGTACCCAGAAACTGGTCGCTGAGAGAGCCGTTGAGCGAGTTGGTGGAGAGCCAGGTACGATTGGCGCCCACACTGAAATCGGCCGTGGGCAGCAATCCCAGTTTCGCTTGCCGGTACGTCAGGTCGAGTTGCTGCATGTTCATCATCGCCACGGCAATGTCGTTGTTATGGACCAACGCCTTTTCGATGAGTGTGGCAAGAGTCGTATCCCTGAAAAACGCCCGCCACGAAAGCTTCACCGAATCCGCCGTAAGGGCGATCGGCTCGGCTACCGGCGACTGAGTATTCCCGGATTGCCGGTATTTTTCGGGCAGTTTCAGATCGGCCCGGCGGTATTCCTTCCCTACCCGACAAGCCGACAGGGACAATGCCAGGATCAGGCCGGTTATGATATATCGATTGAATGTCCTCATTTTTATCCGTTTACAATTTCCACTGGCCTTTTACGCGACACTTTTTCCTGCAAATACTGGAAGAGCATGTACAGCAATGGGATCACGATCACCCCGAGTACCACACCGCTGAGCATGCCCATGGCGGCACCGGTACTGATTGATTTGTTACCCGAAGCCGAGCCGCCGGTAGCCAGCATCAGCGGTACCATTCCCACGATGAATGCCAGGGACGTCATGATAATAGGCCTCAGACGTGCTTTCGCCGCATCCAGCGCCGATTCCACGATCGACAGCCCCGCGCGCCTGCGCTGCACGGCGAACTCTACGATCAGGATCGCATTCTTAGCCAGCAAACCGATAAGCATGATCAAACCGACTTGCACATATATATTGTTGTCGAGCCCGATGGATTGGATGCCCAGGAACGCCCCGATAATACCCGTCGGGATCGAGAGCAGGACGGCCAGCGGAAGCAGGTAGCTTTCGTATTGTGCCGCGAGCAGGAAATACACAAACAACAGGCTGAGCGCAAGGATCAGCATCGTCTGGTTCCCCGAAGATTTTTCTTCCAGGCTCAGCCCGGTCCATTCGTAGCTGTAATCGCCCGGCAGCTTGTTCAGCACGTTGGTTTCCAGGTTATCCATAATCGCGCCGCTACTTGCGCCCGGTGCCGCCACCACATTGATCGTCAAAGAATTGTAGAGGTTATACCGGCTCACCGACTCGGGCCCGTACACTTTTTTGAGCGTTACCAGCGACTTCACCGGTACCATTCCACCTTGGTCATTGCGCACGAATAGCTCATTGAATGCTTCCTGGTCGGTGCGGAAAACACCGTCTGCTTTCACATTCACACGGTAGAATTTCCCGAAACGGGTGAAGTTCAGCGACTGGTCACCGGCAAAATAGGTTTGTATCGTCCCCAGCATGCCATCCACATCTACGCCCATTTGCGTAGCCTTTTCCTCGTCCACTTCCAGTTCCAGCTGCGGGTAATCGGCACGGAACATGGTGTAGGCATACTGTACGCCCGGCTGCTGCATAATCTGGCCCATGACACTGTCGGCCATGGCTTTGAGTGCGGCCGGGTCACGCCCCATACGGTCCTGTAAAACGATCTCGGCGCCGCTGGTGATCCCGTAGCCTTCCACAGGCGGAGAGCGGAATGCCATCGCGGTACCCTCTTTCACGGTAGCAAGCTTGCCTGAGATAATACCGAGGATTGCATCGATATCCTGCACCTTCCCGCGATCTTTCTGTTCCTTCAATTTCACAAAACCCGTCGCATAGGCCGCACTGGCATTGCCACCCAGGATATTGAAACCGGTAATGCTGGTATTGCTTTCAATCGCCTCCATGTCGGACAGGAGCTTGTCGATCTTAGCGGCGGCTTCGGTCGTGCGGGAGAGCGCGGTACCCGGAGGCATCCCAAGGCTGTACACGATAAAGTTGTCGTCCTCCATCGGCACAAAGCTGCGCGGTGTGCTGGTCATGAGGTAAATAGCGAAACCGGTGATCGCCGCCACAATTCCGGCGGCCAGCCATTTTTGGCCTGCCAGGAAACGGACGCCTTTGACGTACCGGCCTGTCATGCTGTTGAAACCCGAGTTGAATGCCGTAAAGAAGCGCTGGCTGAAATTCATCGGCTTGCCGTGACTGCCTTCCGCATGGGTGTTTTTCAAAAGCAATGCGCAAAGCGCGGGTGTCAATGTCAATGCGTTGATCGCGGAGATGATGATCGCGATGGCGAGCGTGTAGGCAAACTGCTTGTAGAACAGCCCCGACGAGCCGGTCATGAAGCCAATGGGAATAAACACCGCCGACATCACCAATGTAATCGAAATCACCGCACCGGTAATCTCGCCCATCGCGCTGTGCGTGGCCTCGCGCCCGCTCATATGCGAGCCTTCCATCTTGCTATGCACCGCCTCCACGACCACAATCGCATCGTCGACCACGATACCGATCGCAAGTACCAATGCAAAGAGGGTCAGAATGTTAATCGTAAAACCAAATGCAAGCAGGAAGAAGAATGTCCCGACAATCGCGACCGGTACCGCAATGGCCGGAATGACCGTCGACCTGAAATCCTGCAAAAACAGGAACACGACGATAAACACGAGCAGAAATGCCTCGATCAATGTGGATTTCACCTGGCTGGTACTCTCATCGAGCCGGTCTTTGGTGCTCATCAAACTGGCGTAGCTGATCCCCGGCGGGAACGAACGCGACGCTTTTTTAATCTCGTCTTTCACACCGATTTCGATCTCGTTCGCATTGGACCCGGAAGTTTGCAGGATCGCCACCGATACCGCATTGCGCCCGTTGTCCTTATTATTCCCGCTGTAACTGATCGACCCGAACTCTACCCGTGCCACGTCTTTCAACCGCACCAGCTCGGTACCGTTTCTTTTCACGATGATGTTCTCGTATTCCTCCGGCAGATTTTTCTTGCCTTTGTACCGGATCACAAATTCGAGCGCCGCATCCGATTCCTCTCCCAATTTACCCGGCGCGGATTCTAGGCTCTGGCGACCGATTGCCGACGTCACATCCGAAGGTATCAGCCCGTACCCCGCCATTTTCTGCGGGTTCAGCCACACACGCATCGAGTAATCCTTCGACCCGAACACCTGTGCCTGGCCCACACCCGGCACGCGCTTGATCTGTGGGATAAGATTGATATTCACATAGTTTTGCAAAAACAGCTCGTCGTATTTAGCATTATCTTCCGCATACACGTTGAAGATCATGATCATACTGTTCTGCTGCTTGGACGTCGTGAGGCCCATCCGGATCACCTCCTGCGGAAGGATCGGCGTGGCTTGCTGCACGCGGTTCTGCACGTTCACCGCCGCCTGATCGGGATCTACGCCCTGTTTGAAGATCACACGAACCGAGAAGGTACCATCGTTGCTCGCGGAGGACGAAATGTATTGCATATTCTCCACCCCGTTGATCTGCTCTTCGAGGGGCGTCACCACCGAACGGAGCACCGCCTCGCTGTTACCGCCCGGGTAACTGCCGCTTACGAGCACGGTAGGAGGCGAAATGTCGGGGAAACGGGTAATGGGAAGCCGGGTAAGGCCGATGATCCCCAGGATGACGAACACGACGGAGATCACCGTTGCCAGCACCGGCCGGTCTATAATTGATTTTAACATGACTTGATTTCAGTTGTTGTTGATGCTTTACTTGCCTGCCGCGTCCGCCACTCCTGTCTTACCCGGTTCCACCGGCATACCTTCGGTCAGCACGTCGATGCGGTTCAAAGCGATGCGGTCACCTTCCTTCAATCCGCTTTTAACGATATAATGGTTTTTTGCCCGGCCACTGACTTCGATGGGCCTCATCGCCACCTTGTTGCTATCGCCAAGGGCAAATACGAAATAGCGGTCCTGAATGTCTTTCACACTGGCGAGCGGCACGGTGAGGGCGTCTGTCAGGGTCCTTCTCAAAACCACCTTTCCGGTCCCGCCCGAGCGCAACACCTTATCGGGGTTAGGGAAAACGGCTTTGAGCGGAATGCTGCCGGTGGCGCGTTCGATATTACCGCTGGCGATTTCCACACGGCCTTTTTGCGGATAGGTCGTCCCATCGGCCATGATCAGCTCCACCGTATGCAGGCCTTCGTCGGTCTGGCGGTCTTTCATGAAGGATATGAAGTCGGACTCGCTGAGCGAGAAGTACACGAACACATCATTGATCTCCGAGAGCGTCGTCAGAGGCGCGGCATCGGCGGGCGTTACCAGGTTACCGATCCGGTTGGGGATGCGGCCAATGTAGCCGCTTACCGGTGCTTTGATCAGACTGAATGCCGCATTGATCTGCGACGAACCCAATGCCGCCTTCGCCTGTGCCACCTGTGCTTTGGCCGATGCGTAGTTCGACTCGACCGTTTGCAGCTGCACCGGCGACATGACCTTGCCTTGTACGAGCGGCCTCATCTTTTCCAACTCGATCCGCACGCTTTCTTCGGCGGCCAGCGCGGCTTTCAATGCGGCGTCGGCATTGTTGACCTGCTCCTGGAACACGTCGCCCTTGATGCGGAACAGCGGCTTACCTTTTTGTACGTACTCGCCCTCGCGCACGTAGATTTCGTCGAGATAGCCCGATACCTGCGCCTTGATATCGACATTCACCGAACCTTCGATCGAGCCCGGGTATTTCTTTTCCACCTGTGCTTCCGATTGCCGGATCTCCTGGAAATCGACGCTCACGGGTGCATTCTGCATGGGCGGCTGCTCCTGCTTCGGCCCGCAGGCAGACACCCACGCGACCAGTCCGATGAGCAAAGCCTGTTTTGTTTTTTCACGGCTCAACATGAATCCCTGTGTCATTTTTAGAAGTTGATTTTTATGCAAAAAAATGCAGGTTTCATGCCCGTGACCGGTTTAAACTGACCGAAGCGTTGAATTTCGCGACCGAAACGAAGAATGGCCCTACCGAATCCCGGCCCGCGCCTGAGGTACGGGCCGGTGCCGTTTCAGTCCCGCGCACATGCGGTTCGGTACCCGATTTCCACGCATTGGATCAATTTTCGGCGGGTATCGGGCGGCGCGTTTTATTTTTGTAGTGAAATAATGCAACCTGTCCTTGCCAAAAGGCTGGACGCGGCATTTTCAAATGCAAACCTGACACATGGAATGGCCAACGGAAGAGACGCCTATTTTTTGAATAATAAAGGAATACGCATCCTGGTAGCGGTGCTCGCATTCCTCGCGTCGTACCTGGTATCCTACATCCTGGACCCTTTCGCGGCGTACTGGCAGCATTATTTCGAGCGCGAGCCGCTGGTCATCCTCGGCGACTGGCTGGTATCTTTTCTGTACTGCCTTTCGATTTCCGAAATCAACATCGCTATCGGCATGCGCCTCAACAGGCTGATGTCCTGGAAGGAACACCCCGGCAAACGGCTTTTCCTGGAAACCAGTTTCAACCTGATCGCCGTCCTGCTGCTCAACCTGCTGATCAACATCGCATTCATTTACCTTTCCGACGAAAAGCAGTTGCTACTCCTCGAATCGGGCCTTACGATTGAAGAAACGCGGGGTATCATCCAGTGGATGGTGGTGAGCACGATCATCGCGATCATGATCATGGGTATCAACATCGGTAATTACCTGATCATGAACTGGCGCAATGAGGCTATTCAGGTGGCGCAGCTCAACCAGGCCGCGATGGAGGCGGAGTTACAGTCGCTCAAATTACAGATCGACCCGCATTTTGTATTCAATAACCTCAGCGTGCTTTCGGAACTGATCCTTGAAGACCAGCAACTGGGCTATGAATACGCGGAGAATTTTTCGCGCATCTACCGCTACATGCTGGTTAATTCCAAAAAAGACGTGATCCCGCTGGAAGACGAGCTGAAATTCCTGAACTCGTACATGTTCCTGATCGAACACCGCTTCGGGGAAGGGGTATTATTTGAAATCGACGTCGACCCGGCGCATCGCCATCTGCTGATGCCGCCGCTGACGCTGCAACTGCTTGTAGAAAATGCATTGAAACACAATCGTACCAGCAAGAAAGAGCCCCTTGTGGTGCGGATTTTCAGCAACGAAGACAAGGAGCTGATCGTCGAAAACACGCTGTTACCGCTCGAAAAGCCGATCCAGTCGTCGGGGATCGGGATCACGAACATTGTGAGAAGGTTTAACCTCCTCTCCCATCGCCAGCCAGTGATTGAAACCGACGAACGTACATTCAAAGTGATTATCCCATTGATAAAAATATGATTGACACCATTCTGATCATCGAGGATGAAAAACCCAATGCCGACCGCCTGCGCAGGCTGATCAAGGCGATCCGGCCCAAAGCCGAAATTGTGGCCGTGCTGGAAAGCATTACCGAAACCGTCGAATGGCTCGGCCAGCACCCTCACCCGGACCTGGTGATGGTCGATGTACGACTCTCGGATGGCCTGAGCTTCGAGATCTTTGAAAAAGTGCGCATCGAATGCCCCGTCATTTTCACGACAGCTTATGATGAATACGCCGTGCGGGCATTCAAATACAACAGCATCGATTACCTGCTGAAACCCGTGGAGCAGGACGAGCTCGAAAATGCATTCGCAGAGGCCGAAAAACAGACCCGCCGGCTCGACTTCAGTTCACTGGAAGGGCTGCTGAACTTTGTCCAGCCGAAAGAATTCCGGAGCCGGTTCCTGCTGCCTTTCAAAGACGGGTACAAAACCGTGCTGGTGAGCGACGTGATTTTCTTTCATTCCGAATTCAAGATCACGCGTGCCTGCCTGACCGACGGTTCCGAAGAAGTACTGGTTCAAACGATGGAAGAACTTGAACAGCAGCTCAACCCGAAGGAGTTCTTTCGTGCCAACCGCCAATTTATCATTCATATAGACGCTATCGCACGCATTCACCACCATTTCAACGGGAAGCTCAAAATCGATATCCGCAATCATCCTGAGGTAGAAGTGCTGGTAAGCCGGGAAAAGGCAAATGTGCTGAAAGCCTGGCTGGATTATTAAACGGCCATTCGCGAAGTGCTTGCGGCATGAAAAACAAGTCTATTACCGGTCACTAACTTTATGAGGGCCAAAATTACATTATCCGGCGTCCAGGCTTTTTTGGGCAGAATTTTGATAGTACATTACTCAATTATTACCATTTGTACACCCTACTTGACGCCTTCATGCCCAAGACCTTTACTGAAATTTCCGAATGGATCGCCGCGAACATTTCAAAACACGCGGGAATTGATCCCTCCGAAGCTGCACTCGATACCGACATTGTCAATTTTCGATTAGATTCCCTCATTCTCGTCAACATCACCACTGAGCTGGAAGAATATGTCGGGATGGAATTAAGCCCTTCCATTTTTTGGGAGATGCGTACCATTGCCGCCACCAGCCAATGGATTGCAGAAAACCAGGAAATATAAAAACCATTTCCGTCTTGATCATGCAAACCCCGCTCATGTCTGCGACGTCGATCTGGTCGTCGAAAACCGAGGTCAATCAAAACTATTCCGGGCTGATCGCCGACATCCGCCAGTCGGACCCGCTGCATTTCAATATGTTCGGTGACCTGGTGGCGATGGATTATGCCAACGTGAAGAAGATCCTGTCCGATTTGGACAATTTCAAAAATTTCGACTTTACCGAGCGGTTCAAAATCGTGTCGGCCCTCTCGGACAACGACCCCGGCCTGCTCGAATTCGGGGAAAGCCTTCGCTACTGGTTACTGTTTATGAATGGTGAAAAGCATGCAGAGCACCGCCGTTTCGTGAACCAGAAGTTTTACCAGGCCGACTACGAAAAAATCACCCTTGACGCGATCCAGGAGATTATCACGGGGCTCGACGGGCAGAACGAAGCAGATATCGTGGAAATGGCGCGGCAGTTCAGCTTTCTGATCATCAGCAAGATTATCCATCTGGAAAAAGCGGATTACGATTTTATCCAGAAGTTTTCCTACGTCATTACCTTTATTTTCGAAAAAACACTGTCCGTCACCGAGTTGCTGGAATGCGCGGCGATGTCGCGGCAGTTCCACGGCTATCTTTCCGAAACGTTTACCCGCCAGGAAGCCGAGGCTACCAACAGTCTTCTGCTCGAAATGCGGGAGATCATGGGCAGCGAAAGGGCCCCGCAACTGATCGGCACCTGGGAATTCCTGGTCAATGCTGCCACGGAAACCACTACCCTGCTGCTGACCAAAAGCATTGCGGCGCTGATCGAAAACCGCGACCAGGTGATCAACTGGGACGCCCATAATGAATGCGCCATTGCCGTGGAAGAGCTGATCCGCTACGTAAGCCCGGTGAACTGGATTCCCCGGCAGGTCGCGCACAGCATGGAATTTGAAGGATTGAAGCTCAGAAAAGGCCAGACTGTGCTACTGGGCCTGGCTTCTGCGAATCGTGACCCGGCGGTATTTCTAAATCCTGATACGTTCGTGCCCACCCGTAAGCCTAATCCGCACATCGGTTTCGGCTTTGGCATGCACCATTGCCTCGGCGCGCGGCTATCCAGGTTCGAAATGCAGAAGTTCCTGCCCCGTTTCATGGCCGCGTTCCCGGATATCCGTTTACATCCTACCCAAAGCCCTGAATGGGATTCCAAGATTTTTTTCAGGGGCTACAAGCGTTTACCCGTGCTCTTAAAGTAAAAGTGCATGGTTAAATTCACGGATTTCACGTATTTACTTCTGTTATCCCTCGTTGTTGCTGCCTATTACAAAGTACCGGAAGCAAAAAAATGGGTCTTTCTGCTGGTCGCCAGCGTTTTGTTCAATCTCAGCTGGAGTGGAAAATACCTGGTCGTGTGGCTGATCCTGGTCACGATCTGCTACGCATCCGGCAAGGCATTGGCCAATCAGGCATATTCCAAAAAGCAGCGGAAAGCACTGCTCTCGCTGTCCATCGTGATCTGCCTTTCGCCGCTTTTGTTTTTCAAATACCTGGTGCCGGTCCATAACTCCGTGTCACTGGTCGCGCTGAACTGGATCGCGCCCATTGGTATTTCCTATTACACGTTCCTGATCATCGGGTACCTCTACGACGTGTACCGCCGGTATATCAAACCGGAAAACCACCTCGGCTACCTGATGATCTACCTCGGCTTTTTCCCAACGCTGCTGGCGGGCCCGCTGGAACGCACACGCCAGCTCGTCCCGCAACTCCGGGCCCCGAAGCCGTATGACCAGGAAAACATCAAGGCCGGCATTTACTTCATTATCTGGGGGTTATTTAAAAAAATCGTCCTTGCGGCCAGGCTTGCCGATATTACCAGCCCTGTTTTCGACCGGCCCGACGCCTACACCGGCATTTCCGTCACACTGGCCATCCTGTTGTTCTCCATCCAGCTTTACTGCGATTTCTCGGGCTACTGCGACATTGCCACCGGCTCGGCCAGGTTGCTGGGAATCAGGCTTAGCAAGAATTTTTCGAACCGGTACTATTTTACGCCCTCACGGACGGAATCGTGGAGCGCCTGGAACATCACGGTCACATCCTGGTTCCGCGACTACATCTTTTTCAACATCAGCAAAGGCGTCACCAACCAGAAGCGGCTCGAATTCAACCGCTTGCTCACTTTCATCATTACCGGGCTCTGGCACGGACCGAGCTGGTCGTTCGTCATCTGGGGTTCGATGCAATGGGCTTACATCAATTTTGAAATGCGCACGAAAGATTTCTGGCAGCGGTTTTACACCAGGTTCAATTTTCCCACCGGCTCGCAGGCGCATTATGTGTGGCGCGTGGTCGTGAGGCTCCTCACCGGCACGCTGATCATGGGGTGGTTCCGTGCCGCGGAACTGAGCAGCGGGGTGCGGTTGTACAGCAGCATGTTCGGGTTTAAGTCCGGCACAACGTCCCTGCTGACGTCCAGCCTGTTGCTGACCATCGCGTTGTTCCTCGTGATGGATTTTTTCAATTATAAAATGGGGGAGAAAGAAGACATCGCTTCTTATATGTTGAAAAAAAGCGCATTGTACCGGACTCTGTCGGTGCTGCTGCTTGTTCAGCTGGTACTGCTGTTCGGTAGGCCGTCGGTAGGCAATTTTTATTATATCCAGTTTTAATCAATCATTCTCCAAGGCAGGCATCATGATTGTCAAAATTACCAAATGGCTGCTGCTGCTTGTCGCCTTTAAGGTGGTCGTCACGCTGATTGTCGCACGCTTTTACACCGACCCGCGACGCGACATCCCTGCGAGGGAGCAACTTTGCCGCGCTTACCATCCGGATGTCGTTTTCATCGGTACCAGCCGGACCCAATACGGAATCGACCCGGCACTTTTCGACTCGCTCAACCACTCAAAAACAAGGAGCTACAATTTCGGCATTTTCAGTCTTTCGCCTTATAGCTCCATCCGGATTGCGGATGACATACTTTCGACGGCCCCTGCCGTAAAAACTATCTATATCGAGCTGAGCGCGCTCGATTACAGTACCGTGGCACTGCCGCCGCAACAGGTTATCCCGGACGCTATTTTCCGGGCCAACGTACTGGCCGACTGCCCCGACATCGATTTCCACGAAAAGACCGGTAGCTTCCTGGCCGGCCTCAATACGACATTGTTCCAGATGGTATCCATTGCTCCGCAAGTGCTGTCTGCCAGGAAAGCGCTCAACCCGGGCAACAATGACCCTATCGAAGGTCAGGCTAACCTCCTGGCCAACGGTTACCAGCCCGTGATGGCGGCTCTTTCCAAAACAAATGACCGGATCGTTGCCAATAAAAGCGCGACCGAACAAATGCTAGGCATTCGCCCGCAGCCGGAACGGAATACCTATTATGTTTCTCAAATCAAGCAGCTGATCGCGCGCGCCAGGCAACTGGGCAGGAAAGTTGTTTTCTATTATCCCAACAACATTACCCGGGGTGAATACCGTATCCTATCACAGGTAGCACCATTTCTGCCTGATGATAATCTGATCCGGTTGCCGGAACAGCCCTTGCTCGATGCGTTTTTTATCCCCGAAAACCTGTTCGATGCCCACCACCTGAACCGGAAAGGGGCGGCGATATACACCCGTTTTTTGCAGGAAGAGTCCGTCAAACGGTAAGTGTCTGGCGGTTTTGCAACTTTTAAAGACCATGGCTGTCCAATCAGTAGCAATGGATCAGAAAGAACATCATAAGCCGACCGACCGTATGCTGGTGGAACGGGTGCTCAGTGGCAACACCAGGGCGTTCGGAACGATCGTCAGGGATACCGAAGGGCTCGTCGCGCAGATCGTGTTCAAGATGATCCCCGACCGGGAAGAGCGACGGGATATTGCCCAGGACGTTTACCTGAAAGTCTTTCAAAAGCTGGATAGCTTCCGTTTTCAGTCCAAACTCTCCACCTGGATTGCGAGAATTGCCTACAATACCTGCATTAATCAGCTCGAAAAAAATAAAACCTCGGCCATTGGAACTCAGTATTTCATACGCACCGGCGAAGAAGACGACCACCCGCACGAGTATGCAGATGAGCATGATATGGAAGAAAATCTCATGGGTGCCGAGTTTGACAGTTTACTTCAATCGGAAATCGAAAAACTTCCGGCCTTGTACAAGCTCCTGATTACGCTCTATCACCACCAGGAGCTAAGCTATTCGGAAATCGCGCAGATCGTGGCCCTGCCGGACGGCACGATCAAAAATTACCTGTTCAGGGCCCGGAAAATTTTGAAAGAACGAATGCAAATGATTTACAATAAGGGCTTATGAAAACAGCGGATCATTTATCAGACATGGAAATTCAGCAATATGCGCTGGATACCGGAAGCGCAGACAATGCATCGCATATCGCACAATGCCCGCATTGCTCAGGCCGGGTTGCCTTTTATCAAAAAATGGTCGGTAGCATTTCGGCAATGCCCGCGGAAGAATTTGACTTCGACCTCGCGAAAGTGGTGCTGACGCGACTTCCGTCGCGGAAGCGCAGGTACGCTCCTGAGCTCGTGTTCCTGGCGTGCGTCTCGCTCGCAGGCATTCTCGCGACCATTGGGGTGTTTTGTTACCTCAATACCGGACTACTGCGTGAACTGCTATGGAATAGCAAGGTGATTATGGGCGGCGTAGCAGGCTGCTTACTGTTTTCTTTCCTGCTCACCAATCTGTGGAAAGACTACTCCGACAAAATCCGCGCGCTCAATGCGGCGGAGAGGCTGCAACATTTCCCCGGTGCGGCGGTCTAATCTACAAACGGCTATCAAACATGAAAAAGATACTATCGATCATTTCCCTCGCCGCTGTACCCGCTTCCGCGAACGCACAAACGACGCCCAATACCTACGTCGACCGCGACCAGGTTGCATTAGGCGTAACCGTTTTACTGGTGGCACTCCTCCTGGCTTTTCTGCTGGAACTCACCAGGCGTTATTTTCAGTACCGGCTTAAAGAAAAAGTCCTCGAATCGGGTGTGAGCGAGGAGTTCGCAGCCCTTCTGCTGCAATCGGACAGCCGGCAAAACCTGCAAACCTGCGTCAAATGGTTTGTCCTCTTCCTGGGTATGGCCGTGGGCTTTACCATCATTGCCTTTACTAACCTCACACCCTGGGGCGCCCTTGCGGTGCTTTCGCTGTGCCTGTCGGGCAGCTTTGCGGGCTATTATTTTTTTCTGAAAAAATCTGATCACTAGGATCTTTTAAATCAAACCACTACGATGTATCCAACGACACCCATTCGCTGGGGAGGGATTCTTATTGCCCTCACCCTGCTATTGACCACCATTAGCGCCTCCGGCCAGCTCACGTCCAAAAACGATTTCAACCAGCCTTTGAACGCGTCTCTCTTGCAGGAAGATTTCCAAGCTTTTCGAAAGGTGCTCACCGAAAACCACCCGGATATGTACCGCTACCGTTCCCGGGAGTCACTCAACCGGCTACTCGACAGCTGCCAGGCCAGCATTAACGCCCCGATGAACCTGATTGAATTCGGAAACCTGGTCCGGTTTGCCGTCAGCGCGCTGGAATGCGGGCATACCAGTGGCAGCCTGCCCGGCGAAGTCATGGAAAATTATGCCGCATCCGTGCCGATGTTCCCGTTGAAAGTCTGGTTTGCCGGCGACCGTGCATTTGTGCTTTGCAGCAGGGATGAAACTGTACCCCCGGGAACCGAAATTTTGTCGATAGACGGCGATTCCATGCAACAGATCCGTCGGAGACTCATACAATACCTCCCGTCGGATGGGCAGATCCGGACCAAAAAGAATGCGACTTTGAACAACGACGCGTTTCTCTTTCTTTACAACTTTATTTATGGAGCAAAGACCCATTACAAAGTAAAAATAATGGCATCGGATGGTCAGTTGCGCGAGGTTACCTTGCAGGCGGCATTGTTTGAAAACACAAGCTGCCCCGCATACAAAACCGGAAGCAACACCAAGCCGCTTGACCTCTCCTACCCTGGCGGCACCCGGGCCCAGCTCACAATCCGTACATTCAGCAAGGAGCGAATCATGCAAGCCGGCCAGGATTTTCCGGCCTTTCTGGAAACGACGTTCGGGGCACTGAGAGAGAGGCAAATAAAAGACCTGATAATCGATTTGCGTGGAAATGGCGGTGGTGAGGATGTGTACGGCGCATTGCTGTATGCCTACCTTACGGGCGAGCCATTCCGCTACTTTGCGGCCCTGCGTTCCCAATCAAAGCCGGTGATGACGCCCGACGACCACCCCGGCCTCGCCGTGCAACAACCGGCCGGGTCGCATTTTCGGGGGAACGTGTACGTGCTCATCGACGGGCGGACGTTCTCGACCGCCGCCGACTTTTGTGCCATCGCCAGAAGCAACGCCAGGGCCGTTTTTATAGGGGAAGAAACCGGCGGAGGCTACGAGGGTAACAACTCGGGAGGAACAGTGAGGCTCAGCCTTCCGCATTCAGGCGTGCAGATCGCCGTGCCGACGATCCGGTATGCGAACGCCGTGAAACCGGCTAAGGAACCGGGCCGCGGCATTATTCCCGAATACCCCGTTACCCCTACCATTTCGGATATCCTTACAGAAAAGGATGTGCAGCTTCAAAAAGCGTTGGATCTGACTGCGGGTAAATAGCCTGTAACAAAAACAAAATTTCACCGTTACAATTTAAATGCAAATCACACTGCCTGTGAAAAACAAGTCTACCACCTTTCCTTTCTGTCAATCGAAATTCATCCGGTATATTACGGGATTTATTGTGCTCTTTTTGATCGCCTGTGAAGATCCGAAAGAAAGTCCGGTCGTTCCCGATTATTTCCCGGTAACCGCTGGCTCTTACCGCATCTACGCGGTTGAAGAGGCTATTTACTCGACGGGCAACAAAGAACCCAAAACTGCCAGCTGGTTTGAAAAAGAGGAAGTAACTTATTCAAAAACCGATTCCAACGGTGTATCCGAATGCCTTGTTTCTTACTCGGTCAGGACTAAACCAACCGATTACTGGTTAAAAACAAAAGAATACAAAGCCTATGTCTCCATCGACAAAGTAATGCAGAACAAGGACAATGAATTGATTACCTCGCTGGTATTTCCTTATAGTCCGGTTGTTAAATGGGATGGGTATCAACATTTTTCCATGAACGACGAGGATCCCCGCTACGGTCATTTATTTTATTATGAAGATCTGGATCAGCCGCAGCAAATAGATTCCCTTTATTTCCCAACTACATTGAAAGTCACTGAACGTTTGGATACAACCGGGCCCGTGATTTATCGTTTGGGATACAAGTGTTATGCAGCCAAAATCGGGTTGGTTATGGATGTTCAAACCGATTATGATTATCTTCAAAACAATGGAGAACTTGTCGATTACCGCGTAATCGACAAAGGCGTACGGAGGGTTCGAAAGATTATCGGTTACGGGAAATAGCCCCGAGCGATTCCTCGATCTGCTTTCTGAGCACATCCGGATTGTTGGAGGGCTGAACGTTATGAAAGCGGCCTGCGGGATCAATGATGTAGGTCGTCGGGTAGACCGTTACATTGTACGATTGGATGATCGGGTGATCGCGCAGCTTATTCTCCGTAAAAACGTGGTACCCTTTCACGCCGAACCGGTCGATGGCTCTCTTCCAGGTTATTTCATTGTCCACCGACACTGTTAAAAAAACAACCCGGTCGTCATTTTCAAAGTGTTTCTTAACGGACTCTATGGATTTGAAAAGTGCGTGACACGGCCCGCAGCCGGCAAACCAGAAATCAAGGTACACAGTCTTGCCCTGGAACGAAGCCAGATCGATCTTTTCCCCAGACAGATTTCGCACTGAAAATTCCGGCGCTTTGTCCCCCACCCTGATCAGTCGCCTCGCGGCCAGCAGATCCAGAATGTTTTGTTTCAGTTGACGATCCGTCAGCAGCTCGGCAGCTTGCAGCAAAGCCGGTTCGTTCACATTATGCGAAGCCGTTGTTATATCCGATTTCAGGGCCATGAACAAGACAGGCGTACGCAACTTCAGGGGCAACATCCCGATCAGTATCTGATACTTCTGTTCCTCAAAATTGCTAGTTACCGGCCCGATGTTCTCCTCGATATAGATGGACGCAAGACTTTTGACGGCATCGACATAGACCCTGGAATCGAAATATACCTCCTCGTAATCCAGCAGCTTCTTCATTTGCACAATGGAAGCATCACTGAGCTTCTCCCGGTGATTGGCCATAATGTTGTTGTAAGAATCTCCGAAAACAGCAACCAGGCCATTGTGTTTCGCGTGTTGCTCAGTTGCGGCCAAAGCTCCAAGCAATCGCTTTTGACTTTCAGCGCTCATCGAGTTCGCAGAGCGGTCGATTCGCTGGCGAATACCATCCTTCAAACTATCGATCGCGGCAAACATGTAATCCACCGGGAACCTGCGCCCTTTGGCGGTCGCGGCAATTGTGCGCGCCATGCGGCTGAGGTCCGTAATCGAATGCACAATCTCAAATTTCTCTCTGCCTCTTCCCTGGTAAGAAATGCTGTTCGCGAAATCTACCCGATCATATGTAATGACAACACTGTCGCCGGGCTCGACAAACCCTCCAAAGTAGTTGGTCCCATCGCTGAAACTCAGAAATGTCGGCTCCGTAATATCGAATTGATGACGGAAGTATCCGTCCTTCATCGGTATCACCACCTTGACAGGATTGCTGGCCAGCTTATTGGAAACAATGGTGCACTGGAGACTTTCCTCCGTTGCATTGGTCGCGTGCCCCTCTATCTGCCCAAGGCCGGCGCAAGTCGTGCGCACAGCGAAAAACACTGTGAAACACAGCGCAAAAAGTATTTTCATAGCTAATAAATGATTAATACGCACGCTTATTCTTTCACTCCCACCTGGCTTTGATCTTCCACCAGGATAAATATGTCTTCAACGGACTTGCCGAAAACCCTCGCCAATTTGATTGCCAAAACAGCAGAGGGGATAAACTTGCCGGTCTCAATCGCAATGATCGCCTGCCGCGACACTTCTACGCGTTCGGCCAGTTCGGCTTGCGTCATACGCATAATCGCGCGCTCGACGCGCAACGTGTTTTCCAGTTTCATGTTTTGGGTACTCAATCCTGATCAGCCTTGAAATGGATCCCTGTATAATACCGCACCGGATAAGCAACCAGAAAGGCACCGCAAGCAAGTCCCAGGATAGCCTGAAATGTGTTTTCCATCTGATAACCGGGTGTAAAATAGAAGTATGCAAAGGCAATCAATCCGACCAGAAACTGCACGAACACTGCAAACTGAATGGATTCCAGCCGGACCTTGTAAAAGTATTCATCCGGCTCCTTCGCCAGAAACACCATAGCAGCCCCAACGGTGAGCATGCAGGCCGACACAATGCCGAACACCGCATTGACGCCCCGGAAATTGGCAGGATAAGGATAAGAGCCGTCGGGCAGCGTATGCCCCGGCAAAATAATCCGGTAAACATTGATCAGCCCTTCGCAGGAAGCAGCCCATAAGCACAAAAACCCGGCAATTGTCAGTAAAACCCCAACCGGCCGATACCGGACCAAAGATAATGGTGCCATATTTGATAAGTTTAGTGAGGCTGCAATGTAATATACAGTTTACCAAAAGTAAAGTATACCTTACAAAAATATACACTAATGCGGGCAAAAATTGACCCTTCGAGGGAAGTGCCGTATCTTACAGTGTTTCCGTTTTTTAATAACCACTAGCTATGAAAGCGTTCTTCACCCGTTTCTTCACCTTCAATAACTGGGCAAACAAGGCCGTTGCCGACTTCATTTCAGCGAACGAAATCCGGGATGAGCAGGTCCTATTGATTGCATCCCACCTCGCACACGCACAAAGAAACTGGTATTTCAGGGTAATAGGGCAACAAAACGATGTGCCACTCTGGACAACGCTCCCGCCGTCTGCCATTGCTTCACAGCTCGCGGAGAACGGCGCGCTTTGGCTCTCGCACCTGAGCGAGTTGCAAGACAACGATTTTCATACCAAGCTGGCCTACAAAAACATGGCCGGCGACCCGTACCTCGATAACCTCGCGGACGTACTCACGCATATCGTCAATCACGCCACCTACCACCGCGGGCAGATCGTCCACCTGATACGCGGGCTCGGTATAACGCCTCCGGGAACTGATTTTATCCTTTTTGCAAGGCAAATCCCCTGACAACCATTTATAGAGATTGAATATAGGCCTTAATCAACGCCACCCCGGCCGAATCGGGCACGGTTGTGCCTAACCGAGGCATACGGATATTGGAATTGGCCGACTGTATGCGGTGCAGGATGTGGTCCCTCCGGGTGTGGATCCGTGTGGAAGAGAGAGGAAGCTCGTAACCCAAATACAGGCGGGTACTTTCGGCAAAACCGACGGATGAATGGCAATGCGCGCAGTTAACGTCCAGGTATGCACGCGCGCGTTGATCAAGCGGAACTGACAGGTCTTGCCAATCGGGCAGCGGCGTCAGCAGATCGCCGGGCTGCAACGTCACCAGGCCTGCCTGCCGGAAATGCAGAAGCTGGTTTGGGTGATCGGGTTGACCCGCGAGCGGGATATTCAGGTTCCTGGCTTTGGGGCCGATAGGCGTAATGGAGCGGCCCGAGCGATGGCAGGATGTGCATTCCTCCCGAGAGGGAATATGGTAACGCAGGGTTTTACGAACCCCTCGTTCATTCACCCAGCTTACAGTTTCATCGGTTCCGCTTTCCAGCAGCAATGCGTCGGTCTGGGTATCATTCCATTTGTAGGTTCCCACGTTCCATTGCCCTTCCAGTTTCACCAGGAGCCGGGTTTCAATCAATTGCTTTCCGGCGGCAGGATTTCGCTTGTCTTTATAATAAAAGAATGTCTTTACCAGGACCGAACTATCGGGAAAAACGGGGTTACCCGACGGGTCAAACGAAAATTGTGCACCCAGCGGCAAATGGAACAAACGCCGTTTTTCGGCATAATCAGTAAAAAGCTGGGTAGCCAGATCGTACTTGTGAAAACCCGGTGCCAGCTGATCGACAGTCCCGTCAGGAAATATACCATAATCGGATAGCTTGGCAGGCAATGTGGCCGTATTGGCAATAGGCGCCATATTACCCACCTCGCAGGAGCTAATTCCGCCGGCAACGCCGTATAGCAGGAAGATAGCACTGCTGATCATAGTGGTTTTCATGTAGACTCTTTCAGGTTTGAGCTGAATCAGATCAGTTTGCGGTGCCAGTCGACGCGGTAACCATATACCCAGTCCATTTTCCGCGCTTCCAGCTTGACGAAAATAGGCAGCAGCAAATCCCGGAAAAATTGTTGAAAGCGGTTGGGGACAGTCTTGGTATCCCCTACCTTCCGTGCCTGTTTGATAATCGCCTGAACGCGTTCCTGGCGCAACGATTGGAAACGGGAAAATGCCGCGTGCAAATCGGTGCAGTCGCGGATGCACTGTGCCAGCACCAGCGTATCTTCAAGGGCCAGCGATGCGCCTTGCCCGATGTGCGGGGCGGTCGCATGCGCCGCGTCGCCTATCAGGCATATGCGCCCCTGATGCCATTGGTCCAAAAAAGGGATGTCGTAGATCGGGTAAATTTCGATGGAATGTGCTTGCTCGATAATCGATACGATCGGTTCGGGATCATTGCGGTGCAATGCCGTCAATCGCTTTTTCAAATCCGTCAGCTCCGACTGATCCAGTTCATGGCGCAGTGGCGCCGTCTTTTGCGCGATGTTGTTAAACCACCAGATTTCCCCGCTTTTGGAAACCGCATACCCGAAGAATCCCCTCTCTCCGAACGTCATGCGAATGGCGTCCGAGGGATGACTGAAATCTTCCAGCCGGGTAAAGCCGCCGGTTGACAATAAGCCGGTGTATTCGGGTCCGGGGGCTTCCGGAAAAATCGCCCTGCGAACGGCAGAATGAATGCCGTCGCAACCGATCAGCAAATCGCCTTCCACGACAGAACCATCGGCGAAAGAGACCGTCACCGTCACCTCACGCTGCCCGATAGACACTAGCCGCTTCCCGAATTCGATCGGTATACCGGCCTGTTGGGCCGCACGCCGCAAAGCGCCATTGAGCAAGCCACGTTTAACCTGGATCGTCTCGCTGCCATACCGGGACATTTGCTCCGCATTATCGATGACGCCAATGGATTTATTACGCGCATTGAAAAACCGGATCTTGCCGGGCGTATAATCGGTCAATAACTCGTCCAACGCCACGTATTCTTTTAAAATATTCAATCCGTTCGGAGAAATCCCCAGAAAGGCGCCCTGGGTGTCATCAGCCGTTTCCCGGGCTTCGTAGATGACTGCCTGTACGCCCACTTTTTGCAGTGCCAGCGCCATAGCGGGGCCGGCGATCCCGCAACCAACAATAATTGCTTTCATGATAATGATATGTTTAACTGCCGCGCCATGTCAGGCATGCGAAATAGCGCTGTCCGTGATTTTACCTGTCCGGTTCAACGGAATGAGCACAAAAGAGAGGATTGTAAATGCCGCCACACGGACCAGGTTCATCTCCCGCCATCGCGCGGCCTTTTGCAAAAGAATTTGATCGACTGTATCCGAAACGGGTATTTGCTGAAAGGATATGATCACTGGAGCAAAATACAGCAGCGTCCAGGCCCGCACGAGGACGTGCAGCACCAGGACCACGAGCAATATTTTTCGGCGGGAATGTATGTTCCAGTTCAGAACAAGAGCTGCCAGGAAGGTCAATTCGTGCAGCGAGTGGGCCACGATCCAGAAAACCTTAAAGTCAAGTCCGTAAGGCCCCTGGAACAAATGCAAAGACGCCGGCGGGGCGACCGTCCATACCGGGACCAGCACTGCCGTTTCAAATAACTGCGCTCCGTTGAGCAGCAGATAAGCAACTGTGGTGATCAACAGCGACATGTTTGCCGGCGTTCGATCTGCGGTTGGCTCTTTCAAAGAAATTTCCATTTTAATTACATCGGTTCAGTTGTTATGTTGACAAAATTATATCGGTTTAGATATATAAACAACGAAACCGACTATTTTATTTACATTTACAGCAAAAACGATCTATTATGAAGCCAATTGTTGAATTGATCAGTGCGTGGGATAGCTTTCAGGAAACACGTCCGGACGCTACGGTAGCGGATTTTTGTCGCCATTACCTGGCCATGATGGATGCCGCGGGATCAGACAAGGGCCTTTTCTCCGGTATCGAGCCGCCCGACATGACATCTACAATCGCCAAACTGGTTGGCCGGCTGGGTGCCATGCTGACGACTTATTCCAAACTGGCATTGAAGGAAGGAGAAGAAATAGAGCTGGATTGGTTCTATTGCCTGAACGCCATTTTCCATCAGGGAGAAGCCCGCAAAATCGATATCATCACCTATAACTTTCTCGAACAGACCACCGGCATCGATATGCTCAACCGGTTGAGAAAAGCCGGCTACATTTCCGAACGGGCCGATCCTTCCGATAAACGGGCAAAGCTCGTTCAGCTGACCGTGGAGGGAAAGCAATTGCTGTTCAAACTTTATGAGCGGCTGTACCTGCCCGCCCACATGCTGTTTGGCGAGATGTCGAAAGCGGACAGCCATCTGATGGTGAACCTGCTGGGCCCTATTGAGCAGAAACACGGGAAAATTCTGGAAGTTAACCGCGCCCGGAACTTTGCCGACTTGCTGGCCGAGACATTAGGCCCGGAGAAACTCGACGAAATAAACCGGTACCAGCAAAATCAGATCGCCCGGTTTGCTGCGGGTAAAGAGTAGCAGGTTTTCATTCAGTTGGCTATCGTCATCCTGTAATGGTGCGGGCTTTGTCCGGTAATCTCCCTGAATCTGCGGTGAAAGCAGCTGAAATTCGCGAACCCGCTTTCATAGCAGACCTCTTTCAGGTTGATATTATCGTTCATGAGCAGCTTACAGGCGTTTCCGACCCGAATTTCCGTCAGGAATTGCAGGTATGTTTTACCGGTCCTGGATTTGAAATAGCGGCAAAACGAATTGGGTACCAACCCCGCAATGCCGGCTACATGTTCCAGATAGATTTTCTTATGAAAATTGTTGAATGTGTATTCGTAGATATCATTGATCCGGTCGTTCTCCGAATCCAGGAGAACGCTCTGATATCCGATCGAGGATAGCATGACCGTCTCCTCCGACCGGTAAATGCTGTACAGGATTTTCATCAGCGTCATAATCCGGTCCGGGCCTTCGGCGTGATCCAGGCTGGTTATCTGCTGCCGCACCTCTTCTTTTAAACGACCCGTCAGAAGGAGCCCCCTGCCTGCTTTCTCCAATACCGATTTAAAAGGCTTGTTTTCGCTCAGGTTCAGAAATTTATCGCCCCAGAAATCCGGCATAAAGTGAATGACGGTTGAAACGAGATTTCCTGAGACATTCACCGGTTCCGAAGGCGCGTCAAATCGCCAGTAATGCGGCAGGTTGCTGCCAACCAGCACAATATCATCCGTAAAAAACCTTTTGATACTATCTCCCACAAACTGCGTTCCCGATCCCCTGTGAAAATAGATCAGTTCCACCTCCGGATGGTAATGCCAGCGGTTGTTGATGTTCGTCATTTTGTCGTGCCGAACACTGAACGAATGTGCCTGCGCATTCGGGACCCTGAGTAGCTGCGGTTTCATATTAAATTTCTATACACCAAAAATAAGCAGCCTGCCCATAAACATGTTAATATCTCTTACAATTCGGTTAATGTTTTGCGCAATCTTCCTAAAAAAACACAATTCCTTTGTATTGTTATAAATCAAAGAAAATAAGGCAACTGTACCATTATCAGCGCAGTTACGGCCATTCCCGACCGCCCGGGAAGGAAGTAACCCGACTACCATCACGATGAAAACATTAGTTTGCGAAACTCCCGGGAATTTCCGGTACCACGACTCCGACATCCCCGTTCTGACGGAGAATCACACCATCTTGAAAATCAGGAACATCGGCATTTGCGGCACCGATCTGCACGCATTCGAAGGCACGCAGCCATTTTTCAATTACCCCAGAATACTCGGCCATGAACTCGCCGGTGAAATCGTGGCAACCCATGGAGCGCCCGGCTTTTCGGTAGGCGAAGCTGTTACTTTCCTACCCTATTTCAACTGCGGGCACTGCATTGCATGCCGCAACGGAAAAACCAATTGCTGCACCCGCATGAAAGTGTTCGGGGTGCATGTAGACGGCGGTATGGCCGAGTTCATCTCCGTCCCTTCCGACAAACTCGTTCATGCCGAAGGGCTTACATTTGAGGAACTCGCATTGGTTGAACCGCTCGCGATCGGGGCACACGCCATCCGGCGGGCTGGTGTTACGGCCGATGATACGGTGCTCGTCATGGGAGCTGGCCCCATCGGTCTGGGAATTATGGAATTTGCCAGGATCGCGGGGGCGAAGGTGATCGGCCTGGATATCCATGCAGGCAGGCTGCGGTTCTGCGAGGAGCATATTCAGCTGAAACATAGCATTAATGGTTCAACACAGGATGTGGCCCGGGAATTGGCCCGGCTGACCGCCGGCGATATGCCTACGGTCGTGGTCGACGCCACCGGAAACCTCAAAGCCATTAACAAAGGATTCGAATACCTGTCCCACGGCGGGAAGTATGTGCTCGTGGGCCTGCAAGGCGGAGAGATCGCTTTCAGCCACCCCGAGTTCCATAAACGCGAAGCCACGCTGATGAGCAGCCGCAATGCCACGCGGGCCGATTTCGAATACGTTATCAGCTGTATTCGAAACGGGCAGATAACACCCGGAAACTACATTACCCACCGTGTCGAATTCAGTGACATCAAATCCGATTTCAAAAGCTGGCTCGACCCTGCCACGAACGTCATCAAAGCCATGGCATTTATCAACTGACCGCATATCCTTTACCAGAAAACTATCTATTTTAATCCGAACCTCATTTATGAATCATTTACCCAGGAAGCTCGTCGCCGTCGCATTGCTGACGCTATGGCGTTTCAGCTCGTTCGGGCAGCAATCCGCCGATCTGAAACTTTGGTATAAACAACCGGCCGCCCGATGGGTGGAAGCGCTGCCGGTCGGTAACGGGCACATCGGTGCGATGATCTTCGGGGGCGTCGAACAGGAGCTGCTGCAACTCAACGAGAGCTCACTTTGGTCGGGCGGGCCGGTAAAAACGAATGTCAACCCGGCATCGGCCTCCTACCTGCCGCAGGTCAGGGAAGCGCTGCTGAAAGAGCAGGATTACCAGAAAGCAAATGAATTGCTGAAAAAAATGCAGGGTCTTTACACCGAGTCATATATGCCGATGGGTGACCTGCGGATCTCGCAGGATTTAAAGGGCAAAAAAGCCACCAGCTACTACCGCGACCTGGATATTGCCAATTCCGTCGCCAGCACGAGCTTCACCGTCGATGGGGTCAGCTACAAAAGAGAAATTTTCACCTCGGCGCCCGACAACATCCTGGTAATGAGAATATCCGCTTCGAAACCCAAACAGCTCAACTTCACCGTTTCCGCGAACAGCCAGCTGCATTACCAGCTAGCCACCGGTACCCGCGAACTGGTGGTCAATGGTAAAGCGCCATCGCACGTTAACCCAAACTATTACAATCCGCAAGGCCAGCAGCCGATCGTCTATGAGGATCCCAATGGCTGCAACGGCACCCGGTTTCAGTTCAGGATCAAAGCCGTGAGCAAGGACGGCGTCATTTCGACGGATACTTCCGGTATCAGCGTCAGGAATGCGAGCGAGGTGTTTGTATACCTGTCGGCCGCGACCAGCTTCAACGGGTTTGATAAATGCCCGGATAAGGATGGAAAAGATGAAAAAGCGCTGGCCAAAGGCTACCTGGACAAGGCATTGAGCAAAACATACGCCGATCTCAAAAAACGTCACGAGCTTGATTACCATACCTATTTCAACCGTGTCAGATTCGAACTGACCGATAGCTCTCCCAATAATCCCAATCCGAAACTCGCATCGGACGAGCGCCTGATGGCCTATTCCAAAGGGGACCATGACCCGAAACTGGAAGTGCTTTATTATCAATACGGTCGGTACCTGCTGATTTCGTCCTCACGGCCCGCGCTCCCGGGCGTACCCGCCGGCCCGCCCGCGAACCTGCAAGGCATTTGGAACAAGGAAATGCGGCCGCCATGGAGCTCCAACTACACGATCAATATCAACACGCAGATGAATTACTGGCCGGCGGAGGTGGCGAACCTGTCGGAAATGCATATGCCCCTGCTGACGTGGATCAAAGACCTCTCCCAAACCGGTAAGGTCACCGCAAAAGAGTTTTACGGTGCCCGGGGCTGGGTGGCACATCACAATGCAGACATATGGGGGATGTCCAATCCGGTAGGGAATGTCGGGGACGGTGATCCGGTGTGGGCCAACTGGTACATGGGCGCCAACTGGCTGTGCCAGCATCTGTGGGAGCATTACCGGTTTTCGGGCGACAAGGCCTTCCTGCGTGATAAAGGTTACCCGCTCATGAAAGAAGCTGCCCTGTTTACGCTCGACTGGCTGGTAGAGGACAAGGACGGTTACCTCGTAACAGCCCCTTCCACCTCGCCGGAAAACAAGTTCAAAGACCCCAAAGGCGGCGAAGCGGCTGTTTCGATAGCTACCACCATGGACATTTCCATTGTGTACGACCTCTTTTCGAACCTGATCGAAGCGGCGGATGTACTCGGCAACGATCCGGAATTCAAAAAGCTGTTGGTTGAAAAAAGAGCTAAACTTTACCCGTTGAAAATAGACAAGCGCGGCAGGATACAGGAGTGGTATAAAGATTTTGAAGAAACCGACACCTTGCACCGCCACGTATCGCACCTGTTCGGACTGCATCCGGGACGTCAGATTTCCCAAAACACCCCGGAATATTTCCAGGCGGCCAGAAAAACGCTCGAAGTACGCGGCGACCATGGAACCGGATGGAGTAAGGGCTGGAAAATCAATTTCTGGGCGCGGCTCCTCGACGGCGACCACGCCTACAAACTCATTCGCCAGTTGATGAAATATACCAACGAGGGTAACGCAGAGTACAGGGGCGGCGGCACATACCCCAACTTTTTCGACGCTCACCCGCCATTCCAGATCGACGGGAACTTTGCCGGAACTGCGGGAATGTCCGAAATGCTGATCCAGAGTCATTTGAAAGGAATACACCTCTTACCCGCCCTCCCATCCGACTGGAAGGAAGGCAGCATCAAAGGCCTTCGTGCACGGTCCGGATTTGAGGTCGATATAAACTGGAAAAACAGGAAACTGGTCAGCTCCGTCATCAAATCACTGGACGGGCAGTTATGTACGATCAAAACAAACGTACCCGTCAAAGTAGCCGGTGCAACCAGCAAAAAAACGGCTGCCGGATACATTACCGAGTTTAAAACAGAAAAGGGGAAAACCTATCAAATCCTGGCTGGCAACTAAATGCATTCAAGTCCGGACCAAACTCGAAATCCATTCAACAAAACAGCCCGGTTGCGATTAGTAACCGGGCTGTTTTGTATTGGTAATCATCCAATTTAATGCCGCGCCGTAGTGTGATAGGCATCGCGGATCTGGCGCTGGTACTTTTCGTACAGGCCCGCAGCCACTTGGGCACTACTTCCTTTCGGCGCCACTGGGTAATCCTTCCGCACATTCACCCACTGCCACTCCCATTGGCGTATGGAATTTTCAAAAGCCTGCCAGTCGGGCGTTGTTCCTGATTTCAACGATTTCCCCAGCATGCCAAAGAATTGCTCCCATCGTACTTTGTAAAAGTCGTTGAGCAATCCACTCCATTGCCGGTTGGAATATTCATGCAGCGGGCTGTCCGCATCGCCCCAGAGCGTGATCAGGTCCCGGGCATTTTTCTCGTAAAGCGCCTTTTCTGCCGGGGTGGCTCCCCATTGCCTGGCCGAAGCGATCCACGGGCCGAGTAAAAAGTCCTTGCGCGTCGCCAGCAGCAGATCCATATCTACGATCAGTTCGAGAAAAGCGCGGCTGTACTTGTCGAAGCCTGCCTGATCTCCCCTGCGAAACGCCTCTACCCACCGTTTCTGCACGACCAATGCATAGTTGGCCAGCACCTGTCTCGAAATATCGGTCAGGTCGTACAGGAAACCCTCGGTATGGGGGCCTTTTGCCGCCGCTTCTACGAACAAATCCCAGGCCGGCAACAAGTCGGCCGGCGGGTAATTCAGCTTCGTCCGCGTCCACACGGTTGTAGAATCCAGCGTAGGCCTGCCTGTGACGATCGATTCGGCCCCGTCGCGTATTTCCATGCCGTTGTAAGCGGTCCGCCGGAGAATTTGCCATGCCTTCACCAGCCGCTGGTCGTCCCTTCCGTAGCGGTTTCGCGCGTATCGGGGGAGCCATTCGTCGAGGTCAATGGGGGTTGTCCGCCAGGTATGGTCCATCATCAGTTCGTAGATCACCGGGTTCTGCTCGATGGCCTCCATCGTCAGACCGATCCCTTCCATGCGCTTTTTGTTGGGGCTGTTCCAGGCGGCGGCCGGTCCCTGGGCCACGCCATCCATTCGTCCGAAGAGGTTCACATTCCCGCCGAAATTGTTGAGCATGTTCCAGATCCAGGGCTTACCGTAAAAGGCGTCCGTCCGCTTCCAGACCGGCTCTATCTCGGCAGCCAGGTCGAGCAAAAGCATCCGCTCATCGGGGACTGCATTGAGTAACGCTTCGATCTGCGGCGCCTTCCAGAACTTGCGGTCGCTGTAAAAAAGCCAGCCCTGCATGACCCACACCGCGTCGGGATCGGCCTGCTGCATACCCTGATAAATACGTTCGCTGAGCTTCGAAAGGTAGGCGGGATCGTCGGTGGGCGGTTCATTCTCATTGAATGTATCGGCCGAATACAAATGGTCGGTTCCGTAGAGTTCTTTTTGCTTATTCAAAAACCGCTTCCCTATTTCCGCAAACAGCGGGTCCTGCGAATGGAGAATGTAGGTATCGCCGAAACCATTAGTCCAGTTGGTCGCTTTCAATTGGGCCTGGGGATACTTTTTGCGGAATGCCGCCGGAACGTGTCCGGTAAATGCGGGCAATACCGGTTTCATACCCAGCTCCCGCTCGCGACGGACAATCTGCTGTTGCAGCTTTTGGTGGCTCTCCATCCAGCTGAGTGGCAATGGCCCGCCCCAGCCATCGAGATTCCCCATCCAGAACCAGCCAAAATAGGCCGGGCCGCTGAAAAAATCTTTGAGGTCCTCCTCGCTGAAACCCATCTCCTTGTACACCTGCAACCATACGTACTCTTCTCCCGTAATCGCGAGCGGCATATTGATCCCGTGCAGGGCCATCCAGTCGATCTCCTTCTGCCAGCGGTCCCAGTCCCACCAGCTCATGGTGTAATTGAATGTACAATAATTGAGGTTATAGCGGTACCGGTACGCGGTTTCTTTACGCACTTTGGCCGGAACGACGGGCAATTGGGCAGGCAGCGCCAGGTTTGTGCCATTCCAGGTAATCTGGCAATGCGCATATTCGGTGAGGTAATGGTATAAGGCAGAGGCTATCGCTACGCCGCTGGAACCACGAAGGACGATTTTACCCGCTTTACTTTCGATTTCAAATTCATCCTTACCCGACCTCGAATGCAGTTCCTCTACCTGAAAATGCGAGGCGTGCGTTGGGACCACTCGCTGTATCAAGGAACTTGCGGGATCGACAACCGCCTGGGCTATGGAAGTCGTCGCGGGGACACTCATCCAAAAGATAAGACAAAACCGGTTGGTCCTTCCCAACCATCGAGGAGAAGAACCACCATTACGGAAATGATTCATTTTAAAATACGGAATGATTGGCCTGTCGGCAGCTGAATGCTGTGACTGGAACGATGTGAATGAAGGCATTCTCCGTACCCGAAATACGGCTACGGAGAATGTTATAAATCAATAACCTGGATTCTGAACCAGCGCAGGATTGAGTTGCAGCGCTACCCTTGGTATCGGAAAAATGCGTTTGTTCACGTCTGAATCGGTTTTGTAGCCCCATTTGCCTTCAAACTTCCCGAAACGGATCATGTCATTCCGGTGCCAGCCCTCCGAGACAAACTCGCGCGCTCTTTCCGCGTAGATAAATTCAAGATTAACACTCGTCAACGCCGGCGAGGTGGTCCGCTGCGCCCGCAGCTCATTCACCAGCGAAAGTGCGGTATGACCGAGCGTCGGACTTCCGCCGCGCAGTATCGCCTCGGCTTTCATCAAAACAATATCAGAGTACCTGAAGACGGGGATATCATTGTTCTGGTTCCGGTTGAGCGAACTCGCATCGGGGTAAAACTTCATATTGCGGTAACCCATGTGCCAGGCGATTTCGTCGTTACCCGCGTCAAAAGAAGCCACGTCCTGACGCAATACCACTTCGGGCGTCAGTTTCACCTGGTAAGTGTAGGGTGCCGCCGGATCGCTGCCTTTGTAAAACTGGTCGTAACCGATTTTGGTAGTCGTAACAGTCAGTGGTGTGACGCCGTCGTTCATATACTGCAACCCGGTAAGCCATTGCTTGTTGCGAATATCGCCTTCGTCATTGAAATTGGCATAATATTCCGGTAGTGTACACGCACTTCCGGCAGGGGTGTACGGCAGGTTGAACTTCTTCACCATACTTCTCGGAATGTCGTAGCGCGCACGGATGTTGACACTTCTGAATGGGAAAGTATTGGTTTGCGCCGGATCGTAAGGAATCGCGAAAATAAACTCCTTCATCTGCGGCCCGTTCGTCGGATAAAACATATTCAGATAGCTGCTTCTGGGCTCCAATGCATACAATCCCGAACCGATCACCTTGTCGCAGGCGGCAATGCAGTCGTTATACCGGTTGGTACCGGTGTAGTACTCGGCGTTCAGGTACATTTTGGCCAGCAAGGCATAGGCAGTCCATTTGTTGGGCCTTCCGTATTGAGGCACGCCCGACACTTCGTTCAGATTGGGGATCGCATCCTGGATTTCCTTTTCGATAAAATTAAAAACCTCTGTCCTGGGCGAGTTGGTTTTGGGTGCAAAATCACCGTAAGTCGTGTAGATAGGCACATTTCCAAAACTGTCCATCATCATGAAATAGGCTAATGCACGTACCGTTTTGATCTCTGCAAGGCTCGTTTGCTTCGCTGCGCCGTCCGGCATTTTCTGTTCCAGAATGGAGATCGTCTGGTTGGCAACCCCGATAATGGTCGATAGCCACGTCCAGTGGCCGTTCACATAGCCGTTGTCCACCGTCCAGGTGTGCAGGTGCAAAGTTTGGTTTTGCCCGCCGTCGTACCAGTTACCTCCCCGGGCGGGCATAATGCCCTCATCCGTGCTATACGCCGCGATCTGATAGGCTTCCGCTCCGAAATTCCCTCTCAATGCCACATAAACAGGCCCGGCTGCGGAAATGAATTGTTCATCCGTACTCGGGAAAACGTCGGTCGTCAGCGCGGTCGTGACCGGCACGTCCAGGTCGTGGCAGGCAAACAGCGCGGTTGCCGCCAGCGTTGTGAAAACAAATTTTATATATGAATTCTTCATGATTCTCCTTCGATTTTAGATGGATATGTTCAGACCGAATAGAAACGTACGGGTCTTCGGATAGAAGTTGTTGTAGTCAACCCCCGGAGCGATCCCGCCCTGGTTCACCTCCGGATCAACACCCTTGTATTTGGTGATGACAAACAAATTATTCACGGAAGTGTACACCCTTAGATTTTTGACAAATGGCCCCAGCTTCTTGAAATTGTAGCCCAGCGTAGCATTGTCGAACCGCACAAAACTTCCGCTTTCGAGGAATCGCGACGAGTATACATAGGCGTTAAAATCACTGGTGGATTCGTTAGCCGCATCCACGAGGATATTGGAATACTGCGCAGTACTTGGCCTGAACAGGTCGGCGCGGGTCGCATTGAAGACCTTGTTTCCGAATACACCTCTGATGAACACGTTCAGATCGAAGTTTTTGTACCGCACGCTGTTGGTCCAGCCCAGCATCAGCTTCGGCTGCGCACTGCCCAGGTAGTGATAATCTTTCCCTACTACCGGTGTGGTCGTGAGGGTACCGTCTGCCGCCACGAATTGAGAAACACCCGCTTCATTTTTGCCGGCATATTTAAATGCAAAGAATTGTCCCAATGGCCGGCCCGCTTTCAGGATTTGCAATGATCTTCCCGACTGGCCGCCCCCCTCGGGATACGACAGCAATACCGAGTCGCCGCCCGCAAACAGGGGATTGGTAAGGCTGGTGATCTCGTTTTTGTTATGTGCCAGGTTGATTCCGCTCGTCCAGCTGAAATTGGTATTTTCCACCACTTTCGCATTCAGATTGAACTCGATTCCCTTGTTATTCACGCTTCCCCCATTCGCCACAATGCTTCCGGATGGAACGAGAATCGGGTTCACGGTGTAGGAATAGATCATTCCCGTGGTGTTCTTTTCATATACTTCCAGCGAGCCGTTTACCCGGTTACCCAGCACGGCAAAGTCGAGACCGATGTTGGTCGTTGCTGTTTTCTCCCATTTCAAATCCGGGTTTTCGGATTTTGTAGGACCGTATGCGCCGGTAAGTGCGCCATTGTAATAATATGTACCCAATGCGCCGGAGATAAATTTCGCTGTGTAGGCATTGAACCCGCTTGCATTACCGGTAACTCCGTAGCTGGCCCGTAATTTCAGATCGCTGAATACGCGCTGGCTTTCCATGAAACCTTCCTGGCTGATTCTCCACGCTGCACCCACCGACGGGAAGTAACCCCATTGATGATTAGCCCCGAACACCGAGCTGCCGTCCCTTCTGACCGAACCTTGCAGCAAATACTTACTTTTGTAGTTATAGTTAAACCGGGCAAAATCCGAAATCAGCTGGGTTTCCTGATAAACACCATCCGGTCCGAAGCCAATCTGGAAACCTGATGTTCCATAGGGATTGCTCAAAGCGAGGTTATTGTAGGTAACGTTATCAACCGGAAAATTGCTGGTCGTCACCTGAAAGCCCTGTCCTATCTTATTGTTCTGCCACGAGTAACCCACTACCGCGTTAATGGTATGATCGCCGAATTCCTTGTTCCAGGTCAGGTAAGTTTCCAGAATTTTACTGGTATTCTGGTACGAACTCCTGTTGGCCTGCCCGTTTTTACCGAATGATTGGACAGAGTGGAAGCCCAAACCCGGATCCGGGTTATCGTACATATTGTTATAATTATTCGTAAAATACTTGTTGTAGTACGTTCCCTGCAAAGTATTGGTATTCAGGTAGGAAATGTCCAGATTATAAGTCAGCCCGAAAGGCAGCTCCACCTGCGTTTTGAAACTTCCGATGAGATTGTTCGACTTCGTATTCATCTCACTGTTATTGATCATCGCCACCGGATTGTAATAGTTGGTATTCTGAAAATTTTCAAAATAGGAACCGTCCTCTTTTCTGATCGGTGAAACAGGCAGGTAGGAAGTCGATTGCAGCAACACGGTGTTGCGATACGGAATATCGTTGCCATTGCTATGCGAGTTCGTCACCGAGAAGCCGAATTTCAATTTGTCCTTCAAGGCACGCTGCTCAATGGACAAACGGCCGATTACACGCGTCAGATCACTGTTCAGCAGGATACCGTCTTTCTTCACGTAGTTCAAACTCGCGGCGTAAGTCGTGTGCTCGCCGCCGCCATTGAACGACAGGTTATGATTGGTGGAAACCGCAGTCTTTTTCTGGATAGACGACTGCCAGTCCGTATTGGCCCCTTTGTCATCCGCAGGGGTAAAGCCGATGCCATTTTTGTCCAGAAAAGCTCTCAGCTGGTCCGCGGTCATCATGTCCAGTTTGTTCGAAACCTTCTCGATACCCACATAACCGTTATAGGAAATCTGCATCGTCCCTGCTTTCCCCTTTTTGGTGGTGACCATGATCACCCCATTGGCAGCACGGTTACCATAAATGGCCGTTGCAGCCGCGTCTTTCAACACATCTATCGAGGCGATATCATCCGGTGCAATGGTGGCAATATCGGCCCCGGGCACACCGTCGATCACATAAAACGGCCCCTGCGCGCTGTTAATCGTGGATGCTCCGCGCATTACCACCGCTGCCGGCTTGTTAGGGTCGCCGCTGGCGGTGATGTTCAGTCCCGGCACTTTCCCCTGAAGTAACTGTCCGACGTCGGCAATGGCGCCATTATTGAGCTCCTCTCTTTTGACTGTGCTAACCGCACTCGTCAGATTTTTCCGCGATTGCTGGCCGTACCCAACCACTGCCACCTCATTCAAGGTGGTGTTACTTTCCTTTAATGAAACCGAAATGCTGGTTTGCTTGCCGACCAGGACCTCCCTGGATTCAAACCCGATGTAGGAAAAAACGAGTACATCCGTATCCGCTACATCGATCGAAAAATTCCCGTCGGCATCCGTCACAGTCCCGAGCTTGCTGGCCTTCACAACGACGGTCACGCCTACGAGCGGCTTTCCGTCCGAGCCCATCACCTGCCCCTTGATCAGTTGCACGGCTTTGGGGGCCGGAGGTGCTATCTTCAACTGCTTTTTCGCCTGTAAAACCACCGTCTTGTCCACGATGGAATATTCCAGCGGCTGGTTGACGAAACATTTGGCCAACACTTCTTCGAGCGTGCTCTCCCGCATGGAGATCGTCACCCGTTCCGACTTTTGGATTAGCTCTGTTTTATACCAGAACGAGTAGCCGCTCTGTTTTTCGATTTCCTTCAAAACCCTTTCCAGCGGCGCATTCTTCGCCAGAATGGTGATCTTCTGCGAAAAGCTGCTGGCGCTTACCTGCATGCAGAATGCGAGCGAAAAAATAAAGATCAGTTTCATAACCAGAATGGCCCTGATAAAGGGAGGGCGGGGAGGTCCTTCATGGGCACACAAGGCCCCCGGCCCCTTTTGGATAAAAGAGTTGTGGTTCATACTTTTGTCTTGAGAGTTGGTACTAAACAGTAGGACAATTGTTTACAGATGCCAGGCTCTTGCCGGATCGGGAGCGGTTGCAACGTTCCCGTTCTTTTTTTGCAGATGCCGGCGAAGCGGGTCGCTATTCGGTCATAGGCAGGAGGTTTACGGTGTTACAATAATGGTTTTTTCTTCAATCCTGAATTTCACCCCGCTTAACGCAAGGATTTTCAGCAGTTTGGATACATTGGAATTGCGCGGCAGCCGGCCCGTGAAATTTTCTCCCCGGGTATTTCCTTCATATTGCACTTCCACATCGTACCAGCGCGATACCTGGCGCATAACACTTTCCAGGCTCTCGTTTTCGAACTGGAAGTAGCCGTTTTTCCAGGAAAGCTCTTTATCCGTATCCACGCCGTCTACCACCCGCACATTGCCCGTACCTGCGTGAATACGCGCCTGCTGGCCGGGCGCGAGCAGCGCCTCGCTAGCCCCACGCGTAACTTTCACCGCTCCTTCGAGCAGCGTCGTGCGCATCACTTTCTCGTCGTCGTAAGCCATCACATTGAAATGCGTCCCGAGCACGGTGATCCGCGTTTCGCCATTTTTTACCACAAAAGGCATTTGCTTGTTATGCGCCACCTCGAAATATACCTCGCCGGTGATCTCCACATTTCGCTGCTTTCCGGTGAATGCGGTCGGGAAACGCAGGCTCGACGCCGCATTCAGCCAGGCACCCGTTCCGTCGGGCAGTACAATATGAAACTGTCCTCCCTTGGGCGTGGTCACCGTATTAATCACCGGCGCGCTGCCAGTCCCCTGCCCCGCCTTGTACACCAGCTGGCCTTTGCCCGACTGTGTTACACTGCTACCGCCCTCGCTCGCGAGCAATCCATTACCTGCGCTGTCCAGCGTGATGCTCGAACCATCGCCGAGTGTCAGGATCGCCTTGTTGCCGCCCGGAGGCAAGTCCGCGGGCTGCACGGCGGTCACTTTCTGCTTTGCCAGCTGTACCTTATCCTGATAACCCTTCCACCAGTACACGCCAAGTCCGATCAGAAGCGCGGCGGCGACCAGCTTCGGCCAGAGCCACGCAATGCCGCGTGTTGACTCACGCTCATCCGGCTCGTCCCCGATTGTTTCCTCTGCCGGGAAAATATGGGAAAGAATGCGCTCCGACATGGCCTCCGGCATCGGCTCCCGGGGCTCGAAAGTTTCCCAGGACCGTTCCAGCAGCCGGGCCGTACGCTCATCGTCAGGGTTCAGGCGAACCCATTCCGCCAGTTCCCGTTTTTCCGAAACGGCAAGCGTTCCATCTATCCATTTGCCTATCAGAAGGCCTATCCGCTCGTCGTTCATAAAATATCTCCAATCCGGCATTTGGCCCTTATTTAATTTGGCCACCGGCTAATGATTACCAACAAAAGCAAGCAGTTATACCCGATTGCCAAATGAAAGACAATCGGGAAAAGAGCAGGGACTAGTCTGCACCGAAAATTTTTGAATTATTTTTTCAAAGCGAGCAGAGCCGTTACCACGAGCAGCGAATCGGCGTGGCGGCGCAGCTGGTGGCGAATGGTCGCCATGGCCTGCACCATGTGGTTTTTGACGGTATTCGGGGAAATTTTAAGCAGGCCTGCTATCTCTTCGTGGCTTTTGCCTTCATCCCGGCTTAGCCGGTAAATCGCCTTCTGCTGCGGGGGCAGCATTTCCACGACCGATTGCAGTACCTGCTCCACCTCGCGCACGGCGAGCATGTCCTGGGCATTGTTACAGCCCTGGTCGCCGTCCCGGAACATCTCCGAAACGATCGCCATTTCGTGGGCCACCCGTTTGAAATGATTGAGTACCTGATTTTTAGCCATCCGGAAAATATAGTTTCCGAAATTATCGATGGAGACCATCGCGGCGCGCTCCGACCAGAGCTTCATGAACACATCCTGGACAATGTCCTCAGCCAGCATTTCCGACTGTGTCAACCGCAGCGTATAACTGTAAAGCTTGTGTTTGTGACTATGAAAGAGGGCGACAAAAGCAGTCTGGTTGCCCTGGGCCGCAGAGAGCAAAAGACTATTTTCCCGATCCAGACCAATCCCACTCAAACGCTATACAGAATTAATATCTAACAAGTAACCAGAATTCAATATATTATTCTAAGAACCTACCACAATTTAAGCAAAAGTATGGGATAGATGAAACAAAACAAAAAACATAATGGGTTGTATGTTCCGCATTCAAAGTCTGGTCCGACATCAAACTCAGAGCTGGTTCCGTTTGAGCGCCTGCATGAATTGCAGGGGCGATTTGCCATATTCCTTTTTGAATACCCTTGAAAAGTTGGAGCTGCTCTGCAAACCGACGCGGTCTACCACCTTATTGAGCGGAATATCTTCGTGGGTCATGATCTGGATCGCCTTTTTGAGCCGGATCGTGCGCACAAAATCGCCGACCGACTGATCGGTAATGCTTTTGATCTTTTGGTACAATTTGGTCCGGCTGGTATACAAATGGCGGCAGAGAAAATCGACATCCAGGTTCGGATCTTCCATATGGTCTTCGATGAGTTTCAGCAATGCCTGGAAAAACTCTTTGTCCTTCTCCGAATGCACCAGCTCGCTGGCTTCGGAAAGGTAGTTGTTGGTAAATTTCTTTCTGAGCTTTTCACGCTGTTCGAAAACGTTGTTGACGGTCAGCATCAGCAGGTCGATGCTCAACGGTTTGGAAAAATAAAAATCCGCACCCGATTCCATTCCCTCTATTTTGCTGGTGAGTGCGTCCTTTGCGGAGAGGATAATAAAAGGGATATGGCTGGTTTCAAAACTTTCCTTGATCTGCCGGCAAAGCTCGATCCCGCTGATCCCCGGCATCATGACATCGCTGATGATCAGGTCTGGCATTTTTTCCGCGGCCAGCTTCATGGCTGTTTCGCCGTCGGCCGCCTCGTAGATAAAATACTGTTGTTCAAACCTTTGTTTCAAGAAAATCCGCAATTCCGCGTTATCGTCCACGAGCAGGATGCGCTTGCCTGACTGAACACCCTCCTGCCGGCCTGAAACCGTGTCCGTAATGGGCGCAAGGATCGAATGGTCGGTAGGTTCCAGTCGTACCTCCGGCTCGAAACTGGAAGGCGCACGCTCCGCCTCGGCCCAGTTTTCTTCGCCCAATGGTATACCAATGATGATCTCGGTGCCCTGGTAGCGCTCGCTGTAAACGTATATGTCGCCTTTATGCAGGTGCGTGAGACTCTTGACGAGCGCGAGCCCTACGCCTGAGCCCAGGTGATCGCTGCTGATCCGGTAGTACCGGTCGAAAATCCGGGTAATGGTGTCGGCCGAGATGCCGATACCCGTGTCGGCCACCCGGAAATACAGGTATCGCCGGGCTCGGTGCCCCTCATGCAGCAATTCGAAACCTGTCTCGAACGACCTTTTGAACTGGTTGATATCCGTAAAAATCTCAAAGGTAATCGCTCCCCCGTCCTGCGTGTATTTGAACGAATTGTTCAGCAGGTTCAGCAGTATCTTTTCCAGAATCTGGGCATCGAACAGCCCCATCAGCGGCCAATAGGCGTTCTTTCGGGTGTGGTCGATCAGGTGCAGCGAAATGTGTTTACTGGCGGCAACCCCATCAAATTCCGCTGCCAGTTGCCGGCAAAATTCGCTGATCGCCAATGGCCGCACCTGCAATTTGATCAGACTGTCGGATACTTTCTTGAAGTTCATCAGTTCGCTGATCAGGTTGATGAGCCGCTTGGCGTTCCGGTGCATGAGCTGGTAGGAATGCCCGAGCGTAGCATCGCTATTCTGGCTTATGAGGCTTTCCAGCGGACCGAGGATCAGCGATAACGGCGTGCGGAACTCGTGCGAAACATTGGTAAAGAACATCAGCTGCTGCTGGTAAAACTCCTCCCGCTGGCGATGGATCTCCTCCCGCTTCTGTTCGGCCACTCCGCGTACCTCTATCTCCCGTTTCAGCCGGTGCCAGCGTGCCTGGTAAAAGTAAATACCCACCAATGCCGAAATGGCCAGCAATGCGTAGAGCGCCTTCGCCAGATCGGTTTTCCACCACGGCGGACTGATGTTAATGCTGATTTCGGCGCGACGCTTGCTCCATATCCCGTCGTTATTGGTCGCTTCGAGCACGAGTTGGTAGTTCCCGTAACTGAGGTTGCTGTATCCCGCCCGGGGGTTGTTGCCGTCGGTATAATTCCAGTCGTTGTCAAAACCGACCAGTTTGTAGCGGTACCTGCATTTAAGCGGGTTGGCAAAATGCATGGCCGAGAAGGACACGATAAAGTTGTTTTGCAGGTAATTGAGCTCCACATTTTCGCCATACCCGATAGCCTGGCTCACCACATTGTCCATATCGCCCGATTCGCCGATTTTGGGCCGCCGGTTGTTAATCAGGATACCTGTAAAAACCGGCTGGGCGGCGACCGTATTGGAACGGATCTGCTGCGGGTAAAAATAATTCAGGCCATTGATGCCCCCGAAGTACATTTTGCCGTCGGCTGCTTTGAACGACGACCTGATTTTAAAACTGTTTCCCTGCAAGCCGTCGTTTTTATAGTAACGGATGAGCTTTCCGGTCTTCGAATTGAGGCATAGCAAGCCGTTTCCTCCCAGCCAGATGTTGTCCCCGTCGATCTCGATGCCCTCGACGTCATTGAAAATACCGTGATTTTCGCCAAAATGTTCGATGCGTGTGGATCGGTCGCGCTCGCGCAATGTCAGACGGTGCAATCCGCCCCCGATCGTGCCGATCCAGTAGGTACTGTCATTTTGCCGGCCTATCACGGCGCTGTAATCCGAACTGAGCGAATGCGGCTGCGAAGTAGCCCGGTAGCTGATGGTGCGCAACACCCTTCCCTGCGCGTCAACCGTCATGCGTTTTACACCCTGCCTGGTCGCGACAAACAGCTCCGGCTTGTCCTTTGCTGCCAGAATAAAATGCCCTTCGGCATACTCCCTGACCTGGTATTTCCCGGTACCGTCTTTCCATATCACACCCAGCTTGTCGAGGTTCCCGTACCACATGTTTCCATAATAATCGGCCACCAGCGTGGTGATGCCAAAAGCGGGAAACTGCTGATAGCCGTCAGGTTTCCACAGCGTCTTCTTGTCGGGCCTGAGAATGTCGATCCCCGACTCGGTACCGATCCATAAATTATGGGCTGTATCGAATGTCAACGCGGCAATATTGTTGTTTCGCAGCCTGACGGCAGAATTCACCGCATTATAGTTGGTGCGAGCGCCCGATTTGCGGTCATACAGGTCCAGGCCATTCGCATTGGTACCGATCCAGAGATCGTTTCCATCTTCGTAAATCGAACGGACGTAGCTGCCCGACAGCGAATTTGCCTGTCCGGGCTCGTGCCGCATCGTATAAAAAAGCTTTTGATTCAGGTCACAATAGTTGAGCCCTCCGCCCGACGTCCCGACCCACAGGCAATCGGAGCGGTCGATGTAGATACGAACGACCACCGTGGAATTCAAACTGCGCGGTGCCGATACCTCATCGATCTTCTGGATCAAATTCAGGTTACCATCCAGCCGGATCAATCCGGTGCGGGTGTTAATCCAGTAATCCGGGCCGTTCCCTGCCGCAATCCCGACAGAGGGCGTGCAGTCGACACAGGTGAATTGCTTTTTGACGAAAGGCAACTGCCCACCGCCGGTCAGGAACACCTGGTTACGGGACGCGATCAGTAAATTATTTCGTTTATCGAAAAAAATGCGTTTAAGACTGTCTGTCGGCAAACCGGCCACCGGTACTTTGACAAACCGTTGCCGGCCTTCGAGCCGCCACAATCCCCGGTCGCTGGCAAAGTGGAGCGTACCATTCCGGTCGGGCTCCATACTGAAAAAACGGACACCGGCAGGGATGGTCAGCGGCAGCTCTTCCAGGGAACTGCCGGAAATCCGGTACAACTTGATCTGATAATTGGTCAAGCCGTAGATCAGGTTGCCGGTCGGCTTGAAAAGCTTCCAGAAAACAGGATTTTTGGGGGCTTTCCTGATGGTATAATCCAAATACCGCTCGTTGGCGGGGTCAAAGCACTGCAATCCGTTTTCGGTACTAAGCCAGATCTTATCCTCGCCATCCGGGTAAAGCGCGATAATGCGGTTTTTGAATGCATTCTGGAGCGGGACATTGGTGTTGTAAAACCGCTGCACCGAATAGCCGTCGTAGCGGTCCAGGCCGAAGTTGGTCCCGACCCAGATATATCCCTTCCGGTCCTGCGCAAGGTCATTCACATCGGTATGCGACAAGCCTTCGTCGACCGTGAGGTAACTGAATTTATAAGGGAAACCCTGCCCCGAAACATAGCCGGAAACCACACATACAACCAGCAGCAGGGATATTAGCAGGCTCCTCATCAGATTTTATACAACCACATATTTGCAGAATACCATATTCAGGCAAAATTCAGCCTTAAACTGGATTTGCGCAACCATTTGGCCGATCGTTTTTTGAAGAAATGCACAATTTGTCAAGAAATGTGTATGATGTGGCAATGATTGTACCCTCCCGAAAATGGTTATTTGCGACGCATTTGTTTTGACCAAATTAATCGCCAAATCATTACATAACAGCACTCGGATCCACAAACCATGAACACCTTCTCCATTGTTCCGATACTGGGAAAAACCCCGCTCGGGCACGCTAAAATCAATTCTCAAAAACCCTTAACCAGTCTTTTATTCAAACGGCTTTACCTGTCTATCCGGCAGCAGTCCCCCTGGAAAGGCACGCTCGTGATGGACCTCACCAATAATCCCAATTCAAAGGACAGCAAAACCCAGGACGATTTCAGGACATACCTGGCCGCCAAGGAATCACTGTCCGAAATGCAGATTACCCACAAGCAGGCCTTTGCCCAACTCTACGCCCGGTGGCTGTCCGAGCTTGGCCGCCAACCCGACCGCCTGCGCATTATCTACGACAAGGATCAGGGATATATTGAATATGAGGTCAAGCTTGTCATGCAGGGAAAAGAAAAAGTCGTCATCCAGATTCAATAGCACAATATGTGAGACCCTGCCCAACGCGCCGCGCGGGCATTGGGCAGGGTCTTCTAACCGATACAATTACCGCTTAATAACCAACTGACTACAAGAACATTAAAAGACGACAGGTTATTACTTAGTCTGATTTGATCAGCTCTCATGATCAAACCGGTATTCTACCTCATCATCCAAACCTGTCAGTCAACCATGTCCTACTTCATCTATCCCGAGCGCGGCATTTATCACCTGCCCAGAAAAAACATCCTGGTATTAAGCTGCATCGATCTGAGGCTAACCGACAATTTGCTGGAATTCCTTCATTTTGACAACCTCACCAACCGCTATGATCACTTTGCCCTGGCCGGGACGTCGTTAATGACGCAGGCAGACAACCCCGAACTCGCGGTGCTGCTGGATCACGCCAAGCTTGAAAGCGGAATCAAAAGCTACAAAAAATGGAATGAAGTATGGCGTGACCATGTGCGGATTGCGATCGCGTTGCACGATATCAAGGATGTCTACATCATCGAACACGAAGATTGCGGCGCTTACCAAAACTTTCTGACGAAGGAGGCACTTTCGGCTGGCGAGCACAGTTGCCATGTCAAATTTTCAACAGCGCTCGCCAAGCAAATCCATCAATTCAGGGTAGACGACCACACAATCGTAACCCTGAATGTCCACTGTTTTCTCCTGGATTTGCGTGGAAATATAGAACACCTTTACTCGATACACGACAAAGCGCTTCCTCGCCTGCCGGCCAGGAAAAAATGACAATACGAGCCAGGCCGACGTATACCATTCCTGGTTACGTCGACTTCTAATGCACTTCCACACGCATCCCGAATTGTGCTGACAAGTTAGCCCCCAGGTAAGGGCTCCCCATCTCCCATCCTTTTGTTTTGCCATTGAGCGAAACATAGGCCGAAAATCCCTTGCTGATCGCACGGAAAAGCCTTGCGTGAACTGCACCACCGGTATAATGCTCCTCTTTTAAAAACGCCTCGGGCTGCTGCCAGCCTTGCAGTGTGAGGTCTCCATACCACTTGTCGATGAAACGGTGGTTAGCCACACCCAATTCAATGCCGTAATACCCGTGGTCGCGGTTGTTGTAGCGATGCGCGCCGAACAGCAGGTCGCGGGCGCCTACCTGCACAGGTACGATCAGCGAAATGCTGTTACCGAAATGGGTGGGCGCATACTGCGTAAAGAAGTTGAACGCAATGCCACGGCCCAACCGGATCCTGTTGACCATGAATATCGCAGGATTGAGGTAGTTGAGCAGCGACAGCTTTTTTTGCCGGAGCAAAAAGTGCTGGGCCTCTTTGCTCAGCTCCGAAAATCCGACCCGCCGGTTGACCCCTTCCCCGCCTTTGAACTTTGTTCGCTCGGTAAATGCGGTTTCCGGGTTAAACATATCATAAGCCCAGGCAGTCAGGTCTGCGCCGGCAAAGTCACGTTCTGTTTCCAGCGGATTTTCAAAAGTGGGTGACCACACTTTGGCCGAATCGCTCTCGGGACTGGTCGAAAACCGGAAATAATTATGTACATACCAGGCATTGTAAAGTACCAATGCACCTTTGGGCAAGGTCCGCTTCTTGTAGAAATCATCAACTGAAATGCGCTTGTTCAGCAGGACTTCCGATTGTACGCCGGCCGTGTACGCGTATAGCAACGCATTCGGGTTGCTTTGTTTCAAATTGGACAGCGCGGCGTCGGTGATGCCGTAAACCGTCCCGTCCCACCGGTTTGGGAACCAGTTACCGTTTTTGGAGGCGATCCCGTTGACCCCGAGCACGGTCCTATGGAACTCTTCATGTGCCCACTCGCCAAGCGGAATGGGCAGCTCGCTCGCAAAACGCGAAAAGCCCAGTGTCATGCCGTATTTGAGGATACCGTTCCAGATCTTTCTTCCAGGCGATTTCGGACGCACCAATGTATTGCCCAGCGCGTCGATCCCCCAAAACGAAAGCTCATACATACCCCGGGCATATTCGAGGGACTGGTCCATCGACACATAGTGCTGCGGGAGATCGGTGATTTGCGGATAATCCACGAGCGGGACGGTAATCCTGAGCTTGTACTGCAAGGTGTCCTGCGCCTGCGCGGACAAATGCGCGGCCAGCAGCGTCAGCGACGCCGCCATTAAAACTTTGATTTTCATGGCTGATTTATGGTGATTGGATTTAAAAATTCATTCGGCAGGCAATGCGTCGGCCGGGTCGCGGCCCGAGAGCAGGTCCTGGCGCGACGGTCTGACGACGATATCGGGCATAACACCGCGGGAAACTCCGGATTCAGGTTTGACAGCCATGTAGTAGCCGGCCAGCGGGATGCCCAGGTCGAGCCCGGTAGCAGGGAGTTTGTAAATCGCGAATGTGCCGCTGTTGTCGCCCTGGTAGGCCCCGCCCGATTCTTCGCCCATGAAGATTCCCCGGTTTTCGCTTCGGGCGACGGCCAGGAATTCCGAGGTAACAGAATAGCTCAGTCCGTCCATCAGAAATACAACATTTCCGGTGTACGCCTGCCGGTGCGGCCTATGCATACCCAGGTTCTGGTGTTTTTTGAATAACAGCCTACCCTGAGCATCTTTCCTGATAAACCACCTGGCCAACCCGATGAACCGCGGCAGGTATACGTTACCCCGATTGGGGACGTCCTTTTTGCGCTTTACCTTCACTTCAATGCGGTCGTAATACCGGAAATCGCTTCGCGCTATGTGTGCGTAAAGGTGTTTTCCCAATGCATCATTCCCCCCTTCATTACCCCTGAGGTCGATGATCAGCCGCTGCACTTTCCGGCTGCGTATCTGCGTAAAGGCCGAGTCGAGAAACCGCCGGAAATACTTGTCACCCTGTGGGGGGTAAAACGTCGCAACCCGCAGTCGGGCCACGGTATCTGAAGGAAAACTGAGGTGATTATGAGCGGCCAGATAAGTGGTGTTCTGATTCAGCAGCTGCCACGTGTCCGCACTAATGCCGTTCATTTCCACGGTCGTATGGTCTCCCTGCTCATCGGCCAGTACTATTTCAAACGGCCCGTTGCCCGACTGAACGAAGTCGGCATACCAGGCGCTGAAATATTGCGCTATCTGTGCATTGGCGGATGTTCGTACATGCGCGTCGACAAACAGCTGCGACCGCAATGCATTCAGCACCGAATCGATCGGCTGCCCGTTAATGCGCTTCACGTATTTCCCTACGGCCTCCGGGTGCCCCGAATGCGTCACCAGCAACTGCCTCCCGTTATCAAATCGCACGATCAGGGGAATCAGGTTATCCGTGAAAAAGTAAAAAGGGAACCCTTTCATGGGCGGGAAAAACTTGGTGTGCCCGCACCGGATTTTCGTTAATACCGGGTTCACCATCCTGAAAAAGGAAATGAAGGAAGTCGAGTCGCTACCGCGTATCACATTTCTCACCGAATCGAGCGCATGCAGGAATTCTTCACGCGGCCCGAAACGTCCGAAACCGGGGTGAAGGGTTACCACGGCAGAGCGGGCCATGTCCATATCCGAAAGCAATGCGGAGGAAGAAATTTTTTTGTCGGACAAAGATTGTGCACCGGTTGCTAAGTATATAGCCAGTTGCAGGAGGGCGGTAAGTAGTGTACGAAGTTTCATCTTGAAATTTTCCGCAATTTTGGTCAATAACGAGCCGGGTGTCGTCTTTCCCGACAAGTTCATACCTCTTTGGTGTACCTGTTTAGCACATTCATCTTCCTGTTTTGATCACAGCAATACTCCTTTCGGGCATTATTCAAGGCGGCTTTCTGGCGATGATGCTGCTGCGAAAACCATCCAACCAGGTCCCTAACCGGATTCTCGCCACGCTCATTTTGGTAGTCATGAGCCACCTTTTTCTGATCTGCCTGGATGTTAAAGATATGTTTCTTCTGTATCCGCATTGCAGCAGGCTGTCGTGGCTGTTACCGCTTTTATACGGGCCGCTGATCCTGCTGCTGACCCAAAGCATTACCGACCCCGATTTCAGGATGCATCGGCGGCAATGGCTGTCGCTTTTACCTTTTGCGATCTACTTCTTCATTTTGCTCCCCTATTTCTCCTTACCAACGGCCGACAAGCTGGCCTACCTTTCCGACTCCCGTTTAGTCGCGCAACAGGATTTTGGCTGGATGAACACGCTTACCAACTATCTTCATGTAGGTTTCGTGGGGAGTTCATTGCTCACATTTTACCGCAACCTGCGCAAACGCTCCCAGCACTTTTCGAACAGCGACCTCATCGACGTCCATTGGCTCAAAGAATTCCTTTGGATCGTGCTATCGGTCATGCTCTTTTCAGTGGCTACCTTTTACGCCCGGAAATACCGGGTAGCGTATCTTGGCAGCATTTACCCGGCGCATTTCCTGCTCGTAGTGGTGCTCATCTACTGGATCGCATTCAAGCTTCTTCATGAAAAGGCCGCATTAACGCCTTCACCCGCTACTGCGCCCGCGCAGGAGGCTGAACCCGCCCCAAAGTATGCCAAAAGCAGCCTATCTGATGTGCTCAGCGACGACATTGCACAGCGCGTCACCACCCTGATGCATTCCGAAAAGCCTTACCTGGACAATAATCTAACGCTCGTCGAGCTCGCTGCACGCCTGGACATCCCGCGACATCAGCTATCGCAGGTAATTAATACAGCATTTGGCGTAAATTTTTTCGAATTTGTCAATCAATACCGGTTGCAGGAATTCAAGGTCCAGGCACTCGATCCGTCCAACCAGCATTTATCCCTGCTGGGTATTGCATTGGAATGCGGTTTCAATTCGAAGGCAACATTTAACCAGGCATTCAAAAAGCTGGAAGGAACCACGCCGTCCGATTTTGTGAAAAAGAACCGGGAAGGTGTATTGAAATAATCATTCAGAGATAGCATGGCATCACAGCTCATTCTTCAGAACCTGGCCGAATCCATCGAGCTTGATCCGGCCGAAAAAGATTTTTTCCTCTCGCTGTTGCAAACCCAAAAGCTCCGGAGAAAAGAATATCTCCTGCAAGCCGGCGAGGTGTGCAGGTACCAGTCATTTGTCGTCTCCGGCTGTTTGAAGGTTTCCTATCTGGATCCGGCCGGCTCGGAACACGTAGTGAAATTTGCACCCGAAAACTGGTGGGCATTCGACCTTGAGAGCTTTGCCGTCCAGTCAGGCGCATTTTACGCCATCCAGGCAATCGAGGATACCGAGGTGCAGAAAATCAGTCGGGCGAATATGGACCTCTTGCTGGACCGTGTTCCCAAGTTTGAGAAATTCAACCGGCTCATGTACCAGACTGCCTATATCGCTTTACAGCGCCGGCTCACCCAGAACCTTGCCAGCAAGGCCGACGAACGTTACCAGCAATTTCAATTGAAATACCCCGGCTTGCAAAATCGGATAGCCCAGAAAGATATAGCCTCTTACCTCGGCGTTACTCCCGAATTCCTCAGTTCGATGCGCCGCCGCGACATGCGCATGCATTTTCCGGACAAGTCAATTCTTAATCTACATTAAGAGTTTACGCTTTTTTCGGGCCTTGCTTTGTGAAACTAAATTCAACAATTAATGGATCAAAGCATTGCTTACACAAACACCGACTGGTCGGGCTTTTTACTACGCCTGACCATCGCACTGGTCATGCTCCCGCACGGCGCTCAGAAAATGCTGGGAATTTTTGGCGGATACGGCTTTAAGGCCACGATGAATTTCTTTACGGAGTCTATGAAACTCCCCTGGCCCATCGCATTTCTGGTCATTATCATCGAGTTTGTCGGACCGATAAGCCTTTTCCTCGGGTTCGGCACCCGGCTCTGGGCGACGGCCCTCGCGATCGTGATGATCGGAGCCGTGTGGACGACCAGCGGCCGATACGGCTTCTTTATGAACTGGTATGGAAACCAGGCCGGCGAAGGTTTTGAATACCATTTGCTGGTCATCGGCCTCTGCCTGTCCTTGTTAATTTCCGGCGGCGGCCAGTATTCAATCGATCGCCTATTCTGAGCGGGCGTCTTTGGCACCGCTCTGACCCGGCGATATGGAAGATGGGAGGATAGCAGCGAAGAATTGCCTGATATCCTCCACCAGCAAATCGGGTACCTCCATGGTCGGGAAATGGCATCCCCTTTCATAAAAAGACCACCTGTCGGGCTCGCCCATGAAGGAAGTCAATTTCTTCAACAGGCTTTCCTCTTCTTTTTTGCCAAAACAGGCTATGGCTGACGGCACCTTCGGGGGCGTCCACTGATTCGCCTCCCCGTTATGATCACCACCCCAATCAAATGCCATGCTCATATTTTCGGACAGAATCGCCGCGCTCGATGCGCCCAGCTGATTAAACCAGTACAGGGAAACATTCGTCAGCATGAGGTCCATCCCAATCGCATCCTCCGGAAGGTTTTTGTCCCGATCAGTCCATTCCCTGTATTTTTCCACCATCCATGCCAGCTGCCCTACCGGGCTGTCCGACAATGCGATGCCGATCGTTTCAGGCCTGGTCGCCTGAATATCCAGATACGCCGTACCCTCCTTTTTATACAGCCTCATCCGTTCCAGTCCGGCCTTTTCCTCATCCGTGAAAGATGCGTCGTCCGAAGGGAACATCCCCAGGCCTGCGACGGCGAAAAAATCCGAATTGATGTGTGTTCCTATCAGGTTATACGCAGCCACGCCCGTCATGATCCCCGCAATGCCCGCGCCCATATCCCCGCCATGTACGGCAAACCTTTCGTAACCCAGCCTGTTCATCAACTCGGTGAATGTGGCCGCGATCCTGAACATGTTGTAACCCTTCGCTTTGACGGGTATCGAAAAACCAAAACCAGGAATGGAAGGAATCACCAGGTCGAATGCAATCTGATCGGGGTCCTGCGGATTGGATAACGGTTCAATGACCCGGGTAAAATCGGCGAACGATCCCGGCCAGCCGTGGATCAGCATGAGGGGAACTGCATTTGCCCTGGTCGATTTGATGTGCAGGTAATGGATATTCTGCCCTTCGATTTCGGTCAGGAAATGCGGGTATTGATTCAAATCCGCTTCCTGTTTCCGCCAGTCGAACTGTTTCTGCCAGTAATCGGCGACGTGTTTCAGGTAATCGACCGGTACGCCCTTTTCCCATCCGCTTTGTATACCCGGCGTAGTCCAGCGGGCATGGGCCAGTCTTTGTTTGAGGTAATCAACTTCGGAGGCTGAGATCTGAATTTTGAATGGCTGCATGGTTTTTGAATTTTGAATGTGAAACTGATGACATGACAAAATTCGGCACCAAGCGTCCGGCAAACGATAACAATTGTTAATAAACGCTACCGCCTGTTCCGTATTCTGCTCAGAGATACGGAGGTGATCCCCAGGAAAGAGGCAATGTAATGCTGAGGTACTCTTTGCAGTATTTGCGGGTATTGTTCGAGCAACTCCCTGTACCTTTCCTCGGGGCTGTTTTTGATCCTGGAAAGGAATAGTTTTTCGACGTACAGCAGTCGCTGGTGCGTTTGTTCTTCCATCGCCTCCCGGATCAACGGAGAGGCTTCGATGATCTCGAAATAATCCTTTTTGGTCAGCGTATGGAGCACACAGGGTTCAAGGCTCTCGATCGTATAGAGGCTTGGGAGGTTGTAGCGGAAGCTCTCCGCCGAGGAAACCCCTTCTCCTTCAAAGAAAAACTGGAAAGTAATGTCTTTACCGTCCTTATTGAAAGAAAGCCTCAGACAACCTTTTTCAATAAAGTAAACTTTCCTGGCAACCTCGCCTTCTTCGAGCAGTACCGTCCTGGCCGGAATTTCTTCCCTTCTGAACAGGTAACCAAACTTCCCCCACTCAGCTTGTATGCTTAGGTCCGCCATGAATGTTAATCATCGAAGTTAATGCGTGTCCGTCGCGCGTCCTGTAAAAAGGATATCCCGGTACCTGATTTCCGCGAGGGCATTCAGCTTCCATCTGACCAGGTGTTTCCGCCAGCCCGTTGCCTTGTCCAGCTCGTGGCCGTATTCGGCCATTACCTGTTTTTTGACCGCCAGGCGAATATTTGCCAGCTGAGCGCGCTTGGGATTCAGGAAAAAACCGTTGTGATCGGGAAGCATATCAGTCGGGATTTTGATTTGGGTTGCGTAAGATACGGTTTTACAAGTAATATTACAGCTTCCTGCCCTTTATGGCATTGATAAACTGCATCTACCTTCATGGACCAAAAGACAATACGAATCAAAGACATTGCCCTTAAAGCCAAAGTATCCCCCGGCACTGTGGACCGCGTCATTCATAACCGCGGAAAAGTGGCGGAAAAAGTCAGGATCCGCATTCAGAAAATCATCGACGAAAGCAACTACGAGCCCAACCTGATGGCCCGGGCGCTGGGCTCGAAAAAGCAGTACCGGTTTGCCGCCCTGATTCCGGACCATCAGGTGGATTCCTATTGGCAGGCCCCCAAAACGGGTATTGAAAAAGCAGCCGGCGAGCTGAAACAATTCGGCGTTTCGGTCCGGCAATTTATTTTCAATCCCTATGATGCAAAGGATTTTGTCAAAAAGGCGGAGGAGCTGACCGCCACGGGCCCCGACGGGATTTTCCTGTCGCCAATCTTTTATCACGAGGTACTACCCTTCCTTGCACAATGGCACGAGACGTCGGTCCCTTTTGTGTTGTTCAACACCGAAATATCCGATCACGGGCCGCTGAGCTACATTGGGCAGGACTCGTACCAGAGCGGGAAGCTGGCCGGAAAGCTCATGCATTACGGCCAATCGGAGCCGTGCTCGATCCTGATCGTGCATATCGACGAGAAAATCGACAACGCGGCCCACTTGCTCAAAAAAGAGGAAGGCTTGCGGGATTATTTCAGTCAGCAGCGTGACACTTTCAGCATCACGACGATCGAACTCGACAGCTCCGACACCGAAAGTTTCAATAACAGGCTCGCAGAAGCCGTGAACGGCATCGCCGACCTCCGGCACATTTTCGTTACGACTTCCAAAGCGCACCTGGTAGCCTCGGAGCTGGAACGGAGGCGACTGGAAAATATCCGCATTATCGGCTACGACCTGGTGCCAGCCAACCTGCATTACCTCGAAAAAGGCAGCATCGGTTTCCTGATCAACCAGAATCCTGAACGGCAGGGTTACCTCGGCATCCGGCAACTCGCCGACTTCCTGGTGTTTCGCAAGGCGGTCTCCAAAACGAAGTTCCTGCCGCTGGATATCATCACGCTCGAAAACCTCCGGTACTATCTGGAAGAAGAGGTCATGAATACAGCGGAAAAGCTCGTCTGACCGACAGGCATTATCGGCTACCTTCCGTTTTTGTAACCGATAACTGTATCCGCGTAAATCAACAAAATTAAAATTTTACAAAAGTGTGTACGCACACACTTTTATTTGGTAGTTTCGTATTTATGAAACTGACCCTACCGCTTCTTTTCATCTCCCTGGTCTCGTTCCGGCTTTCCGTTGCGCAGGAACTTCCCTATGTTTCCGGCAACAATTCATGGAATCCCGACTCACTGGGCAACGTCCGCGCCGTGATCGACGTGAAGCAGCAAAGCAGTACGGCCACCATTGCCGCGGCCCATGCGGTGATCGACTGGCGGCGCCGGGACCTGCATACGGATAGCGAGGTGATCGTGGTAGACAGTGCAACCGGCCGTAGGGTTTTGAATGTAAAAACCGAAAACATCAGTCGTGAATCGGGCGGGGTTATTTTCGAGCCGGTATCGGGTTCGGGCACCTATTACATTTACTATTTGCCCTACAAAGTTCAGGGGAGGACCAACTATCCGACGGCTAACTACCTGAAACGAAGCAACACCGCCTCCGCAAGCTGGCTAAGCGGCCTGAAAAATGCGGTACCTGCAAAAGTCCGGTATATCGAGGCGGTTAACGAAATGAGCAGCCCCTACCCGATGGAGGTAATCGCAAAATCGGGCGAAGTCAAAAAATTGCGGGCGGCAAATGCTTCCCGAAAATACCTCGTGTTTCCCGAAGACCGGATGCACCCCATCCGTATGACGGACGACCTGCCCCAGCGATGGATCTTGAAAGGCGCCAACCGCGCATTCCGTGACCAGGCTCGTCCCGGAGAAAACTATACTTTCCAAATAGGCGTATATCCTATAACGTTACCACTGAATAACGTCCGCATACGCTTTTCCGACTTAAAGCAGGGCGGCCTGGCCGTTATTCCTGCGAAAGCATTCTCCTGCCTGAACACCGACGGCACCGGCTGGGATGCGCAACCGGTCAAAAAGCAGGTATCGGTCGCCCAGGGCAAAGTACAGGCCATCTGGTGCCTGGCCGACATTCCCGCGAACATTCCTGCGGGCAGCTATACGGGGAAAGTTTATGTAACTGCTTCCAATGCCCCTGAAACGGCCGTTGATATTACCCTGCAAATCAGCGGCCCCGCGCTGGCCGACAAGGGGATCAGCGAGCCACAAAAGCAAACCCGACTGGCATGGCTCAATTCGACCATGGCACAACAGAACGAAGTAATCGGCCCTTACCTGCCGTTGCAGCGGCAAGGCAATGCGGTTTCGCTGCTGGGCCGCAGGTTTACCGTCGGCAACAACGGGCTCCCGGAGCGGATTGAGACCTACTTCACGCCGGAAATGACCGGCCTCTCCACCACCCCGAAAGATGTGTTGAAGGCCCCTTTCCGCTTTGTCGCCACGTCGAAAGGCGGAAAAGTTGAAAATTGGACAGATAAGGGCGTGCGCTATACCGAGCAGGCGCCGGGGACTGTCGCCTGGACAGCCTCGGGCACCTCCGCGCACCTGCGTATGGACGTAGCGGGCCATATCGAGTTCGACGGTTTCGTGGCTTACGACATCAAACTGACGGCGCTTTCGGATACGGAGCTGGACGATGTTTACATGGATATTCCAATGAGCCCGGATGCCGCCCGCTACATGATGGGCCTCAACCTGAAAGGCGGCAAACGCCCTGCCTCCTATGACTGGAAATGGGAAGTAGCCACCAAAAACCAGGACGGCGCGTGGATTGGCGATGTCAATGCCGGGCTCAATTTCTCCCTGCGCGACGAGCATTATGTACGCCCGCTGAATACGAATTTTTATTTGCAAAAGCCCCTTCTGCTGCCTACTTCCTGGGGTAATAGCAACAAGGGAGGCATCCGGATTTCGGAAACCGACGGACAGGTGCTGATCCGGAATTACAGCGGCGCCCGTACGATGAAAAAAGGTGAAAGTCTGCATTACAATTTCACGTTACTTATCACGCCATTCCACGCGCTGGACACGGATGCCCAATGGAAAACACGGTTTTACCACCGTTATAATGATCCCGATTCGATACGCGCGAAAGGTGCCACGATCGTGAACATCCACCACGCTACACCCATTAACCCCTATATTAATTACCCCTTTATCGAGTACAAAGTCATGAAGGAGTATATCGATAAGGCGCATAAAGACGGCTTGCAGGTGAAAATATACAACACGGTGCGCGAGCTGTCCAACAGCGCCTGTGAGCTGTTCCCGCTGCGCAGCCTGGGGCACGAGATATTCTCGCCGGGCAAGGGATTGGGCTATGCCTGGTTGCAGGAGCATTTGGGCGACGATTACATTGCCGCCTGGTATGTTCCCGAAATCAAGGACGCCTCGGTCGTCAATTCAGGCATGAGCCGCTGGCATAACTACTATGTGGAGGGTATGAACTGGCTGACGCAGCATGTGGGCATCGACGGTATTTACCTCGACGACGTGGCTTTCGACCGCACCACCATGAAGCGTGTGAAGCGCGTACTCACCCGCGATGGCCACCCGGGCTATATCGACCTGCATTCGGCTAACCAGTACAACAAGAACGACGGGTTCAACAACAGCGCGAACCTGTATATGGAGCATTTCCCCTACCTGAACCGCCTTTGGTTCGGTGAATACTTTGACTATGAGCAAAATAACCCGGACTTTTTCATGACCGAGGTTTCCGGCATTCCTTTCGGCCTCATGGGCGAAATGCTGGAAAACGGCGGTAATCCATGGAGAGGACTGGTTTACGGCATGACCAACCGGATGCCCTGGAAAGAAGGCAGCGACGCACGCGCCATCTGGAAAGTTTGGGACGAGTTCGGGATGCAGGGCAGCAAAATGCTCGGTTACTGGACCGATTCCAATCCCGTCAAAACCGATCATCCGCAGGTGCTCACTACCAGCTATGTGCAGGACAAACGGGCGCTCGTCTCCATTGCCAGCTGGGCAGAGGGCGACACCAGTTTCCATTTGAATATCGACTGGAAGAAACTGGGCATCGACCCGCAGAAGGCACAGATCACCGCTCCCGGGATCGTCAACTTCCAGCCGGCCGGCCATTTCACTGCTACACAGTCTATTCCGGTTACAAAAGGCCGCGGATGGTTACTGATTATATCGAAAAAACCGTAATCAGTAAAATGAAGTATTTCGGTTTCATTTTCCAGTAAAATTTTCTTTCAAATTGACAAAATGCAGGAATTTTAATTTCAGAGTGTGTGCGCACACATTTTGTTTTCTACATTTGTTTCAACCTATATTTCACTCAAAATGAGCGCATTTGACAGGAGCTACCAACGGTAGTCGTTCCCGTCTGGAAGAGCTTTTTATGTTAACCCCAAAAACCCAATTCCTATGAAGTTAAAGGCTATACTGAGTTTCATTTTCGTTGCCCTGCTGGCTATCGGCAGCAGCTTCGGTCAGACCGGCGAGATCCGCGTGTCGGGTACGGTGACCGACGCCAAGGGCGCCGAGATACCCGGTGCCAACGTATCGCTGTCGGGCACTACCACCGGTGTGATTACCGACACAGAGGGGAAGTTCTCCCTTGCCGTTCCCAATAGCCAGTCGGTGCTGCGCATTTCGTTTATCGGCTACAAAACAGCCGAAATCACCGTGGGCAACCAGACGGTCTTCAAGGTTACCCTGGAAGAAGATTCCAAAACCCTCGACCAGCTGGTGGTGGTGGGATACGGTACCCAGAAAAAGAAGGACCTGACCGGCGCCGTGAGCTCTATTGCGAGCGAGAGCCTCAACCTGGGCGGTGCCACTTCCAACGTGGCGCAGGCATTCCAGGGACGTGCGGCCGGCGTGCAGGTGAGCCAGTCGAACTCGGCGCCCGGCGGTACTACCGTGGTGCGCATTCGGGGCGGCAACTCCATTTCATCCACCAACGAGCCTTTGTACGTGGTTGACGGCTTCCCATCCGAAACCGGAAAGGACATTAACCCCAACGACATCGAAGACATCCAGATCCTGAAAGATGCTTCTGCAACGGCCATTTACGGTGCCCGCGGCGCCAACGGCGTTGTGATCATCACCACCAAGAGGGGAAAGGCCGGAAAGGCGCAAGTTGTTTTCGACAGCTATTACGGCGTGCAGAAAGTGAGCAGCAGCTACGAGAAGATGACCGGCCTGCAAGCCATGGAAATCACCAATGCGAAGAATGCCGAAAAAGGGCTTCCGGCATTGTACACGCCTACCGACCTGGCGAGCGGCATCAGCAACGACTGGTTCAAACTCGCTACACGCAATGCGAGCGTGCAGAGTTACAGCCTCACCGCCAGCGGTGGCAATGACGATACCCGCGTGGCATTGTCGCTGAACTATTTCAACCAGGACGGCGCCTTGAAAAATACCGACTACGACCGCTACTCGGTGCGTCTGAACGCCGACAAGCAGTTTGGCAAGCGTTTCAAAATGGGTGCCAATGTGTACGGTGCGCATACTTTTTCGCGCTTCAAGAACTACGACGGTTCTATCGTACCTTCCAACGTGATGTACGGCATCCTTTCGGCCTCGCCGGCGGTGCCTGCCTACAACGCGAATGGCACTTTTGCCCGCTTCCAGGGCCGTGACAACCCGTTGGCGTGGCTGCTTGCCCCTACCAACGACAAGTTCGGCAACAAGGTCAATGTCAATGCATTTGCCGAATACATGATCACCAACGATCTGACATTCAAGGTCAATGCGGGAACGGAATACAATGGTTTCAAGGAAGGTACTTACCTCCCCCGCGACCTCGTGGACGGGGAGAAAGTAAAAGGCCGCGCCACCGTGAACGACAATGCGGCTTACCGGAACCTGGTAGAGGCCTATTTTACCTATATCAAAACCTTCGGCGCCCACTCGATCAATGCGGTAGCCGGTGTTTCGACACAGGATGATAAAACAGAAGAGCATTACTCGGCTGTTCAGAATTTCAGCTCGGACGTGTTTTTGTACAACAACCTGGGTGCAGGAACCGAACGCGTAACCTCGACCAGCTCGAAAATCAATACCAAAATCGCTTCGGCTTACGGCAGGATCAATTATGGTTTCAAGGACAAATACCTCGCCACTTTCACCATCCGTCGCGACGGTTCGTCACGCTTCGGGGAAAACAACCGTTACGGATACTTCCCGTCGGGCTCGCTGGCATGGCGCATCGGGGATGAGGAGTTTGTCAAAAGCCTCAACCTGTTCTCCGATCTGAAAGTACGCGCCAGCTATGGTGTGACCGGTAACGACCGTATCGGGGACTATGCCTACATGACTACCTTCTCGCCCGTGAACGTGACCCTCGACGGCGACAATTCGTACGGCGGCGTGGCGGCAACCCGTTTGCCCAACCCCGATTTGAAATGGGAAAGCACCGCACAGCTCGACCTTGGTGTGGACATGGCATTCCTGGGCGGCCGCATTTCGGCGACATTCGATTATTATCACAAAAAGACCAACGACCTGCTGATGAACATCCCTATCGGCGACTGGCAGGGTTTCAGCAGCCAGATTGTCAACGCGGGTGCGATCCAGAACAACGGTCTTGAACTTTCACTCAATACACAGAATGTTTCCAAAGGCAGCTTCCGTTGGAAAACCGCATTCAACATTGCGTATAACAAGCAGAAGATCCTCGACCTCGGCGGACGCCCGTACATTATCACTACTACTGCCAACCCATACGGAGGCCGTGCGGTGGATTTCACCAAGCTGGAACCGGGCCGCGAGCTCAGCAGTTTCTTCGGGTACCAATATGCAGGTGTGATCAAAACCGGCGAAACCTACGGCCCACAGCCCAATGCACCGGCAGGAAGCCCGAAATACGTGGATGTGAATGGCGATAATGTGATCAACGCCAACGACCGTACTTTCCTTGGCCATGCCAACCCGCATTATACTTTCGGGATAGGCAACGAGTTCAGGTACAAGAATTTCGACCTGAATATCTTCATGCAGGGTGCGCTGGATTACAGCCTGTACAATGCCAATGCGCTGATCCTCGAATCGGGCTTCGGTACTTCGGCGCTGAACCGCTGGACGCCTAACAACCAGAATACCGATATTCCGCAGGATGGCTACGCTACTACTTCTTATGGTGGCTATATCAACTCCCGCTTCATCGAGGACGCATCCTACCTGCGCTGCAAGATGATCACGCTGGGCTACGAACTTCCGTTCGGTCAGGCAAGCCGGGTGAAAGTGAGGCTGTACGGCACGGTGCAGAACCTGTTCACGATCACCGGCTACACCGGCACCGATCCTGAGGTGAATACCAAAGCGGCAAACAGCGGCAGCTCGGCGAGCAGCATCAACCTCGCGTCGGGCCTCGATTATACCGCATTCCCGTCGTACCGTTCCTATACCCTTGGCCTAAAAATCAATTTCTAATAGCATCAAAATGAAATACATCTCAATTCTGTCACTGATGATGTTGTTCGTGGCGGTTTCCTGTGAAAGCCTCATCGAACCGAAAGTTTACAGCATTCTCACCGACGCCAATGCATTCCAGTCGAAAGACGATGCCATTGCCGCCGTGAATGCCGCCTATTCCCGACTAAAACAACCGAGCGGGAGCAACGACTCCTGGATGTACTACGCGGGTTTCCAGGTAACGATCACCGACCTTACCACCGACGCCGGCCACGCGAAATCGGGCGGCGACGTGGGCCTGATGTCGGACGCCAACTGGGGACCGAGCAATACCTACCTCGCTTACGCCTGGCAGCACCAGTACAAGCTGGTTTCGGACGTGAACAATGCATTGTATTATATTCCGAAGATCAAAGCGCTGACCGCCGAAGAGCAGGCGCAGTTTGCAGGTGAGCTGAAATTCCTCCGTGCGCTGGGCTATTATGACCTGACCAACGCATTTGGCCCCGTACCATTGATGACCGAGGATTCGGTAGCTAAAAACATCCAGAACCCGGATTACGAAGCCAAAACGCCTGTTACCCAGGTAGCGGACATCAATGCGAAGATCATCAGCGACCTGGAATATGCCGCGCAGAACCTGCCGTTGAACTACACCAGCAGCAAAATCTACAAAACCAACGACGTAGGCCGTGCTACCAAAGGCTCCGCGCTCGCATTGCTTTGCAAGTTGTATATGCGTGAGAAAAACTGGCAGAAAGTAGTGGAGATCAGTCAGCAGATCACCGATCTGAAACAGTACCAGCTGTACCCCTCCTACTCCGAATTGTTCGCAGAAAGCAACAAATGGTGCTCGGAAAACATTTTCAGCGCATTGTCCAACAACCTCGTGGATGCCACCGAAATGATGAACCACTTCGGGCCGATCAACCACAAGGAGGTGACCGACCGCTGGCAGTATTTCGGGATCCCGTGGCGGTTCTGGAACACGTTCGAAAAAAACGACGAGCGTCGTGAAATGTTCTTCTACGACTACATCGGTACCGACGGTCTCCGCTACGTGCAGCCACCGGCCGGGGCTGTTAACCCACCAGCGGGCTATTATTACCTGCCCGACGTCGCATCGAAGAAATACGCCGACCCGAAAGGCTCGACGACCTACCTCGACGGTCACGTTTTCCCGATTATCCGTTACGCCGACATCCTGCTGAGCCGTGCCGAAGCATTGAACGAGCTCACCGGCCCGAACGCCGAAAGCATCCAGCTGATCAACCAGGTAAAAAGCCGCTCGAAAGCCACCCTGCTGGGCGCTGCGGGCACATTCACCAAAGAAACGTTGCGCGACGCGATCCTGCAAGAGCGTGGATGGGAGTTCTTCTTCGAATGCAAACGCCGCGAAGACCTGATCCGGATGGACAAGTACCAGAGCATGGTGAACACGTACCTGAGCGCCATCGGCAAAACGCCGCGGATCGATATTAACAAACACAGATATTTCCCGTACCCACAGGCACAGGTAGACATTAATCCTAACCTTTCGAATACCGGCAGATAACCGTCGGGCAATTATGCAGACAGGCAGTACGCATTCCCGCGTATTGCCTGCTGCCATTTTCGGGGCCGGTTTTGAATTATATTTACAAATCCATTACATCCATTTCCTATGCAACGCATCCTCCTCGCCCTCGCTATCCTGATCACCGGCATCGCTTTTGTGGGCTGTAACGGCACGGGTATCGAAACGATCAGCCTTAGCGCTCCGGGCAGGAATACGCTGAAAGTGAGGATCGACGTCAAAACCACCGACCCCAACACCGTCCGCATCGAGTACTGGCAAAAGGCCGATTCGCTGCACAAGTTCACCACCATTTCGTCGCCAACGGGTACCGACCACGCATTGGTACTGACGAATCTGCGGCCCAAATCGCAATACCTTTACCATATTATTTCCTCGGAAGGTGGTAAGGAAACCACCAGCAAGGTTTACGATTTCCGGACGTCGAGCTACCCGATGTGGATCCAGGATTTTTTCCAGACCATTGCGCCCGACTCGACCATCGTTCCGGATCCGTTCAAAAAAGGCTTTATCCTCTTCTCTCGCCGCGAAACGCCGGGGATTATTTTCCTGCTGGATCATAAAGGCGATATCCGCTGGTACCATCAGGTGAATGGCACCGGCTTCAAAACCACACATTTCACACGCAACAAAACCATCCTGTCCATTCTCGGGACAGAAGAATATCCTACCAGCTATGGCAACGAAATCCTGGAAATATCGCTCACCGGCGACACGCTCCTGCACCTGAAAAAGGGCGAAAACGATTTCAAGGAAACGATCCACCACGAGATTATCCTCAACGACCGCAGCGAGATCGTGACATTGAATGTGCAAACCCGCATCATGGACCTCAGCTCCGTGGGCGGCAGCAAGCAGGATACGGTCAAAAGCGATGGAATCCTCGTACTCGACCGCAAGGGGAAGAAAGTATGGGGCTGGTCGGTATTCGATGCGCTCGACCCGCTGAAAGACCCGAAAATCATGCAAGAGAAAAAAGACTGGATGCATGCCAACAGCGTGAGTTTCGACCGCGACGGGAATTACCTGATGTCATTTTACAACAACGGGCAAATCTGGAAGATCGACTCCAAAACCGGCAAGGTAATCTGGAAATTCGGCCGGGGTGGCGATTTCCAAATGCCTGCCGAGGGCGTTTTCGACCAGGGCCATGCCGTTCACCGCAACGCCCAGGGCGACCTGATGCTGTTCGATAACGGTACCAGCAAGCAAACCACCCGTACACTCACATTCGGGCTCGACGAGTCGAACAAAACTTCGGTACTGAAACACCATATTACATTGCCCAAAGAATTTTACACCGCGCGTATGGGCAGCGCTTACCTGGTCGGGCGCGATGCGGTGCTGCATTGCAGCTCGAAAACCAACAGCATTGTCCTCACCAATCTCGACGGACGTTTCCTGTGGGCGCTCAAAAGCAGGATTATGCCTTATCGCGCCGAGTTTGTTCCACAAGAGCAGGTTGCCCCCTACCTGGTAAACTGACGCGCGATGCAACCGGTACCCGTCTATCTTTTCCTGACTTTCCTGAAAATCGGCGCTACGTCGTGGGGCGGCTTCATGTCGCTGATTTCGATGATTCAGAAAAAGGTCGTTGAAAAGGACCGTATGCTCGACAATGCGAAGGTTATGGAGGGGATTTCGCTCGCATCGGTGCTGCCGGGGCCGATGGCCGTGAATGTGGTTTCCTATGTAGGTTACCAGCTCGGCGGGTGGAAAGGCGCATTCGTCAGCGTCGCCGCGGTCATTCTACCCTCATTTGTATTGATGCTGGCGCTTTCGCATTTCTACTTTCAATATGGCGATGTGCCGGCCATGAGCCATTTCTTTGCGGGAATATTGCCGGCTGTCGCGGCCATTATCGTCAGCGTGGCGATCAGCATGGGACGCAAGAATATTTCGGACATCCCGCAAGTACTCATTGCGGTCGTTTCGGCCGTGGTGGTTTTTGTTTCAAAATCCTACTTCACTACCCTGGCAGTTTTGCTGGCCAGTGCGCTGATGGGCTATTTGATATACTTCAAAAAGGCTGCTTCATCGGCCACGCCTGAACCTACGCGAGCGGGTTTTCAAATATCCTATCTGCTGATTTTGCTTATCATATCAATAATTGCGCTGATCGCCTGGCCGCAAAGCAATCCGCTAGCCGCATTGCACCGGACCATCCTGCTGACATTTTCCGGCATGAGTCTTACCCAATTCGGAGGCGGTTATGTAATCATCCCGGCTATGCAGAAAATCATCGTGGATGGTCACCACTGGCTTTCCGACCGTGCCTTTGCCGACGCCATTGCCATGGGCCAGGTTACGCCCGGGCCAATTTTCATCAGCGTCACCTTCATCGGCTACAAACTCGCCGGCTTCTGGGGCGCATTGAATGCCACCATCGCCATTTTCACCCCGACCGCCATTTTAACGATCATAGCAGCCCGTTTTTTTAACAAAATCAATCAATCTGAATTGGTCATTGCGGTATTCAAAGGTTTGAGGCCCGCCATTATCGGCATGATCGTATCGGCTGGCGCCTCCATTTTGTGGGGCAATGGGTTAACTGTTTTTTCAGTGGCCGTGTTTGCCGCCGCGCTTGGCACAACGATTTACTTCAAAGCCGACCCGGCATTAGTGGTGCCGGCAGCCGGTATTCTTGGATTACTTATATTGTAAGTCATGACATTTACCCCAGTTCAAATTATCGGCACCCAGCGAAGCGGCTCCAATCTGCTGCGGCTCATGCTCAACCAACTGCCTGAAGTATCGGCGCCCCACCCACCGCATATCCTCGAAAGGCTCATGCCGCTGCTTCCCGTGTACGGCGACCTGACCATCGAAAGTCGGTTCGAGCAGTTGATCGACGATGTATGCACGCTGGTGGAAACGAACCCGGTGTCCTGGACGGCCGTTACGCTTGACCGCCCGGCGATCCGGCAACGGTGTGAGGTGCCTACCCTGCCCGAAGTCGCCAAAGCGGTATATGAACTGAAAGCCGCAGCCGACGGCGCGCGTATCTGGATGTGCAAAAGCATGGCCAATATCCATTATGCCGCAGAACTCGAACAATACAGCACGCCGCCTCGGTACATCCACCTTTTTCGTGACGGCCGCGATGTAGCGCTGTCTTTCAAAAAGGCCATTGTGGGTGAAAAACACAGCTATCACCTGGCGCAGCAGTGGAAGAGCGAACAGGAGGCATCCATTGCATTATTTGAAAAACTAGGCCCGGGTCGCGTGCTCCGCGTGCGTTACGAGGATTTGCTGAAAGACAGCGAAACCGAACTGAAACGTATCTGTGCATTCATCGGCGCGGAATACTCGGAAACGGTACTGGCCTACCACGAATCGGCTGAATCACGCGAAACGGCCAATTCGGGATTGATGTGGCAGAATGTGGTAAAACCTGTCCTGACCGACAACCACCGCAAATTCCTGATTGGCCTCTCGGAAGCTGATATCCGGATTTTCGAGCGCGTGGCCGGGGATACGCTGGTAAAACTGGACTACGAGCTTGTTTATGAAAAGGACGAGACCTCCTTTTCAGCGCGGGATATTGCAGAATTTTCTCAAATCAATCAGGCATCAAAAAGCGAGTTCAGGGCGAAACTGAGGCCGGAAGACCTTGAAAAAAGGCGCCCGCAGGAACAGTTGCTCAAAGCGATAGCCGGTCGGCAGCCCCTGGCCGGGCGCCCCTTATCCCTACATTGAAAATCATGCAGATAGACATTCATATATTGCCTGCCATTGCCCGCGAAGCCGGAAATGCTATTATGGGCATCTACAACGACCCTGCCCGATCGGGCGAAGTGGAACACAAAGCCGATGACTCACCGCTAACCCTCGCCGACAAAGCTTCGCACGAGGTGATCGTTGGCGCATTGGCCAAACATTTCCCCGGCATACCGGTGCTCTCGGAGGAAGGAAGGGACATTCCTTTTGAAGAAAGAAAAAACTGGCATACCTACTGGTGCGTGGACCCGCTCGACGGTACCAAGGAATTCGTGAAGCGAAACGGGGAGTTTACCGTCAACATCGCGCTCATCCGCGACCGCAAGCCTGTAATGGGCGTCATACACGTACCCGTGTCGGGCGTGACCTACTACGCGGACCAGGCGGGCGGGGCATGGAAAACCGACAATGCCGGTAATGCTGTCCGCCTTCAAACCAGCCACGCCGACGCCGACTGGACAGCTGTAGGCAGCCGTTCACACGGAAGCCCGGAGGAAGCGGCGGTATTGGCCCGATACCCGGTCACGCGCCAGGTGTCGGTAGGAAGTTCCATCAAATTCTGTTTCGTTGCCGAGGGGCTGGCGCACATTTATTTCCGCCAGGGCCCGACCATGGAATGGGATACCGCCGCCGGGCAAGCGATCCTCGAATGCAGCGGCGGCAAAATGACCACCGCATCGGGCGAACCGTTTTTGTACAACAAAGCGTCGCTGCTCAACGGCAGCTTTTTGTGCTTATGCCAATGAAAGAACAGCAAAAAGGGGTAGTCATATGGTTGCTGGGGCATTCGGGCGCGGGAAAAAGCACCCTGGCCCGGCTTGTCGCCCATCGGCTCGAAACCGACGGTTACCGCACGCTGCCGCTCGACGGCGACGTGGTAAGAGCCGGCATGAACCGCGACCTGGGCTTTTCCGATGCCGACCGCCTCGAAAATATCCGGCGCGTCGCGGAGCTCTGCAAAATCCTGCTCGAAAAGGACCTCATTGTAATTTGCTCGTTCATTACGCCCATGCAATCGCACCGGGACCTGCTGCGAAAAACCCTGGGCGACCGTTACATCGAAATATACCTGGAATGCCCGATCGCCATTTGCGAGCAGCGCGACGTGAAGGGCCTCTACCGGAAGGCGCGTAACCATGAAATCGAAAATTTCACGGGCATCGGTTCGGATTTCGAGGCACCGGCTGCACCCGATCTCCTCGTGCCTACCGCCATGTGGCAAGCTGATGAATGTGCGGACGCCATTTATCACCTGACGCTCGAAACCCTGGCCCGGTAAGCTTGTTGCGCACAACAAAAAGCCTTTCTTTCCCTGATCCTGATATTTCTGAACTTCACTACTGAACCGTGTCCCAAAAAAGCAATATGCCCGGACTCATTCAGCACTGCGTTTTGGAAAGATCCTGGTTTTAACCTGGCCGTAGCCTCCTTCAAATGGCCATCCAAAATCATTTCCCCATTCAAAATTACCTGAATGTGGTCGCCCTTTGCCCGGACCTCCTGAATATTCCATTCCCCTGCCGGTTTGAGGAAACCGCGTTTGGCAGGAATGATTTTGTAAACAGAGCCATGGTACTGACCGGGTTCGAGATTGGCATAGTCTGGATGCTCGTTATCCAGTATTTGCAGCTCCATACCACTATATCCTTTATCGGGCTCGACATAATCATGGCGTAGGCCGAGCCCGTTATTGCCGGCCGGCGACAGCCAAAACTCGAAACGCAGGATAAAGTCGGTATAAGTGTTTTTGGTATACAGATTTCCGCCCCCACGCTGCGAGGGCCGCATTGTAATAGTACCCTCTTCCAGCACATATTCGGCTGTATTGCCCTTCCACTGATCCATTGACGTCCCATCGAAGAGGACGTGGTATCCCTGCCTTTTTTCTTTCCCGGACAATTGGAAAGGGGCCGAAGGCAAAGTCTGCCCGCATACCTCCACGTACACGAAACAACCCATCAACATTGAACTAATGATATTTTTCCAGTTACTGGTCATGATAATACCCTGCATATTCTGATTTGACATTTCCTGGCATTCATTATAAGACAACCGGAGCAGCCAGCGTTTCGTCAGTCCTCGATTTTGACCGGGACGAGCATAGTCGATCCGGCCGGGTTAATGCCGTATTTCGAAACGGATGTTATTTCAAGCGGCAGCATGTATTCGCCATTGGAAACTTTGCCCTTGATAAGGTAATACGACAGCGCCTGCTCGTTGTTCTGGTTTGCAATGGTAAAGCTGGTCTCGTCGATTTTGTAGGCGGCGGCAGGAAGCAACTTGTGGTCTGTCCCGTTTTCCTTGTTGTATTTCGCCAGGGCCGCTTCGCTTACCGCTACCTTGTATTGCAAGTCGGCCTTGTTGTGATAGTTGGTTTGAACAAATGCATAACATTTTGTTTCTGCCGGAGAATTGGTGGTGCTCACCGACAACGTCGCAGGCGACAGGCCCGCCGTTTTGAACTGAATATAGGGTTCCAGCACATTCGGCACGACCACGGAGCAGAGCTGCTGGTCAGCGGCCGTTTTAATGGTGCCTGAGGAAAGTCTGAACGGCACCGCATAGCGCAGACCGGTTTTCTCCTCCAATGCTTCTATTCCCGCCGCATCAAATTCGATCTCGAAAAACGCGTTGTAGTCCGACTTGCCCAGCGTCAGCTCCGGGGTTTTGATTTTGTAAAGCGCTGCCGGCAGCAATGCGTATTTATCACCGTAGTTGGCTAAAACGGCCTCGTCCACGTGCAAGGCAACTACTCCTCCCAGCTGTCCTACCCCGCTCTTGATAACCGGAAGCTGATAGGTAAAATGCTCCCATTTGAAAACATTCTGCTCATTTTCACCGAAATTATTCAGGTAAACCTGGTCCCCGGCCATGTTATTCATTCTCGGGTCTTCACAAGCCGATCCGGCCAACATGAGCACGCATATCAGGATCGGCAGTAGTCTATTTAGTTTGTTCATCATCGCTGGTCCGTATTGATTGAAATTACCATCCATAGTTCTGTGTGAAATTTTTCATTTCATTCAATTGCTCCTGATTGATAGGAAAGAAATAGTGTTTCTTTTCAAATACCCTCGTACCGGGGAATAAGGTCGAAGTACGTTTCCAGGAATCATCGTAGTTGGTGGCGGCCAGGTTTCGCGTGTAGTTAGGCCCTACAAATTCCTTTTCGGCAATCATCCACATCCGGGCATCGTGGTACCGGTGCGATTCGAAGGCCATTTCCACCATACGCTCCTTGCGGATGAGCTCGCGCAGAAGGGCCTGGTTTCCGACCACCTCAGGATAAGCCACTTGCAGGTTATTGAGCCCGCTCCGGTTTCTGACCCTGTTGATGTAGGTCAAAGCATCCGCTTCATTGCGCTGCGGCTTTTCATTGCACGCCTCGGCATAGCTCAGGTAAATTTCCGCCAACCGGAACATCGGCCAGCAAAACTGGCCCCACTGGCCGTTTTCTGTATTATTGCTGGGGTCACTCATCCTTCTGAACAGATAACCTGCTTTCACACAGTCGCCCGACGCCTGGTAGCCCGAAGTACCTCCGGTGTAAAACGTGATTACCTTGTCGCCTGCTCCGCGATTGTACCAGTTGAACCCGTTCGCTAGGATCGATGCGTAAAAGCGGGCGTCCCGTCCGACGGTGCTGTTATGCGCCCTGATCGGCGCCCAGTCGTCCATCGGATGAATGTAACCCGGCGTAAAACCCTCCTCCCGGTACCCCGACTTGGCGTCGACGATCGGATAGCCGGCTGCATCGTACCCCGTGACCGGATAGCGCCCGCTAGCCGCCATCGGGTAAGTGTCCACCAGTTTAAGCGAGGGAGCATATCCGCCATAGCCTTCCTTTACAGCCCTCGGCGGATTAGCCCTTACGACCCAGCCATTCGCAGCGCCCAGCCATCGCCCCCAAATCACTTCCGAATTCCAGAATTTGAAGAATATACCCTGGTAGGACTTGATGGCCTTTCGCATGGGATCGGTCTCCGTATTATCCATGTAAAGCGAATACTGGTTCATATCGATCAGCGCTTTGGCCGATTGCGCCGCGACTTCCCACTTTTGGGGATCGACGCTCTGAGGAAAAATCTTGTTGCCTTCTTTGTTGGTCATTCCCCGCAGATATTCCGCCCCGTTGAATAGCGGACGTGCCCGGTACAGTGCGGCGCGGGCTTTTGCGGCCATTACCGCCCCTTTCGTTGCCCTTCCGGCCCAGGCTTCTTCCGTGATGGTAGCGGGCAGCGCCGCGATGCACTTATCAAATTCCGCTAAAATGAAGTCAAAATTCTCGTCTACCGTATGCCGGTCGATCGTCTCGGGGCGGATGGAAATATCAGAATCCTTGTCGCCCCAGATATATACCGGTCCGTATTTGCGCAACAGGTTGAAGTACAAAAACGCGCGGATAAAACGTGCCTCGGCTTTCATTACCTCCTTCTCCGCCGGCCCTATTTCGACATTCTTGTCTACATTATTCATAAAAATAGTGGCCTGGTTGATACCCGTGTAGCTGCTTTTCCAGGTTGCGTAGGAGGATGTCGTGGGGCCCCATGAACCGTTGTTCATATTAAGCCACGACACGCCCGATAACCACGAGAACATCCCCTCGTCCGATCTCGGGACAACGGAACTTTCACCACCGACCATGTCGGAATCATCGGGCAAAAAACCGTATATCTGGGCAAGGTAAGCCTCGGTAGTAGCCCTTTTATTGAACGTTTCTTCCAGTGTCAGCGCATTCTGCAATTCCACCGACAGGTAATCGCTGCAAGAAGTCGCTACAAATAGGGTCAATAATATGCCGGTTATGATAGATAACTTTCTCATGTTGGTCGCTGTTAAAAATTAAGACTTGCCCCAAAGCTCACTGTTTTCATTTGCGGGTAAATGTTCCCGAAGCTGGCGTTCAGCTCCGGGTCCCACAACTTAAATTTGCTGAATGTGAACAAGTTGACAGCTTGCGCATAGATACGCACGGTCGAAACCCTGGCCCTGGTCACGATGCTTTTGGGGATGGTGTAGCCTATTTCGGCATTCTTCAACCGGATGAAGCGCATGTTTTTCTGGTAGAAGGTAGATGCCTGCCGGTTGTTTTCGTTGTAAGCCAGCGACATCCGCGCATATTCTGCATTCGGGTCCTGGTTATGCAGGCTCCATCTCTTCTCGGCTGCGTCGGCCAGGATCTGTCCGTTCACGAGGATGCTTCCCTGAGGACCTTGCAAGGGATCGCCGCCAATGATCCGCGTCACATGCCCCACTCCCTGAAAGAATGCCGACAGATCAAATTGTTTGTATTTGGCACTCAAACCGAAGCCATAGGACAGCTCCGGCACGGTAGTTCGTCCGATTGCGATCCGGTCGTAGCTGTCGACCACCCCGTCGCCGTTAATGTCTTTGAATTTGATATCACCGGGCACCACCGAACCAAATTTCTGTACCGGACTCTGCTGAATATCTTCTACTGACTTAAAGAGGCCCATCGAAACCAGTCCGAACTGTTGGTTATAGGCCTGCCCCGCGATTTCCTGGTAGCCATATATCGGGGTCGGCGAATCGTTGTAGATGACCTTGTTGCGGTTGTAAGAGAAATTTCCTCTCGCCGAAAGCAACCAGTCCCCTTTGACATAGCTGTACTCGATCGATCCGTCAATGCCGCGGTTAGCCATTTTACCAAGATTTACATACTGGGCCACATTGATCCCGACTACCGAGGGGACGCTCTGCTGCAAAATGTAGATCCCGTCGCGGCGCTCGTTGAAATAATCCAATTGAAGTTTCAGCTTGTCCCAAATCCCGAGTTCGAACCCGATATTCGTTTTGATCGCTTCCTCCCAGGCCACATTGGGGTTCCCCGGATTACCCGTCGCGATACCGGTGATGGGTTTCTGGCCGGTGGTACCGAATGTGTACGCCCCTGAATACTGCATTTCCGAGTTGTACGCGAACCGGCGGTCGCCCCCGATCTGATCGTTGCCGATGTACCCGTGCGAGCCTCTGAATTTCATCAGGTTAACCGACGGGAACAGGTCATGAAAGAATTTCTCCTTGCTGATGTTATATCCTAACCCAATCGACGGAAAGAACCCGAAGCGATGCGAAGGTGCGAAGTTCTCCGATCCGTTGTAACCGAAGTTCCCGTCAAAAAATAGCTTGTTTTTAAAGGCATAGGTCAAACGGCCTGCAATACCAATGTTCCGGTAAGGGAATGCCATAATGTAGTTTCCCGGGAAGTTGTTGGTGTGCTCCCTTCTGGTGAAGAGAAACAACCCTCCCACACGGTGGTCACCAAACGTATTGTCATAAGTGAGGGACGATTCCAGGTTAGTCGTTTTCGTGCCCCGGTTGGATCTGGCCAACGACAGGTAATCGCTGCCGTCCGCATTCTTGTGCAAGATGAGTTTGCCGCTTTCGTCGCGTCCGGTCGCATAGTAAGTTGCCGGGTTTTTCCGCTTATCCAGCGTCGATTCGTTGGTCGCGTCCCAGGAAAACTTGACGTTGAATTTCAATCCCGGCACCACGAAGTCGCTCAAATCCTGGGTAAGGCTCATCAGGGACTGTGAGGTATTCCAGAAATCCTGCGAGAACCCGGTGGAATTCAGCGAGTAATAGGGATTGCTGCCCACCAGCGGCTGCGCATGGCTACCGTCGGAGTAGTAAGGCGCGATGGCAATCGGCGGGGTAGTCATCGCGATGACATACATGGTGGCCATGTCTACGCCGAGCCGGTTCTTATTTTCATAGGTATTCGAAAGCGCCAGGCTCAATTCGGTCGATTTGGTAATATCCACATCCAGGTTCGAGCGGAAAGTGAACCTGTTGTATTTCACGGACGGGTTGTACGATTCCCGCACGACCGGATTGAAAAGGCCATTTTCATTGTAATAGGATCCCGAAACATAGTACCGGGCGATCTTTCCTCCGCCGGTCACATTCAGGTTCAGGCGGTTGCTCGTCGTCGCATCCTTGTAGATCGTCTTCATCCAGTCGACATTAGGGTAAAGGTCCGGGTCCTCGCCCGACAGGTATTTCTGCTTCACATGGTCGGGAAATGGAGTGGTCCCATTAGCGTCGTAGCTGATGTCGTTGTAATAATCCATCCATTGGCTCGCATTCGCCAGCTTAGGCAGCCGCGTCGGGGCTAAAAAGCCTCTTTCATACCGGGTATTGATGGTCGGCTTGTCGGAATACTTTCCTTTTTTTGTGGTGATCAGAACAATTCCATTGGCCCCTCTGACCCCGTACACCGCCGTAGCGCTGGCATCTTTCAGGATCGAGAACGACTCGATATCCTCCGGGTCAACCAGGTCCATCGACCGCTGGATACCGTCTACCAGAATGAGCGGCGTATTGCTGGCCCCGAAACTGCTGATCCCGCGAATCCAGAAGCTCGACCCCGAGCCCGGCTCGCCGCTTCCCTGCACCGACACGATACCGGCTATCTGACCTGCCAGGGCATTACTGAGCTTGCTTACCGGCACTTTCAAATCGCTGGCCGACACCGACGAGATCGCCCCGACGATACTTTCCTTGCGTTGTGTTCCAAAGGCGACTACCACGACCTCATCGAGGTTTTTGTTGTCCGGCCTGAGGATCACATCGAGCGTCTTGCGGTTGCCCAATGGAACTTCCTGCGTAACGTAACCGACAAACGAGAATACGAGCGTTACCTCTCCCACCGGCACCGACAGGCTGTAATTTCCCGACGCATCCGCCGAAACGCCCCTCAAAGTACCTTTTACCGTCACATTTACCCCCGGAAGCACCTCCCCTTTTTCGTCGGTGACCCGGCCTGTAATCGGCACGTCCGCGTTGCTCATGGGCACTTCCCTGATTTTCCTTTCCAGTATTTCAATCGCTTTTACGCCGTTCTCGGGCAAGCGGCTCGGTACCTGTTCCAGGGGCTTTTGAATGGGTACTACCTTTTCATCCAGCAGCACGTAGGTATCTTTCTTCACTTTTCTGTACTGGATACCCGTCGACCGCAACAGTCCTTCCAGGTTTTCTTCGAAAGAGGCCGACGGCCGGATGCTGTTAGCCGGCACCCTAACCCGGGCGATAATCTTTTCTTCAAACAGCAAATCCACATGGTATTTGTCTTTCAACTTCAACAACATGTCCGTAAGCTCCACCATTTGCGGACGCGTGTCCGACTGGCGGGCGACCTCCTTCGTGTTGGCAAACAGCTGGCCCAGCACGAGATTGGGACTTGCACCGATCGCTATACAGAGGAAAAAAAACCTGATCAACGGTAATTTTAGATTCATAAATCGGCAGGTTAGGATGAACAATAATTAAGGGTTAGGAATTAGAATGACTTTATCGTCGGTTTTCTGAATTTCGAAATTGTACATATAGGACATGATCGTCAGAAGCTCCTCCGCATTTTTCGCAGGAAATGAACCGGTTGCTGTGCGCGCAGCCAGTCCTTTGTCTTTAATTTTCACTTCCACTCCGAACAACTCGTGTATTTTCACGGCCACCTCGCGCAGGGGTGTATCATCGAACACGAACCGGTGCTCCTTCCAGGCCGAATGCTGGGCGAGTTGTTGTTTCGATAATTTTTCGACGACGATTTCCCCGCTCGTCTCGATAGTGGCGCGGTCGCCGGGCGACATCGTCAGCGCCTGCTCGCTACCCGGTGACGATAACTCCACCTTACCTTTGTTGAGCACCACGCTGGTTTGTTTGGCCCGCGTATAAACTACGAACTCCGTCCCCAGCACGGTAATTAAGCTGTTATCCGCATTATGCACCTTGAAATACTGGTGATCAACCGTATGTCGCACCGAAAATTCAGCTTCCCCTTCGAGGTAGACGTGGCGGGTGGACTTACCAAAACCCCACCGAGGGACCTTCAACCGTGAATTCGCATTCAAAACCACCTCCGTTCCATCGGCCAGCAGGAACTTGCTCTGCTCTCCGAAAGCCGTCTCGTACCTGCCGTAAGTTAAAATGTCCCTGCCCATGAAGGCGCCGATTCCTACGAGGAACAAGCAGGCAGCAGCCCAAAGAAATCCCCTCCTTTTCCAGAAATGAAGGGTTGGCACAACGGGCAATACCACTTCCGCATCGGCCGGATCCTGTAATTTTTCGCTGATCTTCGCAAGCGCTTCGGCTGTATCGGGCTGGAACTGGAGATGCATTTTCTCCCATTCGTCCAGCCATTCAAAATATAATTCAACATTTCGCCTGTCTTTCAGCCATTCCCCCATCATTTCCTTCTGAAGAGGGGTTGCGTCACCCGAAAAATGGGCAAAAACAGCATACTTCGTCATTTCTGGCTTCATTTTTTATTATTTTAAAATATGGTAAAGGGCCGTAACGGCCTTTTAAAACCTGGAACCGCGCGTCGAAGCGATCCCTGCAAAATGGCAACCCGCGTCAGTTCAAGCCGTCGAGTGCTTTCCTTAACTCCGTGAGGGCCCTGCTAATGTGTGCTTCCACTGCTTTTCGGGATATCTGAAGCTTGTCCGCGATTTCCTGATACGACATCCCGCTGAAACGGCTCATCAGGAAAACTTTTTGATTTTGGGGCGGTAGCCCATCGACTATTTTCACAATCCGCAGGTAAAGCTCATCGAACTCGATCAGCGTGTCGGGCTGCAAATGCATGGATACCAGCGTTGCATCGGGCAATTCTTCGACCATCTCATTTTTAAGCTCCCATTTCAGGTACGTAAGGCACTTGTTCCTGACCGACATAAACAGGTAAGCCCGGAACGACGTAGTGATATGCGTGTGCACCGCTTTTTTCCAGAAAGCCAGAAATACCTCCGAAACGATATCCTCCGCTACCTCTCGTGAATATACGTACCTGACCGCGTGGCTGCACAACGACGAATAGTAATGGCAAAACAGGAGGTCATAACCCTTCTTTACATCGGTTTCAAACACCTTTCTGATAAAGAATTCCTTGTCTATCGCCGCCGAATCTGCCTCGCGATCATTATCGGCCTCTGCCTGAACGAAGCTCTTTTCTGCAAAACCTTGATTCAAAGTTTTATTCTGCATCTTTTTCAATCCGACGAATTTATTGTACACCAATTACAACGATGACAAAATATTTAGACAACACCCTACCTAGATTCTTAAATAATTTAATTTATAATCTGTTTGACTCTGAGAATTCGACATTATGGTAGTGTATTAAGCCATCTGATCGGCTTATGATTTTCGTTTTCCCATACAACCATCCTCCACCGATGGAGCCTCTTTGATACAAAAGCTAATCAGTAATTTGAATCTGTCGCGGGACCGGCGTGACGTCTCGTGACCTCATCACTAACTTTTACCATTCATGAAGCTGCTGTTTTTTGCCCTGTTTCTATGCATTTTCCACGTTTCCAACGGGCAGGATTCCGTTCAGGTGACTTTTGCCGAAGAAGACTCCGGGGAAACGTTTGTCAAACAGCGTTTTGTGGACCGGTATGAGAACGTGTTCATGACCAAAGTCCCGACCCGCCATATGCTGAAAATAGGGCTTACATTTATGCCCAACTACGTTTTCAGCGTTGAAAATACAGCCGATAATACCACGCAGGTCGACGTCGGGTATGAGTACAAAGCACTACCATCCTGGTCGGTGGGCGCAGAATTGGGCATCAGCGGAGGTTCGGGCGGGAATACCGGCCTGGCAGGGACGATTTTAGGAAAAATATATGGCCGGTGGTATTACGATATGCGTCGGCGGATGCGGGAAGGGACTGGCAGCAACAACTTCACCGGAAATTTCCTCGCGGTAGTAGGGGAACGGCAGTGGGGCAAGGAAGTGGTGAATAACGACCTGAAAAGAATCGGTCTGGAGTTCGGGATGCAGAGGCGCTTCCTGAACCAGGGCCGGATGGAACTGGGCATCGCGCTCTATTACCAGGATTACCGGCAGGACGATGATCCACTGCTGCTGGCTTACGAGTTCAGCAAGTCGTCCCGGATCGCGATTGCTTCGCGTACGAGCATGGGGCTTGCATTCGGCGATTGGAAACGGCAGAAAAACCAGCCTTTTTGCGAGGTACTGCGTTGCGACGACTTCGTGCAGCAACTCTGGAAGCTGCAATGGCCGACGGTTTATATTTCCCGCAACTATTCCAATGGAAGCGCGGGGATATCTTATGAAAGAAAGGTAAAAAGCAGCCCGTTCTCTCTAAACACGCAGCTTTCTGTCGACTACCTCCGCATCGTATCGCAGGATTTCCCGGCACCAGGGGCTAGGTTTGTTACGAACGACTATCAGCTTCAATCCACTTTGCATTTACGGTATTATACTAATCAGAAGAAGGCAATCCGGCAGGGAACAGGCGGGAATAACCTTTCCGGCTTTTATGTTGCCCCTTATATGCACCACCTCTTCTATCACAGCGAAACTTATTTCGGTGAAGGGAAAAGCAAACGTCACCTGGGATTGGGCGCCAGCGCCGGCTTCCAGCAGGTCATGTTCGGCAGCGCATTCATTGATTTCTCAGCGGGAATGAGCCATAACATGTTAAAAGTCAATGAAAACTCGCGGCGCTACCTGGGCTACGTCCGTATGGGTTTCGGGCTTGTATTGTAGGTACCTGCGTGCCGCACGTGCGCTACCTGATCGCGGCGACACCCGGAGCGACTTCGGGGAATTTTTCGAATACCCGTGAGTCGTGGCCCGGCAGGATATATTTGGGATCACTCACCTTCGTTTTATGGCTTCCACATATCCCTGCGGGTCGGTTGTGCCGCCGGGTGAAGGAGGCGTCAGATGGTCGAGGCTGTAATAAATCCAGATATTGTCCGAAGCGATCACCACTTTTTCCTTTCCGTTGCTGACCATCACATATTGCGAATCATAGGTATGTTTCGAACCCGTAAAAACCGTCACTCCCGGCAATATGTCTTTATTATCACCGGCGATCAGGCTTAGCTTCCCTGCCAGATTGAGGTCGATCACCATGCGGACATCACCCTGCGCAAATCCGCCCCGGCGTCCGTCCTTTTGCCACGCGGTTCCTACAAACCCCTCGAAATCATGCTCCTGCATCCATAGAGTAGCATTCGGAAACAGGGCTGCACCGCCGAGGTGGTCCCAATGCGGGTGAGAAAGAATAATATCGCTGATATCGCCGGGCTTCACCCCCATTTTCAGCAATGCGGAATCGGGCCGGATATAGCCTGCCAGCTTGAAAAACTCCTCTTCCTTCACCTTCTCCGGCATGAATCCGGCGTCCACCAGGATATTCCGGCCGTTCTTTCCCTTCAATAACCAAAACATGAAGCTGATAGGGACCGGTACATCCTTACCTCCACCGGTAGCCCATTCGGCTTCGTAAAACTGTTTGTCGGTACCTGCGAATTTGATCGCAAAAACCTCGTATGTGTCGGACTGCGCTTGCACCCAAAAGGGAGCAAAGAATAACAGAGCCGCCGTTACAAAGGCGAATGACTTTACAGATTTCCGTGAAGCTAAAATTCGAAGCATAGTCGCGGGATTGGGATATTTAAGCAAAACCAATGTGCAGCCGATTGAAAGCGTACCGGCGGCCCGCAAGTAATTTGCGCAAAAACCACCGAAATTAAAAACCCGGATAAAGACGAAGAAATCGGCAAGGCCTATAAAGGTATAATGGCACAACGTATAGCCTTTATCGAAATAATGCCAGTAATCCTCAAACAGGCTTCTGATTAACGCACCCATTTTTTAGACCTATGAAAAAAATCTCTACTCTTTTGTACCTCCTGGTGCTCGTTAGCCTTTCCTCCCACGCGCAAGTTATTTTCCAGGAAGACTTTGACGGCGTTGGCGGGCCGACCGCCGGCGGTGCCGGTACTTACACCTTCCCGGCCGGATGGCTGCTGCGCAATGCCGACAACCGTACCCCCTCGGCCCAAGTAGCCTACGTGAATGAGGCCTGGGAGCGGCGTGAGGATTTCGCGCATAATGTTACGGATTCAGCGGCGTTCAGTACCTCGTGGTATAATGTTCCAGGCGCTGCGGACGACTGGATGTGGACGCCCCCCATTGCCATTCCCGGCACCGGCGGCGTGATACGGCTTTCCTGGAATGCCGTTGCTTATGATCCGCAGTACCCCGACGGGTACGAAGTGCGGGTGATGGCCCAACCGAACGTCCCGACGGGCGGCACCGGCGACCTGGGCAACCAGGTAAGCGCTTCGACAATGCTCTTTTCGATCGCCGCGGAAAGTTCCTCCTGGACAAGACGGGAGGTTAATCTCTCGTCGTATGCCGGTCAGACCGTCCGGATCGCATTCAGGAACGTTTCCAACGACCAGTTTTTACTGCTCATCGACGACGTGCTGGTAGAAAGGGTACTGGATTTCGATGCAGCGCTTGTTAACCCATCCAAAACAATATTCCCTAAAGTACCTGTGAGCCAGAATCTGCCCCACCAGTTCTATGGCCGGATCAACAACCAGGGATCCAGTACGCTGAGTGGGGCGTACATCAAAGCAAGTGTGTACGATAGCGCCAACCAGGAAGTTTTCTCGTCCCAGAGCGCTCCGGTGAATGTGGCCTCCATGGCGGTGAGTGACACATTGCCGGTCGTCGCGCCGTTTGTCGCAGATGCGGCCGGGAAATATACGGTCCGTATCAAAACCATTATTCCGGGCGTGACGGATCAGCTGCCTCAGAACGATGAGTACGTCGATTCGCTGGAAATTACCCAGACCGTTTTTGCGCGCGACAATGGCATAGGGAACGGAATGCTCGGCATTGGCTCCACAAAACCCGGTTACCTGGGGACCATCTATCCCATTCACACTGCCACCGAGCTTTCCTCGCTGTCGGCTTATATTGTCAACACGGTTCTCCCAGGCAATACCATGAGCATCGGGGCCACAGTCATGAAGTTTGAAAACGGGATGCCCGGCACGGTGCTGTTCGATGCACCGGCACGCACGCTGACCAGCACAGATGCCTCGAAATGGCACGATTTCATGGTTAGTCCCACGCTGAATGTCCTCCCCGGCGACACCATATTTGTCAGCATGAAAGAGCTCGACAGCACGCTGGCGATCGGGCAGGCGTCAGGCATTTTTGTGCCACGCACCAACTTTGTGGATTGGCCCAATAACCCGATTGCAGGCTGGGGCGCCGTGGAAGCATATGGTGCATCTTTCGCGAAACAGTTCATGATCCGGGCCAATTTCGAATGCGCTACCGACCCAACTGCCACTTCTGCGGCTTCGGGCAACACCACCGTAACTTCCTACCAACCCTACACCGACACCCGGTACTATTATGCCAATAATTGCAGTGTGCTGGTGGCCAAGGTAACGGGTGACGATGCCCCTTCCGCTATTTCAGGCAAGACAACCGCAAAAGTATGGATAGACGCAGCCCAGCCCGCCCATTTTGTAAAAAGGCATTACGAAATCACGCCTGAAACGAATGGAGAAACAGCTACCGGAGAAGTGACCCTGTATTTTACGCAGGCAGAGTTCAACGGATTCAACGCCCTCAACACGCTCGCCTTACCCACCGGACCTGGCGACGCGACGGGTATCGCCAACCTTAAAATCGAAAAGCGAGGCGGCACGAGCGGCGACGGGACCGGCCTGCCCGATACCTATCCGGGCGCCACCACGACCATCGATCCGGACGATGAGCGGATCGTTTGGAACCCCGACGCCGAACGCTGGGAAATCACCTTCCATGTCTCCGGTTTCAGCGGTTTCTTTGTAAAAACACAAAGCGAGCCTCTGCCGCTACGGCTGGTAAATTTCAATGGCAAGCGGGAAAAGGGCTTCAATCACCTTTCCTGGCAGACCGCCCAGGAAGAAAATGTCAGTCATTTTCAAATCGAGCGGAGCACCGACGCGAAATCTTTCGTTACGATTCATACCCTATCCGCCCGGAACGGCGCCAGCCAGCAGTACGGATACTCCGATGCCTATAATGGTGAAGGCAAGGTCTATTACCGGCTGAAAATGGTAGACCAGGACAAAACGTTCGCTTACAGCCGCATCGTAGCACTCGACGGAAATGGCGGAACGCCTGTGACTATTTACCCTAATCCGGTAAAGGCAACCCTGAAACTCGACATTACCGATCCCGATATGCTGGGCAGTACCGCCACCGTAATCGACATCAATGGCAGGACCAGAAAGCAGTTCGAAATAAGTGGTCAAACGCAGGAGATCAATGTACAGTCATTGAGTACCGGAACGTACTGGATCCGGCTGAGCGACGGGCGGACATTCAAATTCATCAAAGAGTAGGCAAATCATTTGCGAATATTGAATTATTAAAAAAATGTAACATACAGGCAACTGTTTAATGCATTAATTGGGTCTGTATATCCGAACCCAGCTATTCATCCTTAGGATATACTTCATGGAACAAACTTTTCCGTTTCGTTCAGTCCCAAAAACTCTTCCGGTGTCCGCCAAAGCATTCAAAAGGCGGACACCGAGTTATTCGATAAAACATTTTTTTAATGAAGGTAATTTAACCAAGTGCCTGAGTTCCGACCGCAGGATGCTGATAACTTCGATTATCATATTTGCCGTTGTCTTGCTATTCACTTACCCAAGGTATTTAGAGCTCATATCTGACAATAATTTAGGAACAAACTACGCCTACTTTTTCGATAAAGTATCTGACCCGTTAGCAGCAGTTCAGGTGAATCAGGAAACACACGGCGGAAAAATAGATTTCAGATTTACCGTACCATTACTCGCCAAAATACTGGGCGTATCAGCCCATTCAAATGGCCATAGTGTGATTGTCATTTATTTGATTCAATCTGCCTTGTTGGTACCTTTCCTTTTTATGCTAATGAAAATATTGCTGACGCGGCTATCTCCTATGACAACCCTGCTGCTGGTCATGGGAAGTTCCACCATTTATCTTGCAAAGTCCTTCTTTTGGGATTACGATTTCTGGTTTGACGGCTTCGCATATTTCTTTCTCGCCTTTGGGATGTACCTCAAAAACCGCGTCGGCGTTTTTCTCACGTTGACGCTGGCGTGCTGGACGGACGAAAGGGCGGTCGTTGCGCTGGCTTCCATCTACCTGTTTCACCTGCTGTCCGAGTCGGATTTTGATCTTCAATCATTCCGGCAGTTTCGCGGCAAGAAAGACTGGTTGCAAAGAACATCGTCGATCGTGTTGCTCACCGGAGCATCATACCTGATAATCAGAGCATTACTAGCCAGTTTATTTGGTTTACATACGCCTACCGGCACCGGATCCGGTGTTGAACTGGGATTGATTCCTTATCAATTGAAACACCGGCTTTCAGGAGTATTCCTGACCTTTGAGGGCTTATGGGTATTGTTCCTTTTTGCCGTTGGTTTGCTGGCAAGAAAAGGGAACTTGCTGCTGGCCTTGTCGCTGTTGGCCATCATGGCTGGCCATATACTGATAGCATACTCTGTGTTCGACATCTCTCGAAGTCTGACCTACGCATTTCCGTTAATAATTATCTCGGCTTTTATTATCAGCAAGCACGAAATCCGCAATGTGAAATACCTGTATGCGGCAGCAGCGGCAATTTGCGTTTTACTGCCGACACAATATGTGATATTCTATCCGCGCCAAATACCCTGGACAATCCTTAGCTTTGAAGAACTTAAACCTGTGATCAAGCTATTGCTGTTATAATGCGGCTACGTCTCCATCTTCAAGGCTATTCAAGCTTGATCATAATTTGGGTTATAACAATATTATGATCATTCGTATGTTTATCTTGTAACAACAAACTAATTGCTTAAATGAGCGGTTGCTAACAACAGCAGTTCGCGATAAACCAATAGGCCAAAACTCCATTTATCCAGCGCATTCATGGGGAATTTTAAGACTATCTTACTGTGTCTGATGGGTGTCATTCTCGGCTCGTGCCGGGAAGAAGAGCCCTATGTATACAAATGTGAAGATGGTGCTGTGAAATTCGAATTATTCAACGATGAATTAAATCCGCGCGCGCGCCTGTTAGAGCCGGGAAGTTTTGATATGGGTTTTGAAATAATTCAGAATGAAAATGAATTGTACCAAAAACTATTCATCGCATATTTAAAGAAAAAAATCGACTTCACTACCAAAAGCCTGATCGTGATCAGTGTCAAAAATAACACGCGTGCTTCGGTGATGTCACAGTCTGTCACGGCCGATTGCGCACACAACAGGCTGACTATTACGGCAGACCTCCGGTATTGGTCGACGCCGGTGGGAGGCATAGACCATGTTTTCGCCATCGTGCCCAAAATCCCTTACAACACGGCGATTAAGTTCATACCGAAGTATTCAAGATAGCGACAGTCAGGCGATAATCCCTTTCACAAGTTTTCCGGCAACGTCTGTGAGGCGGTAGCGGCGTCCCTGATGCTTGAAAACCAGTTTTTCATGGTCAAGCCCCAGCTGGTTGAGAATGGTAGCGTGTAAATCATGAACATGCACCGGGTCCTTAATGATATTATAGCCAAAATCGTCGGTCTGACCATATGAAATTCCGGGCTTGATACCTCCTCCGGCCATCCAGATCGTAAATGCCCGCGGGTGATGGTCCCGTCCGTAGTCGTCCCTGGAAAACTTGCCCTGGCAATAGTTGGTCCTTCCGAACTCCCCTCCCCAAATCACCAGGGTTTCGTCCAGCAACCCCCTTTGTTTGAGATCCGTCACAAGTGCTGCGGATGCCTGGTCTACATCCATCGACTGCGCCCTGATTTCCTTCGGCAAGTTGGAATGGCCGTCCCACCCCTGGTGGTAAAGTTGCACGAATCGCACGCCCTGCTCGGATAGTTTGCGGGCCAGGAGACAATTGGCTGCATAGGTGCCGGGAACCAGGCAGTCGGGGCCGTACAATTTCACGACCGACTCCGGCTCCTTGCTCATATCCGTAATTTCGGGAACGGCAGCCTGCATCCGGAACGCCATTTCATATTGCTGGATTTTGGTCACTATCTCCGGATCCTGGTACTCCGCGAAAGTCCCTTCGTTCAATGCCGCCAGTTTGTCGAGCATTTCCCGGCGCTCGTTTCTGTCCATTCCATCCGGATCACCCAGGTATAGCACAGGGTTTTCTCCACTACTAAATTGCACACCCTGGTGCACAGAATCGAGAAAACCGTTCGTCCATAACTTGGAATACACGCCCTGGCCATTGCCGATCCCGCGCGAGAGCAAAACACAAAACGCGGGCAGGTTCTGATTTTCGCTGCCGAGCCCGTAACTGAGCCAGGCCCCCATACTCGGACGGCTACCCACCTGCGCACCGCTCTGGAAAAAAGTAAGGGCCGGATCATGGTTAATGGCATCCGTATTCATGGACTTAATGAAACAGAGATCGTCCGCGATCCTTGCCGTGTGAGGGAGCAGTTCGCTCACCCAGGCACCCGAGTTGCCGTGCTGCGCGAAATTGAAAACGGACCCCGCCAACGGGAAACTGGTCTGATTCGCCGTCATACCTGTCAGCCGTTGCCCTCCCCTGACGGATTCCGGCAGGTTCTCTCCAAACATCTTATTGAGTAGCGGCTTGTGGTCGAACAGTTCGTACTGAGAGGGTGCACCATTTTGAAAGAGATAAATGACCCGCTTCGCTTTGGGCGCAAAGTGCGGCAAACCCGATACAATATCATTCACGCTCGTTCCCTCACCTCCGTTGAACATGTCAGGGATTAAAAGGGAGCCCAGGGCCGCGCTTCCAATACCCAGACTCACCTTGGACAGGAAGTGCCTGCGGTTAATATTCATCCCGAAGTCGAAAATGGGCTTTTCCATAGTAGTAAGTCAATACAGCGGGTCTGTCAGGATTTGGTGATCGTTTCTTCCATGTTGTAAATCGTACTGATAACCCGCATCAATGCTGCCGCCTGGTCCTTTCTAATCCCTTTTTCATGTACGAAATCTCCCACATTCAGCACCTTCACAGCCTTTTGCTGGTCCTTCGAAAATTTGACGAATTCCGAATTGTAGTAGCCCACCAGCAAGTCGACTTCTTTTTCTGTCGGCTTTCTGCACACAATTTGCTGAAATAGCGTCCGCACTTTTTCCTCAACCGACATTTTCCGGCCAACGATCCGTTCCGCGAGCACGCGCGACGCTTCCAGCACCGCCGGGTCATTCAACATGATCAGGGCTTGCAGCGGTGTATTGGTTTTTTGGCGTTTTACTTCGCAATGATCCCGGTTGCTGGCGTCGAACACGATCATAGCGGGCGGTGGTAAAGTCATTTTGATAAAAGTGTACAGCCCCCGCCGGTAGAGTTTGCCCGCCGTATCCTGTACATACTTCGTCAGGTCGCCCCGGTTGGCCGTGCTCCCTTCCCAAAGCCCCTTTGGCTGATAAGGTTTCACACTAGCCCCTCCTATTTCACGGTTTAACAACCCGCTGGTCGACAAAACAATATCCCGCACCATTTCGGCGGGCACACGGTAACGCGCCCCGCGCGACAGGTATATATTTTCGGGATCTTTCTCCTCTTTTTCCTTGGTGAGTTTTGAAGACTGGCGGTAGGTGGCTGAAGTAACGATCTGCTTCACCAGGCGTTTTACATTCCAGCCATGCTTCATGAAGTCGACCGCGAGCCAGTCGAGCAATGCGGGATGCGAAGGCAGGTCTCCCTGCATCCCAAAATCGCCGGCACTCTTAACGATCCCGCGTCCGAAAAACTCCTGCCATACGCGGTTTACAAATACCCTCGCCGTCAGCGGATTGCTTTTATTGAACATCCATCCGGCAAGCCCCACACGGTTTCTTGCATACTTCGTGGTGTCGTACGGCATGACCGATTTTAAACCACTCGCCGTCACAACTCTTCCCGGTGCATCGTACACGCCCCTGTTGAGCACGTGCGTAGGACGGAGCGTGTCGTTTTCGCTCATGACCGAAAGCCAGACGGTGCTTGTGTCTGCACTATTGATAAAATTCAGCACGCCTTTTCGTTCCGCGTCCGTCACTTCAAGGATGGGCGCCACGGCTACCCCACCCCGAATTTTGTCCTGCCCTTTTTCCCTGGAATTATTAAAAAAAGCGAACAACCGGTAGTAATCCTCCTGCGAGATCGGATCATACTTATGGTCGTGACATTGCGCGCATTCCACTGTCAGGCCCATCAGGCCGGAACTGACCGTTTTGGTTTTGTCCAGATTGTATTCGATGCGGTACTCTTCCAGAATGATGCCGGCCTCTTCATTATACTTATGATTTCGCAGGAAAGCGGTGGCCAAAATCTGTTCCTTTCCGGCATTGGGCAGCATATCGCCTGCCAGCTGCCAGGTAACGAACCGGTCGTAGGGCATATTCCTGTTGAATGCGCTGATCACCCAATCACGCCAGGGCCATTGCGTTCTGGAATGATCGTTCTGATAACCAAACGAATCCCCGTAACGTGCTATATCGAGCCAATGTACGGCCATTTTTTCACCATAAGAGGGCTGGCTCAGGAGCTCGTCGACGACTTTTTCATAATTTTTATCGGTGTCGTCACGCTCAAATCTCTTCTGAAATTCGGGGGAAGGCGCCAGGCCGGTAAGGTCCAGCGACAGTCTCTTGATCAGTTGGGCTTTCCTCGCGGGCTCGCTCGGTTCCAATCCGACCTCCTCCATTCTGGCGAGTGTGAAGTAGTCAATTTCATTTTTAGGCCAATCTTCATCGCTGATTTCCGGCAAGGCGCTTTGTTTCGGAGCAACAAACGCCCAATGCTTTTCGTATTTCGCTCCTTGTGCAATCCACTGCTTTAATAGCTCCGTTTCTTCCTTCGTGAGCAATCCCAAATGGGACTCGGGCGTTGGCATTTGATAATCCGCGTCGGCCGAAATAATTCTTTTATAAACTTCCGATGCCTCCGGATTACCGGGTACAATGGCAAATCCTTTGCCGTCGCGAAGCTTTGCGTAAGCACTTTCTGCTACGTCCAGTCGCAACCCTGCTTCACGGTGCTTGGCGTCTGGTCCATGGCATGCGAAACACTTGTCAGAAAGGATAGGCCTTACCTGGAAGCTGTAAGAAACCTCCCCGGCATTCCGCCCGCCCTTCTTCGCCTGAATGCACTGAAAGCAGGAAACAGCTGAACCTATCAGTATGATTATTCCGAAAAAAAACTTCGTACAATTCTGCAAGCGCATATCCGTGTTTTATCGGGTCAAAGATGCCATTATTCAACGCAACAAATAAGTAGCGAATTGACATTTTCTAACACCAGATTGGTGTCTTTGTCCGGCCGTCGGATGTGCGCTTTGAAAATCTCCCTATTAATAAGATATTCTGATTTGAAGCCCTATGGAGGTGAATTTCAGATTACGGCTGGTAATGCCGCCGACGGGGTAGCGAACCTGTGGCTCGACCATAATGGCCCTGTTGGGAGTTATCTTCTTTTCCCACAGGATCGACGCATTAAAATGGGTTACCGGGGCAAAAACCGCGCCGGTGCTACCACTTGTTAACGGCATATCCTGGGTTGACGCCAGCCCCTCAACTTCCCTGACTTCCCCGTCGTGAAGCGCCAGCGTAGTGGTCACGATTTTGCCTTTCTGATACATTTCCCTGAAATGCTCACCCCAGAACAGCGACGATGACACCCCGAAAAGACCGGACAAACTATATCGCGGATTTTGATATAACCTTACCTGAATATCAACCGGAATTTCAAGCTCCCACCAATGATAATCGCCGCGATTGAGCCATTTGACAGCGTCTTTGCTAAATACCGGATTCCGGTTGCTCACGTAGACGTGCTCGCGCATGAGGGCGAGTCCCCCGCGCAGCGAGAACCGGGAAGTCATGGGGAATGTCCCGAAGATTGCCGGCCCCAGGGTAAGCCTGCTTTCGGAGGGCCTGGCGTAGTTGGCCCGTACAGCCGGGCCTAAACTCAACTGAAAGCCGCGCTGCCTGCGTCCGGCTATATGCTGTTCGCTTTGCTGAATGGCCGGTAGTTCCAAACTCACTTCGTAAACCGAGGGCCCCATGTTCGGCAATTCTCTCGCCATGTAGGGCCAAACTGGTGCCCCATGAACCGGAGCTATTGATGGGTTGCCATGCGATGGCGATAAACCGGAAATTACCGGAATCTTCTGCTTTGCTTTGAAGCTGGCTTTATAAGTCGTTGCAGTCGATTCCGGAGCGGTTGTCGTGCTATGCGTCCTTCCTCGAACCACATTTCCGTGAGGATGCCGGCCAGAGGGCTTATCAGTTACAGCGATTGCAGCTCTCTCGACAGGTTTAGAAATGGCCGCTCTGCGTTGGCCGGATCGTGCGTGCTTCCCTCCGGATTCGAGAAAAAACCATGAGCCCGTCAAAATACCTGCCAGGAAAAGGACCAGCGCCCCCACGCGCAGGGCACCCACAAGTCTCCGGCGCCTTTCCTTTTTGAGCCTGTGCTGTTCGAAAAGCGACCACGAGTCATCGCGAAAGCCCGCTTCAAACCCGGCCAGCTTGTCTTTTACCTTCCGAAACGCGTCCTCATTCTCCATATTCATTTCCAAATTTTCGCTGTAACATCAACGACTTTATCCGTTGCTTTCCCCGCGTCAGATAGGTCCTGCTGGTGCCCGCCGGGAATCCAAGCATCTCTCCGATCTCCTGGTGGCTGTATCCTTCGATTTCGTACAAGTTGAATACCAATCTCTGGCTTTCCGGCAACTCCTGTAACAGCCGGATGATCTCCTCCGCGGAAAGCCTGTCGATCACATCCTCCGCGATCGTCGCATCTTCTTCGGCAATGTCGGCGGTGATTTTTTCCATCCTACGCCGCTCTTTTCGATAGTGGTCAAGTGCCGTGTTAACCACAATTCTTCTCAACCAGGCCCTGAATACGAGTATTTCCCCGCTGGTCAGCATATGCTCAAAGACTTTCAGGAAACTGTCGTTTAAAATTTCCTGCGCTTGCTGATCCGAACTGGAATACCTTAAACATATTCCCATTACATAGCCGTAAAAATGTCTGAATACCTTTTCCTGGCAACGCGCGTCACCGCGTCGACAGCCTTCGATCCATTCCGATTCCAGAAAATGTTGCAGAACAAGGGTATTCAAAGTATGAGAAAATTTAATCGCCGACCGCCCAAAGGGCAGCCGGCGCGATTACCTTGCTTGATTATAAATTCGAGACATTGCCATTCTCATCCACTACCTTATCGGCCACTTTGGATCCATTGGACACGGTCACCATAAAGTCAGTTGGATTGAACGAATCACCGATCAATTTTTTGAGGTCGACCTGCAAGGTGTACGACCCTTTGGGCTGGCAAGAATCGTTGTTGCTCTCATTGGCCACTACAAGGTTGATCTGCTGGGGATAGGACAGCAATACCACTCCGTTCCAGATTGTTTTGAAGTCGTCCGCTGAACATCCGCCGGCCACATCGATCGCCAGGGTGTTTCCGGTAAGCACGATTTTCGAGATTTCAAAAGGGACACCCTTAGAATCCGCCCTGCCTTTCATGATCCGCTCGTAATCACCCTTGAGCTCATTGCCCGGGTCGGGCTTGACATTCTCGTTGTTGTGATCGCATGCGCCGAACGAGAGCAGTGACAGCAGCAATAGGCCGTTTCCAAACAGTCTGATATTTTTCATGGTTTTGAAAGATTTGATTTCAAACACATGACGTATCAGCCGGCATAAACGCTACAGAGAGCCGGAAACCCTAGCGATTTGAAGATTGGAACGTGAATGCTACTAGTCAAATCTTGCCTATTGGCGCAGGGGAACAGGAGGTTGTGGAAATTTTAATCAAAACCGGTTACAACCAAATTCATCATAATTACATCTCTTCCGTGTATTCCCTGATTCACCTTAACAAACTCCCTTATGAAAATCTCAAAATCGGTATTACAGGCAGTGGCTGTTGCGGTTACAGTTACTGCACTTGCTACGGCCTGCACAGACAATGCTGTTGGACCAAACGGCGAAAAAATAACCAAGAACAAAAAAATCGATCCTTGTCCGGCCTGCGGAATGGGGTGATTCTTACGTATCCATGTCTGAAATCTACTCAGCGGTCGCCTGTAACCTGGACACCCATATTTTACGAGCGGCCCTGCCTTTGTTTGAACAGGAAAAGGTGGAGGCCATTGAGTGGTCCTTTGACACACTTTACAAATTCGACGAGATCCCGCCCTGGTTTACCGACCTGGTGAGCGAATTCAGCAAACAGAACCGGTTAATGGGCCACGGCGTGTATTTTTCCTTGTTTTCCGGCAAATGGTCTTCCGGGCAGCAGGAATGGCTTCGCAAACTAAAAAAGCTATCCGCCGAGTTCAATTTCGACCATATTACCGAGCATTTCGGTTTCATGACCGGCGAAGATTTCCATAAAGGCGCGCCGATCGGCATTCCGCTTACTCCCCGGACACTGGCGCTGGGGCAAGATCGTCTGCAAAGGATCCAGGATGCATGTCAATGTCCGGTAGGGTTGGAAAACCTCGCCTTCTCCTATTCCATCGATGAAGTCAGGAAGCATGGTGTCTTTTTAGACCAGCTGGTAGAAAGTGTCAATGGTTTCATCATTCTTGACCTGCACAACATCTACTGCCAGGTTCACAATTTCAACATTGATTTTGTCGATATTTTAAAGCTGTACCCGCTCAATAAGGTGCGGGAAATCCATATTTCGGGCGGGAGCTGGGAAGATACGGCTACGCCCCAGGGTAAGCCCGTGCGGCGCGACACGCACGACGAATCGGTACCGGAAATCGTATTTGAATTCCTCGGCAATGCTATTCCCCAATGCCCTAATCTGAAATTCGTCGTGCTCGAACAAATGGGTACGGCCCTCTCCACCTATGCCAGTCAGGCCGCTTTCCAGTCTGATTTTCTTCGCATGGACAGCATAGTCAAATCGCTGGCACGGAAATTTGACCCGATACCAGAACGCATGTTTGCCCCATTGGCAGCATCCTTGAACGCCATTCCGTTGGAAGATGCCGATTTATATCAACAACAAATTCAACTATCTTATATCCTGGAAACAGCTGGAAACGTCAGTGAAGCAAGGGCAATGCTGCTCGCGTCCGACCTGCGCAACACCGCTTGGGAAGTTGAAAACTGGGCCCCATACATGCTGGAAACCGCCATATCCATTGCCCGGAAGTGGAAAAATGGCTTTTAATTTTCAAACAGACAGACATATGGCTAACAAACTACTGAGAATGGATAATATCGGCATCGTCGTGGAATCCCTCGATAATGCCATTTCATTTTTCACGGAACTGGGAATGATTCTCGAAGGGCGTGCGACGATCGAAGGCGAATGGTCTGGTCGCGTTACCGGCCTGGCTTCACAGCAGGTCGAGATCGCCATGATGGTCACCCCCGACGGTCACAGCCGGCTTGAATTATCGAGATTTCTTACGCCTCCCGTTGAATCGGATCACCGTAATGCGCCTGTGAATGCGTTAGGATACCTGCGGGCCATGTTCGCCGTGGAAGACATTGATGAAATGGTAGCCCGACTTTCCAGGCATGGCGGCCAGCTGGTGGGTGAAGTGGTTCAATATCAGGACTCGTACCGGCTCTGTTATATGCGTGGCGCCGAAGGAATTCTTATTGGCCTGGCGGAGGAACTGGGTTAGTTCCCTCACATCGGTTTCAGGACATTAAACAGCGAAGCCCGGCAAACGTGGAGTTTGCCGGGCTTCATTGTCATTTCAGAATATCAATTTTTAAACAACATTAATACCCCGGATTCTGTTTGAGATTGTTGTTAACCGCGATTTGCGGGCTTGGGATCGCATAAACCAGCGTTTTCGGGTCCGGATCCGCAGGTTTGATTTGTCCCGCCAGCAGGAACTTGCCGAATCGGATCAGGTCCTGTCTTCTCCATCCTTCCCAATACAATTCTCTTCCACGCTCGTCCAGAAGATTGTCCAGCGTAAGAGCCGTCAGGTTAGCTGCGCCGCGGTTGGTACGGATCGAATTGACGACTCCCAGAGCGTCCGCCGCCGCGCCGGGCGTGCCCCCGCGCAGAATGGCCTCTGCCTTCATAAGCAACACATCCGAATACCGGTACACTACCCAGTCGTTGTTCCGCTGTCCTTTTGAAGCGTAGTCGAACGGATACTTGATCACCCTTATCCCAGCTGTTTCCAAAGTGGCGCCGCTTGTCCGGATTGTAATATCCCTGGTGAAAACCAACGGCTGAGTAGCAGGGTTTCTCGCATTGAGCGGCTTGTTGGTTACCCAGCTGTACTGCTGGCCTTCCAGAAAACCTACGTTCTGGATCTTGTAGTTTTTGGTGCGGTTGGAAGTGGTATCCGCCGGATAATTGTAGTAAATCCCCCTTCTTTCGTCGCCTGCCGCAAACTTATCATAGAAGTTGGACAGCGTTGCCCAGCCATTCCATCCACCCGGGGTCATGTTATAGTGCGACACCGTCCAGTAAGCCCGGTCCACGCCACCGCCACGTACACCTTCTTCATTATATAATGTGAAAATATTCTCGGTCGATTTCACATTGTTATCAGGCGCAAAATTGTCAAAATACTTACCCGGAGCGGAGATCTTATAGTCGGTGATCTCGTTAGCCAGGGAAATAACTTTGCTCATATCAGCCGCATCGAACTTGGGACTTTGTCTGTTCAAAAACGCGCCCTTGTTCAAATACACTTTCATCAGCAATACCCTCGCCGCATTTTTGTTAGCCACATAGGCCGGCCCTGTGGAAGGCAGGTCTTTCATGATGGCATTCATTTCCGAGATGATGAAATCGATCGTTTCCTGCGACGTCAGCGTTTTGGGCAACTCACGGAAATCCTCAAGGCTTTCGCGGTAAGGCACAACACCCCACAAATCCATCACATCGAACATCGCCAAGGCGCGGATAAACCTTGCCTCCGCCGCCTGCTGAGCCGATGGAGCATAGCGCAGTACGTTGGAAGACTGATAGATGGCCGTCAGCAAACCGCCGAATGTGTTGCTCATATACGAGTTATCCGCATTCCAGGTATGCAGGTGAATAGCCCGGTGCGTACCGTTATCATCCCAGTCGCCCCCACGTGTGGGTGCGACTGCGGCGTCTGTCGAGAGCTCTTGCAAGCACCAGCGGTTATCCTGCTGATAGGGCCCGTTCAGCGAAGAATAGGCGCTGATCAATAGTTCGGCGGGATTGATATTCCCGGTGGTACCCTTTTCCAATGCGCTGCCCAGTTTCTCGTCCAGGTCGGTGCAGGAAAGCAGCATGGTGCAACTGAGAATTGCCGCACAATATGATTTGAGTTTCATAGATTCTTTGTTTTTGATGAATTACAACGAAAAGTTTACGCCCAGCAGGAAAGTCCTTGCCGAAGGGTACGGGATGTATTCGATCCCAAGGGATGGAATGCCTCCGCTTGAACCGTCCGTGTTCACCTCAGGATCGAAACCTTTGTACCCTGTGAGTACAAAAAGGTTCTGGCCTGTCAACGAGATGTTCAGGTTCTTGAAAGCCTTCCCGATGTTGCCAACCCGGTAGCTCAGGGTGACGTTTGACATTTTCATGTAATCGCCTTTTTCAAGGTATCGGGTGGAAGGCGCCGCCGAATTGGAGGTGGCTTCCTTGATATCCTTGTTGAAGAAATCTTTCGCGATGTTCTTGGTAGATAGGTTATTGATACCCAGTACAGTTGCAAAAGTGTTATTGAAAAGGTAGTGCCCAAATGCTCCGTTCATATTGACGATGGCCGAGAATTTCTTGTAAGTCACGTCCGTAGAGAAACCCAGGAGGTATTTCGGGTTAGGGCTATGTACGTAGAACTTGTTCTGAGCGGGGTCCACGGAAGTGCCCACCTGGCCATCCGCGCCTTCGTACATACTGGTTCCGGTCGTAGGGTCGAGGCCTGCATACTTGGCCAGGTACCAAACGTTCAGCGGTTGGCCGCTTACCATTCTTTGTCCCAAAACGCCCGAGAAGCCCTGACCTCTCAATGCGGCCGTTTCGTAAAACCCTGGCAAGCCCGAAACGCTGTTTTTCAGGTAGGTAGCATTGGCCGAAATATTCCAAGTCCAGTCTTTGTTTTCCAGCACAGTACCGGTCAGCGCAAGTTCGACACCCTTGTTCACTACCTCTCCATCCAGGTTCACCCAGATTTTTCCGCTCGGCGCAGGTTGTGCCAGCGTTCTCTCAAACAAACCGTCGGTCGTCTTTTTGTTGAAGACATCGATCGAACCTACGATTCTCGATTGGAACAAGCCAAAGTCGATACCCCCGTTGAAAGTTTCGGAAGTCTCCCATTTCAGGTCGGGGTTCCCGAAGTTGGCCTGGCTGATGCTTTGGGTACCAAATACATACCGGTCACGCGACGCACCCGAGTCAAACTCGCGGTTACCCGTTTTACCCCAGCCCAAACGCAGTTTCAGGTTGTTTACCGTGCTATTCCCTTTCAGGAAAGGTTCGTTCGAAATATTCCATGCGAGTGCTACCGCAGGGAAATTGGCATACTTGTTGTTTTCCCCGAATTTGGTAGAACCATCCCTTCTGACCGTTCCGGTGAACAGGTATTTATCGAGGTAATTCAATCCTACGCGTACAAACACCGACTGCAACTGGTTTGTCGGGGATTTGAAGGAATTAGCCCCGCGGTTGCTCGCCACCGAATAGTTCAGATAGTCGTAGAAATCCAGGCCCACATACGTGAAGCCGCTACCGCTCACGGAGTTCCAGCTGTTCGCATAGTCAAGAAACTCATAACCCGCTACCGCATTCAGGTTCAGCGAAGGGCTGATGTCCTTGTTATAGCTCAGCGTCTGGGTCAGCTGCTGATTGGTTTCCGAATTGTTTCCGATGAAAGCAAAACCATTTCTGATTTGTGCAGGGTCCACCATTCCGGCAATATACCGGCCCTTCCTGTTACCGGTCTGGCGGGTAATGCTATACACGAGCTTGTATTCCAGGTCATTGGTAATCTTGTAGGAAGGAGCAATGCTCGCCACCGTAGTATTGACGATCGCGATGTCCTTATACGCTCTCAGCGACGTCAGCGGGTTGATCGTCGTCGGGCTCACGTACGTGAGCGAGTCCGCGTTGACGCGCAACGGGCGGGTCGGGTTCCAGGTCAGCGCTTGCGAAATCACGTTACCGGTAAAGCCTACGCCCACGTCGATCGGGGCGAGGTTCTCGTTTGTCTGGGTAAACAGTACATTAAAATCAAGCCCTAACTTCTTGCTTTCCAGGAACCTGAAACTACTGTTAATGCTCGCCGTGTATTTTTTCAGTCTCGACGTTTCGATGATACCTTTCTGATCCATATAACCGGCCGAAACGCGGTATTTACCGTTATCGGTACCGCCCGTGATCGCCATCGAATAATTCTGCACCGGAGCAACACGGGTAATTTCATCGAATGCATTCACATTTCCGCCAAAATCAGCCCCTTTCAGGTCGTTGGGCGCATAGTATTGAACTGCTTCCCGGAATTCGTCGGCATTCAGCACTTCCGGTTTTCTCAGCAGGCTGGAAACACCGGTCGAAGCATTGATACTCACCGTGGGGGCACCGGAAGCACCTCTTTTGGTAGTGATGATCACCACCCCGTTGGCACCACGGGAACCATAAATAGCCGTTGCCGAAGCATCTTTCAAAATGTCCATGCTGGCAATATCATTCGGGTTGAGGTATGCCAACGGGTTACCACCGTCAGAACCGAAACCACCACTTCCGCCGGGACGCGCCGAGCTGCCCGAAAGCGGAATACCATCCAATACAAACAGCGGGTTGTTACCGGCACGGATCGAGGAGTTCCCCCGGATACGGACTGTGGTCGCACCACCCGGCTGCCCGGTATTATTGATCACCATCACCCCGGGTGTCCGGCCCTGAATCAGCTGGTCCGGAGCCGTGATCACCCCTTTGTTAAAATCCTTGGGTTGCAGCGAAACGACCGAGCCTGTCACATCTTTCTTCTTGACAGCCCCATAACCGATCACCACGACCTCTTCGAGCGCTTTTACATCATCGGCCAGCACCACATCGATGGTCGTTTGGCTGCCGACAGTCACTTCCTTCGTAGTGAAGCCGATAAAGCTGAATGCCAACGTAGATGCCGGTGGTGCGGAAATGGCGTAGCCGCCTTCCATATCGGTGGAAGTACCCTTGCTCGTCCCTTTAATGGTAATGGATACCCCTGGCAATGCATTGCCCTTGCTGTCGGTCACTTTCCCTTTCAGCGATATATCCTGGGCATGTGCATATCCCAGAAAAAACGTACAAAACAGAATGAACGCGCCCAAACCTTTCATGCCAAAGGACATCCGTCCTTTCGCGCTTCTTTCACCAGGGCGAAAAAGACGCAGAGAAAAATTCATCATAGATAAACTAGTTAGTGTTTGAAGAAAAAGTACAATGAAATCAAGGCCTTAGACGGCCCTCAGGTAGCAGCATACATAGGATTTTTAAGTTTTGGTTTTAGTTAGGCATTGGGTAACATCCTACCATTCCCACGCGGGGGGTTGCGTGCGGGAGGCAGGCCGGAAACTAGGCAAAATGCGGAATGGCGTATGTAATCAAGCAAAAACGGCACCCCGCCGCGGCGAAGGAAAAGGTAAAATCTATGTCGATATTAATAGTATTATTTGAATAACTAATGAAATTTACCAAATTAACCGCTGGTAAATTAATATAAATAGATCTGATAATGCAAAAAGAAAAAGTGAAATATTGGCGCTGAAAGTGACATTTTCAAACTAAGCCTATTTTGTCAAAATATTGTACAATATTGACATTAGAGAAGTGCAATAAACGGTAACATCTTTCTCCTCCTCTTCCGGAAATTGAGTGTTTACCGCATAACCGGACCATCCGGTAAGTGCCGGCAGTTATACTAGGATCCCAAGAATTCGGAAAAGGTCAGCCTCGCCACTACTTTCCCGGCAACCGCTTCAATCGCAAAACCGATATTGAGCAGCGCCGCAATATCCCTTACCAAAATCAGGCCAAGCCCCTCATTATCCCGCCCCAACCGGGCAGGATACTGCCCGGGTTTGCCCTGCCCGTCAGTTTGTAGAATTCCATCCGGCGCGACGCCGCCGACCGGATTTTCAATATAGAGGTGTAACCGGTCGCCGGCTATCGCACTGGATATTTGTATTTCCCCATCCCGGGTATTTTTGATTGCGTTGTCCAGCAGATTATGCAGGATAACACCTAAAAGATTGGCGTTGCAGTTTACCGTCAGGTTCTCGTTCAGGGAAATCTGTAGTGTATTGCCGCCAGCAATTACGATCGGTTCAAACAAGCCGGCTTTTTCCCGCACCAAAGCCGCCAGGTTTAGGTGTGCCAAATGCAAGGCTCCCCGGTGAATCTGATTTCTGGCAAATTCCAGGAGGTTTTGCATCAACATAGCCATGTCGTCCAGGCCGCGTTCTACTTGCTGGTTGTATTCGGATGCTTGCTCGTACTGTTTATTATCAATGAACTTGCCGGTGTGCTTCGTGGCCGTGATCATAAATTGAAGCGGGGCGTGTACGTCATGCGCGATCGACGCAACCACACGGGTGAGGAGGTATACCTGATGGTCCAGTTCCTCCTGCGATTCTCCCAAAAAGGAAAGCGCTTCTTCCAAATCCGCCGTTCGCTCCGAAACGAGCGCTTCCAGGACATGCTTCTGCCGCTCGGCATCCATCACACGGTCTCTCTCCCTTTTCAACGCCTCTTCCTGCCGCTCCCGCTCGGTTTCAAGCAGGAAAATAATGGGGACCATAATCAGTCCCAGCAAAAGGCCCCGCAAAGAAAGGCGAATGGTGATAATCCAGAGCGGAAGCTCACGCATGGATTTGAGCGGGTAGTCCTCAAACAAGCGGAACGACGCCAGGAAAAACAAATTGGAAATCACTGCGCAGAACAGGAGCGCCACCGCTATTTTCTGCCATTTGACTAATTTGAACTTGTAATAGGTCTGGTAGCTGGATAGCCAGGTGGCCATGCACATGAGCCAGATCACGATTTCCGATCCTACCAGGCTTACAAGATTGGCGCCCTGGCCTTCGGCAAGTCGAACAGGCACGATCGACAAGGTCACCACGGTCGCCATCACGGCGCCGAGTTGCAGATTATATTTTTTCATTTGGGACTTCATACCAACAATAGTGCACGCAATATAGCTGGTACTTGTCCGAACCCCGGCAGCGAATCGGGCTTGTTGCGGAAAATTCAAAGAAGCATTTGCCTTCGGGCCAATTGCTGTCAATTCGTTTTCAGTGACTTAACGGGATTAGCCGCCGCTGCCTTAAAACCCTGAAAACTAATCGTCACAATGGCCACACACAACCCCGCCGCCCCGGCCATTACGAACACCCACCCGCTGATCGGCACATGGTATGCGAAATCTTCCAGCCAGCTTTTCATGGCCAGATAAGCAACCGGCGACGCAATTAAAACGGACAGGAATACCAGTTTCAAAAAGTCTCCGGAAAGCATGGTTACTATATTCAAAACCGTCGCGCCAAGCACTTTCCGAATACCGATTTCCTTCCTGCGCTGTTCCGCCGCAAAAATGGTCAGCCCGAACAACCCCAGGCAGGCGATTACGATCGCCACACCCGTGAACCAGTAAACGATCCGGCCGGTTTTCTGCTCGTTCTTGTACATTTTATTATACGTGTCGTCGAGGAACGCATATTCGAAAGGCCGGTTTTTATTGAACTGATTATAAATTTTCCCAACGGATGCCAGGGTATTCGGAATGTCCACATTGCGGGCCAGCTTGATGTACAGGTAGTCATGAAAAATGCTGTCATCAGCGATCTCCAATCCCATCGGGGCAATCTTCTGAGTGAGTGAATTGAAGTGGAAATCTTTGATAATACCCAACAAATCCCTGTGAGTTTCCGCACCCAAATCCAATGTCTGGTTGTAATTCTCTGTTTGTATCCCCAATTCCTTCGCAGCAGTTTCATTCAGCACAACACCAATTCCTTTGTTTTCACCCGACCGCCTCCTCGGGCCCGCAACCCATTTGATCTGCATTGTTTCCACAAAATGTTCGTCGACGCGGAAATAATTCACACCTACCGTTTTATCACTATTCACCCTTTTCAGATCCCATTTATTGCCGAAAGGATAATACATCAGCAAAGCAGATGAAGTGACCGATTCAACACCAGAGAGGTCCTCCACGCTCTGCCGGATTTCCCGGTAGTGTTTATTCAACCCGTCTTCATGATCCAGAAATACGGTCACAATCCTGTCCCTGTTAATACCCAGATTTTTGGTCTGGAAAAGCTGCATTTGTTTGGTAATCAAAATAGAACCAATAATGAGCGCAATGGAAACCGCGAATTGAAAAACGGTAAACACTTTGCGTGCACGCGCCGCGCCTCCCATCGTACCGTAGGCGCCCCTGAAAATCTGCCCCGGTGCCAAACGCGAAAGAAGAAGGGCAGGATAGCCGCCCGAGAGAAGTATACTGGAAATGTAAAAGCCGATCAGCGAAAGCAGGAACCATGGATTTTTCAAAAAGGAAGCGTCCACAGGCAATTCGAGCGACCTGTAAAGGTAATCTTTTAAGCCCCAAAACAGCCCTACCGCTAATACAAATGCGATAGTCACATAAATGACCGATTCGAGATAAAACTGCAAAATCAACGCAATGCGTTGCCCTCCAACCACTTTCCGAACCGACACCTCCCCTGCCCTGCTGGAAGACGAAGCCGTAGTGAGGTTCACATAATTGCACAAAGCCAGCGACAGGATCAGCAACCCAATGAACGAAAACACCATGGCCTTTTGCTTCGCAGATTTGTCGTCCCTTTCAAAATGCATATCAAAAAGCGGGAAAAGGTCGTAGCTGTCTTTGACATCTGCTATTTTGGAAGAAGGAGAAAGTAGTGAAGGGATTTTCCGGTTGACCGACTCCTTCGAAGCATTAGGGCGCAGCAAAAGATAGGTGTGGTAGGACCCGACGGCACCTACGATGCGGATTTGCTCTTTCAGCTTGCTCTTTTCCGTGTACCCCTCCATCTCTTTCACCTCACGGGCCCGGAAAGAGATGAGGTCGCTCAGAAAATCAAACTTGATCGTGGAATTATGAGGCAGATCCTTCAAAACACCGACGATCTCGTAAACCTGCGTTTTGTCGTAAGTGATCGTTTTTCCAATGGGCTCCTGGTCACCGAAGTATTTGGCAGCCATGCTCTCCGTCAACAGAACGGTGTTAGGCTTAGTCAAAGCCGTTTTTTTATCTCCTTTAACAAATTCGAAAGAGAACATTTCCAGAAAATTGTTGTCAGCCGCCACAAAGCCCGCTTCATAGTATTTATGCTTGATATCACTCTGGACGAGCCGGCTATAAATACTTTGGTCCGTTATCCTTCCAAACTGTTCCACTTCGGCACATTGGTTCTTCAATACCTGTCCAAAATTGTACGAAAGCCAGGGCATGGAGTAGGACTTTTCACCATCGTTATGACTGAATTCCACTTTGACAATCCGGTCGCCATGGGCGTGGAAACGGTCGTGACTATACTCATTGGCGACGTAGGCCGCAACCAGCAAAGTGGCCGTAAGCCCGATCGCCAACCCGCCAATGTTCACGAAACTGATCACATAATGCCTTTGAATGTGGCGAAAAGCTACTTTTAGGTAGTGAGAAAGCATGGCTAATGCGGTTTTGGGTTCGGTAAGGAAGAGGCTTGGCCCCTCAAGATATGATCTCTACCTCAAATTCCCATCGCCTGATAACTCATTTTCATACTGCTCAGGCCCCACACCGATTTGCCGTCTTAGCGAACCGATCGACATGCTCGCCCCCCCTCGCAGGCAAGTATATTGGATAAAATCACATATATTTGAATATTCTAATATAACAAAACCAATGAACAGCCCGCTACATCTTTACAAAGCTGAGTTTTTCAAGGCGCTGGGGCATTCTGTCCGACTTGCCATACTCGACGCACTCAGGGAAGGCCCGCTTTCTGTAACCGAATTACAGGCTGTTATACAAGCCGACCAATCGATCCTTTCGCAGCATCTGGCCAAGTTGCGCGTGATGAAGTTTGTAAGCAGCCGCCGGGAAAAAACCACCATTTACTACGATGTTCCCGACCGGGAGGTATACCAGTTCCTCGACCTGGCCAAAAATATCTACGTGCGCCAGTTGCAGCAATCGCAGGAAATGCTGAAAGAACTTGCTCCCTCGGAGGAATTACCGGAGTGATCTGCGGGAATGCGGCCTATTGAGGAAAATAATTTTGACCATCATATGAATTTGAAACTAGAAAAAAGAAGCGGCAACGCATGCGAACTATGTAAATCCGATCAGCAGATCTCCGTTTATCAGATCCCACCTGTCGGCTACTCCGATAACGAGATTGTCGTGTGCAAGCAATGCCGTTCGCAGATAGAAAGAGAAGAGGAAATGAACAGCGAATACTGGGGTTTTCTCTCCGAAACGATGTGGAGCGAGGTACCCGCTGTGCAGGTCGTCGCCTGGCGCATGCTGAGCCGCCTGAAAAATGAGACCTGGGCTGCCGACAATCTGGATATGATGTATCTGGACGAAGATATGCTGACGTGGGCCCAGGCAAGCTCAGACCACGAAGGAGCAGCCGACATGGCCGTTCACCGGGACAGCAATGGCAATATCCTGAAAAACGGGGACACGGTCGTGCTCACCCGCACATTGGACGTGAAGGGCAGTTCCCTGAATGCCAGAATGGGTACGGTAGTCAAAAATATCCGTGTTGTGGAAGACAACACAGAACAAATTGAGGGTAAAATCGATGGCCAGCTGATCGTCATCTTGACCAAATATCTCCGCAAACAAGCTTAAAACCCTCTTTCTGTCTGACGCCGGCATTTGCATTGTTTCATTCACCTGCCGGCGTTTTCCGTCTTCACGGAATGTGCAGGACGCTTTCAGGAAAACGGGGAGCGTTGTCACGTGGATCGTTTTCAAAAAGCTGCGCATTACAATCCCATCCAACCATCGCAGTTTACCGCCGGTTTCGATCGCTGCTATTCGAAGCGACCGCAAGAACTGCACATTTTTTATAAATCGGGCGGCGTACATTTGCAGTGTAAATATTGAAAAAATGACCAGCGAAGTACTGTTATACATCAATAGCCATTTGGATAGTAAAATTACCCTGGAAAATCTGGCCGATCTGACAGGCTACTCCCCCTTTCACCTTCAGAAGAAACTGAGCGCCGAGCTGGGGACGAGCCTTGGCAGGTACATTCAGGAGCAGCGATTGCATACCGCCGCCTACTTCCTGGCTTTAACACGGGTGCCGGTCCATGAAATAAAATACCTGATCGGTTTTGAAGATGACAGCTCTTTTGGAAGGGCATTTAAAAAATTATACGAAGTGCCCCCGCTTCAGTATCGGAAATCGAAGCAGCACCAGCAGACTTTTCCGGTGCAAACTTTCAAGTATATATCTACAAAAGGCGTCGTTAACAGCGAGTCGCCCAAGGTCGCGCGGGTTTTCGCTTCAAGGGGTGACTATTTCTCCGAAAGCATATTCGCGGTATGGAAAGACGTCGCCGAATACATCAGGTCGATCAACAGATCTCCCGGGGATTTTAACTACTACGCCATTCTGCATGAATGCCCGCATATGACAGGCACCCGCGACTCGCGTTATGACGCCGCCATTGTTCCCATAGGTTTTGAACTTCCGGAAGATCCTTTTCTTGAAACCAGGATACTGGATGGCCGATACGTCAGATATGATTTTTGCTGCCGGGTACGGGATTATGAAACCATGAGTACCGAGGTGAACAACATGTTGGCACAGCAAACGAATATACAACACCGTTATGGCGCGTCGTATTTCAGGTTCGACACCTTGCCCGACTATCAAGATCCTGATAACCTGTTTATCAACTGGTATTTACCAATCGAATAAATAATAATACCTACATGAAAAAAAGAATCGTAGTATCCCTGCATTGCCTGGGGATAGCAGGGCTTGTTTTTGCCTTTGGCGACCTCCTGATAGAGCAGGAGAATGTTATTTTCAAGGCCAGTGCCGAACCCGGAGCATTTGCTGAACTGACCACATCCAATGCCTACTTGTGGTGGGCAGGGCGGGGATTTCTGGGGGTGTTTCTGGAAATGATCGGGACCGTAGGGCTGTATCTGTACCTGCAAAAAACGAGGGCCGAAAAATGGGCCTTTGCAGGGCTGCTCCTTACCCTCACACATCAGATGCTGGGGATCGGCGTGTTTGCCGTCGCTTATTTCCTGTTTCCTGCCGCAGGACACTTGTTCCTGGCCGGGGCACCGAATGCGATCTCCTATGCCACCATGGAAGGATCACTGGCCGCACTTTTCGGGATTTCGCTGGCATGTACCATGGCGGGTTTGTTTTGCATGGCCATCGCCGTCCAAAAGAGTGGAATATTACCGAAATGGACCGGTTGGCTGGCATTGCTGGGGTTTGCGCTGATCCCCGTACCGGGCGTAATTATCCAGTTTCTGGCTAATACCCTCTGGGGCATTGCTTACTTCCGGATGGCCGTTCACGTCAGCAAAACCATGAATGTGCGGCAGGAAGAGGCGCTGATCAGTTATTTGAAAAACTGAGTCTTTACCAAAATAACTCCCAAGTCACGCAGTACAATCGGCAGGATCAGGTGATACTCTCCTGATCCTGCATTCCACATTCAATAACAATTTATCATGAAACTTTTCTGCCTGGCTGTTTCCGCGGCCATATGGTCGGTGTATGCCTATCCCAAAGGTCCCGAAGCACCGAAGCAATTGATTCTAAATTTGAAGTTGTATGCACAAAACGAAATTACTTCATAACATTTCACAAATAGGGTTTACCAACAAAGAATTAAAAACCCAATCAGCTAAAAGCTATCCAAGCTAATTTCAATTACACTATTTAAGTATACAATTGGTAACAATTGGAATATAAAAATATTTTGTATAACATTTTGATAATTAGCCACGAGTTACTTAGCTTTACAAAAGACAATTTATTCTATATATAATTCATTAACCGAAAGCATATCGGACGGGATTTTTATGCGATTCACGTAAGTCAGCGCATAAAAAACTGTCAAGGCGTTTTATTGCATACACTTTACGATCAAATAGACCTCCTGCCGCACTCACCATTTCATCAGTTTATCTCAGTTATAACTTCTAAACAAACAATGTATCATGAAAAGATTGCTACTCCTTTTAACCTGTATCTCCTTATGGACAAATTCCTTTGCTGCACCCAACGTGCTCATTACCGGAAATTTTAGTATGGTTGAGCCCTTAACAAACCAAGAATATGTATTAACCGAATACGATATGCCTGCTAATGCTACCAATCTAACGGTCAACTGGACGTTCACCGGGCACAATACGTCAAGTACAATCGTGTGGGAAAACCGGTCAACATCGCCCTTGATGACCAGATGGAAAGCAAAAAATGTGCAATGGGCCAATACACCAAACGGGGCAAACCAACATATGGTGCAGGCGACGTTAACTTATACAATCAACAATGGCTCGACCGTATATACATTAACGGCACCGGCTCTTCAAGTCCAGGTCAAGCACATAGGATCCATAAGTACCATGAATATTGCCGGGACAAACTACAATAATAATAATTATCGCAACCATGCTTGCGGAACGAGTCCTGTTACGGTATCCGTACCAGCTGTCGCAACAGACCCTAGCCAAACAGTTAATTATACATGGACTTTCCCAAGCGGTTGGTCTCCCGCCAGTACAACAACCACTACACCAAGTGTTTCAGTTACGCCGTCTGCCGGTGGGCCGGGAATCATCAAAGTGGAAGCTAAACGGATTGACGGGACCACGAAAGTGGCAATCCAGGTTAACATTACCCGCCCATTGCCTACCCAACCCACCATTAACTCAGCAGACATACTATTGTGCAATCCTGTTACCATTACGGCAACAGCGTCCTCCGCGACAAGCTACGAATGGATTACAACGGGGGGAATTTCAGCCAGCTCACCAGGCGGTACCAATTCTGCCTACATCACTGGTACTTCGGATGGAACCGTGAAAGTAAGGTCTTATTCCTCGGTTTGTGCAGCCTACTCCGCTTACAGCTTCGCACTAAATGTAAAGCGAAGCGCTCCTATTCCGGCCGCAATACAAGTAACTACAAATGGTGGTGGCTCGCCTGATTTTATGTGTAATGGTAGCGGCGTTGATCTAAACGTATGGACTGGCGAACCCGGAAGTGTATGGGGAGCCTGGGCCGTAAGCGATCCCGCCAATACCTATTTTAATTACAGTGGACCAACAGCCTATTTCAATTCATATGTCAACAACTGCTATGGCATTACCGTTAACGTAAGCAATTGTTTTGGATCGGTTCAAAAAGGGATTACTATTTGTGTTGATTATTGCGGAGCCAGAATTGCAACATCCCACACTGTTTTCCCTAATCCTGCCAGAGAAGTGGTCAACATTGAATTTGACAACGTCGATGATTTTTCAACGCTCCCATCGACCATATTACTAATAAGCGAAAAAAGCGGAAAACAGGTTAAGTCTGTAAATGCTTTGAAGCAGTACGCAAACTTTAAGGAAAATAAAAAATTAGAGATCGACGTCTCCGATGTACCGAGAGGAACATATTACCTGCACATGGGAAGACCAAACGGAGAAACCACCAAAACACGTCTCATTCTGAATTAAAATTAAAAATTATAATAGGAATTATAGCAGAAAGTCGCCACTTGGTTTTACCAAATGGCGGCTTTCTGTCTTTTTATTTTCCTTTCGAAATAAGTCGTCGCTTTTACAAAAAAAGCGGTCGGATTATAAGCCTACTTACTCTCACTCTTTTTATCCAGAAACAAATAGCGGGCATCATTATATTTTACTGCTTTCGATTCCGTGTTCAGGATCATCACCGGTGGTGTGGCATCGTTTGGTTGCGCGGCCTGCCATTCGGGAAGTTTATCACCGTTGGGATTTCCCTTGATGACGAAGTTTGCAAAGTAGTTCAGCATTGTTTCCGACACCTTGTGGTCGTCAGCCGTCCAGGCATAGTCTTTCACCAGATCGAGGTTACCCATGCAATACTCGATTTCACACGCATGCGGAGCGCCGATAGGCTCGGGCATTTTTGGGCTCCCCTGCTGTACGCCGCCAGCCAGGCCGGGTGTTAAGCTTTTATCGACCAACGGCGGACGTAGTTTACTGTACAGATAGCGATAAACCGGCTGGTTGCTGTTTTTACGATGCATATCAAACCATTTCCAGGTGCTGTAAGAAATGAAGCGATCGGAGGCCAGATTGGTAGCAGCCCATTCCACTTCCTTTGCGTCGCCATGCGGATACACTTTCAATACTTCTTCCCAATCATTCGGATATGCCTCTTTCACTTTCTTCACCAGATTCTCTTCCGTAACAGGGCCCTGGGTAAAGGCGGAGCCTGGAATCTCGGCGGAGTTCCATCCCAACAACAAAGGAACTTGCGCCTGCTCTCTGGCCTTGAAAATTTCCAGCATGGTTTTGGGGAAGAAATATCCGTCGACCACAGGAGGAAAACCGAAACGTTTGGATTCGGTATACACTTCATACAGCTCGCGGGTGCTGGCACCCCTGAGTTGCGCCAGCGAGGCATAACCCGCATTTTTTGCGAAGTCCGCACCGATTTTTTCGGCTTCGGCCAGGGGTACCGCTGACAATGCGCCAATTCCGGAACCGCTTTCGCCAATGGCTCCTGCTATCAGGTTCTTTGACAACGGAGAAACCATTTGCGCGCTGACCGAGATGGAACCAGCCGACTCGCCTGCAATGGTGACTTTCTTCGGATCACCGCCGAAGGCTGCAATGTTTTTATTCACCCATTTCAATGCGAAAGCCTGATCCAACAGTCCGTAATTACCGGATCCTTTGTACGCGGCTTCCTTACTTAACTCCGGATGGGCAAAGAAGCCGAATAATCCCAGGCGGTAATTGACCGTCACCACCACAATTCCCTTTTTGGCCATTGCTGCGCCGTCGTACCGAGGTTCGGAACCATCTCCGGCGACGAATCCGCCCCCATAGAAATAGACCAAAACAGGCAGCCCGGCCGTGTTGCGTTTAGCCGGCGTCCACACATTCAGGTACAAGCAATCTTCGCTGATGCCGTTCGAACGGAAACCCATATCCCCGAATACCGGGGCTTGAATGGCACGCGGGCCAAACGCCTTCGTTTGTTTCACGCCCGTCCAGTTGGCAAGCGCTTGCGGTGCTTTCCAGCGGAGGTCCCCCACCGGAGGCTTGGCGAACGGTACTCCCAGATAGAGTTGTAAGCCGGTTTTGGTGTCATACAGGCCCTCGATAGTGCCCGTTTCCACTTTGGTTTGCACCGGAAAACCATTGTTGCCCTGGGCGAACAGACCGGTGTTTTTCAAGCAGCACAGCAGGAGTGCCGTCAGTAAGTAAAAAGTTCTCATCCTTATTGTCTCAGTTTGTGACAATAGTAATTGGTTATTATCACAAGTGCTAACTATTTTTGAAGAAAATTTTCCATATGCCAGAAAAGGCCTTTTTACCGCATATTGCTTACGACTCCGTGATTTTTGGGTTTTCAGACGGCGACCTGAAAATCCTGATTATGGAATATCACAACACCGGCCTGTTTGCCTTGCCGGGCGGTTTTGTACGAGCGGATGAAAATCTGAACGACGCCGTGTTACGTGGGCTGCATGAGCGCACGGGCCTGACGGACATCTACCTCGAACAGTTTTATACGTTTGGTGATGTCAGCCGTTTCGAGCCGGAGCTGATGCGCACCCTGCTGGAAGCCAACGGCATTCGGCCTGACGAAGGATATCAATGGATGCTCGACCGGTTTATCTCGGTGGCCTATTATGCATTGATCAATTATGAAGATGTGACGCCCAAACCGGATGCGCTTTCAGATTCCTGCGAGTGGTACCCGGTCAACGAACTGCCCAAACTCATTCTGGATCACAGGAATATTGTAGAAAAGGCCATTCAAACGTTGCGGGACAATCTTGATAGAAAACTGGTGGGGGGAAATCTGCTTCCCAAAAAATTCACCATGAATGAACTTCAGAATGTATACGAGGCGATTCTCGGTACCAAACTTCGGAGAACCACCTTTCAGCGAAAGATGCTGGCCGCCGAAGTATTGGTACGTCACGAGAAACTATTTTCGGGAAAGGCACACATGGCTCCTTATTTGTACAGCTTTAAGTAAGATGCAGTCCGTATCCGGGCGATAGCACTTTCCTGATATCTAAAACATTTTACACTTTGGCCGCCACAAATCCGGCCTTCGTCACTGCGACGATAATCTCCAGTTCGTCCTGATCGGTATCGACGGTCAGGATTTTTTCCGGCGTAGCGATGTCGACATGCCAGTTACCTTCTCCTACCGTTTCATTGAGCGCGGGGGTCACACCGGCTACACAACCGGAACAATTGATATTCGTTCTGAATTTTAAAGTTTCCATAAAAACCTGTGTTTGAGTTTGTTTAAATGACCTCTCAAAAGTAATGTGCAGGCTTTCGACGGGTATTACAGAATTCAGTTCCAACGTTGCATAGTTTCAGGCATGTTCATCATTTGACCTGCAGCAATTTGGCATTGATGGCCACCACGATCGTCGAGGCGCTCATCAGTACCGCGCCCATCGCCGGGCTAAGCATAAAAGAAGGATAAAGAATCCCGGCGGCAAGCGGTATCGCGATGACGTTATAGCCGATGGCCCAGGCCAGGTTCTGTACCATTTTCCGGTAGGTGGCGCGACCAAACCGAATCATCTGCGCCACATCCATCGGATCGCTGTTCACCAGAATAATATCGGCAGTTTCGGCCGCTACATCGGTCCCGGAGCCGACGGCAATGCCCACGTCGGCCTGGGCCAGGGCGGGCGCATCGTTTACCCCGTCGCCGGTCATCGCCACGATTTCCCCTCGCTGCTGAAATTCTCTGACCTTGTTCTGTTTTTCGTGTGGCAGCACATTGGCCAGGTATCCATCCATATCCAGTTTCCTGCTCACGGCCTCCGCAATTTTCTCGTTGTCGCCGGTCAACAGGAAGGTTTTGATATGCATGTTTTTAAGCTCCGCAACTGCTTCGGCCGCACTTTCACGGATCGTGTCCGCGAAAGTGATCAAGCCCGCCGGTTCGCCGTCGATCAGCACAAAATTGACCGTTTCAATGGCCTGATCCACCTGATCGGGGATTTCCGGCATCGACTTGTGCGCCTGCTTGAAATAGTTCGGGCCCGCCGCAACTACTTCCCCTCCCTTCACCCTTCCGCTGACACCCACGCCCTGCATGTAGTTAAAATCAGTCGAGGACCAAAGTTCCAGGCCTGCCTGTTTAAGCTTGCGCATGATACCGTGGGCAATATGGTGTTCGGAATTTTGCTGAACCGCCGCAGCATATTGCAACAACTCATCCGGGGAAAAGCGGCTATCCAGCGGAATAATCTGCTGGACTTCATGGGTTCCCTTGGTCAGCGTGCCGGTTTTATCAAAAATAATGGTAGTCAGTTTTCTAGCATTTTCAAATGCCGTCCGGTTCCGGATGAGCAGTCCATGGGTAGCCGAAAGGGATGTCGAGATGGCTATCACCAGCGGTATGGCCACGCCCAGTGCATGCGGGCACGAGGTAACCATCACCGTCACCATACGTTCAAGTGCAAAAGCCAGCTCCTGCCCGCCCGTGTACCACACGATGAAGGTAACAATGCCCACGGTGATGGAAATCAGCGTCAGCCATTTTGCCACTTTATCAGCCAGATTCTGCGTATTGGACTTGGCGCTTTGTGCGCTCCTGACCATCGTTATCACCTTTTGAAGATAGCTCTGGTCCCCCGCCCCGGTGACCGACACCTTTAATATGCCGTCCCCGTTGACCGCGCCGCCTATCACCTTGTCGTCCTTCCGCTTTTGCACCGGAGTGCTTTCGCCTGTGAGCATACTTTCGTTGACATACGAATTGCCGTCCGTCACCACGCCGTCGGCAGCTACCTTTTCGCCGGGTTTGACTAGCAGCAGGTCGCCGCTTTTCAGGTCTTTCAATGCGATGTCGGATACCTGGCCATCTTTTTCCACATGCACGACCGCCGGGAGCAGCGCCACCAGCGATTCAAGAGCCCTCGACGCCGCCATCTGCGATTTCATTTCCAACCAGTGCCCCAACAGCATAATGTCGATCAAGGTCGCCAACTCCCAAAAGAAATCCATTCCCCGCAAGCCTAATGCGACGGCAACGCTGTACACGTAAGCCGTCGTGATTGCGACCGCGACGAGCGTCATCATACCCAGGTTCCGGGACCTTACCTCCCTGACGAGCCCGTCCAGGAAAGGCCATCCTCCATAAAAGTAGATCACCGTCCCCAGCACCAGCAGCACATATGCATCACCGGGGAACGTCCAGCTGATCCCCAGCCATTGCTGTATCATATGCGAAAGCAGCAGCACGGGCACGGTGATTACCAGGCATATCCAGAATCGCTTCAAAAAATCAGCGGTATGGTGCCCGGCATGTTTGTCGTGGCCGGAATGTTCAGCACCGCCGTCATGCGACTTCGGATGAACATGTTCCGCCTCTGCCGGCATTTCCGAATGCCCCTTGTGCATTGGTTTATGCTGGTGATGTTGGTGATCGTGGTCGTGGTGCTGCTCCATTGTGATCAATTTTGGGGTTAATCCATCCCGTATTTCCCTCAATGGGCGGGGTTGTCAAAGGTTCAAGACACAAAAGACTTAAATAGAAAGTGGTGTATGTTACTTAATTATGGTTTTTTCTTACATAATTTTTTGAATCACCCGGCGGGGACTCAATGCCCAAGAAGGACTTGCTTCACCAATTTCGTCGGTCACGGTCTCCGGGACTCATACAAGCATTAAAACCAGTTTTCCCGCGACTTTTTGATCCAGATCAAAAAAACTTAGGCCTGCATCCGTCATTTTTGCATGAAACAAACTAACAGTAATAATGAAAAAGACAGGATTTTGGGTAGCCTTGCTCTGGACTATTCCCTTTCTCGCAAACGCGCAGGCACCTGACGCGATTCTTGGCGAATGGCTTAACGAAGAAAAGGATGCCAGGGTAGAAATCTACAAATCATCCGGGAAGTACTCCGGCAAGATCACCTGGATCAAAAACGCCTTTGAAGCGGACGGCAAAACTCCTCAACGGGATAGCAAAAACTCCGACCCGTCGTTGCGCAACCGCCCGCTCAAGGACATGATCATACTTTCCGATTTCACTTTTAAGGACGGGCTGTGGACAGGCGGAAAAGTGTATGACCCCAAAAGCGGAAAATCGTACAGTAGCAAAATGACACTCGACGGGAGTACGCTTGAAATCAGAGGATATGTAGGGTCGCCGCTATTCGGCAGAACCACCGTGTGGACGCGGCCGAAGTAAACCCAACAACAGACTACCGGAATTCGCGCCGGCCACTCATCACCATAAAAGAGCATCCCGGTGCGAGCTGACGGGGAGATAGCATGGTCCTATTTCCCCGTTTCCATATGGCCGGCATCGACGGGCTTGGATTCGGGCGATCCTTTTTGCCGAAGAAAAATCGACAGGATAACGATGGAAGCGACGGAAAGAAATTCGCTTTGCCAGTTCTGGAAAGTTTCAAACCAGAAAGCGGGTTCAGCCAGAAATGCATTCAACGATTGTTCCGGTTCCCCATGCAGAATCCGCTGCTCGTTGTGATCGATGTAGCTTCCATACAGGTGGCCGGCCCAGCTTACCAGGAAAAGCAGCCCAAAAGCGATCGAAAGTGATTGCTGGTAGAGCCGCAGTTGCCACCCTCCCCGCTTGACCGGACCGGGCGCATCTTCTTTCGTAGGGTCAGGTTCCCTATCCACTTCTTCCGGCTTGAAAAGGTCTTTTGACTCGGCCGAGCCAATCTGACGAAGCGAAATGGTAAGGGTCACATACATGGCCATTTGCAGGAACTCACTTTGGAAATTCTCAAATGTCGACGAAAAAAAGTGGCCGCTGGTCAGGTATGCTCCCAATGCGATCGGCCCTGCCCCCAGCTCGGTTAAGTCATCATTGTGTTGCTTCCAGCCAAAAAAAGCTTGCGCCACCAATGCGGCAATGAAAAACGAGAGAAAGACAATCGATAACCCGTTTCTGTAAAAAAAGTTTGGTTTATGTTTCGGCATAGCTGTGTTGGTTAAAGTCTGCCTTTTCAACTAGAAAAGTGTGCCAGTTCCCTGGTGAACCCGACATGCCGACACCAACACTCATTCCGGACAATGAATAACGATAATACATATACGCAATTCGGATGATTGCAGCGTGTGCTGCAATCATCCGAATTGCGTTAACCCCAATAATGGTCCCTTTACCCTTTTCAAAATTATACCTTTTCAAATAGCGCGGCATTGTAAATGGAGGCTATTCTTTTTCTACACAAACCTGTAAAACAATGTGGGAGGTTTGCAGAAATGCCCTGGGAAATACCCCAAACGTTTTCTTGAATGCATTGCTAAAATGCGCCTGGTCGGTGAAACCAAAAACCTCCACTGCCTCTCCAAGTGTCATTTCACCCGAAGCTACCGCATAGATAGATTTCTTAAGACGCTGCCATATCACGTATTGTGTAAAAGGAAGGCCTATCTGCTCTGTAAACAAATGCCTGAAACGATGGGAAGAAAGATATGCCAGGTTCGCTACTTCCGACAAATCAATGTTTTTGGAGAGGTTTTGGTCAATGTATGATATAACCGGCCCCATCCGATCGTCCATTCTCTCCGGCGGCAGCGCCGGGAATTTTTCGGCCACCCGCATAAAGAATGCCTGAATGCGCTGGGCTACAACTGTTTCACCCATCGTGTCAAGTCCGTGCGTCAGGATCGTCTCAATCTCTTCTACGGCGATCAATTCCTCGATGAAGCAAACTTCGCGCCCGGATAGCAATATCCCCAGACTACGACCCCATCGGCTGGCAGGCTCAATGAGACTGATAAACATCATTGCTTCACCGGAGTTGCAGCTATGCCGGACGTTACGATCGATAACAAAACCTTTAACAGCTTGATGGTGATACCCATTGATCTCCGAATCAAAGGAATCGCCCAAAGTCACGACAATTTTGAACCCATATCTGTTTTGCATTTGCACAGATTGGCCCATTGTTTTGACAATATAAGAGATACTACAATCCTGCAATTCTCTGGATAAAGAATCCGCAGAAACAGATAATTTCATAAACGCGCTACTCCCGTTCTTTCAAAAAGTTTAAAAATGTTGGATGTGGTTCCGAACAGAAACCGACAAGGCAAGCAAAGGGAGCGCTAAAATGAAACAAACGTAACTACGTCACAACCTTTTGAAAGAAGAAAACCCCTGAAACAGCAAATATTAGCCCCAATTTACAAGTCTGCACGGCTGGCAACAACTTCTTCGACGTGCGCATCATCCTGGATAACAACCCTGCATTCGGCTAAAAAAGTGGATGGGTTTAATCCGAAAATATTCTTAAATGTCTTATGGAAATGGGAAAGGTCGGTAAAGTGATAATCGCGGCAAACTTTTGAGAGCGATTCCCCCGACTCGATGACGGTTTTGAGCGTACACCGCAGCCGATGCCACAAAATGTACCTGGATAAAGGAATTCCCACCTCGGCGGCAAACAAATGCCGCGTCCTGTGAAATGAGAGATTGGAAAGATTCTCAATTTCACGGTTCGTAATGTTCGTAGTCAGATGTGCAGATATATAGTCAATGATCCGTCTTACGCGGGGATCGATCAGGTTTGAATCCTGAATTTTCAGCCCGGTGACCAAAAACATCAGCTTGAATATGTGGGGAATGAGATCGGCATCCTTTAAAAACGCGTGGTTCAGCGGAAGAACGGGCCCAAGTCGGTCTACATCCAATATTTCCTCGAACCGGATAAAATCCCTGTCGCCCAGAATTTCCCTGATCTTACTTCCCCACGGGCTTTGCGGCTCAATCAGGATACTTAGCACCGGTCCATCGGGAGAAATGCACCTGTGCAACGCATTACCATTAACCACGAATCCTTTCGTTGCCGTGTAGGTAGATTCTCCCACGCTGCATTCAATCTGATGGTCCAGGCTCACCGCCACCTTATAACAATAATGCTTGTGGACTATGACACTTTTTGTGCTGGATATATAAGGCAGGCAAACCTTCCAGAGTCTTTCCGATAAATCAACTGTTTTATACATATATAGTTTATGGTTAGACTGAACTGCTTTGAGCAGCAATTACCATGCCGGATCAGGCACCGGAAATTCCTTTCTCATCGGATAGCTACATCTGCTGGACAGAAACCGCGAAGCAAGACGCAATGAAACGCGGCTGATTCGGCATTTAGAAAAATGATACCATTACGGTTATCCGGCGTGCAACCAAACGTACCAGCTACTTGTCTTAAGTAACGCCGCAACACGTTGTTTGACTGGCATTATAAGCTGGAAAATATGAGAACTGTATTGGGTTTCCTTTTAGTGTTATCACTGATCGCCTGTAAAAAATCAAGCAGTCCCGATCCCGCATGCGTTGAACGGGCAAGGGATTCTTCAGGTTGCTATTATGTTTTAGCTCCCGTTTGTGGTTGCAATGGAAAAACCTATCCGAACGACTGCGAAGCGCGCGCGCACGGAATTACTACTTTCTCTCAGGGCGAGTGTTCTAAAAAGAACTGAAAGACAACTCCCTCCCCAACACGCCTTGACCCTCCCAAGTATCGGCAGGAAGCCGAGGAACTGACTTGGAATCTGGTTTGAATTTCCTAATTTTTGGTTTGAATAGTATTAACGCCGTCCATAGCGGCTTTGATACTTTTACGGACAATCCGATCCCGCATTCGACACACAATAAACAACCAGATTATGGCAGAATATTCGATTTCAGTCAACGGAAAACAGCATACGGTCAACGCCCTCGAGGACATGCCCCTGCTGTGGGTACTGCGTGATATCATAGGTTTGAAGGGAACCAAATTTGGCTGCGGTATGGCGCAGTGCGGCGCCTGCACCGTGCATCTGAATGGAACGGCGGTCCGTTCCTGCAGCGTACCGGTTTCCTCCGTCGGGGAAAATAAAATCACCACCATTGAAGGTTTGTCGGCAAACGGCGACCATCCCTTGCAGCTTGCCTGGCAAAAGCATTTGGTCCCGCAATGCGGTTACTGCCAGACAGGCCAGATTATGAATGCGGCCGCGCTGCTCAAAGCAAACCCGCACCCTTCCGAGCAGGAAATTGAACAGGCCATGGAAGGTAATTTGTGCCGGTGCGGCACCTACAATCGCATCAAGGCGGCCATTATGAGCGTTTCCTCAGCTTCTTAAACCAACTGTAAAAAGCCAATCCATGAAGTATCAAACTTTCACTCAAAAGAAACAGGACGCCGTTTCGTCAGAGGTCTTCAAGGCTTCCAGAAGGGACTTTTTAAAAACGGGTGGCATGCTTGCCGGCGGATTTGTTTTAGGGATCAACCTTTTCAGCTGTGATGAAAAAGGTAAAAAAGTAGCTGCTTTTGCCCCTAATGTATATTTGAAGATTTCAAGCTCGAACGAAATTTCCATCATTGCCCATCGTTCCGAAATGGGACAGGGCATCCGCACATCCCTTCCATTAGTGCTAGCCGACGAGCTGGGCGCCGATTGGAGCAAGGTTCAGATCGTACAAGCCGAGGGCGACGAAAAGAAATACGGTAACCAGAACACGGACGGCTCCTTTTCGATCCGTATGTTCTACAAGCCGATGCGGGAAGTCGGCGCCATTGCCAAAACCATGCTGTTGCAGGCTGCGGCCAAAAAATGGCAGGTCCCCGAAACGGAATGTGATACGGAGAATAGCCAGGTTGTACATAAAAACTCGGATAAGAAGCTCAATTTCGGAGACCTGGTAGCGGAAGCCAGCCAATTGCCGGTTCCTGCTGTCAAAGACGTCCAGCTGAAAAGCCGCGACAAATTCCAAATAATCGGAAAAGAAACGCCGATCGTAGACTTGCCGGCGATCGTGAACGGCCAGGCGGTATTCGGCATTGACGCCGCAGTGGAAGGCATGAAAGTAGCCGTAATCAAACGCTGCCCGGCCGCGGGCGGATCGGTCAAATCGTTTACCGACGAAAAAGCCCGGAGCATACCCGGCGTGCTGAAAGTGGTGCAAATCAAAGGGGCCGGCCTTCCCGCTACCCTAAACAAACCATTGGCAGGCGTGGCCGTGATCGCGGAAAATACCTGGGCTGCCATCAAAGGACGTGATCTGCTGGACGTAGTCTGGGACCTTGGCCCGAATGCATCCTATGATTCGGCGGAGGAGATCAAGCAGCTCGTCAAGGAAGTCTCCCAGCCCAAGGGCACGCCGAGGCGCAGCCGGGGCGATTTCGATTCCCAAAAAATGAGTGCCAAAAAGGTGATAGAGCGCACCTACATTGCTCCGCATTTAGCCCACGCAACGATGGAGCCCCCCTGTGCGCTGGCCGTTTTCAAAGACGGCTCCTGCGAAATATGGGCGTGCACGCAGAACCCGCAGGGCGCACGCGACGTAGTAGCGGAAGTGCTGGGAATTCCTGTGGATAAGGTAAAAATCAATGTGACGCTGCTCGGCGGGGGATTCGGACGCAAATCCAAGCCGGATTTCATCGTGGAAGCCGCTATGCTGGCCAAAGAAACAGGCAATCCGGTAAAAGTACAATGGACCCGGGAAGACGATATCCATCATGACTATTTCCATGCATTGAGCGTCCAGCGGATTGTCGCTACCATCGATAAGGATAATAAACTGTCGGGCTGGAACCAGCATATTGCCTACCCGTCTATCTCGGCCACTTCCGACACCAAGGTAGTACAACCCGACGACGGCGAAATGATGCTCGGGGCTGTGGACTTACCCTACGATATACCCGCCATCCGCATCGAAACGCATGACGCACCTTCACACCTGCGCGTGGGATGGCTGCGCTCCGTCCGCAACATTCCGCAGGTTTTCGCCAGCGCCACCATGCTCGACGAGGTAGCCGAAGCGCGGGGTATGGACCCGGTCGCCCAGGCGCTCGAATTGCTGGGTGCGGACAGGAACATCACCTTCAACCAGGAAATAGTCAAAGGCACCTACCCTAACTACGGCGAGGATATTGCCGCATATCCGTGGGAAACCCGGCGAATGAAAGCCGTCATCGAGCGGGTGGCCAAAGAAGCAGGCTGGGGTCGTAAATTGCCCAAAGGCTCGGGCCTCGGCTTCGCCGCCCACAAGAGTTTTCTGACTTATGTGGCTTGCATTGTAGAAGTCAAAGTGGGCGCGGGTGGCAAGGTAACGATCCCGAGCGTACATTACGCGGTCGACTGCGGCACCGCGGTCAACATCGACCGGATTAAATCGCAGTTCGAAGGCGGCGCGCAATTCGCGGCGAGTCTTGCATTGAAAAGCGCGATCACATTTAAAGAAGGCCGGGTAGAACAAAACAATTTTGATACCTACCAGATCATCCGCATGCCCGAATCACCGAAGGAGATTCACGTGCATATTATCGATAGTGATGCGAAGCCGACGGGCGTAGGTGAGCCTCCGGTACCGCCATTCACCCCGGCGTTGTGCAACGCCATTTACAAGGCGACCGGCAAACGGATTTACAACCTTCCCGTCGACCTGGTTGGCTGAGGTCATCCTGCCGAAATGCTTTATCAGCCAGATGCAAACGGGACTCATAATCACTCGTGAGTTCCGTTTTTTAAATGGAAATTACTTGTTGGCCCTCTCCATATCGAGCAGCCACTGCTTGCGCCATATTCCGCCTCCGTAGCCGGTCAGGCTGCCGTCGGTGCCTATCACCCTGTGACAGGGTACCAGAATCGATATTTTGTTCATGCCGTTGGCATTGGCTACCGCGCGTATGGAGCCGGGGTTTCCGATCATCACCGCTTGTTGCTGATAGCTTCGGGTTTCACCATAGGGAACAGCCCGCAATGCTTGCCAGACGATATTTTGAAAGTCTGACCCTACTGCATGAAGAGGGACCGTAAACTCCTTCCTTGCCCCCGCGAAGTACTCCGCAAGTTCCTTTTCCAGTATTTCAAAATGCACATTTCGCCCCTGAATAATGTTCGCATTCAAGGCTTTTGAAAGCAATTTAAACTCGGTTTCCAACATTTTCCGGTCGGTAAACTCCAGCAGGCACAAACCTTCCCTGGTCGCGCAGGCAAACATGGTTCCCAGGGGCGTTTCCAGCCTTGTCAGGTCTATTATTTGCTGCGATTTCCCTTTAACCGGCGAAAACCCGAAAATGCTCTTGAACGATCCCCCGAAGCCGCTTAGCGAGTCAAAACCTGAATCAAAAGCCGCTGTCGTGACCGACTGCCCCTGCTGAATGTGTTTAAAAGCAGAATTGATACGGTACATTCTCTGGTATGCGTGAAACGTCATACGATGGTTTTTAAGAAACCAACGCCGTACCGAACTCGGTTCAAGCCCCCGGGCAAGCAGGTCCGCATCCCTGAATTTTAAAGCAGGATCGTCAGCTAATTCGTCGAGCAGTGAACGGATTGTTTCCGGTGTCTGATGAGCGTGCTCTAATGGCCTGCAAACCTTACATGGCCGGTACCCTTTCTGAAATGCCTCTTTGGCAGAAAAGACAAATTCGACATTTTCCATTCTGGGCTTTCTGGCGGTACAGGTCGGGCGGCAAAAAATACCCGTGGTTTTCACAGCCGTGAAGAAAACACCCTCAAATTGGCTATCCTTCTCTATAATAGCCTGATACATCCTTTCATTGGAAAGATTCATAGATCAGTTTGTTGAATTGATAGCCAAAATTAGAGCGGTCGCAGCAGGCCGGCAACCGGAAAATTAACAAGTATTTTTTGGGTCTCTAAACTGAAATATTGGTTCCGCCCACCCCACCATTGGAATAATTACTTTTTTTGCAAGATATTTCCTATTCAACGAATTATTAATATTTTTGCAAAAGTGGCAACGCCCAGACCGGGGCCACGCGACCCATTTCCGACTTTAAGTTTCCGACAATGTCCGATCACTCTTTCCTGCATGAGGACGCCGAGCTGCTGCAACGCATTGCTTCGGGCGATGAAAGGGCTTTCAGGATTATTTTCAACCGGTACCATCACAAGCTGGGTACATACATTTACCGTGTGACGCGTTCCCACGAAATGGCCCAGGAGATTACCCAGGACTTGTTTCTCAAAATCTGGCTCAACCGCGAATCGCTCACCGGCGTTTCCAACTTCAAAGCATACCTCTTTGCGGCATCGAAAAATCAGGCTATTACCAGCCTGAAAAAGATCGCGCGGGAACAAAGCCGTGTGGCACCGCTGGAAAGTACCTTCGACATGGAGCATACCGACGACGCAGACGAAACCCAGCGCTATACGCTGATCGACGAGGCGATCGACCACCTGCCGCCACAGCAACGCCAGGTGTACCTGCTCAGCCGTCATGAGCGCCTCAAATACGCCGAAATCGCAAGCCGCCTCAGCCTCTCCCGCGAGACGGTCAAAAAATATCTGCAACTTTCGTCGGAATCCATCGGCAATTATATTCGCAAAAGATTGATTACCAACATATTGATCTTCATCTCCATTTTTATTTAAAAATTTCCGGAATACACTACCCCCTTTTTACCTGGGCTTTCGGTCTTTCATACAAAACCGGGATTTTTTAGCATTCTAACAATTTGGCCATGGCAATATCCCCAGAAAGGCTTTCCGCACTGTTCAGGCGCTACTACGCAGGCATAGCAACGCCCGCGGAAACGGAGGAACTGATGGACCTTGTCCGGTCCTCGCAACACGATGACGAGCTTGCGCATGCGCTCAGGCACGCATGGGAGCATACGGATGCAGACGAGAAGCATTTCGGGGAACAGGAAAGTCAGCAAATGCTGAATGCCATCCTGACCGACAACACCCTGGCACAACCTGCGGAAGAGCCGTTCCGGATCAGATGGGTACGCTATGCGGCAGCGGCGGTCATTGTCATCGCAGCTACGTTTGCATTTTACCGGTTTAAACAGCAACCCACAGTTACCCAACGGCCCGTAGCCACGAACCAGGTATTGACCGACATTCCACCGGGCGGTAACCGCGCATTCCTCGTGCTCGCCGACGGTGCCGGCATTCATCTCGACAGCGCCAAAAACGGGCTGCTGGCCAGAACAGGCGATGCGGAAATCACCAAAACAGATGAGGGAAAAATTGCCATTTCGACTGGTAATCAACCAGGTAACAACCTTTTGCAACGCAATTTGTTAACGACTCCCAAAGGAGGCCAATATCAGCTCACGCTCAGCGACGGCAGCAAGGTTTGGCTGAATGCCTCCTCGTCCGTCCGCTTCCCGGCCGCTTTTGCCGCCAACGAACGAAGGGTGGAGATCACCGGGGAAGTGTATTTTGAAGTTACCAAAGACAAAAAGCGACCGTTCCGCGTCAAATTCGGCGATTCGGAGGTGGAAGTGCTCGGGACAAGCTTCAATATCATGGCCTATCCCGACGAAAAGGCGTCGAAAACCACATTGTTGGAAGGGTCGGTCAGACTTAGTCATACCGGCCAGTCACGTATGCTCGTTCCCGGCCAGCAGGGCGCCATTCAATCCGACGGGGCGATCGTAACGGCCACCGTGGACACGGAACGGGAAACAGCCTGGAAGCAAGGGCTTTTCTACTTCCGTGATTCGGGTATCCGGGAAATCATGCGCGACGCCTCGCGCTGGTACGACATCGAAGTGGAATACCGCGGAAAAATCCCGAAACGCCAGTTCACCGGAAAGGTTTCCCGCCATGTAAATATCTCAGAGCTACTCAATATGCTCCGGTACGCGGGCGTGAACAGCACGATTGAAAACCGGAAAGTCGTGATTTCAATGTAGAAGCGTATATAGTATTGCGTTAACAAATCAATCTACCTAACCCAACACCTTTTATGCAAAACAAAGCAAAACCACCTCCAACGCGCATGGCAGCGTAGTTCGGTAAACAAAAACAGGGAAAATGGTGCGAACATTTCCCCTGCGACAAGTCCGGATGATGCAACAGGCTCCCACCAGGAAACGCTATTAACCATTCACCCAAACCTTACAAATATATGCAATTAATCGATTTACTCCGGGGCCGGGGTTACCCTCGTGTATCCATACCTCCCAAACTGATCCTGACAATGAAACTGATCACGTTTCTCCTTCTGGCAACACTCGCGCAAGTATCCGCCGACGGGTACAGCCAGAAGATCACCCTCGACGAGAAAAACGTGCCGCTGGAAGCAGCGCTGTCCGCTATCGAAAAGCAGACGGACTATCTTTTTCTGTACGACAAGCTCGAAATGCCGAAAGGTCAGAAAGTGACGCTGCAGATCAGGAATGCGTCGATTGCGCAAACACTGAACCTGTTGCTCAAAGATCTTCCGCTTTCCTATAAAATATTCAACAAGAGCATTGTACTCCGCCGCGAACCCAAAGACAAAGAAGCCGCTCCCCCTATCCCTGAAAAGAAAACCGAGGTGCGGCAAACGATCAAGGGGCTCGTCACCGACGACAAGGGCGAGCCGCTCCCCGGTGTGAGCGTGCTCGTGAAGGGCACGCAAAGCGGCACCACGACCGACGTGCAGGGGCGGTACAACCTCGAAATCGACAACCCGACGGCCATTCTGACGTTCAGTTTTGTGGGTTACATCAGCCAGGAAATGCCCGTAGGCGACAAAAGCGAGATCAATATTAAACTGATCGGGGACATTAAAGCGCTTAACGAGATAGTCGTGATCGGCTACGGAACGATCCGGAAAACCGACCTGACCGGCGCTGTGGGCACCGTTACCGCCAGGCAAACCGAAAACCAGGCAGTACCCACGCTCAGCCAGGCCCTGCAAGGCAAAATGGCCGGGCTTACCGTACGACAGACGAGCGGAAATCCGGGTGCCGGCGCGGAGGTGCGGATACGCGGGATGGGTACTTTTGGCGCATCAGCCTCCCCGCTGGTGGTGGTCGACGGTATTATCACCAACGGCGGGCTTACCGACCTCGATCCCAACAGCATTGAATCGATCACCGTATTGAAAGATGCTTCATCGGCTGCCATTTATGGCTCCCGTGGTGCCAACGGGGTGGTGCTCGTTACTACCAAAAGGGGCTCTACCGGCAAAGAAGCGATCAGTTTTCAGTCCTATTACAGCTTCGACAGGGTGATACAAAAAATCGGGACTGTGGACGCGGCTACCTATGGCGGCATGGTCAATGATTTTTATGTAAACCAGGGCAAAGAAGCTCCCTACGCTGACCCGGCCTCGCTCGGAAAGGGCACCAACTGGCAGGACGAGATCTTCCGCACCGGCGGGAAACAAAGCTACTCCCTCTCGCTCAGCGGTGGCACCGAAAAAAACCTGCACGCCATCACTGCGAGCTATTACAAAGGCGACGGGATTGTGATCAACTCCAAATACGACCGGGCCAATTTCCGGGTCAACAACGATATTAAACCGTTAAAAGGACTCAAAATCAGCAGCAGCGTGGGTTTCAGCTACGGTGCATTGAAGCAAGGCGATCCACAGGGGGCGGTCAACGCCGCGTTGATTTACGCGCCGAATGTGAAACCCTACAATGCCGACGGCAGCTACGGCATCGCCGACCGCGCCGGCCAACCTACAACCATGACCGCCCCGCTCGTGGCCGCGTATGAGCGTACCTACCGCGAAAACCGCCTTGGATTGCTGGGTAACCTTTTCGCTGAATACGAAATCTTGCCGGGCTTGAAATTCAAGAGTAGCCTGAGTGCGGAGTACATTAATCTGGATATCAAATCATTTGTTCCGTCCTACAACTTCGGCCTGGGTAACTCCAACGGCATTGCCACGCTGAACAGGGAGCTGAGAAGCACAAAAAACTACATTATCGACAACATTCTTACTTACAGCAAGTCGTTCAATACGCATCACCACCTCGACCTCATGGCCGGGTACACTTTCCAGGACGAGCGGTTCGAGTTCGTACGGGCATTTCGTAATACATTCAGCAGAAACGACGAGAATCTGCAAGTGCTCGACGCCGCTACCGCCAACGACCTCGCACGGGGCAATTACACCGAATGGGCACTGCAATCCTATCTGGGAAGGCTCAATTACGCATTCAAGGAAAAATACCTGCTCTCGTCCAGCATCCGCATCGACCAGTCGTCGCGTTTCGCCAAACAGAACCGCACGGGTATATTTCCTTCGGTGTCCGCGGGCTGGGTGCTTTCCAACGAGGGATTTGCGGCCGGCAAGCTAGGCCCGGTGAGTTATCTCAAACTTCGTGCAGGTTATGGCGCGCTGGGGAACCAGGATGTGGGGGGAACTTATCCCTATCAATCCGTGATCGATTACGGGTTAAGCTATGATTTCGGATCGTCCCAGAATGTGTTGGCCGGTGCTGCGCCTACGGCACTCGCCAACCCGAATATTTCCTGGGAAAAAACCACGACCACCGGCGCGGGACTCGAATTTAACCTGTTTCAGGACCGGCTTTCATTCATCATCGATTATTACGACCGCCGCACGACCGACGTACTCGTTCGCGTACCGCTGCCTACCATTTCCGGCATGGCTACTTTTCCCTTTCAAAACGTCGGCAGCGCCCGGAACAGCGGTATGGAGTATACTGTGGAATATCGCGGCAATGCGTTCAACCAGGAGCTGACCTACAATGTGGGCATTAACCTGACCGTCAATAAAAACGAAGTTACCAAGCTGAACAAAGGCCTTGACATTATCCAGGCAGGCGGGGGCCAGGGCGGCGTCGAAACCCGGACCTCCGAGGGGCATGGTATCAATTCATTCTATGGCTATGTCCAGGAAGGTATTTTTCAGACTACCGACGAGATCAAAAATTCGCCCTTCCAGCCGAATGCAGCGCCGGGCGACATCAAGTTCAAGGATCTTAACCACGACAACATCATCGACGACCGCGACCGGACCTATATCGGCAATTTCCTGCCCAAACAAACGGTCGGTTTCAATGCGGGTGCCCGGTTTAAGAACTTTGATTTCACCCTTTCGCTCGTAGGCGATTTCGGACGGTACCAGAATATTTTCGCCAGCGGGTTTGCGGCGGCACGTGCAGCCGAGTCGACCAACATCATGTGGGCCGATCGCTGGACGGGGCCCGGCACGAGCAACTATGTTCCCAGGATCATCGGCGGCGACCCTAACAACAACTCCCGCTCGTCGGATTTCTGGGTGAGAAGCCAGGATTACCTGCGCCTCCAGAACGTCCAGCTCGGTTACGACTTTTCCGGAAAGTCGTTGAAAAAGGTGGGACTGGGTAAACTCAGGCTCTACATCGCCGGCCAGAACCTGCTGACATTCACCAATTACCCCGGCTTCGACCCCGAAACAACGGCCACGGCCTACCCTATTCCCCGCTCGGTCTACATGGGACTGAACCTGGGTTTTTAGTGATACGCAATCATAGCAAACGGTCTTTATTATGAAAAGAAACATACATTCAATGCTTTTGCTGGCAGCCCTGACCTTCGGCTGCAATGGCAAACTCGACCTGGACCCGATCGGCTCGATTTCCCAGGAAAACTTCTATACCACCACGAGCGACGCCCAGGCTGCGGTAGTTGCCTGCTACAATGCCATTCTGGCCTACCACACAGGCGGTAGCACCAGCAATGTGACGGGCATGGATATGTGGGGCGATATTCAAAGTTCCGATGCCGAGCCGCATCCCGACGGCGTGGCCTGGAACCAGATTTACCAATACACCCTCCAACCCAACAACGGGGAGCTGGCCAACCAGTGGTTCCAGATTTACGAAGGCATTTACCGCTGCAACCAGGCGATGGAGAAAATACCCGGCATTCAAATGGACGAAGCCCTGAAATCGCGGCTGATCAAGGAAGCCTACTTTCTACGCGGCTGGTGGCTCCTGCGCTTGGGAAAAATGTATGGCAATGCACCGCTGATTACCAAAACACTAGGCATCGACGAGTTGCTGGTACCGAAATCTACCCGGCAGGAGATTTTCGACCAGGTGGAAAAAGACCTCATCCAGGCATCGACCCTGCCCGATTCCTACGACGACGCCAACCTGGGACGCGCCACGTCTTACGCCGCCAAAACCGTGCTTGCCGAATTATACCTTTGGGAAAAACAATGGGCCAAGGCCAAACCCCTGCTCGAAACGGTGATCAACTCCGGCCGGTTCAGGCTGCTGGACTCCTATTCAGCATTATTCGACGGCTCGATTGAAAACCATCCCGAATCCATTTTTGAGATACAATACAAAGCCAACACCGGCAAAAACCTGGGCAATTTCTCGACCACGTACAGCGCGCCCAACGGCGAAGGCTATGTACCTGGCGGCGGCTGGGGGTGGATCAGGCCGACGAAAGACCTCGTGAACGAATACGAAACGAAGCCCAGGGAAGACCCCCGCCTTACCTACTCCATTTTCCGCAGGGGCGATAATTTCGAAGGACAGGTTTTCAAGGATGTGGTAAACGGAACCGGCTTTGCAGTCAAGAAATGGGTGATTTCGGGTAAAACAGGTGCCGAAATCGAACAGAACTATCCCTGGCACACTTCCGCTAACTTCGCATTGTACCGCTATGCAGAAGTGCTGCTGATGTACGCGGAAGTGCTCAACGAGACGGGCGACGCGGCCGGTGCGGTGGGTTATATCAACAAAGTCCGCGCGCGGCCGTCGGTGAACATGCCTGCATTAGCCACGACCCTCACCAAAGCGCAGGTGTTCGAAGCGATCCGCCACGAGCGCCGGGTCGAATTCACGTTCGAAGGCAAAACAGCCTACGACCTGCGCCGCTGGGGCATTGCGGGCAGCTTCCTGAGATCGAAGGACCGGTGGCAGAACGACGTGAAGATCAACCCGCAATGGGGCGGCAACTTCTTCAAGTACGTCGACGGCAAGAACGACTATTTCCCGATCCCTCAGTCGGAGATCGACAAGTCCGGCGGCACACTGGTTCAAAATGAAGGCTGGTAATCGCATTGTAGTACCTAATTGAAACGATATGATAAAACTCCTGAACCCCAATTTCATACTGGAAGCAGCAGGCTCGGCCCTGCTGCTCACGGTGGCCCTGCATTTGCCGGAACAGGCATCGGCACAGCAAGCGCCTAAATCCGTTTCGCTTTTCGACGGCAAGACGCTGAACGGCTGGCGAACGGCCGACCCGGCGGAGATCAAACTCTGGCAGGTGGCGGACAGCGCGCTGGTGAGCGGCGACCGCAAAGAAAAAATCCCCGCCAACCGCTACCTGCTCACCACCGGCGAATACCGCGATTTTGAGTTCCGCTGCCTGTTCCGACTTACCGGCGACGCCAAAACCGGGTTGATCAACAGCGGCATTCAGTACCGCTCAATCATCGATGGCGGCAAGGTGGTAGGCTACCAGGCCGACATTGGTACCGGCTACTGGGGCGACATTTACGATGAGCACCGCAGGGGAAAGCTCGTCGGCGGTGACCTGAAAACGCTGAGCCATTTGCTGCATGAAAACGGCTGGAACAGCTACATGATCCGCTGCAAGGGCAATCGCCACGAGCTGTACATCAATGGCGTCAAAACCTGCGACTACACCGAAACCGATCCCAGGATTCCTTCGAAGGGGTTTATAGCAGTGCAAATACACAGCGGCGGGGCGGCAAAAGTAGAATTCCGGGATCTGACGATTTCTGAATTATAGACCGCGCTATTTTTTAGTTTAAACAAAACAAAATCAATACGATATGACGCGTAAAAGCATTCCGTGCGGGCTTCTTTTTCTCGCGCTTTTCTGCACAGCCGGGAGTACCTTTGCCCAGCGGAAAGATAAAACCCAATCGACGCGGACGGGTGTGTACACGCCCGAGGAAGAATTGGCGGGGTTCAAAGTCGCGCCCGGTTTTGTAATAGAACTGGTGGCCAGCGAGCGCGACAGCATTGTCAACCCCGTCGACCTTACATTCGACGACGCAGGCAGGCTCTGGACGCAGACGGCCCGGATGTACCCGCTCGACCCTATCGCCGATATTCAATGGAACGACCTGTTGCGGCTGATGGACGATCAGAACGCCCAAAAGACCCATCCGAATTTCAAACGCATCCTGGATCTGTACCAGGGAAAAACGAAGGGCACGGACAAGATCGTCGTAATATCCAATCTGTACGGCAAAACGCCTGCCCGGACGTCGATCTGGGCAGAAGGGCTTACTATCCCGATGAGCATTTTACCTTACAAAAACGGTGTCTACGTCGCCCAGGGCTCGGAAATGTTCTTCCTCGACGACACCAACAAGGACGGAAAGGCGGATAACCGCCTGCCGCTTTTGACCGGTTTCGGCTTCACGGACACACATACGATGGCGCACACGCTCGTGCGGGCGCCGGGCGACTGGATCCATTTCAGTCACGGTGGGCTGAACAAGGGCGAGGTTACTTCGTTGACCGGCAATGGCAAAGCCAAGATCGATTTCAGCAAGATCGGCCGGTTCTCCCTCGATGGTAAAAAGCTGGAAGTAGTCAGTTCCGGTTTGAACAACATCTGGGGTTTCCAGCTCCGGCATAATGGGCAATGGTATGGTTCGGAGGCCAACGACCTTGGGTATTCGGTCGTGCAATTGGAGCCCGGCGTCGGTTTCCCCGGCATCGGTAACGACAGGATCCGGCCCTACCAGCCATTCATGCCGCCATTGCATACGTTCAGGGTCGGCGGTACGGGCATTTCCGGGACTGCTTTTGCCGACGATACCAAGGGCTCATTCCCCGATGAATATAAAGATGTCGCATTCCTGGCCAACCCCATTACTAGCTCGATCAATGCGGTGAAAATGGTGCGCAACGAGGATGGCACCGTCACGTCAAGCCACCTGCCCGACCTGCTTACCTCGGAAGACGACTGGTTCCGCCCCGTCAACATGGAATTCGGGCCGGACGGTTGCCTTTACATCGCCGACTGGTACAACAAAATCGTGTCGCATAACGAGCTGCCCACTACCCATCCCGATCGCGACAAAACCCATGGCCGCATTTGGCGCATCCGCCACGTGAGCCAGCAACCCAGGCAGGTAGCCAATTTTTATGAGGTTAAAACCGAAGATTTACCCGGGTACCTGACATCACCTTCGCTCTGGGAAAAACGGGCAGCATGGCACCAGATTACCGACCGCCCGGCCGCTGAGACTTCCAAACTCGCGTCACAACTGATCGATATCGCCTCGAAAGAATCCAACGATCCCGTTTCGCGCATTCATGCCTTGTGGTCGCTGGAAGGAATCCGGCATTATGACGCGGCATTGCTAAACACATTGTTGAAAGCGAATTCGTCGGACATCCGCAGGGAGGCCATTCGTTCGCTCAATAGTTTTGGGTTAAAATCATCGGAGATTGCCGACGCCGTTGCCGCATTGATTGAAGACCCTAATCCGGCGGTACGCTCGCAGGTGATCCGGACATTGGATGAAGCGGATGCTGCCGATCCGAAATCGATCGCAATCCTCGTGAAAGCAGCCAAACCCGAGCTTCCCGGAAACCAGATGGGCGGCAGCTATGAACGCCGTTTTGAACGCTACCTGGTTAGAAAAGCATTGGAAAAATCGCCGGAAGCATTGCGCCAATTCATCGGCTCTCCTGCGGCGCAGGAAGTTCCGGCCACGCATATGCTCTGGGCCGTGCAGGCATTACCTGCCGCGCAAAGGGATAAGGCCTTCCTTCAATTCTGGCCCAAGGCGCATTTGACGGCCCTGGATGAATCGACTTTCGTGAGTATGGCGGCGATGCTGTCCAATAAGGACATATACCAGGCCATGAAGCAAATGCTGGACGAGCCTTCCCAAGCCAAAACGTATCTGGGTTTTGCGGTACAAAACCAATCGCAGGTACAATCGGCGGCGATGTCCGAATTGCTGGCTGCCCCCGTGAATACCCTGCTGCAAAGCGCTGCTCCTGCTGAACGCGATCTTGCCTTGGATGTAGCCGGCCGCTACCGGATCGCGAATGCGCGCGACGCCGCCGCCAGGCTGGTCACCGATGATGCTACCGACGCCACTTTGAAACTGGCTATCAAAGTCCTGGAAACAGATGCCGCCCAAAGCGAGCCATTGTTTTTGAAAATGGTTAGTAACAAAAATTTCGGTTTCGACATACGGGCAGCGGCCCTGGGAAGCCTGGCGAAAGCCAATCCCGCCAAAGCCCGGCAAGCCGCGGCACAATGGCTACCAGCTCTGAACGACTCCGAGAAGAAAGACCTGGCAACGGTGCTCTCATCGTCCCCGCAAGGCGCCGGACTCTTGTTGGCATTGCACGAGAAAAAGCAGCTGCCGCTCTCCGCATTCGATTTGCCGGCTGCCGAGCGCATTGCCGGTGCCACCAAAAATGACGCCCGCAGTACGGCGATTATGAATGGTGTGAAGCAACGCGAGGAAACCAGGCGGAAGGAATTTAAGGGTAAGCTGACCAAATACATTGCCATTGCCGAAAAACACGGAGGAAATCCCGAAACGGGGAAAGTGCTCTTCCAGACGTGCCTGTTATGCCACCAGGTGGGCAACCAGGGCCAGACCATCGCCCCCGCGCTCGACGGATCGGCCAAACGGGAGAATGAAGCATTGCTCACCGCGATCCTGAATCCTGACGCCGCCGTAGAATCCGGCTATGCGGTTTACCGCGTGACCAAAAAAGACGGCACCCAGCTCGAAGGGTACCTGGTCAACAAGGACAACCAGGGCACGACGCTCGCATTCATGGGCGGCAGCAAAAGCTTTATCGAAGCAGGGGCTATCAAAAGCCAGGGCTTCCTCGGCGGGCGGTCGTTTATGGTCAAAGGCCTGATCGACAATTACAGCGATGAACAGGTGGCCGACCTGCTGTCTTATATCAGGACATTAAAGTAGTAACCTCAACAGGGTCCATTTAAATCATCATTGAGCATATGGTCAGACATTTTGGTGTATTTCAATTCAAACCGGCCGTGACCGAGGAGCAGATTGCCTTTTGCTTCAAAACCATGAAAGAAATGGTGGGGCAAATACCCGGGCTGCTCGATATGGAATACGGCCCATATAATAGTACCGAGGGATTGAACGAAGGTTTCACACATGGTTTTGTGATGACGTTCGACACCCTGGCCTCCCGCGACGCGTACCTGCCCCATCCCGTGCACGAGCGCGCCAAGGAAGTGGTGGTGCCGAAACTGGAACGGGTGGTTGTTTTTGATATCGATGTTTAATTATAATTGCATATGGCATTTTCCGATAAAAGTATTTTGGTCCTCGGGTGTTTCGACACCAAGGGCGACGTGTTCGCGTATCTGCGCAAATGCATCCTTGCCCGTGGCGAAAGCGTGCTCACGATCAACACAGGTATTTTCGGCAGTACGGACTCCTTCCCGGTCGATTTTGAATCCGACCAGGTGGCGGCGGAAGCAGGCGGCGATATCGCCGAGCTGCGCCAGCACCGCGACCGCGGCAGGGCGATCGACGTCATGGGCAAAGGCGCATCGCGGCTGGTAGGACGGCTCTATGCCGAAGGGAAGATCAAAGCCGTGATCGGCACTGGCGGCGGCGGCGGTACTTATATTGCGCTTTCCGCCATGCAGCAAATCCCGTTCGGCGTCCCCAAATTATGCCTCACCACATTGGCTACCAAAGACCTGTCGCGGCAGATCGGCGACAAGGATATCATGCTCATCCCGTCGGTGGTGGACGTGGCCGGTACCAACCACATTCTCAAACTGCTGGTGGAACAAGCGGCCGCGGCGATCTGTGCAATGGCCAACATAGAACCGGTATCCGAAGATGCTTCGCGCTGCATTGCCATCAGCATGTTTGGCAACACCACGGCCTGCGTGGATAAATGCACGGAGCTGCTCCAAAAGGAAGGGTACGAAGTGCTTGCATTTCACGCGACGGGTGTAGGCGGCAAAACCATGGAATCGCTCATCCGTGAGGGCGTTTTCGACGCAGTGCTGGATATTACCACCACCGAGCTCGCCGACGATCTTTGCGGGGGCATATGCAATGCCGGCCCGGAACGACTGACTGCGGCGGCCGACATGGGTATTCCGCAAGTGGTGGTGCCGGGTTGCATGGATATGGTCAATTTCGCGCACCTGGATACCGTACCTGCGCCTTATGCACACCGGCACCTGTACAGCTGGGCGCCGGACGTGACGCTCATGCGTACGGACGCACATGAGAACGCTATCCTGGGCGAGCGGCTCGCGCGCAAGGTCGGACGCTCACCCGTACCTGCGTCGATCGTCCTGCCGCTGAAAGGCGTATCGCAAGTCGATTCGGAAGGCGGCATTTTTTACGATCCGGCGGCGGACAAAGCGCTGTTCAATGCAATCCGGGAACATACTCCTGACAATGTGGAGGTTACCGAAGCCGACATGCATATCAACGACCCGGCATTTGCCCATTTGCTGGTGGCGACGCTGCTGGGTGTCGTGCAAAAAGCAGGTCAGGCGGCGGCAATTGAAAGGAGATAGCCTCCATTCATTACTTTTGAGACACAAATCATTTTTTAATCATAATCGAAACGAAACGTTATGCCTAACCCATGGACCGGGAAGGGAAATCCCTACACCAAACAAGAAGTACGAGACCGCCTGCAAGCCACCATTGACCAGGGGAAAGCCATCATAGCGGCCGGCGCGGGTACGGGTATCAGTGCCAAATTCATTGAAAAAGGAGGGGCAGACCTGATCATTATATACAATTCGGGCCGTTTCAGAATGGCCGGACACGGCTCCACGGCCGGGCTGATGGCCTACGGCGACGCCAATGCGGTGGCGATGGAGATCGGTGAGTTCGAGGTGCTGCCGGTAGTGGAGGAAATCCCCGTGATCTGCGGCGTGCACGGCTCCGACCCGCGCCGCAGAATGTGGCACCATTTGCTGAAAGTGAAGGAAATGGGCTTCTCGGGCGTGAACAACTTCCCTACCCACAGCATCGTCGACGGCCATTTCAGACAGGTACTCGAAGAAACCGGAATGGGCTTTGCCAAAGAAGTGGAGATGATCCGGCTGGCGACGATGATGGACCTGTTCTCGATCGTGTATGTGGCCACCCCCGAAGAAGCCCGTCAAATGGCGGAAGTGGGTGCGGATGCTATCATTGCCCACGTAGGCACTACCGTAGGCGGTTCTATTGGTGTGGTGGATGCGACCTGCACGATGGATGAGGCCATTGCACGCACCCAGGAGATCGGCGACGCGGCAAGGAACGTCAATAAAGACGTGTTCGTACTCGCGCACGGAGGGCCGGTAAACACGCCTGCCGATGTCCGCGAAGTACTCTCCAAAAGCGACATCCACGGCTTTGTAGGCGCATCCTCGCTTGAACGCATGGGCGTAGAGCAATCGCTTACGAATCTTACCCGCGATTTCAAGAGCATTATGCTCAACAATCGTTAATACGCATAGTCCCGGACCTGTTCAGTAGCCATTGGCTTGATGGGTCCGGGGTAATTGGCCTGATAGACTGTCAGGGATACCTCGAATTCTCGCCCAACCAGACAGATACGTTTACCGTTTCGATCTACCTGTCCCGCATGATAAACTCATCGTATAGCCGGACATCTATTGTCCGCAAATGAACATTTCGCACCGCCCATCCAAAACAATAACACCTTATATTACAATACATTACACTGGCCAATATTTATTGGCAAGCTATTTTATCAGCAAATGTGAAACTAATTGTTGATATGAACAGGGCCTACTTGGGAGAGTTTGAAGAAATCGTGCTGCTTTCTACCGCTGCGCTCGATGGGCACGCATACGGTGTGGCGCTGATGCACGAGATCGCGGAAAATACAGGACGCCCGGTGAAACTGAACCAGGTCCATTCCGCATTGCAGCGTCTCGAAGAAAAAGGGATGGTAAAGTCCAGCATGGGCGAGCCCACCGCCGAACGTGGCGGGCGGCGCAAGCGGCTGTATACGCTCACAGTCTACGGCGAGCGCACGCTTACGCAGGTACGCGAGGTGCGGGAAAATCTTTGGTCCCGCCTAACAAAACCTTTTAAACCGGCCATTGAATTATGAAATCAAAACATCTCCCGCAACCTCCCGCCTGGGCCGACAAGCTGCTGTGCCTGGTTTGCGCTCCGCACTTGCTCGAATCGATCCTGGGGGATTTGCATGAAGAATTCGAATACCAGGTAAAAAAGGAAGGCGAGCGAAAAGCGCGGCTGCATTATTGGCGTGAAGCTTTGGGCTTTCTGAAATGGCGGTATATCAAAAGACAAAAACAATACTATTCGTCCCCGTTTGTATTCAGTCCTGACATGATCCGTAATTACTTCACCATTGCACTGCGGACGCTGGCCGGCAACAAGGCCTATTCGTTCATCAATATTGTCGGGCTGAGCATCGGCCTCGCGGCCGCGATGCTGATCCTGCTTTACACGAAGGACGAGGTCAGTTTTGACCAGTTTCATGCCAACAATCCGAATATCTACCGCATCACCAACAAATACATCTCTCCCGCAGGGAAGCAGGTAGGCGCCACGGGAAACACAGGTTATGTTCCCGGCCCGAAGTTTGCCGCCGGCGTGCCGGAAATTAAAGCATTCGTTCGTTACCATGGACACCGTAACGACATCAAGAAAGGCAATGAAATCAAAAGTGAAACAGTTTTTCGCGCCGATTCTTCCTTCTTTTCAGTATTCTCTTTTCCCTTGCTGAACGGGGATCCGAAAACCGCACTGAAAGAACCCCGGTCGGTCGTGCTCTCCGAAGAAATGGCCGAAAAACATTTTGGTAGTAAAGACGTACTGGGAAGGACGCTCTTAATGAAGGACAGTTTTGAAAAGGACGCACGCTTCGAACCTTACACCGTCACCGGCGTGGCGAAAAAATCCCCGCAGAATTCATCGATCAAGTTCGATATCATGATCCCGATGGTCATCGGTCCGGGCGAAATGCACCGTGCCACAAACTGGTTCAATACCTTCATGAACACCTTCGTTCTGCTCACTCCGGGAGCGAGTATAGCGCAGGTTGAACGAAAGATGAACCTGGTCTACAATGCGGATGCGAAGGAAGCCATTAAGGAAGTGGCCCTGAAATATGGAATGAAGGACAAAAAAGTATATAGCCTTCAACCGTTCACGGATATGCATTTGAGCGCCGAATTGCCTTCCGATAATGGCCTGGCGGGCCACAGCAACCCGCAATTCTCCTACATTCTTACCGGTGTTGCCCTTTTTATTCTGGCGATCGCCTGTATCAATTTCGTAAACCTGACGGTTGCCCGTTCGTTGAAGCGTGCGAAGGAAATCGGTATCCGCAAAGTAGTCGGAAGTGGCCGGATGCAACTGGTCGCCCAGTTTCTGGGTGAGTCGTTCCTGCTTTGCATGGTCGCTTTCATTTTTGCTCTTGCGCTGGTCCAATTAGTGCTGCCTGTATTTAACCAGCTTGCCGACAAGGCCCTTGCGCTCTCGTACCTCTTCGATAGCAACCTGGTACTGGGTTACCTCGCTCTGTTTCTGATCACGGGCTTGCTGGCCGGATTTTACCCGGCTATTGTGTTGTCTGGTTATAATCCTGTCAAAACGCTCTACCACCGCTTGCAGCTCTCAGGAAAAAACTATCTGCAAACTGCCCTGGTGGTACTTCAGTTCACCATCGCCTCCTTCCTGATCATCGGCACGCTTACGATCAATTCGCAGTTCAATTATTTGATTAATAAAGATTTGGGATATAGTGACGAGCACTTAGTCAGTGTCGATAAATCCAACCTTACCCGGCAGCAGGCGTACCTGCTGAGACATCAGCTGCAAAAAGACCCCGATGTCCTCGCCGTAGCGCCCAAAAACAGCGGCCGCTGGAATACGTCGGCGAAAGTAAACAGAGGCGAGGAAGTCGCTTTCACATACGAAACCGTCGATCCGGAGTACCTCCCGGCCATTCAGGTACCGATTGTGCGGGGCCGTAATTTCTCCGCCGATTACCCGGCCGATTCCACCGGATCGGTACTGGTCAACGAGGCGTTCGTGAAGCAGGCAGGATGGAAAGACCCGATCGGGCAAATCGTCGATTTCTCGTATGAAAATTTCAAATGCACGGTGATCGGCGTTGTCAAAGACTATCACTACGCAGATTTAAACGAGAAAATCGGTCCTCAGCTCTTCACCATGAGGCCGGACAATCCTTATGGGAAGTTCTTTGTCAAAATCAAACCCGGAACGGAAACTTCCAGCCTCCGGCATATAGCCAAAACGTTCACCCAACTCTTCCCGCTCAATCCGTATAGTTATCAATTTATGGACGATGAGAACGTAAAACAGTACGAATCCGAAGCCAAATGGAGGCAAATTATGCTGTTCGGCACAATTCTAACGGTTTTCATTTCCTGTATCGGGCTTTTCGGACTGGCCACACTTTCGGCGGAACGGCGCAACAAGGAGGTAGGCATCCGTAAAGTCATGGGAGCGTCGGTCGCCAGCATTACACGGCTTCTGACCTCCGACTTCCTGAAACTGGTTGCGATTTCCTTTGTCTTCGCATTTCCTCTGGCCTATTATGCGATCGACAAATGGCTGCAAAACTATCCGTACCGGATCGGTATCGATGTATTCATATTCATTCAAGCCGCACTATTGGCCGTTTTGGTCGCCTTCCTGACCGTAAGCTTTCAGTCCGTAAAGACAGCCCTTACCAATCCTGCAAAAAGTCTGCGCAGCGAATAGCGCAGGGCTACCGAAATCAGCTCGCCCGGATTTCGGCGCATCCGGGCGGGCTAAACGACAGATTCTCCCTTTCCAACGACACATTCCGGCGTTCTGACGATCCTGCGTTGCCGCTTGCAGGCACAGCCTATACTTTCGTTATAGCTGATCGCAGCAAACATCCGCTAACGGATCAATCCAAAACAGAACCTGAGAAATCATGAAAGCACGAATCATTCTTTCGACACCCATACTCGCCCTGGGCATTGTACTGCTACAAACCGGATGCGAAAGCCGTAAAAAGGCCGAAAAGCAATACGAGGCCGATTCGCTCAAGGACGACAAGACCGCTTACGACACCACATACAAAACACAGGAGGTCGCAGAACCGGTACTGGCTGAATCCGAACGGCATTTCGACGCAGCCGTTAAAGACCTCGACCTGAAAAGCTACGAAAAGGCCGCCAAAGAGATCGGCGAGGGCATTTCCGCGCTCCGGAAAGAAGGGGTGCAGGACAAAGGGGCACTCAAAGCCGAATTCGAAAAATCGGTAAGTCATTTACAGGACCTCCAAAAACTCGCAACCGCCGGCAAGCTCACCTCCGCTGAACTGAAAAAAGGCTTTTGGCCCGCCGAGATGATGGTTACCCATTACAAAATCGAAAAATGGGAGAGCATACCCGAATTTGAAGTCAAAACCAACGACCATCTCAGGGAAGCATTGGATGGCCTCGAAAGAAAAACCGCGGATATGGAGGCTTCGACCAGAGACGAGGGCAAAAAACTGATCGTGGAAACCAGGGCTCACCTGAAAGCCGCGGAGCAGGATGCCGGAACCGACGCCAGTAAGGCCAAAGCCGATCTCAAACTGGAAACAGCCAAATTGAAAGCGTACATTAAAAAGAACCTCTGAATCCCTCCTGGCGTCTCCGTTTCACCAACATCAAACCACACAAAATCATGAGAACGATCACAATCGCACTTCTCAGCACCGCCGTGCTGATCATGGCAGGCTGTGCCTCGGTCAAAGTAGACCAGGTAGATTCCGCTCACCTGACCCACTATAAAAAATACGCCTGGGTAAAACCCGAAGAGAATACGAAACAGCTTCCCCAGCTCTCCAACTCGATCACCGAGGAGAATATTCGTGCTGCCGTGAAGAACGAGTTTACAAAGAAAGGGATTACCGAGGATGAGCAGAATCCTGACCTGCTTTTGATGTACCACATCTTCACGACACAGAAAACCGAGAATGTCCCCAATCCGCCCGTATATCCTTATTATGGCTATGGATTTGGCCCGCGGGCTTACTACTTCCACGGCCAGCTCATCCCGATTGCCTATGCCGGCTACTATAACCCGTGGAACACCGGTTATCACCAGGAGCATTACACAGACGGCACGTTGATCATCGACGTCATCGATGCTAAAACCAACGAGTTGCTCTGGCGGGGATCGATGGAGAATCCTGTCAATGACGCGGGTAGCCTGAGCAAACAATTTGCCAAAGAAGCCATGCAGATTCTGGGAAAATATCCCGATGTAAAATAGTGTCAAATATTTCAATCACCGCGTGCCGGATTTCAATGTGTGAAATCCGGCATGCGCGCGTTGGCGCCGGCATTAGCGATGGCCAACTGCTCAACTCAATCGATCAACCCTCTTTTGATAGCTTCCTTCAACAACCCCGCTGTATTTTTCACGCCCATTTTCTGATTGATGTTCAGCCGGTGTGTTTCGACGGTTCGCAGGCTGATATACAATTTGTCGGCAATTTCCTGGCTGGAATGTCCTTCCGCGATCAGCGTCACAAGCTCTTTTTCCCTTTTGGTGAGCGGTATCTCATAAATAGAACGACGCTGTCCCGTGATGGTTTCCTGCAACAGGATATTCTTGATCGCATCATCCAAAAAATCCTCCCCGCGCATCACGCACTCGATCGCCCGGATGATGGTCCGTTTGTCGGAGTTTTTCAGCAGGTAACCCCTGGCCCCTTTGCGCATGACATTTTTCACATAGCTCGAATCGTCAAAACTGCTGAATGCGATAATGTTTACCTTCGGCTGCTGCTGCAACACCTGCTTGCATAACTCGATGCCACTGATTTCCGGCATTTGGATATCCATCAGCAACACATCGGGCGCATTTGCCTGCAAGTACCCGAGCAGCTCCCTCCCGCTTTGCGTCGTGTAGGCAATTTCCAGCTGGTCGGCGGTTGAAAGCATAGCCACCAGGCCGTCTATCACTACCTCATGGTCGTCGATAATGGCGACTTCAATCTTTTTCATACAGCTACTTCCCTTTTTATATTTAGGATCTCAAATTCCAGGTAAGCCGCGAAGCCATCCTCCGATTCCTTTATATCGATTTTCCCGTTCATCGCCTTGATCCGGCTTTGGAGGCTGTGCAGTCCCATTCCTCCCTGGTCATTGCCTCCCGTCGCCAACCCTACCCCATTGTCTTCGATGGAAATCGAAAGAAGGTCGTCCTGCTGAGTCAGCTGCACCATTCCGTGGGAAGCTTTTGAATGCTTAATTATATTGTTGAGTAGTTCCTGGACGATACGGTACACCGACAATTCAAAACTATCCGCGAAGCGGTCGATCTCTCCCCAGGAATCGTACTGGATTTTCAACGCTTTGTTACTACTGACCCGCTCGCAATAGCGGCTCAATGCAACGTCCAACCCGTGCCGCAGCAGTACTTCGGGCATCAGGTTATGCGAGGTTTTCCGGATTTCATCGGTGGCTTCATCCAACAGGTTCATCCCCTGCCGGTACCCGTCCTCTTTCAAAAGTCCGTCGGCCGACCCGGTACTGCTCAAATGCATTTTCACCGCGGCCAGCATACCTGCTACGCCATCGTGCAGGTCTTTGGCAATGCGGCTACGCTCCTTTTCCTCTCCCTGCATAAGTGCCTGCAACAATTGCAGCTCCTTCTGTTGCTGAATCGACTGTAATTCCCTGGCATGCGATTGCTTTTTATACCGCGATTGCAGGTAAAGCAGGATCGCAACCAACGATACCAATACGAAGGCACCCAAAGCATAATAGATGTAACTGCGGCTTTTTTGAAGCTGTAAATCCTTTTGGGCCAATTGTAATTTATTCTGGGACAGCACTTTCTCTTTTTCCGCCGTTTGATACTTTACTTCCAGTTCCGCGGCATTTTTCCGGATTTTTTCATTGCTGACGCTGTCGCGATAAACGATGTATTTCTTATAGTAGTCCAAAGCCGGCCCGTTATCATGGAGGTGTTCGTGAGCTTCCGACAGGCCTTTGTAAATATCATCCAACTGGATAACCACCGCTTTTTCCTTGCCCAGTTGCAACGCTTGGTTATAGTACCGGATGCTTTCCCGGAAATTTTGCGCAAGGCGGTTGCCATCGGCCAGCCCCATTGTGCCGATCAACTGGTACTGGACGTCGTTGTTGGCGGTCGCATATTGCAGCACCAGCCTGGCGTGTTCGATACATAACCCTGCCTTACCCCATTTGCGGTACAGCTCGGCCATACTGTTATGGGCAACACACAAAGTATAGTCGCTGCCGCGCAGCGTAGCGAGGCGGACCGCCTCGTTGGCATTCGTTAAAGCCTCGGGAAATTTCCGCTGCGACGACAGGCAGTTCGTCATTCCGTACAGGGCCTCCACCAGCGTCGACGTATCTTTGGCCTGAACCGCCGTCTTCGCGCCTTTTTGAAAATAGGTCAAGCCCTTATTGTACTCGTCAAGATTGAAAAACAGCACACCCATAGCATTATACGCATTCGCGAGAATGTTCTGGTATTTCGTGTTTTGCAAAAGATGGATCGCCTTTGAAATCCGGCTGACCTTTTCATCGATTTTACCAAGCCGCTCCGCGATCGCACCAATATTTAAATGGCTATATGCCTCCATATCGACCCGGTTGGTTTTACTCAAATACATGATCGCCGAATCAAAATTCTGTATCGCCTGCACATCATTTGCGGCTTTGGCACTCATATACCCGCGGTTAAACCAAACCATTCCCGACCAATACGGATAATTCAGTTTTTTGCTCAGGCGCATCAGCTCATCGTACAGACGCGCCGCCTTTTGTTTGTCGGAGTCGACAAAGCTAAATGCATAGTTGGCCAGCCGGATGATTTTAGCCGAGTCGTCTTTGGCCGAAAGAATTTTTGCTTCTTCCGTATCCTGGGCACGTATCGCATGCGCGGTCAAGAAAAAAGCAAAAAGTAAAGCGGAAATTTTATTCATGGTGAAGGGCCGGTTATGGTAGCCCAAAGTTAGTTTTCCTGACCTGATTTTCAACGCCTCCGACTAGTACCGCAAGTTCGATAAACTGCAAACCTGGCGTTCCTGCATTTTCGCGGTCCTACCGGAACCGGTTTGCCTGGCACTCTCTAAAATTTGCCCGACCGGTTGCGGGATGTCATTATTTTTTTTTCCCGCCCATGCCCGCTTCTCTCGCTGAGCAAAGAACATTCAAAGTAATACAAAATGAGAGGAAGCCAAATCGAAATGTATTCATAGCACATTTAAAATCAGAAGGAACCAATAACCTTTACAGTTTGATGAACTCGACGCGGCGGTTTTGCGCTTTGCCTTCTTTGGTTGTGTTGTCCGCAACGGGTTTCGCTTCGCCCATTCCCTTCGTTTCCATTCTGGAAGCGTCAATCTTATACACATTTGCCAGCGCATTTTTTACCGCATTCGCCCGGCGTTGGGACAAATCCAGGTTTTTCGCGTCCTCTCCGTCGCTATCCGTGTAGCCATCAATCCTGACTCTGGCCTGCGCATTCTCCTGCATGACCGAAGCGATTTGTTTCAGCACGGCGGCGCTTTCCGGTTTTATACGATCGGAATTAGCATCGAACAGGATCCCGTTCGTTACCAGCTTTCCTTCGGTAATAAGTTTGCTGCGCATATCGGCGGTGCCTTCCGATACCCTGATATTGGATACATACACCCCTACATTTTCCTCCTGGTTATTGTCCGACATTAAAAAACCCAGGTGGTTGAATGCGGTTTGCGGGGCTATTGCCTGCGGTATGTCGTATACTTTTTCCTCGTTGATCCAGCAGCGCAACCGCTGTTTTTGCACCCAGAACGCCACGTGAAATGGCCGGCGGTAGTTGTTGCTAAATTTTTTCAGGTCCTTATTACCGCCCTCGAAATACATAGCGCCTTTATCGTAACTCTGCACATAAATCGAAGAACGGTCCTCGTAAGCCGGCTGGACAATCAAACTCAATTTGCGCACTTCATTCCCGCCTTGTGCAAAAAGCCTGGCACTTTCCCCGCCGGAAGCCAATTGCAATAGCTGCCATTCAAACCTGGGAAATATGGACCCAAAGTCCTGCTCATCATTACCCATATAAGTGAGCAGCATATCAAATTCGACCGTGAAATTATCGGGCAGTTTCTTAATCTCGGGTGACACAAACTCTCCGATAAACATGCGCATCCATTTGCCTGGCAAACCTTCAATGGTGACCGCCTCACCCCGGTTATTGGTAGCCCAATGCATGGGAAACTCTCCGATCACATCCTGCGAGAAATCCTCCGCGTATCTGACGTGCTCGCCACGCACGAAATCGTAAGACGAGTAGCTTTTGAAGGTCGTGCCGGTATCCGTTGCGGGTACCGGCTGCGCTGTTTCCGTTTCGTCACCTTTCCCGGTTCCTTTCCTTTCGGGCTTTTGCGTGATCGCTTCTTCCACCTTGTCGATGGCCCGGTCCATCGCCTGATCGGCCCGCTGTTCGGCGCGGCCCCTTACTTTGTCGTGAAACCGGTCTAAAACCACCTGAGCCAGACTGTCAGATGCAGAAAAAAGTACAACAGAGAATAAAACAAGAATATTTTTCATAGCCATTTGTGATTTGATGTTACAAAGTAACCTCATCTCATCGGGCCATTTGTGCGAGGCAATACGGATGTTTGAAAATACGTAGAAGTACTTAGATCAGCCAACCTCGTGATTGCAACCGATCAGAAATGATTTTGGTCTTGCACTTGTAAAACGAATCGGACAAACAAAAACGCTGGGCGAAAAACATGAGAACTATTCTAATTCTGACGAGTTTTTTCCTATTCATGGCTTGTACAAAAGAAGAGCCCCGAAGCGAATGGGAAACATTTGATTTCGGTGTTTTCACGGTCGAAGCACCTTCGACATGGAGTAAATTCACTGCGCAGGGTTATGACTCCAAAGTGGGCGGCCTCACCAATCAAAAGGATACGCTTCACTACGATTACGGCATGTATTCCAACCAATTTTTAAGCATAACTTCGCAAACGCACAGCATTACAGAAGGCAATCGCGACGGCTATCCGACGAGAATGGTCACACCGAAAAGGCCCGGTGAAGGGATAATCGGAATCTACTATGACCTCGGCAACCCGCTCAGACTTACGATTTACAGCCGTAGCAGCGATGTGAAGACAGTCATGCAAATCATCCAATCCGTGAAAATTAAATAAGCCGCAAAATCAGAGGCCCGGCGATCAGGGCCCCGATTTTGCGGCTTATATCCGCGTAGCGCCGCCGGAAACGCCCTCAATGGATCCAGAAATCCAACTCCTTCATCCGAATCTGATCAGTCATGTAGTCGGTCATCCACTCTCTGTCGCGGGTAAGGCCGGAAAAGTTGCTGAACTGATTGAACAAAGAGTAGCGCCATCGATAGTGATCATAAACAGCCATGATATTGACAGCATACTGGGCAGCCAGGGACGCGTCTTGAATGATCAGCAAATTTTCGTCGTTGGTCTTGCTGGCCTTAGGCCCAAAGTTGTGCGAGCCCGTAATCACGTAAGGCTTCTCGCCAAAAGGATCTACTACCAACACCTTGCTATGGATGGTGACCATTCCGGCGGATACTTCTTTATACCAAAAGGCAAATGCCTCCGGAATACTCTTCGGCAAGATCGCATCCCAATCCGTTTCCACTTTCTGTCCTTTATGGAAAAAGATCAGCGGCTTGTGCGACGATGCCCCCGGATCCTGATTAATAATTCCGTGGATAAACAGTTTCGGCTTCCGCGCCTGTAAATCCTGTATGTAATTAAAGAAAGTGTTGGCCGGACCCGGATTGAACATCAGAAATAAGACGCTTTGTTGGGCCTCTTCCAAAATACGCTCCACATCCTCCAGGTCTTTGAAATCCCGCGTCGGGGAGAACCAAACGCGGCTGCCGTTATCGGCAAACACTTTCGCTTTCAGGTTATGATGATACAACTTATCCCCATAGCCACTGGCGTTATTTTGCGTGTCGTCCACTAATGCTTGCCATTCTTCCATGTAAATATTGGCCAGCTGTTCATTCTCGATCAGAATTGCATTGTTTACTTGTGCAAACATTCCGCCCGAGGTAATGTTGGTACTTCCCGTCCAGACCTTCAGCGGCTTGCCATTCTTGCAGATCACGATAAACTTGTTGTGCGCGAAATGCTTTTGGGTGACGTCCACAATGCGATCGTACACATCTACCTGAAACTGCTTGATCTTCTTCCTGGAATCTTCATTTTTATCCTCTCCTTTTTTCTTGGCGGCTCCATTAGCCAAAACGACGTGGGCACGCGATCCGATCTGGCAAAGCCTCGTAATGAAGTCTTCCTGATGCAGTTCGTAAAGTGCTGAATAAATGGTTATCTCAGCATCCGATATGACGTCGTCCAGCAGACGGAACAGCCGGTTGTCCAGAAAACCTCCCAGAAAATCCCTGATCCTGTTATTCTCTCCATCAATGATCGCACTCAGGGTGGTTCCCGGCAGCTCATCCGCCAGGCTTTCTTTCATTCTGGAAAAAAACTGGGATGAAACTACCCCCCGGTTGAAATAAGCCTGATACGGAGATTTGTTGCCTTCCAGGTCAACGCCGGTTTGGGCAAAAACATAGGGCGTCCAATCGGATGCATTATTGGTATCTTTTTGCAATTGTATGCCGTCATATAAAATCGGTACAACCTTGTACCGGGCCTTATCTCCGTGACTAATGGAAAAATCCGTCCACACAAAGCGCTGGATAGGCCATTCAAAGCTGGGGCGTTGTTCCCCTTTCCTGAAAGGTTCCCCTTCAAAGCCGATGCGGTTAGGCAGTGCGTCTGCCTCCGCCTCGGTTTCATTGTTCATTTGCTTGTACACGGCAAAACCAATGCAATCCTTGATGGCGCCTTCATACTTCCAGGCGATGATAATCTGGTCGTTGTTGCCAACAGCCCTTACAAAAGGCTTCGCTACCCTGGTTTTTGGTTCCGGCGCCATAGCAGGCACCAGCCTTACTTTTTTTGACATAGTCGGTCGATTTAGGAGGAACACCAATAAGAAAAAGATATACAACAAGTTACCAAAACATCATGGCCATTATTCCCCGATTGCCGTTATCATTTCATGAATTTAGTTTCCGGTTCCCTCCGCTTTCCGCAGTAGGAAATTACCTGCGACAACCTTGTCATCCATATTCATCGAATTTTTTCTATAATGCGGGCGTTTTCCGAATGGCATCCCATTTTAAACAAGGTCTTTTCATGATAATCCAGGAATCCAGAAAATCGTTTGTGAGGCTTCGCTTCAACGCTTTTCAGATTCTTGCATGGAAAATCCGTTCTACGTTATTTATCCGCAGCACGAATGCATTTCGCTTCCAAGTCTCTTTCGCACCTGTTTCTTTGTCTTTTCCTGGTTTTAAACACTGCCATCGCGCAGCAAGTACCAACCATTCCCGGGTACGATGTCAGACACTTTACGGATGAAAACGGTCTGCCGCAAAACAGCGTCAAATCCATCGCGCGCGACGCCCGGGGAAACATCTGGCTGGCTACCGAAAGAGGGTTGGTCCGCTATGACGGGGACCGTTTTGTAAACTTTGACAACCTTGGAAATTCTTTCGCGGCCCGAAGCATTTATGGTTTCAATCTTGATCCCCAAAGTCGCACGAATGATTTCCTGGCGATGACCAGTAACGAAACCTGGATCCGGATCACGGATGGTAAAGCGACGATCGACAGTTCTCTGAGGGGATATCCCCTGTATTGGTCAGCGAATGTTCCAAAAGTTCGCGACCCGCATTTGGTTGAAACACTGCCCGACCTCAACGAGGAGGCGTTAACACATTATCGCCACGGGGTTGCCACTATATATCCCACACCGGAGGGAAGGCATTTCGTATATGACGAGCACAACGTCGGCTACTATGTAAATAACAAACTAACAAAGCTCCTTCCTTTTCCGGGCAGGAGCTTCTTTCGTTTTTTTCGTCTGAATAAAAATCTTTACTACCTGGACGAAAATTTAAATTTAACTCGTTTCCCCGGGACGGGGAACGACTCTCGGCCAGTAAAATCAAAGCTCGCCGGTCCCGTTTCAGCCGGTCCCGACGATCAGTCAACCCGGCAGCATCAGATTTTCTGGAATAATTGTTCCAATCAGGCATTTATAGCTGTCGGCCGGCGCCTGTATTATCTGCAACCAGCCAAAGACGGTTCGGTGGTCAGCACCCTCATTCTGGACGGGTTCGATTTTAGGGAAAGGGGGATTAAGACCCTCTTTTGGGATAGGGACACGGACAGGCTGTTCCTGGGAAGTCAACTCAATGGCCTTTATATAGTCTCCAAAAAGCAGTTCCGCACGGTAATCGATCCATCCGGAAAAGGGTATAACGTACATTACGGACAGGCACTAGCAAATGATAAGGAGATAGCTACTGCCGGAGGAATTGTGTTTTCCCTGGATAGCGGAAGCATGGGAGCGGTGGCGCGGCAAATGAAACTGATCGCTAAATCGGTTGATTGGGACAGGTACAGCATTCTCAAAGACCGTAGCGGCACACTGTGGTGCAAGCGAAGGGAGACTTTGTTCAGATTCGACAGCACTGGTAAACGTATCATTTCTATCTGGACGATGGCGGGTGAAATCAAGCAACTTTATGAAGGCCCGGACGGCAGGATCTGGATTGGTACCGACTTGCTTGGCCTGTATTACATTGATCCCTCCGAACCCGACGCACAGCCCCGCTTTTTCGCGGGCAAGCATTTCCCCAGCATCTCCTGGATTCAGCACCAAACGAACGAAATTCTGTGGGTCGGGACCGGCAAAGGGCTTTACAATATACATTTGCCGTCGAAAAAAATATCCCGCGTCAACAAGCTCGCCGACATCTACATCCGGAGCCTTTACATTCCCGACGGTCGTAACGAAATATGGATTACCACGTACACCAACGGACTATTTCTTTTAAAGGACGGCAAGCTGACGCAGTTTCCGCTTGACAAGAAGCAATACCTCGCCGGCAGCCATTGCATAGTCGAGGACAAAAAAGGATATTTTTGGATCACTACCAACAAGGGGTTGTTTCAAATCAGCCGGGCGGATCTGCTCGCCTATGCAAAGAAACCTTTCGATTTGTATTATCACTACTATGCCAAAACAGACGGTTTTAATACCAATGAATTCAACGGGGGTTGCCAACCTTGCGCATTGCGAACACCGGGAGGGATCGTGTCGCTTCCCTCGATCGATGGGTTGGTCTGGTTCGTTCCGGAACAAATACGGCCGGAGGTTCCCGGGCAGCAGATTTACATCGACGATCCCGACGGCGATGACAGCACATTTGTATTCGACCGGGGTGAGGTTCTGGTCAAAGCGGGAGTACCGCAAATCGTACTGAAGGTAACCACGCCTTACTTTGGTAACCCATACAATTTGAAGATGTCATACAGGCTCTTCAAAGGCGAAGAACCCATGACGGAATGGAAGGTGTTGGAAGAAAGCAGAAAGATCGCTGTTCCGTTTCAGGAAGGAGGAAGCTACACGCTACGTATACGCAAAGCCAACGGGTTTGGTACAGGCAACCATAGTGAGGCGCATTTCGCCATTCATGTCGAAAAGCAATGGCATGAAACCTGGTGGTTCAGGGCGCTGGCGGCCGCGACCGTCCTACTGTCGTTTTACGGCATTTTGAGGCAGCGTGTGAAAAACGTTAAGAGCCAAAACCTGGCCCTGGAAATGAAGGTCAGGGAACGGACCGAACATTTGGAAAGAACGCTCGGCGTTTTGAGCGACTCCGAAAAACAGCTCGAACAACAAGTGAGGTTGCATATCCATATGATCGCGTCCATATCGCACGACATCCGCACGCCGGTAAAGCACATGTCCTACGCACTGGATTACAGTCGGGCCCTGATCAGGGATAACAAGCTGGATAGTGCGGTCGGTTTTATTGGGCAGTTGAAACTGGCGGTTGACAATATGTACCACATGGTAGATAATCTGGTCAACTTCATTAAGCCGGAAATGCACGGAACGACCACCAGCGTGGTGCAGGTAAAACTGCAAGACGCGGTCAACGAAAAGGTCGCGCTCTTCAAGCCGGTCCTTGGCACCAGCAACGGCACCATCCAGGTAACAATCTCCCCTGACGAGACTGTCGTTACCGACCGGAACCTTCTCGCCATTATTATCCATAATCTGATCGACAATGCCATCAAAGCCCACGACGGCAATTCTATCCATATTTACACAAAACACCGGCCAGGAGAATTACACCTTGTTTTTCAAGACAACGGCCCGGGAATGCCCGCCGAGCTGTTGCAGTGGCTCAATGCGTCCGACGAGCGGGATACAAGTCTGCCGGCCGGCTACCAGGGGCTCGGGTTGCTGCTGCTGAAACAGATTTCGAAAACACTGCGTTTAACCATCCACGTGACGAACAAGCCCGGCGCGTGCATTCACCTGATATTCAAACAAACCGGTACGGATAACGAAACTCACAAATGATCTGCCGTCTTTTCTTCCAGATACCAGAATTTTTTGGCAAGGTCTATGATGTTATCGACTTTCATTTTTTTGAAAATCCGGTTCTTTTGTGTCCCAACTGTGGAAATTTTGACATTCAGCTCCTCCGCAATGGCTTTGAGCCATTTGCCGGTTAGGAGTAGTCCGAGTACTTCGCGTTCCCTTGGAGTCAGCGACGCGGCTGGGTCGGTCTGCATGGCCTTGCCTTCCATCAGATTGCTGAGCATGGCATCTTTGACCTTCGTACTGATGTATTTTTTGTTCTCCATGACCGCCCGGATTGCTGTTACGGCCTCGCCATCGAAGCTGTTTTTATGCAGAAAGCCGTTGGCGCCCCTGTGCAGGCAAATGGGGGCGTTCATCAGTTCATCCCTACCTGAACATACCAGGATCCTCACATCCTGCTGTACGGCCCGGTAGGAATCAATCATTTCCGGTCCGCGGGTCCCCGGGATCGCAAGATCCAGGATAAGCAAGTCGGCCGGCTGTTTCGCCAGGGCATCGAGCCCTTCGGTAAACGTGTAAGCAAGGGTAAATGTCGAATTCTCGATCACCGTCTTGGCGATAGATTGTAACCCAATGGCCATCATCGGGTGATCATCGACGATCAGTATATGGTGCATAATCTGCTATTGTAAAATATTCGCAATATCCGCAAAAAAGGTAGGGGCCCTACTTTCCTAATGAACAATTCGTAGCGACTGGTAGTAATATTTCGATTTATGTTCTTCATCAGCCTAATTAGGTTTGTACCGATCCTGGAAACAGCAGGCCGGATGCCTGCAACAAGTTTCGCATAACACTTTATAACATAAACACATGGAAACAAAAATTCTATTATTCAAATCTTCGCGGGCAAAAATAACCTCTGCACTGCTTGGTACTGCATTACTGCTAGGCTCTTCTGCCGCTTTTGCACAGGTAAAAATCGGGACTAATCCTACCACCATTGAACCTAATTCGAATCTGGAAGTAGAAGCTTCTACACCGGGACGTAAAATGAAGGTCGATAAAACAACCGGCCAGGTATCCATCGCCGACGGTACCGAGGGCGCCGGGAAAGTGCTTACCTCGGATGCGGCTGGCGGCACAAGCTGGCAATATCCTTTGTCTGGCGCCATGGTCAATGGCACCACCGGAAATCAGGTAACTGTTACCAATACGGGAACGTTTCAAACCTCTTCCGGGGCATCGATTACACTACCCAGAGCGGGCACTTATATGGTGACTGCTCAATGGACGATGCCGACCGCTGCCACAACTTACCCTGTCGGCAACCAAGCTTTTATCAACACCGCTTTATCGACAAGCCCGGCTAGCTATGATCCGGTGGGCGTAGCAGCGGAATGGTTGGTTATAGCAGGCGGTGCATACCATACAACACCGGCGTTCAGAGTGACTGTTGCAGGCCCTCAAACGCTTTATTTCTGGTTTCAAACCGGCTTTTTTAGCGGTGAGCTGCGATTTACTGAGACCTATGCCATCGGGCCATTCTAATTGCTTCCCATCTATTGACACACATGATTAAATCACTACTTAAAATGAAGACGAAACAACTATTATCATCAATTGTTACTCTAAAAACACGCTATGCGGCTATCATCGGGATTGTAACGCTTCTCGCCTCGCCTGGCGCTTTCGCGCAGGTCAAAATCGGGACAAACCCGACGACCATCGAGCCTAACTCCAACCTGGAAGTGGAAGCCTCCACTGCGGGCCGTAAGATGAAAGTGGATAAAACAACTGGCCAGGTAACGATTACCGACGGTACTCAGGGAGCCGGCAAAGTGTTTACCTCCGACGCCAATGGTGGTGGAAGCTGGCAACAAGTACCGGGACAAACCACCGAAGTTATGCTGAGTGTAAATGGATCTCAATCCATTGGCGGCGTAATAACAGCATTCGATTTTGCGAATGCCCGCTATGACAGGGGCGGAAATTTTAATCTGACGACAAACGTTTTCACAGCACCTACTGCGGGACTTTACTTATTTAATGTGAGTGACAATGTTGGCAATGACCTATCTAACGCCTATGTCGCCTGGGGACGACTAAACCGTACAGGAAACGCAGGTTTATTGGAGGCTGGGGATTTTAATATGGCATTAGCCGCAGGCATCGGGGGGACGGGCACCATTACTACAATGGTTTACCTTAATGCTGGTCAAGGAGTAGTGTATGAAGTGTCAAGTAACGTGGGTAATGTGCCCAGAACGCGGAATGTCATTCTTCAGATAACCAAACTTTCAAACTGAGCTGAATTTGTGACGGGACGCTCCTCGAGTCAAAAAGAAGCGCTTTTGAACACAACTCTTTTCATCAAACATCAAACAGACGTTACAATGACTCAAAACTATACCATTTCATCCCGAAAAGGATGGATCAGCACGGCTATGTCAACGGCCTTGCTCCTGTTTGGGCAGCTCGCCCAGGCCCAGGAAGGCAGCCAGGGAAACACGACGATCTTCGGCGGTGCCCAGATGACTTTTTTCAGCAATCATAACTTCGTGACCGGAGGCGGAGGCGCACAGCCGGGCGTAATCCTGACCGAACGCGCCGCGGGGAACTTCGGTGTGCTCAACTTTGCCGGCGACAACCTTACCTCCACCGGTGCATCCGACGCAGGTTATGTGGACGGCTACGTGCGCAAGTACGGCGCGGGCACATTCGTATTTCCTGTCGGCGACAATGGCTTCCTCGGCCAGTTCGCAGCTTCGGCCGACGGCGTCATGGGTGCTTATTTTCACGCCGACGCGAACACCGCCGTCACCAGTAACCTTTTCACCGGATCCGATTATGCTGCCCTCCCCAGCGGGGGCCCGTTTGCGACCAGCAGCATGGGTACCAATGTGGATGTCGTGAGTACGGTCGAATACTGGGACATCGACGGCGCCAACGCCACACCGCTCACCTTGACGTGGGATGCCGGCAGTGCTATCGGTGCATTGACAACCAACGACCTCAGTAAGCTCACGATCGTCGGATGGAACGGGACGCAATGGGTAGCCATCCCGTCCAAAGTAGATGCAACATCGGTTTTAGGCGGCACCAGCGACCTCACGACCGGCTCGATCACCACGCTCTCACCACTCGCACCCGACACCTACACTGCCTACACATTTGCGTCGCTCATTGTGCCGCTGCCAGTCACGTTAACGAAATTTAGCGCAGCTGCGGAAGGCAGAACCGTATTACTCAGCTGGTCGACCACCGAAGAAACCAACAGCGACCGGTTCGATATCGAACGCAGCCAGAACGGTAAACAATGGACCCGCATCGCTTCGGTGGCGTCGCAGGGCGATAGCAAAGTGCTCGTCAATTACTCCCACGTGGACGCCAGTCCGCTGGCCGGCCAGAATTATTACCGGCTTAAAATGATCGACCGCGCCGCGGACGGCCTGGACGGCGCGTTTGCGTATAGCAGCATCCGTAAGGTCACATTTCAAAGTGAAGCAGGCGTAGCACCATACCCGAATCCTACGGTAGATAAAATCCTGATCCGTAATCATGAGTTGGTCAAACACGTAGATATTCTAAATGCGAGCGGTGTAAGGCTGATCCGAAACCAGCAGCCGTCGCCCGCCGGCATTGATGTAACAAAGCTTCCCCAAGGCATTTACATCGTAACCATGACCCTGTTTGACGGCACTATCAGCACACACAAAATAGCCGTTAGCAGGTAATAACGGGGATGAGAGTCCGGACGGCGATATCGCTGGCCGGACTTTCCATTTATTCCAGCCGCTGATTGCGCAAGCACCATGTAGATGAATAACCCTACCCAACCATGACCATATTAATCGTTACCGATAATCATTTGTTTTCCCTGGCATTACGCGCAATCATTAAAAATCAATATCCCAACGGCACCATTGTTGAAACCGACCGCCTTCGGAACGCCGTTGGACTGTCGCAGGCGACGGAAATCCATGCGATGATCCTCGATATAGGCGCAGCCGACGCAAAGAATACCGACCTGATTGAGGATTTCAAAAAAGCGAATCCGCAGGCGGCTGTGCTGGTAAACCTTGGCGACCAGACCCAATTCATGTACAAATTCATCCGGGCCGGTGCTATGGCACTGTTTTCCAACAAATCCCTGCCCGAAGAAATTAAAGAAGGCCTCAAGCACGCTGAAAGCCACCTCAGGTATATCAGTTCCGATATCCAGCAAGAGCTGTTGTTCCATATTGTGGAGAAGCCTATCAACCGCACCCTGACGAAACGGGAAGAGTTAATGGCTGATTTGTTGGTTGCCAACAAATCACACCAGGAGGTCGCGGCCATCACCGGGACCAGCTCCAAAAGTGTAGGCTACTACAAGCGCCGCATCTTCCAAAAACTGGAAGTGGGCAATTTGCTTGACCTTGCCGTGAAACTTAACAAGGTTTTGATCAACAAGGAAAGCGGCAAGTAAACTACAAATTAAACGGCACAGCCGCTCCATGCGGGCCACTATGCACGCACGACCTCATTATCTAACCACTAACCGACTGCCTATGAAATAAAGAAACATCCGGCCCCCCAACCAAATCTAGATTATTCATTTAACTATCAGTTATGCAAAAACGATTTCTACTGTTTCTGGCCCTTTGGGGTTGGACAGCGTTTATGGCATCGGCGCAGAAGACAAAAGACAGCGCCATGCCTCCGTCTGTTATGCACCCTGCCGGGCAGGTGAGCAAAGACAAGACTGCGCAATGGCTTCGGGATGCCGCTGGTGCTGGCTTCACCGAAAACAAGGGACAGCTGGTTAACCAGGCCGGCAAGCCCAACAGAGCAGCAAAATACCTGCTGAATATGCCGGGGCTCAATGTACAGCTACGGCAAACGGGTTTCAGTTATGATACCTACACCGCTAAAAACAAATTTCATCGGGTCGATATCGAATTGCAAGGCGCTAATCCGACGGCGGTGGTGACCACGGGTCCGGCAGTTTCGGAGCCGGTCAATGCGATCAACGGGAATGGGGCATATTACGGCATCCGCAAATATGCCAGTGTTACCTATCACGATATTTATCCCGGCATTGACCTGGAATTTGTCGCACGCAAAGGCACGGACAAACCCGTTGAATACAATTTCATCGTACGACCGGGCGCCGACGCCTCAAAAATCAATCTGAAATACAGGGGCGCCAAACAAACTGTCCTTCAAAACGGTCGGATTGTAATGGACCTCAACCATGGCAGTCTCAGCGAAAACATTCCGGCCAGCTGGATCAGCCAAACCGGTAAGAAACTCGATGTGCGGTACAAAGCACTGAATGGCGACGTGTACGCATTCAACGTACCGGCCTACGACAAAAGCAGAACACTGATCATCGATCCTACGCCGCAGCTCGAATGGGCCACTTATTTCGGAGGAACGGCAGCGGATCAGCTTGCGGCTGTGGTAACGGATAGCCAGGGCAACATTTATGTAACAGGCAATACCGCCAGTGCTGCGGGCGTCGCTACCGCGGGAGCCTACGACGGAACTTACGGCGGCGGCACTACCGATGCATTCCTTGCCAAATTCAACAATGCAGGTCAGCGGATCTGGGCTACTTACTATGGGGGAACCGGTGCAGACTTAGCCACCGCCATCACCATTAAGGGCAACTCGTTGTACATTGGTGGAACAACCACCAGTGCCGGGATGGCCACCGCTGGCGCGCATCAGACCACGCAGACCGCTGCCAATCAGAATACCGGCTTTTTGGCCCGTTTTGATGCAACGACAGGGCAGCGCACCTGGGGAAGCTATTTTGGAGGGAGTATGGCATTCTTGCCATCCAGGATCGCTGTCGATGATCAGAACAATTTTTACGCATATGGAAGCATCATCACCGGAACTCAATCGCCTCCCGGGATAGACATTGCTACGCCCGGGACATTCCGACCGGCCCTTCCCAGCCCCATTGTCATCAACCAGGTCCAATCTGCTCTGGTCAAGTTCAATGACGCCGGAGTAAGGCAATGGGGTACCTTCATTGATTTCAGCCAGGTTACGAACGCCACGACCTCTTATCTCGGTGCGATGGATCTCGATGGCGATGGCCAGATATACGTCTCGGGAGCAACCACCAGCCCGGACCTCGCCGCCAATGCCTCGCAAGGGCAAACTAAAAACACGTCGTCCGATGGTTTTATATTGAAAATGGACAAAACCAACGGGCAACGTACCTGGGGACGCTACTTTGGCGGTGTTCAAAGTGATTATATACATGACATGCACATCGATAAGGCTGGTCAGACTATCTACACTGTTGGCCAGACAAAGAGTGCGTCAGGGATCAGTACTCCGGGTACATTCATCGAAACCATGCCTGCCGGTCTGGAGACCGCCGGTATTCTCGTAAGAAGTACCTTTTTGGCCAGCTTCGATTTAAGTGGTACCCAAAAAATGGGTACGTACCTGACGACATCCATCTCAGCAATGACGATTGCTATCAGTATAACGCAGGACAATGCGGGTAACCTGGTCCTTATGGGCCAGTCCAACGATGCCGGTGCAGCACTGGCTACCGATTGTTCTTACAAACCTGGCCCAATCGGAAGCACCGATGTATTCGTCAACCGGTTTACTCCGCAAGGTCAACGCATCTGGGGTACCTATCTGGGAACCACGGCCGTCGACGCCATTTATGGATTCGGAAGCGTAGCCGACGCGAGAGGTAAAAATATTGCAACGGATCCGCAGGGAAATATCATCGTTACCTACTACACATCAGGTGCAGGAGCAGCGACATCGGGCTCGTATCAATCCAGCCTGGCGGGAGGTACCGATGCCGTCATTGCCAAATTTAACGATGGCTCCCTACCCGACAACTTCGCGGTTTCTGCGAGTACATTGGCGCCCCTTACTCAGACAGCGTGTATCCTGGGTATTCCCGGATTGATCACAGGTAATGCAGTTGGCGTTACAACCCCTGCCAATTTTCAGGGAAAGGTGTTTTACCAATGGCAAAAGTCCAGCAGCGCTACGGGCCCCTGGGAAGATATGCCTGGTGAAGTTTTCAAAGACTTGCAACCCCTGGCCTCGCAAACGACGCTTTACTATCGCCGATTGGTGAAAGTGAATGCGGAGCTCTGTAATCAGGAAACCGTGGACAGCTCGCAGGTAGCTACGGTGAACATCAGTTCGAGCGTATCCCCCATTGCTAATGCCGACGGCCCGCAGTGGTACGTCTGCGGTGCGGGCGCGAACACCGTGGCCCTGAACGGCTCAGCTTCCGGAGGCTCAGGCAGTGGCTACAACTATACCTGGTTTGAAGGCAGCACCAGCGAGGGTACGCCTTTGGCTACAACCGCTTCCTGGACAACCCCTGCCATCACGCAGGCAACGACGTATACCCTAAAGGTTGCTGACGCGGCGGGTTGTGTGGACATCGATCAGGTCACCGTGGTGCCGGCCGTTGCCAACGCGGGCACCGACAAATCCTTCTGTCAGGGAGCCACCGGCGTTCAGATCGGTACCACCCCGATCGCCAGCCCGTCCATTTCTTATGTATGGACGAGCATTTCGGGCGACCCGGTGTCGACCCTGAGCTGCACCACCTGCGCGCAGCCCGTCGCCAATCCGGCTGCGACAACTGTTTACCGTTTGACGGTAACCGTTCAGCAAAAAGGCGGCGGCACTTGTGTTACTACCGACGACGTGACCGTAACCCCGGTTACAGCACCTAACAACACGCTCGCATTCGCCGGTACCGACAAAACGATTTGTAAAAACACTTCGGTAACACTCGGAGGCACCGCGGATAATACATTTGCTTACACCTGGACGTCTGGTCAGTACCTGTCGGCATCGCAGGTTGCGAATCCCGTTTTCAATGCAGGAACAGCGGCAGTCGCAGGCGGCGCGATCAACTACACGGTCACTGCCATTAAAAATGGCTGCGCATTCACCGATGAAGTGAAAGTTTCGGTCCTTAACTCGCGGATCAGCGACCAGGATCAAACCATCTGCGGACCGGCGTGGAGTTATCATATGGACGAGGACAATGCACCGGGAACTACCTATACATGGAGCATGGTATCGGGTGACGGCACCATTCTGCAGACTTCCAGCAATGGCAAGAACGCTTACCTGAAAAGCAACAGCGGCGTGACGCGTTTCAGACGGACCGTTACATTGAACGGTGTTACCTGTACGGCCGACGTGCTGGTGCAACCTTGCACGGGCACCGGCGGTTGCGATTTCGAAATTGCGACGCTTTCCGGACAGGGCTGTCCCAAAGTGTTCGGGCCTGTGGGTCTCAAACTCGGAACTACGGTTGCGAATCCATCGGACTATAATTTCTCGTGGAGCCCTGCCAACCTGGTGGACAATGCCCATGCCGCGACGGTAAACATTACCTCTACCGCACAGGCGACCATCACCGTGACGATCACCAATAAATACGATGCGTCGATCACCTGCTTCAAATCCATTGTGATCAACCCGCCGGGATGGTCATTGCCTGTGTTTACCGCGGCGGATAAATTTACCTGTCCCAATACCTCGATTCAGATTGGCAGCGTTGGCAATGCGGGCTTTACTTACGCCTGGCAGCCTGCGATCAGTCTCAACGACCCTACTCTGTCGAATCCGACAGCTACCGTCGCTGCTACTACGGAATTCCATGTATTGATTACAGAAACAGCCTCGGGTTGCGTTAACCGCGATACTGTCACCGTAACTGTAACAGCCCCTGTTGCCGCTGCCGGCAACGACCGTGCTGTTTGTAATGGTGCTACCGTCACTTTGGGCTCCCCTGCCCCGGCGGGTACCAACTGGACGTACTCCTGGGAACCATCCAATGCAGCGTGGACCAATGGTACCGGCCCTACCGACGCGCAGCCGCAGGTGCAGTTCGCATCCGCTTCGCCCCAAAGCTTCATAGTGACGGTCACCGACCCATTGTCGAACTGCGTGGCCAAGGACACCGTCGTTTTAAGCAACACCATTACAGCCGGTGAATATGCAGGCGCTGCCCAAACTACCTGCCAGGGAGCAGCGGTGCAATTGGGTCGCGAAGCCGAGCCATTTGCGCAATACGAATGGTTTATGGCCGATGGCGTGACGCCAGCGACCGGACTGAGCAGCAATACCGTTGCCAACCCGACCGTACTTAACCCGACCGTTACCACGACCTACACCGTCAAGGTAAGCTATCCGGGCTGCTCGACCCCAATGAGCGACCAGGTGACGCTGACCGTCAATCCGGTGACCGGCCTCGAACTGGCAGACCAAACCGTGTGCCCTGCCGGCCCGATCACCATCGGTTATGGCGCTGCCGGCAATCCGGCGGCTCCTGCGGGTGCAACCTACGCGTGGTCCCCTGCAACCGGCCTGAGCGCTACGAACGTGGCTAACCCAACTGCGACGGTTACCAGCGAAATCACCTACACAGTGACTGTAACCCTGGCTAGCGGCTGTATTTTCACCGATCAGGTTAAAGTTAGCCCGTCGGCTAATGCAGGTTCGGATGCAATCATTTGTCCGGGCGAATCTACGACCATCGGTACAGCGGCGATTGCCGGTGCCACTTACTCCTGGACTGGTGCCGGGATCGTAGGCGCGGCCAATGTGGCACAGCCGACCGTAAAACCGACTGTGACGACAACGTACCAGGTAAGTGTGACCCTGAATGGCTGTACGACCACCGATGACGTAGTGGTAACGGTAAATACACCTGCCAACTTTGCCATTACCGGTAACACCGCGATTTGCGAAGGTGGCGTGGCGACACTATCGCTGGCTGGAACTCCTGCTGCGAATACAACATGGCAATGGAGCCCGCTGACCGGTGTGGCAAGTCCGAATGCGACCTCTACAACCGTAAATGCCGCTTCGACCCAGACTTACCGTCTGACGCAGACCAACCTGTTGACCGGTTGCAGCAATTACAAAGAAGTGGTGCTGGTTGTAAATTCAAACACCATTGCCGCGACAACCGGCGACCTGGCACTTTGCGAAGGCACTTCTGCCCCGCTGCCATTGAATGTAACTTCTTCGGGTAACTATTCTTATGCATGGAGCCCATCGGTAGGTCTTTCCAATGCATTTGTTGCCAATCCTACTGTTACGACTGGTTCTCCAAGGACTTACACCGTAACTGTGACCGATAATGCAAGCCAATGCCAATTGGTGAAACAAGTGAATGTGACGATCAATGCGCCTGAGGCTTGTTTTGCACCGGTAACCCTGACCGGTAATGTATTCCATGATGCCAACGCATTGAAAGATGTGACCGTCAACAGCACCGCTACCGACCCGTCGATCCCGACCGGCTTGTACGTGACGTTGGTGGATAGCACCGGTGCGGCCGTGAAAACAGTGCCCGTGAATGCAGACGGCACTTACGATTTCGGTGTGACCGCTCCCGGCGATTACAGCATCGTATTGCACCAGACTTCGACCGGCTCTACTACGCCAAGCCTGCCAACGGGCTGGGTGAACACGGGCGAGAACCTGGGCGCAGGTGTAGGTAGCGATGCAGGCGTGAACGGTATCCTTACCGGCGTGACCGTAGCAGGTACCAATGTGACCAATGCCAACTTCGGTATCCAGCTGCCTCCGGTCACTACGGGCGGCACCGAGCCTACCCAGCCAAACCCGGGTGGCACGACGAAGGTCGATTTGACCTCGCATTTCGGACTGAGCGATACCGACGGAACTGTGAGTTCGATCACTTTCACCGAGTTCCCTGCCGACGTGACCACGATCACCATCAACGGCACGACCTACGTCGCTCCGGGCACTACGCCGGGCGCGGGCCAGCAGGTTTGGCCGGCAGCGGGCGTAACGATCCCACCAGCAGGTCTTTCCGTACTGGTTGACCCTGTCGATGGCGGTGCAGTCGTAGAGATCCCGTTCTTTGTGACCGACAACGGCGGACTGGAGAGTAATGTCAGCACCGTAACCGCTGATTTCACTGTCCCAACCGTACAGCTCTCGGGTAACGTATTCCACGATGCCAATGCATTGACAGACAGCACGGTGAACACTACGGGCTCCGTAACTACCATCCCGACAGGTCTGTTCGTCACATTAG
>NZ_JAGIAS010000001.1:339012-1904557 GCF_017744695.1 Dyadobacter sp.
AGCACCTGGGTGCCAATGCAGGAAGCGACGGAACGGTGAATGGTATTTTGCCAAACATCACAGTAACTACTACCGATGTGACCAATGCGAACTTCGGGGTGCAGCAGCCGCCGGTTACGACCGACGAGGCACTGCCTTCTTCGCCTAATCCTGGCGGCACGGTAACTGTCGATATTTCCGATGATTTCAATTTTACTGATCCGGATGGAACGGTAGAAACCATCACCTTTACGGCATTCCCTGACAGCGTGACCACAGTGACCATTAACGGAACAACCTATGTGGCCCCTGGCCAGACGCCGGGCGCAGGACAGCAGGTATTCCCTGACTCGGGCGTGACTGTTCCGGTGGCTAATCTGGAAGTGCTGATCGACCCGATCGACGGCAACCCGACCGTGGAGGTACCATTTATCGTGACGGACAATGGTGGTTTGGAAAGCAACGAAAGTTCTGTGACCAAGCCGTTTACCACTCCGCAAGTACACCTTTCAGGTAATGTATTCCACGATGCCAATGCATTGACAGACAGCACTGTGAACACTACGGGCTCCGTAACTACCATCCCGACAGGTCTGTTCGTCACATTAGTGGACAGCACCGGTGCAGCCGTGGCGACCGTTCCTGTGAATGCAGACGGCTCTTACGATTTCGGTAACGTAGCGCCTGGTACTTACAGCGTGGTATTGCACCAGACAGCAGCCGGCTCGACGACGCCTAGTTTGCCAACCGGTTGGATTAACACCGGCGAGCACCTGGGTGCCAATGCAGGAAGCGACGGAACGGTGAATGGTATTTTGCCAAATATCACCGTAACTACTACCGATGTGACCAATGCGAACTTCGGGGTGCAGCAGCCGCCGGTAGCCGATCCGAAGGAATACCTGATCGATCAGCCGATTACCGACGCGATTATTCCGCTCAACGGTTCGCACACAAGCACAGGTACAGGCACCAGCTCGCCTGACCAGCTGACGGGTGCCGATCCAGAGGATGGTACATTGAATGGCTCAGGCAAAGACCGTACCGTGGTGATCACAACCCTGCCCGACAACGGCGAGCTGTACTACAACGGTGTACTGGTAACCCCGGGACAAGTAATCCCGAACTATAATCCTGACTCGTTGGCGATCAAGCTTACGGGCGCGGGTTACACCAGTACTACCTTCGAGTACGCCTACGTGGATGAAGCCGGCGTGCAGTCACCGCCTGCAACGTATACGATCAGTTGGGAGAAGCCGCTTCCGGTAACCTTAGTGTCCTTCACCGCTACCGCACGTGAAAATGCCGCTGAGCTCAACTGGGCGACGTCGGAAGAAACCAATTCCGACCGCTTCGAAATCCAGCGCAGTACCGACGGCAAAACGTGGAAACAAATTGGTAGTGTGAAAGCCGAAGGCGAGAGCAAGGTGAGAAAGAACTACGTTCACATTGATCACCAACCAGAGGTGGGCGCGACCAACCTCTACCGCCTGAGAATGCTGGATTTGGACGGCACGTTTGCATTCAGCGCGATCCGAAGCGTCCGCTTCGACAGCAAGCTGGAAAGCAGCATTTACCCTAACCCGGTAAGCAATGAACTGACGCTTAAAGTGACCAGCTGGAAACAGGTAAAATCCATCCGGATCAATAACCTGGCAGGTTTGGAAGTTTACAGCTCAGGAGCGGCCGACTCCGGAAAGGTAGATGTAAGCAAGCTCGACGCGGGCGTGTACGTCCTGCGCATCACACACACTGACGGATCTGTTCACACACACAAATTCGTCCACGTTAAATAATGCATAAGGCTGATTAATGGTTTACAGACGTTCCGTTGCGCCGGCATCCCGGTCGCCAACTGGAACGTCTGTTCCAAAATTTCTCCGCATTCAAAGGCTCTTCCCACTGCAACTTTTAGATCCCTAACCCTCTATGTCGTGAAAATTCGACATATAATGCGTTTTTATAGGTACAAATCGCCCATTTACTGAAAGGTATTTTTATGACCGCTGCCACATTTGTGCTCTTTGAGTTACAAATACTTGGCAGCTGTTTCCCTCACGATGCAGTTAACCATACTTCGTAAAACTAAGATCCTTTCCCTATGGCCAACGGCTTCGGAAACCGACAATGATTACTTTGACGTGGAGCGATCTGCCGATGCGCGCAGCTGGACAAAAATGGGTCAACTGAAAGGCGCCGGCACGGTGAACACGGTCCGCAATTATTCATGGAGCGACCCAGGTCCGTTGGAAGGCACCTCCTATTACCGGTTGAAAATCGTGGATACCAAAGGAAAAGCCGAGTACTCTGTGATCCGCATGGTTAAAATGAATACCCGGCCCGCCCCGACCGCATACCCTAACCCTGCGACCAGCTTCCTGAACGTTTCGGGAAAAACAGATGGCGATGTTACGATATACAGTTTGTCTGGTCAAAAGCTGGGGCAAATAGCAGTGAAAAGCGAAAAAACAGTTATTCCGATTCAGGACCTTCCCGTAGGCGCCTATTGGCTGAAATCCGGTGATGGATGGAGCTCAAAATTCATTAAGGATTGAGGGAATCGCCTGGCTCCTTTCAGATTCACGTTACTTGCGTCGGTGACTTACCTGGCGAATTTCTTCGTTCCCGCTACGCAGAGGATCACCCCGATGGTAATCGCGAACATGCCAACGCTCACTTTCTCGTGGAGGAGCACGGCTGCCAGCGCAAGGCCAAAAAGCGGCTGCAATAATTGCAATTGCCCGATGGTCGCGATTCCTCCCTGCGCCAGGCCGCGGTACCAAAATATGAAGGCGATAAACATGCTGAAAAACGACACATAGGATAAACCGGCCCAGGCCCGGACACTGATCCCTTCAAATGATGCCGGCAGGTAAATTAACGCCAGCGGTAACATGACAGGGAACGAAATGACCAACGCCCACGATATTACCTGCCAACCACCCAGTTCTTTGGAAAGCTTCGCCCCTTCGGCGTAGCCAAGCCCGCATAATAGGATCGCGGCTATCATCAAAACATTTCCAATGGGTGATGTGGCAGCCCCCTGAGCAACCGCATATCCCACCACAAGGAGACTACCCGTTACAGAGAAAAGCCAGAATACAGGCTTAGGCCGCTCACCGCCGCGAACAATCCCAAACACCGCCGTAGCCATAGGAAGAATGCCCACAAAAACGATAGAATTGGCCGATGTGATGTATTGCAGCGCCAGGGCGGTGAGTAACGGAAAGCCTATCACCACACCGACCGCAACAATAACGAGCGGGAAGATTTGTTTCCGCGCCGGCTGTTTTTCCCGGAAAGCCAGTAACACACCACCAGCCAGGCAGGTTGCGATCACAGCGCGTGCTACGGTCAGAAAAACGGGGTCAAATTCGAGCACTGCAACTCTGGTTGCGGGTAAGGAACCGCTAAATAGTAAGACTCCGATAAAGCCATTCAACCATCCGCTATTGGTTTCTTCCAATGAGTTCTTAGTCGTCATTACACTTAATTATAAGGTTTTTACACACGGCAAAATTATCCAGTGTCCCGGGATATATACAGCTACATTTTTATACATTTGAATGGACACAGTTGATTTATGAACAAGGAATATCTGTACAGCGACATAGCGGGTCGCATTGCAGCTCAAATTCGGAACGGGCTTTTCAAGGCGGGTGACAAATTGCCCTCTGTGAGATCGTTATGTCAGGAGCATCATGTGAGCATGAATACGGCCAAGCGGGTGTATTGGGAATTGGAGTCGCAATCGCTGATCGAATCAAAGCCCCAATCGGGGTATTTTGTCAGTAACCTCTCCTATCTTCGTCTTGCCCTTCCGGAAGTAAGCCGTCCTTCAATTGAGGCGAGCAACGAAGAACCCGACGAACTGATAGCTAACGTGTTCACCAACATGGGTAACGATCAGCTCACCTTGTTTTCCATTGGCGCTCCTTCCGGCGGCCTCCTTCCCGTAGCCAAGCTGAGAAAGGAAATTGTCCTCGCTACCCGGGAACTTCGCGAAGCAGGGACCGAATATGAGTCTTTGCCGGGGAACAAAAAATTGCGAAACGCTGTCGCCACGCGCTCTTTGGGCTGGGGCGGAAATCTGACTGAAAATGACCTGGTTAGCACCAGCGGAGGAATGAATGCCCTGTTTTTAGGCCTGATGGCCGTTGGCAAACCGGGTGACACTGTCGCGGTTGAAAGCCCGTGCTTTCCGGGCATCTTTCAGTTGGCAATTAGCCTTGGATTGAAGGTTTTGGAGCTGCCTACCCATCCGACGCAGGGGATCGAGATCGATGCATTAAAACGGGTACTGCCCCTGATCGACATTTGTCTTCTGGTGCCTAATTTCAATACACCGTTAGGAAGCTGCATGCCCGATGAACGCAAGGAGGAGGTGGTATCGCTTCTTTCGGAACACGGCATTCCACTGATCGAGGATGACATTTACGGGGATCTCTATTTTGGTACACAGCGCCCGAAATGTTGCAAGTCATTCGATACCACCGGTAATGTCCTGTGGTGCGGCTCCGTATCCAAGACGTTGGCTCCCGGCTACCGGGTTGGCTGGATCGCACCGGGGCGGTATATGGACCGGGTTCTGAAGCTTAAACTTGCCCATTCCATATCGTCTACCTCGATTGTTCAGGAAGCGGTGGGAAATTTCTTCAAAACGGGAAAATATGAACGGCACGTTCGGCAATTACGGTGGACGTTGCAAAGCAATTACCAAAACTACGTCAATGCAGTAGCCGAGTATTTCCCGGAAGGGACCAAGACAAGTCGTCCGCAGGGTGGACTGGCCTTATGGGTGGAACTACCCAACGACATCGATACGACGCAGCTGTATAATCAGGCTTTGAAATCACAAATAAGTATCGCGCCCGGACGAATGTTTACATTACAAAACCAATTTCAGAACTGCATGCGGCTTTGTATCGGGCTACCGTGGAACGACTCGTTGAAAATGAAGCTGAAACACATCGGAAACCTCGCAAAAGCGATGACCAACGGTAGACATTGATCCGCTTTTGCATTCTTGCCGCCCTGGTCTTTAGAACAGACTGGCGTACGCGACGGGGATAGCCGCAGCGATGGCAGGCATTTTTTATGCTTCCGGCTTATGATCAAACAATGTCTGCCATGGAAACTCAGCAAAAAGATATTCTGCACAAAACGGTCCGGGTTAACGGCGTAGAGATATTCTACCGACAGGCCGGCCAGCGCTCACAACCGGCCATCTTGTTGTTGCACGGTTTCCCGAGCTCGTCGGTCATGTTTACCAGGTTGATGAACTCACTCTCCGATCGCTATTATCTGCTCGCCCCCGACTATCCCGGATTTGGTTTCAGCGCATTCCCCGGCGTCGACAGTTTCGATTATTCATTCGACAATATGGCCGGGGTGATTCGCGGCTTTATGGACGCGCTTGGTCTCGACAAATTTTTCATTTACCTGCATGACTACGGATCTTCGATCGGTCTTCGCATTTGCCTGTCGTCCCCGCAGCAGATTCTTGGCCTCATTGTCCAAAACGGCAATGCATACCGCGAGGGCCTGGGGCCTCAATGGGACGAAACTATCGATTACTGGCGGCATCCGACCGAGGAGAAAAAGCGCCGCGTAAGTGCGTTTTTATCCGAAGAAGGCACCCGCGCGCAATACACGGAAGGCTTGCCCGGGCATCTGCTGCCCCTGGTCGGCCCTGAGCTTTGGACATTGGACTGGGCGCTCATGAGCAGGCCCGGAAACATCGACATGCAGTTCCGGCTCAATTGCGACTTCGAGAGCAATCTGGCCATGTACGGTCAATTTCAGCAATACTTCCGTGATCAGCAACCCCCGGCGCTCATCCTCTGGGGAAAGTATGATGTCTTTTTCAGCATCGAAGAAGCTTTTTGCTACCAACGCGATTTGCCCGATTCGCAGCTGCATATACTGGAAGGCGGTCATATGGCGCTGGAAACCAACTTTGAGCAGGTACTTTCGCTTATCACGGAGTTTCTGACCCAATCAAGCTCGCTGCGATCATGACTATTTGATGTGCCTCGTTCGCTACCCCTTGCTCACCGCTGACGATCGAAAGAAATGGAGGGTACCTGCCGGGCTGACAGATCATCTGCGTTGAGACAGCAGTTGATCAATTATGGGCTTTGCAATCACATATGGTTGCCCCATGCTGACCATATTACCGGTCCAGGCTTTCACAATAATTCCATTTTGATCGACAATGTAGGTTGTAGGAAATCCGCTAAAAACAAACTGCTCAGCAACATGTTGGGAGTTTGCGACGATATCAAAGCGGAACTTTCCGGTATTATAATACATGGGTTTTAAGGTTTGCTCGTTGTCCGTGGCGAATCCGATGAAATTCACATTTTTAGTCCGAAACTCCTCCACCAGTTTATTCAGGGATGGCATTTCAGCAACGCATGGCTTACATCCTTTAAACCAGAAATTGATAACCAATACCTTACCGCGCAGATCAGCATTCCGGTATCTTTTGCCGTTGATAGTCTTAAACTCCAAATCCGGAATCTTTTTTCCGCGGACGCATTCCGACCACTCGTTCGAAGCCCTTTGCATCGCCATGTTAGAACGACCGGATAAATGATTCAGGCCCAACTTTCGGGTGCTGTCATTTACATAGATAGCCCTTTGTGTTTCATACAACTTCGAACCACAGGTCTTGATTGTCGCATCTTGCGAATAAGACAGCAGAGGCAAAATCGTGATCAGCAAAAGCATATATTGTTTCATAGACTGTATTAATGAAATACCGTGATGATCGTTTGCATATATCTTGTAGCTTCTCGTTGCCCCCACGAAAGTTAAAAGGCCGTAAACAATGCTGGTTACTGACGAATGCAAGAGTGCCAAGCACAGGATTTCTGACCAGATCAAGCGTGTAACATCTGCTGAGATTTCCTCACTCGGAATAACAACATCGCCAGAATCGCAAAATCTATATAAAACCAGCAAAAAGCCTTAACCGATCTGGTTCTTCAATTTTCTAACGTATTCTTTGTAGAACTATATAGTCCCGCTATTTCGCCGAACAGCTATTTTTTTGAAACATTTTTAATGGATGAATTATTTAACGGTATTGCTTCTCCCTGAAAATACCACGCCAATTAAATTTTGATTTTATATTGATGTTTGGAAATAAACACATTTTGATATTTTTGCAAATACCATATGCTGTCATAAGTGAAAGAATGGGTTTGTGTATCCGGGCAGAAATAGGTGTTTCTTTTGCATTTCATTTTTAATGGAATAAAGTAGTTGATGATGATCAGCGGAACATTTCCAGGCTGGCCTATTTTAAACTACACATTTTAGAAGTATCTGATTTTTTTCCACTATACTAAACCCGACACATGAGCATTCTTCAGCGAATCAAACGAAAAACGGAAAAACTCAAAGACCGTTTTTTCCCATTAAAGGAATTTAATCCAAATACCCTTCCATGGATAGACCGGCCCAATCCAGAAATCTCCCGTTTTCTGCGAGCGAACCCGCCCAGGTACAATGTACCCTACGATATGGCTGAAAAACTCAGTCATTGGGAACAAAATGGATATGTTGTGCTCGAAAAAATTGTCCCGGAAGAAATGATCGACAAGTTTTGGGGTGATTTCAGAGAACTTGTGGGTAATCCCGAGAAATACGACCTGTCCGTTCGCATCGATCTTGAAGAATTCAAACCCAATCAGGAACGCAATATCAAGGACTTCCCCAAAGAAGCATTGCTGGGCAAATATGTTAAAATTAACGATTTCCATAATTCCTCGGTAGCCGGGAAAAAGCTGATGACGCATCCTTATATCGTCGCATTTCTCGAAGCGATATTCGGTCAGAAAGTCGTGGTGATGCAGAGCCTGGTTTTTATGTACGGAAGCCAACAACCTACACACCAGGATTTTCCGTGGGTTACGGCACGGATCCCGAGCCACCTGGCCGCAGCATGGATTGCCTTAGAGGATATTAAGATCGATTCCGGGCCGCTGTATTATTACATTGGCTCTCACAAAATGCCCAAGTTCGATTTCGGGACCGGCATTCTTTTCAAACCCGACTCTACGCGCTCTCCCCTGGAATTCGCTTCATACCTCGACCAGACAAGTGCGGACCTGAAATTGCCCAAAGAAACATTACTGATTAAAAAGGGCGATGTCCTGATCTGGCATGCAGCACTCGCGCACGGAGGTTCACCGATTACCAACCCTGATCAAACCCGGAAATCGTTTGTCTGCCATTACTCTACTGAGCAGGCATTACCCTATCATCGTAATTTCCCAACCCAAATACCCGTCCGGCAGGAATACAATGGGGTATACATTTATAACAACCCACTTTTGCCCAATGCCGAGGATATATTTAAATAAAGCTAAACTTTGTAGTTCAAATTTATCCGCTAATACATTAACGGGCCCGGGTAAATCTATGGCTGCTCCACTATCAAATTCTACTAATACCGACTAACTGAACGCGGTCGCGGCAGGTCTGTCGTCATCTGCCCGCCTTAATAGCTCGCAATGGCTTGTTAAGGCGGGCAGTAACCACATCAAAAAGTTGTTGGCGCGGTATTCAGGTCGCCGGAGCGGTAAGCCATGGCAAACTCTCTTGAAAACTCGTCCAATGTAACTCTGCCAGTCGGTTGGTTCCATTGTTTTTGGAAATCCTCTGCAAAACTTCCATCGCGGATGGCAACCCCGATCTCAATAATATAAACCTGCGCCATCGGCTGGGAAAAACCATCCTGCATTAGCGCGCCCAAAAGCTGTTCATCGGAAAACTCCACCCAATGCACATCCGGCTTTCCCGCGGCATTTCCAAGCGCCCGCGCCACCTGTTCGCCGTTCTTTACATCACTGACCACGTACCGAACCTGCTTTCCTGAAACCGAAAAGTCATCGATCGCCCTGAATGCTGCTTCGGCAATATCCCTGGGATGCGTGAGCGGCAGGCTCGCCGATCCGTTAAAGTTATTACCGATCATGCCCTGGTACCGGATCAGCGGCATAGCACCATAAAAATTGGTCATAAACATTCCCGGGCGCAGGTGCAGGACATGCACGTGTTGTAACTCGTTGAGCAGCTGCTCAATGTAAAAGTTCGGGCCAGTCGGACCCAGCCCGTCTTCCAGGTGTGCGCCGACACTGCTCAGATTCACCGCGAGCTTCACCCCGGTTTCCTTCAGCGCACGGGCATATTGCCGGCCCATGGTCATCATGTATTGTTTGACGTCCGGTGCATGATAGTCCGGAGGGATCATCAGGTACACCGCGTCGCTGCCTTCGAAAGAGTGCTTTACAAACTCGTAGTCGTCCAAGGAGCCGACCAGTGGCACTGCGCCCAAGGCACGAATTGCTTCCGACCGTGCCGGATTGGATGTGACAACCTTAACGGTATGTCCTTTCGTGATCAATTTTTCAGTCAGGATACGTCCTACGTTTCCCAAAGAGCCTGTTACTGTTACAATCATTTTTAGTCTGTTTAAATGTTTGCCCAAAACTAGATTTGAACTTACTTTTGTACAAGTACTTACCCAATGGTATGTTCAACTATGGCAAATATCAAAGAGACCTCCGTCATCCAGGAAAACAAAAGCAATGCCTTTGCAGCATGCCCGGTAACTTTCGTAGTGGAACGGATCGGCGGGTACTGGAAACCCATTATCCTGTTCAATCTCCTGGCAGGCACCAGGCGTTATCACGAGCTGAGAAAGGCTGTTCCGGGTATCACTGAAAAAGTACTGATCCAGCAGTTGAAGCAACTGGAAGCCGACCAGCTTGTCACCAGGATATCAAAACCGGTCGTCCCGCCCTATGTCACCTACGAGCTTTCCCCGCAAGGCAAGGCATTGCGACCGGTACTGCTGGCAATGGCTGAATGGGCCGTCGGGCACGGAGGCGCACAATCCGAGCAATTCGAAAAGCAACTGGCCGACTTCCCCGGCGAGGAGTAGCTTTACCATATTCTCAGCGAACACCCAAAAGTTGACTTTTTTCGCCTCTTTCAATCCTATAATCGTAGCTTTGCGGCTTCAAACAATGAGAAGATGATTACAGTTGAGAATTTGGCCGTCGAGTTTAGCGGTTCTACCCTTTTTAGTGACGTTTCCTTCGTTATCAATCCTACCGATAAAATTGCCCTTATGGGTAAAAACGGGGCCGGCAAGTCCACCATGATGAAAATTATTGCCGGCGAACAAAAAGCGACGCGGGGCCATGTGCGTGCGCCGAAAGATGCCGTGATCGCTTATCTGCCGCAACATTTATTGACCGAAGACAACTGTACCGTTTTCGAAGAAGCGGCAAAAGCATTCAAGCAGGTTTTTGAGATGCGTGCGGAAATGGATAAACTGAACCACGCACTCGAAACCCGCACAGACTACGACAGCGAAGAGTATATGGCCATCATCGAGCAGGTGACCGAACTCGGTGAAAAATATTACCAGCTGGAGGAAGTCAATTATGACGCCGAAGTGGAGAAGGCGTTGAAAGGACTGGGATTCAGGCCGGACGATTTCCAACGGCAAACCAAGGAGTTCAGTGGCGGATGGCGCATGCGTATCGAGCTTGCCAAAATATTATTGCAGAAGCCCGACCTTATTTTGCTGGATGAGCCTACCAACCATATCGACATCGAGTCGGTGATCTGGCTGGAAGACTTTTTGGTGAACAAGGCAAATGCCGTAATGGTGATTTCTCACGACCGTGCTTTCATCGACAATATCACCAACCGCACGGTTGAAGTGACGATGGGCCGCATTTATGACTACAAGGCCAACTACTCCCATTATTTGCAGTTGCGCGAGGAGCGCAGGGCACATCAAATGAAGGCGTATCAGGAACAGCAGAAGATGATTGCAGATAATTTGCAGTTTATCGAGCGTTTTCGCGGTACCTATTCCAAAACCAATCAGGTTTCCTCGCGTGAACGCATGTTGGAGAAACTGGAAATCATCGAAATTGATGAAGTTGATAATTCAGCCCTGAAACTTCGCTTTCCGCCCTCGCCACGGTCAGGGGACTATCCGGTAACCGTGAAAGATGTGTCAAAATCCTACGGGGACCATGTTGTGTTTAAAAATGCAAACATGTCTATTTCGAGGGGAGAAAAGGTATCGTTTGTGGGCCGGAATGGCGAAGGTAAATCGACGATGATCAAGGCCATCATGGGCCAGCTCAATGTTGACGGGACCTGCCAGCTGGGGCATAATGTCAAGGTCGGATACTTTGCGCAAAACCAGGCATCCCTGCTGGATCCTGATCTGACTATTTTTCAGACAGTGGATGAGGTCGCAGAAGGAGATGTAAGAACCCAGATCAAGAATATTCTGGGGGCATTTATGTTTCAGGGCGACGATATCGACAAGAAAGTAAGCGTGTTGTCGGGTGGGGAAAGAACGCGGCTTGCGATGGTGAAGTTGCTTCTGGAACCTGTAAACCTGTTGATTCTCGATGAACCTACGAATCACCTGGATTTGAAGTCAAAGGATGTTTTGAAAGAAGCGCTTAGAAACTTCGACGGAACGCTGGTACTGGTATCCCACGACCGCGATTTCTTACAAGGCCTGTCCCAAAAAGTTTTTGAGTTCAAAGACAAACGGGTCATTGAGCATTTTGAAACTATTGATGCCTTTCTCGAACGCAATCGGATAAAAAGCATTGCCGACCTGCAACTTGCGAAGTAGTCAACGGTGATAGCGTCAATAGCCTGATCGTACCAAAAACACGGAAACCATGGCAGGACAACGGGAAGTTACCACAGCGATACTCGATGCCGCTATCCAGGCTGGCGATGAAATTGAATTGTCTTCCCTGCTTGGCAGGTTCCCGTATCCGGAGCAGTTGCCCGATATTTACCAGGATACCGGTTATCAGTCGGGCAATTCAACTGAAAGCAACGCCCGGGAAATCATTCGTCACCGCCATTGCTTCGATTCCTGGCAGGATTATGCTGCATTCCGGACGGGTTTATCTGACAGGAATTCCCGCTCCGTCTGCTTTGAAGCTGCCGTGGAGGCGATTGTACATGGTAATCCAGACATACTGCTTGGCTTGCTGGCAGCTTTTCCCGAATTGGTCCATATGCGCTCGCCGCGAAATCACCATGCGACCCTCCTGAATTACGTTGGGGCCAATGGCTTTGAATTCTGGCGACAGCGGACGCCGTACAATGCTGTGAAAATAGCTCAGTTACTTTTGGAGGCGGGAGCCGAGGTCGACGCCTGGGGAGATATGTACCGCGGTACATCCACCCTGGGGCTGGTGGCCACCAGCGTGCATCCGGTGGTTACCGGCATACAGCAAGACCTCATGGATGTCCTGATCCGCCATGGCGCAGACCCCAACCACGCCGTCGCCCCCGACTACACCGAGGGAATGCTCGTACTGGCCTGTATTCACAACGGCCGGTACGAACCGATCCACTACCTGGCCAAACATGGCGCCAGGATTGATTTTGAAGGGGCCTGCGCACTCGGAGACTTCCCAAAAGCGCAGGAGCTTTTCGCAAATGCCAGCTCTGAAAAGCGGGCTATGGGCCTGATCTGGTCGTGCCAATATGACCACCGGCAAGTATCCGCTTTTTTGCTCGACCAGGGCATTCCCGTCAACATATACATCAGTGGAACAACGCCACTGCTTGCGGCTGCCTTCGAGGGCCAGTTGCAAATGGTCAAATTCCTCCTGGAACGTGGCGCGGACCTGGAAATGACGAACGATTATGGAGGCACCGCGCTGGGCCAGACCTTGTGGTGCCTTTCCTATCATCGCAAGCCGGCACATATGGAGATCATGGAACTGCTGATTGCCCATGGCGCCGTTGTTCAGCAAAATTGGCAAGCTTCCATCAACGAACTGCGTAAACAGGTACGGCCTTAAACACTCTGGGCAAGCAGTAGAAAAAAACGCTCGCGGACTTCGGTTGACAGAAGCTTCAACGAAACCGCAGATGAAGAAATCAACGCCTGTCCCCGCAGACGAGCCGCTACTAGGCGATCTGTGGAACCGTTTCCGGGAAAATGATGAGCAGGCGTTCGACGAGCTGGCCAAACGCAGGTACCGCCTCCTGTTCAACTACGCGACCCGGTTCACCAAAGACACCGAGCTGATCAAGGACTGCATCCAGGACCTGTTTCTGGAACTCTGGTATCGCAGAGCGCGCCTCACCGACACCAGTTACGTGACGGTTTACCTGATTTGCGCATTGCGGAACAATCTTCTGAGAAAACTGAGAGTGAACACCCGCCTCGACGACTCAGTCGATATTGCGGCCAGCAGCGATGTTTTCACCGACAATCTCACGGTGGAAACAATGCTGATCAGCTCCGAATCCATGTCGCAGAATGAGCGCGAAATCCGTAACGCGATCAACCGGCTACCGAGGCGTCAGCAGGAAGTGATATTTCTTAAATTTTATGAGGGGTTATCTAACGAAGAGATCGCCAAAGTAATGGATATTGAAAAGCAGACAGTGGCGAACTTTGTCCACCGGGCGATCAGTCAGCTCAAAAACGACCTGCCTTCATTCTCCCAGATCATGCCGCAAATTATCTTTCTGTTTCTTTCTTCCGCATCCACCGAACTACAACCCTAGCAACCAGCACCTTACACATCTTCGTATCACCTATCCACTGGTTTAATTTAAATTATTTCTCAAATTTTTATCATAAAAAGGGTATCAGCTTCCCGGTACGTACTATTTCAATGCAGATAGGTTACTGAAACCGGAAAATGCAGGACTACGCGCAATACGACATCAAGGATTTCCTGGCCGATGAGGCTTTTTGCAGGTGGGTGCTTCGCCAGCAGCCGGCTGATAATGCATTTTGGGAAAACTGGCTACGCAATAACCCGGAACGTGCGGGTATTGTTTCGAAGGCTAAAACATTGATTTCAGAAATTCACCACGCGCAGAACTACCTGAGCGACGAGGAACTGGAAACGGAATTACAGCGCCTCTCGGCAGCCCGAAAATCGGCTACCCGGGATCCGGAATACTCCGAACCGACGCGGCGCTGGCTGCGGCCCGTTTTGCTTGGAACAGGCGCATTGGCGTGCGTGGTCGTCTTGTTTTTCATTTTCAGCAATCCGCTGAGCTGGCAAACCGGCGAGCGGACCGCACACGTTCCTTCCAAAGTGTACAAAAGCGAAAAATGGATAGAAATCACTAATGACGGCAATAGTACGAAATCGGTTTCCCTGCCAGACGGCAGTTCTGTCCGGCTTTCGCCCAAAAGCAGGTTCAGCTACCCGGCCAAGTTTGTCAAGACCGGGCGAGAAGTGCTGCTGAATGGTGAAGCGTTTTTTGAAGTAACCAAAAACCCGCAAAGCCCTTTCAAAGTCTACACGAGTGATATCGTCACGACCGTTTTGGGCACGAGCTTCACGGTCAAGGCCTTTGACGGAGATAAAGATGTACGCGTCGTGGTAAAAACAGGAAAAGTGACCGTAACTGCAAACACGGCACGCAACAAAACCCGCGAGCCCGAAAAGACCCAGCTCGTGCTGCTGCCCAACCAGCAGGTTGTCTTTCATCGCGACGAACAGACAATGAAACGCTCGCTCGTCGGCAACCCGTCACCCGTCGGGCAGCCGAATGCCGGTACCCTGGTTTTCGAGAATGCGCCGGTCGCCAGGGTGTTTGAATCGCTGCAAAAGCAATATGAAGTCCAGATCATTTATGACGCCGACCTGCTGGCTGGTTGCCAGCTGACCGCCGAACTCGGCCAGGAACCGCTTTTCGAAAAACTGGGAATGATATGTAAAGCCATTCAGGCACGCTATGAGTTGATCGATGGGCAGATCATCATTCAGGGAAGTTCTTGTAGATAAGCATTCACCTTTTTCAGCCCCCTTAACCCTACGCTCATGATCCCATCCGGCCATCCGCCCTGACCAGATGCAAACAAGCCGACGATGCTGTAACATCCCCGGCTTGTCCTGATTCCCCATCTGATTGCTGCCAGTAATCCGGTTCGTCAAAACCGGAGCAGGGAACTTTTGTATCTCATTTTTTCAAAAAAGCATACATACAAATCTATGAAAATTAATACGAAACCGATCAGGATTTTATTCCAAATCATGCGTATATCAATGTATCAGCTGCTCCTGTCAATCCTGTGCACCTCCCTGGTCGTAGCCAACGACAGCCGGGCCCAGGAACTATTGAGCCGTCGGATTTCACTGGACCTGGATGATCAAAAAGTAAGTGTGGCGCTGCGGCAAATCAGCCGGCAGGCGGCCGTGCGTTTCATGTACAGCCCGCAGGTGATCCCGGCCGAACGCAAAGTCACATTGCATGTTCAGAATGAGACGCTTAGTACGGTTCTTGAAACGCTTTTCAAACCACTGGGTATCGGCTACGAGGTATCGGGCAATCAGCTGGTCCTCAGCATCATGGCCGATCCAAAACCGGCCGTTCAGCAGCCGGAGGAAGAACAACGCCCGGCCGACCGAAGCATCCGGGGGTCTGTCAAAGATGAAAAAGGGTCGCCCCTCCCGGGTGTGAGCATTGTAGTGAAAGGCACCCAGCGCGGCTCGCTGACCGACGCCGTCGGGAATTTCGAAGTCAGCATTCCCGACGGCGAGCATACGATCATCTTCTCTTTCGTGGGTTACCTCAGCCAGGAAATACCCGTCGGCAACCAGCGTACAATGGACATTGTACTGAAAGACGACCTGAAAGCTTTGCAGGAAGTGGTGGTGGTAGGTTACGGAACGCAAAAAAAGGTAAATCTCACCGGCTCGGTGGCTTCCGTCGAAGGAAAGGAATTGCTTAAAACGCCTGCTACCAATATCACCAACTCACTCGTCGGCCGGCTGCCCGGGCTTATTGCCGTGAATGGGAACGGAAAACCGGGCGCAGGCTCGTCCATTTCCATCCGCGGGGCGAGCACCTTCGGCGACAACAGCGCGCTGATCGTCGTCGACGGCATTATCCGGACTTTCGACCAGATCGACCCGAACGAAGTTGAAAGCATTTCCATTTTGAAAGACGCCTCCGCGACGGCCGTTTACGGATCGAGAGCGGCCAATGGCGTAATCCTCGTCACCACGCGACGTGGTGCAACAGGCAAGCCCACCTTCCATTACAATGGCTTCGCAGGCATCCAGCAGCCGACGCAATATCCGCGGGTAATGAACGCCTATGAATATGCCGTTACCAAAAACAAGGCGGTACGGAACCTCGGCAAGCCTATTCAGTATTCCGACCAGGAGCTGGAAGATATTCGCACGGGAGTACTTCCCGAATATGACTGGTACGGCAATACACTGAAAAAACAATCCTTCCAGACGCAGCAGAACCTCAGCGTTAGCGGCGGGTCCGAGGCGATCCGTTACTTCCTTTCGCTGGGTTACCTCGATCAGGACGGGATGTACGACCGCATTAACTTTCAGCGCTATTCGATCCGCACCAATGTAGATGCGAAAATCAACAAGAACTTCACCATATCGGCCGATATCGACGCCAGCAACCGCAATACCAACCAAAGCGCATACTCGCCCGAAGCTATTTTCGATGACATCGTGGCCGCCTACCCGCTCGACAAGGCCTACAACCCCGACGGGACCATCTTCTACACCCGGGAGCAGCATCCGGTGGAGGAGATCAAAACCGGCTATAATCACATGCGGAACAACATTTTGCAGGCAACGCTTACGGTCAGGCATGACCTGCCTTTTGTCAAAGGGCTTTCCGTGACGGGCCGCGCGTCGTTCGGGCGCGAGTATTCCAATAACAAGCATTATAATGTCCCCATTTTCATGAACCGCCAGGACCAGGACGGCAACACGCTGGAAATATATCCCTATGGCGGCTGGAATGGCAAAACCGCATTGACCCAGTCTTTCAGCGAGTATAATACCACCACACTCAATGCCTCACTGAACTACTCGCGCAACTTCGGCCCGCACGAGGTGGGCGGCTTGCTCCTCTTCGAGCAGCTCGATGCCAAAGGCAATAACTTCTATGGCTTTCGTACCAATTTCCCTGCGCTAGGCCTCGACGAATTCCTATATGGCGGTGAAAACCAAAAAGATGCGAACGGGGGATCCTTTACCGACGGACGGCGCGGGGCCATCGCGCGGGTGAATTACAGCTTCCGGGAGCGCTATCTGTTTGAGGCCTCGTTCAGAAGGGATGGTTCTGTGGCATTCCCGGCGTCCAAAAAGTACGGTTTCTTCCCGGCTGTCTCCGCCGGCTGGCGCATAATGGAAGAGTCATTCCTTAAAAACGCGGCGGGAACGGCGTTTATCGACAATTTAAAACTCCGCGCGTCGTACGGCTTGGTTGGCAATGACCGCAATGTGTACACGGGCTATCTGCTTCGTAACCCAACCTTCCAGTATTCGCAGGTTTACAATCCGTCGGGGACCATCGTTTCCGGCACGGAAGGGCTATCCAGCATTACACCGGGCATTCTTCCGAACCCGAACGTTACCTGGGAAACGGCCGCCGTGACCGATCTCGGCCTGGAAGGCTCCTTATGGAAAGGGAAATTGCAATTCGAGATCGATGTATTTTACAAAAGAACTTCCAACATCCTGCGCACACGCATCCGCTCGATACCGGGCACGCTGGGCGCACAGCTGCCCGCGGAAAACTATGCCAAAGTGGATAACAAGGGCATCGAGTTCATGCTGAGCCACCAAAACAGCTTTCGGGCATTGAAATACTTCATCAAACTGAACGGAAGCTTCTCACAGAACAAGGTGATCACGCTCGACGAGCCGGCTAACACGCCGGATTACCTGCTGCAAACCGGCCGCCCGCTGGGGTTCATTACCGGCTATAAGGCGTTAGGATTTTTCCAGACTGACGAGGAAGTCGCCGCATACCTGCCGCAGTTCAACGGCGGACAAAAAGCCGGCGACGTCAAATATGCCGATATCAACGGTGACCGGAAAGTCGATGCAAACGACCTGACGATCATATCGATGGATAATAATATCCCGAAAATGATCGGTGGATTGTCTTTCGGCGGCTCGCTGAAAGGTTTCGACCTGAATGTACTTTTCCAGGCCGCCGGACGCGTACGGCAGGTGCTTTACGGCGCTGCCCGCGACTTTTTCCAGGGTGGGTCGCGCAACACTTACGTGGATTTGCTGGATCACTGGTCGCCTGAGAACCCCGACGCCTTGTACCCCAGGCCATGGGAAGGCCCTAACCCAAACAACTCACTGACTTCCAGTCTTTACCTGCGAAATTCAAGCTATATCCGGTTGAGATCGATCGATTTCGGTTACACGTTGCCTACGGGCCTGGTCAAGCGGTTGGGCCTGGGGAATGTGCGGGTTTACTTCTCCGGGGCCAATCTTTTCGTATGGTCAAAAATGAAGATGTTCGATCCGGAAATCGAGAACACCACCGGTACCTATTACCCGCAGCAGCGCACGCTGAACCTGGGTCTCAACCTTACTTTTTAATCAGTTAATGTTTACAGTCATGACAAAAATATTTGCTAAAACACTGCTGGTTATAACGATCCTTATGACCACCGCCTGCCATCAAGATTTCCTGGAACGTCAGGCTACCAACTCCATCCCCGAGGAGAATATCTTCCGGGACCCGGCGCTGATCCAGCTTTTTGTCAATAATATGTACCTCGACGTACCGGCATTCGAGCGCAACCTGTACGATAACATCACCGACGAATCGCGCTGCTACTGGGGCGGCGGCCCGCGTAATGTGGTGCAGGGCCAGTGGTTCCCGGATAATAATCCGATGGAATACTGGGCCTACGGGCCGGTGCGGAAAACCAATATGTTTTTAGACAAAATCGACGCGGCCAATATTGACGAAGAACAAAAAACGAGCTTCAAAGGACAGGTAAAATTCCTGCGTGCGATGCTCTATTTCAATATGATCAAGCGCTACGGCGGCGTGCCCGTCATTACCGAGCCGCAGGGGCTCGACGACGACCTTTTCGTAGCAAGGCAGACTACCGACGAGAGCTTCGACTTCGTGGTGAAAGAATTGGAAGAAGCCATTGCGCTACTGCCGGAAACGCACGGAAACCGGGCTATCGACGTGGGGAAGGCCAACAAGCATTCGGCGAAGGCATTTCTGGGCCGCGTGCTCACCTACCGGGCCAGTACATTGTACAATCCGGCAGGCGACGTGGCACGGTGGCAGCAGGCAGCGAAGATCAACAAGGAAGTAATGGACGCCGGCAACTACAAGCTGCATGGCAATTTCCGGAATATCATGCTCGACAAAAACAATGAGGAAGAGATTTTCAGTGTACAGTTCCAGAAACCGTTCCGCGAGCATGGCTGGGACTCCTGGGGCCAGCCCGATTCGCAATCCAAACAGGACGCCGTGAACCGCAGCCCGGTACAGGAATTTGTAGACGCATTTGAAATGAAAAACGGAAAAGCGATCAACGAGCCGGGCTCTGGCTACGACCCGGCAAACCCCTACAAAAACCGTGACCCGCGATTCGACGCGACCGTGCTTTATAATGGCGCTACGTTTTTCGGAGCGACCATTTACATGTACGAAGGCGCCCCCATCGACGGCATCAACCTCCCCTACGCAACCATCACGGGATACCTGATCCGGAAAGGCATGAACGAAGCCAACAAGGACTACTACGGCGGCGCAGGCAGCGACCAGAACTGGATCGAGCTGCGTTATGCCGAGGTGCTTTTAAACTATGCCGAAGCACAAAATGAAGTATTGAATGCGCCCGATGCCTCTGTGTACGCGGCGGTGGAAGCGGTACGTCAGCGGGCGGGCCTGGTTCCACACGAGCTGCCGGCCGGCCTTTCCAAAGTGCAGATGCGCGAAAAGATCCGCCATGAAAGGTACATCGAGCTGAGCTTCGAAGGCAAACGCTACTGGGACCTCAGGCGCTGGAAAATCGCCGGAGAGGTACTGAATGGCAAACAGTTCCACGCGATGTACATTACCAAAAACGCCAACGGTACTTACAGCTACAATCCCAAACCGGTGGACGGCATTCCCTATGTCTTCCAGGACAAGATGTATTTCATGCCCATTCCGCAGCGCGAAATGGAGAAAAACCCGAAACTGAAACAAAACAACGGCTGGTAACGACTGGCAGCCATTTACCTCATTTGCTATGAAGTTCCTATTTCAGCATTTCCTTTCGGCCACCCTCATATTGTCGGTCGTTTTTGTAAAACCATCAGCCGGGCAGGCGCCTAATCCCGGTTTCGCGCCGAAAACAGGCGACCGCATTATTCTGCTCGGCAACACCTTTGCCGACCGGATGCGGCATTACGGCTATTTTGAGACATTACTTCAAAAAAACTTCCCCGACAGGCAGCTGACCCTGCGTAATATGGGATGGAGTGCCGACGAAGTGGGTTTGCAGCCGCGCCCGCTGAATTTTCCGGGTTTCGGAGAAAAGACGAAACGGCTTACGGAAGGTCAGAAAGAAGTAAAATTCCAGGGCTTTACGCACGAGGGAGAGCGGATCGTGATGCCGGTCGCATTGAATTTCGAAGGTTTGAACCAGGACCTGTACGATCAGCAGGCGGACATCATTTTCCTGTGTTTTGGAATGAATGAGGCTTTCAAAGGGCCGCAGGGCTTACCGCAATTTGAAAAAGACCTTGATGTATTTATCCAAAACCTGCAAAAGAACCAGTATAATGGCCGCTCGGCCCCCGCACTCGTACTCGTGTCGCCTATCGCGCACGAAGCCATGGGTGAGCATTTCCCCAACCCGGCCGAACACAATAAAAACCTGGCGTTGTATACCAAAGCCATGCAAAAAGCCGCGTCGGCGAAAGGGATTTACTTTATCGACCTCTACACACCCTCCCTCGCCCAAATGCAGCAAAAAGGCCAGCCTAAGCTGACGATCAACGGCATTCACCTTACCGGCGCGGGTTACAAACAGGCGGCCGAATGGATGGCCCGCTCGCTGGGTTTCGGGAAACTGCCGGATTTGAACACGGAAAACAGCAGGAAGCTGCTGGCCGTCATCAAAATGAAGGACGACCACTTCTTTTACCGCTGGCGCGCTGTGAATGGCGAGTACATTTACGGCCGCAGAAGGGAACCCTTCGGTGTGATCGCATTCCCGCCGGAACTTCGTAAACTGAACCAGATGACCGCTTCGCTGGATTCGGTGATTTGGGAAATGGGAAAGAGTAATGACGCCTCGGCATTTCAGAAGGCGATTGAAATCGTTGATCGGCGCGGGAAGCCCGTGGACCCGATGCTGATACCGGACGTACCGATGACCGGCCGCCAGGGCGAGGCGGCCAGGGCGGCAGCGCATGCCCACCACGAGAAAATGTGGCCCGCCACCACCGACAAATTCAAGCTGCCCGACGGCTACCAGATCAACCTGTTTGCCTCGGAAAAAGATTTCCCGATTGAAAAACCCGTGGCGATGAATTTTGACGCGCGCGGAAGGCTCTGGGTTGCGACGATGCCTACGTATCCGCAATACTTCCCCGGCATTCCGGTGCACGACAAAATCGTGATCCTTGAAGACACCGACGCCGACGGGAAAGCCGACAAGCACACGGTATTTGCCGACGATCTGTATCTCCCGTTGGGTTTCGAATTTGGCAATGGCGGCGTTTACGTGTCGCAGGAACCGGATATCCTTTTCCTGAAAGATACCAATGGGGACGGCAAGGCCGATCTGCGCGAAGTCGTCCTGACCGGTTTCGGCTCGGAGGACAGCCATCACGCCACGCATGCATTTACGTTCGGGCAGGATGGGGCATTGTATTTCAATGAAGGCACGTTCCTGAATTCCCAGGTCGAAACGCCGTACGGTCCCGTGCGCTCTTACGCGGGCGCGACCTACCGCTACGAGCCGCGCACGGCCAAACTAATGCATTACATCTCCTATCCCTATTACAATCCCTGGGGCAGCATTTTCGACAAATGGGGCACCCACCTGATCGGCGACGCGTCGGACGGTTCCAACTATTTTGCTCCGCCCATGACCGGCAATGTCACCTATCCCGACAAACATCCCCGCATTGAAATGTTCACAGAAACGCGGGTACGGCCCACCGCCGGCATTGAGATCGTTTCAAGCAGGCAATTTCCCGACGACGTGCAGGGTAACTTTTTGGTGAACAACAATATCGGCTTCCAGGGCACGAAACAGCACCGCATTATCCCACGCGGCTCGGGCATCGGCAGCAAGGAGGTGGAAGCGATCCTGCAATCGGAAGATCCCAATTTCCGCCCTATCGACCTGGAATTCGGTCCGGATGGCGGTTTGTATATTGTCGACTGGTACAATCCGCTGATCTCCCACGGTGAAAACCCGCCGCGCGATCCCGCCCGCGACAAATCGCACGGCCGCGTGTGGCGGATCACCTACAAAGGCAAGCCGGCGCTAAAAGTGATCGACGTGTCGGGCCAGAGCGTGCCGCAGTTGCTGGAAAACCTCAAAGAATATGAAGACCGGTTCAGGTACCGATCGCGGGCCCGGATCCGTGAAAAGCAGGCCTCGGAAGTGCTTCCGGAATTGAAAAAATGGGTAGCTGCATTGGATAAAAACGACCCGCAATACGAGCATAACCTGCTGGAAGGGCTTTGGCTTTTCCAGGATTTCGACGTGATGCAACCCGACATTTTAAAAACCCTGCTTCAAGCAAAAGAACCTCAGGCACGCGCCGCAGCTACGAAAGTGCTGCTCCATTGGCGCGATCGCATGCCCGGCTCGCTGGCACTCATGCGTGCACGGCTGAACGACCAGTCACCCCGCGTCCGGATCGAGGCGATGGTCGCGCTGAGCTATTTCAACTCCGAACAGGCAGTAACCGCCGCTGCGGATATCTTCCAGTACCCGAGCGACTACTATATGGATTATGCGATGCACGAGACATTCCGCTTCCTGAAACCGATCTGGCTCGCAGGCATCAGGCAAGGCAAAAGTTTTGGAAAAAAACCGAAACAAACGCTGCAATACCTGCTCAAACTCGCCAGTGCGCAGGAGCTCGCCGCATTACCGCAAACTTCCGAAGTACTTACAGCCATGCTGACCAGACCCGACATCAATGCCTCTAAAAAGGCAGAAGCCGTGAACGGCCTTGCGAAAATTCAGCAAACCGGGAAGGTGAAGGTCCTGCTGAATGCCATCCATGAGGAAGAAAAGGCCAGAAAACCGAACCAGCCGGGCACCGCTCAGCAGGAACTGATCAAACTGCTGCTCACTTCGGAACCAGCCGAATTGAAGGCCAATGAACAAGCACTGACACGATTGATTACCGCCGACACCAGCCAGATGATGCAGGCTACCGGCTTTGCCGCGTTGATCAGCGCCCGCCAGCCGGAAGAATCACTGCAAAAAGCCATCGAGGAAAAAACAGCCGCGTATCTGGCAGGCATCTCCATGTTACCGGATCCTGAACTGAAGGCTTCCTATTTCCGGAAAGTAAAAGAACTCGCGCCCCGCGCCCCGGCTATCTCGTATCCTTTGCTGATGAAAATGGCACTTGAAAGCGAAGCCAAAACGCAGCCGGTCAAAGACCTGGTAGTATCGCTGAAAAGCGAACCTGCGCAAGTTCAGAATTCGGCGGCATTTGCAGCGGCAGTCAGGACGATGAAAGGCATGGTGAATGCGGTGCCGGAAAGGGACCGGAACGAAGTGCTATCGATGCTTGAAAACATGGGGACGATCGAAATCAGGCTGGTAGCGATCGAAGCCAAAATGGCTTTTGATAAAAAAGCACTCACCGTTCCGGCGGGCAGAGCGGTGACTCTGGTTTTCGAAAACCCCGACCTGATGCCGCATAATGTGGTCATTGTCAAACCCGGCACTGCCGAAAAAGTGGGTGAAGCAGCCGATGCCATGGCGAGCCTGAAAGACGGATTCGAGAAGCATTTCGTGCCGTCCACACCGGATGTTTTGTTCGCGACCCCGCTGGTCAATTCCGGTAAAACCTTCCGATTGGAATTCAAAGCCCCTGCGCAGCCGGGCGAATATCCATTCATCTGTTCATTCCCGGGGCATTGGCGCGTCATGCAGGGAATCCTGACCGTTACAGACTCCAAAATACCCTGAGATGCACCGATTAACACCGTATTTTCTCATTGCCGGAATCCTGTTTTCCAGCGCATGTAGCGTGGCACAGCGCTACATGCGCCTGTATCCCGGAACGATTCCCAATTCCATAGCAGCACCCGACAGGGAAACTTTGTCCGCCAACGCAACCGTCGATTCACTGACGTCGCACGTTTCAATCCCCGGTCTGACCGTCTTCTTACCCGAACAAAATCGCGCAAACGGAACGGCGGTCATTATCTGTCCGGGTGGTGGTTACGGCACCTTGCTAACCAAGCGGGAAGGAAGCGATGTCGCGCGGGCATTCAACCGGTTAGGCATTACGGCGTTTGTCCTGAAATACCGGTTACCGGACGCGCAGATCATGAAAAAAACGGCTTTGGGCCCCATCCAGGACGCGCAGCAGGCTATTAAAACAGTCAGGGAACGCGCGAAGGAATTCGGTATCGACCCCGGCCGGATCGGCATGATGGGCTTTTCCGCCGGAGGCCACCTGGCCTCCACCGCAGGGACGCATTTCGGGACGCGTTATATCGACGAGACAGGCAAAACCAGTCTGCGACCCGATTTCATGATCCTGATCAACCCGGTCATCAGCTTCAACGACAGTACCGGCCATATCGGCTCCCGCGACAACCTGCTCGGCAAAAATGCCGACCCGGAAACGATCCGTTTATTTTCCAATGAACTGCAAGTCGGCCCTGCGACGCCCCCTGCATTTCTCGCGCATTCCGGCGCCGACGTGGTCGTTCCGGTTTCCAACAGCGTCTCCTTTTACAATGCCATGCAAAAAAGCGGCGTTAAAGGCGCGCTGCACATTTATTCCAGGGGAGAGCATGGTTTTCTCACCTATCCGCCGTTCCGTGTCTGGTTCGACGACGTGGTCGAATGGATGCGCTCGGAATATCTGATCAGCACCGGGAATTAGCGCGGTTCGTCATGCTTTGCCGGCATCCTTGTTTTTGCTCAACAGGACCATAACCGCCAGCAGACAGCTCGTCGCCCCGAACAGATAGACCGAGGCGTATCCCGTCCATCCGGCAACAATGCCCGCAACCGGCCCCGCCAATCCAAGCGAGAGGTCAAAGAACGCGGCATAGGCCCCCAGGGCGGTGCCACGCATTTGCGGAGCGACTTTCTGAATCGCCAGCACGCCCAATGCCGGAAAGACGAGTGAGAAGCCAACGCCCGTGAGCCCGCACCCGGCAATGGCGAGCCCGGATGTGGGAGCAAAACTGATCAGCAACTGGCCGCACAGCTCGATCACGAGCGATACCAACGCAACCCGGTAACCGCCGAACCGATCGGGGAAAGAGGAAAAGAAAACCCTCGTGAGCACATAGCAAGCACCAAATGTGATAAAGGCGAGCGATGGGTTTCCCCAGCTCCGGGAATTGAAAAACAGGGAGATGAAGGATGAAATGCAGGCGAAACCAATGGACGCGAAAGCAAGTCCGAGGCCTTGCGTGGAAATCAGGCCGACGATTTTGTAAAAAGGCGTGCGGATATGTGTTCCATCCACCTTCAACGCCGGTAACCCGGCAGTGGCCGCCCAACTGATACCTGACAGGATGATCGTGGAGGCAAATACATACTGAATACCATATGCCTGCCTGATCCAGATGGCCAACGGCGCACCTAGCGCAATGCCTGCATACATGGCGATGCCATTCCAGGTCATTACCTTCCCCGATTTGGGCGCTCCCACCAGCCCGATGCCCCACGTGAGCGATCCCGTCACCGAAAGGCTTTCGGACACGCCGTGCACCATGCGTGCGAGCATGAGAAGAACGAGCGTGGTGCCGCCCCCGAATCCGAAAAGAACCGTGCAAGTGTAAATTCCCCCCGCCACGGCGACAAGTATAATACCCAGATAATTACTGGTTTTAGCCCCCCTGGTGTCGGTGAGCTTGCCTGAATAGGCCCGGGTGAGCAAGGTTGCCAGCGATTGCAACCCAACAACGATGCCGACGATGAGACTTCCGAAATGCAGATCGTTTTTGACAAAGCCCGGAAGTATGCCGAGCGTCATACCCATAGTAAGGTATATGGCAAAGACTGAGGTGATAATAGGCGTGATGAATTTCGCGAAGGTCTTGTCCTCGCTTGTTGCAGCAATGATGTTCATTTTGTACCGTATAATGATTTTACGGCAGCAAAATTAGTATGTGCAACAGTTGCCGGGGGAGAGGCGGTGCATGGCTATGATTGGACAAATAATGGTTTTGAGTTCCGGAATGCGACGGGCGTCATGCCCGTGTGCTTTTTAAAAAACCTCGAAAAGTAAGCATGATCTTCATAACCCAGCTCGTAGGCAATCTGCTTCACATCCAGCCGGGAATAGGAAAGCATTCTTTTCGCTTCCAGCAAAATCTCCTCATTGATGCGATGACTGGCGGAAAAGCCGGTAACCTCCTTTACAATTTCATTCAGGTACAATGGCGTGATGTTCAGTAATGCGGCATATTCTTTTACTTGTTTCAACTCCTTACAATTTTCAACTACAAGCTGTTTGAAACGTGCCGCGGTGCGGTACTTGCGCCCCTCGATCAACCCGGCCGAATACTCCGATTGCAGGATATGCGACGCCAGCAATGTGACGATGGAATCCGTTAACGAGCTCACCAATCCCTCCTTGAGTGCCAGTGTGGCCTGGTCGAGCGTTGTTCCGAGAATCGGTACCAGCTGAAAAAGCGGGCTGTTCGGCGCGATGGAAGCCGTTTGCCGTACGTGGGTAAAATTGTCAAAAATCTCGCGGTTTTCGGGCGATACCAGTCCCGGCGTCACGAACACCAGCCACCCGCCGGCCCCATTAAAATCTAGATTCTGATGCACCTGGCCAGGCGTAATGAAGCCCACCATTGAACCTGTGAGCACTACCTGAGTGAAATCCAGCTCCCAAACACAATGGCCATGTTGTTGTACAATGAAAATGTAGTGATCGTCGCGGTGAGCGGGATAGGTTTCGCATTGCAATGACGTCACCGGCACAATTTCCACGCCGACGCCATCCAGTTCGTCGCGATGTATGTCAATAGCAGGTTTTTTCATCTACATTTCAAATCTAGAGAAATCCTGTCATAAAAAGCATTTCCAATCTGCCCGAATTAACAAGGAAGGCTGCGAACAATGCCCGCAGCCTTACCGTTTAGTCCTCAACGTTACTTATAATTATTCTCTTTGGTAGCTCATTGCGAACTATCCTGTTTCCGCTACAACTTAAAGAATTTCAAATTTTTCGAACCGGCCCCGGTTTGCAGGCTGAGAATGTAAAGACCCGGTGTAAGCTGGCTGATGTCTATTTCGTTGACAGGCCCCGTTTGGCTGCCCTGCATGGTCAGGGCAAGTTTTCCGTTCGCATCAAAAATCTTCACGATAGCGGCGTCCTTTTCCAGGAAGCTGCGGTTGATTTTGATTTTGTCGCCGGCCGGGTTGGGATAGATTGCTGCCATCTCCTGCCCGTTGCCTGCTACCTGCAGGGCGCGGATTTTGGAATAGGCAAATGTACCGTCATAGTCCATTTGCTTCAAACGGAAATAGTACTTGCCCGCCGAAAGGCCATCCACCGTGTAGTGATAGTAGTTGACAGGGTTGCCGCCGTTTTCTTCCACGAAAGCTACTTTTACAAAGTCGATCGAATTAAGGCTTATTTCAATATCGAAACCCGAGTTATTGACCTCGTCGGCTGTTTTCCAGGAAAGCAGCGCGGTACCGGATTCTTTCTCGGACACATCGAAGGATATCAGCCTGACCGGCATGGAAGATTTTTCGATGCTGAAATTCTGATTTGAAATATCGAAGAAGATGCTGGGAGAATTGCCATTGGCGTTGCTGGTGCTGGAAGCAACCTTGATCCTGGCCTGGGTGGAATTGGTGTCGGGCAGCGTGACGGTTGCTGCACCAGAGTTAGGTACGCCCCCGGCAAGAAGCAGCGGGAAGGTATTGCCTCCATCGATCGAAAGGAAAATATCGACCAATGTACAATTTACCGGTGCCGCCGTGGTACCGTTGACGCTCCATTCGACATTGAGCTGAGTGTTCCCTTTTAACGTACCCGACGGATCGTTGGTCACCAGGAATGGTCCCGAATTGGCATCGATATCCACCGTCACGTTTTCCGAAGCGACCCCACCCTTGTTGTCCCTCACGGTAAGCCTGTGCGTCGTGGTGATACCAATCGAAGGCAGTTTGTCCCCTTTGGCGTAATTGGAGCCGTCGAGTATGGCCGAAAGCCTCGGAAAGTACCTTTTTCCCGGATTGGCGCTCTCATTGGATTGGACCGGAACGTACGATCTGAAAAACGGGGGCCTCGTTTGATCTGAAATAGTCGTTGCAGTAAGCAATGTTTTATCCGATTCGTCGCTGATATTGGTCCCTTCCCAGGAGTAGCTCAAAACATCCGCCGCGTCGCCGTCACTGGCCAGTCCTTCCAACACGAAAGGGGTCGATTTTGGGATAGTATAGGTGGTTTGCATAGATGCAATTGCGGGGACTGCATTGCCTGTCGGGGTCTCACTAAAACAGTCCAGGGTAGCCACATATGCATTGGCCTGGTCCAGACTCACAGCGTGAAAGTTGAGGAATGGCGCGTATGGCGTTTCATAGTCATCGTCCCCAACCAATCCGTCTGCGGAGTTGGTGTTGTTGCAGGTAAATCCGTAGCTCATAATGGTAGTACCTGCACCGGGTTCGACCGAAGTCTCCAGCGCGCGGGTCGTACATACGGGTACATTGCTGTTGTACGTATGCGACATGCCGAACTGGTGCCCTACCTCATGCGCTACGAGCTGAAAGTCAAAAACTTCCGCATACGACCCGTCACCCACGCCGGAAACACCTTGCCCCTTAAGCTCAGCAGCGCATACCGAAGGCCTTACCGCAATACCGCCGCCCGATCCGGGAGTAGTACCCAGTACATGTCCTATATCATAATTGGCATTACCAATGGTTGCATCCAGGTTCTGTTGGTTTTCCGTAAGCATGGCTACCTGGTCGTCGTTGTTGTAGGGATCGGTGGCGGTATTCGTATAAACGAGGGTTTCATCGCTTACCAGCATCAATGCGACGCTCAGCTCTTTCTGATACACCGCATTCAAGTTGTTCACATAGTTTGTCAGGGCGTTGAAGGCAGCCATTTGCGTACCTCCTTTTTGGGCAGTAAACTCGGCATCAGCGGCCACAGCCAGTTTAAACGTCCGCAATGTAGCTCCGGTTGCCAATGCGGCATTGGTACGTTCGTTAGCCCCGCCTACCGGAAGGTTATTCGGTTGGAGCCCGAAATCCAGCGCGCCGCAGCGGTTGTTGGCGTTTTTTTGCGTGCTATTCTGCGGGCTTACCGCATCCCGGGTAAAGTAACTTTTATACAAGCTGTCCGCGGCGTTGTCATCGAGCTTTTCGAAATAAACCGCATCGCTTTGCACACCCAGAATAATGGCACTGAAGCCGCTGGACGTGAGATTAATCCGGATCGAATAACCCGGGTGCTGCTTTCCCTTTCCGGAATACGTTTTAATTTCAGGATGTTTACGGGCGACCGCAGGCGCCAGGATCGATGATTCAAAAATTTCGAAAATCTCGACAGTGCCGTCAGGCAACGGCACTTCCAGGGGTATCCCCGCCACAAACTTTCTGGGGAACTCGGGCTGCGCCGCCGACAGGTAGCTTCTCAGGCCTGTGGAATGGATACGGTAAACGGAGAAGTTAGTAACGTACTCGGCAGCCCTGGCCCTGGCGACGTTGTCGATCTTTGTCTCGACAAAAAATCCCTTTTGGGCTCGGGTAAGCTGGCAAAGAAGTGCAAGTAAAAGCGTAAAATAAATCTTCATGGTTTGTGAGAATAAGTGAATATGATGGTTTTAATTGACGGACAATACTTTCGGTAGCCAAGCTTAGGAATGCTCCATGTTGACTGCGGCGGGCTTTCGGCTTTTGACCAACACATCGCTCTGGCCGGATTTCAGCACCTCTCCCAGCATGATAATATTCTTCGCATTGGTTTTCCGGAGTATGGTCTTTTTGATGGTACTTATCGTGGATGCTTTCCGGTTGGATTCTCGGGCAATCTGGGTAACCGAACGCCCAACCAACAGCTGCTCGGCGATATTCAATTCATTCCTGGTCAGCGTAACGGTTTCAACCTTGGTTTGCACCGCCAGGCCCAGCAGCCACTCCAAACCATCAGGACAGATATACTTGTTGCCCGACAAAAGCTTGTTCAGACACTTCTCAAATACTTCCGGCAAATCCATCGAGGTTACATACCCGCTAATCCCCTTGCTCAGGTAAGCAGACAGGTTTTTGAACGGCTGCTTTTCTGAAACGCTTTCCAGAATAAGTATGCGTGATCTGGCATATCTCTTCAAGGTGTCCTGCAAGCGTGAAAGATTTTCATGGTCGGAGTCGATCTGGGAAAGACATAGCACAACTATGTCAGCCGGCACCGCCTGCAATGCTACGGCCTGGGGATCTTCCAGACTGACAACTTCCGCATTTTCTATTTTTTCACTTACCATTTTGGCAAGCCCCCATCGTTCCAGGGCAGCCTTACCAATAATAACAATATGCATCGGCTGAGAATGAATCATGGTTCTCGGTTAGGGAATCAATTAAAAAGGAGCCCGTATTGACATCATACGGGTTGTCCTTTTAGCCTGTTTTGAACGGACCGATCAAGAAAAGACTGCCGTTTACCTGGAAATCAGGATTTTTCCGGCAACGCTCCCTCCATCGTCATAGTGTGCTTTTAGTATGTATATTCCATTAACCAATGAGGTTACATCGATCCCTTTTTGCGGGAGAGAGGTCAGGTCCTTCACCAGTTGCCCCGCGCTTGTATAAATCAGGATCCTGCTAATGGCTTCGGGCCGGTCGACGGCTATGTTCAGCCGATCGGAGACGGGGTTTGGATAAACTGAGAGTTTCAATCCGGATTTGAACTCCAAAGCAAGGATTTTGCTGAATGCGAATGAACCGTCGTGGTCTACCATCCGCAGACGATAGTAATTGGTACCGGTCATTGCCTGCGTATGGACGAAATGGTACCGGAGCAGCGAAGCACTTTCTCCATGCGAACTAACCTGACCGGCCACATGCCAGTCTTTGCCATTTTGGCTGTGCTGGATTTCAAAAAAGTCGCTATTGGATTCAAAAGTGGTTTCCCAGCTAAGCAGCGGCTGATTTTCGTTAAGCGTTACCCGAAAAGCAACCAGGGTTACCGGCAACGGTGTCGTTGGAACTACGATGGTGTAAGTAGCCGGCGGGCTTTGTGCACCTGCCTTGTCGATAAAAGCATATTGAAAGCTCATAGAGGCATAAGTGCCGTCGGTAAGCTCGATGGCAAGCAGGGCGGGATCATAGTTCTCGATAATGTACTGCCCGTTGGTAAGGACGACCGGCTGATTGTTATAAATCAGCACACCGTGGTCCGCCAGGGATTTGATGGCCACCTTACGGTTTTGAAGCGGGCCGTTCAGGGGAAGGTCCTCAGGGTCGCTTCCGCGTAAGGGGCCAGGCGACGCATTATCACCCGGTACGCCGGTGCCTGTTCCGCTGAGCACAATACGCTCACCTGTTTTGGGCCTGGTTGGATAGGTGTAGCTTTGCGACTGCGCCAACGGCGGCCGCTGAATACCAAAATTGATGTTAATCACGTCCGTATTCACCACCTGGAAGGATTGGCTCGTCCCACTGCTTCCGCTATTGCCGGTGTTGGGATCGCCATTATATGCTCCTGTCCTCAACCAGTCGCCGGGTAAGGTTGCGACCGGGGGCGCCCCGCCCAATGCTGCATCCGTGGCGCTTATCTTCACGGTATAGCCTGCTCCCGGAAGGACATTAGGGAAATGAAACTGTCCGTCTGTCCCTACTGCCGTTTTAGCGACCGCGATCCCGTCTTTAACCAGGTAAGCTGATATACCGGCCGGGATCACATTGGGGCCCGCAGGACTTACACTGTTGTTGACAAATGCCCCGTCCGGATCATGAAAGATATTCCCACTTACGGACGCCAGGCACGATGGGGCCACATACACCCCGCTGGTGCCGCTGGTCATAGAGAATTGATTGGTAGAGCTATACCATCCCCCAACAAAAATACCATTGCTCAGACTGGACGTGTTACCATTCTCATCGCCCGTGGTAAGCCAGTAGCCGGTAAAAAAGCCGCCGCCGCTGAAATCAGCCCCTCCGGCAATTAATGCACCTGTACCGTTATTGACCCGGGGCCCCTGCGGATAAGGCGAAGCAGGGGTATTTCCTCCGCCACTGGATTTGATATCGCCGGCGACGTTGATGAAATTAGCCGGGGAAAGATTCCCGGCAGGGACGATAGCACCACCGCTTTGAAACTTGACCTGTCCCTGGTAACCATTAGCCGGGTTATTATCCTGGTCCCAAACGATCACGAAAAAATCATTTGCATCCCCGCTTACGGTCAACTGGCTGGAAACTCCCATACCTGCGTTGATGTGTATTACGTAGGTCTGCCCTATACCATTTTGGGTATTCAGCCCATCCAGCACGGACGAATTCACGCCACTGTAGCCGGGCGTTGGCGTCAAGCCATTAATCTGGGTTAAAGCATTGTTAAAGTCATTGGTCAGCTGGGTCAGCAAGGCCGTTTGGTTCAAGGATGCGGAAGCCTGGCCGGAATTGTCTGATACAATGTTATTCCAGGCGCCGATCGTGTTGCCGTTCGTATATATGGTACCCGCATACGGGACTCCCCCCGAGGTGCGAAAACTGGCGGTAGAACTTACCGCCACATTACCAACGAACCCCTTGGTAGCCCCCTGCCAGTTGGCATCTGCACTTGCATCGGTAAAAACAAACAAATAGTCGGTCAGCCTTCCCAGATTAGCTCCTCCTGCGGTGCAATTCTGCGCGAGCAAATGGTCGTCGAAGCAAGCGATGATAAAGACTCCAATGCAAAAGCATACCCTTTTGATATTTGAGAAATTAGCTGATAGCGGAGGGATTACGGAGCGACAAAAGGGTGCCCCCTTCTGTACACAAAACGTGTAAAGAGTTTTCATAGGTAGCTGTTTTTGAAGATTAGTAAAAAGAAGGTTACGTAAAGAAAAAACAAACGGTTATACATATACGCCATTGAGTAATGGCGCGGGGAATCCTTATGGGCAATATGATTCATCACGCTATCTGTTCTCAGATAGCTATCACCAGGTTAGCGTATTGAACGATTATCATTTACGGCGAAATCCGTTTTGTCCGCAGATGGAGTTCCGGATTTCACTATACGAATTGCGAGACACCCGGGGCACGCGTTTGGGTTAACCAGAAACACAATGCCTCCAACTAAAATTACCTGCAAAAAGACTTATGTGTAATAGCATTGGGTTGTCTGTTTAGTTTTGATGTCACTATCCGTTAGCATGAATAAGCATAGAAAAAGATCTAGTATCATAGGCCACAATGGCGAGCAGCAGCGGGGTGTCTGTTGATACAAATGTAACGGGACTTACTCCTGACCTTCAAGACTTGCTGTATCGAAATTCCTGAATTCTGATACAAGTTTCGCGAAACATAGGACGATTAACACACAAAAATATAACGATTCGAAGCCGACGACCCATTTGAATGCCAGGTGGAGAAAGCTGCATGCGGCGCCTGTCATTTTACATGACAATTATGTGTTTTGAACCCGTAAAAGTAATAAGAAAAGCCACGTAACAGAGATACTACCGAACTGCACTAAGAGTAGAAATACATCGATCTATTCTTCCAATGTACTTTTAGTCGGAGCAACGGCGTGTCTATCTTATCTCGCTAGTAAGATGTTTGATAAAGATAGAAGGGGACACTCCCGTACAGTCCTTGAACACCGCGGCAAACTGACTGTGGGAGGAGAACCCCGACGCTGCGGCCATCGTACTGATCTTATGTTGTCTCCAGGTTGGATCCTTTCTTAACATACCGACTACAAAATCGATTCGCAGCTTATTGATGTAGCCATTAAAATCAGTCTTCTTATCCTTGTTGATGAGATGGGAAAGATATTTCGTATTGGTGTTTAGCTGCGCGGCCAGGGCAGGCAATGAAAATGCCCTTTCAAGAAATGCATCCGATTTTTCAAACTCGGTCAGCTTTTCCAACAAATGCTGCTCCGTTTCTATCGGCATGATCCGTTTTTCAGGATTGCCCGCGCCAATTTCCGGCTCATCTTTTCCTATGTCCCCCACGGGTAGCGTATCGGGCAGCCCTTCTCCTGCCGCGGGGGCAATCGTCGTGTGGCCGTTATGGGTCTTGGTTTCCTTGTTATGAAATTGGGCCAGGACGCTCCTAACCTGCGCTAATTGGCGTTTTTGCTTTTTTCTGTAAGCCGTAAAGAGAATACCCACCAGCGCGATCAATAGCAAGCCCGAGAGTATAACAACATCCTTACCACTGCTTATCGCCTCCGCCTTTGCCCCATCCCGATCCAATCGGGTATACATCCTGTTGAGCAGCTGCGCCCGTTTATCCAGTAAAGTATCGGTTACCGAACTGCTCTTCTCTTTGGCAGCCGCTAATTTCTTTTGGTCCTTTACCAAGGCATAATACCGCTTAGCCAGGTCATATGTCGCGTCCTTCAATTGCAGATATTGAGATTCTTCGGCGATGTGCTCAGCTTTATCCAGATAAACTTTTGCTTCCGGCAGGCGCCCTGCTTCCATCAGCGCTTCGGCCATTCCTTTGTAGATCAGCCCGATGACGTAGTGAGGCGACTGCGTTTCACTTAGTTTGAGCGCTTTGCGGTAATGTACCAGGGCAGTGTCGTAGCGAGTCAGCAGGCGGTAATTGTCACCTATCAATCGCTCGTTGTTCATGATATTAAAATCCTTGTTCTTCTGGATTTTGTCAAAGCTCTTCCCTGCCTCCTTAAAATGCCGGATAGCCTGTTCATGGTCCTCCTCATCCATACTTGCGAACCCCAGCTCCTGAAGAAGCAATCCGCGGGTGCTGTTGGCTTGTTCGGCGTCCTCAATTTTGGGGACTATCCCCAGAGCCTTCCGGGAGTAGCTTCTGGATTTCCCACACAGTTCCATCATCCGGTATAGGCCTGCCAGATATGCATTGGCTCTCGCCTGCCAGGTGTAATTGTCGCTTTCGACGGCCAGCCGTTCGAGTTTCTCGGCATATTCAACCGATTTTCCCAACTCCTCCTTTTGCTGATAAAGTCGGGCGATAAGCATCATCGACCTCATCCGGTGCACGTCTTCCGACGAAGCCTTGTAAAGAGAATCGGCCGCGACGATCGCGGCATTCAAATCGGCATGGGCTGCTTCCTTCCATATTTTGTCGTATGCCTGGTCAAAAGCCTGGTCCTGCGCCTGCGTGCAAAAGCCCGCGATCAGCAGTAAAAAAAATAATGGATTAGAGATGCGCTTTCTAATGCGGATAATGGCTCGGGTAATCATACCAGTCTAAAAAATATCGAAAGAAGAGGGCAATGGAACACAAGCTTTCGCAACTTTCCGGGGTAAAATTATAACTTTTGACAAGTCTGTTCCCAAGACAATTCATATTTACTTTCTTTAAGACATTCAAACTAAACATCCCTCCATCGGTAAATGAAATCAATTTTCACTTATCGTCTCTTTTATTTTCTGCACCACAGGCATTTACGCAGGCAAAGCGGGAGATTTTTGGGCTGATGCAACCATAGCAGGTCCGCGCAGAACGCACATTGTGCCGGTAGTAAAGCAATGGAATAAACAGGCCGGTGTTTATACCTTCGGTGTGATAGGAAACGGGGTAATTGTTCCTGTGCAGGCCGGAGAGTAAGCGGCCATGCCACGGTCGGCGTAACTTATGGTGTCTGAGGTAAATGTCCGTGCAGACATTCACCTCAGCCATTCATTCCATGAAAACTAAAATCTACCTTTTTCTGACTGTGTTACTGAGCTGTAATGCGGTCTTTGCACAAACACAATGCGAAATGGTCTATGATACGGCATCGCGCAGGTACCAGCTGATCAGGAATGCGGATGCCAACGTTTCGGCCCGGGTGCAGGCTTATGATATCGATATTACCGTCACACCCAGCGCCGCAAGACCTGAAAGTATGGTCCATATCCGGATGGATATCGGCCCCGGAGTAAACATAGATTCCATTTATACCCTTGTTTTTACGATCTGGCCCGATTGCCAGATCCCCTGTAATGAGCAGGCCATAGGCGAAATGTGGCTTTCAACGAGCGCCATCGACAAGTTAAACCGGACTGTCGACCTGACGATGGGCGGGATGCTGCCTGGAAAACGTTACCGGCTTGAAACGTCGGTTTTTGGTCTGGAAGGCGCTCCGTGCGGCGGCAATATGGCCGAACCCGTTACTTTTCAAACCGGCCCCGCCGTTGCAAAACCCACGCAAATGCTGATGGTGATCGATGAGGTGTGGCGAAATGTAAGCTATGTGCAGAGCGTGCTGGATCAATACATTACCGATGTGCAAACCAGCAACCCGCGGCTTACCGTGCAAAAATACTATATCGAAAATAACGGCACGGCCAAGATGCTGCTCTATAACCACATCCGGCAGCAATACCTGAACAGCAATTTATCGTACCTGTTTTTTATCGGCGACAATGCATCTACAGAGGTGCGCCGCAACCTGCTGGACGAGGCAGGTAACGTTATATTTACCGCCGGCACGGTGAGTTTTACCCATTATACTTTGCCCTGGTACCAGCACTATTCGTTCAGTCCCGAGACGTATGTACTCGAAAGTTCGATGTACCATAACACCTGTTACAGGGCAACGCAGGAGGTTCGGCAACCTGTTTTTCAGCAACGGAACTCCCTGATTTCTATGGGAATGGTGATCCCCGACCCCGCATTAAGCCACGACGGGAAGGCCAACTACATTGTGGATTACTTCAATAAGCTACGCCGGTTCCGAAATAAAGAAATCACGTTTCAAAAAAGGGTATTGCTGGCCGACGGCTTTGCCGAAGAGGATGCCGTGATCGGGACGGCGCTGGCCAATGGACGGTGGCTTTCAGCCATTGCACTGGAGACCAGCGGGCCTAAGGATCCTAACTATTCAGGAGACGATCCGATCTGGAAAAGCGACTTTCTGAACAGGCTGGGCAACGGATCGCACGAAATTTTTAGCATGAACGTGCATGGAAGCCCGACTTACCACGCCTTTGGAATTTACAGTTACGACCTCATATACAATTTATTACAACTAAACACCCAGCTCCTGCACCTGGCATCATGCAACGTCGGGCACTTCAAAAGCAGCAACTATATGGCCGGCCTGTACCTTGAAAAAGGCAATGTGATCAATGTGCACGCCTATGCGGATCTGCTGATCGTCATTACTTCCAACGGTGCCAGCGGATTGGGTTATCAGTTTATGGGCAACGGCGCCTTCACGTTGATGTCGCAAGGCCACACGGTCAGCGATGCATACCGGTATTCGCAATCCTACATCGACAGCGAAGTGATTCTCGGGGATCCGCTCGCGACGCTCAATATGGAATCGGCATTGCCGGTGACCCTACGGGATTTTGATGTCAGCAGGGAGGGTCGCATGGCGATGCTGAAATGGTCGACGACCTCCGAAACAAATAGTAGGCAGTTTGACATTGAGCGCAGTAGCGACGGCAAGCAATGGAAACGCATCGGAGAAGTGCAATCCGCGGGAGAAAGCGTGGTAGACAGGGATTATTTCTTTCAGGATAACCAGCCGCTTTCAGGCTGGAACCTGTACCGGCTGAAAATGATCGATCACACCGCAGACGGTCAGGACGGGGCCTATGCGTATTCGAGAATCCGTACGCTCGATTTCGGGTTGGAAGCTGCCCCCGCATTTCCCAATCCCGCTTTTGACAGGATCTACTTCGCCAAAGACGTGACAGATCATCTCAAATCGCTGCGCATGACTGACGCTGCCGGCAAAGTTGTTCTCGAAAAACACAAATTCACCGGTGACGGTATCGCCATCAGGGAGCTGCACCCGGGGCTTTACCTGCTGCAACTAACCATGCGGGATGGCCAGGTCCGCACGGAAAAAATAGCCGTAACCCGTTGATATTTTGCGCCCGGTTCGCAGTAAAAAATTGGTGACTTATTTCCGGCAGAATGCTATCTTTAAAGCCCGGATCTTTGATCCCAACCCTCTGTCTTTCTGTGTTATTAAAATGAAGTTGCATTGAAATACCTTTTACTGACCTTGCTATTCCTATGCCTGGCTATCTCTGCGCATGCTCAAATACCCGTCGATTTCCAGTTCTGCACAGGAACCGGCGAACTCTGCGTAACGCCGAGCGACTCGACCTACGAACTCTGTCTAAATCTTAAACCCGGTTTTTGCGACTCGAAAGAATACGAAATCAGGTGGGGCGACGGCAAAATGGAGCGCGTCACGCTGACTGGCGAAAAGAAAGCCACGCACGTGTACGACCTCAGGCAGTTCGCCAAGAATTGCAGTGATGCCGAGATCGAATACAACTTCAACATCCGCGCCGTAAGTTGCGGAAATGATAACAAGGGCTATTTGCTGATATTCAAGAAAAGGCCGGAAGCCCGACCGGTGATCGATGCCGCTTGCGCCGGTACCACTGTGACGATCAGAAACGAAAGCTGCCCCACTTATGGTGTCGACTTTCTATGGGAATTCAGCGACGGCAGAACCAGCACCGATACCTACCCCTATCTTTCTTTTACAGACCCTACAAAAACCTACAAAGTTAAACTGACAGCCACTTCCAAAGTTTGTGGTACCAGTACCGCCGAGACAGAGTTTAAACTCGCCAAACCACCTGTTCCGGATTTTAAAGTTGCGGGTGTGTCGGTCATTGAAAAAGACACCGTGGTGTGCCTGACCGGCGGCGGCGTCATCGACCTCGACGGCAGTATTTCGCAGGACGAGTCCGGCTACGCGTGGAATATCGAGGGTGGAAAGTACAGTTATCAAGGCAAGACCAAGCCCAACGATGCGACCGTTAAGGTCAAACTGGAAGAGGCGAAGGAATACACCGTTACGCTGACCGTAAACAACAGTTGCGGTGAGCGGAAAATCACCAGAAAATACAAGGTAATCAGCACCACATCCGCATCCATTACGCCGCAGCCGGATGTTTGTGAAGAAATAACCTACAAGGTAGCCAATCCGGTCCCGGGGGCAGTTTATACCATCAATGGCACCCCATTCTCGCCCGCACAGGAAATTCCTGTAAAATTTGCGTCCGCGCCTTACATTGTCGTCGCCAAAATCCAGAACGCCTGCGGTACACAAATGGCGAGCGATACATTCAGCGTTTCGCCGGCCCAACCGGTAAAAATCGTATCCATTCCGAAGGATACCCTCGTTTGCACAAGCTCCGAGCGCATTTTGCTTACCGCCAATCTCCCGGGCGGTGAATGGAGCGGGGATGCCGTGGAGACTGTCAACGGGCAGAGCTTCTTTGTTCCCAAAACACCGGGCACTTTCAATGTCACTTACACCCGCGGCACGGGTAAATGCCTGATGACCACATCTGTGAAGGTGTCTGTGGAAGGTATTCAGGCCACCGCCGATAATAAGTCCATTTGCGAAGGCACTTCCTGGATCAAACTTTCCGGAGCCCCGGCAGGCGGCCAGTGGACGACAGCTTCCTGTTCGGGTTGTATAAAAGTAGACACCCTTTTTACAGCCGGATTATCGGGTAGCGAATTTGACATCCGGTATAGCGTCGCCAGCAAGACCGGTTGCAAGGCGGAAGCGCTCGCGAAGGTAACGATCGGCAGCCCGAAAGCAGCGTTTTCAATTCAGGACGGGTGTGCCGGACAAGCCTTTAAGCCGGTGAATGCGTCGTTGCGTGCGGAAACCTATGTGTGGATGGTCAATAAGGCAGTCGTTGCGAGCGAAGAAAGTCCCGAACTTCAATTATCGCCGGGCAAACAAACCATTACCCTCATCGCGCGTGCAGGTGCTTGTGCCGATACGCTCACGCGCGAAGTCACCATTACCCGTCCGCCGGGGAAAATCACTTTCATACCAAGCACAACAGCCGGCTGCGCTCCTTTAAGTGTATCTTTCAATGTGAATGGCAATGCTGAGCCTGGGATCGAATACGTCTGGAAAGTAAATGGCCAGACTGTTTTCACGGGATTCCAGCTTCCAGCTAAACTACTTGAAAATACGAGCAGAAAAGATTCCGTCTATCAAATCAGCGTAGCGGCTGACAATGCCTGCGGAGGGCAAACAGATGTAAAACAAATCACGGTACGGCCAGGAACACGTGCCGAGATCGGTGTCGATTCGACCATGCTCAGGTGCACGCCTGCCTCGCTCCTGTTTTCAAATCGTTCCACGGGGCATGACAAAAAAACATCGGTGTGGTCGTTTGGCGATGGCACCACGTTGGCATCCGCCGGCGACACGCTGTCTCACTTGTTTTCAGCGAAAGACAAGGTCAGCACCTATATAGTCAGATTGAAAGTCTCCGGCGAATGCGGAGCGGACAATGATTCGGTGGCCATTAGCGTGTATCCCAGCACTGTAAAAGCACTCTATACCATTTCCAAATCGGAAGTGTGCCCGGGTGAAGTGGTACAATTCACGGACGCGTCGGTCCCCAAACCCGTTCGCTGGTTATGGCGGTTCGGCGACGGCACCATTGCTACCACGGCCAATCCGACGCACGCATTTTCCAAAGGTAAAAGCGAGTACAAAGTGACGCTTATCGCATACACCGACTGCGGTTCCGATTCTACTCAATTGACCATCAGAACGAGCGAAGCACCCTCCGGAACCTTTGAAAGCCCTTCCCTGGCTTGCGACAATGCATCCGTTAAGTTTGCCAACCAGTCGCCTCCCGAGTTCGGATTTGTGTGGGATTTCGGGGACGGCAGCCCGCTTGACTCGCTCAGCCACTCCCCCGAACATCTCTATCCCGGCGCCGGAACCTATCAGGCGACGTTGAGCCTCTTCGGCAACACACAGGCTTGCAAGGTGATAGCTAAAAAAGCTACGATAACCGTCGTTTCCCCTGCCAAGGCGGATTTTGGTTTCGTGGGCGACTCATTGTTCTGCGCACCCGGGCCGGTGGTTATCCGCAATCAGTCCGAGCCAGCCGACCGCTACTTATGGTATTTCAGCGATGGCCGGACTGCCGAAGCGCGGGAGCCGGCACTCCCCTTTGATCCGGGCATATACGATGTAAAACTGGTAACGGTGAAGGGCGGGGTTTGCATGGATTCGACCGAACGTGCGGCGGCATTTGTAGTCAGGGAATGCCAGATAGACGTCCCGCAGGCCTTTACCCCTAACGGCGACGGCATCGGCGACCGCTATACCTTGTTCGGAGCGGGAATCAGCAGGATCAGCCTTTTGCGGATCCGCAATCGCTGGGGCGAAATCGTCTTTGAAATGAAAGATGTCCAACCCGGCAGCCAGCAACCGGGAGAATCCTGGGACGGGACTTTCGGTGGCAAGGAAATGCCGGCCGATATGTACGTTTACGAAGCCGACGTGCGCTACATTGATCAAAAAAAATCCGGAAAACTACGAGGGAACATTTACCTGACCCGCTGACATTTATGAAAAGATTTCTACTTCTTTCAAGCGTGATCTATTGTTTCTGTGGTTCGGTCCGGGCACAGTCGCCGCAATTTTCGCAATTTTACGCAAACCCTGTTTACGCCAATCCCGCACTCGCCGGGGATGCCGGCACACCCCGGCTGATCGCCAACTATCGTAATCAGTGGGCAACCGTAGGCACGGCATTTCAAACTGCCGCGTTCTCGTTCGACACCTATGCGGAGGACCAGCAAATTGGCCTCGGAGTGCAGGTACTTCACGACCAGCGTGGCCATGCGTTGAAAAGCGATCAGCTTTCCGGCCAGTTATCGAAACTGGTGTACCTCGATGGCCAAAAGGAACTCAGGCTGATTGGCGGTGTCCAGGCCGCGTGGGCTTTGAACCGATGGAACGGGGCGGACCTTACCTATGTTTCCGATTTCCTGGGAAGCCCGGACCCGCTCGCCGGAAGTGCTATACAACAAAACCGGTTTAGCTTATCGGTCGGTGGCATTCTCGAATATATGCCCAGGCATGAGGACTATGCATCTTACTGGATCAGCGGTGCCTGGCACAATATGGGCATTAATAGCCCTGTCGCCATCGACCATCAGCGGATCAACATCCAGCTTGGTTCCAAAATCCCCATAGGTATTCCAGCTTTATTTGGCAACAATCTCGGCAGCGACCTGAGCCGGGAAAGCGCCCTGAACCTGGGACTGCAGGTAAGGAAACAGGGAAGTTCGCGGCAACTCGATGCCGGCTTCAACCTGATTTTTTCGCCATTGGTGGTGGGCGCGTGGTACCGCGGGATGATCTGGGGAAGTACCCGGCGCGACGCGCTGATCGGAACGGCCGGATGGGCCTATGGCAATATGCTTATCCAGGCGAGTTACGACCTGCCTGTGTCATCCCTGGGGCCGGATACCGGCTCATTTGAAATATCAGTCTGGTACGGCGTCGACGCGCTGTTCCGTTTCGCCGGCAAAAGAACAAGTGACCGCAGGGCGCGGAGGTGCCTCCGCTACTAGAGTCGGAATGCGGCAGACAGGCGGAAACTCTATCTATGTTACCGGCTATCCCGGCGTCGCGACCGGTGAAATGGTCGAAACGCCGGAATAGCGGCAGGCATTTTTCGGGGTTTATATCCATTCTCCCGCTTTACGACTACTGTTTGTCCCACCAAACCCTTGTTTTAAAATTGTCGGTGCCCTGCCGCGCCACCGCGGCATTGTAATTGGTCGCATTCAATACCGGCTCATCCTCCGGGTACCGCAGCCTGCGCGGGTAGGTACCGTCGGTTTCGTTGCTTGGATAATTGATGGCTGTCAGCCTGGGATAGCCGGAGCGACGAACATTCGCGTAGGCTTCCAGGCCATTCATGAAACAGGCTGCCCAATACTGGGTGTTGATCTGCTCGTACGCTTTTTCCTTATCCGCAACGCCCACAAAAGGATTAGCCGCCAGGTAGGCATCGATTTCAGCATCCGTGATCACCGCCGATGCGTCGTATTTCGCGAGGTTTTTCATGGCCCCGGCAACACCGCTTTTGTAAAATGCCCCGGCATCACCGCTTATCCATCCCCGGATCGTTGCTTCTGCCAGCATCAGCTGAACCTCCCCATAGGTAAGGCACATCCGCGGGCCGTCGAGCTTGGCGTAAACGTCGCGGTTAATGCCGGAATACTGATGCTGGTCTTTCGTGTTGTCCCAGCTTGGATCACTTTTGATCGTGACCAGGTTGAAGCCATTCGGCATTCCTTTCTGTACGGCAGGGTCCGTATTTTTGGTAGATGCCTTGGAAGGATCCGAATATACGGCAACCATGTATTTCAGACGCGGGTCGTTTCGGCTTTTCATGTAGTTGAAGATCGTCGCGCTGATCTTGCCGGGAGATACGCCCGAGACGGACAACGTCCAGCTTTCCCCGTTCACCAATGATTGGTTCGCGCCGGTCTTATCCGGGAACCTGACATACATATTGTCATCTACGGACGTGAATACCCCGCCTGCTACGGCCTTTTTCACCCATGTTTCGGCGGTTGCCGGTTCCACTTTCTGCAACCGCATGCCCAGGCGCAACATGAGTGAGTACCCGAATTTTTTCCACTTCCCCACATCGCCTCCGTAAACAATGTCGGCGGTGACGGCCCCCTTCGACGCGTCCAGCTTGGCCGTCGCGTCTTCCAGCTCGCTGAGCATATTGTAGTAGATATCCTTTTGGGTATCATATTGGGGTTTGTAGTTCTGTGCAGAAAAGCCCTGGTTGGCTTCGGAATATGGCACATCTCCGTACAGGTCCGTCAGGCGGTGGTAAATAACCGTTTTCCAGATCCTGGCCATATTGTGGAGATTGCTCAGTTCGGGCTTGTCCTTCGATAATTGAATCGCGGCTTCCAAGAGTTTGCTACCCCCGTTCACGGCATTGAATGTGTTCTTCCACAAACTCTCGCTCCCGCCTTTGTTATACACATATTTGTCACCAAAGAAATCGAATGTCCCCGCGTCGCTCAACGTCGCGAAATGCTGCACGAAAGGCTCGGTGTAATGCAGGGAAGCCCCGTCATCACCCCTAGACGAAAACAGCTGTGCGGAGGTAAACAGGTAGGCCGGGCTAAACCCCTCTGCGGTAGCTGCATTGGGGTCCTTATTGAGTTGTTCGAAGTCGCCGTCGCAGCCCGACAGAAGTACCATGCTGCCGGCCAATAGAACGCTTAATATCTTTTTCATTTTCAACAGGTTTGATCCGTTCCGATTAGAATTTCAAATTCACGTTAAAGCCGTAGCTTCTCGTTGGGGGAAGTTGCGTCGATTCGATCCCCTGGTCGTTACCCGCCGATAAATTCGTTTCCGGATCGATCCCCGGCGTGTGTTTCAGCAGGGTCTGAAGGTTTCTGCCTACCAGCGAGACACTGGCGCCTTTTACAAAACCGATCTTTTCATACAATGCACGCGGCAGGTTGTAGGTCAGCGATACGTACCGGAGTTTGATAAAACTGGCATTGTACAGGTAATCGTCCAGCGCGTCGCGGCGGCGTACGATAATATCGCGGTTGTTGACCTGGGCAGCCGTTACCAGCACCTTGTTCTCCTCGCCGGTCTCGGTTACGCCCGGCAACACCACCCCATTTGCCCTTCCGAGCAATGAGCGGGGCGACATGCCGCGGTGTTCCAGGTTGTAGTTGGTATTTGAATAAATCAGCCCTCCGAATTTGCCGTCCACCTGGGCCGACAGCGTAAACGCCTTGTAGCTGAATGTGTTGGTGATACCGGTTGTGTACCGCTGAATACCCGAACCGAATGCCTTCACGTCCGTAGGCACAATGGGCAAGCCTTTGGCATCCATTACATCCCGGCCATTGGCGTCGCGCTTAATCGTCCGTCCGACGATCTGCGAATATTCCTTCCCCACTACTTGTTTCAGGAAAACCTTCGTGGCCGTCCCCAGCAGGAACTCGTTCGTCGAATTGGAGATTTTCAGGATCTTGCTTTTGTTGTAAGCCACATTGAGCGAGACATCCCAGCTGAAATTCTTCGTAGTAACGGGCCGCACGGTAAACAGCATTTCAACACCCCGGTTGCGCAGCTCGCCCACCGTCACCACCGCACCATTATAACCGGTAACCGACGAGACGGTTTCGGTAGTAATGTCGTTTTTGGTGGACCGGTTGTAGGCCGCAATGTCGAAACCCAGTTTACCATTGAAGAGCCGCAGGTCCAAACCCGCCTCTAATTCATTCACGCTCAGCGGACGAAGGTTTTTATTCGGGACCACCGCCTGGTTGATGGTACCCAACGGTTTGCCGTCGTAGCTGTAAGGCAGCACGCCGTAGGTCAGATTGAGCTGGTAGGGATCCGTGGCGCCGCCCACTGACGCGTACGACACCCTGAATTTGCCAAAACTAATGGCCTTAGGCATTTTGAACGCGTCTGAAAATACGTAACTGAGACTGGCGGATGGATAAAAGTAGTTGTTCGACTCAGGGCTCAGGGTTGAGAACCAGTCGTTCCTGCCGGTCACGTTCAGGAACAGGTAGTTTTTGTAGGCCAGCTCGGCGGTACCGAACAAAGAGTTGATTTTATTATCCAAAATACTCGTGGTCGTGTTCCGGACCGAAGTATTGTTAATGACTTCCAAACGGGGCGTAATGATGCCTGAACCGCTGATATTGGTGCCATTGCTGTGCTGCGCCATGAGGTTACCACCCGCATTGACCACCAAATTGAAATCTTTGTTCAGCGCCTTATTAAGCCCGATCATTCCCTCGAAATTCCGCTCGTAAAAATTGGTCGTGATCTGATCGATCTGCCCGTTGGGACGGTAACCGGTGCCTTCGGGTACAATTTTGTTGATTTGATAGGAAAACATATCCTGCCCAACCTTCCCCTGCACAAACAGCCAGTCGGTAATGTTCCATCGCGCATTGATCGCCGCGATGAACCGGTCCTTCTGCGTATTGTTTTTGATCTGATTCAGCGCATAATAAGGATTGGTAGCACCCAAATCGGTGCCCAGCACTTTCTCCTTGAATGTAACGGGGTCGTACCCGGGTGCCAGCGCGCTGGTGGGCATGTTGCTGTTTACGAACAAGATGGTGCCCGCGCTGTTGGCATTGTTCGTTTCCAGCACGTAACGGTTATCTACCTTTTCGTTGATGTAATCGACATTGGCACTGATCGCGATGTTTTTGGTCGCATTCTGATTAATGCTCAGGCTGACATTATCCCGGCGCATTTTCGCATTCGGAATAATGCCTTTGTTACGCATGTCTGTTACGGCGAGCCTGAAATTCCCCTTATCCCCGCCCCCGGTAAAAGCTATGTTATTGGAAGAAGTATACCCATTGCCATAAAAATCCTTCAAAACCTGGTCCTTGACATACGAATAGGGTCTTTCCACGCCATCCAGCTGCACCACCATCGATCCGTCGTAAGGTGCACCCCAGTGATTTTGCCCGTGCGCCGCCGCCACGCCGACGCCGGATGGTTTCACCCCGTTATAGCCCTGGCCATATTCCTTTTGCAGGTCCCAAATAAAGTACGGCACTTCCACGGTATTATTGGAGTTGAATTCGATGCCGATACCTTTGTTACCCTTCCCCGATTTGGTGGTGATGATGATCGCGCCGTTTTTGGCCCTCGACCCATACAATGCTGCGGCAGCCGCTCCTTTGAGGACTGTCATATCTTCCACGTCGTCGGGGTTGATACTGGATATGTTATCACCCCAGTCGGGATTATCGCCCTGGGTCTTGCCAAACTTGGTATTGTTCATCGGAATGCCGTTGATGATAAAAAGGGGCGCATTGTCGCCTGTCAGCGAGGTATTGCCCCGGATCGTGATCCGGCTTGATCCCGCCGGTCCTGTCGCCGCCGCCGAAACATTTACCCCGGCCACTTTGCCGGCCAGCGAGTTGCCAATGTTGGTTTCCCTCGTCTTTGTAAATGCGTTCCCCTCCACCCTGGTCACCGAATACCCCACCGCCTTGACTTCCTTCTTGATCCCCAGGGCCGTTACCACCACCTCATCCAGCGACTTGGTATCGGTGAGTAGCTTTACTTCCAGTATCGAACTGCTGCCGACGGTGATTTCCTGAGGCTGGTACCCCACAAATGAAAACACCAGAACAGCATCGGGTCCTGGCGCTTCGATGGTAAAATTTCCACCCGCATCGCTACTGGTGCCCTGCTGCGTTCCTTTCACCAAAATGTTCACACCCGGCAGCCCGTCGCCCTTCTCGTCGGTGACTTTCCCTTTCACGGTTTGAAGCAGGACCGGCCTGCCGATACTCCCGTTGCTCACAATATTGACCCTTACGGATTTGAATGGCCCGGCCGCCCGGGCGGAGATCGACAGGCCTACGAGGGCGGCTAACAGGCAACACCGCTTACAACAACTTGCAAAGCGTGTACCATGTTCCGGTAAAACTTTTTGTTCCATGGACTTAATTGGGTTAAGTTTTGAAGGGATCCACAAGAAGCTTAGCAACTAAGTCATAGGTGGATACAACTACATGTACGGTTTCCCATTACAATCAGGCCTCCGACGAATACAATTTTTTAGAAATAAATTCCAAAATAATTTCGGAGCGACATCTGGAAATAGATTCACGCGGAAAAGTCCTGCTCTGAAAGGAACAGCCAGAAAAAATATTTGGACGAAAAGGTGACCCATTGTGATATTTTCAAGTACTCTTTACGTCACAAATCCACCTTAACCCTTAACACCCAATGAAAACCGAGATTAAAGTGAGCAGAAGGGATTTCCTGAAAAAAATGGCGCCCGCGACGTTTGGAATCATGGCTGGCAGCGGGATCATGCCATCCGCCCCGGCACATGGCTATACAGCGGCCGCAGCGCCTCCCCAGGCTTCTGCGGCGGACGAGAAAAAATTTGTCCCGGTGATGATTACCCCGTTCGACGGCAACCTCCAAATCGACTACGACAACGTTTCCCGCATCATCGACTTTTACCTCGAAGCGGGTGCAAAGGGGTTCTTTGCCAATTGCCTGAGCAGTGAAATGTATTTCCTGAACGACCAGGAACGCATTGACCTCACCAGACATGTGGTGAAGCATGTCAATGGGAAGGTGCCGGTCGTCTCAACTGGCTCCTTTGGCGATTCCCTTGCGGACAAAGCCCTGTTTGCCAGAAAGATCGAAGACACCGGCGTGGACGGCGTCATCCTGATATCCAGCCATTTTGCCCGGCAAAATGAGAGCGACGCGGTGCTGATGCAGAATTTCGAGCAGTTTTTTGCACTTACCGGAAATATGAAATTAGGTACCTACGAATGTCCGTCACCGTATAAACGCATCCTTTCCCCCGAGGTATTCAGGTTCCTGGTTTCCAACAAAAACATGATCTACCACAAGGATACGACCGAAGATATCGGGAAAATCGGGCAAAAACTGGCCGTGGCGAAAGGCACCCGGATGGAACTGTACAACGCGCATTCCGCAACTGCCCTGCAATCGCTGCAAAAGGGAGGGAAAGGGATGTCGCCTATTTCCGGAAATTTCTACCCCGAAATACATACATGGCTGTGCCAAAATGCCGGTAATCCGGCCAAATCCACAGATGCAAACTGGATACAGGCGGAGATTAGCAAGATGGAGCCGCTGATCTCCAAATCCTATCCGCTGAGCTCAAAGTATTTCCTTAAAAAACGGGGCCTGCCCATTGCGCTCACATGCAGGGCGAATAGCAAAGTGATCACACCCGAGCAACAACAAGTGCTGGACACCGCGCACAGCACGTTCGCAGGCTGGTGCGAGCGACTGGGTATACAGGCGGCAAAAGGTTAGAAGCCGAAAGGCGTATATATGCAACCGTCATGTATACCACTGGTTCCCAAACAATAAGAATAGCAACCCGCCGGGGCGGTAATAACACGATGCAATAAATTATGATTTTAGCAACGGCATTGTAGTACTAAAATGACAATGAACAGTAAATTGCATAGCTCAAACCTCTCTAATTTGAATTTAACTTTTCCCTTCAACCAAATGCGAAACACATTTACCCTCTCGCCCAGCCGCATTGGCTGGCTGCGCCGCCTTTTATGCGCGGCATCTGTGGTTGCGGCCACCACGGGATATGGCGGTACGTCCGTTCCCTACCCTTCGTCAGGCGGCTCCGCTAACCGGGTACTCTCCCCCATTGACAAACCTGTAAAGGGAATGATCAAAGACCAGGCCGGAAATGCTCTGGCAGGCGTTAGTATCGTCGAAAAAGGCACGACAAACGGGACAATCACCGATCAGGATGGAAAATACAGCCTGACCGTTCAGGGCGAAAACGCGGTTCTTTCCGTGTCTTTTATCGGCTTTGTCCCCAAAGAAGTCACCGTAGGCAATCAGAGCTCGATCGATTTTGTACTGTCGCAGGATGTCAAGCTGCTGAGCGAAGTAGTCGTTACTGCGTTGGGTGTAAAGCGTGAAGAGAAATCACTCGGGTACTCGGTCCAAAAGGTCAGCGGGGCTGCTATTCAAACTGTGAAGGGTACCAACCTGGCGACCTCTTTAACAGGAAAGATCTCCGGGCTTTGGGTTAAAAACAGTACTGAATTTAACGAAGCCCCCACGCTCGACCTTCGCGGCGAAACGCCCTTGCTGGTGATCGACGGCGTACCGTACGTGAATATCTCATTGAAAAACCTCAACCAGGATGATATCGAAAGTATTGATGTCCTGAAAGGTCCGACAGCGGCTGCTTTGTACGGTTCAAGAGGTGGCAGCGGCGCGGTCATCGTTACCACCAAACGCGGCGGTGCCGGGAAAGGCCTATCCGTCACGGTGAACAGCAACAACATGTTCAATGCAGGCTTTTTGATGCTGCCTAAGGTCCAGCATTCATATAGCGCCGGATTGGGTAGTGCATATAGCCCAACGGACTATATCTGGGGAGCCAAGCTGGATAACGGCACCATGGCCAACCAATGGAACCCTGTTACCAAGCAAATGGAAGTTTCGGAGCTGCGGTCGGTAGGGAAAAACAATTTCCGCGACTTTTTGGTACCCGGCTTGATTTCGAACAACAACGTCAGCATTACACAAACCGGCGAAAACGGCAGTTTCCGTGTTTCGATGAGCCATATTTACAATAAGGGCCAGTATCCCAACCTCAAATCCAATACCACGAGCTTTAACGTGAGCGGCGAGATGAAGGTCGGTGAGAAGTTCAGGTTGAACAGCCAGGTGGGTTACAATCGTATCACGGCGCCTCAGATTGCGGGTTCCGGATACGACGCACAGGGCTACATTTACAACATTCTGATCTGGATGGGGCCCGAGTACGACCTTAGCTTGTATAAAAACAACTACTGGCTGACACCGAATGTAAAGCAGAACTGGCATTACAATGCCTGGTATGACAACCCATACATGATGGCATACGAAAAGCTGAACGGAATTGAAGAGAACAAAATGAACGCAAGTTTCACGGCTACGCTGGATCTGTTCGAAGGAGCGAAAATACTGGTCCGTCCGGGATTCGACCTCTACCAAAACAATGAAACCAAAAGAAACCCGCCGGGCATCCTTTCTACCCGTGGCTGGGATGCGTCGGGATTGTATTCGATTGCCAAAAGGAACGGTTACAGCTTTAACGGCGACGCCTTCTTTACCTACAACAAAACGTTTGGCAAACTGGGGATTGATGCCTTAGCCGGTGGTACGATCTTTAAATATGACAATAACTACCTTTACAGCGCAACCCGAAGCGGATTGCTTATTCCAGGCTATTATTCGCTGAACAATTCCGTCGAAAGACCCGATGTGAGTGTTGTAGACCCTAACACGGCTGCCTCTAACCCCCGTTTCCGCAAACAGGTAAACAGTTTGTTGGGCAAAATTAGCCTGGCTTATAATAACACTTTCTTTTTGGACGTAACCGGCCGTAACGACTGGAGTTCATCCATGCCTGCCAAAACCAACAGCTATTTTTATCCTTCGGTGGGTGCCAGCGTCGTGGTCAGTGAATTTTTTCAGTCCTTGCCCGACTGGCTTGACTTCTGGAAAGTACGCGGCTCCTGGACCCTCGCCAAGTCGGATCTGAGTGTGTATGCGACCAACAACACCTATTCTACCTCCACGGGTGTGTGGAACGGCTTGAATACGGCGTCTTATCCCGGCACGATCATCAATGCCTCAAACGTCGTAGCGGAAACCAACCGTACCTGGGAAATCGGAACGGCGGCGTATTTCCTGAAGAAACGCTTCAAGCTGGACGTGGCTTACTTCAACAAGTATAATTACAACATTCAAACCACTGCTGCCATCTCGCAGGCTTCCGGGTTCAACAACACGCTGATCAACATCGATCAGACTTACGTCCGCAAGGGTATGGAGGTTTCGCTCGATGCGAACATTTTGAAAAAAGGCGACTGGCAATGGGATGCGACCGCCAACTGGTCTTATAATCACCGCTACTTTAAAGCACTGGACCCGCAATATTCTGCCAAAAACAACTGGACGAAGGCTGGCGGACGTACCGACACCTACACCGGGGCTACCTGGCTGAGAGATCCGCAAGGCAATCTGATCCACCAGGCTAACGGTCTTACGCAGGCCAGCACCTATGCCAGTTTGTATGGTTATACGGATCCAAAATTCATTTGGGGACTTTCAAACACCGTCCGTTACAAGCGGTTTACGCTTACTGCCGCATTTGACGGCCGGATCGGCGGATTCCTGAATAACTACACCTCTTACAAAATGTGGGATACCGGTGCGCATCCCGATTCTGATAACGAATGGCGTTACGACGAGGTGGTGAACAAAAACAAATCGTATGTAGGACAAGGCGTGGTGGTAACTTCCGGCTCCGTTGTGTTTGACAATATGGGTAACATCACCAGCGATACCCGGGAATACGCCCCTAACACGACGAAGGTCTCCTATGAAACCTACGCGCGCCGATACGGCGACGGGACACGTGGTGTGACTAACGCTACCTTCTTCAAGCTGCGCGAGCTTTCTATCGGCTACTCCCTTCCGCCTTCTTTCGCCAGGTATGTCGGCGCGAAATCAGCTTCCATCTCATTTACAGGACAAAACGTGTGGATGTGGACCAAAGATTTCCGCTTTGCGGATCCTGACAAAGCGAACGACACGCAGCTCACCTCTCCGTCCGTACGCTACGTAGGTGGTAACATCCAACTTACTTTCTGATCAACACCAAATGACCCGTATTATGAAGAAATTCATTATCCCATATATGCTCTTAGTGGGCGGCTTGTTTACCCTGAACAGTTGCTCCGACTTCCAGGAGATTAACACCAATCCCAACGCCGCCACGTCTGTGTCGCCGGAAATGCTGGCCACCAACCTGATCCTGAATATCACGTCGGTCAGCTACCTGGACCCCGCATTGCTTTCCAAGGCGATTAACCACACCGAATTCCCCAATTCATTGCAATACAACAATCTGGGAAAACAGGAATACAGCGGATTTGTGGCGCTCACCAACGTAGAGAAAATGATTGCCCTCGCACCGGAAGGAGCATTGAAAAACTCTTTTACCGGGCTTGGGAAGTTTGTCCGCGCATGGCGGTTTTTTGAATTGACCATGCGGCTGGGAGACATTCCTTATGCCGACGCATTGAACGGGGAAACGGGCACCATCAGACCAGCCTATTCCACGCAAAAAGAAGTGTTTCTCGGCATCCTGAAAGAACTCGAGGAAGCCGATCAGGCCTTCTCTCAGGGAACAAAATTCGCGGGAGATCCCATTTATAACGGCGATGTTACGAAGTGGCGAAAAGTGGTAAATACTTTTGCGTTGAAGGTCCTTCTGACGCTTTCGGCCAAAGAAAGCGATCCGGACCTGAACATCAAATCGCGCTTCAATACGATCGCAACCACGAAGCCTATCTTTGAGAGCTCGGCCGATAACTTTCAAAGAGTGTACTCCGATGTGGCAGGCCAGCGCTACCCGTGGTACAAATTGAATAACCAGGGGCTTATCTACCCGGTGATGTCGACGATGATTGTTGATAAATTAAAAGACCTGGAAGATTACCGCCTGTTTTATTATGCCGCTCCTTCGCCCGTTAAGGTGGCGGCCGGCATCAACCCCTCGAGTTACGACGCCTATCGGGCCGTCAACCCATCGGCCGTGTATTCGGACCTGACCGCCGTAGCGTCTTCAAAAGATTATTCCAATTTGAATGCCCGCTATTCCGAACTGGCCAACTCGGAACCGATTTATCTGATCAGCTATTCGGTTCTGCAATTTATGCTGGCAGAGGCGTCGTTGAGAGGATGGATCAGCGGAGCACCGGCGAGTAGCTATTACGAAAATGCGATCCGCACGGGCATGCAGTTTGTAGCAAACAATACGCCCGATAACGCCGATTTCCACCATAATCGCAAAATCACGGCTGATTATATCACCGCCTATCTGGCCTCGCCGAAGGTAAAGTTATCGGGTACCAACGAGCAGCAGCTTGAAAAAATCATTACCCAAAGATATCTGGGAACCTTCCTTCAAGCCGGATTTGACGGTTATTTCGAAAACCGCCGCACCGGCTATCCGGTCTTCCCGGTTAATCCACTGTCCAATAACAATACAGACAAGGACAAAATACCCGTTAGATGGATGTACCCGGATACGGAAATCAACTACAATTACGATAATCTGACTAAGGCGATTCAATCGCAATATGGCGGCAACGACGACTACAACCAGAAGATGTGGCTGCTTAAATAGTTGCAGGCTGCTTATTGAGTAATCAAGTAAAAAATGTCCCCGGAAGCTGGCTGCTTTCCGGGGACATTTTTTATTGCCGGTAATTACATCACACACCTATTGAAAATCCAGGTCATTTTCGTCAAACACATGCAGAATAGGATAGCTCAGGTCAGGAGAAATAAATTCCCATCGCTTTTCGCCGGATTTTTTATCAAAGGCCAGGAGCGTTTTTTCACTCACCAAAACATACAAAAAATTATTTTTCACCTGTACGTTTCGGGGATATTGCCAAATACCGTCCCCTGTCATGGCTTTCCAGGAAAGCTCGCCGGTATTTTTATCCAGTGCATATATATTTCCATTACGACGACTGAAATAAATGCCACTGTCCGTCACTGTCAGTCCGGTAAAATGATAGTTCTCATTATCCGCTTTAAACTCCCATTTCCTGATACCGGTTTTTCTATCCACGGCATACAACCTCCCCATTGAAGCTGTCACAAATATTAAGTCCTTTGACTGGGCAACGCGGGAAACATCCACAGGTTCGGATGCTGTAAATGTCCATTCTATACTATTGGTTCGCTCGTTAACAAGTGAAAGTTTATGCTCTTTCGGCACCAGCACCATTCCCTGGCCTGCCGGAGCAAAAGCGAAACTATTTATCGTCGCGATGAGCGCGCCGGTTTTAATATCCAGGACATCTGTTCTATTTTTCGGCGCGTTGCTGATGTACACCTTTCCCTCATCTACCCGGACGCTGTTTGAATTTGCATCGGCCCCAAGTTCCCAAATAACTTTGTTTTGCGACATGTCGAATGCATAAACCGCATTGATGTACGGGATTTCGGTCTCCGATTTATATTGGGCCAGCACCGCCAGGTTTTGATATATCCCGATCAGATCTGCCTGTTGCCAGATGGAGCAACACCCCAGGGAATACCCTGGCTTTGATAACGTACTAAATTTTGCCTTTGTATTCCCCGAAGCGGCATCCAGTGCCAGCAAATTGGGTTGGGCATTTCCGGACTTGAACAATTCAACGGTATCCCCGAGGGCAGTTAGCGGGTTGTTAAATGGTGCATGCAAATACAAACTGCGATTCGCAAGAATCAATTTACCGCTGGGAGCACTTAAATCATTGATCCACCCGCCCAAAATACTGCTCCGGTCAAGCACCCATTTGATACGACCTGTTTCTCCATCAAGCGCGTAACGCTTGCCGGAAGTTTCCGGGCTGAGGATAACGAGCGCCTTCCCCGGAGCAGGTTCCTCTTCGGACTGATGTTTACAAGCGGATAAAGACCACACCGCAAAAAATGCGAATCCAATAAATGTCTTCGAAAATAATTTCATAATCAAAACGCTATGAGGTTTGGGATTTCACGAAAATGCCGCGTAGATGAAAAAGCGGACAACAATCATGCACTAAGACCAGCGTAAAGGGCCGGAGGGTTGCATGGATGAACACGAAGGGCCGCATTATTGCATGTACAAGGGAGAGCCTTGCGAAGTCGTTATAAAGGACGGTTTATTAAATACTATTACGAAACGTTCGTCTATATTGAACCAGCATTAAGACCCGATACCGAAACACGGTACAGTACTATGTTCGATTCTCCAATTGTTTTCTCCTGGAAAAAGGCGCGACGCCAATGAGGCTGTTCGCTAACCGACGAGCGTGTCAGGACGAACCGTAAGTAAGTTCATTTTGCCCTCCCGTGTCCGGCCCCAGAAATAGCCTGGCGTAAATTCTGACTAATGCGAGGCCGCTTAGCACAAATTCTGCCGAGACAAGAAATGCCAGCACCGGCTGATCCTGGTGTATATGCGAAAACATCAGGTCCTCCCCGATAAAAGTTGGCGTGATGGGGAATCCGGCGAGCCCCAGGCAGGAAAGAAAAAAGATGGCTGCCGTTCCGGGATGTGTTTCGATGTAGCCGTGAAATCTGCTTAAACCAATATGCCTCCGGGTTTTACCGAGCTGGTTCAGACATAGCAACCCGATCCCCCCCGAGAGAACAACCCCGCTGAGATAAAGGTAGACCTGGGCAAAAGAAAAGTTTTCGTTGAATGATGCCGAAAGCGCTATCCAGAAATGGGCCATGACCAGCAGCACCCAACCCAGTTTAATATCCCGCTGCTTGGCAAATGCACGCGCAGTCATCCCCAGGGCAACAATGGCAAAAGCCAGAGCAAGGACAGGGCGCACCCGGATGTGAACCAGCTGCTGATGGTGCGCCAGATATACACCGCCCAGGTACACCGGTATAAAGAACAGAGCCAACAGACGGGCACTAAAAAAACCGAGAGATCTGCCGATTGACTTCAACGGCACCCACAGGCATTTGTTCAATAAGGCGTCCAGGTTGAACTCCTGTATGGCAAGCATATACAACGTCATACCGAACCGTGTGGGCAGTTGAGTGGCAAATGCCGGCCGCCTGGTAAAATTGGGCCCCGGCTGGTTGGCAACAAGAAAGCTCACAACCGACGGGGACACCAGGAGTTGATAGGTCCTCAAAAACGCATTCCCCATAAAATGTATCAGGGCTGCATTTTCAAAACCGGCCGCCACCTCCACGAAAATGAGTCCTATCTGGGAGACAGATGCATAGGCGATCTGTCCCTTTACGGTCGGCTGTACACGCGCGATCAACGTCGTTACCAGGCTGGTCAAAAGGCCGGTCGCCCCGATCAGGATACGGACCAGCAACTGGCCCTGCCAGAAAGGCCAGGTCCTCATCAACAAAAAGACCCCGATATGGACCGATAGGGAGCCGTAGAAGATTGCCGTCGAAGGTGTCGGCCCCTCCATCGCTCTTGGCAGCCAGAACGAAAACGGCAACTGGGCCGACTTGGCCGCAGCAGCAAGCAGGATCATCATTGAAATAAACACCACGACCGGCTCCGGGGTTGGCAGTTGCGTCTGGGGCAGGCTGGTAATCCGGTCGAATGGGACCGCTCCATGCCACAGGTGATGGCTCATCCACATCGCCAGCAGGATCCCTACATCCGCCAACCGGTAAATTGAAAACACTTTCAGGGCGTTCCTTACCGGCAACAGCCGATTGCGGTAGAAGGCTATCAGCAAAAATGAAGAAATGCCCAGGACTTCCCAGCCTATGAAAAGAACTTCATAGTTTCCTGAAAAAATAATGATGTTATAACCCAGGAAAAAAAGCAGCACTGTGCGAAAAAACCTTTTGTACCCCGGCTCCCTGTGCAGGTAATACCTGCTGTATTTAACAATGAGGATAGTCAACAGCGCGCCCGTCAACAAATAGACCGCGGTGATTTTGTCAAAAATAAGACAGAGTCCCAAACCATCAAGACCTTGTGTGGAAAGTGTTGTACCAGATTGATGCAAAGTAGCCGCGCCGGCTCCAAGCCACGCCGTAGTCAATAGCGCAGCAGCCAGTAAATGCACACCAATCGTGCCCAGCGCCACTAGCGATATCAGGCGCTCGCGGTTGTGGGGAATGACCAGACTGACGGCGAAACCGAGGAAAGGAAGCAGAATAAACAATATGAGTGTACCGGCCATAGATTAAGACGGGAGCAAATGAACGGGGATATTTTCATGTCTGGATTCCAGCAAACGGTCCATGTCGCCGATACGGTCCGGCGGCCCACCCAAAGGGAGGTAGTCGGTGAAGCGGCGCCCTGTCAGCCTGGCCAGTGCGCGCGTCTGCGGATGGACAGCTACCAGATGAACCCACCCGTTGAAAAGCCATTGTTGCAGTTGCGGCGTCTGATCGATGACTTTCATGACCACCTCGGGGCTCTGCTCTACGATCATCAATAAGCGAACGGGGTCATGCAGTTCGACCATCTGACTGGGAAGTCCCGTCCTCAGATCGCCTTCAATGCCGTTGGCCACTGCAAACAATCCCACAATATTATGCGGGAGCTTGCTGCCTGCACCGAGCCGGTCATTGTCCATCCGGGAAAAGTAATATTCCAGGTTAATACCTCCGCAAACGGGTACTGCTGCTTTCATAACTTCACCTAAAAGCACCCCTTTCGGATCATGGGCCGGATTATAGGAATTCAGAAAAGAACGTCGGTCCAGGAAAAGGTTTTTGGATAGCTGCCGGCTACCAACAATGCAGACCGCATTGGTGGCATGGTTGAGTTCCGGCCTTGGTTCAAACAGGGATACCGAGCGCGCCCTGACGAGCTGATGTACTTTACGGATATCCAATCCGGTGTCAATCAGTTCGAACCTTCTGGACCTTTCCTTTGCGTTCCGGTCCAGGGCCTCCCTGATGGTTTCTTTTTGCTTCCGGTGCTTTTTCAAAAACGCGGCAGGAAGAAGCCCCGTGTCAAAAAAGGACATATCGTCGCGCGTTGTGTCGTGCTGGGCACCGACAAACCATGTTCCATCCGGGATATCGATCCCTTTGGCACGCAGCAGCTGCCTGACCTGCGGGTGGTTGGCCATGCGTGCGAATACACGCGCATTAATCCCGCCAGGCCTACCCGAACACGCTCCGCAGTCATATGCGGCATAATGCGGGTTATTAACGCTGCTGGCACCATGTCCGACGATGTAGACGATTGGTGCAAACCCGTCGGTCAAATCGATGCCCCTTAAAAGATTCTCCACACGCTCCGCCATTTCCGCCGGCTTAAAGCCTACCTGCAAGCCGCCTTCGGTAGGATACGACGGGTCGTATTCGACAGTGAGCCGCGAATCCCTCTGCTTTCTACCAAACAGGGAAGTGCTGACCAGCCCAAAGGAAGGAATGACAATATTCAAAAACAGCCTGAATGCCGCCCAGAAGCCGATGGTTTGGGAAATGAGCCATCCTCGCAACAGCGAATCGGCCCGTCCGGGAAAGTAAACACCGGCGGTAGTCCTGGTAGCCTCGCCGGTAGCCTTGATCAAATACCCGGGATCCACAAGCGCCGGGCATTGTTTCTGGTATGGGCTTTGAGGGGAAGGCTCAAAGAAAAATTCGACGCCAAAAAAGCCCGGCGTACCAAATGTTTCACATAAAGGGTCCAGCTGCTCGATGTAACGCCTGAGCGAGCCGCTCCGGTCATCCAGGCAAAATACATACTGAGCCGAGCTCTGCCCCTGTTTTTCGACCTTCGGATTTTGCCCGCTGATTCCTGAAAGAACCTGATCGTAATAGCTCCATTCGAATGCCGTTTGCCAAATAGCAAGCACCAGGTCAATTTCTCTCCCTTGCAGGTCGGCAAACAGATATTCCGGTTTTGTCTTGATTTCCGCGCCCAACGGCTTCCAGTCCTCGCCAAGCCTGAAATCCAGCGCGTCTATTTCCAGCAGTAATTCAAAAATAATCAGTTCTTGCAGCGATATACTTCTCAGTACCGTCAGGCTTTGAGGATGCGCTTCGATATGGGCCACCATTCCAGACCAGCCAGGGTGTGCAAATTGCTGGTCAAAAAGATAGTGTTCAAAAAGTGACGGGTCACCCACAACCAATTCGAGCAGGCCTTCCAATCCACAGGACGTATCCAGCAGCAGTCTGCGTGCTCTTTGCGTCTTAAAAAAGCTCGTTAGGCTACCGCGTTCCATCGCGCGCAGTGACGCCAGCAATCCCTCCTGCGAAGCCGGGAAGCTACTACTTGCGACGCCCTGATCCAGGTATGCCGACAAAATGCGGAATAGCGTGGGATGCACATGCGCGTCCAGGTTTAGCTGGTAGTTCTTCTTCCAGTAAACACGCAATGCTCCTATCCGGGGATGATTGTAAACGTGATATGGCTTGTCAAGGAGTTTTTCCAGCCAATCTGCCAAGGGCTGCTCTCCTGCCCTTTCCAAAATAGCCCTTTCCAGGATCGCGTGCGTAATACGTCCCTGTTGGTAAAGCGCCCGGTACTCCTGCAAATGCAGATACGTACGGTAACCGAATATCCGGGAGGCCTCTGTTACAGCCTGTTCAAAAGGCAGGTCCTGAAAGGCGTGTAGCGTATTATGATGGATAAAATCCTTCAAAGGGGCCTGAGCGGGCAAAAATTCTTTCAATTGCCCCAGCACTTTTTCAGGATCGAATGAAGCCTTCCGCCCTGATTTATCTTCGCCGTACGGCATGGACTCCGTACTACCTCCCGCCCTCATATAGATCAATTCAATTATTTGAGCACATCCTGTGATCGCGGTTGTCTCCCACTTGCGTGCGATTCAATTTTTACATCTATCATTATATTAGAATATTCAAATATAACAACTCATATGGTGAGATACAAACGTCCCTCTTCTCTCTCCCACACGACGTCAGCCGGGTTGGCGTGCAAGTATAATCTCCACCACCCCCACCTTATAACAAAATCAACTACATTTTGTACAAACCGAAGGGTGCATGCCACGGTATTTTTACAGCGAACAGTCGGCTTTGGAGTGAATAATTGCTCACCTATGGTTGCAGCATTTGCCATGACGTGGACCTGCTCAAGGATTACATTCAGGATGGTTTCGTGAATATCTGGACCTTACCGTGCGCACCTGAATGCCGAAGTGCAAGTCAAGTTTTACCTGTATCGTAGTCTTCGCAATGCGCTCCGGAAGGAGCTTCCGGCATATGCTCCGCTGGACGAACTGCCGGGAAACGACATTGCCGATCCCGAATCAAGTCCTGAAAATCGCTGGCTGATGGTCGAAACGGGCCGGAATACCGGCCATCGACCGGAAGCGCTATGATACCCGGGACAAACTCCGCGAAGCCATCCGCAACGAGCGGCGCGTAGAAATGGCCGGTGAAGGACTTCGTTACTTTGACATTCTCCGATGGAAAACAGCTGAAAAAGTGCTGAATAAGGAAGTAGTCAGTATTGAAGTGCCCGGTGTATTACCCTTGCGGATCATTCACACCCGTCGGTTCGACGCTTCCAAAGATTACCAATGGCCCATTCCGCAGACGCCCATCGACAATGCCAAAAACCTGAAACAAAATCCCGCCTGGGAATAAAAGGTATACCTATGAAATCATGCATATTAGCTCTGTTTTTTCTGTTTGCATTACCCGCATTCCGGTCGGCACAAGAAGGGCCGTCCGAACCGACGGGCGAGCTGGTCAGGCTGGATTATCAAAACTCCGGTACGGCAGCCGATCTCGGTGCCGGGCTCTGGGCCTGGCCATTGCCCATGGACTATGATGGCGACGGCGATATGGACCTGCTGGTATCATGTCCCGATGTGCCTTACAACGGACTCTATTTTTTTGAAAACAAATCAGGTAAGAAAGTACCCGTATTCGAAGCACCTGCGCGCGTAGCTGCCGGCCTGAAGCACCCGCAGGTATCGTATGTAAATGGCCAGCCCCGGGTACTGGACCAGGGTGCCGAGCTCACGGATTTCCTGCAAAGCAAAGGTGCCACCCGGCAGCCTGTTTATGCACCGGATTCGCTGCATACCGATTTCAAAAAGAAACCGCGCTTTGTACAATGGAAATGGGTCGATTATGACGCAGATGGCGACCAGGACCTGGTCGCGGGCATCGACGACTGGCTGGAATATGGTTGGGACAATGCGTTCGACTCCCAGGGCAAATGGACGAATGGCCCGCTTCACGGCTACGTGTACCTGATCGAAAACAGCAACGGAGAGTACAAAAACCGGGGCCGTTTGAAGGCTGGCGGCGAAATCCTGGATGTATACGGCCCGCCCTCCCCCAATTTTGCCGATTTCGACGGCGATGGCGACCTGGACCTGATCTGTGGCGAGTTCCTTGATAAATTTACCTGGTTCGAGAACATCGGCTCCGCTAAAAAGCCGGTGTATGCCCGTGGGCAACGGCTGGCCAATGCAAGCGGAGATATCCGGATGGACCTGGAAATGATCATCCCGGTGGCCGTCGACTGGGACCGCGACGGCCACGTCGATCTGGTTTGCGGCGATGAGGATGGCCGCGTGGCGTTGATCCGGAATACGGGGAAGAAGAAGGGGAATATGCCGCTTTTCGAATCGCCTTACTATTTCCAGCAGCGCGGAGGCTCCATTAAGTCAGGCGCATTGGCCACGCCGGTCGGTGTGGATTGGGACGACGATGGCGACGAGGACATTGTCACCGGCAATTCGGCCGGCTACATCAGCTTCATCGAAAACAAGGGAGGCGGCGCCAGGCCCGATTTCGCCGCACCACGTTTGCTCAAAGCCGGGAACGAAGTCATACGCATTCAGGCAGGAGACAACGGGTCGATCCAGGGCCCCTGCGAGGCCAAATGGGGCTATACGACCTTGTCCATAGCGGATTGGGACGGAGATGGGTTAAAGGACATCATCGTCAATTCCATTTGGGGTAAAGTGCAATGGTTCCGCAACCGCGGCAAAAAGGGAGCGCCGTTGCTGGACCCTGCCCGGCCGGTGGAAGTAGCCTGGACTGGCGCCGCTCCGAAACCTAAATGGATATGGTGGACACCCTCCGAAAATGAACTCGCTACCCAATGGCGCACGACACCGTATGCGATCGACTGGAACAAGGATGGCCTCACCGACCTTGTCCTGCTCGACCCGGAAGGTTACCTGGTGTGGCACGAGCGGTTCAAAGGAAACAAAGGGCTGATGCTTCGTCCCGGCAAGCGCATTTTTGTGGATGAAAACGGAGAACCGCTACGCCTCAACAAGAAAGACAATGGCGGCAGCGGGCGCCGGAAATTTACGCTAACCGACTGGGATAAGGACGGCGACCTGGATATGCTTATCGACAGCCGGAATGTCGACTTGTATGAAAATATCGGTGAAAAGGACGGCAAAGTGACGTTCCGGGGCAAAGGACCGCTTTCGGAACTGCGCCTGGCCGGCCACGACACCAGCCCCACTACTGTGGACTGGGACAAAAACGGGCAACCTGATCTGCTGGTGGGCGCAGAGGATGGTCATTTCTATTACCTCAAAAGATAAATCAGTTTTAACCAGATGATGAAAATGTTGAACAACCACGATGCCAATTTCCTGACGTTCCATCGCATTAAGAGTACGCGAAAAAATGACGGGCAATTCAAAGGCCGGGTCGCGTCACGTTCTTTGCCGGTGACGACGATCCGACCCGCCAATAAACGTTGTAAAATTTTGCGAATTTTTGGTTGAAGTTTTCGATCTTAACTTGGGTTAAGATATTCGTCAGGCATTCGGTTTAGTTTTGACCCGAAACAAAAAATCAGCAAAGCATATGAACGGTCAGATCGCATCCAAAACAATCGTTTTTGCCCACGGGCTATTCGTAACGGCTAAGAGCTGGGCCGACTGGGTAACTTTTTTTCAGGCCAAAGGCTACACCTGCTACGCTCCCGCAAATCCCTGCCACGACGGCACTCCGCAGCAAATGTGGGAAAATACGCCCGAGGGACTGGGCAATGTGACCTTCGAAGACGTAGTTGAAAAACTGGCTGGTTTTATCGACACGCTGCCCGAAAAACCCATTGTCATCGGCCATTCGCTGGGTGGGCTTTCGGTTCAGAAACTGGTGGAAATGGGAAAGGCGGCTGCCGGAGTTTGCATTGATGGCGCAGCTCCTGCCGGAATCATCCCCACCCAATGGAGCTTTCTTAAATCCAATCTACCAGTATTGAATCCCTTCAAAGGCGATTCTGTCTTTTTCCCTACAAAAAAATGGTTTCACTACACCTTTGGCAACACTTTGTCCAGGGAAGAGTCCGACAAAGCCTTTGATGAGTTGGTTGTGCCCGAAAGCAGGAATATCCCGCGAGGTACCACCAAAAGCTTTGCAAAAATAAACTTTGACAAACCACACGTGCCGCTGCTGTTCATAGCCGGAGAGAAAGACCACATCATTCCCAAAAGTCTCAATGAGAAGAACTTTAAAGCGTATAACGATAAGGGTAGCAAAAGGGAATTTAAAGTTTTTGAAAACCGCGGCCACTTTATTTGCGGCGACAAAAACTGGCAGCAGGTGGCAACCTACGTCAACCACTGGATTGACCAAAACTAGCGGCAGTACAGACCTGAAAATCAATCTAATACGCTAATTGATATACGTCCAGGTAAAATGTCGGGCGGTAGTACTTCTGCGGGAGATGCCTCATACCCCGGAGCAATCAAATTTGATATTTTGAAGGCCGCCTGTAAAGAGCCCATTCAAACAATGAATAGAAAATCAATGCAAACCAAAACCAATCAGGCTGAAAGTGGAGAATAACGGCGAGGTGCAGTAAAATAAAGCCTCTCACAGTTGACGCGATAGGCACCATTGCTCCGCGCTCGTTTTTCTCCCTGGCCTGGTGAGCGATTACCTGCCCGGTCACAATAACCATACTGCCGGCAAGTCCAAAGGCTAACGACCACACATTGAGTTCTGTTTGTTGCCAGAATAAAAGGAGCGTAACAAGCGCAAAAATATCGCCGGTGAATACTGTCCTGTTCCAGCCTAAAACAACCGGAAAAGTTTTATAGTTGGTAGCCTGATCAGCCTCGATGTCCTTCAAATATCCGATCAGCACGAAATTGGCATAACTGAAAAAAGTAATGAAAATATAACCGTAGTTATCAATCGGAAAGTGCCATTCATCTTTGGGTTGCGCGATGAAATAACCCATTACAGGTAGCAACATTACGATCCATGCATTGTAAAACGGACCGCCGAACCAAAAGTGTTTTTTCACGAAAGAATAGGTAGCCAGACCAAGCACTGCGACAATACTGAGTGCAAAACTGAGCGGATGCAGCCACAGCAATATAAGACCCGAGGCCAGCAGACCGGAAATGCTCACAATCAGCACGGACTTGATGGAAATGATTTCCTGCGACAAGGGGCGATAAGGGGCGGATAGCTTGTCGGTGTCGGTTTGAAAGCAATCTGTCAGGGCCTGACCAAAGCCGTATCCAAGGAAAAACGGCGCAAAAGCAAGCCAGCATTTCCATTCAGGTGCTCCGACTGCTTTACCCATTGCTATTCCCATCGCTCCCGCCGCTCCGGAAACAAACAGCAAGTAGGGCCGCATATGAATAAAATAGGCATTACAAAACAGCCTTGAAAATATGGGATAGTACTTGTTAGATGAATGTTTCATTACAGTTGTTCATGCTTTGAGTATTTTGATCGCTTGCCGCCTGACGATGATTTCTATATCCGTTGACTCCGTAGTCTCTCCATCGCATTCAAATACAATCGGGATAGTGGAAAGTATGTGAATGTTTTCGGCAAGCGCAGATATCCTTTTTACGCCCGGTGTAAACTTCCCTTTTTCTAACTGCATTAATGTTTGTATAAGCTCCATTCTTTTCATATCCCGGCAAATATTCAGGCCCAGCAACCCATCGTCGGGCAGGATATTTTGCTTATAATGCAGGCTTCCTGAAACAAATGGAATTTTCAATATATTAATATTCGAAACATTCATTTCTGTTCCCTCTCCATTAAATCGGATCGTTACAGGTTTGTTCCGGTATGCGAATATGGTTGTCAGCGCCGCGTAAGTGATGGCGCTGCCGGTATGGGTTCTTTTTAACCATTGGAGCACTTTTCCCGGGTTGTTAAAATTCGCGTTACCCTCGGCGGTTACGCCAATGCTGGCATTGATAATAAAATATTCTTTTTGTTTTACCCCATTCTTGTTGATGTAGCTTACTTCGCCGACGTCCTGAACAATGTACGCGTTGGTGTTGATGCGCACCGGCACGTTTTGGACAAAGGATTGAAAAGGTTTCAAAAAATCGTTGCTTGACCCAAGCCCGACAGCGCCAAGCATATATTTAAGCGGTTCCTTTTGCCGCAAAATAGCATTGGCGATCAAGTGAATACTACCATCGCCACCCGCGGACACAAAGCAGGCCTCTTCATTTGTGTTAAAAATACCGGCTAATTGTAAACCAAGTTCATCGGTATTTTCGGCGATTATTTCCTTTGCAGCAGGTAGCCGATCCATTACCTGATCGCGGATGCGTTCCCATCTTTTCCACCCTGCTCCCTGATGGCAATGCGGATTAACGATGATAAATATAGGCGCGTTCATTGATTGGGGTTAATGGGTTTACAAACACCTGACATCTATATTCACACAGTCACTTCCTTTCAAAGGGAAATCCGTCACGAGGTTGTAGTCGTAGCTATTGATGGAAATGTTTTTCAACATCCGATAAACCGCACCTTGCTTTTTGCAGCATACCATCAGAAAACCGATACGTTGCTTTTCAAGCACTTCCAAAACCAGGTTAATGCCTGCCAGGTTGTCGGTGCTATGATTGTAGAGCGTTGAGAACGACATTATTTCTCCCTCCTTCGGCGTACTCTGATATCTCGAAGCGTAATATTTCCGCAGGAACCCAATCCCCACCTTATAAGCGAGTTTTACCTTCTTAATTTTTAACCGATACATTTTATGGGAATGGAAAGCTCCAAGGCCGTTTCCGAAAATTGTATAGTAATCAGGATCAACATGTTGCTGGTCGAATAATCGAACACCGAAGTTATCAGAACCTGATCCGGGAATGTATCGGGGTTTCATTCTCGCCGATGTCGGAATGGTGAGATAAGTAAAATCATAAACCCATACATTGGATAACATTCCTGAAATCATTTTTAAGACAGCCGCATTGCTTAGCTTGGCAGTCATGTAGTTTCGGGACATGCCATTTGGAATAAAGTACTGCTTATACACTTCCTTTGCAAGGCCTCTCCCAAGCCCCTTATTCCGTTGATGCGGAGACACTTTCGCATCAAAGCCAAAACCCGCCTGTATCTGTTCTCCGTTAATTTCAATTGTCGTTTGCGCACCAATCGAAGTACCGATGATATGCTTTTGCGAATCGACCGCAATAAATGCCTGAAAATTTTCAAAAACGGAAGCGCGATCTAAAAAATGTTGTTTGATAATCTCCAACTGAATTTGCCCGCCTTGCACAATCTCTTTCTCAAATTGCAAAAGAGGATCGTTCAGTTCCTCCGAATAGCCAATCATATCATATACAGCGTTGCTCATACTTTATTTCGGGAGGAGAATACCTGATACATTTTTGTGCTTTCTTCCATGGAATGGTTCTCGATATTATTGCGATCCAAAAAAGAGCTTAACCCCTCTTTATCAATCCTGTTGCGTAGAAAAGTACGCCATGTAAGGGTGTGTTCCTGCACTTTCACCTGTTCTGATACTTGTTTCAAATAGTCGCTGTTCTCAAAGCTCAGTATATCCGACAAGGAGTAGAATACCGGTTCTTCCAATGTGCCTTTATGGGAATGGATAAAACCTGACACATCAGCATGATGGTAGTGAATGGATAAAGAAGATGACGCCATTCTAGATTTTATTTTTTCCAGCACCGCTTTTTGAAGCGATGGCGGAAGATCTGTCAAAAGCATTTCTCTCATATGTCCCTTAAAAATCAAATGGGTCATAAAACACGAATGCAGCGCTCCTTCTTCTACCACCTCATTTAATGCCGAAGGAATTTGTTTCACCACGGCGTCGGGACTGACAAATGCGATGTCTTTATTTCCCCATAATCTGTATATGAAGCGAAATGAGAAAATACGGAGCAAAATATGCCATCGTTTTCTCGGGAAAGTTGCGGAGGTGCTATTGCCTGTAAAACTGCGTTGGAAGCTTTTGCCCAGCATGAGGTTGATCGAAGGCCTCACCCGATGAAGGAATTTTTCAAAATGGCCGGTGTTGACGATCCCTTTTTCAATGGACAAAAGATTGTCTTGCCAATATTTCCGGCAGGCAGGAGAAAGCACATTTTCTACGTTCTTAAACCATTTTTTTCGCTCATCCGCTTTTGCCTCGTCGTGTCCGCAAAACCGGAGGTAGTTTTCAGCGCTGAGCATTTTCAATGCGCCTAGCTTTAACTGCAAGAGGAACAGTGCTTCTTCATTCACGTCAACGATATGCACGTCTTTGACGGATTCGTTGTCCAATAATGCCAGCACTCTCTCTCCGCTGCCGGCGACGACGACAACCGTACGGCTATTCGTCGCCTGCAACAGATTTCGCTCCACCCGGCTGTCTTCGTTGACGTGAGAATAGTACAGCATGTCAGAGGTCTATCGTTGGACGATTTAGTTGCGAAGGGGTCATGGTGCCTGATTAAATTCTACAACCCAGTTTTTGTGCTGTTGCATCAGCGACTCCAAATAAGCGAAAATATCGCCGTTTGATTCGTAAAACAAATTCGCAACCCCGGATGGATGGCACCGTACTTTCATAGGGCCTGACAGGAAATCAATATGGGGAGTATCCACGACTTTGCCCAGATAAACCGGGTTCCAACCTTCGGATTTACATTCAATTTCAAAGTCCTGTTGCTTTTCGCCGGCGACTGTGAAGAGTAATTCGTACTCGCCATGCGGACCGGCCAGCAGCATCCATTCGGGTAACTCAGCGTGGCGATGCACCGATATGGCCTCTTCCGACAACAATTTTATCAGAGGGGTTTGCAGATCGAACCCTACTATATTCACCTCCGATAAAACCGCCAACGCGGGAAACAACCCATCGCTCGTGTCTATGCATGATGTCGCGTACCTCCGTATGACCTTGCTCTCGACTAATCTGGCTGCCGGACGGAACCCGATTTCAAGTGCCTGGTTGAAAAACCGGGAATAGGCAAATGCATTGCCGGCACCCAGCAATGATGTGGCATACAGGCAATCGCCCGGTTTCATGCCGGTGCGGAGCAAAGGCCTTCCTGATTTAATGTGCCCAACCACAGTAGCGCTGATTGAAACAGAGTCAGAAAAGTTGGTATCACCGCCAAGTACGTAAATATTGTAGTGGCGGCAAGCATGGTTGATTCCTTCCTGAAATTTTGCCAGCCAGTCCTCGTTTTCATTCTGTGGTAGTTGTAGTGACAGCAAAATACCTTCGGGAACGGCCCCCACTGCGGCAATGTCGCTTACGGGTGCCGTCACGGCCATCCACCCGATCAGGGCAGGATCCTCATAAAGCTTTGTTTTGATCTCTTCGTGGACGCCATCGGTTTTCAGCACAAGGTATTCGCCGTGATATGGGATGATTTCTGCGTCGGCCTCCATCAATTGATTCACCTGAAACGGGTGCCTGGTAAAATTTCCGGCAATCCTGCGAATCATAGCCACTTCCTTGTTATTGTCTGTACCCATATGCAATATTTACACTTACCCGCTGATTGTATTCGAAGGAGCTATAAAGGTATTGTGTAAAAAAAGGATCGCTGCTACTTTCCTGCTTATTCATGGTACTATTTTTCACAAAATGGCCTGTAACTTTTCCCACAGACTGTGCGGTCAGCTACTTAGCCGTCGGCTACCAGCTTGTCCAGCCGCCGTCGACCAGCAGGTTTTGTCCGGTGATGAATGCCGACGCATCCGAAGCCATAAATACCACCGGCCCTTTAATATCCGCATCGTCGGCGAACCGTCCCAACGGGGTGAGTCGTTTGTAGTTTTCAATAAATTCCTCCTTCCCTTCCAGCTGTGCCACGCCGGGCCCGTATCCCCCCGGACTGATGCAATTGGCCCGGATGTTGTATCTGCCGTAAAAATTGGCCAGCCATTTGGTGAAACCCACCATTCCCCATTTGTCGTAGGTATAATTGACCGGACTCGTCATTCCTGTCTGTCCGTAAACAGGGAAATGCGGCCCTACCGCGCCCTGGATCGACCCGATATTGATTATACTTCCTTTGCCTGCCGCCTTCATGGGGTCGATAACCGCTCGGGTCATGAGCATAAGCCCGGTCGCATTAACGCGCTGGGCTGCTTCCCAGCCGGCAACCTCTATGTCTTCCAGGTTCTGAAATCCCTGTCGCGAAACGGCGTTGTTGACGAGAATATCTATACGTCCGAACATGTCCAGGACATTTTTAACAAGTGCCCGGATCGAGGACTCTTCTTCCAGGTCTACGGGCATGGCGGTGGCGAGAAGGCCCCGGGCGGACAACCCGGACGCCAGGCTTTCGCATGTGTGCACGTTGCGCGAGGCAATGACTACCTGAGCGCCTGCTTCCGCGAGGGCGGTGGATATGGGTGTACCAAAAAAACCTGCCCCTCCCGTGACGATCGCCACTTTGCCCGTCAAACTAAATAACTGGTTCATCATCTGATTAAATTTTCCATCTTCCCGGCGTGAGAATTTCGTCGGAGATGGCTGTAAACACCTGAGTAAATTCGTTTCTGAGCGATGCAGGGATCTCCGGAGCGCCGAGCAACTTTACATTCCCGGCCAGCTGCGCCGGAGTAACCGCCCCCACCACAATGCTGTCGATCCCCGGCAGGTCCCTGACGTAAGAAAACGCCAGGCCCGCGACATCGCCCGGATATTCCCTGGCAAAAGCATGAAGCTGTTTCAAAAAAGGGATGGCTGGTTTTAGATTACCATTAATCTGCCCGGGATCCATAAAAAACAATCCTTGCAGGAACACGCTCCGCGCAAAAACCAGCTTCTGCGCCTGGGCAAGACGCTGCAATGCCCCCGAAACGACCAATCGCTGATCGAAGATGCTGACCGGTACCTGTACCGCTTCCACAAGTGGCTCCGACAGACAAAATGCGACATCCGCCGGTTCATACACCGATACACCGCCTATATCGATCAACTCCTGCTCCCTGAGCCGCGAAATGATCACCGGCAATATTCCTGCCACCGCGTCCATGGATTCCTCTCCTTTGTGCAGCAGACAAACCGGCAGCTTCCGGATTCCCAGGCATTCGATTGACGTCCTGACGCTAGCTTCTACCGATTTCCAGGCCCGCTCCAATGCGCCGGCATCCTGCGGCGCGATCTTGAACTTGGAAACCATATTCAGATCCGCCCCCTCGCAGGTGGCTGAAAAACGGCCTAACACAGCCTCGGAAGCGCCATATTGCCGCGCGGTGTCGAAAGTGGTAATCCCTGCGTCCACTGCCGTACGCAATATGTCCAGGGCGTCGCGGTCGCCGGGCATCCCTTGCGAGTTGGATATCCCGTAAGGCATCCCTAACTGAACGGTCCCCAACGTGAGCTGGGAAAACCGGTATCCTTTAAATGTGACTGTCTTCATCAATCAATTCTTCCGAAAATCAATAAGCTGTTAATAAACCCCCGTAATAGCGGGAGTTCTGATACCGGGTTTGATCTCCCCGCTTATATAAAACCACTGGTTTTGCCAATGCACCACCGGCAGCGTAACACGGGCCGGAATATGCTGCTGCCGCCCCGCAAACTCCCAGGAATCGGTGTCGGGAAAGTAGTACAACAGGTCGTTGGTGATCCCGGGATGCGAGGATGGCGTCTTGTATTGCGCCGTAACCGCATCAACTCCTCCCCAGAACAAAAACCGGTCGCCCTGTATCACCGGCAGCACCGCGCCGCCGGCCGACATGCCCCTTGGCATTGCCGCCAGTTTCTCCCAATGCGCGCTTCGCCCTCCGACTGCATGCTGAATGCTCAGCCGGTAACCGTCCTGATGAATCAGCCTGTACGGATTTCCTTTGGAGTTAACCGCCGTCGCCTCGCCGCTGAACATATAAAAAGCACCGTCGAATGTCGCGCAAACGGGGAAAATACGCGCTGGTCCGGGCCAGGCCTCCATTTCGGTCCAGCCGCTTTCCATATCCCGCAAGTCGAGCAGCAGGCATTTATTCAGTCCCGGACCTGTGGGTGAAACATTTCCTCCGACCACGATCAAAAGATCGTCGAGCACTGTGCCGGACATATTAGCCAGGGAAAAAGGCAGTGAAGGATACTGATGCTGCACCAGGGCGCGCCCGTCCCATTCATAGCCGATCACCCGGCTCAAATGCTCGCGGGCATTACTGCCCCCGATCAGAATTACCTGCTCGTGATAGGAAACCGAAACGCCATAGCCGGCAGCGGTTTCCATTTTCTGCGGCAGCTTTTTCCAGCTACCGCCTTGTTGGAGCAGGTAAATCCCGTCGTACCATTTCTTGATGCCTCCCTCCCACGGGTAACCGTCAGGAAAATTCGCACCGCCCATACAGAGCAGCGCGCCATGGCTCACACCCGCGTACATGCCCGCAAACCCGCGCTCGTCGGGCAAATCGGGCAATGCATTCCATTTCAATGCGGTTTGTGCAACAGCCGCTTCAACTACCATCATCATTACAACAATTGAGAAATATTTCATAAAAGCCATCATAGCGCACCTTCAAAATCGACAGTCATCATCAGCACGGCTCCCGGCCCGGGTTCCGCATAGCCACCGGTAATCAAAACCGATTTCCGATGCCGGTGATCGGAAACAAAACACAAGTTACTGGTAAGAGGTAGCGCCGTATCCAGACTTGCCAGCAACCTTCCCTCAGGCGAAAGCACCTGAATGGCCTGCATGCCATAATGGGCCACCCATACACGCCCCTGCGCATCGGTTGCCAGCCCGTCGGGCAGATTATCGACCGGCCTGCCCGAGCGATGTCGAGGCAGCTTCGCCCAAACCCATGCCGGTGAAAGCTGTTTTTCATTCAGGGGAATGGCCAGTATCCTGTTCTGATAACTTTCCGCGACATACAGCAGCGAATGATCCGGCGACAATGCAAGTCCATTCGGATAATCCAGGCCGCCAGCTATGCATTGCTGTGCCCCGTCTTTTCCCAGTTTGAAAACCCGGCCGCTCTCTCGTACGGAATCGGTAAAAAACACATTGCCGTAACGATCTTCAATCAGGTCATTCGGGCAATGAACGGTAAGCCCGGAGCATTGCCGGCTGAGCAGCTCTCCGGTCCGACTGCCTGTATGATCAAATTGGACAATGCCGCCCTCCGCACTATCGCACACCCAATGCGAGCCCTTTGCCATGATAAGCTGGCCATTCGGGCAAACGGCTTCGGCCCATATTACCGGGGCTTCCCCCGGCCGCATCCGCCAGACCTGGCCGCCGCTCAATGTCGTAAAAAACAAATTCCCGGCGTCGTCCACACAAGGTCCCTCGGTGTAGAAAGGCAGATCCAGCAGTTTTACCGTCGTGCTGTGAAGGTTCATAGGATGTCAGACATGTTCTTCAAAAGGGAACAGGGGTACCTTTCGGTTTTGGTATGCAAAAAGGGTCATATCGGCCTGTGTTACCCCGGGCGTATCGACCTGAATAATCGACGGGCAGACATCGCTGTACGCAGCAATGGGTGCATTGACGCCCTTGGCCACGATCCCCCGGAAAGCATTCGGATCCAGGCCCAAAGCCGTTAGCTGCCGCAGGCTGTACGGCGGAGTGCGCCTGGTGGTAAGCATCACCGTGTTGCCGTTCAGGGTAATTACCACCGCCGTAGGGCCCATATCGTAATGAACAAACCCGCCATGCCGCGGGGCATCCTCCTTAAAGCGCCCGTCGGACAACGCACGTACTTCAACGCTGGTTTGAAAACCGTTTTTTCCACCCAGTGCAAGAGAGATAACCGTTCCGGCCTCCGCTTCCCGGCATTGCGCAACGCTTTCCGGATCGTGCAGGCAAATAAAAAAGCCCGAAAATCCGCCTGTTTCCAGTTGTTCGAGGATCAATGTGCTGTTGCCGGGCGCTCCTCCTCCGATGTTGTCACCCATATCCAGCAGCAATGCAGGTTGCGGGTACTGTTCGAAACCTGCCAATACGGCCTGTATGCCCGATTTCCTGCCGTTGAATGCCTGTTTTTGATTCCATAAAAAGTCCGAAAGCATCGATGCAGCTTCCTGTGCCTGATCGGCGGCAACCGGTGAATGCGAGCGATCCGCGATCGCGATGAATCCCGATCCCATTTCATATACATCCGCATAGGGAAAGCCCAATAACACGCTTACCGAAACCAGCCCGAAACGCTGTTTCAACGCTTGCGCAAGCGCATAAAGCCCCAGGCAAGGCTCATTTGAAGTAAACTGCTGTTCGATACTGATGGCCACGGGCGGTTTAGCCAACAGCTGTACCGGTGAAATTTCTCCCCGCAAGGTGCCGACCAGCAGCCGGGCAGCCGCAATGCCGGTCTGTTTCTGATCCACATGAGGGTTGGTAGCATAGGCGATCAGGCCATTGGTCGCATCGACCATCGCCTGGCTTACATTGGCATGAGGGTCCAGCGTGCCGATGACCGGTACCTCGTCTCCCAGTTTCTCTCTCAGCACCGATAACCAATGCCCGTCCATATCGGGGTATGCCTCGGCCACACCAGCGCCATGCGGCGCGACCAGGCAGGCATCCAGCCGTCCTGCCTCGTCCACAAGCTGCATCATGCGATCCAGCAATTGTTCATAGCAATCCTTTGTGATCAGTCCTCCCGGTGTGGCCATTGCATAGAATATCGGGACCAGTTCCATATCCGGGGCGCTGTCTATTACCTCGATCAATCCGCTGATCTCGTGGTTGGCCCCCTGGTATTCTTCCCTGATCCGGCCCGATTCCAGCCAATACCCGTTTTGAAAATCGGCCAGGGTCGTAGCGGATTCGATAAACGTATTGGTTTCATGATAGATCCCCAGCAATCCCACACGCCGGGGAGCGGGTTGAAAATCAAGCTTCTTTGGCGCTGATTCACGCATAATCGGGTTATTTACCTAAATAAATGACGGCATCTACTTCAAATTTGAGCAGGTCCCCCAGGCAGCCTATCAGGGTTGTGCGTGCGGGGAACGGCTCCCGGAAGTATTCCCGGTAAATGGCATTAAAACTGGCCAGGTCCTGCTGCCGGCCGACGTAATTTCTCACCTGTACGGCATCGCCAAGGGTTGCTCCCGCCGCCTCGACGATCCTTTTCAGGTTGTCAAAGGATCTGCGGCATTCGCCCTCAAAAGTGTCGTTGACGATCTGGCCCTGATCGTCGACGCTCGCCTGACCTGACACGAAAAGATATTCACCCGAGACGATCCCCGGAGAAAAAGGTAAATGGCTCTGCGGGACCGGCCCGGTAACCACGTGTTTCGTTTTCATAATACCCCAAATTTCTGATATGCTTCTACTGCCTTCATTCCGTCCCTGATCGCATCGCGGGTGACATTCTCCGCAGAAACCTTTTCGAGCGCTGCTGCCAGCACCTGTGCTTCCACGTGCTGCGGTACTACCACAATCCCGTCCTGATCGGCCATGACCAGATCGCCAGGCGCAAATTTCACCCCGTCGACCTCCACGACCACATCCAGATCAACGACCTTCTGGCGGTTTTGGCTGTCGTAAGGGTTTTTACCGGTCGCAAACACGGGGAATCCCATGGTGGTCATTTTGCCAATGTCACGTACCGAACCGTGGACGATTACTCCCACGCAACCGGCATTGCGCGCCGCAGTGGAAAGCAGTTCGCCCCAGATACCCGACCGGTTGGAACCGCCGGCCGCGCAGATCAGTACATCGCCGGGCCGGCACGAATCGACCGCCTGCAATTCGAGCTCATATGGATGAGGATCCTGATGGTACATATCTGCCCACAGTGTGGTCTTGCAACGGCCCATCAGCTTTTCGGTACCGGTATAGGCGAAAAAAGGCGTCCGGGTAGCCTGCCGGGTAAATCCCAGCTGGTCGAGCACGTCGGCCAGCACAGCCACGTACAATTTGTCTTTCAATTCTTCAAGATTCATTTTTCAATTTGATTTAATACCTGATTTTCAACGGGGTCTGTCCTGATATATCTTAAAACCACCGCGCACACCAGCATCATACCCGCCGCAACCTTGAACATGGCTGACAGGGCTACATCGGCATCGCGCAGCATTCCTCCCGCGTAAATCCCCAACCCGCCCACAATGCAGCTGAACATATTGAGAATGCCGTACGCCGTCGCCCGGTAGCGTGCATCGACGATCGTGCTCAGGATAGGCATCATGTTCGCATCCGTAAAAGTGCGAGTGAGCGCATACAACATGAAACAGCCAATCGCCACCGACAGTACGGCCGTATTACTGGCCAGAAAAATAGCCGGGGCGCCGATCAGCAGACCGTAAAGGGGCACCAGCACGCGCGCGCGGGGATTATGCCTGCTCCACCTGTCGGCCAGAAAACCGCCCAGCAACACGCCCGTTAGCGATGCAGTGTGAAAATACCCCGTCGAATACACCCCTGCCATGCTTTGCGACAAGGCGAAATGCTCCTTAAAGTAGGTCGGCAGCCATGCCACTACTAGCCAGCCGACAATGCTGATCAATCCCCAGTACAGGATCGCAAACAGATACGACCGTGTCCTGAGCAGCTTGCCGATCGTTCCTGCAAAACCCGAGGGTCTATCCGGGCCCATGTCTGATTTCTGAGCGGTTATTTGAGGATCACGCAACGTAAGCGCCAGCAGTATTGCGTAAACGATGCCAAAACCGCCGAAGACCTTGAATGCAAAATTCCAGGAATGGTTTTCCGCAAGCCAACCGCCGATAAAACCCAGGCTCTGGCCAAACATTACACCACCCATATGGATACCCGTGGCCAGCGATTTGGTCTTTTCCGGGTGATAATCCATGATCAGGGCCAGCGCGGCGGGAATGTAGCACGCCTCGCTGATACCCATCAACGCCCTCGTCGCAAGCAATTGTTCGAAAGTGACGGCCTGCGAGGTGAGCCAGGTAACCAACGACCACACCAGCAAGCTGACGATGATTACCCTGCTCCGGCTGAAACGATCGGCCAGAAAGCCCGCAACAGGACTAAGCAGGCCATATACCCAGAGGAAAACAGAGGTAAGCAGCCCGAACTGGGTCTCCGACATCGGAATCGCTGCCACAATCGAGCTGCGCATGGTGGTGATCATCATTCTGTCGAGGTAGTTCAGACAACCTACCAGGCAGAGCATACCAACCACCAGCCAGGCATACAAAGCCGGCTTGTCTTCCGGAAAGGGTTTTGCGATCTTCATGTGTACCGTGGGTTTGCAGGGTATTTTTGGTAAACTGGCGAAGCCCGTAATGATTTAGCTGACAGGCGTATAGAAACTCTCTATTTCCTCCATCATCTCGACGATCTGCTCGTCGGTCCATGGAAGAGGCTTGGCCAGCAGCGGCGGCTTGGGTTCGCCAATGACGATGTTGTAGCGTAAATACAGGGCTCGATTGAAAAAGGACCAGATGACCGGAATGATGGTCTCGATAAACTTCTGAAAAGTCAGCATATATTCCATCGCATGCATAGTCTCTCCGGCCAAGAACGACTCTCTGATGTATTTGCAGGTTGGGCCGAACAGGTTGTAACTCGTGCCGATCGCCCCCACGGTACCACAAAGCGCCGCCTGGCACATCAGCTCGTCGGCCCCGCTGAACAATTTCCATTGCTCTCCTGCCCTGTTTTTAATGGTGCTGATTTCCAGCATCTTGTCGGTTGTCAGTTTCATCCCATGTACCTGCGGCAATGTCAGAAGCCGGTCGATCACCTGCATATTGGCCGCATTACCGATCTGGTAAGGAAAAAAGGGCACGTCGGTAGCTTGCGCGATACGCCGGTAATGCTCGAAGGCCATGTCCGCCGAAGCGCCATAGTAGATCGGGCCGACAGCCGAAATACCGTCGGCGCCATGTTCGGCGGCGTGCCGTGCCAGGCGGATGGATTCTTCCGTATTGAGGGCACCCACCTGCACCATCACCGGAATACGTTTTCCGGCTATTTCCAACGTCAGCCGCGTAATCTGTTTGCGTTCCTCTTCTGAAAAAAGGAAACCCTGCCCTGTCGAGCCCAGCAGATACAATCCGTCCACCTTTTGGGCGATCAACAATTCGACGAGCTTTTCGAGCTCCTTCGGGTTAAGGCTTCCGTCCGGATTCACCGGTGTAAAAAGCGCCGGCCACAGGCCCTGGAAAATAGAACTTTGCTCACGCATAATCTTGATTAAAAAGAATTTGAATTGTTTTTATCCATTGATGTGACGGCATCGTGTCCGTCGGAGGGAGTTGAAAACGCTGGTCCACAGCGTTCATATCTTTAAAGCCGCTGCCGGTTATCAGGCACACCACCGGGCGGCTTTTGTCCACTTCATTTTGTCTGAGGGCATTTTCCAACCCTGCCACCGCCACTGCCCCGGCTGGTTCGCAAAAAATGCCCTCTTTTTGTGCCAATGCCCGTTGCCAGCCAAACACCTGCTCGTCGCTGACACGATGCCCATTGCCGCCCGACCGCCGGCAATGCCCGATTACCGCATCCCCGTCGATAACGCTGGCAACCTGCAACCCGCTGACGGCAGTTGTGGACGCCTTCACCGGTACTGCCGCGGCGTCACCGTTTCGCAACGCGCTCACGATCGTATCATTCCCTTCCGGCTGCACACAATGCACCGCGAAGCCCGTGCCAACCTGCTCTGCTCCGCGGCAGACCGCCAGCGTAAGCCCTCCGCCGCCGGCGGGCACAAAAAGCTGCACATCAGCAGGCAGTACTTCGGCTATCTCCGCGACGATCGTTTCGACTCCGCTCATCGCGGACGGACAATACCGGTAGGCACTAATCGGGAGAGGAAGGTGATGCAAGCGGCAAAGCGCTTCCAGTTGGTCAAAAACGAAGGTGGTAGTCTCCGGATCTTTGCCAAAGTTTTTCACCATCACAACCTCCGCGCCGTAAAGCTGCATTTGTCTTACCTTCTGAACCGGCGCCCCGTCCACCGCGACGATCACGCAGCGGATACCCGCGGCCGCACAGTAGGCACTGAGCGCGGCACCGGTGTTCCCACTCGATGTCGCAATGCACACTTTTTGTCCGCGCATATTCATCTCCGAAACGAGCACAGCCGCAAACCGGTCCTTGTACGAACCGGTCGGATTAAGGTTTTCCAGTTTGAAATACAATGCATCCAGGCCCAGAGCGGCCCCGATACTTCGCGAACGCACCAAAGGGGTTTCGGCTTCACCGAGCAAAACCCGGTTTTCCGCTGCTACCTGCGGCAATAGCGTATTATGTCTCCAGATGTTTTTCAAAATTGATCGGGGAATTGATTCCGTTTTACACTATACCCGCTGAAATTGGGCTTAAAACCGCCGTCGACGACCAACGTCGTTCCGGTAATATAGGAGGCCCCTTCTGAGCTCAGCCAGCATATTGCCGCAGCAATTTCCTCAGGGCTCGCGCCCCGTCCCAGCGGCACGCTGTCATTGACCGCGTCAATCAAACGTGCGCTTACGTCATCGCCACCGGCATCGCGGTAATCATGGCTCAATGCAGTCTCCACATAACCCGGGCTTACCCCTACCACCCTGATCCCGCTGCGCCCGTAAGTGACCGCCAGCTCGGCGGTCAGGCTGTTGAGCGCGCCCTTGGAGGCAATGTAGGCCGGGGAGGTGCCGGCAGGCCGGTCGGCCATCATACTCGACACGTTCACAATCACAGCCGGTCGTTTCAATGCCTCCATCCGCATCGCCACCGTGCGAGAGAGGAACGCCGGCGCGGTGAGGCAGATCCGCATCGTTTTCTCCCAGGTCTCGACCGGGATCGTCCGCATTGTTTCGATCGTCCGCCAGGCTGCGTTATTCACCAGGACATCCACGGTCCCCCATTTTGCAAAAGCATAGCCTATGAGCTCATCCCAAAAACCGGTTTCGCCCAAATCGCCCGCAAGCGATAAAACTGGTTGATTATGCGCTGTCTTCAACTCCTCTTCCAGTGCTGACAATCGCGACGGATCCATGTCGGTCAACACGAGCTTGCAGCCTGCCGAGGCAAATGCGCTGGCTGTCGCGCGACCAATCCCACCGGCTGCCCCGGTAATCAAAACCACCTGGTTTCTATTCATAAATCGTATGTTTTCTTCTTTGCGTAATGGGCAGAATGCCCCCCAGCGCGTCGCCGGATGCCACTTTCACGATAGCCCTTTTGAGAAAGACAACTCCCCCGACGTCGGCATAAACCGGATGACTGGCACCGGACATCGGATCAAAGATGTGCCCAAAGCATTGGCCTGTACTAACCATTTCCCCCAATGCCACTTCACTCATCAGTATTCCGCCGGCAGGCGAAGGCATTTTCCCCTGAAGGTAACCGCTGTCGGCGCGGTGATCTTCCAGCCAATACGGCTCGGAAAACCGGCTTACCTCTCCATCCACCATCCCCAAAAACCTGAGCAGATTGATCATCCCCGCCACATAGGTATCGACCACTTGCTGGCGAAACCCGGTTCCACCGCCAAATTCGAGGTAAATGGCCGGAACGTTTGCATCCCGTGCGACCGACAACGTTCGTCCCTGCGGCCGGTAATCGGTGCCCCAGATCAACAGCATATCGAAGCAGCGGGCCATTTGCCGCTGCACATCCAGCACATGTTCATCAGGATGCAGCATATATCCTGCCAATGGATGGATCTCGTAGGTCAACCCTCCGGTGTGCATATCCACGTAATAATCAGCCTGTTCTATCATTGTACTGATCCGGGCGGCATAGGCTTCGGACACCGACCCGTTGCGGCTACCCGGGCAAACGCGGGCCAAATCCAGCCCGTCGCTCCCCTGCCGTGTCCCGTTCGTGTAAGCGTCGGGATTTACGACCGTAACCACGGTGACCTGGCCGCGCATGAGCATCGTCGGTAAAATTGCAGCAAGCCTGGCCGCCGCCGCCATAGGCTCGTATTCGTCACCATGCACGCCCGCGGAAATCAGCACGGCGGGGCCCTGCTGTTTCGCGGCGATAACAGTGGTCAGTACATTTTCAGTGCTCTCCTTCATAGTATGCTCCCCCACAGGTGGGTTGGACTTCGTCAAAAATATTCAGCGTTTTAAAAAGCGTTACGGCAAGGCGCTGGTGCCCGGTGTGATTGGGATGCAACGGGTCATTCAGCCACTCGCGATGAACTGTTTCCGCAGACCGGCCCGCGATCTCCGAATTCCATTCGGCATGATGATCCGCCAGGATTACATTTTCGCGCCCGGCCACCTTTCTGATCACTGCCACATATTCGGCAAGCGATGCGCGTTCGGGTGCCTTTTCGGCGATAATCGGGTTGGGCGTATGCAGGATCGGCACGGCATTCATCGCCCGAATCTGGGCTACTATTGCTGTTAGATTGGTTTCAAAATCCGCCAGCGTTACCTGATTACGGGCGCAATCGTTGGTCCCCAGCATAACCGATACCACCCCCGGCCGGAATTGTCCCACGCGCCAATCCATGTCATTCAGAATATGACGGGTGGTATGCCCGCTCATGCCGGTATTGACTACGATGTCACCTACCCGCGCCAGCTCCCACCGGAGGCGCTCCGCGAAAATTTCGGGATAGCTCCGATGCCCGTGGGTATGCTTGGCACCCTGGGTAATGCTGTCGCCGGTAAAAACCCAGACACCACGTGTTTTGCCACTCAGCAAAGCCGCTATTTTTTCCAGATCCTCTTCTGCCGAGCATGCTTTCCTGCTGGCACGGGCGTTCGCCCATCCGGGCAGCGCTCCCGCGAACGCACCAGCGAGCGCACGCAGGAGAAAAAATCTTCGTGAGCGATGATGACCCTCTTTCATGTGGCCGCTTATTGGTACAACCATTTTTGCGAAAACCGCTTCACATTGGTCACCGACAAATGCGTTTTCTTTGCCTGACTTCCGGCGCAATACCCCAGCAACACATCGTTTTTGGTGAAATGGATTGCGATGTAACAGTACCAGCCGTCGGGGTCGGCTTCGATGTTCCGGGTGTTGACCCAGGTTTTACCATCGTCCTTGGAAATAGCCACCGTCAGCGGCGTGCGCTTATCTTTCGTCTGGGGTTGGCTCCCGTCGTTGTTATTCCATACCAGTAGCAGGTCCGACGTGCCGGGAATCCTTTTGATAGAAGCCGGCGACAGTGGCGAAGCGATGTTGCTAGCCTCGATATGCGACCAGCTGGCACCCCGGTCGGACGAATAGGACAATTGCTGCACACCACCACTGGCACGAATGAACATCATGATCCGGCCGTCCTTCAACTCGATCAGCCCCGGCTCCTGGGTGATAATCTGAGAATTGTTAGGCACCGCGGGAGACGATTTCCAGGTGGCTCCCTGGTCATCGGAATAGTAGCTGTACAGCGTGGCCTGATTCTGCCATTTGCCGTCGATCGCCCGGTGCAACGCGACAGCCATCATCAGCCGGCCATCTTGCAGCTGGATCACCCGGCTGTTGTTCAGCACGAAATAGCCCTTCTTGTCGGTAATGCAAGGCACAGGAGCGCTCCACGTCTTACCTTCGTCGGCAGAAGTCCTCATCTGGGGAATACAGTCGGTCTCCGAATTCTTTTTCAAATAAAACAGGGCTATTTTCCCGTTTTTCAACCGGAGGAGCGATACCGACATGACATTCATGTCCCCTTCCCGCTCTACGATCAACTTGTCGGCCGATGTCCATGTTTTGCCACCGTCGCGGGACAACCTTCCGGCCAGGTAGGCAGGTGCGTGGTCGCTGGTAGAACTGCCGGTGTAACGGCTGTATATAAAGAGGATATCACCGTTTTTCAGTGTGATAAAGTCCCCTTCACTGTTTCGCGGGTTATCCGGGCCGGGGTTGAGCTGCAATGCGAGCTGCGGCTCGCCGGCTGATGGCTTTTGGGCGTAAATACCGGATGTAACAAGCAGGGACACAAAAGCAGTAAGAATGAATTGTTTCATGAGGTTAAGAGTTTAATTCAGCAATGGTCTGATCAGTAGCCCGGGTTTTGTTTTACCTGGGGTTCGAGGCTTAATGTAGCCTCCGAAATGGGGAAAAGCAGCAGGTAATCCTTGCCGACACGGTCCTTCAAGGAGGGGATTTTTTCGAATGCTTTGCCAAAACGCACCAGGTCCCACCATCTTTTTCCTTCAAAAACGAGTTCGAAAAGACGCTCCTGAAGAATGGCCTCGTCGTTGGCCTGCTTGCTGCCGCTTACAAATACGTGCTGTTTATAGGCTGCGCCATAGGCCCTCTCCCGCACCTTGTTAATTTCAGCGGACGGGTCCTGCCCCAGTGCATTCTTGGCTTCCGCTTTCATCAGCAGCAGGTCCGCATACCGGTAGAGGATCACGTCGTCAAGGAATAGCCGGACGCCGGAGTTGACAAAACCATTGAACTTCACGGCAAGCGATCCGACAAATTTGGGGGTACCCGAAGCGGAGGTGTAGACCTCGATAAAGGAGGCTTTCTTTCGGCTATCGTCCGGGGTAAACTGGCTCCGGATCGTCGCAGACGGCGCCCAGTAATTCTGGCCTGCGGGCAGGCCGATCGCCGCTTTGGTTTCCGCATCCAGGTCGGACGGTAAAAACGCTTGCGGGAAGTACATCAGGCTATAATGGTTATCAGTCACTTCGATGTCTTTGAAACGTACCGCCATCAGAATCTCCTTGTTGCCTTTATTGGTATAATCAAAAATGTCTTCGAATTTGGGGAGCAGGCTTACATCTGCTTTTTCGGCCTCGGTAATGGCCGTCAACGCGGTATTGAAATCGGCCTCGCCCCCGTTGAGCCTCCTGGCGGTCCAGAGAAATACATCCGCTTTCAGGGCATTCAAAGCCGGCTTCGACCAGAACTGCCGTCCTTGCGCGAGTGCATTGGATTCACCAAAAAGCTGGACGGCCCGGGCAATATCCTCCTTGATAAAAGAGAAAATCTCGATCACCGGCGTGCGGGGCTTCTGAATGGAGGCCGGGTCGTAACCCTCGGTCGGCTCGGTCACCAACGGCAGGTCGCCCCAGGTTTTGGCCATGGTGAAGTAGGTAAATGCCCGCATGGTGTACGCCTGGGCGAGAACATTGTTTTTACTCGCCTCAGAAGTGAAAGCGATTTTCGGCACATATTTCAGGATCAGGTTGGCCTGATGGACAATATAATACATCCCCAGCCAGTTAGGTCCGGCCGTGGTCACGTCCAGGCTGTTGTCGTGGTAGCGCTCCCGGCCACCGGAGCCCTGCACGCCCAGTCCCATGACCTCGCTGCGGCCTTCACCCCACAGGTACAGGTTTTCCGACGCCTGTCTTCTCAAAAGCACATACAAGCCGTTCAAAGCGCCATTCGCATCGTTTTCCGTTTTCCAGTACGAGGCCTCCGTGATCACGCTCACAGGCGCGACATCGAGGTTTTCGGTGCAGGACTGGTTCACCCCGGCACATAACAGTACCAGGCAGGCCAGCATTTTATATTTCATCTTCATCTGAATCGTCGTTATGGTTTTACAGTGAAATATTCAAGCCGAGAATAATGGAGCGGGGTATCGGGTACCTTCCCCTGTCGACTCCCCCTTCCTCGGGGTTCAGCCCCTTGTAACCCGTGAAGTAATGCAGGTTATTGGCCGTCACATTCAGCCGTAAACCATTGATCTTTGCCCTGTTTAGGATCGACTTGGGAATACTGTACGCCAGGGTAAGTTCCCGTACGGCCAGGTAATCGCCCTTTTCATAGTACATCGAATTTCCTCCGCCGATACCACCGCGGTACAGGTTGTTTTGTACCTGCTGATCGGCCCAGTAAAACCGGGGAATGTCCGTAATGTCTCCGGGTTTCTGCCATGACCTTTTCACATCCGAAAGCAACCCTATTTCGCCCTGAAACTGGCCGATCATTTGTGCCCTGGGATAATTCTGGATCGTGTGACCGGTCGTGTAGTCCATCCGCAGCAACAGGCTGATCCCTTTGTACTCCAATGAATTGGTAAAACCTCCCGTCCAGACCGGATAAGGATTTCCAACATATACCCTGTCCTTTTCGTCGATCACCTTATTTTGATCCGCATCCAGCCAGTTCACATCTCCGCCATATTTGGTCTTGTTGGCACCCGTTACCAGGTTGTCCACCGGCCCGGCGGCCGCCTCCTCGTCGGTGGCGTAGATGCTCAATTGCTTATAGGTGTACATGTCGCCGATCCGGCCGCCCTCCTGCAAGCCGCCCATCCAGGCGTAACCATTGATTGCCGGGTTCCAGACGTAGACACCCCCGATACGGTTGTTTTCAATGCCGTTATAAGGCAGGCTGAGGATCTTATGTTTGGTCTGCGCCGCATTGAAGGATACATTCCAGTTGACGGCGCTGCTGGCCGGAAGCACGCGCGCGCTCAATTCGAGCTCTACCCCTTTATTTTCCAGACTTCCGAGGTTGGTGAGTACGCTCGAAAACCCGGTCGACATTGGAAGGCTCAGCGAGGTAAGCAGGTTATCGGTAACCCTGCGGTAATAATCCAAAAGCAAACTGATCCTGTTTCCGAACAGGCCGACATCGGCGCCTACATCAAATGTTTTCGAGCGTTCCCATTTCAGATCCGAATTAGAAATCGTCGTATTAAGTACCGCTGCATTGGTCGAGTACTGGTTACCGACGCTGTAATTCCCTTGCGCGGTAAAGTCGCCGAGGCCGCTGATATTACCATTCACACCGTAGCTTGCCCGCAATTTCACACGCAGGAGATTTTCGGGCAGCGCTTTCCAGAATTCCTCCCGATGCAGGTTCCAGCCGACAGATACACCCGGAAAAACACCCCATTGGTTGTTACGCCCCAGGTTGGAAGCGCCGTCGTAACGTGCGCTGAGGGATATCAGGTATTTTTGGTCGAAATCATAATTGATTCTCGAGAAATAGCCGATCAGTACCTGACTGCTCTCAGACCCGCCAACCGCAACCGGCTCAGCCGACGCATTCAGGGTAGGTACCAGATCGGACGCTGCCTTTCTGCCGGTCGCGCTCAGGCCTGTGGCAATGCGGTTGAAATAAGAAATACCTGCCTTTATTTCCAGATTGTGCTTGCCTGCCAGTGTTTTGGTATAGGTCAGTACCCCATCGGCCTGATACTGCTCGGTTTTATCAAAAGAACCCGTGGCATTGCGCGTATCCACGTACAAGCCCGGTCCATTATAAAATGCTTCCTGGAACGACCGCGCCTCGATCGTGGATTTGAACAACGACAGCTGCGGGTCGAAGGAAAGCCCCGGCAAAATATCCCAGTGCGAGCCGATCGCCAGCGTCAGGTTATCGCGATTGTTCTTGGCTTTGATTTTATTGAGCTGATACACCGGGTTCCCTATGCTCTGGCCGGTCCCGGGCGCGAGCGTCCCATCCTCGTAGGCATATTTTGCGGTTGGGGCCAGGCCAATGGACCGCTCGAAAAGTGAATTGTCGGAAATACCCTGGTTGTTGCCGGAACTTGAAAACATCAACCGGCTGTAAAACCGGAGCTTGTTGCTGACCATCAGATCGCCATTTAAGTCAAAGTTCAGCCTCCGGTATTTGGTGGTAATCGCAATCCCTTCCGCATCCATATAGCCGAGCCCTGCGCTGTAAGTAGCCTTTTCCGTCCCGCCGCTCACCGAAACGTGATGATTTTGCGATAGCGCCGTTCTGAAAAGAAGGTCCTGGTAGTCCGTCCCTTTAAATAGCAGTGTTTTACTGGGATCGACCGGATCGGGCATGCTTTCCCATCCTTCACTGAGCTTATGCTGGTTGGCGGGTGTGAGGTATTGGGTGGTGTAGGCCGTATTATTGGTCAGGTCATTCCCGGTACCGGAGCTATTGGGCAATGTCAGCTTATTGAGGTTGGCTGGGTTCTTGACCGACGAGGCCACCGTACCCAACCGCTGAAAATAGAGCCAGTCGCGTGCAGAAAGCAGGTCATATCCTTTGGCAAGGCTCGATATTGTCGCGTCGTACTGGTACGAAACCCGCACTTTGCCGGCCTTTCCCGACCGCGTAGTGATGATCACCACGCCATTGGACGCCCTGGCGCCATAAATGGCCGTAGCAGCCGCATCCTTCAACACCTGCATCGATTCAATCTCCTCCGAGCTGATGTCGTTCATATTGGAACGGATCACGCCATCGATGATGAAAAGCGGCGCCGAGCCGTCCGGATTGTTGATCGATGTCCCTCCCCGCAGGATAATGCGCGGCGCATTACCCGGCAAACCGGACGTGCTCTGTACCCGCAGGCCAGCGATAGAGCCCTGAAGGGCCGAAGCCGCATTCGCGAAAGGGATGTTTTCAAGCACCTTGCTGTCGAGCTTGGAGATGGAGGAGGTGATGTTTTCACGTTCCTGCTTTCCATAACCGACTACCACCACTTCATTCAGGTTGTTCTGGTCGGGTTCCAGGACCACGTCGAGCGCAGTCCTGCTTCCGACCCGTTCTTCATGCGTACGATAGCCTACGAAACTAAAGATCAAAATGCTTTCCCCGCCTACGCTAATCCTGTACTTCCCCTCGGCATCCGTATTCACTCCCTGCTGGCTGCCTTTTACCACGACAGTCACAAAGGGCAGCGGCTGGTTGTCCTGACCGGACTTTACCTGTCCGGACACTACCAGATCTTGCGCATACACCGCTGAAACCACGAACCACAGGCCCGCGATATTCATCGTTGTTTTGATCGTTTTGCTTTTAATGTAACGCATAAAATTTCAAATCATAAAGGTTTATATCGGGAATTGTCAGAAATGCAGAAGAATGATTGGATGTTTATTTGTACTACAAATGTAATTATAGGATTTTAATATAAAAGCGTTTGTCTGAAAATATTATAAAAGTTGTCGATGTAGCCATCTTTAACTTACCTTTGTCCCCAAAAGGAAACTGAGATCAATGAAAGCGAGCGCACTGGGCCCTATGGAAAGCCTGTCGATGACCGACAGGGTGGAGAACATTCTAAGGGAATATCTGATGGACAATGGTTTTAAACCGGGCGATTCGTTGCCCAACGAAACCGAGATTGCACAAAAACTGAATGTGAGCCGTAATGTGGTCCGCGAAGCGCTGAGCCGGCTGAGGATGCTGGGCCTGATCGAAAGTCGCACGCGGCGCGGGATGATCATGGCGCAACCCGACCTTTTCGCGGGTATTGAGAAGGTCATGAGCCCGTCGATCCTGAGCCATGACAATCAGAAGGATCTTTTCGAGCTGCGGCTGATCCTTGAAATGGGGATCGCCGAATTCCTGTTCGCCCGCAAAACCGATAAGGACCTCGAAGAGCTCGAAGCGATCGTCAATAAACAGAAGGGGCTCAAATCGCTCTCGCGGGAAGACGAGATCGAGTTTCATGGCAAGCTGTACGAGATGACGGGCAATGATACGTTCAGACGTTTTCAGACGCTGCTGTTCCCGGTCTTCGATCACGTATTCAAGGAGTATTTAGAAAAGGGCATCCATACCGATCTGCCCAACCCGGTCTCTCACGCCGATCTTTTCGATGTCCTCAAAAATGGCACCGCCGCACAATTCCGCAATGCGATGTATGGCCATCTGATGCCGTACTTTACAACAACGCTTCAAAACGGGGTACAGACATCGTGATAGCCAGCCCGGTCTGCAAATGATCCGTTCCCGAGCATCGACGATGGTGGCCTATGGCAAGGATTTTTAGCATTGTTTGCTTATCAACAAACAGCTCATGCCATGCAAGCTTTTCAGATCAATGTTTCACCAGAAATTATAGAGGATTTATATGCCCGCCTCGGCAACACGCGTTGGCCCGACAGCCTGCATCAGGCCGACTGGCAATTGGGGACAGACATTACTTACCTGAAAGAAATCACAGACTACTGGCAAAATACCTTCGATTGGCAAAAACAGCAGGAGAAGCTCAATGAGCTTCCGCATTTCACTACCGAAATTGATCGGATTAACATCCATTTTATTCATCAGAAGGGAACAGGCTCCAGGCCACTGCCGCTGTTGCTATGCCATGGCTGGCCGGATTCATTTCTCCGGTTTCAAAAACTGATACCGCTTCTGACAGATCCGGCCGCAAACGGCGGCGATCCCAACGACGCTTTCGATGTCATTATTCCGAGTTTGCCGGGCTTTGGTTTCTCGGACAGGCCTGCCGAAAAGAAATCCTTCATTGCCTGGACCGCCGGCCTGCTGCATAAGCTGGTAACCGAAACGCTGGGCTACGCATCGTACGCCGCCCATGGCGGAGATGTGGGTAGCGGCGTAGTCGAACGTCTTGGAATGGATGTGCACGGCTCGCTGGTCGGGATTCACCTGCTGGACATTCCTTACTGGCATCTTTTCGCCATACAGCCCGATGATTTAGACACGCAGGAAAAGCAGTACCTCCAAGCAGGTCAAACCTGGCAGTTCACCGAAGGCGGCTACGCCATTGAACAATCCACCAAGCCGCAATCGCTGGCTTATGGCCTGAACGACTCGCCGGTGGGCCTGGCTGGCTGGATACTGGAAAAATTCCACCGTTGGAGTGACTGTAAAGGCCACCTTGAAAATAGTTTCACCAAAGACGAGCTACTCACCAACATTACCTTGTACTGGGTGACGCAGACCATCCGGTCGTCGTTCACACCCTACTTTGATGAGGATCAAACCCCGCCGCAAACGAACACAAAAATTAGCGTCCCAACCGGCGTAGCCATATTCCCAAAGGATATCATTCCTGCCCCCAGAAGTTTTGCCGAAAGATTTTATAATGTTGTCCGCTGGTCTGAAATGCCCAGAGGAGGGCACTTCTCGGCGTGGGAGGAACCTGAGCTGCTGGCTGCCGAACTTCGGGAGTTTTTCCGGCCATTACGAACGGAATGACGGCAAACACCAGCCCTCCTCTCATACCCAGGCATTGTCACTGCTACGGCCGTTCCGATTAACTATTTTTATTCGTACGCAGAATCTTTTTAATTGCAACTTTGCGATTGAGGCGAGCATCCTTCATTGCCTGGTCAACAAATGTATAGTTTACTCATTAATGCAGCTACCGTCAGTTGCCTGCTCTTCTTGTCGATCCTGGCTGCGACTAAGAGGACCCAGAATATTCTTGGCTACCGTTTTCTGGCTGCACTTTTTATCGGCCTATCCTTTGATTTCACAGACGAAGTACTTGCCGCTGTCGGAACCTATAACCGGTATCCCTGGCTGAGCGTGGCTTTTCAGCCGGTTTTGTTCACATTCGCTCCCATTATCTATTGGGCTACCTTTTACCTGACTTCCGTTTCCCAGAAATGGTCGCCGGGGATCTTCTATCACTTTATTCCCTATGCGGTCATCCTGCTGCTGTATTTCAAAAGTTACGTTTTCACAGATGCCGACCTGAAGTCCCTGAGCCAGGCGGCGGTTTCTGCCGAATACAATCCGGTTGATACTTTCCTGGTGGCTTTGTTCTTTATACAGGTCGCCATTTACATGTATTTCTCAATCCGCAAACTGGCGGAGCACCGAAAAACGTTGCCTTTGTTCGTGTCCAACCTACCCGACAATGATTATCACTGGCTTTCCAATATCATAGCGGGCATGTGCATTTTGTTTGCGGTGTCCTTCGCCGAGGCTTTTACGGACAGTGCACACCGGTCGGGGCTTTTCCCGTCCGTTTACCTGTTGGGATTTTATTATGTCGGCCTTCAGTTGGTCCGGCAGCGGGATGTTTTTTCTTTGCTGGAAGAACCACTTCCACAATGCCCGGATAGCGTTTCCGAGGACGAAGGTGTCGTTGTCCAAAAGAAAAAAACAATCAGCGACGAAAAGATCGCGCTCTACCATCAACGACTGTTAGCCGTAATGGAATCGGAAAAGCCCTATATGGACAGTGAAATTACCTTACCCAGGCTGGCGAAGATGATTTTGCTGAATACTTATCAGACCTCCTACCTCATCAACTCTCAATTCAACGAGAATTTTTACAATTTCATCCATCGGTACCGACTGGAAAATTGCAAAAGAATGCTTCTCGATAGTGAATTCGATCACTTGAGTATTCTCGACATTGCCTTCGAGTCGGGTTTTAATTCGAAAACCTCCTTCAATACGGCTTTCAAAAAGTACACCGGCTGCTCCCCGAGGGAATTTCGTGAGCGCGGCAGGCCTGCAAACGGCGCATGAGGAAGTTCCGGTTTATCATACAGTTGATTACCAACAATTTAAATACAAAAGAAATACTTAAACCCGAACGTTTGCGGTTGGGCCGGCAGGTACCTTTGCCCGGTAAAATTATCCATCCAACCTCCAAACCAAGCCGGAGATTTCGCCATGAAATGTATTTCTCTATGTACGCTCATTGTTACTTTTTTTCTTTTATGTCCGTGTGGTTATGCACAGACCAAACTGTCGGTCGGGGTACGGTTTCTGCCCTCGTCGACCATGTTCCGCTACGATACCGGCGTTCCTATTGCCGATTTTCTCAAAATAGCGCCGCACTATTCAAGGATTCGAACGGCGCAGGGTGTGGGTGTAAACTATAACCCGGCAAGAAAGCTCCATGTCGGGGCCGATTTGCTTTATGCTTTTCAGGGCGGCGGCTTCGAGCAAAGGCGGGCCGATCTGGCCTACATCCATGTACCGTTATGGATCGGATACAATACCGCACCTGAAAAAAAGCTGATTTTCACGGTCCAGTCGGGCATACAGCTTTCTTATCTGACCCATGCAAAACTCCAATATGAGAATGGCACTTCGGCCAACATTGCGCCGTACCTCCACAAAATGACTATGGGTATTCCATTTGCCATCGGGTTCAAATTCCGATTGACGCCTTCGTACTACCTGTCGACCCAGCTTTACCTTTCTTCCGATCTGAAATCACTTTCCAGGACCAATAAAGAATTTGGTGTATATAATTATGTATTTCCAGGCCTCAGAATCGCCTTAGACCGTAACATTTAATAGCCATAGAAATGAAAATGTCATTATTCCAATCCCCCCTTTCTTTCGTCATCCTTGCCGCATTGTTTTGTTCCTGTGAAAAGAAGGTACCGGAGCCTGCCACTGTCAGAGAAGCGGTCGACAACGCGGTTTATCCTTACATCGCCACAGGTGCGAACGTCGGCGTCATCGTCGGGGTTGTCCAAAACGGCAAACGGCAAATATTCAGCTATGGCGAAAAAGAGCCGGGCGGGCCGGAACAGATCGGACCGGCATCAGTTTTGGAAATAGCCTCCATTACAAAAACATTTACCGCTATCGCGCTGGCAAACATGCATTTGCGCGGGGAGTTGAACCTGGACGACCCGATTGAAAAGTACCTTCCCCAGCAGGTAAAAATCCCGTCGTTCAACGGAAAAAAGATTACCCTCCGCCACCTGGCAAACCATACCTCCGGGCTTCCCAGACTCCCTTCCGACATGGACGATGACGCTTACAATCCCTATGAAGGTTATACCGAGCAAAAGATGTACGAATTTGTCAATGGCTACACCCTGGACCGCGAGCCCGGGAGCAAGTTCGAATATTCCAATGTGGGATACGGTTTGCTCGGACAGATCCTGAGCCTTCACAACAAGTCGAACTACGAGGAAATGATCACCCGGAACGTGCTGAAACCCTTGGGTATGAATCACACCACCGTTTCATTCACCGAAGCGCAGATGTCAAACCTGGTGAGCGGGCACCACGGAAACAAGCAGGTCGAGTCGTGGAGCAAGTACATGGCCAACATCTTTCAGGGCACGGGATCGCTGATTTCCAATCTGGAAGACATGCTGATTTTCCTGGAAGCGAATATGGCTTTGACGGACAATCCACTCAAAGAGGCCATCAGGCTCACCCACCAACGCACTTTCACTTACGATGGCGATCATCAGGACGGCATTGGCCTGGGGTGGGCGCTGGTTGCATTTGACCAAAAGAACTACATTTGGAAAAACGGCGGCAATGGCGGCTATACTTCTTTTATAGGGTTTGATGAATCGTCCAAAACCGGCGTGGTAATCCTGCTAAACTCCTCGCTTAACCCCGATCCATTTCAGACACAAATGGGGTTTGAAATCCTGCGGGCGATAAATGGGAAGTTGTAGTCTTGTATGAATGGGCCTCCCGATCGGGTCATTGAAAACCAGCGGATTCATAAATGCGTCGTTATCCCACCGATAGATTTAAAACATAGCGTTATGTATAAGTAATGTGAAACAAGGCTAACACACCAGTCGTAGCAGGAGGCCGGTTGCCTTCGCGCGGCCTGAATGCACGAAAATCACCATTGCCCTATTCCCCGGGCGATCCCCTCCACGATTTGCCCTTGCTGAGCTAGTGGAACAACTTCCTGCATTTGAAGTTTGAGTTTAAGCTGGAAAACGTTTTCCACTTTAAGTTTTCTAAATATATTGGCTTTAATCGTGCTAATGGTGGACACTTTCCGGCATAGTTGGTTAGCGATCCACTTGGTCCTCTTTCCTTCGCAAAAATACTCCGCAATCTGATGCTCATGGGCTGTAAGCGCAAGGGGCCGGGTAGTTTTAGATAGCTTTTTCGGGTCCTCCAGATCGAGCAATATCCATAATATGCTGGGGCTGATGTATTTCTTTCCCTCAGCAACGCGACGGATGCATTTTACGAATTCTTCCAACTCGCCTTCTTCGCAAAAGTAACCGCTTACCCCTGCATTCAGATTGGCAGTCACCACTTCGTACTCTACGGTGCCGGCAAAAACAACGATTTTGGAAGCCGGATAAAATTCGCGGGCGGCGAGAACATCGTTCCTATCTTCGCTCCCGACGGCCGAATCGGCCCTGGCTACGATCAGGTCGACCGTTTCGTGGCGGCAGTCATCGCCAGCAAAGGATTTGAGCGTCTCCGATTCAAGGATAGTGCTATCAGGAAGCCTTTGTTTCAGGAAAGCCACCAATCCGTAGCGATATATCGGCACTCTTTCAACAACAAGTATCGTCATGCCCTATGGTTTATTAGTATGATGAAATCCATTCAAAAAGACGGCAGTCACTTCTTGGCATCTTTCCGGAAAATCCGGAAAGATGCCATAACTACCGGCGTTTAGGCATTTTATTTACTAACAATGATCTTCTGTGAAGTTTCGGTACCATTCGCCCGGGTGATGTTGACCACGTAAATCCCATTGGAAAAGTTCTTCATATTCAACTCGCCGGTCTGAGGGACCTCGCCATGATAGACCTTCATACCCCTGGTGTCGTAAATGTTAACCTCGGCCCCCGTCCCGGAATCTTTGATAAAGAGCCTGTCAACTACCGGATTGGGATATACGTATGCGATTGATTCGCTCCCTTCCAGTCGCACATCGCGGATGGCACTGTATGCAAAAGTCAGGTCTTTGTCCACCATTTTCAGACGGTAGAGGTTCTGGCCGCCTGCCGGTGACTGGTGCGTAAAGTCATAATTGCGCAAAACTGTGCTCTCCCCATGTGATTTAACCATGCCGATTTTGGCCCAGTTTTTCCCGTTTGTGCTGTGCTGCACTTCGAAATAATCGCTATTGGTCTCCTCGGTAGTGGCCCACCTCAGCATTACCACGCCTCCTTCTTTGGCCGCATTAAACGAAACCAAAGTCACAGGCAGGTTAAGGTCTGCACGGGTGTATATCGACGCAGCGTCATCATTAGACTCGCTTGCCAGCAAGTCGCCGGGAGGATTAAGGTTAGCCAAAAATCCGACCGTAAGATCGGTAGTTACCTTCGTTGTAGGCAGATTTTCCAATGTGATCGGATAAATGACATCCGCAGTCATCAATACATCCTTTGAAAATCCCGTATACGAATTGGTCGCAGCATTATAGGTCCAGTTAAACATATCCCCACCGGCACCGGAAGGTATCAGCGACGTGCTGCCCTGTAAATCACTGAGCGATATAGTAACCGAGGCAAAGCTGCTACCCAGGTCATCGCTGCTTAGCTGTTGGTCCAGGATTTCTGCCGTGATGTTAAAAGTGATCGTAACCTTTCCCGGAAAAAGGGCAGGTGCCGGGGTGATATTCGGCGAAGTCAGGTTCATGTCAATGGCCTGAGCACTGGCTTCGAACGTTCCGAAAGCCAGTAGCAATGCAAATAAGGAAAATGCGTAATTCTTCATGGTCATAGCTTGTTTGATTAGTTAGCGAAATATTCAATCTGTTCTGCATCCTGGTTATTGAGCAGGTTTACCTCCCCTCCTCCCGCACCGTTCGGGATATTGACGGGTAGCGAGAAGGTCCCGTTGGTAGCGCCGGGAGTCAGTGTTACGTAAAAAGCGAGCCTGCGCTGGCTGCTTTTGGGAATGACAGTCGTGGTGGTAAAAATGTAGTAGCTGGCATCCTGGGTTGAAGTCCAGATGCTGTTCTGTACGGAAATGTTACCATTGGCCGGGGCCGTCGCCTGGGTCTGGTTCCAGACAAAATTGGAAAGCAATGGGTTCTTGGGGATCCTGACCGTGATAGGCCCGCCGTTGGTTGCAGTAACAGCCCCCACCTCCACCGCCGACAACACCACTTCCAATACCTGCGTACCATGGACAATGGCAGGGATTACGGAAATGCGGGGTGAAAGATCCGGCCCCATGCCCGCCAGCGTGTAGGCAATATAAGTATTGGGTGCAATGGAAGCCGTGGTGGTAATAGACCCGTCGGTAATGGTACTAGCCCCTCCCAAAATCGAGGTAGCATCAACAGTCGACGGGATCCTTACCCAGTCAGACCCATTCCACCCCACGATTGTCAGCGAAGACAAAACGCTTCCTGTGAGCGCGGTAACGTTACTTGTCGCATCCCACGTCAACGTGATTTTGGTAGCATTCGCGCCATCGATATCCCAGTATTCCACATTGCTTACCGCCTTGATACCAGGCCCCCGGGTTGTCATGCCGATCGGGAAAGGCCCGCCATTGGGAAGGGCCGGATAGTTTCCGCCTGTGAAAAGATTGCTGGTGACGGCAGTGGCGGGGTTTGCGAAAAAATATGCCCCCATTGTCCCGTCCACCGAAGCAGCAAACTGCCCCAGGTGGCCATTGTCGCCCACCGGAAATATAAATTGCCCCGCGCCATACTTGCGTACGTACCCGTCCACATAACCCGCGTCGGATGCGCCAGTGGAAGTCAGGTTATCCCCCGAAAAATTGAGGATCCCGAAATTCCCCGTCGCCCGCTCGGTCAGGATTACGCCCGGTTGCGCGCCGCTGCCGCCGGCCACGAAATCATGGTTACCGAAAAAGGTCATTTGTGCCCCACCGAAAATCGTGGTGTTGCCCTGGCTGCCTTCCTGGGCCTGCGACTGATAGACCAGACCGAACAAGGCGATTAATATCATCAACCAGACCTTGTCCCATTTCCGGGACATGGATGGTCTGCAGTATAGTTTGTTTGTAGTTTTGTTCATCATGTTTTTGGTTTTGTGTGAATCCGATATCCGGCCTTCCGCGAAGAATGCGCATTGCCGGAACCTGAAGTGATTGTTTTCAGATCAAACAGCTTCCTGGCTTGATAATCCGTACATTAATATGCGAGCTTGACAATGGTAAGGAACCCATTCTGCACGTTGATGTTTTGGGCTCCTCCGGTCAGTGGATTGCTTGTGACATATAAATCAACCACAGCACCGGCATCCAGATGGGCCTCCCAAAACTCGGACAATACCGGCCCCACCAGGTTATTGATCCCGTCATACTTATTCAATACCTGAAAGGGCCATAAATACACGGCCCCAACCGTAACTTGTGGAGGCGCTAGCGTACCGGTCAGGGCTGCACCGGTAAAAATCCGGTAATTTCCACTCTCCTGGATAACGTACTGCTTGGTCGCGGCATTCCACCCTGTCAGTGAACCAGACTGAACATCAAGGGGAATGCGATCTTTTAGTGCATTGAATACATTGTTAAATGTGGTAACCGTATATACCCCCGACTGCCGTCCGACAAAAACGGTCTGATCGAGTTTCAAAGTGCCCGGCGTTTTCCAGCTTGCTCCTCCAACGGCGTCAGAAGTCAGTATTTTGTCTGCGCCCTCCGTTCCGTCCTTAATGGTCAACTGGCCGGTTGTTTTATCGACTTTTACTTTACGGCCGGTCGTTGCAGCTTCCACCTCCAGGTTGCTTGCCGGCTCGATCGTCGTCGGATTCGTTCCGATCTTGACCTGGGCAAAGGAAAACGTAGCACTCAACATCAGCGCCGAAACCAGTATTCTACGTATTCTGGTAAGTAGAATTTTCATAGACGAATTATTTAGATTGAACAATTAGAAAACCTAATCTTACAGCGGCATCACTGACTTACGGAAACAACCAAACGTTCCCTATCCGGAGTACCTCCACCGCATCCCACCAGGGCAGATGCCCCCATACCAAATTGGGCAACCGTTCCGCCATTCACCCAGGGAGCCAGGTAGACTCTCACCTGATAAGGAACAGCCCTTACCGGAAGGTTTTTCAAAACACTTTTATAGTTGAAGCTATTCCCGACACATCCAGTCCCCACTTCCGTATAATAGAACCCATCAATCGATTCAAATACGCCAGGCGTCGTCTTGTCTATGGCTAAAAAGAAATTATAGGCAACCGGTGTCGAGTTGTTGGTCACGTTTGAATAACCGGTAAAGTCGACAACCACGTCGTTCGCACCGTTTCTTATCGCAAAATTCCCTCCCAAGTTCAGGTAAGTCGCGCAAGAAAGCGCGTTGCAATATCCCGCGCTGACAGCGTAAGGCAGCGTGACCACAACGCCCGCAGATTGCTGAAAAGTGGTGATGACAGTCGACTTTGTAACTGTCGCCAGTGCTACCCAACCGGTGCCATCCCAATAATACTCGCCTATCTTCGCCTCCAATGTGGGATAAGCGGTGTTAGTCGACACAATGGACGCATTGGTGTTGTACACGTGCATCCCGGCAGCAGGCGTACCCAGCAACCCCCAGACGGTTGTATTAGTCAAACCGATACGGGGCATCAGCAATCCCTTGTTCGCACTTTCCAATTCCAGCACCGATCCGGGGTTAATCGTGGTAGGATTGTCGCCGATTTTCACCTGGGCAAAGGAGGCAGTCGCGCTCAGCACCACCAAGGACGCAATAAGCAGCCGCCACACCGTCGTGTGTAAAATTTTCATAGGTAATAAATGATTTGGTTTGATTATTTGCTTTCGGCTGTACAGACAGGTACTAGTCACTAAGTTTATACAAAGCCACACTAAACGAATATTGGCCATTTCCCGCCCAGCCAGAGGCTGTTGATAAGCTAAGCCTCACAGTGTCATTGGCATTAAGCCGGAAGATTCCCGAAACGGTACTGGACGTGCCTTCGCCACGGTCGCTCCTTCCGCAGGCCTGGTCAATATTCGTGGCATTGACCATAACCGCATGACAAAAATCAAACACGCCACCAGGCGCTCCTGGCTGTTGTGGCCCCATGACTGTCTGCGTATAGAAGTATATCCCGGATTTATTAATTTTAATATCGCCGCTGCCCGGGGTATAAACAATATCGTTTGTCAATTGGGCGGATAAATTGGTGACTATTAAACTCGAACCGTTGGTAGGCGTTATTACCGCTCCCCTAAGTCTGAGATAGGGCGACACAACGGCCTGGCCAAGTGCCACCCATCCGGTACCATCCCAATAGTATTCACCTACTTTGGCCGAAAGCGTTGGATAGCTGGCGTTGGTCGAAGTGATTCCCGTGTTGGTGTTGTACACATGCATACCTGCAGCGGCCGTCCCCAGAAGCCCCCAGGTGGTGGTATTAGTCAGGGAAATACGGGGCATTAACAATCCTTTGTTGGTACTTTCCAATTCCAGTACCGACCCGGGGTTGATCGTAGTGGGATTATCCCCGACTTTGACCTGGGCAAAGACGGTAGTGGCACCCAGCACCAGCGCTGAGACAACCAGTAACTTGCACATTTTGGCGCATGGAACTTTCATAAGTGATAAATGCTTAGGTTTGATTATTTACTGGCATTAGTTGGCTCCGGTTTGGAGGCAAGCAGCCGGGCCAGTTTGGCTTGCATTTCTTCCAGCTTGTCGTTCAATGTGGCTACTTTGACAAGTTCCTTTTGCAGTAATTCATTTTGGGTTTTCAGCTTCTCGATCTCCGACTGCTGCTCCTGAACGGCTTTGACCAGCAGTGGCGTAAGCTTCCCATAATCTACACTCCACGGATTCTTGCCGGCATCTTTGCCACCTACGGTTACGGCAGCCGGGAACACTTTGTAGAGTTGCTGGGCTAGGAAACCGGTCGTCGGCGCTTTTTTATCGGAGATATAATTGTAATCCTTCACCTCAATTTTCATCAGGTCCTGAATGCCATAATGCGTAGGCTTGATGTTTTCCTTCAAGCGAACATCCGAAGTGGTATTGTAGAGTACGGTGTACCCACTGCCCCGGGTAATAGACCCCGCGGGAGCTGTACTTCCATTGCTCGTCAAAGCAAACCTCACGTAAACATCATTGCTGGTTGCAAACGACTTGCTCAAAAAAAGGGCTGCGGTATTTCCTCCTCGACTCTGAACTGCAACATATGCGTCGCGGGTATTATTGTTAAAATAATTAACCACGCCACCTATCGGATGAGTACCATTGGTTAATCCTACATTGTTGTACCCATTTCGTGTCAGGAGTATTCGTCCGGCCGTGTGGATATCAGACCTGGGATTGTTTACATTGACACCCACGTAGCCCCGTCGCCAGATTGCACTTACTTTGTTACCCTTCGCATCGGCAGCGGTTCTGGCAATGTAAAAAGGAGTGCTGGCACCAGTAGCAGGGGGATTATAATCAACCCAGGCCCCTCCCACACAGCTCCATGTATTTCCTTCCGTTGGGCTGTCTTCCAGCGTATCTACATACATGGTTCCGGTAGTACAACTGCCCGAGGGCGCGCCGGAGCCGTATACGAACACCTGTTCCACTTCGGCACCTACTCTTACCCATTTAGTCCCGTCATTGTAATAAATACCGGGATCCACATCTGCGCCGGTGGCCGTATTGTAAATCTGCATCCCCGCGACATGCGCGGAAAGGGGCAAAGGATTGGTGGTGGCGGTAAGTGCCATTCTCGGAAAGAGGATACCTTTCGTAGCACTTTCTACATCCAGTACCGCATTTCCGTTTATAACCGTTGGATTGTTACCGATTTTGACCTGGGCAAACAGGTTCACAGACGCAAGCAGCATCGTAGCTGCCAGCATCAAGGTGCCGGGTACTTTCCGATCAAATCTTCTTGTGAGTAGTCGTTTTACAATCATTATATATTCTGTTTAAGTTAAGACTTAGTGCGAAATCGCCTTCATAACCCGATTCGTGCGGAAAGAATAGGCCAACACCGGGTTGTCCCGCCAGTCGGTTGTGGCACGTATCGCCCCGGCGGCAGGGCTGCATCCCATCGCGATCATTCGTATAATGGCTGGCGTTATCGATTACTAATAAAACATGACGAAAATCAGTGTTCGATGATCACCATAGCTCTCTTTGAAATGGGTTGGCATTAACTGCACTAGATTTACTTCGACGTCGCAAAACAAAGGTAGGATGGCGGTCCCGGGATTGATACGGCTCAAATGCCAGTGGAAACGGGGAATGAATTCTAGTAAAATATCGAATTTAAGCTATAACAAAATTCACGTCGGAAGCCTTAATATTGTGGCTATATCTCCACAATCAAACGCTTACCCAGCAATGAATCAGCCAATACGAATTCTTTTAATCGACGATCACGAACTTATTCTATGGGCCCTTGCGGCAATTATTAAAGAAAAAATCCCTGATATTGAAATTGATTCGACCCAGACCTTAAGTCAGGGACTTGCTATTTTAGAGCGGTCCAACATTGATCTGATCGTGCTGGATATCGATATTCCCGGCGGTAACAGCCCGAAAATGATCGCAACGCTTCGCAATGTTCGCCCGCAAGTGAAAATACTCATTCATACCGCCATGAAGGAAGACGACTATTCGATCGAATACCTTAGTGCCGGGGCGGATGGTTTCCTTTCCAAAGCGGCCCCTACCGATACCGTAGTCGAAGCCATCCACACGATCATGAACGGGGATAAGTACCTGAGCAACAAAACCCAAAACATGCTGGCGCGCAGTTACCTGAAGAACGTCACGAATCCCGAGAAGAAGAAGGCCCGCATTACAATTACACCCCGTGAGGTTGAAATCATCAAACTGCTGCTGCTAGGAAAATGGACCAAGGAAATTGCGGCGCAACTGGGCATAAAATGGAGCACCGTGAGTACGCACAAACTAAGTATCTTCGAAAAATTCGGTGTGACCAACGTCATTCAGCTTTACAAGAAAATCGAAAAAGAGCGGCCTGAGCTGATCGACACAGAATCGATGAAAAGGGACTTCCTTCAATAAAAAAGCCGCAAAAGTAAAAAATTCAGCACTGAAAAATTACTCCCCGAAATCGGCCACCTACACTTCCGCGGGAAGGCTCGAATTCATTCTAGTATATCCCTTAACCCTACCTCATACCTTTGCAATGACAACCGCATCGCGGTCTATTCATAATCCATTATACGACTAACCGTGTCCCTAATTTCTCCATTTCAAAAAACCATATTCATTTCCACGCTGGTTGTTTTGCTTTCCACTTCATCCCTATCGGCTCAAAATACACTGGAATTTGTTCAGGACGGCTTTAACAACTCCTACCGGGGGCAGATACCCAAGGGGCCTACGTCTGCCCCACAGACGCTGACCTTCTTTTTCAATAAGGACGGCAGTCTGGATCACGGAATCTATTTTCTGCCCATGAAGCATAAGCTGACCGTAACCGTCAGCCTTGAAGACCAGACCTTTGTGGATGTACTGCAGCACCAGACGGGTATTAGTTTTGGCGCCACGTCCGGAGCTTCGCCCAATCAGGTTAAAAGCACTTCCGTGTTCAACACCAATTACCAGTACACCGACACGACAAGGGTTCTCTTTACGTCACACCCTTTGGGGAAGCCAGGCAAAGGGATCAACCTGTCAATGAATCCGGGCCTGCAGGTGTTTCTTTCGGCAAAACCGCTTTATGCCATGAATGCCCCGAAAAGCGATACCAGCCGCTATTACTACGGCCGCGTGCGGCTTGTGTTTGACCGACCGGTAAGCAACCCGGTTATCTCGCTGATTGGCCTGGGAGCGTCCACCAACTTTGCCGGCAAAAGGCTGGGTTTTGCCACTGAACTGGATCTGCTGAACCCGGGATTAAAACTGACCAGGTTATCGGGAAATGATCAAATGAAGCTTGATCCGAATCAAACAAAGATATTACACAGCAAAGGGGCCATTAGCGGTAGCTGTGAGACGGGGGCTGCTTGCGGAAGCCTGCTTGTGAGGGGAGAAAATATCGACAACCTGGTATTTGGTGTTTACCTGCGCGCCGACGGAGGGTCCGGAGCCTGGGGCACACCAAAGGTCACCAATTCGGGAGATATGTGGCACCTTGTCATTTCTTTACCTGAACAGTGAAACGCCTTTTGACAGACATTTTACCACACACACTTTTATGAGCCGGTATCCTTCATCAACAACTAAATTCCTTTCGTGAAATTTCACAAAAGGATTGAAAAAGAAGCGTTTGATAGTTGGACACGAGTAATTCGATTAGTCATTCTGTAATTTCAGAGTGGCTATTTTGTTGTTCGGGCCATGCCGGTCAGGCGGCACGCGAAAATGCTGAATGATTACACCCCCAAACTACGTATATCAACATACGTTCAGCCGCCCATTACGGCTAACGCGACCCGGCAAACGTCGGGCTGGTCAGGCAATAACAGGAAATCCGCCTGGTATAGTTTTCAGACTACACCAGGCGGATTTCCTGGTCGGGCAGTACCCCGGAGATTTTGCTATTTCGCGTTCAGACCGGCCAGTTTAGTTTCGTCTTCCTGGATCTTCTTTTTGAGCGACTCGATGTTCCGTTTCAGTTTTTCCAGGTTGTCGACTGCCTTCCGCGCCCTTTTTGCATCCCGGCTTGCCGTACTTGCAGCCTTGCTGGCGTTTTTGGCAAGCTTCTTGTCCTGTGGATCGGTCCCAAGCTTGTCGGCTGCCAGTTTATTCTGTTCCACCGATTTTTGGGCGTTATCCGCCGTTGATGCTACCTCATCAGTCGCTTTGGGCACCTTGTTTTCAAGTTCGGCCAGCTCAATTTTGTTGTCGTTTAACTTTTTGTTTAGCGCCAATATCTTCTTCTGGTTATTCAACACGGCAAGTGAATCTTTTGAGACAACCTGCGCGGATACCGAAGCACAAGATACCAGGACTACAAACATCCAATAGAGAAATTTTGCTTTCATAGGAAAATTGAAAAAAATGAAAAAATACGCCGCCCGGATCGGCTCTGGCGCGACGCTTCGCTGTGAGTAATATTACAAAAATACACTTCTTTCCAACCTGAAAAAGAGCGGAGCGGTACGCTCGCCCGCTATCAAACTTGTCAAAAAAAGCCAGTGATACCTTTTCCGGTTTCTAAATGGCCGCTAACACAACGGCCACCGGTTTATGCGAGAAATCACCGGCAAACATTAAGATATACAAAATACTAATAATAAATAACTTACAAACAAACACCTCACTACAAATAAAGGTTTTGATCGCGTTAAGGCATAATGCTATTATTCATGGAATACCGCATTCAGGTGCCGGCAACCGGTAGATTTAAATCGATATATCGAAATGATTCTACCGGAAGCAGCGTCAATTCTAGCAGTATTCTTTGCCAATTTGGAGTCGCAAACAGTGCACATAGCCTATCGGCCCTACAAAAAACATCAATACATTCGCGCGACAATTGCGTCGGATTGATTGATGTTCCCGGGCGAGGAGACTGATATCCTCCGTCGTTTATTTATTACAGCTACCCTATTCGTATATCAGAAATTTGTTCCGGCCACATCGTCCATGCCGGGGGGGCGGAAACAGGCGTACTTACCTAATAATCAGATTACAATTACTGCTACCACATGAAAATTCACTTTCTATTGCCGTTTTTTTTCTTTTTTACACAAGTTCGAACAGATAGTTTTGGCCTGACCGGCAACACCATTGAGCACTACACGGCGGACAATGGATTACCGCAAAACAGTGTAAAAGGCATATCGACCGACGCTCAGGGCTTTATCTGGCTGGCTACCGAAGACGGCCTGGTCCGTTTCGACGGGCGCTCCTTTTTTGTTTTCAACTCCTCCAACCTGAATGTAAAAACCAACCGTGTGGCTGAAATACAAACCCATTCCCGCCACGGCACGTTACGCGAAAACCGGTCACCCGGCCATGAGCGCGCGAGGGTGATGTACGCGAAATTCGGGCTTCACGACCGGGTTAGAATTGAAAATGGGCGGGCTACATTTGACTCAACGTACCGTTACGAAAAGGAGACAAAAATCTTTTCAAACACGTTTTTGGTAACAAGGCTACCTGCATTTGGCGAGGCCAACCGCCTGATGGTCACGGACGGAACGGGGGCGGGGAATTTCTATATCTGCGACAAAACTTACGCGGAGTACTATAAGAACTGGAAAAAACAATATAAAATAGAAAATCCGGTATCTGATCAATGGAATTACTTCTCGATAGGGGGAAGATTATATTACTTCCATCAACATAAATCCTTCACCAGTATTTTTGAGAAAAGAACCTCAAAGTTCCCTTTGGCAGGAGATATCCTGCGGAATCCGGCCTACAAAAACGGAAAGTCGGACATGAAACTCTACTGGAACCCCAATTCGGACCAGGCATTTCTCTTCCTTGCAGGCAATCTCTATTTACTTGAACAACAAAAGGACGGGCGTTTGATAACCCTGCTTCTGACGGAAGATTTTGACTTGAAAGACAAAGAAATCGATATTATACATTTTGATAAAATCAGCAGAAAAATATACCTGGGAAGTTTAACATATGGTCTTTATGTGCTGAGTAAACGACAATTTACGGCGCTGACCGTTACAGGAGAAAAGCGTCCAAATGTTTTCTATGCACAGTTGCCCTATCAGCACAACACCGTCCTCACCCCCACAGGTATTATAGTTGGAAAAGACAGCCTGACAAACCGCGTCATTGACAAACGCTTACCCATTCTCGAGAAAATCAATCCATTCATTGACCGGCGTATTATCATCAGGGACAGCGATGGCAAAATATGGGTAAAAAGCGAAAAAAAACTTACTCAATTAAGTCAAAATGGGAAAAAGATAGTCGGCCAATGGAAATTCAAAGATGAAATCAAAGCCATTTGTCAGGGAAAGGACGCCAAAATCTGGGTGGGCGTCATACGCAACGGAGTATATCAGATGGATTCGAAAAATCCGCATTCAGTCCCGCGATTCTTCGGCACTGATTCTCTGAAGGATATCACTTATATCGAATCCCTGACCAAACAACAGCTTTTGGTAGGCACCGCAACCGGCCTGTTTCGACTCGACCTGACGACTCAAAAGCCGAGGCTCGTCCCGGGGACAGAAGGGGTTTATATCAAAAGTATACATGTTGTCAGTCCGCAAAGGGTTTGGATCACAGCACAAACGAAGGGCCTTATGCTCCTGGATGGAAAAAATGGTCTGGTTACATTTCCGCTGGATAAGAACAAATATCTGGCAAGCGCGCATTGTGTGGTCAGCGACGACCGTGGCTACCTTTGGGTCCCTAGCAACAGAGGGCTTTTTCAAATCAGATTAAACGACTTGTTGCAGTACGCAAATCGAATAACAACCGAAAGTCAGGACGTTAAACTGCGAGGACAAACCAAACCGCTCCCCGAATTATTTTATATGTATCACACCATGGAAGAGGGGTTCAACACCAACGAGTTCAATGGAAATTGTCAGCCGTGTGGTATGAAACTGCCCAATGGGTATATATCCCTGCCCTCGTTGAACGGCCTGGTATGGTTCAGGTCCGAGCAGATCAGTCGTTACATACCCGACGGGAACCTCACTTTGGACAGAATAGAGATTAACCGACAGCCGGCCAAAGTCTCCGGCGATACGATCCGTTTCCCTCTGAATCCTGAAAATATTAAAATTTACTTCTCAACGGCCTACTTCGGAAATGATTACAATCTTAATTTATCCTACACGCTTGTAAAGCAGGACTCATACACCAGGCAATGGGACTGGTTACCTATCGACAACCGGGATTTTATCGTCCGCTATTCCAGTCTCAGTGCCGGAAATTATACGTTGATAGTCAGGAAACAAAATGGCTTTGGGATTGATAACTTCGATTATAAAAAAGTCTACATCATTGTTCCTTACAAATGGTATGAAAGAAGCTGGGCGATAGGTCTTTTCCTGTTATCTATCACCATGCTCCTCGTCGTTGGGATTTATTTTTACAATGTGTATAGATTAAAAGCCATCAAACGGAAAAATGCGGAACTGGAAGCAACAATCCTGTCGCGCACCAAATCATTGGAGACCGCTGTATCGGAATTGAGGCAGTCTAAAAATCAACTTAACCACCAGGTACACATTATGTCGAGGCTGGTCGCTTCGATAACCCACGATGTGCAATCCCCGTTAAAGTATATCACATTTGCCTCCGGCCATATTTCAAAAATGGCTAAACGCCACGAATTCGATCAGATTTCAGAAGTTGGAACAATGATATCTGATTTGTCGCAACGCACAGGCAATATGCTCCGCGACTTGCTGGACTATATCAAAATTCAGGTTTATGGAAAAACCGTGATTCCTGAGGAAATATACCTCCGTGCTTTGATAGACAGTAAACTGGAAATATTCGACAGTCCGGGAGCACTTAAACGTGTTCAATTTTTAAATGAAGTTCCCGACAGGGTCCGGATTACCGTTGACTATAACCTGTTGTCTATCGTGATCCATAACCTGCTTGATAATGCCGTTAAATATTCCGAGCAGGGGCAAATCAGAATTCATGTTGCTGATAACCCTGATAAAACCGAGTTGGTTATTTCCAACCATGGAAATCCTCTTGCGCAGGGCATACTGGACCTGATTAATTCTGCTTTCGATGTAAATGAACTCGACCATCATTTCTATAACGGAAGAACAACAGGGCTCGGCCTGATCATAGTCAAAGAAGTGACACGGTTAATTGGCATTGAAATCAAGGCTACCCAAACGGACGTTACCAGTTTTCACCTGTTCCTTAATCCATAGTGGAGTCTTAACTTTATAAAAATGAGCAAATTAACATGTCAATCAACCAGCAGCATTTTTCAGAACGACATGATGGGGCCTCGGTGCTGTTTCACACCACTTATCCACTTCTAAGCACCTCAAATGTCATTGCTACTAATTTATTAGTAATAAATCTAACCCCTTAGCTTGACTACTAATTTTTTAGTAGTAAGTTTACAACAACATCGTACCAGTAGCCCTAAATATGGAACCGCGTTCACTTACCCGGGCCGAAGCAGAAATCATGAAAATTCTCTGGCAACTCGGCAAAGCATTTATCAAAGACATCCTGGCGCAAATGAATGACCCGAAACCGGCGTACACAACCGTTGCCACCTTTGTGCGCATTTTGGAAAAGAAAGGGATTGTCGCGCACACAGCTTACGGGAACACACACGAGTATTACCCGCTGATCAGTGAGCAAGAGTACCGAAAATATGAAGTCCAGCAACTTGTAGAAAACTACTTTGACAACTCCGTAACCAATTTGGTCTCCTTCTTCATGAAAGAGGACAATTTGAAAAAGAGTGACCTGGACGATTTGGCTGCATTTATCGAAAAGAATAAAAGCAAACGGTAAACATCCCCAAAATGGAAGCACTTCCCTATTTGCTGAAAGTCAACATCTGCTGGGTGGCATTTTACGGGTGCTACTGGCTACTGTTCCGGAAACATACCTTTTTTATGCTTAACCGAGCATATTTAATTTTTTCACTACTGATCAGCTTTGTAATTCCGGCCGTTGAATTACAGCAAACCGTAACGGTCGTCGAAAATATGCCGGCTGTCCTGAGTGCGACCGGTCCGGCTACGGCCACGGAGGTAACGGCAACGACAAATACCGCCGGAAATCTGTTGCTCGCTTGCTATTTCGCCGGTGTATTGGCGATGGCAATTGCGCTGGTCAATGCGATCCGGAATGTATGCCGAATCGTGCAAAGTGGAATTTCCGTTCCCATGCAGGGCTATCATCTCGTCATCAGCCATTGCACGAACGCCCGCAGCGGATCATTCTCGTTTCTGAAATGGATGATCATCTCAAATGATGACTACGAGGAAAATTTTGAACCCATTTTCGCACATGAAATGGTTCACATCAGGCAATGGCACACACTGGATATCCTGCTGGTGGAAGTGATAAAGGCCGCTTTCTGGTTCAATCCGGCGCTATGGCTTTACAAGCGTGCGTTGCAGGATACCCATGAATACCTGGCCGACGAGCAGGCGTCCGACAAGGATTACTACGCGACATTTTTACTTACTTACGCAAAAAGCGCGATCGCGACTTCCGTTACAAACCAGTTCTTTAATTCTTCGTTGCTGAAAAAACGGATTCATATGCTATACCGCAACCGGACATCGTCGTGGCTCAGGGGCAAGTATCTTCTGCTATTGCCGATTCTGGTGCTGGCAGTGGCATTGATGGCCGCCAGAAAATATGTATATCAGGAAGGACATAATCAAGCTAAAAAAGCCCGAACATACGATTTACTAACTGTTAAAGGTTGGGTAACCGACGAGTCCGGCGAACCGGTGGCCAATGCCGCGGTAATTTTTTCAGGCAGCTATGTAAGTACCGTAACTACCGCCGACGGTCACTTCGAGGCGATTAACATCCCACGCGGTTCAACGATGACAGTGGAGCACATCAATTTTGTAAGACACACCATAAAAATTCGCAAATCAAACGACGAATGCCGTATCAGATTGCAAAGTAACACCAGGGCCCTTTTGACAAAACAAGATCAACGGAAAGCAAAACAAATGCGCATAACCAACCAGCGAGCTCGCTTGCTGCTAGACCGCTGGCCTGGTCTCCCCGATAAAAACAAGTTCATCGCCAACACGCTAAAATACCCCAGGCAGGCATTCCTTGATGGTGTCGAAGGCCAGGTATTGATTTCATTCCTGGTCGATACTGAGGGGAACATCAGCGATCCCAAGATCGAAAAGGGCGTAAGAAAGGATCTTGATAGTGAAGCTATGCGGGTAGTTCGGCTGATGCCGAGATGGCGACCTGCCGAAAAAGACTTTAAACCCGTGGCTGTCCGCTATACAATGAATATCGCTTTCAGCATTGCCGTAGATCGGTTGCCGCTTGCAGTAAAAGAGACAACGCCAGGCTTCTGGGGAAACAGGTCCATTTATTCCCCCGCAAAAACAGGTCCGATTGGTAATAGGGATTTAAAGGAGCTTTTTGATACCGCGACGGTCGACCTTCGGGACAGCACACCGCCAACTACCATGCTGTATGGATACGGATATGGATATACACATCGTCGGTACGCAGAAAAGCCTGTGGACATGAAAATTAACCTTCCAAAAAAGTAATACGTCTACGCCGGCCTTTTTATCAGCAGCGCCAAGAGCCGGTCGGGCATTTTGCCGTCGCCAGCCAGCGAAGCACTTTATGTCAAACAAAAAAGTCGTTCCAATGGGAGAGCCTTGCAAAACGGTCGTTGGGTTTCAAGCATGTATTGGGCCACATTGCCGGATCCGGAAATAACTACCCGCTTGCCTCCAGAAGTATCCATTCAAAAGTAAAATCTATACAAATCGTAGTTTTCATTCTATTCTTTGGTACGTTAACATGGTAGTATTGCAGCGTATCCATACATCTCACAAACCAACCAACACAACCGATGATGACCGATCCACTTTTTTCAAGAAGGAGCTGGCTGAAAACAAGTTCCGCATTCACCGCCGCGGGGCTGACAGGCCTTTATACGCCAGAAGCGAGTGGCGCACCACTAAAAACGCCGGCGTTGTCGGCCGAAGAGATAGCCTCAATCGAAAGCGCGATTGGTAAAAAGGGCACTTACAACGAAGCCCAGGCCGTCCATACGATCGCTCTGCCAAGAAACGACCTGAAAATCGCGATCAAATCGGAGGGCGTCCCCATTTCCTTTGGCTTCGGCGGCTGGGTGTCTATTAAAAAGACGGTGGATGGCAAGTCGGCCGTACTCATGAGCGATACGGTGCTGCTTCAAGAGGAAGTCAATCCATTGATATCGGCAGCCCAGGCGGCTGGCCTGGAAGTTGGGGCGATCCACAACCACTTCTTTTACGAGGAGCCGCGAATCTTTTACATGCATTTTCACGGAATGGGAAGCCCGGCAGAGCTTGCTAAAAAGTTTTCGCTGGCTATCAGGGATGCCAAAATAGCCCCGGCTAACCAACCACCTCAAACTGCTTCTAATTCACAAACCGCAAAAGAGCTGTTTGATATAAGTGCCCTGGACGCGATCGTCAAATATACGGGTGTAGTGAACGGACCGACTTACAAGTATACTGTGGGCCGTCAGGATTTAACCGTCCTGTCGATGGGGGCCGAGATGACCGCGGCTATCGGGCTAAATTCCTGGGCAAGTTTTGCCGGGACAAAAGCCAATGCCCACATTGCCGGCGATATTGCTATGCTGGGTCATGAGGTGAATAGTGTGATCAAAGTGTTGCGTGCCCACAATCTGGAAGTGGTAGCGGTGCATAATCATATGCTTGACGAAGAGCCACGGATGATCTTTCTGCATTATTATGGAAAAGGTGCGGCGGAAGAGCTCGCGAAAGGCTTCCGTTCGGCGCTCGACGTGCTTGGCAAAACGCCTCAAGGATCACATCCAAGCCACTAAATGTGAAATGAATACCCCGCAAACGACCTGAAATAGGCCGGATTGCCCTGCTCCCACGGTGAACCACCAAATACTTGTCCAAAATATTCTTGGATCAATAGTATTATTTCGGAATACTATGTAACTTTTGTTCGCCTTCCGCACCTGGCCTATTCGGGCCAGGTGCGTCATCATCAATCAAATCTTTTTAGTATGTCAAAGAATTCTACGTTCTTGTGGGTCTCCCTGATCGTCTGGATGGCAGGATCCACCTGGTGGCATGTATGCAAGATCAAGCAGTTGTGCGATGCGCCGCTGGTTGCCAGCGGCTCGCCGTCGGCAGAAGCAATTGAAGCAGTGCCTTTGAGCATTGTGGACGGGACCAGCCTTTCGCTGACGTCCTCCGGGAACTTTGGATTTGCGAAATCGGGCGCGTCGGCCAATCTGACGGCCGTGAAAACGGAGCTGGATTCGCTCGCAGCCTATCTGAGGGCCAATCCGAAGAAAAAGCTGATCATTACCGGGTATTACCATTCTACGGAGGTGAACGACTCGAAATGGCCGGACCTGGGCATTGCCCGTGCGGAGGGGATCAAACAGTATTACGTCGACCTGGGTTTGCCCGCCGCGGGAATCCAGACTAAAAGCGAAATCCAGGACGCTATTCGCTTCAGTCCCGATTCACTCTCGGGTGGAATCGGTTTCGCATTTGAAACACCCGCAGCTACCAAGGAAGATGCGCTGGCCGAGGCCCAAAAATACCAGGGACTTTTCAAGCCGCTTGACCTTTATTTCAACACCGGCAGCACCGATTACATACAGACTGCCGATAACCGGAAATTTGTCGAGGAGGCCATCAAGTACCTGGCGGCCAACAAAGACAAAAAGCTCCTGCTGACAGGGCATACCGACAATACCGGTAATCAGGCGGGCAACCTGGAACTATCGAAAAAACGTGCGGGCGAAGTAAAAAAACAGCTTGTTTCGGCGGGATTACCCGAAAACCAGCTGATGACTTCCGCCAAGGGCCAGACGGCCCCCAAGGAGGCTAATACCACTCCGGAGGGAAGGGCTGCCAACCGCCGTGTGGAGATCGTCGTGCAATAAAACAGAAAATGGTTTCACCTACTAACTGATAAAAGTATGTTCGAGTTAAACCCGCTTGATTTGGCCAATGCCTGGTGGCAGCATCTGCTGATGCTGGTAATTCCGGGCGTGATCGGCTACATATTAGGCTATCGCAAAGGTGATAGTGCTATTTCTGATTTACAGGTTCGGCTTTCCCGGCTGGATGCGGAAGTAGAGAAGTGCCATCAAAGCTTCACATTACTTTCTGTACCCAAGCCAGTTGCGGTAGAACCCGATGATCTTAAGATCGTCGAGGGCATTGGTCCGGCGATCGAGAAGCTTTTAAATGAGGCAGGCATCCGCACCTTCGCTCAGTTAAGCAGCACTTCCGCCGACAGCATCCGGGAAATCCTTGACAAAGGCGGCCCGCGCTTTCAGGTACATGACCCGGAAACCTGGCCCAAGCAGGCAAGTCTCGCGGCTTCCGGCAACTGGACGGAATTGAAGCGGTGGCAGAATGAACTCGACGGCGGCCGGGCATAAGCAAGGGCGCGAATAGGTGTAAAATGACACGCTTTTTCTCAAAAACAAGATACTCGCAATATGGTACTATTAGAAATTACCCCATTGAGTAAACCTGTGGCAATTTCAGAGATATTGATCCTGATGATTGCTACAACCCTCATCGGATGGCTGATCGCCCGGTGGATTACCAACAGCAAGATTCAAGGCCTGCGCGAACAGATCCTCGCCCGTGAAAAGGAACTCGATGATTGCAATAGCAAAAGCAGGAACATCGGGAATACCAACGTCGTCAACCTGGCCAGCGCCCAGCGCGATAACCTAAAAGTGATCGAGGGCGTTGGACCGAAAATAGAAGAGCTGCTGAACGAGGCCGGGATTTTCACCTTCGGCCAGCTTGCGCAGTCCGACCCCGCCAGGGTCACCGAAATACTTCGCGGGGCCGGTACCCGTTTCCAGGTCCACGACCCCACCAGCTGGCCACAGCAATCGGCCCTCGCACGCGACGGGAAATGGGACGAGCTCAAAGAACTCCAGGAAAGGCTCGACGGGGGCAGGACGGTTTAAAATTGCATAACGGAAAAATTCGACGCAGCTCGCTGAATAGCGGGCTGCTTTTTTTCAATTCAGGGCTTTATCGTAACACTTCGGCGTTTCCTGCATTATACCACATTGAAAAGACCATTTATACCGGCGTCATTAAACAGTTTCATTCACACTCAACTAACAATTCATGAAAACGTCAATCACTACCATGCACCACTTTTTGCGCGCTATCTTGCCTGGGATTGTCCTGGGCATGTCCACATGGGCCACGGCACACTGCCAGTCATCTCCGGAAATCATCCTGCAAAAAATCAGCGACGCCATCGAAGGCGGCACGGATGGCCGATACCGCGTGTCGCTCAATCGTCCGGTCCCCGTTTCCGAAGATATTGTTATCAGCTTTTCGTATACCACCCCGTCGCCCGGCGCCATAGCGGCTACACCGGGAACTGATTTTAGTAATCTCCCCGGAAATATCGTAATCCCCGCCGGTTCTGTCGAGACCATCGTTGCAGTGGACGCCGGCAACGATGGTATAATCGAAGGCCCCGAAACGGTGGGAATCCAACTGACGGGGGCTACTTCTGCCTCGCAGACCTATCCGATCAACCCTTTGAAGAATTCGGCCACGGTACTCATTATAGATGCTAACGCCGCAAGTTCTACGCCTATACAGGTTATAACCGGCACCAACGCGTCCGAGCCTGGTACAGGTGCTACATTTACCGTAAAACTGGCCGGGGTTGCCACTTCTGCCTGGCCTGTCAAAATAGCCTACTTCCTGTCGGGCACGGCCAACGGCGCAGATTTCAGCATCCCGGGTGAGATTGTGGTTAATGCCAATACCAACTCTGTTTCCGTTCCGGTCACCGTGTTTGACGATCACGTGGTCGAACCGACAGAGACCATCACATTTACGCTCCTTTCCGGCAGCGCCACTGACGGCGGCGGTAATGCTTTTATTTTTCCGCCGGATCCGGCCAATAACGATATTACGGTGAATATCGCCGACGACGACAATATTAATCGGATATTGTCATTGACGAAAATAGCGGACGCCGCAGAACCGGCAACATCCGGCAAATACAGGCTGGGGCTGCCCGGTGATTATGTCGCCGCCTCTAACGTGACTGCCCAGATCGGCACGAGCGGCACCGCCCTGCCTGGCACCGACTATACGGCCTCCGCGACCGTATTGCCTGCTTATCAAAATTTCGTAGATCTGAACATTGACCCGATTGACGATTTGCTAAATGAAGGTACCGAGTCCGTCATACTCACCGCGACAGGCGGCGTGGATGGCTCCGGCCTGACTTACACGGCTGCGTCGGGCAGCGATGCCGTCACCATTTCCCTGGCTGACAATGATATACCTCCCATCATTATCGAACATCCCGCAAACCGCACGATCTGTGCGACGAGGAACACGTCTTTCTCGGTTACCGCAAGCAATGCGAGCGCCTATCAGTGGCAGGTAAATACGGGCAGCGGGTTTAATAATATAGCTGACGCTGCTCCTTACAGCGGGGCAGCCACGGCTACCCTTACGATCACAGGCGCCACCGGTTCGATGAACGGTTACCAGTACCGTTGTGTGGCAACCGGTAGTGCCAGCCCTGCCGCGTCGTCTAATGCAGCAACCCTGACAGTCAGCAGTCCGACGGCAAGCATAGCCGGCAAAACCGACGTGTCCTGTTTTGGAGGTGCCAACGGCTCGGCGACAGTTAGTGTTTCAGGCGGCTTTACACCCTATACCTACTCGTGGTCGCCCAGCGGCGGTACAGCCGCAATAGCAACAGGTCTGGCTGCTAACACCTATACCTGCACCGTTACGGATAACATCGGTTGCCTCACTTCGGCCCAAGCGGAAATCAACCAACCACTGCTGTCACTTGCCGCTACTTCTAAATCCGTAAGCAGTACACAAGGTAGCAGCACCATATACCGCGATTGTAATGATCTGATCGCACGCGTCCAGGCCACGGGCGCATCTCCTGTTTCGGGGACGGTCGAAGCCAGGGTGTGGGTAGAGAGCACACAACCCCGGCAATTTGTCAAACGGCATTATGAGATCACGCCAGCCAGTAATGCAGCTTCTGCCACGGGACGTGTTACCCTTTACTTTACCCAGGACGAGTTTTCTGCATTCAACCTTACTAACCCGGACAATTTGCTGCCAGCCGATACCAGTGATGCGGCCCGGAAAGCAAACCTTTTGATTGAAAAGCGGGGCGGAACTGGCGGAACTAATGGCCTGCCAGGAGACTACACCGGAAGCATCACTACCATCGACCCTGCCGATGAAAACATTGCCTGGAACCCTGACGGGAATCGCTGGGAGGTAACCATTGATGTAACAGGGTTCAGCGGGTTCTTTGTCAAAACAATCAGTTCCCCACTGCCTGTCAAACTGATCTCTTTCGAAGCAAGAGCACTTGCCGGTCAGGCCGTCGAACTCAAATGGCAGACGGCCCGGGAAATAGACAACGACCGTTTCGTAGTCGAACGCAGCAAAGATCTTGTGAACTTTGAGCAGGTAGCCGAAATCCGTGATGTGGCCGGCAATTCCGATGCCCGGCACAATTACGAACTCGTTGACCATAACCCTTATCTGGGCACCAGCTATTACCGGCTGATCCAATACGATCTTGGCGGGGCCCGTTCAGTCTCCCGCACCGTTTCGGTCATTATCCGCTCGCAGGACTACTCGCTTTATCCTAACCCGCTGACAGGACGGACTTTCCGTGTCAGCGTCGATGAGCCGCACTCGGCGGTAATTTCCTTCTATAACACCAATGGGAAGAAAGTCGCATTCCAAGCCGATCCGGAGGGTTCCGAAACGCTCGTCATCCGGCCCTCCCAGCCCTTAACCGGTGGGATCTACATGATTTCGGTAGACGAGCGGGCGACCAGGCGGAGCTACAAACTAATTTTCGAATAGCCAAGTTGCGTGTGGAGTCCGTTCAGTCTTCAAAAAACAGATAACAAAAAGAGAGGCACATCCAATATGCCTCTCTTTTGTCATTTGCAAAAAAACGCAGTACCGGTCCCCTCTCTACCGTCTGGCACTTAACCTTTTGGGGGAAGTGCCAATGATCCAGTTGATGAAGTCGGTATTACAATATCGCCTGCCGCTAAGAACCCATTCAATGCACTCCCGTACTTCCGTTGCTTCCGCATCTTTTTTTAAGAAACCATGGGCCCCAAGCCTTAGAAATGGGACAACCGTTGATCTCTGCCGGTAAAAGATGATTATTTTGCAATCGGGCCAATACGCGGTAATCGATTGGCAAAACGGGAGATCCTGTTCACAAATTACAGGGTTGACATTGATGATGGCGAGGTTAGGACTGACTTCCACGTGTGTCATCGAGTCTATCATCAGTTCGGCTGACCCAAATGGAAAAATATGAATGCCCTTGACCGCATCACGCAAAGTTTGCGTCAGTCTTATCATGGAGGGCGTGTGAGTATCAATTACCGTTGAAATCATAAACAAAGGCGAAAATGTTCATATTGCCATTGATGATCTGCATATAAAACGACCACATATCCAAAGTGTCCCGATAACACGAGGAGTGCATTACTTTACCCAAAATGTTAAGTATGCAGGTCGCACGGCCCATTCAACCAGATACCCGCCCGTTTTTTACCCCCTCTCCGATCTGGGATCGGAAGAGGGGGCATTTTATTGGCAGGCACACGCTTATTTTTGAACAGCCGTTTTCAAGTGATGGATCAAGCCGGTTGTCTCCGTAACTTCGATGACATACATCCCTGCTGCCCAGTTAGTGACTTTTATGCCCGCGGCGGGGAAGTTCTTGCCGGAATAAACTACGGTACCACTGCTATTGGTTATTGTCACGCGGGAGATTTTCCGTCCTGGCAAATCGTTCAGGAAAATCTTGTCGGATACAGGGTTAGGGTACGTAGCCAGACCGACAACGCCGGACTCGACATTCCTGATGCCGCTGTAAGCAAAAGTCTGATCCTTGTCGACCATTTTGAGGCGGTAGTAGTTTTCTCCCGGAACCATTGCCTGGTGTACGAAAGTGTAATCGCGCCGTATTGCACTTTCTCCGAAGGATTCAACCCTGCCCAGCGGTCTCCAGTTTTTAGCATCCCTGCTGTGCTGCACCTCGAAATAATCACTGTTTGTCTCCGAAGTCGTCGCCCAGGAAAGCAACGCCTGACCACCCTCTGAGGTGGCTTTGAACTCAATCAGCGTCACGGGCAATGCCGCCTGGTCTCCCGAGATATACAAAGTCGCCATAGCTGTGGCACCCTGCGAGTCGGTCGTGGTGTAAGGGAAACCAACACCGCCTTTGAAAGTTGCCACTGGCACAAAGTTATAGCTTCCGTCATCTTGTAAAGTCAATGTACCTTTGTCGGGAACGGTGGTCGTTTGGGGGGTCACAGTTTGCGTATCCCCCTCCGGATCTGTATCATTCGCTTTCACCCCGTTTGCCGCGTTGGCGGTAATTCCCGTCGGAGAGGATAACAAAGCGTAATCGTCCGCGGCCTCGGTACTATTGGTCGTTCCGGTAAGTGAAACGGTAACGATCTGGTAAGCAGAGGCGCTTAAAGGAATGGGCCTGTTGTCGCTGACGGTGTACAGAATGGTATCTTTACCCACAATGCCTGTCGGAGGTGTATAAGTTACCGCACCTGTCGCCGAGTTAACGACCGCAGTTCCGCCCAGGCGCGTGTTGCCTGAATTACCTCCATTCAGGTCTGTCAGCACAACCGAGCCTGGAACTAACAGCACGTCCTTGTTTCCGGCTGCATCATTCACCAGCGAGTTGATAGTTACCGCCGTATTCAGTTTGGTAGAAGCAATGTCCAGGTTGGCAATCGGCGGATTGTTCGTTCCCGTGCCATTGACGGTAATAACAAGCAGTTCCACAGGACAATTTGTCGTCACCGATGGCGGACATACCGGTACCAGGAAGCGGTACACACCCGGAGTGCTGGAAGTAAACGTATAAGTTCCGTCGGCGTTGACAGCTGGCAATTCACCTCCCGGATTGGAGAAGCCTGCTACGGTCGTCGCACTGCCGTAGGTTGTGCCTGGGAGAATCATGTCGTTGGTAGACACATTTCCGTTAATGGCTACGCCTGCAAGCGCTACGTTCACATCCGGATTGGTCTTGTTGCAACTCAAACCGACAGCCATTCGTGTATCTACAATCGCGCCATAGACGTCTACGAATTGATCGACAGCCTGTGCCAGCGAACCGATCGAGATCTTGATTTCGTCAAACGGTACGGTACTGTAAAAGCCTGGGTTGTAAAAATCAGAAGGAGTTCCAAACCATTGGTTCAATACTGACAGATCAAACAAGGCCGCATCGTTTTTCGATTCCTGCTGGACCCCATTCAGGTAAGTCGTGATGGTGATACCGGTGAATAGCCCTCCTGAAAGCAGGAAAGGGTTCTTCTTGATGGTAAAGCCTGCAAAAGTACCTGCTGGGAACGTAGTGGCAGGAACTGCGACAGCCAACGAGTTGGTTTCCAATCCGCTGGCCAGGTTATGGATCCTGGCAAAGTCGGTGGTAGAGGCAGAAACCGCATTCCACGGCGCCTGCACCTCACAACCGGCACATGCAATTCCCTTTGTTCCTGTTTGTTCGGCGTCAATCACCGCTCCGTGGTTCTGGTCGCTCAACGTTACATTGAAGTCGCAGCCCACAGTGATAGCACAACTGCGCTGCATATACGCCCGGTAGATCAGGATATTACCCAGGTCTGCTCCGACCAGGTTGGTAATTTCCAGCTGAGCTTCATCGAAAGGCACTTTGCTGATAATACCAACGATTTGCCTGTTGGCCCCACCGGTTACCAGAGAAGTGCTGACACCCGCGGCCAGCGAATTGCCGGTACCGCTTTGCACCAGAACCCCATCGTTATACAGATGGATCGTCATACTTCCCAACGCGCCTGCGGACAGCAGTGTGCCTGACTCGATGTCAAAGCCTGCGAAGGACTCTGCCGGATAAGTTTCAATGGCATTGGCTACCGAAACAGTAGCTTTTGAGCCCACGCTTGCGCCCATAACCAGTGTCGCGGGCACTATCACAGCACCATTTACGATGTTCTCCGAGTTATTGAGCTGACAGGCAGCGCATCCTACTGCGTCGATCGATGTTCTGATGCCATTGACATACACCGGATGCGTCGGATTGGAGACGGCAGTCAGCGTATTACAAGCCAGTTCGTTGGCGCAGAATGCTTTGAATACCGCGTTGTAGATACGGGTCGTGCCTATATTCGCATTGATGACCGAGCTGACGGTGATCTTAACGCCGCTGAAAGGCTGTGTCGCCAGAAACCCGATGGTTTGCCGGCCAGCTCCGTTAAGTACCGAGCTTTTGGCAGATATCAACCCTGAGTTACCAGAAAACGATTCGATAACAGCTCCGTATTGATCTGTGGTGGAGATGGTAATCCCAGAGAGCGCGTTCACGCCGATCAGGTTCGGGTTATCGATATCAAAACCGGCAAAGGTGTTGATCGGATAGATTTTCGCTCCGTCGGTTACACCATATGCGGCCGTTGTGCCGATATTAGCGGGAACTACCAGTTCGGTATAATTGTCCGGATCTGCGTCGATGGCATTGCCAGACGCTACAATGTTACATTGCACACACGCGGTAGCATCAATTCCCGTGTTGCGGGTGTCAACAAAGACAGGGTAATTCGGTTTAACCAGCTTGGTGTTGGTATTACATGCTAATGCGGGGCCTTCGCAGAACCGTTCGGTCACTGCGCCATATACCCTGATCGGGGCCACTTGTACCGCACCGAGCATGGAGACACTGAACTGGATTTCGTCAAAGGCCAATTTGGTTTTAAAACCGGTGATGGCGTGCCCGGAAGAAGTAAAAAGGCCTGCGCTGCCCAAAGCACCTCCGTCGGAAACCGTTTCCTGCTGCACGCCGTTAAGGTAAGTCGTAACAGTGTGGCCTGCTGCGAATGCTACCCCGAGCGTTCGCTGGTCTTCTATCTCAAAGCCGGCGAATGTCCCGGCAGGATATATTGTTTTTGTGTTTTTGATCGAGACTGATCCTGTTGAAGCTATGGAAGCAACCAGGTCTATTTCCGCATAATCGGTTGCATCCGAATTGACCAGATTAGTAGTATTTCTCACTGCGCAGTTCACGCAGGCGACGTTAGTGCTGATACCGGTCCGGTCGGTGTTCACGTATACGGGGAACGTCGGGTTGTTCCATTGTTCTACGACATTACAAGGACGGGGCGTCGATTCTGCGCAGAACTTGGTGGCCACCGCATTGAAGATTTGGGTCGTGCCCAGATTGACGCTTATTGACAAGGCCTGATCGATCTGGATCCTGTCAAAATTCTTGGTCGTCACAAAGCCGACCGTGGTCCTGCCATTGGTGTTGACAATGTTTGCAGCCAGCAAGCCGCCGGGCCCGGTGTATTGCTCCTGCAATGTGGTGCCCAGGTAGGTGCGAACCGTCAGCGAACCCAGCAATGTGGCGCCAATGATCCCGGTGTTCTGGATCTCGAAACCAGCGAAATATCCTGCCGGATAATACCCGTTATCGCTCTGGGCGGTCAGGCGCATCCCGCCTGTGGCTGATAACACGGCCAGGAAGGTCGCAAAATCACTCGTGCTGGAGCTGATTGCATTGGCAGGGTTGCTGACCACTGCTGCCGCCAGGCCATAAGTTCCCGTCCAAACTGTCCCGAATGGCACACTTGGGACGATGCTCATGTGATAGGTGGGCAGGTTCAGTGCGGTAGGTGTGTTACAGGGTAACAGGCTAGTGTCCGGGGAAACCACTTGTGCCCTGGACAAAAAGGGTATTAACATCAACACCCAAAGAAGAACCGTTTTTGTTGATGACAAGCCGATCGGTCGGTCAGTTCTAAGCAGAACCCGACTTGGTAGTAATTTTTCCATACGTTGCGTTTGATAAAATGTAACAACAACATCCGGCATAGCGAACTACGAGGAGCATACTACACCGGGTGGTGACAGCCCTTTGTAAGGGCACAACAATCCCTGACAGGCGATTTGCCTGCTATAACGGGGGTAAACAAACGTCATAGGCATATCCTCCTATGACATCAAAAGAACCTGGCTGGAATGTTGACTGGCAACGACAGCACAAAGCCTTTTGCAACCGAAGGCGAACATTGAGGAATAAAGAAAAGAATCTCCTGGTTTAAAGTCGGGTTAAAGTAAAAAAGTAACCGGATGTACTGCATGCTTATGGCACATCAGTGCGCATCATCACGGAGGCGGTCGTTCCCCTTCATAAGAGGGTAATTTTAATGGGGAGAAAAGCGGAGATAAGGTAAAAATCGTCATAGCGCTCGTCTGAATAGTGATTGAAACTAAGCTATTTTAAAACAGGCCCGGCCGTGGCCACTTTACAGGTGCTTACGCCAATTTGTAGTTCTTCCCGATAATATCGAATATCCCAGTGTGCACAGAAAATAGAAACCTTTCTATCGAAAGCTACAAACAGAGATCCAATAATACAATAAAATAAATTCTACAAAAAAATATTTTTTATAGATACAATACTACTTTCAAGCACCGAAGTTTCTACACAAAACACATAATATTCGGAATTTGTAACTTCTGTGCGCTAAAAACGTACATTCCCTGATATTTTGGAAAATCGGACCGGCGGCTACTTGTAGCGAAATTGCCACAAAAAAATTTCCGTTCTTGCTACGTCGCCATCCAACTCATCTGAAACAGGACGGGTGACGGATGATAAAAAATGACGAGCCAGGTTCGCTGTTTTTCAAATTGCTCCATTCTGGTGCTCAGCGATGGGCAGCTTGACAAAGAAACTCGTACCCACACCCGGGTGTGTCGAAAACGTCAATTCTCCGCCCAAAGCCTCCACATACTTTTTCGAGAGTGTCAGTCCAAGCCCGCCCGAGCGCAACGTATTCGGTACGGGATTTTGCCAACCGCGCAGAATGTCCTTCTGAGCTGATTCAGAAATACCGGGGCCGGTATCGCTGATACAAAAAACATGCCGCCCATCCAGGTGCTGGTGTGTAAACTTCACTGTTTCCGCTGCCCGGCATGCGCGGGTTGCATTGTTAATTAAGTTTCGAACGATGATGGTAAAAAGATACGGGTTCCCCCTCAGAAACAATGTTTCGGGTATGGCTGATTCGAATATCAAACCCTTCGACCGGGCAATATCCTGATAAACTTTGATTGTATCTTCAATTGCTTTGAAGGCATTGAAATATACGTCCTTATTTATCAATCTTCCTTCGGATTTGGTCATATCCAGCAGGTTCATCAATAAGTTTTGGGTATTAACAATGGATTGCCTGATTTCTGTCGTCAGCATTTTCCTTTCAGCGGCACTCAACTCGTGATTCTCAATAATATTAAGATAGCTTTTGAGTGAAACAAGTGGAGTATGATAATCGTGGGATATAACGGAGATCAACCGCACTTTTTCCTCATGCAGCTCGTCGAGCAGCATTGCCCTCTTTTCGGCTTTGTCTTTTTCCTTGCGGTAATTACTGATAATGTATCCCAGGCCAATGAGTATCATGACTATGTTGACCACATAGGTTGAAGCGATATCGACAAATTGTTCTTTTCTATCCGTGTAGGTTGTAAGGATAAATTTCGGGTCCTGATACTCGAGCCAAAGCAATGTAGCGACGGTGACGAGATTGACGACTGTCAGAACCGGGTACCCTCGTTTGGGACTGACCGACAGCGAGAGAAAATAAACCAGGCAGAATGAGAGCATGGTAGAGCCATTTATGCCCGACGTCACCCGATAACTTATTACAAAAAAAGCGTGGAACAGCAATGAATATACCACCAGCGAAAAAAGCGTAAACCCCTTGACCCGAGACAGGTAATACAAAAGCAACTGCAGGGGAATCAACGCTGCGCTAATCCAGGCATACAACGTCATGCCTACCGCCAGGCTGAACACCAGTACATACACCATCACCAGCAGCGTGGAGATGCAAAGGAAGTGGAAAATGCGGCTTTGCAGCGTAAATCTCTCACTGGAACCCTGAAGTTGCTGCCAGAGCCTGTTGAGTTTGAAATAGAGTGGGTTATCTGTGGTCAAAGAAAATCTGTATTAAATTACCGGCAATAAAACAGCAATAATACCGATTCTTTTGCCCTATGCAATTCCGCCCGGCTAAGTACGTCAAGTGGCTTGCTGCCGGCCTAGTCAACTGCATCGCCAATTTTGCGTCAAATGGCGCTCTCCCTCTTTCTTCCCGCTCGGAATGCGAAAAAACCAAACAGTAGACACAACCCGGTAAATGCGGACACGTTGATCCACGTTTCCAGGTAATGAAGGAAGCGCTGGTCAGGCTCAACATATCGGGCAAATACGATAACGCCGGCCAATGAAGAAAAGAAAAATGAAAGAAAAGACATCCTAAACAAATCCAGCAGGCCGCCTTTTAACGACTGGAAATGTATCCACCGTCCGGCATAGACGTTGACGATCACAGTGATAAATGTAAAAATTGCCATCCCGAAACTATTCGGGGACAAGCCCATATACATTGTCAATGCGCTAGCTGCCAGCGCAATAGCACCAAACACCACATGCCTGACCGTACTATTTCCGAGTCTCTTATTCATGCTGCTTATTTGATGCACCGGGTAATGATCTGCCTTCTAATCACCAATTTAATCAATTTAACAGATTCTTCTCAACGTTTCCCCCTTGCGCGGTATCAGGTGTAAATACTTTTGCTGACAATATTTGTAATAAGTCTAAATAAATTACATTTGCAGAAATTTCAATTTATTTCCCGCCACAAATGTTGTCTCGATTTATACTTGTCTTTGTATTATCCATTTGCATCCTACCCAAGCACACCCTTTTTGCCCAGACAGAAAGAGGAACAATAAAAGGAACCGTTAAAAACGCCTTCAACCAGCCCGTCTCCTCGGCGCATATCCTCATCAAAGGGAACGGCGCGGGAGTCCAAACCGATGAGAACGGCGCATTTATCGTAACGGACGTTGCAGCCGGCCCTGCGGCCGTTACCGTGTCGTCATTAGGTTTTGTATCACAGGAAAAGAAGGTTCAAATCAGTTCCGGCGAAACCATTCTGGTTGAATTCAGGCTCGAAGAAAACACGTCACAACTAGACGAGGTAATCGTTTCCGCCAGCCGCCGGGTGGAATCTCTCGCAGAAACCCCCTCTTCGGTCACGGTGATCAGCCCCAAGGAAATAGATGCCCTTTCGACCATCAGTCCCAACATCGCCAATATCGTTGGGTACGCCGTCCCCGGATTGGGCTCATCGACCAACCAAACGGGAAACTACGGCCAAACCCTTCGCGGCAGGAATCTGCTGGTGCTGATCGACGGGATACCGCAATCCACCCCGCTCCGGGCAGGCGGAAGGGACATTCGTTCGATTGACCCCTCGGTGATTGAACGTGTGGAAGTCATCAAGGGTGCGACAGCGATATATGGAAACGGCGCCGACGGCGGATTGATCAACTACATTACCAAAATACCTAAAGGCGCTCGTAAAATTGGCGGACTCACGCAGGCAGGCCTTACGGGAAATACCAAAGGCGACAGCACTATCGGTTACCGCTTCTCCCAACAGCTTTTTGGCCAGCTCAATAAATTCGACTACGTGGTCAGTGGTATGTACGAAAAGACCGGCGTATACCGCGATGCCGAAGGCCAGGTGATTTCACCCGAGTACGGTCTGGGCGAAACGAAAATATACAATGCCTTCACGAAAATCGGGTACAATTTCTCCCAAAAACAGCGGCTGGAACTGATGTACAACTATTACAGCTCGAACCAGCATTCGGCTTTTGTTTTGAAAAACGGGGTATTTGGAAAAAGTCCGGCGATCGGCATCCTTGGAAAAAGAATCGGGATCGATGAAGGCACAAGGCATAACCACAATGTCAATCTCCAATATACCAACAAGGAAATCTTTGGCCGGACAAGCCTGACGGCCAATGTTTACTTGCAGGACTTCTGGACTGTATATTCCAATTCCGCTTCGTTCTACGGCAGCGGCCAGTCTGAAATCGTCTCCAACAAAAAAGGTTTAAGGGTTAATTTAAATACGCCATTACAGCTCGGCAGCAAAATTTCAGGAGATGTAACCTACGGCTTTGACCTTTTGAATGACAAGACAGCCCAGAGCCTCGTGGACGGAAGAGTGTGGGTGCCCAACATCGACATGCGGAACCTGGCGCCTTACGCGCAGCTGTCAACCCAGTGGTTTGATCACCTGAATGTGAAAGCCGGGGCCAGAGCGGAGAACATCAGGATTCAAATCGACGACTACAATACGCTGGCCACCGGCGCAAATGGAGCGGGGAGCATTGCCGTGAAAGGCGGGACCCTCGATTACAATGCGCTCGTCTTCAACGCCGGCGCCCGGTATTCCAAGTTCCGCTTATTCAATCCGTTTGTGAGCTACTCGCAATCTTTTTCCGTTTTTGATTTGGGCAGGGTGCTCAGGGCTGCCAGGGAAAGCACTATATCCAAGCTGGAAACAAAGCCCATTATCGTAAATAACTACGAAGCTGGTTTCGGCAGCCAGCTGGGTAAAGTCAGTCTGACTGCCGCCTATTATTACAGCACATCAAAACTTGGGTCCAACCTGCTGGAAGTTGATGGCGTATACATTGCCGAGCGGATGCCCGAGCGGGTGTGGGGATACGAGGTGCAGCTGGATTATCGTGTGCTCAGTCCGCTCACCCTTGGAGGAAACTACGCCTATGTCGAGGGCAAGGGAGACAAGGATCAGGACGGGAATTTTGACGGCGAGAAGGACATTTATCTGAACTCGAACCGAATTACGCCGGCAAAGGTTACGGCATATGCAAAATGGAATTACAAGAAACTAAACCTTGATCTCAACTGGATGTATGTCGGCAGCCGCAACAGGTTCCAACCCAATGAAAAGGGCGTGTATGCGCTGGGAGAAGCCCCTATCAAATCATTCGATCTGTGGAACCTGGCCGTTGCTTACAAAATCACCCCGCAATTCCGGTTAAGCCTGGGGATAGAGAACCTGCTAAACACGGCCTACTACCCGACAATTGCCCAGTTTTACGGTAACGACGCCAATTACACACGAGGAAATGGTCGTCGGTTCAACCTGGTTCTGGGTTATGCTTTTTAAGCGGTGCCCTATGTTTGCATAGAAACCTGCATTCATACTCAAAATCTGCGTCCGCTGCCATATCCCGTTTGAAAATAAAATTATGGGTACGGATAGGCGGTAAGCCACATTGCTTAGTATTCTAGGCAACTAATCAGAATTTGTTTATGAAAAACAACAGTTGGCTCTGCTTTTTAGCCTCGTGCTTTACATTACATTTAACACTTACAGATTCTTTGCAAGCGCAAGAAAAAGTCAGGGATGTACAACACGCAATCGTATACCAGCAACCCGGGCGTTTTGCCGGCTGGCCTGCGAATGGTGGCGCTTTTATTTTCGATAATGACGAAATACTGGTGGGATTTACCGAAGCCAAATACAAAATCACGAAAAGTCACAACGCCGAAAAGCCGTTTATGAGCTGGCTCGGACGCAGCACCGATGGAGGGCAGAGCTGGACCGTCAAAGATCCTGAAAATTATGTGGGAGATTTTGGCGATATGCCCGATTTGCGCCCCCTTACAACTGCTGTCAATTTTAAGCATCCGGAGTTTGCCATGCGGGTCGTCGGGGCTTCCTATCACGGAGCGGAAGACGGCCGCGCTCATTTCTTCTTTAGTTACGATAAAGGAAATTCCTGGCAGGGCCCATTCGGTTTTGGGGATTTGTTCCAATGGAAGGAGCTTTCAAATATCGGGATGGACGAACTGACCCCCAGAACAGATTATATCGTCAAGAGCGAGAACGAGTGTTTGCTTTTTTTCTCGGTACGTAAAGCGGGGGCATTCGGGACGGACCGTCTTTTTTGCATCAAAACGACTGATGGCGGTAGGACCTTCGCTTTTCAGGGGTGGATTGTGCCTCCAAGTAGCTCAGCAGGAAATTTCCCCAAGGTGAAATTATTTAAAGATGACGCCAGGAATCCCTATGCAAATGAGTGCCGGGCGGTAATGTCGCAGTCGCAAAGGTTAAGTGACGGGACGATCGTGACGTTGATCCGAAGAAAATTCACAACCAACGACAAGCAAGAACTTCATTGGATAGATGCCTATTCTTCTGCGGATAATGGCAGATCGTGGAGTTTTACTTCAAAAGTCGCCGATACGGGGGCCGAAAACGGCAATCCTCCCGCATTTGCGCTCACCCGGGATGGCCGGCTCTGTGTAGTATACGGGGAACGCGATCATGGAACCATTCGAGTGATTTACAGTTCGGATAAAGGTAAAACATGGGGTAAGCCACAGGTTATCATGGACGATTTTTGGTCGGAAGATAAGCAGCTGAATGATTTGGGGTACCCAAGGGTAGTTTGTCGTCAAGACGGTAAAATGGTCGCGCTCTATTACTACTCGACAAAAACACATCTACATCATTTGCGCGCTTCCATCTGGACACCATAATCCAGAAATCAAATCCTCGTTACTAGAAGTTTTTTCACCAATTTGAATCGGTGCATATCCCCACCGATTCAAATTCGAGTGTGTATATGCAGTACCGCGTGCGGACATGTGAGCATGCAACGTATCTGGCAAATTCATCAATTCTCTCAGCGGTCGAACATCAGTAGCACTAATTTGGCGATTTGTTCCCTAGAATGACTTTTCACCTCCCGTAATTTGCTCAATAAAATCATATTATTTATTCAGTAAATCACAAATCCATATGCCCGTTTTTGATCCGCCCGACCAGGACAGAACACTGGTCGCCCCGCCGGTAGCAGCAGGGGGCCAGAATAAGGTGCCGCTTACCCCAGAAAAATGAACGAACCATTAACGATCAGAACGAATGAAAAGACAACTATTCATGCTTATCAAACCAGCATTTGCGATTGCCGGTTTGCTCCTACTTTTCCAAACTGTGACGGCGCAGACAATCAATGCAACTGTAAAGTTGAACAGAGATATTTCGTACCAGAAGATTTCCGGTTTCGGTGGATTTGTAAACAGCCCCCAGTTTGGCTACAATCATATGAGCGAAACCGAAATCAGGAAGATGTGGGGCGCAAATAGCGAGGCAGGCTACAATATTATGCGTATATACATTCCCGTTGGAGAAGCGAACTGGCCGCAGGCGCTGGCAACAGCGCAGCTCGCACAATCGCTCGGCCTGAAGATATTTGCCTCGCCCTGGTCGATGCCCTCCGAATGGAAAACGTACAATACGCAGGCTTCGCGATACACCGACGAAAACGGCATTGTGCGGCCGGTATACCTGAAAGAAGAAAATTATGCTACTTATGCCCAGTATCTGGATGGGTTTGTGAGTTATTTAAAGACCAATGGCGTTGAGTTAGAGGCGATATCTCTGCAAAACGAACCTGACTATCAGGTAGATTATGCAGGTTGTATCTGGACGCCCGCTCAGATGGCCAACTTTATCAAGAATTACGCAGACAAGATCAACTGCAAGGTTATAGCGCCTGAAAGCGTCGGGATCACCGACAATTACGCAACCGCGTTTATGGATCCGGGTGTGCTTGCCAACTTCGAGATTTTTGGCGGCCACCAGTACGGCGCGATCCAGACCGGACATTTGAATGTACAGGCCCAGGGAAAAGAGGTATGGATGACCGAATATCTGATCAATTGGAATGCCGACGGCGGCTCGCGTACCTATGACTGGCAGCGGGATGCTTTCGATTTTGCCACAAGACTTAACGATGCCCTTCTGGCCAATGTGAACGCGTGGGTCCATTATGCTACCAAGCGATATTACGGCCCAATGGGAGACGGCCAGTTTGGTACGGTTGCCGGCGAAATTACCAAGCGCGGCAATGTCCTTTCGCATTATGCCAAATTCGTTACCGGTGCCAGGCGTATCCAGAACGTTTGGAATGACAATACCAGCCTACTGAATGGCTCCAGCTATATTTCGGAAACAGGCGACAAGGTTTTTGTTGTGATCATCAATCCGTCGGCTAATACCTATAATCTTTCCGTCGACCTACCCTTCCTGTCCAATACAGGCAAGGCCGTGACGACCACCAACACCACCAGCCTGGTGGAAACCGCCGTGCCATTTACGGAGGAAACGGCCCGACCGAAAGTAACGATAGGCGCCTCCAGCATCACCACGCTCGTATTTGAAAAAAGCGGAGAACGGCCCGTTTCTCTGATGACCAGCGAGTTGATCAACTATGGAAAAATAGAAAACCAGACCCCGACAAACCCCGCCTTTGGAACGGCCTATCAGCTAAGCGGTAAAACAGCTACGATCAAGTATGACCAGCAGCTAATCAGCGCGAATAAAACGGCTGACAATGGCTATCTGAAACTCACAGGTAAATTCAACAGGCTGACTTTCCGCGTCGAAAATCTCTCCTCAACGAATAACTACTCGTCAAGCAATACGACCCTGTACTATATAAACAGCGCCGGAGTGGCCAGTTCCCACAATTACGGAAGCGTGAATTTTCCAAGAAGACAAAATTTCGATTGGGTTTTCGACATCTCAGAAAACGTACTTACCGATGGCTGCACCGGAATCATTGGCCTCGTTAATGGAAATTACAGCTCCATACTGACCTTTAAGTTTGCCAACGTCTATTTTTCAGTCGGCGGCGAAAGAGGCTACCGGTTTGCCGGACCGTACAGCGACACCGACAGCTATCTCCTTGATTGTCTTGACGATGTAAGCTTCACCTCTCTCGATCTGAACGACGCAACAAATATCGGTTCCCAGGCTGAATGGCACGCCGCCGCGATTAACAAAAACGCCGTATTCTATACGCAGGATGCACAGCTGAGTACAAAAGACAATGTGGTTTATCAGGGTGTATGCACAAAGCTCCTGCTCAGTGACACGGGTGGGGACTTCTATCCCCCAGCGGGCTTCACCGCGACCGCAGCCACGTACGCATGTACTTTGAACGGCCTGAAAATGTTGGTTTTGCCGTTCGAAGCCAACATTCCCACAGGCGTAAAAGCCTATACCCTTGAATATACAGATCCGAAGGTCACCGGAAAAATCATCATCAGCGGCAAAATACCCGCTAACACGCCCGTGTTGATCAGTGGTACCGGCACTTTTGTGTTTAACGGCTCGGGCGCTATCGACGCATCGTCCAATCTCAGATCAGGTGCCGAAAGCTCCGGATTAGCGGGCAGCAATTTGCGCAACATGCAGGTCGGGATCACAGGCGGAGTCTACATCGGCGTGCCCGCCCCGATCGGAGGCTACTACCTCGGCGTTGAAAACGGTACACCTGCATTTAACCGCATAACAGGCTCTTCACAGCCAAACATTCGTCCCTTCGACGCCTACCTGGCACCCGGGCTTTCAACGACCGCACCCACGCTCGAGCTCTTCCTCGACGAAACTGCTCTCCCGGTTCGGCTGGGCAATTTTACTGCAACGGCTTTCGAGAGCTCGGTACGTCTCGACTGGACAACACACAGTGAAAAAGAAAATGCAGGCTTCGATATCGAACGGAGCGCCGACGCAAAAAGATTTATAAAGATAGGTACAGTAACCGGTGCAGGCGACAGCAACACCGGGAGTCACTACCAGTGGATTGACCAATCGCCGCTTCCCTCGGTGAACTATTACCGCCTGAGACAGAATGATCTGGATGGCACCTTTGCCTACTCGACAATCAGATCCGTGAATAACAGCCACTTCAAGCCGGTTGCGGTTTATCCAAGCCCTGTGAATACCCTGCTGACCCTCGACCTGAAAGGAAATAAGGTGAATGGTGCGTTAGTGATCACAAACGTGCTGGGACAAACCGTAATATGGTCGCATTCAGAGGGCGAGATTACCCGGATCGACGTGTCGGCGCTTGGTGCAGGAATCTACTTCTACCACTTGGATAACTTCACCGGCTCATTTATCAAGAATTAAATAACGAACACTTTAATTGCAATTTCTATTGGAGGGGCAGGAGGATATTCAGAAACTGCCCCCCATTCTTTCTCCTCATCACAATTTATTTGCTTAGAAAAATGCTTTTTTATTAATTGAACTTTATCGATTTGCCGGATGAATCTTAACTGATAAAAACGATGAAGACCCTGACCGTAAATAGATCGGTATCGCGCGAGGAGCTCGTTTCAATCCTGGAAAATGAGCTTTCACACGATTATAAATACGAGCTTGTCGATGACAAACAGGAAGAATATGTGCTCGTAAAGAAAAATGCGTTTATAGGCGCGAAGATCTTTAACACCACCAACAAAATATTCATTGAGGGCGTGACGCCAACACTCGGCGGGTACTTGTTCGCTTTTGCTGTAACCTTCTGGACAGGTATGTTTCTCGGCGTACCGCAACCCTGGCTTAGTTTTGAGAAATCAATCGGGCATGCCCTGCTGAGCAAATTACAATAGGCAGGTTCTTAACCGATACAGATTTAATCAGCGAATCGATTATCAAAAAGGGTGAATGCTGGAAAGAGTTTACTTAATTTCTTCCAGAATCTCCGTGGAGTACTTCTCATGTAACTTATTTAAAGGAGAACATACTTCGCAGCTCCGGAAGCCAGTGATCCAACAGGTCGCGGCAATTGATTACTTTCTCGGCCAGGTCGTTACAGACGTAGAAATAATGGTTGGAAGCTTCAAATCCGAGCCGGCTATCGCTGCCTTGCAAATGCGCCATGCGTTTGGCCAGGGAGATTTCCTGACGAAGGACACTTTCAATTGCCGCGATAAGCTCCATTGCTTTTCCCTTGTCTTTTTCACCCGAGAGCTTATCCCGCGCCACCACAAACGACGCCTGATTAGCGACGCTGCTGTAATGTATGGCGATTGTTTCGGCTACGCCGCATTCATCTGTCAGTGCTTTCCGGAATTCCGCCGACAATTTCAGGCCTGCCGTTTCGCGTCTTAGCTGCGCCTGCGCCTGTTCGAAGCGCCGGGCCACTTTCTGCATTTGGGAAATGAAAACCTCAACGGGATAATTGGCGCGCCAGCTATTCACATCGTCGTAAGGCAGCCCTACCATACTCGCCTTGTAATCCGTAGGCTTCGACCATAGCAAATTCGAAGGGCCGGCCTGCAATGGCGCCGAATAAACCACGCCGATATGGTACGGAAATTCGCTGAATCCCTGACTGTACTGCTCCCATGCTTTTGTCACTGCATCACCAGCGGCGCCATACCGGCGCCGGGCGACTTTCTGCATGGCTTCCCTGCCCGTGATGGTTTTACTGTTGCCCATCTCGGCCACCACTTCCAGATTGGGTGACGGATAACCGCCCAGCGTCCAGCCCAGCATCAGGCCGTCGACGCGGGCATTGCGCAAGTTTTCGGCATGCCGTGCGACGTTCTCCATCGCCGGAATATACGGTACGGCGGCAATCTCCCAGGTACAACCGGCCTGTATCTTTGCAATGGTTTTCAGGCCATTTTTCCGCGCGATATCCCAGTGCCTCGTCGCCCGTGGTCCAGGCCCCACCGACGAGATCGAATATTCCCCCACCTTGTTTGGCACCCCGCCCCTGTTGATTTCAAGGTCCCATTCGCTGACGCTCATGAGCGCCGCACTTTTGGGTAATGCAGGAATGATCTCCTCTGCCCAGCCGTCTTTCCAGCCCCAATCCCAGGCGATCAGCCCGGGACCCTTTTCCACTTTGGCGACGGCCAACCCCTGACTGATACCATTCTCATAGAGCTGGTTCAGCTCGGCGATCACTGCCGACGGCCCTCGTTTGGAACAACGCGGACATTCCGCGCCTTTTCCATGCGACCAGCAATGGGTATGGTTCTCCGACGCGGTAATTGAAAAGAAACCAGCCAGACCGGGCACGCGTGACGTGATCATTGCCATCGAGTCGACCAGGTATTTTTGTACGTCGGGATGGCTGGTACACAATGCTGCCTGCTCGCCAATTTGTACACCTTTCAGTTCAGGATGTTTCTCAAAGAACGCCAGCGGCATAAATCGTGGCTCATTGAGATATAAATAGATCCCTATTCCGTGCTTTCCTGCCTTTTCAACCAGTTTTCCCAGAGATTCCAGCCGCTGTTCCCAATGTTCGCTTATGGACGGGTCCCATGGGAACGGGGTGAGCTTGGAGAGTACGATATGCAACCAGGTGCCGTCCATGCCCGAGGCCGCCATTTGAGCCAGGTATCCGTCGGGATACGGGTCGATGTCCGGCTGCAACAGCGGATCGCCGAAAAGAGCAAAATAGGCATAGCCGAACCTTGGCGAAAAACCGGACGAGGTTTGCCTTTCCGCTTTTTGCTGTGCTTTTGACAATTCCTTTACAAACTGGAAAAGCGGCTCCTCGTGCTGCGGGAATCCTTTCACGAACTCCTCCCGAATAACGCCAGACAGCCATTTCTCCCGCTTCCGCACCACTTCCGGGGATGCTTTGAACCTGATGGGCTCACATTCCGGTTTCATACTTCCCAGCTTGATGTAAAAAAAATCGTCTTCCTGCAATGTGAAGGTCAGCTGCTCGTCGGTCCAGCCCAGCAGTTCAAGCATTTGTTCCCTGGGTAGCAGGTGCCAGTTTCGCCTGATCACGGTTAGGTAGCTCCGTTGTTTCTGATCCTGCGAGACCGTTTTTACCTCGGGCAGCCCCATTGCGGTCGCTAGTCTGTATATGTCGGCAGGCTCTGCTCCGGTAACTGACGCAAGTCGGTCGACAGGTACCAATCCCCAGTTTCGCCATAAAAACGCATGCATCCTATCCGGAAAATGGGACAATGTAAGGGCCTGTTTTTCAATGGGACCAAATGCGAAAGACGAAGGCAGGGCAAGCAAACCGGCCGTGGCCAGCGTGGCTGTTCTCAAAAATTCTTTTCGTGTGAAAGTCATTTACGCAATGAATTAACATTTCCGAGCACTTCGGGAAGCTCAAATAAAAATACTTAATTTGAGCTTAATCGGGCCTCTTTTCTCGTATAGTCCTTGCGCGCAGAATATTTGGGATTGTTATTTAAACAAACATTGCATCAATCACATGACAAACAACCAGGCATCTGACCGATTGGGGCATGGAGCATCGCAAGGAAATTATCGGGGCATAACGTTGCAGATCGGGTTGGTAACAGAAGTCAATCCTAGCTTTTAAGTAGAAATACCGGAGCTGTACTTTCATTACCAGGAATTCACCATCGCTACTGAATCTAGATTTGAGGAACTTTGCCTTTTCCCCAACGAACGTTTGGTGCAGTATGGATTCTATGACATCCTCCTGAGCAGTCATTATATGTACCTGACACGACTCATTCTATCCTTCACCCTCTGTTTTGCATCCTCCCTGGTATGGGGTATTGAACCTTTTTACCCCAGATATAGCGCTGCCGACGCCCGCAATGACCTGGCCAAATACCACCCGGACGAGGTCGATACCGCTCAGTTTATGCGGGCCGTCCGGCTTGGGCGATATCATGTTTACAAGCCCGGGGAGTTTAAAAAGGATCTTGATTCGGCTTACAGCTACTTTTTAGCGGCAGACCGGTTGGCTACACAGTTTAAAAATATCCGCTATAAAGTACATGCTATTAATTTGCTTGGTGCGATTCTTAATGAGCGGAATGAGGCCAGCCGGGCTATCAGTCTTCATGAGAAAGCTGCCGGCATAGCAAACAAAATCGGTGATTCATCCCTGGAAGCTGAATGCTGGTACCTCAGAGGGGAAATTGAGCCTATTCTTGGCAGCACTGTCCGCTCGCTGAACCCGGCTTATCGGAAATCGTTTGAACTGTTTAGGAAGGCCAAAAACATCCGTTATCAGGGTTATGTCCTCGTGCGGATAGCAAGCATCCGGGGGCCATATGTTCAAGATTATCCCGGAGCCCTGGCCGACCTCCTGGAAGCGGAGCGTTTATACAAGTCGATTCGTTACCCGAGAATGCATTACGTGTACTTTCTTGCTACCGATATTACCCGGGCCTCCGGAATGTTCAGTGAAGCGCTGCGGTATGGAATGCTGACCATTGAAAGTGCCAAACAAAGCGGGGACCTGAATGAGTTGGCCTATTACTATTCGAACCTGGGCAGAGTGTATGACGAATTGGACGATCCGTCGCAAACGATAAAATACTTTAAACTTTCTACCAATCAGGCAATTGAGGACAAAAACACCTTTGTTGTTCTAAATTCTACCAGGCGGGTCGCCAAAACTTTGATGAGGATAGGCAAGGTAAAAGAGGCGAAACAATACTTTGCCCCTGTTTTCTCGAAATATCCTCCAACGGACGACAATCTCGCCAGTATTCATTTGGACGTCCTCGCGCATTATTACACCTATTTGGGCGAATACGATATTGCCGAAAAGCACATTCAAAAGCTGTTATCCATTGCCAATAACGTTACCGCCATCATAAACTTCGAGCTTCTCCTGCATCAATTTATTGGTAATTTATATCTAAAGGCCGGCCGATTCGGTTTGGCGCGGGAGCATCTTAACGAGGCTAAGAAGAGAATAACCGTGAGCACCCCTCAGACTGTCTCTATTTCAATTGAGATAGAAAGAGGCTTGTATAAACTCGATTCCGCACAAGGCAACTACGGCAAGGCGCTTGAACACTTCCAACGATTCAAAATATTGAGCGACTCGGTTTCCTCATTGAAAAAGAATCTCCAGATCGCGGGTATCCAGATCCAATTCGACACCAAGAAGAAGGAACAAGACATTTTAGCTCTCACCCAGCAAAACAAAGCGCAGTTGACGCGCCTGGAACAACGGGAATTTCAGCGCAATGCGATGATCGGCGGCACTGTATTGTTAAGCTTCCTCGTGCTGTCGTTGTATGTCCAGTTCCGGAACAAGCAGAAAAGCAACCTGGAATTAAAGCAGCACCAGCAAGTGATCGAGGAATCGAACGCCAGGCTTACCCGCACGGTCGAAGAAAAGCAATTGCTCGTCAGGGAAATCCACCACCGTGTTAAAAACAACCTGCAAACGGTTATAAGCCTGCTGGAATCCCAGGCCTTCTATCTCAAAAATGATGCGCTGACGGCAGTGAAGGACAGCCAAAACCGTATTCATGCGATGTCCCTGATTCATCAAAAGCTGTACCTGACCGAGAACGTCACGACGATAAATATGCAGGCGTACATCGAGGAACTGGTTTCAAATCTTGGGAGCAGTCATGTGGACGGCAACCGGATTTGCATCGACATGCAGGTTGATCCGATTTACCTCGATGTCGCGCAGGCCATTCCGCTCGGGCTGATTATTAATGAAGCGGTAACGAATATCTTCAAATATGCTTTCCCTGACGGAAAGTCTGGTGAAATGCTGATCCGTTTCACCGAAATTCCCCATGGCCAATACTTCCTGAATATCCGGGATAACGGAGTCGGGCTGAACACCGCCGCAGATCAGGGTAGACCCGGTTCGTTGGGAATGAACTTGATGAAGGGACTTAGCCACGAGATGGGAGGCCGTTTTACGATCGAGTCCGATCAGGGCGTCAACATTGCCGTTCAGTTTTCAGCGCTTCATCACATTTTGGAAACAGAGGTTTAGCCGCACCTTCAAAATACACCAATAACCGGGTGATCACCATTGACCTGCTTGCTCCAAACGCCTTGCTTTGTATCCATCAAAGCAGGGTGTTTCTGCTTGCCTCCAGTCCTACCATCAAATCACTTGCCCATGAAAAGCTACATCTTTGGAGTACTGCTTTGCATCTGCTCCTGCTCCTTCGGACAGTCACAAGAGCGCGTTGCTGCTGGCAGCCGCAAGTCATCCAAACCCGTTCAAACAAATGCCGCAATGAAATCCGATCTCTTTTCTGCTGTTAATGCCCGAACGCAATTTGCGGCCGGGTCTGGTAAAAAGCTTGCATATCGTTCAATCGGGCAGGGAACGCCCATCATTCTGTGTAACCGGCTGCGCGGTATTCTCGACTCTTGGGACCCGGCGTTTCTGGACGAACTGGCAAAATCCTACCGGGTGATCATTTTCGACTATTCGGGAATCGGCTCATCCGATGGCGCCCTGCCGGTCAAAATTGCGGAGGTGGCCGAAGATGTCCGTTTTCTCGCATCCCAATTGAAGCTCGACAAATTTATCCTCGGCGGCTGGTCATACGGCGGGCTTGTGGCCCAAACCTTCTCTACCCATTACCCGGAAAAAGTATCACACCTGATTTTGTTTGGCACCAATCCGCCGGGGAAAAACCAGCATCCACTGGAGCAGGCTTTCCTGGATGCGACAATGCATGAAGTGAACGACCTTACCGACGAAACCGTGCTATTTTTCGAACCGGCATCTGAGTTGAGCCGCCGGGCGGCAAAAAGCTATTTCGAGCGGATCAATGCACGTACCGTAGACAGGGATATTCCGGTTCCGAAAGAAAAGTGGGACAACTACTTCGCCGGTGCCAAAGACTATGCGACCGACGAATACGGTTCCAGGGCAAAACTCGCAACCATCAATGTCCCGATCCTCGTCATTTCCGGCGATCACGATCCGGCATGCCCCATTGAAAACTGGTACGCGTTGAGCCGAAAAATCCCGAACCTGCAAATGGTCATGCTCGGGCAGACGGGCCACGGGCCGCAGAACCAGCACCCCGACCTGGTGGTACGTTACATTGACGACTTCGTGAAGTACGCCAGACTATAACCCATTGTGATCTCTCAGGGACACTTCGATCACATGTTGGATGCCGCAGCCATCAGCAGACGTACAAGGCAAACCGTTAGTAGATACCTCGATCACACGATACTGCCGGTCAGTGGCAACCGATTTAATGCTGTTAGCTATTGGTGAAGTCATCGAAATATGAGCGGTTAATTTATATTTGCATTTACAGCTAGTCTATGTTCCAGGTCGACCAGGGCAATCATAGCTGTCTCCGAACTATGAACAGCAAGGTTTTAATCGTTGAAGATCAGTTTATCGAGGCTAATCACATTCAGATGGTGCTTGAAAAGGCTGGTTATACGATTATAGCAATCGCACACGACGTCCGCTCGGCGCTGGAAATCATCGATGGCGAACTCCCCGACCTGGTTTTACTCGACATTTACCTGAAAGGAAATCAGACGGGTATCGACCTTGCGCGCATTCTTCGCAAGCGGAACATTGCATTTGTTTACCTCTCGGCGAATTCATCCAAAGAAATCCTGGATGCCGCTAAAAGTACCCAGCCTTATGGATTTCTGGTCAAACCATTCCGTGAAAAAGATATCCTGGTCACCCTGGATATTGCCCATTATCTGCATCAACAAAAGACGGAGTTGTCCAAGCCGCAACCACCGCTAAACATCCCGGCGAACACGCCATTTTCTGCTATCGTCGGAAATAGCTCCGGCCTGTTGGAGGTTATGGAACAAGTCCGCATTGCCGCACCATCCGACGTTTCCGTATTGATACTCGGCGAAAGCGGGACCGGCAAGGAAAAAATTGCCCAGAGCATTCATAATCTGTCCGACCGTAGAAAGCACCCGTTTGTGCGGGTGAATTGTGCCGCCCTGCCGTCCGCCTTGATCGAATCCGAACTTTTCGGGCACGAGAAAGGCGCATTCACGGGGGCGTCCGAGCGCAGGACGGGGAAGTTTGAACTGGCCCAAAAGGGAACCATATTTCTGGATGAAATTGGGGAAATATCACTTTCCATGCAGGCAAAACTGCTGCATGTGTTGCAGGAGAAACAAATCGACCGGATCGGGGGAAAGACGCCCATTAACCTGGACATCAGGATTATAGCCGCTACCAACCGCAACCTGGAAAAAGAAGTCGCGGAGGGAAGGTTTCGGCTCGATTTGTATTACAGGCTGAACGTCTTTCCCATAACACTCCCGCCGCTCCGCGAACGCAGAGACGATATTATGCCACTGGCAGTCCATTTTATTCAGATTTTTGCTGCCCGATTCGGCAAGGAGGTGTCGGGCTTCTCCCCTTCCGTTTCCAAACAGCTTATGAGTTATGATTGGCCGGGAAACATTCGCGAGCTTCAACACCTGGTCGAGCGCAGCGTGCTCATGTGCTCGGGCGACACGATCACGAGCGTCGGCTTGCTGAATGACAGCAAAATGAAAATTGCAACAGGAGATGGTACTGCGAAGGTTAAATCGATGGAGGAGATGGAGCGGGATTATATTGTTCAAATTTTAGGGCAATGCAACGGGCGCGTCTCCGGCTCGGGCGGTGCTGCCGAACTGCTTGGGCTGAATGTGTCGACACTCAACTCGCGGATGAAAAAACTAGGCATTAAAGGATCCAGGTTTTTTGCATAGCGATGAAAACTGTTACGAAATTCCCCTGATCCCCCGCTCCCCGCATTCTATTCAAAAAAGCTCCGGACGGCCCGAAAATGTACAACCGGTACCGTCAAATCGGTATTGAGGCCTAACAGTACCGTCATTAGTTTTGCCCTGTATCCTACCCCGGGGCAACTTACTTCCTGCATTATCCATTTACTAAACTTGACCATATCATGACGACAGAAGCTATTGCATCGTCCCCGATTGACTTTGCCGAAGATCCGCATTTATCACCAGCCGTTAAGGAATTCCTTAAACCGTTGAATGCAGGCGGGCCGCCCCTGGAGAGCCTCCCGGTAGCGGATGCCCGCAATGTGCTCGTAGCTGCACAGGCGGCATTCGAAGTTGATCTTTCAGGCATTACCGAGGAAGAAAAAACGATCACCGAGGATGGTTTTCAAATCATACTCAACATTGTGCGTCCCGAAGGCGTTGACGGCCAGCTTCCTGTTTTCATGTTCATCCACGGCGGAGGATGGGTCCTGGGCGACTACCCTACCCACAAGCGCATGGTACGCGACCTGGCGACGCTCACCGGCTTTGCGGGCGTGTTTGTAAATTACTCCCGTGCCCCGGAAGCCCAATACCCCCAACCGGTGCATGAAGTGTATGCAGTGGCAAAATGGCTGGTGGCCAATGGGCAATCCATCAATTTGGACGGCACAAGGCTCGCTATCGTCGGTAACAGTGCGGGTGGGAATCTTTCGACTGCCGCCGTGCTGCTATCTAAAATGAAGGGCGGCCCGGTATTTAAGACCCAGATTCTCTTCTGGCCCGTTACGGATGCCAATTTCGAACGGCCTTCATTTCAACAATTTGGTACACAGCGTTTTTTGACATCTACATTAATGCAATGGATGTGGGACCAGTATGTCACGCCCGACAAAAGACGTGAGATTTACGCCTCGCCTGCGCGGGCTACCACCGAACAGCTCCGGGGCTTGCCACCGACGCTGATCCAGGTGGCGGAGAACGATATCCTGCTCGACGAGGGCGAAGAATATGGTCGCAAACTCAGCGAAGCCGGCGTGGAGGTCACAACCGTCAGGTACAACGACGTAATCCATGATTTTGGCCTCCTGAATGGCCTTGCAGAAATCCCCCAGACGAAAGCGCTGTTTATCCAGGCGGCGCAGCAGCTGAAAAAATACCTCTGATCATCACTATTAGCCAAAGATCTATTATGAAAACCAAAAATATACTTTTTGTAACCGGGGCATTTGTGACACATCATTGCTGGGATGAATGGAGGGTTTATTTTGAAGCCCGCGGTTATTCGACCCTTGCGCCCGCCTGGCCTTTCAAGGACGCAACAGCCGCCGAACTTCGCGCACGCCAGCCTAATGACACCGACCTGGCACGCCTGACACTAGCCGAACTGGTAGACCACTACGTCGGAATCGCGCAGAGCTTTCCCGAAAAGCCCATTATCATTGGTCATTCGCTAGGGGGCCTCTTAACCCAGATTCTCCTGAACCGTGGCCTGGCTGCGGCAGCGGTGGCCATACATTCGGTGCCGCCGCAGGGGATTATACCTTACGAGTTTTCATTCCTGAAATCGACATGGGGTGCGCTCGGGCTTTTTACCTCGCTGGATGAAACCTACCTGATGCCGTTTGACACCTGGCAATATGCATTCGTGAACGAAATGCCGCTGGAAGAACAGCAAAAAGCATACGACCTGTTTACTGCGCCCGAATCCAAGCGCGTAGCCCGAGGCGGGCTCACGAGCGCTGCCGCAGTGGATTTTGACAAACCCCATGCGCCGCTTTTACTCACATCAGGTTCACTGGATAATATCATTCCGGCGCATTTGAACAACCGGAATTTTGAGCGTTACGAAAAGAACGGATCAATCATCGAGTACAAAGAGTTTCCCGGGCGTAACCATCACGTTTTAGCCCAGGCCGGATGGGAATCCGACGCGGACTACATTCTTGACTGGATCAAAAACTATTGATAAAAGCTTCTCAGCAAACAAAATGCCCTTGACCTACCGCAAGGGCATTTTTCGTTATTTTTCCCCATACTCACCCAGCTCGGCAAATCCGCTGCCGTTGTCCAAAATTGAGGGGCATGCCTCTTGCCAACTATTGAAATATCGCTTTCATATTTCAGGTATTATTGATATTTCAACAAAATTCAAACCACGAAATCGATTCATACCACTGAAAATCAACAATATACACACTGGCATGGTTATAGAAATAAAAGGAAAGGACTTCACCATAAACTCTTTCGTCATGATGCAAAACTTTCCTTTATTCACTGCTGCTCCGCCACTCCCATATCCGCCGATCGGGCTTGCTGCTCAAAAACCTGGCGACAAGTGTAACAATGCAAACTGCGCTGTTAAAAAATGAGCAGGGCGGTGCAAAAATTGCATAAGGAAGCCGATGTGCTTTCGGTGCAAACCATCCGGGCGGGAGAAGTGGTAGCGCAATTGGCCCATTCATACAGGGTTTTCTGGCTCGAAACAGAGCATGAAGCGGGCAGCCGAAAGGTGCTGATCCAGCCTCCCGGAACCGTGGCCGACCGGCAGAGCACGGCAGGATGTAAAGGGTATGTGGTCTCATTCCCGGAAGAGTTTCTATTCATGTTCGGCTTTGAAGACGCATTTCCATTCCGCGCCAGGACAGCATTACCCGGGCCTCAAATGGCGACAGTTGACCTGTTGAACTGCGCGACTAGCAGAACAATTGAAAGGACCATTGCCAACCTGGACGTTCAATGTCAACGGTTACCTAAGGGCCACCTGCTTGTTTCCGGGCTTTTAAAGATATTTCTCGTATCTGTTTCGCGGATATTCCAGCATCGCGAGCAAGATCAGGCCCGCTGCGTTGACCAGCAACTCTTCGAGCAGTTCATGCATTTAGTTGGCCAGCACGCCGTCACGAAAAAAGGCATTCAGAACTATGCCGGGGCATTATCGATCCGGGCGGAGGTATTATCAGAAACGATCAAAAGAGTCTCGGGGCGCCCAGCGAGCCATCATATTTACCAACACATTATCCGCACTGCCAAACATGCCGCGATCGGGTCAGGTTCTACCATGAAGGAGGTTGCATATGGACTGGGTTTCAAGGATGTAGCCCATTTCAGCAAGTTTTTCCGAAACAAAGCGGGAATGACTTTCTCGGATTACAAAAAAGCATATCAACTTATGTAATATGAAACACATGGAATACAATGCCTCTCAAAGCAGCTTCTATGCCACAACGCTGGGCGACGCACCAGGCGCATTCAGCGAATCCTGTTTCGGATTTCAGAAGTCGGAATTGTTTGAGCTTATCTGGGTAAAAAAAGGCCAGGGCGCGTTTACGGTGGACTTGGAAAAGAGCCTGGTCAGCGATAACAGCCTATTTTGTCTTTTCCCTGGCCAGATTAGCCGATTGGTAGCCGGACCGGAACTGGTGGGTTATAAAATCGCTTTTTCCCGGGAATTTCTATGTGCCGGCAGCGGGCTCGCTTACCTGCCGCCAGCACTTGATTATGCGGGCCGCGCGGGGCAGTTTGAAGTGTTGCGACTAAATATGGAGATGCAAACCGAGGTCGAGACGATCATCGAAATGATCGTGTGGGAATACAATAACCGCCAACGCCTTTGGGCACAGATGCTGCACGGACTTTTGAAAGTCTTGATCGCTTTCTTCCCATCCAGTTTCAACGCGGATACACCGGGGCAGCAATTCAGAACCGACTATTTGGTTTTTAACCGTTTTATGAACCTGCTCGACGGCAAATTTGCCCTGCAGCGGCAAGTTGCCGCATATGCGTCGGACCTGGCTGTTTCGTCTAATTATTTGAGCGAAATAATCAAACGCGTTTCCGGCTATTCAGCCAGTCACCATATCCAGCAGCGAGTGTTGCTGGAAGCAAAGCGTAAAGCGGTTAGCACCAGCAAATCGATGAAGGAAATTGCACTGGAACTGGGATTTGACGACCCATCTACTTTCAGCAAATTTTTCAAGACGATGACGCAAGTAAACTTTTCAGACTTTCGTAATAGATGGTTTAACGACCCGGGAAGCCGCTTGCCGGTGTACCGGAAGAAGGCCCGGCTATCATAAAAAAAGAATGCCGACCTGAGGGATCGGCATTCTTTTTACACACCTTTATTAGTACCCCGGATTCTGAATCAGCTTGCTGTTCTTATTCATTTCATCCAGTTTAATGGGCAGGAAGTAGTTTCTATCCACCCATTTACGTTCCTGCACTTCAATGATCTTGTAAGTAGGTTTTGCAGCGGTTGTTTTGTCGGGATTCAATTTGTAGGTCGGTTCAACACCCCGTGCGTTGGAATAAACCTGGGGCGCAATCATCCAACGGCGAACATCGAAAAAGCGCTGCTCTTCGTAAGCCATTTCAATGCGGCGCTCATTCTGGTAACGTTTCATCAGCGCTGCGCCGGTTTCGGTAATATCAGGCATGGCAGCACGTTTGCGGATCATGTTCAGGTACTTTTTAGCCTCGGCTTCTTCGCCCAGGTTGAGGCATGCTTCTGCATAGTTCAGCAAAATCTCGGTATACCTGATAAATCTCCATGGCACCTCAGACCTGAAAAACTGGGCATCCACTGCCGGGTCCATAAATTTTTTCAGATAATACCCTGAGTAGGTTCCGTTCCAGTCTTCGATAGGTCCCTTCCGGGTATCGAGCCCGGCCACCACTTCCACTTTTGAAGTAGTCGGGTTCCATTTTTCCCAATAGCCTGTTTGAATGATACCTTTGGGATCTTTGTCAATTACATCGGCCGGCCGTTGTCTCCATGGCGCACCTTCGAATAAAATATCGGAATAGAAACGCGAATCGCGACCGACATACGGATCTGCGGAATGTGCCGGGTTCGACCATGAAAATTTAGTACCGTCTTTCATTTCGTAGTCGTCGGCGAGCTGGCCAAGCGGTGTATTCCCACCCCAGTTGTGATAGCCGTTAGGACCATTGGAGCGTCCCGGCCAGGCACCGTCGTTGTCCAGTTTTGCGAGGAAGAAGCGTACATGTATGTCCTCCGGTGATTGTTTCGAGACAAACATATCAGCCCTGTTTTTGGAGGCCTCGGCCAATGTAGCCGGATTCGGCGCGTTCAGACTGTAAACGTTCAGGTCCATCACCGCCTTGGCAGCAGCTTTGGCCGCTCTCCATCTCGCAGCACGGTCACCGCCCTTATAACCGATCAGCTCCGGGTTGGCATATCCGGCCGCCCACGTCGGATTGGCATATAAATCGCTGGCTGCGTATAAAAGCGTACGTGCTTTAAGTGCCAGGGCAGCGCCCTTGGTGGCACGGCCCAAATTGGCAGCAGACTGTGTTACGGGAAGCAGCGCAGCCGCTTTATCACATTCATCGGCAATAAACTTGATACACTCTTCATAGGTGTTACGGGGCATGGAATATTCCTCGCCGAGGCCATACGCCTGGGTGACCAGCGGCACACCACCATAAACCGATACCAGATTATGATACAGATAAGCCCGTACAAAATGCTCCTCCCCCATGTACATGTTCTTGGTAGCAGCATCCAGCATGGTAGCACCGTCAATTTTGCTGAAAAACAGGTTTGTAGCACGGATATTTTTATAAACATTGTCCCACACGAAATATCCGGCCCGGTCATAAGCCCAGTCGTTGATATCACTGGCATTAATCAGGCCTTTGGTCACATTGACGACAGGTCCCCAAACAGCCATGGACTCATCGCTGTAAGTAGAGAACATCACGTTATTGAATCCGTGGCCCAGTCCCCGGTAGGTATTATTGATAAACGTTTGGATCAGCGCCGGGTCACTCCATACTGCGGTTTCCGAAAACTGGTCCTGCGGCTGCTTGTCAAGAAAATCCTGGTTACAGGAAGTCAAATTGCCAAAGCTGAACGCAACTGTTAAAAAAGCTACAATCTTTTTCATATATCATCTATTAAAAAGTCAACGATAAACCGCCATTTACAACCCTGGAAAGCGGGTAATTAATACCGCCCGTGTTGTTATCCTCAGGATCGAACCCTTTCAGGCCAGGGCAATAGGTAGCCAGGTTATTTCCATTCACATACAAGCGAACGTTCTGTAAACCAAGGCGGTTGGCAAGTCCCATTGGGAGGGTGTAACCAAATTCCAGGTTTTTCAGCCTGATGTAATTGGTGTTGAAAAGCAGGTGTGTATTTCTCTGTGACCTCCAATATTCGTCGCTTCTGTTACTTGCCCGCGGCTTCGAAGCATTGATATTGTCGGGAGTCCAGCGACCATCGAAATCCTCTTTCCAGTAGTTTCCGAAATCGCCACTTTCCAGCGAGAGATAACGAAGTGCACCGGTAGCTGCCTGAAACAGGATAGAAAGGTCAAAGCCTTTGTAGCTCAGGTTAGCACCAATACCGCCCTGGAAGCGGGGCACATCTGTTTTGTAGTTGCGAACACGGTCACTCGCGTCGATTTTGCCGTCGTTGTTCACATCCTGGAAAATTACGTCACCCGGACGGGCACCTCCCCAGTGTGGGTATGCGTCAACCGCAGCCTGGTCTTTAAAAATGCCGATTGCCTGATAATACAAGTCCCGATCCGGATCGAAAGGCGCGTTGGGATCGCTGGGCTTGGTGGGGAGCGGGTGGCCGGTAACCTGTTGATAGTCGGGGCGTCCCGGCGTTTCATCAATAAAGTTTACCTTGTTGATCGCATACCCTCCATTCACAAAGATCGTGTATTTCAGGTCCTTCACATCGCCACGATAGGACACATTGAAATCAAATCCTTTGTTTGACGTCTTTCCGATGTTTTCGCTGGGCAAAGTCAAACCCGTTGAAGTAGGAACTGACGCGTTCCTTTTCCAAAGCAATCCCGAGCGACGGTAATCAAATACGTCGAAAGTAATGTTGATGCGGTCATTCAATAAGCTGGCGTCAAAACCGATATCTCCCTGGCTGGCTACCTCCCATGTCACGTTGGGATTGGGGATACGGGTTTCTCCCAATGTTTTACTTTCAATATTGGTACCGAATACCATGTTTTGGTTCTGGAAGCCGTAGGTCCCAAGATATTGCCACTCTTCGATACGGTCGTTACCGGTTTGTCCCCACGAAGCGCGCAGTTTGAACTGATTAATAAAGCTGATATTGTTTTTCCAGAAGCCCTCTTCCGAAATGCGCCAGCCCGCAGACACGCCCGGGAAAAACCCGAAACGTTTTGCTTTGGGGAAAATGTAGGACCCGTCGACCCGCCACACGAACTCCATCAGGTATTTCTCCTTGAAGCTGTAATTGACACGTCCGAAGTAATTCATCCTCGCACTTTGGTATGCTGTTCCGGCATTATCCTTTTCCGCATCGCCACCTGCATTGAGCTGATCAAGGGAGGTTGATACGAAATAGCGGCGGAATGCGTTAAACTTGTCGCCATTACCGGTCCTCTTTTCAGTACCCACCAGGAACTTCACCATATGATTGGCTCCTATGGCTTTGTCGTAATTAAGATAGCCATTCAGCAAAATATCCTGCTTGTCTTCCGTATACTGGGTAAGGTTAGGATCGCCTACCCCTTTCTTTCCCCGCACCAATATAGGCTGTCCGCTCGCATCACGGCTGGTCCCGTCCCAGGAATTGAGGTACCAGGGAGTCTGAAAACGCTTTCTGAAATTGAACCCTTTATCGACCCCGGCGTTACCCGTGAATGAAAGTCCTTCAATCCATGGAATTTTGACATTCAATTGCATTGTACTGTTCAAAACATACCACTTATCGCGGTCGTACCCGGTTTGGTTGGTACTTACCACAACAGGGTTATTTCCATACTCGATATCTGGGCCGGTAGCGCCGTTTGGCCAGTAGGCGGGCATATTCGGCTTGCCCCGCATCACCATCCATAATATATCCCCCGCTGAGCGCGTAGGATAGTTTTTATCTTCCATACGACCGGATACGTCGAAGCGCAGACTGATATTCTTGGTGATGGTCGCATCGAGGTTTGTCCGGAAATCATGCTGCGTGTACTTGGTCGCACTGTTCTTGTAATAGCCATCCTGGGATTTGGTGCCCAGGGAAACAAAATAGCGCACAGCCTCGCCGCCACCTGATACAGTAGCGTTATAAAAATGCTGGCCTGACCATTTTTTGTAGATTTCATCGAACCAGTCCGTATTCGGATATTTCCATAGGTCCGAGCCGTCGGCAAACTTGGCAATGTCCTCAGAAGTATACCGGGGCGGACGATTTCTATACAGGTCCACTTCGTTCAATGCCTGGGCATACTCCGATGAGTTCGTCATTTTAGGCAGGATGGTAGGCTGGCTGAAACCCTGATTGGCATTAAAGGTAATCGTAGGCTTTCCTGTTTTACCGCGTTTGGTGGTGATCAGAATAACCCCGTTTGCGGCCTGGGCCCCATAAATCGCGGCAGAAGCATCTTTCAAAACCGAGATTGTTTCGATGCTGTTGGGGTCTATACGATCCAATGAACGACCTGGAATACCATCCACCACCACAAGGGCATCGTTGTTACCCAATGTATTCATCCCGCGGATACGGATGGTAGATCCATCTTGTCCGGGTTCACCGCTTCGTGAAACCAGCGTTACCCCGGGTAAACGTCCGGCAAGACTGTTACTGACGTTGACGGCAGGAGATTTTACAACGTCAGATCCTTTCACTGTTGTTACAGCTCCGGTCAATGTCTCCTTCTTCTGCTCTCCATATCCTACTACAACCACCTCGCTAAGGGCCTGTGAATCACCCATCAGTGTCACGTCGACCGAATTTCTGCTGCCAACCGTCACTTCCTGCCTAAGGAAACCGACATAGCTAAATACAAGGATGGCTTCGGCATTGGGAACTGTGATGCTATATTGTCCGGCGGCATCCGTTGTAGTACCTGAATTTGTCCCTTTCAAAAGTATACTGACACCTGGCAGCGGGGTACCGTTTTCCTCCGTAACTTTTCCCTTCACCGTAACATCTGCTTGTAAAAGGTTTGTTTTCGTGCCAGGCAACCCGGATGCCAGAAGCGGCAATGGTTGGCTTACGACGAGAGCCATCATAGCCAGGCACACACCTGCGGGTGGGCATAGCCGTTTTAAGTAAAGCGTTTTGGTCATAAATTTCAATTAATACATGGTTTAGAATACCGTCATTTTAATTTTTAGGACATAAGAAATCTTCCCGACTAAAAAATCGGCCGTTGCATTAAAATGGAGTTTGGAGTAGTTAGTTTTATTTTTTCATAGGCAAGGATTTATAAAAAGGAATAAATGAATACGTTGTAATACATACCGAAGATCTTGATAATAAGGAGAATGGGTGGTCTTAACAATTGGCAGCCCAAAGCGGCTCAAAACCAGGTTTAATGATGAAAATGCGCTGACTCGCACCTGGGTTACGCGAAAACAAAACGTCAATGGAGATAATGATTAATGGGCAATTGATGTGGGTAAGTAACATTGTCAGGAGTGAAATATGTTTTCATGGAAATATAAAATTTGACCTGTTTCCAGATTTATAGATGGCTCATATACCGAGCAAAAACACCGAAATTTCGCCTTCCTCCAATATTTTTACTAAAATTCAAAAATCACTCAGGGGTATAAATAAGGCAATTTGCAACAAAGCAGCGGTCTCGATATAATTTATTGGATCGACATTAAACTACTTTCCCTTATTATTTCCGTCGATAAGTGACGCCTGCACACAGAACAATCGATCTTTTCAGCACAATTTTAAAGTGAAATAGCGCCAAAAATACTTCAATATTTGATTGATTCCGACTGCATTTTGATATTTTACACAATTAAAGACAATTTTATGGAAAAATATTACCAAATAGAATAATCCATGATAGTTTGTCATTTCTGCATAGTTGAACAACCAACGGCGCCGCGACGTTGAGAGTTCCAACTACCGGACCAGGATATGGGAATGGTTTATCCGGCTACCTGTAAACGCTGTGGATATGAAAATAGCCCAAGGTTGACAGCGCCATAAGAAAGCGATTCTGCTTTCAATTAATTCTTAAAATTTGCAGGATTAGGGGATTGGTCAATTTGAAATCATGACTTATCCAACATTTGAATTGATAGGCGTCTATTAATCGCCGGGCATCGCATTCGTCTTCGCAAATGCCATCATTCATCTAAACAATTTGGCCATTGGTCGAAAATGGATTCAATAATATATCCTAAAACTTTCAGCGTCAATATGAAATTGCTATAATTGAACGCGGTTAATCGTATAGATTAAACGTTGTAGTAAGATATTGCTTAATCCCCTCCCGGTTTTCGGGGGGATGATTTTCTTATCGCTTCAATGTATATTTTCGCGAACCGGATCCGTACCAAACCTGAGCACATGACCATCCGGATCTTCGATATGCATTTCGATGGCCCAAGGGAAGTTGATGGGAGGCTGTCTTATCTTGACACCTTTGCTTCTTAAATTATCGTGTAGTTTAAAAATATCACCGTCGAACCCAATCCATATCCAGGTTCCCGGGCTACCCTGAGCACTTGTAGTAAGATAGATGCCTGCATTTTCCCGATTGACACTTGTAAAATCATCTGTGCCCCAATCTGCTTCATCAAAACCCAGAATCTGTTTGTAAAAGGCTCTGCTGATGTCCATATCCTTCACACGGAGAATAACCTGGACTCCCTCGATACGAATTCCCATTTCACTGCGAATATTCTCTGACTCTTTCATAATTGAATTCATTTAGCCTGGTGAAAAACTGAACGCTTTGCAATGGTATCAATTTAACATTTTGGATGGGAACAATAGCGGGTTTTCTAATCTGAGTTTAGAAAAGATCTCCTTGAAATCCCCGGTTTTATGTTTTAACAAGAGACTGAAAGCTTCTTTTAAATACATTTCAACAGGTAGGCACAAACTTTTTTCAATTGGCTGGCAACCGATTCACACAAGTCTCATATCGATGTCGACCGGGCACCGTCACCTAATAGAAGGTCATAGCGTTCTTCGCGCAAAACCTGGCCCCATTGTTGCAACTCAGCGGAACTGGTAAGTTCAAAACCTGCTTTTTTGTACATGGAAATGGCTTTCTTCTGTACATCGGTGGTCAACAGATACACCCGGTCAAGCGAACTTGCCAAACAGTAGGAAAGAGCGGTATCCAATAGTTTTTTTCCAATGCCGGTGCCCCGAAAAACAGGGCAAACCAGAAACCACCGCATTTGTGCGGCATTGTCCGGCCGGCTTTGAACAGCAATGCAGCCAATAATTTCGCCGTTGTAGCGCGCCAGCCAGACCTTATCTTTTGTGGAATCATAATGATCCAGAAAATCACAAAATGTCTTTACTACGTAAGCTTCAAAATCATCCGAATACCCTTCTTCCCGCGCATACAACACACCATGCAAATGGATCAGGTAACCGATATCACCGGCTTTGAGCCCTTCCTGATACACCACCTGCCCGGCTAACCCCTGCGTCGTGTAGCCAGCCGATAGCAGGTTCTCAATCGTCCGCATTGAATTGACCAGGAGAGCTTGTTCGTCTGCATTCAACCTCGATATAAAGTCTCCTATTTGCCTGTCGGATTTTTCCTTCAACTCATCCAGCTGCGACCGCCCCGCATCGGTAAGCCGGATGTGAAGTGCGCGGCCATCAGCGGCAGAAGCAGCCTTCGAAAGCAGACCGCTCTTCATCATGCTTTTTATCATGCGGCTCAAATACCCTTTGTCCAGTTTGAGCTGCTCGCTGAGCTGCTGAGCGGTTATCAAACTGCGCTCCCCTACTTCGTACAATACACGTACTTCGGAGAGCGAGTACGCACTTTCCAGGAAATGATTGTCCAAAATACCCAGGTGAGAGGTATAAAAGCGGTTGAAATGCCGAATCTGCGAGACGTTCTTTTTCATAATATAAATATAACGACAAATTAGTTGCTTTTAGCAACCAATTTGACCATAAACGTCAATACAACCGGTTCGATACTTACCGCGTTTTCCGCATGCAGCTCTTCTAGGGTTTGCGTAAATTACGCTTTCAATCCAATTCCCTTACGCGAATGTTACGAAACCATACCTTTTCCTTCGCATTGTGATTCTGAAGGGCGATTCTACCGCGGTGATGGGGTGTCGCGTAGGGCCAGTCACGGAACTTGCTTTTCGCCACCTTCTCCTTCCAGGCCTGATCGCCGTACTGGTAATCCGCCACCAGTTTGCCGTTCAGGAAATGCCGGACGTGGTCTTTGGCCACCACGATTTTACCGGTATTCCAGCTTTCGGCAGGCTTAAAAGCCGTCGCGTCCAGCGGCGGGTTCATATCGTAATTCGCGCCGGAAAGCTGCACGGGCTTCAAACCGATATTCTTGCCGGTTGAATCCTTGACCACATAATTTTGGTCGTCGATGATCTGATATTCGGGTGCAGAAAAGACAGTCCGTTTGATATCAGGCTGCTCCAATACCTTGTAAAGCACGCCGCTATTGCTACCCTGCGGGATTTTGAACTCAAATTCGAGCTCGAAATCGCCATATTCCTTATCGGTAACCAGGTCTCCGCCCGTACCGTCGGTCGTGAGCGTGCCGTTTTCTACGAACCACCCCACGGCCCGTTGCTGGTTGTAGCTGTGCCAGCCTTCCACTTTTTTGCCATCGAAAAGTGTTACCCAGCGGCCCGGTGCACGAAAACCTGCGGCCAACAAAATGAAAACGTTCACAAACAGGAATAAGGCAATGCGCCTTGTTTTGAAATGTTGCATAGTGATCAGGAATAGTTAGAAAGAGGCCTTCAAATTACCCATTTCCCCTGACGGCTGCAACCGGAAAACTGCTGTTCCCACTATTAACAAATTGATTAAAATGCGGCAGGCACCCGGCACCCCGGCGGAAAGATAATTACCCAAGGCTGCCTCATCTTCACAGAAAAAGCCACGTTACTCCGATCGCAATGCCTTCACCGGGTTCATTAACGCGGCCCTTATTGATCTGTATCCGACTGTCAGGATTGCGATCATAAACGAGATTCCCGCCGCAGCCACAAAAACGGCGGCATTGAGGTCGATATGATACTTAAAATCCGCCAGGTATTTATCCATTAACCACCAGCCAACCGGTGCGGCGATCAGAAAGGCAACGACAAGCAGCTGAGCAAACTGCCGGCCAAAAAGCCAGATAATGCTGCCTACGCCAGCGCCCAGTGTTTTGCGTACGCCGATCTCCTTGGTCTTTTGAGCGGCCATGAAAGAAATGAGTCCGTATAGACCCAGACAGCCTATAAAAATGGCGATTGCCGCGAAGAGCCACATGAGCTGCAAAATGAGCCGGTCGTTTTCGTAGAATGCTTTGAGATGCTCATCCAGGAACTGGTACGAGTAAATGTATTCGGGGTTTACCTCGTTCCAATTTTTTTCGAATGCAGCCAGTGTAGCTGGTACATTCCGGGCGCTGATCTTAATAGCACAGGTCTCGTACTGATCTACCCGTGTAGTAATGCAGAGCGGCTCGATCTTCTGTCGAAACGAGGCGCTATGGAAATCTTTGATGACACCCACGATAATGCCTTCCTTGCCATTGATATTCGCATTTTTACCTAAAACTTCCTCGACATGCCGCACACCCAGCTTCTTCACAGCCATTTCGTTCAGCAGGTATTCCCTTACCGTGTCGGATTCAGCAAGGTTACGTCCCGCCACAAGCTGCAACCCGAACATCGGCAGATAGCCCGGATCGCCATGCTTGACAAAAATCGGCCATTTCTCGCCTTCCGCACGCGCCGCATACCGGATGCCCGTGTCGAAATTTCCGTTCGTCGAAGCCGGCGGCGCCTGGCAGAATGCGACCTGTTCGACACCCGGCAATCCCGTTATCCGTGCCCGCAAGGCACTGATTTTCGTCGCGCTGGTTTCAGGAACGGGCAACATCACGATCGCATCGCGTTTGAAACCCATATCTGCCTCGCTGTTGAAGCGCATCTGACTGGTAACAACAATAGTTCCGATCAGCAGCGTTTGTGAAATGGCGAATTGCGTCACGACCAGGCCTTTCCGCACTGAGAATCCGCCAACATCGCGTTGCGACAGCTTGCCTTTCAACGCCCTGATCGGCTGGAAACCGGCCAGTATCAGACCAGGATATGAGCCTGACACAAAAATGACGACCAGCAATAACCCGACGATAAAAAGCGGCTGGCTGGCATCCTTCAAATCGAAGGTGACGCGTGTGGACAGCATTTGGTTCATAAACGGCAACGCCACATACGCCAGCCCGATCACAAGCACGAATGCTACCACCGTAATCAGCGCCGTTTCGGTAATAAATTGCCAGAAAAGCTGCCCTCTCATGCTGCCCATCACTTTACGAACGCCGATTTCCTTCGACCGGCCCAACGCCTGGGCTGTGGCGAGGTTGATAAAGTTTACACATGCCGTAATAATGATGAATGCCGCAATGAACGACAATGCTAGTAGCTGGCTTTTCGCTACCGACCCGCCATATTCCTGATCCATGTGCATTTGCAAAAGCGGCTGCAACCCGAAACGGAACACTTTGGCATCCTTTGCATTGTAATATTTCGTTGAAACGCCTGCCATCGCCTGCCTGGCCTTAGCCACGTCGGTTCCCTGTTTCAAAAGCACAAATGCCTGCGTACCGCTGTAAATACCACCCCAGGTATTGAGCCATGGCTGGGTCTGACTGATTGTAGAATAGGAAAGAAAGATTTCATGCCTAAAATCCGTGTTTTCGGGGAGGTTTTGCATAATCCCTGTGACCGTAAAGTCCGTTTTGTTATCCAGTCGGAAGCGCTTACCCACCGCATTTTGTCCCGGAAAAAACTTTTCGGCCAGTTTCTCGGTAATCACCGCCGCATTCGGTCCCGATAGCATCGCCCGAACTTCTCCGCCCACCATTGGGAAATCCATTATTTCAAAGAATGCAGGCTCGACGTAAGCAACACCACCCGGCTCTTTGAACTTCGCGTGGCTGCTGGAAGACGGGATAGAAATCGTTCCGCCGAAACTGATCAGCATCGACGACTTTTCAACAAACGAATAATCGTCCCGCATCGCAGCGCCAGTCGGCTGTGGAACGGTTCCATACTTACTGACTGTCTCATTATGCAAGTCCGTCGTAACCCGGTAAATACGGTCGGCTTTGGAATGGAACTTCTCAAAACTCAAATGATAGTGCACGAGCGAGAAAATCAGAATCGCGCAAGTCATCCCGAGTACCAGGCCGAGTATATTGATGACCGAATATGACGGGTGGCGCGTAAGGTTACGCCGGGCAACGGTGAAATAGTTTTGAAGCATGGCTAATGGAGATGTTGGCTTTATGTGATACGCGTTTGATTTGCTCCTTTTAAAAGCATACAGGCTTAGAATACGTTTTTTCAGAAAGTAGGGCTTGGCAAATTTGAGCACTTCCGACAAGTACATCTGCCGAGCGGCCGCTAGCCCGAACCGATCAGCATCCATTTCAAACTGCTCTTGAAGATCGCCCTGCAGCTCCTCAAAAAGTTCCGGCGGGCACAACGCCCGAAAAAGCTTGTCCGCCCAAAGCGGCGGCTCGTTATGACGATGCGTTTTCATGGCTGAGGGATGACGATGATTTCATTCCAGAACTGACTGCGTACCTGCTGAATCTCGGCCAGTATCTGCCGCCCTGCCGCTGTAACTGTAAAAAGCCGCTTCCTACGTCCTCCCCTGCTGAGCGTCGCCCCGCCCATTTCGGATGTCACATATCCCTTTTCCTCCAGACGATACAATGCAATATGCACCGCGCTAAGACTGATGGTACGGTTTGCCCGCTGGCGTAGCTCTTCGGCTATCGCCACCCCGTAAGCGCCGGTGGCTATTACAGTTACAGCAAGCAAGACAAGTTCCTCGAACTCGCCCAGGTAGGATCGGCCCATTTCTGTTTGGATTGTATTTGATTATTATTTGCTAAACAAATGGTATGCCAAAACAAAAATCATGAAGTAAATACCATGTAATGAGAACATTAAACCAGAAACACTTTTTCCAAACTGTTCAAAAATGGACGATGGTGCAATGTGAGTGAACGCAAAAGTGTTACTAATGCCCCCCAAAGACATCATGATAACCATGGCATCGGCACAGTTCGGGAACCAAAGAAAGCATCTATTGTTATTGTAATGAACGATACAGAATTACTATGGCCCGACCCAAGAAATTTGATGAAGTTGCCGGATTACAAAAAGCGATGAATGTTTTCTGGAAAAAAGGGTATGCCGGCACTTCGATCTCCGATCTGACCGCCAGTATGGACATCAATGCACCGAGCCTGTACGCTACCTACGGCGATAAGCACAAGCTGTTCGTCACAGCCTTACAAACTTACATACAGTCCCAGCACGATTGGATGCGGCAGGCAGTGAGCGAGAACAAATCCGTGAAGGAAATCATCAAATTCCTATTGGCATCGCTGATTGACGATACCTTGGAGGATCCCGAGCGCCGCGGTTGCTTCATGGTTAACACAGTGACCGAAATGGCCAATCAGGATCCCCAGGTTTTCAGGATTGCTTCCGATAATGAGACCCAGGTCCGTACGATCCTGGCTGAGCTGATCCGCAAGGGCCAGGCCTCTGCCGAGATCTCCCCCGATAAAGATGCTGACGTCCTGGCCAGTTTCCTGTTTATCAATTTCATGGGCATCCGTGTGATTGCTGCCACGAATAGCGATAAAAAACACCTGCACAACGCTTTGGACGTCATTATTTCGGTTCTCTAAAATTTTTTTTATTTTTATAGTGATCATTACAAAATATGTGCGTAGTTTTGTATCGATCATTACAAAACATACAAACAAACACGATCATGTCAAGATTAGCACATAAAACAGCAGTGGTTACAGGCGGTAACAGCGGAATCGGATTTTCAACCGTTCAGGCGTTTATTGAGGAAGGTGCAGAAGTTATTTTTACCGGCCGAAATGCAGACGCCAACCAGAAAGTGGTGCAAGCACTCGGAAGCAAGGCGCATGGCATTGTATCGGACGCAGGGAAATGGGAGGACATTCAGTCGCTTAAAGCCCAGGTCGAAGCCGTCACTCCGAAAGTGGATATTCTTTTTATCAATGCAGGCATCGCACAGTTCGCGCCCATCGATCAGGTGAGCGAGGACTTCTTCGATAAAATCCTCGATGTCAATTTCAAAGGCGCCTATTTTACGATCCAGGCTTTGCTTCCGCTGGTGAACGATGGCGGGTCGATCATCCTGAACACCTCGATCAATGCGCATGTGGGCATGCCGGGCGCGAGCATTTATGCCGCATCGAAAGCAGCCCTTCTGTCACTGGCGAAAAACCTTTCGGCAGAACTGGTATCCAGAAAAATCCGCGTGAACGCCATTAGCCCGGGCCCGGTTGCAACGCCCCTCCATACGCCCGAAAAGTTCGGTGTCTCCGAAGACGAGTTCAAACAAATCGGTGAGGGCATTGCGGCCCAAATTCCGGCCGGACGTTTCGGCGCTCCCGAAGAGATCGCCAGCGCAGCAGTGTATTTCGCCTCCGACGAATCGCGATTCCTGCTCGGGACCGAGCTGATAATCGATGGCGGAATGGCTACCCTCTAAGGTAACGGGTTACCTTCCAAATGTTTAAAATTCCGGCAAAATGCACTGCCTCCAAGAGTTATATACTTTTGGGAGGCAGTGCATTTGAATGAGTAATGCCATGCGACGAGCAGGCCATAAACACCTCATTGATTCTAATTAATCTTCAATGATATTTAATCTTCCATGAGATCGGCTGTTTTAAGACACGTAAAGACTTCGCGGTAGAAATCAGGATGTGATTGCCAGGTCTGCCCCGTTACAATATTTCCATCACGCACGGCCTGTTGGAAAGAATAAGTGCCCCCGCCCATCTCTATTTCGGTACGCACATGTTCATAGGCTGTTAATTCGCGATTATTGGCCAAACCGGCAGTTACCAGAATTTGAATGCCGTGGCAGATGGCAAAGACCCATTTGCCTTGCCGATCGAATTCCCGAACGGCCTCCAACAGCGCAGCATTGTTGCGAAGGTATTCGGGAGCCCGGCCGCCCAGCAGCAAAATGGCATCATAGTCGTCTACTACAATTTCCTCAATTGTGAGGTCCGACGCCAGACAATAGCCTGGACGCTCCACATACGTATCCCAACCGGGCTCAAAGTCATGCATTACCAGGTTAAGCCGGCGTTTGCTGGGAGCAGCAATCACGGTAATATCGCCTTCTTCCTGAAAGCGGTGAACGGCATACAGGGTTTCGTAACTCTCGCCACCATCCCCGGTGACGATCAGAATTTTTCGATTCATGGATGTAAGAAATTTGGAATATGGGCAATGATAAGCATGATGGCCCGGCAATTTAGCAACAATAGAACACCAAAACGACATTTGAATTGACTTATGGAAATGAATCGTACCCTTACCCGACGTCAAGGTGAGATTACGCGACTTTTGAGCGCGGGAGCACTTTCCCGAAAAAAAACAGCGTAGTTTGCAGGGGTATGATCGTCTCCTGACAAATAACGCAACTGTGATGGCCTGTTCTTTTCGATTTGATCATGATATCTGACCAAACTTTTCATTCAGGGGAAAAGGTTTCTTCACAACAAGATGGCCGCACAGAAGCTACGTTCCGCGCAGGAGGGCTGGCGCCCACCCGTGCCGAAAAGCTCCCCGCGGACTCGGAACTCTTTATCCGAAAAGCTTTTGAAGAGGACCCCGATACGGGCATTATCCTGCTGTTCCGGGGATATTATCTTAAACTGTGCAGCCATGCGGCCCGGTTTGTCTCGTCCCGGGAAATAGCGGAAGACATTGTTTCGGATATCTTTCTCGAATTCCAGCTTAATAAGCTCCACAAGGTTGTCACTACATCATTCAGGGCCTATCTGTATACTTCTGTCCGTAACAGGGCATTCGATTACCTGAAAAGTGAACTGTTGCGGAGTAACCCGCTGGATGAACAATCGGGCGAAATTCCCGCGTCGATCGCATTCGATCCCGACTCGATCACGCAGTACGAGGAACTGTACCACGACGTGGAGAATGCGGTGCAATCGCTGCCTTTGAAAAGGCGGCAGGTTTACCTCAAACACCGATTTGAAGGCAAAAAATACGTGGAAATCGCCGAAGAGCTGGGGTTGCCGATCCGGTCGGTTGAGACATTGAGTTACCAGGCCACCCAGGAAATCAGAAGGATATTGCGCGACAAATGGCTTTTCCTGTTGTTGTTTTTTTATTTCCATCGACTTTTTTAAGCGATGGAAGGTACATGGCCGGTAACAAGGCTGTTTAATTACCGAGATTGATGAAACTGCAAGTGACAAACGAATTACTCTTTAATTACTTTGCAGGGCAAACCACGCCCCTGCAAAATGAGCTGATTGAAGATTGGGCAAAAATTCCGGCGAACCGGGAGCTTTTTTTTGTTTGCCTGGACGAATGGGAAACCACCTATCCCCAATATATAGCGAATCTCGAAGCGGCATTGGAGAGGCATCGCGCGGGTCTGGAACAACGGCGCGACGCAGAGAGCGGCGATGAACGAACCGTGAAATTGCAGGAAGCATTGCCTGAAAAGAAAAGCCTTTTTCACCGTAAACGCTGGCTCGCGGCCGCGGTCGCACTGATTGTTTTGGGAGGGAGCATCGCTTTGTTCAAAGACCGGCTCCTGTACGAAAAGCATAGCACTGCTTTCGGTGAAATCAGGGCTGTCAGGCTTCCCGACGGTAGCTTGGTTACGCTCAACGCTCATTCTTCGCTGCTGGTACCCCGGCTCGGCTTCGAACGGTTTGACAGGGAAGTCGTTCTGACAGGAGAAGCAGAGTTCTCCGTCCGGCCCACCCCCACCCACAGGAAATTTACGGTAAAAACGTCGCGCGGCTTTGATGTAGTGGTATTGGGTACCGAATTTGTCGTCAATGCCCGCCCATCCACGTCCAGAGTCGTGCTTACGAAAGGAAAGGTCCGCTTGCTGTATGGCGGGGAGAGAAGCCGCCGGGCACTCACGCTCAAACCGGGCGAGCTGGTAACATTTGATGCGCAGGGCAATGCGAATCTCCGCCGGACTGCCGATGGCGAGGATTATTCGGCATGGAAAAAACACAGGTTCATTTTTGATCAGACCCCGTTGGCCGAGCTCGCGCCATTGTTCAGGGAGCATTTCGGCGTGGATCTCCGGATTGCCGATTCTACGATTGCCCGGATGACCATCACCGGCACATTCACAGCCCGTACGGATGATATGCTCCTGAGTTTCCTGAAAGAAGCGGCCCATCTCGATGTGCACCGAGAGGGGCAGACCGTCACCTTGTCGCGTTCCACCGCATTATAATATTAAGTTTAGTTAACATTCGCGTAGTGAGGGGGATGTAAATCGTCTCCGGGAAAAGCAAAGAACTCTTGTCACTTTATTTTCCTATTATGCGACTCACGCGATTGCTACCAGTTCCGCTCCTGTTAAACGTTTGGCTCGGGGTCCTCAACCCCGGTGTCGCCCAGGTACTGGCCTCGGCCCAGTTACGAATCGAGAAAACACCCTCGAAAAAACAACCCGCCACACGGGCATTAAAAGACGTGCTAAGGGAATTGCAGGCCCATTACCGTGTCGACATCGTCTTTTTCGATCACAGTGTCAACGGCTTAACCGTCCGTGCAGACAAGGTCAACTACAAAGCGCCCCTTGAAAAAAACATCTCCGGCATATTGAAGCCCCTGGGTTTGACTTATAAACGGACCAACGATGGCGGATACATGGTGATGGAAAAAGCGCCCGGGGAAAAGGCAAAAATCAACACGTACGTAGTCCCTTCGTTCTTTGGTGTATCTAATCAGAGAAATTTGATCTACACCGCTTCCATGGCCCTGCCGGCGGTGAAGAAAGTGGTGGTAGAAAAAACCATCACGGGGCAGGTCACCGGCGATGACGGCGGGGCTCTGCCGGGTGTCAGCATCGTGGTGAAGGGCACTACGCATGGTACCACCGCGGATGAGAATGGCCGTTACCGGCTGGCGACCACCGAGGACTCCCCTACGCTCATTTTCAGTTTCGTGGGGTACACCAGTCGCGAGGTGGTTGTCGGCAACCAATCCGTGATCGACGTTCGGTTGTCGGTCGATAACAAGGCCCTCGACGAGGTCGTGATCATCGGTTACGGAGATAGCAAACGAGAGGACCTGACCGGGTCCGTGTCTTCGATTAATGTCGAAAAGGATCTTAAAAATACACCCGCGACACGCGTAGACCAGATGTTACAGGGACGTATGGCCGGGGTTTACATCAAATCTACCAATGGCGCACCCGGCAGCCCTACGACAATCCGGGTTAGGGGATCGAGGTCTATCAGCGCTACCAACGAGCCGATTTACGTCATCGACGGCATTGTCGACCCCAGCGGCACGAACCTCAATTCCATCAATCCTGCCGACATAGAGAGTATCGATGTCCTGAAAGATGCATCCACCACGGCTATTTACGGTTCCCGCGCGGCCAATGGTGTGGTGCTCGTAACTACCAAAAAAGGAAAGGCAGGCCGGAACGATTTCCGTTTTTCTACCAGTCACGGCGTATCGCAGTTGCCCCGAAAACTCGATCTGATGCACACCCGCGAGTTTGCTGAGTTCATCAACGAAGCACGGATTGACGCAAAAATGCCTATTGTTTATCCGAATGTCGATTCCATCGTCAATCTGAGAGGCGAAAGAGGAACCGACTGGATGAATGCCGTTACCCGAACGGCCCCTTTTTCGACCTATGATCTTTCGGCATCGGGCGGGGCGAGCGGCGACCGCGGGTATACCTATTTTTTGTCGGGTAATGTACTGGATCAGAAGGGGATCATCAGAAATACCGGCTTTCAGCGCTACCAGGGTCGCCTGAATTTCACCAAAAACCTTTCTTCCAAAGTCGACCTGGGGATTAATCTGAATATAAGCCGTGAAAAAAGGCAGATTACCAGTATCGCACTGGGTGCCAACAGCAACTGGGCGTCGTCGTACCTCTACCTGCCGCCGACCATGCCGGTTTACAAACCTGACGGTTCCTATGAAACTTTCAATCCGATCTGGTATTCGGGTGGGCATATCGACAACCCTGTCGCGATCACGGACAAAGTAAAAAACAGCCAGGTCGCCAACAATGTGATTGGAAACTTTTATCTGCAATATGAACCGATCCGCGGACTAAAATTGAAATCGACGCTGGGAATCAATTTCATCAACCAGCGCGGCGACACTTACAGCCCGTCCGACATGCCTACCAAAATTCTCAACAACGCCATGTACGGATCGGCATCATCGGATATTTACAACACAACCAGCCTGATTAACGAGAACACGGCGAACTATTCCACGAGCATCGGCAAGCATCACATCGATTTCCTGATCGGCAACAGCTACCAATCCAGGAAAGTCGACCGGCTGTATGCATCGGGTGGCCAGCTCACCAACGACATTACCCAATACAACAACCTCGGCCTGACGGAACAGGCGTACAGGGGCATTGCTTCCAATCTCGACGAAAATACGATCGTCTCTTTCCTCGGCCGTATCAATTATGATTATAAAAAACGGTATTACCTGACGCTCACAGGCCGCCGCGACGGCGCGTCCAACTTTGCGGCAGGCAAAAAGTGGGGCTTTTTTCCGTCGGGCGCCATCAAATGGCGGGTATCCGCCGAGCCTTTTTATGAGACCTCCCGGATCAAACACTTCATTTCAGACCTTTCCCTTCGGTTGACTTATGGTGTTTCAGGAAACCAGGGGATTGTCAACTATCAGTCGCTGGCGTCGTTGAATGCCAACAGTAACTCCTACATTTTTGGTGGCACGCAGGCCCTGGGGTACACGCAAGGTAACCTCATGAACGACAAACTTACCTGGGAAACCACCGGTCAGCTGGATGCCGGTCTGGACTTCGAACTTTTTAACGGCAGGATCAATCTCGTGGCTGATTACTACCGGATGCTGAGCAAAAATCTGCTGCTTACCGTACAGGTCCCCTCGCAAACAGGGTATTCCTCGCGCCTGGTTAATCTCGGGAAATCTTTGAATGAAGGTTTTGATTTTTCGATCAGCGGGGATGTGATCCGGCGCAACGACTTCAGCTGGAATGCCGTGATCAATATCTCGACCAACCGCCAGGAGGTAACGGACATCGGGCCGCTTACCAAGGTAGCACTCGATGCCGGATTCGGCTATGGTGTGATTACCAGTTACCTGGAAAAGGGCATCCCTATCGGGGCCAACTACGGTGTCGAATATGCCGGCACATGGAAAAACCAGGCTGAAATCGACGCCGAGCTGCAAAAGGCCGCTGGCAACAGGACCTACGTATCTGCCGCCAGCTTTTACAAACCCGGTGGCCCGCGGTATCTGGATTACAACCACGATGGGGTGCTGAACACCGTGGACTACCACTACCTTGCACCGGCTAACCCCAAAGTTTACGGCGGCTTCGGAAGCACACTGAGCTACAAGCGACTGTCGCTCGATTTCTTTTTCCAGTTCAGCCAGGGGCACAAGATGTATAACGGGCAGGAGTTTTTCATGGGGACCGGTGCCTATCTGACCAACCAGTTCAGGTATATGGTTAACCGCTGGTCGGAAAGAAACCCTGACTCGGACATCCCGGCCGTCAACTCACGTGATAATATCCCCACGAGCCGTTTTCTGCACGATGCTTCGATGCTCCGGCTCAAATCGGCGCAGATCAGCTACAACCTGGGCGGGCTTTTCCTGAAAAAAGTCATCAAAGACATGCGGGTTTATGTAAGCGGCTCCAACCTGTTTTTGCTGACCAAATACAATGGTTTTGACCCCGAAGTCAACAACGGAGGCGGGAGTTCCACGATCATCGCGGCGGATAACGGGAGTTACCCTAATGCCCGTGTCGCTACATTCGGTTTAAATGTTTCGTTCTAATTCATGCTCATTATCAAGATGAAAATCCAACTAAAGGCCGGGAAAATATACGCATTCCTGCTCATACTGACCGGCGGCATTTTTCTACAAGGATGCGATAACGCTTTGAACGAAGATCCAAAAACGTTTATAGCGCCGGACAATTTTTTCACCAATGCCGACCAGTGTACCCAGGCAGTGAACGGCGTTTACTCATCCCTGTATGGCGTTTATGGCGCTACGGCGTTCTGGTCGATGACCGAGCTTGGGACCGACCTCTCGTTCAGCACAGACGCTAATAACCTTGTGCCCAACGACTTTACATTCAATTCGGGGAACACCGGGACGGGCGGAATGTGGGGGACATTATACGGTGCCATCAAAAACAGTAATATGGTGATTGCCCGGGTATCGAAAGCGCCTATCGACGAAAAAATCAAAGCGCGGCTTGTGGGCGAAACGAAGTTCCTTCGGGCATTGTGGTATTTTATTTTGACCAATACATTTGGCGATGTACCGCTCTGGACCGACGAACTGGACATAGATGCCGTAAGCCAGCTTCCGCGCGCCCCGCTTGCAGATGTACGCGCGCAAATCGTAAAAGACCTGAGCGAAGCCGTGGAAGCGCTTCCATTGACTACGAGCGCCGGCGACGCGGGCAGGGTAACCCAGGGAGCCGCGTTGACGCTCCTGGCCAAAGTATATTTATACAACCAGGATTGGGCCAACGCACAAAAGACCGCATTGCGGGTGGTTGAAAGCGGCAAGTATTCCCTGCTTCCCAGCTATGCCGATGTTTTCGACATCTGGAACCGGAATAAAAACAATGCGGAATCTATTTTCGCCGTGCAATTCCTGCGCAACGCGGCTACATCCAACAACGTCCGGACCCACCAGCTGGTGAACTACTACATGCCCACGCGTGATGCGGGATTGAGCACCTACGCGGGGGTTGATTTTGGTAAATATGTAATCGACGGATGGCATGTTTACATCCCCACAGCCAAACTGGTGGATATGTTTGAACCCAACGACCTGCGCAGGGAGGTTGTGCTCGGTTATGGCTACAATGGCCAGAAGTTCAAAACCTGGCCTAAGGAAAATCACCCCTGGTATGGCCCCAAATTCTGGGACCTGGAAGCCAATGCGCAGGCGAGCGGCAAGAACCTGTATGTGCTCCGGTATGCCGATGTACTGCTAATGCTGGCGGAAGCCTATAACGAACAGGGGAACACAGCCGAATGTGCAAAATGGATGAACGAAACAAGAAAACGTGCGGGATTGAAACCATTGGTGGCCGGACTTTCCAAAGACAATCTGCGGGAGGCAATCATGAAAGAACGTGCCGTTGAATTCGTGGGGGAATACCAGCGCAGACCGGACCTGGTAAGGTGGGGAAAACTGCTCGAAGCCGTCAAGTCCGTGGCAGACGACAATCCGGTAGGCGCCGCCAATATCAAGCCATTTCATAATTATTACCCGATTTCCGCCGACGAGATTATCAAAAACCCCAATCTGGTGCAGACTGCCGGGTACCAATGATGCCCGTGGGTGGTACTCGTTCAAATCAGAAGCGGAAGAGCGTGTTGCTCTTCCGCTTTTTTATGGGCCTGTGTTTATGGGCCCGTGCTCGTTCGCTCACTAATTGCCCGTTTGTTCGTATCGGCGTAGCCCATTTACGGCCATTTCAAGGCTATTTTCACATAAAGAATTGCTCCGAAATAATCTTTCCGTCAGCCACCGTATACACGCAGAGCTCAGTTAGGTTCTCCCGGTCCCTACCCTTCATTTTTATGTCCATCGACAGGACAAAGCAAAACGAATTTCCCGCAATTAGTGGTTCTGAAACGGTAGTGCCATGCCGGGATTCCACCATCGCGCTAAATTTCCTGTCTTTTTCCATCATCGCTTTCAACCCTTTGGTTTCCTTATCAAAGCCCGGAAATTCAGACGGTTCGATGCTTACCGCATTTTCTGCATACAGCGATTCAAGAGCTTGCGTAAATTGTTCTTTGCGGCAATGATCCGCCAAACGGGCTGCAATCTGGTCGATAGTCATAACGATTAGTGATTAGAGATAACAATAGGATTCGGATAAAAGACCTCCCTTTCAAATCGGCCAGCAAAAAGTGTTCCTCGATGCCTTGATATCGGTGAGCCCGTCTAATGCGGTGGCTGACTTATGATATATTTTTTTGACAATATTCTACCCCCTATTTGACAAGAAAACGCCCCATCCGTTTCATGACAAATTTTTAATATTACGACGCAGCCAATTCATGGTTGTTGCCATTCCATTCCGAGGCAACAATGCCTAAAATATGGAAAACATAATTAGTTTTAAATGTGAATGAAATTCATTTTAAATGATCCATTCACATAGTCAATATCACGCAATCGATATTGTCATTTACCCCTCCTTTTAAACCAATATTCTATTGGTCTAAAATAATCCGATTCAAGTCAAGCGCACCCTCAAAACAGAAAAGCAATTGATTTACTCACGGCTTAAACCTCGTAGCAAGTGAAAAAAAAATCTTTGACTGCAAACCATTACTTCAAACAACATTTTTAATTTTCATGTATTTGTCCGGTATTCCCTTTGCCTCAGCGCAAGAACCTACACCATTTGCTTGTTCCAGCCTTGCTTATCAAGTGAGCGGGCCCAATACCGAAAATTCGAATCTTTATAGCTACAATGTCACCACAGGCGCCTGAACCTTGCTGGGAGCATTGCCGGCGAGAGTTAACTCGATAGGTTACAACACGTGGAACAATTATCCGAGTAGTGACTTTCGGAAAATGGCGCTGTTACTCATACCTACCCTAATCCTGCAACCGATGATTTGACCATCGACGGGTTAGGCGGCGCGGAAACGATTAAAATCCTGGACACTTCCGGGCGCACACTGATCGAAGACCTCATTCATCAAGGCGAAACCAGGAAAACCGTTAACATTCGGTCTCTTCCGAATGGAATATACCTGATCAACATTCAAACGCCCGATGGCTATTCTGTTTCACAAAAGGTGATTAAGGGAAAATAGTTTTCTAATTGAGGATGAGAAAGGACGTGTGATAGAAAGGGAAAACCGGTATAAAGTAACTGTGAATTTTTGAAAACATTTAAAACGGGGCATTTTTCGCCCCGTTTTGCATTAACCTTTACTGGCGGAGATACGAAATCACATATTAAAATACATCAAGCCCAAAAAACCACCCCAAGTTGACAATTTCTTCCCCCATTGATATAGCTAAAAATCGAGTATTTAGCAATCGTATATCGATAAATCACAAGCAGGACATGCATCAAGCTTTTTTGAAGAAATCCGAACGGAATTAATAACTGCCGCAACCCTGTATTTATCCGAATGCTAAAACAATTTTTATTCTAATCAGTAAATTTCTATGGTTAACTACTACTCTTCACAAAGCAGCTTGATAAAAAGTGTCAGCTGCATTGCTTACGCTGTGCTATTTGTTTTGATGGCTTTTGCTTTTAGCAATGCCCAGCCCTGCCCTGTTCTGGATGGAGGCACACGATATTTTTGGTTTACAGGTACCGAGAATAACCGTTTCTTCTTCCCCGCTACGCTACCCGCGGGGAAAAGTGGGGACCCTCATTGTACTGCTGGAAGATTCGTAACTGAAGAGCCGAAGAATGCAGTATATCCGCTCCGTACAGTTACTATTAATCCCGAATTTACTGACGGGACTGTTGGCCGGGCTGTGCTGCGATTCGACCTTCTGGATATGTCCGGTACTTCTGCCACGATCAAAGTATATCCGGGGACTCTTGCTACTGGCGTTCCTGCGGAAGTAATTAATAGTACCAATGCAAGTTCTTATCTATTGCAAACACGTGTTTACAATGGCCCGGTCACCGTTACTTTTGAGAGCCCGACGGCTGGATCAAGCGGTGATTTTAATGTCAGAATCACTTACACGACGGGAGATCAGGTTGTAACCTCGCCATTCGGTTTTCAGGTGGCTTATTGGACTAATTTCATCACACCTAATTCCTATATCGCTCTTGAAAATTATCCGGATTGGGCTGTCCCAATCGCTACTGCCTATTTTAACGATTCAAAGCAATTGGTTTCTTCGCAAATATCTTTTTGTACCGATTACGGTGAGGACGCACCATCAATAGGCAATGCTAACTATCCAGGCGAGTTTGTCTTTCATCCTACTGCACGTCCTGACTATAATGAAAATGGGACAGTGGAGCCAATTGATGCAATTGTAGCAGCAAGAATGGTGTATATTTTATCACACGCCCCCCAGCCAATTTCGGATTTTGCAAATTTCATGGCCGTACAAAGTGCCATAGACGCGACCAATATTAATCCGAACATCAAATATGCGGGTCTTGCCGGGGAGGCTTACGATGCTATCCAATCTCTTCCTTCCCCTATCGAACCAGATTTCTCAATTGCAGGTCCCGGCACCAGTGTGCCAGCCGGAATTGCCCAGAATTTTGTAGTGGACCTCACCAATGATGGCGGGCACGTCAGGGTGTTTAGGCTGGAAGTTCCCGCGGGTGTTACCATTAATTCGGTAACAGGCTCAGGTGTGACTTATGACTCGGTGAACAAAACCATTACTTTCGCCTCCTCACCTGCTACGGCAACAGTTTCAGTAACCAGTGCAGTAGCCGGAGCTGCCACGGTGCGCGTCGTATATGATCAGCCCAACTTTTGGAATGTAAATAACCTGATTGTATACGAACCATGCGATTCCTACCCAAAATCCGCTTATCAGGGATTTTTGGGCATTAGCAATGGCGAAAGCCCCAAACCATTCCGCGAAGCATCGGCAACGTGGTTAGAGGCACCCGAAGTACCTGCGTTCGTTTGCAGCGACTCGCAAATTCTTTATTCAGGATCCCCAGGCGGTACAACTACGCTCTATGATGTGAATTATAGCTCCAATCCTCTTACCCGAACCCCGATTGGTGCTTCGGCAGCAAGCATATACAATGCGATCGGTTTTAATCCTGTGGATGGTCTCGTATACGGTATTCTCAGCGAGCTGGGCGCGAATTCAAATCATTTGATCAGAATAGACAGTACTGGTAGTGTCGTAGACCTCGGAGCAGTTACAGGTCTTCCTGTTCAGAACACAACCGAATACAATGCGGGTGATTTTGATAATGCCGGTTTCTTGTATGTGATGCATAATAATAGTAGTAGCATCTATAAAATAGATGTAATCAATAAGACTTCCACCGCTACTTCTCTAAGTCCGGCAACCGCTATCTCTTTATCGGATGTTGCGTATCATAACGGCCTCTTTTATGGCGTAAGGAACAGCAATAGTCAATTGGTTTCAATCGACCCGGCAACAGGCGCGGTAACTGATATTGGAACCGCATTTGGAACAGGTGTTTTCGGGGCGCTGATGGGTGGTTGTAATGGCATTTTCGGAATTGCCAATAATGGCGGATTCTATCAATTTGATATTACCACAGGTACAAGGGCCAAATTAGCCGATACGCCTTCCGCCCTATCAGGTGTCGACGGCGCTCATTGCCACACCGCGTGTATCGATACGGCCCCTCTACCTGTAAAACTCGTCGGTTTCACAGCAGTAAGCGAAGGCTCTGCCGCCAGTCTTACCTGGTCTACTACTGAAGAAGTAAACAGTAGCTATTTTGGCATAGAACATAGTGGGGATGCCAAAAGCTGGACTACCCTGAGTACGGTAAAATCTTATGGAGAAAGCGTGATTAAACGTGATTACCACTATACACATACTATGCTTTCAGCAGGTATCAATTACTACCGCCTCAAAATGGTGGATCTGGATGGTACGTTTGCTTACAGCCAAATCAGATCACTTAGAAATGATCAGTCCGTAAGTAATTTGAAGGCTTATCCAAATCCGGTGGTGAACGGGAAATTAAGCATCGATATTTCGGGTACCGGCTCCTATCAAGCAGAAGTGTACAGCCTGAGTGGTGTGCGTGTCATGCAATACAACCTGGGAACGAACCGTGAGTTAAACGTGGCTACATTAGGCGCGGGCATGTACGTGTTGCACATCAAGTCTGCGACCGGAGACGTTCACACGAGAACATTTGTAGTGAAATAAAAGGCTTATTATTAGTGCGGGGACTGGCTAAAAAGTAAATTTTCTGACCTGGGAATCGCCCATACGAGAATTCTCCCAGATAGATATCCGAATAAAATAAGGACACTTCGGACTTTTTAGTCAGCCCCTTGACATGCATTAAATGGAAGAAATTTACAGCCTGTAACGTGCAATGAAAGTGTTTCGCATCGGATAATTGCGGCCGGTTAACCTGACACCATTAAAAGTCGATGACTCATAAAACCATCCCGTTGCATAAACATAGCCATTAATAGTACAAATTTTGTTCACCCGGTCCTCATCAGTTCCGCCGTCCGAGATGGGGCTATCAATGGTTGGATTGAGGCTTTCGGGATCGACTTTGGTAATGATAATGTCCGTCCCCCCTTTGCTTTTTAGCGTAGGATTGCCCTTCATGGGAAACCACCCTTTGTCAGAGAATGATCCTGCAATGACGATTTCACCATTGGGTGTCAGCGCGATGCCGCCATGATAGTCCGGATTCTTCTCGTTAAACCCGTTGCGTGCATTATTCCGGACTTCACCATCGGCATTCCAATTAGCGAGAAAGACGTTTTCGTTATCACTACTATTGAGTTTCAACTCGCCGAGGTTCCCGCTATGCATGCCGGTCACATATACGTTTTCGGACGCTTCGTCCACTAAAATGTCATATGCAAAATCGACACCACTTGAAGCGGCACGGCGTGCCCATTGAAATGTTGGCCCGGCACGTTTCCATTTAGCAACAAAAACATCGACACTATCCACACCTTCAAGAGCGGTCGATGGAAATTTGATCGTTCTTAGAAATGCTCCGGTGATGTATGCGTCGCCGGACTTATCAACCGCTATTGCCTCGGGGGCCTGTATATTCCGGCCTGTAATCAATGCCGGGTCTCCAAATGTACCCTGCGCAGCGCTCACATCCATTATTACCAGAAAACCGTCTCTCTCATCGGCTAGTTTCCGATGGTTGTCAAATTCAATATTCTGGTTCTGTCCGTCCCCTTCGACGGTGCCGGTCAGATACAATTTGGGCCCCTCCGCGGCCTGGTAAAATGCCAGCGATCTCCCCTGGTCATTTAGTGGTCCGCCGAAAGTCTTGAACCAAAGCGGAGCTCCTGAGTTAGCATCGAGCATCGCTACAAATCCATCTAAATTACCCTTGGCAGATGTGCTCCCTCCCAGCAATGCATCACCCACGAAACCCGTCAAATACACATGGTTAGCACTATCGAGCGCAAGGGCATTGGCATGGTCGTTGCCTGAGCTGCCGCCCGTGTACACCCACTGGCACTGGCCCTCACTGTTGTACTTGGCCACAAAAAAGTCGTCGGCGCCATTGGACAAAGTGCGCGTAAATCCAATTCCGAAGTTAATTTCTCCGCTACCGGTGCCGGAAACGTAGACGTTCCCCTTTGCGTCGGCAACGATATCGGTTGGAAAATTCTGATCACCCGATATACTGAATGCATCAGGCGAGGGCGCTTCGATATTTACGATCTGAGTAAAGCCACTACTTCCTCCATCGACGCCCTTCACAATCAATTTTACCTCGTAGCTTTTGGCGGCTTCAAAACGATGACTTACAGAATCTCCCGGTTTTAACTCGCTGCCGTCGCCAAAATCCCACCAAATATTCTCCCCATTTTCCGACTCGCTGATGAAGGTAATTGTGCAAGGGGCCTTGCATCCATTTTCGGGAGTGAATTTGAATCGTGACACCGGCCTTTGAGGCGTCTCGATGTGGCACGCAATAACAATTGAAGCTAGCAGGATGTAGGTAAAAAATCTATTCATGAAAGACATTGGCCATTTTCTCGGTTTTCGCGAGAGGAATAATCCCGTTAATGATTAATCATTTAATAAATACACTCATAAACGGACGCATATCCATTTCCGCGATGTTGAGGTTGGATTTTCGGTAATAGAACCTGCTCCCGAAACGAGATGCGGAAACCGGAATTTCACAGTGCGCTACCGGCATACTGTTAATCTTGTCGACGACAAATGTTTCTCTGCTGTTGCCCAGAAACCTGAAATGGGCATTTTCGAAGTAATTCCTGTACAGAATATTCTTGTCTACCTTTTCCACAAATGCAAAATCGTTGTTGAATTTCAGGACGTCCCCAGCCTGCGAAAGAAGGTAATAATGGTCGCGGTCGAGGCTTAGCTGCGCGCAGGCCGAATCTTTTTTGGCAAACAACTCGTCCGAAACGAACGAGCGTATTTCATCGCCATCGGGCAAGTCTATGATGTTCTTTTGGGTCAGCCCCTCGGGCGAAAATTCGTGAATTTCGAGTTTGTCACGATGCAGAAGGTAGAGATCGCGCCCCTGGATCATGTAATCCGTAAAGTAGTTTTTACGCTCGTCCCAAACCTTCATGAAAAGTTGCCGGCCGGTGGACGCTTCGAATGCTGCGATAAACGGTGTACCGAAGCGTGCCGGGCTGCCATACTTCATTGCATGCCCCGTGTTGATCATGTAAAGTACATCACCTTCCCGGAACAGATGGGATTTACTGGTTTGTTTTTCGTTCAGGTCGGTGGACCAAATGGTTTTGCCTTCCAGCGAGAGACAGCTGATCTTGTTCTTGGCTGCGAAGAAAATCGTGTCTTTACTGAAAACAACATTCGAGCAAATGTCCAGGAAAAGGTTCATGTAGGCATTTCCACCGTAAGGTATCCCGTAGGCGTAATATGCGCCCCCGCTCAATGCGCCGCTCGCGGCGCCCATTGCCACGCCGGTGAGTACGGCCAGGCCCACCCGCTTCATATCCACCTTTTCGGCATGTGAAACACGGTCCACAGACCAACCTTCTCCGTCGGTAATCCGTACCCAATGCAGGCCCGACGATTTGATCAGCGCCGTCTCGTCGTCCAGCATTTGGAGGTCCTGCCAGCCATAAGTACCCGGTACGTACCTGTGCCAGACCGATTTACCATTTTCCAGGTCGATGCCCTGCATGACCCTGAGACCACTATCCTGCAAGTTGTAGCACAGTGCCCGGTCGAGCTCGGGAAAAACTTTGAACGCGATTCCCTTTGAAGTCCAAAGCGGCAACCCATTGTCGGGATTGAGCCTTTCCAGCTTGTTGCCCCGCTGTTGCAGTATTACATCTCCATCCAGGAGCAACTGGCTTTGCGCGTATTTGAATTTTTTCTGCCATTTGGTACGTCCGCTGGTGATATCGAAAACCATTACTTCGCCTTTGAAAGCCCACATCTCATTGTTAGGATTTTTCTTGCGGAGCATCACCGCGAATGACGACTCGTCGGGCAGCGGGTGAATGCGAAAAACGGGCATTCCAAAACCAATTTCCCTACCTTTCAGCGGCGTATTCGTCCTGAAATCAATTCCCGTTTGAAACTCATTAAAGAGAGGTTGGATTTTAGATTGTGAGAACGTGACTGCAACAGGATACAGCAAAAGAAAAAGCAGCAGATTTCTTTTCATGAATTAGATATTGAACTGATAGGTGAGGTATTTTTATATTCTAAATATCGAAAGTACCCGGCCATTATTTTCTCCCCGCCCAAAGTTTTCCATCAATTTTGCTTTGTGTCAGAAACGCCTTGTAGTCCTTGATGTTTGAAATAGCATTTAGAGCATGCTTTGCTGCGTAATTCTTAAATTTTTATAAGTCCTGCCCCTCATCAGCACTCATTGCAATAGATTTGAAGCACTTGTAAACTGCCTGCCGAAGCGAATATCGATAGATTTTCTCCATTTTCTCCTGGTCCGCATCTATGGATTCCACACCGAACTCAGCCATGGATTCACAGGAAATGAGCCGTTTATCGGTCGCCAAATCATACAGAGTAACCTCCATCCTGACATGGCCCCGTTCTCTCTCAGACATCGCCGTTGCAGAAAACTCTTTGTAAGCATCAACCAAAACAACGATTGCCTGTACGGACGGACCGGAGCCTTTGATATTATTCTTGAAAAAAGCCTCTATTTCGTGCCGGTGCTCGGCCGTAACGGCCGGTGAATGCTTGGCATAGCTTTTCGGAGTCGAAAAGGTCGGAATTTTCATTTCACCTGCCGAAACGTTTCTTCTGTTGTCGACTATTTCGATATGCTGAACCTGGTAGGCCAGGTTTACGTTCGGGACATCCTCGTCCAGTATTTTCGGCATTCGCTTGACTGGCACGCAGCTGATAATCAGAGAGCCGACCGTTGCAATAAAGAGCAGGAAAACGAAACGTTTAATTATCCTCTTAGTAGGAGTGTACATTATGTTGGTAATTATACCTTATCGAAAGGCTGGTAACAGGTGCTCCACAGGGCTGCGAGGTTTATCTGTCACAAGACCGCTCTCCCGATAGCGCTATTGATTGAGTTATGTTGGATACAAATTTAGTGTCGCAAATGTAGCCAGGAAACGTTTAAGATGGCCTTTCTTTGCGGCTCATCGTCCCCCCGTAAAGACTTATTCCCGCACAATCCTGAATTGCAGCGTTTCTTTTTCCGACTCTATGCTGATCACGTACACACCCGGCAGTATCTGCCTGTCCGTAATATCCAGCGAGATTTTCCCGCTGGAAATCTGCACTTGTCTCGACAATATGGTACGTCCGGAAAGATCCGTGATACGCGCGGTAGCGGTTTGATCTGCGTAATCCCGAAGGTGAATATCAATGTGGTCCGTTATCGGATTGGGAGAAACATAATGCCGGGCCCGGTTAAGATCATTGCTACTGACATTCAGAATCTTACTATAAGCAAAGGTATTGTCGAGATCCACCATTTTCAGCCGGTAATACAGCGTTTGAGAGGGCTTAAATGGATTTGAATCAAGAAAACGATAGCGCGACTTTGCTGCATCGAATGCCATGTCACCTGCATGCTCAAACCGTTTGGCATCGGCGCTTCTTTCTATTTCAAAGTGGCTGAAATGCTCCGCGTCGGCAATGTCCCATTGGAGTATCACATCTTTTTCCAGGCGCTCGCCGGTAAAGGAAACCAGCTTAACGGGCAACGGGCCGTCGTAAGTTTGCAAAATAAATCCGCTGAACCCTGTCACGTCGAAAGTGACTTCCCAGCGCTGAAAATCCGTACTCCAGCGGATATTTTCATCGTCCGGGTCGATGAGCGCTACGCCCTGTTTGTAACTGCCGGGCAGACCTGTGCCGTTGCCACTGGTGCCTGGATACTTCCCGATCCTGATTGCAGCAATGCCTTCGGTATCATCCGGCCCTGTCGGCAATTTAGGATTGCTGGCAGGGGAACTATTGAAAAGATTGAATTCGGCCTGGGAAAAAAATAGTGTCAGGGTGCCTGTGGCCGTCGCCGCATTGCTCGTTGGCGTGATTTCGTAGTGCCGGGTCAGGTATGGTATGGCCCCTACGGTCGGGACGCTGTTTTCTACCCAAACCCTTGCGTCGACAGGCCCGTTGACGGGACTGGCGCCGGAAGGCTGCACAGCTGCGATAATCTGGCAATTGTCAGCGGTCGCGAGCGGCGTCCGGGCCGGTCCCTGGACGTTTGTCTGTCCGCTGACGGCATTGGTACCGAGCGATTTGCTGGTTGCAGAGAAAATGGTGATCATGTTTTCCGCCGAGCGGGTGAAAATCAGGTAATCATAAACGGGATTGTAAACAGTATTATCGCGGTAGGCCGGGAATGGCGCAACGATACTGTTACATGGATTGGCTTCTCCGACAGTACCCGTAAAACCGTTACCCCAGGTAGCAGCGCTACCCGTGCCAAAACCGCCTGGCGGATTTCCATACATAGGAATAGTAGCCACGTAGTTGCCGTCCGGCAATGGGGTAATTTTAATAACATCGCTATAATCGCCTGTATTTTTCGGTATCAGCAGCGCATTCGAAGAACTGATATTCCCGATGGTTCCTCCCTGGCCATTTCCCCAGATCACGGCGCCAAGATGCGGACGAACCGGGTCGTTGTCCACCCACCAGTGCGTCGTAACCACATAATTCCCGTTCACCAGGGGCGTAACGCCGATGTTGATGTAGTCGCTATGCAGGGTGGAAAGTTTGACGAGCGAATTGGTACTGTTGACGACGCCTACCGAACCGGTTGCTCCGTTACCCCATGTGATGGCTGTATATGCCCCCGCCTGTCCGTACCATTGCTGCGAGTTCACCACATAATTTCCGTTCGTCAGCGGTACGATTTGTCCATATCCGTCTATGGTACCCACATGGTCGCCCTCTGATTGCCCCACGAGGGAATTGGCACCGGATACTACTCCGGTGGTCCCGGTAACTCCATTTCCCCAGGTTGCCGCTCCTGCGCCGACTTTGCCGTCGATTGTACACGCTGACGATCCCACCACGTAATGGCCGTTTGTCAGCGCGACAGCTCCATACCCGACCCTGTCGGTAGCAAGTGTACCAACCAGGGAATTCGATTCGCTAACCACACCCGTAGTACCGGCAAACCCGTTACCCCAGGTCGCAGCTCCTGCATCCGCATTTCCGTTGCGCTCCCAATAAGGAGAACAAATGACATAGTTCCCGTTGGTTAGCGCCGCGCCGGCCCCGGCACCTACTTGGTCGTCCTGATGGGTCCCGTACAAGGAGTTGGCTTGCGAAACTATGCCGGTAACCGGTCCTGCACCATTTACCCAGGTCGCTGCTCCCGCCCGCGAGACGGCTCCATTGCTCCAAAAAGGGCTGTTAACCACATAATGGCCGTTGGTCAATGCGATCACCCCGCCCGAGCCTACTCTATCGAAAGTTGTTGTGCCGATCAACGAGTTGGATGGCGAAACCATGCCTGTAAGCCCGGTGTTACCATCGGCCCAGGTGACGGCCCCCGCCAACGCAGAACCGGCATTGCTCCATTCCGGGCTGGCCACCACATAGTTGCCGTTTTTCAACGCGGTCACATATCCACCCGAGCTTAAAGAATTTGAAGTGCTAACGGTCCCCGTAACACCCGTATTGCCATTACCCCAGGTCGCCCAGGCAGGCGATCCCACCACGTAATTACCGTTGGAAAGAATGATAACACCCCGCTGCGAAATGGCGGCATCAGTGGAAGTCCCCACCAGGGAATTTTGCGGGGAAACAGTCCCTGTTATGCCGGTATCTCCATTGACCCATGTAGCTGCACCCGCTCTTTGAACATTACCGTTTGCCCAGCCAGGCCAGGAAATGATAAAGTTACTATTGGGAAGTACTGTAATGCCTCCCGACTCCTGCAACTGGTCCCTACCTGTGCCGACAATCGAATTTGCCTCACTGATCGTTCCCGATATCCCCGTTGTACCACTGGCCCATGTCACCGCACCAACGCGCTGCATGTTGCTATCGAACCAGCCGGAACTTTTGATGACGAAATTGCCATTAGGCAACGGGTAGATTTCGTTCCCGATGTATTCATTTTCATGGCCTGTCACAGTACTGATAAGCTGGTGGGTTTTCCCATTGTATAAGTACACCGCACCGGCGTTGTAAGGTCCGTTGGGTGCATAGTAATTCGGGTCCGTCACCACATAGTTGCCATTGGTGAGTACCGTAACCTTCGCGCCGAACCCGCCGAACTCGGAAGGCCCGTGAATGTCCTTAGGCTGCGCCTTTAATGTAAAATGGCAGAAGCCCGACAGAATCATCGCCAACAGCAGATAGTAGACTTTCTGGATCATCATGACTGTTTAGTTGATAGAAACATGCGTGTATGGCGAATCTCCTGACAAGCAGTTCCCGGGTAAAGTTGAGTTCAATTGGGAATGCTTATCGTTCAATAATGGCACCAAACTGTATTGACAATGCACAATGGTGTGGCGACCGCCTAAGAACCTATTTAAATTTTTAACTAAAACTAACGGTAAATCTATTGGGATTGCCGGCATGGAACGCAGACGTGCGGCACAACTTTCGGGTTAAAGGACATCCTGGCTTCCGCGATGTCTCTGTACCATTGATAATTATAAGGCGCCCCCCGCAGCATTTGTGAAGTTTTTACATTTTGCACCAACAGATAATAATTGGAAAATAGCGGATAGTCAAGGTAATCGCCATTGTAATTAAACCGACCGGAGAAATCGTAGGTGACATCATAGGTATATGTGCCGCCCACTGGAATATCGATAGTGACCTGCGGCAGATCCTCATCCTTTTCAAGCTCAAAAAAGCCTGACCGGCTATCATATTCAGCGATAGGACTCGATACCAGATCCTTTCTTAAAATATATTTGTTGGAACCGGCGGGTGGCGGAGCAATGCGTTTGATCGTCACCTTGCCTTGAAGACCTATATAGAAGAACTGGCTGATGTAACTTGCGACCCAGCTTCCATATTGCGGCTCTATTAGCTTCACATCCGGTTGTCCCGGCGTTACTGTTCCGTAACGGGTAGTATCCGGCTTTCCTGAATAGTAATCGACCCGAAAGAAATCGGCTTTTACAAATTCAAATTCACAATTTACCGCGCGCGGAGTGCCATCTATTCGATTGCAATTGGAAACAGGATCTGGAATGTTATGATCCTGGCAGGAAAATGCCATTGCGGTTAGAAAAATGGCCGAAAGCGCCGCCAGCTTTAATAGTGTATAGTGTTTCAATTGACCGGTGTTTATAATGTGCACAAAATGTAATCGAAAGTTACAAAGAAGTCTTTGATAATTGCCCACCCACAACGGGATTTTACAAGTGCTTACGAAAAGCCCTGGGCAATGCAACAATCATTTGACAAGCGCATAGTTCATATCACTGCATCGTAAGCCGACAAAAGGAATATCTTAGCACCTTTAACTGCCAGGTGACAAGCTAACCAGACGTGTATGATACAGATCTCTCCTAAGACTATACATTCGGCTCTTGATCGCGTCCTGCGGCTTGCACTGCTATTCCTCGCATTGTTTGATAGTACATCACTACGTGCCCTGTTGGGTTAACCTATGGCCCGGATGCATCCGCGGCTAGGCAGTCCCTGATTACCAGCAAGAACTGGGCGATCTCCGGCGACACATACGACGTAACCTGCGTCAGTTTGCCTGTCACACTGGTGGCATTTGATGTAAGCAGACGGGAATCCTCGTCGGTACTCCCATGGGCGACGACCGAAGAAACTAACAGCGACCGATTTGAGATCCAGCGTTCAAATTGTAAGGTTCCTTTTGCTCTACGTCACTCGCTCCGCAACGATTTTACCGGATTCATCACCGCCGCTTTCACACTTTGGAAACTCACCGTGATCAATGCGATCATGAGCGTTGCCAGCAATGCCAGCAGAAAAATAGCAGGACTCAAGGAAATCCGGTATTCGAAGTTGCTCAGCCAGCCGTTCATCACCCACCAGGCCACCGGCGCCGAGAGGAGAAATGCAATACCTATGAGTTGCAGCAACTCACGGTTGAATAGCCAGAGAATACTGCCCACGCTCGCCCCCAGCACTTTACGCACACCCACCTCCTTGGTGCGCTGCACAACCATGAACAGGATGAGCCCGTACAAACCCATGCAGCCAATAAGCAGCGCAACGCCGGCAAAAAAGTTGATCAACCGCCCCATTGTTTGCTCCTGCTCGTAAGTCTCCCGGATCTGGTCGTCCACAAATTTCGGCTCGAAAAAACTGTCGGCATACACCTGGTTGTAGGTCTTTTCCAGCTGTTTCAATGCGCGGCCGTAATCGGCAGACCGGAGCTGAATGTTGGCGGAATAATAGCCGGTGGCTACGGTAGTCAGGAACATTGGATTAATGCGCTGGCGGAGGTCCGACTGGTTGTAGTCTTTTAATACACCTACAATTTCGAGCGGCGCAAAACCGGCCTTATGCAGGTGTTTACCCACCACATCGACAGGTCGGGTGAAACCCAGGCGCCTCATAAGCGTTTCGTTAATGAGTGCTTCGCGGGCGGTGTCGGATGGTTGCAGGTTACGACCGGCCATCAGTTTCAAACCATACAAACCCACATAATCGGCATCGATCCAGGCCTGTTGGGGGCCATATGGCTCCTCCTCCGGGCGGTTGTCGAAGCGTATTCTCGTCTGGCTCGTCCAGCCCGACTGGGGAGAGCCGCCCATCGAATAGCTCACATTGGCTACGTCGGGAAGTGCATTGGCGAGGTTGCGGAAAGCGCGCATTTTGCCGACGTCCTGCGAAGGCACGTTGGGCAGGCTTATCGTCAGGATGGCATCTTTCCGAAAACCGAGATCCTTAGTCTGTACATAATGCAGCTGGTTGGCAACCACAATGAGCCCGATGATGAGCATTTGCGAAATGGCGAACTGCATAACCACCAGCCCGCGCCTCAGCGAAAACCCGCCAGCTTGCTGCGTGGTAAGCCGCCCGGCCAGCGCTACCACCGGGCGAAAGCCCGCCACCACTAATGCCGGGTACAAACCCGCCAGCAGGATAACCGCCAGCACCAGCAAAACCAGCCCACCGGCGACCTCCGGTGAGAAATAAAAAGTAAACCGGAACAGCCCGTGCAGATAAGTTTGCGCCAATATCTGACCATAATTAAAAATTACCATCCCTAGCGCCAAAGCGGCCAGTACAATCAGCGTCGTTTCGCCTATGAACTGCCAGAAGAGCTGCGTTTTGGTGCTGCCCAACACCTTGCGTACGCCTACCTCCCGCGCTCGGTTGAGCGCCTGTGCAGTGGCCAGGTTTACAAAGTTGATGCTTGCCGTACCGATCAAAAGCATGCCGATCAGTGCCAGCGACCATAGCAGCCCGCGGCTCACGCCGCCATATTCGGGCGATAAATGCATGCTGCTGAACAGTACCGCCGGATAGGACGTTTTCTTCGCTTCCGCAGGATTGTATTTTTTGACAAATGATGGCAGCTGCCGGTTCCAGTCCGCGACGGTGAACCGGTCGTTGAAAATGACAAAACAATGGGTACTGCCATTGGTATTGTCGAAAGGCTGATCTTCGGGGCGGCCATTGAGCTGTTCTTTCACCAATGGCCAGGAAGCCATCACCGAATAAGCCAGGTCGGTATCGTCGCGGTAGTCGGCAAATACGCCCACCACGCGAGCGGGAATGCGCGCGTCCAGTCGCACGAGCCGGCCTATGGCATGGGAAGTGGAGCCGAAACATTTGCGGGCCATTTCGGCACTCATCACCACAGTACCCGGCTGGCTCAGTTCGCCGGGGCCGCCGGCTATCCAGGTGTAGTCGAAAATGTTGAAAAAGGCTGGCTCCACGAACGCGCCGCGGTGCGTTTTGTCCTTGATTTTCTTATCGGCCTGGTTGGCAACCGGCACCGCCACCATCGGCGAATACCATTCTTCCAGCATCGCCACACGCTCGATGTCGGGGTATTCGTTCCGGACAGCCTGACCCAGCGGATAAGGAATGCCCTGGATGTTGAATGTACCCGACGACAATGTGAAACTGGAAGTGAGCTGATATATCCGGTCGTAATTCCGGTGATGCTGGTCGATCTGGTAGTGAAAACGGACCAGGGCGAAGATCAATAATGCGCAACCCAGGCCCAGTGCGAGTCCGCTGATGTTGATGACGGTGTAAGCCTGATTCTTACGCAAATTACGCCATGCGATTTTGAAATAATTATAGAGCATAATGGGGAGTTAGGATGTTGAGGGCGGGTCGGTAATGGCCGCCGGACCGGATCTGTCCAATTTTCGTACCATCAACACAAAACTGCCTTTTGGTCATTTAAAGCCACCTTTCCCTAAATAAAATGTGCGGTTTTGGACATCACCCGTCCGATAATGATGTCAATGTGGGTGTCGCATTGATTAATGCTCGAAGGTGCCTTATCTACTGTGAATCTGTTGACATTCGAATCTAATTCAATATCTTTAAACACGAGCCGATTAGACTATAACGCTTAAAAATACCTGACTACGATGAGCTTCCGGGCACAAAATGTTTTGGACTACCCTAACCAGCACGCTATATTTCTTGTATGGAAATTCAAAGATGGCCCGGCCCCCAACGAAGCTTTCCGGAAAGTGTGCGCATTGGTCATCAATTTAAACAAATCCGCCGATGTGCGCTTCCCCGACGTCAAGGCAAGCGTGGTGATGGGCATAGGGCATGATGCCTGGCTAAACCTCGGCCTGCTGCAACCATTGCCGAAGGAATTACAACGGTTTACACCCATAACGGGAAGTAAACACACAGCCGTGGCTACCGAAGGTGATCTGCATTTTCACATCCGAAGCTCGAAGCAAAGCTTTTGTATCGATGCCGCTTACAACCTCTCCACCATACTTGAATGCGCAGCAGACTGTATTGTGGAGATACACGGCTTCCGGTATTGGGACAGCCGCAGCATACTCGGCTTTGTAGACGGCACCGAGAATCCGACAGGCGAACCCAGGGCTTACTTTGGCATAGTTGGTGATGATGACCCCGTTTATAAGGGAGGTAGTTATCTGTTTGTTCAGAAATACCTGCACGACCTGAAAGCATGGCGGGCCATGCCGGAATCCGAGCAGGAAAAAGTCATCGGGCGCTCCAAGGGTTATGATGTCGAGATGCCCGACGGTGTAAAACCACCCAACTCCCACTCCGCCCTGGCCAATGCGGGGGATGACCGTAAGATCGTGCGTGACAATATGCCTTTTGGAAACGTGACCTCCAACGAAATGGGCACTTACTTCATCGCATATGCCAGTACTTTCAGTACGGTGGAGCTGATGCTGACGAGAATGTTCGTCGGCGAGCCGGAAGGAAACTATGACCGCATTCTGGACTTCAGCACGGCACACACGGGTACCTTGTTCTTCGTGCCGACTTTTGATATGCTCTCCGATTTCGGGGGGTAGGCAGCGTAAATCAGATAAATCTCCTCATCCTTAAACCTGAATTGTCATGTCCGAAGACCATTATAGAGAAAAAGAAGAGGAAAAATTACCGTCGGCCATTCCTCCCTACCAGTTACTGGACCTGATGACGACCGGCCCCAAAAACTGGGCAGCGGGAATCCCGGCAGTAGCCGCCTCGGTGAGCGACCTGATTCTTAATAAGACGGTTGTAAGAGGTGGTAAAGCACTATTTAAAATGAACCAGTTCGATGGGTTCGATTGTCCGAGCTGCGGCTGGCCCGACCCGGATGACGACCGTTCGCCAATCGCCGAGTATTGTGAGAACGGCGCCAAGGCCCTGGCAGAGGAAGCTACCTCCAAAAAGGTAACCGCGGATTTTTTTGCAAAAAATTCGGTTTATGACCTCGCGAAGCTGACCGACTACGAGATCGGGCATTTCGGGCGCCTGACCGAGCCGATGTATTTACCCAAAGGAGGTACACATTACCGGCCCATCAGTTGGGACGAGGCATTTCAAAAAATCGCACAGCACCTGAATGCCCTGGATTCTCCGCATGAAGCAGCCTTTTACACCTCAGGCAGGCTCAGCAACGAAGCCTCGTTTGTGTACCAGCTTTTCGTACGGGAATTCGGCACCAACAATTTTCCCGACTGCTCCAATATGTGCCACGAAACCTCCGGCTTCGCGATGTGGCCCACACTGGGCGTAGGTAAAGGCACCGTAAAGCTTCACGACTTCTACGATACGGATGTCATTATTGTCATCGGGCAGAACCCTGGCACGAATTCGCCCAGAATGATGAGCGCTCTGGAAAAGGGTAGAAAAAACGGCGCAAAGATTATCGCGATCAATCCCCTGCCGGAAGCCGGACTGATGCGTTTCAAAAACCCGCAGGAGATCAGCGGTGTTTTGGGTAATGGGGTCCAACTGGCCGACCTCTACCTGCCCGTAAAGATCAATGGCGATATGGCATTGATCAAAGCAATCGAATGGTTATTGCTTGATTTCGAAAAAAAGTCCCCGGGGAAAGTTTTCGACCACGAATTCATCCAAAACAAAACCGGCGGTTATCAGGCGTTTGTAGCGCACCTGGCCGGTTACAACTTTGAAGAGCTTACAGCGCAGACAGGCATGAGCCGGGATCAGATTTACCAGGCCGCCGAAATGATGTCCTCCCAAAAAAGGATTATCGTTTGCTGGGGAATGGGGCTCACCCAACAGCCCAACGGGGTCGATATCCTCCGGGAAATAATCAATCTGCTGTTGCTGAAAGGAAGCATCGGTAAACCTGGCACCGGCGTATGCCCTGTCAGAGGCCATAGCAATGTGCAAGGCAACCGTACCATGCTCATCAACAACAATCCCACACAGGCCCAGCTCGATAAACTGCAAGAAGTATTCGGGTTCGATCCGCCGCGGCAGGAAGGTTACGATGTGGTCAACTCCATCAAGGCAATGCACGAAGGAAAACTCAAAGTGTTTTTTAGCATGGGCGGCAATTTCCTTTCCGCAACGCCCGACACGATTTACACGGCCCAGGGAATCCGCAAACTCAAATTGACCGTAAGTGTCTCCACAAAACTGAACAGGGGCCACCTTATACATGGCGAAGAGGCGATCATTTTGCCAACATTGGCCCGCAGCGACAGGGATATCGTCCATGGCGAGCTGCAGCATGTAAGCACCGAGAACGCCATGGGTGTAGTAGAATGGTCTCGCGGAATGCTTACACCGGTCAGCGACCAGTTAATGAACGAAACCCAGATCGTTTGCAACCTGGCCAAGGAGACGCTGGCGGACAGGTCGGTCGTAGAATGGGACAGATATTCCGGGAGCTATGACGCAGTCCGTGACGATATCGAAAGGTGCATTGAAGGGTTCGAAGACTATAATGAACGGGTGGTGCAAAGAGGCGGGTTCTATCTGCCTAATGCGGCCCGCGACGGCCATTTCAGCTCTGAATATGGTGAGAAAGCGGCATTCACGCTAACCGAACTACCGGACAACAAACTTGCGGATGATGAGTACCTGATGGCTACCACCCGTACACATGACCAGTTCAATACCACTATTTATGGTTTAGACGACCGCTACCGTGGCATCCATAATGAGCGCCGCGTAATTTTCATGAATCAAAACGACATTGAAAAGGTTGGACTGCATGCGGGGGACAAGGTGGATCTCTTCAACTATGACGATGGCATCGAACGCATCGCACCGCTTTTCATCATTGTATCCTACCCTATCCCGGAAAGAAACACCGTCACCTATTTCCCGGAAACCAATGTTCTTGTATCCATCAACAATGTGGTAAAAGAAAGCAATATGCCAGCCTCCAAATTTGTCAGGATAAAAATCAGGCCACATGATCCCCTTATCAATAAAAGAATTTAGAACTCTGGTAGGCCTCAATTTCTACTGAGCTCTTCTTTTCTCATCAAAAAGTACGTTCCTGTTATTTCCCGAAACCTTTGATCTTCCGAACAAATAGGTAAGGCCAAGATTGAAGGTTTTATAATCGTAGTCCGTTTTTACGCTCTGCACAAAATCGCTGAAACGTATTTCATACTTGCTTACAGACCCTATAAAAATCGACGAGCTGAGTATCAAATTGTCATTAAGTAATTTCAATCTGGCTCCGGTTGTCAGATTGCGTTGACTGTATGTGTAAACATTTCCGCCCGTTGAGGGAAGATTTTGGCTATAATTAAGGTTAAAACTCAACTTAGGTGTTGCCTTGAAACTATTGTTAATACTAAATGACGCAGAGCTTCCATTCTGAGTAGGAACATCTTCGATTTTAGATTTTGAGGATGCAAAGAAAAAAGAGGCGGAGGTGCTATTGTCCCACCATTTAAACAATGCCCTATTAAACGATACATAGGCTCCCAGGTTATCCTGAGTTAAATAATTCTCTATCCTCGAAACTACTGACGGACCATTAACCGTCGTAATCGATGAAAATATATCGCTGCTATGTTGTGTGAATGCGGTAAAAGAAAACATGCCTTTATACAAATAACTGATTTCCAAATTGTTACTATATGATGGCAGAAGAAGTGGATTGCCCACGGAATAACTGTAAATGTTTGAATAAAACGTAAAAGGATTTAGGAAATTCAGACCGGGGCGATTGATCCTCCTCGAATAATTCAAAGAAATAACATCATTCCCGGTAGCCTTGTAAAGGAGATAAGCTGTGGGAAATAAGGCGCCATAACTACGCCTGCTACGCTGTTCCAAAGTCGGCGAGTAGCCATCCATGGTCGTGTACTCATAACGCAATCCTGCTTTGGCGGTCCATTTTTTTGACAGTTCAGACTCCATGCTGACATAGGAGGCCAGGTTATTTTCGGTATAATTGAATTCGTTACTGCGCGTGTTATCCAGCAAGAATTTTTCGTGGAAGTAGTTATAATATGCTACGTCCGCACCATTATTGAAATTGGCAAACTTAACTCCTGTCTCTACCGTTACCCATTTATAAGGCAATGTCAAATCTGATTGAATAGACCAGATACGGTATCTTGAAATGCTATTATTTCGAACTGAGGCATAGGTATTTTCAGATTCAGAAACGAAATCGTTTCGTATTCTCGGCTTGTTCGTAAAAAAGCTGACAGAACTACTTAATTTCTTTCCGGCCGTGTCAATCTTTAGATCGTGGTATGTATTCAAGGTCTGCGTGAACAATGGCCTTGAAATGCTGGCTGTTGTGTTCAAAACCGAGTCGATAGTATTGCTCGTTTGATAGCTGGTCTTATTATTCAAGGTAGTGAGCGACTTGCTGTCCGATACATTGTAAATAAGCCCGATATTATTATTTTTATTCAGTTTATAATCAACACTTAAACTAGCCTGCACACCTGGTGTAGTCGTTACACGCCGGCCGCGGCCAAGGATCGGATTCGGCCTATCGATTATATCGTTCGATTCTTTGATAATACTTCGGTACTTCGACTGATTAACAGTAAAAGAGCTGCTAACTTTTTCCGATCGGTAGAAAAGTGCCAGATTGTTATGATAGGAGCTGTATGTTCGCTGCACAAACGACGAACTAATTGACCCGCGCCACCCCAAAGATTCGTTTTTCTTCAAAACAATGTTAATCAGGCCGGCATTCCCCTGGGCCTCATATTTCGCCGGCGGATTGGTAATGATCTCGATTTTTTCTACACTTTCGGATCTCAGTGTTTTCAAATAATTAGTCAGGTCGGTTCCACTCAAATAAATTATTTTCTCATTGACCATAACGCCCATCCCACCCTTACCCACCATCGAAACGCCAATGTCGGACACCTTCAAAAACGGCGCCCCTTGCAAAGCCTCGAAGAGGGAAGAGCCATTGGCCATGATAGTGTTGTTCAGGTTGAATATCCATCGATCAGCCTTTCGTTCAAGAACAGGACGTGTACTGGTGATAGTTATTTGTTTGAGTTGTCTGGTTGATTCGATGAGTATGATATCCGGTAATTGAAGCGTCCTGATATCTCCTAATGCAAGGGAAAGGGACAAACTATCTTTGCTGACTTCCGAAATCCTGATCAAATAATCCCCCTGCTCTGCTGCCGTGAGCCTGAAATGGCCTCCGGTATCGCTTTGCGCAACCTGGATCCATCGATTAGTAGCAAGCTGCTTTAGCATTACGTTCGCAAACGCTATGGATCGATGATTGATATCCACGACACGGCCTTTGATCTCATAGTCGGCTTGCGCAATCTTTCGTTCGATCAGTATATTCCCTTCTATCTGCCGGAATGAAAGAAAAGTGTCTTGCAATAGCTCCTGCAAAGTTTGTTCAATAGTTCTTGTCGCTACGGGCAAGGTAAGGTTGGCAAATGATTTAATTTCCGCTTTACGGTAATAAAAGCGAAGCGAGGTTTGCTGCTCGATTTTTTTGAGGCCACTGGCGAGGCTTTCATCCCGCAGACCGATAGTAACCATGTCCGAGTGCATATCTTGCCCCCTCGTAGCGGTTGCAAACAGTGACTGGAAAATGGTTAATACAATAGAAGTAACGATAACGCTTATACGCATTAGTGAAAAAATAGATGGCTTTTTTGATTTTATCGCATCGCTGATGCGAGTATGTAAGCTTCTTAGTTGTTACAACCTGGCCCATCGATAACGATGCTGCCGTCCGGCCCGACCCGATAAGTGGCGTTGTTAAAAGCGCACATTACTTTTAGTATTTTCTCCAATTCTTCACCCTGGATGGATGTGCCGGTAAAACGGCAGTCCTTCAATTTTGCATTACCGAAACTGATCTTCACATTGAAGTGCTGTCGCAATTGTGCAATAGCCTCACCAAAGCTCACATCTTCAAAATGCAGGTCACTTTGCTGCCACGCAATCACCGCTGCGACATCAACAGTTGCCTGTAAAGCTTCCTCTTTCAAGGTGTTGAAACTGATCTGCTGGTGAGGGCGAAGTATACCCAGCAATTCATCACCGTTGGCAACGCTCACCTTACCGCGGGTCACCGTAACCTGGATAGTATGTTTGCCTTTGTCCTCCTTGATATTAAATGCGGTACCCAACACTTTTGTCAGCAGGTTACCGGTGTGAATAATAAAGGGTTTGGAAGCGTCATGGTGAATATCAAAATATGCTTCACCGGAGAGGTAAACCTCCCTTGTCCGGCCATTGAATTTTTCAGGATACTTTAACTCAGACCCGGCATTGATCCACACCCGGCTACCATCAGCGAGCGTAATTGCCTTTTTTTGGTTAATGGGGGCTTGGAGCGCTGTGAGTTGTACAGGATTAAAGAGGTTTTGCAGTAACGGCCATTCCAGGTACAAGGTACAACCGATCAGTAACACCGCTGCGGCAGCTGCAACGCTTTGCCACCACCAACGCTTGCTTTGCGGCAGCGGCACAACTTTAACCTCCGCCTGGCGAATGGTGCTGTTAATGTCGCTGAATACACTGGAAAGCCACTGATCTTTCCCTGATTCATCCAGACTTTGCCATTCCTGATTGGGGCTACCATGCTCCTCCAGCCAGCGTTCCACCAGCTGGTTTTCTTTCTGCGTGGTCTCGCCCTTTAAGTAGCGATCCAGTAAAGCGACTATTTGTTGGCGACTCATTTGCTATCCGTTTCGCAGTAGTCGTTTGAGGTGCCATTTAGTACTATTGGGAAAATGATTTTTTTTAGGCAAGCATCGTAACGATAATGACCCAGGATCGGTAATGCCCGTTTGAATAGGGAACATGGACGCCTTATTCAGGAAAGCCAGAACATGAATGCGACGGCGGATGCGCCTGCCAATGAAGTCCGGAGATGTTTTAATGCAGTAGAAAGCTGGTTTTTGACCGTCTGTTCGGAAATCTGCAATTTGTCGGCAATTTCTGTAATACTTAAATTTTCTTCCCGGCTCAACAAATAAACTTCTTTCACGCGCGGAGATAACTGATTCAGCGATGTCTCGATAATGTGGGTTATTTCTTTTGCCGCTATTTCCTGCTCAATCGTAATTCCATAGTCGACAGCGAGCGAATCTACCATTGCTGCGTACTCCTCGCGAGTGATGTTTTTCCGAATTTTATCAATTATGCGATAGCGGGCGAGTTTAAACAGGTATGCTTTTAAATCGCGGTCAACTTTCAATTCTTTCCTTTCCTGCCAGAGCTTTACAAAAATGTCGTGAATAATATCCCTGCTATCCTCCAAATCAAATAATTTGGAACTTGCAAAACCTACCAACACAGCTGCATATCGACCGTAAATTTCGGAAAAGGCACTGCTATCGTCTTTTTTTAAAAGATCGATCAATTGCAAATCGGTGAAGGTTGAATAGGTCGACATGTATTGTTCCTTGTTGCCAGCTTAGCGGCTTACACCTTGTATTTCCTATAAATAGTTATGCATAAATTAGCTAGAGGACCGTTCGACCAAACCCAAAGTCGACATCAACTCCCGGGCTGCTACCGCACCGGCACGATTGGCTCCAATAGTGGACGCAGACGGACCGTATCCCGGTAAATGGATGCGGGGTTCTTTTGCGACCATCGTTGCCAGCCGACCAGACATGATAATGCCACCGGTTTCTTCCCCGGGTAAAACGGCTTTCAAATGGTCCAGCGCCCCTCGAAAGCCGGTGTTCCAGAGAATGACATCGGCCTTCTCTTCCCTCCCATCTTCCCATTTAACACCGTCGCTGGTGATCTCGCTGAACATCGGAAAGCGGTTCAGTACGCCCCTGCGTCTCATGTCTACCACTTCCGGCGAAAGAGGCAGCCCGGTAACGGAAACGACAGATGAAGGTAGCAGACCGCTTCTCACCCTTTCTTCCACCATCGCCACGGCATTATGGCCGGCCACATCATCAAAAGGGCCTTCTCTAAAAACGGGCGGGCGGCGGGTGACCCAGATCGTAGCGGTCACTTTTGAAATCTGGTCGAGTAATTGGATTGCAGATATACCAGCGCCGACCACTACAACGCGCTTTCCCTTGAAATAGTCGGCAGTTTTAAAATCTTTTGTATGCAGCTGTTCACCCATGAATAGGTCGGCTCCCGGATAGGCAGGAATGTAAGGGTTTTCCCATGTACCGGTGGCGTTAATGATCCCCATTGCTGAAAACAGCGTTTTCGACGAGTCTATGTAGAACCGGTCATTGTGGAGGTACACATTTTCTACTTTCACCGGGCGAAATACCCGGATGCCGAATTTTTGCTCGTAAAGGTCGAAGTAATGAGGCACGGCAATGCTGGCTTGCACAGTCGCGCTGGCCTTATCGAGCGTTTCTTCGAAAGCCATTCCCGGCAGATCATGGATCTTGTTTACAGTACTAAGCGTAAGCGATGGCCAACGATATTGCCACGCACCACCCGCTGCCGAAGCCGCGTCGAGTACTATGAAATCAGGTCCAATCTCCAACCCCAACTTCTTCAAATGATAAGCTGCGGCCAGGCCGGCCTGGCCTGCACCGATGACCATGATTTTTGTCTTGTATCGAATTCTATCTGACATTTATAACTTTTTATGCCCGGCGAAAGCGAAGGTTACTTTGCCGGCGCGGATATCGCGACCACTGAGTCGGTTTGGAAAGATACCAAATGGGGAGGTAGGATACCGGGAAGAGAGTTTTCACTATCTCAGGATAGACAGCCGAGCGGGAATGGCCCGTCCGGCTGTCTATTCTTGACTGACATTAGATCAACACCTTGCGCTTACCGCGCAATAAATTCCAGGATATCCTTATTGATCGTATCAGCTTCCGTTGTCGGCATTCCGTGCGGAAAGCCTGGATAAGTTATCAATGTACCATTCTTTAAAAGCTTGATCGCTTTCAATGCGGTTATTTGATAAGGTACAATCTGATCATCCTCCCCGTGCAGAACCAGTACGGGAACATCTACATTTCTTAGATCATCGGTAAAGTCCGTCGCAGAAAAAGCCTGAATGCATTCGTAATGCGCCAGTATACTTCCCATCATACCTTGTCGCCACCAATTGTCGCGCACACCTTGTTTCTCTACTGCTCCCGGCCGGTTATATCCGTAAAAAGCATTTGAAAAATCTTTGAAGTACTGTGGCCTGTCAGTAGCAGTCAGCAGCCGGATTTCATCGAACACGCCCATTGGTACACCATCCGGGTTGCTTTCCGTCTGCACCATGATCGGCGTCACGGCACTCACCAGCACGGCCTTTGCCACCCTTCCCTTCCCGTGCTTGTTGACATAGTGGATCACTTCTCCACCACCTGTCGAATGGCCGACATGTATGGCATCTTTCAGGTCAAGGTGTGCTGCGAGCTCAGCTACATCGGCAGCATAGGTATCCATCTCATGTCCTTGAAATGTTTGCGAAGACCGGCCATGCCCGCGGCGATCATGAGCAATTACGCGGAAGCCTTTTTGAAGGAAAAACATCATCTGATTGTCCCAATCATCCCCGGAAAGTGGCCAGCCATGATGAAAAACAATGGGCTGCCCCGTACCCCAATCCTTGTAAAACATCTCGGCCCCATCCCTTAATTTCAGCGTGCTCATACTTGTTTTAATTTAGAAGTGAAAAATTATCACCTGCAATAACGTAAGAATCGCTTCATATTTCAAAGACGTAAGTCATTTCAACCGGGCTCAACGGACCGGGGACCGCAAGCTGGCTGTCACGAGAATTCGATATAGAATTCTCTTTTCAAGGTACAAATAGCTCATCCACTGAAAGGTACTTTTAATGCGCTTGTCGGGCCAGTGCCAGCGCCGGCGGTCAGGGACCTATCTGCTAAATGTTGAGGTTTTCAAAAATATTTTCTACCATAGAAAACCTGACTAACTTAGGGAATCTATTCTAAGTTACAAACCTCTATCACCCTTAAATCAGACACATGGCCTTTAAACCGCTTGGAAAACAGCAGTACTATCTCATCGCCAAACATAGCGGCAAAGCTCTTGGATTCACCTCCAACACCCTTGGCAATGGACTTCGTCAACTGACACTCGACCCTAAGAACAACCTTCAGAAATTCCGTTTTGACCCTAGTATTAATTTCCATTGGCTTGTATTGGCTCATTATGACCGCTATGTAGCTATTCACAACAGTTCGCAGGAAGACGGCGTACCGGTCATCTTATGGCAATGGGAGCCGACTCAGGAAAATATCCGCTTCCGCCTGGAGCCGGCTGGTGGCGGTTATTATCGCGTAAAAGCAGTCCATAGCGAGAAATTTTTCGATGTATATCTTGCGAAAACGACTGATGATGCCGGCGTGGTACAACATTCTTTGATGGCATCAGACAACCAACTTTTTAAACCAGTACCTGTGATAGACCAGGCGGTGGGGGCTAGTGCCACATCGTATGCTGAGGTGAATGAAATGATCCGGACCGGAGCACTGGGTCTGATAGGTTTGATTCCTGACGGTGGGGGTGCACTTAAATTTCTGGTAGGATTGTTCTGGACCGAGCACAATAAACTGGCAGATCTTTGGGACCAGATGAAAAGCTACGTGGATCTCCGTATACGCGAACTGCTCAAAGAGGCACAACTGAAACAATTAAGGGAAATGCTGGCAGGACAGTTGAAAGTGCTCAATGAAATCAAAAATTCCCCTGGTTTAAAAGGGGCGAAACTCGAAGAGGTGATTCTGAAGATAGTGGAAAAAGAACCGCATTTTCTCGAGCAATCCAAAGAAGTATTGCCTTATATGGTAGGACTAGGCACAATCATGATCACGTTAAGACATATGATGGTAGCCAATTATAAAGACCTGTTCGGTAAAGATCCAGATCAGGAGACACTTGATTCTAATAAAACCAAGTTAAGGAATAGTATAAAGGAGTACTCAGATGCTGTAAATAAAAGTAAAGCAGAACTGCTGGAATGGCGGATGACCCATGTGAAAGAGCGGAACGACGACCAACGGGCAGGTGTGGGATGGACATCTACCGTGCAGGATACGTATGATGGTTGGTCCATGCAATGGCATTTATATGAAAACGGTAACGGTGACGAAGATTACAAAGAACGTGCACAGAACGCTGTACAGCAGCGCAGAAACCAGGTTAAGATACAATATGAATCTGAGCTGAACGAGTTTTTGCGCGCAGCCAAATTCTGGCCCTATTTTGACCCCGGATCAACCCCATATACGGAAACGATCATTAAAAAAGAAGTCGGTTCCTTTGGCGGGCCGTATTCACATAATCCCTTTACAGGTGTGGATGGAAAACCGATCACAAAAATTATCGCCTACTCCAACAAAGCAAGTACGCTGTGTGGGCTCGAGGTTTTCTATGATGGTAAATCGTCTGGCTTGAAAGGTACCAGGGGTACCAATTCGAATAGCATCGTTTTGGAGGAAGGCGAGTATATTACCAGTGTGTACGGGTACCTTCGCAACTTTGTTGAAGGGGTTTGGTTTACCACCCAAAAAGGGAATACGACAGGCGCCGGCAATCAGGCCCCCCATTACGCACGCCACTTCTTTTGTGCTGATATTGCTGACAGTTTTAACCCGAAGCTGGCAAAGATCTCCGGTTCATACAACGGCGATACGATAGAACACCTCACCTTCCACTGGGAATATATTGATTAGCTCTCAGGGAAAAGTTTTACTACTGTCATAGGGGAAGGTTTTACCTAATCAAGGCAGGGCCTTCCTCGACTGGTTGAAGCCGAAAATTTATGTAGTAGCGTGCCGCCGCCACGGTTCTTCTTCATGTGACAGTTAAAATAGCCGCTTCGGCGATCCGATCATTTCGAGTCTTATCCCGCACCCTCCTGAATCCGGGAAAACTTACATCCTGAACTCGGACATTCCCTGATTTTTTTTGCATTTTCTTGTAACCTTGTTTCAAAAAGGGAGTTTCCAGTTTTAGTTTAAAACTGATGCAGCAAAGGAGCCCAATATTTAAACATGGCTCCGCCTGTATAGCAGAGCGTAATCATTCCAACGACCCAGATGAAACTCTCAAAGAAAACCGTTCATGCTATCCTATTCCAGCTATTATTGACAGTAAATGTAAAAGCCCAGGATATTAATCGTAAACTGGATCTTTACTTCACTCGGCTGGCTAGTAATCAAAAATTTAGCGGCAACATATTAGTGGCCGACAAAGGCAAAGTGGTGTATGAAAAATCCTTTGGTCATGCCGACTTTTCGACTCACACACCCAATACAAAGAGGATATCTTTTCCAATCGCCTCTATTTCCAAAACCTTCACAGCAACAGGTATTCTTCAACTTGCCGAACAAGGCAAACTAAAAGTTAACGACCCTGTAAAAAAGTACTTGTCCGATTTTCCTTACCCACAGATTACGATCCAACATCTACTCTCTCATTGTTCGGGAATGCCGCCTTACAATGCTTATCTGAATCCCGTTAAAGTGAAAGAGCCAGACAAAATATTCACTAACATGGATGTTCTGCCGGCAATGGCAGCGAGTAACACCCCATTAATTTATGAACCTGGCGAAAGGGGCAATTACGACAATGTCAATTATGTCATGCTGGCCTTGCTCATTGAACACCTTTCTGGTATGACTTATGCTGATTATATACAGCGTAAAGTACTTGATCCCGCTGGCATGAAACACACCCTATTTCTGCCTCTTTCCCAACAGTTTAATACTGACACTCTGCGTCATTTTTCCTTCCCGCACCTGTATCTTCATTTATATGATCAAGCCCCCGTTAAATGTAATGCCATTCCCTACGTTCAAAGCTATTGGAGGACATTCTCTCTTTGGGGGTTTGGAGATTATGTAAGTACAGTTGGCGATTTACTGCAATACGATGAAGCCTTGTACAGCGATCGGTTGCTGAGACGTGAAACATTACATCAAGCCTTCGAACCAGTTACCCTGACAAACGGCAAGCTCCATCCCGATTTATTTGGCCTGGGTTGGGAAATTGAAAAAGACACTGTCTTGGGAAAAACCGTCTACCATAGCGGAGCGGCTGTCGGTTTGAGCTGCGTCATAATGCGAAATATAACCAGGCATCAAACGGTTGTTGTCTTCGATAATACCCACACTAATGCCCACGCCATTGGGACAAAAGTTCTAGGGATCTTAAACGGCCAGCCGGTGGAATCACCCAAAATAAGTATTGCACGTGTTTACGGGCAGGCTCTTTCAAAACGGGGTATCGATGCCGCCAAAGCAGTGTTTGAAAAGCTCAGAAAAGACACACTCAATTACTATCTGGATGAAAAGGAGTTGAATCAATTGGGATACGATTTTCTCGGAAAAGACAACCCGTACCATTTGCCTGAATCACACAGATTTCAAGAGGCGCTAGAGACATTTAAACTGAATGCTGAACTGTTTCCTTCAAGCTGGAATGTCTACGACAGTTTGGGAGAAGCACTTTTGACCGTCGGCAGAACGGAGGAAGCAGCAACAATGTACCAAAAGTCGCTCAAACTCAATCCAAATAACGAGAGTGGAATCAAGGCATTAGAAGCGATAGAAAAAAATAGGTAGTATAAAGGGGATCCGTTTAAGGGCATTGTTGTCATCGTCCATGGATTTAACTCTCACAGCGGGTATTATCAATGGGTGGCGGAACAGCTAACCTCAAACGGGTATGAAACCTACGCGATCGATCTGAGAGGGCGTGGAAATTCCACCTAGTGCCGCATGCGCATGTGCTTAAATTGAAGAACGAAGACTTTTCCCGGGACCAGGCAGTCGTTGCGTCCCCGATCTGTTCTGCAAACATCCGCTTGCCTCCCGCATGCACCGATACCGCTTTTTCTCCTTTTCCGTATCCGAAGCGCTGTTCCCCTCTGAAAAGAGAAGCGTATAATTAAGTCGGTGTTTGAATCGATAGCCGCGGAACCGGGAACACAGATTGACCATTTCAGCCAGGACGTCCTCGTCTCGCAGATCGAGCTGTTGCTTCACCATTGTAATCGCTTTTACAACCGGCAATTTCTGACACGTAACGTGATTTACCACGATCTGATTGACTTTTCACAGAAGCTCGTAATCTTCCTTTTTACTACAACCTCGCGACTTTTGGATACATCCGCTAATTGACATCGGCGGAACTTTGTATCAACAACAGCGAGAAAAATATGGACTTAAAGAATAGCACTATCCTGATCACAGGTGGAACCAGCGGGATAGGTTTGGAACTTGTCAAGCAACTTACCGAGCAAGGGTCAACAATCATCGTTACAGGTCGTAAACAAGAGGCCTTAAATGATACCAAGAGGCGGTTCCCTAAAATACACGTCTTTCAGAGCGATGTAAGCGATCCGCAAGACATTGAGCGCCTCTATAAAGAGGTGACACAACAATTCCCTAATCTGAATATGATCGTTAACAATGCGGGTGAAATGCGGTTGCTTGACGTTCAGGACGCCAGTAAGGACCTGGAAAACATCACCCGTGAGATCGATATCAATCTTACGGGAACGATCCGGATGGTTCATCAATTTTTGCCGCACTTGCTGAGGAAGCCTTCTGCGGCGATTGTGAATGTTTCATCTGCCATTGCTTTCATGCCTTACTCCACCGCTCCGGTTTACAGCGCTTCAAAAGCAGGGGTTCATGCTTACTCCTTGGCACTGCGCCTGCAATTAAAGAAAACCAGTGTTAAGGTATTCGAATTGGTCCCCCCGGGCGTCAATACCAATCTGCAAAATGATTGGGTGCTGCCACCGAATCCAAGCCAAATGATGGATGTGGATAAGCTGGTGAATGTCGCCGTGAAAGGGTTGATGAACGACACACCCGAGATCAAGCCATTCCTGGTCGGCGTGATCAAATTTTTAAGCCGTTTGATTCCCAATCAATTGATGAAAATGGGGCACAGGGAATTTGAAAAATTCAAAAGACTGAATAATCAACAATAAAAAATCAGGTATAAAGAAATCAAAATTTGCCCTTAGTTAAATCATGATCAAAACCATAGCTTCCGCTGTGCTGCTACTTATTTCGGTAACGCTCAGCTTCAAACATGCCTGGGATACCCTACATTACAAAAACAATCCGGAATCCGTTAAGATGATGGAAAGCTTAGGGATCAGCGAAACGCTCATTCCATATCTGGCTTGTGTGGCCATAGCGGTCGGTGTACTTTTGCTCATCCCCGGCACCTTTTTCCTGGGCAATATGCTCAATGCGGTCCTGATTGTTATGATCATGGGGCTGGCGCTGCGAGCGGGAAATTACCGCATGGCGTTGTTGGAGATCCCGTTTCTAGCCATACCATTGGTGATGATATGGCTCAAATATCCGTTTAAGTTAAAATAACCCGCAGGATGGCAAACAGCAAACCCTACCGGATCAGCTCCATCACGGAAATACACCGTTTGATGGGTCTCCCTAAACCCCATCACCCGCTGATCAGCATCGTTGACCTGAAAGGCCTGAAGAATGATACAGGCATAAAGGCGGTGGTTTTCGATTTGTACGTAATATCTATGAAAAGAGGATGTGACGGCTTACATTACGGGCAACAAAAATACGACTTTGACGAAGGGCTTATGGCCTTTTTGTCTCCCGGCCAGATCTTGCGCGGCGAGGAGAACGGTGTACCGGAAGGTCTCGAGGGCTGGATGCTTTTCGTACACCCCGACTTTCTTTGGACCACTTCGCTTGCCAGCAAAATCAAGCGGTACGAATTCTTCGGCTACGCGACCCATGAAGCGCTGTTCCTGTCAGACAAGGAAGAAATCGTGATCAATGACCTGATCAAAAATATTAAAGCCGAATACTATTCCAATATGGATAAGTTCAGCCAGGACATTATTATCTCGTATCTGGAGACCTTACTGAAATACGCCGAACGTTTTTACCAGCGTCAGTTCATCACCCGAAGAATCACCAACCACCAGGTCCTGGACAAGGTGGAGGAGATCTTAACAGCCTATTTAAGCGACGAAGACCTGCTTTCCGAAGGACTGCCGACCGTTGGATATTTTGCCGATGCTTTGAACATATCCTCCAAGTATTTAAGTAGCCTGCTGAAACAACTGACCGGCCAGACGATGCAACAGATCATCCACGAGAAACTGATCGAGAAGGCAAAAGAGCAATTATCTACAACCACCATGTCGGTCAGCGAGATTGCATATGGCCTGGGTTTCGAGCATCCTCAGTCTTTCAATAAGTTATTTAAAAGCAAGACCAAGCAAAGCCCGTTGGATTTCCGGCAGTCCTTCAATTGAAATACTCATGCCTCACCTCATTTTTTACCATATGATAAAAAGATGCCCGATGATGCGTACTATTTTTAAGTGATGGAAGCACTGATAAATCTTATCCTGCAATTTGGTGACCTGAACAAACAGCAGATCGAGTTTTTGCTGAGCAAGGTCGAAATGCTCGAATTTAAAAAAGACGACTACCTGTCGGAAGCCGGGAAGGTGCCCCGGTATGTGGCGTTCGTGCTGGAAGGCGTGTTCCGCTTTTGCTATTATAACAACCGCGGCGAAGAGATCACCAATTATTTTGTGGACGAAGGCAACTTTGTGGTCGATAACGAAAAATTCGAATCGCAGATCGTAGCGTCCGAATATGTGCAGGCCGTTACCGACTGCAAGGTACTGGCTTTCAATAAAAAGAACTGGGACCAGATATCCGGCACCATTGTCGGCTGGGAAATGATGAAGGCCAACATGGTAAAGAAATGCCTTACGTTGGCCATGGAGCGGCGTAGTCCCCTGGTTTCAGAAGACGCCACCACGCGTTACTTGTCGTTCATCGAAGCGTTCCCCAACCTGATCAACCGCATCCCGCTTTCATACGTGGCTTCATACCTGGGCATCACCCAGCAATCGCTCAGCCGCATACGCCGTAACATCCGCTAGCGGCGCTTTTTACCAAATGATAAACGCTTTTTTGTTGCAGTTTTCAACCTTTGCTTATCCATTTAAAAGTAATAAAGATGAGCAAAAAGATCGTATTGATAACCGGGACAAATAGTGGCTTTGGCTGGCTTACCGCCCACACTGTAGCCGCCTTAGGGCATCAGGTATACGCCACCATGCGCGATACGCAGGGCCGGAATGCCGATAAAGCCCAAGCCCTTGCTGCCCTGGAAAATGTGACGGTTTTGGACGTTACCCTGACCGACGAGCAGAGCGTGAAGCAGGCCGTCGAAACCATTCTAGATAGAGAAGGCGCTATCGATGTGCTGGTAAACAACGCCGGTTATGCCATGGGCGGTGTGGCCGAGAGCTTTACCACGGCCGATGTGCACACCACTTTTGATATCAACGTTTATGCCCCCTGGCGACTGATCAAGCAGGTACTGCCCGCTATGCGTAAACAGGCCGACGGACTGATCATCAACGTGACCAGCGGCTTCGGGCGGGTATCGTTCCCGTTCGCTACCATTTACGCGGCCTCCAAATTTGCGCTGGAAGGCATCAGCGAAGGCCTGCATTACGAGGTGAAGCGATTAGGCATTGATGTCGTGGTTTTGGAGCCAGGCGCTTTCCCGACCGAAATGCAGCAAAAGAACAACCCCGCATCTGATCAGGGGGTATCGGAGGGGTACGGCGCCATTGCTGATATGCCCGATAAAATGATAGCCGCACTGGGCGGAGAAATGCAGGCTAAAAACCCTGACCCGCAGGACGTGGCCGACGCCATTGTCAAACTGATCGGCACGCCCAAGGGCACACGGCCATTACGCACCGTGGTAGACCCGATCACCGGCCCATACATTGAAGCCGCCAACCAGGCCGTAGCCGAACAATTTGCCAAAGGGTTGGCCGTGTTCGGGATGGGTGAGTTATTGTAAGCGGAACGGATCTAATGAGATCGGCAGTGGCGTGAGCTACTGCCGTTTTTTGTTTCCAGCTGGGTGGATCAGTTCAACGTACTGCGATATTTTGAGGGCATCAAGTTGGTTTTTGATTTAAAAAGCCTGCTAAATGACTGCGAGTGTTCGAAGCCGAGCAGAAACGCAATTTCGTTGACAGTTGTACTTGGGCTTACGCGTCAGGAACTGCCGTGTATAAAAGCGGTCGGAATACGCAGTAGTTCGCAGTGGATTGTTCAAAAACAAAACCTACCGTTCACAAACGGACGCCCCCTTAAACAAACTCAACTACAACAGCCTCATATATAACACATTATACTCGGTAAAGTTTTGGCACATTATTTTCTCCACAAATATTGATTTTGTGATCAGCCGCTTATCGAAGAGATAGAAGGCGATCTGCTGGAACGCTTTCATCGCAGGCTGCACCAGGTGGGAGAACGGCAGGCCCGGCACCAATTCATCCTGGAATCCTTTGGTTTCCTTTTGTCTGTTGCTTTTAAACGCAAATTCAAAACTACTGCTTTCAGCCCACCTTTTTACAACCCGGATATGCACAACAGATATTTCAAACAATTCGGAAGGAGGCTATTCCGCGAGAAAACGTATACGCTTCTGAACATGGTGGGCCTCGCTGCCGGCCTGATCAGCTTTGCATTCATTGCACTTTGGGTAAATGACGAGCTGGGCTTCGATAAATTCAATGCGAATTATGAGCGTATCATGCGTGTAACAACGGTTAAAGACACCGAAAGGGGTAGTATTGAATCAGCAAGGTCCAGCGCGCCCGTTGCTCAGGCGCTACTCGAAGGGTATGAGGAAATAGAAAGCACCGTGCGTTTGGAGCGCAAAGAAGAAATCGTACAGCACAATGGGCAGCAAACCTTGCAGCCGGGTATCCTGCTAACGGAACCTTCATTCTTCAATGTTTTTAGCTATAAGCTGATCAGGGGCGATGCGGCCACAGCATTAAATGATCCTTATTCTCTTGTACTGACCGAGTCCGCTGCTAAAAAGTATTTTGGGCAGACCGATCCCATCGGGAAGTCACTGCTGATTTTTCTATACGACAGTACCGGCACAGGGGCCAACTATAAAATAACCGGGCTTGCCGCCGACCCGCCCGTAAACGCACATTTCACCTTTTCCATGCTGGGTTCTTTTAAAACGATCGAGGCCCGCAGACCTGAGCTCTCTTCGACCGAAGGCTGGAAGGACAGCCGGTTTTACACCTACCTGCTGCTGAAAAACAATGTCCATATTGCACGATTTATTGAAAAAATCGGCCGGTTAAAGGGTGTTCCTGCTGCACCTCAACCCAAAATCTCAACGGACGCTTATCATTTTAAACTGCAAGCCCTGAAAGACATCCATCTTTCGTCTTCCCTCGAAAATGAACTGAGTGCCAACGGTAGTATGGAACAGATTTACATTTTCTCTACCATTGGTTTATTGATCCTTTTTTTAGCAGGGATCAATTACACCAATCTGGCTACGGCGCGTTCGGTGGGCAGGGCCAGAGAAGTGGGAGTCAAGAAGGTAATTGGCGCGTCAAAAACACAGCTCATTTTTCAGTATTTGTCAGAGTCGGTAATGATTGCCCTGATTGCGTTGGCGCTGGCATTAGGGGTCTCCTTTTTCATCGAGCCTGCTTTTTTATCTGTCACAGGCAAAGACCTTTCGCTGTTTTCCTCCCCGTCCTTGTTGCTATTCCTTGCGGGGGTAGCGGTCTTTCTCGGGCTCCTTTCCGGCGCTTATCCCGCCTTCCTATTGGCCGGTTTCAAACCGCTGGCGATTTTGAGAGGTTCTTTCAAGTCGAGCGGGAAAGGGGTTTTGCTTCGCCAATCGCTGATTGTATCCCAGTTTGTGATCACCTTGATCCTGGTGATCAGTATCGTTGTCATCTATTCGCAAATGTCCTATATAAAACATAAAGACCTGGGCTATAACAAGGATGCGCTGATCATGATACGCCTGAACGGCAATGCGGATGTGGTAAAGGGATACAGCGCGTTTAAAAACGAACTGATGGCAAGTCCGTTTGTGAGTGGCCTGGCCAGTTCCAATTCATTTGAGATCAGGGGCCTGGAATCTGGAAATGCAAGATTAACGGGCAGCCAGGGCGAGTCCGTACGAATGAACACATCGAGTGTCCGGGTAGATGCTGACTACCTGGCGGTTTATGGCCTGAAATTACTGGCTGGAAGGAATATCGCGGATGTAGGTGCTGGCGGCAAAGTTCGACAGGTCGTACTGAACGAAACGGCGGTCGCGAAAGCAGGCTGGAAAAATCCGGAAGATGCGATCGGGCGTTCGTTTGAAATGGATAATCAGCCCGGGGAGGTTGTCGGTGTCGTCAGAGACTTTCATTTCAATTCGTTACAACACACTATTCCCCCTTTGGCGATGTTGGGCCATAACCAATATTTTTCAAGGATCACCATCAAGATCGATCCCCGGAAGGTCAGCCAGTCCATAGGGCTTATCCGGCGCGCCTGGTCCGAACATTTCCCCGTCGCCTTGCTGGACTATGATTTTATTGATCAGCAGGTTAAGGAGCAGTACCTTGCCGAAGAGCGTTTTTCAAGCATCATTCTGTATTTTTCGGCATTGTCGCTGCTGATCGCGTGCCTTGGATTGTATGGTCTGATTGCGTTCACTTCTTCTCAAAAAACCAAGGAGATCAGCATCCGCAAAACACTGGGCGCGACTGTGAACGGTATTGCAGTGCTGTTGTCAAAAGATTATCTGAAACCGGTGGTCCTGGCGGGTTGCATTGCCATGCCGATTGCCTGGCATCTGATGCAAAACTGGCTACAAAATTTCTCTTACCGGATCGATATCGCCTGGTGGATGCTTGGAGCACCTTTGCTGCTGGTTTCGGTGCTTGCCGTCATCACCGTCAGTTTCCAGAGCATCAAAGCCGCGCTGGTGAACCCGGTCGAGCATTTGAGAAGCGAGTAAAATGCTGGCAGACGGTTATTCTTTACAGAGCGAAAGCAGTTCGAAATAATCATCGGCTCTCCCGCTACTTTTTCGGGTAATACTCCACAAGATCAATGTAATCGGATGCCTGGCGACGATCATACAAAGTAGAAACTGCATTACGCAGCGTTTGATCGAAAAATTCACGCGTATACCTGCACGTGGCCTGCAATACCCGCAGAGCTAGTGCTGCCTTGGCAGCGCTTTCGGCCTGCAACAACGGTAAATCACTGAAACTCATATGGCTGGTGCTATCGAACCGGAGTAGCACATGAAAACTACCTCCGGTAGCGGCCAGCGCACGCTTTTTGTTATTGCGCAAACTGTCCACAAGCCTGTTCAGCTCTGCAAGCGTCATATCCAAAGAGGCTGCATCTTTCTCATCCGGTGATACATTGCGGACCCTTTCAAAAAGCAAGAAGGTCTGCCCCATTCCTCTACCGTCTGCTGCCAGATAAAATGGTTGCATCATAGCTACGCCATCCTGATCTGCGCAGCTTTTGATGCGTGTATCGAGCTGACAGGCCCGGGCTGCCGCGCGGCCTCCCGAAGAGTGCCCCATAGCGCCCACCCGCGCCAGATCCATATGCCCGGCGATAGGCGTTGTTGCCGACGGCTTTCCGTTATTAATAGCAAATAGCTGGTCCAATGCAAAACGAATATCTGCGGCCCACCATTCAATCCGTTGATTTTCATAGGCGATATGCTGCTGCTCGGTGCTGCCGGCAGCTTTCCGTCGTTTGGTTTCAGAAGTTATCTGCTTACCATCCGAAAAGGATACAAGCCAGGCATCGTATGGGTGCGAAAGTGCTACTACAACATACCCGTGGCTTGCCAGGTCCTCGATTTGTGCTGTATACAACTGAGTGATCATCCCCATTCCGTGTGAAAAGAAGATTACCGGGGCCTGCCTCAGGCGGCGATTAAAAGGGGCGTTCTCCCTCGCATGTGTGCGAATCGAGCCTGACCGGATTGGTGCCGCACCATGGTCACCCACAAAAGATGATAGCCCCGTCTCACCAAGGGCGCGCTTAATTGCAGCAGTATCCAGGTAAGGCACTAATACCTGACTGGATTGGTCAGCAGGATACCATATGTCTGCCACAATGCGCCGACTGCCGGGCTCCCCAGCCAGGATCTCTTGCCTGGAAGTGTCAGTCCATTCAAATCTGCAATGCCCGATTTCGGACTTCCCGGACGGCAAAGGAAGGTCTTGCGCACGCATAGACAAGGAGCGCCAGAAAAATATCATCAGCAAGCTAAGAAGGGGGTATACTCGCACTGGCTTTTTCATAATAGGGCTTGTTGAACACCTTCGTTAATTCACTTTCACTTTAACAATAAATATACGGAGTCTGATTTTACGAACCTCCGATCCCGGTTCATGGAACTGCCCCGCTGCCTGGGGCAGTAGTTACGAGTCGGCCCTCCCCAGTGGGAACTTTGAAAAAGCGATGTTTATGGCCATGAAAGGCACCGCAGGCAGATAGTGTAAGGGTAAGCCTTGGACTTGGCGGACGGGGCGGGACCAAACTCACTAAAAATCCGGAAGGTTTTTTTACAGAATGCACCGAGAGTCCCATGGACGAGGGTTTTCATTATTACCATCTTAATGTAGATGGAGGAACCTTTAATGATCCGGGTACACCGAACTATTACGGCTTTTCGGCTACTATACACTACTCAGCGAAGGTGTGTATCACCCGAGGATCTGAAAGACAAAACCAAACCTAAGCTCGTTTTCCTCAGTGCAGGTAGTAAAGAAAAGCCCGACGGCGTGAGAAATGCAGCTTCTGCGCTGAAAACGGCTGGATATAATTCGGTTTCATACGTTTCCGAGGGCACAGCGCATGAGTTTCTTACAGTTTGCAAGGAGGCGATAAAGTGCTTAATGAAACGGTCTTGCCTGAAAATCAAAAATGGTTGCTTGTCGGCCTTCGGCGTGTTTTGTTTGAGCAGATGTAGCTCATTGAATTCATACACTTCTGTCTGTTGTAATTATTGAAACAATCTAAAATACGATTATTGGTAGTCTATCTACCACGGAATCCGATGGTCAATGTTGCCGAGTTCTCCATACTTTGATATACAAAATTGCCGGAAACCGGGCATGCATTACCTACCGGAAGTTTTCGAGCGCGACCTTCCGTCGGATCCGACTCAAACTTTCCGGCTTCATACCCAGGAAAGATGCAATGTATTGGACGGGCACATTGTGCAGTATTTCCGGGTGCGAGGCGATAAGCTTGCGGTACCGTTGCTCGGCATTGAGGCTGGCAAGTTCCTTTGACCGATTTTCATTGTAAGTAATGGAGTGCTGAAAAACGGATATGCTGAAATCCTTCATTACGGGGCTGGAAGCGATCAGCTGGTCCAGTTCCGGTTTGGTAATTCTTAGGAGCTCGCATTCAGTAATGCATTCAACATTTTCGCCCGAGACGGTTTGGGCAATAAAATGGCCATAAGACGTAAAAAAACCTGGGGGGCAGTTAATGTGTGTCGTCACTTCGTCCCCATTCTCATGATAGTGGAACAGACGCAAGAAGCCGGACACGATGTAGTACAAGTATTTAGGAACGGCCCCCTGCTCCTCAATGACCCGGTTCTTGGGAAAAAGCACAGGATCAAATGCCTTCCGGATCAGAATTACTTCTGGTTCCGGAAGTGCATGATATTGTTTGATAAAATCGATGAGTTTGTTGTGCATTGACCGTCGCTTGATCGAGGCTTTCAATATAAGCAAAACTATTGAAGCAGGTTCTGATGTTCCATAAGGTAGGCCAGTGCCGATTCAACAGCTTGTTCAGGTTTGCCGGGATTAAAACCGAGTTCCGTTCGCGCTTTTTCAATATCGAAATTTTGCTGCAAGCCCGAGAACATCTTTATGTCCTTTCGGGTCAGCAGGGGGGCCTTTCCAGAGAACTTCGCCGACAATTCCATCAGAGCCGCCAGGCCCAACAGCATAAATCCGGGCAAGGCTCCCGGCACTTTCAAATTCAGTTCCGGGTAAAGGCTGCCGGCCAACCGGGTTGTCTGGGTAATGCTCATACACTGCTCGTTGGCCAGGATATACCGTTCCCCCGGAAGGCCCTTTTGAGCAGCCAGGTAACACCCCTGGGCCACATCCTTGACATCGATCCAATTCAAGGTGATCTTGGTGTCGACAGGAATCTGCCTGTTCAGTATCAATTTCAAAACTCCATAAGAAACATTCAACGGGAGGGTAGCGTCCCCTCCTATCATCGCCGAGGGCAATACGGCTACTAACTCAACACCGAGCTCGTCGGCCAACCGAAACGCCAGCTGTTCGCCGTCATTTTTTGAGTTGTAATACATGTCCCGTCTCTCGGGATTGTAACCGTACCTCTCCTTAGTGGGAAGTTTCGAATAATTAAGTGCGGCAACCGAGCTTACATACACGATTCGTTTGACACCCATTTCAGCCGCAGCTTCAATCATGTTGCGTGTGCCATTCAGATTTACATCGTAGATCTCCTTTTGCGGATCCCTTGCCCAAAGCTTAAATGCTGCGCCTACCGCGTAAAACACCTCCACGCCTTCAAGTGCCTTCAATAAAGACGCCTTATCGGTAATATCGGCTTGAACTACCTCGCAATCCAACCCTAAAAGTGATGCTTTGTTTTCAATGCTGCGTATCGAAGCCCTTACCGGGATACCCCTCGATATCAACAGTCGAACCAGGTTGTTGCCCAGATGTCCGTTTGCGCCGGAAACCAGCGCTAAATTCTTTTGTCCCATTATTAATCTTTCTGATTGTTCGGGACAAAATTCAAGACTTCCGGGTCGCGAGCGCTTGACATTTGTTATTTAATCATCCGAATTATTCAAATACAGAAGCATGAGAATAAAGGATGCCTCTAACGCTGCGGTGGCGATACCAATGCTCGCTGCCAGTAAATTGGCTTAGGTCTATTCGAAAAACTGACGACTGCTGAACTAATTGAATCTACATTATCGAAATTGGGTGCTGTCCAGTGGGAAGATGACGAGCAGGTTTTATACGATTATCCCTATCGATACGGGGATTCCTTATCTGCCCGGAATGTAATCGAAAACTTTCTGGGAGCGCTTCTAAGGGAAGAAATACTATTATCACTGCAAAGCACCATGTGGTGTGCACTACAAAGCTGAGCAAGTGAATGAACCCCGGGGCGAAACAAATGTATCGACACTATTTATCAGATTTTCAACAAGTTACAAGAAAAAAAATGGGACAAATCTATTCAATTTGGACTTATCCCTTAGGGTGCTCCCGAAGGCCCAGAGTTCGAACCTTTCATTGCAAGATTTGAGAAAGCTGGCAGCATTGTTCGGCCGCCAGCTTTCCGAACCATCTACTGACGTTCCTTCGCCGCGAGGGTAACCGGGGTAAAGCAGTTGACCAGGTTACCATCAGGATCGCGAAAAAGCAGCGACCGATTGCCCCATGGCATTGTGGTCGGCGCCTGCACGAGCGCAGGCCCAAGGTAGTCAGCAAGTCGTTTGAAAAGAGAATCCACATCTTCGACGCGAAATTCAAGGATGAGCGAACGGTTTGTCGCAGGTGACGCCACGCCGTCGCCACCAAACAACTGCAGAGTTCGCGTGCTTCCAATCGCAAGTATGGCCAGCGGTGTGCGGAACTCTGCAAAATCATCCGTGTAACGGACAGCGGCGTAGCCGGTAACCTGCTCGTAAAAATCGACAAGACGGCCGATGTTGGCGGTGATAATACGGGTCGAAACAAATGTCATAAAAGGAATCGTTCAGTTTTTGGATTCCCAAAGAAATACCCGCCGGTTGACAGCCGTATGTCAGTAGATACAAAAAAATGCGGCCTAACTTGACTTGGATAAATGAACGCCGATCTGAAAGTTTGGCGTTCATTTTACGCACTTTAATGTCCTGCATTCTGTATCAGCTTGCTATTCAAACGGGTGTTAGCAGCTATCCACATCCATAAAGCCATCGGAGGCTCGACGCCTGGAGCAATCATCAAGTACACCTAAAAGTGTCAGCACTGGCGGGCAAGAAGTGAAGACAGGCTCAATTAAGGCGTTCCCTAAATTCCATAGGCGTCATCCCGGTTTTGTTCTTAAACAATTTATTGAAAGACTGCGGATGTTCAAATCCTAACTCATAGGCGGTCTGGGCAGCCGTAAGCTCTGCCTGCGAAAGTCTTTGCTTAGCCACCTCGATCAACTTTGCATGTATATGTTGCTGTGTGTTTAAGCCAGTGAGATTTCTGAGCAAATCGCTCAGATAACCGGAAGAAACATGCAGCTGTTCGGAAAAGTACCTGACCGATGGAATCCCTTTTTCCAGGCTGAGTCCATCGTCATAATACTGGCTAAGGGTCTGCTCGAAACGCTCAACAATGGGCTTGTTAGCCGCTTTCCTTGTAATGAACTGCCTTTTGTAATAACGGTTGCTGTAATTCAGAAGAACTTCAATATAGGAGGTGATCAACTGCTGGCTCGTATCGTCGATGGCCGTTTCCAGTTCCTCCCTGATATCATTTAAAACACTCAGGACTTTATCTCTTTCCTTCTCGGAAAGGTGCAGGGCCTCGCTGATATGGTAGCCGAAGAATCCATATTTAGCTATGGATTTCGCCAATGGGTGTCCCGCAAAAAAATCAGGATGAACAAAGACACTATGCCCTTTGCATTCGTCATCGTCTGCCGCGGAAAGTGCCTGCCCCGGCGAGACAAAGATCAGCCCCCCTTCGTCAAAGTCGTAATAGCCCTGTCCATACTTCAGCTTGCCGTTTAAATTGCTCTTATAAGAAATCATGTAAAAATCATGAACGAGATATCTGACCTGAGAGCTGGCAGCGATTTCGGCATGATTAACCAGAACGATCAACGGATGCCTGGGTTGGGGGACACCGAGCGCTTTACATAGCTGGGACACTGATTTGAAATAATGCAATTCTTTCTTTTGAACTGATTTATCTATCATAGCTATCATTATTGAACCTATCATGACTGTTTATTTAGACGCCGCCGTCGCCGCATCCTCGATTAGGCGTGCTACTTCCTTAGTAGAAACATTATATCCCTTTTTTACCAGGATTTTATACACAGGCTCCCACCCCGATCCGTCCACAAAAGCCCCATGTACCAGTACGATATTTTTTACAGGCGGATCTTGGTTTGGCTTCCTTTGGGTAAAGGAAGCCAATATCAATGTGATGACAACCAACGCTGTTGTCAGGATACTTTTGCCCATAAAGTGTTCTGTTTTTTGAATAAATGTAAGCAATTTGAATGGTTGATGGCTCTTACCCTTGGTTTTGGCCAAAAATGCTGTCGGTGAAGGTTTGATATGCTTGTTCCGAACTGCTGCGACGAGCGTCCAGGATGGGCTGTATGTCTGCTGTCGGTGCATAACGAAGGCGCCCTGTCTCGTCCGTAGCTGCTTCGTATATAGCGGTCACTACTTTTTCGACAGCATCCGCGTCGGAGGTTTCGGCCATAGCCTGAAACATTTTTCCGGTCTGATGCAGGAAAGGAAGATAGTCTTCAATCATTACCAATCCGGTACTTTCACCGCCCACGCGGTTAAGAAAACCGGTTTGAGGCGCACCTCCCGGTTCAATTACTTTAACCCTGATACCCAAAGAAGCCAGTTCATACCGGAGCGCTTCCGACCATCCCTCCAGCGCAAATTTTGATGCGCTGTACACGGAAGCCATTGGGAAACCGATAGCGCCGGCTCCGGAACTGACATTGATAACGACACCTGAATTGTTTTCACGAAAGTGGGGAAGGATAGCCCTGGTTACATTCATTGCCCCAAACACATTCACCGCGAACTGATTTTTGATGGCCTCGACGCCGACACTTTCAAAAACCCCGAATAGCCCATAGCCCGCATTGTTAACCAGCACATCAATTTTTCCGAAGCGGTCGATACCTGCCTGGACGGCATTTCTAATGGACGTTTGATCTTCCACATCGAGTTTAGCGATAAAGATATTCCCGGAACTACTGAGACTTGTTGTTTTGCCGGTGTCGCGCATGGTAGCGATGACATTCCAGCCCTTGGCGGCAAAATAGTTAGCTGCCGAAGCGCCGAACCCCGAAGACGTTCCCGTAATCAATACTGTTTTGTTCATTTCAGAGATTTTTAATTGTTGGACATTTAACTACGTGGCAAATGTCCTGCGGATTAAAAACCCGTAGTAAGCCAAATCAAGCCAATGATTAGCCAAAACAAGGGTCAGGTGTTTTATCTGCATTTGCTGGCACAATCGAAGTTAGGTAGTCAGGATAATCAATATCCCGCTTTTCACCGGCGTACAAGAGGTGCTTTTGTCGGCGGTTGCAGCAATTGCCTAATTCAGGCTTTCAAGGTAGCACACGGCCTATGGTCACAATATATCAAGATCGCGTGCCACATAGTAGCTAGGCACCAATGGCCGGAAGCCGGTTTTCCTGCGGAGTTTGGAAATATCCTGAACGCCCTGGAAAGGGTCGTTAAGGGGGCCTTCGGTTCCATCAAAGGTATCGGCTGCTTTTCCCACAGAATCAGCCAATTCGTACAAAGTGATGGGCGCGTCGTCGGCTACATTGAAGATCTCGCCATCCAATCCCTCGGTGGTGAGTAGCAGGACCAGTGCCTGCGCGACATCCAGGTGATGTACCATATGCATGCGCGATCCTGAATGCATGTTCAGCTTTTTAATATATGGGATTATTTCGACGATGTGCGGGTCTTTGTCTCCGTAGACGAAGCCAAGACGCAGGATACGGACGTCAAATCCCTGAGTTCGCTGCATTTCGATCAATTCCCTTTCTGCGGCGATTTTGCTGGAAGAGTAAGCGCGCGGATCGTTGATATCCACCCGTTCGTCTTCTTTTGCCGGGCGGTGGTAACCCGAACCATACACATTCGAGGTACTGGTAAAAACAAATCGTTTGACACCAGCTTCGTGTGCCGCATGCGCCAATGCGATGCTTCCCTCGCGGTTGGTTTTGATGATACCTTCATGATCTGTAAAGGTCCGGAAGAGTGCTGCAAGGTGGATCACCGCATCCATACCGGATACCGCCGCTGGCAAGGTAGCTGGTTCATACAGGTCGCCGGTTATGGGTGTCGCGCCGAGTTCGATCAGTTCGCCAGCTTTTGCAATGTCCCTTACTAATATCGATACATTATAGCCTTTCGCTATCAGGCGTGGCACTAAACGGCTTCCTACCTTTCCTGTTGCTCCTGTTACTAAAATTTTCATTGTTGAATGATTTAATAATGATACGGCAAAATTAGGCCGCAGTTGGGCGGGCAGCCAATCAATATCAAACCAATCACTATGATTTTCAAACCTTGCGGAAAGTATTCGGCGTGCTGCCTGTCAGCCGTTTGAAATAGTTATTAAAATAGGCAGGATATTCAAACCCGAGCGCGTAAGCGATCTCGGCCACAGACCAATCACTGTGTTGCAGCAGTGCTTTTGCTTCGGCAATAATCCGTGCGGATATATGCGCCGAAGTGGTCTTGCCCGTCGTTTCCCTGACAGACCGGTTCAGGTAATTGACATGTACATTTAAATGCCTGGCATAGTCCTGCGGACTGCGCAAGCGGAGCGGTTCGTCGCTGCGTTCTATCGGGAACTGCTTTTCGAGCTGTTCAGTGAAGAGATGTGTAAGCCGGCTTTCGCCATTTCGGAAGGCAGCGCTATGCTGCGCGGGCTGTATTCGAAGGGCTTCGTGGATGATGAGCGCCATGTAATTTTTAATCAGATCGCCCTTATGAAGATAGTCGCCATCGTACACTGACAGCATTTTTTCAAAAAGGCCAGTCATAAATGCGGCTTGTTCTGCATTCAGCGTTACAACCGGATTTTCCCCGACCCTGAAAAGCGGGGAGTCCTGTAAGTCCCGCCCATTGAGGAAGGTTTCGGTAAAGATACAGGCGTAACCACTGGTACGGTTGATGCGGCGGACAAGCGCGTGTGGTACTTGCGGGTTGACGAAAAAGAGTGCGGTTCCTTTGATTTCCGCTAGCTGGCCACCATAATTAATAGTCATCTCGCCGTTGACCAAACCCATTTTGTAAAAGTCGCGCCGCCCGGCTTTGACCGGGACTTCTGTCGATTCCGGAAGGGCGTGAACTTTAAAACCTTTCAATCGAAGGTCTACTTCATTCAGACCCGGTATTCCAGTCTTTTCTTCGTTTAGCATTTGGCAAAGTTAATAAAATCAATCCTTTGCCATTTTTAAATTAATTTACCCTAAACGAATGTTTTTACGTGAACGAAGCCCTAAACTCCATCGGCGATTGATTGGTTTTGTTTTTAAAGAGCTTGCTGAAACTTTGCGAATGTTCAAATCCGAGCTCATAGGCAATTTCGGACATGCTTAGCTGCGTCGTCGTCAGCCGCTCTTTGGCTTTTTCGATTAATTTTTCATGGATGTACTGCTGGGCATTCTGCCCGATCAGCGAACGGAGCATATCGCTTAGGTAACCTGGCGAAAGGTTCAGTTTGTCGGAAAGAAATTGAACCGTAGGAACCCCGTCATGAAGAGATTGCCGGCTGTTCAAATAATGATCCAGTACGGCTTCTGTTTTTGACAGGATATCATCGTTGACCACTTTGCGGGTAATGAACTGCCGCTTGTAGTAGCGGTTGACATAGCTCAACAGCAATTCGATATGGGCGATCATGAGCTCCTGACTGAATTCATCTACACGGCTGTTGAGCTCCTTTTCCATATTCCTGTAAATCGACAGGATATTTTCCTTTTCCGTCTCGGATAAATGCAGTGCTTCATTGGCTGAATATGCGAAATACCCATACTGCCTGATCTTACTTGCCAAAGGGTAGCCCAGTAAAAAATCGGGATGTATGAGCAGGATGTAACAATAGGTCCTGCTATTATAATCCGTGCTGCCCACTAATTGGTTAGGCGCCAGGAACAGCATGCTTCCTTCGTCGTAATCATAATAATCCCTTCCATATTTTAGCCTTCCGTTGTTATCGGTGATAAAGGTGATCTTGTAGAAGCTAAGCACGTCGTAGATCGGTGCCATGCTCGTATTGAAGGGATTGCGCTCGTTGAAATGAACAAGGCTGATCAAAGGATGCTGGGGTTTGGGCAAGCCGAAGGCCTCATGCGTTTCCGGGATTGTTATGAACCGTATCAATTTGTCGTCCTTATTTTTCATCCTATAAATATACCAAAACCCCATGACTGTTTCCAGCCACAGGATTTTGACCTTAATACCATCACCAGGGAACAATGTTGTCTGCTCCGGCATAATGAGCCGGACCCGTAAAACTTCCGGTTGGCAAGTCTTCTGACAAAGCAACCCTTATTGGCTCGATAGATCCTTCTTCCACCGTATCGGTCCCCTGGAAATTATTGAGTGCCGTTGCCGTAAAACCAGGACTTACCAGGTGAACTTTAATATTGGTATTCGCTAAATCGATGGCCAGTGAAAGGAAAACGCCATTAAGTGCAGTTTTGGATGCCCCATAAACGGCATCGAACGCCGAGCGGTATGGATTAGCTGGATTGGCATTCAGATTAAGAGAACCCAGTGCGCTCGACACGGTCACAATCCTTGCTGTCTGAGCTCTCCTTAGTAGAGGTAAAAAGGCTTGTGTCACGGCAAGGGTGCCAAACACATTCGTTTCCCAGACCTTTTTCATTTCGTCGATAGGCGCAATACTGGCGCGCTGAGCTCCAAGGACCTCTTCCAGGGTGCGTCCAGGTTTCCCCGCATTCGAGATGGCCGCGTTATTAACCAGCAGCGTCAGGTATCCGGCTTCGCTTTGAATTTGCCTTACCGCTGTATCGATGGATTGGGAATCGGTAATATCCAATTGAATGGCTTTTGACTGTTTTCCGATCTCGGTAGCGGCAACCTCCCCTTTGTTCGGGTTTCTGGCACCAACGTAAACGGTATAGCCTTCATCAGCAAGTGATTTTGCGATCTGGTATCCCACGCCTGTATTTGCTCCTGTAACCAGTGCCACTTTCTTTGTTTCTGTCTGCATATCATTTTAATTTTTACACAGCAAAATTCCGTCATCGCGACACAGCGCTTGTAGCCGAAACAGGAAATGTTGTAGCCAAATTGAAGGTGCAAGTCTATCGCTTGACATTTATCAACACAATTCCATGATTTAGATCAAAGGCAACTGCCACAGATACCGCTAGTTTTGCATCGTACAAAACATCAGCGACATGGAAAATGCAGCACAACTTTTGGAAGACAGCCTCTTAGTTATTTGGAATGATAGAAACGCGGAACGCAGGTTGCAGGCCATGCAAAACGTTTACGCCACGGATATTCACTTTTACGAAGCTGATCACGGCCCGGCTATTGTCGGTTACCAGCAGATTAACGATGTCATCTCCAATTTACAGGCGCAATGGCCAACAGAGTTCCAATTTGAAATCACCCGGCCCGCAAGCGCAAACCATCTGGTGCAGCACGTGGCGTGGAACCTGGGCATTCCAGGCCAAACGCCCGCCGCGACAGGCATGGACGTCGCCATCATTGAAGACGGGAAAATCAAGTCCCTGCATCTTTTCCTGGATGCTCCCAAGCCCTAAAAAATCGGGAAGCGTCTATTTGTAGATCGTTTTCTTTCGCACCCGGCTAAGCGTTTCGGGGGAAATGCCCAGGTATGATGCAATCATGCTTTGGGGAAACCGCCTGACGAATTCCGGATACGTCTTGGCCAGTAGCTCATACCTTTCTTCCGCATCCATGCTGATCGCAGCGTGGATGCGCTTTTGTGTGGCGATGGTCCCTTTCCGGTCAATTTCCCGCACCATTTCATCGATGGCCGGAATGGCCGCGCCGAGGTTCTTCATGTCTTCATGCGTAACCAGCAGCACATCGGAATCTTCGGTCATTTCGATGTAGTAAATGGATGGCGTGTGAAGATTGTAGCTCTCGTAATCCCCAAGCCACCAGGATTCAACGGCCAGCCTGATAATCGTCTCCTGGCTATTCTCTTTCATCGTATACATCCGCCCGGCACCTTTCACAATGAATGCCATGTATTTACAAACATCGCCCTCCTGTAACAAGTACTGACGTTTCCGGAGGTGTCTGGCTTTAAATGCTGCTGTGATTTGCACCTTCTCATTAGCCGTGAGCGAGTGCGAAGATTTGGATTCGATGTACGCAAAAAGCGGTTCGTGGGTCATGCTGACAGGTCTTTCCGCTAAAAGTAAATCTAACGGATTGCATTGACAAATGTCAAGACGAATCTACCGGGTTTGTCAATGCATAAACCTTCAGGGATTTGGCAAGGTTGGCAAAGGCCGGGCTCGGCGGGACCGGTTCGGCGGAATATACAACCGGCTATCTGTCGTTTTTCAGGGACCTGGTTTTCGGTCACAATGATATGCGGCAAATGCCGGATGCTTTGAAACTGGCACTTAACCATCACATTATGGTTACTAACCTGGTGCGGGTGAGATACAAAACGCAGTTCGGGCCGTTGAAGTTCGAAGCCTTGCATGGTCCGATGGTTCGGTCCGGAAAGGGAATGGAGCAGACAATCGGCGCATTGACAACCAATGGTTCGCTTGGTCTTGCCAATACAAGCGATACGCCGATCCCTGGTTTGCTTGATAAAATGGAGCGAATTCTGGAAAAGGCTTGTCAAGAAAATGTAGTTACGAAGACAGTATGCTCTTTTCGATAAGCTTCCGCAAGCGCTGGTCATTCTGATCGCCCCACGCACCGATCGCACCGATGACAGGGATCAGTGATTTTCCGAAATCGGTAAGATAATATTCGACTTTGGGCGGAACGACAGGGTAAATGATTTTCCCGACCAGCTCGTGGTTTTCAAGCTCTTTTAATTGCACATTCAACACCCGGCGGGATGCATCCGGAATTTTCCGTTGCAGTTCGCTGGGGCGTTGGAAGCCCTGGTGAATGAACCACAAAAGCCTCATTTTCCATTTGCCATATAGTACTTCACCGATCAGGTCGAGCCCGCAATTCAGGTTGGGCATTGTCTTTCTTTCGTACATTCTGCAAATATAAACATATGCCTTGGGCGGTTCAATAGGGATAAATTTATCCCTATCTGAATCGCAAATCCGTACTTGTCAGCAGGTAGCATAGTGCTGAAATTTGTCCTGAATAAAACCAGCAAGGACATGGATTTCAATTTCGAAAACGAACTAAAAGACAAAATTGCGTTTGTAACCGGGGGATCAAAAGGCGCCGGAAAAGCCATTGCAGACCGCCTTTTAAAAGCGGGCGCAACGGTGATCATCACCGCAAGAAACAAGCCCGAAGACCATGGAAACGGCGTTCATTTTATATCGGCCGACTTAAGCAAACCCGAAGGCACCCAGAAAGTGGTGGAAGAGATCCATAAACGATTCGGTCGCCTGGATATCCTGGTCAATAACCTGGGCGGCTCGGAAACGCCGGGCGGTGGCTTCGCGGTGCTCACCGACGAACATTGGGAAAAATCCTTTCAAACCAATCTGCTGGCGCCCGTGCGACTGGACCGCGGCTTCCTGCCCGGCATGATCGAGCGGCGCGGCGGTGTGATCATTCACATTGCGTCCATTCAGGCAAAGTTGCCTTTGTACGATTCCACATTGCCTTATGCGGCGGCCAAGGCGGCTCTGGTAAATTATAGTAAAAGCTTATCTAACGAAGTCACCCCGAAAGGCATACGTGTGCTCACCGTTTCGCCGGGCTGGATCATGACGACGGCATCCGTCCGAATGATGGAACGCATTGCCGAAAGTTCGGGTGGTACCATAGAAGAAGCAGAAAAAAGCGTCATCGATGCATTGGGCGGCATTCCGTTCGGCAGGGCAGCCTGGCCGGAGGAAGTTGCCGAGTTGGTCGGTTTCCTGGTCTCGCCCAGAGCAGGCTATCTCACCGGGACCGAATACATCATCGACGGCGGCACGGTCCGCACGATTTAACCAGCTTTCACCATTTTACTTTATTCTCATTTTTTCAATACCAAATCATTTGTTTAATAACATAAACCATTCATCATCATGAAACTTCCTGAAAACATAGCGGGCTTTATCAAAGCACAAAATGATGCAGACAGCACCGCATTTGCCCGTTTCTTTACAGAACACGCAACCGTTTTCGACGAAGGCTCATCCTACACCGGTAGAGAGGAAATCAAACATTGGATACAGGAAGCGACGGAAAAGTATAATATGCAAGTGACGCCCGTTGACTTCACGCAAAACGGCACAAAAGGAACGCTTTCCGTGGAAGCAAGCGGCACGTTTCCGGGCAGCCCGGCAGTGATGCAATACCACCTTGATATGGAAAATGCATTGATTAGATCGTTGAAAATTACAGGATAACAGCCTGTTACATTAGTTTACAGGATTGTTTCGCAAAAGTTTGGACCTTGACGAAGCAATCCTGGATACATTGCCACTCGGGCCGCGTGATTGACATCCAGGCGGCATCGTGCACCTTGCGTCGTTTCTCTAAGGGGAGAGCTCTCAGCAAAAACAGGCCCTCTTAGCTTAATGAACAAAAAACTCCCTATCACAGCCAGGCTACATTGAAGTATGGGAGTACCTTGGAGGATATATTTTAGCGCGTTTTCTTGCCAGTCCCCGAAATTGCCTGCAATGCTTTCAAAAAAAATTTAAAAAAAAATACAGACAGACTTGTCTGTCTAAAATACACTGCATACATTTGTATCATAACAGCGACGAACATGAACTCACCGAAAGAAAGAATACTTACGACAGCCTCGGGATTGTTTCATCAGCAGGGCTACAATAGTACAGGCATTAATCAGATCATTAGTGAAGCCGCAGTGGCCAAAGCAAGTTTTTATGACCACTTTAAGTCAAAGGATGATCTTTGCATTGCGTTCCTGACTGCGAGGCATGAATATTGGTTTTCTGAATTGAACAGGTTTTGTTCAAAATCAAAAGGAACTAAGCAGCGCTTGTTAGCTGCTTTTGATTTCATTATTTACATGAATGAAAAGGAAGATTTCAGGGGGTGTAGTTTCCTGAATATTTTATCTGAAATATCAAGAGATCAGGCTTCAATTCTCTCTATTATACAAGCACATAAGAATGACCTGAGAATATTTTTCAAAAACGAAGATGTAAGCGAGTCGATATCCGACCACATATATTTATTGTTCGAAGGTTCAATCATTGAAAGCCAACTATTTAAGTCAAATGAGTTGGTCTATAAATCCAAAGAAATTGTAGATAATTTAATATAGTTTTTCACTTTAATTTATAAAAAAAATGGAACAGAAACTTCCTTTGCCTCCGTTCACATTAGAAACGGCGCTACAAAAGATCCAATTGGCAGAAGATGCCTGGAATAGTCAAGACCCGCAAAAAGTATCACTAGCTTACACCGTCGACAGCGAATGGCGGAATAGAAATGTATTTGTTAATGGACGAGAAGAAATTGTAAAATTTTTGACCAAAAAATGGGAAAAAGAGTTAGACTACAAACTCAAAAAAGAATATTGGGCGCATACTGACAACAGAATTGCCGTGAGGTTTGAATACGAGTACAGGGACAAAGAAGGCAAATGGTTCAGAGCTTACGGGAATGAAAACTGGGAGTTTGATGAAAATGGCCTGATGGCAAAGCGGTATGCAAGTATCAATGATCTCGAAATCAACGAGGCAGACCGGCATGTGTAATCACTTTTCAGTTTTCATGAAATCCCGGGGAGTGCATAGCACTTCCCGGGATTCAAATACAAAGACGGATAAGCTGCCTTAACATACTCTTTGTCAACACTAAGAGGATACTTTAACGACCGATTTTTTCCATCCCGATTCCACATAGATGGAATTTATAGGCTACATTTAAATGCAAGTCTCAACAGGGATATCTGTACAAATAGATTTTAAAGGTAAAGTCGGCTCGTCATGGAATCAGGGAAGCAGGCATACATTCTTTCGTTAAAGCAAATTTGTCCCACACTAACGGACAATGAGCTGTCATTGTTTGTTTCGAAGCTCTCTTTTCATAACCTCCAAAAGAAAGAATTCTTCCTCGAAACCGGCGCCGTCCAGAAGGCAATAGGCTTCATCACGGCAGGTCTGGCCCGGTCATTTTATGTCGATTCCGCGGGTGATGAAATAACCGTCGGATTTTATCAGGCAGGAGATTATGCAACACATTACCACTCGTTTCTGACCCGCCAGCCCAGCAACTACACGATTCAGTGCCTGGAACCGACGGTTATGGCCTGTCTCTCTTACGAAGATCTACAGTGGGTCTACCAGCAATCGACCAGCTTTGAGCGGTACGGGCGGCTGGTGGCCGAAGAGATTTTAAAACGCCAGCAGGCGCGCATTGAAAGCTTCATTTTTCAAACTGCCGAAGCACGTTATCTGACGTTCATCGAGAAGCATCCTGGCCTCTTCAACCGGGTATCCCTCTCCCACCTTTGCAGCTATCTCGGCATCGAACGTCAAACGCTCACCCGCATCCGCCAGAGATTAGCACATCAATAGTTTTTTGACGCATTTGTGTCAGGCACGCCCCGCGCCCGGGTGGCAACTTTGTATTGTCAATTTAAACATGATAATGCAATGGCAAAGCACATATTACTACTCCTGGGCCACCCATCCGAAAATTCATTTTGCAAGGCATTGCTCGATGCCTACGAAATGGGTGCGGAAAGCGCCGGGGCGGTCTGTAAGACGATTTACATTTCCCGGCTGAATTTCGATCTGACCCTGCACGACGGGTATAAAAATGGTGTGGATATACCGCTCGAAGAAGATCTGGCCAAAGCGCAGCAACTCCTTGCCTGGGCCGACCACGTGGTACTCGCCTACCCGAACTGGTGGGGCTTCATGCCGGCTGTCATGAAGGGTTTCATCGACCGGATCTTGCTTCCCGGCTTCGCATTCAAGCACCAGTCGGGCAAAGTATTTCCACAGAAGCTGCTGAAAGGCAAAAGTATGCGGATCCTGGTGACGATGGACACGCCGAAATGGTGGTATTACATCATTTACAGCGCATCTCAATACCAGATCCTGAAAGACATCGTGTTCGGCTACGTCGGCTTCGACCCGATCCGGTTCACCACTTTCGGTTTCATGCGAAAAACCACCGACATGCAGCGAATGAAATGGCTGGAAAAAGTGGCGAAACTCGGCCGGAAACTCATTTGAATTCATTTATCCATTTCATAAAACTTCAAATCCTAAACGTCATGTTACACGCAAAACAAATGGGCGCTGCTGCTCCCGTCAAGCTCAAAAAAGGTTTCAACATTCACCTGCTGGTGTTCCTGCTGACAGTACCGGCCCTTTGGCTCGTATGGTCCCTCACCAACCAAACCTACCTCTGGCCATTGTGGCAAACAGGCGCCTGGGTGATCGGTATCGTCTTCCATTACATGGGAGTTTTTGTATTCAAAAAAGCCAAAAGATATTAAACCATTCACAGCCTTTTAAAACATCAAAATCATGAACCCGCAGCAAAACACATTCAGACGCATTGTTACAGGCCACGACGCAGACGGCAAAGCCATCATTATTTCCGACGCGGCGCCCGTGCATATCCAGCTTGTAGGCGGCCCCGGAGGCCCCACATTTTACGAAGTATGGCACACACTTGAAACGCCTGCATTGATCCACCCGCAACTCGAAGAAGTGGACGAAGACAGGCTCGTACTGCCGCCGCCCGCAAATGGCACCCGCATCCGGGTAATCGATTTCCCGCCGGAAGGCGAAGCAATACGCAGCCTGACCGGCACCGACGCTGCTGCGAAATTTAAAGCGATGGGCGATGAAAAAGCGTCCACCTCGCACGAAGGCGCTCCGCATCCGCTCATGCATAAGACCGAGACGATCGACTACGGCATTGTGCTGGAAGGGGAAATCACCCTAGTCCTCGACCGCGCCGAAACGGTAGTCAAAGCCGGGGACATCGTGGTCCAGACGGGCACCAACCATGCCTGGGCCAACCGGTCGGACAAAATTTGCCGCATTGCCTTTGTGCTGATAGACGGCCGGTTCACCAGTTAATCTCCTCATTTTTATAAACTTATAAAACTATGCGTATCAAACCATTAGCACCGGAAACACTTCAAGGCGAAGTCCGTTTCGTGCACGATGAAATTGCCAGGCTGATCGGCCGCAGCCAAGGCCAGGTAAATATGATGGACACCGACGGCGCGCTGGTGGGGCCATTTCCGCCGATGCTGCATTATCCGCAATTCGGGATACCCGCATTGACGTTCCTGCGCTCGCTGGACAATCACGCCACGCTACCGAAACGGGTTCGCGAAGTGGCCATCCTTACCGTCGGTGGTAAGCTCGGCGCCCGCTTTGAACTCTATGCTCATGAAATTATGGCCGAAGCGTTCGGCGTCCCGCAATCGGTGATCTCCACGCTGGCCTCAGGCGGCAGCCCGTTCGCATTGGGCGATCAGGAAAGCGTCGCGCACGATATTGCCCGCACCCTTGTAAGCGGCAACATTGTTCCCGACTCTACTTACAGGCTCGCTGTAAAGCTGCTGGGCCAGGACGGCGTAGCAGAGCTTTTCTTTCTCGTAGCCGGATATTGCCTGATTGCTACCTTATTAAACGGATTTGACATCCCTGCCCCGAACATTGCAACGCCCGACCCGGAGAAGTGATTCAAGAAAAAACGGAACCCGCCGAACACCGTCACACAAAGTAGGCAAATTCATTTTTTAACAATCAAATTTTTAGTCAAATGAAAAAGACGATTTCGTCACTGCTATCCGCAGTGCTTACAGTTTTCGCGTGCTCATCCTGTGCAAAAAGCGATGAGCCCACCATTTCAAAAGCCAATACCTACGTGCTGGTGCACGGGGCATGGCAAGCTCCCTACGTCTGGGACGCCGTACGGGCGGACCTGGAAAGTAAGGGTAACAAAGTGATCGTTGTGGAGCTTCCCGGTCATGGAACCGACCATACCCCGACGCATACGCTAAGCTTGGACGTATATACCAGTAAGGTAATTGACGCGATCTCCCACACAGATGGCAAAGTTGTCCTGGTCGGCCATAGCATGGGCGGTATGGTGGTTACCAATACAGCGGAAAAGATCCCCGGGAAAATCAGCAAACTGGTGTATATCGGCGCATTTCTTCCCGCTTCGGGCCAAAACCTGGGAGAGCTATCACAGAACGACCCGGATTCCAAACTTGGCCCTCAGCTTGTCCTCTCCGCCGACCATCTCACGCTCGACGTGAAGCGTGAAGCGCTCACAGCTTTGTTCATCGGCGATGGCCCGCAAGCCGCAAAAGACCAGGTACTCGCGAACTACCGCGCAGAACCGTCGATCCCATTCGGCGATAAAGTAACTTTGACCAATGCCAACTTCGGCTCGGTGGAAAAGGCTTATATCAAAACGACGCAGGATGTGGTGATTACCCCGGGCTTTCAGGACAAAATGATAGCCGCCGCCGGTATCAAAGCGGTGTACCAGGTGAATACCAGCCATTCGCCTTTCCTCTCGCAGCCGCACGCGGTATCGGACCTTCTGATCAAAATCGCGCAGTAACACGGCCATGAAAGCGAAAATGAATTTCTCACCGTACCGATGGCTTTCATTCGGTATGATCTGGCTCGGGCTGGGCGGCATGCATGCCCAGGCAAATGGAACTGCCGAAAACAACCTTGAAACCGTAGCTGTGTTGACCAGGTACGATGTAAAAGAAAGCTCCCGGGAAGCGTTTCAGCAAGCATTGAAAAGTTACGTGGCCATGGCGCTGATGAATGATCACAACATCATGGCCGAAGCCTACACCGAGCAGGAACAGCCATTAGTATTCTGGGTCATTGAAAGGTGGAACAGCAAAGCCGGTTTCGAAGGGAATGCCCAGCTCCCTCCTTCTCAAAAAGTTGATTGTTTGTCTGAAAATGCCCTGTCCAAAGCTGCTCAACGGCTGTACATCAAAGACCTGGAACCGGTATCCAAAAAGCAATGGCGTACCGAGGCGGCCGGGAATGATACGCCGCTGACCATCATGCTGTTCGTGGATGCGCATCCCGGCACGGAAAAGCGCTTCCAGCAGGTGTACCATGCAGCAATGCCCCGGTTCCGCGGCGAACCTGGCGTGATCAACTACCAGCTCTCGCAGCTTGCCGATGACAGCACCCGATTTGTCACCTACGAAAAATTCAGGAGCGAAGAAGCTTTTCAATACCACCTGAACTACCCGCCGATTCAGCCGGTCATCGATTATCTCAATACCAGCATCCGTCAGCAGCCATTCCAGAAAGGGCTCCACAGACTCATCGCAGTACCGGAGACCGATAGCCGGATCAGGATCCATACTTCAAAAAATTAACATCAAACTTTTTTAAATCAATTCCAACAATGAAAACGATCAAACAATTAACGGTAGCAAGCCTGGTAGGCCTCTCAGCAGTGGCTAACGCCCAAGCCCAGGACAAATCAAATGCAGCAGCCGACTACCAGCTGTCGGTACTGAACAAACTCGGATCGCCCGCTGCGGTTGTCAACATGCCGGTGTCGCAGCTGCTGAATGCACCGGGAAATGAAGCATTACGCGCATTCTTTTTTACGCCTGTCCAAAACAAAACATTACTGAAAGGCAAACGCATTGCCGTGCTGGCCGCGGATGGCTTCGAAGAAATAGAATTACTCGGCCCGGTGTGGTACTTCCGCGAGCTGGGCGCCCAGGTGGACATTGTCGCACCGAAGTTTGTCCCCGCGCCTGAGCGCTACGGACTGATGTTCCCTGAAATGGCCAAAACGCATATCATGGCTATTCAGTACTTGCAGCCCGTCGGATGGATCAAGTTCGACCGGACCGCCGACCAGATCAAAGTGGCTGATTACGATGCGGTATTCATTCCCGGCGGCGCCTGGAACCCGGATAACCTCCGCCAGGATAAGGACGTGCTCAAATTCATTCGTGATTTCAATGCATCCGGCAAGCTCATTGCTGCCATCTGTCACGCGCCGGTGGTACTGGCATCGGCCGACATTCTCAAAGGCCGCAAGCTGACCGGCTACTGGAATATTCAGGTGGATTTGAAGAATGCCGGGGGGACCGTCCTCGAACAACCGGTGGTGACCGACGGCAACCTGATCACCAGCAGGCACCCGATCGATGTTGCCGATTTTTCACGGGCCGTGGAAAAATGGCTGGTCAAATAACAGACAGTATTTTAGGGTGGCGATGGTTAAATGTCGCCACCTTTTACTGAAACGAACTAATCCAATATTAAATTTATAGGATATGAAAGCAATCATGATCGGTGCTACGGGTGCCACGGGCAAAGATCTTCTGAGTACTGTTTTGAATGATCCCGAGTACAGCGAAGTAGCGATTTTCGTGCGTCGCCCCATCGGTATCACACACGCAAAACTTACAGAGATAGTAACTGATTTCGATAGTCTGCATGATGTATCCCGCCAGATTCAAGGCGATGTTCTAGCCATTCCTAATTTCTCCGTTGAATGATGCTTTTACTTTCAATCTGTGATGTTGTCCCCAATCAGCCATTTCCCACAGGATAGGCCTTAGGGTCTCACCATAAGCGGTAAGCGCGTATTCCACCGTGACTGGTTTGGTTGGCTGCACCGAGCGACTGACCAGACCGTTGATTTCCAGCTCATGTAACTCCTTGGACAGCATTTTGGAGCCAATCCCTTTTACTTCCCGCATTAAGTCCATGAACCGTTTGTCGCCGAAGGCAAGACAGCCAATGATCGTGATTTTCCATTTGCCGCTTAAAATATCCATCGTATCATGGATAGCCCTGAGCTGACTTGGACAGTGCAGGGGCTTTTGATCAATAAATACTTTCTTTTTCATCTATCTTGGCGCAACTTAGTTTCTCTATGGAAACTACTTTCTAAAGGGAAACCCATTCCCGGGGTAAAGTTCGTTCATTTAGCTTTGTCAAAAAAAGATATCATGAAAATAGATTTGACGCAGAAAATTGCCATCGTTACAGGCAGCTCAAAGGGTATAGGCGCCGCCATCGCCAAGGAACTTGCCGCCTGTGGCGCGATTGTCATTGTTACCTATCATTCGGCGGAAAGTGATGCGGAAAGCGTGGTTACCGCCATCCGGGAGACAGGCGGACAGGCCATTGCCCTTCAGGCCGATATGGCCCGGCATACCGATATTATTGATTTGTTAAAACAGGTAAAGGAGCGGTTTGGCAAGCTGGATGTGCTGGTGAACAACGCTGGTATCGCCCGATTCGGCCCTATCGAAGCCGTTACGGAGGAAGATTTTCTGGAACAGTACCGGGTCAATGTATTGGGTCCCATGCTGACGATCCAGGAGTCTTTGAAGTATTTTCCCCCAACAGGAGGTAGCATTATCAATATCAGCTCTGTGGGCGGACAGAATCCAGGGCCCTACACCAGCATTTATACGTCATCGAAGGCGGCCCTGAACACCTTAACCGTTTCTTTATCAAGAGAACTGGTGAACCGGCACATCCGGGTCAATACGGTTGCCCCGGGTCCGACTGATACCGAAGGGTCAAAGGCGCTGGGCCTGGCAGGTAGCGCCATCGAAAAGGGCATGATTGCCGCTATACCGATGGGTAGATTCGGCAAGCCAAATGAAATAGCCCCGGCAGTCGCATTCCTGGCTTCAGACAATGCGGGCTGGATCACTGGTGAAAAATTAGCTGTCTCGGGAGGAATGCGCTAAAGCGGCTGCGTTTCCGACGCCTCGATTGAGCTCATTGGCGCCCGAACCGGAGTTTCTCTTAATGCATCCGAATGTGAATGCGGAAGAATGAGAATATTCGTGTATGTTAGAAGACTGATTTAAAGCTGGTTAGACATAAGTTAATCCCTTCTGATGAGCAAGGCATTTTGCGATACCAGAGGCTTTCGGAATTAGGCAAAGATGGCTACAACAAATACCAATCCAACTACTTTTTCCCGGTTGTGCGGCTGGAACTTTACACTTCATTAAAACCAAAATGTTATGCAGGATTTAAAAGATACGGTGGCGATTGTTACCGGAGCAAGTGAGGGCATCGGGAGCGCAATCGCAAAGAAGCTGGCCGCCAGAGGTGTGAAATTAATGCTTGGGGCCAGAAGCATTTCACGTTTGCAGGAAGTAGCTAACCTTATCAAGGAATACGGCGGCCAGGCCGCGTTCGTCAAAACGGATGTTACGCGCAAGGTGGATCTCTTACGGCTTGTCCAGGGGGCAGTAGAAACGTACGGTAGGCTTGATGTCATCGTAAACAATGCCGGGGTTGCCCGGCTCGGTCGAATTGATGAACTTGATACGGATGGCTGGGACGAAATGATCGACAGTAACATCAAAGGTGTTTTATATGGCATGGCGGCTTCGATTCCTGTTTTTAAACAGCAGCAGTCAGGGCATATTGTCAATATCATTTCGGCTTCCGGAATAAAGATCGTGCCCACCCAGGGAGTCTATGCAGGAACCAAGAATGCTGTCAGAACCATAACAGAGGCTTTCAGGCAAGAGTCCGATGGCAGCATACGCATCACAGGTATTTCCCCCGGTTACATTAAGACAGAATTTGCCATAAAAAGTGTAAAAACTGATGAGATGAAAACAGCAGCTAGCGACGCTGTTGCGAAAATGGCAATAAGCCCTGACGCCATTGCCGACGCGGTGATCTATGCAATCAGCCAGCCAAAGGACGTAGAGGTGGGCGATATTGTCATTCGTCCGGCAAGGCACTGATAGCAGGTCTGCCTTCCGTCGTGGATATCTGTGCTGAACTAACGTTGTCACAACGATACCTGAGTGATATGCTCAAATCCTGGACAGGGCTTAACACGCAGCAATACATCCAGGGTATTCTCATCGATAAGGCAAAGCAGCGACTGGCAGCTACCAACACTTCTGTGTCAGAAATCGCTTATGAGCTAGGCTTTGAGCACCCGCAGTCATTCAGCAAACTGTTTAAAACAAAGACCTCACAATCTCCGCTAGCGTTTCGTGCCAGTTTCAATAACTGATTGCCACTCCGTAATCAATACTGTTTGCTCATTTCCGGGGCTTTTAATTGTTGGACATTTAACTACATGACAAATGTCCAGCGAATCAAAAACCTGTAATAAGCCAAGTCAGGGCAATGATTAGCCAAAACATGGATGGTGCTTCAAGTTCGCTTACCTGGATAGCCCCTTCGCAATGGTCCGGCGGTTTTGTTCATGTACACTGTGATCGAAGATACCATGTTAGGAGCAGTACCTCTATTCTATCCGCCTTTTAAACAAAGTATATTGCGCCTTTTAAACAAAACACAATGACAGGTTTAAACTGAATTTTGCATCATCCAAACATTAATAGATGATGAACACAAATTCAAATACAGAAAAATTAGTACTGGTAACCGGTGGCGCGGGCTTTATCGCCGTACACTGCATCCTGCAATTATTAAATGCCGGATACCGGGTAAGGACCACACTTCGCGATCTAAACCGGGAACCGGCGGTAAGAGCAATGCTGCGTGAAGGTGGCGTCGAGGCGGGTGAGAGGCTAACCTTCATACACGCCGACCTGTCGAGCGATGCACACTGGGATGACGCGGTGAAAGACTGCGTTTACGTGTTGCATGTCGCTTCACCGACACCGAAGCTGAATTTCAAGCATGAGGATGAAATGATCATTCCTGCCCGGGAGGGCGTACTGCGGGTGTTACGCGCATCCAAGGATGCGGGCGTAAAAAGAGTGGTATTGACCTCGGCGATCGGTGCCATCGTTTACGGCCATCCTAAGCAAACCACACCTTACGATGAAACCGTCTGGACGGATACTACCCATGCCCCGGCTTACCAGAAGTCCAAAACGTTGGCAGAAAGAGCAGCCTGGGAATTTATGGAAAGTGAAGGCGGAAGTCTGGAACTGGCAGTCGTGAACCCGGCAGCGGTAGTGGGGCCGGTACTAGGGCCGGATTACTCCCATTCCATCTACCTGGTCAAAAACATGCTGACCGGTAAAATGGCGGGGTGCCCTAAGATCAACTCCTGTTTTGTCGACGTGCGCGATGTTGCTGACCTGCACTTGCGCGCTATGCTTGATCCTAAGGCCAATGGTGAGCGCTTTATCGCTACCGGCGGCGAAAGCTTCTGGCTGGTGGAAGTGGCAAAGATACTGAAAGCCAATCTGGGCAATAAGGCAGGCAAGGTGAAGGCGATGCAACTACCGAATATTGTTCTGCGTATTGCAGCACTAAAGGATCCGATGGTCAAAAGCATGGTATCTTTACTGGGTATCCCGATGAACCTGACCAGCGCCAAAGCGATTGAGCTACTGGGCTGGTCGCCCCGTTCGCCGAAAGATGCGATATTGGCCGCTGCCGAAAGCCTGATCCGTTTAAATTTGTTGTAAATTGAGTTATGCGGGAAGTCGCCGAAGTTTTTATATCCTGTAAAAAGGAAGCCCATTACAGCCGGGAGCTAATGCTCCTCTGGCCTGCATTGGTACGCGTGATCTCGGGCGAGGTGCGGGTCGCAGCAGCCGAACGCAGCTATCGTTTCTTTGCCGGTGATACGGTCCTGTTCCCGCGTGACCAACTGGGGCGAATGAGCAAGCTACCGCTGCACGGCGAGCCTTGCGTGGCCATCTCGGTAATCTTCCGCCAGGATAGACTGGAACAATACTATAAGGAGATTAAACCTGCGGCAGAACGCAGCCATGAGCCGCTGATCTTTGCAGATCACCCCCTGCTGCAAAGCTTGTTTAACTCTTTGCAGCCTTACTTCGATTTGGCAGATGCGCTACCCGCCGATATTGCCGCATTTAAGGTGGAAGAAGCTATCCGCATTTTAAAAGCGATCAATCCTGAGGCGGACGGCTTGTTAGGGCATTTTGAAGCACCCGGGAAGCTTGATCTGGTCACTTTTATGGAACATAACTTCCGGTTTAACCTGCCGCTGGAAAAATTCGGCTATTTAACCGGCAGAAGCCTGACAACGTTCAAAAAGGATTTTAAAAATGCTTTTAACACGTCGCCCGGCCGTTGGCTTACGTATAAACGCCTGGAACTGGCGCACTACCAAATTGTTGAACAAAGAAGAAAACCTTCGGAAGTTTACTTGGATACTGGCTTCGAAGACCTTTCTCACTTTTCATTCGCCTTTAAAAAACAATATGGTTATCCACCAAGCCAGTTTTCGGGATTGTAACGATAGTTGGTTCTGCCTAAGTACTTTGCTGCTGGTTTCAAAGCTTTAGTCGGTCTCCTACGAACGCTGGTCTATGTTATGCATGTTTCAATTATCTGTGTGAGGTCAAGGGACTTAGAAACTGCTTGGCAAACAAAATGCCCCCCGTTTAACACCTGAGAAAGGTTCCCCAGCTACCTGAGCGACAAGCTGCGACCACAGATCGGCAAAAGCCCAGCAATATATTCAAGATAAGCTCATTGAAAAAACCAAGCAAACGCTTTCCACCACGACCCTGACCGTGCGGGAAGTGGCTCATTCCTTGGGGGTCGAACATTCGCCCGAAAAAGGTAAGCGTACTCGGCGGAAATTTAGCAACGCGGTCTTAGACCTGATTGAAGACGTGGAACTGAGTTGTCGGGACACACTGGAAGACCTAAAGGCCAAGGGTGAAAAAGAGTACCGCAAGATAGCGCACGGTTGCCAAAGCGGGTCTGTATATCAAAAGGAGGATCAACAGCATGAGGCGCCGGAGGGCAATACAATCGCATAAACTCTTATGAACGCTGGAGCGGTGCTCATTAGCGAACGTTGGCGGTATACGCAGAACAAATGGATCGCCACCATTACGTACTAAGGGACCTGGGGAAAGATCCAATTTTTATATATACTTTTGTTTTAATCGTTCAGATGCCTAAAATGCATCAAGACAGGCTGAAAAAAATCGGCCACGATCTCTACTACCTGTTTTGAAAGAATTACAAGCTTTTGACACACGGGCGCTTTTAAGATCCATACTCCGCACGTGGATCACTTAAAGCACCTTAAAGGGTGCTTTTTTCGTTCAAAGACATCATTTTTCCACTGTTTTAAAGATAAGCATATCATTCTGACTCAATCCAGATCATAGCATTCGGTTACTTTGGGCGGACTTGTCTAAGAAATGTCTTCGAATGGTTCCCCTGTACGTAAGGAACTACTCAGAAGAAAAGGGCCCCAGAGTATACTTTTAAATCCAGGATACAGCAATCATAAACAAGATTGGCTCATTATCACTGAAATTTTAAGAATATGGAGACTAAGTCAACTGTGTTCGCCAGAAACACTTCGCAGGGGCTATTACTGATAACCGCTTTGATAGCTGTTGTATTTCTACCAAGCCATAGTTCAGCCCAGCAAGGGAATGCTGATTCAATACTCGCAGTCAGAAAAGACACTTTCGTGATTAGGTTTACCGAGCTAAGCATCAATACTGTAAAGAATCGTAAGATCAAAGATGACACCTTCACAATATACATATTGCCGAAAGCCGAAATTGGCTTGCTCGTATACGGGAACAGCGAAAGAGAAGCCTTCCAAGGCCTCACCATTGCCCCGGACACTGCTATCAAGTTACCCCGTCAGAGGTATGATAAACAAGCGAAATTATTGGCATTCCAGCAAGAAATCACCCACTGGCAACCGAGCGAGCTGGTCTCCCAAAAACAAAAGTTCCGAAGCAATTCAGTTGTTTGCACAGTCTTCGGCATCATTACAGCCATCGCCGGCCCCGCTTTAATCATCAGCGGCAGTAATAAGATATGGGATGATAGCGATAAATCCTTAGCGCAAATGACAGGCGGCTTTTTGATTAGTGGCGGGGCCGTTCCCTTGTTTATTTTCGGATTCAAGAACGGGAGGAGAGCTAAATTAATAAAGATAGAGCAAGAACGGAGGACATCTATAAAATACTAGATTTCCAGTATAACGACTAAACTTTACTCCCACTTACTGGCCGGTTAAACCATTATTGCCACAGGGTTAACATCGACCTGCGTAGAGCCGACATAGAGCGGTTGTCCCAAAACGAAAAGAAATTTCCATACCTGTTCTCTGACCAATGGCCGCGCCCGAAGTTGAGAATGATCGTAGCGCATTGAATGTCTTCCACGGCATGCGGCGGCGCTAAGAAAGAAGACGCTGGATGGCCACCGCCCCAATAGGATATCGTAATTCCCGGTCATTTGACGGAAAAAAGATAATTGAGCCTGACACAAATAAGGCACCGATAATGAAATGGGTGTTTGAAGAACTTGCACTGGGTAGATTTAACACAGAACAAGTATGGAAGCAAGCGGTCAGAAAAACTCCGGGGGTTCTTACGTTGAACCAAATGCGATAGAATGCTATCAGGAAGCGCATCGAAAGGAAGAAGCACTTACTACTACTATTATCATTGTTCTTCGTCGTGTGGTGTTCGATTTAAGGCGGACGACGTAAATGAAAAATTCGAACGTCAACTCAACATGCTTGTACCCCGTCCCGGCCGGATGAAAATTTATTCTGATTTGGTGCTTAGTAGCTACAAGGAACAGACGAAAATCCGGGAAAGGGAGAGAAAAGATTTAGTAGAAGAACTAGACAAGATAAATGAGAGATTACGAAATGCCCGAATCAAATTGGTCGATGGGCATATCGTGACGGAAGACTTTGAGCATGTTAAATCGCATTGCACAAAACGAATTGAAGAGCTTAAAATTAAGCTCTTCAACTTTTCTGATGATCAAGCAGAAATAGGAGCATATCTGAAGCATACCCTCACGGGACTCGAACACCTCTCAAAGCTCTATAAATCAGGCACTATAGAAGAAAAAAGGCAGATAATTGGTTCGATCTTCCCCGAAAATTTGACTTTTGACGGAACGGAACATCGAACCGCTCGACTCAACGAAGGCATCGATCTTATCTATCAGATAACGAGCAAGTTAAGAGCACAAAAAAAGGGACAAGTGCGTTCAAAAACGACTTGTCCCTTAGGGTGCTCCCGAAGGGATTCGAACCCCTATCGATGGTACCGGAAACCATTATTCTATCCATTGAACTACGGGAGCGTAGCTGGCTTTTCGCCTCTAATGGGCTGCAAATATAGCCCCTATTTTGAATTTTGACCTATTATTGCCGGATTTGTTTTCAAATTTCTGTGACGAAATCATAACTTTTTCAGCAACTCCCAGTCACCCACGCTTTTCAGGTAAAGATAATCGAGCAATACCCCGTTCACATTCGTGATGAGCCTGTGGCCTTCTTCGAATGGTACCACGAAGGTCTTGATGTATTCATGATCGGAGAGCAGCCCCTGCACGTTGTCATGGTACGACTGAATGGCCTCAGAAGTGAGTTCCAGCTCGCAGTAGAACATGTACATAGCCTCGTCGCTCGTGCCGGTCGACGGGTAGAATGGCTCCCGGTTGACGCTGATCAGCTGGGATTTTTCGACGACGATGCCGGTCTCTTCGAAAACTTCGCGTGCGGCCACGGAGGCTGCGTCGCTCTCGCTGTCGAGCATACCTGCGGGGTGCTCGTAGGTCATCGATCCATCGCAAATGCGGCGTTGTTGGACCAGGAGCAAAAATTTTTCTCTTGTCACCACGTCGATGAAGCATACCAGCACGCTGACAACTTCACCTTTCAGGAAGCAGATCGGCGGTATTTTGTTGCCTTCCGGCGTTGTTGCGTCGGTGTACAGGAGCGAAAACAACACTTCGCCGTGACCGTTACGACGGGTGTAAAGCTCGTCTATCCGATGGATGTTCAGCCCATTTTTGATCAGCCGGTTTTTCCAGAGATTGTATTTATGCGAATCCGTCAGATTCTCTGCCATATGCCAGGTGTGGGTTGCTTAGTTGTACAACGGGAACGACAATGCGACGTAAGGTACGCCGTAGGTGGTCGAGTAGCGCGTCTGACCATTAATCAGCTTCTCAGGTGACGCGTATGTCAGGCGGCCATGCACATAAGCCACTTTCACACCGATCTGATCGGTGATCCAAAAGCGGATATATGCTTCCGACTGCCCGTTTTGCTTATCCATGAAAAGCGGCAACGCATTCAGCGTGGCGGGGCCGCTTTTGATGTAAGAGTTATAATGCGCGCCACCTTCCCCATAAAGGCCGCCACCTTCGTACAAGGCATTGCGTTTCAGGCCGAATGCAATGCCAAAAAGGTCGGTATTAGCGCCGATGTCAAATTTCCAAACTCTGAAATTAGCCCCTAACAGGAAGCTGACACCATTTGCGGAGAGCTTTCCGAATTTGAGTGTATCGGCATTGAGGGCGCTGGACTTGGGCAGCATGTCCGTCCGGCCGGCATAATACCCCCAGCCTCGTACGCCCCAACCCACCCTGAACCAGGGGAAGTTACTGAGGCTCAATTCCTGATGATAGGTAGCGGAAGGCACCCAAACCTTGTCCTGGTAGCCCAGGCCAACATCGATGCCGGAAGTAACGCGGGATATGTCCTGAGAAAAAGCTTCTGATAAACCTAAAAAAACAAAAAGTACTATGAATCGAATGCTTTTCATTTGATCGTGATGTTTTGAACGGCAAAGGTAAAAAAATAAGGCAGAGACCCCAGCCTCTGCCTCAAGATCATCTACGAATTAAGTAAACGGTAGACACAGATCCGCGACCTTACCGTTGCTCCTTTGTCAAACTATTTCCGCTTTTTGGGCTCCTTTCTCAGCACCACGGCACCCAGCGGGGGCAGATCGAGGATCAGCGAATGGGCTTTCCCGTGCCATTGGTGGCTTTCTGCGGTGACGGGCTCATAATTGATGATTCCGCTACCGCCGAATTGCGCCGCATCCGAATTGAATATCTCCTGCCAGCTTCCTTCGGAGGCCACGCCAACGCGGTAGCCTTTCCGGGGAACCGGTGTCAGGTTGAGCGCGATGATAAGGTTGCGCGTCGGGTCGGTCGATTTGCGGGCGTAAACGAGTACGGAATTCTCCCGGTCCTGCGTATCGATCCATTCGAAGCCGTCGTGCGAAAACGAGTAGTCGAACAACGCCGGCTCTTCCTTGTACAGCTTGTTGAGCGCGATCACGCATTCGCGGATGCCTTTATGTGGCGCATACTCCAACAAATGCCAGTCAAGACTTTGTTGGAAGTTCCATTCAGAAGTCTGCCCGAATTCGCCGCCCATGAACATCAGCTTCGTGCCCGGATGCGTGAACATGTACGTGAACATCAGACGCAGGTTCGCGAACTTCTGCCATTCGTCACCGGGCATTTTGTTAATGAGTGACTTCTTGCCGTAAACTACCTCGTCGTGCGAGAACGGCAACATGAAATTTTCGGAAAATGCATACACCAGACTGAACGTAAGCTGATCCTGGTGCCATTTGCGGAAGGCAGGGTCTTTCTCGAAATACTTCAAGGTATCGTTCATCCAACCCATCATCCATTTCATACCAAAGCCTAATCCACCCACGAAAACAGGCCTCGATACGCCCGGGAATGCGGTCGATTCTTCGGCGATGGTCTGGATGTCCGGAAACTCGGTATAGACAGCCACGTTCATTTCCCGGAGCAACGAAATTGCTTCCAGGTTCTCACGGCCTCCGAATTCGTTCGGAATCCATTCGCCATGTTTGCGCGAATAATCGAGGTAAAGCATTGAAGCCACGGCATCCACGCGCAAGCCATCGGAATGGTAGCGGTCGAGCCAGAAAATGGCATTACTGATCAAAAACGAGCGTACCTCGTTTCTTCCGTAGTTGAAAATGTAGCTCTTCCAGTCGGGATGGTAACCTTTGCGAGGGTCTTCGTGCTCGTACAGCGAAGTGCCGTCGAACCGGAAAAGCCCGTGGGCATCGCCCGGAAAGTGCGAAGGCACCCAGTCCATATACACGCCGATGCCCGCCTGGTGCAGCTGATCGACGAGGTACATCAGCTCCTGCGGCGTACCCATGCGCGAAGAGCAAGAAAAATACCCGGTGATCTGATAACCCCACGACGGCGCGTACGGGTGCTCCATAATCGGCATCAATTCCACGTGTGTGAAACCCATTTCCTTCACATAAGGTACCAGGCTCTCCGCGATTTCCTTGTAGGTCAAATGCCTTTCGGGATTGGACGGGTCGCGCTGCCAGGAGCCTAAATGCACTTCATACACCGAAATCGGCGCATTCAGTTTGTTTTTTTCCTTGCGGATTTTCATCCAATCGGCATCATTCCACTCGTACCAGGTGTCCCAAACGATGGAAGCCGTGCGCGGCGCTACTTCACACCAGAGCGCAAACGGATCGGACTTTTCGAGGTGCTGCCCGTTTTGCGAGATAATGTAGTATTTGTAAACTTCTCCTACCCCTACATTCGGAATCCAGCCTTCCCAGATACCGGAGCTGTCCCAGCGTGGTGACAGTGAATGACTGCCGTGGTTCCAGCCGTTGAAATTCCCGATCACCGACAGATAAGTCGCATTGGGTGCCCACACTGCGAAATACGTCCCTACCACCCCATTGACCTCCATCACATGCGAACCCAGCTTCTCGTAAAGCTTGTAATGCTTGCCCTGACGGAACAGGTGTATATCGAAGTCTGAAAAACGGCTAATGGTTTCCACCGCATTCACCGACTGGGCCGCCACAGGGGTGCCGGCATCCTCGGCAGGGTCGACGGTTGCGTTTGTTTTTTTCTTTCCGGTTGACTTAGCCATTTGTAATTCTTCAATTAATGTGTAATCTGTTCGAGGACGTAAGATTTACAATTTTATTAAACTATTTATTAAAATGTATATATTTTTTGTCCCGCTGATAGCGCCGGTGGCACCCCGGGGGCGCCACCTGAAAGCAAATCAGATATGGCCTGCGGCCTTTTCTACCTGATCCAGAACGCGCATGATGTTGCCGCCCCATATTTTTTCAATATCCTTTGCGGAATAGCCTCTTTTGACCAGCTCCTCGGTAATCGCGCCGATCTGGCTCACGTCCTGCAAGCCGATCACCTCACCACCGCCGTCCATGTCCATACCAATGCCCACGTGGTCCACGCTGGTCAGCTTGATCACGTGCTCGATGTGATCCACAGCGTCCTGCACAGTAGGTTTGTCGGCTTTATATTTCTCATCGATTGCCTTCATTTCGTCACGCAATGCTTTCTTGTCCGCATCCGAAAGGTCGGTCTGGCGGATTTTGAGACGCAATGCTTTCAGCGACATTTCATGCGGCTCGGAAGGCTTTTTCACAAATCCGGGCACAAAGTTGATCTGGATCACCCCGCCGTTTTTGGCGAGTGTTTTGATCATGTCGTCCGTCATGTTTCTGGGCACGTCGCATAAGGCACGGCACGACGAATGCGAAGCGATCACAGGTGCTTTCGTCAATTTGATCACGTCGTAAAAAGTGGAATCGGAAACGTGCGAAATGTCGACCATAATGCCGAGGCGGTTCATTTCCTTCACCACTTCTTCGCCAAATGCGCTCAATCCGTTGAATTCAGGGCCATCACCGTCCGTGGAAGAATCACAAATGTCATTGTTCAGCGAGTGCGAAAGGGTAATATAGCGCAGGCCCAGATCGTAGTAGAGCTTCAAATTTGCGAGATCCTTCCCTACCGGCCAACCATTTTCCATACCGATAAACACGGCCCGTTTTCCCTCCTTTTGCAAACGGTAGGCATCTTTGGAAGTCGTGGCAAGCCCGGCAGTTTGCGGATTGGCCTTCACCGCCTCATGGATTTTGTCAAAAATCGCCAGGGCTTTTTTCTTGGCTTCTGCATTGGCTTCTTCGGTGCGTTTGCCCTGCCCGAGGTACACGGCGAAAAACATCCCGTCCATGCCGCCCCGGATCATCCTCGGGAAGTCTATCTGCGAACGGTCTTTTTCAAAATCGTGCTCGACGGCCACGTCGAAGCCGGGTTTCATCATATTAATAGGCACGTCGGCGTGGGTGTCGATGGTCAATGCGGCCGCGTGGATCTTCTTGGCCTTGTCCGACATCACGGGTGGTGCGAGTTGCGCATGTGTCAGCGCGGGAACTAGTAACAGGAGTAAAAACCTTTTCATTTTCAGGATTAATTGGTGATTGGTAAAGGAATATTAACTGTTTTTAAATTGATCTTTTTTTCCCGGATTGTCAACTACCTTCCCGCTTTCCCTGCTATTCTCCAAAATATCCCCGGCCAGGTGCTATTAATACCTTTGGATAGAATGTCACCGCCCGCATTGCAAAGATTCGGCCATATGCCGTCATTTGTAACCAATCCCAAACCCTTTCTACGCATGCTTCGTCTTTCCCTGCTTCACAAAAGTGTTTTCAAATGCCTTTTGGCAGCCTTTCTCGCCTGCATTTTGGCAGGTAATACCATCGCACAGTCAGCGAAAAACCGGCATCATGCGGCCTCCGGGCAGGATTTCATGTACCAATATTCCATCATCGACGCGCTCATGGCAGGCGTTTTCGACGGCGACCTGACGATCGGGCAACTGAAAAAGAAAGGTGATTTCGGCGTGGGCACATTCAACAGGGTCGATGGGGAGCTGCTGATCGACAAAGGGCATGTTTACAAGATCAGCTACGACGGCTCTGTGAAGGAAGTCCCCGATTCGGACAGCACCTCGGTCGCATTCGTGAAATTCTTCAAGGCCGACACGGTGATCCATTTGAATGGCCCCGGCCTGACCTACGAAAAAGTACAGGAACAAATCGAACATCTGCTGAATCCCAACGGCATTTACGCATTGAGAATTTCGGCTAAATTCTCTACCATGACCACCAGAGCCGAAAAACCCGCCAGCAAGCCTTACACTTCGCTACCCGAGCACTTGAAGCATAACCAGGTCGTTTTTGAATTGAAAAACACGACCGGCGTTTGCGCCGGGTTCCTGCTCCCGCCGTATTTGGCGCGAACCAATGTGCCGGGGTTTCATTTGCATTATCTGGCGGACGATCACAAATCGGGCGGGCACATATTCAACTTCACTGCCGACGTCCTCACCGTCGAAATCGACATGGCCAGGGGTTTCACTATTGAAAACAATACCAATGCGGAGTTTGGCAAGGTTAACCTCCAACCCGACCGCGGGGCCGAACTGAAAAAGATCGAATAGCCGCGATGGAATAGCCGCGATGAGTTGCCCTGAGGACTTACAGCATTTATATTTACGCCTGATTCGTACACATTTCCATGAAAAACCGCCTTCTGTCCGCACTCTTCGTCACACTTTCCGCCGGCGCCGTTCATGCGCAGGTTACCTATTTCGCGGATATGATGGGCAAGGGTTTCAAACAGGCGACGATCGTGCAGCCTTCCGACTACGAAGGCAGCGTTACCTGCACGATCATCCGGAAAACGACTCCGGAAAAGCGCACCAAAGCGGTTCTTTATGTCCACGGCTTCAACGACTATTTCTTCCAGGAGGAAATGGCCGAGCGCTACATAAAGGAGGGGTTCAACTTTTACGCCGTCGATCTCCGGAAATACGGTCGCTCGTGGCTCAGCCATCAGAAGATCAATAATGTCCGCGACCTTTCCGAGTACTACGCCGATATCGACACCGCTCTGGCGGTTATCAAAGCGGAAGGCAACGAAAAAGTGCTTTTGAGCGGGCATTCGCTGGGCGGGCTCACGATATCGCTTTACGCGAGCGAGCGGGCGGGCAGGGAGAAATTCGATGCGGTGCTGCTCAACAGTCCGATGTTTGCATTAAATATCAAATCGGGACTCAAAAAAAAGGCGTTGCCGTTACTCGTAAAAAGGGCTGAAAAACACCCGGAAACGACCTTCGACCTGGGTATCAACCCACTCTATGGCGAAAGCTTGCATGTGACAGCGCATGGCGAATGGTCGTATAGCCTGGGCTTGAAACCATTCATCGCCCCGCCCGTCAACCTCGGATGGATACGCGCCGTGCATCAGGCGCAGGAGCGGCTTGCACAGGGTATCACTATCAATAAACCGGTACTGGTGCTGCATTCGGCCAAATCCATCGACGAAAAGAAATGGAGTGATATCTTTTTCACCGGCGACGCGGTGCTCAATGTCGGGGACGTGGCGCAGCAGGCCCAGAATATTGTAGGTCAATACAGCATTCAGGCAGTCCAGGGTGGCATGCATGACCTCATCCTTTCCAAACAACCCGTCCGCGACGAGGTGTACTCCACCATTTTCAACTGGGCCAAACGCACTGTTAAGTAACCCGGCATTTCATGCCGGGCATGGAATGACTTCAGATTTCCTCCAAAATTTGTAGTTTCATTTGTACAAACAACAATGCTATGAAACTGCTGCTCATTGAAGACGAAAAAGCGCTGGCCACCAGCATACAAAACTATTTTCAGCGCGAAAACTTCATTTGCGAATGGGCGGCAGACTACCGGACGGCGGTTGAAAAGATTCATATTTACCGCTACGACTGTGTACTTGTGGACCTGATGTTACCCGATGGCGACGGTCTCGACGCCGTCCGGGAGCTCAAACGCAACTTCCCGGAGACCGGTATCATCATCATTTCCGCTAAAAATTCACTCGACGACCGCATTACCGGCCTGAACCTCGGCTCGGACGATTACCTGACCAAACCTTTCCACCTTTCGGAACTGAATGCGCGCGTGCAGGCCGTGATACGCCGACGGAGCTTCCAGGGAAGCCAGCAAATACGGTTCGGCAAAATCCAGATCGATCCACAGGAACATCTCGTGCTCGTCGATCAGCAGGAAATCGTCCTGACCCGCAAGGAATACGATCTGCTCGTGTACCTGATCGCCAACAAAAACCGGGTATTGACCAAGGAATCCATCGCCGAGCACCTGTGGGGTGACGATGCGGACTTAATGGACAATTTTGACTTTATATACACACATATTAAAAACCTCCGAAAGAAGCTGATGGACAAAGGCTGCCCCGACTATCTGAAATCCATTTACGGGGTCGGCTATAAATTCAGCGAGCAATGAAACTGCTGGAACGCATTCTCAAATATCAGATCGTCACATCGCTGTGCGTGCTCACACTGGGTGCCGTATTATTCTATTTTTCAGTAGATTACCTGATAGACCTGGAAGTAAACAAGGAACTCATGCGCAGCAAGACCAAAGTGAGCTGGCAACTCCGGCACATCGACGAACTGCCGGTGTACATTCTACAGCTCGGCGACAGCCTGCAACTGGATCAGGTTCGGTACCCGGGGCAAATGGTGCTTGTGGAGCGAAAACTGTTCAACGAGTTTGAAAACGAATACCAGCCCTACCGGCAGCTGACCTTCTACGAACGCGTCGAGGGAGCATGGTACCGTGTGACTATCAGCAAGTTACTAGCCCAGCGACAGCAATTACTGGAAGCGGTGGTCATGACCGTCACATTCATTGTGGCATTGCTGCTTATATCCCTGCTCCTGCTGAACAGCTGGCTTTCCCGTCGGTTATGGCGGCCGTTTTACAGGACCTTGCGCGCACTGGATTCCTACCAGGTCGAAAAGCACGAAGTACTGACTTTTCCCAAACAGCATACCGTCGAATTTGACCAGCTAAACCTGTCAGTGACGCAGTTTACCGACCGTCTTGCGGCCACTTACCAAAACCTGAAAGAGTTTACCGAGAATGCCTCGCACGAGATACAGACCCCGCTGGCGGTGATATTGTCCAAAATCGAAGGGCTGTTCCAGGACGAGGACCTGAAAGAATCGCAAATAGTGGCACTTTCGGAGATTAGCGAGGCAGCCAATCGGCTGGCGAAACTGAATCAGGCATTATTATTGCTTACCAAAATCGAAAACCGGCAGTTTCTGGCCGGTACAGAGCCGATCAGCCTGGTTCCGATCATCAACCGCAAGCTCCGGGACCTGGAAGATCTGATCGAGCAGCGGGAGATTACCGTGAAGACTGCGATAGAGCCGACGGGCCCGGTAATGCACCCAGCATTGGCGGAAGTGCTGGTGAATAATTTATTGACCAATGCAATTCGCTACAATGTAAATGGGGGAACGATCGATATCAGGCTCGTCCCGGGACAGTTGATTGTCCGCAACACCGGCGCGCCCATCCATATCGACCCCGAACTGATGTTTGAAAGATTCCGTAAGGAAGGCTCCAATTCAGCATCGCTCGGCCTGGGACTCGCACTGGCGAAAACGATCTGCCAGGTAAATGGGCAAACGCTCAGATATGAAACCGAAGGCACATGGCACATTCTCACCGTGACCTGGTAACGATATTCAAGATTTTTCATGGCTAGTAGTGAATAAAGGGAGGGTCTTTGATTCTCCTTTTTTTATGTATTTCAAAAAAACGCGCAACTACAAATTGTCTTCAGAATTCACACAGAATTGCAACAGGATCGCTACTGAAATTTGAATACACTTAATCAATTTAATAGCGATGACAACAACCCGTAATTTCAGAAAAATAACAGCAGTAGCCCTTGCATCCGCATTGTTGGGCGGAACCTCCTACGCTACTTACGAGCATTTCGGCAAGCCCGATACTATTTCGACATGGGTCAGCAATGCAACCCCGTTCGTCAAAGCCCGGCTGGATGGTAAAGCCGCCGGCCCGGCGACCGGTGGGCCAATTACCAATGGCCCCTCGGCGATGATCCCCGCCGACTTTTCATTTGCCTCCAAAAAAGCCACTGCGGCGGTTGTGCACATTAAATCGACATTGAAACCGGAACGTACGGTGAGTCAAATGCAAATCCCGGAAGAGTTCAGGGATTTCTTCGGTGATCGCAACCCGTTCGGCCAGCAGGCTCCCGAAGGTAAAATGGAGAAACCCCAGGCCACCGGTTCAGGCGTGATCATCAATCCCGACGGCTATATCGTGACAAACAACCACGTGATCCAGGGCGCGGAAACGCTGGAAGTCACCCTTGCCGACAAACATACCTACAAAGCCAAAGTAATCGGCAGCGACCCGAACACGGACATTGCGCTGATCAAGATCGACGCGAAGAACCTGCCGGCATTGTCGTTCGGCAACTCCGAGAATGTGGAAGTGGGACAATGGGTATTGGCAGTGGGTAACCCCTACAACCTCACCTCGACCGTGACCGCAGGCATCGTGAGCGCGAAAGGACGCAGCATCAATATCCTCGGCGAGAATGCCAAGGCGCCTATCGAGTCGTTCATTCAAACCGACGCGGCTGTGAACCCGGGCAACTCGGGTGGTGCATTGGTGGATTTGAATGGTAACCTCATCGGCATCAACACCGCCATTGCCAGCCAGACAGGCTCGTTTGCCGGCTATTCGTTCGCGGTCCCTTCGAGCATTGCCCACAAAGTGGTGGAAGATATTTCCAAATTCGGCTCCGTACAGCGCGGGTACCTGGGCGTGGGTATCAGCGAAGTGGATGCGACCAAAGTCAAATCATTTGACCTGAAAGTGGATGAAGGCGTCCGCGTCGAGAATTTCGCTGACGAAAGTGCCGCGAAAGAGGCCGGCATCAAAATCGGTGATGTGATCACCAAGATCGACGGCCATGAGATTACCAGCGTACCGCAGTTGCAGGAAGCCATCGCCCAACATAAACCATCCGACAAAGTCACCGTGAATGTGAACCGCGACGGTGTCGAAAAAGTGGTTTCCGTGACATTGAAAGGCATTTCCGAGCCTTCCGTTGCCGACCGCTCGTCGTCGGCCGTGATGGAACAGCTGGGTATTGAGCTGAAAGACCTGACCAATCAGCAGAAAAAAGAATACGGAATCGGTGCCGGCGCGCAAGTAACGGCCATCAATGCCGGCAAAATCCGCCAGGGTACCGATATGGAAGAAGGATTTGTGATTACCAAAATCGATAAGACACCGGTTGCCAATGCCCGTGAAGCCATTAAAATGCTGCAAAGCAAAAAAGGCGGGGTGATGATCGAGGGGCTTTATCCCGGCAACGATGAAACCCAATATTTTGCAATTGGCTTGTAGTAACCCTCGGTTTTCCGGGAAAAGGCGTTCCCGGAAAACCACTTAAAATGACCCATTCAAATGAAAAAGAACCTGATTTTGTTGGGAATGCTGACTCTGCTGGGCAGTGTGGTGCTCGCGCAAAGTCCCCAACAGCCTACGTCCGGCAAGGCTTTGACTTATAACTGGATTGTCCCCGACATGAAAACCAACCAAAACCCAATGTACGCCAGTTCGCTTTCGCGTCACCGCATCCAAACTGCTTTCGACAAGGCGCTGGAAAGCAAGGGGCTCATACGAAATACCCAGCACCCCGACCTGCTCCTGCAATTCCACACCTACACGCAACGCGTGCGTAAGAACTACTATGGTGGCGGGGCCTACCCATTCGGTGCCTACCCCATGATGGGCTGGGGCCGGTTCGGCTGGGGATATCCTTACTATGGCGGCTTCGGCGGGTATGGCTACGGAGGCTATCCCTATTCTACCACCGGCACCGACGGTACGCTGATCCTCGATGTGGTGGATACCAAAACCGGTGATATTATCTGGCAAAAAGCGATTTCCGGCGATGTGAGCAATCCAAACCGGCTCGAAAAACAGATTAACAAGGGTGTTAAAAAACTCATGAAAAACTTTCCTGCGCAGCAGGGATTAATCTGACAGGCATTTCCCGCAGGCACTTCCGAAGTCACCGTTTCGGGTTGGGGGTCATGTTGTGAACTTCGGAAGTAACGCGGGAATTATTTTTTTCAAAATGCCCGAATCTTCAATATTTCAACAGAATCGAAGGGTACCTTGGTATCATCAAAAGTCAAAGAAGCTATTCAATTTTAACAGTTTAATACCATGAAACCGCTTCATTTGTTAGCCACTATTCTGCTCTCCGCCGCCAGCTTCACCAGCTACGGCCAGGATGATCAAATGGTTAGTAACGCGCAACAAAACATTGTCACTGACCAAAGCCTGCTCAAAGCCATTGCACCCTACAATGACGACGTCCGCAACGATATTCTCGTAGCTACCCAATACCCCGACGTGCTCGGCAAACTGGCCGGTATCCGGGAGAAAAGCAGCGCAGGTTTTCAGCAAATTATTCAGGACTACCCTCAAAAGAAACAAAGCTGGTTCTACGAAGTCAGCCGATACCCCGAGCTGATGCACAAACTGGCCACATTGCCCCGCAAAACCTCCCGCGAAACGATCGACGGCATGCTGGCAAATGTGAACCCTTCTTCCGAGCTGAAAGAAGCTGCCTGGAAGTTGTATAACAATCACCACAACGACCTGGTGGCAGTCGATAACCTCAACGAAGAAGCCGGCGCCCAGTTTCAAAGCATGATCGCCTTGCTCAACCCGGATGCACGGCAGGCGTTCAAAACCCTGGAAGAAATGCCCGACGTATTGTCGCTTCTCAACGACCACTCCGACCTCGTAACCCGGCTCGGGGAACGTTTCAAAGACAATCCGGCCGACGTGCGCAACGACCTGGCAACCATTCACGACCAGATCGACGCACAAAACAAAGAGGAATTGGCTGCCTACCAGGATGAGTTGAAACAAAATCCGCAGGCGATGCAGGAGCTTAGCCAGGCTTCACAGGAATACGCTTCTCAGGGTGGTTACAGCTATCCTGCTCCCACCGGCGACAAGGTAGTCAACTATGGCAGCCCTTACTCCTACTGGTTCGGTTACCCTTACTGGTACGGCTCACCCATGTGGTATCCCGGCTTGTATGGCTATGGTTCCGGCTTCTATTTCGGATTAGGTGGCTATCCGATGGTCTACGCGATGCCTTCGCTCGGCTTTTCGAGATGGTTTTTCGGTGGAGCCTACCGGTACTATCCGCACTTGTACCGCCAATACGACCACTACTATCATACCGTCGCTCCGCGTAATTATATGTATTCGCCAAGAACCGCATTCATCGGTTCGGCTGCAAGACATTTTAATCCATCCGTAGGCGCGCGGTCCTACCTGTTCGACAGAGGTCAGTCGTTCCGCTCGGCCCCACGGGCAGCGCAAAGCTACCGTCCGATGACCCGCAGCAACACTTTCAGCGCCCCTTCCCGTTCTTACGGATCTTTTGGAGGCCGGACATTTAATGGTGGCGGTGGTGGATTTAGCCGGGGTGGATTCAGCGGAGGAGGTTTCCGCGGAGGACGCCGGTAATGCTGGTTTGAAGGTGAACCCTTCAAACACTCTATTCGAAGGCCTCTGGCCGGTCAATACCATAGAGCAGTATTGACCGGCCAGAGGCCTTCGAATAGTTGGTCCGAACGTTTACGTTGGGACTACCGAGCGTTTTCTATTTGGGAGGAAAGGTTTTGTAAACATCACCTCGAACAGCTATTGTTATCACAATTACATTCGGAGCAATGCATTCGATCCCCATACGATACTGGCCGATGCGAATTCGATAATACCTGCGACCAGTTTTCTGTCCGCGAACTGGGGCATAGTCAACACCGGCTGTCTCCAAAGCATCGGCGCTCATTAATTTCCCGAGTACAGCCTGGGTAGCGCTTTGAATATTAGTTGGTAACCGTGCGAACTCTCTGATGAATGACTTTTTGTAAACTATTTCCATCCCATTAGCTTCATAAACTCTTCATGGGTAATGGTCTCTTCGTCGTCGCGTGCTTCCATTTCGAGAGCCAGCAGATAATCCTGCACATCATCATTATTGATGATATACGCGAGTTTCCTAATCTCCTCCAACGTAAAGGTCTTCCGTTTTTTCTTTGCCGAGAAATTCACGGTTGTCAATCCTAACTTACCTGCCAGGTAATCATTCCGATACCCAGACACTTCAATGAGTTCTCCAATGTTCATAACAATGCGCTCGTAGCGTTTTATAGTTTCATTCATCATCGTTAAGGAACTTTTGAGTATAGTACAGACTACAAATTTCATCATAAAACCAAACAAATATGTTGCATTTCCCGCACAATTTTCACTTTTAAGCCAATCCGATTCCCGGAAGGCGGAATTCACAAATTATCCGCGCATATTTAGCCAGTAATGCTGGTTTGAAGGTAAACCCTTCAAACACTCTATTCGAAGGCCTCTGGCCGGTCAATGCTGCTCTATGGTATTGACCGGCCGGAGGCCTTCGAAATGTTGGTCCGAACGTTTACGTTCGAACCAGCTCCACCTTAGCGCAGTACTACAAAGTGTTACTTTTTTGATATCGCTTCGTATCAATAGAAAAAAAGCTATGTCTGAAAAGTATAAATTCTTCAACGGCGGCCTCTTCTTTGTCACCATCACGATCGTCGGATGGATTGATGTTTTCAGTCGAAAAATATATGCAGACGAGATTATCAAAAGTCTTAACTATTGTATTGATCACAAAGGACTGCAAGTATTTGAATTCGTGATCATGACCAATCATGTTCATCTAATCTGCTCGGCACGGGACGGTAATGTCTCGAGGATTATCAAAGATTTCAAAAGTTTTACGGCAAAGGAAATCATAAGGCTTATACAAGAGAACAAGGCAGAAAGCAGGCGTGAATGGTTGCTTTACATGTTCCGGTATTTTGCAAAAGGTACAAGTCCAAAATGCGAATTTCAGTTTTGGCAGCATCGGAACCATCCGATCAGTCTGGAAACAAATCGCTTCATCAGGCAAAAAGCAAATTACATATTAAACAATCCTGTTAAAGCTGGAATTGTATTGGAACCGCAACACTATATTTACAGTAGTGCCAATCCTGAGACTGCGCTGAAATTGAGTTAGGTGATAGTTTCAAGGTGAACCCTTCAAACATGCTATTCCTAGGCCTCTGGCCGGTCAATACCGTAGAGCAGTACTGACCGGCCAGAGGCCTAGGAATAGTGAGTCCGAACGTATACGTTCGAACTACCGCGATTATAATTAAATTAGCGGCCGTCATTTTTACTAATATACAGAACTTAATCATGCAGATCAGCGATCTCAAAATCCTCTTTTTCGACATCGGCGGCGTCCTTTTGAGTAATGGATGGGGGCACGAATCCCGCATTCTGGCGGCGGAGAAATTCGGACTCAACTATAAGGAAATGGACCAGCTCCATAACTTCATTTTCAATGTCTACGAAATCGGGAGCGTCAATCTCGACCAGTACCTCGACACGGTGATCTTCAACCATCCGCGCGACTTCGTCCGGGAGGATTTCAAGGAATTCATGTACTCTCAGTCGGTTGAGCTGCCCGGAATGCTGGCCTGGCTCAAAGAATGGAAGAAAGATTGCGGCTTCCGGATCATCTCCATCAATAACGAGGGGAAAGAGCTGAACGATTACCGCATTCAGAAGTTCAAACTGCACACCTGCTTCGATGCATTCATCTCTTCCTGCGAAGTAAAAATGCGCAAACCCGATCCGCGGATATTCGAACTCGCCATGGGTATTGCGCAGGCTACTCCCAGCCAATGCGTGTATTTCGACGACCGCATCATGTTTTCCAATATGGCCAAAACACTCGGGTTACGCGCGTACCAGCACACGAGTTTCGAATCGACGAAAGAAATCCTCGAAGAGCTGAAAAAAGAGCAGTTCGACCGCTTCGGCCCGCCGCGCTGATCAGAATGTACGGTCGTCGGCCGAAGGTCCATAAATGGATGGCACAGGAATCTCGTTCAGGCGCATGTACACGGTTAGCTGGCCGCGATGGTGCACCCAGTGGTTGATCGTCGAACCGACTCCCTCGCGTTTGGGCTGGGTAAATAGTACCTGGCCCTGCCGTTTCAAATAGAATGGCGCATCGAGGTCGTCATCGGTAATGCCTGCCAGTGATTTTTTCGCACCATTAAAAACTTCCTCATAATGGTCAACTAATTCCTCGCTGGTGGTGAATTCGAAACGTTTGTAAGTGGCAAAATCAACTTCCCCCTGCTCTACCATGAAAGTTATCCAAAGGGGGATCTCCGCTACCAAAAGCGTGAGATAGCCCATTTGCATGGAAGTAGGATGCGGTTTGTAGTCGAATAATGCCATGGGAATGCGTTCTAGGCATTTGCGGGTCGAAGTATACTCCGCGTCCAGTTCTTTGATGTAGGCGTCTACTAAGGTCCTGTTGCTCATCGTATCGTTCGTTTTTTAAGCAAACTCAAAAAAAACAGTGCCGTGCGATTGCCCGGCACGAAATCAAAGAAATGAAATACGACCTCGACTGGCTTATAATCAAATATGAAGAGCAGCGCAAAATGAAGTTCCTCCACTTCTGGGGGCATCAACCAGCCCGTGGCGGCCAGATTACCCAATCGTGCCTCAGCCAATGGTGGCAATCGGCGTTTGTGATCGGCGATGTAACCTACCGTACCTCAGAACATTGGATGATGGCCGAGAAAGCCCGTCTGTTCGAAAACGAACCTCTGAGGGAGCGGATCATTGCCTGCGCCTCACCCGGTGAAGCAAAAGCGCTGGGCCGGATGGTCGAAAATTTCGATGAACAAACCTGGATAACAAAGCGCCGGGAGATTGTATTGGAAGGTAGTATTCAAAAGTTCTCACAAAATCCCGAGCTTGGCTCGTACCTTTTGAATACCTCCGACAGGATCCTCGTGGAAGCCAGTCCGGTTGATCCTGTCTGGGGAATCGGGCTTCCGGCAGACGATCCGCGCGCACATGATCCCACACGATGGGAGGGACTCAATCTTCTCGGGTTTACATTAATGGAAACACGGGACCTCCTCACAAACCGCTAGTAGATATACGTCGGCTTTCGTTCGTTAAACGGTGAGCATCGCGATGCTGGTGCCGCCAATGTGCCGGATACCTTTGAACCGCGGGTCCTTTTCGTAGAGCTCGTTCAGGGCGGTCCATACACCGGGCCAGTTGGTGTAGTCGTGCCAGATAATGAGGCCGCCCTTTCGAATGATGGTGAATACTTTCTCGCTGTCGTTCAGCACATACTCGTACGCGTGGGAACCATCGATGAACGCCACATCCACAGAATTGTGGTATTCCCCGAAATCGAACGACGCCGAATCCCCAAACACCTGCCGGATTTTCGACGACGCCGGATGACCTATAAACCGCCCGCCAGACATTTCCTTCTTAACATACCGCACCTCCCCTTCCTCGATTTCCATCTTCGTTGAAGCCAGTTCCTCAGCAGGCAGGTCCAGCGTGATAATCTCGGTGTTCCTATCGCTGTTCAAGGCCATATTTAAAGTTGTACGGCCTTCGAATGTCCCGATCTCGAAAATCCGCCGCGGGTTCCATTTCCTGACGAGGTTACTGATCACTTTAAGCTCAAACTCCGTGGTGTGCCCGAAACCGCATTCGTAAACACCTTCATAAGCGGCCGAATCGTTGCCAAAAAGCTCAAAAACGTCGGTCTTGGGAATAATAAAAGGATCGACAGGCGTACTATCCCCGGACGGTTGCTGCCCGTTATAGCTGTTATACAGTTTCAGAAGCTCATCCCGGAAACCGGAATTCAGCATGCCGATCGTGAGGGTATATCCTACCCTTTTTAAAACACCTGCATACAAGCGGAAATTATCCAATGCTTTGCTCATAGATGCGTATGTGTTAAATTGAACGATTCAGAGGAAACGCAAAGCTTCTGTCGGAGCCCGCGAGACCCTGTTAACGAGATGTGGCGGATATTTAAGTGAAAATACTGATTTACAAGTAAATACAATTCAACAAATTCCAAAAATTGTGCCAGATCGATTATCGAACGTAAATCGCCCAGCTTTCAAACGGTACAAACCGGATGTATAAAACCCCAGATATTCGCGGACTATATATTCCCGTTCAACCAACCGTGAAACAGTCGGCCGAGCGGGTAACATACCAGGAATTTCTTCCTGTCAGGGCGTTACAGGGCTTTATTTACTGCTATTGGCAATTGCGAACGACTGCCCCGCTCGATGAGCCCTTCCTTTACCGCGTCGTGGCCGATGGCTGTATCGACATCTTTTTTGAGCTGCATAACCCTTCCGAAAATTTTGTAATGGGCTTTTGCAAAAGGTACACGGAGTTTCCGCTTGAAAACAGTTTCGATTACGTGGGTGTACGTTTTTTACCCACGATGTTTCCACAACTCTTCAAAATCAATGCTTCGGAGCTGAGCAACCGGTTTGAAAATCTGAACCTTGTCGTACCCGGCACGGCGCGGTTCATTGCATCGGCTTTCGACCCGGGTTTATCTCCGGACGAAATCAAGCGCAGACTGGACGATTACTTCCTGCATTTGGCAGCAGCCATTGATTTTAACCCCGATCCCCGCCTGTATGGGGCTTTGGCGGTGATCCTTCAAAATTTCGGCGTGTTGAATGTCGAAAAAGACCTGGACACCGGCCTTAGTGCCCGACAGCTCCGCAGGCTTTTCGAATATTACATCGGCGACTCCGCCAAGACGTTCAGCCAGGTCGTGCGTTTCCAGAATATCCTCCGCGCCAAACCTTCACAGCAGAGCCTCCGCGAGAACAAGTTGTTTTACGACAACGGTTACTACGACCAGGCCCATTTCATCAAGGAATTCAAAAACCTTTACGGTGTGACGCCGGGAAGAGCATTCGGCAAGTGATTTTGTCCGTTTTTTACAATCCTGCTCCGTCTGTCCGGCCGAAATTAGTAGCATCAACAAAACGGACGGCATCATGAAAAGGCTCATCGTATTACTCGCATTGCTTTGCATCGCTACCAACGTATTTTCTCAAACCAGTTCATCAACACAAACCCACCACAAAATGAAACTGAACGCAGGCATCATCACTTCCAAACTCGCCGAAACCAAAGCATTTTACACCGGGACACTCGGCTTCGGCGTAACATTTGAAAATGAATTCTACCTCTTGCTTCACGTGCCGGGAGGTGGCTCCGAAATCAGCTTTTTGCTGCCCGATCACCCGTCGCAACAGCCGCTCTTTCAAAAGGCTTTCCAGGGCCAGGGCACGTACTTGACCATCGAAGTAGAGGACGTAGACGAGCTTTATAAAGAGCTCAAAAATAAGGGGGTAGAAATCAAAATCGATATCCGGGACGAGCCGTGGGGAGACAGGCATTTTGCAATCCAGGACCCGAATGGCGTCGGAATCGATCTGTTGAAATATTCACCGCCGCAAAAACAATAGCAGGTCAAAACCATGCGGGTGCCCTGTCATACGCCCGCATGGCATTTTCACTAATTCCCGGCAAACCACTTCCGGGATTCTCTTTATTTGCAAAAAATTCGAACAAACATTCTCAAACAACGGTTTAGAAAGAAGAACTACGCAAATAATGAACGACCACATTTCCAGAATCCAACAGCAGATCGAGCCATTACGGCAACAGATTATCCAGCACAAAGTTTATTCCGTTATCCGTGACATCGAGGACCTCAAAGTATTCATGAAATACCATGTTTACGCCGTATGGGATTTTATGTCACTATTAAAATCGCTTCAAAACAGCCTGACCTGCACATCGGTGCCCTGGTTCCCGACAGGAGATGGCGAAACGCGCAATCTCATCAACGAGATCGTAGCGGGCGAAGAGTCCGATGTCGATAATGAAGGAAATTTCAAAAGCCATTTCGAGCTATACCTCGACGCCATGGCACAATGCGGTGCCGATACGACCGAAATAGGCCGGTTTATCACCGTGCTGCGCGAGACGGGCGACTTTGAGAAAGCATTCGATGCAGCGGGAACACCTGAAAAAGCCCGTGAATTTGTCCGCTTCACATTCGACACGATCGCAACCCGTAAAGATCACCTTCAGGCCGCCATTTTCACCTTCGGGCGCGAAGATCTTATTCCGGGCATGTTCATGTCGATCATCGAAGATATCCACCGTAATTTCCCGGACAGCATTTCCATTTTTAAATACTACCTTGAACGCCATATCGAAGTGGACGGTGACCACCACAGCCACCTCGCGCTTCGCATGACCGCCAATCTCTGCGACAAAAATGAAGCATTCTGGGACGAAGCCCAACAGGCTACCATCGCATCCCTCGAAAAGCGTATTGCCCTGTGGGACGGCGTTTTTGAGGAGATCGCGGTAGAAAATATGACAAAATAAGACAGACTATCAACCATGTCTATTTCAAAAGAATCGGAGCTAACCGGCATGCAGGATGTCAGCCGCGCGGTAGCCACCACGTTACGCGCGATGCGCGAGCATGCGAAGCCGGGCATGACGGCCAAGGAACTGGACGATTTCGGGGGTGAAATACTGAGCAGCCTCGGCGCGAAATCGGCCCCGAAACTTACGTATGGTTTTCCGGGCTGGACTTGCATTAGTATCAACAACGAAGTCGCGCACGGCGTCCCTTCCGAAACAAAAGTTTTGCAGGAGAGTGATCTGGTAAATATCGATGTTTCCGCCGAATTGAATGGGTTTTGGTCCGATAACGGCGGTTCCTTTGTGCTGGGCGAAGACATTCACGGGCATAACAAACTGGTGAATGCTTCCAAACGGATACTGGGCAAAGCGCTCGGCCAGATTAAGGGCGGTGTAAGGATCGCGGATATCGGACGGCTGATCGAAACCGAAGCCAAACGATCCGGCTACAAGGTTATTAAAAACCTGGCCGGTCACGGCGTAGGGCGCAGCCTGCACGAGGAGCCGCATGAAATTGCCAACTTCTACGATCGTAACAATACGACCCGCTTCCGCAAGAACAGTGTGGTGGCCATCGAAACATTCATTTCAACCATTTCCACCAATGCGGCCACCGAGCGCGACGGCTGGACGCTCGTAGGCTCGCGCGGCGGGTATGTGGCGCAGCACGAGCACACGATCATCGTCACGGACGGCAAACCCGTGATCCTCACGGCCATGAATGGCATTTTCGATTGATTATGACCAAAATCCCTGCACCTGGATCCCGAGCGGCGAATCGTCCCTTTTTTTGAGTTCCTTCCGCAAACGGATGCAGGTGGGGATATGCCCCGAAATATAGACGTTCGAATTGGCCAGCCGCCTGTCGCTGGTCCATTTGAGCATCGATTGCAGACCACCATCGCCGTTCTTTTTCACCGGCTGGATATTCCAGTTGAAATATTCTTTAAATTCCTCGCGGTGATTTTCGTGCGCGATCGTGATGGCTCCGCTGATTTTACGTGTACCGGCCAGCTGCTGCAATGCCAGGTAATGCCCTATGCTGCTCATATCTCCCAAAACAACCATTTCCCCCGCGTACGTAGGCCGGTGCATGGTCGCGCCCACGCCCACGTAGGTAATGCGGTCGCCGGTACGCAGTGAGCGTATCCATTGCGCGCCCGGGCCATCCTGTTCGGCATTAATGTACAACGTGCAGGTGCGGATATCCTCGTCCCAGCCGGCAGGGGTATAATCACGATAGATTCCATCTCCCACTCTCACCTTAATATGCTGGACACGCTTCCAGCCGCTCATGTCCATTTCGGGAAAATGGACGTCCACTTCAAAAAAGGTAGCAGGTTCCCAGGCCCGTATCGCAAGTACGGTTCCTGTTTTTCCAAAGGCATTTTCAAGTAAGTGTAGCGCTTTCTGTTTGATGATGTTCATTTTTAGTGCGATTGGCTTGGTGTTGTTCCATGGCTGACGATCCAGCAGAAATTTTACTTTACAAAACAACACGCCCGCACGCAGAGAATAAAGGGCAAAAGAGGGGTAATGATTGGACAAATCGCGGTTTTACTCCAAACTACTATTTCCGGTATTCTTCCCGGAATTGTCCCGCCGATTTGCCGGCCACCTTTCTGAACAGCCGCGAAAAGTAGGTATGATCTTCATAACCCAAGCTGAATGCAATCTCCTTAATGCTCAAATCGGTGTAGTAAAGCAGCCTTTTGGCCTCCATTATCACTTCGTTCTGAATCCAGTGGCTCACCGGTTGCCCTGACGTTTCCTTCACTACCTCGTTCAGATAAGACGAAGTAATGCTGAGCATTCCGGCATATCCCGAAGGACTTTTCACAGTTTTAAAATGTTGCGATAAAAGTTTACGAAACTGCGAAGTAATGGCCGACGGCCGCGTTTGCGCCGTCCGCTGTAAAATTTCCTTTTCAAAAAGCGACGTAAAAATTCCCAGGCATGTTTTCAGCATCGATTGCATGACCGGGTGTCCGTACTGCGAGGGCGCTTCGTAGAATCCCAGCAGCAAATGCAGGCTGCGCGCCAGCAGGTCGGCCTGTGCCGGACCCACACTGATCGGGAAGCCGTGCAAGGTATATTCCTCCACCACAGCCCGGTGGTGATCATCGAGCAAACTCATGTCCACGCCCAAAAACCAGCCATACGAGCCTTCCGTTTCCAGCGGGTAATGCACCTGCCCCGGCATAATGCAGAATACCCCGCTGCCTCTCAGCTCCACCTCCCGGAAATCGACCATGAGCCGCGCATGGCCGTCTTCCTGGAAAAAGAAGTTCCCGTGATCGTCGCGGTGGGCATCCATATGCGGCGCATTTACCCGGTTCATCCGGTCGATGCGATGCAGGGAAATGCCCAGGCCCGACTCATTGCTGAGATAATGCAGGGGAATGCTCTTTTTGGGCATAAGTCACGGAGAGTTTTACAGAGCGATCGAGCAAATCGGTCGCTTGCAGTATTTTGTTTTTCAGGAAATAAGGATAATCGGGATGCTCTTTCAAAAAAGCCTGCGCGATCTGCGCGGCTTCGGGCGACGAATGCCCGGCAAATGTGTTATGCAGCCAGCGCGTTGGAAAGAAAATATCACCGGTAAGCTGGATTTCCTGCAAAAGATCCAACGAGGGACGCAGGTACTTCAATGCGCTTTGCGCCCGCAGCGGATGGTGCAGGTAAGTGAGCGCATCGAGCACCCACGCCTCCTTTTCACGGTTCTCTTCCTTTTTTAATGTTTCAAAAAACGCATCCCGTTCCGCTTCGCTGGCGCTCAACGCAGGTATCACAAACTGCATTCTCGCCTTCCGGTCAGGATTCTTCGTGGCATTCAGTTGACTGTCCAGGATTGCTTTGCCATCGTCCTTCGCTTTCAATGCCAGCTCGTAGGCCAGCGAAATCTTATCTTCTTCCGAAAGAACGAGGCCTTTTACTTCCAGTTTGCCTGTCCAGAGCCCGTGCATTTTCTGCCAGCCGTCGTCCGTTAATGCAAGTGCTTTAAATGCCCTGAAATAGGATGTTTGAATGCCTTTATCTTTGGTACTGTTCAACAGTTGCCAGATCTCGCTTTCAACGAGCGTCTGATATGCAGCCCTTTGAGCGGCATTCAGGAATATCCACCAGTTGCTTTGCAGGTTACCCAACAGATAGTCGACCAATAGCGGATTTTGCTCTTTGGGCAATATATTCAAAATATAGTTCAACATCTTCTCCGGTTCAGGACCATCGCCACGCAGCAACCCTTCCCAGCTATTCACCAGCATAGCCCCCTTGAAAACCGGATCAGACGCTTCCGCATTGCCATAACGCGCAAAGAACCATGCTTTGGATGCGGTATCCATTTTAAAATAGCCGTAACCCGTTCCGTCGTTGTCGGGAAAAACGAGCCGTCCATTCGCCATGGTTTTCAAAACCAGCGGCTGCTCCCAGATACGCCCCGGGGCAGAGTCTTTAAGCTGCACCAGTTTGCCCGCTTCGATACCGTATTCCGGCATTCCGGGTGTCTTCACCCACACATTGCTCCATGCGGTGATGTCCTCCGGGGAGCGTTTATCGATAATGCTGATCAGATCGTCCCAGCGGGCGTTTCCAAATGCATAAGTTTTCAAATATTCGCGCAGGCTTTCCTGCATCATGCTCTCGCCGATCTTCCTTTCCAATTGCCGCATCACGATCGGCGCCTTCATATAAATAATAGCCCCGTAAAGCGTGCCGGCATTTTTAAGATTGTCGAGTTGCTGTAAAATCGGGTTGGTGCCTGCCGTACGATCGACTTCGTAGGCATTGGGATAATGCGCGAGCAGAAAACGCAGCTCGTGGTTAATCTCGGGAAAACTGGGGTGCACGATTTTCGCAGCCATGAAGTTCGCAAATACCTCTTTCAACCACACATCATTGAACCAGTCCATCGTCACCAGGTCGCCGAACCACATGTGCGCCGACTCGTGCGCGATCACGCTCGCACGGGCCATTCTGCGGTTCACCGATGCATTTTCATCCAGGAACAGGGCTGGTTCATTGTAAAAAATGGCACCCGGATGCTCCATTCCGCCATACTGGAACGATGGCAACAACACAAAATCGAACTTCCCGAACGGATAGTCAATCGCTGTGTAGTCTTCCAGCCATGCCAGTGACTTAGCATGAAGTTGAAAAACCTCGTCCCGGTTGCGGTTTACTTTCGTGGTATCGGTTTCGCGGTAGTACATGGTCATTTCCCGGCCATCCACCATGCGGGTTTCCTTGAAAAACTTTCCCGCAGCGAATGCAAAAAGATAAGAACTCACCGGCTTCGTTTCGCCGAATCGGTACACATTCTTGCCATTTTCGACGGTTTTGGCTCGCAGCTTACCGTTTGAAACTGCCTCCCAACCTTCCGGCGTTTTCAGGGTCAATTGATATGAAGCTTTCAGGTTCGGCTGATCGAAAAGCGGGAAGCAGGTCGAAGCACGGTCGGGGACGAAGAGTGTATACAGATAATCCTCGCTCCTGTTCAGCGACAAATCTCCGGCGACAAAGTCTATACCGACTTCATTCTTTCCTTTATTCAAATGCTTTACATCAATGACAATATGCTCATTGACAAACTGGTAATCTCCTTTCTCACCATTCACCCGGACTTCCTGCAAATGGCTGGCATCCACATTAAAATCCAGCACAAGCGCCGAATCGAGCGCATTCAGGTGAAACGCAATTGACTCCTTCCCCATGATCTTTCCCACCTTACCTGCCGGGATATCCAGCTCGATCTGGTACCGGATACTATCGATATGCTGCTTGCGATACTGGTTCAGGGCGAATGAAACACCCTTTTCGGGGGCAGGATTTTGCGGGCGGGTGCAGGCGGAGACCGCTAAAATTGCAGCTGCAAGGAAAATGAGGGAGCGTATGGTAGTCATCGGATTAAGGATACGCTCAAAAATAGCATATCCATTTTAATACTGGATAAATCTCGCCCCGCATTCCGTTACGAAACGTAACATTTTGTATATTGCTTCAAAAAAATCGCACACTATGAACGAAATGGAGATTCGCATGCGGATCGCTTCACTACGACAGTATTTGCGGGATTTTCAACATCAGATGACAACTGAGCAAACCGACCAGGTGCTGGACCTAATATCAAAGTTAATGCAGGTGCTCGCAGAGTTAGAAAAAAGGAAAAGGTAGCCATATCATGCATATGAAAACAATCACAGAATCAAGCCCGGATAAGCTCGACGAGCTGCTTCAGGCCGCACGGGAAACTTTGGCAAAAGCCCAGAATTACCTGTCCAAGGACGGTAAAATTTACGAACTCCACGACTGGGTAACCGTAGCCGAGTATTGCAGGCGTTTCAATATCCCTAACACACAAACGGTTAGCAACTGGATCAAACGAGGAATTATTCCCGAGGAGGATATGGTGATCATTGAAGAACTCAACAACACCCGGCTCATAAAAGCCATTCCATATCAGGAAGAAAAGGTTGCCCACAGCAACTAACAGCATTGCATTTCAAAAACTCAAACATGAACCATTTTTACAAGCTCCTTCTTTTCACATCAGTCTTTTACACCAATTACATCCGGGCCCAATCCCTCGCTCCGCTGACCGTCGAGAAAATCATGCGGGACCCAAAAATGTGGATCGGTACTTCACCGAGCGACATTACCTGGGGCGATGATTCCAAAACCGTGTATTTCAATTGGAATCCGGACAAAAACCCCTCCGATTCGCTGTATGCCTATTCGCTTGCGGGTAAGAAGATCAGCAAAGTAGCCCCGGCAGATCGTAGACGTATGCCCGGCAAGAACGGCATTTATAATCGCGCGCATTCGATGCGGCTCTACGAGAAAAACGGCGATATTTTTGTCGTCAACTACAAGGATTTCGCGATCCGCCAGCTTACCAATACCACCGAACGGGAGGCTAACCCCGTATTCAGCGGCGATGAAACGACCGTCGTGTTCGAGCGGGGGAACAATCTTTTCAGCATTTCCCTGGGTTCCGGTCTTGTCAGCCAGCTGACCGATTTCAAATCAGGCACCCAAAAACAAGACACTCAACCCGGCGGGCAGGAAAAATTCCTGAAAGCCGATCAGCTGAGTATGTTTGAGGTTTTGAAGGAAAGAAAAGACAAAAAAGACGCCGGCAAAAAGATTACCGAAGCCGATAAACCGGCCAGACCGAAGGAAATTTACCTAGGCGATAAAAATGTCACGAACCAGCAGGCGAGTCCGGACGGCCGGTTCGTAACCTACGCGCTGGTGCAAATGGATAAGAGCGCGAAATCCACCATCGTCCCGAACTACGTGACTGAAAGCGGTTTCACGGAGGACATTCCGGCACGGACAAAAGTAGGCGCGCCGGCCTCGGAAAATGAGTTTTGGGTATATGATGTAAAAAAGGACACCGCGCGGAAGGTTTCGACGACGGATATTCCCGGTATTTACGACAAGCCCGATTATCTCAAAGATTATCCCAAACAGGATACTGCCTGGAAGAAAAAGGAGCGGAAGGTTATTTTTCATGGCCCATTCTGGTCGGTTAACGGGCAAAATGCCGTAGTAGTGATCCGTTCGCTCGATAGCAAGGACCGCTGGATTATGTCTCTCGATCCGGCAACGCTCTCACTGAAACTCCTCGACCGCCAACGCGACGAAGCGTGGATCGGTGGGCCGGGTGTAGGCGGCTACCCGCAAAGCGCCGGGGAAGTAGGCTGGCTCGACGACCAGACGATCTATTTCCAGAGCGAAGCCACCGGCTACTCGCATTTGTATACGTTCAACATCGCGACCGGCAGAAAAACCGCATTGACTTCCGGCAAATTCGAAGTGCAGAACGTGGTACTTTCAAGGGACAGAAAGAATTTCTACCTCATTACCAACGAAGTACATCCCGGCGAGCAACACGTGTACCGGATGCCCGTGACCGGAGGCGCCCGCACGCGCCTTACATATACACCCGGCGCGCATGAAATGACGCTGTCGCCCGACGAAAAGACGCTCGCGATCCGCTTCTCCAAAAGCACTGCTCCCTGGGAGCTCTATTTGCTGGATAACACGCAGACCAAGAGCGCACAACCGGTTCAGATTACTCGTTCCGTTTCCTCTGAATTCTTGTCGTATCCGTGGCGTGAGGCCAAGGTCGTAACCATCAAAGCCGGTGACGGCCAGGATATTTATGCCCGGGTTTACGAACCGAAACAGTCGAATGGCAAGGCTGTCATTTTTGTGCACGGCGCGGGTTACCTGCAAAATGCCCACAAATGGTGGAGCCAGTATTTCAGGGAATACATGTTCCATAACCTGCTCGCCGACAAAGGCTACACCGTGCTCGACATGGATTACCGGGCGAGCTCCGGGTATGGTCGCGACTGGCGCACGGGCATTTACCGCTTCATGGGCGGCAAAGATCTCACCGACCATACCGACGGCGCACAATGGCTTGTAAAAACGTATGGTGTCGATCCCAAAAGGATCGGCATTTATGGCGGTTCGTATGGCGGCTTCATCACTCTAATGGCGTTGTTTACCACGCCCGATGTGTTTACTGCGGGTGCCGCGCTACGCCCCGTTACCGACTGGGCCGCCTATAACCAGTCGTACACGGCCAATATCCTCAACGAGCCGCAAGCAGATAGCCTGGCCTACCGCAAGAGCTCGCCCATTTACCACGCGGCCGGTTTGAAAAACAACTTGCTGATCTGCCACGGAATGGTGGATGTGAATGTGCATTACCAGGACGTGGTACGCCTCTCGCAAAGGCTGATTGAGCTGGGCAAAAACAACTGGGAGCTCGCCTCCTATCCCATGGAGGACCATGGATTTGTGGAAGCATCGTCGTGGACCGACGAGTATAAGCGCATTTTGAAACTGTTTGAAGAGAAGTTGTAGCCGATGATTGAGTAAATTTTAAAATTTCCTACCCTTATATCCAGCATAAAAAACGAAAACAACATGAACCGAAATTTCTCGAAGTTGAAAAGCATTTTCCTCGGCCAGGCACTCGTCATCGCATTCACCGGTCTCGCGTACGCGCAGGTAGGCGTGGGCGTAAAGGCCCCCAAAGGCGCAGAAGTGTACCTCGACGGCAGCCGCAAAATGCTTGATGAAAAATGGATTTACTGGGAAGGCCCACGGTTTGCGGCCAAGCCACCGATCAAATGGACGGTTGTGAACGACCCGGTCGATAAGGGTACGGTGATCAACTGTAATGATCCGGCGTCAGCAGGTGGTTTGTATGGCTCAGCGGATATCGTCACCAAAAAACAATTCAAGGATTTTCGCGCCCATGTGGAGTTCCTGATCACCAAACCGGGTGGTAACAGTGGGGTCTACCTGCAAAACCGCTACGAAATCCAGGTGCTCGACGGCGATACTACGTCGCACGGTATGGGCGCGGTGATCAACGAATCCAAATCGCCCTATTATGCCTACAACGGGATCGGGAAGTGGAATTCGTACGATATCCTGTTCCGCGCGGCGCGTTTCAAAGACGGGAAACTGGTGGAGCAGCCGGTGGTAACCCTGTATTTCAATGGCAAAAAAGTGCATACCAACCAAAAGATAAGCCAGGTTTGGGGCGGCAAAAACTCGGGGATCGATGGCGGTAACGACGGTGGCAAGGGCATTACCGACACTCCGGGCGGCCTGAAACTGCAATCGGAAGGCCACGATGTGTACTACCGTAATATTTGGATTAAAGAAGTCGACCTAGGCAAGCCGGACACCAATTTCTAAAATACATTACCACAGTCTGATGGATCATAGAGTAGTTTTTGATTTCGACATTGAGTTTACCAACGGCGGGGGTATTCAGGGCCAGGATTTCCGGCTCGATATTGCCGGCGAAACAATCACCGACGCCGAGCTGGCCGATTACATCGTCAAAGACCTTCGGCTGCTAATGGTTGGAAAGGTCAGTATTCTCAATAAGTTTTATATTCAGGAAAAGCATAAACGCCAGCCCGTAAACCAGCCGCCAACGGAACTGCTCGTCGATCTGAGTCACACGATTTTTGATGGATTGGTTACCTACAAAGGCCTTCCCGCACCGGTAATCTGCGATTTTCTGAGCCGTGAAGATTCAAAAGGCAAATACGAAGAGGGTACCGAGTTCCAGATCGGCAAAATCGAAATGGTGAGCAACACCGGCACTTATATCGACTGCCCGTTTCACCGTTATGCGCATGGGAAAGACCTTTCGGAGGTTGAATTGGAGGCTTTTGCGAACCTGGATGCCATCACGATCGATGCAACCGGCGCATTGGAAATAGGAATTGAGTTTTTCCGGAATCTCGAAATCCGAAACAAGGCGGTCATTGTAAACACAGGCTGGTCGAAAAACTGGAATACGGAAGCGTATTTTGAAAACCACCCGTTCCTCACGCGCGAGGCGGCCACTTACCTGCGCGACTGCGGTGTAAAACTGGTAGGAATCGACAGCCACAATATCGACGATACCCGCGGCAACAGCCGCCCGGTACATACCATTTTACTAGGCGCCGAAATCCTGATCGTTGAGCACCTCTGCAACCTGGAAAAACTTCCGGCTTCGGGCTATTTGTTCAGCGCGGTACCGCCAAAGTTCAAAGGCGTAGGCACATTCCCGGTAAGGGCATTTGCCACGTTGCCAAAAGTGTAATTCCAGCTATGGCACCAATAAAAACGGGATTGTCGTTCTGACAATCCCGTTTTTATTAACTCCTTCTGCTTACTTCTTTTTGTAAGTGACTTTGAAAATAGTGCCGTTGAGGTCGTCGGTCACATACAGCGCGCCGTCGGGTCCCTGCGCGAGCCCGCATGGGCGATGCTGAATAGGGCCGGTTGGTTTGGCGAGATCGGTACCGGCGAAATTGTCGGCAAAAATCTCCCATTTACCCGGCTTGCCATTCACAAATGGTACAAATGCTACCAGGTAACCTTTTTTCAGTTCCGATGACTGGCTGTGGAAGGCAATGAAGGCGCCATTGCGGTACCGCGCCGGGAACATATTGCCGGTGTAGAACATTAACGCATTCGGCCCCAAATGTGCCGGGAAAGCCACCAGCGGATTAATCGCCTTTTCTCCGCCGGTTTTCTTTCCATCGCCGCCGTACTCAGGCGCAAGCATTTTCTTGTTCTGGAAATGATCGTAGTAAATGTAGGGCCAACCCGCATCGTCGCCTTCTTTCAGGCGGTAAAGCGTTTCGGACGGCAGTTCCGCGCTGTGTTTGGGCGTATAATATTGCGGGTACATGTCGTCGAACTTCCCGCGACCATGTGTGGTGGCGTACAAAGCATTGGTTTTATTGTCCCAATCGATTCCCACCGCGTTTTTCACACCCGTCGCGTAGCGGGTACCGTCGGAAAACTGCTGATTGAGCTGTCCCGCTTTGAAACGCCAAATCCCGCCCGCCGAATCGAGGATCGAGCAGGGCGACATCCCTTTCGCCGAGCCCGCCGCGCGGCAGTTGTCGTTGTAAGAACCCACGGTTACGTAAATATTCCCCTTGCTATCCAGGGTAATCGGCTTCGCATTGTCGCGTCCGTGGTCGGTCAGCCCGGTGATAATGCTTTCCGGTTTGTCAAAATCGAGGATTTCGTCTTTTTCATTCAGTTTATACCTGAAAACGCCTTTGTTGGAAGAACTGTACAAAAAACCATCTTTGATCGCTATGCCCGTACCGGGGTAATCGCCGAAAAGTTTCTGCTCGTCGATAGCGCCGTCGCCGTTGGTGTCGCGCAGCAGGTAAATACCTTTGCCGTCTTTCAATTTAGACAGTTTCACATACATGTCGCCGTTTTTACCCACTACCATGTGCCGGGTCGCACCCAGGTCGGTAGCCAGCACGGTAGCGGAGAAGCCCGCGGGCAGTTTCAGTTCTTTTGCGTCGACAGGCGCGTAGAGAGGGGATTTTTCAGGAGTTTCGTTTCGGTAACCGAACAGTGCGGCGGTTGTAGCGGCCAATACTGCCAGGGCTCCGGTTGACCGGATTAATTTTCTTTGCATGCAATCGTAAAATTGGGTGAAAACACTTATTTTAGGTAAAAGCGTACGGGAACGCTTTTTTAACCAATCCAAAAACAACTACCCGATTTTAGTACATTTAACCATTACAGCTATGGGCCCATACGATGAAGACGACGAACTATATGATGATGATCTTCCCGGAAATTATCCAGCGGGTGAAGACATTTACCGTCAGGGACTTATCGACCCGGATATTGACCCCGAAGATATCTCGCGCGTCAAGCGTGCACTCGACCTGGACGCCGACGAATGGAACGAAAAATCGTTTGAAGAGGACCTGACCGGTGACGATCTCGATGTCCCGGGCTCTGAATATGACGACGACGACGAGGAAATTGGCAGGGAAGATGAAGAAAACAACTATTACAGCCTGGGTGGCGATAACCACGAATGGCAGGAAGAGAACCAGGGCGACTAACCAATCGCCCCATTCCCGCGAGCCTGATGCGTAACTGCATCAGGCTTTTTCATTCAGTAACACTCCGGAAATGTATTTTTATTTAAATTTAAAAATAAGAGGAATATTCGTTAATATTTTAATTAATACAATATCCTTCCTTGTTTGGAGGCATTTGGATCAGATATATTTGCCCTATCGCCGATAACGACAAATTCTGTTTTCTATGACTAACCTGCGAACCCTCCTCCTATCCGCCGTCATTCTGTGGACGATCAATGCCAACGCCCAGCGTTACGAGCTACGCGATGACTGGAAATGCATCCCGGTCTCGAAAGTGAAAGATCCCGGCACTGCCATTTCGTCTCCCGATTTCGCATTGAACGGTTGGCAACCAGCTGTGGTACCCGGCACCGTGCTCACCACCATGCTGGAAAACAAGCAGGTCCCCGACCCGTTTTTCGGCATGAACAATAAGCTCATCCCCGATATTTTCAACATTGGAAGAGACTATTATACCTATTGGTTTGTTAAAGATTTTGAGGAAAAAGTCGGGCCGGGACAGGAGGTCTGGCTGCACTTGCGCGGGGTAAATTACAGCTGCGATGTATTTTTGAATGGCAAAAAACTGAATGCCAAACTGCATTCGGGCATGTTCCTGCGGCAGACGTACAACATTACAAGCCAGATCCGCAAACAAGGCAAAAACCGGCTTGCAGTGATCGTTTACCCGCCGAACCCGGTGGGCAATCCCAACGGCGGCCAGGGTGGCGATGGTACCATCGCACGGAATGTAGCACACCAATACGTGGCCGGCTGGGATTGGATCCAGCCTGTCCGCGACCGCAATACGGGTATCTGGGATAAGGTTACCATCGAAAAGACCGGCAAAGTCAATATCAAAAACCCGCATGTGGTCACGCTGGTACCCGGCAAAAGAATACCCGGCGCAACCCAGCAACCGGCAACCATCAAAGTAGCTGCCGAACTTGAAAACGCTGGTAACATGCCTCAGAAGGGCATTTTGCATTATACTTTGGACGGCAACAAGGTTTCCAGGGAACTTACTATCCAGCCCAATTCCACGATGGAGGTTAAATTGCCGGACCTGAGTTTGAAAAACCCGAAACTATGGTGGCCGAACGGCTATGGCGCGCAGGATTTGTATGATCTGAAAATACAATTCACGCAAACCGGCAAAGTCTCGGATACGGAAACTTTGAAAGTAGGTGTCCGCGAAATACAAGCCGAATGGAACAAGACAACGCGCAGCAAACAAATATCCGTCAATGGCCAGAAAGTGTTTATCAAAGGCGGCAACTGGATCATTTCCGACGCAATGCTCCGCTTTTCGGACGAGCGTTACAATGCGGAAGTACGCTTCCACCACGACATGAACCTGAACCTGCTGCGGATCTGGGGCGGCGCACTGACCGAACGCCCTGAATTTTACGAAGCCTGCGATCGTTACGGCATCCTGGTAATGCAGGATTTCTGGGGCTCCGGCGACTGCAACGGCCGCTGGATCGATCCGGCGAAAGCCGACGACCAATGGACGCGCCGCAAATACCCCGACGATCACAACCTTTTCCTCGAATCGGCTGCCGATCAGATCAAAATGATCCGCAACTTCGCGTCCCTGGCCATCTGGTGCGGCGGAAACGAGATTACCCTGCCCGTCGATATCATGACGCCTTTGCGCGACTCGATCCTACCGGCGCTTGACGGAACACGCTGGTTTGTAGACTATTCCAATTCTGACGACATGTCGTTCAACGCGCTGGGCGGCAACGGTGACGGCCCGTACGGCATACAGCCGCTCACTCGCTTCTGGAATTACCGTACCTGGCCTTTCAATTCAGAAATCGGCTCCGTGGGCGTGGGCGATCATCATTCGCTCGAAAGATTCTTGCCCGAAGCTAACCGCATTGCACCCGAATATTCAGCGGAAACACGCCGCGAGAAAGTGGATTCTGTTTGGCAATACCATAAATATATTGGCTACGACGGTTTCATCGAGCCTTATGGCAAAGCCACCGATATGCGAGATTTCGGCAAGAAAGCCCAACTCGTCAACTTTGATCAATACCGCGCATTGATGGAAGGTTTCAGCGCGCATATGTGGGATTGGTACACGGGCGTAATCATCTGGAAGACGCAAAACCCATGGACATCTCTCCGCGGGCAGATGTACGACTACTACCTCGACCCCAATGCTTGCCTCTACGGGTTGCATTCCGGCAGCGAACCGTTACACGTCATGTACAACCCGGCCGACACCGCCGTGGCGATCGTGAACAACACGTTCACGCACCAGTACGATCTGATGCTCGTCATTAATGCCATTGATATGAAGGGTAACATCAAAAACCTGACCCAGGTCTTTGTAGAAATAGGTCCCTCGACTACTCGGAAGATCATTGACATTAATCGAGAGATCAGGGAATTGGCAAAAAAGGAAGGCATGTTCCTATCGCTGCGCCTCCTGAACATGGACCAGAAGCCGGTTAGCGACAACCTTTACTGGCTGCCCAATGCCACCGGCCGTTACAGCGGGCTGCAAACCATGCCCGAGTCGAAAGCCACTGCAACGGCACGCGTCGTTTCCAACGGCAAAGTAGCGGTAACCCTCAAGAATCCAGCTGACGCCCCACTTGCGTTCTTTAACCGCATTGCATTAGTTGACCCGGTCACAAAAAAGCGCATCCTGCCGGTGTTCTACGACGATAATTACGTGTCGGTATTACCTGGCGAAAGCAAGACTGTTTTGCTCGAATACTCTGCAAAAAATGGCCTGGCGCCTTTGGTATCTATCGAAGGGTGGAATGGGAAGGAACAGCTGGTGTCAGTCGCTGAAAAACAGTAACTTTGTTACTCACCTTAATACTATATACCGCTATGCTTGAAATTAAAGGAACATATCAAAACGGTAGAATCCGCCTGGATTCGAACCCTGGTGTTGACAGCCCGTCAAAGGTAGTTGTCACCTTCCCTGAAATAGATCTGAATGCCCCGGCTAAAACAAGTCAGAAAAAGCTACAATGGAGCGATTTCTCTTTTGACAGAAGCCGGAAACTATTAAAAGACCTCAAAGGCTCGCTGTCCGAAGAACTAGTTTCCGAAAGACGAAATGCGTAATGCGTCTGTTCCTCGATACTTCTTCACTGATAAAACTTTATCATGAAGAAAAGGACAGCGAGTCCTTCAAAAACATCATTATCCAAAACTCCATCTCGTCCATTTTCCTTTCCGAACTGACACGCGTCGAGTTTTTGTCAGCGTTGTGGAAAAAGCGAAGACAGGGTGAACTGAGCACGGAAATAGTCGAACAAATGGCTGTTCTGTTTGAGGAAGACGCCGCCCGATTTACTTTCATTCCTTTGAATGATCATATCGTTCAAAATGCCTGCGGCTTGCTGAACAGGTATGGACTTGAAGGGCTTCGCTCGCTTGATAGCATTCAGCCCGCCACAGCCATTGCATTGAAAAATCGTGCAGATCTCTTTGTCACCTCCGACAAATTGCTTGAATCTTTGCTTGTTAAAGAGGAGTTACAAACAAAAATGGAGTAACAAATCATCCAGCAAGTATGAACCAACCGGAGGTTGCTTTTTCCCTAAAAAACATCCCGGAACCATGGCCGCATTTACGCCCGAAGCATTTAAGAAAGAATTTGTTGCGATTCTCGATTATTGGGAAAAATATGGGCCGGACCCGGAGAAAGGCGGGTTTTATGGAAGGGTTAATTACGACAATCAGCCGGTGAAGGATTCGGCGCGGTCGGTGGTGCTTACGGGAAGACTTTTGTGGACTTTCTCGCTCGCACACCGCTTACTGAAAGAGGCTAAATACCTTACCCTGGCCGACCGGGCTTATCAGCAACTGGTCAAAAGCTTCTTTGATACCGAACATGGCGGCGTGTATTGGTCGGTAAATGCGGATGGCTCGCCGCTCGAAACGAAAAAACAAATCTACGGCAATGCTTTCGCGATGTACGGCCTGGCTGAATACTACCGCGTCACGCATTTCAAGCCGGCACTGGAAAAAGCACAGTCACTTTTTGAAGTGATTGAAAAACATGCGTTCGATCCCATCAACGGTGGTTACCGCGAAGCATTCGCGCGCGACTGGTCGGCAACCGATGATTACATCCTGAGTAAAAGCCCATGGAACAAGAGCATGAACACGCATTTGCATTTGGTAGAAGCCTATACCAACCTGTACAGCGTGTGGCCGGACGCAAAACTCAAAAAGCAAACAGCCGGAATGCTCGACGCGATCATCACCCGCATTGTGAACCCGAAAACAGAAACCATGCAGTTGTTTTTCGATGAACAATGGAAAGCGAAGGATCATATCGTTTCGTTTGGGCACGATATCGAGGCGTCCTGGCTCCTTTTTGAAACGGCGGAAATATTGCACGACGAGCAGCTCATCGCCCGGATGAAAAAGAAATCCATCGCCATGGCGACCGCGGCTTCAAAAGGACTCGGGCCAGATGGGGCAATGAACTACGAATACGATCCCGAAACGAAGCATACCCAAACCGACCGCAGCTGGTGGGTTGCGGCGGAACAATTGGTCGGTTTTTATAATGCTTACCAGCTCACGAAAGATCCTCAATTTAAAACCAAGGCCGAAAAGAGCTGGGATTACATTGTCAACGAATTTGTCGACCACGAAAGGGGCGAATGGTTTGGGACTGTCAAAGAGGACGGTACCCCGGTGAAGGGCGACAAGATCAACTTTTGGAAATGCCCCTACCACAATGCCCGCGCCTGCGCGGAAATGTGGCGCAGGCTCGGGAAAGCCTGATTAGTTCAGGAACATTTCGTCCACGAGCAGCAATGCACGTTTGTCTTTGTTACGATGCCAGGCAGGAATTTTGCTGAGCGGTTTGGCTACTATTTTAATGTAAGAAACCTGCTGCGGCTTGAACGACCCCGCCACGCTGCGCAGCGACGCCCGCTCCCCTTTCACTGGCATCGGCGCTTTGAATTTGGTAAGCAACTTCATATTCTCTCGCGTGGTACCACCCCATATTTCGACCAGTTCAGGCGGAAAAATACCCGTATCTTCTTCTACCATGTAGCGTACGCCAAGCGACGAGAGCGTCACGGGCTTTTTGAATTCCGACACAAAAGCCATGTCATTGTCCCTTACCCCCGCCCAATTGTTGGCCCAGGCCGGGTTATTGGCACCGATAACACCCAGTTTATGATCAAAGAATGTCTTCACTCCCTCGGCCTGATGCACGCGGTTCAGTGGCGCGAGTAATGTGCCGCTATCGGGCTGATAGGCGCTTTTGTAATAATCGAAAGTGATCATGTCGCTGCCATACCAGCCATTTTTGTAAGCTTTGGCGCGGATGGTTGTGTTGCTGTTGATCACCGTTTTATGGTCGAGCAATGGCGATTTGATACTATCCGGCTCGGAACCGTCCATGGTGTAGCGCACATCTACACCCTTGATCGGATGCTGGATGTCCACGACCAGGCTCTGTGCGAAAATCGGCGAAGCATTCCTCATTTGCGGCGGATTGAGCTTCAACGGGTTCTTCCCGTCGTCTTTGAACCCTCCGATAATGTTCATTCCCTTGTTGGCCTGCTGCAATTGCTGCACATCGGCAGCCGACAATTTTGTATCCCACACGGCGACCGTCTTCACACTTTTCAGCTGGGGCAACAATCCTTTCAGATCATTCAAACCGAGCTTTGTGCCGGATAATGTGAGGTTTTGCAAATGTTTCAATCCTGAAAGCTCCTTTAAACCCGCTGCACTGACGTCCGTAAAGTTGAGGTCGAGCTTGCGGAGGTTTTCAAACTTCGCAACGCTTTTCAGGTCAGCATCTTTGACCGGCATTTTATTCAGGTTCAACGAAATAACCTGTTTACGGATATCGCCCAATTCATCCAACTGGTTTACATGATATGCTGCGGCATTGTAAATGTTCACCGCTAATGCCGGGGACTCGCGCGCGAGAGGCAATATCGTCCGGTAGTCGGTATTAAGCGCCTTCACTTTGTCTTCATCGGCAGCCGGGAAATCGAATTCTTCCTCCTGCGTATGCGGTTGAAGGAACGCGGTCGCGAGCATGCGCAGCGAGTCGGAAGCAGGCAAATCGGTCAGTTTCTTTTTGAAATCCGCTTTTTGTTTAACCCATAATGTGAGCAGCGAAATTTCCTGCAAGGTAAGCTGCGCCTTGCCCGTTGGCGGCATGTGTTTTTTCTCCTCCATCGGCAAGTGGACGCGTTGCAGCAAAAGGCTCATTTGCGGGTTGCCCGGTACCAGCAGTTTGCCCGACTTCCCTCCTTTCATGATCGACTGCGGATCGGTCAGGATCAACTCTCCTTTGAGCTTATCAGGATTGTGGCAGCTCGTACACTTTTGTTCGAGAATAGGCCGGATTACATTGGTATAAACAACCGCCTGCTCCAATGGCACTTCCGCGATTTCCTTTTTATTTGAAATAGGCTCCCAAATGAAGTTGCTGCCATGCGTGAGCGCAGCACCGTAATGTCCTGTCAGCACCAGCGCCACCACGGTCAGCAGTGCACCGGCCTTTGCCGTCACCGATTTGTACCAGCGGGCGTTCCTTACCCAATAGATGATGGATGCAAAAAAGAAGATTCCCGCGCCGGTCCATTTGTGGTAGGTCAGAGTGGCACCTTCATACCCTTCTTCCCTGGACAAAAACAGGCCCATTATCACCGTCACCGCCGCGAAAAGTGCTCCGATCAGCAACAAGCCCTGCAAGAAGTTGCGGTAAAACGCATTGCCCGCATATTCCGGTTTGAAACGGAAGAATTCGAGCAGCATTGCCAGCAGCAGGATCACGATCGGGAAATGCAGAATGAGCGGGTGCATGCGGCCGATCGTTTGCAGCCACGCCGGGATCACGAGTTTGCTTTCGAAGAGCAGTAAAAACAGTATGAAAATATTGGAAGCAACGAGTAACTGTTCCGCGAAAACCCTGAGTTTCAAATGCATTTATAATCCACCAAAAAATTGACCAATGATAACAACTCTCAAAAAATCAGCTGATAATATCGCGGACCACCTTGCCCGAAACGTCGGTAAGGCGGTAGCGGCGTCCCAGGTGCTTGAATATCAGCTTTTCGTGGTTGAGGCCCAGCTGATGCAGGATCGTCGCCTGAAAATCGTGCACGTGGACGGGGTCTTTGGCAATGTTATAGCCAAGCTCGTCGGTTTCTCCGTACACAATACCCGGCTTGATACCGCCGCCGGCCATCCAGATCGTGAAGCAGCGCGGATGGTGATCACGGCCGTAGTTTTCCGGTGTGAGTTTGCCCTGGGTATAACTGGTACGGCCGAACTCCCCACCCCAGATAACCAGCGTTTCGTCCAGTAATCCTCTCTGTTTCAAATCGGTCACCAATGCGGCCGATGCCTGATCGACGTCCATGGCCTGTTTGGTAATTTCATAAGGAAGGTTACCGTGCTGGTCCCAGCCCTGGTGATAGAGCTGCACAAACCGCACACCATTTTCCGACAACTTGCGCGCGAGCAGGCAGTTGGCCGCGTACGTACCCGGTACGAGGCATTCAGGACCGTACAACTTGATAATATCATCCGATTCTTTGGACAGATCCATTACCTCAGGCACCGCCGTTTGCATGCGGTAGGCCATTTCGTATTGTTTGATCTTCGCCGTAATCTCGGGGTCGCCGAATTCCTGATACGACAATTCATTCAACTGGGAGAGCTTGTCGAGCATGTCGCGGCGCTCCTTGCGGTCCATTCCTTCCGGATCGCGCAGGTAAAGCACCGGGTCCTCCCCCTTGCTGAACTGCACGCCCTGATGCACCGAGTCGAGGAAGCCATTAGACCATAGCTTGGAATACACGCCTTGCCCGTTGCCCACACCGCGTGACAGCAATACTGTGAAATTCGGGAGGTTTTTATTCTCATTTCCAAGCCCATAGCTCAGCCAGGAACCCATACTGGGCCGGTTGCCCTGTTGCGAGCCTGTTTGCAGGAATGTCAATGCCGGATCGTGGTTGATCGCCTCGGTATACATCGAGCGCACAAAGCACAGGTCGTCCACGATTTTGGAAGTATAAGGCATAAGATTGCTCACCCAAGCCTGCGACTGACCATATTGTTTGAAATCCACAAAGGATCCAACAAGCGGAAACGACGCCTGATTGGCGGTCATGCCGGTAAGCCGCTGCGTACCTCGTACGGAAGGCGGTATTTCCTGTCCGAACATTTCGCGCAGCTTCGGTTTATAGTCAAAAAGCTCCTGCTGCGAAGGCGCGCCGTTTTGGAATAAATAGATTACCCGCTTGGCCTTGGGCGCGAAATGCGGGATACCCGGCGCGAGTCCCTCCTCTTCCAGTCCTCCGCCTTTCAACAAATCGGGCATGAGCAATGAGCCCAGCGCCACGCTCCCGATCCCGAGGCTCATCGTGGATAGGAAGCGCCTCCTGTTGAAACTGAATCCGTGTTCAATGATTTCCTTTTCCATCTTTATAGACTTCGGCTTTCTTGGATTAAACTTCGGCTTTCGGCAATCAGCCGTCGGCTTTTTGGGATTAAACTTCGGCTTTCGGCAGTCGGCAGTCGGCTTTTTGGGAATAAACTTCGGCTTTCGGCAGTCGGCTTTTTTTAGCTATGCTATTTACAATCAACCGATTGCCGACAGCCGATTGCCGACAGCCATCATGATTTCGTAATCGTCTCTTCCAGGTTGTAGATTGTCGAAATAACCCGCATTAATGAAGCCTGCGCTTTTCTATCTACGTTTTTGATGAGCGGATACTCCCCTACCGACACCATTTTTTCGGCTGTTTTGGGCTGAATCTCTTTCAGTTCCTTCGCATAATAGCCCATAAGCACTTCCAGCTCTTTCTGGCTGGGCTTCCGGCAAACGATCTGCCTGAATGCTTTCGTGATCTTCTCTTCCGTACTGGTTTTTTCCTGCAACAGCTTGCCGGCGAGCACGCGCGAGGCTTCCAGCACGGTAGGGTCGTTCATCATCACCAATGCCTGTAACGGCGTATTGGTTTTCAGTCGCCTTACCTCGCATAAGTCACGGTTGCTGGCATCGAAGATCGCCATCGTAGGCGGGGGCACGGTACGCTTGATGAGCGTGTACATGCCGCGCCGGTAGAGACTTGCCCCGTGGTCCTGGTTGTATACCGACAGCAGACCGCGTCCCGAAGTAGCACCTTCCCACAAACCCGCAGGCTGGTAAGGCTTCACGCTCGGTCCACCAATGGTACGGTTGAGCAACCCGCTACTCGCGAGTACGAGGTCTTTCACAAACTCCGCGTGAATGCGGTAGCGCGGGCCGCGTGCGAGGTACACATTATCCGGGTCGTGCGCCAGGTGCTCTTTCGTTACCACGGCCGATTGCCGGTAAGTAGCGGACATCACCATTTGCTTCACAAACCGTTTGATATCCCAGTTATGCTCCATGAAATCCACGGCCAGCCAGTCGAGCAGTTTGGGATGGGTCGGCAGCTCGCCTTGCATACCGAAGTCACCGGACGTTTTGACAATACCTTTTCCAAAGAACTCCTGCCAGAGGATATTCACATACACCCTCGCTGTCAGCGGGTTACGCTTATCGAATAGCCATTGCGAAAGCCCCAGCCGGTTTTTCGGATATTTTTTGTCAAATGGAAGGATCGCATTCGGGGTACCAGCCTGCACTTCCTCGCCCGGCGCATCGTACGCCCCGCGTTTAAGGACATAAGTTTTGCGTAGCGTGTCCAGGTCCCCCATCACCGACACGATCAGCCGGTTGGTATCAGGCTTGTTAATGAACGTCAGGATATTCTTGGCCTCCTCGTTACTGATTTCCATCAGCGGCTTCTTCGCATATGTCTCCGGCCCGCCAATCACCGATTCGATGCCGACTTCGTTCACGTTGTTAAAGAATGCAAACATCTGGTAGTATTCCTTTTGCGAGAACGGGTCGTATTTGTGGTCGTGGCAATGCGCGCATTCGAGTGTAACACCGAGCAAACCTTTACCAAACAAGTCGTTTCGGTCGGTAACGTACATAATGCGGTATTCCTCGGGTATTACCCCGCCTTCTTCGGTGATCTTGTGGTTGCGGTTGAAGCCCGTGGCCAGGAGTTGCTCCTTGGTAGAATTGGGAAGCAGATCGCCGGCCAGCTGCCACGTCACAAAATCATTATAATGCATGTTCTTGTTGAATGCGTGGATTACCCAGTCGCGCCATGGCCATTGGGTGCGGTAGCCGTCGTCCTGGTAGCCGTGTGAGTCGGCATAGCGGGCCAGGTCGAGCCAGTGGATCGCCATTTTTTCCCCGTAGGTCGGGTTGGCCAGCAGCTTGTCAACGACTTTCTCATAGGCATTCGGGCTGTTATCGGCCAGGAATTCGTCCATCAGTTGCAAGCTCGGCGGCAGTCCGTTCAGGTCGAGGCTCAGGCGTTTGAGCAAACGCTCTTTATCGGCTTCGGCACTGGGTTCGAATCCTTTCTGCTCCTGTTTTTCGAGGATAAAATAGTCAATGTCGTTTTTAGCCCAATCCTTGTGATCAACTTCCGGCACTTTCGGTTTTTTCGGCGCCACAAATGCCCAGTGCTTTTCATACTTCGCACCTTGCCTGATCCACTTGCCGATCAGGTCGATTTCCCGCTGGGATAGTTTGAGGTTAGAGGCGGGTGGCGGCATCCGGAGGGTCGTATCCTCCGTGGTAATGCGCAGGTAAACGGCGGAATGATCGGGCTTGCCTGCCACCAGCGCGTGCGCTTTGGGATTATCCTTCAATGCGGCGAATGCGCTCACAGGGTCATCCAGGCGAAGACCGGCTTCCCGCTTGTTGGCATCGGGGCCATGACAAGCCAGGCATTTGTCGGAAAGAATGGGCCTGATATCGAAGTTGTAACTTACCTGCTCGGGCAGTTTCTCCTCGGCAGGGCTTCCAGGGTTTTGATTACAAGACTGGAAGCTCAAAGCAGTGACCACCGCCCCGGTCAGCAGCAAAAAACTGGTCCTTAAATACATCATCTTGGGTTCAGGTTCATCAGTCACACTTTTTTGTTAGTATATATACTTAACTAAAAAAATGTACATTTATTGAAGCAATAATGCCAATTAAGAACTAGCAACTATCCTGTTCTATACTGTTCCTATTCCATTTATTTTCTCCAATGAAGCAAAGAACTTTTTTAGCTATTCTACTGACAACTATTGCGTTGGCAAGTTTCGCTCCCTCCAAAATCGGCCTATTCGAGACAGGAAAGGACATTGGTAACCCAAAATTGGCAGGTTCCTCCACTTACGACCATTCCACCAAAACCTACACCATGAAAGGCGGTGGCTATAATATCTGGTTTGAGCGCGACGAATTCCAATACCTGTTTCGTGAAATGGAAGGAGATTTTACAGTTTCCGCCGACTTTGAATTCGTCGGAAAAGGGCAAGATGCACATCGGAAAGTGGGATGGATGGTGCGGGAATCGACGGACGACAATGCCTCGCATCTGAGCGCCGTCATTCATGGCGACGGGCTCACTGTATTGCAGTGGCGGGTCAGGAAAGGGGATAAAATGCGCGACCCGGAAGACGAGATTTTCAGTAAGGAGAAATCTATTCAAACCATCGAGGTAAGTCGGCAAGGTAACACCTACATGATGCACGGCGCAGCAAAAGGCAAACCGCTTCAACTAATTGGTACTCACGAGATGGCCAACTTCGGAAACAAGGTATTGGTGGGCCTGTTCATTTGTTCACACAACCCCGACGTGCTCGAAGAGTGCAAGGTAACGAACGTGGTCGTTCGAAAAGGGAAAAAGTGACAATACATGAAAGGGCAACGCCGTGACCGGCATTGCCCCTTAAAATAGGTTATTTAGCTGCAAGGATCCAGGCATTCGCCTTCTCTTCCAACAGTTTGAGCGGCACACACCCCGATTCCAGCACGAGCTTGTGAAATGCGCGGATATCGAATTTCGCGCCCATTTCCTTTTCCGCTTTCGAACGCAGTTCGCGGATTTTCAGCTGACCGATCTTGTACGACAATGCCTGCCCGGCACCTGCCATATAGCGCTCCACTTCCGCGGTAATGCTCTCCTCCGATTCGGCTTCGTGATCCAGCGAATATTTAATCGCCTGGTCGCGCGTCCAGCCTTTCGAATGCAGGCCGGTATCCACCACGAGGCGGATCGCACGGTGCATTTCGGCGCTCAGCATACCAAAATACTGATAAGGGTCGGTATAAAGCCCCAGCTCCTTGCCCAGCGACTCGGTGTACAACGCCCAGCCTTCGCCATAGGCACTGTACCAAAGGTTTTTCCGAAACTCGGGCAGCGCGGAGTTCTCCTGTTGCAACGAAATCTGATAATGGTGCCCCGGAATAGCTTCATGCAGGAAAAGGCTTTCATCCGAAACAATATTGTACGCTTTGGCGTCCGGCACGGGCACATAGAAAATCCCCGGCCGCGAGCCATCTGGCAGTCCCGGATTGTATTCGGCAGAAGCCGATGCTTCCCGAAATGCCTCCGTCCTGCGCACTTCGAAGGGTGTTTTGGGGGTTAGTTCAAAAAGCTTCGTCAGGTTCGGCTTCATCCGCTCGTGAATCTCGTTAAAATGCGCGATAACCTGTTCGGCTTTCGTAAACGGCATGAGTTTCTTGTTATTCCTCACCGCGTTGAAGAACGATTTGAGATCGCCCTGATAACCCACCTGCGCCTTCACCTTCTCCATTTCGGCTGAAATGCGCGCTACCTCCTTCAATCCGGTCTGATGGATCTCTTCTGCTGTCAGGTCCGTGGTGGTATAGTATTTAATATAGTAATTATACAAAGCCTTGCCATTCGGAAGCGCCGCGAACCCATCGGTCATCCGCCCGGCCGGGAGATACTCCTTTTCCATGAAAACATGCATTTTCTGGAAGGTCGGAATGACTTTCGATTCGACCATCGCAGCATATTCCTTTTCAAGCCTGGCCTTGTCTTCTTCGGAAAAATCTTTCGGGAAATTTTTGACCGGCGAATAAAAGAGATGGTCCTTCACCGGACCATGATCCATATCCGCCAACTGCGGGATCACCTTCTTGATCAGCGGTGCCGGCAAAACATAGCCCAGTTTGATCCCGTTACGCATGTTCACCACAGCCGTATCGCACCACACGACGAAACCGTCTACGCGTTTCAGCCAGTTGTCATAATCTTTCACTGTCTTAAAAGGCTGCAAGCTACTGCCGCTCGCCATTTGCCCGATCATCAGGTGCGTTGAGAAAATCTGGTTGATCGGCATCAGCTCTACCGGATACTTTAAGCCTTCCAGATTAATGCCGCATTCCCATTCGATCAGGTCCCAGCTTACTTTTTCCTCCGGTGTCAGCTTCCCGCGGTCGTATTTGGCGAGCTCATCCTGATACTTCCTGTAAAATGCCGTCATACGGGATTTCCCTGCCTGCGAGAGGTCGTCCGACATCTTGTCGTTGTAACGGTTATCACCGTTCATGGTCGCTTCCAGCGGATAGAGCGGAAGCCTTTCTTCATAATAGCGGGCAAATACTTCACTAATCGGCGGCATGGTACCTTCTGCTTTTTCTGATTTTTTCTGACAGGCCTGCATCAGCAGAACCGTGGCGACAAACGCGTAATAAACCAGTTTTTTCATGAATGATATCGTTTGGAACAGCGTAAAGTAAACAAAAAGTGCCGGAAGAAATCAACGTTCTCCGGCACTTTCAACAAGACGACAGGCAAGTTTCTTGCTTACCCTGTGGTGTTAATCGTATAATTTCCGAGGATATTCAGCTCTCCGCCTCCTTCCACTTCGATGTTCCGGACAGTGATATTCTGACCGACCGCCACCACGTGGCCGGGGTTCACGCGCACGTAGTCGCCTACGCCCGGCGGCCGCCCGGCTGACCATATCGAGCGGTCGAGCCACGCGCCCGAGGCAGTTGTTTCGATCACATTCGAGAAAAGAGACGTGGTCTTGAAGTTCCTGAACAGCAGTGAGTCGGTAACGTTACTTTGGGCACCGAACCAATCCCGCAGGATATCGGAATAGATCCGCCGGAAATCGACCTGCATTTTGACTTCCTGATTATCATTGGTCGGCGTGGTGGTTGGAGGCTCGAGATCGTTGTTCAGGTCCGGCACAACGCCTACCATTTGGCGCTTGATACCTGTTCCAAACACAAACATTGGCGCCGCCACGCCGTGGTCGGTACCCCTCGACGCATTGGAATTGGCACGTCGCCCGAAATCCGAGAAGGTCATACCCACAACCCTGTCGGCAGTACCCTGAAGCACCAGGTCGTTCTGGAATGACGACACTGCGTCGGACAGCCTTTTGAGCAGATTGGCGTGGGTTCCCAACGTAGTATCGCTCGCTGTGACCTGATCGCCGTGTGTGTCAAATCCACCTAGCTCCACAAAATAAATCTTCGATTGCAAACCTCCGTGGATCAGTTTCGCCACAATTTTGAGCTGCTCTGAAAGCTCGGTGGCGGTGCTCGCCGTAGGATATGTCGCCATCGTTCTACCGGCATCGTAAGCCCGCTTGATCTGCCCTGAATACCCGGTAGAAAGGATCTGCTGCTGTCGCACGTGCTTGATCATCTCCCCGGCCTCGCAGCAGGGCAAATCATTGGAAGCCAATCCCTGGCCCCCGTTCAGCAAGGCATAAAAGTTATTGACGTTTTCCACCGAGATATTCATCGGGTTCTGCGGCCCCAGCAGGCTCGTCGAGTTAAGTACACCGATCTGCAAAGCCAGCGGGTCCTTCATGGTATCGTTCGGGTAGTTCTGAGGATAACCCGGAAAGCGGTTGTCGAGATAACGACCCGCCCATCCGCTGTTGGCATACTGATTGGCATCCGTGGCGGTCATCCAGATATCCGACGACCGGTGGTGCGACTGGTTGGGGTTCGGATAGGAAACCGAATTGACAATCGCGAGCCGGCCCTGGTTATACATGTCGCGCATGCCGGTCATTGACGGGTGTAACCCCGCCTCCGCCATACCCGACAACGTGAGTACTTTATTTTGCGGAATAGCGATGTTGGGTCGAATGCTCTGGTATTTGGAATAATATTGAAGCGGGATGACTGTGTTGAGCCCATCGTTTCCCCCGTTCAGGTAAATGATCACCAGAATGCGGTCGGTAGCCGCGGCGGCCGTCCCCATAAGCGATTGCACCAGGGATGAGCGGTTACTGAGGCTGGTTATGCCAAATCCGTTTACCATTACAGGTAACGTCATGGCTGAGGCTGATGCCAGGAAGTCTCTTCTTTTCATACAATTTCTAATTAAAACACCTCATACTCAGCCATCCTGATCATATACCGCATCAGGTTGGAACATCTGTTTTTAACGGCATTGGCAGCGGTGGTACTCGTCGGATTGGAGCGGTAGCCGTTCAGCTCGTAGCGCCATTCGATCCGCGGCAGGTTGTTCATAAAAACCACATCGATGAGGTAGGTTTTCTGTGCATCCGAGAGGTCGATCGCAAAAAGGTTTTTGGAGAATGCGGCCAACACTTCATCCGGGGTGATGGCCGGGGTGCTCGTGTCGGAAAAATTGGGCTGGATCTTCTGGATCCAGGCAAGGAAATCGATCCCCAAAGTATAACCCGTCTTCACAACCAGGCTTGGGAAGATGATCGTGTCGCTATTCCCTCTGCGCGCTGTGATTGTCGAACCATTGATCCAGTTTTTGGAGTAACCCACCTGGTAATAGGGAGGATAGCCGAACACCAACGGCTGGTTGAGAATTTCGAGGTTCATACCGCCCATTCCCCAAAGGAAAAAACGGATGTAGTTGACATACGCCGCGGTGTCCGTCATCATGTCCGGGCAAGGCAACTCGAAATAGCGCCCCATACCCAGCAGGTATTCCATTGGCGATTTGATGATCGCGCCAACGTTCTGGTCGCTGAAAAATATCTCGCTTTTGAGCAGCTTTTCGAGCACCGGCTTGATATTATAATTATTCTCCGGGCTCGCGAAGAATGCCGCCAGCGGAACAATCACATTGTTTTCGATGTCCTGTGTCACATTCTGGTTCACATACCAGCGGTAAAGCTTACGGCAAATGTGCTTTGGCGTCTCGGGATGCCGAAGCAGCATGTCTATCAGCTCATTCATCTCCACGTCGCCGGCAGTGTCGTCGCTGCGGCCCTGAATGGTGATGCCGCCGTATTTCGCCGAAAACGTTTTGTTGGACGTATCGTGGTAGTTCCTGTGGAACTCCGAGGTAAAATCGGTCGTTCCGTTCACATAGTAGTTGGTAACCCACCAGCCAGTCAGCACTTTCGACGCTGCCTTCACATCTTCTTCAGTGTAGTTCGGATTACCGTAATAGTCTTGCTGCCCTACGGTAAAAAGCTCCTGCAATTCCCTGGCGTAGTTCTCGTTAGGCTGGTCTTTATTGTTACCGGCCCCGTTCTGGAAAATGAGCATAGCCGGGTCTTTTGTGATCCCGATAGCCATCGTCTTGAAATTCCCGAGGCTATTATCGCGTAGGAATTTAAGGTAACGGTACATGTAACGGTAATCGGCCATCACGTTTTGCGAAACCACAAAATGGTTTTGCCAGAAAGCGGTCAGCTTTTCCAATACCGACGGCTTGCCGTTCTGAAGCATCATGAGCCCAACCCACCAATAGCGCAAATGCACGCTATGCTCCCCGCTTTTGGCTGAAATGAACGGATAGCTCATCAGAGGCTGCTGGTAATTAGGGCTGGTGGGTGTAAGATCGATCGGCGGGGGCGGTGACGCAGTGTAACTGACGTTCGCAAATAGCTGGTCAACGGCCGTACCCGGGTTCAGGCCGGTAAATGCGGCAATCTCCGAGCGTGTGGGGCCCATAGTTGCTCTTCTGAGCAGATGGGCCGCCTTGTTGGCCGTTAGGGGTACTGTATAGGGATCAAGATAAGCCATATGTCATTGAATTAGTATTTTCCGTCCGGTTGAGCACATGATCATCTGTTGATCAGCACCTTATATGATTTTGACAACCCATCGGTAAAGGAGAATTTCAGCAGGTAAAGGCCGGCAGGCATCCGGCTTACATCAATGCCGTCGCCCGACACTTCGCGCGACGCGTACACCGTCCTGCCGCCCGCATCCGTAAGCCGCGCGGAGGCCAGGTTTTGCCTGATATTTGAAGAAAAGAACAATTTTTCGGCGACCGGATTAGGATAAACGGCCCAGTCGGGCTGGCCATCCATAGCCACTTTGACAATGCGGCTATAAGCAAACTTTTCATCCCCGCGGTCCACCATTTTAAGCCGGTAAAAATTGTTGCCGCCCAGAGGATTCTTGTCAGTGAACTCATATCGCGACGGCTCCAAAGGCGTTGTGATGCCATCCCCGCGTGCTGCCACACTGCCTATCTGCCGCCAGGATTTCGCATCATCGCTGCGTTCGACATCGAAATGGCTGCTATTGACCTCCTCGGACGTGGCCCATTCGAGATGGCTTGTGTGCTCACGGGCAACCGCCGTAAAACTCACCAGCACAACCGGCAACGCCCCGTCACGCAATGCAGCAAGTGTATATACATTATAAGTGTTGGGAACAATATCGACCATCGTCGTCAGCGACCCGGACGATTCCGTACTGGGCTGCCCGAAAAGTGAAGTCGCGTCGACGGTAGAGGTCAGGTTCACCCATTTGGTACCGTCCCATCCGGCAATCGTCAGCTTGGAAAGGCCCCGGTTGGTCACCAGCGCATTCACCGCGCTGTTACTATTCCACGAAAGGGTAATGCGGGTTGGCGAAGTGCCATTGATATCCCAGTATTCGCTGGTGCTGATAGCGGCCAGCCCGTCTCCCATTGTACTGGTATTAAACGGGCCTCCTTCCGGTAACACGCCGTAGTCGCCGCCGGCAGGATTGCTTGTAATGGCCACCGCCGGGTTGACGCCGTAATACGCCCCAACCGCCTGATCGGAGCCGACCGAGAATGGACGCAATGCGCCATTATCGCCTACCGGAAAAATGAATGGTTCAGAGCCCGATTTTTTGATGTAGCCATCGATAAACTTGCCGTCACCCAGCACACCCGAAGTGACTGCCGCTCCGAAACTTACAATACCAATGGGCGAATCTCTCTTGGTGAAGATCGCACTGTTGTCTTGCGCGCTCACACTCCGACTACCTCCCCAGAAAAACAACACAGATAGAATTATAGAACAAATTCGAGGCATAGTTATAAGGTTATCCAATTCTACATCAAATATAAAATAAATCCGTCACATAATGTGGTACAAAATCATGCAAATTAATACTACAAATTACTTAGAATCAAACAAAAGCACATTAATTATCAGGCAAATAGCCCTCAGGCGTACTACAAAAGCACTTTTTTCTCCCCAAAAAAAATTTAAAATTCTTCTACAAGTACGCTAAGAAATTTAGACATGGCTAGAAACTATTCGTTTAGTTTTATTTCATTCCACACTATGAATAGAAATGAGGGGACATTAATTTGCGCAGGACAACATTCTGATAAGCCATGGGATTGAGAACTTACATACGCGAGAACTTCCTGGAAGATATCCGGCCCTACAAACCGGCCAACCTCACCAAACCAGAGAAGCTGCTCGACGCCGTATCCGCCTGGAAGGGCCTTGAAATGATCATCGGAGACATTATTACCCGCTTCGGGATAGGGAGGGAAAAATGCATTGAATTCGGCGTCGAGTTCGGCTATTCGGCAGTGGTTTTCTCCAATTTTTTCGAACGCGTTACCGGAGTAGATACGTTTGAAGGCGATATGCACACGGCTAACAAACTGGAACACTTTCAACAGACCCGCGAAAGGCTGAAACCGTACGGCAATATCCACCTGGTAAAGTCCGACTACCGCGATTGGATTGTGCGCGACAACCAACGCTATAACTTTGCACACGTCGACATTGTACACAACTACAAAGAGACCTTCGAATGCGGGTTATGGGCAGCGCGGCATAGCGAGTGCGTTGTTTTCCACGATACGGAAAGCTTCCCGGAGGTCCGTAAAGCCGTAAAGGACATTGCAAAAGCCACCGGGCAGCAACTGTTCAATTATCCTCATCATTACGGACTGGGTATTCTGGTCGACACAAAAACAATTGCGAAACGAAAATGAGACAGAGCGTGCTGATTATCGGAAGTTCCAACACCGATATGGTGGTCAAAACGGAACATTTTCCTAAGCCCGGCGAAACCGTGCTGGGTGGAACATTTCTGATGAACCCGGGGGGGAAAGGCGCAAACCAGGCCGTGGCGGCAGCGAGGCTCGGCGCCGATGTGCGTTTTGTGGCCAAAACAGGAAATGATATTTTCGGGAAGCAGGCACTTGAAGGTTTTGAAAAGGAGGGCATTGATACCCGATTCATGACCGAGTCGGCGGGGTTGGCTTCGGGCGTTGCGCTGATTACCGTCAATGCGCAAGGGCAGAACGAAATTGTAGTCGCCTCGGGCGCGAATATGGACCTGCATCCCACGGACATTGCCGATGACGCTTTTGACCATGTGGCATTAGCCCTTCTCCAACTCGAAATTCCGGCAGAAACGGTCAGCTGGGCATTGGCGAAATGTGCTGAAAAGCAAATCCGCGCTATTCTTAACCCCGCCCCCGCCATGCAGCTCGGCCCAGCGTTTCTCAAAGGCCTGTACCTGATCACGCCTAATGAAACCGAAACCGAACTCATCACAGGCATTGCAGTAGAAAGCGAAGAAGCACTTCAAAAGGCAGCACAACATCTGTTTGAACAGGGCGTGCAGAATGTCATTATTACGCTCGGCAGCAAAGGCATTTACCTAGCCGGCGACGGCTTCACCGGTATCATTCCGACGCCGGTTGTGGAAGCGGTGGACTCAACGGCTGCCGGGGATGTTTTCAATGGTGCATTGCTGAAAGCGCTTGCCGATGGTGCAACACTTGAACAAGCCAGTCGCTTCGCATGCCGCGCGGCCGCCATCTCGGTTACGCGTATGGGTGCGCAAAGCTCGGCCCCATATCAACATGAACTAGATACCTTTTTTAATCATGACTAAAATCCCCGTTATCATAGATTGCGACCCCGGCCACGACGATGCGCTGATGCTCATGCTCGCGCACGGAAGCGGACATTTCGATATCAAGGCCGTGACGATTTCGGCCGGTAACCAGACGCAGGCAAAAACGCTGCAGAACGCCCTGAAGGTATTGACGCTCATCGGAGCCACGGATATTCCGGTCTACCACGGTGCCGACAAGCCCCTGTTCAGAGAGCTCGTCATTGCGGATTACGTGCACGGCGAAACCGGCCTCGACGGTCCCTCCCTGCCTGCGCCGGTGATGCAAGCTCAGCCCATAAGCGCCGTGGAAGGGATAGCCGCGATACTCGCCGCGTCGGAAACGCCCGTTACCATTGTGCCTACCGGCCCGCTGACCAACATCGCGACGTTCCTGCTCGCTTATCCGCATCTCAAAAGTAAAATCGAACGCATTTCGCTGATGGGTGGCGGGATATTCCGGGGCAATATGACGCCCCTTGCCGAATTCAACATTTACGCCGATCCGGAAGCAGCCGCTATTGTATTCAGGGCCGGCGTTCCTATCACCATGTGCGGGCTCGATGTAACCCACAAAGCGCTTGTTTTTCAGAAGGATATCGAACTTTTACGGGCATTAGGAAACCAGTCCGGCAAAGCAGCTGCCGACCTGATGGATTTCTTTTCCATTTTTTACCGTGAAAATCGTGTGGAGCTCAACGGCGGTGCCGCCCTGCATGATCCTTGTGCCATTGCGTGGCTGATCAATCCGGGCATTTTTAAAACCAAATCCTGCTACGTCGATGTAGAAACAAAAGGCGAACTTACCCGTGGCGCAACGGTGGTGGATTTTTACAATACCCTGCAAATGGAACCCAACGCGACAGTAGCCTACGATATCGACCGTGACGCGTTTATGGATTTACTTTTCAACGCGATCAAAGTGTTGCCTTAAAGTAGTACCGAAACCTCGTCCTCGACATCCCGGCGCGCGGCACGGTGACGTACCACCACGTTACCCGCGTGAAGGATAACCAGGCCCCCGAATGCGCAGAAAGCCATCATGCCGACCATCGGCATGGCGGTATTGTTATGCAGGAAGCTCACGATGGCCGAAATGACGGCCCCTGCACCCATACGCCAGCTACCCATGAGTGCCGACGCGCTGCCTGTATGCTTGCGGAAAGGAGCGAGCGAAAGCGCCGAAGCATTAGGGCCGGTAAGTCCCTGTCCCGTCAGGAAGACGAACATCGTCCCGATCAGTGAAAAGAGCCCGAACCAGTTGTTATAGACGCCGACTATCAGGAACAGCCCGACAATACTCTGATAAATGAGCGTGAAGCGGATGATCTGCTCGCTGGTGTATTTTTTAAGTAGAAAGTGGTTTAATTGGGTGGAACCGATCATGGCGACGGCCAGGAATGCAAAAATCCAGCCATATTGCTGCTCGGAGACTTTGTAGATGTTCATAAACACATCCGAAGAGCCCGAAATATAGGCAAATGGCGCGGCTGTTGCCAAGCCTCCTGCGAGGGTGTAAATCAAAAACTGGGGCTGCGAAATAACGGTCATATACCCTCCCAACACCGCTTCCGGGCGCAGTGAAACCGTAGCATCTGCGCTACGTCCGGTAGGCAGGAAGAAGTAAATAGCCGTAATAATAAGGCTGACAATGCCCGCGAGGATCACGAAAATCCAGTACCAGGCGATAGAAGCCGTCACATAGCCGCCCACGGTGGGTGCTATCATGGGTGAAACTGCAATTACCAGCGTAATCAGCGAGAAAACTTCTGCACGCTTATCAGCAGGAAAAAGGTCGCTCACGAGCGCCTGTGAAGCTACGAGGCCCACGCACCCTCCCATGGCCTGGAAGAAACGCATCGTGATCAACGCATCCACGGATGAAGTCATCGCACAACCGAACGAAGCGATCACGTACAATATCAGCCCGGCATAAAGCGGCTTCTTACGACCGAAGCGGTCGAGCAGCGGGCCGTAAAGCACCTGTCCGATACAAATACCGATGAGATAGCTCGTTAGCGAAAGTTGTACTTTGTCGATAGTGGTTTGCAGGTCCGACGCAATCCTGGGAAAGCCCGGCAGGTACATGTCGATGGAAAAAGGACTGACGGTCGCCAGCGATCCGAGGATCAGGATAATAAAGAAATATTGCTTACGGCTCATGGACTTACATTCACTCAATGTAAAGTTAACGGGCAGGTAAGCACATTAAGTTCCTGTGTTTTGATAAGTGCAAGAATTTCATCAATCTGCAACAAAAAGGCCAACGCAACTCATATTCTCCTTGGTCCGTATTTTGTATATATTTAATATCACAATCCTAACTATTCATTTCAATCCTGTACACATGAGAGCTATCTTCATCCTTGTTACCATTTTTCTGGTCAAAATGAACCTGCCCGCCCCGGAAGCTATCTCGACGGCCATTCCGCTTTGTCACACGCCTGCCAACGCCATGTCGGAACTGGCCGCGGACCCGGATTTCCGGATGCTGCACGAAACACCGCTGCCTTTCACCTATCAAGGCGCCGGCGAAACCATCACTTTCCCGACTTCCGATGGTAAAACTGCATCCGGCTTTCTTCTCAAATCCCCGAAAAAGTCCGACAAATGGCTTTTTGTGTATCAGGAATGGTGGGGATTAAACGATTATGTCAAACAGGAGGCCGCCAAACTGCACAAAGACCTTGGAGACGTAAACGTACTTGCATTGGATATGTACGATGGCAAAGTAGGCACCACACGTGAAGAGGCCGGCAAGCTCATGCAAAGTACGCCTGCTGAGCGCCTCTCGGCCATTACCAAAGGGGGTATTGAGTATGCCGGCGCTAAGGCCAAAATCGCCAGCATCGGCTGGTGCTTTGGTGGCATGCTGTCACTGCAGAATGCCATTGCCGGTGGCGACCAGGTGGTGGGCTGCGTGATGTATTACGGCCGCCCCGAAAGTGATGTGGAGAAGTTGAAAAAACTCAACACCGATGTGCTGGGCATTTTCGGTAGTCAGGATCAGGGCATTCCGCCTGCTACCGTCGCTAAATTCGAAGAAGATATGAAGGCAGCCGGCAAAAAAGTGACCATCAAAATGTACGACGCCGTCCACGCCTTCGCCAACCCCAGCAACCCGAAATACGACGCCAATGCCGCCGCTGATGCGTACAAGCTGTCGTTGGCGTATTTGAAGAAGAAATTGGGGTGATTTTCTGTGGAGCTGTAACTAAAAGCCCGGTACTAGCCAAGCTTTTAGTTACAGTTTGTGCAAATCAATGAATTGGGTCAGACTCACAATCTCTGTTTTTCCGAATCTTTTCAAACCCAGCAGATCGAGTTTATTTCCGGTTATGAGAAAGTCTGAGGAGCTATCCTGGCACAAGGCAAGCAAAAAGTCGTCTTTGGGTCGGGACTGTGTTGAACAGTGGAAGTGGTTTCAAAGAATATGCTTCTTTCATGCAAGAGCTCGAAGAAGTTTCTGATTTGAACATCAGATACCAAACGACAGAATTTAGGCCGAAAAATAACGAGCGTCAGCTCTTTCAGCAGCAAAGCATCCGTGACAATTTCAAATTTGGGGCTTTCAAGAACGAGATTTAACCTGCGCCTCGAATTTTCATTAATCAGCGCACTAACATATAAGTTTGTGTCAATGACAACTCTCAATGTGAATTAGCACGAATTACTTTTATTTCCTCTAAAATCTCCTCCTCTGTAATTGAGTCCGTATTGGGCAATGTCTTGGAAAACTCCTCCCAACGTTCACTCCACGGACATTTCTCCTCTTTCACGGATATAAGTCCAAGGTCTGCCAGGTCGTCAATCAAACGTCTGGCTTTGGGGTTATTTATTTCGATAGTCAGCGTTTCCATGATAATCAGTTTTAGTCTAAAATAGAAATCTTCGTCCTGAAAAGCAAATCCGATGCCCCAACGACAGCAACACAAAAGCCCGGCTCATCGCCGGGCTTTGTCACATATCTTTCAGGAAAATTCATTCTCCCTTTCTTTCGAGACGCGACACCGGTGCATCCGCATTTTCAGGCGTATGTGCGACTGTCACGGTTTGCACTTTCTGGTCAACCTTAACACTTGCCGCTCCGTGAGAACCGGTTCCGATATGCGGAGCGATTACCAATGACACAATCGACATCAGTTTAATCAGAATATTCATCGATGGCCCGGAAGTGTCTTTGAAAGGGTCACCCACCGTGTCACCGGTTACCGCAGCTTTGTGCGGGTCCGACTTTTTGTAGTAGGTCTCGCCGTTGATCACAACGCCCTTTTCGAACGACTTTTTAGCGTTATCCCAGGCACCGCCCGCGTTGTTTTGAAATATACCCATCAACACCCCCGAAACCGTCACCCCTGCCAGTGTTCCGCCTAATACCTCGGGGCCAAAAAGGAAACCTACCAAAACCGGCACGATCAGCGCGATCAACCCCGGCGCCACCATCTCTTTGATAGACGCCTGCGTCGAAATCGCCACGCATTTATCGTATTCAGGCTTTGTTGTACCTTCCATAATGCCCGGCAACTCGCGGAACTGGCGGCGTACTTCCTCCACCATTTTCATGGCGGCGCGTCCTACCGCCGCAATGGCGAGTGACGAAAAAATAAACGGTATCATAGCCCCTACAAAGAGCCCCGCCAGCACGTTGGCTTTATAAATATCGATCGAGTTGATCCCTGCGACGCCGCAGAATGCAGCAAACAGTGCGAGGGAGGTCAACGCCGCAGAAGCGATCGCAAAGCCTTTGCCTGTGGCTGCCGTGGTATTACCTACTGCGTCCAGAATGTCGGTACGGCCGCGTACTTCTTCCGGCAAATGCGCCATTTCGGCGATACCGCCCGCATTATCGGCAATCGGGCCGAATGCGTCGATCGCCAGCTGCATGGCTGTTGTGGCCATCATACCTGCCGCGGCAATGGCTACACCATACAACCCGGCCATCTCATAGCTGAGAAAAATACCGGCCGCTAGTACCAGGGTCGGGATCACTGTCGATTCCATACCTACCGAAAGTCCGCCGATAATGTTGGTTGCGTGGCCCGTTGAAGATTGGTTTACAATGGACTGAACCGGACGCTTACCCATTGCGGTATAAAACTCCGTAACCATCGACATAATAGCCCCTACAACCGAGCCCAGCAAAATCGCCCAATACACGTCCATGGCCGTAAAATCGACACCACGGATATTCAGATTACCTTCCGGCAGCATCCACATCGTGAGCGGATAGCTTACGACCAATACCAATATGATCGAACCCCAGTTACCGCGGTTCAATGCAGCCTGCACGTTACCGTGATCGTCGCTCACGCGTACGAGAAACATGCTGAGGATCGAAGAAATAAGGCCCACACCGGCAATCACCATCGGTAGAAGGATCGGCGCGATACCGCCGAAGTTATCGGTGCCCTGCGCCACGATCTCGCGGCCCAGTACCATCGTGGCAAGGATTGTCGCAACGTAAGACCCGAAAAGGTCGGCGCCCATACCGGCCACGTCACCCACGTTATCCCCAACGTTATCGGCGATAGTAGCAGGATTACGCGGATCATCCTCCGGGATACCGGCTTCGACTTTACCCACGAGGTCGGCGCCAACATCGGCTGCCTTTGTATAAATACCGCCGCCCACGCGTGCAAAAAGGGCGATTGACTCAGCTCCCAGCGAGAAACCCGCGAGAACTTCCAGCACGCGCTCCATCGGAAGGCCGTTCACGTCGGTGCTGTCGCCTATAAAAGTGGAATACAAAATGATAAACAAACCACCCAATCCCAGTACCGCAAGGCTCGCAACGCCGATCCCCATCACGGAACCGCCTGTGAACGACACTTCGAGCGCTCTCGTAAGGCTCGTACGCGCCGCCTGCGTGGTACGCACGTTCGATTTGGTAGCGATATTCATCCCGATATATCCGGCAAATGCGGAAATAAAAGCCCCCACCAGGAACGATACACCGATAAACGCGCTGGAATTTTCAACCAGTGTGCCTGAGTAACCCAGTATCACACTTACAATCAAACCAAAAACAATGAGTACACGCCATTCGGCTTTCAGGAAGGCCAGGGCACCATCTGCAATTGCGTCCGCTATGGTTTTCATTTCAGGACTTCCACCATCCTGCCGGACAACCCAGCCTCTTTTGAAGAACATAACCAGCAAGCCAACAAGGCCTAACGCCGGCACTAAATAGGTAATGTTACTCATGCGATGATCAACGATTTGGTTAAATGGTTTTTTATAATTCTCGTAAATATAGAGAAAGGCACCTCATATCAAAATCGCAAAACCCTTATTTTTGATCAATTCGTATAGATTTTATAAAATTTCGGAGAGTTTTTAAGCCAATTCCGAAGCATTGTTTTGGTAACAAACTGGCTCTCAAGGAATAACAGGAACACTTAGCGAAAGCAATCCCGCCCCTATTTAATAGAATAATAAAATGAATTATTTGGGATAATCAATGAAAAACAGGCTTAAAAATGCCTGATTTAACGCTTCGGACGAAGCAAGGCCAACAGTAAAAAACTGGCTACAAAACCGACTGCACCCACCGCTGCAGCAAGGAGCGTGCCACCTAAAAAATATTGTACAAAGTTGACATGAATCGACTTCAGCGTCAGGTTTTCAAGGGAGGTAATCTGTACCCCATTGCGGTAAAACAACCCGCCGAATTTGTAGCTGGCGTAAATGATGAAAGGAATGGCCGGAGGAATGCTGATATGCGCCGCGGTGAGGAATAACACCTTGTTCATCCGGAACAGGATCGACAGCGGAATGCCCACCATGAGTTGAAAACCCCAGATTGGCACGATACCCATAAAAAAACCGAAACCCACCGACTTGGCTTTGCTGAAATTACTTTCATCGGACTTAACCGCCTCGTCGCGGATGATTTTCCAGAGGCCTTTTTTCTGAATGTACCTGAACAGCCGCTTCGGCAGATAGTACACCAGCGTGAGCGTAACCAGCCAGGTATTGAGGATGCTGATGCGCGTAAAATCGCGGAACGGCCTGAAATGCGTCACACGCTCGTCTTTGTCATAAATCACCCGGATATTGATCGGCAGGATTGGCACGTCCTTCCAGGCCATTTTGACAATCACTTCGATTTCCGTCTCGAATTTCGTCGTGAAAAGCGACATTTTTTTCAGCGGCCCGAGCGGGTACAGGCGAAAGCCCGTCTGCGTATCGGGCAATGTTAGCCCGGTCTCGAATTTGAACCAGAAATTGGAGAATTTATTCCCGAAAGAGCTCTTGCCCGGCACGCCTTCCTGTTGCATATTCCGCGATCCCATGAGCAATGCGCCCGGGTTTTCGATAGCCGCCTCGATGAAAAGCGGTATATCGGAAGGTAAATGCTGGCCGTCCGAATCGATGGTGATCGCATTCGCAAAACCCAGCCGTATGGCCTCCGCAAATGCTTTTCGAAGCGAATACCCCTTTCCTTTGTTCACCACATTATCCAGCACGCGGATTTTCGCGCCGTAACCGGCCAGAATGGCGGTCGTATCGTCCGTAGAGCCGTCGTTTACCACAATCACTTCCTGCCCGGACGCATAGTGCAAAACGCCGTCGATCACCCGCCGCAACGTGTTGCAATTGTTGTAGGTCGGAATAATCACACAGCATTGAATGTCCGAGAGGGTCATTGTGGCTTCTAAATGTTAGATTTAAATGACTGAATGGAAACTGGCCCTCGCTTTGAAATAGGTCTTTTCGCCATGCTTGCCCGACGCATTCACGTCCAGTACTTCATCCCCTTTGTACTGAATATGGAGCGTCAGTTCCGGCGTTTCGGCCGGATTCAACACTTCCAGGAACTTGCACGTGCTCATTTCCTTCAATGCAAATGCTTTTTCCAATGCTTTTGATAACACGGCTTTCACCATTTCCACCTGGACAACGCCCGGGAGCACGGGAGCGCCCGGAAAATGTCCCTGAAATACCGGATGCGTCGCGTCGATCTGTAACGTGCAGGTGATCTGACCAGGCACCTGTTCCAGGCTTGTAATCGTATATAAATCGCTCAGGGGCATGGTCATCAAAGGTCTTTGAATAGGTTTTCAGCGATCGGCTGGTTGAATTTCTCCTGCTGGAACTTCATGATACTCTTGTCCCCGCCTTTCTCGAAAAAAGAGAGCTCTTTCAGCCGCAGCGAGCTCCGGGAAAAGTTCATCGTTATTTTGGAATAAATATTCTTTAAACGGCGGTTCACCGGCGTGAGCACGATCTGGTACGCATCGTTATCTTCGAGAACAGCCGACGAAAAGCCTTTATTCTGCTGAAAATCTCCGTTTACCAGCCCGATCATCAGCTCTTTGATCTGCGCCGCCATCCGTCCGGCCTGTCCTACGTTTTTCTCCTTATTACCTTCCTGCACACGAAGCTTCTCGCCATTGATCAGGATAATGTATTTCGAAGGCGTACGCTGCTCCCAGCGCATTTTATCCTTCTGTTGGTAATAAAACAATCCTGAGGATTTTTCAGGCTCTTTGAGTACCGCCAGGTACTTTTCTTCGGTAAATGCTGCCTGAATGGACGTCGTGCCCTGCGAAGTTTTTTTCAACTCAGCCAGCACTTTTTCGGGGCTGGCCGACGGCTTGAACGACTGCGCCATCGAGCCGCGGGCGGCCGTCAGAACGGCCAGTATCACGAGTACTTTAATGCTTTTCATAAGGTTCCTTCCCGATCAGCCCGGGAAGCGGTTCTATTTTAATGCCCATTTCACGACAATGCCCGATAATGTCCGGCAGGGTATCAGCTGTCAGCGACAGGTGATCATGAAGCAGAACGATGTCCCTGGGCTTTAATTTTGAAATAATCTTCTGAATGAGGTGATACTTGTTCCTCGCACGGGTATCCATGCTACGGAGCGACCAGCCGATGGACTGCATTTGCAAATCCTTCAAAGCAGCCGCATACCTGGGGTTTGTCACCCCGAATGGCGGCCTGAAAAACACCGGCATGCGACCGGTAATGTCATGAATCGCCTCGTTGCACCGCTGAATATCCGTCCGAAGTTTCTGCGTCGAAAACAAAGCTATCAGGTAATGGTGGCTGTACGAATGGTTTGCGATGGTATGGCCTTCGTCCACGATCCGGCGTAACAGGTCCGGGTGGTTTACGGCCTTCTTCCCGATCACGAAAAAGGTCGCTTTCAAGTTGTTTTCAAGCAACGTGTCGAGAATGCGGGGCGTCGAGTCCGGATCGGGGCCGTCATCGAATGTGAGCGCGACCGCTTTCGTGCGTCCCTTATTGATGGATTTTACAAAGTAATTGGCCCGGATCTGCGCGGAACCGTAAGCCGTCATGCTGATAAAAAGCAATGCAATGCCTGCCAGCACCAGCCACATGTAATCCGTCTCCCAGAAAATAATGGTACTGAGCGCCGCCGCGGTAATGCAGAAGAATATGAGAAGGTTATGCTTCAATGGCTTTCAGAAGGGTTAGCCCAAGGTTACTTTTCCTTAATCCATTACAAATCAACACATTCTTTATCTCGCCACTCGTTCCGAGCAAATCCACTGCATAGTGCAAGGCAAATGCGGATGCAGTCGGATAAGTACCGGCCAGCGACAGATAGTCGAGGTTCCGTGTTACCCCTGGCACGGGAGCTCCCGCGCACAATGCAAGGTCAATATCTCCGGCCCGTAAGCCGTTGCGATCCAGAAACGCGTCGATATCCTCCTGCCCGTATGCCGTTCCGCCGCTCGTGTACACATCGGCCAGAGCAGCCTTTGCACTACCCTGTTTTTCAGCAGAAAGCACAAAAAACGAAGTAGCGGACGTCAGCGGAGCATTGATTTCGAATCCCAGTTGAACTGCAATATTTTCCAGAATATCGATATGTTCATCGGCTGCGCCTACGAGCACGTTACGATCGCCCTCACGCAGGAGCATGGCTGCGTCGAGCAATGCGTATTCGAAAGAAAGCGTATTCTGCGTGTGGGTCATATTGTAGCCATGGTTGCCGAGGCTCAGCGAAATCTGCCCCGCCATGGTATTATGCGTCGACTGGATGAATGACGTAGGCGGCAGCAACCCTTCCACTGTCAGCGAGGTGTTCAGGAATTTTTCGGTATCCTGCAAACAGCCCAGCCCGGTGCCCACCACAATCGCATCGGGCTGGCCGATACCGGCCTGTTCAATGCAATCTTTGGCGCAGGCTACCGACATCCTGAGAAGCTTGCTCATGCGTCGTAACAACCCCGCTTCGATATAGGCCTTATAATCGGGACTGATCAATGCGGAAGACGCTTCAACCGGCCTCAGTGCCGCCGAAAAGCCCGGGTTACCGAACGTAGGCTGGTGCGAAATCGACGACGCCGCCGATAGGTACAATGCCGGTTTATTCATATTTCGTCAAAACCAATGATGAATTATTTCCTCCAAAACCGAATGAATTGGAAAGCACCGCATTTACTTCCAGACCGGTTTCGAGCTGCGTTGCCGGTACCAGGCCTGTCTCCGCAATCGGCGTATGATAGTTCAGGTTAGGGAAAATCAGGTTATGCTGAATGGCCAGCACCGAAAACACCGCTTCAATGGAGCCTGCCGCAGCAAGAGTATGTCCGGTAAATGCTTTGGTAGAACTGAATGGCGGAATGTGGCTGCCGAAAACGTTTTGCAATGCCACCGATTCGGAATGGTCGTTGTTCTTCGTGCCGGTGCCATGCGCGTTCACGTAAGAGATCTGGCCGGACCCTATTCCGGCGCGGCGAATAGCATTCTCTATCGCCAATGTAGCGCCTTTGCCGTCGGGCGACGACGCCGTCTGGTGATAGGCATCGGCTGCATTCGCCCAGCCGCTCACATTACAAATGGGCTTGTTACCTGTCAGTTCAAGACTTTTCTCCCCTTCGAGCAGCAAAAACCCCGCTCCTTCGCCCAGGTTCAGCCCGGCCCGCGAATCGTCGAATGGCCTGCACCATTGGTCGTCATAGATCATCAGCGACCGGAAGCCATCAATGGTAAAACCGCTGAGCGCATCGGAACCGCCTACGAGCACGCGGTCGAGCACACCTTGCAGGATCAGCCGCGCACCGAGCATAATGGCGTTCACGCCTGAGGAACAGGCGGTCGAAAGCGTATTAATGTAACCCGTAATCCCCAGCTCCTTCGCAATGCGCTCGGTGGTACTGCCGCTGTCGTGCGTGGTAAGCAGCCGGTAATCGGGGTTGCTTTGGGCCAGGTAATCTTTGTAAAAAACCTCGCTGCGGTCCATCCCTCCTACCGATGTGGCCGAAATCAAGCCGGTACGGATCACGCCTGAGCGTTTGTTAGCACCCCAGGCCTCGCGCGCTGCCTGCAAACCGAGCAGGGAAGTCCGCGAAACATACTCCGTGCCGACGCCCAATGCGGCGCGCAGTTCGTCGTTGGAAGCCTTCACTTCGCCCGCCAGTGATGCCTTCGTGCCCCGCAGGTAATGCAGCGGCCCGATGCCCGTCCTCCCGTCCCGCAATGCGCTCAGGTTTTCGTCCACCGACATGCCAATGGCCGACACGACGCCGATCCCGGTAATGCAAACGCCCATTCGGTATGGTGATTAAGCTTCTTTTCTTTTACGGATATATGCTGCCATCGTATCGATGGACTTAAATGCCTCCTTACCCTCTTCCGGGTTAGTGAGCTGGATACCGTGGTATTTTTCGAGCAGTACGATCAGCTCGAGCGCGTCGATCGAATCCAGCCCGAGGCCCTGGTCGTTGAAAAGCAGCGCGTCGTCTGCGATATCTGCCACCGTCAGGTCTTCCAGGTTAAGCTGTTCGATAATCTGTTTTTTAAGATCTTCTTTTAAACTATCCATATTGCTGATTAATTGAGCGTCTGTTAATATGCCGCAACCCTCTGCGACAGGTGGAGGAGGTTGGCCTCATTGAATTCCATTCCGCTTTCCTGCTCTTCCACCATAAAAAGTAAAACATCGGTGCCGCCGGCCGTCACTTCCAGCCATCCGCCAAGCAGCGCGCGGCTACCCGAGGCAAACAGTATCCCGCCGTAATCGAGGTAAAAACCGGGGACGAATTTAGGCAAAACAGCAAACATATTTTCACCGTACCATTTGTTCAGAATGGCGATTTCACCCAGTACAATATTGGGTAATGTATATACGAAAAGCGACGGGCTTGGCGAGCCGCCGCCTTCATAAGACTGAATAAACCGCCGGTCGGTTTCCGCACTGGACGACGCATTGGCAAACACCAGCGCAATCTCATCGTCCGCATATGTCTCCGAAATACCCGGGGTTGCCCGCTTAATGAGTTCCGAAGCCAGGTAACCTGCCTGGGAAAGCACATCCATTTTGTAAAATTTGGGATAGGCCAACTCCTGCTGCTTGTAAATCTGCTTGAACCAGGAATCGTCCGAACCCGCATCCCGCCGCGAGACTACCTCGCCGTTCACGAGACATTCGTCGGCCCGCAGGTTGCAATATGCCGTAATCACTTTCATAAATCCCTGATCATCAATGAAGCATTACCACCTCCGAAACCAGAGGCCGTTTTGAGAATCGTCCGCAAGCTTTTCGGTTCGTTTTCGAGAATGATATTCAAAGGCCTGGAAGTGCCCTCATTCCGGTAACCCAAACTTTTGATCAGCATCCCATTGCGCATCATTTGCATGCAAACGGCCGTCTCGATCAGCCCTGCGGCTCCAAGCGTATGCCCGAAATAGCCTTTCAAACTATTCAGCGGCTTATCCGGCAGCGACAGGCGGTCGAACGCAATGGCTTCCATCTCATCGTTGAAAACCGTGCCTGTACCGTGCGCACAGATAAAATCAATCTCCTTCGTGCCAATCCCGTGTTTCTGCATAGTGCGGCTTACACTTCGCACAAGTCCCTCGCCCGTACGCGACGGTCCTGAGATATGGTTGGCGTCGTTCGCACTTGTTCCCGTCAGGAGTTGCAATGGGGTGTTTTTGAAAACTGATTCTGAAGCGGAAACCAATGCCGCCCCACAACCTTCTCCCAGCGTAATACCATTCCTGGCCGCGTCAAACGGCGCACAAGGCTTGTCGCTTACCGCAAAAAGGGACTGAAAACCATAAAGTACGAAATCCGAAGCCACATCGCAGCCGATCACGATGACATGCTCGTACTGTCCCGCCTCGACCATATTACCCGCCACATTCAAGGTGAGCACGCCTGAAATACAGGCATTGGAAATCACCAGCGGCAAATGCGCAAGGTTAAACTGCTGCATGACCGCAGCGCAGGTTTCGCCGAACTGGTCGTGCAGGTTATCGTCCAGCGCACCTTTGGTGGAGCTGATCAGCACAATCGTGCGATCGGACGTAAGAATAGAGTCGTCAATACACGCTTTAACCCCGATCAATGCTTTGATTACCAGCTGCTGAAAGCGCAATCGGCCGTTCAGGCCGGCTATTTTGGCTAAATGAATATCTTCCTTATTAAAACCGACCGCCGGGACGAGTGCAATACCGCTGCGATTTTCAGCGAGCGCCTGCCAGTTATCCTCGGCATTGTCGCCCAGCGGGCTTACGATGACCTCGGCACCAATATAGATCATAGGTCGTACTGCGCTTTCCATTCCTTGTAAAAATCCGGAGAGATCAGTTCCAGCTCGCGCGAATCGCGATCCAGGAACACCTGCATGGTTTTGCCCGTCGCGCAAAGCTGGCCGGTGGTGACGTTGATCACCTCATATTCAAATTGAATTTTCGCCGATTTGGTAGGAATGTATTTGGTAATGACTCTAATCGCCTGACCGTAGTAAACAGGTGCCTTATGGTCGATTTCCGACTTTACAATGGGCGTCACAAAGCCTTTGGCGTGGATGTCGAGGTATTCCAATCCGAATTTCTTTCCAAAAGCCTCCCTGCCGTCCTCGAAAAATTTCAGGTAGTTGCCGTGCCACACCACACCCATGGCATCGGTTTCGCTGAATCGGATATCTATATCTATTTCGGAAGCAATCATCAATCAGTTATTAGGGGTTATTCGCTTACTACGATTTTTAGTTCACATCCCAGCAATATACGCCCATCCAGGAAACTTTCGCCCTTTACAAGGTAAATATTTCCCAACTGGTGCACAGGGATGACCACCGTGCGGATCGTAGCACCAACCGGAGGCAACTCAGTCACAAGTACTTTGCTGACCGCCCCGATAAAACCGATTTTCGGCTCGCCCCCTTCTTCCCTGTCCAGATAACCGAACGACGCCGCGCAGGTCTGCGCCATGTGCTCGATCAACCCTGTTTCCTGGAAAAAGCCATCCTGCACCAGTACATTGTCGCCCGTAACCGTAAAATCCGACTCAAACCGCTCGCGCGTGGCACTTACGAGGTTATCGATCATCACAAACGGGGGGCGATGCGGGATATAGTCGGTGATGGCGTCTTTCGCGACGATCATTATTGAAAGAAGTTGAAGTAGTTAAACCATTGTTCCGGAAATGCTTTCACCTTCCGTTCCAGCTCTTCCACATACAGCTGCGCGATTTCCTCCGGCTTCATTTTCCCCTCAATCGGCTTCGTGGCGCTTAAATGGTAGCTGTATTTACCGTCTTTGGCGGCGAAAACAAACGTTACCGGCGCATTGAACTTCGAAGCGATTACAAACGGTCCGTAAGGAAATTTGGCCTTACGCCCCAGAAAATCCATTTCGATGAATTTAGCGCCTTCGAGGTAGCGGTCCGCGTGAATGGCTACGAATTCGTTGTTGACCAGCGCATTACGGATGGATATAATATGTGAAAGATCGTCCTTGATGGCAATCACTTTAAACCGCGAGCCGCCGGTGGACAGATCCATGTACTTTTTGATGTTCTCGACCTCCGCGTCCAGCATCACAATGTTAATCGTCGGGGTAATGCGGCCTTTCAGCAGGTTACCGGCTGTTTCCCAGTTGCCAACGTGCGCACTCAGCAATATACCGCCCTTGCCCGCGTCGCGGATATCGATCAGGTATTGTTCGTTTTCAAAAACGTGGGAAAATTGCCGGTCTTTTCCCAGCAGGAACGCCGCCCGGTCCACGAGCGTCTGCCCGAAAATATAGAAGTTCCTTCGCGCCATTTTTCGGGCGTCGGAACCGGCAATGTGAAGGGTATTCTGATAAAAATCCAGCAATGCCTTCCTGGGCTTTGCGGCAAAAAGATAGTAGTAGTAAGTAACCACCCTCAGGAGCCCGTAGGCAAACCCGAGCCCCAGGGTATTGATAAAAAACAGGAAAATTTTGTAACCCGTTAACGATCCTTTGGTCTTACCGTCCCAACGGCTCATTCTTACAACGCAAGTTTCTTACCGACAAGCTGATAGAAATCACCGAAGGTTTCGATTCCTTTAAAATCCTCCCCGGTGAGCTTGATATTGAGGTTTTCATCAATGAGCACAACCAGATCGACGTAGTCGAGACTGTCCAGATCCAAAGTGTCTTTCAGACTGTTTTCAGGAAGAATCAAATCCCGGTCCACCTCAAATTCCTCAGATAAAAAATCTCTGGTTTCTTCAATAACTTCTTCCAAACTCATTTTTACGTCGTTAGCATACATAGCCACAAAATTAGTTTATTCTTGCTGATAGTTTAAAAATATTCCCAAATTTTCAAATAAAAGACCCTCGTCATACAATAAATTCCACTGGAAATCATTGCAGTTGGCGGATGGAATATTGGAGGTTAACAAAAATACAGAATTTCGACCGGCAGCATACCGCCGTTTACGAAGTTGTAGTAGTAATGTGACGGGCTCTCCGCCCGCCCGCGCTCAGATTTTCCTGACGATCAGCGTGGAGTTGGTACCGCCGAAACCAAACGAATTGGAAAGGAAACAATTGATTGTCTGCTCCTTAGTTTCCGGGATAATGTTGATTTTCGCCGAATCCTCATCCGGGTTTTCGAAATTGATGTTGGGCGCAACGAAGGAGTTCTGCATCATCAGCAATGAGTAAACGATCTCGCTCGCTCCCGCCATCCAGCATTCATGCCCGGTCATCGATTTCGTGGAGCTCACGGGCACATCACCACCAAACACCTCGTAAATCGCACGCGCTTCGCTGCCGTCACCCACCGGTGTGGAGGTAGCGTGTGCATTAATGTAGTCGACTTCGCTCGTTGTAATGCCGGCCTGTTTCAAAGCCATTTGCAACGAACGTGTCTGGCCGTCGATACTAGGATTGGAAATATGGTCACCATTGGAAGAGAAACCGTAACCGATCAGTTCGGCCAATATGGGCGCGCCGCGTTTCACAGCGGCTTCGTAAGATTCAAGGATAACGGTGGCTGCACCACCACTCGGGATCAGCCCGTCGCGATCGCGGTCGAATGGGCGGGAGGCTTTCTCCGGCTCCGATTCACGAACCGAGAATGTACCCAGTCCGTCAAAACTCGCCATCGCGGAAGCATTGATCTCCTGTGCGCCCCCGCATATCACGCGCTCCTGCAAACCCTGGCTGATCATCAGGTAACCCATACCAATGGAATGCGAACCCGACGCACAAGCCGCGCTCAATGTAAAATTGATACCTCTCAGCTTGAATATCGTCGAAAGGTTCATATTCACGGTGCTGTTCATGTTCTGGAAAATAGCACCGCTGCCGATCAGCGTCGTATCATGTTTTTCACGGACCTTATCAATCGCCTCCATCACCGATGCCGCCGTGCTGTCATTGCCGTAGATAATGCCGGTTTCGGTTTGTTCGAGGAAATCGACATCGAGGCCCGACAAAGCCAATGCCTCGTGCGTAGCCATGTACGCGTACACAGCGGGCTGGTGCATACCCACACGCTGGCGGCGCGAGAGGTAGTTTTTCAGGTCGGGCTCCTGCACCATGCCGGTAAGCGCCGAGCGGAAGCCGAAATCTTTCCTTACCTGATCGAACACGATCCCGCTTTTACCGGCATACAACGATTTGGTGACCTCGCCCAGGTTTGCACCCAGACAGGAATAAATGCCGATACCGGTAATGACAACCCTATGGCTCATGGACTATGAGTAAATTCCTCCGTTTATATTGATTACCTCTCCTGTAATATACGCAGCCCTGTCGGAAGCCAGGAAGCTCACCAGGTGCGCCACTTCTTCCGCCTTGCCAAAACGGTTCATCGGGATCATTTGCTTCAATTCGTCCTCGTTGAGATCTTTGGTCATGTCGCTGGTGATGAAACCCGGCGCTACCGCATTTACCGTGATTTTCCGCTTGGCAACTTCCTGCGCCAGCGACTTGGTGGCAGCGATGATCGCCCCCTTTGCCGCCGAATAATTGGTCTGCCCGGCGACCCCCTTCATACCCGACACCGACGCCACATTCACGATCCGGCCGGAGCGCTTCCGCAGCATTTGCTGGATCGCATTCTGGGTTACATTATATAAGCCCTTTACCGAAATGTTCAACACATCGTCCCAGTCCTTCTCCGGCATCCACATAAACAACCCGTCGCGGGTAATGCCCGCATTATTCACCAAAACACTGATGAACTTGTCTTCGTTCTTTTCCCGCCAGCCGTTCAATGCTCCGTCCACTTCCAGCTTATTCTGCACATTGAAATGCAGCAACTCGCCGCTGCCGCCATTGGCCTGGATTTCGGCTAGCGTTTCTTCCGCTGCCGCCTGGTTGGAGGCGTAATTGACCAATATATGTAAACCATGGTCCTTGGCAAGCTGGACCGCGATGGCCCTGCCAAGTCCCCTGGATGCACCGGTTACCAATGCGCAATTCATAAGTGGAATGGGGTTTCTTTGATATATTCAAAAACGGCGGCAATACTTTCGAACTGCGGCACGTCGTCTGTCACAAACTGGGCGCGCTCGCGAATCTGCGTGTACACCGATTTCGCATTCGGCGAAAGTTTCTCCTTCTCTTCCGGATGCAGCAGATCGATCGCCTGGCAGATGGCCATGATATGGATCGCCATGACCTGGAATGCGTTTTCAAGCACCTGCTTCGCGATCACCGCGGAGTTGGTACCCATGCTTACGATGTCCTGGTTGTCGTTATTGTTTGGAATACTATGAATGTAAACCGAAGTCGATAATGCCTGGCTCTCGGCCGTGGTGGACGTGGCTGTAAACTGCACTCCCTGGAATCCGAAGTTCAGGCCCCAGGTGCCGGCATTGAGGAATGGCGGGAATTTACCATTCAGTTTGCTGTTCATCAGGAAGTTGAGCTGGCGCTCCATGAGCATGGTGAGTTTGGTCAACACCAGTTTCACCTTATCCATTTCCAGCGAAATATAATCGCCGTGGAAGTTACCGCCGTGGAAAACGTTGTCGTCTTCCGGCCGCACGATGGGGTTATCGTTGGTTGAATTCAACTCGTTTTCAACCACTTCCTGCGCATATTGGATCGTATCCAGCACCGGGCCCAGGATTTGCGGCACGCAGCGGATCGAATAGTATTCCTGTATTTTTCTTTCAAACTCGGTCTTCTGCATCGCCGTATCGTCGCGGAAAAGCTCCTCGCGGCTGCGGATCAGACCGCTTCCCGCCACGAAATCGCGCATATGCTGCGCCACCAGCTGCTGACCTTTGTGGTGTTTTACCGCATTCAGTTGCTTGGAGAAAGAATCGTCGAACGATTCGATGGCCTCATTGATCATCGACGACGCGGTAATGGCCCATTGTACCAGCCTTTTGGCATATATAATGTTGATAGCCGCCATACCCGTCATGCAGGAGGTACCGTTGATCAGCCCGAGGCCGTCGCGAAGCTCCATTTTGAGTGGTTTGATACCTTTTTCGGCCAATACTTCGGCGGTTTTGCGACGCAAGCCCTGCTCGTACACATGCCCTTCGCCGATCAAGTTCAAGCCCAGATGTGAGAGTTGTACCAGGTCACCGCTGGCGCCTACACTGCCGTGCTCGAAAATTTCGGGAACAACGCCATTATTTAAAAAGGCCACCAATTGCTTTATGACGGCCGTACTCACACCGGAGTTGGCCTGCAAAAATGAATTCAGGCGCGCAAGCATCACAGCCCGTGCATATATCTCATTCAGCGGCCTACCTACCCCACTCGAATGGCTGCGGATGAGGTTGTATTGCAGGTTATTGAGCTGGTCGGTTTCGATACGGTATTGCGCCATCGGGCCAAAACCGGTATTGATGCCGTATATGATCTTGTCTTTGGAGAAATTCGTTAAAAAGGCAAATGATTGGGATACTTGATGGAGGGCGTCTTCGGCTAAGATAAATTCCTTCTTTTCAAAAGCATATTGCTCGATCTGAGCTAATGAAATACGATTCATTTAATGATGGCGTAATTGAATATGGTGTAAAATAAATCTTTTTTTGCGGCTTTGGCAAACACGACCCGGTGAGCGGTCACAGGCACGGAAGTTGCCTGAGTGATACAATTCATTAATTTTGTCGGACATTCACGTTTCCCCTGTCAATGCTAGGAGATTTACTATTAAGGCTAAACAAATTCCTTTCCAGTCACAAACCCGCGTTTTTCCTTAGCCTGCTCGTCATTGTCAGTATCCTCGTGGCCGGTATTGCGCGGCTAAAAGTAACCGAAAGTATTTTCGCGACGCTACCGAAGGGTAAAAGCTTCGAAGAGTTCAACCGTTTGGTGGAAAGTAAAAACATCATCAATCAGATCGTGTTTTCACTCGAAATCCCGGCTGATATGGACACGGATGCCGCAAGGGAGCTCGCCGAAAACTTCACCGACTCGCTGGGGCGCTACACCAACGGCTATGTGCGCAATATCCAGGCGGAACGACCGAATGTGCAGGAAGATGTATATCAATACGTATACAGCCACTTTCCGCTGCTGATCGAACCTTCCTATTACACGCATATCCAGGCGCGCATTGCGCCCGACTCGATCCGTGCATCGGTCGCATCCACCTACAACCAGCTCTTAACGCCCGGCGGCTCGTTCCTGAAACAATTTGTATTAAACGACCCGCTAGGCCTTACCGGAAAGTATTTCAAAGCGCTGAATGCCGCCAACAATTCCAATGCGATGGTGATGGACGATGGCATTATGTTCTCAGCCAACCGCAAAAACATCCTCATTTTCGCCTCCACCAGTTTCGATTCAGGCAGTTCGGACAAGAATGTAGCGCTGTTCGAGCTCATGGAAACATTCAAAACGAAGTGGAACCAGCAGCATCGCTACCACCATTTCTCCTATTTCGGTACGTTCGAAATCGCTGCACGCAACGCGATTCAGGTAAAGCAGGACTCCTATTTCACGTCCTTTCTCGCATTGGCGGGCATTCTGGCGCTGCTGATCGCCTATTACCGCAAGCTGCTTATACCTATATATATTACAATGCCCGGGATTTTCGGGGCGCTGTTCGCATTGGGGATCGTCGGGTACGTCCGTCCAGAGATTTCGGGGATATCCCTGGCTACGGGCGCGGTAATCTTCGGCATTCTGCTCGATTACGCATTCCATTTTTTCACACACCTTCGGCATACGCATTCTATTCCGGTCGCGATTAAGGAAGTGAGCGGGCCGTTGCTGACGGGAAGCTTCACGACGGTGATGGCATTCAGCGCATTGCATTTTGCCAACTCCACCGTCTTGCAGGATTTTGGGCTGTTTTCGTCACTCGCCCTCTTCGGAGCGGCAGTTTTCACGCTCACCGCATTACCGGTCGTCCTATCCTCGACCCGTTTCGACATTCAGAAAATCCCCGGCGAGAATCGTTCGTTCCGCATCCCCACTATTCCGGAGAAATGGCGCGGTATCACACTCGCAGGCGTCGGCGTTTTAACCATCGTGTTCCTGTTTTTTGCCGGCGGCACGGAGTTTGATGCCGGTTTTGAAAACCTCAGCATTCAGGACCCGGAACTAAGCGGTCGTGAGGAAGCGCTGACAGGCATTAATCCCCGGAAACAGAAACGGATTTACGTTTTTGCCTCCAACCCGCGCCGCGACCTAGCCGAAAAGATCAACCATGACGCCTACCAAAAACTGGCTGCATTGCGTGGCGAGGGGCGCATTGTCAGTTTTGTTTCCTCCGGTTCGCTGCTGATCCCGCAGGACCTCAAACGCGAGCGTATGCGCCGCTGGCAGGAGTACTGGAACCCTGCCCGCACCGATTCCACCTTCCGCGTGTTCAATCAGGCCGCGGCCCGAAACGGGTTCAATGCTTACGCGTTCAATGATTTCAAAGGCTGGATTGGCGGACGGAGCACTTCCCATATTTCGCTCGATACGCTTTTCAGCGAGCTGGGCGTCGACAACCTGATCGACGTCAAAGCTTCCGGCACCACATTCATTTCCACCGTGGTAGTGGACCAGGCGAAACTGACCGACGTCAAAAAAGAGCTGCGGGCCATTCCGGGCGTGGAACTGTTCGATCGTGGTGAGCTTGCGGGAGAGCTGCTGACGATGGTCAAGGACGATTTCAATTACTTGCTGCTCATTTCAGCTTCCATCGTATTCTTCACGCTGCTGGTCGTGTACGGTCGTATCGAACTCACATTGCTGTCCTTCCTCCCGATGGTGATCAGTTGGATCTGGATTTTGGGCATCGCGGCCATTCTCGGCATCAAATTCAACTTCGTGAATGTGATCGTAACCACATTCATCTTCGGCCTGGGCGACGATTTCAGTATTTTCGTCACCGATGGGCTTTTGAGCAAATACAAATCCGGCAAAGACACGCTGCGTTCCTACCAGGCCGCGATCGCATTATCGGCGACGACCACATTAATAGGCACCGGTGTACTGATTTTTGCCAAACATCCGGCCATTCATTCCATTTCGCTGATCAGCGTGCTGGGCATCGTCTGCATTCTGTTCATATCCTTTGTGTTCCAGCCGGTATTGTTTGACTTTTTTGTTCAAAAACGCATTGCCAAAAAGAAAGCGCCGGTGACGATGCTGCCGTTCCTGATCAGCATTTCGAGCTTCACCTATTTCCTTTCGGGCTGCCTGTTTTTGCATTCCAAACTGGTGACGATCCTTTTGTTACCGATGTCGAAGAAGAAAAAGAAGGCCGCGATCAATAATTCGCTTTCCTTTTATGCCAAAACCGTGATTTATTCCGGTCCGCATGTGCGGAAGAATATCTCCGGCCGGGAAAACCTGGATATGAACAAACCGGTGATCTTCATTGCCAATCACACGTCGTTCCTGGACATCCTGCTGGCGATCATGCTGCATCCGAAAATCGTGCTGATGGTGAAGGGATGGGTGTACAAATCGCCGTTTTTCGGGCCTATTATCCGATATGCCGGCTATGTGTACAGCGAAGACGGCCCCGAAGAGAACATGGAGAAAGTGCGCGCATTGGTGGCGGACGGCTATTCCATTCTCATTTTCCCGGAAGGTACCCGTTCGGAAGACGGCACCATTGCACGCTTCCATAAAGGCGCATTCTACCTAGCCGAGCAGCTGAACCTCGACATTCAGCCGATATTGCTCCACGGCGCACACGATGTGCTGCCCAAAAACGACTTCCTCATACGTCCGGGCGCGCTCAATGTGCGCGTGCTCCCTCGCATTACGTACGCGGACGCGGGCTGGGGTATGACGTTGCGCGAAAAAACGAAGGCCATCGCTGCTTACTACAAAGAGCAATTCGCGGCATTTAAATATGAAATGGAGGATACCGGCTATTTGAAACACAAAATTTTTACCAATTATGTTTTCAAAGGGCCCGTACTGGAATGGTATTTCAAAGTCAAATGGCGACTGGAAAGCAAGAATTTCACTTATTATAATGAGCTGATCGGCGACCGGAAGCGCATTCTCGACGTCGGCTGCGGTTATGGCTACCTGTCGTTTTTCCTGCATTATAAAAACGAAGAACGAGTAATTACGGGCATTGACTACGACGAGGACAAAATCGAAATCGCGGAGAACAGCTACAACAAAACCGGCAACCTGCGATTTGTGTACCAGGACATCATGGCCGCCGACCTTGGCGCGCAGGATGTCATATGCCTGAATGACGTACTTCATTACTTGTCCAAAGAAAAACAGCGTATTTTGCTCGACCGGTGTGCAGCCGCCCTCCCGTCCGACGGGTTGCTTTTTATCCGCGACGGCATTACCGATCTGACCGCCAAACACCAGAATACACGAAAAACGGAAGCATTATCGACCGGCCTGTTTGCCTTCAACCGGAAAACCGACGATTTCCATTTCTTTTCGTCCCAGGACATCCGCGACTTTGCCGCACGGTATGGTTTTGGTTATGAAATGCAGGAACATTCGTCGAACACATCCAATGTTCTTTTCGTGTTGCGGAAACTTTCCATACAGCAGCCTGTAAAGACGCCGATTACTAACTAGCATTTCCCGAATAGATATTTAAATGCAAACTTCCGCCGTGCAAAAGGAATACGATTTTGTGATTGTTGGAAGCGGACTGGGCGGTCTGGCTTGCGCCGCTATTCTGGCGATGGAAGGTTATAGTGTGGTGGTATTGGAAAAAAACCACCAGATCGGCGGGCATTTGCAGGTTTACAGCCGCGATAAAAGCATTTTCGATACCGGCGTGCACTATGTAGGCGGGTTGGATGAAGGAGAAAATCTGCACCAGTTCTTCAAATACTTCGGCATTCTCGACAAGCTGAAACTGAAACGGCTCGACGACGAGCAATTCGACCTGATCCGCTTCGACGACGGGTCCGAATACGGCTATGCGCAGGGACTGGAACATTTTCAGCAAAAACTCGTCTCCTACTTTCCCGAAGAGGCGAAAGCCATATACGCCTATTGCGATAAGCTGAACGAAACCTGCGATAAATTCCCGCTCTACAACCTCGAAACAGCCGGCGACAGCTACCTCACCGACGAAGATGTACTGTCCCTGAACGCGCACGACTATATCGCCTCCCTGACCGATAACGTCAGGTTGCGCAACGTACTGGCGGGCAGCAACCTGTTATATGCAGGTGTAAGGCAAAAAACCCCGTTTTACGTACATGCGCTCATCATGAAAAGCTACCTGACGGGCGCTTACAAATTCGTGGACGGCGGTTCGCAGATTGCCATTCAACTGAGCAGGTCGGTACGCCTGCATGGCGGAGAGATTTACAAGCATAAGAAAATAGTGTCGGCCCATTATGATGAAAGAGGCCGCATTACCGAGGTGGTATGTGACAATGGCGAGACTTTCCGGGGAAAAGAATTTATTTCCAATGTGCACCCGACCGTTACCATCGATATCTTCGGTCAGGAGCGGTTTCTGAGTGTTTATAAAAACCGGGTCCAAGCACTCGAAAACAGCATTTCCACGTTCCTTGTACATATTTCGTTTCAGGAAAACAGTTTCAAATACCTTAATTACAACATTTACCAGCACCATACGGACGATGTTTGGAGCGGGGTTGAATACGACGAGGCTACCTGGCCGCAAACCTATTTCATCTGCACGCCCTATATTTCAAAAAAAGGGGAATATGCCGACTCCATGTCGGTCATGTGCTATATGGACGCGTCCGAAACCGCGCAATGGGCCGGGACATTCAGTACCGTAGCCGAGCCGGGCAAGCGGGATGCTGAATACGCCCAATTCAAAAAGGAGAAGGAAGCACAAGTAATCGCACGGCTGGAAACCGTCTTTCCGGGTATTTCGGCCAGTATCAAGGCCATACACAGCGCGTCGCCGCTTACCTTCCGGGATTACATCGGCAATGGCAATGGTACGATGTACGGCATCCTCAAAGATTCGACCTCTCCGATGAAGTCACGGATCAATACCCGCACCAAAATACCGAACTTGCACCTGACGGGACAAAATGTGTCGTTGCACGGAATTTTAGGGGTGACCGTCGGCGCATTTGTGACGTGCTTCTCATTTGTAGATAAAGAAAAACTCATTCAAAAAGTAAAAAACGCTTGAATATGCAAACTGTCGATGTGCTGGTTATTGGGGCCGGCCCTGCCGGAACTGTCGCGGCTTCTTACCTGAAAAAGCAAGGCTATGACGTCACGATCCTGGAAAAAGAGAAATTCCCCCGTTTCCAGATCGGGGAAAGCCTGCTCCCGTGCTGTATGGAGCATTTAACGGAAGCCGGGCTGCGGGAGGCGATAGAGCCCCTGAATTTCCAGAAAAAAACGGGCGCAGCGTTCATGCGGGGTGAAAAGCGGTGCGAATTCCTCTTTGAAGACCAGTTTACCAAAGGCTGGACCTGGACATGGCAGGTAAAACGGGCCGATTTCGACAGTAAACTGGCAGAGGCTACCCGTGCAAAAGGGGTGGACGTCAACTTCGAATGCGAGGTAACCGCCGTGCAGTGCGGCCCCGAAAAGCAGATCGTCGATTACAAGGATGCAGAAGGCAACGCGCATCGCATCGAGGCGAAGTTTATCATCGATTCCAGCGGCTATGGCCGTGTTTTACCAAGACTTTTCGATTTGAGCAAGCCTTCCGCATTCACTCCTCGTGGGGCGGTTTTCTCGCATTTGGAAGACAAGAACCGCACTGAAACAGCCAGCAACAACATTTTCGTGCATTCATTCGACAATAACAGGTCCTGGATCTGGGCGATCCCGTTCTCCGACGGCTCGACGTCCGTCGGTATCGTAGGCGATCGGGAGAAAATCGAAGCGTTAGCCGAAAACAATGGCGAAGGATACAAAGCATTTATCCGGAACTTCGAGGACCTGCATGGCCGCTTCGCCGATTCCCAGCTTAAATTCGAGCCGCGGGCGATCCTGGGGTACTCGATCGGCGTGACTAAAATGTCGGGCGAAGGTTTTGTCCTTTCCGGCAACAGCACCGAATTCCTTGACCCTATTTTCTCGTCGGGTGTGACGTTCGCGACCGCTTCCGGCCTGCTTTCCGCCAAAATGACGCATAAACATTTGCAAGGCGACCCTGTCGATTGGAAAAAGGATTACGAAGACGTGATACAGAAAGGGATCGACGTGTTCAGAAGCTATGTGAGCGGCTGGTATACGGGTGATTTTCAAACCATTGTATTTGCCAAGTACATAGACGAGGATATCAAGCGGCAAATTTGCTCGGTACTCGCCGGCTACGTTTGGGACCAGACCAACCCCTTCGTGAAAAAGCACGATACCATCCTGCCCACGCTTGCGAAAGTGATAAAAATGAAAGAAAAGGCAGAAGAAGCGGGCCAGAACTGATTTAGGCCCCCAGCAATATAAACCCGTGCTGCGAAGCTTTGTAATGATTGTAAATCAGGATATGCCTCGGAGTGCGGGTGTTTTTTTGTGCCCACGTACACGCATCAGGTATGCGCTTGCCCGCGAGCACTTGCGCGCCCATCCACGTCGCAAACGCGGAGCCCGTAGGGTAATCACCCACCATATTCTTGTAGGTATAGATATTCCCCTCTTCGAACAATGCTTTTTGAAGATTAAAATACCAATGGTCCGTGCGGTTATCACCGCTGATGCCCATGATCACCGTATCTACATCGACTGCCTGTAAGCCATTGCGTTGCAGGAAGGAATTCACAACCGGCGCCAGCTCCTTTTCAGCCAGGTTATTGCTTTGAAATACGTCCTTAATCTGTGCAATGGCATTCTCAGGACGTTCCGCATTTACGATGAACATCGCTGCCCCCTCGCCATTGGCGGAGCCGGGGGAATCGAGCGTAAACAGGTTTTCCGACGTGAAATGCCCGGTTTTAAAAGAGCCAGCAAGCAGGTCTATATTATGGTTGTAATCTGAAATTTCCTCGATACTTCCAACCAGGTACGTTTTGCCGCGCTTTTCTTCCAGCAGCAGCATCGTATCCAGCAATGCAGCCTCGAATGCGAGGCCCTTATGCACATGGGTGGTGTTGTAGCCCGTTGTTTTGCTCATCAATGCGAGGTTGCCCGCTACCGCGTTGGGCGTGCTTTGCACAAAATTCGTCGGGGTGAGCGTCCCCTCGTTGTAATCGACAATCTGGTTCAGGAATTTTAGACAATCTTCGAGACCTCCGTTCGCGGTACCGAGTACAATTCCTTCGATCTGCGTATGCTGGATCAGCGGAAGGCCCGCCCCTACGCCCATTCGGACTGCCTTGCCCATTCTCCTGAGCAGGCCGGCGGGAATGAGCTGACCATAGGCAGGTTCAATCGCAATGTACCTGTCGCCTTCATGCACCTTGATATCGCCTTCGAAAAAAGCATTGTCAAAAGTGCGCTGGGGCGATATACAGGCTGAATCGGTAATATACATTCTTGAAAATTAACTCTGGTGGTTCCGGGCAAACGGTTTGCGGCTGACGAATGGGCTTATCGGGCGTCCGCCATAAACTTCCCGATTTCGCCGGCGTACGCGTCGGCATACCTGGTCTTCTCCGCTTCGGTCCAGCCCAGTTCGCCCGCCATTAGATCAGCAACAACCGGCAGGGAGTTTAAGGTTTCATCCCAGTCGGTAATTTCGAGGCGGATACGGCGCGCCAGGAAGTCGCGCGGAGTGACCACCATTTCATTCCGAACGGCGTGCACCACTTCTGCACGGATATACGGATAAGCCTGGCTCAGCCTTTCTTTCAGCTGCGCATCCTCGCGTGCGAGCGACGCTACCATGTGCGCGCGCGAGCCGTATTTACGTGCCAAATGCCGCGCAATGTCTTCCGGCAAGGCATATTGCGCCTGAATATCCTGCCAGCTTTTAGCCTGATAGTTTTCACCTCCGGCCAATATGTAGTCCGCCGTTTTGCAGGCGCCACCCGCGCCAAGTATCTTGTCGGCCTCATCGACCGTATCTTTCGCCATGAGGCGATAGGTAGTCCATTTACCTCCGAGCAAACTGACAAGTCCCGAGGTTTCATCGATCTCCACCTCGTGGTCACGCACCAGGCTCTTGGTAGATTTGGACGGGTCCGCTGCCAGCAGAGGCCTCAGCCCGCCAAAACCGGCCCTGAGCTCGCTTGGGTCGATCGGCTTGGCCAGGTAGGGATTCAATGTGGCCGCCAGATACTCCCTCTCCGCCCTGTTAAGAGTCGGTTCCGCGTCAATCTCGTCGCATTCGGTATCGGTCGTGCCGATCATCGTCGAACCTTCGAACGGGATAGCGAATACCACGCGTCCGTCGGAGGTTTTCGGGATCAGCATCGCATACTCACTGTTCAGTGTATTGTGGGGCAATGCCAGGTGGACGCCTTTGCTCGGCCGGATACGCTCGCTCAACACGGCGTTCGCCATGAGCCTGATATGGTCTGAAAACGGTCCGGTGCAATTGATGACCAGTTTCGCGCGGATAGTCAACTTCTGTCCGCTCAGCGCGTCGGTCGCCTGCACCGCATTCAACTTGCCACTACCATCTTTCCCGAATCCATTTACCTCCACATAATTGGCCACCGCCGCTCCATTCTCAGAGGCCGATTGCGCCAACGCAAGGCAGTATCGTGCATCGTCGAGCTGGCCGTCGTAGTAGAGCACGCCGCTATGCAGCTTTTTCCGGTCGAGCGTAGGAATTTTGTCCAGCACTTCCTGCTTGTTCAGCCATTTGCTTTTCGGCAGAGTATCATTGGTCGCAAAAGTGTCGTACAGCGACAGGCCGATCTTGAAATACAGGCCTTCCAACCAGGAGTTGACCGGCGTCATCAGCGCGAGCGGGCGCGCAAGATGCGGCGCATTTTTCAACACAATGTGTCGCTCTTCCAGACCGTGGCGGACCTGTTTGAGCTGCGCGAAATCGAGCTTTTTAAATGCCTGTTCGAGGTAGCGGACGCCACCGTGGATCAGCTTGGTGGAACGGGAAGATGTTTCGGAAGCAAAGTCCTTTTTATCGATCAGGGCGACCTTATATCCCCTTAAAACCGCATCCAGGGCACATCCGGCCCCACTGGCACCTGCGCCGATGATACAGATATCGAAGAATTCATTTTGTAACCTGGCAAGCGATGTGGTGCGGTTCATTGAGACTTAAAGCAGATTCAGCGTAGTTGTGACCAGCTGCAAAAGTACGAAGTTGCGCCGGGAAATAACCATATTATCAAATCAATATGCGCTGGCAATTTTGGCATAATAATTGCATCTTACCGGCAAGAAAGTTAACATTACCGCTACCTTTCATTTACAAACTCAAATCTATTATCTAACCAAAACCAACAAAACATGGGCTTAATCTCTTTTATCAAAGGCGTTGGAGAAAAAGTATTCGGTGGTAAAGATGCTCCCGCAGCAGCTCCTACCCCGGAAGCAGAACCGCTGCGGGCCAGCGCATTACTCGCGCACGTGAAGTCACTCGGACTTGCGTATAACAGCCTTACAGTGAAAACATCGGGTGACACGGTTACCCTCGAGGGCGAGGTTGCCCAACAGCAGGACGCGGAGAAAATCGCATTGGCCGTAGGTAACGTGGAAGGCGTAGGCGTGGTCGACAACCGCCTGTCGGTCGCAACACCGGAGCCGGAAGCAACCTATCACACGGTTGTAAAAGGCGATACCCTCTCCAAAATCGCCCAGACTGTTTACGGCGACATGATGAAATACCCGATCATCTTCGAAGCCAACAAGCCTATGTTGAAGGATCCCGATCTGATTTATCCGGGACAGGTATTGCGGATTCCGGCGTTGAAATAGTTGGGGATGTGAGCAGTAGGCTTTAAGCAGTAAGCTTTAAGCAGTAAGCAGTAGGCGTTAAGCTATAAGCAATAGGCTTTAAGCTGTAAGCTTTAAGCAGTAAGCAGTAGGCCTAAGCTATAAGCAATAGGCTTTAAGCTGTAAGCTTTAAGCAGTAAGCAGTAGGCGTTAAGCTATAAGCAATAGGCTTTAAGCTGTAAGCAATAGGCGAAGGCAGAATGTATATTGAGCATATAGCTTAAAGCTTAGAGCCTAAAGCATTTCCAAGATCATAAAAAAAGGCAACCCGAAAGGTTGCCTTTTTTTATGATCTTGGAAACAACTAGTCTTCCGCTGCAACAACGTTCAGGGTAACTTTGTGTTTCACTTCTTTATGAAGGTCGATCAATGCGGCGTAAGTACCGATCGATTTCACGTCATCCACAGTGATTTTCTTACGGTCGATATCGAAGCCTTTTGCTTTCAGGCTGTCAGCCACCTGTGTGTTGGTAACACGTCCGAAGATACGGCCGCTTTCACCTACCACAGTTTTGATATCGATTACCAGGTCGCCGATCGCCGTTGCGATATCTTCTGCGTCCTTTTTCAGCTTCTCAGCTTTGTGCGCAGCCTGACGCACGTTTTCAGCAACGATTTTGCGGTTCGACTCATTCGCGAGCAACGCAAAACCTTGCGGGATGAGGTAGTTACGACCGTAACCTGCTTTCACAGTTACGATATCGTTCTTGTAACCTACCCCAGCAATATCCGTTAAAAGTATGATTTCCATTATGATAGCTCTTTACTGTATTATTTCAATTGGTCAGCAACAAACGGCAACAGGGCCAGGTGACGTGCTCTTTTAATTGCCTGTGATACTTTGCGCTGATATTTCAGGCTGGTACCGGTAAGGCGGCGCGGAAGGATTTTACCTTGCTCGTTTACAAGTTTCAGAAGGAAATCCGGGTTCTTGTAATCGATGTATTTGATGCCTGCTTTTTTGAAACGGCAGTATTTTTTGCGGTTAATGTTTTTTTCAACCGGCTCGTTTACGAGTGACATAGCTTATGCGTTTTCGGTTTTTGACTCAGTTGCTTCTTCTTTCTTCTTGCCTACCAGACCCTTACGTTTTTTCTCGTTGTAAGCAATCGAATGCTTATCCAGGGCGATGGTCATAAAACGCAAAACGCGCTCGTCACGACGGAACTCGGTTTCCAAAACATCCACCACGTTTCCTTCATTCGCAGTATATTCTACTACGTGATAGAAACCTGAGTTTTTCTTTTGGATGGGGTAGGCCAGCTTACGCAATCCCCAGTTTTCTTCATGTACAATCTTAGCACCGTTTGAAGTGATGATTGTCGTGAATTTTTCAACGGCGTCCTTTGCCTGGGCCTCAGACAAAATGGGAGTTAGAATGAACACCGTTTCATATTGCTTAGACATACGGTAATTGGTTATTGTATGATAAATTAAAAACCTCATTCTGACAGAATCATCAAAATGAGGGTGCAAAAATAGGGCTTGAAATTTAAAATTCCAAGCCCTGCAATGACTTAACCAAAACTACGGCCCTGTTATCTCACCGTAAAATCGCCCTGGCCGATCTTGAAACCTTCGCTGTACAGCTCGATCACGTATTTTCCGTCTTTCATCGGAATGCCGCCGCGGCCATAGAAAATATCCACCGACTGGCCTGTATTCGTGAAACTTACGGTCTGTTTAGAGCTATAAATCAACTCCTTGCCATTAAACATGAACGAACCTGAGCCGGTAGCCATGTCGGAAAGCACCGCTCCGTCCGGATCGAGCACGCGCAGGTAAATATCTTTCTCGTTCTGCTTCGCAACGGCGTTTTCCGCCAGTTTGAAATTCACTCTGAGCTTATCGATGCGTTTCGCCTTGTATTTGCCGCCTTCGCGCTCTTTTCCTTTGGAAGAAACCGCATTGACGCTCACATTCTCGGCATGCAGTGCAGAAGCCAGTGTTACTTTTTCGGCCAGCTCCTTGTTTTGAGCCGAATAGGTCGACACCGAATCCGCGAGCACCTGTTTTTCTGATTCCAGACCGGTCACCTTTTGGTTCAGCTCTTCGTTTTTCGTCGTAGCAATACCCAGTTCCTGTTTCAAGCGGGCAATCTCGCCGTCCTTTTCAGACAGTACCGATTCGTAGTTCTTGATCTTCTGGTTATAATTGGCAGCCGAATAGGTGCTGGCATTTTTGAGCTCTTTCTTATCTTTTTCAAGCTGGGCTTTCAATGCCACCAGTGAATCCACGCTTCCACCCAGTTTCTGGATTTCCGCGATTTTAATGTCAAGCTCTGTGGAAATAGAATCCAGTTTGGTTTTAATGGAAAGTACCTCTTCGGTTTTGGCGGTAATGATCTCGTCCTTCGCGAGGTTTTCCTGCTTCTCGTGATATATAAAGTACACAAGCACCAAATTAAGCAACAGCAAAACGGCCAATGCGGCCCATAGGAGAGTTTTTCTGTCTTGCTTTTGTTCCTGGTTGTAGTCCATACAGAAGGTTAAATTTTGAATTTAGTTGGTAAAAGAAGTATGTTTTTTTCAATTTTGAAACACGCCAACGGCGATTTATAGTGTCCGGTCAATAAATTCCTGCATTAACCGCTTAATTATCAATTTTTTAGTCACTCCACATGCCTTCCATAGCCGACAATCTGGCCCAGATACAACAAGGATTACGCCCCGAGACACGCCTGGTAGCGGTTACAAAAACCAAACCAACCAGCCTGCTGACCGAAGCCTACGAGGCCGGAGCGAGGCTTTTTGGTGAAAACAAGGTGCAGGAAATGGTGGCGAAATACGAGGAGCTCCCCAAGGATATCGAATGGCATATGATCGGGCATTTGCAAACCAACAAGGTGAAATACATGGCGCCTTTTGTGAGCCTGGTGCATTCCGTCGATAGTTTCAAGCTGCTGAAAGAAATCAACAAGGAGGCTAAAAAGCATAACCGTGTGATCGACTGTCTTTTGCAGATCTACATTGCAAGGGAAGAAACCAAATTCGGTCTTTCGGAAGAAGAAGCATGGGAAATCATCACCTCCGCTGAACTCACGGCACTGACGAATATAAGGATTGTCGGATTGATGGGCATGGCTTCCAATACCGACGACCTCCGTATCGTAAGGGCGGAATTCCGCGGTCTGAAAAATACTTTCGAATCCTTCAAAACCCACGAAAATGGCCAGGTTACGATGCGTGAGCTCTCTATGGGCATGAGCGGCGATTACCTGATCGCCCAGGAAGAAGGCAGCACGCTCGTGCGTGTCGGAAGCGCCATTTTTGGCTCACGATAGCACCCGGGGCGCATTATCCGCGCTCTTTTCGAGCACCGACTTCACCTGCTCCTGTACAAATTCGAATGGTAGCTGTGCACAAGGCACGCCTGCCTGCCGCACCAGCAATGCATTCTCCTCCCGACCGTACCTGCCCGAATACGGATTGTAATTCAGGAAGTTATTCAGCGCACCCATCAGGATAATGCCGAACGTACCTGTTGCATTACCCAAATGCGAAGGCCCGCTGTCGAGTCCGATAAAAAATGACGCGCGACGGATCACCTCCGCAGTTTCCAAAATGCTCAGCTGGCCGCACAGGTTCCGGTATGCGGGTGTTTTTACATTCAGATTGCTTTCCAAGCCAATTTCAACCAACTGATAATCATACTGTCCAGCCATCCAATGCACCAACCGGTTCCAGTGTTCGGCCGGCCAGTCTTTGGGTTCATAGTTGGAGCGGCAATGCATCACAATGTATTTTTCGGGTAAACCCAGACTAGCTACTTTCGCCTGGTGGGACGGTTGCAGGTACAAACGCGGCTGATCATCTGCCGGAAAAGCGGCCTTGGGAGGAATAAGATCGCCCGTCTGTGCGAAAACTTCCAGCAGATTGCCGTAGTCAAAATAGTTAAGAACATTAATATCCCGTTTCAGTGCCACCGGATTATCGGTAAACACCTGACATTTAGGACAATAATTATTATTTGCGAATTGCAGTTCGATAACCTTGTCAAACACATTGCCTTCCAGCAACACCCGTCGCTCCGTGACGCAGAACTCCTTAAAAACCTCATCCACATTCGGGTTATGGCTTACCAGCTCCGCAAAACCGGGCTTAACAAACCAGACAATGTGCGCATCCGGATATTGCTCGCGCACGTAACGTGAGATCGGCTCAGCAGCCACAATGTCCCCGAAATGCTCGGTACGAATGATACCGATCAGTTCCCGGCCTTTTTTCAGCCCCCGTTTCACGCCCCGGAAATGCGCCCGGGCCTGCCGGCCTTTTAAATGCGCCTTTGCAATGTGTGTGTATTTATGATAGCGGTGTGTCCACAGCTGGATAAGTCGTTCTATCGTCATTGGTCAAATCGTTTCCCCTAAGATCGGCATTCGGAAATGCCTTTCCGAAGCGCGCAAGTTAATAAAATTGGCATAAAGAGTTGGTCGCGCCTCCGCCCGGGCCTAACTTTACCGGACCGATTTGCCCGTATTCTACTAAACGGCAAATGGCTTTTATCACAATTTAACCCATACCTAATACCGGTTTACGATATGAAATTCATGATACAGGCAGGCGGCATCCTTGGTGCTCTGGCAGTTTCCCTCGGCGCATTCGGCGCACATGCATTAAAAGGAATGCTGGAAGCTTCCGGTCGCACCGAAACGTTTGAAACAGCCGTGAAATACCAGTTTTACCACGCGCTCGCGATGGTACTCGTGGGCATTCTCATGCAACGCGCAGGCGAAGACGCGGTGAAGCTGCTGGGCTGGTCCGGTAATGCATTTGCGGTAGGCGTGATCATTTTCTCGGGCTCCCTGTACGCGATCTGCTTTACCGGGATCACCAAATTCGGCGCAACGGCCCCGATTGGCGGACTCGCGCTGATTGTTGGATGGGTGCTGCTGATTTTGGCGGCGGGGAAGTTTTAATGAGTGAATGATTGAATGATCCGCCGTGGAATGGGGAATGAGTGAATTTTGAATGATTGAATGAGTGAATGATTGAATGGAGGCTGCGGCATTTTCGGGAATGGACCGTTGGCCGTAGAGGATATTTAAGCCTTAGTAAATCGCGTAGCGGTGCAATATTGGTAGAAACAAAGAGGTAAGATGTTTTCAAAATCCCGTCAGGGATGCGACAACAAAGCATCAGCGCGGTTGTTACATGCCCAAGGGCATTTTAGAACTTTCTGGCAAAGATTTCTTCTACCAATATTGCATGCCTAACGGCATTCCAACTCGCACGACTACTTTTAAAAAATTCAAACATCCATTCACTCATTCAAAATTCACTCATTCCCCGTTCCACGGCGGATCATTCACTCATTCACTCATTAACTCATTCACTCATTAACTCATTACCCCCTCGAAAGCGTAAACGGCCTTTGCGCGTCGATTTTCAGGAAAATGAAGAGCAGTACGGAAAACGACCACAGCGACGATCCTCCGTAGCTGAAAAACGGCAACGGGATACCAATTACGGGCATTAGCCCGATGGTCATGCCGACGTTGACCAGGAAGTGGAAGAAAATAATCCCGGCCACACAATAGCCGTATACCCTCGCGAAACGGCTGCGCTGCCGCTCAGCGAGCACTACAAGCCTCGAAATCAATGCAACGAAAAGGAACACCACGATGGTTGTTCCCAGGAAGCCGTGCTCCTCTCCCACCGTGCAGAAAATAAAGTCGGTACTCTGCTCGGGTACGAAGTCGAATTTGGTTTGGGTGCCCTGTAAAAAGCCTTTGCCCCAAAGCCCGCCGGAACCGATGGCGATTTTGGACTGGATCACGTTCCAGCCGATACCCCGCGGGTCCGAATCGGGATCTAACAATACCATAATCCGGCCTCTCTGGTGCTTTTGAAGCACATTATTCATAAAGAAATCCACCCCGAACACAATGCCGATCATCACAAAAGCCACGATGATCGTAGCCCAAAGCCCGCCTCGGCGTCGTGTCATGACCGGCATCAGCCAGATCACCAATCCGGCGATCACGATAATGGCACCGGCAATATACCATTTCACAAAAAGCAATGTAATGATCAGCAAAGCCGCGCCGATCATCCCGATGGCCGGGATGAAACCAGGCATGCCTTCACGGTACAGTACGATCGCAAAGGAGGCGAAAACCAGCATGGAACCTGTTTCGTTCGATAAAAGGATCAGGAACGCGGGCAATGCGATAATCCCCATAATCGGGTAATAGTCCTTCAATTTCCGGTTGAGACTGATCGCCGGGTCGCTCAGGTATTTGGAGATGGCCAGGCTCACCGCCAGTTTCGAAAACTCTGCCGGCTGCAATGAAAAACTCCCCAGTTTGATCCAGGAGCGCGATCCATTGATATTAGACCCCGCAAAGAGCACCACCACGAGCAGGAATATCACGACGGCATAGATGACGAAAGAGAATGTCTCGTAAAACTTGTAGTCTATCACCAGGATACAAATGATCAGCAATGCGGCCGTCCCGATCCACATCAGCTGCTTACCCGCATTGTTCGACAAATCGAACATATTCGTGTGCGCTTCGGGATTGTAAACGGCAGCGTAGATATTCAACCAGCCAATCATCAGGCAAGCGATGTAAATCAGCACCACCATCCAGTCCACATTCTTGGTTATCGGCTTGCTTTCAGCCATTTCAGTATCGGTTTGTAAGTTCTTAAAGTCTTTTTTGCTGGTTTTGCTTCGGCAGGGTTATCGGCCCCCTCATCGCGGCCGGGTTGGCCGGATGTGGTGCGCCCGGCAGGCGGTTGGCCGGATCATTCGGGTCACCGGTCGGCTTTTTCACCTCCTCGGTTTTCTTCTTCGTTTCCGTATCGTCCGGCTTTTTCGTCGTCGGCAACACCACCTTGCTCATCAGGTCGAGCTTCATCATCCGTTCTTCCAGCGCTTTGTTGGTCACCTTGCGCGACAGGTATTTCTCGATGATCAGGTTAGCAATAGGCGCCGCCGCCGAACCACCTGCACCTGCATTCTCTACGAATACGGCGATCGCGATTTTCGGGTCTTCCACAGGCGCGAACGCGATGAAAATCGAATGGTCGTCACCCCGCTTGTTCTGTGAAGTACCGGTCTTACCCGCAATCGTAATGCCTTCCACGCGCGAACGGCGTGCGGTACCAGCCTCCACTGCCCCGATCATCCCCTCGATTACCGGCTCAAAGTTGTGGGCATCCACACCGGTTTCATGTCTTTCCAGGAACTCGGGCTTCACGGTTTTCTTGTCACCAATGCCATGGATCACGTGTGGCGTGTAGAAATACCCTCGGTTGGCAATAATGGCGGCCACATTCGCCATTTTCAAAGGCGTAATGAGCAACTCTCCCTCGCCAATACTAAGCGAGTAGATATTCGAGAATTTCCACCGGTATTCGCCATAGAAGCGGTCGTAGTATTTTTTGTTAGGCAAATTCCCCTTGTACTCACTCGGCAAGTCGATCCCGAGCCGCTGCCCGATCCCGAACTTGGCGATGTCGTCGTGCCACGCATCCAGACCAACCGCCGAAGCTTTAAAGGTATTTTTAATATTGTTTTTATAAATCAACCGCCTGAATACATTGTAGAAATAAGGGTTGCATGAATGCGTCACCCCAAGTGCCACCGTGCTTGTCGCGGGGTGATTGTGACATCCTACCGGGCAGTTGGCATGCGTAAAACCGCTGCTGGGGGTTATCACTCCCTCCTGCAAACCGATCAGCGCCTGGATCAGTTTGAAAGTGGATCCCGGACGATAACTCGCCATGACCGGCCTGTTGAACAACGGCTTGTAAGGGTTACGGGCCAGCGCAGCGAAGTTTTTGGAAAAATAGCGGCTCGCAAGGATGTTCGGATCATACGTCGGGGCCGACACCATGGAAATGATCTGCCCGGTCTTCGGTTCTATCGCCACCACGCTTCCTACCTTGTTCACCATCAGGCTGTCGGCGTACTGCTGCACTTCAAGGTCCAGACCGGTGTAGAGGTTCTCTCCTGCCACGGCCATCGTATCGAGTTCCCCGTTTTTCCACGGGCCTTTATACACTCCGGCCACGTTTTGCATCACAAACTTGGTTCCCCGTTTTCCCCTCAGCTCATTTTCATAAATGCGTTCGACACCGCTCTGCCCTATATAATCGCCTTGACGGTAATAGGGCTCTTCCTGTTTTTCGAGCTGACCTTTGGTGATCTCACTCACATACCCGAGCGTATTCGCGAGCGTAGGCGCGGTGTAGGTGCGCAGGGAGCTTTTGGCAAACTCAAAACCCGAGTAATCGACCATAATGTCCTGGATCGAGGCAAAATCCTCTTTGGAAAGCTGCCGTAAAAACAGCGACGGCTTTACCGGGCTGTAAGCTCTCGCCGCGGCCATGAGACTGTCGAAATCATGTCTTTCAATTCCCAAAACCTGGCAAAAACGGAGCGTATCGTCCATTTTCACCCTGTTTGGCGTCACAAGCAGGTCGTAAACGGGGGTATTATATACGATCAGTTTCCCGTAACGGTCATAGATCTGGCCGCGGAACGGGATTTCGGTAACACGTTTGATGGAATTGCTGGAAGACTCGATGGAATAGCTCTCATCCAGCACCTGGAGGTAGAAAAGTCGTAATAAGTATATAACACCTACTAAAGCAAAAAATCCAATGATAACAAATCGACGACTTTCGAGCATTCTGCACTAAAAATTCCGGTTCTCAATTTTCACACGAAGTTCGCAATAGCAAAAGATTATTCAAAGTAGGATTTCGGTTAATAAATAATAAAAACTTCATTTTTAGGACATTTGCCCCCTTCTACTCCCCCTTCGCGACTACCATCACAATATCCTCCTTGTCTATCAGCACAAGTCCGTCGGGGAGGCCTTTCGGTTTGCGGATAAATTTCTTCGGCGTGACGATCACCGGGCACAGCGAATCATTCTTTCGTTTCGAATAAAATGCCGCCAGTTCCGCCGCCCGCTCGATCACCGGTGCCGGAAATTTGCGTCCGGGCTGGTTCTTCACCACCACGTGCGAGCCCGTAACATCCTTTGCGTGGAGCCACAAATCTTCCTTATGGGCCTGCTTCGTCAGCAAATCGCTGTTCTTCGCATTGCGGCCGATCAGAATGGTGTAGCCCATAAAATCCAGCCGTTTGAAAAGATCGTCGATCGTAGGGGCTGCGCTTCCCTGTTCCAGCTTGTTGGCCTTGATGTATGCCCGCAAATCGCGTAGCATTTCTATGACTTCAATATGCGTCAAATGCTCCTGCAACCGCTTCCTGTCTGCCTCACGCGCGGCGAGGCTGTCGTTCAGTCGATCTATTTCGATCTTTTCGTTCTTCGCCTTGCGGTAATAGCCTTCTGCATTCTTCTGTGCGGACAGGTCTTTCTTCAATTTAATGGTAATCGGCTGATCGCGGTAAAAGTCGTACAGTTCCACTTTTTCCGCGCGCTCCGGAATGATGTGAAGATTGGCCATGATAATGTTAGCCAATTCATCGTTTTTGGTCGCATTTTCCAGATCCACGAGTTTCTGGAAGGTATTTTCAAGATAATTATCCGTCTGCTGAATACGCTTTTTCAGCAGCCTTATGATATCGGCCTTCTCCTTATCCAGCCCACTCAGCCGGATGTAAGCGAGATAGAAGGCGTTTAACGCCTCGATTGGATCGTGTAAAACCTGCACGACTTCGCCGGTTTCGAAGAGTGTGAGGGCAGGGATATTTTCAATTTTAGTAATGTAAAAAACCGATGATTCCAGCTCTGCCAAAACCTCCTGCACAATCTGCCAGCGCTCGGTAAGATCACTTTTGCCTTCCAGTTTGCCAGCAAGGTATTTATTCACCACCTTTCCAAATGTAGGAAAAAGCGGTTCAAAACGGCCGTCATTGGCAACGAATGCCTTCCACGACTGATCGATGTCACGGTTCAGCGACGCTACGGTCAACGCGCGGTCCGTTGAAAGTTTGTTGTTAAAAAGCTGTGTAGCCTCCCCGTCCGCATTCAAAGCGATGAAATTGGAGCGATTCCCGAAGAGTTTGAATATCAAATCCCTGCCACTTTCGAAATGCACCTGAATCGCCCGCTCGTTTTTACAGACTTTTACAAAATCGACCTTATCTCCTTCGAAATCGTTGAAAAGATTGACGCTATTCCGTCGCGCCCGGTCGAAACGTTCGGGAAAGCTGAGGCATGAAAAGCTATTGGTTAAAGTGGCTTTGATGAAGAATGGGTTAATCAATGGATGATCCTGCTGCTCTGGCTGATCATTCCACTCACCGTCTGCTTCTTCTGCAAACATGATGATCAGCTCATCCTTCTGCTGGCTGAATGCTTCCACAAACCGCTTACCTGCCAGTTCAGAATGCAGGCGTGGCGCGAGTTGTTTGATGAAATGGTAATTCTGATGCACTTTTTATTCGGGATTGTATTCGGGCAAATGTAGGGAGGAAGAAGGAAACATATACCAAACAAACCTTGAATCGCGTAGCGATGTAATGTTGGTAGCACAGAAAAGAATAAATGGTATAGCAATCCCGTCAGGGATGTAACAACCATAATGGCGAGGCGGTGAAGTGGCGCAGGAATAGCAAAACGCCCTCATGAAGTGGTTGGTGCGTCGATTTGTTGTTACATCCCTGACGGGATTTTCCGCTATACACCTCATTCTTTTGGCTACCGATGTTACATCGCTACGCGATTTGTCCCTGCCAAATGAGTAGCACTGCGTCTAAAAATCTGATATATGCGATCCGAATAGCCGCGGAGCGGCTGCTTGTTTAAAGGTACGGTTCCACTATATTCCTGGCTCCGGAGGAGCCTCCTTCGACACAAGCAGGAGGCTCCTCCGGAGCCAAATTTCGCACAAATCCCTTTTGCTATAAACAGGATGGCCCTCCGGGCCGTGATTCGTGCACACCCGACCGGCCTCCATCGTCCCTTTCCTCCTTTTAAACAAAACAAGAGAAGCCTCCCGGTGTCGGAAGGCTTCTTCTGCAATACTACTACACTTAAAAACACTAGTGCACGGACGAAGCGTCGACTTTTGTTTTGCCGCTCCGCGTCCATAACACAAAGGGAACACAAATCAAAAACATCACGCCCAGGTACAGGAACACATCCATGTACGACATTACCTGTGCTTGCTTGGACACCGTGTAGTCCAATATCTTATACCCGCTGTTCAGCGCGACATCGGGCGTCATGCCCTTAGCCATAAAACTGTGCTGCAGGCCTTCTACGCGCTGCTGAACAATGGGACTGTTCACGTCCAGTTTACTTACCAGGTCGTTGCGGTGCGCCATGTTCTGGCGTGCGATAAATGTCGTGATCACCGCCACCCCGAACGAGCCGCCCAACTGCCGCATCATACCGGTAAATGCCGCACCTTCTCCAATCTCGCGGCCTTTCAGCGTCGATAATGCAAGGGTGGTAATGGGGACAAAAAGAAGCCCCAGACCAATCCCACGAACGATCAGCATGCTGAAAAATGCATCCTTACCGGTGTCGGGTGTCAATATCAGGTAGCCCCAGTAACTGTATACGAAGAAGAATATCATCCCGATTGCCACGAGGTACTGTTGCTTCACGCCGCGTTGCAGCAGCTGGCCGACGACGGGCATCATCATTGCCGTCACGATCGCCGCGGGCACCATGAGCATACCCGATTGCGTGGCCGTCCAGCCCAGCGTAGCCTGGGTGTAAAGCGGAATGATGAATGTTGACCCATACAAACCGAAGCCCAGGATGAAAGACAGCACCGTTCCGACGCGCAGGTTACCGTTGGATAGTACGCGCAGGTTCACGATCGGGTTTTTGTAAGTCCATTCCCTCCAGATGAAGAAGAAGAATGCAAAAACGGAAACTACGGTAAGAATCAAGATGATCTCATCATTGAACCAGTCTTCTTCCTGACCTTTTTCCAGCACATATTGCAATGAGCCTACTGCGACGGCCAGGAAAATAATGCCCCACCAGTCGATTTCGTTGGCTGCCTTTTTGTTGGCAAACTTTGGACTTCTTACAAATTCCATAGTCAGCATGGCTGCGATGATACCCAGCGGGATGTTGATATAAAAAATGTAAGGCCAGCTGTAATTATCTACGATAAATCCCCCCAGCGGCGGACCCAATGTAGGGCCTACGATCACACCCAGACCATAAATAGCCTGTGCGATTCCGCGTTTTTCAGGCGGGTAACTTTCGGTGATCAGCGTTTGCGCGGTTACGAGCAATGCACCGCCACCGAAACCTTGTATTAATCTGAAAAATACCAGCTCCCAGATATTGTCGGCATTACCACAAAGAAATGAGGCAACCGTAAATATGATGATCGAAGCGGCAAAGTAGTTACGACGACCAAATTGCTGCGAGAGCCAGCTGGTCATCGGCACGATGATCACATTACCGATTGCGTAAGCGGTAATCACCCAGCTCACCTCCGACAATGTGCCGCCCAGGTTTCCGCGCATGTCGTTGAGCGCCACGTTCACGATCGTGGTATCCACGATTTCCAGCAGCGCGCACAGTACAGCCGTGATGGTAATGATTACCCTGCGGTAGCCGTACTCGACGAGTGATTCCTGTAATTCCATTCGTTATTGGTTTTTAGAATCAAAAATTCGGTTCGAACACCTTAGTTCAGCTCCACGTCCACGAACACGTTCATGCCCGGGCGCAGTTGCGCGATCTTTTCATCGTCGGCTTTGGTAAACTCGATGCGCACCGGCAGACGTTGTACCACTTTCACGAAGTTACCGCTTGCATTATCAGGAGGCAGCAACGCAAAACGAGCGCCTGTGGCAGGTGAAAACGACGCTACTTGTGCTTCGAACTCGTGTTCCGGATAGGCATCGACATGGATTCTAACATGTTGGCCGATTTTCATTTTAGTCAGCTGTGTTTCCTTGAAGTTTGCGGTAACCCATGGTTTGTGGGTTGAAATAATGCTGAACAGCGATTGTCCGGCTTGCAGGTACTGGCCCAGTTGTGCATTCACTTTGGACACGCGACCATCGGTAGGCGCGGTAATAACGGTATACGACAGGTTCAGTTCTGCATTCGCAATTTCAGCCTGGCGTGCCTTGATGTTCGCATTCGCCACAGCCGACTGAACCGAAGTAGCTTTGGTTTGGCGACCAGCTGCTTTTGCCTGACGTTCCGCTGCACCTTTCTGTGCTTCCAAAACCGCCAATGCGCGTTCCGCTTTCTGCTTGGTTGCCTGCGCCTGCTCAAATTCCTGTTGGGTGATCGAATGATCTTTGATCAGGTTTTCGTAGCGTGCATAGTCCTGGTTAGCTCTCCACAAATTCACTTTCGCTTCTTCGATCTGCGCTGCTACCACGGCGATGTTCGCTTCGTAGGTAATGCCGCTGGCCGCGGAGGCATTCGTCGTTTCATGTGCTACGGTCAGGCTGCCTTCCGAACCCAGGAGGCCCGCTTTGGCTTGTTCGAGTTTGATAATCTGGTCACGGTTGTCAAGCACGATCAGGGTATCGCCTTTTTTCACAGTCTGGTTATCCTTCACCCGGATCTCGGTCACATATCCTGAAATTCTGGGAATTACGGGACTAATGTCTGAGTCGATCTGTGCGTCGTCGGTTTCTTCGTGGTGCTGTCCGTGGTTATATTTGGTAAAACCCCAGCTACCGCCGCCAATAATCAGCACGGCCAGGATAATGAGGAAGCGGGTGTTTTTCTTTTTAGGTGCTTCTTCGGTGGTGTTTTGTTTCGTTTCCATATTCAATTGTGAATGACTGAATGATTGAATGAGTGAATGTCAGTTAATAACTCCTGCCGTTTGTTCGAGTTTCTTATAAGCTACGACGGCGTCTGCCTTCGCTGCTTCGTAATCGATACGTGATTGGACCTGTGCCACATCTGCATCCAGCAATTCGGTCGTAGTCACGAGGCTGTTATCGTATTTGTTTTTGGTGATGCGATAGTTTTCGTTGGCTTGTTCTACTGCTTTCGCATACACATCGATCTTTCTTTTGCTCAGCACGTAGTTGTAGTAGGCAGTGTTCACTTCCAGGTGAATCTTGTCGAGAATGATTTGCTCGTTGGTTTTCAACTGATAAGCCTTTGTACGAGCCTGGGCGATCTTCGCTCCCGATTTCCAGAGCGATGCTACATCGTATTTAAAACCGATGCCTGCATTCACCGCATTCGGAACGGTCACTACACCCGGAATACTCAATGCTACATACCCTGCCGAAAGCGCCACGCTGGGATACAAATCTGCTTTCGCTACCTTGATATCGCTATCGGCCGCTTTCTGGCGGATACCGTTCGCTGCGAAGTCTTTGCGGTGTTCCAGGGCTGTTTGCTCCCACTCTGCTGCAATACCTTCTTCTTTGAGCGCGGTAAAGCTGTTGGAATCTGCTTCAAGCACTGTTTCCTCCGGCAAGCCCAGCAAGAGGTTCATATTAATGGTAGTAATTTTCAAATCATTCTGCGCGTTCAGTAAAGCCAGTTCCACATTGGATTCCTGCAATTTCGCCTTCATCAGGTCGTTGCGGGCCAGCATTCCGTTTTTTTCACGGTTGGTAAACTCCTGCACCCGTTCGCGCTCGCTCGCCAGGTTTTCCGTTACAAGGTCAACCGCCTTTTGGGCTTTGTAAAGGTTTCCATAAGCGGCCACGGTATTCTGGATCACCGCTTCGCGATCATTGTCGGCATCCAGTTTTGCGGCTTGCTCCACATACCTGGCCGATTCGAGGCCGTATTTGAAACGGAAACCCGAAAACAAGGGCATCGAAGCGCTCGCCATTCCGTACATCGCCTGATGTACATTCGGCATTCCCCCCGAGTTACCTGTGCTGTCGTTACCTTCCTGTTTGATTTTCAGGTTCACATTCGGCGAGTTCACCCGCAAATAGGAACCCGATACACTGAAGCTCGGCAACTGATTTTCCTTCACCTGGCGGATACCCAGTCCGGCGAGGTCGATATTGCTTTGGCTCAGTTTCAGCTGCTTGCTGTTTTGCAGGCTCATCGTAATGGCCTCTTCCAGCTTGATCGTGCGTGCGCTTTGTGCGTACGAATGGCCGGTCACGGTAATCCAGATGATCCCGGTTGCCAGACAAACCATTCTTTTAATTCTGGATGTGGTGTTCATTGGTTATTGTTGATTTGAATAAGTTCTTTAGGTGTTGGCTCAGCTCATTCCGCAGATGCGCCTGAAACTCGTCATCGGTGAGGTGTTCGAGGTTATTGAAGATTCTGTAAAAATCCTGCGTAGCGATGGCGTAGTTCACCGTGCCATAGAGTGTAGTAGTTACCAGGCTCACGTTGATATCCTTCCGGAAATCCCCGGCTTCCTGGCCCTCGTGGATCATCCGCTTGATCAGTTCCACATTCCGCATTTTCAACCCGCGGATATATTCGGAAATCACGGGCGTTCGCTCCGAAGACAGCTGCTCGCGCAGCATGATGTTATGAAAACACTGGTTACCCATCAGACGGTCGATCACACTGTCGATAAACACATTGAACTTCTGGAGCGCCGACAGCTCGCTGAGCATCATCAGTGTTTCGAGCCGGGATCTCGATTCCGTCATACGTAGCTGAAAAAGCGCCTCGATCAGCTTTTCCTTCGAACCAAAATAGTAGGATATCATCGAGACGTTCACATCTGCTTCCTGGGCGATATCCCTGACCGAAGTTCCGGCAAAACCTTTCTGTGAAAACAGCCGCTCCGCCACTTCTATTATCTGCAATTGTTTCGCGTTGTATTCCATTTAAGTAGCTCATTAGCAGGGATTCTTTTCTTCTTTTTGCTAATGACAATACAAAGGTAACCGGCTGTCAGACAAAAATCAAACGATCGTTTGATTTTATTAAACAAACGTTTGATTAGTAAAAGCAAATGTTGGATTAGTACCATTAATTTTTTTTAATACTGAGATTAAAAAGGTGCAACCCTCGAAGGGACTTTTTTTGTCTAACACTGGAAACCGACCGGTTACATAGCCTCTCCAACCTTTCCATGAAAACATGTTATACCTTTAAAATTCTGATAATCATCCTATTATCCATCACATCCCGCATGCTTACCGCCCAGCAGGCGGTACCGTCATGCGGCACCAACGATTCCCTTGCAGCGAAATACCTCGAAAAAATCAGTAAACGAATTGACCTCACACGGGCCCGTACAGCCAATCAGCCCGTGCTCGAATACCGGCTCGGCGTAGATATAGATCACAAAACCTACCTGGATTACGGGGGCGACGTCATGCGCATTCGTCGGCGGGTCTACGAAATATTCAGAGAGGCGTCGGCGATTTTTGAGGAGGAGATGCGTATCAAACTCACGGTTTATCACATTCATATCTGGGACAAGCCGGAACCTTACGCATTAACCACTTCGGAGGACTATTTCGGCAATGTACTGACTTACTGGAATGCAGAGCGTCATGAGGTGCGGGATGCCGTGGTGGGCATGTCGAACCGGTATGGTACTTTTTATGGCGGATTTCGCATGTGCACTTCTAACTTCCCGGACCCGAACCAATATTTCTCCATCGATCTGCTTTGTCATGAACTGGGACACACGCTGGGATCGCCGCATACGCACAACTGCTTCTGGCCAGGCGGACCGATTGACCGCTGCGTGGCGGTAGAGGGTACTTCCGAAAGTTGCCTTGACGGTTTCAGGGAGGAGGCGAACGGTACCATCATGTCGTATTGCCTGGGCGAAATGACCTTTCATCCACTATGCCGGAACTTGATACGCAATTATGCGGAAGGGACGGTGAACCCCGCATTTAAATTGACGGAACTGGAAGAGAAACCCGCCGCCCCCGGTCTGATTTCGAAACTTCCCGGTGAATCCGGCGGCTCGGCGGCATTGCCTGCGTTCGAGTGGTATCCGTCCGCAAAGGCTAGTCGGTACCGGGTGCAGATTGCCCGCGATGCCGGTTTTCAGGGCATTATGGACGACACACTGGTAACTCAGCCGTTCTTCCGTTCCCCAGGCCTGAATCCCGGCAACTATTTTGTGAGATACCAACCACAGAACGCCTCCTCGTCCGCCGAATGGTCTCAGGCGCTTTCATTTAATATCGATGATACCCAAACCCAGGGCGCCCCTCCTGTGCTCCTGTCGGTTGCATTGGACAATGAAGGGAATATTGTCGGATCATTCAGAGCATTATCAGGTATTACCGCCTATCAGGTTCGGACATCCGAACAATGGCGCGATTCCGAGGAAACGTTCGATCTTATCCCGAAAGGGACAGCCATAGAAACATTCTCTTTACGACCCGAAGAAGGTGTGGTCCTCAGGGCCAAACTCAGGTACAGGGTATTTCGGAACAACCAGTGGAGCGTGTGGTCTGACAATATAAATGTGGTCACCATTCCTACCTCCGCCCCCTTGCGGAGCAACCCCGTCGTTTCGACCGATCCCATTCTGGCAATCCGGCAATGGACCCCCACGCCTACCGCGGGCCCGGTATCCGGTATTTTCCAGCTCGCCACCGACCCGGAATTCAAAAACCTGGTCATCGACGAGCTGTTTACCCATCCCAATGCGCCCAATAACGGCTTCTTTGACAAAAAACTCCTGTTCCCCACTCTTGCAGAAAATACCACCTATTATTCGCGGTCGAACATTGGACTTAAAACAGGTTTTCAGTCGCTATGGGCGAACGGCCAGTTCCGGACGGGTGTAAAAGACACACGGTTCACTTACCTGGGCGTTCCGCATCCCGCCATGCTCAGCGCACGCGGCTCGGGCAGCTACATCAGGACGATGAAGCTATTCAAATCACGGGAAAAACTATTTGTCGCCAGCACATTGGCCGGATATTACGAAACCACCGACCTTGAAACCTGGACCCCGTTCCTGCCCTCGACTACCAACGGCCAGAGCCCGGAAAGGGTAACAGCCATTACCGCTTACCCGGATGGTATCACCTATACGGTCGACGGACTGGATGCCATGGTCAAGAAAACTGACAATACCTATACCCGGCTGCCGCTCCCACCACTCAGCGGCGTGAGCGGCATGGAGGATTTGTTTGCCACCGAAACTGCCGGCCTGTTTTATATGAACTATACTGCCGGTATCACGCAATTCCTGAACGGAAACTGGATCTCCCACAATGCCGCGTTGCAGTCACTGCGCCCTATTTGCCTTGCGAAGGACAACAAGGACAGGATTTGGACCATCACCGAGGGCGGTGCTACCTGGTATTTTGAAAACAATCAATGGGTATCCCAACCCCGAATGCCATTCTGGAACGCGCTTCATGGCCTTGCGTTCGATAACGACAACAACGCATACGCCTATGGCAACTGGGGCGTGATGGGATTTAACAAGGAGAAAGGCGAATGGGAAGTGATCCGCCCACTGTTCGACAAAAGCATTCAGAGAATCCTATTTGATGACCAGAACCGGATGTGGCTCGTTATGTACCGCTGGCCGGAGGTTTCCGATGATGATTTCACCCAATTCGGGCTTCTTCGTTATGCCAATGGGAAAGTTAATGCTTACACCGAAGGCCTCAATTTCCTTCGCGAGCCCTTTGAGATCGAGTTTTTCAAAGGCGAGCTCGTTATCCTCACCACCGGCGGTGAACTCCATACGTTCGATGAACGCCAGATCCTTTCCTTTGAACCGCAAGCAAGCTACCCTGCCGGCTCTTCCGTTACTGTCAAGCTCAGTACCAATTCGACATTTGATGCCGAGAACCGGATTTCCATCCAATTGAACAACCAAACCACCGGCGCCCAAATAACCCTTACCCAGACCACCGTGAATGGCCATGCCGTCGATTTTACACTACCCGACACACTTCGTGCAGGCCAATATACCATCAACCTCCTAACCACCGCGCCTGAAATCATGAGCCATGAAAGCCAGCCATTCCGGGTCGTGCCGAAAGATTCGCCGACCAATACACAGCCGGATGAGGTGACGCTGTTGCAAAACACGCCCAACCCTGCGACAGGCCCGACGGAGATTGCGTTTTACCTTCCGCAAGCCGCAGAAGCACGGATCGACTTGTTCAATGTACGCGGACAATTCATCAGACAGCTTCGCAATACCGCATTTCCGGGAGGATGGAATTTTATACAAACGGACCTGGCCGATTTGAGATCGGGCGTATATGTCTACCGCCTGACAACAGGCAAAGTCGTCAAATCATTGAAACTCATTCACTGACATTACCGGACCCGGTTGGGGTTTTCGCTCACAAAAGCATCCCAGCCGCCTTTTTTGGCCTTTTTGGAGCTACCGCTTGCCGCCGAAGCCGGCGAATTGGCATGGTACTGATGGCAAATCGCGATGGCAATGCCATCCGTGGCATCCATAAATTCGCGGCTGAGCTCCATTTTCAGGATCTTTTCGAGCATATAGGCAACCTGCTCTTTGGAAGCATTACCGCTGCCGGTCACGGATTGCTTTACTTTCTTGGGGGAATATTCGACGATCGGGATGTTGCGGGCAAGTGCGGCGGCCATCGCTACGCCCTGCGCACGGCCGAGTTTGAGCATGGATTGCGCGTTTTTACCGTAAAAAGGATCTTCAATGGCCATTTCATCGGGCAGATAATCCTCGATCAGCTGGGTAAGGCGTTCAAAGATTTTCTTCAACTTCAACTCGTGCGTACTATATTTGCTCAAATGAATCACACCGTATTGAACCAGCGAAATCTGCTGTCCTTTGACCGATATCACCCCGTAACCCATCACCTGGGTACCGGGATCGACCCCGATAATGACCTTTTCCGAAACCTCCGTTTTTAACATGGTGCAAGATAAGGAACTCTCCCCTCCAAAGCCAAAAAGCAACCAGGCAAAGCTGCTCTGGGTGATCAAACTCGTGGTGACGGCTCTGGTGCTGAGTTACATTTACCGCACATTCCGCAACGAGCAAAAGGGCATTGGCGATATTGGAAGCGTGTTCGGCGAAATCTGGACTGCGCCAAACGCACCGGTATTTGTGCTGATGGTTTTACTCGTGCCCGTCAACTGGGCGCTCGAAAGCCTTAAATGGCAGAAACTCATCTCGCGCATCATACCGCTTTCGTTCCGTGACGCGATGCGGGGAACCCTTACGGGCCTGGCCGTGGGTGTGGCCGTACCAGCACAGCTGGGCGATACGCTCGGGCGCGTGGCTGCCCTCAAATCCGACCGCCGATTAGAGGCAATCGGCGCCGCCCTCGTTTCAAACGGGATCCAGTTTTACGTGTCGGTACTCGCCGGCGCTTGCGGCTGGCTTTATTTGAATAATCAGCTCGACATACCTCAAACAGCGCGATTAATCGTGAACAGCGTTTTGTTCCTGATCATCTGCCTGGGCCCCGCGCTGGTCCCTTTCAGAAAGCAGATTGATAGTTGGGAGCCTTCGCGAAAGATTTTTATCAAGACAAAAGAATATCTAAATGTAATAGGGCGCTACACGCCTTCCGAACTGGCAACCGGTACCGGCTACGGCCTGCTGCGTTACCTGGTCTTCCTCACACAGTTTGTACTCGCATTGTCGTTGTTCCACTTTCACGTGGGCATCGAACAGCTGGCAGCGTGCGTTACATTGATTTTTTTGGCCAAAACACTGATACCCGCGATCAATGTGCTGGGCGATCTGGGTTTACGCGAATTTACGGCCCTGCTGGTATTCGCCCCATTCAAACTGCCCGCCGAGCAGGTCATCGCGGCCACATTCCTGATCTGGATATTAAACGTCCTGGGTCCGATCCTCGTAGGCATATTTCTGATCTGGAAATACAAATGGAAGAAATCCCGATGAGCAGTACGGCATTCATTTCCTGGACCGCCACAGTCATCTGGATATTGCTGGGCAGCTATGCGGTGTTCACTTTCGCGCTGACGTTTCTGTGGTCCAGGATTCGCAGGTCTGCGGCAGTAGCGGCTATTCCCGATGATCTTTATATTACCGTCATCGTACCGGTGCGGAACGAGGCCGAAAATATCCGCTTCCTGCTCGAAGACCTGGAACGACAAACCTTGCCCGTTACCCATTTCGAGGTTTTGGTGATGGATGACAGCTCTACCGACAACACCGCCGACATCGTACGTGCATTCGCGAAAAGTTCAAAGGCGCAGATCAAACTGATACCCCTCCCCGACATACGCACTTCGGCACCGAAGAAACGGGCGATCGAAACGGCGATCGGGCACGCGCAAGGGAAACTGATCGTAACCACCGACGGCGATTGCCGCGCGCAGCCAGGCTGGTTACACGCGATCGCGGCGTGCTACCTGCATACGGGTGCGAAGCTCATCAGTTCGCCGGTCACATTTACCGACGAAACCAGTCTAACCGACCATTTGCAGACGGTCGAATTCGCCAGCCTGATCGGCAGCGGGGCAGCTTCGATGTCGGCTGGCTATCCGTCGATGTGCAATGGGGCAAACCTTTCCTACGAGAAAGAAGCTTTCCTGGAAGTAAGCGGATACGACGGCGTCCGGCATATTGCCTCCGGCGACGACGAGTTTCTGATGCATAAAATCGCTGCGCGGTACCCCGGGTCGGTACATTTCCTCCGCCACCGCGATGCCATCATCCGCACCGCACCACACCGTAACTGGGCGAGCTTTTACAGGCAGCGAAAACGATGGGCCAGCAAATGGAAGCATTACCAGAGCAAAACACCGCTGATATTGGCCGTTTACATATTCGCAAGCAATTTTTCGGTACTACTCGCAGGCGGACTCGCAGCCGCAGGAAGCATTTCTGCCGCCGCTTTTGGCGGGATGCTGGCCTTGAAATGTGTGCCTGAATGGTTTTTCCTGGGTTCCGTGCTCAGCTTTCTGCAAAAAAGGAAGTCGCTCGCATTCATTCCGGTAACCCAGCTCTTTTACCCGCTATACGTTTGCTTTTTCGGATTGGCAGCTCAGAAAGGCCAGTACGAGTGGAAGGGAAGGCAACTGTCCTGAGCCAAAGGGGCGCGGCCCGCCAGGCATATAAAAAAGCTGCCAGCAAAATGCCGGCAGCTTTAAGTTTCACATAACGCTATATAAGATCAATTCATTCTATTTTTTGAGCACTTTGGAAGAATACTTCCCTTCTGCATTTACCACGTTCACAATATACATTCCCTGCGCAAAAGCCTGAACATTAACTTTGATTTCTGTTTGACCGGTCACCGGCATTGCCTGGTAAACCTGCTTTCCTCCTAGTGTGTAGATTTCGATTTTTTTCACCGGCGAGAAGCTTCTGACATTCATTTCGTCCTGGGTCGGGTTCGGGAAGAAGTCCACCGCCAACCGGGCGTCGCACGTTCCGGCTTGTACGCTACGGATTGCGCTATATTCGAATGTCTCGTCGCTGTCTACCTGCTTCAGACGATAATAGTAGCTCTTTACAGGTACAGACTCTGATGAAAATGGTGTGTCGTTGAAACTATATGTGGCCTTGGTGGCGTCGTAATCGATCCGGGCAACAGCATTGTAAGTCTTTGCATCTGATGAGCGTTCGACTTCAAAATGTGAGAAATTTTTGGCCTCGGTTACCTTCCATTTCAGTTCCGCACTGCAATTTACATTTTGTACGGTAAAATATGCTAATGTTACAGGTAAAGCTGTTGAAGGAGGTGGCGAAGTGTAACATGTTGTGGTCGACGCAGGGAAGGTAATATTCAACACAGTCGATGGATCAACGGTCACACGGATGGTCGCACCATCTGCGCGCAGCGAGCCGTAACGATCGCTCGGATCCTCCACCCATTTGCTGTTTTCCTGCTTGTATCCGGGCCATGCTATGCCGTTTCCGTTAACATCCACGGCAGCACCGGGGAACAGGAGGCTGCCTGTCAATGGTAAGTCGCTATCCTCCTGGATCACTTTTCCTTCCGAATTGATCCATTCAATTTTCGCCGTCTTGCCGGTAGCGTCGTAATTGGGTGTTACGCTGTAATCCAGCCAGGCAGCATTTTTCAAGCATTTCGATGAAGCGGCCGCATCGATTTTCTTTTCAACCGGCTCGGGGACCGACGGCAGGAACGGCCAGAAGTGTACCTCGTCGCTCTTGTGTACGAAACTTTTCGCGATGATCTGCCCGTTGATATTTCCGTTGTTTTCTTTCACCAAATCGGCCTGTGGTGCGAAAATGGTACCGCTGATCTGCGCATTGCCGCCCAATGTAATGCCTTTGGTGGCATCGGTGAAGTTATAGATTACATAGCTGCCTTGCGAATCGGACAGTCCGCCGAAACCAGGAAAATTAATCTTGTTACTGCCCGTCATTCCGCAGAATGTGGGGAAATCGACAATGTTGATGACCAGGCCAAAACTGTTGCCGGAAGCGGTTTGTCCCAGTTGCGGGCCCTGGGGTATACCTTCGATATTGGCATTTCCGATCTTGTTCCAAACGGCTGCCGATACGGTCAGGACGTTGATTTTATTGGGATCAACGACAATTTTGGGGTTATTGCCTATCACATTGGGGTCCAGGTAAGGTCCCATCGGCGCAGAGGCCATGATATTACCGTTCTGATCACGGATCGGCAGGTTATCTGCCATATCCCTCAGTTGGTTCGACCGCTTAATAAATGTTGCGAACGCACCGTCGATATCGATCTGATTTGCACCGGTCCCGAAGACATTTTCGCAAACCGGGTTCACCGACTCGCTGACGCTTGGCGACCAGGCGTTGATATTTGCATTGATCGTGATATTCGGTGTTTCCCAATACTGCTTGTTGTTTTCCGTAATGCGGATCGTGGAAGCAGCATTATTGTTGTCCTTATACCAGACTTTCAGGCTCGTGCCTGAACCATTCGAAGGATCACAGTTGCCGATTTTGACATAGTTGTCGCCATTCACGGTAAGGCTTCCGCTATTGAGCTTTACTGCCCCGCGAACCGCCAAGCCGATGGATGCATTGTTTACGAAAAAAGCACCGTGCTGCTTATTGAAGCTGATCTGGTATTGATTGGTTGTTACATTACCGCCAGCCGCAATCGGGCCTTCGGTTTCACTGGATTGTAGTGTGGCATCACCTTTGACGAATATATTGAACCGCTGAGCAGCAGATGTAGGGCTCTGAGCGGATACCTGGCTTGCATTTAACGAAAGGAGCGCTAATAGACTTATAAGGAAAGATTTGACGAGCATATTGTTGAGTTTTATTTTCTTGCTCAACGAAATTAGACCTCCTCCTTCGATCCATTATTCTTTTTGTGACCAGTCCGGGGGACTTTGGGGTGATTTCAACGTTTTCGGGGGTGACAACTTCCATAAAAATTGCACTAATCGAAGATAACGCACACTTGATAGCAAAGTAGTATTAAGTCTATGAAAACATTTTTAATGTGTAAATAGTCGTACTAGTTTTACACAAAATATTTAAAACCATCGTTATTCCTAGAATTTCGTATCCCGAAAACTGTAAAATGTTCGATTCCCCACCGTTAACCCCCATTTTAATCACTATAACATTTCCAAGACAACCACCAGCCCTCAAATGAAAAAAGGCCGGGTATCAGCCAGCCTGTCCAATTATTTGTAGGTGTCCGATCGCCCCTATTTATAGGTCGACCGCTTCTTTAACTCCCGTAATTCGTTCTGCATTTCCTGCAACATCCGCATGAGCTGCTGCATGTCGGTTTGCGGTTCGGGTAACGCCTTGCTGTGGAAACTGTAATATTCCCAGAGCTCGATCACCTCGCCAACCGGCACCGTATAGGCGAAATACTGCTTATTGAATGATTGCAACAGCATAGTACCTGCCGACTGATTGATCGTTACCTGTTTGAAGACAAAATCCTGGTCGCCCTTTAAAATAACGATACAAGGGGTTTCAGGTTTGAGGGTCGTCCAGTCTTGCACGTATCTCGTGATAATATCCGCACCTTCGGGTACTGGCAGCATCGAGTCTCCCACAGTGGGGAACATCCTGAACGTACCGTTTTTAGGCACGGTGGGCAAGTTGAAGCGGGGCAATGAAGCCAGAAACTCCGGATCGGCATATCCCGAGCGGTAACCAGCCCGCGCCTGCACTGGCACATACTCGATATTTTCCTTGTCTTCCTTATCAACCGTAATAGCCAGCACGCGGATCTGGCTGCCTTTCATGAACAGCTCGCTCCCCTCTTCCAGGTCTTTCAACTTCTGGCCGGAAAGCTTGCCCAGATCCATTTTCAGAAGGCTGTCAATACTCATCCGGAAATACTCGGAGAAATTGATCAGGTCGTCGACCGTGGGATTGGCCGTCCTGCCACTCTCGATCGCGTTGAGCTTCACCCTGCTGATCCCGAGTTTTTCCGCCAGCGCCTCCTGGCTCAGTTTCTGACGCAAACGAAGGAACTTGATATTGACAGACCAGAATGTATCCTGCGCACCCATGATTTGATATTTTTAAAATCAGACATAAGATATTATCAATATCAAAAGTAGCAGCAATTTTTATTTTTCCTACAAAAAAGTAAAGAATTTATTTTATAAAACAATCGGGCTAAGTGCCTAACAAACGAAACCCCAACAGGCGAGATAAAAGCATTGGTATGATCGACCCAACTTACGAATCCGGATATCGATAAGGTTTCGGTCATTACTGGGGCACCAGTTTGACCTTTTATGACGTTTTTGTGTTGTACAGGGGGGATATACCCACAACACAAAACCTGAAACCCACCATCCTATGAACGACCAAGTGGTGCTTGTAACGGAAAACGACGAAGCCATTGGCCTGATGCCCAAGCTGGAAGCGCATGAAAAAGGTGTGCTGCACCGCGCGTTTTCGGTGTTTATTTTTAATTCAAAAAACGAAATGCTGTTGCAAAGGCGCGCATTCGGAAAATACCACTCGGAAGGCCTCTGGTCGAATACCTGTTGCAGTCACCCGCTCCCGGGCGAGGCCGTACACGACGGGGCCGTGCGACGCCTGCGTGAGGAAATGGGGATCGAAACCGACCTCGAATTCCTCTACACCTTTCAATACCGTGCCGATCTGGAAAACGGCCTGACCGAAAACGAACTGGACCATGTGTTCTTTGGGGTGACGGACGCCACACCGGCCATCGACCCTGCGGAAGCCAGCGACTACAAATACCTGACAGTACCTGAAATCCAGGCCGACATCGCGCAAAACCCGCATGCCTACACCGAATGGTTCAAAATATGCATGCCGGTCATAGCCCGCAGGATTGGCGACTAAAGCAATTCTTAAAACACGTCCCCATGCGTAAGCGCAACCAGCTTTGATGTGAGCCAGGGGGATTTGTTCAGCGCTTTTAATGCGAAATCGGTCGTGCGGCTTTTCCCGAAAAGCTTTTGCAAATGGTACCCCGCCCTGATGCGCCTACCGAACACCGCGTTCCATTCGCGACGGTAATTTTGCGCGGCCTGGCCGTGCGTTTGCTTTCCATTAAAAAGGTGCAGTAACTGCCCCGCAAGCAGCTTGGAAGCACGCATGGCCATACTCATGCCATTACCACAAAGCGGCGTAATGGAACCTGCCGCGTCACCAAGCAGGAATATGCCGCTTAAATCGGTTTGCTTTTTGCTGAATTGCACATTACTGATGACTAGTGGCCGCGCATTTACAAACTTGGAGTTTTGAAAGTATTTTTTCAGAAATGGGTTTTTAAATAGAACTGCTTCCTCCATTTGCTTTACATCCTTACCATTTTCAAGCAAGTTCCGTGCGGTGGTGAGGTAGCAGAGGCAATACCAGTCGTGGTCCACTTTGGAAATACCACAATAGCCATCACTGAAATTGTGCAGTTCAATTCGATTGGCAGGAAAATCAGTTTTAATATGGTATTTAACGCCGATATAATTCTGGTTATCAGCATTTAATCTTTCACTTTCGGAAAACCGGACAAATTGCGGCGCATATTTGCCATAACTTCCGCAAACAACCTCCGAACTAAAATCCCCGGCAGAAGTACGGATCTGAAAACCATCCGCGGCACTCCCCTGCACATCCGTAACCCTGCATTCCTGCATCACGCGCACGCCCTTGCGCAAGGCTATTTCGCACAGGTAATGATCGAGGCTGTACCGGCTAATGCCGAAACCACCCATTCCGAGGTTGTGATTTAATAGAAATCCGCGGTCAGAACTAATACCCAGGCTATTGATTTTGGGCAATGCGAGATCGGCAAGCGGCAATCCTAAACTTTCCAGAAACGGCCAGCTTTCCATCGAAATATACTCCCCGCAAACCTTATGGAAAGGATACTTGCCTTTTTCGAATACCACCACTGAAACACCGCCGTCAGCCAATTGAATCGCCAGGCAAATGCCCGCCAGCCCTCCGCCGATAATAGCGCATTCGAAATGTTCATTACTGGTTTCCATAAACGATCACTTCATGCCTGAATGCCCATTTGTTACGCACAGAAAATCGAGTGGCACCGGACTGTTTCAATATTTCGTGCCATTCTTTCTTCTTAAAACCCCTCAAAACCGACAACGGGGCATCGTTTTTCACGAGATATGATTTTGAAAAAAACCGGGTCAGTATTTTGATCGAATAATGTGCCAAGGGATTTCTTTCAAGGTCGTTGATAACCAGCACAGCCCGGTTGCGCAACGCAAATTGCACCAACTCCCGGAGATCGTCGTTGGTAAGGTGGTGACAAAAAAGGCACGCATGGATGATATTGACCTTCGCCAAATGCTGGTAAGTATTCCGATAATCATCACAAATGAGTGTCACACCGCTGTTTTTCAGGTTTTCTTCGGCGTATGCGATGCAATCCGGTTTCAAATCGACGCCGTATAGATCGAGCGCGAAACCCGCTTTTCGGTTCCAATGGGCAATGCGTTTCAATGTATCTCCGCCCCCGCATCCAATGTCGACCAGCGTGTAGCGCCTGCCTTTTTGCAGCACACGTTTCAATGCCGTGAATGAAATGTTATAACCGCCCAGCCAATGGTTGATAAAATCCAGCTCCCGGAGATTTTGAAAAAGATCTGCCGAAGGAATATCGTCCCGGTCGAGCAGTTCCTTTTGCAAGCTCCTATGCCTGAACATACTGCAACTGCATGGTTTCGATACTCAGTCCCGGGCCAAATGCCGCAGCGAAAATGCGGTTACCCAGGTGTTCGGGCTGTGCTTTTTCGAGCACTTCTTTCAGGACAAACAGCACCGTCGGCGACGACATATTTCCATAATTTTTCAGCACGTCATAGGTAGGCCCGAGCAGACATTTGTCCAGCTCCAACGCCATAGCGAAGTCGTCCACAATACGTTTTCCGCCGGGATGCACCGCCCAATGCCGGTAATCCTCCGGTTTGAGCCCCACGGCTTTGAGCATAGGCCCGATATTCTCTCGGATAAGGTCGGGTACGTAGGACGACAAATTCATGATGAAACCCGTTTCAGAAAGCTGCCATGCCATGTCGGAATAACCATTATGCAACACCATCGAATTGAAACCATCGATTTTCACGGGATGCAAATACCGGTCGTCCGGCTGAGACGATACCAGCAAGGCCGCCGCGCCGTCGCCGAAAATCATATTCGAAAGCAGGTAATCGTCATTATACCGCTTTTGGAAGTGAATGGAGCAAAGCTCCGTGCATACGACCAACACTTTGGCATTTGCATGGCTTTTACAAATAGCATCGGCGTTCTTCAATGCGAGAATGGCGGCATTACAACCCATAAAGTTGACGCTGCTACGCTCGATAGCGGGATTCAAACGCAACTCGCGCATTAGCTCGATGTCCAGACCGGGCGCAAACAAACCGGTGCAGGTGACTGTGATCAGATGGGTGATATCCTCTTTTATGTTTTCAAAACCGGGGATTTGCCCGATGGCCTTTTTTGAAAGCGCGGTCGCGTGTTTTTGGTAAAGCTGCATCCGCCGCGAAAGCGTGGGCTCCGGGAGTAATGTAGCATCCCGGTTGAAGAACTCGAATTCTTCGGGTGTTTTATCAAAATCGGGAATTACGGAATAACGTTTTTCGATACCCGTTTTTCTTGCGACGATCTTGATTTTCCGGCGGGTATTCAGGTCGTCGGTCGATCGCAAATAGAAATCGGTGAGCGTTTCCTGTGTATAACCATATTCGGGAACGGCTGTTTCAATAGAGGATAGATAACTCAATGGAATTCTGCTGATAATAATTAAAACGATGAAACAACTATTCATGCAAATCGCCGCCACCCAGTTCATCCGCATGGTATTCCGGAAATTGGCCTGCCGGCGGTCTTTCCAAACCAGCGAAAACCATATCCCGAACCAGATCACAATGGGAATAAAAAACACCTGGACAATGTAAAAAATCATTCCAAGCTCCCTGGTCGTAAAATACAAATAATAAAACACATTGCAGAGCACAAACATGGCGGCCGTGAATGCAAAAGTGCCGATATAGCCCAATTTATAGCTCAATGTAACCACGCCGTCGCACAGGTCCTGCTCGTGCTGGTACACCTGCGTGAGCGGATACGCGCCCGCGATCTGGAAAGAGCAACCCAACAATACGAAGATATTGGCCGTATCGAGCCGCAGCGCGCCTCCCGAAATCCCGGCAATCGACATATAATAGGTGAACGCCCCCTGAAAAATCACCACGGTCAGAAAACCGATGATCGGGTACTTTTTCAGCCTGACCTGCCGCGAACTATACGCCCTTGACGCCCCGATGTACAGCACCAGGCAAAACGCGAACAATGTATTTACGAAAACAAGTGCGAGAACGGTTGCGGCAACGTCCAAAAAAATCGTGAGGTAAAAAAGGTCCCTGGTGGGAAGCGGCGGCTTTTCCAGCCCGCCAATGCTGTCTTCGTCGCGGTCGACATAGCTGTTATACCCGTTACTCGCCGGATAAACGAGGAAATGGATGATCAGGAAACTCCACAATGCCTGCCTGTGTACCACTGCTTCGGCCTGGCTGTATGCAAACAAAAACAGCGGCGCGAGAAATAATGAGAAAGGGATTCTCAGGAGTTTGATGGTGTTGCGGTCGACGGCGAATGGCATGATGCCAAGATAGCGAAAAAAGCTAGATGACCGCCGACGACCGACCGCTGACCGCCGACGACCGATAGCATTTTTATCACGGTGGTGGTCAGGTGTAGTCAGGAATGGTCATTTATTGTCAGAAATAGTAAGTTGGCTATGCTTTATTCTCACTACGTGACAGCGGCTCCAAACCGACATTCAAGATATTTGACTACACCTGACTACTCTTGACAACTCTTGACTACTCTTGACTACTCTTGACTACTCTTGACTACTCCTGACAAATGCCCCCATCGCTACCCTTCCCCGCGGGTCGTAATCCGCAGCTGATGTGTATTAAACACCTGCGAATTGGGTGCGACGCTTTTGGTGAGAAAAACACTGCCACCGATGACGCTGTTTTCGCCGATGACAGTGTCGCCTCCCAGGATGGTTGTCCGAGCGTAAATGATAACGTTATCGCCGACCGTGGGGTGGCGTTTGGTATTGTAAAGCTCCTTCGCGACCTGCAATGCGCCCAACGTAACGCCCTGATAAATACTTACATTCCGGCCGATCACCGAAGTGGCGCCGATCACAATGCCGGTACCGTGGTCGATCATGAATGGCACGCCGATGGTGGCTTCCGGGTGAATGTCTACGCCCGTTTTACCATGCGCATATTCGGTAAGGATACGCGGCAAAACGGGAATTTGCAGGATACTCAGGTAATTGGCGATTCGGTAAACGGCGATCGCGTAAAAACCAGGATACGAAACGATCACTTCGTTGACACTCGTAGCGGCCGGATCGTATTCATAAATTTTGCTGGCGTCGAGGCGCAGGTTCTTGTAAATCGTTTCAAGCTCGTCGTAAAATGAAGCCACTTTTTGCTCGATGGCTACCTTTTTAGGATCGAGGTAACTGAGCAGGATGTTTTCAAGATCGATCTGGTTCTTCTTTAAAATACCTTCATATGAGGTCTTTTTGGGCAAATGATTGCTGGGGAAAAGAAAACGGATCAGATCGTCGAGCCAGGCTGTGGCATCATGCCAGGAGGGAGTCGCCTCCCACTCGGCATGATGTGTTTTTTTAAGAAGATCGATGAGTGGTGACATGCTTTTTATCTCCTCTGGCCGCTCAGCCGGTGCAGCGTTGTCACAAGCACGTCTATCTCTCCGCAGGTATTATAAAATGCCAGCGACGGACGCACGGTGGTTTCGAGACCGAACCTTCTGAGAATGGGCTGCGCGCAGTGGTGGCCTGAGCGCACGGCAATGCCTTCCTTGTTGAGCGCCGCGCCTACTTCCTCGGTTTTATAACCATCCAAAACAAATGATAGCACCGATGCTTTTTCCTTCGCTGTGCCGATCAGACGCAGGCCCGGCACCTGCTTCATCAAACCGGTCGCATATTCGAGCAGGAAGTGTTCGTACTGGTGAATATTCTCTATACCGAGCTGATTCACATAATCCAATGCCGCACCGAGGCCTACTGCGTCGGCGATATTGCCGGTGCCCGCTTCGAAGCGCGAAGGCGCGTTATGATATTGAATATGCTCGAATGTCACATCCACGATCATGTTACCGCCACCTTGCCATGGCTGCGTCGCATTCAGGATTTCCTCCCTGCCATACAAGGCACCGATGCCCGTCGGACCGAAAACTTTATGCCCCGAGAAGACAAACCAGTCGCAGTTGAGGCCCGTCACATCCGTACGCAAGTGCGAAACGGATTGTGCGCCGTCGAGCAGCACTTTTGCACCGACAGCGTGGGCCATTTCGATGATCTGCTTTGCGGGTGTTACCGTGCCCAATGCATTCGAAACCTGCGTAAAAGAAACGAGCTTGGTTTTCGGGTTCAGCAATCCTGCGTAAGCGTCGAGCAAAATCTGACCGTCGTCATCGACAGGGATTACACGTAGCACAAGGCCCTTTTTATCCGCCAGCTGCTTCCAGGGAACGATATTCGCATGGTGTTCGAGATGGCTTACAATGATTTCGTCGCCCGCATTCAAGTTTTGGTCACCCCAGGTTTTCGCTACGAGGTTAATCGCCTCGGTAGTGCCCCGTACAAACACGATCTCATTCACCGATCTCGCATTCACAAATGCGCGTACCTTCTCACGTGCGCTCTCGTATGCGTCTGTTGCGCGGGCCGCGAGCTCATGCGCGGCACGGTGAATGTTGGAATTTTCGTGTTCGTAGAAATAGCTGATCCGGTCGATTACCTGTTTCGGCTTCTGGGTAGTAGCCGCATTGTCGAACCAGATCAACGGCTTGCCGTTCACCCTTTCCTTAAACACCGGGAAGTCGTTTCGAACGCGATTTACATCAAAGGGTATCTTGCCAATCGGACTCTGTACGGCCCGGCCTAGCTGGTCGCGATCGTTGCCGACATGGATATTACCCAATGAAAACGGTGAAAAGCTATGTGGCAAAAAGTTGGCAGCGCCCGGGACATGCGGCTTTTCTGTGAAATTTTCATTCAGAAAATAATAGGATGGCAGCGATGGCGAAGCACCTGAATAGGGCAAATGCGCAGAACTCCCAAAATTCGGAAGTCTGTTGAATACATCCGTCAAATCATGCTGGCTATCCTGGTAAGGCAATGCCGGATTCGTATTACTGACCGGCGACTGCCCCGTAGGCACCTGGCCAGCCGGGGAAATACCTACGCCGGCGGCCGATGGCGGAACATGGCCATCGGTAAAATGCGGGTCAGGCAGGCTCGTCTGCGGCTCGCTCAGATCAAAATCCTGATGCGATTGGGAATACGGGTCTGATGGCGATTGCCCGCCTCCGAATTCCTGCTGAATGATCCCCAGCATCTTTTGCGCCCTCGGATGGTCTTCGAGATTCGCCGAGAATACGGGAGACGGCATTTCGCCCGGCAGTGCCTTGAAAAGCTCGTTGGCGAGCCGCTCCAAAGCGCCGGTATCGGGCAGACCGCTTGAAGAACCGCCCGGAAAACCGTTTGGGATGCCTTCCGGCATTCCATCAATATTTGTACTCATGGTAGTTACCGATTTCTACGTCTTCCAACACCGCAATCGCGTCGTCGACCAGTACGGCCAGCGAGCAGTAAAGCGAAACCAGGTACGAGGCGATCGCCTTGTCGTTGATACCCATAAAACGGACCGAAAGCCCTGGCGACTGCTCACCCGGCAATCCCGGTTGATACAACCCTACCACGCCCTGGCGGCTTTCGCCGGTCCGGAGCAAAAGGATTTTCGTTTTGCCGTTTTCAATCGGCACCTTGTCGGATGGGATCAGTGGAATGCCCCGCCATGTGATAAATTGGGAGCCAAAAAGCGAAATTGTCGGAGGCGGAACGCCCTTGCGCGTACACTCGCGACCGAATGCGGCGATGGCCTTGGGATGCAGCAGGAAGAAACCAGGCTCTTTCCAGACTTTCGTGAGCAGTTCGTCCAAATCGTCCGGTGTAGGCGGGCCGAGGCGGGTAGAAATCTTTTGTCTATCGGCTATGCTCGAAAGCAGGCCATACTCCTGGTTGTTGATCAGCTCGCTTTCCTGCCGCTCTTTAATGCTTTCAATGGTCAGGCGGAGCTGCTCGCTAATCTGGTTATAAGGCTTGCTGTACAAATCCGACACGCGGGTATGCACGTCGAGCACCGTGTTCACGGCCGTCAGGTTATACTCGCGCGGATTTTCAACGTAATCGATAAAGGTATGCGGCAATTCACGTTCGTCGCGACGGGAGCAATCCACCTCAGCGGTACTGCCTTCTTTCACCTTGTTCAGGCGGTACACGCCAGACTCTACCGGTATCCAGTTTAGCAAATGCGTCAGCCAACGCGGTGTGATCGCCTCGAATTGAGGCACCGTACGGGTTGCGATCGCCAACTGCCGTGCTGCCACGTCACCGAGCGCAGTTTGATTTTGGTTTAACTTGGCCATTCTGTATTTGATTATTAATGAGAAACGAGCTGCATTGCGCCGCCGGACATTGCCGGAAAGCGGCCGGATTAACGATCACAAACATACGTGAACTATAAATCAGGCATTTAAAGAACCCCATAACCTGCCACCAGCCGTTTGCCACTGCATTTCTCCAATCGGCCAGCCTCCATAGATTATACCAAGATACTGTTTTCATTAATCAAACACCAGAAATAATGTATTCAAAAACCACCCGAAAGCCGACTAAAATTTGGCTAATTTCCCTATCGTTTTTATAGAATTCGTGGATTGATCGATTCGAAAGTATACCACTAAAATTATTCTATATAAATTCGATAGACTTTATATTATATTGACTTTTTTGTTAGCTTTGGACTTCTCATTCTATCATTTTACTATGCAAGCGGGCAATCTGATCGACATTTACAAGAACGAAACCATCGCGACGGAGGCATTTAAGGATTTCAGGTTACGGCGCGGGATCGTCTGCAAGAAGTGTGGCGGCACCCATCATTACTGGCTCGCGCCGAAGCAGCAGTTCCAATGCAAGCAATGCCGGTTCCGCACCACATTGCAAAGCGGCACCGTGCTCGAAGGCAGCAAACTTCCGATCTCGTACTTTTTCATCGCTGTTTATATGATCCTGAAAAAAGGCAATGCGTTCACGATCCAGGATTTCCAGGAGGAGACCGGCCATAAGTATTACGAGCCGCTTTACGATTTCATCCGAAAAGTCCGCACCTATCTGAATACCAATGACCCCAATACCGTGCTGATCGATCTGGTGGAACTATTCAATTACCACCTCGTCAGCAGGAAGTTTCAGGAGCGGGCGGTGCACGATTAATAGGTTTTAGTAAAACTGTTATCGGCGTAGCGTACCTCGCCGCCTTTCAGTTTTACATACGCCCGATAACTCAGGGCGTGCTTATCCGTGGGGAAACCAATTTTAAAAGTTTCGGTGTTAGCGCCCAGCTTGGCCGTCTCTTTGAATCTGGCCATTGGGTAGGGGCCGTCCACAACCAGGTCTACCAAAGTAGTTTCGGGTAGAAATGCATACACGACCCCATACTCCTCCACCGGGATGTTGCCAAACTTGTCGAAGTTGACACTGAAAGTCTCAACCACACCGCCCAGCACATGAAACGTAGCGGGCCCCGTATGGATTTCCGGAAAGGTCTTCTCCTCGGGCTTGACATCGTTCCTATGCGTGTGGTTGGTGCATGAGAATGTGCAGGCGAAAAAAAACAGCCATAGTAAAAGTTGGTGTGTATAGCGGATAAGTTTTTGATTGCTCGTCATCGTTGCCGGATGTTTTTTCAGCAATGATAACCCGCAAAAATCATCCGCTTCCAACTTAACCACCAAGCGGCTATCGCGCAATGAGCAAACGGCCGGATGTTCCGGAACTGACTGCGCAGGATCAGTAGGTTTTGGTAAGCCTGTTGGAGGCGTAACGCACTTCGCCGCCGGTAACTTTTGCGTAGGCGCGGTAGGATAATGCGTGCGTACCAGCGGGAACCGCGATATTGAATGTCTTTGAATTTGCACCCATCCTCGGAGCATCAGTGAACTTTGCCGCCGGATAAGAGCCGCCGATTGAGAGGTCTACTGCGGTGGTATCGGGTAAAAACGCATATACAATGCCGTATTCTTCGATCGGCACATTTCCAAGGCTTACAAAATTGAGGTAGAATTTTTCGATCGCGTCGCCTTTAAAAGTGGCCGTACCCGTCGTTAATTCCGGAAGTAACCTGTCCGGCGCAGGTTTGGGCTCATACTTGGGCGCGCAGGAAACGGCAACGAAAATCACCAGCGCACCGGTCAAATGGAAAAGGGTTTTACAGTTGATGAGTTTTTGAATGAAAGTCATAATGTTTTCTACAACAATTTTATTTAAATCTTAGCCCTTATGCTACGCTGCAACAGCACGATAACGATCAGGCAACCGCTGGTTATTATGGACCGGCACATCTATTTATAAACTTCCTTTAAATCCTTTTCAAATATTGTATAAGGATCGTGGTAAAACTTCACGAAATCGGCTTCGCTCACCTGCCCGGGATACGGAGCGTAGTAATGCGTCGGACTTTTCGTGTCGTTGCGCCACACGAGCACGTAAGCGAGCTGCAATTTCCCGGCTTTCAGTGTTTTGAGCAGTGTTTCCGTCCACCAGGTCGGGTTAGGAATGCTTTCGAGGCCAGTTTCGGTGAATGCGGCCAATTTACCGGCTTTTTGCGCATAATCTGAAACAATTTTAAGTTTTTTCAATCCGGCCTCAAGGTTGTATTTGCCATCGCGGCCGAAGTCGCCATAGTTGTCCATCCCTACCATATCCACCCACTCGTTGCCGGGATAGCGTTCGAGGAACTCGTATTCAGAAGTAAACTTGTTGTCGGGAGAAAATGCGTACAGGAAGTTATGAACGCCCAATTGATCGCGCAGGTAGGAAACGGTGAACCGCCAGACAGCGATAAAGTCTTCCTTCGAAGTGTGTCCCTTACCCCACCAGAACCAGTCCCCATCAAACTCATGGAACGGCCGGAAAATCATCGGCGCCAATGTGCCGTCTTTGCCTTTGACCGAATGGGCAAAATCGGCGAGTGTTTGGAGGATCAGCTTATATTGCTCGTGATGCGAACCGCCGGGTTTGATGAGCGCCATCGCGGGCTTTGAAACGTCGTCCTTCCAGTAAAAACCACCCTCCGACGCCGGGTTGGAAAAATGCCAGGCCACGGTAGTAATGCCGCCGCGGTTATAAGTAGCCACCACATTTTTCCGCAATGCTTCGGCCGTTTTAGCGATCTCGTCCGCAGGCCGGCCTGAAAGCCCCATGAAATCGACCCCGATAACGGCGGGGTGCGAGCCCGTCACCGATTTCACATCAGATCGCTCGGCGTCGCCCGACCAGCCGTGCCCGTACTCCGTCGCGTGCTGGTGACCGAAAAGAATGTACTGTTCAGACAGCTTTTTGAGGTTACGGTAGAGCGCGGCGGTCTCCGGCGTCGCTTTGGTATCGATTTGCGCATTTGCGGCCGTGGCACAGAGCAATGCACTTAACAGGCTCACTACAAGTCTTTTCATGCGTATATGGTTCAGGATTCGAGCCAATGCAAAGATGGAAAATAATCGTATTCCGTACGATCGCCATTTATTTTTCGATTATTTCGAATAAAATTCGAAAATACCACCATTACAACGAACTTTTATAGCGTTACCATTGTAATACGTGAACTATATTCAAAATATAAGTCATTTCTTTGAATATAATTCTATTCAGCCCCCATCTCACAGCATCATGAACGGAACAGATATCGTTTTAGATAAAACCGACCTCAGCATTCTCCGCCTCATGCAGGAGAATGCGCGCATCACCAATGCCGACCTTGCGCGCGAACTGGAAATGGCCCCCTCGGCAGTGCTCGAAAGGGTCAAGAAACTAGAACAGAAGCAGGTGATCGTCAAATACACGACGCGGATCAGTCCGGTGGCTTTGGGTCAGACATTGCTCGCATTCATCGCGATGAAATCGTCGGAGGGCATGGGCAGCAACAATACCGCGAAGGAGCTGGCCAAAATACCGGAAGTACAAGAGGTTCACCACATTGCCGGCGAGGATTGTTACATGGTGAAAGTCCGCACGGCCGACTCGGCGTCGCTCATGGACCTGATGCGCAACAAATTCAGTAAAATACAAAGTATCACATCCACCCGCACCACGATCGTCCTCGAAACGGTCAAGGAAGAGCAACAAATAGTTATACCACAAAAATGAAATCGCCATGCAAACATCAACAAAAACTCCGTCAACTTTAATGGTGGTACTGGCATTTGCCACCGTGTACATCGTTTGGGGATCCACCTATTTCTTTATTCAGAGAGCCCTCGAAGGCTTTCCGCCGTTTTTCCTGGGCGCATTTCGCTTCATTATTGCCGGCTTGCTCATGCTGGGCTGGAGCCTGATGCAAGGCGAAAAGATATTTTCCTGGAATGTGATGAAACCCGCCATTTTGACGGGTTTATTGTTGCTGTTCGTCGGCAACGGAGTGGTCATTTGGGTGGAACAGTTCCTGCCGAGCGCGATGGTGGCGATCATGGTGTCGTCGTCGCCGCTGTGGTTTGTACTGCTGGATAAACCGAAATGGTCGGAGAATTTGAGCAACAAATCCACTATTCTGGGGCTTGTTGTTGGTTTTGCGGGTGTAATACTGCTGTTTTATGAGAAAATAGTGGATACAATGTCGTCCCTGAACAGCGGTCGCGACCTTTTTGCGATGACCCTCGTGGTAATAGGTTCGATGGCCTGGGCAGGTGGCTCGCTGTATTCCAAATATAACTCGGTGTCCACTTCCGCCACCGTCAACTCTACCTGGCAAATGCTCGCAGCAGGCATCGCATTCATTCCCGGTGCATTTTTTTCGGGCGAATTCGCATCCGTTGAACTGTCAACAATTCCAGCCAACGCCTGGCTTGCGACCGGTTACCTGATCATATTCGGCTCGATTGCGGCTTTCAGTGCTTATGTATGGCTTTTGAAGGTGCAGCCCGCCACCAAGGTAAGTACTTATGCATATGTTAATCCCGTCGTGGCAGTACTCTTAGGCGTTTTCTTCGCCCATGAATCCATCACGCCCTTGCAGATTTCCGGTTTGATCGTGATCCTGGGAAGTGTTTTGTTGATCAATTTGCACAAATACAGAAAACCAAAGCAGGTGGCTGCTACCGTTTAGGTGACAGCCTCTTTTCCGTGCAAAAAAGACCAGGGACATGCATCTTTCTGGTCTTTTTGCTTTGTTAGGGAAGCTCCAATGGAGCTCGGAAGACTTTGCGCCATTTGGTTGGCTATAAACAGGAGGCCCCTCCGGAGCCCAGGACAGGCTGCCGTATGCATTCGCGCGACCGCAGAGCGGTCACCTGTTTCTAGCAAACCGCATCACCTCCAAATGTCGGCCCCGGGGGGCCTCCTGCGCTCATATTACGCCCATATTGTCGACTTGCATCACTATATTTGGTCCCTAACATCTACCTAAAATCAATGAAATGGATCACGCGCGAGCGCCCGAAAATTGACCGTCTCGCTTGTCCGTGGCTTATCCTGCGGTTTATCGACGCAAACGCGGAAATCATTTATGTGCCCGAAAGCGAGGTATTGAGCCAGGCAGCAGCGCTCAATGCCACGCCTTTCGATATTCCCGGCGTCGAATTCACCCATTATGACGACCAATGCACATTCGATTATTTTATCAAAAAATACCAATTAAAAGACCCTGCACTGGCCGTCATGGCGCCGATCGTTCGCGGAGCTGACACCGACGATCATACATTGGCACTGCAGTCGTCAGGGTTGTGGGCCATTTCTGCCGGGCTGGCCTATAATACCACAGACGACAGAGAACTGCTCGAAAAGGGCATGCTGATTTACGATGCATTGTACAGCTGGGCCACGCATTTGCGCAAGGAAAAGCACACGCAAAGCCCGACAGAGCATTTGCTTTTGCAGATTTACAAAACCTATATCAGTAACAAAGGAGAAAAGAAGACGAAAGTACCTGCCTGGACGAAAGATCTCAAAAACATGATCCAGGACCATATCGACACCAATTTGAACCTGAACTTAAAAATTGCCTCTGAGGAACTCGACGTCAATCCCGCCTATCTTTCACGGGAATTCTCGCGGTATTTTGATAACCTTTCTTTCGGGGAATACATCAGGAAACTGCGTATCGAAAAGGCCATTCAGCTGCTCGAATCTTCGGAGGACACGCTTGCCGAGATCGCGTACCTGACGGGTTTCTCCGACCAGAGCCATTTCAACCGCGTTTTCAAGGCGCATACCGGTCAAACGCCGTCGGAATACAGAAAATTTGTCCGAAAAAGTAAAGGAAATACAAAACGTTAAAACGGTTCTATCCTGTCGGCCCATTGGTTTTTAGAATTGCATGGCGGTTTGCCGCTTTCATCTAAAATCCCATACCATGCTCCGTTATTTTACCGGAAAACTCCTTGTTACGCTCTGTATCCTTGTTTTGCTTACCCATGCCTTGCGCGCACAACAGCAGGCACAGCCCGCACCCGCGAACACAGTCGCTCCCGCGCCTGCACCCGCCCCCTCGTACCCGCGTGTAGCCGGTTACGTAGGCATTCTGCACCCGATCGTGACATTCAGCGACGAAGGCACTACGACCAATTTCGATAGCTATTATGTAGTTGGGCTCCCCACCGGCATTAATATATGGAAAAGCCCGAAAATCGGCTTTTCAGCGGAATTTGTGCCTTTGGTAAGGGCTGAGAAAGGAACGAGCAAGATGGCCAATTTCCTCTTCCACCCAGGCATTCTCGTGACATTAGCACCCGGGCTTACCTTCGCCGGCCGCGCCGCTTTCGAAACGGCCGGGAGGTACGGCTTCACGCCGGTTTTGAATAAAATCGTGAAGAAAAATAAGAACAGCGGCTATTTTGTAGCGGTACCGGTGCCATTCCGCTTCGGGAACGGGCATCCGGCGTCCGTCACGATAGGATTTCAGTTTGGAATCACATTCTGATCACGCTCAACAACACAGGGAGCCGTCCATGATCCGTTCAACTTCTGAAATGTCGCGGTTACGGCGGATCAGCGTCATGATTTTTTCGAAGTCGATCAGTTGGGAAGCCTCAAAAGCGATCACCCCTACGAAACTTTTGCCTCTGCTGATAAAATTCAAATGCTTGATCTTCGCCCCGTTTACGGACTCCACACTGGAAGTGATTTTGTGCAGGTTCCCGGCATTCCGGTAAATGATCCGGAGAAAAAAGGTTTTGCTCATTGTGTTGACGTTTATGTGGTTTGTTGAGAATATGATTTGACCACCGACGGCTGACAACCGACCGCCGATTTTTGCTTTTGTGATCGGCGGTCCGCGGCCGGCCGTCAGTGGTCCCTACTACCTTTACGCCCCCGGCTTCCATTTGGTGCCAAAAGGGCACATTAAATTTTGTTAAAATTAGAATGCATCGAACCAAAGCTTCGTCGTCAGGCGGTCTTCCCCCTGGGCTGCGACGGCCGCTTTGTAGTTGGCTGCATTGAGTGCCTGTTCACCGGTCGGGTATGTGAGGCGGAGCGGTAATTTTCCGTTTAAAACGCCTGCATAGGCCGGTTTTAGCTGCGGATAATCGAGGCGGCGCCATTCCGCGAATGCTTCCAGGCCCTGGCTGAACAGCGCCAGCCATTTCTGCTCCCCGATCGATTTTTTATAATTCGCTGCATTGTAAGCGACCGACGGCTGGGCCAGGTAAGTCGCAATATCCGCATTGCTTACTTTGAACTGCTGCAAAGAGGCCGTCACGGCCGCTTTGTACAACTCGGCCGCATTTTCCGTAATAAAACCGCGCTGTGCAGCTTCTGCGAGGTTGAACAAAACTTCGGCATAACTCACAAAAACCGCTGGTGAAGCCGGCGCTGTGAAGTAATCGCCTAGTTTCGAGGTTTTGGTAAAACCCAGTTTTGCGGCCGAATCGGCAGGAAGGCCATTTGTCACACCAATATAGCCGGTAGGCGTCGCGTCGACGGTTTTGTTCGCAAAAACAGCCAGGCGCGGGTCTTTGAGTTCCTGCAACTTATCGATGACCGATTTGCTCACGCGGTAATCGTCGCGGGTTTCACGGTCGCGGGAAACAGGGTTCTGGTTAGGCGATGCGAGGTAAATCAGCTGCGCGATCTCGTCATTGGAGGCAATGAGGGCGCTTTTGTCTCTGGCCAGTTCCGCCACCACCGCTTTCGCCGTTTCGGGCTCCTTGTCGGCAATGCGCAATGCGATGCGCAAGCGCAATGCATTCGCGAACTTCTTCCATTTGGTGAGGTTGCCATTGTAAACAAGGTCCCCGCCGATCGGCGATCCATTGGTGTTGATCAGCTCCGTAGCCTTTTTCAAGTCAGCCAAAAGACCAATGTAGACGTCCTTTTGCGAGTCGTACTTCGGCGTGAGCGTTTCGTCCAGTTTCAGCGCCTGACTATACGGGATATCGCCGTAAAGATCTGTCAGCAATTGGAACGACCATGATTTCAGGATCAACCCCACGGCCTGGTAATTGGTATTGCCACTCTCCTCTCCGAGTTTGATAATGGCCGCAAAATCGGTCAGCCCTTGTGAATACAGGTTCGTCCAGACATTCTGCACATTGGCAATGCTGACCGTGTATTTATCCGGGTCGGTATACTGGATTTTCGCCCAATGCTGGATAAACAGCGTGGTAGTCTCCATCGAAGCGTCCGAACCGAGCGTCAGATCCGCGTTCGATTTGATCGCATTCGCAAGCAGGTACTCCGGCTGTGCCTTAATCGCCTCATTCGGGTTGGTATTGGTTTCTTCGAGCTGATCCTGGCAAGCCGTCAGTAGCAGACCGGCGGCGGCGATCACAAGTCCTTTGGTAATGTTATGGGTATACATGAATATGGGTCAATTTAAAAGCCTATTGAAAGATTGAAGCCGTAAGAAGCGGTCGTCGGCAGCTGCAACGATTCGAGCCCCTGACCAGTGTTGCCGGTGTTGAATGCCGTTTCGGGATCGATATTATCCGCTTTCTTTTGCAGGAATGCGAGGTTACGGCCGTACAGCGAGAGGATCAGGCTTTGCAGTTTGAATTTGGAAATAAATGCCTGGGGAACGGTGTAGCCGAGTTTCACTTCGCGTAATTTGATGAACGACGCGTCGAGAACGCTGGCCTCGTTGATGCCTGCGCTGTTACTGTAAACGCCCTTGTAATAGCGCTCCGCGGGAACAATCACCGTATTCGGCTTGCCATCGGTGGTTACGCCCCTGGCAATGATGCCGTCGTCGTACACAACCGCGCCCGAGGGCGCTGCGGCGGCATTCGCAACTTGTACAGCCACGCCCGCTTTGTTGTTACCCGGGTAATAGTAGGTCAAGCCGCCGTGATCGGCATCGCGACCAGGCAAAGTCGATTTCAACACGCCGGTATAACGGCCGGTGGCATTGGTGGCGGAATAAATGGAGCCCCCTTGCTTGGTATCGATGAGCACGCTCAGGTTGAACCCTTTGAAGGAGAAAGAGTTGCTGATTCCGCCCATCCATTTCGGCGTGTAATGGCCCAGCACTTGCAGACTTGGGTTCTTGGCGGGCAATCCGTTGGGGCCGATAATCTGCTCGCCATTTTCATCCCGTGCAAATGCGGATCCGAATATCGCGCCGTAGCCAAGCCCTTTGCTGGCATAAACCGTCACACCATTGGTACCGAGCTTGTAATCATTCAGAAAACCCTCGTCGTCGAGCTCCACTACCTTACTCCTGTTTCTTGAAAAATTGATCCCGATATCCCATTTAAAACCCGACTCCGTTTCAATCGGCTTCACATTCAGCATCGCCTCGACGCCCCGGTTGTTAATATGGCCCGCATTCAGGAGTTTCTGCTTATAACCGGTCGCAGGGCTTACGTCCGCACGCAAAATCTGGTTATAGCTATCCGTGTTGTAATAACTCACATCCAACCGAACGCGATTACGGAACAACGCCACATCCGCACCGATCTCGGTCGACTGTGTGATTTCCGGTTTCAAATTCTCACTCAAAAACACATCCGAAACCGTCAGTAAAGGCGCACTGCCAAATGGCTGGTTAAACGGAAAAGTATTCACAAGCTGATAAGGATCGGTGTCTTTGCCTACCTCGGCCCAGCCGCCGCGAAGTTTGGCATACGTCAGCACATTGCTCTTGATATCGAATGCGTCGGTCAGCACAAGGCTGGCATTCACCGACGGATAGAAGTACGAATTGTTGCCGGTAGGCAATGTCGAAGACCAGTCGTTACGCGCCGTGAGGTTCAAGAACGCATAGTTACGGAAACCCACCTGCGCGGAGCTGAATGCACTGTAAACCTTCTGCTTTCGCAACACATTATAGGATACCAGCGGGTCGCGCGAGTTATTCAGCGTGTACAGGTCGGCCACGGCCAGGCGCGGTGCCTGCTGGTAGTTCTGTTCGTTGAAATTGCTGCGAAGGTTACCGCCGACGAGCCAGTCGATTTCAAAGTCGGTACTTACATTCTTGTGGAAATTGAAATTGAAATCGGTGTTGTTCTCGTTCACCACGTAGCTATCCTCGGTATAGGAACCATAAGGTGTGCCGTTGGTACCGTAAGCGACTTTAAACTTGCGCTTGTCATTATAGTAGTCGTTTCCTGTCCGCACATTGGCCGTGAGCCAGTCGGTAATTTTGTAATTCAAATTCACATTACCAAAAAAGCGGTCGCGGCGTTGCTGGGCGGTGTTTTCGTATTGCAGCAAATAGGGGTTGCTGTAATAGCTGTGGTTCCAGTTATAATCGAAACCGCCTTTATTGTAATCCTTCAACAACTCGGTATCCACCTGCCGCCCGAACCACAGGAATTGCAACATCACACTGCTGCCCCGTCCGGAGGTACCCGGCAGGTTATCGGAGCTGTTCCGTGCAAAATTCGCGCTGGTCGACAACGTCAGCTTATCGTTCAGCCGGTATGTCGTATTCACCCCGAATGAGTTTTTGGAGATATCCGTGTTTGGGATCACACCGGTTTGCTTGCTGTTGTTGAATGAAAAGCGGTAGTCTACCTTATCGTTCGAGCCTGCCACCGATACGCCTGTGGTGCGTGTATGGCCCGTTACGAAAAAGTTCTTGACATTATCCGGATGCGCCACAAACGGTACAGCCTCGCCATTCGAAAAGAACTGGGGAATCAGCCGGCCATCCATTCTCGGGCCCCAGCTTTCGTCGGTAGCGTCGTTGATCCCGCCGCCTTTACCATTCACATAGGAAAATGCACCGCCGGTTCCCTGCCCGAAAACATTCTGATACTCGGGCAATACCAGCAGCTTTTCCGAAGAATAGCCAAAATTCACATTTACTCCCAGGCCTCGCTGCGTCCCTTTGCCGCTCTTGGTTTTGATCAAAATCACCCCGTTGGAAGCGCGGGAACCGTACAATGCAGCTGCATTCGGTCCTTTCAGCACGCTGATCGACTCGATGTCGTTCGGGTTAATGTCGGCGATCGCATTCGCGAAATCGCGTGAGCCGTTGGCACCCGCACCGAGCTGTGAGTTATCGACCGGAATACCGTCCACCACGAAAAGTGGCTGGTTATTACCGGCGATAGACGTTTCGCCCCGGATCACGATCCGCGACGAGCCCATCCCGCCCTGGCTGTTGGTGATGTTTACGCCCGCGATCTTGCCCGAGAGCGCATTCACGAGGTTGCCCTCCCGCGCCTCGGCGACGTCTTTGGTTTGCAACTCCTGCACCGCATAACCGAGCGATTTTTTCTCTTTGGCAATGCCGAGCGCCGTCACGACCACTTCCTGCAAAATCGTCTCGTCGCTTTCCAGCCGGACGTCGAGCTTTCCGTCGCGCGGGACAGGTAATTCAATGGATTTTAAACCGATAAACGAAAATTTCAATATCGAACCGGCGTCGGCGTCGATCGCGTAGCTGCCGTCGCTATTGGTAGAGGTGCCTTTGGAGGTACCTTTGATCAGGACGGTCACGCCGGGAAGCGCTTCACCGCTGGTGGAGGTCACCTTACCGGTAACCGGGATCGTTTGTGCCCGCGCCGGTTGCAGCCAGGCGACGCTGAAAAGGAGGAAAATCAGTACTAAATTTCTTCTCATGATGTGGATTGGAAGTTAGGGACAGCTTAAATGTTTGTGAATCAATTATTACTCTATTTATTTTATAGATTTAATATACAAATGTAATATAACCCTGCTAATTCCAACGGCTGCCGCCGCTATTTTCGGGTTATTTCTGTGCTAGGCCCAGCTGGCGATCCTTTTCCATCCCACCCGCGTCGAAATGACGGGGTCCGATTCGTAGATCCTTGTAATGGCATCCACTACCAGGTCCAGCTCCTCAAAAGTGTTGAACTTGCTGAACGAAAACCTGACGTTTTCCTTGTCGGCTTCACACGCCAGCGCCTGTATCACATGCGATGCGCCGCCTCCCTGGCACGCGCTCCCGCCCGAAACCTGTATCCCGACCTGGTCCAGCTTGGTCACCAGGCTCCCCGTGCTCAAACAGGGAAACGACACGTTCAGCACATTAACCACGCTATTTTCAATCGATTTGCTCTCGCCGTTATAACAAATGCCTTCTATCCCGCTGATCGCGAGTTTCGACACCAGGTATTGTTTCAGCTTGGAGACTTTGCTCCGGTTCGCTTCCAGGTTGCGGCAAGCTACTTCCAGTGCCTTGGCCAGCCCGACGATGCCCACCACATTTTCGGTGCCGCCACGCTGGCCCCGCTCCTGCCCGCCGCCGTAAATCAGCGGTTTCAGGTGGTGTTTTTGATGGATGTAAACAAATCCAACGCCTTTCGGCCCATGGAACTTATGCGCCGAGCCCACCAGGAAATCGATTCCGGCCTCCTGTAAATCGAAATTCGCTTTACCCATTGTTTGCGTCGTGTCGGTAAAAAACACCGCATTATACCGCTTAGCCAGCACACCGATCGCATGGATGTCAGTCAGGTTGCCGATCTCATTGTTCCCGTGCATGAGCGCGATGAGCGTGCGCGGGTTCGCCCGCAGGAGGTTTTCCAGATGGTACAGGTCTATGTTACCGCGTTCATCCAGCTTCACGAAACTTGTTTCAATATCACCCTCTTTCTCATGGCGTTTCAATGTTTGCAACACCGCCTTATGTTCGATCCGACTGGTGATCACGTGGCTCAGGTCATAAGCCTGGATCGCGCCCGATAGCACAAGGTTGATCCCCTCCGTCGCACCGGCTGTAAAGTAAATTTCCTCCGGCGAAGCACTCAGCAGATGTGCTACCGAACGGCGCGCCTGGTCTACGGCTTCCTTTACCCTTCTTCCCGCACCGTGCGCCGACGAAGGATTGGCATAATGGGTAGTCAAAAACGGCAGTATCGCCTCTATCACTTCCGGGTCCAGGGCGGTTGTAGCCGCGTTATCCAGATAAATTTCCATGTGTCTCTGGTTTGTTGTTGATCAAAGTTTTTTCGGCAAGACACAGGTTTCCGGAGGCCTGACCAGCCTGATCCACTGCGCAATACCAGTTTACTACTGTGGTTGGATTTTCAGATTTATCAATAGAATTAGGTTGGGGCACCTTGACGAGTCACAGGTTGCCAGAAGATCATAGAGCCTAACCTCTCCCTTCGTTCTCAATAAATCTATAAATTCGATGGACAAAGATTGATAAAAGATTTTAAGAATGCAAAAAAACGGGGGCGTTTTTTACTTTCGAAATTTGAACGAGGGCGTTTTTTTGATATTTTTACTCTCGTTTGGAAAACGAAGGTAAAAAACGTCCTCGTCCTTACCATGAAATACAGCCCGTTAAAACCGTACAATAATCTGCCTGATTTGCCTCCCAAGGGTAAAATAGAAACAAAAACTGTCTTCAAAAAGGTGATTTCGGCTAGCAGGGCACTGTCGGAACTGAAAGGTGCTATCACAAATCTTCCCAATCCGCTCCTGTTTATCGACACGATCAATTTACAGGAAGCGCAGGCGAGTTCGGCCATTGAGAATATCATCACCACTCAGGATGCGCTTTTTCAGGCATCCATTGTTGAAAAGAATATCGACGACGCTCCCACCAAAGAAGTAATCCATTATAAAGATGCATTATGGTATGGCCTGGAAGAAATCAGAAAAAGGCCCGTCCTGACGACCAATCTTTTCATTGCCATTATGCAGATCATCAAAGAAAACCAGTCAGGCATACGAAACATCCCGGGAACCCAGCTGAAAAACCCGGCAAGCGGACAAGTTATTTACACACCGCCGGACAGCGCAGAAGTGATCCGGAAAAAGCTCGCGGCACTTGAAAACTTCATTAATATCGACGATGACCTGGATCCGCTCATCAAACTCGCATTAATACATTACCAGTTTGAAGCCATCCACCCGTTTTTTGACGGCAATGGGCGCACCGGCCGGATTATTTTACTGCTTTACCTGAAACAATGCGGCCTGCTCGACCTGCCTGCGCTTTATTTGAGTAGTTATATTCTCAAAAACAAGAACGCTTACTATCTCAACATCCGCAATGTCACAGAGAAAGGTAACTGGGAGAACTGGGTCCTTTATATGCTGGATATGATTGAGGTCACTTCGCGCGAGAGCCGCACCAGAATCGAGCACATTGCCCTGTTAATGAAGGAAATGGGTGAAGAAATCCAGAAGATCCTTCCGAAAATCTATTCCAAAGATCTACTGGAAGTGCTTTTCAGGTTACCCTATACCAAAAGAAGTTCACTGGAAAATGCGGGATTAGGTAATATCAAAACGGTTGGAAACTACCTGAAAACGCTCGAAGAGAAGAATTTCCTGCGAAGTGTGACGGTTGGGAAGGAGAAGCTTTACCTCAATTTCAGGTTAATGGAGATTTTGAAAAATCAGGGATAACCTAATATATGCTACTAAGACCGCTTGCATATCAATCCCTCGACTTTGCTCATTTGATTGATTACCTAAGCTGGACAGAGCCTAGTTTGCGGAAAAAATTCATCATCAAGCTAACCTTTTCAAACTTTGGCAAGTGCTGCAACATTGAAATTACTGGCATTCGAGCGGCTGCGCGATGCGGAATGCCTCATCGCGAACGGTCATGCTGGCGCGGCGTATTACATTGGTGGGTATGCGATTGAATTAGCCCTCAAAGCCGTGGTTTGTAAAAGACTGAACATCGAAATATTTGAAAGAGAGGTGGTGCCACGGCATATTGCCAAGTCATTTATGATTCATGACCTCCTCGACCTTTTAATTCTGTCTGGGCTGACGAACGATTTGGAAAACGCCTGTATAGAGGACTATGTCTTTCAGGTAAGCTGGACCCGGATAGCGATATGGTCGGAACAACGCAGATACGAACTGGGCTGTTCGGCTACAAAAGTCGAAGTATTTGTTATTTCTCTAAAAATTGTTATGCAATGGTTGCAACAGCATTGGTAGAAACACTGCAAAAAGTGTTTCAGGAAGCAAAAAAAGACGGTCTAATCATAGATGCAATCGGCCTAGCACCCGCCTTTCACGGAATGGGAAAAGACAGCTACGTGCTCGGTGTCAGTGCGCCATCACTCTCGGAAGTACATGAGTATGAAAGTATGGAGATCATCCTAAAATTACTGTGGCAACGTGTAACACCAGAACAACGAAGGATGATAAACCGGGTCAGGGTATTTAACAATATAGAAGACCTCGATGACCATAAATACAATGACTTTGCAGATTACCCTTACGAAGGTTACGTTGGCATTCAACGAAAATTGCCTCAATTATATCCAGTCGATTAAACGCCCTCCAAACGGGGGCGTTTAATCGACGTTTTTCACCCTCGTCCGAGTACCGAAGGTAACTTTTGTCCTTGTCATTTCACTTCCTTCTTCAACTCTTCATACCGCTTCCGTAGCTTTTTCAGCGTGGATTTCGCCGAAGGCCGCTTCGCGAGATTCACCGTTTCATACGGATCTTTTGCGTTGTTATAAAGCTCCTCATACCCATGCTCGGTGTAAAGCATGTACTTCCAATGCCCGCTCACAACGCCTTCGACTTTCGGCAAGCGCGGGCTTCCTAAATAGGTGTGTTCATAGAAAAAATCCTTGCGGGCCGGTAGCTTCTTTTGTTCGACCGCGAGCAGGTCGTAACCCTGAATGGCAGGTGCAGCGGCTATGCCTGCGAACGAAAGAATAGTAGGCGCAATATCAATATTGAGTGCCAGCTGATTGGACGAACGGTTTTGTAAACTTTTAGGCAATGCGCCGCCGGAAATGATCAGCGGTACGCGGATGGATTCTTCAAAACCAAACCATTTCCCTTCCAAGCCGTGCTCTCCGAGCGAAAAACCGTTGTCACCCATGAAAATAATGACCGTGTTCTGATCGATTTGCAGGTTTTTGAGCTGGGCTACCATCTTGCCGACTACTTCGTCCACGCCGGTAATAAGGCGATAGTAGTCACGGGTAGTTTGCTGGCGCAATTCGGGCGTGGATAGCAGGGGCTTCCATCTGTCACGGCCGATGTTCTGGTCGGTGCGGAAGAACGCGGGAAGGCTATCCCAATATTGCGGCGCGGCCGTGAGCGGGTCCGGGATCTTCACATGCTCATACAAAGACTTAAAACGCTCCTGCACCGGGTATTGCGGAGGGTTACCATCGAGTTCGTGCGGCGCTTTGAAACTCACGGAAAGACAAAAAGGGGTTTCCTGGTTTGCGAAACGATCGAGAAATTGCGTAATATCCTTCCCTACGCTATCGGTGTGGTGAATGATGTGACCGCTTTGATTGACCAATTCATAGGGCGGCTGCCCTTCCTTCCTGGCCGCCCAGTAATCAAACAGCGTATCGGGCTGGTTCTTCACCCCTATCCCGAATTTCCCGATAAAACCGATCTTATACCCCGCCCTTTTGAGCAATGCGGGATAGGTTCGAGCGAGCGCCTCCGGTTTGAAATCCGTGTTAAAATCATTGATCCCGTGCCGCGACATATATTGCCCGCTCAGTAAACTGGCCCGGCTCACCATGCATATGGCAGTGGTCACATGCGCATTCCTGAACAGAATGCCCCGTTTCGCCAGTGCATCGAGGTGTGGGGTTTGGATGATCTTATTGCCCATTGCACCTAACGCATCCCAACGGTGGTCATCGGTAAGGAGGAAGATGATGTTCGGCCTTTTGGCCTGCTGCGCGAGCGCCGCGCAGGTACACGCCAGCACGAGCACGGTGATGATCAACGTCTTTTGCATATTACAAACCGCTCACGCGGAGACTATCCTTGCCGTCGTACCGGTAATTCCATTGCCGCATATATTCGTCGGCGGTCAGGAATTTGTCTTTTGCCTCAGCCAATTTCGTGCGGAGCGCTTTTTCGAGTTTTGCCTGTAGGTTAGCGTAGGCCGGTGAACCGACGAGATTTTTCATTTGATAAGGATCTTTTGCATTATCATACAAAAGCCACGGACCTTTCAAATCTCTCACATAGGTGTATTGTTTCGTCCGAATGCCCCGATATTCCTTACCGCCATTCATGAAATTGTTTTCATGAAACGGAACCGGCACCTGGATCAATGCGGCCTCGTTACCGGTTGGCTTTTGTTTGCCGGCGAGGATAGCGGCGTAGTTGGTCCCCTCCACCCCTTTCGGGATTTTTATTTGGGTGATGCCCAGCAGAGTAGGAAGTATATCTACATTCGAAAACGGCATTGCAAGCTCACGTTTGGTATTTCCCAAACCTGCCGGATAATGCACCAGCAGCGGCACCAATACCGATTCGTCCCAGGGTTTCTGCTTCCTGATTTTACCTTGCGAGTAAAGCATATCACCGTGATCGGAAGTAAAAAGCACGACCGTATGCTCCTCTACACCTGCCTTTTTCAACGCTTCCAGCAAATCACCTGCCGATTTATCGAGTGCGGTGCAGTGGGCATAATATCCAGCCAGGTCCTTCCGGGCTTTCGATTCGAGTGAATCGGGCACATTCGGGCGTAGTTTCAGCTTCGCCGGATCGTACATTTTGCGGTAGGACTCGGGTGCGGTCTGGTAAGGATCATGCGGCGGTCCCCATGAAAGTACCAGCAGAAATGGCCTTTTTTTGTTTCTGTCAATAAAACTAATGGCGCTGTCGGTCTGAGGAAATACATCGTAACCCGCCCATTCATAACGCACATCATTTTCATCGAAATAGAATGAGCTGTTGTAATCGTGCGTCACTTCCCGGGCTTTCCAGTAATCGAACCCCTGCCGGCGATCGCGGGGGACGGCACGGTTGCGGGCGGCGAATTGCTTTTCATAGTTGGCCTGCCCGTTAATATGCCATTTGCCGATGTACCCGGTCGCGTAACCCGCAGCCTTGTAAATCTCGGCCATGGTGAGCGCCTCGTTCCGCAAGGGGCGGTCGTTGTAAAAAACGCCGTGCGTAAGGGGGTACTGGCCTGTGAGCAGGCTCGCACGTGCCGGGCTGCATACCGGCATCACCGACACCGCTGTCGTAAAAACTACGCTGCGTTTCGCCAGCTTGTCGAGATTGGGCGTTTTCACATCCGTATTACCGGCATATCCGAGCGACTGTGCATTCCATTGGTCGGCGAGCACGATGACGATATTAGGCTTTCGTGGCGCAAGTGGCTGGCCGGCTCGCCAGGCAAATCCGGTTGCCATGGCCAGCACAATGCCAACCATAGATAAACGGATCGCATATCGATATTTTGAAATCATTTTCCTGCTTCTTGCTGCGCTTCCGGATAACCTTTTTTTAGCAAAACAGCCAATTCATTAACTGTAATGACGAAATTGTTATCCTTCGCCAGGTTTGTAAATTCTCCCGGGTCCTTCTGGTGGTCATACAACTCCACACCAGCCTTCCCGCCGTCCCATTCGGTATAACGGAAGCGTTCCGTACGCACGCTGCGGCCGAAAATCTGGCCTCTTCTTACCTGAGTATAGGCAGGTTTATCCCAAACGGCCGAAGGGTTTTTCAACAATGGTGTAAGGCTTTTGCCTTGCAGATTCTGTTTAGGATCCAGGCCACAGAGGTCGGCGAGCGTAGGATAAATGTCGACCAGCTCCACCGTACGGCCCGAGGCTTTTCCCCTGGTACCACCCGGAACCGTAATAATGAGCGGTACGCGCGCCGAGTTTTCAAAAAGGCTCTGCTTCATCCATTGTCCGTGCTGCCCCACGTTATAGCCGTGATCGCTCCAAAGCACGATAATTGTTTTCTCAGCCAGTTTCAATTGATCGACAGCGTCGATCAACCGGCCCACCTGCGCATCCATGAAGGTGATCGTCGCATAATAAGCCCGCAATGCCTCGCGGCGTTTGGCTTCGTCGAGGCCCCAGTGCGGTGGTTTGGTGAACAATGCAGCTTCGGGAACGTCGTCGAGGTCGTTCGGGACTTCTTTGGGAAGCGGCACCTTGTCCACATCATACATATCGAAGTACTTTTGAGGTGCGACATAAGGTGTATGCGGCCTGAAAAAGCCCACTGCCAGGAAAAACGGCTCATTCTTTTTCTCAGTCATGATTTTGATGGCCTCGCTGGCGATCATCCCGTCGGTCTGCTCCTCGTCGGCACCCTCCGTCGCGCGCCATGCCAATGCGCTTCCGAGTGCGCGGTCGGGCGTGAGATTTTTGATCAACGGCTCCTCGGTTTTATCACGCCCTTTCGGATTCACGCGATAGTTCCATGAATCCGGGTCGTCCAGCCCGTCGGTACCGATCTGTCCCGGCACACCGTAATGGTATATTTTGCCGACGCGGGCGCTGTAATAGTCGTTATTCTTGAAAAGTTGTGGCAGCGTCACAATGTCCGGCAGATTTTTGCGGAAGTGCGTCTGCAATTCGTAGATCTTCGTCACATCGGGCCGCTGGCCGGTCAGCAGCGACGAACGGCTCGGACTGCAAAGCGGAAACTGCGTATAAGCCCTGTCGAACCGTACACCCCGTTTGGCCAGACGGTCGATATTCGGGGATTTCACGAATGTATTCCCGTAAGTACCCAGGTCGTTGTTAAGGTCGTCGACCGCGATAAACAGGACGTTGTACTTCGGTTTGGCCTTGTCGTCTCCATCCGCGGCTACCGACGCAGCGAACGGGGTAAGTGAAAGCGCCGCCAGCGCCAGCAATGCATATTTTTTCATCATAGATTGTGGTTTAAATTATTCCTTGCCCTCTTTCACTGTCGGGGCGTCGTTTGCATCAGTTTTAGGCAAAGACTTTGCCAGTTCCGCCTTCACAGATGCATATTTCGCATCGGTAGCCAGGTTCTTCCATTCCTGCGGGTCGGTATCGTGGTCGTAAAGCTCCTCCGATCCGTCCTGGTAGCGGATGTAACGGTATTTCTCGGAACGCACCGCGTGATTGCCCAAGCCATGGGTGGTAACCGACGGATGGTTCCAAGCCAGGGCCGGATTTTCCAGCAGCGGTACAATGCTGTTGCCCTCCACTCCTTTTTTCGCAGGTAATTTACACAATTCGGTAAGCGTCGGGTAGATATCCATGAGGTTCACAGTACGTTCCGAAACGCCATTGGCTTTCGATAAGCCGGGCGCATAAACAATGAAGGGCACACGTGAAGCCTCTTCCCACAAGGCAAACTTCCGCCAATGCTCCTTCTCGCCCAGGTGCCAGCCGTGGTCGCCGAAGAAAACAATGACCGTATTTTTGGCATAGTCACTTTTTTCCAATGCATCCAGCAAGCGGCCGATCTGCCCGTCGGCAAACGTAATGCTTGCCAGATATCCCTGTACAGCCTTTTCCCATTGTTTATGTTCGACGATAAACCGGTGGTCTCCCTTCGGCTTGGCGATTTTCACGCCTGCGTCCGGCACGTCCTGCAAGTCGTTGGCAATGGTTTTAGGCAGTTGGATAGAAGACAATGGGTACTGGTCAAAATACTTTTGCGGTACATACCAGGGCAAGTGCGGCCGTGTAAAACCGACAGCCAGGAAGAACGGCTTTTCATGTTTATCGTTCAGGAAACCAATGCCTTCATTCACAACCTTATAATCACCCATATCCTCATCCTGCACATTCACAGGGCTCCAATCGAAATGCGCGAAGCCATTAACAGGCGCCTTGGGCGGCTCGGGAGATTTGGGGATGTCGAAATAGGAAGGCCACGAAGCGTCGTCGTTGAATGCGTTGTGAAAAATTTTGCCGGCTCCCTTTACCTCGTACCCGTTGGCCGTGAAGTATTGCGGAATGGTGACAGCGTCCTTCAAAACGGGCCGCCAGGGCTGGTTGTTATGGTAAACCCCGGAACTGGAAGGCCTCACGCCCGTGAGCAGGCTCGCGCGCGACGGGTTGCACGCAGGCGCAGAACAATAGGCTTTTTTGAAAACCACTCCCTTTTTCGCCAGCTTGTCGATATTCGGTGTTTTAATGCCCGGGTACCCGCCAAACGGCCCGATCCAGTCGTTCATATCGTCGACCGCGATAAACAGGACGTTGTATTTCGTGTTTTGGGCGCATACAGGTTGAGCCAGCGTCCAGATCGCCAGCCACATTGTTCCAAAAACAAAGCGATAGTTTTTAAGCATTTTTTTGAATTGTCTGTTAAAAAGGCGACTCCGATAGAGTCTTACATTTCTTTGATATTCACTTTTGCTACAAACAGGTTGCTCCTCCGGAGCTTGCGTAGCGCCATTACCGCGGAGCGGTTCCCTGTTTGTAGAAAGGTGGTCATCCGGCATGCTGCTCCGCAGGTGCCTCGCTGGCTATGACGCCAATAAATTAATCTCCCTTTTCCGCAAATGCCGGATCAGGCTCCAAGCCCGGCAATATTACCTTCGCTACGCCGGGATCGCCGAATTTCCAGGCCGGCAGCTTATCCATCTCTGCCTGAAATACCTTCCTGATCTTCTCCCCTTCCGGACCGGCTTTACCCGTTGCAATCGGATTTTTCTCTTCAATATCTTTTTGCAAATCATAAAAGCGGCCGTCGGAATAGAGCTTGTAATGTTTGTCCCTGAAAAACCGCGCCGACTGCCTGTTGGCCGCTTCGGAATGGATGGGCTGGTAATGCGAGAAAATCCATTTCCGGGGCGTGCCTTTTTCACCCTTAATCTGCGGCAGAATGCTCGTACCATCTGTATTCCAGCCCGCCGGCACTTTCACGTTCGCGGCTTGTGCGATGGTCGGAAGGATGTCGGTGAAATCTACCAGGTCGTTCGTTTCGTGGGTCTTGTAGCGCCCTGAGCCCCAGTTCACGATCAGCGGCACGTGGTGGCCCCGGTCGATCGTCAACCCTTTGCCGCCTTGCAGCTTGCTGCCATCTTTCAGTTGCGTCACGATGGGCCTGCCGGTGCCATTATCGCCGGTAAAAATGATAATCGTGTTCTCGTACAATCCGAGGTCTTTCAGCTTCTGCACGATCTTGCCGACATTCTTGTCAAGATAGGAAACCATATCCCTGAAATTGGCCGTATCCTTTTTGAAACGCCCTTCCACATCCGATTTCCAGCTTTTACTGTCCGGCGTCGGCAAGAAAGGGTCGTGCACGAGCGCCATCGGGAAATAAGCCAGGAACTTGCGGTCCTTGTTCTTTTCGATGAAGTCGAGCATATAATCGGTGAAAATATCGGGGCCGTAATCGTCGGCGTCCGTTTTCAGGATTTCACCGTCGCGGTCGATGAGCGGCTTGGCATAACGTTCGCCCTCGCGGCGCGGCTTGCTGAGCTGCCAGAGGCAATATTGGTCGAAACCAAAGTGTTTCGGCAACTTCTGATTGGCGCCGAGTTGCCATTTCCCCGCGATTGCCGTGGCGTAACCCGCTTCTTTCGCCAGATGCGCGAAAGTCTTCTGATCCTGGTTCAGAAATCCGAATTCAGAATAATTCTTGTAGTTATACTTCCCGGTCATGATCTGCACACGCGAAGGCGTGCAAAGCGGTTGGGAAAAACCGTAGTTGAATTTCAAACCCTCTTTCGCAAGCTGATCGATATTCGGGGTCCGGTAGGTACTTCCGTACGTTCCAATGCATTCCTTACCCATGTCATCGGCCAGGATCAGGACAATGTTGGGCGATTGCTTCTGCGCCCAGGCAGTCGCCAGTGTAAAGAGCGTCAGAAGTAGGGTCAGATGTTTTTTAATGGTCATGGGTAGTCAGGTGTTGTCATGAATGGTCAGGTATTGTCGGGATTATTTTCCGCTGCCGGCGCTGGCTTCTTTTTTGGCTTTATCGTAATCATAAAACCACTTGAAAGTCTTGTCATAATCCTCGGCGCCGACGCGTTTGTACCACGCTTCATATTGGGCAACGAGCTTTTGGGCGATCTCAGGCTGCTTGTCGAACTGGTCGTGCAGTTCCGTACGGTCCTTTTCTACATCGTACAATTGCCATTTCTCCGTCTTTTCGGCCACGAGTTTCCACTTGCCTTCGCGGACAGCGCGGTTCCCTTCATGTTCCCAGAAAATCGGGTTTTTACGGTTGATGGGCTTTCCGGCGAATGCGGGTTTCAGGCTTGCTCCTTCCAGCGGCTGGATGGTGTTACCTGCGTAATTGGAGGGATATTTTGCATTCCCCAAATCTACCAATGTGGCCATAATGTCGATAATATGCGCCGGCTGGCGTTCGAATTGGCCATTGCGCGATGCCGGGATGCCCGCGGGCCACGAGATAATGCCCGGCGACGAAATGCCGCCCTCGTGCGTATGGTGTTTGTAAGCCCAAAACGGCGTGCAAGCCGCTTCCGCCCAGCCCTGCCCCAGGAAAACGGACGATTTTGCGGTACCCGGTTGCTCACCTTCGTAACGGCCTTCGATACCGGGCTCGGCATTACCGCCGTTGTCGGATACAAAAAGAATGACCGTGTTGTCAAAGACCCCGCGCTTTTTCAGGCCCGCTACCAGGTCGCCGATGCTTTTGTCGAGCCGGTAGATCACCGCCGCGTAAATCGCCATCATGTCGTCATACCGTTTCTTTTCCGCGTCGCTCAGACTGTCCCATTGCTTCACATTCGGGTTAATGGGCGGCAGTTTCCACGACGGGTCCACCAAGCCGAGCTTGATTTGTTTCTCATACCGCTCCTGGCGTAATTTCTCCCAGCCTTTCAGGTATTTACCTCGGAATTTCGCAATATCCGCTTCGGGCGCCTGCAATGGGAAATGGGGCGCATTGTGTGCGAGATAGAGCATAAACGGCTTTTTCTCAGCCGCCGCTTCGTCGATAAACCGCAGGCCGTAATCCGTCCAGAGATCGGTCGAGTACCAATCTTTCGGCAGCTTGTCCGAGTCGTTGGGGATTTCCTGCCCGTTCAGGAACAGTTTCGCATTGGCGCCATTGGCATAATAAAAGCCTCCCGCAGGCGCATGTAGCGAGCGATCGAAGCCGCGGTTCGAAGGGTACACGCCGTGCTGGTGGCCGACGTGCCATTTACCGGTCATGGCCGTAAAATAGCCAGCGCTTTTCATGACCTCGGCGATGGTCACGCTGTTATGGTTCAGTTGCCCGCGGTAGGCAGGATGGTCGGCACCTTTGTCGTCCATCATATGCCCGATCCCCGCCTGATGGCTGTACACCCCCGTGAGCAGGGCCGCGCGCGTGGGACAGCAGCGGGCGGTATTGTAAAAATTGGTCAGCCTTACGCCATTCCGGGCGAGTTCGTCGAGGTTAGGCGTCGTGATTTCGCTGCCGTAACAACCCAGATCGGCATAGCCCAGGTCGTCGGCCAGGATCACGATCACATTGGGTTTCTTTTGGGCAAAAACATTCTGCGCGGTAAGCGCGACGGCCAGCACGAGCCAGCTGATTCGTCTTTTTAGCATATACATGAATGATTAATTCAAAAACCTATTGATACCGGATCGTGACCTTCTTCAACTTGCCCGTGAATGCGAATGGCGCCTGGTACTGGTCGGAAACCGCGAATTTCTGATCCCGGCCCACGTCCGTCCCATCGATCTGGCGCGGCCCCTGCACCTGCGCCTGCGTGGCTGCAAAGTTACGTTCACCTACTTTTTCGTCGTTGATGTACACCGTCTCTTTCCCCACCGACTTGCTGCCTTCCGACGGCCCCGTAAACTCATAAATCAGTTTGAAATGCACCCGGCCGGTTGGTATAGCGCCGCTTGAAGCCAAATGGTAGGAGTCCCGGGCGGTCTTGTGCGCATAATGCAGCTTTCCGTCCTTCACAAACAAGCTGATACCACTCTTCTCCCCTCCCACGGCGAACAACACACCTTCCTCTTTGCCGGTAGCGATATCCGCTTCGGCATCCACCGTGAACGACCGTCCGTCATACAGGGGGCTGCTCACACCTACAAGATTATCGACACCCGGGAAGAGCGTAATTTCCGGTACTTTGCCATAAACCGTCCGCCCTGCGGGCATATCATGCGCGGTGAAATCTTTCAGCGGGTACACGTTGTATTTCTTCGCTTCCTGATCGAAAACGGCCTGCAACGCTTTCAGCTTCTCCGGATTTTTAGCGGCCAGGTCAATGCGCTCATTGAAATCCTCATTCAAATTATACAATTCCCAGACATCCTTGCTGAAATCCACCGACTTACCCGAAGGATCGGCCTTACTTCCCGCATCGAATCCCTCCCAAACCGAATGCCCTTTCGAAGCCTTCCAGCCGTCTTTGTAAATGGATAATGCACCTGCGATCTCGTAATACTGCACCGTATGCCGCGAAGGCGCATTCTTCTGGTCTACCACATAGGCAAGGCTCGTTCCTTCAAAAGGTTCCTGCTTGTAGCCGTTGATCACCTGCGGCGCTTCGCCCTTCACCAGTTCCAGCGTTGTGGGTAGCATATCGTTCACATGCCCATACTGGTTACGAACTCCGCCCTTCTCCTTAATGCCTTTGGGATAATGCAAAATCATCGGATTGCGTGTGCCGCCTTCGGTATTGGCATCGCCTTTCCAGTAGCGGAACGGTGTATTGGCAGCGGCTGCCCAACCGATGGGGTAATCGGTACTCGATTCGTCGGTACCGATCAGATCCCGGGCATTCAGAATAGCGTCGATCCGCGCCTCTCCTTGCAGGCGGTTGATCTGCGGACTGATGGTACCATGCTGGGTACCGCCTTTGCTCGCACCATTATCACCCAGGATCACTGCAATGACCGTGTTATCGAGCTGGTCGATCTGTTCCAGGTAATTTATAATGCGGCCGATCTCATAGTCGGTGTAGGTGTAAAATGCCGCGTACACCTCCATGAAATGTGCGTAGGCCTTCTTTTCCTTTTCTGAAAGCGCCGCCCATTCTTTCACGCCGGGGTTACGTTCGGGCAGCACCGCGTTTTGCGGGATAATGCCGAGTTTCTTTTGCTTTTCGATCACGATCTCGCGGTACTTGTCCCAACCCATATCAAACTTGCCTTTGTACTGGTCGATCCACTCCTTCGCAACCTGATGCGGCGAATGCGTGGCGCCGGTAGCGAGGTACAGGAAGAATGGCCGGTCGGCATCCACCGACTTCTGGTTGGCAATGTATTTGATCGCCTTGTCGGCCAGGAGTTCGTTCAGATGTTTGGTATTCGGCTCGATGTCGAGCTTCGTCACATCCTCCCACAGCTCGGGGTGCCACTGGTCGGTGGCGCCGGGCAGGAAGCCGTAATAATGATCGAAGCCGCGCCCGGTCGGCCAGCGGTTGAAGGGCCCGGCCTGCGAGTTTTCGGCCACGGGCGTAAGGTGCCATTTGCCTAACGCGAAAGTCGCGTAACCGTTTTCCCGCAACACCTCCGCGGCAGTACCTTTCTCGAAAGGGATGTAGGTATCGTATCCCGGAAAATCAACCGCGGCCGGCGTCAGCAAACCCACATGCGCCGAGTGATGGTTCCTGCCCGTGAGCAGCGCCGCGCGCGTGGGTGAACAAATGGCGGTCGTATGGAAGTTGGTAAAACGCAAGCCGTTGTTGGCCAGCTTCTCGATATTCGGTGTTTCTACTAACCCGCCGAATGCGGTCGTTGCGCCGAAACCGGCATCGTCGATCAGTATCCAGACCACATTGGGTGCACCTTTGGCCGCCTTTTTGTTGTATTCAATATGAAACGGCGTCGATTCCTGCAGCGTCCTGCCTGCTTTGCCGTTCCATGGTTGCTGCGGACTATGCTGCGCCACCACCGGCTGAACGGCCAGGCCACCGGCCAGCACTATCGCACTGATTTTGAACAAGTTCTTCATTTTATTGGGATATATAAAAAATGATTATTCCTCTGAAGCGCCGCTTCGGTCGCCCGGCGCCGATACGTCATTTGAAGCATTGCTGCGCGGCGAGCTGCCCGGAGCGTACTCCGGATTCAGCTGCGTCGGTACCGGTGCATTGGTTTTTAACTTCCAGGCTTCGAGCTTTTCTTTCAACTCCTTCGTTTTGCCAGGATTAGCTTTGGCCAGATCTTTCGTTTCGCCGATATCTGCGCGGATGTTATACAGTTCCACATGTCCGTCTTCATAAAACTGGTGCAGTTTGAAATCGCCGGAACGAATGGTGCTCGCCGGGCGTGTCCGGAACGCGTCTTTGTTCCGCTTGTCACCTTTGTACGCTTCGAGGTAAGCCGGAAAATGCCAGAAAATATCGCGCTGCGCGGCCGGCCTGCCGGACAGAAGCGGCACAAAGCTCTGTCCGTCCACTTCTGCATTCAGGGGTTTGGAAACACGGGCCGCTTCCAGCAGGGTCGGGTAAAAGTCAATACCGATAACGGGCGAATCGGTCTGCGAGCCCGCCTTGGTTTTGCCCGGCCATTTCACGATCAGCGGCACGCGTACGCCACCCTCATAAAGCATCCCCTTCGAACCTCGCAACGGATGCTGGGCAGTGACAGCGCCCATCCCGCCATTGTCCGAGAAAAATACGATGAGCGTATTTTCGGTCAGTTCCAGGGCATCGAGTTGCTTCAAAACGCGGCCGATACCCTCGTCGGCACTCTGGATCATCGCTGCGTAAACAGGGTTATGGTGATAGGCGTCGCCCTTTTTGGATTGGTATTTAGCAATAATATCCGCTTTGGCCTCGATGGGCGTATGCACGGCGAAGTACGACAGGTACAGAAAAAACGGTTTCTGCTTGTTGGTATCGAGGAATTTCAATGCCTCGTCGGTAAGCCGATCGGTAAGGTATTCCCCTTCCCGGCCGCTGGTAATGCCCTCGTGCGGCGATGCTTTCCCATCTTTATTATACGGGTAAAAATAGGCACTCGTGCCGCCCGTACCGCCCACCACGTGCTCAAACCCCTGCGCATGGGCATCAGCTCCCTTGCCTTTCCCACCCAACTGCCATTTGCCGATCAACCCGGTGCTGTATCCCGCATTTTGAAGCTCCTCGGCGATAGTCACGAACGAAGGGTTCAAAACGGTGTTATTCTCGATCGGGATCAGCTTTCGGTCCACCGAGTTACCACGGTCGGCATTGCCCACGGTATAAATCCCATGGCGCGGCGTGTACTTGCCCGTCATGAGCGACGCGCGACTGGGCGCGCAATTCGGGCCCACGGAATAGGCCTGCGAAAACCACATACCCTCTTTCCGTAGCCGGTCGATATTCGGCGTTTCGTAATATTTGCTCCCCGCCGAGCTCAGGTCGGTCCAGCCCCAGTCGTCGACGAGGATGAAGAGGATATTGGGTTTGTCTTTCGCCTGCGCGAAGGCATAGGCGGGTAGTAAACTCAGCCAAACAGCTATTTTCAGAATGGTCCTTTGCATTATTTCCAATATTTAAAACCCTTACTCCCACCCCGGATTCTGTACCAGTTTCGGGTTCAAATCCATTTCCCGTTGCGGAATCGGGTGCAGGTAATGTTTCTCGGCGGCGTTGGTCTTGCCGGCGGCGTGCAATGCGGTGATCATCCGTTTGGTCCGGATCAGGTCGAACCAGCGTTGGAACTCGAACATCAGTTCCAGCCGGCGCTCCAAATAGATCGCCTCACGGAGCTCGTCCTTACTCAAACCGGACAATGCGTCCAGTCCTGCGCGCTTGCGGACGCGGTTCACGGCCGCGAACGCGTCGGTCGTCGGGCCGCTGCGTTCGTTCAATGCTTCGGCATAAATCAGCAATATTTCCGCAAACCGGATCACCGGGATATTCTTGGCCGATTCGGTCGGGTTTACGATCTGCGCCGGATCGAAATACTTAAAAAAGCGTGGCGGGAACGTGATCTCCTTTCCGGTCGTGGGGCTTACGAGCGATGTAAAAAAGGTAACGTCGCGCCGTTTATCCTTCTCGCTGAACAACTTATATACGTCCGCATGAGGCTCGTCCGTACCCGCCGAAGCCACACCGGGTATCCCTACCGGCGTCGCCGACGAAGCCAGGCGGTTGCCCTGCCCGTTGACATTGGATTTACATTGTGCCGAGAAAATATGCTCTTTCCCGTTCTTGGTAGCGACATTGAAAACATCCGCAAAATTCTCGAACAGATCGTAGCCATAAGGGCCGTTGATCACTTCGAGGCTTTTTGCAGCAGCCTTGTCCCATTCCTGGCGGGTGAGGTACACCTTCGCCAGAATGGATTTGGCGGCACCACCGGTGGCCCGGCCGGCATCAGCACCCGCGAAAGAGTTGGGCAACGCCTCCGCGTCTGTCAGGTCCTGGATAATCTGCTTGTACACATCCTCTTTAGGTGTGCGCGCAACCTGAATGGCCTCGTTGCTCAGCGAGCCGTTTTCTTCGAGGATCAGCGGAACGTCACCCCAAAGCCGTACCAAATTGAAATACAGTAACCCACGCAGAAACTTCGCTTCGTTCACAAGCCGGGTACGCAGAGTCGCGTCCATTTCAATACCCGGAATACGTGCTATGGCGATGTTCGCCCGGTTAATGGCCACATAGCTTTCTCTCCACAATTCATCCACGCGGTCGTTGGTCGTCGAATGCGCCAGCACGGAAATCGTGCGCACGTCGGCATTCGTCACCCGCAGGCCCGCGATGGCATCGTCCGACATGATTTCGAATGCGAGGTGAAACAGCCGGTTGTACATCGTAAGCCCGCCGTTGTTCAATGCGGCATTGTACACAGCGGTCACCGCAGCGAGTGCGTCGCTTTCGGTCTTGTAAAATTGTTCGGTGGTAATGAGGGATGAGGGTGCTTCGTTCAGGTCGGTGCAGGCCGTAAAACTGAAAATGCCGAAGAACAGGAATAATATCTTTTTCATGTATTGTCAAGTATGGTGAGGCGTGGTCATTTGTGGTCAGGTATTGTCATTTATTGTCAGGTATTGTCATTTATAGTCAGGTATTGTCAGATGTGGTCAGGTGTGGGCAGGTATTGTCAAATGTGGGCAATGGGTTAGTTCTCTTATTTCAATGACCATTCATGATTACACCGGACGACAACGACTACGCCTGACAACAAATGACCATTCATGACAATACTTGACAACAAATGACTACATCTGACAACACCTGACCCATTACAAAGAATACTTAGAATGAAATACTGAGACCGCCGAGGAACGACTTGCTGCCGGGATACACGCTGTAATCGATTCCCTGCGTGAGCGTGCTCTGCTCGTTGCGGCTTACCTCGGGGTCGAATCCGGTGTACTTGGTCCAGGTAAGGAGATTGGCCGCCGACACATAGACCTTGATCTGGCTTGCGTGAATTTTCGCAGCAATGGCTTTGGGCAAATTGTAGCCCAACGTCACGTTTTTCAGGCGCAGGAACGAGGCGTCCTCCACGTAACGGCTCGTATTCACAGCGGCCGGGTCCTCGAATGCTCGCTGGACCACATTGGTCGGGTTGGTCGGTGTCCAGCGTTCCAATGCAGTTATAGAGGCATTCTGTTGGCCTGTCAGGAGTTCGAGCTGCTGCTTATTCTGGTTGAAAAGCTTATTGCCATAAGTCCCCTGAAAGAAAAAGCTCAGATCGAAGTTGAGGTAGGACAAGGTATTGGTAATCCCTCCCTGAAATTTCGGCTGCGCATTACCGATGAGCGCCCGGTCGTCTGCCTGTGTAATCTTACCATCGCCATTGATATCGACATAGCGGCGGTCGCCCGGTTTGGTCGTCGCCGGGTTAATGGTCGGCAGGTTCGCAATATCGTCGCCGGTCTGGAAGAGGCCATTGGTTTGGTAACCATAAAATGAGCCGAGGGGCTGGCCTACTTTGGCAATATTGGCACCCGAAATGATGTAATTGGCGCCGTCGCCGAGGGTCAGCACTTTATTGCGGTTAATGGAGAACACAAAATGGGTATTCCAGGTAAATGCACCGGTAAAGTTCTCGGTGTTAATCCCGAGCTCTATCCCCTTGTTCTCCACCGAACCGTAGTTCTGCAAAGCGGTGGACTGGCCGGTTGTATAAGGGATCGGCACATTCAGGAGCAGGTTTGTCGTCTTTTTGTAATAGGCATCCAACACGAAATTGATGCGGTTTTTGTACAGTGAAAGATCGATACCCGCGTCGTATTGCGCGGTCGTTTCCCAGCCAAGATCAGGGTTGGCGATGCGGTTCGGTGCAAAACCAATGTAAGTCTGCCCGCCGAAGAAATAGGTATTGGAATTCAATGTCGCCAGCGAAAGATACTGTCCGATTTCCTGGTTACCCGTCACCCCCGCGCTCAGGCGGAGTTTCAGGTTGCTGATGGATTTATAGTTGGCCAGGAAATCTTCCCTCGAAATATTCCACGCAAATGCGGCAGAAGGGAAATAGCCCCATTTCTTATCCTTCCCAAAGCGGGAAGAGCCATCGGCACGGCCGCTCACGGTGAAAATGTATTTCTGGTCGATCGAATAATTGATACGTCCCAGCCAGGAGTTCAGTGCCCAGGCCGAAGAGCCGGACGACGGCTGGCTGTACACCGAACCGCTCCCGAGGTCGTTGTATTCCAACTGGTCGGTTACGAATGCCTCGGATGCAGCAATGGCACTTTCGGTTTCAAATGCCTGCTGCGTGTAGCCGACTACAACGTTGAGTGAATGCTTCTGGTTAAAAGTTCTGGAATAACTCAATGTGTTCTCGTTCAGCCACGTCGAGGAAAACTTCGTCCCCACCGAAGCCTTGCCCGTCGGGTTGGAGTTGGCGCCCTGGTAAATATCCGACGGCACATACCGGTTCTGCTTGTTGTTGATCACATCCGCGCCGAACGAAACCTTTCCTACCAGGCCTTCCAGGAAGGTATATTCCCCGTACACATTGCCGAGCACGCGATAGGTTTTGGTTTGATTCACTTCTTTTTCCAAAGTTGCGATCGGATTACCCAGTGGCGTCTCGAACTCGCTTTGATAGGTGTATTTGCCATTCGCGTCGTACACATGCACGGTCGGCGGCATTGCCAGCAGCGCATTTACTACGCCATTGTTGGCCACCTGCGCAGTGATTTTGCTCGCGGTCAGATTGACACCCACTTTGAATTTGGAGGAAAAATCGCGGTCGAGATTGATCCTCCCCGAATACCGCTCAAAATCGGTATTGCGCAGCACGCCATTCTGTTTGAAATAATTCCCCGAAATAGAATAGCGCGTACGGTCATCGCCGCCGGTTAAGGACAGCTGGTGGTTCTGGATCGATGCCGCCCGGAATGCTTCGCTTTGCCAGTCGGTACCTTCCCCTAATGCATCGATTTGCGCCTGCGTGTAATAAGGTGCTTTTCCGGAGTTGGCACGCGCATCGTTTTTGAGCAATGCCCAATCTCTGGCGCTGGTGAGCACATCCACTTTTTTCAGGACCTTCTGGGTGCCGTAGTAGGCGTCGTACGTCAGGGTATTCTGCCCGGCTTTCCCTTTTTTGGTCGTGATAATCACTACCCCGTTGGCACCGCGCGAGCCGTAAATCGCCGTGGCTGAGGCGTCTTTTAACACTTCGATGGATTCAATATCGCTCGGGTTCAGGCTGGACAGCGCGTTGATGCTCGGCCCCGCGGTCACGCCCGCACTGGCGTCGGCATTGCTGTTGTACACCGGAAAACCGTCGATCACGTACAGCGGCTCGTTACCGCCGGTAATGGAGTTGCCCCCGCGTATGCGTATGCTCACGGCCGCGCCCGGCTGTCCCGACGTTTGCGTTACCTGCACACCCGCCGCTGCCCCCTGCAATGCGCGGTCGAATGAACTGATGGGCTGTTTCAAAGCCAATTGAGGCACCGAAGCCACAGAGCCGGTAATATCGCCTTTTTTCTGCGTCCCATAACCGATCACAACCACTTCGTCGAGCACGTTGGCCGTTTTCAGGACAACCTCGGCGGGTTCGCCGGTGAGTTCATAAATATCGATTTCCTGCTGCTGGTAGCCGGTCAGGTTCACTTGCAGGGTGAAAGGAAAATCTTCGGGGGCGGGAATGGAAAACTTGCCGTCGAGGTCGGTGGCGGCATAGCGTGCTGTGCCTTTGAGGACGACCGTCGCTCCGGGAATGGTTTGCCCGGAGGCATCCTTCACCACACCGGTGACGGTTTCCTGGGCATAGGAATAACTCAAAAAGCCTGTCAGAAACAGGACCACGTAGAGGTACTTTCTCATTATCAGTACTAAGCGGGTTTAGTAATTATTAAATAAAACAGCCTTGATTGAACTTTGAAATTTGCTGATGATGAAAAACAAGTGTCGTCGCCGGTTGCCGAAATGGCGACCTCGCTACGTGAACCTTAATCCATATACGCAACCCAGCGCATATGCGAAGCCCTGACCCTGTGTTCAAAGTATGGCAGGCATTTGTAAATGTACCGTCTGGAAATGGTGGTTATTTCCGGTCGACAGGGCTTCAATAAAATACTTACTCTATAAATTCTGTGGGCAAAGTAAAATTATGTATCCCAATAATGCAAGGCTATTCCTGCATTATTGGGATATTTTAAGCCGGTGACTTACAATAGGAAACGGATTAGTCTATTTTGGTTACTTTCAGATCGGTAAAATGCCCCAGCGAGCCCGGCCCGATCCACAAGCCCACGCTTCCGCGCAGGTCTTTCCCTTGTTTCAGGTCATTGACGACCAATGTGGGCTGCGAAGCGCCGTTGACATAAAACCGGGCGGTTTCGTCCTTCACTTCAATCTTCACTTTGGTCCATTCGGCCGGTACCATGTCGGCATAGGCCTCGTATTTTTCCGGTGTTTCTTTACGCAGCTTTTCCCAGGGGTATCCGGGCATCGAAACGTATTGCGTCGAGTGGTTGCGGCGTACCTGGTCGTCGGCACGACCATTAGTCGGCCGGATGTAGAAAAGCTCCATTTTGGAAGTATCCGCGGCAATCCGAAATGCGATCCCGACAAAGCCACGCGCCCCTTCGCCTGCATTCGCTTGCGGCTGGCCCGAAATCGTGGCTTCGATCGTGCCGTTGTGAAAATCGATGTCTTTCAGCACGGCCACAGTCTTTTCGTTCACGGCCATTTTGGGCATTTCCAATGCAACGCCTGATTTCCCTTTGTATTCGGTAGCCGCGACGGTCACCTGAAAAGGCGTAAGCAAAGCGGGTTTAAGCGCGATATTCTGCGCTTTGGCAGAAGTGAGCAGACAAGACAGGGCGAATGAAAGCCCTAGCGCAGTGGTGGTGATTTTTTTCATGGCTGTTATAAAGTAATTTTTGGAATGGTTATCAAATGCATAACCATTCCAAAACTACTTATTTGCCTGTGCTTTTTCCAGCGGCCCGCTCAGCTCTTTTTTTAATGTGGCTGTCGTCCGACGGCATCCGCTGCACGAGTGGCGGCGGGGTATCACCTATTTTCTTTTTGTAGGCTTCCAGCGAGGTAAGCAGTTCGTTTGCCTTCGCGGGGTTGGATTTCAGGAGATTATACTGCTCACCAATGTCTGTTTTGAGGTTAAACAATAATGTATCCGCGGCTGGAACGATCACTGCATTCCCTACTTTTACATCTTTCTGCGGCAGCCGGATCTTCCAGTCGCCCTTGCGGTACGCTTCGATAATGCCGTTGGAATAGTAGGCAAATTCATCGCCTTTCCGCTTCGCAGTACCAAAGAGCACGGGACTGATATCCTCGCCGTCGAGCGGCTTTTGGGTTTGCGTTTTCTGACTGCCTGTGAGGCTGATAATGGTCGGATAAAGATCGAGTTGCGATGCGAGATCGTCATAAACCGTGCCCGGCTTGATTTTACCCGGCCAGTAAGCTACGGCAGGCACACGTTGCCCCCCTTCGAACGTGGTACCCTTGCCCTGCCGTAATGGTCCGGCTGAGCCGCCTTCCACATCGAAAATCAGCCAGGGGCCATTGTCGCTCGTGAAAACTACCAGCGTATTTTCTTCCAGGCCATTCTTTTTCAACGCTTTCACCACCTCTCCCACGCTCCAGTCCAGTTCCTCGATCACATCGCCATACAATCCTCTTTGGGATTTACCCTCAAATTTCGGGGAAGCGTAAATCGGCACATGGGGCATGTTATGGGTAATGTAGAGGAAAAACGGCTTGTCCTTATTCTGGTCAATGAAACGGACTGCCTCTTTGGTGTACGTCTGCGTGATATATTTCTGGTTTACCTTAATGCTGTCCACATCGTTGCCGCGCAGGTACACTACGCCCATCATGTCGTTGCTGTAAGGAATGCCGTAATATTCATCGAAACCATTCTGCAAAGGCAAAAACTGCCTATGGTGCCCCAGGTGCCATTTCCCGAATATCGCAGTTCGGTAGCCATTGCCTTTCAACGCCTCGGCGATGGTCACCTCTCCGGCCGGAATACCGGTAAAGCTTTCAGGAAAAAACACATGATCGATCCCCAGCCTGCGCGGGTACCGGCCCGTAATGAGCGCCGCGCGCGTAGGACTGCACACGGGCGAGGCCGAATAGAACGATGTCAGTTTAATGCCCTTAGTGGCCAGGCCGTCGATATTCGGCGTGCGAATATCCGTAGCGCCGAATGTGCCGATATCGCCGTACCCGAGATCATCGGCAAGGATCACGACAATGTTGGGCTTACGCTGAGCCTGCGTCGTCAGCGTTGCCAGGAGCAGCGCGGCACCTATTAGTAATCTTCTCATGGAAGGATATTTAAATGTTACTTTTCCTTTTGTATTAAACCCACTTTTTCCTGATTCTCCTCGTGTTGGTCGATCACCAGCTGCTTCACTTTTCCATTGAAAGCAAAAGTGCCGGGATAATCTTTGGTAACCGGGGAATTAAGGTCTTTCCCGACGCTGAACCCGTCGGAAGAAGCCGAGGCGAGGTATTTAGTTCCGATACCCGCCTGCTCGGCCGCCTTTTCGCCGTTCACAAGCAAAATCACCTTTTGATCGGCGGCAAATTCAAGGCGGACAGTATTCCGGCCCTCTTTCAATGCTTTGGAAGATGTCAGCACGACGGGTTTCAGACCGTCGTTAAGCAGGTAATGCAGTTTGTTCTGCCGGATATAGAGACTCGTTCCGCCCAGCAACCCGCCATTGGCGAAAATCACGCCTTCCGTATGCTTACCTGCCTCTATTTCAGCTGTGATAGCTACGGGCCCTTTGCCGATGTAAACCCTCGTTTTGATGGTCGTACCTTCATAAATCACCGTTTTGGGGCGGATCTGCGGCGGGGTAAGTCCGGCACGGAAGTTTTTCAACGGGTACACGTTGTACTTCTCCGCTTCCTCGTCGAAGAGTTTTTTCAATGCTTCCAGTTTTTCAGGGTATTGGGCGGCGAGGTCGTTGATCTCGTTCCAGTCTTCATTGATATTGTAAAGCTCCCATTTGTCGCGCTTGAAATCCGCGATGAAATTGATATCGGTCGTCTGCTCGCCGAATGTGTTCCGCGGGTGGTAGACACTTGCTTTCCAGCCATCCTTGTAAATAGCCCGGCCGCCGTGCAGCTCGTAATACTGCTGCGTATGTCGTGCCGCAGCCTGCGCGTCATTGAGCGAATAGGCCAGCGAAGTACCGTGGAACGGCCATTGTTTGTAGCCATTGATTTCATCCGGCACCTTCACGCCCGTCAGTTCGATGGTCGTAGGCAGAATGTCGGTCACATGTGCATACTGCGCACGGAGCCCTCCCTTATCGGCAATACCCTTCGGGTAGTGGACGATGAGCGTGGTATGCGACGCGCCTTCCGCATTCACATCACTTTTCCAGTACCTGAACGGCGTGTTGGTAGCCTGTGACCAGCCCAGCGGATAGTTGGGATAACTGTATTCAGTGCCCAGTTTATCATATTGAGATAAGAGGAATTTGATATCGTCTCCCGCCGACTTCTCGGCTGTACCCGCAGTACCCGTGTAAGTTCCTTCCTTGCTACCGCCATTATCGCCTACCACCAGGAAAATCAGCGTGTTATCCAGCTGACCAATCTGTTGCAGGTAATCCACCACTCTGCCCACCTCGTAGTCGGTATAGGAAAGAAACCCGGCATATACTTCCATGAACCGGGCGTAAATCTTCTTTTCATCGGCCGAAAGCGAATTCCAGGGTTTGATACCCGTCTGCCGCGGAGGCAATTGCGTGCCTTTGGGCGCGAGTCCGCCGGCGAGCTGCCGTTGGAATACCTTTTCGCGGTATTCGTCCCAGCCGCCATCGAACTTCCCTTTGTACTTATCGCTCCACTCGCGCGCTACGTGATGCGGCGCATGTGCCGCGCCGGTGGCCAGATAGAGAAAGAACGGCTTTTCGGGATCGGCCGATTTCTGATTGGCAATGTAGGAGATAGCCTTATCGGAGAGCAGCTGATTTAAATGTTTGGTATTCGGTTCGATATCGATCGGCGAAGTTTCCTCCACCAGCTGCGGGTGCCACTGATCGGTAGCCCCGCCAAGGAAGCCGTAGAAATGCTCGAAGCCACGACCGGTCGGATAGCGGTTGTACGGCCCGGCGATCGTGAGGTCGCGCGGCTGATTGCCATGCCATTTGCCCAATGCGAATGTGTTGTAGCCATTTTCCTTGAAAATCTCGGCCACCGTTCCCGCTTCGAAAGGGATATTACCGTTGTAACCCGGTGCTCCAATGCCCAGTTCGGCGTGGTGGCCCATCGCCACCGCGTGCGGGTTCCTGCCCGTGAGCAGGGATGCGCGTGTGGGACTGCAAATGCCGGTTGTATGAAAGTTCGTGTAGCGCAAGCCGCCTTTGGCCAGCTTTTCAAAATTGGGGGTGTCGATCAGCCCGCCGAATGCCGACGTTGCTCCGAACCCTACGTCGTCGAGCAGGATCCATACCACGTTGGGTGCACCTTTTGGGGCTTTGGGTTGCTCCTGCCACCATTGCTCGGTCTCTTCGATTGTCTTGCCTATCTTTCCCTGAAAGGGCTGAACAGGGTCATGCTGGGCCGATGCCTGGCCAAAAACGGCAGTGCTGAGCACAAAAAGGCCCAGCCGCTGCCTGGTCAGGGCGGATAATAGTCGTTTTTTCATAAAGGTTTTGAAATGAATGGGGCAGAAGAAAGCGGGCACCACGGATGTCGTGCCCGCTGGCGTGCAAACCTTACTTTACAGCCTGAAATCTTTCCAGCTTCTCTCTTTCATCGGCCAGGCGCTTCGCATCGGCTTTCAGGTAACCGAATTGGTGCAGGTCTTTATCCGCATTCGCCGCTACCCAAAGCAGGAATTTTTTGGCCTCCGGGTTGGAATTGTTTTTAGCGATCGAAAAGTGAATGTTTTCAACCGGCACATTTTTCACTTTTTCGGCTTCGAGCGTAGCAATCACCTGATCCAGGCTTTCCAATGCTTTTTCCTCTTTCGAAACGCGGCCGTTGCCATCCAGGTCGACGGGGATGATCGTCAGTCCATCTACCGGCTTGCGGGTTTGCAGGTCGTACGCGAGGCCCGGGGTGGTGTAGGTAATCCCCGTTTCATCTTTCAGGAGTGCCTTGATCAAATGCTCGTCGGCACCCGCAATGGCTTTCCCCTTGATATTCTGCTGTTCATAACCAAAATATTTGGCGAAAGTAAGCGGCGCCCCGGCTTTCTGCAAGCGTGTGTAAATGGTGTACTGGGTCGTTAGCGACTTGTCTTTTTCGGCATAAATATCGTGGAAGAATATCTGCTTGTAAGTCTTCTCATTCAGCCCTTTGTCGGCATATTCCTTCGCAAACGCCGATTTCGCATTTGCTACCGGCAGTAATGCATAACGGCCGATCGAAATGTATTCGCGCGTATCTTTCACTTCCTTTTCCTGGTCATAGGCCTCGATCAGCAGGTCATATTTCGCCGGATCCGTAATTGTGCGCGTTTCGATCACGATCTGGGCCTTGGGGTTGGTCGCGGTGTATTCTTTGATCCATTTGTCGACCAGCGGGTAAGCGAAACGCACGCCGGTAATGATTACCTTATTGTCGTTGGTTTCTTGTGCGAATGCATGGGGAAAGGCAGCCAACGCCAGACCTGCTGCCAGAAAGATTCTCTTAAAGTTTTTCATGATGTAAAAAGTGGTTGGAAGCGTGAGCCTGCTGGCCCCACAGCATAATAAATGATATGTAAACAGAGTGAAAATCAGAGAACGGCGACATGAACCGCTGTCAAAAGGAGCTCAACAACAGCAACAAGATGCGATAGCAAAGGAATAGCCGGAAGGGCCCACCATAGGCACAATACTACTGCGCGAAGAATAACGATCCATCGATTTCATGTTTGAAAAAGATTTTGGTATTGATCTCGTCTGCTGGTGGTTAACAGATAAAATCTACTAATTTGATAGACAAAGTAAGTTTAAAGAATTCAGAAACGCAAGGGGTTGGGTTGAAATTCCTGGAAAATTGGGGTTATGGAAAGATTACCAGACGACTTGGAGGCTTTCGCTGGCGTACTTCCGGATGTTTCTATCTATTGTGATGAGCGCACATTTCTGATGAAGCGCCTGCCAAATGAGCATTCGGTCGAACGGATCTTTGTGGTGGGAGGCCGAGAGTTTGAAGAAGGTGGAACACAGTTCAACGGAGAGCGGCAATATGTCAAAGTGTGCTTTAAGTGCCTCCTTCACGAAATCCTCGGGATTTGCACCATCCAGATTAAGCTTGTTTATCGAACGTTTGATGGACATTTCCCAAAAACTCAGTGCGCTAACAACGATATCATTGTTTTTATTTCTTAAAATACGCTGAACGTTAGCAGGGAGCTTTTCAAAATCCGTGAGTGCCCAAATTAATGTGTGTGTATCGAGCAGATAGGTCATAGGCCAAGAAACTCTTCTGTCGTCATTTTAAAATCGTCTGCAAATGTAACTTTAACCTTACCTTTCAGGCCTCCCAATTTTCTGGGTCCTTTACCTCTTTGAACTAAACTCCCGGGAACAAGATATGCCTGAACTGCCTGCTCCTCCCCGAAAGTAACCCCCACTCTTTCTCCTTTTCTGAGTTCCAAAAGGACTGCTGAGGCATTTGCTTCGATTTGATCTGCGCTAATGGTCATCGTACGTCTGTGTTTAATGTTTGAACCAATTTACGACATTTACAAACCATCCACTAGCAAAAACATACCTAATGTCCCAACGGTACCACCGTATTATCAACCGTCTGAGACTTCGCCTTTTTCTTACTCCATTTCTTAAAATCCTTCCAAATCGCCTCGGGGTAGAGGTTTATCCCATAGCTGTAATAAAATCCGCTGAATCGCTCGCGGAATTCGCCGGAGGAGAGTGCATTGCGGTAGCCGATCTGCGAGTTGATACCCGCCCAGCGCAGCGCCCGGTACTCGGCGTATACGCCTACTTGCAGGGGAATGAAGTAATCTTTCCGAGAACCGGACTTGAGGCCGTCGAACAAGTCGCGGAAACGGGTACTTTGGTTGCCGATACCTACTTCGAGGGGCGTAGATAATACCCAACGTTTGTTTCGGATGGCCGTGTGCCAGTAGGCAAAATTAGCGAAACGGACATCTGTGGCCGTGTAGTATGAGAGGTTGAGCGGATTGGGGAATATGTTATGCCAGTTCACAAGCCTCCGGGCCGCATTGTAGCCCAGCCAGTAGTAGCCGGCCGTGAGACGGTTACGTTTCTCCCCGAAGGTAATACCCGCATTGACGCCGAAAATATTAATATGTTTCCGCTCGATAAATGTTCCCCGCGCGTCAAAATTAAAGAACAGCTTGACCTTGTTTTGTGCAGCAGTAGTTTCGGTGGCAGCAGTGTTCCTCACGGTGAGGGTATCCTGTGCGGCAGCCGCTTTTTTTGCAACAGCAACGGAATCGGTTTGGGCGTAAACGGCCACTTGTCCTGCCAGTAGCAGCGGCAACAGTAAAAAAATAGTCTTGTTAGGGCGCTTACGCGGTTCTTGGAAACCGTATTTCATCTCGACTTCAAAACAAAACGGCAATAGGCCTGCTTCGCTTTTCATCTTATCAGGCCCACCGGGAGTATTGCATGAAGTAACGCAAAACCGGCGAAAGAAATTTACGGATTAAAAAAATTTAATCCGCGAACCTCAATTTACCCGCTTCGTAAGCGCATTCAGTTCATTATCAGTGGGCGTGGCCGAAGGGATGCCACCGGCAGGGATATCGATTTTGGCCGCCCATGCGATCGCATTCAGCACCAGTTTGCGGAAGTTATCATTCTGCCAGTTTTTGTGCATATGGCCTCCGGTAAACCCAAACCCCCGGCCTCCGTCGGGCCGCTCGAAAGCCCAGGCGAGCGTTTGCATTTCCTTTCTGGCAATGACCGCCTCGCGGACAGCAGGGTTATTGGAATGCGTCCCATCGGGCTTATTCAGCGTGGATTCCGGTGGTAATGCCTGCAAAATGGGTGTCACTCCTTTCATGCCAGGTGCAAAACGCATGTGATAATACCACTCATCGCGTATGCTGAAAGGTTTCAGGCCGCGTGCGACGGGATGATCAGGGAATCGGGCAAAACTGGCTTCCCACACAGGATTTACTGACCAACTGGTTTCAAAATACCCCCCTATCCATTTCATAAAGCTTTCTCCGCCCGCCCTGGCATCCACTTCAAGGGAAAAATGCAGGTTGACGATACCGGCCCCACGTGCAACAAGTTCATCCATTTTGGCCGCATGCACCAGTTCCAGGTGATCGGTACCCCCGCCATCGAGGTAGAAAACGATGGCAGCTGCATTATCGAGTACGGATTCGTCCTTAGGCCAGCCGTTGCGCACGACTATCGCCTCAACACCCGGCAAACTGTCGTTTAACGCTTTCGAGAGCAAAGTACAGCCGCCATTGTGCTCGTGCTCGCCTTTCCCATGGCTGTCGGGCCCGGCAATGAAGACGATCTTTTTCCTGAGTACAGTATTGGCGTTAGATTTAACCTGAGCTTCGGCCACTGTCAAAAACAGTACGAAGCCCAAAATGAGCATGCATATCCTGTCCATTTCTTCCAATTTTTAATGGATGGCCCGTTTCGGGACCGGTAGCTGGCAGGAATTGTATAAAAATCAAGCCATGGGTTACTTCATCGCGAGACTGATGAGCTCGGCGGTGTTTTTCACGTTGGCCTTTTTCATGATGCTGGCGCGTTGGTTGGCAACGGTATTGGAGCTGATATCGAACTTTTCGGCTATATCCTTACTGCTCATCCCTTCGGTGAGGCATTTGAGGATCTGCTGCTCGCGCGGGGTTATAATTTTCCAGATCGATTTTTCCTGAACTTCCTCCTGCATGGGGCGTACGTCCGACACGCGTGACAGCTGTTTGAGGAGATTTTTGATTATCACCGACGACGCATAAGGCGGAAAATAGAGCTCTCCTTTGGCAATGGCGCGAATCGCCCGGAGCATTTCGTCCCGGCTGGTATCCTTTTCCAGATATCCCGAAGCACCATTCAGCGCTGATGAAAGCACATAATCGGTGTTGTTGTGCATGCTGAATACCAGGATTTTCGCAGACGGGAACACCGGCACGATCTGCTTGATCACGTCCAAACCCGGCATACGGGGCATCGTCAGATCGAGCAGGATTACATCGGGCTTCACTTTCTCGACCATATCCCATACCTCGTCGCCGTCCGCGGCTTCGCCGGCGATAATCAGGTCTTCTTCATCTTCGAGCAAGGTGATAATGCCCTGCCTCACTACCGAATGATCGTCTACAACTAAAATCCGAATAGGCATACGTGGTGGTCAGCTAATCAGCAATAAGTCATTATAAATCAACCTGAACGACCAATCTCGTACCGCTATCCACTTTGGAAATAATCTCTATTTCACCATTCAGCAGCCGGGTGCGCGTACGGATATTCTCCATCCCGTTACGGGTCAGGAACTGTCCTTCTGACTTTAAATTACTAATTAAAAATCCTTTTCCGTCATCCGCAATTTCCAAAACGATGCGATTCTTATTTTGTTCCAATTTTATCTTGATCAGATCCGCATTCGCATGTTTCACGGCGTTGTTTAGTGCTTCCTGAGCAATGCGGTATAGCCCGATTTCCGTGGGACGCGCCATCATGATCCGCTCGCCGGTCTCGCCTTCAAACAAAATTTTGATCCCCGACACATCCGACGTCTGCTGGCAAAGCAGCTTCAATGCAGAGGCCAGCCCAAAATCGCTGAGCACCGAAGGCATCAAATTAAACGATACCTGCCGTGTTGTCTGAATGATATCCTGGATCAGCGTTACCAGCTGTTCGAAGCGCTTCTGGTGTTTCTCATCGTGAAATTGCACGGCTTTCAGTTTCTCCGCATGCAATTTCAGGCCCGTCAGCATTTGACCGATCCCGTCGTGCAGTTCCAACGCAAAACGTTTCCGCTCTTCTTCCTGCCCTTCGATCAACGCCCCTGCCCTGACGCGATCCTCGGCGAGCTGCAGTGCGTATTTTTCCTCTTCGAGACGCAGCAGTTCTTTCTGCGTCTCGACAAGCTGACTATTAGCCTCTTGTAGTCTCTGATTGGACAGTTGCAACGCATCTTCCGATTCCGTCAGCATCCGCACCACACGGCGCGTAGTATTCACCACCGGCCTGAATATCAGCAAACCTTCCGCCACGAGCACCAGGATCGTCATCAGATCGAGTATCCATTCGATGCGTTCCAGGTTTTGGAGCCTCTCAAAACTCTCCTTATCGAACTGGAACACAATGCGGTTCATCTGCGACAGAAACTGCGGCTCGTTGGCGAGTACTTGTGCTAATGCGCGCTGTTTCGCAGCCACATCGGCGTCGTCGCGACTGATAATTAGTAAATTTTGATAAATACGGTCAAAAACGGGATCCAGCTCATGGAACATGGTATCCAGCGGCTGACTCTTCCAGGTTACAAAACCTTTTTCTACCGGTAATTTCCTGGATACCAGATCTTCATGGCTGTCTTTCCACAACGTGAGCAACGAATTAAAACTCACGGAGTCGCGATGCTCGATACCGTTGATTTTCAATACGGCCAGTTTAGTAAGGCGCTGGCTGAGCATACGCTGCCGGCCGGCGACATTTACCAATCGGCTGTCGTGGTTAAGATTCCGGATCGTACGCCTGATCAGAAACAGACCACTCACCGTAAGCAAAGCCACCACACACAATGCCACTACATAAAACCGGGTGAGGCTGCCCGCTACGCGTTTGTCGAGTCTTTCCATTTGCTAACAGCCAGGGTTTGAAACCCCTGGTTAAAGATCGGTCTTTGACCGGACGGCGCTGCCGTTTGGCAGGTACGCCTGCGGCTGCCCGCTTACAGGCTATATCGACTGCATATCTTACAAGCCGACGTAGACGCGGTTCTCTTTCACCATTACCGGGAAAGTGTTGATCCGGTACTCATCGTCGTTCAGGCACTGTCCGGTTTGCAATGAAAAGGTTTTTTTGTGAAAAGGACAAGCGACTTTCGGTTCTTCGCCGTGGCTGCCGATCATTCCGCGTGAAAGGGCCATCTGCTGGCGATGCGGACATTGGTTATCGGTCGCGTACCATTCCCCCCTTCTTGCAAAGTTGTAAATGGCAATTTGCCGGCCGCTGATAAACGCGCAACCACCGCCGTCCTCAGGGATATCGTCGACGTAGCATGCCATGTGCCAGGTTACTTCGTTCATTGTGTCTGTGAGCGTTTCCATTTTTGCTATAAGATTGATCGTTGTGCCACCCCGGGTTGAAACCCAGGGGAAGAGATTTATTTTCTTTTGATACTGTATCCCCGGGTTAAAACCCGGGGCAATGGGATTTTCAATTTTTAATCCATTTCCGCTGGTTTCGGCAGACGAACCCGGGGCAATGGGATTTTCAGTTTTTAATCCATTTCCACTGGCTTCGGCCGACGGACGCGGGGCAATTGGATTTTCAATTTTCAATCCATTTCCGTTGGCTTCAGCCGACGGAAGCGGGCCGCGGAATGTCCGCTGCCTTACACCCATTCCGTGGCCCGCTTCTGGTCGCGCATGCCCTCGAACGTGATGCTTGGGTCCTTGATGGGCGTGTTCACGAAGTGTGTGAAACGTTTGCGAAGCTCGGGACTTTCTACCACTTCGCGCCACTCGCATTTGTATACGTCGATCAGGTTTTGCATATCGCGTTCGAGCTCTTCCGCGATACCCAGTACGTCGTCCACGACCACAGCTTTCAGGTAGTTCATCCCACCCTCCATTTTGTTCAGCCAGGTGGCGGTACGCGTCAGCGGATCAGCTGTTTTGATATAGAACATCAGGAAACGATCAATCAGGCGGAGGCAAGTTTCCTTATCTACATCGCTGGCCAGCAACTGCGCATGCTGCGGCTTGGCCCCACCATTGCCGCATACAAACAGGTTCCAGCCCTTATCGGTAGCGATAATGCCAAAGTCTTTGCTTTGTGCCTCCGCGCATTCGCGGACGCAACCCGATACCGCCGATTTCAGCTTGTGCGGCGAACGCAGACCTTTATAACGATCTTCCACTTCGATAGCGAACGATACCGAATCCTGTACTCCGAAACGACACCAGGTAGAGCCTACGCAGCTTTTCACGGTACGTAACGATTTTCCGTAGGCGTGGCCGCTTTCAAAACCTGCATTAATCAGTTCTTCCCAGATATCCGGCAAGTCGCCCAGATGCGCTCCAAACAAGTCTATTCGCTGACCACCGGTGATTTTGGTATACAAATTATATTTCTGTGCCACCTGACCGATCACGATCAGTTTCTCAGGTGTAATCTCTCCACCTGGAATCCGCGGAACTACAGAGTATGTGCCGCCTTTCTGAATGTTTGCCAGGTACCGGTCGTTCGAGTCCTGCGCCACCGCACGGTCCTTTTCGAGGATATTTTCATTCCAGAGGCTGGCCAGAATCGAGGATACAAGCGGCTTGCATACTTCGCAGCCATCACCTTTACCGTGATGATCGAGCACGGCCCCGTACGTTTTCAACCCATTCATTTTCACCAAATCCAGCAGTTCCTGCCGTGAGTAGTCAAAATGCTCGCAGATCACATTGCGGACGTACACGCCTTTCTCCTTCATCACGCCGGCGATCAGGTCTTTCACCATCGGGATACAACCGCCGCAGCCCGTACCAGCTTTGCAGCATTTTTTCAGTGCATCCACGGTATGGTGGCCGTTTTCGCCTACTTCATGGCAGATCATGCCTTTGGTAACGGCCTCGCACGAGCATATGAGCGCGTCGTCGGGCAGGCTCATGACGCCCGCACCCGCTTCCTCGCCCCCGCGGGAGCCCAGGATCAGATCCTCCGAGTCAGGAGGCAGGATCGTTTTGTTCTTGCAGGTTTGCAGGAGCATATTGTATTGCTCTGCCTCTCCTACCAGGATTCCGCCCAAAAGTGTTTTGCCGTCGGTGCTTACATTAATGCGTTTATAAATGCCTTTGGCTTTGTTTTCGTAGCGTATTGTCCGGCAAGCAGGCTCCTCCACAAACGGGTCGCCGAAGCTCGCCACGTCGGTACCGATCAGTTTCAGCTTGGTCGACATATCGTAAGGAAGGAACTCCTTTTCGCCGCCTGTCAGCATGGTAGCCACCACGTCGGCCATTTCATAGCCCGGCGCGATGAGTCCGTAGATCATATGGTGGGCCAATGCGCATTCCCCGATCGCGAAAATCGACGGATCGGAGGTTTGCAATTGGTTATTCACGACGATACCACCACGTGGGTGCGTTTCAAGGCCTGCAATTTTCGCCACTTCGTCGCGTGGGCGGATACCTGCGGAAATGACGAGCATATCCACGTCGAGGAAGGTATTATCGGCAAACTGCATTCCTTCGATACGGTCGTCGCCTTTGATCTCCTGCGTGCTTTTTGAAAGATGTATCTGTAAACCGAGGGATTCGAGCTGGCTTTGCAGCATGCGCGAGCCGGCATCATCGATCTGCCTTGGCATGAGCCGTGGGGCGAATTCCACCACGTGTGCTTCTTCCAGGCCGAGGTCCAGTAATGCCTTTGCCGCTTCCAGCCCCAGCAAACCGCCGCCAAGCACGGCACCTTTCCGGGCCTTTTTGGCATACGACTGGATCAGTTCGAGATCCTCGATCGTGCGGTACACAAACACCCCATCCTTTTCAACTCCCGGAATCGACGGAACGAACGCCCCGGAGCCGGTCGCCATGACAAGGTAGTCATAATATACTATGTACCCATGGTGTGAACGCACCAGTTTTTCTTCCCGGTCGATATCCACCACCGGGTCGGACAAAAACAGCCGTATCCCATTCTCCACATACCATTCTACACCGGCCATGGAAAGGTCATCTGCCGTCTTCCCTGCAAAAAACTCGCTCAAATGTACTCTGTCGTAGGCAGCACGAGGCTCTTCGCCGAATACGGTGATGGTAAAATCCTGTCCATCCTTTTTTCTCGAGAGGAGCTTTTCACAGAATTTGTAGCCCACCATACCATTGCCAACCACGACGACCCGGGTGTTTGAAACAGCTTTCATAGTAATTAATAACTATTGATTTGTGAAAACATAATTATTTTGTTGTACTATTCTAATATTATGTGCGTGTTATCACTTTTTTAATAAGTCAAAAGTAAATCGTGTTTTCTGATTTTCCTAATTTTTAATTCGCATTTATGATTAAAAACAAACATAAATTTTGGTAAAATGATTGTTTTATAAAATTTGACTAGTAAATTTGAACCAATAATTAATATAGTTATAAAATACTATATATAGTATATTTCTAATATTCACCCTATTATATATAAGAGATGGAAGCAAAACTGACACTGGTAGGAGCCGGTCCCGGAGACAGCGAACTGATCACATTGAAAGGAATGCGTGCATTGCAAACCGCGGATGTGGTGCTGTACGACGAGCTCGCTAACACGGCATTCCTGGAATTTGCGCCAGCCCACGCATTGAAGATGTATGTAGGCAAGAAAGTGGGGAACCCTTCCTTCTCGCAGGACGAAATCAACGGCCTGATCGTCCGCCTCGCCCGCAAGCGCGGCCATGTAGTAAGGCTGAAAGGCGGAGACCCTTTTGTGTTCGGTCGCGGGCATGAGGAAATCGAATATGCGCAGGACCACGACATCCCCTGCGAAATGGTACCGGGCATTTCCAGCAGCATTTCAGTGCCTGCTTCCCTGGGCGTACCGGTTACCCGCCGGGGCCTGAGCGAGAGTTTCTGGGTGATCACCGGCACAACGCAGAACGGCGAGCTTTCGGACGACCTCCGGCTGGCGGCGCAATCGAAAGCGACGGTAATCGTATTAATGGGTTTGAATAAACTGGAAGAGATTTGCGCACTATACAAACACTTCGGACGCGGCCATTTGCCTATGGCGGTGATCCAGAACGGCACCCGGCCGGATGAGAAGAGCGTGGTGGGGCAGGTTTGGGAAATGCCCCGGCTCGTACGCGAGCACGGAATCGGCACGCCGGCTATCATGGTCATGGGCGAAGTAGTAGCCCTCAGCCCCGCTTACGCATTGGAATACCTGCAAAACATGCAGATGGCATTTTGACTTGCTTAGCTTCCACTCCAACCTAAACATAATCACAATGAGAAAAGCTGTTTACCTCATTTTGCTGGGTATCACCGGGACCGGCTTGCTGGGCCCGACGCGGACAATGGCCCAATTTAGCCTTTCGGGACAATTACGGACCCGGACGGAATTGCTTGACGGACAAGGCACCATGCTTTCCAAAGGTGAGAAGCCTGCCTTTTTCACTTCCCAGCGTACCCGTCTGAATGCGGGCTACAAAGGTTACCGGACACAGTTTTTCGTAGCCGTTCAGGATGTGCGCGTTTGGGGACAGGACGCCTCGACCAACAACCGCATCACCAATTCATCGCTGAATGGTTTGATGCTGCACGAAGCCTGGGGAGAGATCAGCCTGCTGGATACCAACCAGACCAAACTCGGGAAAGAATTTGCATTGAAGATCGGCCGGCAGGAGTTTCTCTACGACGACAGCCGTGTACTCGGCAACCTCGACTGGCTGCAACAGGCACGACGCCATGATGCGGCGCTCGTTAAATACGGCAACAATGGCTTTACAGCTCACCTCGGCGTTGCGTATAACCAAAACCGTGAGCTCAAAACGGGTACTTTGTATGACGGCGTACCCGTAGGCTACCCAGCCGGTACGAACGGGATCGGGACGATGTATAAATCGCTGCAATTTCTCTATTTGGGTAAAAAGTTAAAGCAGGGAAATGCATCGTTTCTCGTTGTAAAAGATGATTTTCAGAAATATACGTTAGATACGGCGGGCGTGAAGAAGCTGGCCAACGGCGTACGGAGCCGCGTTACCATCGGGCCGTATTTACAAACCAAATTGGGCAAGAGCTGGACGCTGACTGCGAATGCTTTTTACCAAACCGGTAAAGATAAAGACGGTGCGTCGCTGAGCGCCTATATGTACTCTGTCCGGGGGATGTATGCAATGAACCGGGTATTTTCCATTGGCCCCGGCTTTGACTACACCTCCGGAACAGCTACCGGGTCGGCCAAAAACCACACTTTCGACCCGCTTTACGGCACGCCGCACAAGTTTTGGGGGCAAATGGACTACTTCTATGCCGCGAACGGCTTTGGCAAGGGCGGGCTTTCGGACCTTTACATTAATACGACCATCAAGGCTTCCGAAAAACTCTCGATCAATACCGATCTCCACCATTTCGCGAGCGCGGCGGCAGTCCGGGTTTCTGATAACCAGAAGCTTTCATCCAGCTTCGGCGAAGAACTCGACATTATCGCCAACTACAATCTGACAAAGACCATCAGCTTCCAGGGCGGCTACTGCGCATTCTTCTCGACCAACAGTCTCGCACAGGTAAAGGGTGTAAAAAATCCGCAAAAAATGTCCAACTGGGCGTACCTGATGATCAATATCAAACCTGAATTCCTGAAATAAGTCTGTCATAACCATCAATTTCAAACCTCTTATTACTATGGAAACGACCAATAAGCCGCTTGAAAAACTCAATATTTTCAGTTTCAAGGGCGTACAAATGCGTACCTTCCATCTGACCTGGATGGCGTTCTTCCTTTGTTTTTTCGGATGGTTCGGACTGGCCCCGCTCATGACGGTGATCAAAACCGACCTGGGATTGACCAAACCGCAAATAGGCAACATTATCATCGCTTCCGTGGCGGCAACGGTGATCGCCCGCATCGCAATTGGTAAACTCTGCGACTCCTGGGGACCACGCAAAACTTATACTGCATTGCTCGGGCTCGGCTCTATTCCGGTGATGACGGTTGGCCTGGTGAATTCGTACGAAGGCTTTTTGCTCTTCCGTCTCGCTATCGGCGTGATCGGCGCGTCGTTTGTGGTGACGCAATACCATACTTCCGTGATGTTCGACAAGAAGATCGTCGGAACGGCTAATGCGGTAGCCGGCGGGTGGGGTAATCTTGGTGGCGGTATTACCAACATGGTGATGCCGTTGATTTTCGCAGCATTCGTAGGTGCGGGATATTTGCCTGAATCGGCCTGGAGAATCGCGATGGTGATCCCGGGAGCCGCATTGCTGATCTTCGCGTTCGTATATTACTTCTTTACCAAAGACACCCCAGCCGGCAACTTCGAAGACCTGGCCGTGGTTAACCCGAAAGCCGCCAAAGCGAAAGGTACATTGGGTATTGCCATGCGCGATCCCCGCACCTGGGCGTTGTTCCTTGCTTACGGCGCATGTTTTGGAATTGAGATCACTTTCGACAACGTAGCTGCACTGTATTTCTCGGAAAACTTCAATACCTCACTCGCGACGGCGGGGATCCTCGCTGGGACGTTCGGCTTTATGAACATTTTCGCCCGTGCCGTGGGAGGTATCGTCGCCGATAAGGTAGGTAACAAATGGGGAATGCTTGGCAAGGGACGCCTGCTGGCACTACTGCTCGTTCTCGAAGGAATCGGCATTGCATTGTTCGCGCAGAGCGGCAGCATTGTCGGCGCGGTGATCACGATGCTTTGCTTCGCGATGTTTTTGAAAATGGCGAATGGCGCGACCTATGCGATCGTACCTTTCATTAATCAAAAGGCTATCGGTTCGGTAAGCGGTATCGTAGGTGCAGGCGGTAACGTGGGCGCAGTGCTCGCAGGCTTCCTGTTCAAATCCACGACCATCAGCTACTCGCAGGCATTCATGTACATAGGCGTAGCGATCGCGTGCGTCGCCGCCATTGTAGCATTGATCAATTTTGAAAAAGTACAAACAATCACGGCAGAAACCGGCCAATTGGAACCGCTGCCCGTTGATTGAAATCAACGGAAATTGATAAAAATCGATGGAGCCCAATGATTGCCGCGTACCCGTTGATTGAAATCAACGGAAATGGATAAAAATCGATGGAGCCCAATGATTGCCGGGCGCCCGTTGATTGAAATCAACGGAAATGGATAAAAAATCGATGGGTTCCGATGATTGCCGGGTGCCCGTTGAATGAAATCAACGGAAATGGATAGGCGATGGATTCCCCAAAATGCCACGGAGTGGCAACCTGTTTATAGCAAACGACAAACCAAATATCGTAAGACTCCGGAGGAGTCGCCTAATTACAAACAAGGAGGCCCCGCCGGGGCCAAACGATAACAAAAATTGATTTGCCACAAACAGGATGGCCTCCGGGCCAAAAACGCCACAAATAAAAATCAAGATGAATTTCAGTTTCAATTATTAATCATTCACTCATTCCCCGTTCCACGGCGGATCATTCACTCATTCACTCATTCACTAATTCAGTCATTAAAACATGAAACCCGCCCCCAATTCCTACAAATCGACCTGCTGTTACTGCGGCGTAGGCTGCGGGGTCGTGGTGACGAAAGAAAGTAATGGCCAACTGAGCCTTGAAGGAGATAAAGAACACCCTTCCAACAAAGGAATGCTGTGTTCCAAAGGCATGAATCTGCATTACACGGTGATGGACCAGTCCGACAGGCTGCTCTACCCGCAGGTGCGCCTCAACCGCTCGATGCCCTTGCAACGGGCGACCTGGGACGAGGCTCTGGAACGCACAGCCGCTGTTTTTAAAACATTAATCAAAAAATTTGGACCCGATTCGGTAGCGTTTTATGTCTCCGGTCAATGCCTCACGGAGGAATACTACCTGGTAAACAAGCTGATCAAAGGTTTCATCGGGTCCAACAATATCGACACCAACTCCCGCCTGTGCATGAGCTCAGCGGTGGTGGGTTACAAGTTGTCACTGGGCGAGGATAGCGTTCCTGTTTGCTACGACGACATCGAGGCGGCCGATGTCATGTACGTAACCGGCGCTAACCCGGCCTGGTGCCATCCCATTATCTGGCGGCGTGTGGAAGCGCACAAAACGGCGAAACCGGATACGAAAATTATCTGCGTGGACCCGCGCGTGACCGACACCGCCCGCTCGGCCGACCTGCATTTGCAGATCCGCCCGGGCACCGACATCGTCCTCAACAATGCGATCGGCCTTTTGCTGATCGAAAATGATTATCTCGATGAACGGTTTATTACTGACCATACCGATGGTTTCGAATTATTCCGGCTACAGGTAATGCAGCGCACATTGGCGGAAGCGGCCGACATTTGTGGTGTCCCTTCCGCCGACATTGCCTTAGCCGCCGAATGGATCGGCCGTTCGAAAGGTTTTCTCTCGTTCTGGACAATGGGATTGAACCAGTCGGTAATCGGTGTCAACAAAAACCTTTCGCTCATCAACCTGCATTTAATTACCGGAAAAATTGGCAGACCCGGTAATGGGCCATTCTCGCTCACCGGCCAGCCGAATGCCATGGGCGGTCGCGAAACAGGGGGCCTTGCCAATATCCTGCCGGGCCACCGCGAAGTGGTGAATGCGGCGCACCGCGAAGAAATGGAACAATTCTGGAACACGCCCGTCCGCATTGCTGATAAGCCGGGGCTTACGGCAACGGAAATGTTCGAAGCATTGGCCGACGACCGTTTGAAAGCGATCTGGATCATCAATACCAACCCGATAGTGAGTATGCCGGACATGAATGCTGTGGAAAGCGCATTGAAAAAATCACGCTTCGTAGTGGTTCAGGACGTTTCCAACCGCGCCGACACCGTGCATTTCGCCGATGTGGTGCTGCCCGCAGCCGCCTGGCTGGAAAAGGACGGCAGCATGACCAATGCAGAACGCCGCATTACCTATTTGCCGAAAGTGATCGATGCGCCCGGCGAGGCATTGCCCGACTCGGAGATCCTGTGGCGATTTGCCCGGAAAATGGGTTTTGAAAAAGCATTTAATTACAAAACCACCTCTGAGATTTACGACGAATATGTGAAGGTCACCAAGGGAACGACTATCGACGTTACCGGTGTGAGCCACCAGTTACTGAAAGAAAAGCGCAGCGTACAATGGCCGCTATCGGCTATCGGCCGTAGGCTGTCGGCTGTCGGCTGTCAAAAGGAGCCAGAGCAGGTTGATACCGCGACAAACGGTGAAGCGTCGACCGACCATGGCACGAAGCGCCTATTCACTGACCATCAGTTTTATACCAAAAACAAAAGAGCGCAAATACACGCACTTCCGGACGAAAACACTTCCGAGCCCACCGATGAACACTTCCCGCTGGTTTTAACGAGTGGAAGGATCCGCGACCAGTGGCATACGATGACCAAAACGGGCCGTGTAGCGAAATTGAACAAGCATATCCCCCAGCCTTTTCTGCAAATCCATCCTGACGACGCGCGTAAACGAGGTATTCAGGAAGGTAATCTTGTAACGGTGAGCGGGCGGCGCGGGGAAGTGCGCGTGAAGGCCCAGATTACGGAAGACGTGCGGAAAGGCCTCTGCTTCCTGCCCATGCATTGGGGCAAAATATTGGGGAGTAACCTGGCCCGGGCCAACAACCTGACCAATTCGCTGGTGGACCCTAAATCCAAAGAACCCGATTTCAAGTTCTCAGCCGTACAAGTTGCTTTATATAAAAAACCATTTGAGAAAATTATCATTGTCGGCGCCGGATCGGCTGGGTTGGGTTTCATCAACTCTTACCGCCAGCTGAATGCCGATGATGAGATCCATGTTTTTTCCAAAGAAATATATCCGTTCTATAACCGGGTCATGCTGCCCGACTATATCAGCGGCTCTCAAACCTGGGAACAGCTTGTGAAGCTGCGAGAAGACCAGTTTGCTGAAAACCACATTACCGTACACAAGGGCGTGAGTATCATGCACATCGATCGAAAACACAAGACCGTCATCGATAGCAACGGCACGGAGCACCATTACGACAAACTCATTCTCGGCATGGGCAGTAAGGCATTCATGCCAAAAGGCGTGCCTAACCTGCCAGGTATATTCAATATGCGCTCGCGCCTCGACGCGGATTCGGTTTTGCCCTTTTTAAAACAACCCGAACCGCACGCGGTCATCGTCGGGGGAGGTATTCTAGGGCTCGAACTCGCGGCTTCGTTCCGTGAAATGGATGTAAAAGTGACCGTCATCCAGCGCAGCGGCCGTTTCATGGAGCGCCAGCTCGACCCGCTGGCCAGCGAATTGCTTTACCAGGAACTGCTCGACAGGGGAATCGAATGTTATTTCAACGATGAGGTGGCTACCTTCTCGGGTTCGGATACCGTGGAAGGGATCAGGCTGAAATCGGGGCGGAAAATCGACTGCCAGGTGGTTGTACTGGCCATAGGTACCGTCCCGACCATCGATCTCGCCCAGGAAGCCGGCCTCGAATGCAAGCGTGGCGTGGTCGTGAACGATTACATGCAAACCTCCGACCCGGATATTTACACCGCCGGAGAAATCGCCGAATGGAACGGACAGATGTGGGGCATTACCCTGGCTGCCGAGCAACAGGCCAAAGTGATCGCCCATTACCTGGCAGGCGACATCTCACAACCTTACAAAGGCAGCACCTCGATGAACATCCTGAAAATGGACGGTTTGCACCTGTGTAGTATCGGTATGACCGACGCGCCGGCCAATGACCCGGCCTATGAGCAAATCGTATTCATCGATAAATCAAAGCGTTATTATAAAAAATGCATCGTACACCGCGACAAGCTGGTGGGCGCAATCCTGATCGGCGACAAAAACGAATTCCTCGAATTCCGTGACCTGATCACCAACGGTGTGGAACTTTCCGAAAAGCGCCTGCTACTCCTGCGGGCCAGTCAGAAAGCGGAACCGATGATGGGGAAACTGGTTTGCTCTTGTAACAACGTGGGACAAGGAAACCTGGAAAAAGCCATTGTCAGCGGCTGCGGCGACTTCCAGAAGCTCTGCCAGACCACCGGCGCCGGAACCGGCTGCGGCTCGTGCCGGCCGGAGGTCCGTGCGATTCTGGAAAAAACATTGGAGGTAAATTTGGTAACGAATTGAAATGGGTCAGGAATGGTCATCAATAGTCATAGGTCAGGTGTGGTCAAGTGGCAGTCAGGTTTAGTCAGGCATGGTCGTAAAGTCATTCATTGTGAGATACAATTTTCTCCATACCTAATCACTTACAACACTTTATATTCCTGACAATACCCGACTACCCATGACAACACCTGACTACACCTGACAACGCTTGACAACACCTGACCAAACCTACCACACTTGATCACAAAACCGTAACGAACCATGCGCGACTATTACCACATCAAAATCAACCTGCCGGGGGGCATTGCTTCTCCGGGGTACCTGAAAGACATTCTTTCTGCGGCGTGGAATGCGAACGTCCGCAAGGTCCGGTTCGGATTGCGGCAGCAGCTGCTGATGACCGTGCATTACGAGGATATGCGGTTTCTGGAAAATGATTTCAAGAACCTGGGCGTCTTTTACGAGGTCAATACCGACCGTCGGCCCAATATTGTAAGCTCCTACTGTGGTGAGGAGGTTTTCAGGACCGGGCAATGGCTCAATGCGAGCGAGTACCACTCCGTCCTCGACAGTTTCGACTTCCAGCCGGGTTTAAAGGTCAATATTTCCGATTCCAATCAGAGTTTTACACCGTTTTTTACCGGGAACCTCAATTTCATTTCTTCACCCGAACCGCATTTCTGGTATTTGTATGTGCGCTTGAAGCAAACCAACACGGTTTTCAAATGGGACGGGTTAATTTATACAAATGAAATCGGGCGCCTGTCGAAAGTGGTGGAAGAATGCATGCTCGATGAAGGCCTGAATGAGGAACATACCTTGAAAGCCGCTGCAGCCGGGCGCATTCGTTACGTCTCGCAGCCGGTACAACAGGAACTGGAACTACCCTCTTTTTCCCTGCCCTATTACGAAGGCTTCAACCGCTACGAATCCCGTACCTGGCTGGGCCTTTACCGCCGCGACGAGGAGTTTTCGATCGAATTTCTGCTTGATGTATGTGCATTGTGCCTCAAAACACGCGTAGGTGAGATTTGCGCCACTCCCTGGAAATCGCTGGTTATTAAAGGAATAGAAGACCAGTACCGTGTGGCTTGGAGCAATATTCTGGGAAAACACAATATCAACGTCCGCCATGCCGCCAACGAACTCGCGTGGCAAACCGAGGACCATAATGGCGACGGGGCCGAGCTCAAAAACGAACTGATCCGCTATTTTTCCAAAAACGATACCCGCACTTTCGGGCTTTGTTTCGGCATCCAGACCCGCCCTAAATCCGAGGTTTTCGGTTCGGTGCTTATCCGGAAACGCCCGCTGTTGCGCATCGGACAGTTACCGTTATTCAGTGTTTACGACCTTTATTATACCGAAAATTTCAACCCCAACAGCCGCGCACTGGTATTGTTTGAAAAGGGGTTGTTCAAAATACATTTGCCTGCCCAGCTGGAACGTCTTTGCAGGCGGTTTAACAATCAGCGATCAAGGGATACTCTGAAAACTATGCTGTCCGAACCCGACGAAGCCAAAACGGCTGTCAAAGCGGCGAAGATGGCGCACCAATGCCCTGATTGCCTGACCATTTATGATCCCGAGTATGGCGACGTACTCGGCGATATCCCCCCCGGGACCGCCTTCGAAGACCTTCCGGCCGCTTACTGCTGCCCTACCTGCGACAGCGGCAAGGCCGTTTTCCTGCCCGTCGAACTGACCCGATCATCCACCCTCGAACCAGCCTGACCATGATATCCGCACCAGCCATCGAAACCCGGTTCTTTGCATTCGAAAGCGATTTTGTCGACAGCCTCCGCTGCATTCCTATGATCGTCCGCTACAAACTCGACACCTGCCGCGTAAAGCTGCAACTTTCCGACTGGGCCCGGTTCAGTTTTGACGAGAAGGACTTTCTGGCCGAAATTCCCTGCCACACACCGGCTGAAATCGAAGCCTATGCCGATTATCTCAATGAATTAGTCTGGAAATACACAAGCACCGTGCCCAGCCTGCTCAAAAACCTCGACCCTGCGTGGACACACCTGTATGTACCCGCAGAAGTGCGCGAGAAGGCGCAGGAATGGAATTGTCCCGTCATTTCGACCGGCCAATGGATGCAGCTCGACGTGCTTGAACGTTTCGCATTAGTCAAGCTCAGCCGCTCCGGGCACGAAGGGCGAAATTTCCCTCGGGCGCTGGCGGAGTTCGGATTGGCGACGGCTTGTTAATTTTGAGCGAGCTTTTCCACGCCCAACAGTTTTCGCAGTTCAGCAGTAACCTTCCCGGACGACGGTCGTTCCGCGTGCGTCGCCACCATGCGGCCATCCGCGTCGATCAGCAGATATCGCGGTACTCCCCAAACATAGTATAGGTTCCAGATCGAGTTAGGCGAGTCGGTGCCGGTAATGACATGAATCCCCTCGGGCACCTTACTGCTTGTCGCCATCTTTTTCCAGGCCAGCGTGTCGCGATCGATGGAAACGTAAAGGAATGCAACTTTATCATTACCCTCGAAATCAGCCATGACCTTTTTTGAATCGGGGAACTCCTCGACGCATGGCCCGCACCAGGTCCCCCAAATATCGACGTACACGACTTTCCCCCGCAAATCAGACAGCGAAATTTTCTTTCCATCCGGTGTCGTACCGGAGAATTCCGGCGCCGGTTTTCCGGGTCCTATTTTTTCCCACCGGGCAATGTCTTTGCGTATGGTACTTTTAAATTCATCGGAGGCAATTTCTTTTTCAAACAATCTCACGAGTTTTGTAGTACTGGCTGTAATGCCGTCCAATCTGATTTGATAATCAGCACTTTTCACACGGAGATAATCTTCAATCATCTTCGGGTATTTGCTCGATTTAATCTTTCTCTCCACCAGCAGCGGAAAAATTGCATCCAACGAATCGCCGTCCATAGATTCGTTTTCTTCGTAAATAGCATTATTAATTCTGTGTTGATAGAAAAACGACGCAATCAAAGCGTAATCAAACATGCGCGTTTTTAATGCAATGGTATCTATCGGCATTTCTTTAATAGCTTCGCTGACGGTTGCAGGAATTTCCGACGAATCTCTTCCGATTGCATAGTTAAATTGGTAGAAAAGAACACTCATTTTCGTTTGGCGCGCAAACACATCAACCATTTCTTCTGACACCTGCTTTTCCAGTTTCAGCCTGGCTAATAACTGATCATATCCTCTTTGCAATGAATCCTTAGCCTTTAAAAATTCGTCCTGATTGAGCCGAATTGCATAGTTACCATTCCACCTTTCGAGGCCATTCCTGAATTGGGATGCTTCATTGAGGATTTGATTAAACGCTGCTCCATCTCCTTCATATCCTATCGAAAACTTTGCGCCCGGCTTCGACGGCAGGATAGCGAGCTCATCGCCAGGAGAAATAAAGAAACTTGTCGCCAAATGCCCGGCAGTCGCAGAGGCAAATACCGGCGCATCCAATTCGAACTCCGACACGCCCTTTCCCGCACTATCGAGTATTAGCCTCCCCAGTTCAATGGTATCCAGGTTTACCATATTGGTGGTGAGAATCTTCAGTGTATCCCCCGCGGCCTTGTGATGATGAATGGAGATCTTAACCGATTTATTCTTCTTCTGATTACATCCAACCAATTGAAAAATAATCGTAATAAAAAACAGAAAGAAAAGGGTTGAAGAGCGCATTGGATCGATGTTTATTGAAGGTAATTGTTTCAATTATCCATTACGCTGGTTAATCATATTTTGTTGAATAATTTGAAGCGGGTTTTTAATTAACGGATAACAAACTTCCGGGAAGTGGTTTGATTCTCGAATAAAACTTTAATTATATAAGTTCCGGCATTCATCTTACCAAGCGGATAAGTCGCGGGAAAAGCTTTCGGACTTAGCGACATTTCACGCAAAATCTGTCCGTTCATATTACTGATAATTAGCTTGCATTTACCCTTCCCATCCATAATTTCAATCCATATTTCCTCTCCGGAAGAGGGGTTCGGTTTTACTCGGATTTTATTATTGGCAAAGCTCTCCGGTTTCACAGCGACAATTCGTGAATATTGCGTTTTTCCATCCCGATCGACTTCTTTAAGGCGATAAAAGATGTTTTTCGCAGCAAGGCCGTCGGTCACATTTTCATCGTCATAGTGATATGAGTGTGCAATCCGGGAATCGCCCACAGCGTCGACCTTGCCGATAGGTTCAAAAACATGGCCATCCGATGAGCGCTCGACCTCAAAATAACCGGCATTGACCTCCTCCGTCGTTTGCCATTCCAACGTCACCCTGCCGTCGAGGTATGAGCCAGTGAAATGGCTTAATGTTACGGGTAAAGGATTATTCACAATGACTTTCGCGGTGTCACTGAGGCACGAGTATTGATCGTGCACTACATATTCGGTTGTCACGACCGGGTTTACCGTAATTTCTTTGGACACCTCACCGGTACTCCACAAGTAAGAGCCATTATAGGAGGATGCCAGAGTAATGCTTTCTCCGTTATCGATCGTGACCGAAGTATTCTTGTTCACATCTTTAACAATCGTAAACTGGTCGCGAACAACACCATCCGAAGCTATCCACCTCGCGTCCAATCGATTCCCCTCCACCTGTAACACGAGCGCCCCTCCGTGGCTAGCGTCAGCAACAGGCAATGCATCGTGCGGATAGCCCGCTTTCGTGGCGCCCAGCTGCCCCGCCGAGCCTGCTACGACATACACGGTACCCTCGCTATCAGATGATTTTTTGATGTACGGGCAGGAGTCGGGTGAACCATCGTAACGCCCGGAAGACTGACTGAGATTATTGGCTGCGGGATCAAATGAGTTTTCCAGACCATAATGCCCCTTCATCAGTTTCGATCGCTCATAGTCGTGGCTGTGCCCGCAAAGGATGAGGTCTACTCCGTTCCTTTCAAGAATCCTGATAAAATTCTTACGGATATTAATGAGTTCCGATTCAGTATCCGAATCGTGAGAACCCTTCGTATATGGCGGATGATGCCAGTACGCGACTACCCATCCCTTGTTCGTGTTGGCCGCCAGATCTGCCTTAATCCATTGCACTTGCGTACCCAAAGTATCATACAATCGCGTATTGCCGCTTTCCATTCCGTAAGAATCCAACGATAGAAAATGGATATTCCCGTAATCGAACGAGTAAAACGACTCACTGCCGGAAGGAACACCGCCGGCCTCTCCGGCACTGGGAACGGTAAAAATATCATAGTAAGGCACCGCGTGATTCACCTGCCTGGATGGATTATTGGCATAGTCGTGGTTTCCCGGACTTGGATACAGCGGAGTTTGCTTCAAGAGCCGGTCTTTGTAAATATTGAAAAATCCGCTCTGATATTCCGCATCGGTACCGCTGAGGTAAGCATTGTCGCCCAGCAAAAGCCATACACCCATATACGCATTACCCAGGAAGTCAAGCAGTTTATCACGGGTATTCAGCTGGTTTATAGAATTGTTTCCGCAATCGCCCATCACGCCGATCGTATATTTACCCGGTTGCGCTGGCAAAGAAGCCGTTTCAAAGAAGTTTTCGGCATTACCTTGCAGTATGGCCTGAGAAGAGCCGATAGCATAGTAATAGCGTTTTTTCGGTTCGAGCCCCGTCAGTTTCACTTCATGCTCCGTGACGGAGGAAGCGCTATCGACACTCTGCAAAAGCGCCACAGGTGAATCTCCGAACAGAACACGGCTATCACTGGGTTCATTGGTGCGCCAGCGGATGACGATGCTCGTCGATGTCGCCGATTGAAGATACGGGCCTCTGAGCAGAATTGGCGTTATATGTGCCAGCAGGCACGCATACAAAATGATAGTGTGCATGTTAAAAGTGAGTTATGATTTTGATTGATACCAACTTCACTCTTTGAGAAGTTTAAACAATACTTCTCCTTTCTGGGATACAATGGAATAGAGGCCCGGATTCAGGTTCCGCACATCGAATGTTTTCGCTCCGCCAGATAGCTTCGCGTCGAGAAAAACGCGGTTTCCCCTGATGTCATACAGCAACAGATCATCAGAAATTAAATTATTATTGGAATTACTAAGTGTAAAAAAATCGCCGGCCGGATTCGGGTGCGCAACCCAATTACCCTTTCCCTCTCCACACTTCGCTACCATTATCCGGGTTTCCTGGGTTTTGCCATCGACATCATATTCTTTAATCCGGTAGAATTTAAGTGCAGAAGCGACTTCTACGTCGAAAAAATAATCGTTGGTCGCGTTTGAATTGCCAAGCGCGCCGACTGTGCCCAAGGCTTCCCATTGCCGGGCATCGTTACTTGCGAGTATTTCAAAATAATCCGCATTCACCTCTTCCGTCGTCTGCCAACTCAGCCGCGCATTATTACCACGACATTCGACATCAAACTTGCTGAATGTTACCGGCAGCGGCCCCGAAGTCTTGGTCAGCGTATTGTTCCGTGTGATCAGCCACACATCCGGGTCAAAAACCACTTCTGTCGCCTCAAAACCCAGATTATCCGCAAAAAATTGCCCATTTACCGTGTTGTTGCATACAACGAGTTTCTCCTGATTTGTGGCGGTATTCCGGAACAGCAAAGGCACCGGTAATTGAAAGAAGCTCACCGAAGCATGCGATTGCGTCTGGTTCAGTTTCACCTGCACGGAATTGCCCACGGGGTACCATTCCACCTGATACGAAGGATACCCCTGTCCGGTAAACCACTGATCGAAAAAATAGGTCAGGTCTTTCCCGCTGGTCGCTTCCAGGTGACTTTTCAGGTTCGCAGTGGTTGCATAGCCATAAGCCAGCGCGGGGTCATTGATATAATTATGGATCGCCGTAAAAAACGTTGGGTCACCCAGTATCCAGCGCAGCATGTATAGCAAATGCGAGCCTTTGAGATAACTCAGGCGATTGCTGAAAATCCGGTTGACATCATTGACATTATCCACCCACACAGAGCCGCCAGGCTGCGACGTAATCGTATTGATCTCATTGGTACGGGTCGTTTTGGTGTTGGCCGGATATTTCGCCTCCGTATAAATGCTGGCGAGGTGCGTCGCGAAGCCTTCGTTCAGCCAGATATCCTGCCAGCTACCGCAGGTAACCTTGTCGCCAAACCATTGATGACCAAGCTCATGCGCGATGAGCGTCTCGCCCATATTGACCATGAAAGAGCACGTCTGGTGCTCCATTCCGCCTCCCCAGCCAAATTGCACATGCCCGTACTTTTCGTTCTTAAATGGGTAGTCGCCAAACAAGTTACTGAACTGCACCATCGCATTCAGGGCATTCTGTACACCTCCCTGAAAAGTAACCTGGCTCTCGGGATAGCAGTAGGTTTTGAAAGGCACATTTGTACTACCTATCAGCACGCTGTTATCGAGTACGTTGTAATTCGTAACCGCAAAAGCTACCAGGTAACTCGCGATCGCGTACCTGTGCTTCCAATGCGTACGGGTTTTCGACCCGGCTATCGCGGTCTCACTTTTCAATAGCCCGTTGGAAGCGGCTTTATAAATGGCAGAATGGGTAATGTAAACGTCGATCGAATCGGCCTTGTCGTCGAGCCCGTTTTTGCAGGGCCACCAGTCGCGGCTTCCGTAAGGTTCGCTCAAAGTCCAGATCACGGGCGTTGCAGACGCACCGTGGGTAGTCGCTACGAACGGGGTATTGATGGTTGTGGGAGTCCCCTCGTAGCTGATCGTAACCGAATCTCTTTCCCCTTGTGCAAGAGGAGTTTGCAATGTGATCGTCAGTGCATCACCGGCATGCACAAAACCGACATTGCTCCCCCGCTGCTGCACGGTCGAAACCGTCAGCACACTCGACAAATCCAGGGTAATACTGTTCCCCGCCGTGTTCATCACGAAATGGGACGTCACATTACCTTTGATATAATTCACCGCCGGATCAACCTCCCATTCACAACGATAGTATTTCACATCGAAGTTGTTGGAGGCCATTACCCTCAGCCCCCGGGCGTTCATCCGCAGGCCGGCGCTCCTGCTTTCGAGCGCAGCAATATCGGCTGTGGAGAAATCCGAAGCGGGATCCTGGGCCAATGCCCATCCGGCGAGCAGCAAAAGCAACGGCAGGAGAGATATTTTCATAGCGCGTATTATTCTGTAAGTACATCACTGTCAATACGCTAACTTAACCATTTACCGACAATTCTCTCCCGTTTTCCCGTCAAATGTGCAAACGGCCGGTTTCAGTCAAAGGGTGGCGAGGTTACCGCAAAATCCGAGCAGCCTTTGCAGGTCGCCGGCACTATCGAAATTGACCCGGTTCTCACGCAGGTAGCGGGCGACCTGACGCCGGTTGCGTCCGTACACATGCAGGAAGCTCTTGCGCGACGCGGGATGCACAACCCGGTTCTGATCGATCAGAAAATAGGCGGGTTTCATCCTCCACCGCTGGCCGGAAGCATTGTTTTCCCATTGAACATGCCCGCCTTGATTGGTTACCATTTGCACATGCGCAGCGTTTCCTTCCGAAGCAGAAAAATGCTGTCCCGAATAGCTGAGGCTGTTCCCCAAAAGTTTAGGCTGCGTACGCACAGCCAGCTGGGCCCGTCCCGCCATACCGATCACTTCCATATCCGAATGGGTCTCGGTCAGGACAAAGCGGCGCTCTCCTATTTCGACGTAATCAATCAGGTATTTGCCTGTAAACAGGAGCGTATCCGGGTTGAGAAACTGCACCTGACCATTCTGAAAGTGATAATTCAGGAATGCATCGCGTTTTGTGCCATTCCTGAAATAAACCCTTCCTTTAAGAAACGTGGGAAACAGGTAAGCGGACTTTTTTTCCTGGGCATTTTCGCACACGAGTGGAGCCATTCGTCCGGCGACGTTTAGCCGCACGTTCATCGATAGCATTGGATGGATCAACAGAGAAGCAAGGAGTATAGTTTTCATAGCGGTTCCGGGATAGTCATCGGTGATACAACTTCTGAATGAAAGATGCTATCAGCTCATTTCCATACCCTTGGATGTTTTCTATTTTTTATACTAAGTTCACCACAGTGACTTTTATGAACCTGCCCGTAGACATTGTGAAGAATTTTTCTACAACCTATTGTTTAAAATTCACCGAAATTTCAAATTTTTAGTAATATTACTACTACATATCGATTTCAAAACGTATATATTGCCGTTCAAACGGCGTTGTATTGCTAACCAACGTTATTTAACCATTCAAAATGAGGTCAACGGCACGGTTTTGGTGCCATTAATGGCCTACATCAAAGGAACGAATGATGGAAATCGGAACAATCAAGGCGGTACATATCTATACCCACCGACGATTATATGTTACGGCCGAACTGGAATTGAACCTGAAAGGAGTGAAATACACATTTGGTGGGCACGACGTCTTTCTGTCGGGTATGCATGGTGGTGAGTCTTCGGACTCGCCGTATTTGGGCAGATTCTTGTTCAGGTGCATGCAGGTGTGCCGGGTCGACAACTGGGATCAGCTAAAAAGCTCGAAAGTACTCGTTGAAATTCAACACGGCAGGGTGGTAGCAATCGCTGACACCTCCGGCGATAACTGGTTCAACCCAACCAAAGAATTCGGGGTAATGGATCTTGAAAAAGAGCAGATCGAATCTGCTTTCAGGGATAATTCCAAACCTTAGGGACACCTGAATCTCCCTCTTCACAGCTGCTATTCCAACCTGACTTCATACGTATCGTTCTCGCATTTCTTGGGCATGGCCAGTTCCAGGTGCTCCTTCTGGTTCACACGCAGGTAATTTTCGATCGCGAGTACCGCATCATTCTCGGACTCCGCCCCGGACACCGTCAGAATCACTCCCGGTTCCAACCGTCCTGTCTCATCACGATTTGTTATGCTTGGCATGGTTAGTTGTTTTTTGGTTGGGGTAGTTGCTTTAAAATTGTGCCAGGCTAGTTTCCCAGGCGTTAAATAAAGCCGGGCACCAAATGCCCGGCTGCTACACTTGCGCTGATTTGAAATGCATTACGGTATCTTACCAGGCGTGGTAGAGCTGCCCGGTACTGTCGACGACGGGATGGTCGTGCTCTGCGGTACTTGCGCCGGCTCGGTGGTTGTACCCGGGATCGTGCTTCTCGGTACATTGCTATTGTTGGGATTGGAGCTTTGCGGCACATTTCCCGGCATATTTGTCCGCGGTACGGCATTCGGGTCGGTCGGGGTTACGGGAACGGCCGATGGCTGCGTGGTAGCGCCCGGCGTGGTAGCGCTGCTTGGTACGGTGCTGGACGGCAAGGTCGATGGCTGTGTCGTCGTATTCGGCACGGTAGTCGGCGACGGCTGCGTCACGGTGCTACCCGGCTTCGCGGCACCAGGCAGGTCGGATGGCTGCACGATGGCGCCGGGGACCGTTTTAGGCTGCGTGGTATTGCCCGGGTAAGTCGATGGCTGCGTCGTACCCGGAACCGTGGCCGGCTGTGTGCTGGTGGGCGTGGTAGCGCCAGGCGTTGTAGCCGGCGTGGTCGTCTGTGCAAAAGCTGCGGCACTTCCGAAGACAACACTACCGAAGACAGCCAATGCAATGATATTCAACTTCAGAGCTTTCATGACGATGTATGTTTAGTTGATGATTCATTTTCCGTTATGTGGTCACAGCGGAAAAAGAATCGTACCAGAAGTATACACCGGGTATTAAATTTGATGCTTTGCAGGTGTGCATCGCGGGGTCTTTCAGTTTGTCTCAAACACCCCCCGAAATAGACGTTTTTACACTCGTTGTTTCCCCGATTTATTCGTGAGTTTTGTATGAAACTAAATCCAGAAACAATGGAAAAGCAATTGGACACCATGGCCAACCGCTTGGAGGAAAGCCTCGCAACGCACAGGGTCGTTTCGCAGGAAGAATGGACCAAAGCGCGGAAGGATCTGCTTAAAAAAGAAAAGGAACTTACCCGGCTCAACGATGAGCTCAGCCGCCAGCGGCGGGAGCTGCCGTGGGTGAAGGTCGACAAATCCTACATTTTCGACAGCACTGAAGGAAAACTGTGGCTGCCGGACCTCTTTTACGGCAAAAGCCAGCTGATCATTTACCATTTCATGTTCGCTCCGGAATGGGAAGAAGGCTGCCCGGGCTGCTCGTTCCTTTCCGACCACATCGACGGCGCCAACCTGCATTTGCAACACCACGATGTTTCGGTAGTGGTTGTTTCCCGAGCCCCGTTGGAAAAACTGCTCGCATTCAAAAAGCGAATGGGATGGAAATTCAACTGGGTCTCGTCCTACGGCAGCGACTTCAATTACGATTACCAGGCATCGTTCACCAGTGAGCAACTCAAAAACGGTACGATCTACTATAATTTCGAATATGCCAAACATGATGAAGGCACCGAATCACCAGGGACCAGCGTGTTTTACAAGGACCGGACAGGCAACATTTTCCACACTTATTCGAGTTATTCCCGCGGCGGCGACATACTCATCGGCGCACATAACTACCTAGACCTCACACCAAAAGGAAGAAACGAGGACGGCATTATGGACTGGATGCGTCACCACGACAAATATGAAGATTTCAAAGGCGATCAGGGCAGCTGCTGCCATTAACAACAGTCTCCCGCGTCTGTTCCGTTACTTAATGGTCAGAACTCTCGAGGCGCTCCTGAAAATAACAGGAGCGCCCTAATTCATATTTATTCCTCCTTCCTCCTTTCTCCCTTTCCTCCTTCCTCCTTTTTCCCTCCTCCCTGACAATAGTAAAACGCAACACAAAATGACTTTACAGCATGAGTATCAATGCTATCTCACACATCCTGAACCTTACGAAGAAGCGTTGCTTCACCCTTTATGTTTGGAATTAACCCAATCCCAAAACACACGAAGAGCCTGATCATTCTTCCTGCTATCGCTGCATTTGCCGGACTGGTAGCCTATCAGAACCGCGAGCAAACCGACCGCTCATGGAGTATTTACAAAGCCGACGCTGAAAGCACCAGCTATTCTGCATTAGATCAGATCAACACCTCAAATGTAGACCGCCTGCAACTCGCCTGGACGCATTCCTACACCGACATGAAGGACGGTAGCCGGGCCGGCAGCAGCGAATGCAATCCGATTATCGTCGACGGCGTCATGTACACCACGTCCGCAAAACACTGGGCCTATGCCATTAATGCCCAAACCGGCGAGCAGCTCTGGTCATTCGACCCGTTTGAGGGGGCAGAGGGCGGCGGGGTTAGCCGCGGAGTTACCTATTGGGAAGGTGTGGACCGATCTGGCGCACCGGACAAACGTATTCTCTTCACCGGCGGCGACAACCTTTTTGCGCTCGATGCACGCACGGGGAAACCCGTTCCGGGGTTCGGGGAAAATGGTCGCGTAAGCATGAATGTGGGCCTGCGCGACGATCCCGCGACCATTTCAGTAATCCCGACCTCACCCGGCATTGTTTACAAGGATTTGTTGATCATGGGGGCCGAAGTCTCCGAACTGTACGGCGCGCAGCCCGGTTATATCCGCGCCTATAATTGTAAAACCGGCAAATTGGAATGGACATTTCACACGATCCCGCTACCTGGCGAACCCCGTTACGAAACCTGGCCGAAAGACGCCTACAAATATGCAGGGGGCGTCAACGATTGGGCAGGCATGAGCCTCGACACCCACCGCGGCATCGTTTTTCTGGCATTGGGCTCACCATCCTATGATTTTTACGGGGCCGACCGCAAAGGCAATAACCTCTACGGCAACAGCGTGGTAGCACTCGATGCCGCGACTGGCAAGTACATTTGGCACTACCAGCTCGTCCACCACGATCTGTGGGACTATGACTTGCCTGCGCCACCCAACCTGGTAACCGTCAACCGCGACGGGAAACAGATCGATGCCGTAGCACAGGTCACCAAGCATGGATTTATATTTGTTTTTAACCGCGAAACCGGCGAGCCGCTGTTCCCGATCGAGGAACGGAAAGTACCCGCTTCCCGCATCCCGGGAGAAGAAACATCTCCTACCCAGCCTTTTCCGTTAAAGCCCAGACCCTTCGCGCGGCAATGGATGACCGAATCGGATTTAACGCACTATACCGATGCTGGCCACGACTCGATCGTTAAAAAATTCCGCTCGATGCGCTATGAGGGCCTGTTTACGCCACCGGATCTCAAAGGTACATTGATGCTCCCCGGTTCCCGCGGCGGTGCGGAATGGGGCGGTGCCGCATACGACCCGGCCTCAACAGTACTTTTCGTCAAATCCAATGACTCCCCTGAAATCCAGTCGATGAAAAAAGTGGATCCGGAACAGGAGGCCAAAGATCAGACCGTTTACGACCAGGGCAAAACAGTGTACATGACCTACTGCGTGGCCTGCCACGGCAAGGATAAAAATGGGGATGAACCCAATTACCCGTCGCTGATTGGCCTGCGCAACCGTATGACGCGCGAAGCGGCCTTGGACAAGATCAAAAAAGGAGGTGGCAAGATGCCGGCGTTCGCCTCGGCGATCAAGAGCAAGGAGAAGGGCATCATTGCATTCCTTTACGACCGCCCGCAGAATTCGGCCAAGGTGACCAAACAAGAGACGGGCCAAACTCAAAAAGGCGCTGACAAATACCTGAACCTGACTGCCTACGGCCATTTCCGGGATCCGCAGGGTAACCCCGCCTTGCGCCCGCCATGGGGAACGCTCAATGCAATCAACCTCAGTACGGGCGACTATGAATGGCAGATACCGCTGGGTAACGACGAAAAACGTCAGGAAAACGGCGGCCCGGAAACCGGCCAGGAAGGTTCCGCCGGGCCAATCGTCACGGCAGGCGGCCTGATCTTCATCAGCGGCACCCAGGACCGCAAACTCCGCGCTTTCGACAAAAAAACCGGTAAGCTCGTCTGGCAAACCACGCTCCCGGGTGTTGCCAACGCCACCGCATGTACCTACATGAGCGGCGGCAAGCAATACGTAGCACTCTCCGTCGGCGGCACGAAGGAAAACCCATCGGGCGCTGTGATGGCGTTCAGATTGCCTTGATATAGTAAATGCCCGGACTATATCCATCCGGGCATTTACAAAATTCGGTACTGGATAAGAATAAATCAGAATATTGCTATCCAGAAATATCCTTTCATTCATTAGCTTCCTCGCGGTTAAATTGATACCCTCGTGTATCGATTGAAACCGCGTTGAACGTCACTGCTTTCCTCTTATCTTTTCCTCCTCTGCTCGATTCTTTTCAAATGCGATCACTTCGATCTCCTTCCCGATATACTTTTCTGGAATATCGAACGAAATGGATGCTTTATCCGGCCTGACAATTGTCCTTATCATTGTGTGATAGTGTTTAATCAAAACAACTATCTCAAATTTAACCAATAAAATGCATTACTATATCAATCATAAACACTCCACCGAGCTTCGATTTTCGAAGTACACCGATTAATTAGCAACCGTCACTTTCCCAGGCAAAAAAATCGAAGCATCGCGCAGGAATGCTGCGATCCAGATCAGGGCTAGCGGGAGTACGGCGTTGAATGCGGTGCCGTGCGACAATTCCGTAGCAATGGCACCGGCAAAGTAGCATGTCAACAGGATAAAACCGATTTTCATGGTTTTCGGGTAAACGAAAAGGGCTGTAAAACCGATTTCCATCAGGCCAAGCGGAACGAGATAGCTCCCTACCCCGACTTCGGAGAGCTTTTCAAGCATTTCGGGGCTTTGGCTCAGCTTCATTACGCCGCCGAGCACCGGCAATAGCGACGCCAGGGCAGTGAGGACGATTGTGGTGATTTTCTTTGCTTTCATGTCTGTTTTGATTTTTTGTCAAAACTAGGTACCTTTACTATACAAATGATAGTAATATACAAAAGGTTAGTAATAACCTTTTAGTTAGCAAAAATCAACATGGCATTCACTCATCACAACGGCGAAAGGCCCAGCCCTGCGCAGTGCTATAACAAACTCAATGCGGCAGGAGACGCCTTATATGTAATCGGGGGCAAATGGAGACTGCGGATCATCATCGCACTTTCCGAAGGGCATAAACGGTTCAATGAAATTCAGCGGGCCATGAACGGCATATCGGCCAGGGTCCTCTCCAATGAACTGAAAGAGCTTGAAATTAACGGATTCGTAACCCGCAAGGTCTATACCGACTTCCCGGTTTCGATCGAATACGAACTGACACCATACAGCGACACATTGTCCCCGGTGATCGAGTCGCTGATCAATTGGGGAGAAATGCATCGCCAACGGATTATGCATGCGGAGAAAGCAGAAGAACAAACTGCTACTGCTCTGGCAGAGATACTGTGACGTGCCACATATCGCCTGAATTGCTTACTTTTTCAGTCCCCCAAACGCCGGGACCGCCGTCAGCCCGCAGGTAGACATTAAACACCAGCGTACTGATCTGCGAACCTCTAACGAGCACGCTTCCGCAAGCGGCGCCATTGTCGCAGTTGCCGGTAATCGGCGTTTTGGAATGCAATATTTTGGTTTTCGTCACGTCAATCTGCATTTCGTCACTGCCCGAAAGCTTCGTCAACGTTAGCGATGGCGTCTGCAATTCGAGCTCCGTGGCGAAACCAAGGCGTTTGTCGCTGAAATTGGTTGTTGCACCAAGGCCGATGAACGAAATGACCGGATCTTGCACAGGCTTGTTGAACTGCAACCGCAGCTTGCCGTAATAGTAGCGGCTTGTATCGGTTTTAGGCGCATTGGCCGCCAGCAGCGGTTTCGCCGAGAGAAACACCTGCAATCCGGCATTCATAAACAGGTTGACCCCCTTTCCCACCGGCCCCTGCGGATGCGCCGTGAATATTTTACGTGCAGTATCCGCATAATAATAGTTGGTATTGATCACCGGCACCGCGCGCACATGCGTGCTGCTCGCGCCCGACGCCGCACCAAAAGTCATACCGGTCACGTGCTGAGGCACATTGATGTACGGCTGGTCGTCAAAACTGAACGTTACCGACAACTCTGATTTCAGTTTCTGGAAATAGATCCCCTCGTCGGTGCTCCCGTTTTTATTGAAAAAGAAAGACATAGTCTGAGGGATCGAAGTAGGCCCTTTGGGAACCGGCGGCTGATAACTGTTATTGACCCCATCCTGAACCAGTTCATACGTACTCGGAATGTTCGATCCCTGCGCGAAGGAAGCGTTGACCGAGCCGGCGATTAAAATGCCAACAAGAGCCGACCTTAATAGTGATAATGAGTATGTTAGCATGTGTAGAAAATTAAAATACGTTGAGAGAACTGCCGGCAATATATCATTTATGGACGAAGGTGCCCACCAATCAGGGCATGTCATTCTCATTTCAGCAGGATAGTTCAAAATTATCTTCACATCTTACCATCCAGCCCCTCGAATCCCGCGATCTCAAACTAAGTAATTGATTATTAATTAAATGTAATGCCAGCATTATTTTTCCCCATGCAGGAAAGGTAAAGGCAGGTGTTGTTTTGTAAACGGTATGCCCGTTAAGCAAATGTTTCGTACACCCTCCCAATCATAACACATTGTTGATCCTCCCCCGGCCGGCCACTAACACCTTTTAAAGGAAATTTGAAGCCTGTATTTAAGTACCAGTCTGGCTACTCTCTCCGATCGTTACGGCTATTATTCAACTCAATTTCAAAACATGAAGAAACTTTCTACTCATCGGCGTCCGCTCCGAAACGTACGCGCCGGGCTACTTTGGCTATGCGTGCTGATCTCCGTTTCGGTACAGGCCCAAAACCTTACGCAATCCGGTTTTATTTCGGTACTCACGCCGCAGTTTATGGCCAATGGTACAGGTACCCGCTTGCCGGTGATGTACCGCGCTACCGTCACCGGTCTGACGCCCGGCACAACCTACCGGTTTTATACGCAGGCCGCAATCTCCGATAACCTGGGCGGGACCAATCCCGGCGCAGGCAACCCGCTGTTGGTCAATACTGCCGGCACGAGCTACACGTACACATCGAGCCCTTCGGTTACGACCACTGGTGGTTACGAGTCCTTCACGACGGATGCCTCCGGAAACTATACCGGCTGGTTCGGGTTCGTCAACACTGGTAATGCCCGGTTCGATCCGGGAAACCTGATTCTTCCCACCATCGTAATCGCAAACACTTCCGGTACCATCCTGTCCCGCCGCGCGCTCGATGCTTCCATTCGCGTACTGGCATACAGCACATCCGCCGGGACCAATAATGGATCATTTTTAAAAGAAAGCACATCCGGGGCCAACGGCAAAAACCTGGTCGCGATTTACGACAATACCGCGGGAACCGGCCGGCCACTTTTCATAGCGCCTGCCGAATCGATCGGTACCACTATTGCCAGCGTAGTACCCGGCTACACCACTTCTGCCGGCGGCTGGAATGCTATCGTCCCCAACGACAATGCAAACGGGGTAAGACGCATTGAACAGCTCAGCTCCGCGAATGCCAGCTTGATTGGCTGCGCGACCGACGATGACGGCGTATGGCCAACCGGGACGGTTAACACCGCCAATCCCACGGCCGGTACCTCTGGTTTGACCATTGCCTCAGAAGACGCCGCACTGACTTCCTGTACCTCACTGCCGGTCGTGAATCTTTCGGTGAGCAGCAACGCCGGCAGCGAAGCAGCTCAAAACGTTATTACCGTTACCGCCACGGCATCCGCACCGGTAACAGGCGATCAGACCGTCAATCTCAGCGTTTCAGGAACTGGTATCAGCGCGTCGGACTACGTATTATCCGGCAGCACCATTACCATTCCAACGGGTGCTACCACCGGCTCGGTAACATTCACCATTGCCGACGACAGCGATGCAGAGAACACCGAAACGGCTACCCTGACCATTTCGAGCCCGTCAGCCGGCATTACATTAGGTTCAACCACCGCACAGTCGATCACCATTACCGACAACGATGGAGCACCAAACGACAATGCGCCGGTAATCGTGGCTGATAATGAAACAACGACCGACGCCGATCTTACAACCACCTATCTCTCGGTTCCCGACAATAGCCCGGTAGCAAACCCGGCCGCATTTGTCAGCGGTGTGATCAACGATCCGACCGATCCCGCACGCACGCTGGGTATCGAATTCAATGTGAGCGATGTGGAAACAGCCGCGTCAGCGCTTGTAGTAACCGCAACCAGCAGTAATACGGCCGTGGTACCCGACGCCAATCTCTCCGTAACAACCGGTAATGCCAATAGCCGGAATCTGAAAATCACCCCTGTGGGCGTAGGTTACGCGGACATCACGGTAACCGTCACGGATGGCGGCCTGAGTAGTGCTTATGTGATCAAATATGCCGCTTCGGCGGCTTCGGGCACACCCTCGTCCACACGCTTCCACACGCAGGTGAGCGATGCTTCCACAGCACAGGCTATCGACAGTGATTATATGCTGGTGGCCGATGATGAAAACCAGGTTTTGAGACTTTACAACCGGCAGAATTCAGGATTACCTGTTAATGGATTTGACTACACCGGCTCGCTGGGCCTCACCGATATTTCGGGCGGCGTCCCGCGCGAGGTAGATATCGAGTCGTCGGTGATGATCGGTAACCGGATTTACTGGATGGGATCGCACAGCAATGCATCGGGAGGCAACAACCGTCCCAACAGAAGCCGCGTTTTCGCGACCGATTTATCAGGCACGGGCGCCGCTGTTACCCTGTCGTACGTAGGTCGTTATGATGCGTTGAAGACTGACCTCCTCGCCTGGGACGCCTCCAACGGCAATGTCTTGGGGCTGGCGGCGAGCGCAGCAGCCGGTAAGATTCCGGAAGACCCCGCCCTCGACGGATTCAATATCGAGGGTTTGACCGTAGGCCCCGATGGCACGACAGGCTACATAGGCTTCCGCGCGCCGTATCAGTCCACCAGCACGCGTACGCTCGCTTTGATCGTCCCGTGGACTAACATCACTTCGCTCTTTTCCGGTAACCCGACATCAGGCCCGGCCACATTCGGAGCGCCCATCCAGCTCGATCTGGGTGGAAGAGGCATCCGCGAGATCAAAAAGAATGCTGCCGGTGAATATCTCATCCTGGCAGGCCCCGCCGACGCGGCTACCGGAACAGCTCCGAAGGATTTCCGCTTCTACACTTGGACGGGCAATCCGGCGGACGCACCGGTACTTCGCTCCGCCAACCTCACGGCCCTCAATGCTCAGGGTAGCTTCGAGTCGATCGTCGACCTACCTTCGCCGCTTGCCAACAACAGCGAAATCCAGGTTTTGGTAGACAATGGTGATGATGTGTTTTACAATGATGGCACCATTGCCAAGGATTTGGGCCAATCGAACTACAAGAAATTCAGAAGCGAACGCATTGTATTGGGTAACCCGCCGGTAGTGGCAACCCGGATCCACCAGATCCAAGGTTCCGGCAACACCGCTGCGCTTACCGGCCCGCTCACCATTGAAGGGGTTGTCACCCGCACGTTTACCGGCTCCACGGGCCTGAACGGCTTTTATGTGCAGGAAGAAGACGCCGATGCAGACGCCGATCCCACTACTTCGGAAGGTATTTTCGTATACAATGTGGCGGCCGATCCCGCAGGAGTGGTGTCCGTCACACAAGGCGACCTGGTCCGCATTTCAGGGGAAGTAATTGATTTTGTAAGTACTACCAGCGGCTTTACCACCAGCCTTACCGAATTGAAAACGGTCAGCGCATTCGAAAAACTGGGTACCGCTCCGCTACCGACCATCACCAATGTAACGCTCCCGGTAGCTAATGTTGCCGACCTCGAACGCTACGAAGGCATGCTGGTCAACCTCAACGCGACGAGCGGCAACCTTTTTGTTACCGAGTATTTCCAGCTCGGCCGCTACGGCCAGGTTGTATTGTCGGCCGACGGCCCCGGCAACGCTGCAGGAACAGATGGCCGTTTAGACCAATATACCCAATTTAATGCCCCAAGCGTGGCGGGATACGCTGCTTACGTTGCCGAGGCCGCCAAGCGCAAGATTTACCTGGACGACGGTCGCACGACCCAGAATCCCGACCCTGTCATTTTCGGTCGCGGCGGCAACCCGCTAAGCGCCACGAATACCTTACGCGGCGGCGACCAGGTAACGAGCGTTATTGGTATCCTCGACGACCGGCTCGAAGGATACCGCATTCAAACCTCTTCCGGCGTGAACTTCATCGCAGCTAATGAGCGGCCAACCGCGCCCCCTGCCCTCGGCACAGGAGCCACCCTGAAAGTGGCCAGCGCCAACGTACTTAACTATTTCAATGGAAACGGTGCCGGTGGTGGCTTCCCTACTTCGCGCGGGGCCGATACCCAGGCGGAATTCGCACGCCAGCGGGCGAAGGTGATCGAGGCATTGTACACTTCGGATGCGGATGTGATCGGGTTAATGGAGCTGGAAAGAGACGATTACGGCCCGAACAGCGCCATTCAGGACCTTGTGAACGGGCTTAATACCCGTGCCGGTGTGAGCGGTACTTATGCGTTCATCGATCCGGGTACGATCGCAACGGATGAAATTACCGTGGGACTTATTTACAAACCCGGCAAAGTAACACCGGATGGCGCTGCCGCGACCATGCCCGACCATTATGGACAAACGAGCCCTGGCTACCCGACCGGACAGACAGCTTTCGACGTGGTAGGTCGCAAACCGCTGGCTCAGACCTTCATCGAAACAGCCAGTACCGAGAAATTCACGGTGGTTGTCAACCATTTCAAATCCAAAAGTTCAAGTGCCAATGGCGAGGGTGACGCGGACGCGGGCGACGGCCAGGGAGAATCAAACGGAACACGGGTGCGCCAGGCACAAGATCTGGTAGCGTGGCTCGCTACGAAACCTACCGGCACGACCGACACGGACTACCTCATCCTGGGTGACCTCAACGCTTACCTAAAAGAGGAGCCACTCACGATCCTGGCTAATGCCGGCTACAACAGCGTACTGCCGGCCACTTCCTACTCGTACGTTTTCGATGGCTTCACCGGCTCGCTCGACCACGCTTTGGCAACCTCATCCCTGGCCAAGCAGGTTACCGGCGCCGACAAATACCACATCAACGCCGACGAACCGAGTGTGCTCGACTATAACACCGAATTCAAATCAGCCGGGCAGGTTACCAGCTTTTACAGTGCCGATCAATACCGCGCGTCCGATCATGATCCGGTGCTCGTAGGGCTCCACCTCGAACCCGCCTTACCTGTACACCTGATCTCCTTTACGGCCACTTCCGGAGAGCGGAATGTGACATTGCAATGGGCCACCACTTGGGAGGAGCAGAATGAAGGTTTTGACATTTTGCGGTCAACCGATGGCGTCAATTTCTCGGCCATCGCATTTGTAGCCGGTAATGCCACCACCTCGTCCCGCTCTGAATATGCTTGGACAGATTCGGACGTTCAGGCGGGTATACTTTACTATTATCGCCTTCGCCAGCGGGATTGGGATGGCACCACCACCCTCTCGCGGATAGTGGCCGCACGCGTAGACGCAGGAGCCGGGACTACCGCATTTGTTTATCCAAACCCGAACTCCGGAAACTTCACCGTTTCCGCTCCGGGCGCTTCAACGCTTGAACTTTACAATGCAGCAGGCCGGCAAGTTCCGATCCACGTCAAAGCAATCGGCACAGAAGGTTTATTTTTAGTAAACATCAAAGGGCAAGCCGCGCCGGGAATGTACAACTTGATTATCGAAAGAACGAATTCCGGTAAATCGGGAAGTGTGAAGGTTATTGTAGAGTAATTAGTTTAGAATAAATGAAGAGGAGCTGCCTGATCGTCAAATCATGCAGCTCCTTTTCGTTGCTATCGGCTGCTATCGCGGCTCGGTGAAAACTTCCTGGACATATATGTTCGAGACGATGAACTTGCTATTGGTATAGGTAATTGTATCCACCGCTGCCTCCGCCCACTGATGTTTGTTGATCCGCACAAACTTTGCCGCGAATTGGCCCTGGATCTCGTTCTTATCAGCATCATAATACAAAACCTTGAAGTAGTTCCATGGGCCTTCCAGGAGCCTGTAACTATTCATGGATGCATCGTCCCCGGGATAGGTCGTGAAACGAGCGTGAGCACTAATCGAATCCAAAGTGCACAGGGTATTCTTACAATGGCTAACCGTACTGTCAGTCAGCGTATAATTACCTGGCTTGGCGTGAAAAAAATTCAGATACACAATCTGATATTCATCTTCCTCAATTTTTCTGGCCAAAGCCAAAGCTACTACATCATTCTCGCAAAAAGTCTTGCTCACGATAGCACCATTCCAAACCGTCATCCCGGTTTTAAAAGGCACACCATTTACTTCGCCCATAAACACCTGATTTACCATATGCGGGTCCACAGGTGGCTGTTTTTCACAGGACAACAGGCCGGAGAGCAATAGCATGAGTATATAACTGTATCGTTTCATAGCTTTAATGGCTGTTTTCATATGATTACCGTTTAAGGCTATACGGTTGGTTTGAATTATGATGATGGAGAATACAAGTAGCCGCCGCAGGGATCACTCCGCGCGGCGGTTGTTGCAGCAATTAAATGCTATCGCGGTTCGGTGAAAACTTCGAGCACGTACATGTTTGATACGGTGAACTTGCCATTGGTGTAAGTGATCGTATCCGCTGCTTCCTTCGCCCGCTGGTGTTTATTGATCCGTACAAATTTTGCGGCGAATTGCCCCTGGACCTCATTCTTATCAGGATCATAATACAAAACCTTGAAGTAGTTCCACGGACCTTCCACCAGCCTATAAGTATCCATCGACACATCGTTCCCGGGAAAAGACTGGAAGTATGAACTGATGTTGATTGAATCCAAAGAGCATACAGCATTTTTCTTGTGTCTAACAATAGTATCGGTTGGCACATAATTACCTGGTTTAGCATGGAAATAATTCAAAGTGATCACCTGATATTCTTCCTCGCTGATTTTTCTGATCAGTCCCATGTCTATCACGACTTTGTCGCACCATTCCTGGTTCACATATGCACCCATTTCTACCGTCATTGCCGACTTAAAAGGAACACCATTGACTTCACCAGTAATAAACTGGTTCACCATTCTTGGGTTCAAGGGCGGATGCTTTTCACAGGACAGCAGGCCGGAGAGCAATAGTATCAATATATAGTTGTATCGTTTCATCGTTTTGACGCAGTTTATTCCCGTTCAGCAGGCCGCAAAGCGACTTGGTGCCGGATTTGGATGGTAACGTTTCCGAAGATGTAACCGCCAGCCGCCCGGAACCAACCGGACGACTGGCAGTTGTTTCAAATAATGCCCTATCGCGGTTCGGTGAAAACTTCCTGGACATATATGTTGGATACGACGAACTTGCCATTTGTATAGGTAATTGTATCCACCGCTGCCTCCGCCCGCTGACGTTTGTTGATCCGCACAAATTTTGCGGCGAATTGCCCCTGAATCTCGTTCTTCTTGGGGTCGTAGTACAAGATTTTGAAGTAGTTCCACGGGCCCTCAAGAAGCCTGTAAGTGTCCATCGTCACATCGTCTCCTGGAAAAGACTTAAAATCTAAGCTGGCACTGATTGAATCTAAAGTGCATGAAGCACTTTTACGATGGCTAACCGTGCTGTCAGTCAGCCGGTAATTACCCGGCTTAGCATGGAAATAATTCAGATACGCAATCTGATATTCATCTTCCTCAATTTTTCTAACCAAACCCATCCCTATCACATCATTTTCACAAAGATCCGTTCTTACGATGGCACCATTTTGAACCGTCATTCCGGTTGTAAAAGGCATTCCATTCACCTCACCGGTGACCAATTGGTTCACCATCCCTGGAATCAAAGGTGGTTGCTTTTCACATGATAGCAGGACAGAAAGCAACGTTATTAATAGATAACTGTATCCTTTCATGGCTTCATTGCGGGTTGGTATATAACCTTTTTTCGAATAACCCGGCTACCGCCGCGAGCGGTAACCACGTATATGCCTGATGCCAGCCCCTTCCCCGCCAGATCGAGCGCAATCACATTTCGCCCAGTTGTGCATTGGAAAGACAGGTCTTGCATAGGTGCCCGCCCATTCAGATCTGCCAAGTCCACTTCAACTTTCATGTCCCTTTCAGCATTGAAAATAAGCTCCACACGGCCGGATGTGGGATTAGGTCGCAACACTACGTCACCGCTTTCAGTGTGAAGTGAATCATTCTCCTTTTGCCCCTTGCGATATCCTCCATTAGGATCGTCGTTCACCCAGATTTGCGCCCAGTGCTCTACCACCTGCCCGTCCGCGGATGTGATTTTCAATTTCAGGTAAAAGAGATGATTGCCGTTGTGGTACAGCCCAACATTGTAAAACTCCCCGGTACCGTTACCCGAATAGTTGATACCATCCGTTGATTCCTTCCACTGATAGGTATAAGGCGGACTCCCGCATTTTGCGATGGCCTCATAGGTATAAACCTGATACTCATATCCGCTGGTCGGCCCGGAGATCCATCCGTTCAGAACATTCGGTTCCGGCCTCAATGCCTTAACGATCGGTGATTTGTCCGTCACCACCTTCGCATTGTTATGTGTAGCATCACCCATTGGAGATCCTGCAAAGGTTTTGTTCGGATTAGAGTAATAAAGTATTTTGCTTCCCGGCGCAGTTCCTGTCGCCACCAACGTATTGAAACCCGAGAATATATATCCTTGCGCGTAAGGCAATCCGAAGTTTTCATTCTCATGGTTGCATCCGAACAAATGACTTAGCTCATGAGCCCCAATCACAGGAATGTTAGGACTTGACAAGACAACCATTGCGAAACTTCTACTGCTGTTTGGATGGTGATAAATTGTTGGATCGGGCACTCCTCCGGCATCATCATGAGGCTCCCAAATAAACAAGAGCACCAAATCAGCCTTGTACTGATTGCACAAATTTTGAACGGAGGCCGTGTTACTGAGAGCTAGTACGTCCTCATATATTTTATAATTCTTTGTCGTAAACGTCGTCTGCACAACCCCCGCCAGTTGTACATAAGCAGTACTAGTAACCCCACTATTCGTTACGGTTTGATTGAAAACATCCAGGGTATTATAGGCATGGTTAGTAGCGGAGACTGGGCTTACATTGTTTCCATACAAAAAAAGCACGCGAATACCATTTATGCACGGCTCGATCTTCGCATTATCACCCGGTTTTCTTCCGCTTTTGTCCGGATCGGGCTCAGGTTGGATTTGTTGAATGGCAGAACCAATTCCTGAGGCGCAAAAGTTCGCTTTACCGGCGTCGTTCTCATGTCCCAGTAAAAGCTGACCGTCGTCGCCGAGGTCGCAGATTTCGTACGATCGCTCCGGTCCCTGGATGATCCCGCCTTTCATGCCATTACGGGATGTAAGCAGTACCGACAGCAGACTTTCCCCTACCGTTCCGTAAACCTTGTAATTCTTGTCGTCGGAGTACTCGATGGTTTTAACGTGCACGTCATACGCTTCGGCGCGGCCCGGAATCGTGATTTGCAAGCGATTATTGTACAATACTTCTGCAATCGGCCGCATTCGCACAATGATCGTTTCGCCGCGGTACTGTCCGTTGTTAGTCAGGCCGTCGAATAAATGCTTCCCGTTTTCAGAAAGACTTGCGTAGTCCGGTGTATCCGGTAAAAGAAGATCCGTGCGTGCTTCCTGCGCGCGTGCGCTTGTGAATGAGGTGCCCGCCATGGCTATGCAGCCCAGCCAAACCGCAAAAAAGCGGGAACGCAATACATCACCATTAATCCGAAAAAAGTCCATAGGCATACCTGTTTAAGTTCCTGAAAAAACTGATCGAATGGGTCCGTGGCAAGCCACGACAGGAACGGAGTAGGTAGGTGCCCGACCAGGGGCGGCCGGCTGTACACCGGCCATGGTGCTTCGAATTAAATGGATATTTTTTTCAAATCAATTGGGAAGGGAACGCCGATGATCAAGTAACCGGGATGAATTACCAAGCAACGTCATTTCTCTTTTTATGACACTTTTTCCTGCAAAATCTTCGCCACATTTTCCTGCAACGGCGGGTGCAGATCGGCGAGCAGCCACCAGGTGTGTATTTTAGCCCCGGCGTCAACAAGCTTTTGCACTACTTCGATGTGGTGTTCACGGGCGCCCTCGTGGGCGGTGGCCCAGAGCGTCTGGTCCAGTACGGTACCACCAAACTCATTGCGCGCTTCAAGCGGGGCTTTGCGGGAGAGCAGCAAGTCTACCACTTCGGGATAGCCGAAGTAGCCGGCCCAATGCAATGCAGTCCAGTCACGGTGGTCTTTGGAAGCCGGGCTTACGCCTTTTTCAAGCAGGAAATGAACAGTCTCCACGCGGTTGAGCATAGCCGCCCATACAAATGCAAGCGCAAGATTGGCCTCGGGCGTCGGCGCGATTTTCAGCCATTCCACACGCGCCAGGGGCGTACCGGCTTTCAGCTTGCCGTCGTCGCCGAGGTAGCCAGCGAGCTGCGTCGTTTTCCCCATCGCAGCGGCGGTCACCACATTGTCGACCCTGGCCCCTCTCTCCACCAGCACCTCCGCCGATTGGGGATAATGAAAATAAATGGCCGTTACCAGGGGACCGCAGTCGTCGCGAACACCGTTTATTGCCGCGCCATAATCAAGCAATTTTTCCGCCAGGGCGGCTTGCAAGCCTGCCTTTGACGGATGGACGCTCGACACGAGCAATTCCAGTGTCGTCCCCCATTGGCTACCATAGGTGTCCGCCAGCGCGTCGGGTACCGCACCGGCAGCAAGCAACGTTTCGGCAATGTCGAGCCCATTGTGCGGGGTTACCTGCCTGAAATTCTCCGTCCCGTTGGCCGCAATATAATGCAGCAACGTAGCCTTGTGCCCCCGCGACGAGCGCTCGTGCACGATGGCAGGGTTCTCTTCCAAAAGGGATTGCAGTACGGGCAGATCGCCCTGTACGACCGCGTCCACAGCCTGTTCGAATTTCGCGACCTGCGACCCGGGCTCTTTCAGATCGGCGATGTGCCGTAGAAATGCCGGCCAATCCACAAAACCATGCTCCCGGGCTATCACAACGCGGGCATCATCAAGGCCGAAATTGGTATCCGGGCGGTTCAGCTGCGTTAATCGCTCCGGTTCGGGATGGTATTTCCGTATATGTTTGGCAGAATCCTTATGGACAGACCGGCAGGCATCCGCCAGCGCGGCGGCTTGTTTTTCGTAGTACTCAGGGGCCGGATCGGTGGTGAGCGGGATGATATCGGTCGTGTTCATAAGTTCGGTTTGGTAGCAGCTGAAACATAAGACAATTAGTATGTTTTTGAATAAAATACAAAATCCGGTTACTGACCGTATTTGCATTTCTTCGATGTATTCAAAATCAGAAAAGCACCGGTCATTTCAAGTAGACCAGTGCCTTTCCGGATTGTCTTTGTCAGCCCCCGATTCGCTGAATCACCCCGGAGCACTTTTCGGTCTACCGGTCCACAGTCAGGTGTTTTTGGGTCTCAACCTTCCCGTCGGACCCTGTGACCGTGATCACATAATGACCAAGCGGCAACGCGTTCGTCGCCACTTCCACATGCTTCCCGGTTGCGGTGGTACGCTTCACCGTCCGTCCGCTGTTATCGCGAATCAGGATGATTGCGCCGGGCTGGATGTTTCTAAGGACAACACGCTCGCCAGCCGGGTTCGGAAACACAATGGCCGCCTCGTTCCCCGACCTTGTGATGGACTTCATCGACGAGAAACTGACCGTGCCGTCGGTATCTACCTGGCGGATTCGGTAATAGGAAATTCCCGGAAGCGGTGCGGTATCCAGGAAGTCATAATGCTGTTCCATAGATGTGTCGCCCTTTCCCTTCACTTTACCCAAAGCTTTAAAATGGCGTGCGTCGGCACTCCGCTCCACTTCAAAGTAATCGTTGCGGACCTCTTCGGAAGTAGACCAACCCACGCGAACAGCCGATTGCTCCACCTCTTTCAATTCCAGTTCCTTGAACGTAACGGGAAGTATCGCGCAATCTTCCGTTGAAATGGAGGTGATGTTGGCGTCCATCCAGGCCAGATGGTCGAGCAGCCAGGTTTTCAGGTATTGCACCTCCTTGGCATAAGTATTACCGGGCAACGTGTAATGCTCGTTGAACATCACGGCGGTTTCCAGGATATTCCACTTCGAAAAGTTACGTTGCATGGCATTCTGGGCGGTCAATTCGGCCTGTTTCTGATCGATAAACGCGGAGATGGATGCATCGCTCCATTGTGTCTGCCGGAGTTGCTGATAGCGCCCCATCAGTTTGCCTTTGAAATAACAATCGGTAAGCAGGCGCGCAGGCCAGAAAATAGTCATTGGCGGCCGATCCGGGCAATAGATATTGAATTGCCAGGCCCACGAGCCGGTCGGCAACACCGAAAGCTCGTAGCACCACTGCTGGTTCCCCATCGATTTGTCGAAATCCCAGGGAGCGCCCATCACGATCTGGCCGCCCTCGTCTTCCCGTTGTTTATACAGGAACGTACTTGCCCGCCAGTTGTCGGAGTTCTTAGTGATTTCCTGTAACAGCAGGTAATCGATCGCCGCATCTTCGTCGAGGAGCGGCCGGTAGCCAATGGTAGCGTCCTTGAAGTTCGGCCCTGCCAATATCTGCTCGAAATTATCGATGTGATTTTTGATGTAATTGAATTGCAAATCCCGGTTGGCGATATTGGTGTAGTTGTGCAGCTTGGGATATTCGACATGGAAAAAAGGGTGCGGCTGCGCGGGTGCATTGTTTCCCGCGAAAGCGGACGTCCATTTCAGGTCTTCATCCTCCGCGACCTGCAACAGGTAACCTCCGTTGATTTTCGCGGGGTCGGTGTCTGTTTCGGAAAGCTTTTTGATGTTGATACGATTCGAATTCCGTTTGACTTTCTCCATCAGGATATACACCCCGTGGTAGGACATTCCGCCGATTTCATTCTTGAAAACCTCCACATAACGCGTGCGCGGCGAGTAGCGGCCCGTACGCGTGTACATTTCGTGCGCAAACACATCGCGGATGAACGACTTATCCCCGTAGCAGGCATTCAGTACCCAGTCCGACTCGGCGGGCATCCCCAGCAGCGAAGCGTCCACGCCATTACCGCCGACGTCCCTGATTTCGACACTGTAAGATTTCTTATCCCAGAAAATGGATGTGTTTCCACGGATCTCGATACCTATGTTGCTTTCGAACTGGAACACGTTCGAGCCGGAGTTCATATCGAACGAGTGAATACCACCGCCGTCCGGTGCGGTGATCTTGAATGACGCGGTGATCTTGTTGTCATTCTCGATAACAACCCCATTTGTATTGATCACTACGATGGGCAGATTGGACGTGATAGAGGTTTGGGCAAGGCCGGCCATACTGTAAAGTATCAGCATTAAGCAGCCGGTGCAATGAAGCCGGAACGAGTGTAGAATTGAGGCCATAAACGAACGTCGATTAACTTAACAATTTATTAATATATAAATATAAAAAGTTAATAATCGCTTCACACTGAGGCAGTAAAGTTTCTACTAAACGGTTACTTAAGTGTACTGACCTTGCCCAAAAAACCTTATCCTCCGTATATATTGAACGCGACCAGGTGTTTCTTAAAAATCGCCTCAAAACGGTCGGCTTCTTTCTCCTGCTTCGCCCTCCGGCATTCACGGACGATACTTTGCAGGATAAAAAGATCGGTATTCACATCGCGGCTGCGCCCGTTGTCCTTCTCCCTGATCCACGAAAGGTTCTCGTCAGAGCGAATGGCCATCGCGCGTGCGGAATCCAATGCCTTTTCGTTTTCTCCCACATCAAACAACGCCCCGATAAAACCCGCGGAAATCTGATCATACGGAATGCTGTCGTCGGGCATGACGGCCATTGCCTTGTCCACTACCTTGCGCGCCTTGTCGATCCTGTTCTCCGCAATAAGCTGCTGCGCGAGGCGCAGGAATGACAGCCTCGCCGTAATCACCGGCGATCCGCGGTAGGTGTCGTCATAGTACACTTCGGGATTGCTGGTTTCCCGCCAATGCATTTTGTTCATCATATTGTCGTACATGATGTCCGAGTTGACATAACCGTCCGACGCGCCGGCGACCCGTACCGGCAGCAGGCGATAGGCATATCCTTCGAGCTGGAGATATTCCTGCAAACCGAGGTTGTGCGACGACCCCATTGTCGAAGAGAAATATACCGGCCGTTTCCAGTTGTTGCTCGCAATAATGTCGAGCATGACCAGGTCGCCTTTCAGCAAATCCGTTTCCCCTATTTTCCAACTCATGGAATCACTCAGATAGGGCGTCAGCTCGGTTTTGACAATATTCATATTCCTGACCGCTCTCGTATCTACCGGCAGGAACAACGTCGCCGACGGCAGGATCGAGGTCATATCGCCGCTCGTAAGTGGCACCTGGATCGCCTTGTTATCCTGGCGGATCAGTTCGAGGTATTCTTTCAGGTTAATGCCCCCTTTGACAGAAGGAATTTCATAAAACGGCAGGTATTCATTTTTTCCCAACTGGTAATTACCCGAGTCCAGTGACAGCGGTAGTGCATCCGACCGGTTGATCTTTCTCTTCAATTGTTCGATGTACCAATCCGCGCCAAGGAACGTCTGCACACACACGCGCACGTCGGTGCGGAAGCCCTCCACCTCCTGTACATACCACAATGGAAAGGTGTCGTTATCGCCACCGGTAAAAAGGATCGCGTTCGGCGCGCAGGAATTGAGCAGGTTACGGGCAAAGTCCACCGAATGGTACCGGTCCGTCCTATCATGATTGTCCCAGCCTCTTGCTACCATGATCGCCGGCACCGAAAAACAAGCCAGCCCCGCGACTCCGGCCCGCAATGCCGGCTTCTGGATAACCTTTTCGAGGAACTTAGCCGCTGCCATAACGCCCAGGCCGATCCACATACAGAAAATATAGAACGAACCCACGTAAATGTAATCGCGCTCGCGCGGCTCGCTAGGCGGGGAATTGAGATAGATCACCAGGGCAACGCCTGTGAGGACGAACAGAAAACCGAGAACGAGCAGGTCCTTCCGGCGGTGATAATACATATAGATAATACCCGCAATACCCAGCAGAAACGGCAGCATCAGGAAGTTGTTATGCCCGCGGTTATGCCCGATGCTTTTCGGAAACGATTGACTGGTTTGCCAGGGCATCAGAATGCCCGCGCCCTCCCGGTCGCTTTCGCGCCCGACAAAATTCCACAGGAAGTAACGCCAGTACATATGCCCGAGCTGATGTGAAAACAGGTAAGACAGGTTCTGCCGCATGGTGGGCTTCTGCCCCTCGGCCAGGCCCGTCATTTGCTGGTACAATTGCGGATGCCCCGGATTGGAGCTGTGCATCCTCGGTAACAGCATTTTGCTGCCCGGCTCATATTCGTACACCGGTTTGTAATCGATCAATACGTATTTACCGTCCTTCTTGGCATAGACCGGTGCTCCACGCTTTTGGCTAACAGGCCTCGAAACGAATGAAGGGCCATATAGCAGCGGCCGGCTTTCGTACTGCTCCCTTTTGAGGTAATATACAAACCGCAGCACGTCGCTGGGATTGTTCTCATTAATCGGCGTGTTGTACCCCGACCGCACCAGTACGAGCGCGTACGATGCATAACCTATGAGAATAAACGCAAGCGAGAGCAGGCCGGTGTTCAACAATGCACGGTGGGTACGGTGCGAATACCATATTCCCCAAACAAGCCCGCCCAGAAAAAGGACTGTAAAAAACGCGATACCCGTGTTGTAAGGCAACCCCAACGAGTTGACGAAGAAGATCTCGAACTTCCCGGCAAGCTCAGGCAACCCGGGAATAATGCCGGCATTGATAATACCCAGAATCAAAAGGCCGGACAGAAAGGCTATGGAAGCCCCCAAAAAGCCGGGTTTCGGATATTTTTTAAAATAGTACACCAACGCCAGCGCCGGTATGGTCACGAGGTTCAGCAAGTGAACACCGATAGAAAGACCTACCAGATAGGCCGTCAGGATCAGCCAGCGGTTGCCGGCGGCGGGGTCCTCGATGGCTTCCCACTTAAACACCGCCCAGATGACTATCGCGGTAAAAAACGACGACAAACCGTACACCTCGGCTTCCACCGCAGAGAACCAGAAAGAATCCGACCATGCGTACGCGAGCGCGCCCACGACCGCCGCCCCCGTTACCAGCAATACGTCCGCTGTGGTGCCGTCCTCAGGTTTCTTGCCTACCAGTTTCCATGCGATCAAACTGATGGTTTTGAAGAGAAAAAAGATGGTGAACGCGCTGCTCAGCACAGAAACCATATTGACCCAATAGGCCACCCGCATAACGTCACCGAGCGCCAGTAAAGCAAATAGCCGCCCGATAAGCAGGAAAAGCGGTGCGCCCGGCGGGTGCGGCACCTGTAATTTGAATGCGCAGGCGATGAACTCTCCACAGTCCCAGAAGCTGGCGGTCCGCTCCATCGTCAGGACATAGGTAATGAAGCTGACGGCCAGTACGGTCCACCCCGCCAGATCGTTCCATTTCTTTAAGGATATCATGTTTGAAGGTGTTTTGGATGAAGGACCAAAACTATTCAACATGATACGCTTGCATGAAACGGGCGATCTTAAAAAAAGTTAATAAAAATAGCTGATAATGAGGCTTTAACTTTATTTAACACCACGCGCGCATCACTCGCCAGCTTGCACTAGAAAAGCAGGGAAATGCCATAAATAAGAGAGCTCCAGAGTATCGCACCCGCGGTAATGGTAATGATAACACCACACAGAAACGGCAATTCAGCTGATTTTGAAAGTTTTACCGATCTTTCCATTCTAAATAACAACTTTTTATGATAGAGGTCTAAGCCCTGCGACATGCCTGTTGCAGTTCCATCAGTAAAAGTAAATATTCAAAATGAAATGGTAAGTAGCCTGACTTTAATTGTAGTTTACTAATATATCGACGGCATTTAGTAGCACTTCTACGCTTACATAGTACAACTTCAATCAACGATTTACTCAGTTGAATCCGGTCTTGCGTCGCTTGTATATTTCCACCTTTTTAAACAACTCCAGAATGTTCGTTACTTCGAGTTTTTCGAAGATCCTGGCCTTGTAGGTCGACACCGTACTTTCCTTGATATTGAGATCGATCGCGATGTCTTTCGTCCATTTGCCGGTGAGCAGCATATCCATAATTTCGAGCTCGCGGTTCGAGAGAATTTCCAGCGGGCTTTCTTTGCTCTCGCGTTCGAGAAGTGTATTGTTGACGAGCTGGTCCTGGATGATGTTACTGATGTAAGTCCCGCCCGCGAGCACCGAAGTAATCGCCTTTTCCAGTTCTTCGTTGGAGGTATCTTTGGGCAAATAGCCGTTCGCACCGGCCTTTACATAATGAATAGCGTACAATTCTTCATCCTGCGACGAAAAGATCAGGATTTTCACCTTGTTCTGAATGTCGCGGATCCTGCCGATCATATTAAAAGCCTCACCGCCCGGAATTTTGATATCCAGAATAACAAGATCAAAGAATCTGGATTGGAGAAGTTTGAGTGTTTCACTAAAAGTAGCTGCCTCGATAACCGTTACCGAGGGTAAAAAATCTTCAATTAACAATTTAACGCCCATTCGCACAATGGAATGGTCTTCTACCAGCAAAACTGTTTTCATTCAATGATACCGTTACTTCAAATCAGTTTTAAAAGTAGTTTAATATAAATGAAATTCTGTGTAGAAAATTGACTACGCCTAAATTATTTCGAAAAAATAATGTGAACGGAAGTTCCGACAGGCTGGTTGGGCTTCACATGCAGGCGCGCGCGTATGAGCGTACTGATCTCTTTGACGATCAATAGCCCCATTCCGAAGTTCTGGGACGTATTTTCATCCGCAGGGAGCTGCTTCGCTTCGCTGTTGATCCAGTCGCTTACCCTATTTTCCATCCCCGGCCCGGTGTCGTTCACGATCAGGTGCAGCTCTTCGCGAAAATCCTGATAAGTAACGCTGATCGTGCCTCCGTTGGTTGCCTTATTCGCATTATCGATCAGGTTATGCAGGATAATACTCACCAGCTGTGCGTTGTTTTTAATGATTACGCCCGGCGTAACCGCGTTCACAAACCGGTTGGCATTCACCTCCGCATCTTGCATAAAAATGGCAAACTTTTGCTCCACCATTTCATTCACATCGAGATAGGTAAAATGGACGTTCGTGTTCTTGTAACGGAACTCGGTATATTCCAGCAGGTTTTTCATGAAATGATACAGCCGGTAGCTCGACTGGCTGATCGCCCGCACCGTCGTTAGGTCGGGGTGGTTGCGCGCAAGGCGGCCGGTGGTGGTCATCAGAAAACGCAACGGGCTTTTGATATCATGCGAAATACTCGCGATCAGGTGTTTCTGATGCGTGTATTCCCTTTCCAGCTTCATCCGGGAATCTTCCAGGTATTCGAGACTCGACCGCAACTCGACCGTCTTCGCGTCCAGATCACTGATCGTATCATAGAACGAACTGAAAAAAAAGTAGTTGATCAGCACGATCAGGGTAAAATTCTGAAAAAGCTGTATGGCAATCGTGATTCTGCCCGAGCCCTGTGGCCCCCAGGAAATATATCCTGCCAAATGATGCCCCAGCAGCACATACGCAATGAACGGTACCACGGCGAGCGTGGAGTAAATGACACCCCAGCGGTTGCCGAGGCCGTAGAAGGCAGCCACAGTCACCACCACAAGGTATTGCAGCGTCACCAGGTCGAACCCCTTCTGAAAGTAATACAGGTTGGTCCAGATAATGACCATAAAGATCAGCATGGCCGCGTGGGCGGCTTTGCGCCATTGGAAACCACTCGCCACCGCGATGTAGTAAATCACCACGATCCCCAGCAAGATGGCGGCCCGTATTGCCTGTAAACGGTAATGCTCCAACTGGTAGAAAATCAGCAGCAGCGTGGTGGTAAGAATTTTCAGGTTAAGTGCGTAAGAAAGTACTTTGATGCGCGCCCGGTTAAGGATACTCGTTTCACCTAGTAACTGTTTTCGGACAGGCCATTCCAGAATCGATCGGATCATGTATTAACGTTTTCTAAACCGCCGTTCGTCTTCGGGGTCGGACGATGCGATAAGATCCAAATCTACCTAAAATACGCAACAGATATTGTAGAGAAATTGCCACAAGCAAAACAATGGCAATCTACAATGGCTTTTTGGGGGTGATGCTACATTTGTAAATTCCTGCATATGAATGATTGCGGTGCTGTGTGCAGGATCCCTGGATTTGAACGTATGAAGTACGTTAATAAACGTTGAGTATAACTTACACCTTCCGGTTCTACCGAGAAGGTGTTTTGTTTATCAATGTTTTAATGGGGTAATCTGGTTGAGCCCGTGGCCCGAATGATGATGAAAGAGGAACGTAGTAAATAACGACTTGTGGGTTACGCGTACCTGGTTTTACTTGCCCGGCTTGTCCTGCGCTTGTTTCTTGGACTTCTTCACTTCGCCTGGTGTAAAGTCCCCGTTAATCCATCTTACAAAATTTTTAGATTGCACCTGATAGACCTGGGCTGACAGAGGTTTCAAATCTGATTTTTCGATTTCGAGAAGATAATCAGCCAGAAGCCTGTTGATCTCTTCCAAATATTTGCTTTGCGTCTTCATGAGAGGATTTTGTGTTTTTACAAATAAAGAATTATTCTGATACTCAATCAAGTGTGCGATTTTCGTATCACTGTGCAAACATAATCCTTTCCCGCCGATCCGTTTCCGGTTTTGGGGTGAGAACGCTGAATTCTAGGGTGTAAAGAGCCCTCGATGGGGGGACGAAACCGGCCTATCAAATCCCTTCAGTGGCCACTAAATTTTTACTACAAAGCACTACCCAAGGCACGCTACCGGAAGCTTATAGGGTTTACGATACCAGCTTGTAGCTGAGTTCAGGAACAGGATATTAACCCGCCGGAAAGCAGTGCGGGAGGTCAGGCGGGAAACAAAACCAGTGTTCCCCGCCTGCCGATTTCACTCCGAAATAGCATCGGAATGCGTCTGTGAGCACCCCATAAAATCCATATGTCCCATAATCGGCGCACCGGGAGGCATGTCGAGCACCGAACCGGCCTCAAACTTGACCGGATTTTTGCCGAACTCGTCGATCTGTGCCAATGCAAACAGCATATTCGCCTTTTGCTTGGGGGCGGCCGCGGCGAGTTGCCCTTTCAGCCAGTCGCTTAGCTCCCCTACTTTCAGCAACGCCTCGCCACGCACATTTTCCGGCGCTTTGGAGTCGGCGGCGAGCATGAGCAGGTATTTCAGTGAAAGATTGTTGACCAGCGTTTGCAGTTCGCCCTTGTAGCCGTCCAGCGGGGACGATTTCCAGGTTTTTTCAAAGAGCCTGTCAATCACCGGCATTAGTCCGGGTTGCTTTGCGTCGCGGGCATTGTACTCGATCAGGCGCGCGGCCCGTTCGGGATTGAGCAGGTACGAAAGCGTGGTACCGGCAGCCGTTTCGGCAGCCGCAATAGGATCGAATGTCGGGCCGGTGTGGCCGGTGAAAGTTTCCAGGCTGGCCGGATAACCGCTCGGGCGCGGCGGAATCTTGGCGATCAGCGCGTCCGGCAATGCCAGCGCATCCGGTGTAATCGTGCCCAGCAGCGATTCCAGGGCACGCCATTGCTCCTTAGGCTCCACCATCCGCGTCGTCACCTGGCCGTCGTTTTTCACGGCATGGGTAAAATACAAGCCTCCCACCGACTTCGCTACGGCTTCCACCTGATAACGGTGAAGCAGATAGATCGGCACCAGCACTTCTTCGATGGTCGCCATTGGTTCGCCCTTTTGAATGGCCTTTTCGGAGAAATTGTCCAGGACCTTTCTCCGTACCTTCATGATATTCGTCATCTGGTCGATCGGGTTGGCGCCATCGTCCCACTGATGCGACGTCGGGTGCGCATTACCACCGATATCCGGAATGTACAAAAAGCCTTGTTTCAGCGTTTCCTGCATAATTTTTTCAAGTCCGGCCTCCTCGTCGGCCCCCTTGGGAAACTCTGTATAGCCCCACATCACCGCGCGCTTGTCCCAGGCACCAATGCCTTTCGCATAAGAATCCGAAATATCGACTGTTCCATCCGCTTTCAGGGAAAATCTCGGAAACGGGTAATCCATCACCGAGCCGCGGTCTTTCGGGCTGGCGGCGAAATTGTGATTAAAACCGAGCGTATGCCCTATTTCGTGGGCAGAAAGCTGTCTCACGCGCGCAAGCGCGAGTTCCTGCATGGCATTGGTCGTTTTCTTGCCGTCTTCATAAGGTTGCAAAAGACCTTCGGCAATGAGGTAATCCTGGCGATGGCGGTCGGAGCCGAGCGTTACCACACCCTTGATGATCTCGCCCGTCCGGGGATCGATATACGAAGCGCCGGATGAAAACCCGCGTGGCGCGCCGGTGCGGTTGATCCAGTTCACCACATTATAGCGGATGTCCATCGGATCGGCACCTGCCGGCAACTCCTTCACCTGAAATGCATTTTTGAAACCGGCTGCTTCGAACGCCTCGTTCCAGTATGCCCCGCCTTCGATCAGTGCGGTTTTCACCGGCTCCGGCGCACCGCGGTCGATGTAATACACAATAGGCTCCACCGCCTCGCTCGGCGCATTACCCGGATTTTTCTTTTCCAAACGATGCCTGCGGATGAACCGTTTCACAATCGGCTCAGTCATCGGCGCCGAAAAATCCATGTAGCTGAACATCCCGAATGCAGATCGCGGATCGAAACGCCGGGGCTTATAATTGCCGTCGGGCAATTCCACGAAAGACTGGTGCATATTGATCGTCACCGCGCCGGGATCGGGCGCCAGGCTACTGCCACCGCCCCCGAAACGGTTCACATTCGGCGAACCGCCGGTGAACGTGATCATCGCTTCGAATTCTGTGTTTTTGGGAAAGTTCCTGGTGTTTTCCAGGTACACCACCGAGCGGGATTCGTCCAACCGGTAGGTACCACCGCCACCGCTCGGCTGCGCCACGCTCACAGGCCCGCTCACACGCCGCACGCCCAGGCGCGCAGCGATATTCTGGCTATCGCGGATAATGAACGGCGTCAGGTCCACAAGCACCTTTTCGCCTTCCACGGCCACCGGCGCAAAGCCCCAGATCACCGATTTGGCGAATGCGTTTTCTACCGCTTTTTGCTCGTCCGCATTCTGCGTAATGGCCCGGTAGTTCGTTACCGGTTCTACGAGCAGCACTTTCGGGCCGACTTTGATGAATTTGGCCAGCGCCGAAGAGGCCTGCCCGCGTTCGGGCCCGCCATTTCCAACGCCTTCCGAAAGCGATGCGAAATAGAGAAACTCCCTGTCGAGCTTATCCACTTCGAGCAGTACCCTGCCCGTTTTTTCATCATAATAAAAATTAAAAAAGCCTTCGTACTTCTTCATGCCCTGTGTAGCGGCACCAATGCTCGCAATTGGCGTAGCGGTCCGCTGGCCGGCGGCTCCGCCTTGATTTTGTGCAAAACCGAGGGTACCGGCCGTCAGCAGAACAGCCAATGCATAGAATCTCAACTTCATAGGATTCGGGTTATGGATGAATGATTCAAATACTACTTTACCTGCTCCGCTTGAAGCAGGAACACTTCCGACCGATAGTCGCCCGTCTTGTTCAGGACCAGTTTCCCCCTGATCTTCACCGGCTTGTCGGTATAGCCGAGCTCCTTCACCATTTTGACCTCCACCATCGACGGAATGTCGCCCTGCCCGCAATACGGGCATTGGTCCATCGGCACCACGGCGAGCATAAACTCCTTGTGGTTCAGGTCGGCATTGATCGGGATCATGTAGCCCGGCAGTTCGACAGCCTTGTTCTGCAATGCTTCCAGCCGTGCCGGAAACGCAGGGACCATCTTAAAATCGGCGTTCTTCTTGTAGGTACGTTGCGCGATGAGCTTCCAGGTGTCGTTCATCAGCGGAATATGTGCCGGCGGTTGGGCCGTAGCAGCATATCCCGCTAGCAAGAAAATCAACAAAAGCCATTTTTGTTTAAAATTCATTTCAAATTTTCGACATGGTTTCAGAAATATCGGTCCGGTAGGCTTGTATGGCGGGCAATAATGCGGCCACGAACCCGATGAGCAGGCTCACGACAAGCAGCCAGCCTTCTTCCGGCAAAAACACGAGACCGTCCACCCGCGCCTGGGGCGATCCCTGCCAATGCCCAATGGCATGCAGTGCACCGTGGCCGAGCAATATCCCGGCAAGGGAACCCAAAATGGTCAGTAATGTACCTTCCAGCAGGATCATGGCAAAAATTGCCCCTCGCGACGCACCCATCACGCGCATCACCGCGAGATCGTACACACGCTCGCGCAACGAATCGTAAAGGCTCACGAAAACGCTCACACCCGCCAGCGCCATCAACGCCACGGCAAACCAGCGTATCGCATCTACACCGACTCCGATCAACGCAAACAGCCGCGCGCTTTCCTTTGCCGGAGAAGCCGCCTGCATGGCCGTCGAGCGGTTGATCAACCCCGGCAATGCCACCATCGCCATTCTCGACCGGTATTGCAGGAGCATGCAAGTGATTTCGCGCGGACCGCCCGCTCCGTGCATTTCCCAGACGCTTTCGAGACTGGTAAGCACCAGGTTGTCCGCAGCATTCCCCTTCTTTTTCAATATCCCCGTGACCGTGTAGGCATGGTCATCGTGAATATCTTCGTCCGATGCCAGCCCGTGCGAACCGTAAATGCGATCACCGACCTTCACCCCCTGCGCCTGCGCTACATCCGCCCCGATCACGATTTCAAACGGTTTCGTCCAGAAACGCCCCGCCGCGAGTTCCAGCGCATGCAGACTCACATAGCCCGTATCGGTCCCCACAATGCGAAACCCGGCGTAGTTATCGCCTAATGCAAGCGGCACGGCCTTTTTCACCATCGGATGAACGGCCAGCCAATGCGCGTTTTCCTCGCTGATGTTGCCGGTGGGAAAGTCAATAAAGTAAATACTGCTCAAAATCAGTTGCAACGGACTCCCTTTTGCACCTGCCACCAGGTCTACTCCCCGGGCATTATCGCGCAGCCGCTCTCCCACCTGCCTCATACCCACCAGGAGCATCGCCAGCATCCCTGTCCCAAATGCGATCAGCAGCAAGTTCAATGCGAGCGTCAGCCGGTTGGCTTTAAGATTTTTCCAGCTGATTTGAAATGCGTTCATAGCGTAGTTCCAACATAAATTCCTTGAAAAAAGCCTCCTTCACCCGATCGTCGTGGGTGGAAATGACTAGCGTGGAACCTTGCGATTCCGCCAGGTCGGACAGCAGCCTGATCACAGCATCCGCATTCCGGTTATCCAGGCTACTCGTGGGCTCATCTGCCAGCAGCAACGCAGGCCGGTTCACAAGCGCCCGGGCAATGCCTGCGCGTTGCGCCTGGCCCTGGCTGAGTTCCTGTGGGTAGCTCCGCCTTTTGTGATCCATATCCAGCACATCCAGCACCTCGCGGATTCGCAGCATATCCCGGGGCACCCCGGCCAGGCTTTGTGCGAGTTCCAGGTTTTCTTCCACCGTCATGCTACGGATCAAATGCGGCTGCTGAAAAACGATGCCGATATGCTGGCCGCGAAAGCGGTCGAGCGCACGCGCGGGCAGGGCGTACAAGTCCGTAACATCCACCATTACCTGCCCTTCCGAAGGTTTCAGCAAACCGCCCAGCATGTGCAGTAACGTCGTTTTCCCGCTCCCCGATTCACCTGTTAACAGCCATTGCCCGCCCGTCTCGACAGTCCAGTCGGGAAAGCGCAGCGTCAGGCCGTTAGCGAAAGTTCTGGTTAGGTTGGTGGTTTGGAGCATTTGGTCGGGTTTTGTCAGATACAGTCGGATTGGGCAATTGTAGTCAGGTTTGGTCAGGTGTTGTCAGGTTTAGTCAGGTTTTGGTGATGAGTAGTCAGGTTTGGTAAGGCGTGATCAGTTTTAATCAAGTATAGTCAGGTTGGGTCTATTGTATTCAGGTATGGGCTCCGGAGGAGCGACCTGTTTATAGGAACGTCGTATTAAACCGCGATTCCCGGGCTCCGGCAGGAGCCGCCTTGGCCGGAAATCGGGCGACTCCTACCGGAGTCTGTCATTCATATTGTTGCCGTTTTGCTATAAACAGGGAGCCACTCCGTGGCTACACTTGACAACACCTGACAATCCCTAACAACACTCGACAATCCCAACAACACCTGACAATCCCTAACAACACTTGACAATCCCTGACAACACTTGGCAATCTGTGGCAACACTTGGCAATCTGTGGCAACACCCGACCAAAACGCCCCGCTACTTCCCCGTCCCGGCCGCCTCGCGCACCGTGGGATACTTAATTCCCAGCTGTTCGAGGTATGTGGCATATTTCGTCGGGTCATAATAGTATTTCTTCATTTCCGGGCGGAATTCGGACATGATCTTTTCGTTGAGATGGATCGCCGGCTTGTCGGTATCCGAAATCAGCGCTTTGTATTTGACGTCCTTGGTCTGCACATTATTGTAATAATCCCAGGCATAACGCAGCACTTCCGGCTTCACCAGGAGGTCCAGCAAGGTCATAGCCTCCACTTTGGCCCCCGCTGTAACGCCCTTGTGTGCAATGGGCGTCGCCATAGCAATCGCGTTGGCCCAGTGGTGGCCCGGCAGACCGGGAATGTTAGCCGGATAGCGTAACACTACCGTCGGGAGGTTCCACGAAATGTCGGCGATGTCGTCGGAACCACCGCCGCCAGTGTTGGGTGTGGCCGATGGTTTCGAAAGCTGGCTCAATGTGGTAGCCAGGCCGTTCGTTTCCAGCGCCCCGCCTTCCGGGTTTTGCATTTCTTTTTGCGCCGCTTTGGCCAGGATCTGGTCATCTTCCGACCATTTCGGCAGGCCTACCCGCTTGATGTTTTCATACATCGTCTCCGCAATAGCCTGGTTGAAATGCCCCGGCCAGGCGCTACCCAGTACCTCGTAGGCCATTTTCGTCTCGGTCATCTGCGCTGCGCCTTCGGCAATCCGGATACCATCCTTGAACATCTGCGTGATTTTCGGGTATGTCCTTTCCCGGAAATAATACCACACCGACGCTTTGGAAGGCACCACATTGGGCTGGTCGCCACCGTCCTTGATCACGTAATGCGACCGTTGGGTGGGTTCCATATGCTCCCGGTGAAAGTTCCAGCCGATATTCATCAGCTCCACGGCGTCGAGTGCGCTCTTTCCGCGCCAGGGCGCCGCACCCGCATGCGAGGCTTGCCCTTCGAAGTTGAATTGCACCGACACCATGCCGTTATTGCCGCCGTCGCCATACGAAACCGAGAGGTTGTTGGCTACGTGGGTGAAAATGCAGGCATCCACGCCTTTGAAAAATCCATCGCGGACGTAATAGGCCTTGGTACCCAACTGCTCCTCCGCCACACCGGGCCATAGCATAATAGTACCCGGTATCTTTTCGCGTTCCATGACTTTCTTCAGTGCGAGCACGGCGGTAATGTTCAGCGGCTGGCCGGAGTTATGGCCCTCACCGTGCCCCGGGGCACCTTCGATGATCGGGTCGTGGTAGGCCACACCCGGTTTCTGGGATGCTTTGGGAATGCAATCAATATCGCTGCCGACGGCGATAAGCGGTTTCCCGGAACCCCATTTCGCCGTCCAGGCCGTAGGAATACCCGCAATGCCCTGCTCGATCGTAAATCCGTTTTTCTTTAAAATGTCCGTCAGGTACTTCGACGTCTCCACTTCCTGAAACCCCAGCTCTCCGAAGCTGAACACCATATCGACCATTTCCTGGGTGAACTTCTGCTGGCTGTCGATTTCTTTGGCCATTTCCGTTTTCAGCGCATCGATTTTAGCGGGGTTCATTTTGACCTGTGCCGAGGTTTTCATCGGCAAAGCCATCATCGTACCTGCTGCACAGCCCATTCCCCAATGCCGCATTTTCCGGAACAACCCATTTGTTTTTAAAAGCATAGCTGGAAACGTTTAAGTATTAACCTATTTACCTGTACCTGAACTACCTTCCACCCGTACCGTCGGGTATTTAATACCTAACTGTTCGAGGTAGGTCGGATATTTGGCGGGATCGTAATAGTATTTCTTCATCTCCGGCCGGAATTCTTCCATGATCTTTTTATTGAGATGGACAGCCGGTTTGTCGGTTTTAGAAATAAGGGCCGTGTATTTGGTATCCTTGGTTTGTACTTCGTTGAAATACTTCCAGGCATTGGTCAGGATTTCAGGTTTTACAAAAAGGTCGAGCAAGGCCATCGCCTCGGCCTTGGCGCCCGCTGTAACTCCCTTATGCGCGATGGGCGTCGCCATGGCAATCGCATTAGCCCAATGGTGGCCGGGTAGTCCGGGAATATTGGCCGGGTACCCCAAGACAATTGTCGGCAAATTCCAGGAAATATCGGCGATATCGTCTGACCCTCCCCCACCCGAGGACGCGGTCGCCATCGGTTTCCTCAACTGGCTGAGGGAAGTGCTCAATCCATCGTTCGCCTTCTCTCCTCCGAAACCGATGGCGGGACTTCCCACTTCTTTTTGCAATGCACGGGCGAGTTTCTGATCCTCTTCACTCCATTGCGGCAAGCCTACGCTTTTGATATTCTCATACATCGCCTCGGCGATCGGCTGGTTCATGTGTCCCGGCCATGCGCTGCCGAGCACTTCATAGGTCATTTTGGTTTCAGTCATTTTCGCGGCGGCTTCGGCAATGCGGATACCGTCCTTATACATCTGCGTGATTTTCGGGTAGCTACGCTCACGGAAATAGTACCATACCGACGCCTTGGAAGGCACCACATTGGGCTGATCGCCGCCGTCGGTGATCACGTAGTGCGAACGTTGGGTGGTTTCCATGTGCTCGCGGTGATAGTTCCAGCCGATATTCATCAGCTCCACCGCGTCCAATGCGCTCTTCCCGCGCCAGGGCGCGCCGCCTGCGTGCGAAGCCTGCCCTTCGAAATCGAAGCGGACCGATATCATGCCATTGCCACCGCCATCACCGTAAGAGGTGCCCAGGTTGCTGCTTACGTGCGTAAAAATGCATGCATCGACATCTTTGAAATAACCGTCGCGGACGAAATAGGCCTTGGTAGCAAGCTGCTCCTCCGCCACACCCGGCCAGAGCATAATGGTACCGGGGATTTTTTCACGTTCCATAATTTTTTTCAAAGCCAGTACCGCGGTCACATTCAGCGGCTGACCCGAGTTATGGCCTTCGCCGTGACCAGGCGCGCCCTCGATAATCGGATCGTGGTAAGCGACGCCCGGTTTCTGGGATGCCTTAGGAATGCAGTCGATATCGCTGCCAACGGCGATCACCGGTTTTCCCGATCCCCATTTGGCCGTCCAGGCAGTGGGAATACCCGAAATGCCCTGTTCAATGGTAAATCCGTTCTTTTGCAGAATATCTGTCAGGTATTTGGAGGTTTCCACTTCCTGAAAGCCCAGTTCGCCAAAGCTGAAAATCATGTCCACCATTTCCTGGGTGAATTTCTTCCGGCCGTCGATGTCTTTCGCGAGCTCGGTTTTGAGCGCGTCGATTTTAGCAGGGGTGAGTTTTACCTGTGCGCTCGCGAGGCCGGGGAGCAGCATGATTGCTGCGAGATGGTTTAGTATACACTTGTATCTTTTCATAGGATGATCGTTTTCGCACCGGGCTTCGACTCCGCTCAGCCTGACACAAGCATTGTCAGCCTGAGCGGAGTCGAAGGCGCGGTACTAAATCAGTTTATTGGTTGACAACTCGGCATTGGGAATCGGGAAAATGTACTCGGGCTGTGTGGGCGCGATGGACGGAGCGGAAAGTCCGCCGCTGCCTTTGGCCGGAATGGTGAGCAGGTTACGCAGCAAGTCGTTCGAGCGCAGGCCTTCTCCCAGGAATTCGATGCGCCGTTCGAGCCAGATCGTTTTCACCAACGCATCGGCCGTCGCAACGTCCGCTGCCGGGAATGCATAGGCGGCATCCGAGCGCGTGCGCACCGCTTTCAGTAATTCAACCGATTTGGCGAGGTCACCGGTTTTGGCAAGCGCCTCGGCATAATTCAGCAGCACTTCCGAATAGCGCAGCAGCGGCACATAATCGATCGTCGGGTTGGTCTGATTGTACTTTTTCAAATACGTAAGCCCGCCTGCTACCCGCGTGAATGCCGTTTTCCGGACGTCAGTAGCCGCCCAGGAAGGCTCGCCCAGAATGCCCGTCGGGTTCAGGTTGTATTCTAAATTGAGATTATACTCGTAGGCCAGCGAATTCTGGCCGCTCACCAGGTTCAGGGCGGTCATCGGCATCGAAAAGATCGACTCGCTGGTTGTATAATCCGTAAAAAACACGGTAGTAATGTTCGGCTGCAACTGGTGCTTCACGCCCGACGGAGCGCTGAACGGCGCCGCGTCCGATACGATCTTCTTCGCTTCCGTCGCCGTTTTGGCGTAATCGCCCATAGTCAGGTACACCCTCGTTTTCAGGGCAATGACCGTATTTTTATGGGCGCGGGTGGTGTTCAGCAGCGCAGTCGAATAATTGACGGGCAGGCCTGTCTCAGCTTCATCGAGATCTTTCAGGATTTGGGCATATACTTCCGCTACCGTGCTGCGGGCCAGGTCGTTGTTCGCGGGTGTACTCTCGCCTTTCAGCCGCAACGGGATCCCCGGCGAGGCGCCTTTATCCTTCGCATAGGGCTGCGCATAACGGGTAATCAGGCCGAAATAGCAGAATGCACGCACAAACTTAGCTTCTGCAATGTATTGGGCGGCAGTCGCCGCATCCACTACATCGGGGTGCAGCGGCAGGCCGTCGATCAGTAGGTTCGCCGAGTTAATGGCGGTGTACGACGTGCCCCAGGCCGAAGAAGCATCGTTGGAACCGGAAGTGACGGTATGGCTCCAGGCGTCATAACCTGTGAATACGTTCTGGGTGCGGTTGATAAACTCTTCGCCACGGATGTCCGCCAGCATCAGATAACGCCCGCCGTACAGGCCACCGTTTTTCATGGCGCCATACAAGCCATTCACTTGTCCCAGTACCCTGGCCGGGGTATCGAAAATATACGCATCCTGCAAGGCAATGTTGGGTACGGGGTTCAGCAGTTCCTTTTCATCGCAAGAGGTCATGAGGCCCATCATAGGCAATGCCATGCAGGCCAGCCGGAACATCATGGTATTCACAGGCTTCATAGGAGTGTTTTTAAGTCTATTTTTCATGATCAGAAACCGAGGTTTAAACCAAATGTGAACGTGCGGCCTTGCGGAATGGAGTTTTTCTCCACGCCCGGGGTCGTGTTGGAGTTACCGTTGACCGAAATCTCGGGATCGGTACCGGTGTATTTTGTCAGGATGAATGCATTGAAAACCTGCGCATACAACCGCACCGAACTCAGCCCCAGCCTGCTCAGGATCGGCCCAGGCACACGATACCCCAGCGAAACCGACTGCAACCGAAGGAAATCACCCTTCTCGGCATTCTCGGAGATCGGCCACGACGAACCGTTCGAAAGCAAGTCGCCGTACACGACGCGCGGGATGTTGGTCACCTGCCCCGGCGTGGTCCAGCGGTTGAGTACCTCCGTGGTGTTGTTCCAAAAACGCTGGTCGCGCCACGTGGCCTTGGTTCCATTCATCACCAGGTTTCCCCCCGAGTAGGTAAAGTTCACGCCAAGGTCCCATTGCCCGTATTTGACATTATTGATAAAACCACCATAATATGTTGGCAGCGCGTTGCCGAGCAAATAGTAGTCGTCCACCGCGATAGCAGGTGCAGGAGAGCCATCCAGATAGGTCCAGCGGCTTCCACCCGCAGGGACCACGTGGCTATACTGCACACGCTCGCCCGCCTTGTTGATGAAGATGCGTTGGCCATTTTCGGGGTTCACACCGTCCGTTTTAGCTCCGTACAAACTTCCTACCGAATAGCCCACGCGGGTAATGTTGGTCGCCTCCGCCGCCGTGGAAGTCGTCCCCACCAGCTCGGTCCCCTGCCCGTACAGCTCGGTGACCTTGTTTTTATTATGGGTAAAATTGAGACTCGCATTCCAGCTCAGCTTGCCTTTACGGATGATATTGGCATTCACACCCAGTTCGATACCGTGGTTATACATCGCGCCGATGTTCATGAATATCGCATCGCCAGGGATACCTTTGGAGGGCGACTGAGGCACATTAAGGATCAATCCATTGACGCTGTTGGCATAGTAAGTAGCTTCGAGTGTAATGCGGTCGTTCAGGAAGCTGATATCGGCACCTACGTTGGTCTGGTTACTCGTTTCCCAACCCAGGTCCGGGTTGCCGCCCTGGCTGAAATTCCATGTAGGCACGGCAGCGTAAAGGTTCGATTCGTACAGCGCGAGCGAACCATATGCGCTCACGCCCGAGTTACCCACACGCCCCCAACTGGCACGTAGCTTCACACTGCTCATGATGTCGGCCAGTTTGGAATTCTTGTAAAAATCCTCCTCCGAAACACTCCAACCGCCGGAAACGCCTCCGAAGTTTCCGTATTTTTTGCCACTTCCCAGCGCCGAGTTACCGTCGCGACGGTAGTTGAGGGTGAAAAAATATTTTTTGCTAAAATCATAGGTGAACCGGGAAAATACCGACACCAGCGCACTCTCCGTCAACACATTCGCGGTCGGCGAGATTTGCCCGTAACTTCCCTGAAACTCATCGAAGAACGGGTCCGAAAGCTGCGTACGGGTCGCTCCCCAGCTCGATGTACCGAATTTCTGCACATCATAGCCGGCCAGCAATGAAATGTTATGTTTGGTCGCAAAGGTGGTCTGGTAGTTCAAAGTATTTGTCCAGTTCCAGTTGCTGATCAGCCTGCTGCTGTTCGTCGCGCTGCCGTTGGACGAATTGCCGGGGCCATGCACGGGGCTGTTGAAGCTCACATTCTCGACTTTCAGGCGGTCCATCGCATAGCTCATCTTGTATTGCAGGCCTTTGAACAGCTTCACCGTCGTACCGAAATTCGCGATAATGCGATCGTTTTCAGAGGTATACTTATTCAAATCCAGCAATGGGACCGGATTGTAAAAGTTACTCGCCACTTTGTTGTTGCCCATGCCCAGCGTGTTGGAAGAGCTGAGGTTGTAGGAGCCGTCGGGATTTACCGCGTACACGTTCGGAGCGGAAAGCCACGCCAGGCGCGCCGAACCCACCAATCCAAACGCGTTGCCGCTCAGCGAACCGGTGTTGGGCGACGCATTCAGGCTGGTATTGTAATTGATATTTCCTGAAAACGACAACCACGAATTCAGCTTGTGATCGATATTGAAGCGGGCCGCTTTCCTCGTAAACTGATTGGTTTTGAGAATCCCTTTCTGGTTGCTGTAATTCGTGGAAAAGTAATATTTCGTTGATTCCGAACCGCCGGAAACGCTGATGCTGTGGTTTTGCGAAACGCCGGTCTGGTACACCTTGTCGTACCAGTTCGTGTTCACAATGGAGCCGTCCTCCTGGATAATCGGAAAGAATAGCGCCGATGCCACGGCGTCGTTGTTCGCATTGCCGCCCAGGATCTTGGCATTCATCACACCCTCATTTTTGATATCCATAAACTGCTGCGCGTTCAGCATCGTAGGCAACCGGGTAGCTTTGGTCATACCTGTCCAGCCTTCATAAGTCACCTTCGCCTTGCCTGTTTTACCGCTTTTGGTCGTGATCAGGAGCACGCCCGCCGCCGCGCGCGACCCGTAAATGGACGTCGACGCGGCATCTTTCAGCACGTCAATCGACTCGATATCCGCGGGGTTAATGTCGCCCAGCGGGTTATTGGCCACCGTAGAGTTGGCCGAAACATCACCCGTATTAATAGGAATACCATCCACCACGATCAATGGAAACGAACTGAGCGAGATCGAGTTAATGCCTCGTATGCGGATGACGGGCGGGTTGTTCAGCACGCCGTTCGGCTGGCCGATACTCACCCCCGTAGCACGCCCGGCCAGTCCCTGGTCGAAACTCTGTACCGGCATATCCTTCAATTTGTCTCCCGAAACCCGCGCCGCTGAACCCGTAAACTCCTCCTTGGATTGCGTACCGTATCCCACGACCATCAGCTCGTTCAGCTGCTTCGTACTGCTCGCCAGCTTGATGCTGATCGCCGACTGCCCGCCTACCGCTACTTCCTGCGCCACATAGCCCACATACGAAAACACGAGCACCGGCGCGCCGGAATCGGATACCTTAATGATGTACTTGCCGTTCATGTCGGTAATCGTGCCGGTCGAGGTGCCTTTCACAAGCACCGCCACGCCCGGTAATGCCTCGCCATTGTCATTGTCGGTCACGACACCTGATATTTCACGGTCCGCCGGGCGCACGAGCGACGCCAGCAGGATTTCCGTTTTCTGAATCTGGCCCGTTGTTTTGATCTCTTTTTCAACGATTACAACCGTGCCCCGTTGCTCGCGGTAGTCGAGGCGCGTGGGGCCGAGCAGTTCGTCGAGCACCTCGTCCACCGGCTTGCGGCTCACGTCGATGTTGACGCGATACGGCGCTACGAGTTCTTCATTATACACAAACTTGAAGCCGGTCTTTTTCTTGATCAGGTTGAACGCCTCTTTCAGGCTCCGGTCGCGGAGCGTGAGGTCGATCGTCACTTCCTGAAGACTCTGCCCGGCATCCGCTCCCGCCCGGACGGAGGGCAGCGTTACCAGCAGCACGAAAAGTAAGAAGAACGTGGTCAGGCATGTCCATTTGTGTATGGACAGTAAACTTCTGGTACAATTTTTCATACCTTTGAATGAGTTGGGGTTAATCGTGAAACATGAATTCCAGCTTCCGGATAGCAAGATCAGTCAGTGATTGGCGTTACGTTCTGATTTTCACTATCACTCAGTCCGGCAGGCTTCGGCTTGCCGGATTTTTTTGCATTGAAGGGCAGTCGTTCATTACATAGGCACCGGGTTCAAAATGGGTCTTCTTTTTTTGCTGAGCGTTATTTGATGGTCTTCCAAATGGTATTCCAGGTTGTTGGCAAGCGATAGCAGATCGAGTATGCGGGGGAGGGAGTCGGTTGAGGCAAATTCGGCAGACATGTGGTATTCCCGTATCGATTCCTCTGCCTGAATTTTTACATCGAATTTATTTTCCAGAATCGCGATTACGTTGGCGAAGCTCTCATTGTCGAACAGCAGTCTGCCCTCCTTCCACGCCACGGCATTGGCGCTGTTCACATTTACTTTTTTAATCTCGCGGGTGCCAACATCGTAAGACACCTGCTCATTGGGTAACAATATCTTCCGTTCCGGTCCCGCTGCACCATCCGCTCGTTCCACTTCTACTTTCCCGCGAGTAACGGTAACCAATATACTTTTCAAAAAATGATACGACCGGATATTGAATGCCGTTCCCAACACACGGGTAGTCGTACCGGAAGCTTCCACGAAAAACGGCTTTGCCTCGTCCCGTTTGATGTCGAAATAAGCCTCGCCATCCAGCAACACGACCTTCCGCTGACGTTCCGCGAAATGCCAGGGATACTCCATTTTGCTCGATTCGTTGAGCCAAACCGTCGAACCGTCGGGTAACCTTATTTCCTTTCTTTCGCCCTTCCCTGTGATCACAGAAACGGTATTTCCAAAGATTGCGGAGGCGTGGTGTTTCCAGACGTAGAACCCGATGCCCATTACCAACAGTATCGAAGCAGCAATGCGGAATGTCCGGGAAACAGCCATCCACGGCCTTTGCGGCAATGGTTTCACGCCTTCTGTTTTCGGCGCGGCTTCTTCATCAAGTTGGCTGGCAAGCGGTTCGTCGAGTTTACCTTCGGCCAGCAAACGGAAGAAAATATCCAGCTCCTCCCTGCTCAATGCATTGGCGACGTAACGTTTGACGAGTTCTTCCAGGAATCTCTTGTCCTCCATTTTTCCGGCTATTTATTGTGAAGACGGGCGATACGGATTTTAGGGTACCCCCTCGGTCAAAAATTCTTTGTCATTTTAGTCAGGTGTTGTCATTTGTTGCTCGTTCGTGCAAATCTCTTGATCCACACACACTATTCGCAGGCCTCCGGCCGATCCATACGGCAAGGGCGACCATGCGATATCAATCGGCCGGAGGCCTGCGAATAAAGAGTCACGAAGGGAACCTTCGCCCCATTTCGCACAACACATGACCACAAATGACAATACATGACCGCTAAGTTCACCAAACCGCAACAACGCACAAAACCAGCGAATTGAAAGACAATCCAAAGTTCTTGTGTGCAGAATACTTGATGAATTTGATGGCCTTGACCATGTGCTTTTTGATCGCATTGCGCGACACACCGAGTACTTCGGCGGCTTCGTCATAGGAATGTTCCATTTCCCGGCAAAGGCGAAACACCTCCTGGTCGCGCGGGGAAAGTTGGTGGAGTATTTTTTGCAGATAATGCTGGTATTCTTCCGCTTGCAATGCTTCTTCCACGTGGCTGGCATGTTGCAGCGACGCGCGGATCACCTCCTCCCGCACCGACCGCTCGGTGGCGGCATGACGCAGGAAATCGAGGACACGGTTTTTGGACACCGTGAAAAGATAAGCCCTGAACGATTGGAGATTGGCGAGCGTCTCCCGCTTTTCCCATACTTTCAGGAAGATCTCCTGGCAGAGGTCTTCGGTATGCTCGGCGGATTTGACAAATTTGAAAACGTAACGGCTGATTTCCCCCTGGTAATGACGGTACACCTCGTCGAAAGCCTTGCTGTCTCCCGACGCCAGGTCTTTCAGCAAAACAGTTTCTTCGAGCGCGTCCATCGTTGAGGTTGTCTTTTATACCGCCAAATATTGTTTCCCTAATTTAGGTACATATTCATTAAAATTTCAAGATTTTATAATTTGATGCACGATTAATTTCGCCATTTTATCAAATAGATTAGTATAATTATGATTTTTATAAAATAGTTGAAATAATATATCAAACGCGCCTAGCAACACCTGACACTATCCGCCCACACATGACTAAACCTGACCACACCTGACAACACCTGACCAGACCACACCCGACCCAAAAAAGCGCCACCGGAATCCGGTAGCGCTTCTCAAATACTACAACATGATCGAGCCTTACTAGTCTTTCCTGCGCAGGTATACATTGTTGCTGATCGATTCCAGCTTCACGTCCGGCCCGCCGCCGTTGATTTTTCCTTCGAGCAAATAGCCCACAATCGGGTTCTTTTCCTTTTTGTTCCCGAAATCGATGTCGAGGTCGGAATACACTTCACCGGTAATGGTTTTCACGGCCACATTGGCACCTTTGGATTTCGGCCAGCTCATGTCCACAAACCCGCTAATCGTTTTGGCAGCCACGGCGGCAGTAGCGCCCTGAATATCGATATTCCCATTGATGGTTTCGAGTTTCAACTTGGCCTGGCGGGGCAGGTTTACCTGGTAATTGATCTCGCTGCAGACGTAATAGCGGTTCTTGCCGTCGTCGCTGCTCCACGTGCTTTTCTCTCCCGGACAATCCTCGCCTTTGCCCTCCTTTATCTTTTCCTTGTCGATGTCGGTTTTAATGACAATTTCGTCGGCGGTAGTCATGTCGGTAACCCGAAATGCGTCATTCAGTTTGTTCTGATTGATTTTCACGGACATTCGCACCGACACTTCCTGCTTGTCCCAATAACGCACCCGAATGCTGTCGCCGAAGCGTAAATTGAGGTTCACAGTCTTGCCCGGCTGGTACGGCAGGCTTTTATCGATGATTTTCTGGGCAAAAGCGGACGCGCATATCACGCCCAGAATGGCTGATAACAATAGCTTTTTCATGGTAATAGATGCAGGTTTAGGTGTTATTTCTGCTTGCGGATATAAATATTGCTGCTGATCGTGTTCAGGGTCATTTCCACGCCCCCGCCATTGATCGCCCCGTCGACATTGGCCATCCCGCCGACTTTCGACATGCCATCCTTGGTATTTTTCACGCCGAGATCGAAATCCGTGTACATTTCACCGTTGATCGACCGCAGTTTCAGGTTCGACTTCGCAGCCGCGGGCAAAGTAATATCGACATCCCCGCTGATCGACGAAATGGCCGTAGGCTTGCCTTGCGCGAGGTTCGAGAAGGTAGCGGTTATTTCACCGCTGGTAGTATTGGCTACCACAGGCCCGGTGATGTTGGTCAGGACAATATTCGAGTTGTTGGTTTTGATTTCCAGGTCGCCATCCATATTCGAGATCGACAGTCCTGATCCCCCCTGCCAGTTGGTTTCCACAAACTTCACCGCTACCTGCCGGGGCAGTTTAACCGTGTATTTGACCGACTTGCGCGTCGCTTTCTCGATTTTCAGCCCCGAAGCGTCGGGCGTTACCGACAGCCCGATACCGGAGTTGTCGACAGCCGAGTAATAGAGCGGTTTCAGCCCCTTCGCGCGGTCGGGCGGCGCTTCGTAGCCCGACGACGCCTGGATAATCACCTCGTCGCCATTGTACCCTTCTATTTTGACCGTGCTCGAAGAAAGTTCGAACACCACTTTTTTATCCTTCGAATTGGCCAGTTTGGCCTTGTATTCGAGATTTTGGGCGCACGCAATGCTCAGGCCCCAAAGGAAGCCCGCACTGATTAACAGTACTTTTTTCATGGTTATTTATTATTAGGATTTATTTACTTGGTTGGCCCAGAGGTTGAAACCCCTGGTTAAAATATCATTTTAACTGTTTGCTTTTCAAAAACCAGGGATTGAAATCCCTGACCAAAATACATTTGTGCGGAGGGCCAGCGGCCCGAACCATTTCCGGCCTGGGAATTTATTCCCTGGAAAAAGGGCATTTTCAGACGTCGGTTTTCAAACGGTCCATACCTTCGGTCGCTTTCAGCCGCACCACGTCGAGCACCTCCTGATTGCGGGCGAGTTGCTGCAACTGGTCTACCGCACGTTTTTCCTTAATCGCCACCAGTGTTTCAATCAGCGAGATCTGAATATTAGGGTCCGTCTGGATCGCCAGCGACTGGATCAACGCTTCCTTCACCTCCGTTTCATCAGCAAAATGCGCTAATGCCTGGCAAGCTGCGAGCCGGACATTCACGTTCGGGTCGAAATTGAGGGTATTAATCAGCAGCTGCGTAATATCCTGGTCTGCATCCGGAATCTCGTAACTATGGTTCACTGCCTGAATCCGTTCGCTCGCTGAGGTGTTGTTCATTTGTTCGAACGCAAGCACCTTTTTCATCTCCGCCACCTGACCGGCCTCTTTGCCGTCCAGACCAGCCATTACAGATCCGCTTTCAGATTGGGATTGAAATACCCATCCTGCACCAAACCCAATGATCAGCAACGCGAGGCCCGCTGCAATGCGCAACAACCACGTTCCGATCCGCCGCACCGGACCTTGCTTAGGCGGGTCGAGCATTAATGCCAGTTCATGGTTAAAATTCAATGAAGGCTGCTCCTTTCGTGCCTGGGCAAAATAGCCAAACTGCGCCGCATGGCTCTGCAAGTGCTCCGGCACGTCGCCGCTCTGGAAAAACTGCTTCAATGCACGCTCTTCGTCCAACGACGTTTCACCGTCGTAATATCTTTCTAATAGTTTTTCAATATCCAGTGCCATAATTCTCTGCTTTTAAATAATTCTCGCGCAACTTCTGCCGTGCCCGCGAAAGGATCGTGCGGATATTCGCATTGCTCAGCCCGGTTACCTCCTCGATCTCTTCCAAAGTATACTCCTCCACGTCGCGCAGGTGCAATACCAATTTCTGCTGCTCCGGCAGTTCGCCGATGAGCCGGTGCATCAGGCCCGCGCTGTCGCTGTTTTCGACCTGCCGGTAAGGCGACACGTCCGCTGCCTGCATGGTTACCATATCCGTTTCGTGACTCGTTTTCTGCTTATGATGGGATTTCAACCGATCCAGGCAAAGATTTTTAGTCATTTGCACCGCCAGCGCCTCCACGCTCTGGTAACTTTCCAGCTGCTGCCGGTTGGTCCAAAGTCTCAGGAACACGTCCTGAATGGCATCCTCTGCCTCTTCGCGGTTGCGAAGAAACATTTGCGCCAGTCGGAACAGGCGCCCCTGAACGGGCAGAATGCGTTGGTTGAAGGCTTGTAAATCCATATTCAATGGCATAGACGACCGGCTTCCGGAAACGTTACAGGATTTACGAAAAAAATTTTATTTCCGAACATTGTTGTCCGGTATCGGACACGGGTCGCCACGTTAAAACGCGGCGCAAAGGGGTACAGGAGCGTTTTTGAGCGCTGGCAAAGTATTTGTTTTGCATTATTATAACTAATAAGCAGCCTGGTTATGAAAAGAACTTTTCTCGGAGAATTTGAAGAAATCGTCCTGCTGGTCGTCGCCGGTTGCAGCGAAGAAGCCTACGGGGTGACGATCTGGGAGCGCGTGCAGGAATACACGGGCCGCTCCATTTCGCTGAGCGCGGTGCATGCCACTTTATACCGTCTCGAAGAAAAAGGATTCCTTACTTCCGAGATGGGCGGCGCCACAGCCGAACGCGGCGGCCGGCGCAAGCGCTTTTTCAGCATTACCAATTATGGCAACCGCGCATTACAGGAGATCAACGAGATCCGCCAGCAGCTTTGGCAGGCGATACCAGCGGAAAAGCTGCAACCCAAACTCAGCTTTTCATGATATGGAAAAGACGCCGAAACACAACAGTCCGCCCCGATGGGTCGACCGGCTGCTGACAATCATCATCGCTCCGCATTTCCTGGAAGACATCCTGGGCGACCTGCACGAAGTGTATGCGGCGCGGGCGCGGCAGGAAAGCACACGCAAGGCGCGCCTGCGGTACCTGCTTGCCTCTGTGCGCTACTTACGCCCGTATTTCATGAAACGTAAACCCCGTACCTATTCCCCCACTTATATTTTCAGTCCTGCCATGATCAGAAACTATCTCAAAATCTCGCTCCGCACGCTGGGCAAAAACAAGGCTTACAGCTTCATCAACATCACTGGCCTGGCTATGGGAATGGCCGTGGCTATCCTGATCGGCCTGTGGATCTACGACGAACTTTCGTTTGACAAGCATTTCGAAAACCACGACCGCATTGCCCAGGTCTGGCAGCATCAGACGTTCAACGGTCACGTTGGTACCCAAACCTCCCTCCCCTTTCCCATCGGTGACGAGATCAGGCGCAATTACGGTGCCGATTTCAAATACGTGATCATGACTTCCTCGAACAGCAAACATATTCTGGCTACCGGCGATCGGAAATTTAATAAAAACGGGGCCTATATCGAGCCCGATGCGCCCGAAATGCTAAGCTTGCGTATGATCCACGGCACAAGGGCAGGTTTGAAAGACCCCTATTCGATCATGCTTTCCGAATCGGTTGCGAAGGCCTATTTCGGCGATATCAATCCGCTCGACAAGACCATCAAGATAGACAACAACCTGAATGTGAAAGTCACAGGCGTTTACGCCGATTTTCCGAACAATACGACTTTCCGCGAAATGTCGTTCATGATGCCCTGGCAACTGATGATCATCGCCAATCCGTGGCTTAAAACCATGGAAGACCCCTGGCGTCCCAACGCCTACCAGACCTTTGTACAGCTGATCGACAACGCCGATATCGACCAGGCTACTGCGCGCATCAGGGATATTAAGAAAAGAAATATCAACAAAGAACAATTGAAATACAAACCGGACGTGTTCCTGAATCCGATGGGCGACTGGCATCTCTACTCGGAGTTCAAGGAAGGCCATCGCGTCGGCGGGCGCATTGAGTTTGTGTGGCTTTTCGGCACCATCGGCTTATTCGTTTTATTACTGGCTTGCATCAATTTCATGAATCTGAGCACCGCCCGTTCCGAAAAACGTGCGAAGGAAGTAGGTATCCGCAAGGCCGTGGGATCAGTGCGCAACCAGCTGATCACGCAGTTTTTCTCCGAATCCTTTCTCGTAGTCGGCCTCGCATTCGTGTTTTCGATTGCGCTCGTAGTACTGTGCCTGCCGTTTTTCAACGAAGTGGCCGATAAGAAAATCGTTATGCCGTGGTCGCGGCCGGAATTCTGGCTGGCAGGCATCGGTTTCAGTATTGTCACGGCTGTGATCGCAGGCAGCTATCCTGCATTGTACCTCTCTTCGTTCCAGCCTGTGAAGGTATTGAAAGGCACTTTCCGCGCCGGTCGTTTCGCCTCCATCCCAAGAAAAGTACTGGTAGTAATACAATTTACGGTATCGATCATCCTGATCATCGGAACAGCCGTGGTATTCCGCCAGATCCAGTTTGCCAAGAACCGTCCGGTAGGTTACAGCCGCGACGGGCTCATATCCGTCTTCATGGCGACAGACGATATTCACAAGCATTTCGAAGCCGTCCGTCATGAACTAAAAAGCAGTGGCGCCATCACTGAAATGGCCGAATCGGGCAGCCCTGCTACCGAAACGTGGTCATCCACAAGCGGTTTCGAATGGAAAGGCAAGGATCCGGAACAGTCTGTCGACTTCTCCTTCGACGAGGTTTCCTATGATTACGGGAAAACCGTTGGCTGGCAGTTCACCCAGGGCCGTGATTTTTCCCGGGAGTTTGCGACTGATTCGGTGGCTTTGGTCGTCAACGAGGCGGCCGTCAAGTTCATGGGCTTGCAGCATCCCGTCGACGAGCCGCTGACCTGGTTCAAAAAGCCCTACAAGATCGTCGGAGTAATCAAAGACATTGTCGTAAACTCGCCTTACCAACCTGCCAGGCCGCAATTTTTCTGCCTTTCAGCCGGTCAGGGAAGCCTGGTCAACATTCGCCTCAACCCCGCGGTGGGCCCGTCGGTGTCCCTGGAAAAGATCAAAACGATTTTTGAGAAATACGATCCGGGCTCCCCGTTCGAATACGAATTTGTAGATGAAAGGTATGCCCGCAAATTCTCCGACGAAGTACGTATCGGCAAGCTCACTACTTTCTTTTCGGTACTGGCTGTGCTGATCAGCTGCCTCGGCCTGTTCGGCGTGGCATCGTTCATCGCCGAGCAGCGTACGAAGGAAATCGGCGTCAGGAAAGTGCTTGGAGCGACGGTAATGAGCGTATGGGGCCTGCTATCGCGCGATTTTGTCATACTCGTTTGCATTGCATTCCTCCTCGCGACACCAGTCGCCTATTATTTCCTGAATGGCTGGCTGGAGAAGTACGACTACCGTACCAACATTTCGTGGTGGATATTCGCGCTGACGGGCCTCGGCACGCTGCTGATCACCCTGCTAACGGTCAGTTTTCAAGCCATCAAAGCCGCTACGACAAACCCTATCCGTAGCCTGAGATCGGAATAGTGCCTTATTGCTGTCGCAAACCATCGGATCATTTCAAAAAATTTTCAAATGCCTGCACATCGTCCGCCCCGCTGGGCAGATTACCTGCTCGAAAAGTTTGTAAATCCGCGTTTCCTGGAAGATATTCAGGGCAACCTGGAAGAAATCTTCCTGCGCCGCGCACATGAGGCGGGCGTAGCGCGGGCGCGACGCGAGTATGCGTGGGCGGCCCTGCGACATCTCACCCCCTATTTCACGAAAAAAAGTCCCGGCCCATACCCGACTGTTTCCAACCTGAGTCCTGCCATGCTGAACCACTACCTTACCTATGCCTGGCGGCATTTTGCCAAAAACCGCCAGTTCACATTCCTGAATGCCGTCGGGCTGACTACCGGCCTCATGTGCACATTGCTTATTTACCTCTGGGTAGCCGATGAGCTCGCTTTCGACCAATTTCACGAAAAAGGAGCCCGCCTTTATAAAGTGATGGTCCACGAAAAAAGTGGTGACAAGCTGGTAACCTCCGACGGTACCGGTGGGATACTGAGGGAATTCCTTCCCGGGGATATGCCCGAAGTGGAAATGGCTGTTTGTACAACGCCTCCCGCCTGGTTTCAGAAATTCAGCCTTTCAGCGGACGGGCGCACCGTGAGCGCGGAGGGGAATTTCGTAAGCCCCGATTATTTCAAAGCATTTTCCTTCCCCTTGATACAAGGCGATGCCCGATCGGTACTCACCGACAAAAACACAGTGACGATTTCCCGGCAAATGGCCGTACGCCTGTTCGGGTCCGCCGAAAAAGCGATGAGCCAGGTTGTGGAATGGAAATGGCAGGCATTTTCCCGCAAATGCCTGGTGACCGGTGTCTTCCAGGACCAGCCGCATAATTCCAGCGAAAAGTCTGAGCTGCTGATTCCCCTGAGCGCCTGGGACGACATATTGCCCCAGGGCAGCATGCCCAACACCGCCACCGGCCCGTTCCGTAACTTCCTCGTGTTGAAACCCGGCGCCGACGAGCATCTGCTGGAAGCAAAACTGGCGGATTACGCCCAAAAGCGCTTCAATGACCCCAATGCGATATTATTCCTCCAAAAATACGCCGATGGCTACCTCTACGGCCAGTATGAGAATGGCGTGCAGTCGGGCGGGCGGATCGAGTATGTACGGCTGTTCAGCGCGATTGCGGTATTCATTCTGATCATTGCCTGCATCAATTTCATGAACCTCTCTACGGCCAAGGCATCCGTAAGGGTAAAAGAGGTAGGTGTCAAAAAAGCATTGGGCGCCGGACGTGCAACGCTTATCTTCCAGTTCCTCGGCGAGTCGATCCTGATGAGTTTTATAACATTGATCATCGCGCTGGGGGCTGTTTGGCTAGTATTACCTTATTTTAATACAATCACTAACAAACAGCTGACCTTACATTTCAGCGGGCAGTTTATCGCTGCATTGGCCATTATCCTGCTCCTCACCGGCCTGATCGCCGGCAGCTACCCGGCATTGTACCTGTCCCGATTTAATCCCGCCCTCACTTTAAAAGGCAAACTATTGCATGGCATGGGCGAGCTCTGGGTGAGGAAAGGGCTGGTAGTGTTCCAGTTTGCGGTTTCGGTGATCTTCATTATTTCGGTTGTGGTCGTATACAAGCAAATCGATTACGTGCAGTCCAAAAACCCGGGTTACGAAAAGGACAATATCGTGTACTTTGAAATGGAAGGGCGCGCAGCAACGCAAACGGAGGCATTTCTGGCAAGGCTTAAAACACTGCCCGGTATCGTGAATGCGTCGAGTATCCAGCAAAAAATCATCCTGCCGGCATTCCTGCCGTCGGCCGGTGTGCGCTGGGACGGCAAAAACCAGAAAGACGAGATCCGTTTCTATAAAATGCCCGTCAACTACGGCCTGACCGAAACGCTGGGCATCCGTATGATCGCCGGCAGGAGCTTTTCGAAGGATTTCGGATCGGATACAGCGGCTGTGGTATTAAATGAAACCGCCGTGCGGCAGATGGGCATCACCGATCCGATCGGCAAACAGATTATGGTCGACGGTTCAAAAACCCATATTGTTGGCGTAGCCCAGGACTTTCATTTCAACTCATTGCACGAAGCCATCAAGCCTTTCATTTTCAGGCTATCGCCGCAGGAAACCATGCTCGCCACCGTCAAAATTCAGGCCGGACAGGTACCCGCCACCATTGCGCGAATGAAGGACTTTTACGCGAACTTCAATCCCGGCTACGCATTCGACTATGCGTTTCTCGACCGCGACTATCAGATTCAATATGCGTCGGAGCAGCTTGTGGCGCAACTGGCCAGGTATTTTGCCGTTCTGGCGATATTGATCTCCTGTTTGGGACTATTCGGTCTGGCCGCATTCACGGCCGAACGTCGCCGCAAGGAAATCGGGGTGCGAAAGGTATTAGGCGCCACCACCGGCAGCGTAGTAACGATGCTCTCGCGTGAATTTCTCGTGCTTGTCGCGGTCGCGATTGCTGTTGGCTGTCCGCTGGCATGGTGGCTCACGGCGCGCTGGCTCGATCATTTTGCTTATCGCACCACCATCGGGGCAGGCATCTTCATCGGGGCTGGGCTGGCAACAATCGCTATTACGCTAGCTACCATCAGTTTCCAATCCGTCCGCGCGGCACTAACCAACCCTACACAATCATTGAAATCAGAATAACTTGGCGAGGCGACACTGTCACAGCTTCGGCTCGATCCAAACCGCGGCCAGACAGAGCATCAACCAGGAGAACCAAGCCCATCCAGGGAGTTTTTTCGTTGGGACAGCCTCTCCTTTCGGATTGGGATTGGGGGTATTTTTTTGTGTGGATTGAATAAAATGCTGCATGCGGGAGGCATATCGCAACGCTGAGTAGTTCTGTACGTACAATTCGGTACCCGCTGAATCATGAAGCGATTGCCAGCCGCTACGCACCGGTAAAAAATGAGCAACTGCCGAGCGATCGTTCAATGCGGAAGTAGTCGTCGAAACGGTGTCCTGACCGATCGTCAGGAATTGCCGAACTGGCAGAAAGTTGTTCAAATGCATTTCAGCCGGCACATTTTGAAAAACCGGAGCACCGCATTCGATCAGCCCTCCCTGCGGTGGACGCACGTATGCGAGGATTTCGTTCCAAATCTTGCCATAAGCAATGCTATCGCCCGATAGCTGCATTGGAAACGTCTCATTCAACAAGCTCACCGCGACTTTGCCGGTCATCTCTTCAGTTGCCACCGGGTAATGCGGCGCACGTACCTGCAAACTGTGCAGCTCGAAGCGGAAAGGTAATGCAGTCAGGGAATTGGATACGGCAACCGATTCCTCATTAGCAATTTTCATCGCCTGAAAACGCGTGTCCAATGCGTTGTTGATCGCCCGGAGTTCGGTAGCCGGGTCGCCCAGCTGGATAAAAAGTACACTTTTCCCCGCATTCACCGCCTTCTTCACAGTCGCATCGGCAGCGTTTGAAGCCGTTGTTACGAGCAGGTCAGGTTCGGCGGCCCGATTGATCGTGAGTCTGGTGCGGATATTTTTTGACAGTAAGGATTCATACAGCACGGCATGGCCTTGCTTACCCAACCAGGTTGCCAGGTTACGCGTTTCAAAATCAGGGTTATCGAGGAGGAAGCGAATGGTCAGTTTCTGTTCGGGCTGCGCGAAAAAGCGGAGGGTGTCGATGGCTTCCCCGTCAAGATGCAAGGTCGTCGTCGTACGGCCTTCGCTGAATGCGGGAAACGTGAGCCTGAAATTGTTCCTGCCCGCGTTCAGGATTACGCTGTCGAGCGTCTGGCCTGCGTAACGTATTTGCAATGTCTTCTTACCCGTTGCATGAATGTGGCCGTCGATCCGCTGCATTTCGCCTTTCCGCAATATCCCTTTCCAATGCAGGCCGCTGAGCGTATTCTGTGCAAACCACGGCTTCCAATGCAAAACAGGCAGGTTTTGGAACTGTCGGATAGATTTAAAAACCGCGTCATCGAATTCCTGACCCGCTATCACCAACGTGTCCACGGGCCTGTCGGCAATTTCATCCACCGGGATCATATCCGCGGCGGCCAGGCTATCGCGCATGTGCCCCGCAATGACGGAAGGCACATTATCGGCAACCAGCAGCCCGGTTTTTGAAGTGTTGCCCATTTTAAAATATGGATCCAGCATCCATACTACCACGCTTAGCCAGAGCACCGCATTCAAAGTCGCCCGGATACCGAATCGCCCCGAATGCCGGTGCCTTGCGTAGAGCAGCCCGCATTGCAGTAGCAGCAAGCCCAACACGGCCACGACTAGCATTAAATTCAAAGGTTCGGTCCAGTTGAAATCGGTACGGATCATTCAGGTGTTCAGTTCTTGCTAAATTCTTTGAAAGGGTCTAACGCAGTGCTTTCCGGAATGCGGCCTCCAACTTTTTCTCTCCCGACCATAGCGAGCGGTTTTGCAATGTGGCATCCGTACGTTTATACAGGTCCCGCTTCAAATCCGCCATTTCGGCGTCACTCAATATCCTGCCGGCGGCGAGTTTTTGCAGGGCCGCCGTCATGTTCCAGTTTTGCAAACCGCCGTTAAACGGGCCACTTTCGATGAGCCGCTGTACCAGTTCCGAGCTTAATGCAGCCCGTTTGGCCTGTTCATATTTGGGTAACCTATCCTTTTCCAGGTAGCCCAGCAATGCAGCCGCCAGCGTGGCGGTTTGTTTTGGGTTAAACTCCTTTTCAAAATCCCATTTCGTCGACAGGTCTTTCAGTTCGCCCGTCAGGCGCTTCTCCTTTTCCTTGATCGGCGGCGGGTCGTACCCGCTTTTCTTCACGTAGGTTCGCGCCTTCTGTTGAGCGGTTTTGAGGTATTCCAATGCTTTGTGCTCGAATGGAAGCGCTTTCTCCGGCTCATACGTACGCAAATGCAGCTCCGACTGCCACATTTGTTCCAAAGCCATTTTCAAAAGGCTGCGCGTGGATTGCTCGTAGAACGTGTTCGTTTCCGCGTCATCGTGCGCGTGCGTGTATTGCTCCATGAGAGCCGCGAGCGGGTCTTTTTCTCCCGCGGGCTCATGCGGGTGCTCATGTGCATGCGTATCCGCGTGGGCGGGCTCCCCTACGCGCGACTCCGCGCCCTCACCCTGGCCATCCGAATGATGCGTGAAGGCATCGATGACATTACCGTCATCCGCCGCCGGGTGATCTCCGCCTATCGTGGTTTCAAACTCCTCGCCCAGGTATTGCCCGTAACGCAGCCGGAGCACTTTCTGATCAAAGCCAATTTCGTTGGAGATCGCGTTAAACTCGGCGGTTTTGATCTTTTTACGTTTGGCAATCAGCTTTTCGGTATCGATAATGATCTGCCGTTGGCTACGGAAATACTCCGGCATAATGTTCACTGCCATGGTCGCAAGCTCCGCCTCCTCAACTTTCGCAGTATCCTTATACACAACAAAATACGTATCCGATTTGCTAAAATTCGCTTCCGGCTGCCGGTTGTCGGTCGCTGCCCAATAGTAGTAAAGTTCATCGCCCGGGGTGAAATTCAACGCTTTCAGATCGATAGTTTTCCGAATGTTTGCTTCCTTGAAATCGGACGGGCTGAGCGGCATACGGACCTCGCGGAACTTGACATTCTCACCCGATCCGCGCGCCACGGTAGCCACTATGAAAGCCTGCTTAACCCGGAAATCGTCTGATATTCTGGCTGAAATACTGATATTTTTCGGGTCTTTGAGAAAATGGTAGCGGTACAATTCTTTTGAAGCCGGCTCGATACGCGGCGCCAGATCGGGCAAGGCTTCGAGTTTATAAAAATCCGATTGGTATATCAGCGAATCCTTCCAGTACCCCTTGATCGAATACAGCCCTGAGCCGGCAATGCGGTCGCGAAGCACAAATGTGCCGCCCGACTCCTTCAAAACCAGCTCCTCTCCCCGGCTGTTGGCCATGTGCACTTTGAGGCCCTCTGTGCGAGCAAACTCCACCGACCATTCTACCGTCGAACCCACCAGCGCACTGATATTCAAATCGGAAGACTCCCCTGAAGGCAGTCCGGTGTATGCGGGCGGTGTCACCTTCACCCGTGCGGTACGGTATTCAGGCGCTTTCGGTGGTGCATTTCGGGTTGAAACTAATGGCGATGCCACTGCTTTTTCGGGTACATTACCATGTGTTGTCAAACGGTTAACACCATAATAAACGCCCCAGGCGAGCAACAATATCACGAAGTAAATCCACACCTCGCGGAACACTTCCCGGCGTGGAACAGACGCGTCCCTGCCTACGATCCGTTCGAGCTGCATTTGTTCTACGAGGTTCAGGTCGAGCCTGTTGAGCAGGTCCAGACTGTATTCCAGGCCCGGGTTATGCCGGTGAAGCAGGGCGATGGCATCGCGTTTCCGGTCGGTAAATGCTTTCGTTCGAAAAATGCCGATCAGCCAACCCACCCCGCTGATCATTGATTCCAGCCATGGATGGTCGCCCGGCAGCGCCCTCGCCAGCGAACTGAAAGCGAGGCCCAGCATAAAACACTTGCCAATCGCCACCCACTGGATTTGCATGTTCACCGATTTGATCCGTTTTTGTAAATCAGCCATTGCCTCCCGCTGTTTTGCGCAACGCCAGCCAGCGCTCCGCAGTGAGCAATAACATCAACCCGAGCAAGAGCCAGGGCCGTAATGCGGCTTCCTGATGCACACCGGCAGCGTCCACACGATCAAACAATGCGGCCAACTGTCCGTTACTCAGTCGACCGCTATTCTGTTGAAACTTCAAATCTTTGACCAGTAGATCACCAAGCCACTGCGGGAATCTGCCGCTTTCGACCAGTTCGGAACTGTTGGGTTTCAACGAATCCGGAAGAAACGTGGCCGATGCCAGTGCCGTCCATTCCGGTACCGCCCCCGAGATAATATATCTGGTTCCGGCTTCTGCATGAAATATCGGATTATTGGTAAAAATCCAGTCATAGTGCTTGTCAGCATCTTTTTTGTTTTCTATTTCAAACACAAAACCATACACCTCAGCCAACGCCGCAAGGCCGGCTTGAATGGTTTTCCGTTCGGCAGCGTCGCCATTTTCTACCAGAATATGCACCAGGCTTTTATAAACCGGCTTTTTATTCCGGAGTGAAAACAGCTTGCTGCTCGAAGAATCAGCAGCCGGAAACAATTGGTATGCGCCGGGAACGTAAACCTTTGGGAAAGCAGTCACTGCAATATCGTTACGAAAATACAGCTTAAAAGCTCGTGCACCGCCGCCTGACAATACATTGATATTCTGCTGAATAACAGACAAACCTGGCGAATCGGAAGGTATTTGAGAAAGATCTCCGGCCAATCCGGGCGCATTACCGAGCCAATAAATTGATTCGCCGTTCTGTTGCGCTTTTTCAAGTTCGAAGCGATAGGTTTCCGTCACGAGCCGGTCGGCCTGTACCAGATGGACCACTTCCGAAGTACCCGTATGTGCGAACCAATCGGCAACGGGCTTACTCAATATCAATGCGAGCAGTACTACCAGCAGGCAACGCAGGATCATCAGCCACAGCTCGTTCAGCCGAAGACCGCGATGTTGCAGCGTAGTTTGCGCTCCAAGCCAGCGCATGGCCGCCCATTCAATGGTTTTGCCCCGCTTTTGGTACCAGAAATGGATAGCCACCGGTACCGCCAGAGCCAGCATTCCCCAAAGCATATATGGTTGCAAAAATGCCATCAGCCCTTTCGTCTGGTTAAAAATGCTTTCAATACCATCCCCACGGGATCGCTCATACGCGCCCGTACGAGACGCACGTGCGGGATTTGCAATGCTGTTTTCAAACCGGCCAGATAGCTTTGCATCGATGTCCTGAACTGCGCGCCCACGGTTTCCGCATCCAGCTCTATTTCCTGCTCACTTTCCAGGTCTTTGAACCGGTAAAAACCTTTCAAATCAAATTCCATTTCCTGGTCGCCGAGTATCTGAAAGATCGCAATTTCCCGATAGGGCCCCGCCAGCGAGCGAATCCACGATAACCATTCGTCGTTGGTTTGCAGCAAGTCGCTCACAAAAATGAGTTGTTCTTTCTTTTTGGACTGAAATTCTGCCGGTCCGCGCCGGGGTTGGTTCAACACCGGGGTTCCCCACGAACCTGCCGCGGTTGCTTTTTCCAACCCTACCAGTATTTTCTGAAATGCCTGCCGCGCCGACGATGCTGCTCCCGTTCCGCTGATCGTTTCCACACGGCCCTGGGTTAATCCGTACAAACTCATCTGGTCATTCTGAATATAGCAGAGGTACGCGAGCGATGCCAGCACGATTTGCGCATATTGCAGGCGACTCACACCGTTTTCGGTATAATTCATGGATCCCGACAAATCCAGCACAAACCTGATCTGCCGGTCGCTTTCGGTCGACGACTCGCGGACGAGATGCTTGTCGGTCCGCGCGAACAACTTCCAGTCGATGCGCTTCGGATCATCGCCGGGTTCGTAATGCCGGTATTGCTCAAATTCAATGCCTATTCCCGACCGTTTACTGGAATGAATACCCAGCATCAGCTCCTCGCTCACCAGTTTTCCGGTCAGTTGCAGGTTTTTGAGTTTGATCAGGCTGGATGCCAGTAATCCGGTTGTTTTTTGCATTGTTTGTTATCGTTGTTTCTGACAGAAGTTCGCGATCGTTTTTGTTGTTACATGCCTGACGGCATTTTTCACGCCGGGTTTAGGTCTTGTTTTCTACCAATGTTACATGCCTGACGGCATTACCATCAGCGAATATGAGCAACGCGCTCGCATACTTTCGTCGGTATTCAGGCGACTCCTCCGGAGCCTTTCCCGCAATGCTTCCATTTTGCTGCTACAAGCAGGCAGCCGCTCCGTGGCTTGCTGCGCAAATCGCGTTAGCGATGTAATATTGGTAGCAGTAACCACGACAACCGACTCTAAAATCCCGTCAGGGATGTAACAACAATCGGACGCGCCGCTTACAACCCATTCAACAACTCCTGGATCGCGTGGTCGCTGGTGATACCCTCCGCTTCGGCGCGGAAATTCATCGCAATACGATGCCGCAGCACCGGGAATGCCAGCGCGCGAATATCCTCAGGAATCACTGAGAACCGCTCATGCAGCACCGCTCGCGCTTTCGCGCATAATACGAGCGCCTGCCCCGCACGAGGGCCCGCGCCCCAGTCGCACCATTCTTTTACGTATTCCGATGAAGTGTTTTCAGGCCGCGTGGAGCGTACCAACGTATTAATTTTAACCAATAACTCATCCGCAATATGTACCTGGCGCGTAAGCTTTTGCAGGTCGGCCATTTCGGTATCCGATAATATCCGTCCGATTTCCGGCCGAGCGGTACCGGTGGTAGTCCGCAATACGTCCAACTCCTCTTCCTCGCTGGGATAACTGAGTTTGATATACAACAAAAACCGGTCGAGCTGCGCTTCGGGAAGCGGGTAAGTCCCGGCCTGTTCGATCGGGTTTTGTGTCGCGATGATCAGAAAAGGGTTGGGTAATGCGTAATTCTCGCCGCCGTAGGTAACGCTTTTTTCCTGCATCGCTTCAAGCAATGCGGCCTGCGTTTTGGGCGGTGTCCGGTTGATCTCGTCGGCCAGCACCACATTGGCAAATAGCGGCCCGCGGTTGAATTTGAAAAACTTCTTTCCCGTTTCATGGTCTTCCTCCAATATTTCGGTACCCACAATATCGCCCGGCATCAGATCGGGCGTAAACTGGATCCGACGGAAGCTCATATGCAATGCTTCCGACATCGTCTTAACCATGAGCGTTTTAGCAAGACCCGGCACGCCTTCCAAAAGGCAATGGCCGGATGCAAGCAATGCGATCAATATTTCTTCAATAGCATCCTGCTGCCCGACGATCACTTTGGCTATTTCGGCTTTGAGAAGCGGCAATTTGGCCACTAGCGAGCGGTAATGTGAAGTTGTCGTTGAGGTTTCCAAATTTTGAACGTTTTTTTGACCGCTGACCGCCGACGGCCGATCACATACTTGCGATCATTGACATTTATTTTATTTATCCGCCTAAACCCAAAAGCTGCCATACCGCAATCGGCGGTCGGCGGTCCATGGTCGGCGGTCGCGCCGCAGCCGCTCCTATCCCGTCAACGCATACACCACAATATTCACCCCAAACCGCGTATTGTCAACCGCCAGGAACCGTTTATTCCGGAAATCGTAATCCCATTCACAGCCGTAATCCTTGTTGCTGTAAAGGACGCCGATTTTGCCATTGATAGTAATGGCTTTGAGGTAATCGTGCACGAGGTCGTCGCCCCAGCCATTCAGCTCGAAGGAAGTGGTCGGCGGGCCGTCGTCGAATTTGAAAAAACTGTGGTAGATAGGATGGGTGTTCGGAATTTTCTGCAAGGCTTTCGGGCCAAACGTCCGGGCCATTTCCTGCTCGAACGATTTGGCAAAAAGCCCGTCGATATCGTGATTACAATCGTCCACGAACACGAAGCCCCCATTCTGGACGTACCTTTTGAAATGGTCTCTTTCCTGGGTCGAAAATTCCACCAGTTTGTGCCCGCTCAGGTAACAGAACGGGCTTTTGAATATTTCGTTGCTGCTCAATTGCACTACTTTTTCCTTCTCGTCGACCGGTATGGTGGTGTACTCGACCAGCGAATGCAGCAAATTGGACGGCATTCGCTGGTCGGTATCCCAGTTACCGGAAGTGTATTGGATTCTGGTGAAGAAAAAAGGTTTCAATACTAAACTGCGTCAGATAACGATGAGAATGTGAACTCCCGGATTTTCATCGGCGGGATCAGGTAATTGCTATTGCTTTCGGTGCTTACCACGCGCTCGGGTTTGCCGAGCGTTTCGAGGTTGTTGAGCATGATCACCGGACTTTCGTTAAAACGGAAGTTTTTGATCGGATGTTTGATCACCCCGTTTTCGATGTAAAAAGTACCGTCGCGCGTGAGGCCCGTGAGCAGGAGCGTCTGCGGGTCGACCTCGCGGATGTACCAGAGCTTGGTCACCAATATCCCGCGTTGCGTGGATTTGATCAGCTCTTCCATACTTGCCGTTCCTCCGGCCATGATCACGTTGGTTGGGAACGGCACGGGTTTCACATTGTTCTTTTGTGCCCAATAGCGCGAGTACACGAGGTTTTTGACCACACCATTCTCAATCCAGCTAATCTTGTTAGCAGCCTGTCCGTCCCCTGCCCAGGGCGATGCCGGCAAGTCGGGATGGGTCGGGTCCGAATAGATATGAACGCGCTCGTCGACGATCTTTTCGTTCAGCTTGCTTTTACCTCCTGCTTTGCTCAAAAACGAGCGGCCTTCGTCGGCGCTTCTCGCATCGAGATTGAAGAATATGTTTTCCAGTAGCACCGCAGCAGCAGTCGGTTCGAGGATTACCGTGTATTTGCCCGGTTCCAATGCCTTCGCATCGACAGAACCTTTGGATTTTTGAATGGCAACCTTCGTGGCTGCGGTGGTATCCAGCTTGGCTGCATCACTATAACCTTTGGCCACATAACCGGAGCCTCTACCGTCCGGCGTGCGTACGGTAAGGGAAAAGTTGACGCTCGTGCTCGGATAGTAGGCAAATAGCCCTTTGGAATTCATCATAGCCGAATAGCCCTTCTGGTTTTCCAGGAAACCGGCTGCGGTCATGTTTTGGGTACGAGTCAGGTCCAGGCTTTTGGCGACGGCGTCGGCACGATACGCAGGGTTAATGCCGGCCGTAGATTCGAAAAAGCCGTTGGATTTCAGATAGGTTTGCGGTTCCAGCACACTCACATATTCAGGATTTTCGGGCGCCAGCCGGGCCAGCTCCTCCGATCGCCTTACCACTTTTTCAATCGACTCGTCGCTGAATTCGTCAATCGTGGCGACGCCTACTTTTTTTCCAAATGCAGATTGAACCTGCAAATTCTGGTTGATAAGCGACCCGCTCGTCGATACTTCGTTTCGGGCGTAACGCAGGTTGCCCCGCTCCTCACCCAGGATATTCACCTCGCATTCGTCTGCTTTGGAATAGCTCAGCACCTTTTGCAATAATGCCTTTGCTTCTGATTCAGTTAGTATGATGGCCATGTTGGATGTTAATTTCGAATGATTGAATGACTGAATGACTGAATGAGTGAATGAGTGAATAAAAGTCAAGTGTAGTTGAGTGGGTCAGATGTAGTTTTGCTGAAAAGTCCATGATTATTACTGACTCAATGACGATTATTCAATCATTCAGTCATTCAATCATTCGGTCATTCAAAATTCACTCATTCACTCATTCACGCATTATATCTTCCTCGCCGTATTGATAACATTCACGCCGTTAAACCGCGCCGTGGAGCTGCCGTGCGATACAGCGCTGGACTGCATGGGTTGTCCCTTGCCGTCGAAGAACGAGCCGCCCAGGCGGTAGTCGCGCTCGTCGCATACCTGCACACACGAGTTCCAGAATTCCTGCGTATTCGACTGGTAAGCCACATCTTTCAACATCCCGGCGATCTTTCCGTCCTTGATTTCATAATACAACTGGCCACCAAACTGGAAGTTATAGCGTTGCTGATCGATCGAGAATGACCCGTCGCCGATAATGTAAATGCCCTTTTTAACATCCTTAATCATTTCCTCCACCGACAACGGTGTTTTACCGGCCGCCAGCGACACATTCGGCATTCGCTGGAACTGCACCGAGCTCCAACTGTCGGCATAGCAGCAGCCATGGGATTCTTTCGCGCCGATGATATGCGCCTGGTCGCGGATCGCCTGGTAGTTCACCAATATACCGTCTTTCACCAGGTCCCATTGTTTGGTATTAACCCCTTCATCGTCCCAACCTACCGCGCCCAGCGAGCCTGGCTGCAATTTGTCAGCTACGAGATTCACCTGCTTGCTGCCGTACTGGAAGTTTTTGGATTGCCATTTATCGAGTGTTGCAAACGAAGTTCCGGCAAAGTTGGCTTCATAGCCCAGTACCCGGTCGAGTTCCAGTGGGTGCCCTACCGACTCGTGAATAGTGAGCCACAAATGCGAAGGGTCGAGTACGAGATCATATTTACCGGCCTCCACCGATTTGGCTGTGAGCTTCTCCTTGGCTTGCAGAGAAGCTGCGGTCGCGTCTTCGAGCATGTCGTACCCTTTGTTGTAGCGGGTCGTCACGCCGGTAACTTTATCGGCCGGGTTCGACTGCAGATAATCGTACCCCATGCCCATCGGCGCGCTCAGCGAACGGCGTGTCTCGAATTTGCCGGTTTTAGGATCGATGGCCGTCACATTGAAAAGCGGCCAAATGCGATGGATATCCTGATCGATATAAGAGCCATCGGTCGAGGCAAAATATTTTTGCTCATTCACCTGAAAAAGGATCGAATTCACATAGTTGGCCCCATTCTTCATGGCGGCGTCGTTCACCGAAAGCAGCAGATCCACCTTTTCCTTGATGGGTACTTCAAATGCATTCTTTTTGAACGGCGCTTTCCAGCTCACTTCCCCAAAGCCTTTTTGCGGGGCGAGCTGTACGGGTTCTTTCATGAGCTTTGCGTTGGCTTTCGCGATGGCAACCGCTTCTTCCGCCGCTTTCGCCAGTTGTGCTTCACTTTTGGCATCCACTACCGCAGCGAAACCCCAGCAGCCATTGGCTATCACGCGCACACCCACACCGTATGATTCGGTATTGACGATATTTTGGACCTTATCTTCCCGGGTAGTTACGAATTGATTAAGATAGCGGCCAATACGCACATCGGCATAGGATGCGCCCTTGGATTTGGCCGCATTGAGGGCCGCGTCCGCAAGCCGCTTTTTCAGGGCCACATCATCGCCCGGCACCAGAAATGCCTCAGGCGACACCGGCCGGCCCATTGCGAAGCCCGGCAACATGAACGCTCCCGTTCCGAGCCCGGCCATTTGAATAAAATCTCGTCGTTTCAAAGTGTAGATGTTTAGCTAATAGAATTGATTGGGTGAGTCAAAAAAGTGCAATTCATAAGTTAATGAATGGCTGCACTTGTTTCAACTCACCTGTTATGGATGGCAGGATAGCAGTTTAAATGGACTACGTTTATCGCTAAACCGCATCTGAAAGGCTTGTAAACGTAAAATCACGGATTTTGAGCGGCGGTATCAGGCTGCCGTTGGTACGTACCGGCTTCCCGATGGCCTCCACGTTGTTGAGCATGATCACCGGGCTTTCGTTGAAGCGGAAGTTCTTAACCGGGTACTTGATCTGTCCGTTTTCGATGTAAAAAGTACCATCGCGCGTGAGGCCCGTGTAGAGCAGCGTTTGCGGATCCACAGCGCGGATGTACCAGAACCGCGTGACGAGAATACCTTTCTCGGTCCCTTTGATCAGGTCGGCAAGCGAGTCGTTACCGCCCTGGAAAATAATACCATCGGGGGATGGAATCGCTTTGACGCCCTTTTTCTGCGCCCAGAAACGCGAATAGTACATATTCTTCACCACCCCGTTTTCAAACCAGGTTACTTTCTCCTGAGGTCGGCCATCGCCGGCGAATGGAGAACCGGGCACTTCCGTATTCACGGGATCAGAGTAAATGGTGACGCGTTCATCCAGAAGCTTCTCGCCCAGGCGTGTCTGTCCGCCTTTCTTACCCAGGAAGCTCCGGCCTTCGTCGGCACTGCGCCCGTCCATATTCCGCATCATATTGAGAATAAGATCGTGTGCGGCGGTGGGTTCGAGGATCACCGTGTATTTGCCGGGTTCCAGCGCCTTCGCATTCACCGACGCCATGGCTTTTTGCATCGCGATCTCGGTCGCTGTCCGGGTGTTCAGCTTGGAAACGTCATTATAGTCACGCTGCACAAAACCGGAGCCAGTGCCATCCGCCGTCCTCACGGTCACCGAAAAGTCCACGGAAGTGGATTTGTTATATCCAAAAAGCCCTTTGTTGTTCCCTATCGCCGTAAAACCGCTCGTATCTTCCATATAACCTGCGGCGGTCAGATTTTTCTGCGTGCAGGGTTCAATACTTCCAAAGGCTGCTTTGGCCCGGTATTCCGGATCAATACCCGATGTCGTATCTGCAAATGCCTGGGTATTCACATATTGCTGGGCCCCAAGCATCGGCACATATTCGGGATTATCGGGTGCAAGCTTCGCGATTTCCTCTGCGCGACGTACAGTCTTTTCGAGCGATGCATCGTCGAACTCGTTAATCGTAGCCGTTCCCGACTTTTTACCAAAAACGGCTGTGACGGAAAGCGACAAATCGTTGGTCTCACCGCTGGTCGACACCGAATTGCGCGCATAGCGGATATTGCCTGTCCGGTTCCCCGAAAGCGAAGCGCTGATCTCGTCAGCCTTCGAAAATGCCAGGACTTTATCTATGATTTTTTTAGCTTCTTCTTTTGTAAGGATTGCCATCGTTCATCTTTTTTTGATCGATCTGATTTTGAATGATTCGCCGTGGAACGGGGAATGATTGAATGATTGAATGATTGAATGATTGAATGATTGAATGATTGAATGATTGAATGATTGAATGATTGAATGATTGAATGATTGAATGATTGAATGATTGAATGATTGAATAGATAACTGTTTCCTGTGAAACCTTTATTCGGTCATTCAGTCATTCGGTCATTCAAAATTCACTCATTATATCTTCCTTCCCGTATTAATCACATTCACCCCGTTAAACCTTGTCGTCGCACTACCGTGTGAAACGGCGCTGATCTGGGAGGGTTGGCCCTTGCCGTCGAAAAACGAGCCGAATGTGCGGTAATCGTCCTTGTCGCAGAGCTGCACGCACGAATTCCAGAACTCCCGGGTGTTGGACTGATAAGCCACGTCATCAAGCATTCCGGCGATTTCGCCGTTCTTGATCTCATAGAAAACCTGGCCTCCAAACTGGAAGTTGTAACGCTGCTGATCAATCGAATAAGAACCTCTTCCGACAATATAAATACCCTTTTCTACCCCTTTGATCATATCGAGCACGCTCCGTTTTTCCGTTCCGGGTTTGAGGCTGATATTGGGCATACGCTGAAATTGAACGGAACTCCAATCATCGGCATAGCAGCAACCGTGCGACTCTTTTTCGCCCAAAATCTGCACCTGGTCGCGGATCGCCTGGTAGTTGACCAGGATACCGTCCTTAATAATATCCCACTCCTTGCACGGAACGCCTTCGTCGTCGTACCCGACCGCGCCCAACGTATGCGGTTGCGTTTTGTCGGCCACGATATTGACGAGCTTGCTGCCATAATTGAAATTTTTGGTCTTCCATTTATCCAGCGTCGCAAAGCTGGTACCGGCGTAGTTGGCCTCATAGCCTAGCACGCGATCGAGCTCCGTCGGGTGCCCCACCGACTCGTGAATGGTGAGCCCCAAATGGTTAGGGTCTAAAACAAGGTCGTATTTGCCCGGCTCCACCGATTTGGCCGTTACTTTCTCCTTAGCTTGCTTAGCAGCCATAATCGCATCCTCCACCATATCGTAGGAGTTGCGGTAGCCCACCATGCCGTTCGGGCCCGCGATTTTCTCGCTGGCCAGGCCGTCGAGATATTCGTAGCCCATGCCCATCGGGGAGCTGATCGCGTCGCGGGTTTTGAATTTGCCCGAAGCCTTGTCGGTCACGGTCACGGTGAACGTAGGCCAGATCCGGTGGATATCCTGATCGATGAAAGAGCCGTCGGTAGAAGCAAAATATTTTTGCTCGTTGATGAAAAAGAGATTCGAGGTCACAAAGTTGGCCCCGTTATCCATCGCGGCGCCGTTGACTTTCATCATCAGGTCGATCTTCTCCTTCACCGGTATCTCAAATGCATTTTTGGTAAGCGGCGTTTTCCACGTCTTATCACCCACGCCTTTCTGCGCCGCAAGCACCACCGGCTCTTTCTGGAATTTCGAATTCGCTTTGGCGATCGCTACGGCTGTCGCAGCACATTTGGCAATGCCGTCGGGTGTCACATCGCTCGTAGCCGAAAAGCCCCAGGTACCATTGGCAATCACGCGAATACCGATTCCGTAAGATTCCGCATTCACGATATTTTGCACCTGTTTCTCCCGTGTGAACAGGTATTGCTGCAAATAGCGGCCGATACGGACGTCCGTGTAGCTGGCGCCCTTGTCGCGGGCGGCATTCAACGCGGTTTCGGCGAGTTTTTTCTTGGTAACGGCATCCAGCCACGGAGTGAGCAGTTGGGCTTCGGCCACGGGACTCCCGATGACCGGAACCTCGGAGAGCATCATAGCGCCCAAGCCAAGGCCCGACATCTGCATGAAGTGTCTTCTTTTCATTGGTTAAGGTTTAGCCTTTCGGCAAAAGATGAAGAATAGTCGGATATTGAATCTCCAATGTAGTCAATATATCCTTAACAAATATTGGTGTGGCAATTTTTTTGTACCAAACAAAAGAGCGCCGGAAGTTCGTGGACTTCGGCGCTCTTTTGTCGCGGTGAGAGACCACAACGCATTCGGACCTAGTAGCATACTACGCCCTGCATGGCATTCTGATAATCTTCACCTAGTACAAACGCGATATCATCAGCGTCCGTAGTTGCTGTTCATCCCAGGGCTTGTTGACATAACTGTGAAAGTATCCCTTACCAGCCGCCCAGCGAAACTCATCCGTATAGGCGTTACCGGTGAGCAGCACGCGCATACTGGAAGGATATTGATTGGAAGCCAGTTTGAGAAATTCAAGCCCGGTCATTTCGGGCATCTGATGGTCAGCAAAAATAACGTCGATTTTGTGTTCGCCGAGGATTTTCAGCGCTTCTTCGGTTGAATTGGCCAGGTAAATCTGGGCGTCTCTCCGGAAGGTCGCTTTGAAGGAATTCAGATTATTAATTTCATGGTCAACATAAAGGATGCTCATAGTTATTAGATCGATCGGGGGGTTACTACAAAGCAAATTTATGAATTAACTCATTACCCGGAACAAAATCCCGGACTGCGTAAAACAACCGAAAGCTCTGTCAAATTCCCAAAGGTATCACATTTCGCATCCGCGTAGCGAAAACCAACTCATTGTCAGTATTTTAATGACAAAAATTTTATTTAACGGTAAAACCCATTTCAATTAAAATGCTAGAAAATAATTAGCGCTGCTGCCTAAATCGACTGATAACGATCTTTCAGGAGGTTCATCATGTGCACGTTCACATCCCACTGGCTCACCAGCGGCATTTGCGTGTAGGGCATCGCAGGCATATAAGGCGCGGGACCGAACTCGGTGGTAACGGTAAGCGTGGTGCCATTTTGCGTATGAATTGCCGCAACACGGTCCCACCAGCCGAGGTGTGCATTCAGCACTTCCTCCCACTCGGGTGCGCGCGGGTCGTTCACCTGCGGGCCTTCGGGATGGCCCACGCGGCTGTGGATGTGATCGGTGCGCGAAATGGCGAGCGCTACTTCGTCGGAAAGGTCGGCGAGGAGCGATTCGTGGACGGCGCACCAATGCGAAATATCCAGCGCAATGCGGATACCGGGGTCCGATTGCAGGTAGCCCATCGTGATATGGGCAGCGAAGAGACTTTTACCCCGGTGCGTTTCGTGGATGATGGGAATCCCGGAATCGGCAGAAAGCTTTGCTGCAAGCGCGAAAAGCCGCTGGTTTTGCGCGGTATTGAAATAGTCTTTGCCGGTCTGGCAGTTAATCAGCACCGGCCGCGCGTCGATCAGATTACGGAGGTATTTTTCGTAATTCGCAGCATGCTCATCGATACTTTTCTCAAACGATTGCCAATACTGGCCGATCAGCCGCAGATCCCAGGCTGCCAGCGTATCCAGGATGGCCCGTTTTTCGGCCGAATCGAAAGGCAGCGCCATTTCGACTCCGTCGTACCCAGCCGCTTTTACATTTTTACAAAAAGTATCGAACGGAAGGGTATTCCCCCACTCCGGTGCGTAAAATTGAATTGTCATTGGATGGGTAATCAGCTTTTTTGTAATAGTTTTTCAATTTCTTCCAAAGACCTGCCCTTGGTTTCAGGAACGCTGGTACGGACAAAAAAGTAGTAAACCAGACATACCGCCGCGTGGATCAAAAAGGTGACCGGTATGCCGAAATACTGGTTCATAACCGGAAACAAGGCCGTCGTGAAGAAATTGGCGATCCATAAGGCGAGCGTAGCCACCGCCATGGCATTACCACGGATACGGTTTGGAAAGATTTCGGAAAGTGCCACCCACGTCACCGGCCCGAGCGTGGCGGAATAGATCCCCACGAATGCTAGCACGAAAACCAGCACCCACAAGCCCGACCATTGCAGATAGAAAGCAGCCGATAACGCCAGCGCATCCGCAAACAAGAGAAACGAGCCATATTGCAAAAGCTTTTTGCGCCCAGCCTTGTCGATCGTACCGATGGCGACAAAAGTGAATATAAAGTTGGTCAGTCCGATGATGATCGACTGCAAAAACGCCGAATTCTGTGCCATGCCAGCCTTTTTGAAGAGCTCCGGGGCGTACGAAAAAATCGAATTCTGCCCGACTATCTGCGAAAATACGGCAATCATCACACCGATAAAGACAATATGCGCGACATCCTTGCGAAATAGGTCAGCGACCTTGTATTCTGTTTTATCTGCGAAACTTTGCTCAATCTGCTCCTGTTCGGCCAATGCATAATCCAGCCCACCTACACGTTCGAGAACGATATGCGCTTCAAACTCCCGGCCCGCGCGTATCAGCCAGCGCGGACTTTCGGAGGCCATGAAAAGGCTGAAATAAAAGAGCAATGCCGGAATAGATTGCGAAGAAAACATCCACCGCCAGTTATCCTCGACATCCAGCAGCATGTAGTTTGAAAAATAAGCCAGCAATATCCCCACCACAATGGACAGCTGGTAAAACGAAACCGTAGTTCCGCGCATGGGAGCAGGGGAAATTTCGGCCAGGTAAATCGGGCAAACGAGTGCCGCGGCCCCTACCGCTACACCGCTCAGCATGCGAAAGCCAATAAACATCGGGAAGTTCTCGGCCCAGCCGGTCCCCCCACCTGTAACGGCGAACAATATGGCACAGATCATCAGCAATTTCTTACGCCCGAGCCGCTCGCAGAGCCAACCTCCCAGGACAGCGCCGATGGCCGCGCCCAGATTGATACACCCCACGGCCCAGCCCGTTTCCAGCTCGTTCAGTCCGAAATGTGCCTGGAAGAATCCGACCGTCCCTGAGATGATCACCAGGTCGAACCCGAACAATATCCCGCCCAAAGCTGCAATCGCGCTGAGCAGGTAGACATACCCCTTGTTGATTTGAACAAGCCCTTGACGGCCCAGTCCGGTCTTGTCCAAATTGGAAAAAGTGCCTGGGGCGTGTGCCATAATGTGCGTTTATTTTAGTGATACGTCTGCTTCCTTACTCAAAAAATCAGCTTCCGATTCCGTCAGACCGGCGGCTTCCCAGGTAAGCAAGGCTTCGTCCGGAACGACGTCGATAGGTGTGACGCTGGATGCCGACGGTGAAGATTCATGGTAACCGATATTGGTCGACCGGTTGTAGCATGAGATCAACGACCAGCGTGCCCGATCGGAAAGGTTAGCCTCCGACCTGTGCAGGATATTGCTGTGAAAGAAAAGAGCATCACCCGCATTAAGCTCCACGAACACGTGCTCCATAGTTCTCAGTGCCAGATCCACATAGCGTTGCGACGCGCCTACCTGCTCACCCGAAAAGCCGTGCTCCACCCGCCCCATTTTATGCGAACCTTTAATCACTTGCAAACAGCCATTTTCAACATTGGCATCCGTTATCGCGATCATGACCGACATCAGCTGTTCGGGAAAGAGGAATTCATTTTTATACCAATATCCATAATCCTGGTGCCATTCCCAAGCCCCGCCTACGCGTGGCTCTTTTTGCATGAGTTTGGAATGGTAATGGCAAACCGAATGGCCTTCGTCCCCTGGCTGACGGTCGAGCAACTGGTCCACCGAACCTACGAGCGTCTTACCCCGGGTTAACAAGCCGTACACATCATCGCCCGGCTTGTACCATAGCGAAAGCTTGCTACGCTTGCCGGTGCTGTCGTTAACATTGATGGCGTGCTTGCTGATCATCGCATCATCGAGCGCGATACGGTACAGCCTGGAAACTTCCTCCTTGTCGTAAAACCCACGGACGATCAGATAACCGTCCGTGTGATACTGCTGAATTTGCGCGTGTGTCAAAAGTTGCTTAGTCATGAGAATGGGATTAGGAATAGTACTTAAACATTCCAAAATTCAGCTATTCCAGGAAATAAACGAATGAACAATTTTGTCCAAAACATGGATTATTTTACCTTTATCACACTCATTATCTTCCTATTAAAACACACATTATGCGTAAAAGCAGAGGCTTCGAAGGCGAGCTCATCATCGAAATACCCAAAGTGGCCACATCCCATTGCGAGCAACTGCCGCTGATCAGCCAATTGTTCATCTCCCGGATGGGTTATTATCCCAAAGCATTGCATCATTACTATCAGCGCCCCAATGGCATTTCACAGGCCATTCTGCTGTATTGTTCTGATGGTCAGGGCTGGATAGAGCTAAACGGAAGCATTTCCCAGGTGCATGCGGGCGAGGTGTTTATCTTGCCTGTCGATGTACCCCATTCGTATGGGGCCGATCCGCAAAATCCGTGGAGTATTTACTGGCTTCACATCAACGGTGCCCTGTGCGATGCGGCGGCAGCGACAGTCATGGAACGCGACAGCGAACTATTCAGAGCCATCCCGGTAGGGTTTTCCGAGGAACGCAACGCGCTTTTCACGCATATTGCCAATACCCTGCTGAAAGGATACAGCGCTTCTAACCTGCTGCAAGCCAACCTGGCTTTACCGCATTACCTTTCGTCATTCATCGCCCCGGAACATTTCGGCTCGCGGAAACCGTTGGCGGCGAACACCAGCCCGACGGAAAAGGCGATCATGTATATGCAGGACAACCTGTCGAATTCCCTTTCGCTGGATAATATTGCCCGTTCGGTAAATTTATCAGTGTCTTTCTTTTCCCGGAAATTCAAAAAGGATACCGGGTACGCGCCGATCGAGTACTTCAATTATCTGCGCATTCAGAAAGCTTGCCAGCTGTTGCATTTCAGTACATGGCGGATCAACGAGGTAGCTTCTGCCATCGGGATCGATGATCCGTTCTACTTTTCAAGGCTTTTCAAACAGCAAATGGGCCTGTCGCCGGCACACTACCGAAAAAATAAGGGCATAGAACGGCAGTAAAAAGCGACGCTATCGGAATTATTATGCATATTAAGACCTGATCTAATCACCATCGGACATGTTTAAAAAAATCCTGCTCGCCCTTCTGGCCGTTTTTATCATCATTCAATTCATCCGCCCCGAAAAAAATCTGTCCGACGACCAGTCGATGAACATCGCCACCAAGTATGACGTCCCGGCCGATGTAAAGAACATTCTGGAAGTAGCTTGTAACGACTGCCACAGTAACAAAACCGTTTATCCATGGTACTATAATATCCAGCCTCTGGCATGGTGGATGAACGAACATGTCGAAGACGGCAAACGGCACCTGAACTTCTCGACATTCACCAGCCTGTCTATCGCCCGGCAGAACCACAAGCTGGAAGAGACCGTGGAAATGGTGGAAGACGACGCCATGCCGCTCAAATCGTATACTGCACTGGGTATGCACCCGGAAGCGAAGCTAACCACCGCTCAGCGCGAGCGTCTGATCCAGTGGGCAAAAGCACAAATGGACACTTTGAAAGCCAAATATCCGGCCGACAGCCTGGTTATGCCTAAAAGAAACCCCGCTCCCGGCGCACGTTAGGGCAAAAGCGACGTGCAGCGCACATTCATGGACAGCTGCACGTCGCCCTCTCAGTTTTTCAGTATCCTTTGTGTGAAAAGCCTTTCACTCCCCTGCTCCACATTCAGCACGTACATCCCTTTGGCCATATTCGGGATCTGTATCCGTCCGCTACCATTGATATCGCGGCGCATGATCTCCACACCGGCCATGTTTATAACCTTCACAGTCGCTCTGCCAGTGTGCGGGGGCATTTGCAAATCCACGTAATCACCCAGCGGATTCGGTCCGATGCGGAACGCGACATCGCCGTTACGATACAGTGCGATGATTTTGGAATACTCAAACTGTCCGTCAAAATCGACCTGCTTCAAACGGTAATAAGTCGTCACCGCTGGCGCTTCCGTATCGGTGAAAGTATAATAATGCACCTGCGCCGAAGTAGCATTTCCCTTGACCTCCCCGACCATCCGGAAATCAGTCCCATCGGTAGAGCGCTCGATCTCGAAACGTTCATTGTCTGTTTCCGAGACGGTTTTCCAATAAAGCTGTGCCTGCCTGTTACCCATATCTTTCAGGTAAAAATCGGCCAATTCCACCGGCAGTGGGTCCTCGACGGGCAATGTCGAGTGCGCCAGCAAACGAATATACGCAGCCTGATAGTAAATGGCCGGTTCGGTGATTTCCCAGCTGTTGGTCGGCCAGCCGGTGTTGAAATCAAGGTAGCTTTTCTGACGCGGCTGACCGAAAGGGGGCGACTGGCCGCTGATCGTGTAGTCGGCATTAGGCCCGCCTACCACGTAACCCGGCGCCGGCCCATTCGGCGATGTCAGCGCATTGTCATAAATAGTACCGTCGTTGAACCACGTGTGGTAAATTTCGTTGGCACAACGGTCACCTCCTACCGCATACATATTGGACAAATACACCATCCCCTGCGGATTGACGCCATGGAAATAGTGAATCTGCTCCGCAGCCTTGCGGGTGAGGCTGGCGGCATTGCCCAGTCCGGCTTTAAGCATGCTGCGATTCACATTGGCATAGTCGGCCTTGGGCATATTGCTGCCCCAGTGATACGACCAGTCGGGCATGAACGCGCGGTAGAGATCGGCGGTGGTCCAACCGAAGAAATCGTTCCAATTGCCATCGACGGCCGTTCCCGCGGAGCTCAGAATGGCCGACGCGACCGTCGGGTTAGCGCCGGGAAGCTTGGCGTAACGCAGCAAGGCATCCTGTAATTCGGTAGCATCCACACCCCAATACCCGGAGCTCATGACATCGGTGCCTGCGTAGTTATTGACTACAAATTGATTGTAAACAGCATTCCCGGTCCGCTCAAAAAGGTAAATCGCGGCGATCACCATCATGCTCCGCTGCGGACCTACTGCCACATCGGCGTCACCTGATACAATACTTCCGTCGTCACAATTGGTTTGCAGGGTATTTGCATTAAAAAATGGCAACACATAATTGAAACAACTCGCTGCTTTCGCTTCGAGCTGGCCCGCATAGGCGGTTAGCGCGGGGATGCCCGCATACACGAGCGCCGCATGCGAGAACACCGAGGCGATCGTCGCAGACGCCGAGGTGCAAGTAGGGCCATAATAGCGCCCATCCACATTCACGCTTGGAGGCGACGAAACATTTTCGCTGTAATTCCGGCTGCCCATTTTGTTGTGCGTACTGCCATCGGCATTCGTCATTTTAAAAAGCCAGTCGAGCTCCCATTTCACCTCGTCGAGCAAATCAGGAATCCCGTTCTTGCTTTCGGGGATATTGAAATTGTCGGTAAAAACAGTTGGGTTTTCCTCGTAAGCGTAGAGCAGGTCGTGCAACGGGCTGTGTGTGAAGGAGACATATTTATTGTAGTCACCGGCATCGAACCAGCCGCCGGTCAGGTTCTTTTCCAGTGCCGCATTGCCCTGGTCATACACGTACCGGCATTGCTGGTCCTGCAATGCATTTATGAAATTATTGCCGTCGGTCCATTTGCTTTGCGCATACGGCGCCGCCTTCGCCATGTTGCAGCGGTTGTAATAGAACATTTTTACGGCAGCCAGCATCACATTGCCGTATGGATTGGGGGTAATCTCAAAAACTGCGGAACGCTGGTTGCCCACCGGATCAAACACATAATAAGTACCTGTGGCCGTCAGTGCCGAAAAGTCGAACCACCAACCCTGGTCACCCGAATTGGCCTGGGTACTCCCGCTATTCCAAACGGTAACCGGCCCCGTGAACGCCACTGCATGGGTGATACTATTACGCACTTCCATCGTCGCGGGCGGTGTGTAGCTCAATCCGGCATTGTATCCTACGATCGGATTGCTGAGCACTGCCACCTTTTCAGCCGCCGGCGCATAACCGAACTGGTCGACGTGAATGAACTGGCTGATCTGCGCGACTCCCCTCGAGGACAGCATCAGGCTCAGTAAAAATGCAAGAATACCCTTCACGGGTAAATGGAGGTAATGTTTCCTCATGGCTAAAATGGTTTGATTAAAATGAAAACGCTGTGTCAGGAATAACAACAGAGCCGGCAAATGCCTTTTTTCAATTAGGATGGGAGTCGTTTTTCAGTGCTTTTCCGGACTAGTCGGACTGAAATACATTCAAATTTATTCTTAATATTTTATAGAACAAATAGCGACTTGACCTAGAATTTATTAACCGGAGGTACTTTTTTTAATTTTAAAATAATACAAAAAATTATTCAAATATTGATTTGTTTTTCCTATAATTGCATAAACAACTATTGGCTAACTTACAATCGAGAAGCACATGCCGATCTATCAACAACTAGGAACCATTCCGCCCAAACGGCATACGCAGTTTCGCAAAACCGACGGCGGACTTTACTATGAAGAACTCTTCGGGACCATCGGTTTCGAAGGCATGTCTTCCCTCCTCTATCACACCTGGCGCCCCACGCAGGTGAAATCGCTTGGTGAGCCTTACGATGTCACGCCGCGCATTGCGGTAGCCAACAACATGACTATGCGGAAGCTGATCGGCTTCGACGTAAAACCCGCTGCCGATTACCTCGACAGCCGGACACCCCTGCTTGTCAACCGGGATCTTATTCTGGGTCTGGCCGCTCCTTCCGGCGAGGCGATGTCCTATTTTTATAAGAATGCCGACGCCGACGAACTGCTTTTCGTCCACCGCGGCGCTGGGAAGCTGCGGACCCCGTTCGGGCAGGTGCCGTTTACTAATGGCGATTATGTGTTGATTCCCAGAGGCACTATTTACCAGATCGAATTCGACGGGCCGGACAACCGCTTGCTGTACCTCGAGTCGCACACGCCGATTTACACGCCCAAGCGATACCGCAACCATTTCGGACAGCTTACCGAGCATTCGCCCTACTGCGAACGCGACTATATTCTTCCGCGCAACCTCGAAACCTACGATGAGCACGGGGATTTCCTGATCAAGATCAAAAAGCAGGGCCATATTCACCCCGTAACCTACGAAACCCATCCGTTCGATGTTGTCGGCTGGGACGGCTACAATTACCCCTGGGCCTTTTCGATCCATAATTTCGAACCCATTACCGGTCGCATTCACCAGCCGCCACCGGTACACCAGACATTCCAAACCGACGCATTCGTGGTCTGCTCGTTTTGCCCCAGGCTGTACGACTACCACCCGCTGGCTATCCCGGCGCCATACAACCACAGTAACATCGACTCCGACGAAGTCCTGTATTATGTCGACGGCGATTTCATGAGCCGCAACGACATCGCGCAGGGACACATCACATTGCACCCCGGCGGCATCCCGCACGGCCCGCACCCGGGCGCGTACGAAAGGAGCATCGGCAAAAAGGAAACCCAGGAGCTGGCCGTGATGGTCGATACCTTCCGCCCCCTGATGCTGACCGAACAGGCGATGGCGATCGACGATGGGAAGTACTTTAACAGCTGGGCGGAGAATTTTGAATGAGCCGCCGTGGAACGGCGAATGAGTGAATGAATGAATGAATAGCCAAGAATAGTCATGTATTGTCAGGCGTTGTCACTTGGATCTCTTTTCAACAATCTATCCGGGTATTAACCTTATTCAAAATCCACACATTCACTCATTCACTCATTCACTCATTCAATCATTCAATCATTCAATCATTCAATCATTCCCCGTTCCACGGCGGATCATTCAATCATTCAATCATTAACGCCATGTCCACACTCACAGCACATCCGCCACTACCGCCAACGACCGACTTCCTGCCGATTAACGGCACGGATTACGTCGAACTTTACGTCGGCAATGCATTGCAATCGGCGCATTATTTCCGGAATGCATTCGGGTTTCAGCCGCTTGCCATGGCTGGGCTTGAAACAGGCCTTACCGACCGCGAATCCTACGTGGTGGTGCAGGACAAGATCCGGCTGGTTTTCACTTCCCCGCTGCACGGCGGCACGGCCATCGGTGCGCACATCGACCGTCACGGCGACGGCGTAAAAGCCATTGCATTATGGGTTGATGATGCCAAAACCGCCTACCGCGAAACCGTCAACCGGGGCGCCCGACCGTTTCTGGAACCGGTAACGGAGAAAGACCATCACGGTGAAACGGTCAGATCGGGCATATGTACCTATGGCGATACCGTGCACGTTTTCGTGGAAAGAAAGCATTATGATGGCATTTTCCTCCCGGGATTTGTGGCCTGGCAACCTGAACATTCACCGGCGCCGCTAGGCCTGCGGTACATCGATCACATGGTCGGGAATGTGGGTTGGAACGAAATGAACCGATGGGTAAAGTTCTACGAGGATGTGATGGGGTTCAAAATGATGGTTTCTTTTGACGATAAAGACATCTCGACCGAGTATTCAGCACTCATGAGCAAAGTCATGAGCAACGGCAATGGGCGCATCAAATTCCCGATCAATGAACCCGCCGAAGGTAAAAAGAAATCGCAGGTGGAAGAGTACCTCGACTTTTACGGTGGTCCCGGTGTGCAGCATATTGCTGTTGCCACCGACCATATCGTGGAAACCGTGCGTGCTTTACGCGACCGTGGGGTGGAGTTCCTCCGCGTACCCACTGCCTATTACGACGACCTGCTCCGCCGTGTCGGACATATTGATGAGGACCTGTCCAGCTTACGCGAGCTTGGTATTCTCGTCGACCGGGACGACGAAGGTTACCTCTTGCAGATTTTCACCAAGCCGGTCATGCCGCGCCCTACCCTGTTTTTTGAGATTATCCAAAGAAAAGGCGCCCAATCGTTCGGCAAAGGCAATTTCAAGGCATTGTTCGAAGCGATCGAGCGCGAGCAAATGCTTAGGGGAACACTTTAACACAAACCTTCCCAACCATGAACCAGGCTTATGAACAATACAGCAAAGCTGACCACCAGATGTGGAAACAGCTTTTCGAACGGCAAATGGAGCAGCTTCCGCACATTGCCAGCCGCGCATATCTCGATGGGATCGACAAAGTACGGTTTGTGCCCGGTCATATCCCGCATTTCGAACATGAAACCAACCCGGCGCTTCGCGCATTGACAGGCTGGGAAGTGTATGTGGTCCCCGGGCTTATCCCCCACCGCGAATTTTACACGCATTTATATAACCGCCAGTTCCCGGCGACAAGTTGGCTCCGCAAGCCGGAACAAATCGATTATCTCGAAGAACCGGACATGTTCCATGACACCTTCGGGCATGTGCCACTGCTGAGTAATCAGGCATTCTGCGACTTTATGGCGCATTTAAGCGAGGTTGCATTAAAGCACATCGACCAGGAGGAAATTCTGCAGCGCATTTCCAGGCTATATTGGTATACCGTCGAATTCGGGCTGATCCGTGAAGAGGGTGCATTAAAAATTTACGGCGGCGGTATCATTTCTTCCTCGGGCGAAAGCCGCTATTGCCTGGGCGATGATGTTCCCAAGATCGATTTCGACCTTGCCCTCGTACTCGACACTCCGTATCATATTGATCGCTACCAGGATCATTATTTTGTAATCCAGTCCTACGACCAGCTTTACGAGTCGGTGACGGGCATCGAGCCACTACTGGAAGCTTACCTGACGCAACAGGCTTAAATCTCCAATGCGATGCGACAATCCTGGCTTCCAATCCCGCACGATTCCGACTTTTCGATTCACAACCTGCCTTTCGGCATATTCAGTGACGAGCGCCCTGCCCGCGCGGGACTAGCCATAGGCAATTGGGTCGTAGACCTGGCCGCAGCCTATGCCCTGAATATGTTCCCGCAATACCCCGAAGCCGGGAATGCATTCCGGAAACCCGTGCTGAACGACCTGATAGCACTCGGCCGCGGTTTTTCCGAATATGTACGTAAAATCATTCAAACAGCATTATGCGACGAACAGTCGGACCTGAAACAGCTCGCCGATCACCTGCTTATCCCGCAGAAAAAAGTACAAATGCATATGCCGCTCAAAGTCGGCAACTACACAGATTTCTATTCGAGCGAAGAGCACGCATTCAGCGTTGGAAAGCTATTCCGGCCCGACAACCCGCTGTTCCCCAACTGGAAACATCTGCCCGTCGCATACCATGGGCGCGCATCTTCCATCGTCGTTTCGGGTACGCCGGTACCGCGCCCCCGGGGCCAGACCGGCCAGGCCAACGGCACGCCGTCCTTCAAACCGACCAACGCACTGGATTACGAACTGGAACTGGCGTTTGTAGTCGGTAAAGAATCGGTGATTGGCCAGCCGGTTTCCATTGAAGAAGCGGAAGACTACATTTTCGGCATGCTGCTTTTCAACGACTGGTCGGCGCGTGACATCCAGCGATGGGAATACCAGCCGCTGGGGCCATTTACGAGCAAGAATTTCGCCTCGGGCGTTTCTCCATGGATCGTCACCTGGGAGGCGTTGCAACATTTCCGCATACCCGCACCGGCGCAGCAACCGGAACCGCTTCCTTACCTGGCCCATTACCCGCGTCAGAACTTCGACCTTTCCTTGTCGGTCAGTATTAACCCCGGAAGTTCGGAGGAATTTTTAGTATGCCAAACCAATGCAAGCGGCATTTACTGGACTGCCGCTCAGCAAATCGCCCACCATACCGTCACGGGTTGCAACCTGCAAACAGGCGATCTGCTCGCCACCGGAACCATCAGCGGCAGCGGTATTTCCCAGAAAGGCTGCTTGCTGGAAGCTACCCTGAATGGTACACAGCCTCTCAAACTCCGAGACGGCATTGATCGGCGCTTTCTGGAAGATCACGACGAGGTGATCATGCGTGGCTTTGGACAAAAGGGCGACGTCAGGGTCGGCTTCGGGGAATTAAGGGGCAAAGTCCTTCCTGCTATCCGTTATTCTTCTTAATCGTTCGATCTTTAAAGTAAATCCCTTTCTTTACCGCTTGTAAAAATAAATACCAATTGGTATATTTGTTACATGAACGTAGGAACAACCAAGGCCGAGCGCACCCGGAATTTCATCATCGAGAAAACCGCCGAGATTTTCAACCGGAAAGGTTATGCGGGTACCTCGATGTCGGACATTACCGAAGCAACCGGCCTCACGAAGGGCAGCATTTACGGAAATTTCGAAAACAAGGAAGAAGTAGCGCTGGCAGTATTTGAATATAACCGGTCGCTGGTATTCAACACCGTGCAGGCGGAGCTGGAAAAGGCAGAAACTTATTTTGATAAACTAATGGTATATGGTCACGTGTACAGAGATGTGATCACCAGCGTAGGCAATCGCGGCGGGTGCCCGATCCTGAATACGGCAGTGGAGGCGGACGATACCAATGTCCCGCTGCAACTGTGTGCGGCCAAGGCACTATTCAGCTGGAAAAAGAACATCGTCGGGATTATCGAAAAAGGGGCCGAAGCCGGCGAATTCCGCCAGGGCGTTAATGCCGAGCAAATGGCGGTTTCCATTATCGCGTTGATCGAAGGCGGCGTAATGTTCTCAAAGGTCACCAACGATTACGGCAACATGGATCATGTATTGGCCACGGTACAAGCGCTCGTAAGGGTCATCAAAGCATAATCAACCGACAGTCGCACTGCGGCAGTTCGAATGCCGCAGTGCGACTGTCGGCTGATCAACAGCTTAGTGCCCTTCCTCCTCTTCCGAGTTTTTCAGCTTTGAAAGCAATGCGTAAGCCCCCTTCAAAACGAATTGAGGGCTTTCATTACCTCCTGCGGGCATTTTCACTTCTGTAAAACCATTTTCCGAGATGCCTTTGGCAACCTCGACCATATCAAAACTCCTTTCGCCCTTCGGGTCCTTTACAAAAACATAGGATTTTCCCTCGAAATCGACCACGGCTTCGTCGGGTAATGCATTCACGGGATTCGCACCGGTTTCGATAATAGCTTTCACGAAATTCTGCGGGAGCAAGCCGTTTTCCTCTTTTTCCAGGTGGCAGTGTACCCGTACGGTTCGATCATCATTAATTTTCTGATTGATGAGGTAAACTTTGGCCAGATCTTCCTGCGCCGGGTTGTTGCTCACGCGGAACCGCACCAGTTGCCCCAGTTTTATTTTTGGAATATCTTGTTCAAAAACAGACAGTTCCACATGCAAGTGGTCCGTATCCACGATCTCGAACATTACGTCGGTCGGGTTCACGTATTTACCCAGGTTCACATTCACGACCGTCACCGAGCCTGTGATAGGCGAACGAATGGAAGCAATACTCGTGATATTCCCCTTTTCCAGCCCGGCCAGATCTACGCCCGCCGTACGTACGCGCTCCTTCAAACCCGCCAACCGCGCACGCAGCATTTTCAGCTCGGAAGCCGACTGCTGTAATGCTTTTTGCGCATTCACATTCTCTTTGCTGAGGTCGCTTTGGCGCTGGTATTCCTGCTCGGCATATTCCAGCTTGCTGCGTGTTTCGAGGTAGTCCTGCTGCATAGGGATAAAATCGGGGTTTTCGATCACCGCCAACACCTCGCCTTTTTGCACTTTCATACCCTGCAAAAGTTCCGATTTGCGTACAAACCCGCCCAATGGCGCGGAAATACTCACCAGATTCTGCGGCGGAATGTCGATTACCCCGTTGGCAGCGACCGTCCCGCTTAGCTTCCGGACAGAAAAACCGCCTGTTTCGACACCGGCCGTTTCATACTGTGCTGCTGTGAGTTCTACATGGCTGGTTTCCTCCGCTGCATGCTCCGCTTCGGCGGCTTCCTTTTCGTTCCCGGGCTTGCAGGCGGCTATGCCCAGGAGAAACACCAGGCCTATCGCTATATTTTTCATTGCTATGTTCAGATTACTGCTCATTTAAAAGATATTCTATTTGAATAACCGATTGATTGTAGACATTCAGCAAATCGAGCCAGTTGAGGCGAATGCTCAATGCCCGGTTCCACGCCTGACCGTATTCGATATACCCTATCTCGCCCGATTCGTAGGCTTTAGTGGCATTGCCTTGAATCGTACCGGCCAACAGGAGCGAACTCGTTTCGTATAGTTCGAGGTTTTGGCGGGCCGTTTCCAGGTTGCGGATCGCCTGATCCAGGTCGCTTCCCAATCTCAGACGAGCAGTTTCCACCTCGTTTCTCGCCACCTGCTCGCCTATTTGCGAGGCTTTGATTCTCGCTTTGGAAGCACCATTGAAAATCGGCAACTGCACGCCTACCTGCACACCCTGAAAGCGTTTACCAGAGCCATAGAAGACTTCGCCATTACCTGTGTTTTGAAAACCCGTCAGCGACTGGTTGAAATACCCGATATTAAACTCCGGCAAGAGAGCGGCCTTTTGTAGGGCCGTTTGTCTGCTCCCGATTGCCACCTGCTGTGCGAGATAGCGTAAGTACGGATGCGCGCCCAATGCGGTGGTGTCGGGCGCAGGTACCGCGAGGTTTCTTCGTGTTAGCGAATCGGTTTCGGCTTCGGCAAGCGTATTGCTGTTTACCAAAGTCTGCAATGCGCGTTGTAAATTGCGCAGATCGCCCTCATTCCGGATCAGTTGCGCACGGACATCGCCTAGCTGGCTTTGCGCCGTAACATATTCCAGCTGATTCGTTTCTCCGGTTTTGAAACGCATTTCGGCCGCTTTTACAAAACGCCCGGCACGAAGAAGCTCGGCATCCAGCAGTTTTTGGCGGGATTTGAGCAGAACCTGTTGCTGATAATTGATTTTAACCTCTCTCACCAGTTCCGCTTTGGTAACCTCCATGGCAGCCATCGCACCGTTCACTTCCTCGGCCAACAGCGACTTGCGTTTCGCTACCGCCGCGGGGTTCGGCAAATTTTGGGATAAAAGAAAATGGTTGTCAAACTTGACACTATTGTATTGGCCTCCCATCCATGCCAAATCCGTTTTCCCAGGATCGCCGGCCGTTTTCACCATCGCCTGCTGATAACCAATGCGATACAAGTCACCTTTAACCAACGGATTACGTTCCAATGCCTCGTCAACGGCCTGACGGAGCGTAATTTTGCAGGTCGGCGATACCTGCTGGGCGCTCGCACGATCCGGCCATAGCATCACCAGCATAACAACAGCCGTCGTTACGGCCATCTTACCGCCCCGGCCTGCTCCCCAGCGCTTTTCGACGATCCCGTACCAAACCGGAAGGACCAGCAGAGTAAGCAACGTGGCCGACACCAGCCCGCCGATCACCACGGTGGCAAGCGGACGTTGCACCTCCGCCCCCGCGCTCGACGACAAGGCCATGGGTAAAAACCCGAGCGATGCCACAAGGGCAGTCATCAATACCGGGCGCAAACGTGTATCGGTCCCCTCGAAAATCACTTTGCGTAAATCGGTCTCGCCTGATTTCCGGAGCAGGTTAAATTCCGCGATCAGTACGATGCCATTTAGCACCGCCACTCCGAACAATGCGATGAAGCCGATCCCGGCCGAAATACTGAATGGCATGTCGCGAACCCAGAGCGCCAGCACGCCGCCAACCGCCGAAAATGGAATGGCCGTGAGTACCAGCAAGCTTTGCCGCAACGAGTGGAATGTAAAATAGAGTAATACAAAAATCAGCAGCAATGCCACCGGCACCGCGACAGCCAGGCGGCTGTTGGCTTCCTGCAAATTCTGGAACTGTCCGCCATAGGTCACAAAATACCCCGGCGGCATTTTGATCTCCCGATCGACGCGCCCGCGCAGCTCATTCACTATACTTTCCACATCCCGGCCGCGCACGTTGAATGCCACGGTAATGCGACGTTTGGCATCCTCGCGCTGGATCTGATTCGCGCCGGCGAGCATTTCGATGGTTGCAATCTGCCCGAGCGGCACTTGCTGACCTTCGGCATTGGTAACAAACAAGCCACGGACGTCGTCGATACTCCTGCGATCGGCTTTTTGCAAACGTACCACGAGGTCGAAGCGCTTCTCCCCTTCAAAAACCAGCCCCGCGCCAGCGCCGGCAAATGCGGTATTCAGCGTGCGGTTGGCGTCGGCAACCGGAATGTGAAACTGCGCCAGTTTATCGCGATCGAAGCGCACGACGATCTGTGGCAGGCCTGTTACGGACTCTATATAAATATCTTCTGCTCCGCGCACTTTGCTCGCCAGCTTGCCTATACGCGCCGCCTGACGTGCAAGTTCGTCGAGATCTTCTCCGAAAATTTTGACCGCCACGTCTTGTTTCACCCCCGTCATCAACTCGTTGAAACGCATTTGGATGGGCTGCTGGAAACCGAAGGTAACCCCGGCAATAGACTCTGAGAGTACCTCCTGCATTTGCTCCGCCAACTCCTCCCTGTTTTCGGCCTTTTTCCAGCGCGATTTTTCTTTCAGGATAACCATCATATCTCCGGCTTCGACAGGCATCGGGTCGGTGGGTATTTCGGAAGAGCCGATCTTCCCGACAACTTCCACCACTTCGTCGGGAAAATGCTTTTGCAGTACGGCGGCCGCCTTCCGTGTGGCGTCGATGGTTTCGGAAAGCGAGCTACCGGTGAGCACGCGCAGTTCTACCGCAAAATCGCCTTCATCCAGCTGCGGGATAAATTCGCCCCCCATGCGGGAAAAGAGCCAGACACTTCCGCCAAGCAACACGACTGCGACCAACGAAACCAACCGCTTCCTGCGTAGTGCAAAATCCAGCGCCGGCAAGTAAATGCGCCGGAAAAAGCCGACAATCCGATCGGATATGCCCGGTTTGTATTCGTTTTTCTTGCTCAAAAACAGGGCCGACATCATAGGAACATAAGTTAATGAGAGAATAAATGCACCCAGAATTGCGAAACTGACCGTCTGCGCCATTGGTCTGAACATCTTGCCTTCGATGCCGACCAGTGCCAGTATCGGCAGGTAGACAATCAGGATAATGATCTCCCCGAACGCAGCCGAATTCCGGATTTTCGACGCCGATTCGTACACTTCGCGGTCCATTTCGTCCTGCGTGAGGCGATGCGTGTACCGTTTGGAAACAATGTGGTGCAAGGTGGCTTCGACGATAATCACCGCGCCGTCGACGATCAGCCCGAAATCAATCGCCCCAAGGCTCATCAGGTTACCCGAAACACCGAAAAGGTTCATCATACTGACCGCAAAAAGCATGGCCAACGGGATCACCGAAGCCACCACCAGCCCGGCCCGCATGTTTCCCAGCAGCAGTATCAGGACAAAAATGACGATCAGCGCACCTTCGATCAGGTTTTTCGAGACAGTGCCAATCGCATTGTTGACCAGTTTGGTACGGTCCAGGAATGGCTCAATCACGACCCCCTCGGGCAAGCTCTTGCGGATCTGCGTAATCCGCTCTTTCACATTACCGATGACCTCCGAAGAATTGGCGCCTTTCAGCATCAACACCAGCCCTCCTACCACTTCGCCCTCGTCGTTGCGCGTCATGGCGCCATACCGCACGGCACTACCGAAACCGACCTCGGCGACGTCGCGGATAAGTACCGGCAGGCCGGTTGCTGTTTCTCCCACCTGGATTTTACGAATATCGTCCAGCGAGCCTATCAACCCTTCGCTTCGGATGAAGTAGGCATTGGGTTTCTTGTCGATATAGGCCCCGCCGGTATTCTGGTTATTTTGTTCCAATGCTTCGAAAATACGGGCAATGGAAATTCCCGCGCTCCGGATCCTCAACGGGTCGATGGCGATTTCATATTGTTTCAAAAAACCGCCAAAACTGCTTACATCCGCCACGCCGGAAGTGCCCAGCAGCTGTCGCCGCACGATCCAGTCCTGAATGCTGCGCAGCTCCATAGGCGAGTACTTGTTTTCAAAGCCCGGTTTGGTATGCAATACATATTGGTATATTTCGCCCAAACCTGTGGTAACGGGCGCCAGGCTCGGCGTTCCTGTGCCGGGGGGAATCTGCTCCACGGCACTGTGCAACCGCTCCGAAACCTGCGCACGTGCCCAGTAAACGTCAACGTCGTCTTCAAAAACAATGGTTACGACCGACAATCCGAAGCGCGAAATCGAGCGGATCTCTTCGGTGTGCGGAATGGTCGCCATCACCGTTTCAACGGGGAAAGTCACCAGCCGCTCCACCTCCTGGGCGGCCAGCGACGGGCTTGTAGTGATGATCTGCACCTGGTTATTGGTAATATCAGGCACGGCATCAATGGGCAGCCGGGTAAGGGAGTACGCCCCCCAGGCCACCAGGGCAAGTGTGAATATTCCGACCACCAGCTTGTTGTGGATCGAAAAATGAATGATTTTATCTAACATTTCTGATTTAAAATGAATGGATATGCCGCGTTACACCGGATGCTTGAATGCAACAGGCGAACGACTTGTCCGGTAAACAGCCCACGCGGAACAGCCCGCGGAGCACGGATTATACCCTTTCCTGAGGTGGTTGCCAGATTCCGGCCATATCGCCGGTATACAGAATCTGGAGATAGGAGAAGCCTGCCGGTGGCATTAGCTGGGAGACAGCGTTTTCGGGTAGAGCGGCAACGGTTGTACTGATGGTCACACTCGCGCAACACGCACATATGCAGAAGGGCGAACACAGGTCAAGCGCTTCCTGGTGAGCGTCGGCACCAGCCGCAACGAACGCTGTGACTTTCTTGCCGCTGCTATCGGGCAACTGCCGAACCTCGTCCTGGCACGGAATGCAGGAGAGCGCGAGCACGTAAAACGCCAACAGATATGCGACAATGACCTTCATGCCTCAAAAGTAGGAGAAATGCGAATGCAACAGGTAGGCAAAAACAAATTCACGGCAAGTAAGCAATGCATTACCGTTAATCAGCCGTTAATACCGATAGTAATTTAGTTACTGAAAATATAACATTGACGGGATTACAACGTATTTGCTTTTTTCTAAATTTGACACCATTCCATTCAGTAACCAATCGCAAAAACCATCAACACAATGAAAGTAAAGTATTTGCTAACCATGATCCTGGCCGTTACGATCTTCGCAGTAACCGCCAAAAACCTCAAAACAGCCAACGACCTTGTCGGAACCTGGAAATATACCGTTTCCAACGTGCCACCAGAGTATGAAACGGGCTTTATGACGTTCGAACAGAAGGACGACAAAACGACCGGTTACCTCGGCCAGCAGGAGCGTATGGAAATGAAGGAATTGACCATCGACCAGGGCAAAGTGACCTTTAAACTGGATTTCCAGGGCGGTATCCTCACTGTGACCATGACGCAGGACGGCGAGAAACTCACCGGTACGATCGTTTCGCAAGACGGCGAATTCCCGATCACGGCCACCAAAGAGCCCGCGAAATAAGGGTTCTGCAAATCATTCAAAGAGCCGGAAGCATCACTGTTTCCGGCTCTTTTATTTCAATATCACTTCACCCGCACGTACTTCTCGATGTTCAATCGCTCCACACCGGCCGCTTCCACCTTCTCGACGCCGCGCTGTATCAGCGTATCGTTCTGAATCGAAATCGTGAAGTGAAACTCGTTCCCTTCCCATTCGCGCGCGGTGCAATATTCCAGTTTCTCGGTGTAGGCGCTGTCTTTCAGCGTGTAGGCACCGCCGCCGGCCGAGAAGCTCGCAGTAGAATCCTTGCCTTTGTTCAGATCATGCTGCAAAAAGGCGAAATGACTGCCATTAATGACTTTAATGAAGGAAACTTTCCGGGTATAATCCGTTACCGTCGTGTCGCCCTTTTCGATCAATGTGCCGCTCAGGAGTTTCCACGTACCTTCGAGTTCCGATGAAGTATTTTTCCGGGCTTGGGCCTGCTCTTTGCGGTCACAGGCTACAAAAAGGGATGCGGTAAGAAATAATGCGGTCAAGCGTGTTTTCATAATATCGGTTAAGGCTGAGATTGGGATTAAAATTATTCACCGGCGTGCCCAAAGTGTGCAAAAACCAGCTATTTTCATAACCTCGAAGCAAGAAATCAACGTCCACCATACAACTGGCCACCAAGATTGTCCTTTACCCAACTGGTATCAATATGAAACACTTGTTCGTTTTCTACCTGCTTGACGTCTTCCTATTACTGGCAAGCGCCGCCTACGCACAGGTCGGGATTGGCACCACCACGCCTCATCCCAGCGCGCAACTCGAAATCGTCGCCACCCAAAAGGGATTACTTATCCCCCGGATGGGCCTGACCGAAAGGACCGGAATCGCAACACCGGCAACCGGGTTGATGATCTACCAGACCGATAATGACCCAGGTTTTTACTACTTCGATGGAATTGCCTGGGCAAAAGTGGGAGCTATCAAGAATCCGGCCGGATTTTCTGCAGTGGGAAATAGTACACCTGCATTCGTTCCCAGCACGGGCCGCATCCAGATTCCGTGGACGCAAATATATACCTCAGTCGGTTTCCTTGACATTCCTGCATCGCGCTTTACGGTTGGTGAAAATGGCTTTTATAAACTATCCGCCGACATCACTTACGACGCCGAAAGCGGGACCGGAAATCTCCCCCCCAACTCGAATCCTTATATTGCCATCCGCAACGCTTCAACATCGCAGGTTTATGCCAAAACCAAGTTCCCGGTTACGGATATTGTTATACCGCCAAGCAGCAAACTTCGATCGATCCCTTCCGCAAGTACCCTTCACATTGAAGGCACTGCTTTTCTTAACGCAGGAGACAGCATCGAGCTTTATTATGATCAAAGCGCTTCGGGAATGTCATTTTCGGTCAACAGTGTGGATGGCCCCCCTTTTGCGCATTGGTCGGTGCTCAAAATCGCGGACTGACCCGCGAATAAGCAACCCTTTTTACCCTTACCGCCCTGCGCACGCAGGAGCACCTCCGCTTCCTGCGCATTACGCTTACTCCTGCACGCAAGCACCACATGTGCGCCCGCTTCGAAAAGTACTAATGCCCAGCCCGCTCTCCCCGCTCGTCTCCCATCAATAACCAGCCTACACCATTAATTCACTTACAAATTTACATACGGCTCAGAGGTATTGCTTTGCATCCAGATAATCCTGTCGCAAAATGTAAATCAGTTCTCACAAGATGAATGTAGTGCAAAAATTACCATTTAGCCTGTCGCTGGCCTGTTGCATAATGATGAGTGCTTGTTCGCAGGAAGACACCCAGGTCCCACAGCCCCAAACAGAAAAAGTACCCTCAACCGCGAACCTGAAAGTAAATGCAATACCAGTAATGCCTCCCACTGACGGGCCTGCCGGGCTTGGTGTTTATGCAAATGGCTGGTTCAAATTCGTCAACTATAAGCCCGATGACCTTCATGAGCACGCGGCGGGAACTTCCACACTGACGCACGCCTGGGGACACCCTGCTATGCCCTGGCTGAAACCGCTTCCTGAGCCGGTACCGAAAGCGGGAAACTTTTTAACATTCATCAGACATGAAAATGTGCTCGGCGCAGGCATACAAGGCCATTCCCAGGTAAGGACCATTATTAAAAATTTGAAACCAGGGAAGAAATACTCGATATCATTATACGGAGCTTCATCGATCGGAATCGTCAATGGCCTGACTACGCAATATGCCGATGCAATCTATATTCTGACCACCGGCACAAACGTAGGCTATGCATATATTGACCTGGCGGGATTAAAGGCGCAATGGAAACACCGCATTTTAACATTCCAGGCTACCGGTACTACTGCTACGTTCCTTTTTGGCTGTTTAGGTCCGGGTGGCAGCCTTCCTAAACAATACTATTATTATGGTCATCTCTTTGTCGATCTAGACTCGTTACAGGAGATTTGATTCTTCAACATAACCGCATAGTTGAGTTCCAGGAATAATCACATATATGAAGTCGCAAACCAAAGTAATGTTACATATCCTGCTGCTCCGGCAATTTTATTTCTACGGTTTGTAATCAATACAAAAAAGCCTTCTACCAGAGAAGTAACCACGCATTACCGTTGATTCATTTCTCACATTCTCTTCTAATTTAACCGTGTTGCTTTGCAGCCAGTTAGAATCTTTTTTTCACGTAAATCAATTTTCAAAAATGAATTTAGTACAAAAATTACCATTAGGTTTGGCGCTGGCGACTTGCATAATGATGAGTAGCTGCTCGCAAGAGGATGTGGCGCAGCCACAAAAAAACAAAATGGAAAACGGTTTTAGCAGCGAACGCGGAGGAGGGCCTTTGCAGGGAGTTCCTCAAATTCCAGCCACTGACGCTTCTCCGGGGCACAACGTATTCGCGACAGGATGGATAAGAGCCATTAATGCCAGCCCTGACGATTTGGAACTATACGCAGCAGGAACCTCAACTAAAACTCACTTATGGGGTGATCAGAGTTACCCATGGACAAAACCGCTACTTCAACCATCAGGTTACAATAGCAATAAAACGAACAATTTTGTCACTATCATGGCGCAAAGTAAGGTCATCAACGGATCCGCAACAAATTCAAAAGCTATTTCAAAAATCAAAAATTTAAAGGTCGGCAAAAAGTATGCAGTGACCATCTCCGTGGCTAGTACTGTTTACCTCAGGAATGGAGAACCTACTCAATACGCACCCGCTGCTATGATTCAAATTCCTGGAACCATAGGCGTCAATTGGGGAATAACAAAGTTTGATCTGAATGGGAAACAGGCGGAATGGGTCACCAAAACGATTGTTTTTGAGGCACAGGACATCGAGGCGCAAGTATTTTTTGCCAGCTATTTTGACGAGCAATACACTGATTCTCATGACAAGTATCTTACCTACATGCATGCCTTTGTAGCTGAAAATGCAATAGTCGAAATACCTTAAAATATCTTTGAAGTAAGAAGTAGTCCTGAGCAGGCCAATTTGGCCTGCTCAGTTTGCTTAATACTCATCACTCGTACCCGCGTACCGCCGAATACCCGTTCGCAATCACATTCACGGCCCTGGCGCGGTACACGTCCGGATCGGTTGGCGCGGTGGTGGCAAGGCCGTCGACATACCGGTTGAACATGCAGAACGCCGCGGCGATGAGGACGGTGTCGTGGATCTGCCGGTCGTCGGCACCGTGCTCGCGCGCCCGGGCGATTTGCTCAGCGGTAACGTGCTTCCCTCCGCGCTGAACACTGCCCGCGATCGACAACAACGCTTTCATCCGCTCAGACAGATCCGTCTCCGTAAAATTCTCCTTAACACTTTTGACAAACGACCAGTCCTCGTCTTCCAGATAAGCGCTGGCAATGGCGCCATGGATGGTTTGGCAAAAAAAGCAATCGTTCTGCGATGAAACGTAAGTACCGATCAGCTCGCGTTCACCGCGACTTAATCCTTCGTCGGAACACATCAGCGCGTTGGCTAATGCATTCATCGGCGCTGCGGTGTGAGGACTAAAACGCATCGGGCCCAGGATGCCCGGAAAACCTTTCTCAAATTCGATATGTGGCATTGGTAGAAGTTAATGAGTGAATGAAAGGTCAGATTTGGTCAGTGTTGTCAAGTATTGTCAAGTATTGTCAGGTGTGGTCAGCAATAGTCAGGCATGGTTAGATATGTTCAGGAATAGTCAGACATAGAGTCAAATCAGTATCTAACAATAATTGACAATACTTGACTACACCTGACAATACTTGACTACACATGACAATCGAAGATTAAAGCCTCGCTTCCGCCAGCTTCGTACCTTCTACCCGCGCGCGGATCTTTTCGAATGCAATCTCTCGCGCTGTTGAAACGTCGTCGGCAAAGGGAGAAAAGCCGCAATCGTCGGTAGATCCGAGCTGATTGAGCGGGATGTATTCGGCGGCTTGCAGCAGTAGGTCCCGGATTTCTCCCGGCGTTTCGATCCTGGGGTTCAGAACATCCGTTACACCGAGAAAAACACGTTGCCCTGGCCTGATATTCTGCCGCATCGATTCCAGAACCGACACTTTGTCCTTCTCCCCGGCATATTCGAGGTAAAAGTTACCCGCATTCAATTGGAAAAAGAGCGGTAGCAAATCCTGGTAAGGTACATCTGCGCTGTGCGTGGAGTCATGGTCGCCACCCGGGCAGGTATGGATACCTATGCGGCTCCGTTCTTCGGCCGTAAAACGATCGAGAACCTGGTTATTAAGCGAAATAAACTGTTGCAAGAGTCCCTGGCTGGGATCCAGTTTGAGGGCTAGCCTGGCTTCGGTGAAATCGATCTGAACATTGTAAGCGTGCTCGCTCAGGCATTTACGGATATCGGCTTCCACCTGATCGAGCAAATCGGCGATAAACTGGCTTTGCGGATAACCGTCGATGCCGGCTGCCGGGTATAACAAACTCATCGCCGATGCCGAAATAACGGCCTGCTTTACCGGCAATGCGGTATGCTTGCGTGCTTCCCGAAGATAGTCCACCGCGAAATTGCGGTAACGGAACGGTCCGGACGTCAATACCGGAAGCTGCCGCGTATGCCCATCCTCGAACGGGATCACTACTCCACCGCCATCGAGGTTCAATGCGCCGTGGATCGGATAGGTAGCGAAGCTGGGCTTACTCTGCTCGCCGTCGGAGATAACCGGCGAACCGGTTCCCTCCAGGGATATGATGGTTTCGCGGGTGGCCTGCGAAAACAGCCGGGCGAGGTCGTCGGAGGAAATTTCTGCTTTGGTATAAGCCTGCATAGCCTGTTGCAGGTAAGCGGGGCGCGGAATGCTTCCGATCGGCTCGGTAGGAATATTTGCCATTTTTTGAAATGATAGGGTGAATAAATAGGGTACACATGCATGTACGCGCACACTGCCAGGCACGTGTGGTCCCGCAGTGGCAATGCACTAAAGTATATTACCCGATCATTTCCGGTGGAGGGGTGGCGCGGTTGAATACGCCGGCCACCAGATCATAAAATGGTTCTACAAAACAGACTGTCCCGTGAAGAAGGGCCTTCACTCCTACCCACTCTCCCTGGGTGTCAGTGCCAGGCAAATAGGTTTTCGCTAAATCCCCCAACGTTTTCAACACGCTTCCCAGCGGCGTGAGCGGCGTTTTGGCAAGCTGCATTTCCTGCACGCGCTCCGACAATTCCGCAAACCGGTGCCAGGCAGATGCTTCGGTCTGTAATGTTTCGTTTCGCTCAGTCGTCCCGGCCATTTTGCCCGCAAAAAGCACGGCTACTGACCACCCCAGCGAATGGGACAGCAGCAGTATTAGCAAGCCGAGGCTGACAAACGTTTTCATAAACAAGGAGATCTAGCTTAAATCTACAAGAATGCCGTGTTATTCCTTGTAGCAATTATTTATTTTATCTCAACAAATCATCAAAAAATACCTTTTTACGCCCAACATTTTGCGAAGTATTGCTGATCGGGGCCATGGTCACAAACTAATTCTATAAAAAACTTCTATGTAACCGTCAATGATTAGTATTAAATTTACCAGGGTAAACCCTTTATTCGCTGATCAACAAGCTGCCGCAATCGACTTCGGCGTACTGAACCATGAACCGCTTCTTCTCTATCCTGTTCTCACTGGCATTGATGGCGTCAAATGCGGGCAACGCCTACGCTCAATGGGAACATTTACTGCATAAAACCTATCGTCAGCGTTTCGAAAGCCTTAATGATATCTACATCCAGATACTGAATGACCGCGACACGACGTCCGCATTCGCTTCGCTCACGTCAATGAGGAATTTTGCAACCCTGCACCACGATAGCGATCTGGAACTCGAAGTCGACCTGCTCAAAGCGTATTATCTTACATTCTGGCACAAAAGTCAGACTGTGCGCATTACGGGCATGCTGCAAGATCTCTCGGAAAGAGCCGTGGCTCAGGACAATATCGAGATCAACGCACGGGCGCATAAGGTGCTGGGCGACTACTATTGGGCGGATGTAAAGAACTACGAGCTCGCGTTCGAAACTTTTATCAAGCAGGAAGCGCTGCTGAACAAAGTCAACACAGACGAATTGCCTGATAAAACCTATCACCTGACGAACATTGCACACGCCTACCACAATTTTTCGGATTACAAAAAGGCATTGTCGCTTTTCAGGCAGGTGTTAACCCTGAAATTCAATCCGGACATGCATGCGGGGCACAATTCCGCGCTTCACACGATTGGGGTCATTTTCCGCCAGCAGGGCAATCTCGATTCGTCCGACCATTATTTCAGACGGGTGATCCGCAGGGAAGCGGAAGGTAACTATCAGTTTTGGGCGGCCATCGCGAAAGGCGGACTCGGAGAAAACGCCTATATACGAGGTAATTATACGGAAGCCTTACCGCTATTACAGGCCAATATCGACGAGGCAGTGGTACAAAAAGACTTCGGCCTGGCTGCCGAATCGCTCATCATCCAGGCCAATATTTACCTGAAAAGCAACGCATTAGACAAAGCCGAACAACTTGCCTTGCTTGCCCGGCGGTATCTGACCTCCCCCAACCCCGACCGCTATCGGCATTTCCAGGACCTCTACCCGATCTTCGTGAAAGTTTATGCGGCACGTGGCAATGCCAAACTCGCCGGTGCGTACCTCGATTCGGCATTACTTGCCCGCGACAGCCTGACCAACAAATACAATGCAAAACTTCTGATGCGCGCGCACCAGAAGATCGATATACAGGAGCACCGTTCGGAAATGGAGAAGGCCGACTCGGAAAAGAAGCTCAAAACCATCGAGCGAAACCTGTCGCTCGCACTGATGCTGATCGTCGCGGTAGGTTCGGTGTATATTTATAGCAATCAGCGCAAAAGGCACCGGCAAGCGCAGCATTTAAAAGAACTGAAAATCAAACAAAAAGAACAGGAACTCGAAAACGCGACTTTACAGCTGAACGATTTTGCCCGTAATATTTCAGAGAAAAGCAGGCAGATAGAATTACTGGAAAACAAACAGGGCCCCGATGCCGAGGCCCTGTCGCAATTGCGTAAAAGTACGATCCTGACACAGGAGGATTGGGATTATTTCAAAAAGCTCTTCGGCAAAGTTCACGGCGATTACCTCCATCGGCTGCGCGAGAAGTTCCCCGACCTCACCCAGGGTGAAATGCGCTTTATTGCGCTCTCCAAACTGGGTTTAGGTTACCAGGAAATGTCGGCGACGCTGGGTATCAGCAGCCATGCAGTGCGTACGACCAAATACAGGCTGCTGAAAAAAATCGACGTTCCCGACGACCGCAGTCTGGAAGAGGTAGTGATGCATATCTAACCTATTCGATCGCTACTTTTTGGCTTTGAATACCCGCATTGTCTTGTACGCGCAGGAGGTAAATGCCCTTAGGCAAATCGCCGACGGGTAGATCGGCTTCTCCATTGGTCAGTTTTCGGCGTGCAACGACTGTACCCTGCGCATTCAGCAGTTCCGCATTGCCTGTAAGCCGATTCGCCGCGACGGTTTCGACTTGCAGAACGGTGCTCGCCGGATTAGGATAAACCCGCATTCGAACGACCTCTCCCTGCTTCACGGCCGCAATCTGGCTGTAAGCGAATGAACCGTCTAGATCGATCATTTTCAGCCGATAGTAATTCGCCCCCGCGAGTGGTCGATAGTCGGTGGCAGCATAGCGGTGCCCACCGCTGCCATATGCCCGGGGTTGATCGGGCAACACTTCCCAACGGCGCGCATCCGCACTGCGGTGTATTTCAAAATGGCTTGTATTCACCTCTTCGGCCGTCAGCCATTCGAGTTGAGTGGTATTTTCCACCGCTTTTCCGGAAAAGCTGACCAATTTCAAGGGTAACGGATCGGCATTACTCACAAAGAACCCGCTGAAACCGGTTACATCGAAACTGACCTCCCAGCGGCTCAGGTTTTCATTCCAGACAATGTCGTTGTCGTCGGGGTTGATCGTCGTGGTATCGCCGCTGTAAGTGCCGGGTTGTCCGGTCGCGCTTGTACCGTGGAACTGGATTACCAGGATATTAGCCTTGCCCGTACCATCGAAGGCCGATGTTGGGAGCTTCGCGCCGCTCCCGCTGGCATTGAATGCGTCAAATTCGGATTGGGTAAAAAACAATTTGATACGCGCCGTTGCATTATCCGCATTACTGGAAGGGAGTATTTCGTAGTGCCGCTGCACAAATCTTAACGGACCTGCCGTGATCACACCTGCATCCACAAACGCCTTGGCATACACATTCCCGCTCACCGGCGTGGCGCCCGCAGGCGTCACCTGCGTAATGACCCGACAGCCTGAGACCAGGAAACCGGTGGTACTACCTGCTGTGATCGATTGCAAAACATTATCCCCGTTTTCGGACAGGCTACTGCCGTCGCGGTACGACTGCTGCTCATAGGCACCGATATCGGTCGCTGCATCGAAAACCCTGGGTCGAAGGGTAACGTCGGTTGCGGGAAGCCCGCCCGGGTCTATCCCCGCATTGATCGCCGGACTGCAGGGCAATGGTCTCAGGCCATCGTCAGCCGTCATCCATTTGTTATCCGCACCATCGGGGTCGTTCTGGTCTGCGAAAAGAATATCCGAACTGAGGTTACCGGGTCCCGCGTGCCCATCCTGTACCAGCGTGTAGAATACCCCCGGCGTCGCACCCAGGTCAAATATGCCGGCGCCTTGCGGGCTGTTGTTGCCCCATATGGCGTTATTACCAAAAATCGGACGGGACAGCAGATAGTTGAAAACACCACCACCTTGCACTGTTGCGGAATTACGTGCGACGGTGCAGTTCAGAAAAGTCGCCCCTGTGTTATATCCATTGAAAATACCGCCGCCGCTGCCATTCGTGGCCGAGTTGTCGCTGATGATGCAATTACGGAATCCCGGGGCGATGCCCTCGCCGGCCAGCATCAGGCCTGCTCCCTGGCCGGCTGTATTGCCTGCGATAACACAGTTGGAAATCACCGCGGAGGAAAGGTACATCACCATCCCGGCACCTTCCGTTGCGGGAATGGATACGCCGCGTATGGTAGGGCTGATGCCTGTGCCATTGGCATTCCCGTCGCGGACAACAAAGCCGTCCAGTTGAGCACCAGGGCCGTTATTAACCGACACAACCGTGTGATAGGAATTATCGGAATTGTCTCCCGAACCGAGGTTACCGGAAAGGATTGTCTGATTGGCACCCGGATTGCGTTGCGACAGTGCTGTTTCAGTCCCGGCAAATCCGCCGTAAATAGCCAGATTGTCGAGCAGGTAAAATGCATAATGCCGTACGCCGAAAAGCACCTGGTTATAAGGTGTACTCGTCGGAACGTAGGTTCCGGCTTTCACCCAGATTTCGGTAATGCCCGAACAGCCCGACGCCGCATTCAATGCTGCGCTCAGGCTGCCGATGGCGTCGTCCCATCCCGAACCTTCTCCCAAGGCACCTGCCGCCACGTACAACCGGCCGGCAATGACATTCAATGTTGCGCTGTTCGAGGTAGTATTACCGCACGAGTTGGTCACCTTCACTTTAAACTGGTTGCTGTGATCGCCGGCTGCAACGTTGAACACCGTCAAAGTCGCCGTCTTCGTTCCGCCGTATTTACCGTCGTCGGAAAGCGGCGTATCACCGCGGTACCATTGATATGAAGGGGTTTCAAAACTGTTGGCAGTTACACTAAACGCAATTGAGGCGGAGCCGGCGCAGGTAACGACTTTAACAGGATGCGTCGCGATCCCCGGGGGCATTCCGGTCACAATAGCCGTCCGCGCGTTAGGATCGGTAATCGTCAGGTAACCCGCCATTACATTGACGCTCCCGTTTCCGACGCCGTTGCTGGTATAAATGGCCGTCGCCTTTCCATTAGCCTGAATACTGCTTTGCGCGGAAGAAATACTACCATTTTCGGCGCTGAAACTGACAGACAAGCCTATCAAAACGCCTAGGTCACTTACTGCCAGCGCATTACCCGCCGAATTGGTCAGAAAGCTGGCGGCCACCGCTGTTTGCATTTGCGAACCGGCACAAAGGGAAGCGTTCGTCACAACCGGTTTCAACACCAGCCATGGGCTCGTGGCCAGCGTCCCGCCGCCTACGGTCCCGATTATCCGCGCACGCTCGCCGCACGTCCCATCGGCTTGCGGATTGGTGTTGCAACCCCACCAGTTGTTGGTCGCCGTGACGGCACCATCACCGAACTTCCTGATCGACAGCGCCTCTTTGACGCCGGCGTCAATAGTGTTCCCAGAAAACGAATTGTATTGAATATTAACAGGAAAACTGCTGGAAACAGAAATAGCTCCGCCTTCGCCGCCACTGGTACTAGGCCCGGCACTGTTGTTCACAAAGCGGTTCTTCTCGATTTTGGTATAAAACGCAGGGCTTTGCGCGGAATAACTGGCTCTCAGCCCGATAGCGCCACCCGACGTCGCAAATCCGGCCGTTACTGTATTGTTGGAAAAAACGCAGTTCGAAACGGTGGCGTTGCCCGAAACAGGGACCGATCCGCTGCTATAATAGTCGATCGAGATCGCTCCCCCTGTGCCGCTGCCGGACGACGGATCTGTGACCACCGCATTGTTGGTGAATGTGCAATACTCGACGGTCAGGGTACCGCCTCCGGACATACCCAGAGCGCCTCCGCCCAGAAAATCGGTCATATTATTTTCAAACGCGCAATTACTGATGCTGATAACATTGTTGGGCCCGCCGCAAAGGATCGCCCCGCCACCATAGTGATCGACCGGGTTCTTGCCATTGGTAAATTGGATCCCCGAAATCGAAACTTGTACGTTCTGTATCGTCCCTGGCGGGTTGATCAGGAAAATGCGGTCCTGCATAGTGCTTGTCATGTTGATGATCGTCGAACCCGGCCCCGCACCGACAATCGAGATATTTTGTGCCTGGTTTCCGAATACGATCGGTCCCAGCGTAAGGTTATACGTCCCCGCCGGGAGATTAATGGTATGTGGCCCGCCACCCAGGGCATCCGCAGCCAGAATGGCCCCACGCAGCTGGGAAGTTGCGGTACCATCCGTCGTCTGGGTCACGTTGAACGTATCTGCCGCCACCGGAAAACACAGGATGGCCAAAAGCAAACTCAACACAGCAGCCGTCCATCGCATTTGTTTGGTAAATAATAGCTTCATAGGAATGTTCGGAAAAGAATATAGAGGAGGGCACGCTGCCGGAAAAGGCCGGCAGCGTATCAATATTTATTCGGCAGTCGGGCGCTCCCCATTTGCGCAAATCATGAACTCCATGACCTGGTAAGGCATCATGTTGTTGTGCGTCTCGTTGTCACCTACCCATCCGATCGCCTCCGAATGCATCGGCGCGCCGGTACCCTTTTTCGAGGCAAAGACGTTGGGGGCCGGGCGCTTGCTTTTGTCATTGGCCCAAACGCTGAGATTAGGTTTGTCGTTGTTCACGCCCTCGTTGGCGGTTGGGATGTGGTTATGCGCGGGCATTTGTGCCTTGGTAAGTTTCACGGCAGCCTCTCCGGCTTGCTCTCCCAATTCGTAATGCGTAAGCGCCGGCGGCGTACCGCAACTTACCAGCGCACGCCCGCGCAAATCAGGTAGCCGGAATGTGCGGTTTTCTTGCCCGCCATAAGTATACCTGATTACCGAAAACAGCCCGGAGTACTGTTGGATCTGCAACTCGCGCCCATCACATTTCAACCAGGTCCCGTCACCGACGAAATTGGCAAAGGGCTTGATCGCCCCTGTGTATTCAAGTACATCCTTATAGTCTTGTTCGGCCCTATCACCCTTCAGGGCAATGCAGTAATTGAGTGGCAGGTAGGGCGACATATTGTTATGACCTGCGTCTTCGCCGGAAACAGCCAGGGCTTCCAGGTGCATTTCGCTATCCTTTGCCGACACATAACCCACATCCGAAGCCCAAAAGTGCTCGGCGGGGCTGTTCACATCGGCCGGCAGGGAACTGGCCATTGCAGCATGGTTGTGCTTCGGCATTTCCTTGGTGGTAAGGACATGCTTCTCTACGCCCGCACGAAAAAAGGCCGGGCGGTTTGCTCCGCTGTCGATCAGCACCCTTCCTCGCAGATCGGGGAGACGAAATTCCAATCCCTCGCCTCCAAATCGGTAATTCAGCTGTTGAAACAATTCAAAAAAATCAGGAACTTTCAAAAGTGAGCCATCACATTTAGCCCAGCCTTTTGGGGCGTACGAAAAAGAAAACAGTCTGATTTCTGATACTACTGGCATAAGATTGAGTATTTAATGTTGGAAAGGATCATCAGGGGTGTGGGGGAAAAATCCCTCCCAACGCAATAATATAGTTGACCGCCAATACCGGGATACGGTTCTCGTGTCCTTCACCACTGCCCTCCATGCCGACGCTTTCGGTGTGCATGGCCACTTTCCCTGGCTGAGTGTTGTACTGCGCCGCCCTTTCGGAAATGGCGCACCAGAGTCCGTCGACGGCAGTCGGGAGATTAGCAACATTAGAGGTACTGCATCCTACCAGGTGTCTGTGTCGGGGAAGGTTTGCTGTGGTAAGGCTTACCTTTTCCTCTCCCCCCTGCACCCCGACAGCATAATTTCCGCCTTCACCCAGCGGGATCCTCGACCGCAGATCAGGTACACAGAACTTGTCTAACCCGTTGCCTCCGTAAGTGAACTGGATCAATGAATACAGGGCCTGCTGTTCTGCCACTAATAACTCGGCTCCATCGCAAAGACGCCAGCCCTCCGGTATTCGCCCACCGGCAAAGGGGCGGATTTCCCCAACGTAGTAATCCATAATGTAAAAGGTTTTTGAATAGGTAAATGATAGAAGATGTTGTAATGTCCGGCTCGGCGATCAGGTGCTCAAAAGGCCTCCCCGGACATCAACAAATAAAGCCTATGATGTAACCGAAGGCCAAAAAAACGGTGTCACAAAAACGTCACAATTATTAAAATACGGTCACAAAATGCACAAAACCCGCCCTGAATCATTCCAGAGCGGGTTTTGTTGTTAATTCAAAGAAAATCCGAAAACGATGTCACTCCCCGAAAGGTCACCCTACATACGCGTACTACCAGGCGCTGCCACGCTCGACATTATCCTTAAAAACACCCATTTCCCCGACGGTCTGCTCGACGAAGCAATCCGGTTTTTCGTGGAATGGCGGGACGGGGTTCCGGTTTTGGTATTTCAATTCAAAAGTGCCTCCTACGATTTCAGCGAACCGCTCATTCCCGCTGAGCTGAAAAATGGCGAAACCGGTTGGTTGCAGCACCCCATTGTTTCGATACGGTTGCTACTGGCAGATACCGTCATCTCTGACCAGGTGGCGGAGCAAAGATTTACATTGGCCCATCACGAGGCCGGAAAAATCAAGAGTAGTCTTGAATGAAAGAACAATGCCGTCAGGCATGTAACATTGGTAGTAAAGCAAACGATATAACCGTCGACGAATGCCTCTGGGCATGTAACAACACAGATCAGGCTTGTACTGTTGTTGGATCCCTGGCGGGATTTCCGTAACACTTTCAATCCGTTTGATTTCTACCAATGTTACATCGCTACGCGATTTCAATACCCCGGATTCTGCGGCGCAAGGTTCGGGTTCACCTGCAATTCGACGCGAGGTAGCGGCATCAGGTAATCCCTGCTGGCATTGAATGTTTCATGTGGTTCCAGCGAGTTGGGGCCTTTGAAAACCTTTTCTCCCAGGTTCCGCCGTTTGATATCGTACCAGCGCTTGTATTCAAATGCGAGTTCGAGGCGGCGTTCGTCCAGGATCAGGTCGATCAATGCGTCTTTGGCGAGGCCTGTTTTCACGTCTTCGGGAAAAGTCGTCTGCCTGCCGGCCCAGTTTCTGGCCCGCGCCCGGATCTGGTTGATATAGCCCAGCGCCTCCGCATTCGGTCCATTCACTTCCACCGAGGCCTCGGCGGCAATCAGCAATATTTCCGCATAGCGCATGGCGGCATAGTTATGATCGGAATCGCGGCCCTCCGAATTAGAATTACCTGCAAAACGGGCATATTTGGCGATATGCGGTCGTTTGGTATTCGTAAACTCGGTGTACGGAACGAGCTTGCCGCCGATGAGCAATGAATCTTCAAAACTCACTTCTTTGCGGTAATCGCGATCGTCCCAGGTATTGTATACTTTCAGCGACGGTACGATCACGCTCCATCCGCTGCGTGGTGCATCGCCTCCGCGTACACCGGTCATCGGCGCCATAATATCGTCGTTGGCCCCTCCTTCACCGGATTTCATACCAAGGAAATCAATGTCGAAAATATGCTCCTTCATATTCGAGGCCTGCGGTGCTTTGAACAGCGTCTGAAAGTCCGCTTCCAACGCGTAGCCGAACTTGTCTTTGCTGTCGATCACCCATTTCGCTTCGGTATAGGCCTTCTGAAATTGGCCCATTGTGAGGTGTACGGAAGCCAGATAGGAAGCGGCCGTACCCTTCGTAGCACGGCTCCGCACTTCCGCCGGCTGCTTGTCTGGCAACCATTGCTTGGCAAATTCCAAATCGGCTATAATGTTGGTATAAATGGTAGCCGCAGGCGTTTTGGAAATGGATTTAACAGACTCAGGGTTACTGATAAAATAATCGATGTAAGGAATATCACCAAACACCTGCACGAGGTGAAAATAGGCGAATGCGCGGATAAAACGGGCTTCCGCCATGAGCGGGTTACCGGTATTTTCAGGCAGGCTAAGCTGCTGTGCACCGAAAATAGCTGCATTCGTGGAGCTGATCACCTGGTACCAAACCGGCCAGAACTGGTTGACCATGTTATTGTTGTCATCCATATTGAAGTCGTTCACCTGCTGGCGTTCGGCTGGCGTACCACGGTCGCCGATATCTTCCATATCGCTGCGGAGCATGAGCGCCGAAACAAACTGCCGGCCGTAAAGACGTTCGGTCGCTATCCAGCCATAGGCGCCCATAATGGCCGTTTCCACATCTTTGGAAGTCCTGAACAGCGACTCGGGTGCGAGTAAGCCGACCGGTTTCTCGTCCAGGTCCGCGCAGCCCAGCAGCAGCGAAACCGCCGCGGTCAGGAATATTGATCTATTGAATAAATGCTTCATTGTGATGTCCGTTTAATGCTTTAAAAACCCAGGTTCAGGCCGATGGTGTACGATTTCGCGTTCGGGTAGCTGCCGTAATCGAGGCCGAGGTTACGGTTGCTGTCGGTATTGCCATCCGACGAGTAATTCACTTCGGGGTCGTAGCCCTTGTATTTGGTGAATGTCAGGATATTTTGGGCGCTGGCGTAAATGCGCAGCTTGCTGATCCTGAGCTTTTCGAGCACCGGTTTGGGGAAATTATAACCAACCGCCAGGTTTTTCATGCGAACGAAGCTGCCGTCCTTGACCCACCGGGTCGATACCCTGCGCGTACGGCCAACCGCCGCTTTGGGTACATCCGTATTCGTATGGGTCGGCGTCCAGCGGTTCAATGCCTCGGTGGTTGCATTGTTGATCGCCGAAAGCAGGTTGAGCTCCATTAATGTGTAGCTCAGCAGGTCATTGCCTTTCGAAGCCTGGAAAAATACATTCAAGTCAAACCCTTTCCAGCTGAAATCATTATTCATGCCCCAGGTATATTTGGGATGCGGGTTGCCGATAATGGTGCGGTCGTCGCTGTTGAGCATGCCATCGGGCTCCCCGGTAAGCTGGCCATTCGCGTCCTTTTTACCATTAATATCCCTGAACTTCTCCCCTCCCGCCGTCACTTCAAAGCCGCCGCCGGGAATGAAGCTATCGCCCTCCTGGTACACGCCGTCGTAGATCCAGCCATAGAAGCTTCCAACCGGATATCCTTCCCGCAGAATCTGCGTTTGGCCCATCCCTACCATATGTCCCGGTGCCGAGCCGTACAGAATGTCGGTTCCTGCGGGCAGTTTCAGGATTTTATTACGGTTCAAAGAGAAATTGATATCCGTGCTCCATTTGAATGCGCCCACGAGGTTGCGGGTATTTAAGGTAAACTCAATCCCCTTGTTTTCCACTTCGCCGATATTCTGCAATTGGTTGGTATAACCCGAATACTGTGGTAGCTGCACGCTGAACAGCAGATCTTTGGTAACCCGGCGGTAATAATCCGCTACGAGGTTAAGGCGGTTATTGAACAAACTCACATCCGCACCCACATCGAACTGATGGGTCGTTTCCCAGGTAAGATCGTCGTTAGCGACGGTTGTCGGGCGCACCGCATTCACCGGTGTCCCGTTGATAACGGCATAAACATTCGAGAAACGGGCCATTGTCTGATACGGCTCGATGGCCTGATTGCCTGTCAAACCATAGCTCATACGCCATTTCCATTGGCTGATAGCCGAAATGTTTTGCATAAATGGCTCGCTCGACATTTTCCAGGCGAATGCGCCGGAAGGAAACGTGGCCCATTTGTGGTTTTTACTAAAATTCGAAGAGCCGTCCTGGCGGATATTAGCGGTAAAAAGGTATTTATCAGCCAAAGAATAGGTCAACCGGGCATAATAGGATGCCAGCACCCATTCCGTCAGCCCTGAATTCGGGCTCTGCCATACCGACGAACCGCCCAGGTTCCAGTAAGAAACCGCGTCTGTGATAAAATTCTGCCCTGAGCCGCCCCAGGTCTCGCTGGATGATTTCTGATAGGAATAGCCGGCCATCACCGACAAATCGTGTAATGCGCCGATTTTCTTGTTGTAAGTCAAATAGTTCTCGTTCAAAAGCAGCGTGCTTTTCGAGCCGTTCACTGTCGCCGCCCCGCCCACATTCCGGCCGTCGTTCAGCGTCGTGGGCGTGAATGTGCCGGTGCGGCCGCTGTTCGTGGTGGCGCCCAGCGTGACCCTGAATTTCAGGTCTTTGAGGATATTGTATTCCGCATAAAGGTTACCCTGGATGCGGTCGGCCAGCGACTCGTTTTGCAGCTGCGTGGCAATCGCATAGGGGTTATCGATCGGATCGCTGAGGCGTCCTACCGTGAACCGGCCATTGGCGTCACGGATGGGCTGGTCCGGCTCGAATTTCAGTGCCGCCGACATTACGCCAGGTGTAAGCCCACCCGAGCCTTCCTGTGTTTTCGATTGCTGACGTGACACCCGTTGCGCAAAGAGGTTCAAACCCAGTTTCAGCCTTTTGGTAGCATTGATATCGATATTACTCGTCACTGAATACCGCTTGTAACCCGAATTGAGAATAATGCCCTTCTGATCGTAATAGGCGCCCGACACGTAGTATTTCACCGCCTCGCTGCCGCCTGCTACCGACAACTGATGGTTCTGAATGCCGCCCCGGCGAAAAATCTCGTCCTGCCAGTCCGTATCGGCCCCTTGCGAAACGATCGTCGGCCGCGCTTCCTGCACATAGTCCAGGAACTGCTTCGCATTCAACAAATCGAGGCGATTTATTTCTTTCTGGCTGGAAATAGACGTATTGAAATCGATGCGGGGCTTTCCCGAGGTACCTTTTTTGGTAGTTACCATAATCACGCCGTTGGCGCCGCGTGACCCGTAAATGGCTGTTGCCGAAGCATCTTTCAGGATTTCAATGGATTCGATGTCCTCTGGCGGGGGTAATGTACCGCCCACAAAGCCGTCAACCACGTAAATCGGGTCGCTGCTGGCATTAATGGAAGTCCCCCCGCGTATCCGTACTTTGAATGACGAGCCAGGTTCACCGTTATTGGCCTGGATCTGCACACCTGCCGCGCGACCCTGCAATGCCTGGACCGTCCCGAGTGCCGGATAGGCTGTCAGCTCCTGCGACTTGACAGACGCAACCGAACCCGTAATATCGCTCTTTTTGACAGTACCATAACCGACCACCAGCACTTCTTCGAGTGATTTCTGGTCGGTTTTGAGGGCAATGTTAATCTCCGTCCGGCTGCCCACCACCACCTCTTGCGGTTCGTAGCCTACAAAACTGTAAATGAGCACCGTATTCGTATTTTCGACCGCCAAAGTATAGTTCCCACTGGCGTCCGTGGACGTGCCCGTTTGAGTACCCCTCACAAGGATGTTCACACCAGGTAATGGTTCCTTGTTCTCCGAATCCGTCACGCGGCCCTTGATCGTAATTTCCGTGCCGGCCTGCCAGCCGCTTTTTACCGAAGCCTCCGGCTCACCTGTGCCCCATTTCGGTGTTTCCGACGGGCGGATCACGATATTCTTACCCGAGACTTCATAGGTAAGCCCCAGCGGCACCAGAAATTCTTCCAATACCTTGGAAAGCTCCTGATTGGATTGCTGGATCGTCACTTTCCTGCCCGACTGGATCATTTTGGAACTGAAAATGAACCGGACGCCCGCCTGCTTTTCGATCTGGTGCAGGACTTTCTTTACTTCCAGGTCCTGGGCTTGCAGGCTGATGCGCTTATTCAGCAGCTCCTGTGCGCGCACCTCCGCCGCGAACGCATTCCCGACCAGCCAAACCGACATTACCAATTGCGCGACGCTTATCCGCATAAGAACTAACCATTTACGATGGAACTGTACCGGTATTTTCATAAATTTGAACGGTTTTGTTAATTGAAACTTGGCAAAATCTTCCTCCTCATCCCATTTGCATGAGATGTGACGGTCTGCTAACCACTGAGGATATCCGAGCCGGCCATGTTGGCGCATGGGCCGGCTTTTTATTTAGTTATTTCTACAACCTTTTCCTTCCACCACGATCCGCCCGTCGATGCTTTTATAGCTGGCATCTACGGCTTTGCAAATCAGATCGAGCTTCTCGTAAAGCGACATTTCGGTGAGTGTGGCAGTGATGGGGCACTCGTCCATGACGTTCTTGTCGTAAATAATATCGATACCGTAAGCGCTCTGCAACGCGCTGAATACGGTCGACACAGGCGCTTCGTCGAATTCAAAATGCGGCGCCGGGCCAGCGTCGGCAATTACTTCAGGCTCCGGAACAAGACTTTTAGTAATCTTCACCGTTTTACGTACAAATACCACCTGCTGGTTGGGTTCGATCACCATCCCCGTCAGTTCCCGCGAACTTTGTTTTTCCGTCGCTTCGGGATCTTCCCTCGAATACACGGCCACTTTCCCGGTTTTAACGGCGACTGAAACCTCCTGTTCATTCGCAAAAGACCTTACTGTAAAACTTGTCCCTAAAACTTTGGTTACCAAACCATTGGCATACACAAAGAAGGGTCTGGCGGGATCCTTCGCTATATCAAAAAATGCCTTCCCCGAAAGGTACACTTCCCGCCGGGTGGTACCCTGGCCGTCGCCGCCCGGTTTTATGCTAAAATGTGCGAGGTAACTTACTTTACTGCCCGGGTCGAGCGTAATGCGGCTGCCGTCTTCGAGGTCGATCGCCAGTGGCTGCGCATTGGTGTTCACGGTTTCGCGCATCTCGGTATTTGCGGCGGCTACCAGTTGGTCGTAGCCGATCACCTTGGGTTGTTGGTGGCGCAGCCATAATATCCAGCCAAATCCGACCAGCAACACCAGCATAGCGGCAAAGCGCACCACGCGGCCCGTGTACCAGGGCGAATAGCTGTTTTCGGAACGGTCGGAGCTCCTCGATTCGAGCCTCTCCACGATCCGCTCCACCGCCTTCCGTTTTTCGGGGTTGCTGAGCGATGCGTTGGCCGGGCGAATGGAGAGGACCAGTTGCCGGGCGCGCTCCACCATTTCACGCTTGTCAGGATTGGCAGCCAGCCAATTTTGCCAGGTTTCGTCGTCTTCCCGCGTAGGGTTCAGCACCCAATTGCGGAACGATTTATCCCAGACAAACTCCCCCAAACTGAAATCGCGGTAACGGTCCATGGTCAAAATTTAGCTTTTCAAACACCATTAGACCACCCCGGCAGCGGGATACTGTATTTTTCGGATTTTTTTTGAAATTTTTAAATGAAGCATTTCAAATCTAAAACGATAAGGCCCAAGCGAGTGAAACAATGGCCTTCCAATGCGATTTGATAAACTTGAATGCCTCTTGCAGCAAATTGGAAACGGACTGAGGCTGAATATCCATAACGAGCGCGATCTCTTCGCGCTCCATATCGTTGTAAAAACGAAGGAAGACGGCTTCCTTTTGCCGTTTGGGAAGCTCGTTAAGCATTTCGGTCATCCGGGCCGCCAGCAGGCGATCGTTTTCAGACTCGATCAACTGATATTCGGCAGTGAATTCCAGGTCAAAAACGATGTCGGATTCATTATAATAATCCATGCAATCCATCCGCAGGCGCGAAGCAAGCCGGTGCAGGCGGCGGCGCAGCGAGGCGAGCAGGTAAGGCTTCGGCGGGATTTCGGGGTTTAATGCATCCCTCTTTTCCCAAACACCCAGAAAAACATCCTGAATGCAGTCCTTGATCAGCTCACGGTCGCCGTTAAACTTCGTTCCATAGTGGAAAAGGAGGTCGTAGGTGCGATCGATAAGGTGTTCATAAGCGGTGACATCCCCCGCCAGCATTTCCCGCCACAGCTGCTGCTCTTCTTCCAAATGCAGGGTCAGACGGGGTTCTGAACGGGTTAAAGCCTTCATGAAAACGGATGAATTTATAGCGAGGTTTGCAGACCAAAAGCAGCCCTGGCGACTTTCTTACTATTATCCATCTCATTTAATCTCCAAACATTTATACACGCAAAACTAACGCCGCCCCTATACGCTGACGCCGTCATTATGATTTAAACATCGGCAACGGATTTAGCGGATGGCGTAAGAAGTTAGTGCCGATTTTCCGTATCAGAAACCAATGGAACCCGGCATTCGGGAACTGGCGACGCAGGCGGCTGAGTATTTGCCGGTCGGCACCGAATGCAAGCAGGCCGAGCGAGACGTCAGTCCAGTCTGCTTTCCGGAAGGTTTCCACCGTTACCGGAAACGTGCCACGGTAGGCCCTGATCTTATGATGCCAATAAATCATTGCAGTTATCTCGGCTACGCCGGCACCTCCCTGCGTGGTATTCAGGTAATGCTCGGCTTGCTCGATGGACGGAGGGAGGTAGTCGATCGTGTGGGCTGTCCATATGCCGATGTCGTGGAATACCGCAGCAATCGCATATTTGTGGCGGTTTGCAGGGTCGGTATCGCGCAGCACACAGGTCTCGAAAACCCGGTGAACGTGGTTAGAATATTTTTCGAGATCGGCGCCGATCTCCTGTCTGAAACGCCCCAGGAGCTCGTCGACAAGTGGTTCATGGTCTCGCATGGCACAAATTTTGAGTGAATGCGATAATTTACAGATAATCAATGCAAAAAACATTAATTACTTCGTTTGCCGCTTCACGACCTCCGGCTCATGCTCCATAACCGGCAGAAACCGCTGCGCCGACCCATGCACCAGATCCTTCGAACCCGCATAACCAAAACCTTTGTCTCCCTTCCAGTTCGTCGTCCAAACCAGGTGGAACGTTCCATCTTTCCCCCGCGCAATCGACGGATCGCGCATGAGCTTGCCGCCTACTTCGGGTTTGAGGTAATCACCGCTCAGGTCTGTCCAACGATAGCCGTCGTTACTGTAAGCCAGATGCAAGCCGTCCGTAGCCGGCTCGCGGAAGGAGGTGAAGAGGTAGGATTGCTTTTTGCAGGATGATGACAGTAGCAGGGCGATGAGAAATAGGAAACAAAATCTGTTCATGTTAAAAATATTAATAACACTTGATCATTGAGTCTAACCGTTTGAATGTTTATGGGTAGCCCTTGCTAATTAACCGCAAAACTGCTCCTCAACTGGCTTGTAATGAAGTACTTTGCGAGATAATTTTACATGTTTTTCATCAACTAATCCGTGAGTGACTATGACCGGAGCTACATTGACAACCATGAAGTACGAGGCTCGCAAGACCTCCTGGCCAGCCCACATTGCCAGTATCACAAGAATATTTACCAGATCATTTTCCGATTGGTTAATCGTTCGTATCGAGCGGAGCCTGGTTCGAGACACGAAACTGATAAAACAGCAAACGGCGCAGATTCCTGAAATGGATGTTGAGCAATTAAACACCGGGTTGATTTTCATAAAAACTACGCTGCCGATGTTAGAAAAAATGGACGATACAATCGGCAAAATCGATAGCGCCGGGCTGGTGGCTGCATTCAAAGCGTACAAAATGGCTGTTTTTAAATTTGAGGCCAAGCTTCATTTTAAACAAACAGAGCATTTACCAGTTATACCGACTGATGAGCTGCTTAAAGAAGCACTTTACAATGCAAGCATTACGTCCATTATCTCTAAGTTGTAAATTTATGCCATTCAACCCCGGCGACATTGTTTCACTTGATTTCCTGATTCCTTCAACCGGCAAGTATTTGACACATTCTGCGGTTATATTATCAACGGTCGATGTCTACAATCATGAGAGGACATATGTTTGCGCTATGATGTCATCTTACAATGTAAATGATAGATTCACATTTAAACTAGAAAATTCAATGCTACAAAACGCGAGTAATAAAGAATGCTCGCAAGTCAGGTCTCATCTGATTACTTATGTCCCTGATACGAAAGTTCGGCCCGCAAATGGAACCCCCTACAACCGACTAAGTCAACATGCATTTGAAAGGCTTATTTCGCACATAGATGAGGTTGTGTTTGGTGTGTAAAATTGAATAAGCTCCCCTATTCATTCTTCCCATTCGATTTATCAATAATCACCGCCAGCAAAATCACCAGCCCCTTCACCACCTGCTGCCAAAACGGGGATACGTTTAAGAGTACCAAACCATTATTCAATACTCCGATGATGATCGCGCCTTGCACGGTGCCAAGGATGCTCCCGCGCCCGCCCGAAAGCGAGGTACCGCCGATGACGACGGCCGCGATTGAATCCAGTTCATAACTGATACCCGCGTTGGGTTGGGCGGAGTCGAGGCGCGAAGTCACCATGATTCCACCCACCGCCGCGAGCGCTCCGGCAATGGTATAGACGATAATTTTAACCCTGTTGACATTGATACCAGACAACCGGGAGGCACTTTCATTTCCGCCGATCGCGTAAATGTAGCGCCCGATCCGCGTCTTGTCGGTCAGGAAAACCGCCAGCGCTACCACAACAATCGAAATCCACACCGGCACGGGAATACCCAGAAACCAGCCCGTACCGATAAACAAAAATGTATCCCCTAGCCCGCTGATGGGGAAACCGCCCGTCCACAGCATGGTAAGCCCCCGCGCGACCGTCAGCATCGCGAGCGTAGCTACAAATGGCGGTACATTGAACCGCGTGATGGCCCACCCATTGAATGCACCCAGAGCGGAGCCTGTAAGGCCGCCCGCCAGGATCGCGCCGAGTACGGTAAATCCGATGTACAGGTTCTGAGAAGGTAATTCAATGCCGTTTTTGAGCAAACCTGCCGTAATCGCACCACATAATGCCAGTACCGAACCAACCGACAGATCGATCCCGGCTGTAAGTACGATCAGCGTCATGCCCACCGAAATGCAGATATTGACCGAAATCTGCCGCATCACATTCCAGAGGTTCGAAAACGAAAGGAACTTGTCGGACAGAACGCTCAATGCAAGGCACAGAAGGAATAGCGCAATGAGGGATTGGAAGCGGGCGAAGTTTTTGCGGCTGTAAGCAATAGGCATTAGGCTGTATGCTTTTAATGGTAAAATTGTTTATTATGATAATTAGTATTCAGGAAGCTTATGGCCTACTGCTTAAAGCTTATAGCCTTCTTCAAAATTCCGTCCTCCGTCGCTTCGCGAGCCAGGAATTCGCCTGTCAGCCGCCCCTCCGCCATTACCAGAATACGATCGGAAATAGCCAGGATTTCGGGGAGTTCCGACGACACAACCAGAATGCCCAGCCCTTTGTCGGCGAGGCGGATAATGAGCTTGTAAATCTCCGATTTGGCATTGATATCGATGCCCCGGGTCGGTTCGTCGAGCAGAAGCACTTTCGGGCGCGTGGCCAGCCATTTGGCCAGCACAATTTTCTGCTGATTACCTCCGCTTAAATTGCGGGCCTGTTGTTCTTTAGAAGGCGTTTTAATGCGCAACTCACTGATATAATGATCGGCCAGCTCGCACTCTTTTGTGTCGCTCAGCGTGCCGAGGCTTTCCATTTCTGCCAATGTGGTGAGACTGATGTTATTTTTCACACCTAGTCCAAGCACCAATCCGTCCTTTTTCCGGTCCTCGGGTACGAGCGCGAGCCCGGCCGCAATGGCACGTGCGGGGGAATCGCAGCAAATGGGTTGCCCGCCGATCAACGCTTCTCCGCTCGAATGCGCAGGATGCAGCCCGAAAATAGATTCCAATAACTCGGTGCGCCCGGCGCCCATCAGACCAAAAAGCCCCACAATCTCCCCTTTACCAATATTAAAAGAAACATTACTCAGCACATTTCCCGACTTGACCCGGCTTTTCAGGTTCAGGTTTTTCACTTCCAGCAACGGTACGTAAGTGCCACGGCCGCTGGTCTTTCGCATCGCTTCAATTTTCCGGCCTACCATTTTGCTGATCAGCTGGTCCTGGGTCATACCCGCCATTTTGCCGGATTCGATGCTCTTCCCGTCGCGAAGCACCACATAATGATCGGCGATGCGAAACAGCTCGTCGAGCTTGTGCGAAACGTAAACGATGGCCTTGTTCTGCGCTTTGAGGTCGGTGATGATATCAAACAAAACCTCCACTTCCGCCCCTGTAATGGCGGAGGTCGGCTCGTCCATAATGATCAGTTCGGCGTCGGTCAGCAATGCTTTGGCGATTTCGACGATCTGTTGCTGGCCTACTTTGAGCTTGAAAACCTGCAAATCGGGGCTCACTTTCAGTTTCAGGCGGTCGAGCAGCTCCTGCGTACGCTTGCGCATGCGGCTTTTGTCCATGGTGCCGTACTGTGTTACCAGTTCGCGCCCGAGAAAAATATTTTCAGTGATGGTCAGGTAAGGAATCAGGTTGAGTTCCTGGTGAATGATCACGACGCCCTGCTGCTGGGCATCTTTCGGGCCGGTGAACTTCGCCGTTTCGCCCTTGTAGTAAATATCTCCCTCAAAATCAGGGTAAACGCCCGAAAGTATCTTCATTAACGTCGATTTCCCGGCCCCATTCTCCCCGATCAGCGCGGTCACTTTGCCCGCTTCGATCGAAAGCGAAACGTCATCCAGCGCCACCACACCCGGGAACCGCTTTGTGATATGCTTCACTTCCAACAAGGTCGCTGTGTCCGTCATGGCTGTTCGATTTGGAGACTTACGGGAATGATTTCGATATTATTCAGCTGCAAATGTTCACGGTTCAGTTCGATGGCACCGTGGAATGTCACACGGTCGCCTTTTTTGACCTTGGATTTGAATGGCGGCACCACCTTTTCGCGGATCAGCTCGTTGATCTCTGCCGATACGTTGTTAAAATCCATCGAATTGGTGAACGCATTGATGTCGATCGCGCCGGACGCATCGCGTACTGCATTGCCAAAAATATACTCCGTAGCAATGCGCACATTTCCAGCACCTTCACCGGCACCGATGAGTTTCACAGACACTTCATTTTCGCTCACATCAGCCACAATGCCCTGTCCTTTGACCAGAAAATAGCGAATATTACCGATGCCCAATGCGTGTGAATACTGTTCAAAGGCTTTGTCTTTTTCCGTTTTCAGCTGCGCGGTCAATGCATTCAGATCCACCGCTTTCGACAAGCCGGGAATCAGCTTTTTTCCCCAGAAATCTTCGGCATAACCGGCAGCGTCAAATGCCGCGGCGCCCGCCTTCACTTCATCCAGCTTCCTGAAATACACCGAATTATAAGCCAGTAATGCAAACACCACTGCAAAAAGCAGGTATCGGATCGGTTTGGGCATAGCTATTCTTTTTCGCCGTATGCGGCATAGTTTTCGACATTATCCTTCTTCACCAGCTCCACCGCCACCGGCATTTTACCTGGAAAATCGCGTTTGCCCTTGAAATACTCATCGGCAAAAGTGGCGGCTGTCTGTGCCATTACTTCCGGGAACTGCATTCCTGTTGCCATGATCTTTCCGTCCCGAATGGACTTCACCACATCTTCGGCGCCATCAAACCCGAATACTTTCACACGATCGGCTTTTCCGGCGGCCACCAGCGCCTGGTAGGCTCCCATGGCCATAGCGTCGTTCCCGCAAAAAACACCGTCGATATCCGGGTGCGCTTGCAGAATGGATTCCATCACCTCCATCGCCTTGTTCCGGTCGAAATCGGCGCTCTGCTGGGCGACCATTTTTAGGCCGGGATAGAAGTCCACGACACTGTGAAAGCCTTTTGAGCGGTTCCAGGTGTTGTTGTCACCAACCATCCCCAGGATTTCGACATACTTGCCTTTCTTGTTCAATGTCTCGACGAAGTACTTCCCGATCGCCACGCAACCCGAATAGCTGTCCGACAAAATCTGCGAAGTAGCGGCACCGTTGGCATTCACCTCCCGATCCATGCAAAACACCGGGACACCCGCCGCCGCCGCATTTTTCACATTCACAATGGAGCCGTCGGCATCGGTGGGGTTGAACAAAATGGCGTCGTAACCCGAGGCGATCGCATTGTCGAAATGGTCGGTTTCCTGTGCGGTATTATTCTGGGAATCAAAAATTTTGGATTCGTAACCGAGCTGCTTCGCTTTCGACTCGGCCTTCTGCGCCAGGAAAACGAACCAGGGGTTATTGAGTGTCGACACCACGATGGCGATCTTTTTCGGCTCGTCTTTGGACTCTTTTGTTTTACAACCAATCCATCCAAGCCCGAAAAGAATCCCAAAAAGCGCTATCCGATAATGCATGTTGATTTTCATACTTTATTGTCCTCAGGGGTACACCGTCACAATCACACGCTGGTACCGCGTCAGCGCCGGGGTACCATTATCGGTGACCGCCAATACAATGTGGATTGTCTCCGGTTTTTCCACCTTTGGAGCCACAAAAGACGTTTGCCCTGCTTTTATATCCTTGATACCGAGTGATTCTTTGATATTATAACTGCCCGGCTCCGGGTAATGGATCCATTCGTAAGCCAATGCATTGCCGTCGGGGTCTACGGAACCTTCCGCGCTAAGCTGCACGGGCTCACCCACTTTCGCGTGGATACGCGTACCGCCTTTCACAACCGCTTTCGGCGGATGGTTGGCTTCCTTGTAGGGTTTGATCGTCCAGTCCATCCGCGCCGCGAAATCGTACTGGAATGCCTCACGCCAACGCCATAATGTGGCCTTATTGCTGGTATGGTAGGCGCCGTCGACGCCTTTCACCTCGTCCATGGCATCCGTGTAAATCGGGCGGGTCTCCGGTTCGTAAAAATATTTCAGCGTGCGTGGCGTGTAGAGTTCGTATCGTCCGCCCCAGCCGCCGTACTCGGGATGCTCGGGGTCGTTCAGGCCATTGTTGACTAATCCTAAAAACGAAGGCGTGTCGCCTTCCATCAAAAACTTGGTGAACGGATACTCCGCTCCCATCGGACCATGACTGCGAACATGCTCGTCGAGCCAGGGGTTATCCACGATTTCAAAATTGGCACCGGCAAAACGGCCATGAAACTTGTCACCGCTGATGCCCGACCATGTCGCATAATGGTAAGCGCCGGCAGCATGGTAACCCGGGCTACCCACATAGAACAATTCCGGAAAAGTCTTGCGGATCCACGGACCGGTATCGTCCTGGTCTGAAATGGTGTACATCCTGATTTTGGAAACGAACTTCCGCACGTCCTCCGGCGACCGGGTCATTTTCACTTTCCAGAGCGCCTGCGCAAGGCAATTGGCGCCGCCCCAAACCGGAATCCATACAGGCCGGTCGTCCTTTTTATCGACTACCTTGATAATCCATTCCGAACCTTCCGAATCTTTACCCTTGCCTACCGCATTCAAACCGAAATCGGGATAAGCGCTTTTGGTAATACTGATGAGATAATCCGCTTCCGGATACCCTTTTTCATGCAAAAGCAGATTAGGACGCACCTTGCGATAAGCTTCTATGAGCTGCCTGATCTTTTCCGGTGCAACGCGTTTTTGCTGGTGAATGGAAGTCGTGGCTACCAGGCCCTCGATATCCCATTGGTTGGAATAAGTCAGAAACCGGATCATCGACTGGGTGTCGTCCGGTTCATTCTCTATGTCTGTCAGCACCAGCACACGGTGCCTGGTCATATCGTCCTGCGCATAGGCGCCAGTCCCCAAAAGCAATGCAACGCCACAGAACACTTGTCTTATCAGTTTCATAAATTTTGACCAAATAAACCTATTTGAAAAAGACCTGATTTTACAACGACTAATTAACCGACTGTTTACACTTACAACAGCGGTGACTTACCTGACAAGGCCGAGCGCGGCGGCGGCAATGCCTCCTTCTGAAATACCATAGTGATTAAAAATCTCCGTTTGGGAGCCGGTGACCGTGTATTCGTCGGGGATACCCATGATCTTGAACCGGTTATGGAAGTTATTCTGGATCAAATACGAAGCGCACGCCTCGCCGAGACCGCCATAAACGCTATGCTCTTCTACTGTGACAACAGGCTGGCCGGAAGCCGCGATATTTCGCAACAGATCGTAATCGAGCGGCTTGATTGTGTGCATACTTATTACCGTGGCAGAGATTTGGTGCTCCCGTTCGAGCTTTTCCGCCGCCCGTAAGGCTGGGGCAACCGTTTCACCCGTTCCGATAATGGTAACGTCCTTGCCCTCACGCACGATACGCCCTTTTCCGAACTCAAATGTTTTCTCCTCTTCGGAAAGTAAAGGCATTTGTTTTTTACCAAAGCGGATGTACACCGGCATATCGGTTTCGGCTGCCAGCAAAATAGCCTGTTCGGTTTCAAAATTATCCGCCGGGGCTACTACAATAAGGTTATTAATGGTGCGTAAAACCGCGAAATCATGCAAGCTGTGGTGTGTTGAGCCCAATGCGCCATAGCTGACGCCGGCACTGATACCGATCAGCTTTACCGGGTTGTCGGAATAGGCCACATCGTTTTTGATTTGTTCCAATGCGCGGGCCGTCAAAAAGCAGGCGGGGGAAACCGCAAATACCTTCTTGCCCGCCGAAGCCAGTCCCGCCGCAACGCCCACCAGGTTCTGTTCGGCAATACCTACTTCGATAATTTGTTCAGGAAATTGCTGCCCAAACGGCACCAGCTTCCCCGAGCCGCGCGAATCGCTCGTCACCACGATGACGTCCCTGTCCGTTTGGGCAAGGTGCTGCAATGTGCCCGAAAAAACTTCCAGATTGGCCCGCTGGCTCACAGCTATGTTCTCGATCGTCGCATCCACTATTTCTACTATTTAAATTCAAGTCAGGTTACCCGGAACGGCCCAGGAAAGTGTTTCTTTCAAAAGGTCCAGTTCCTGTATCGCATCGGCATACTGCTTGGGATCGGGTACGCCGTGGTGCCATTTCAATTGATTCTCCATATAGCTCACGCCCTTGCCCTTCACCGTGTGAGCGATAATCAGGCTCGGCTTACCTTTTTCAAAAGGTAGTGCGCCAAATGCAGCTGTCAGCTCGCCGATATCATGCCCGTCGACATGCCGCACCGCCCAGCCGAATGCTTCAAATTTCTCATCAACAGGATCGGTGTTGCACACAGCACTGGTAGGGCCGGAGATTTGCAGGGTGTTTTTGTCCAAAATAGCGCAAAGGTTATCCAGCTTGTAATGCGAGGCCGACAGTGCGGCTTCCCAGTTGGAGCCTTCCGGCAACTCGCCGTCGCCCAGCACTGTAAATACGCGGTAATCGCGCTTATCGAGCTTGCCGGCGATCGCTGTGCCTACGCTCAGCGAAAGCCCGTGGCCCAGCGCACCTGTATTCTGTTCCACGCCGTGCACTTTGCGTGTCGGGTGGCCGATGTAATGCGACTGGTACTGGCACAAAGTCTCCAAATCCGATTCCGGGAAAAAGCCGCGCGACGCCAGTACCACATATAATGCTTCTACCGTATGCCCCTTGCTCTGAATGTACCGGTCGCGGTCGGGAGAGTCGAAACTATCGGGGACGACATTCATCGTATGATTGTAGAGTACATTCAAAATATCGATACACGACAGGCTGCCGCCGGTATGGCCCGCTTTGGCCTGGTAGATGTATTTGAGGATTTTCTTCCGGTACTCCACCGATTTCTGCGCCAGTTCCTTTTCCGACATGACTCTTAGCATTAGTCCGGCTTTACGGCCGGTATTTGTAATTTTCCGATGGTTCAGGGTTTAGTTCTGCGAAACGAGTTCGCGGTCGGGCACGCGGGTAGAGTACGGATGCTGCGCGGGTTCATCGAAAACCTGCACTTCCCAACCCATATAATTGCCCAATGCTTCTTTCAGAATGCCCGCCGTTTTGGACGCATTCATTACCACATGGTGTTCGAAACCATTGCGACAGATGTATTGCATCAGGTTTTGCAGGTTCGGGATCTCGGCCACAGCCCGGTTACCGAAGGTTTTCAGCGTATCGTCCGTCAGGCGCCCCTCCCCTATATACGCCTTCATCACCCCGCGCGGGTCGTCCGTGCTGATGCGCCCGTACGTGAGCGGCATCGCGGGTGTGCGACCAGCCAATGCGCCCCAGGTATTCTCCTCTCCCACCGACGTTCCCAGAATAGGCGCCGTCGCTATTTCGATATCCGGCAAAAACGATTTCGCCCAGTTACCGCAGTGGAACAGCACACATTTGTTATCGTCGTTGGCGTAATTGTTATTCCAATCCACCAGCGCGCTCGGCGAGCCCGATGCGAGCTGCAATGCATACATACTTAATGTACCCGTCACATCCACCTCGCAGCCGCTCGGCATCATGTTTTCACTCATGATACTCATGCTCGTGCACACATTGCAGCCGTAGTTCTGCTGTACCGAGGTCCAGCATTGAATAGCCGTAGCATCCAGCGCATTGGCTGCCATAAATTCACCCAAAACTACATCCAGCTTCGCCATTTGGATCAATGCTTCATCCGGCGTGCGCCCCCGTGAGGCGTAGGAAGTGATTTTATCCAGACGTTCCTTCACTTTGGAATCCTGGGCGGTAAGTTTGCCGGCATTACCCAATATCTCCGACAGATCGACCGTCACGACCGAGATACCGTTGCGCTGCAATATTTTTTCGCTGTAACGCACCGTATTGAACCCGCCCGGACGAGCGCCGATCGCGCCGATGCGAACGTTACGCAAACCTTTGGTCACACGGCACACCGCCACGAAATCATTCAAATCCTTGATAAAGGAAGGGTCGGTCGGATGTACGACGTGTTTTGTTGTAAGCGTGTATTTGATCCCGAACTGATACAGGTTGTTGCAAGCCGAGATCTTGCCGCACCACGAATCGCGGCGGCGGGCTACGTCGAGCTTATCGAGGTCGTCGGGATAACCTTGTACCAGCACCGGCACATTCAGATCAGCCAGTTTCAGCGTCTCGGCAATGCCGCGCTCGTCGCCGAAATTGGGCAATACCACCAGTACTCCAACAATCTCATCCCGGTGCGCCCGGAACAATGCCGCACATTTCTGCGCATCCTGGAACGTCTCGACCCCACCCAGCTTCGTAGCTTCGGTATCAAGCGTGATCCCGTTGATATTTAACCTTTTAAGCAGATCAACGATCTCCACCCGCGCCTCGGCCACAAGCCTGTCCGGAAAAAAATCCCTATTCCCAATAATGACTCCGATACTTCCTTTCATGTTCATGGATTTGATGGCTGTCGGCTTTGTTTTGCTTTAAGCTGTAAGCCATAGGCTTTAAGCCCTTATTATTCAATCATTCACTCATTCGCAATTCACTCATTCACTCATTCAAAATTCACTACCCCGCAATGATCAACTCAATCTCGTTATCGTGAAACAACTGCTGAAACTTCTCCTCGATCCCCGCATCCGTAATGATGTAGTCGATCAGCGAAAGGGCCCCTAAGCTCGCGAATGCGCTTTTTCCTACTTTGGTCGAATCGGCTACGAGATAAGTCGTGTCCGCGGCGTCGATCATCGCCTTTTTCACGACGAGATCAGCGATACTCGGGTAGGTTAGCCCGGCTTTCAGCGACAATCCTGCTGTGGCGAGGAACAACTTCTGCACATTCAATCCTTTGAAAAAATCGGCCGCTTTCTGGCCGGTCAGCGACAAGGTAGGCGGCTTGAATTCGCCTCCGGTCATGATCACCTCGATGCCCGTTTCTGCCCCCAAAATCAATGCGATATTCAGCGCATTCGTGATCACCGTCAGGTGCTTGTTGCTGCCACGCAGCTTCTTCGCGATCTCCGTCGTGGTCGAACCCGAATCGAGGATAATCGTATCGCCGTTGGAAATAAATTCCAGACATTTGGCCGCGATCAACTCCTTTTTATCGAGGTTTTCCTGGTTGGCCAGCGAAAAATTGCGCACCTGGTCTTCGACATTTTTCAAAAACGCCCCGCCGTGCTCCTTGATCACCAGGCCGTCCTTTTCAAGCTTGTCCAGATCCTGCCGGATGGTCACTTCGGTCACTTTAAAAAGCCTGGCCAGGTCTACCACCTTCGCCGAGCCATCTTCCTTTAACAGTTCAAGTATTTTCTCCCTTCTCTGATTTGCCAGCATTGTATCAACTTTTGTTTTTTACCTAAAAATAGATGGAAAAGAAACAATCCGTCATATACCGACAAAAAATAAACCTATTCACAGGTCAAATAGAATACCTAAACTCATCAAAAGCAAATTTACGTAAATAAAAGAAAATAAAAAGAGAAAATTGAAAATAATAGTGAGTTATTGTGCTATTATTTCTTTGTATAACCACAACGATTCGATTTATGCTTGATTTTGCAATTCCGGCCATGCAACAAAGACACCTCATAAAACATCTCCTCATCGGAACACTTGCGCTGGGCACCAGTACACTGGCAACTGCCCAATCCGAAAAAGAAGAAAAACTGCCTTCCCCTTCGGCTACCGAGGATTGGTCATTCAAACCTCCGCTCGTTACCCCGGGAGAAACTTCCGCCCAGCCGCCTTCGGATGCCATCATCCTGTACAGCGGGTCATCCGACCTCGATAAATGGGAACACGCCGACGGCTCGCCGGTAAAATGGAAGGCCGACGGCGACGCCCTAACGATCTTCCCCAAGGCTACCGACATTCGCACCAAACAGAAATTCGGCAACATGCAGCTCCATCTCGAATGGCGCACGCCCGACCCGTCGGAAGACAAGGACTTCAACCGTGGGAACAGCGGCGTGCTCATCATGGGCCTGTACGAATTGCAGATTTACGAGTCCTGGAATTACAGCACCAAAATCTACTACAACGGCCAGGCCGGCAGCGTCTACAAACAGCACGCGCCGCTTGTCAACGCCGCCCGCAAGCCCCAAACCTGGCAAACGTACGACGTCATTTTCGAAGCCCCCGTGTTCCGGGCCGACAAAACGGTCGAAAAACCCGCCTATATGACTGTTTTACACAATAATGTCCTGATCTTAAACCATGTTGAACTGAAAGGGCCAATGGTGTATCAGGGCTATCCGAAGTACAAGTATCATGATGCGAAGCTGCCTTTGCAGTTGCAGGAGCATGGGAGCCGGGTGAGTTTTCGGAATATTTGGATTAGGGAATTGTAAGAAAATACCGCTCGCTCATTGAGCAATGGAATTTGGACATAAGATTTGAGTCAACCCAATAAGATTCACAATTTGAAGTAGTAATTTCAAATAATGAACTAGTGGTTATTGTGTCTCACAAGGCGATCAGGTCATTTTGCATCGACCATCCGGAATTTGAAGCTCCACTAAACAAATGGTACAAAGAGACTCGGCGAGCCAATTGGGCTAACTTTGCGGCACTAAAACAGACATTTCATGCCACTGATTCGGTTGGCAACTGCTTGTTCGTGTTTAATATAGGTGGTAACAAATGTCGGCTAATCGCCAGAATTTTTTTTAGAAAGCGGACGTTGTTTATTCGCTTCATTGGAACGCATCATGAATATGATAATACAAATTTGGCCACATTATAATAGCTGATATGAAAACCTTGCGATCAGAGCACCAGTATGAGGCCGCGCTCGACGAACTCAATAATTTAATGAAAAAAGGGGAAAACAATGTGTCGGATGCAGAAGCCGATCGAATTGAAGCGCTCGCGCTAGCTATTCAGGCATATGAAACAATACACTACCCCTTCCCATTACCTAAAAATGTATCGAAATTCGTCGAGCACAGTAAATATCGTTAGGGAACTTACCTAACCAACGGCAGCCAAACCGACATATCCCCATGCCCACGGTTTCCCCAGGCGTAATAGGGCACCAGCCGCACGGGGATGGTTTTAGGCGCGTCGATAGACACCTCCCGATACAATTTTTTATCCCAATCAGCATTTTCCACCAGCACGGCATCGCCTTGCAAGCTCATGACCGGACTATTTTCGATCGTTAATAATGCAGGTTTAAAATTATTCCTGGCAGCGATCGCCACGTCGAAAATGGTTTTGCCTTTGGGTAAATCTATTGACTCCACACAGTAAACAACCGGTCCGCGTTTCACTGCTACCTGGTTACGGGTTTCTTCCACGAGTGGATTGGATTCAATCAGTTTTACGGGCATTTCGAGCATCAATTCGATCTTGTCGCCTGATTTCCAGGAGCGTTTAACTTCGGCGTAACTGCCCGAGACGAGCTTTGCCGTTTCCTTTTGACCATTCACCATTAGCGAAGCATTGCTGCACCAACCGGGAATGCGGAAAAATAATGCCAGTGCATCTTTCGGCGCTTCATCGAGCGTCACGGAAATTCTGCCGTTCCACGGGTAATCAGTGGCTTGCGTCAGACGCAGCTGACCGCCCTTCACGGCAGTTTGAAACTTATTCCCTCCATACAAATTGAAGAACACCCCGGCATCGGAAAGGCTGTAAGCATATTGGCTCACCTCCGCCACCGTGCGCACGGTGTTAGGCGGGCAGCAGTTGGATTTCGAAATGTAGGCCTGCCGGTCCTTTTCCCAGCGCTGCTTGAAGGGCAATGCATCGGAATAGGCCAATGGATTGGTATACAAAAACTTGTCTCCCCTAAGATTGATACCCGAAAGCACGCTGTTGTACAATGCAAGCTCCACGATGTCGGCATATTTGGCGTCACCGGTGATTTGGAGCATGCGCCAGTTCCACAGGACATTACCTATGTTGGCGCAGGTTTCATTGTGGGCGGTGAAGTTGGGCAGCTGGTAATCGCGGCCGTATGCCTGATGGATTTTCTGGACTTCGTCGGGTTTGTAGGAGGTACCATCGGGAGAAACGCCGTCGTAAAGCGCACCGCAACCGCCGGTGACGTACATTTTGTGCTGCGTAACGTCATCCCACATCGTGTGCAACTGCGCGAGCAACGCCTGGTCGCCCGTCTCCGCGTACACGTCCGCGACACCCGCGTACAGGTAGTTGGCGCGCACGGCGTGGCCCATTACCTTGGTTTGTTTCAAAAACGGAACGCGGTCCTGGTTATCGTCTGTGCCTTCCGTGGCGCCTTTGATAGCGATCAAATGCTTGACGAGCGTCAGGTATTTTTCATCGTGCGTAGTGCGGTATAGTTCCGAAAGCCCCATATAATGTGCCGGACAAATGGCGTTACGGCTTTGCTCGGGCGTGGCTGCATTGTAGAAAGTAATGAGAAAATCGGCTGCTTTTTTAGCGACGTCGAGCAGGGCGGTTTTGCCTGTGGCACGATAATGTACGCAGGCGGCGGTCATTAAATGCCCGAAATTGTAAGCTTCGAAACTAAGCCGGTCGGCAAACATTTTGCCCTCCCCGTTCTGCTTTTGTTCTATAATGGCTTTGGTATAAATGTACCCGTCGGCGCGTTGCGCCCTGGCGATCACGGCGATGGTTTTATCCATGAGCTCGTCCAGCTTCGGATCTTTCGTCGCGGCATAAAGGCTGGCTACCGCCTCAAATGTCTTGTAAAAATCACCGTCATGGAAGGATGGGCCTTTAAAATTGCCCGGTTCCAGACCTGCCGCGATCTCGAAGTTCCGGAATGAATGGCTCAGGTTCGGGTCGGTATAAGTTTTCCAGAGCTGCGGCACCATGGTTTCGCGGCACACCCTGAACCGGTCGGCCCAAAAGCCGTCCGTCCATTGAACTGCGGCCATATCCGTGCCGTGGAGTTTCGCATACTTGCTTTGAGAGGTATTTACAAGTGCTTTTTCCTGGGCAAATGCGTGCAGGCTTAATCCCAGCGAAAGCGCAATAAAGGTTTGGGTCGTTTTCATTTAAAATGATCTGGTAATCAGATAATCAATGGCAAATACAGCTTCCGGATCCTTGATGCCGCCATCGGGCAGGTCATACATCTGGTCGGTGGGTGTATCCGCATCCGGGAAACGACGGGTGTCGCCAGTACGGAATGCGATACGGCTCACGGCTTCCAGCGGCGCGAAAAGCACCCCGGCACCAACCTGTTTGCCATTCACCACGACGGAGTAGAGCCGCGTTTCGGTATTGGCCTGCACTTTAATGTCGTAGCGCTGACCCTTCCGGTATTCCAGAAGCGTTTTATTGCGGTAGCCCGCCTTCAACCGGAACACGCCTGTTGAGTCAAAAGACAAACGAATGCCCGGCGTACCCTTGGCATCAAGGAATTCGATATCCAGCAATCCGGTATCGTTTTGATTGGGCGTGACGGCAAACTCGGCCACCAGCTTTTTCGTAGCCGGCACCACCCGTTCTACCCGGGCATAGTCGAAATGGTCGGCGTCTTTGATAATCAATGCCTTCCCATTCTGCGTTTTACCAATTGCCACCGGCGCTTGCAGCGGACTGTAAATGTTCCACTCAGCCAGTTCCTTTCCATCCGGCATTTCCCCAAAACGGTCCAAAGCGTGTTTTTCGGCTTTATCCCGCACAGGTACCGGTATTTCCGACACCCAGATATCCTCCTTGTTCATGCTGTAAGTCACCCAAAGATTGCCGTCGGGCGGCGTACCGTCCCCTTCGGAAATGCCGCGCACGTACTGCGGGCCGTAGGATTTATAGTTACCTCCATAGCGCATCGAGGTAATTTCGCCATTCACAAGCAACAGGTTTTTGTAATTCAAACCATCGTCGCTCACCGAAATCGCCAGCGGCCAGCGGAATTCGGAAGGATTGTAGACTGTCGCGTATTTACCATCCGACGTTTTTTGTCCCCAGATTTTGGCATTACTGTTCACAAAACCCGGTGCGCGTTTGGGATTGTACAGCCAGGTCTTGCCCTCATTTTTACTGATACTGGTCAATGCATTTTTCCAAAGACCTACCACCCTACCATCCGGTAAATGGTAGTAGCTGAATGCTTTATATTCTCCCTTCAAACTCACCAGCGGGTCATTGCGATCCGCCTCTTCTACCCATTGCTGGGTTACTAACTTGTTCGCCAGGAGTTCGTCGCAGGCTTCCACAAAACCTTTGTCCTTACTTTCGGTATACATCGGATAATCCGAAGGCACTTTCCAGGAAGCATTATGCCTGATAAAATAGATCGGGCCGTAAGTACCATCCCTTTTGATTTCCCGCACTACCCTGCCGATACCATACCCGTCGTTCGGGTCGTCTTTTGCATCGAGTACCATCCCGAAATACGCCAATATTAGCAACCGGTTGCTTTTGGATACATAGAAACCCATGCGCTGGTGCATCACGGCATACAAATCTTTCGCAACACCGGCATGACCTTCTTTTCTGGTGCCATCCGGGATTTTGTAAGGCGGAAAAATCGCCACCGGTTTCGTCCAGACTTTACCGTCTTTGGAGGTTTGCAAAAGGGTCTGCCCCGGCGGAATATGCTCACCCACCGGATTACTGAGATAATTCAGATAGAATGCCCCGTTCCAATAGGCCAGCATCGGCGCGTGGTTGTACGTCCAGGTAATGGCCGAGTCCTTGCTCGCGTCCGTCCGGTCCGCGCGTAACGTCTGGTAAGAATGCACACCGATGGCGGGACTCAGCTGCCCGTGGTGGTAGTCCACATTCACGAGTGTTTTGCCCGTATAGCGGATCGTATCCTGCGCATTCGCCGCACCGATTGCCAGGCATAAAGCCAGCGTATGTATTAATTCTTTCTGCATAATCCTATTTTTCCAACACCAAAACCCAGTCATTCCCGTTTCTAACCTCCCCGGGCGGGTTAAATGTTTTAATGCCTTTGTTTTCAATTTTTCCTAAAATCCGGGTTTGGCCGGTGCGCGGGTCGTACCAGCTGGCCTGCACCTCGGCACCGCCGATTTTCCCCATGCGGATCTTCATATCCCGTCCATTCCAGGTATAAATCAAAGCATAATCCTTACCCCGCGTCGCAAGCAGGCGATCGTACCGCTCGCCGTTTTCAGCGATCAGTGACTGGTCGGGGACCCGTTCGAAGTAGGGTTTCGAGAGCATTAATTTTTTCAAATGCATCATTTGGCCTGCCCCGGGGTCGTCAATGGCTTCCTCCCAAGAGGGTAGTTTAGGGTCTCTCGCATATCGCATTTGCATCACCCCATTGTTCCCGTATGTGAACCCGCAGGCACCCGCGAACACCGACCAATAAGCATATCGCCGCACATCGTCGGCCGTCCACACGGGCAGCGTTTTGTCGTGCAGGCCATGCCAGATGTTCTCATAGGAAGGCTCACCATCGAGCACGGGTTTTACAGGTGTGCGGGCATAATCAGCTTCCACATAACGCCAGTTATCCTCGCCGTAACGCAAATCTTTGGGGTCGTTATCCTGCGCATACGTGCGATGCCCCGACTGGAACATGTTGAAATCCAGCCACAGCCGGTCATGAAACCATTTCGAAGACTGCATTCTGCCAAACGGATGGAAAGTAATGAGATGGTTCGGATCTTCGGCACGCAATGTGCTGCCGATCGCCTCCCAGACCTCAGGCACAACATCCCCCTGAATATCCCCTCCGTTAATCCACACAATATTCGGCCGATCGCGATAGCGCCTCGCCAAAAACTGTGCGTAAGCCTTCGCCTGCGCCGCGCTGGTCTTCCCATTCTTCACAGCATTCCCCCAAATGGGTACCATACCAATTTGGATACCCTTTTCCGCAGCCTTTCCTACAATGTAATCTATGTGGTCCCAATAGTCGTATTGTTCCTGATTCTCAAACGCACTCCCTTCTGTCACTTTTGGGATGCCCAAATCATGGTTTGTCAATGCGGAATCGCCGTACACATTTACCGTACGTAATGCCTGCACCACCATTACCTGCACCACGTTGAAGCCTTTTTGTTGCCGATCGGCCAGGTAGCGATCGGCCTCCTCGCGGGTAAGCCGGTTAAAAAGCAGCCAGCCGGTGTCAGCAAGCCAAAAGAACGGCTGTCCGTTCTGGTCTGTGAAAAACCGTTTGTTCTCCGAGATTTTCAGCGACTGGCTATAAACAGGCTTTGTGCCGGCGATGATACCGGCACAAAGCAGCGCCAGGAGTTTAAAGTTCATGAGTTTAGAGTTTAGGAGTTCATGAGTCTAGAGTTCATGAGTTTAGAGTTTAAGAGTTTAAGAGTTTAAGAGTTTAAGAGTTCATGAGTCCAGAGTTTAAGAATTTACAGTTTATGAGTTCAGAGCTCCTTAACTCTAAACTCATAAACTCATGAACTCTTAATACCCTGCATTCTGCGTAATCTTGGCGTTCTGGTCCCTGACGATATTCGGAATCGGGAAAATAAGCTTGTTCTGCGTCACGGGCTTACCTTTCGCCGTCAATACATCGACCACGCGATTGGTACGCTTCAAATCAAACCAGCGGTGGAATTCGAATGCAAGCTCCACGCGGCGCTCGTGCTCTACGGCCAATGCCACGGTGCTGTATTTGGCTGGATAACCGGCTTCTCCGTACAACGGCAATCCGGCGCGTTTGCGTACCTGGTTCAGGTAAGTGGCGTCGCCGGTGGCTTCCGAGAGTAACAGCAGCAGGTCTGCGTAGCGCAACACCATGAAGTTGTTATTGGCAGCAATGTTTTGGTTAATCAGAGGTGCAGTTTTATCCTGCCATTTTTTAGGGAATTTGGTTTTGGTAAAATTCCCCTTTGCATCAGTAAAGCCCGTGTCGATCGACGCTTCGCGGCGGCCGTCTCCTTTTTCGTATTCATTCCAGATATCTTCCACCACCTGGTTCATGCCGGCGCCATAAAAGCCCAATGCATTGGAATTAGGGAAAAATTCGAGATAGTAGTTGCTGTAAGGAGAGGTCGCCGAACCTCCGAGGAACTGGATTTCGAAGATCGACTCTTTCGTATTCTTGTTCTTGGCATCCCAAAGTGAGATAAACGTGGGCAGCAAATCATACTGTTTGCTATCGTATACTTCTTTCAGCTCCTTCACACCGTTAGCCTTGTCGCCCGTTGTGAGGTAAACTTTTCCAAGCAATACCTGCGCCGCTCCTTTGGTAGCCCGCCCGGCAATCGCCTGGGTAGCCGGCAGTTTGGATTTTGCGTCGACAAGGTCTTTCGTGATTTGCGCATAGATTTCGGTCGCCGGCGTACGCAAAATATCGTAGGCTTCTGCCGCGCTCACCGGACGCGTTACCAGCGGCACATCGCCCCAGAGCTGCACCATATTGAAGTAATACAACGAGCGCAGGAAGAGCATTTCGCCCTGGGTCTGGGCTTTGTAGGTAGCGTCGAGGTCGGTATTCTGGATTTTGTCGAGAATGATGTTGATGTTGTAGATCGAGCGGTAGAAATCCTGCCAGAATTGGTACACCATTGTGTTCGCAGGCGCGAGCGTGTAGTCGCGGAACTGCCATTTATCGGCCTGGTTGCCCGAAATGTTGTAGATCGTGACGTTATCCGACATCAGCTCGCCGGCGTAGGAAACGGGCCCCTGCGGGTGGTACACGGTGTAAAGCGTGTTGTACGCCGCATTGGCCGCGAGGTCGAAATCCGATTTTGTTTTATAAAAATTCTCGGCGCTGGGATTGGATACCGGCGCCAGTTCGAGGAATGAGTCCTTGCAGCTCCAACTTGTGGCCATGAGTGCTGCGAGCGTGATCGATTTTATGATTGTTTTCATCAGTCTTCGTGTTTTCATGGCATTAGAAATCAGCCTTAATCCCAACAGTAATCACCCTGGGCAACGGATAAGATCCATAGTCCACCCCCTGGAATGCCCCCGGCACCGGTGCGTTACCGCTGCTGTACGAACCCGAAGTTTCCATGCTCGACGAATAGGAAGTCGTTCCATAAGTCGTATTCTCGGGATCGTAACCAATGTATTTGCTCCACAAATGCACATTCTCCGCATTCACATACACCCGCGCACCGCTCACTTTCAGCTTGGAAACCCATTTCGCAGGCACCGCGTACGACACGCGCACGTTCCGCAATCGCACGAACGAAGCATCCTCGACCCAGTAAGAAGAAAATTGCTTTTGCAATCCGAGATAATTCACCGACGGCTTGAAATGCCTTCCGTCACCAGGGTTACTCTCCGACCGCCAGTAGTTATACATGTTGGCAAAGAAATTCCGCCCATTGTCCCAGGTACCCAGGTAGCGCACATTGTTATTCGCGATCTCGCCACCAAATGAGCCTTGAAACAGGAACGATAACTCAAAACCTTTGTAACCCACCGTGTTGGTAATACCGGCTGTAAAATTCGGCTGATAGTTACCCAGGATTGTCCGGTCGGCATCGCTGATCTTGCCGTCGCCGTTCACGTCGCGCACTTTCGGGTCACCTGGCGTAGTGCTGCTGTGGTGCGGATAGGCATCGATTTCCGCCTGATTTTTGAAAACGCCATCGAAAATGTAGCCGTAGAAATTCGAAACCGGCTGGCCTACTTCGGTGCGCACCGTCACGACGTTGTCGACGTACTGGATCGGGGCATTGCCCGGACCGAGTTGCAGCACTTTGTTCCGGTTCCTGGAAATATTGAAATCCGTTGTCCAGGTCACTGCGCCCGTCAGATTTTTGGTAGAAATATTCAATTCTACACCACGGTTACGCATTTTTCCGATGTTGGTCAACTGGGTAGAGAACCCGGTAATATCCGGCACCGGCACAAAAAGGAGCATATCCCGGGTGAGCGAGTTGTAATACTCTGCCGAAAGATTAATGCGGTTATTAAAAAGACCTAGATCCACACCTACGTTGAACTGATTGGTCTTCTCCCATTTCAGGTTCGGGTTTGCCAGGCTACTCACTTTCAAACCATTGGCCAGATTGGAGCCGTTTACATACTGCGCCGCAGCCAGCAGACTGATCGCCCCGTAGTTAGGGATCTGGTTGTTACCCGTCACACCGTAGCTTGCACGAAGTTTCAGGTTGTTCACCGCTGTTACTCCCGACATGAATGCTTCATCCGAAAGCAACCAACCCGCCGATACCGAAGGGAAATATCCCCATTTATTGTTTTCACCAAAGCGCGACATCCCATCGCGGCGCAAAGCACCCGTAAGGAAATACCTGTTTTTGAAGTTGTACTGAATCCTTGCCAGGTACGACAGCAGTGACCACTCACTGGCCGTGGTATTGCCGGCCGTCACGGTTCCCGCATTCAGCGTATGCACCAGGTCGTTCGGAAAGTTGTTGGCGGCTACGTACATCGTTTCGTCCCGCTGTTTTTGGCTGGTATAGCCGAGCAGACCGGTAAATGCGTGCTCGCCGAACTTCTTGTCGTAAGTCAAAGTATTCTCACTTAGCCAGTTTAGCATGTAAGCATCGCTTGCATTGCCTTGCGCGGCCAGCACGGCGGAGTAGCCATATTTCTGTTTATCGTTCCAGTAAAAATTATTCCGCATATTGTACAGGTTACCACTCAGGCTGGTGCGAAACCGCAGACCGTCGATGAACTCGTATTCCAGGTAGCCTGTCGCCAGGGTGTTGAACGACTTCCGACCCTTATCGACTTCGCGTGTGAGCGAGTACGGGTGCCAGAGGTTCATGTCCGCATATTGCGTAAACCGGAACCAGGTCGAATTCGGGTCGCGGAAGCCCAGGTTGCCGTTTTCATTGTAAACCGGAAAAATGGGGTCGCTTTGCAGGCCAAGGCTGATTACATCGCTCTTACCCTGCGTCCCCTCGGTGCGGTCGAAAATCGAAGTTATACCTATATTCAACCCAGCGCTGAGCCGCCTGGAAATCTGAGTCTTAAGATTCGACCTGAGTGCAAGGCGTTTGTAATAGTTAGCATCGAGAACCGCCGTTTGGTCCAGATAGGCACCCGAAAACATGTACTGCGTCTTCTCGGTACCGCCAGTCACTGTTACTTGCGCATTGAACGACGGTGCGGTGCGGAACATGACGTTCTGCCAGTCGGTACCTTTTCCGAATTGCTGCGGATTGGTTGTAAAATCCTCCGGGATACGCAATGTCGTCGGACGGGCACTGTTCGGATCACTCGCATTCCCGCCCTGGGCGGTCCAGGCATTGTTTTTAGCATCAATATAGGTTTCGATAAACTGCTGCGCATCCATCATTTTAACGCGGCGCGTCACCTTTTGCGAGCCATATTCGACGTTTGCGCTCACATTCACCTTGCCGGGCTTACCCGTTTTGGTCGTAACGATTATCACTCCGCTCGAACCGCGCGAACCGTAAATAGCTGCCGATGACGCATCTTTCAGCACTTCGATCGACTCGATATCCTGGGGGTTGATCAGGTTGAGGTTGAAATTTTCCAGCGGAACCCCATCCACAACGATCAGTGGGTTGGTACCTGCGGTGATCGAACTGATACCACGGATTTTGATCACCGGTGAAGCCCCCGGCGCACCCTGCGATTGCGAAATATTTACCCCCGGCAACGTTCCGGCCAGCGACTGGCTGACATTACTGAATGAACGATCCTTAAACTTATCATAGTTAACGGAAATCACCGCCCCGGTCACCGCCCGCTTACTCTGCGTTCCGTAACCGACCACTACCACCTCTTCCAGCGATTTGTTTTCGGGCACAAGCCTTACAGCGATGTCGGTACGTGCACCGACGATTTCCTCCACGGATTTGTACCCCACAAAACTGAATACCAGCACAGTAGCCTGGTCCGGCACGTCGATCTGGAATGCGCCGTCCGAATTGGTGGTCGTTCCACGTTGCGTGCCCTTGATCACGACGCTCACACCCGGCAGCGGATCAGCATCGCTCACACCCGTCACCCTGCCCTTCACGGACAGCGTCTGCGCATGTACCGCCGGGAGTACCAGCAGGCATACCAGCATGATGCGTAAGAGTTGTTTCATAAACATTTCAAACGATTAGGGAAGTAGTGATTTTCTTTTTCTTTCTTTTATATTCTAATTTTTACGAAAAATAGGAAGTATTTTATTCCAAAAAAATATTTACAAACATTTTATATCTTATTTTTATAAAAAATTGTCAAAAACCAGTTTTTGTCACTTAGGGACGCAAAAAATAGTCAACCGAATGCCTTCAAATCGCATCAAAAAGAACCTCATTCGTAACCACAAATAAGTTATTAGGAAATCAATAGAAAGAATTGCAGCGCAGCATTACATCGATACCCCTTATGCAGTAGAAAAGGCGGCGGTACTGGCCGGAGAACAATCGTCGGGAACATTCGTGGAGGTACCAGCGAAACCGAAGCGCTTAAAACCCGGTTTGCGGCCCGGGTAGAACATACCTGTGCATTGACACAAGGATTTCAGGAAATCACTTTCGACACACCCGCCACTGCCTCCGGAGCGCACGATCCGACATTTTCGGTGAAATTGAAAGAGCAATCCGGTTCATCGAAAAAGGCCAAAGCGTGATCATCCACACCAGCAAAGGCACTCTGGACACACGATTTGTCCATTCAAACGATATTCTCAAAAACAAAGGTTTATCAATCACTGAAATCCGAACACTTACCTCCTCGCGGTACGGCAAAGCACTCCGCAGCATCGCCCGCCAGGTAATTACCACCACCGCCGTTCAGCGCCTCGTCATAGCCGCGGAGGCGACACATCGGGCGTGGTGGCGAGGACGCTCTGTATCAAAGCCGTCGAAATGCTCGCCCCGCTATCCCCTGGCACACCACTCTACCGATGGGTTGGAGGTTAATTTTAAGGGTGGACAGGTTGGTTAGGAGGAGACTAGACGTAGGAATCTTACGAACCGATAATCGACCAGTAGTGTTGCACGCTAACCGATACAGGGAAGTCGCTAAATAACGACCCAAACCTCGATTTATCTTCGTATCTTTATAAAAAGCAACTTCCCAAAAAATGGAGCATTGGCAAGAGCGGATCAGCATCAATCCTGAAATAAGGTTTGGAAAGCCCTGCATTAAAGGTACCAGGATAGCTGTGCGTGACATCCTGAACTGGCTTGCGAGCGAAAGGACCTTTGAACAAATCATAGACGATTTCCCGCCACTCACACGGGAGGATATCCTTGCAGCGCTTGAATTTGCCGCAAACGGAGAAGAAAATACTAAAATTCTAATCACAGCAACATGAAATTTCTTTTTGACGAGAACATATCTTACAGAATCGTCAAAAAGCCAAAATCTTCGTTGCCCGAATGTGTTCATGTTAGCCAGACTCGTCTCAAATACGCCTCTACCGACCGCAACATTTGGGAATATGCAAAAACGAGAGAGTATACCATCATAACATTCGATGAAGATTTCAGAAAACTAGCGAACCTTCTTTCATTTCCTCCCAAAGTTATCCTGTTTAAAAGGAAAAACTGTTCAACAGATTTACTGGTGATGTTACTACAAGATAGACGAGAGGAAATCACAGCATTTCACAAATCTGAAATTGATGGGATATTGGAGATATCCTGAGCTTTCTCTACCCGCCCCTCCTCCCTCTTCCGCCAATAATTAGCCAAAATCGCCCCTGAAATATTCATCCACGGACTAAACACCGCAGAGGCCTTGTCCGGACGGAGTAGCCTACTTATCCGGTAGTCAAAGAAATACCCAGCCGAATTGTGCGCGATAGACACGAAAAAGAGCAGAAGCCGACTTGCAAAAGATTATCACGCCCAGCGGCAGTGGTAAGGGTAGTGAAATAGATGAAAGTCGTGGATCAATGCGGCCCCGATGGTTACAATAACGATCTTGATGATTTCCATGATCATATCGAAAAAGCGGATAGGAGTAAGCCTCCCGGCGAGGATTTTCATCAGAAACGGCGTCAAAAACGGTGCCGCAAGTGTGGTCATAGCGGTCACGACCACAGAAAACACCAGGTTAGCCCTGGCGATGTAATACATTACATTGGAAGCCAATCCGCCCGAACAAGAACCCAACAGAATAATGAAACGGCCGGATCGGCCATCGGCTGATCAACGCGGAGCGCAGGCACCGACGACAGCGCGGCGGCAGCCTCCACGGCCCTGCCTGTGGACGAGTACGTTACCAGAATTACTATCTCTGCGGTGAAGCGAAACGAAGTTTCCTTTCGTTTAACATTCTAATTGTCTCAAAATTCAACCCAATAGTCCCACGACGCAAAGACAAAAAAAGACCGGACATGATCCGGTCTTTTTAATCCTTTACTATCTATGTTAACCAATCAAAGTCTTTATCGGCCCCGGTACTCTTTAATCCGCAGCGCCAGGTAGGGCGCCATAGGCAAACGGATCGATGTTCTTTTCTTGTCGTAAATCCTGTAATCGGTAGCCTCGCCGATCTCGAAAACCTCCGGGCGCTCATCGATCGTCATATTCCAGGTATCGATTACTTCCACTTTAAACTTCTTTCCCGTCTTTGGCCCTCCTTTGCGCGGAAGGCTGAATTCCCACTCCGGCTGCATATTCTTGCCCAGATACACGAGGTAATAGGTGCTATCAGCACGCGAAGTATGATGATCCTTCCACGGATCCGCCAATTCCAGCGGCCCCGGCGCCTCTTCGAGTATCTTTCTAAGGAAACCGATCCGGGCTGGACTGCTGCCGATCAGCCGGCCGCCTTTGGCCCAAAAAATCGTATCGCCCGCATTCATGTACGTCTCCCCGTGCGTCACATACGTACCCGCGATCACGCCCTGCCAGAAGGCCTCGGTCATTTCCTCGCCGCTCAAATGTCCCCAGCGCTGCTGCAAATCCCCTTCATAGCAGACCTCATCGTACACCATCGGTTTGAAAAACACATCCCTCAACAGCGTCGCGCGGCCGAAATCCTCCACCGTCGAGCCATTCTGGATACTGACGTGCGTAAACTCCGGCTTCCAGTTGTCGTAATAAACACTCCCATTGTGGATCGAACAAAGATGACCATAGGGATCTGCATCCACCACCGCTTTGGTATAAATGTCCCAGTCGGCCCGGGGCTTCGTTTTGATATAATCGAATTCGTTAGCCATTGACCACCATACATTCCGGAACGACGCCAGACGGGCCGTCAGGTACCGGATGTATTTCAGGTCATTCTCTTTACCAAGACTGTCAAATCCCCAATGACCCTTATCATACGGATGGAAAACAATGATATCAGCTTCAATACCCAATTTTTTCAGATCATCGATCCGTTTTTCCAGATGCTGAAAAAAGACCGGCTCGAACCGCGAGAAGTCCCACTCAAATTTCGGTTTACCTTTCGCACCCGTTGTTTCCGATTTTTTCACAAAAGGATAGTAAGGCGGCTCGTTCTCGACATGGGAGTAATATTTCGGAAACACACACATTCTGACCTTGTTAAAAGGGCCATTTGCAAGCGTTTTTAAGGTAATTTCCTCCAAACCTTCGGGCTGGTGTGTCCATGCATACAAGGTAGTCCCGAAAGGATAGTACCGCTTACCATCGGCATATTTGAAATGATAGGTATCGGCTACCTGCACGGGGCCGTGATTGTCCCCGGCGGGTTCCACGCAAGAGAATACCCCGGTTTTCCCGTTCAACAATTTACTGGTGCTGATTGTCTTATATTTCCATTCTCCGGTTTTTTGGGGCATGAAACGTATTTTATATTGACCGTTTCCGTCGTAGAACCCATCCACCTTGATTTTTTCCGTCTCGTTCGAAAACTCGGCAGACAAGCTGACGTCATCAAATGGATTACCGGTTTGCGGCCCGGCAAGCGTAACCTCAAACCGCTCCCATCGCTCTACGCGCGCCCCTGCCCGATCCTGCCCGAAAACGGAAAGCGAACACCAGAAAAGTAAACCTACTAAACAAGCAAACCTCATGATCAATGTGTTATAGAAACCTGCGATACACTTCCGACAGCCTCTTGCCAGCCACGATAGCTTGCTTTTACTGCCTCGTTTGCTGCGTCGGGGGGTATTGCCGAATGGCCCGCACTTAATTTTTGCAAATAGTCGATATCAGGATAAACACCTGCGTACAAACCCGAAAGATAAGCCGCGCCCAAAGCCGAAACTTCCGGAAACCCAAGGTTTACGACGGGCTTGCCGAGCAAATCAGCCAACATTTGTACGACGAAAGAATTGGAAGTCAACCCTCCGTCTATTTTCAATTCCTGCAGCGCAACGCCCGTATCCGATTCCATCGCCACGATTACGTCCATGATCTGAAACGGAATGGACTCCAGCGCCGCCCGCACGATATGATTTTTATTTGAATTGAATGTCAGACCTGTGATGGATGCTTTCCGGCTCATATCCCAATACGGGGCACCTAGTCCGCTGAACGCCGGAACAAGGTAAACTCCTCCGCTATCCGTCACCGACCGAGCCATGAGCTCCGTTTCCCGTACGTCACTAAACAGGCCGAGATGCGTTTTAAGCCACTCGATCGTTGCTCCGCAGGTCACAATCACGCCTTCCAGCGCGTACTCTACCCTATTGCCAGCGCTCCAACCAATGGTCGTCACCATACCCAGCTGTGAAGACTTCGGTTCGGGACCTATATTCATCAGGATCGAAGAACCTGTGCCCAATGTAGCTTTGGCAATCCCGGGGCCAAAGCAGCCTTCCCCGAAAGCCGCCGCGTGCGAATCACCGATCATCGCTGTGACCGGTATGAGTGCAGACAACATGCCTCCAAAGTCCGTTTCCCCGAAATGCGAAGAAGAAGCTTGTATCTCAGGCAAATGCAATCCATCCAACCCGAATGACTGCAATAACTCATCATCCCACGACAGCGTTTCTAAGTTAAAGAACAGCGTGCGTGATGCATTGCTGTGATCGGTGAGATAGGCCGCGCCCCCGGTCAGCTTATAGAGCAACCAGGTATCTATCGTCCCGAAAAACGCATTACCCTGTGCAATGGCCTTTTTTACATTTTCATTGTAGAGGTTCAGCCAGATTACCTTCGACCCGGAAAAATAGGGATCAGCAAGCAGCCCTGTCTTCTCCCGGATCATTCCTTCCAGTCCCGCCGCCCGCAATTGCTCGCATACCGCTGTCGACCGTTTGCATTGCCATACTACCGCATTGTGCAGTGGTTTCCCATCCCGATCCCAAAGCACAAATGTCTCCCGCTGGTTGGAAACGCCGCACGAACGGATATCCTCTATACGTCCGTCTTTCGACGTAAAATCGGCGAGGCACTGAGCCACTGAGGCCAGTACGTTCTCATAAATCTCCTGCGGGTCCTGCTCCACCAGACCACCGTCGAGGTACATGGTGTGCAGGGGCTCGCTACCCCGCGCCACCACTTTTCCTTTTTCGTTAAATATGACGGTTTTAGTACTGCTCGTACCCTGATCGATCGCCAGCACAAATGGGCCGTTCAACATTCCGGAAGCATTGTTTTGAACTTGTTAAACCATTCCTTATTCATTAAAACAAAGAAAAGAAAAACAATCGAAAACAAAGCTAAAAAATATTGATTTATTTATGTAATATATTGCCTTGGATGCAATTTTCTTAGTGTGAGTTCACCAATCGAAACCTGGACACAATACTTTTCATTGCGACCACGATCATCATCAGGCCACCAAGAACAAGAAATCCCAAATCTGTCTTCAAATCAGGGCGGCAAATTGTAGCGTCAAACGACATGCAGACTATTTTTACCGCAGAGCAAATTGCGATGAAGTCAAAGAAAATGATAGCAACTTCCCGCTCCTGCAAATCCTGAATACCTTTCCTAATTGCAGCAAAAACTATATATGACAAACAGCCAATTAAACTAATAGCCATCGAAATGACATACTGGTTGAAATACTTTTCCATACAATCACTAAATGGTGCTAATGATTGTATTTAATGACAAATTGTTCTCTTCGCTCGATCTTTAAGCGGTGTGGTATCCTTGTCTTTAACAAGCGTGTCTGCCTTCTTATCAAACCAGAAACCAAGACCTGCCCCAACGGCAAAGCCTGCAATCGCGCCTACCGGACCAAGAAGTGTCCCGAAACTGCCGATGGCCGTTCCAAAGATGAGTGGGGTAGCGAGTTCGTTTTTTTCTACATTCGTATTCATGACTTCAGTGCGTGGTTTAAAGTTCGACAAAAGATTTACTTAATGCCAAAGCTAGCACTATTCCAAAGCCATACCAAGCAACAAATCCAATTTAAACGATTATAAGCGTTTGCAATCATTTAAAACCGGCTATACCCACATTTAGAGCAGATTACATCATTTCTCCGACGCTCCGGCATCACTTTCAGCTGCACCATTCTGCCCCCTTTCCATTCCCCTTCTACCACCGTATTCTTTGGTGCGTGGAGCTTGAACTGTACATCCCAGTCGTCGGGCCAGGCGGGTAGAAGATAAATGGAATCGCCGGATGTTTGCATGAGCATTTCCTGCAAGCCGATCATCCCGGAACCTCCCCAGTTATGATCAGGCACCCAGTCGTGCCCGGGTCCCCAGAATGCCGGGAAGCGCCGACCGGAGTCCTGTAATTTTTTAATGGTCAATGCGGCCGCCTCTTCGGTAAGACCAAGGCGTGCACAAAAGATGTTATCCTGGTGCCAGCTGGTGTGATTGCGGTTCCTGATGGCTTCGGTGTCGTATTTCCAGGTATTGACGGCCGTTTCCAGGTCGGGCTTGCCGATGCCGTAAATGCCGTACGGAAACACCGGGTACAATTGAGGGATCTCCGTATTCTGAATGCGTTCCCAGGCTTTCGCAGGCGCGATTGTGCGATGGCCCTGCATTTCACGGAAACTTAACGGCGGGATCCGGTTCAATATCTCCTTCCAGTACTTGCGTTGCGCTTCGCTACCGTACTGCGAAGGCAACACGAGCATTCGTTGCAGCACCGTTTGGAGACCTGCCACGGTAGTCGTGGAATTATAGGCCATTTTATAGGTTTCGGCCGCACTGCCCGGGAAAAGCACAAGATGTCCGCTCTGATCCAGCTTTGCGGCACTGCGTCGCGCCGCCAGGTATTGGTAATGTTCATCGAAAAAGACTACGCAACTTTCGATCAGTGGAAGGTACCGGGTAATATCCGCACCTGTAAAGTGCTGCTGGTCCAGGATCATCAAGCAAAACTCCAGCGAAGTATCCCAAAGGTATTCCAGCCATTTATTATACTCTAGTCCCGGATCGTACCCAGCCGGGCGCTTTGAGGAATATTCCGCATAATTGGGCAGACCGAAATTCTCGATTTGCTCGGTAAACGACGCGCCTTTGTGGCCCCAATAATGCCCGGTACGGGTTTCCGCATTGCTTAAAATACGTTGATAGAATTCGAATTGCGGCTTCATCATGTCAAAATCGCCGCTTTTGAGCATAGGCCAGTAAACAAGCCGCTGGTTCTGCGCAGTGAAAATCCCGCCGCCCCAATTGCGGTGATCCGCAGTGAAGTGGTAGGATGTATCCACCCAAACAGGGTCATAGGTAAACAGCCCGCCGTTGAATTTTGTCGGATAGGTACCGAATGCGTTGCATCCAAGCATGTAGCGAAAAAGCTGGTAGTTACGCCCGACCTGCCATACCGGTGAAGCACTATCCTTTTTTCCGACATCCAATGCGATATAGCTCCGCTGCCAATATTGCTTCCACCATTCGAGCGTCTGGGTTCTTGCTGTTTTCGCCTCCGCAGTCGCGCTGGCGACGGTTCCCCAAAGCCCCTTTTTCCAACCGGAAATATCCTTCTGCTGGTCGGTATGCAAGTAAATACTCAGTTGAACACGGCGTGAAGGCGATTTGCTTTTCAATCCAAAGCCTTTAAACGGCGCATCCGCGTACCTGCCGGTGGTAATCACCGGATCGGCGATCATATTCCTCCCCGTCATCCAACCACCGTAAGTGAGGCTTCTCAGCGGGTTCCAGAGTTTCGGTTTGACGGCTTCCAGCTTTTGCTGGCGCACGATCGCATCAAAAATCGTGGAATCCCTGTTCCGGTGGTAAAACAACACACCATCCTTCTCATGCCTGACGCTATCTGGCCAAACGGCCACTTTCGGTTCCGCCCATTTGTAGGAGCTCGCACTTCTTGCATTCCCTTTCAGCTCAGCCGGCTCCGTTCGCCAGCTTTCGTACCATGCTTGCGCGGAAACCGGGCTGCTGCCATCGATATCCACGTGCACCACCGGTCTGAAAACATCCACCCAGACCTTCACAACGACACTCAGTTTTCCTTTTTTTCCTGAAACTTCCACATTGCCCTCATGCAACTTTAACTCCTGCTGAAAACCGTCCCCCGCGTCGAAAGGATTCGGAGAAAGTCTCACACGCACGCGCCCGAGCTTGGGAAACACATTATTTTCATCAAAAACGCCGCTGCGCGAGATGTAGAACAGCAAATCTCCCTGCTCAACCCACACATTCAACCCGATATCGCCACCGCCGCAGGGCATCGATTCGCCTGAGTTCGCGCTCTGGCTCGTCCATTTCAAATTGTACTGTTCCGGCGAAAAGACCTGCGCAGCAACCGACAAGACATTGCAAACCAGGAACAAAATCAGTATGGACCGGCAGAAGCGATAATGCATAAAATAACAGGATTGGAAAAATCAGGACTGAAAAACGGTTTTCATAAAAACGGTATTAGCGCTGAAATTACCTTTCACGTCGCGCGGCTTGCTGGCGTCGCGCGAGCGCTCGATTACCAGCCAGCCTTTCCAGCCCATTTTGTCGAGCGTGGCTTTTACTTTCTTCATATCCAGCCTCGTATTATTTTGGAGCCATACACCGTCTTCGTCGGTACAATGGATTTGGCAAATGCGGTTTTTACCCAAAATGCGCAGCTCTTCGCACAAGTCGCGGCCAGCTTTGAGCGGATTGGAGAAATTGAAATAGATCTGAATGTTCTTAGAACCAATTTCTTTGAGTAATTCCACCTCTCCTTTCGCATCCAGCGCTGTTTCAATCCCGATTATCACACCGGCCTTTTCGGCCATTTTACCCACTGTTTTCAGCCTTTCCACGATCGCAGGCCTTAGTTCCGGATTTTTAACCAGATCCCCCTGAATACCGAGCGGCAGGAATGCGGTTTTGATGCCCATTTGCCTCATGGTCTCGATGCAATCGCCCACCATCTTTTCAGCGCCGTCGCGTTTGGCAAAAGACTGTGCATAAAAGCCCGTCATAGCCAGCGAGCAGATTTCCAGGTTCAGCTCTTTGGCTTTGTCAAGATATTGCTGGCGCACAGCCGGGTCTGCGAGCTTGTTATCGAAGGTCGGCCCGTCGCCCAGGCCGCCCATATCCACTTCCAGGCCGTCCGCTCCGATTTCACCGGCGAGCGGCAATGCGCTGATTTTCTGCCTTTTCAAAATCATCAGATCGATCACGGCTATCTTATACCGAACTTTTTTCATAGCGCGCATCGCCATGCCGGACATATCCATGCGGGACATCTCCAAAGCCCACGACGAAACCGGCAGCACCACCAACCCGGCAGCGCAGATATTCAGGAAATTTCTTCTTTTCATGATTTCAAAATCAAATAGGCCATTGTTCCTCCACGATCGCCCTGCCTTTGAGCTTCGACGGATCGATTTTCACGTGCTTAATCCGCTGACGACGCCAGGTATAAACGATATGCACCATTCCGTCGCCAGTCTGGATCACCGACGGGTAGGAATACTGGCTGATCGGCGAATCTTCCAAAACCAATACCGCTTCCCAGTTTTTACCGTCCTTTGAAACAGCCACATTCAACGGAGTACGCGATCCTTTCGGCTGACCAACCGGCGGTTTTACGTGATTATACACCAGTAATTGCCGACCGTCTTTTAAGGTCACGGCGTCGGTGCCGGAGTTATTATTCGGTAAAGTCGAAGGTACCACTTCCGACCACGTCTTGCCTCCGTCCTTCGACCACGATTCTACAATCGAGCGGCTCTGGCTGCGGCAAAGGATTTGCATGTCGCCGTTTGCATACGTGAGCAGGCTTGGCTGAATGGCTTTGATCGTCTTCCCGTCGTTCAGCGGACCTACTTTCCGCCAGGTTTTACCAAAATCGGGTGTCACCTCGAAATGCACACGCCAGCCGCCTTCTCCTTCCGTACTCGACGGGCACCAGAGCTCGCCATTCGCCAGCAGAACCGGCTTGTTTTTCACAGGCCCCAAATATCCCTCCTGCAATTCCGTCGGCTTCGACCATGTCTTACCATGGTCTTTGGAGGTGACCAGAAAGCCCTTCCAGCCCGCTACATTGGGCCCTACTTTGTAAAAAAGCATTAAATCTCCTTTCGGGATCTGGTACAAAACCGGGTTCCAGCACGCATAGCGCAGCTTTTCGTTCACTATACCATTCGCGACCTCTATGGGCGCGGTCCATTTATTGTTTTCCAAACGGCTGACCCAAATCCCGACGTCCGGATTCCGCTCTTTGGTCCCGCCAAACCAAGCTGCGACGAGCCCGGAAGGCGTTTCAGCGATGGTAGACGCGTGACTTTCCGGAAATGGCGCCGTTTCGAAAATAAATTCATCCACGGTAATGCCGTCTTTAAAATTCTGCGCATTCGCCGACAGCGTCAACGCGCATAAGACACTGCTCAACAGCCATTTTTGTAATGTTTTTCGCATTGCAAGATTCAAATTCATACGGTAATGCAGGGTTATGGGTTAATTAAAATCCTTGAAATCCGATCGGCCGAGCCCGCCTTTTTGCCGTTCACAAAAACCTGCAGGCCTTTGCCCTTTTTGTAATGGCTGCCGTCGCGATCCCAGAGAATCGTGAGGCGCTTGCCGTGGTAATGCACGTCGTCGAGGCAAAACCAGTCCCATTGGTCGCCAGGAAGTAACGGATTCACTTCAATCACCTCGTCCGCGCGCGGGCGCAGGCCCACGAGGCCGGTGATGATGAGGTCATTGAATGTCGAGTGGTTATAATAGCGGCTGCGTTCCTGATCGCCTTTGAGCCAGTAGCCGGTTTTTTCGTCCAGGTACTCGCCTACATAAGGTTTTCCACGGTAATACTGCGATTCGACATATTTTTCCAGCAATCCGAAATACGTCGTGTCCGCCACCACTTCCGGCTTCGGCGCATTCAGGCGGTTAGCGAGGCCGGTCAGTGTTTGCGCGGTCGCGAAGGGCCAAACGGCGCCGTCCCATTCGCATTGACAACATCCATGTGTGCGAAATTCGGGATGCCGGCGTTCGGCGGTAGTAAGGCCAAAAGGCGCATTGAAACCCGCCGGATCCGATAGCTGCTTCCATGCCGCATCGTGCTTCTCGTCCGGCAAATTGAAATACCAGGGCACAAAACCGATCGCCTCACGCACTCCGGCAAAAGGGCCTTTCCCGCGCTTCTTTACTGTTTCAAAAAAAGCGCTATCCGCATTCCATAACTTACCATCAATCAACCGCTTCAAAGTATCCGCCTTGCTTTCATACAGCCCCGCCATAGCCCTGTCGCCCTTCAAGGCGGCAATGGCCGAAAGCGCTTTCGCATTGCCATACATGTAGCTATTGATCGTCGGCCGTGCATTCTGCTCGCGGCGCCCTCCGCTCAGCGATTCTTCCATGCCGTCCTTCACGTCGGTCTGCCAGAAAAGGCCGCTTTCAGTGCGACGGTCTTTTTCCCAGGTCTTGTATTCCGAATCCAGATCGGGCAGCATATCGAGCAGGAATGCCTTGTCTTGCGTCACCTTGTATCGGTTGTACAATGCATCGGCCGTCCAACTGCTGAAATTGAGGAGCTTTTTCATGCGGGCGCCGTCATTACCCCGGAACCACACATGCACATTGTCGTTCAGATAACGCTGATCGTGCAGCCACCGGCCTTCGTAAATATGATGACCGAGGGCGCAACTGATCATATTGTATTTATCTGCATAATTCCGGTCGACCAGAAACTCGGTGATTACAAAGCCCTGCGGTGTATTGTGAATATGCTTGCGGTAAGTCCACCAACGGTAGTAGTAGATTTCCCGAAAATTGTCCTGCGGACAATCAAACAGGGGGATATTCGCCTTCATCCATTTCCACGACTGCGCGTTCGGGATCGCATTCGCCTTGTTCTCGTCCTCCATCCGGTTGAAATACGCTACGTGATGCTGATAATCCTCAGCCTTCAACACCGTGGGCCCGGTGGTTTTCCGTGCGCAACCGGTTAAGCCGAGTAGTCCGGCGCATATTATTCCAAAACCAATTTTTAAATACCCCATTACTTTTTCGAAAACCAATAAATCACCGGCCCAGCCTCTTGGGAAGACAATGGAACCAGTTTTCCTCCTTTAATTTTTTCAGATTTACCCAAAACAGCGCCCGTACGTGCATTGATACGCTGCATTTGATAACTACCATTGAACTGTGTCAGATCCGCTTGCAAAGCCGCATTACCTTCCCGATAAATGATTAACCCCTCTCCTGCTTTGGTCAAAGCATATATTCGGCTATCCTGCGGCTGCCCTTTACCTTCCGACTGCCCTTTCATCTCCACAGGCTCCATGGCCGAAGCCGCTTCCAAAAAACCTTTCGGCAAAGGTGGTACCGCGCTCACCGACCCACCAGCCAGGAACACCGCCCACGCATTTTGCCCGGCACCATTCGCATTATAAAGCACCGCTTTTTCGGGATATTTCTTTTTGTATTCCAAAACGGCGCTGTACACTGAACCGAACGACACTTTCCCGGTCTTCTGAATGCGTGCATGCTGCCGCGGGGCCAGATTTCTACCACCCTCCGGCGCATAGTCGGTACCATTTTCACGGCGGTGCCAATAGCGGATGTCGATAATGTCGACCAACGCGGCGTATTTCGCATCGCCCAGGATCGCGTCCTGCACATCTTTGGTCGTACTCAATCCTACCAAAGCATTTTTGCCCCTCTCCCGTTCCCATTCGCCAATCACATCCAGCCAGAACTGCACAAAATGCAACGGACCAGTATACTCCGCGCTGATGAACTGGACGACCCCGCTCTGATCCGCGAAATTGTCCAGACATTGCCGGATGTAAGCCCGGTGCAGGGCCTTCCGCTCCGGATTACTGATGTCATAAAACTGGTCCGCTATGAAAATCCGCTTGTCGCCGGCGTAAGGAGGCGGCTCGGGGAAGCCCGTTTGGTTCACATTGTTGGCGGTCCGCCAGGGGAAATCCGCGTAATGCGCACCCGCTTCGAGAATGTTGTGCTGGAAATAGTTTTGGTGATAGAGTATAAGTCCTTTCTGATCGGCCAGCGACACAAAATCGCGCAGGCGATTCCAATACCATTCATTATAGTGCAGCAAATCGTATTTGCTGAGATCGTCCCAGGCTGCGTCTTTTCCGCTTCTCGCAAATGGCTGCTCGTAAAACGGCGGCCAGGTCTCCCCGTCGATGCGGCGGATCCGCTCGTGGTCGTCGCGCCGGCGGTCGTACCAGAGGCCGTAGTTATGGTCTACGACGGTAATATGCTGTTTTTGCAACGAGTCCGTCATTTCCTGCAAATCGTCGGTGAAGCCTTTGCCCACGCGGCCCGGCACGTAGCGGGTAATGTGCGGTTTGGCGGCGCTCACGTCGTGCGGACGGATGCTGCCGCGCCACCAGGGCACCTCGTGCCGCGCGCCGGTAACCAGTTCATTGCCGCGTACCAATCGCCCGTTGCGGATCGTCAATGCAGGTAGCGTGGCAGTGTTTTTTGTTGGATTAAAACCGATTTCATCAATGGATTTGACGAACGAAACCACGGAGGAGACCTCCGCGGCAACAGCCACTGGAATGGGGTTACGCTGCGCGGCCTGGTCGATCCAGTCGGCGAGTAAAATGGACGGCTGATGCGAACCTTCCACCAATTCGGCCGCCTGCGCAAGGCTAGGGCTGCTGGACGCCTCGGTTTCATTGGGTACCAGGAACGATTTGGCCAAAATCTGATCCCCCAGCCGCTCAGCCAGTTGTGCGAAATAGAGGCTCCGTGGCTGGATGTGCTCATTCACATTCTCCCAAAAACCATCTCCGGCAAAAGCCGCCCACGCACCGAACGCAAAGTTTTGCGCTCCCGGCGGGGCAAAGTTTTCGATCCGTGACGCCGAGCATTGCCAGAATACCGAGTTAGCGGCCGTCCAACCCGCTCCCTGTCCATCCTGGCCCCTGTTTTGAAAAAGCAATGCGTTCCCATCGACATTCACGATATCGAACAACACGCCGGAAGCCCAGCTGTCGATCGCCCCGCTGAAACCGTTTGGCAAGTGCGATTCGCATTGCACAAATGCATTCGGGCCGGGTGCCACGTAACCTGTCGCAAAATCATGCAATCCATTTTCGGCATAGCAGCGTAGAAAAAGCGTCTGCCCGCCTTGCGTAAAAAACGTATTCCGTCTCTGCCCGGCGATTTCCGAAACCGGTTCCAGCGATTTGCAATCCTCCACGGTAACCTTCGAAGCCGATTCGTAAACGGCCACGGCCGAGCCGGCCAGATGCCTGAACGTCATCTGTCTCACCCACGCATTTTCAACGTTTTCGAAAGTAATGCCCATCCAGCGATGGTTCTCGTCTTTCAGGTTTTGGGGGTCAAAAGTCGACTCGATCCGCAGGTTTTCAATACCCACATGACTAATCCTTCCATCCCATCGATAAGGCACCACAAACCCGCCGCCAAACTTCGCGTCCAAGGCAGTGCTGACAGGTGCGTCGACGGTAATGCTATTGCCTGAAAGGGCAGTAATGATCCGGTCCCACGTTATATCGCGCTGCCCCGGTTTCCAGCCGAGCCAGCCGGTTTCTCCGCCGAACTCCTGCATTTTTAACATTTTAATCCATTCCGCGGTGGATGGACGCACAATACGGACGCGGTCACCGACTTTGAGGGAACCTGCATTTTCCACCTCCAAACGCATCCCATTCACCGGCACATAGGCATCTGCAATGCGCAGTTTAGGTTTTAATACCACATTATTTTCACCCAAAACACGGATCACCGTCTCCCGCGTACGCCCGTCGCCGAGCAATACCGTCCCCCCATTACCCATTCCCGCCCCACGAATGACAACACCTGACTTTTTAATGACTATACCCGACAAAACCCTATGCGTACCGGCACCGAGCAACACTGCGCCGCGCAAACCATTCGCATCCAACGGCAGTGAACCCACATAGTCGATCGCCGCCTGAATGCGCGCCGTCGCGTCGCCCTCGCGGGCGGGCACGGTTACGCGTATGGGCGCGTCCGGGATCGCCTGCGCGCCGGCCATGTAGCCCGCGTACGAGAAATCCACGATGCGGTTGCCCAGCGAATCGGATGCGTAGGCCAGTCGCCCATCTTCGGCCAATGCAACCGGCGAAGGTTTTTTAGGTTTCTTTTGCCCAAAAGCCATGGGTACCAAAAGAAAATACAATCCTGCCAGCGACAGGATCGTATCGAATTTCATCACCTTAACCAAGTTTCTCAGTCTGTTCAATGGAGTACTATTTTTGACCGCTTTTCAGCGACGCCAGGGTATCGTGGTTATTTTTAGGGTTTTTCCAATCCATCTTCTTCTTCGGATCAATGCCGTTGATGAATTTCTCGATATTGGAATAACCATCCCCGCTCATGTCTTTCTGCGCATCCGACGGGTCTTTCGGGTTGAGACCGTATTTGATCTCCCAGTCGTTTGGCATACCGTCGTCATCCGAATCGGCGTAAGGCGTGCCCTTGTATTCGGGGTACCCTCCTACCTGCGAAATGTCGGTGATAATGCCGTTTTTGTAGGAATCGATCGGCAAGCGGCGATGCTCGAATTGCTTCTCCGGCAATTTTACATTATCCAGCGGATTGATCTTTCCTGTACGTACCTGTGTGGTTACGCGCGCATCCACGGGGTCGCGTCGCGGGAGCGTGGCGCCTGCATTCGCGATCACGTAATCGAACGATTCCTTCGCGGTCATGATCGGGAATTGGGGCATCGGTAGCGGTTCGTGCCATCTGATATTCTCGGTGTACTTGCCGGCATTGGGCTGGTCTTCCACCTGCACACCGCCATCCCAGTTGTTTTTGGTGACCTTGTCGTAACCTTCCATGATGTTTCCATTCACGTAAGCGCGTCCGTAGACCTGGTATTTCAATTTGCTGCGCCCCGCTTCCGGTTTCAGGATACGGTAGCCGATCGGCGAATCCTTCGGCGTTTCCGGGCCCGGTTTGAAATAGTTGTTCACGATATTGTACATCGCGCGATAGTCGCCGCCGTCGATAGAGCGGTGTACCCAGTTGAACACCACGTTATTCACAAAATTGAATATCCCGAACCAGCCGATCGACGGGTTACGGCCGGCATTGTTCGCCCAGAGGTTACGCATGAACGTGCAGTTCTCACCACCCAATGTGCTGCCGAATGCGTGGTTCCAGGTATCGAGTGTTTCGGAGAAAATCGAGTTCTGGATCGTGATATTGACAGTCGGGAGCTTCTGCTCCTGCGTGCCGGTGCTGTCGTTGTACATATGCCGATACATCGACATGTTTTCATCCAACCCCCAGCTCGCCGACACGTGGTCGATCATAATATTGCCGATCGGGTTACCGCCGATGGAATCGTCGCGACGGCCCACGAACGTTTCGCCCCGGCGGAACCGCATATGCCGGATCACGACGTCGTGCGTATTGATCCAAACACTCTCACCCGCCACACAAACCCCGTCGCCGGGAGCCGTCTGCCCTGCAATCGTAATGTAAGGCGCACGGATAATGAGCGGCGTTTTCAGTCGAATAATACCTGCGACATTGAACACGATAATGCGCGCCCCGCCTTGTTCGCAGGCATCACGCAGCGTACCCGGGCCGCTGTCGGCCAGGCTTTTCACCACATACACCTTTCCGCCGCGACCACCGAAACTGAATGCGCCACCGCCCTCGGCACCCGGGAATGCGGGGATATCTGATTGCGGCAAATCCACCGGACGTGCCGCCCAGGGAATGTAGGGTTTACCCTTTTTTGCTTCGGCTTCAATAATGGGCAACGCCTTCTGCCACGCAATTTCCGACTTGCGCTCGGCCTCCGCGAGAAGCGAGTCGCTTGTTTTCTTCGCTGCTGCCGGGATTTTCGGGTACTGGGCGAATGCCGCCGAGCTGAAAAGCAAACCGGCCAGCGCTAGTTGGAGCGAATGTTTTGGGATAGGAATCATTTTCAATTTAAGTCTATGAATTAGTAGATGTTCATTTAATGTCACCCTGAGCGGAGTCGAAGGGCATGTGTAATGTCGCAGTTCAGACTGTCTTCGACCGCCGGGCGGCCCCGTCCGCTCAGACTGACATCTTACATTTATTTCAATGGATCGAATGTGCCCGAAGGCCAGCCAATGTTCTGTTCGAGGCGAGGGTTGTTGGTCAACGCCTGCTGCGGGATGGCGAAGAAATAATACTCCGGCTTCCAGTTTACGAGGTATTTGGTATCCAGCTTCTTAGGCACGATTTCCATGTAATTTTTGTAAACCGAATCCAGGTTCATGCCGTCACGTTTCGCCGCGAAATCTTCGGGGGCAGATGCTTTCAGGTTAATCGTGACGCCGTTGCGGCTCTTGCCATTCAGAACGGTTTCAAATTTCTTCCATCGGCGCAGGTCGTAGAAACGCTTGCCTTCGAATGCCAACTCCACTTGTCTTTCATGCAAAATGGCTTCGAACATTTCGGCCCGTGTCATATTGGGGTTCAAACCATAGTAACCATCCGCACCCGCTTCGATACCGGCCCGTTTGCGAAGCGCCGTCAGTTGCGAATAGGCCTCGTCCAGCTTGTTCACGCCACAGGCGGCTTCGGCCAGATTGAGCATAACCTCGGCATAGCGCATTTCGATCCAGTCGGTACCCGCATTCGCGACGGAGCCTGCTGGCAGGTTGGGATCGATGGCTTTGCGGCAGTAGAAACCGGTGGAGGTCGCTTTCTGCTCCACGGTTTTATTGTTGACAAAATAGGTCCACAGGCGGTAGTTCGTATTACCATTGATAGCCCAGGTAGCGCCGTTGAATGCGATGGTCTGGTTGAAGCGCGGGTCGCGGTTTTTATAAAAGAGCTGCGCATCGTAGCCAGAGCCTTTTTCCTCGATATTCCTGCCATTCTTCATCGGAAATGCCTGCGCGATTTCCCAGGTAGGTTGGTTGGAGCCGCCGCCTGTGCCCAGGTATGAAGGGCGGGTGCCATTGTCCCAGGTCATGTTCTTGTTGATCTGGTCCCCCACTTTGTTGTTGTAACATACTACCCAAACAGCCTCGGGGTTATTCACCTCCTGGAACCACAAATCGCTGAAACTGCTATGGAGTTTAAAACCATTCGCGGAAAGCAGCTCGATCGCCTTTTTGTTGGCATCATAGGCCGCCTGCCAGCGCTCGGCCAGGTCGTTGGGATTATGCTGCGGGCTCGCATAGTGCAGGAGAATACGGCCTTTGAAGCCAGCCGCGGCACCGCTGGTAATGCGGCCCCAGTCGTTGGTATTGCCCCAGCGGCCCGGCAGGTTGGCAATGCTGTAATCGAGGTCTTTTACGATAAGCGCAACGCTTTCGGAAGTGCTGCTACGCGGGATGGCCGCTTCCTCCTTGGCTTGTTCGCCCACGCCTTCGAGCGGTTCGAGCACCATCGGCACGCCGCCGTAAAGCTGCACCAGGTCCCAATAACGAAAAGCGCGGAAAAACGTCACTTGCCCCATCAGGCGTTTTTTGGCGTCTTCACTCAATGACCCTGCCGGCAACTTGACCAGAAACTGATTGATTGACCGAAGCTTACCGTAATTATTCGTCGCATTCACCCCGATCCCGAAATCCTGCACGGTATTCACCTGCACAGTACCTTCGAAAAACCGGCTTTCACCTCCGATTTCGTCGGTGCATTTCAGGAAATCGCCCGTCGGCCAGGTGGGCAGATTTTGGTCATACACATAATCCACATAACCTTTTGCCAACAGGGTATCATTAAAAACCTGCTCCTCGTTAAAGGCGGAAAGGTCGGTTTTGTCCAATATATTTTCGCAGCTGGTCAATGCCAGACCGAGGAATGCTGCTATTATCCAATGCTTTTTCATCGCTGTACCGATTTTTAGAGTGTAAGGTTTAACCCCAGTGACCACGTGCGCATTTGCGGGTACACGTTGTACGCACCCGAGGCTGCTTTGTAGTCGTACGGGTTGAAGAAAGTAATCGGGTTCATGCCTACGCCGATGATTTTCGCCGAACTGATCCCGAGCCTTTTAGCCACATTCTGGCTCAACTGGTACGACACGTTGAGGCTTCGCATATTGAAGGCAAATGCATTGCGGAACCAGAATGACGACACCATGGAGTAGGTCTCCTCCCAGTAAGGGTCCGGATATTTCGCATTCGGGTTTTCAGGTGTGTAATGGTCGGCCCAGAAAACGGGACGGGAAACGTCCTTTGCCGCTTTCTTACGCGCATCGCCATCCACAATGCCCTGCCCGCCGAAGGAACCGGCGGTTACGACATCCACTTTAAACCCTTTGAACCCGAACCCGAACGACAGACCGAATGTGTAATGGTTGTTCTCTTTTTTGGTCAGGTATTCCTGGTCATCCTCTGTGATCTTGCCATCCGGAGCGGCATAGCTGCCATCGGTCTGGCGCGGGCCGCGGATATCCTGGTAGTAAAGCATCCCCGGCTTCGGAGCGTAACCCATAATGGTGTAATCGGGGTTCTTTTCGAGGTAACGGTCCACTTCTTCCTGCGAGCGGAACATGCCCAGGTAGCGGTACCCCTGCAACCCGCGGTCGCTCGACCGGCCCGTAGGATCCTGCCAGCTGCCACGGTTGGTGGTAGCCACGTCCACGAGAATGTTCTTGTTGTCGCTCCATGCAAGGAATGCGCCGATGTTGTAATCGATATTCTTGCCGATACGGTCGCTCCACCCGGTCGCGAATTCCAGACCGAACGAGTTCACGGTTTCGTAATTCTCGGCCGGCATTACCGAACCGATCGTCAATGGTACGGACGAGGCGAGGGTCGTCAGCAGGTTATAACCGTGGTCGTGGTAGGCATCGATGGTCGTCGACAGGCGGTTATTGAGGAACGACGCGTCGATACCGACATTCTTTTTAGTCACATCATCCCAGCGGCCGTAGTAATTAGGCAGCTTTTCGAGCTTGATACCCACGGTGCGATCGCTATTGCCGCCGAATACCGCGCCATTGGAAGCCTGCGGCGTGTAACGTTGCAGCCATTGCCAGGCCGCCGTGCGGTCGCCGCCCAGGAAGCCGATCGACGCACGTAGTTTCAGGTTGTTGATGAAAGGTAATTTTTCACGAAAAAATCTTTCTTCCGACATCACCCACCCTGCCGAAAGCTGCGGGAATGTTCCCCAGCGATATTCCGGTGCAAATTTCGTGGAGGCATCGCGGCGGAAAGAAACTTCAAAAAGGTAACGGTCGGCGAAGGAGTAATTCAAACGGCCTACATAAGAAAGGATACCACTCTCATTAGCCGCATTCGGGCCAATGTCCTTCGCGCCGAATGCCGACATCAGGTAATCGTTACCGCCTTCGAAAATCCCTTCCTTCATGGTAGCAATACTTTCGGTATAAATCTCCGATTGCTCCACGAGCGCCAATGCGCTCACTGAATGGCGTCCGAAATCGCGGGCATAGCTCAGGTTGAAGTTGAGCTGATAGCCATCGGTATAGCCGGGGTTGAAGCGCAGGCGGTCGCCGTTGTTCAGGCGGGTCGGCGCATTGGGCGTACCACCGAAAATGTGCTTGTTTTCGCCGAGCATCGAGAAGCCGTACACTTTATAATAGGTACCGAACTGCTTGCCCCAGTCGTTGCCGAGATTCTTGTTGTACACCGTGCGGAGTTTCAGACCGCGGATGAAAGGCACGTTATATTCCAGGTATGCATTTACATTCAGTACCACATTGCGGGAGCGGGTGTAGTTGTTCAGCTTTTGTGCCTCGAAGAAATGGAAACCCGTCGAACCCGAGCCGCCCGGCAGTAACACCGGCAAGCCATCCACGTAAGGCGGGATAAATTGCGGCGTATTGAGGAGGTTGGTTACGTCCTTTTCTACATTCTCTCCGCCTTGTTTGAGGTAAAACAGCTTGTTATCGGACAGGTTACCGCTTACCCCCAAACCTACTTTAATATGCTTCGTCACGTTCACGTCCGTGCTCGCGCGAAAGTTCCATTTCTTGTAGCTGATATTATCAACATTCCCGTTCTGTGCGAAATAGGTGGCGCCTGCGAAGAAAGTCGCCCTTTCGGTACCGCCGCTGATATTCACCGCGTGGCGGGTGTTCAGCGAAGGTTTCCAGGCCATGTCGAACCAGTTGTTATTGTTGTTTTTGAAATATTCCAGCTCGTCGGCCGAGTAATACTCCGGATCGTTGGCAGCCAGGCCGCGGCTGCGGTTGAAGTCGTTCAGGTAAGTCGCCAGCTGGACGCCATTCATCATTTTGGATTTATACGCCGCATCCGAAACACCCACGGTGGTCGTGTAGCTGACGGTCGGCTTGCCTGCTTTCCCACGCTTCGTACGCACCACCACTACGCCCAATGCCGCACGTGCGCCATACACGGCGGCTGCACCATCTTTCAGGATCGACAGGTTTTCGATCTCGGAGGCATCCAGCAGCTGAAAATCCGCTTCCGAACGGATCACGTCGTCGATAATGTAAAGCGGTGAATTGCTGCCGCCGTCTTTGGATGCTTTCGTCGGGTTACGGATCACAATAGACGCAGGCGTGCCCGGCCGTGCCGTACCGCCCGAAATATTGACGCCCGGCAGCTTCCCCACCAATGCGGAAGAAATGTCCCCCACGGGCAGCTCGTCGACATCCTTCATTTTGACTGTCGCCACTGCGCCCGTCAGATGCGAGCGTTTTTGTTCGCCGTAACCTACCACCACCACATCTTCGAGTGCTTTCACGTCCGGTTCGAGCACGACCGTGAGCGAACCCCGGTTGGCTACATCGATCGTTTGTTTCACAAACCCGACATAGCTGATGATCACGCTGGCGCCGCTTTCCGGCACATTCAATGCAAATCTCCCCTCGGCGTCGGTAGCCGTTCCCGAATTGGTCCCCGAAATAAGGATCGAAACCCCTGGCATCGGTTCCTTCGAAACGCCATCGATCACAACCCCTTTCAGTACGCGATTCTGCGCATGAGCGGCCAAAGCCGCCAGCAGCAGGGTGAAGATGAGTAGAAGTGGTTTTCTCATGTAATTGAGTCATTTAGAATATAACTATTTCAAGACAATCGTCGGTTCTCATTGATAAAGTCCAATTGAAACCACGATCAAGTCTATTTGCACCCTTCGATTCCCCCAAACATTTTGCAAGATTTATTTCTGCACACGATACCGGGAACGTTTGCAGCGGGTAGTAGATGTTCTACCCGAGTGCACATTAGTGTAAAACAGACACATTTTCGATTATTTACTTTTACTTTAAAATTAAAAAACAATCGAAGTATATATTGTACTATTCAAATACAATAACCCAACATTACTACCCGATAACCGCAACGGTTTGAAACCACTTCGAAACAACAACAGATAGCCGACGGCTTATCAAGAATCGGTATAAATCCAAATTTCTATCCCTCAGGCACAAAAAGCAGGCAAGCCATTGAATCCGTCCCGGAAGCTGTGTATGTTTGAATGTGCGCTACTTAGAAGGGTTATGGTGAAGCAAAAAGTCTACCGAAAACACATACAACTTACTGACTTTCAAATCAAAAGGTTATACGAACTCAGCGAGTTCGACGGGGTCGACCCGGCGGAGCATGCTATGCGCGCCATCGATGCCTATCTGAAAAACAAGAAAACGGACGTCCCCCTGAAAAGTCAGGCACAGATCCGTACGAAAGTAAAAGATCAAAGCAATGATCCCCAGATCGAAGGTGCGGTATGGGTGTCGGGAACGGTGAACCAATACGAGTTTTCGGCATTAATCCTTAAAACACCAGCCAAAACGGCCATGGAAAAGGGCCGTATTTCCAAACTCTCCATTTGGGACCCGGCCGTGAGGAAGGCTACCAATAACTTCATCGGGGCTTGTATCGTCAATTACGACCGCGGCTGGGACATCCGCCCGAGCCGTCGCGCGGAAATCTATTATCACCCCGTGAAGGAAATGCTCGACGAATTTATCGCAGCACATTGACGCGTAGTCCGGGACGCGTAGTCCGGGACGCGTAGTCCGGGACACGCAGTCCGGGAAATAATAGCCGCTAAGTAAATGCTGATTTTCAAATCACTGAGCAGAACCCTGGCCGGCTAATTTCGCGGCATGAAAACAATCACTCTCGTAAGCTGGTGCCTTCTGGGCCTCTACACGGCAATACTCATCGGATTGCTGCTGTTTGCCCGATCCGGTTCCTCCGACGACCGCATCGCCAGCGGTTACGTGATCATGCTGTTTATTCCGCTGGGGATACTGGCCGCCATTAACTTGCTGCCGTTTCAGTTTACGCGCATTATGGTGTTGGTACTCAGCGTTGCACCGGCCGTGATGGCCCTTTTGATGCTGATCGCTTCGCCGATCATACAGAAATGGCGCAGTGCCAGCTGGGCCGACGCGGATACCGCACGCGCCAACGGTTCCTATTATTTCAAAGATGCTCCCAGGCAAAAACTGGCTGCCGACATAGCCGCGCTCAACGCCGAACAGCTTCGGGCAGACATGGACCAACCTATACCCGAGCTCAACCAAACCGGCCGGGAGCAAGTGACCTTGCTCGATTTTGTAGCCTTACAGGGCTTTGAAGCCGATCCGGCCCGACTGATAGCATGTTTTGAAGTACTGCTGAAAAACGGGGCCCAAATCGACAATGGCGATCCGAAGCACTCCCCCACGCATTTCAGGGTAATCGACTACGACCCTGCCATCCTGAAATGGTTCCTCAAACATGGCGCCGATGCTAATGCCCGCGAAGCCGGGACAGGAACGCCGATTCTCTTCCAGGCCATCCACCGCGACCGGTCCGACACCACCAAAACAGAAAAAGTAAGACTGCTCCTCGAACACGGGGCCGATCCCAATGTCATCCCGCCACAGCAGGACGAGCGTGTCATTGTCACATCCATGCTGTTGTCGGCAGCCAGTGCCGAAGCGTGGGAGATTTGCAACGTCATGCTCGACCACGGAGCCGATCCCCATTACCAAACACAAAGCGGCTGGGATATTTTTCAGGCAGTGGATTACCAGTCGAAGCAATTCAAAAGCTGGGGACAAACCCCGCCCGCAGCCTTTGCCTCGCTGGCGGAACGTCTGGCCACGCTCAATGCGAACGGAGGTACAAATACGCGGCAATAAACGCGATCACAGCGGCAATGGGGCCGAAGACGAACGCCCCGGTCATAGTGGCCTCCATGGATTTATCGTGGATATTCGACGACAATTTGGTGATTAGATAATACCCGCCTACCGCCGCAACCACATAGGCCACCACTGCAATAAGCAGCGAAAGAAAGAAAATTTTCATACGAAGTAAGTTTAGGTTATCCGGGACCCGGCACCTAAATTTACTAATCCACCCGCTATCCACCTGGAAAAAATGGCACAGCCTGACGACTTTTTATTTGCCGACGTTGAAAAAGTCAACCAGATACCGATCGTCAGAACTGTGCTGGAAGTAATCTGTCGCTCAACCGGCATGGGATTTGCAGCCGTGGCGCGAGTGACCGAGGACCGCTGGATCGCCTGCAGTGTGCAGGACGAAATCGGTTTCGGACTGAAACCCGGTGACGAGTTGGAAATAGGGACGACGATCTGCAATGAAATACGGGACAGCGGGCAAGCGGTGGTGATCGATCATGTGGATAAAAACGATTTTTACAGCGGACATCCGACACCCCGGATATATGGCTTCAAAAGTTACATTTCACTTCCGATCAGATTAAAGAGCGGTGAGTTTTTCGGGACGCTCTTCGCCATCGACCCCAGACCGAACCAGTTAGAGAATCCGCGGGTGATCGGGATGTTCCACCTTTTTGCCGAATTGCTGGCCTTTCACCTCGACAGCCTCTCGCTCATGGAGCGCACGCGTACAGCCATGCACGATCTGGCCGCGCAGTTACTCGTGTCGGACGACGAAAAACGGCAGTACCGCCATATTTCGAGCCATAATTTGCAGGAACCGCTTCGCAAGCTACGGGTTTTCAGCGATATGCTGGTAAACGCCACCGACCGTGACGAAGCCGAAAAGGCCAGGGAACTTGCCGTGAAGATTCGCAGCAGCGCCCGGCAGTTTTCGATGATGATCAAGGATTTGTCCGACTTCTCGGGGCTGGGCAACAGCAATGCATTTACCCAGGTCCACCTGGACCTCGTACTGGCCGACGTTACCACGCAACTGATGTCGCAGATCGAACGCAGGAATATCATCGTCGAAACCGACCGCCTGCCCTCGGTCATGGCCATCCCGGAGCAAATGGAGCAACTTTTTTTCCAATTACTCGACAATGCGGTCAAATTCGCCGGTCACGAAAATCCGCCGCGCATTCGCATTACCAGCCGCGAGCTGGCGTTGCACGAGATCGACGACCTGCTACCCGAACCGCTTCAAATGGCCTATGTGGAAATCAGGGTCGAAGATAACGGTGTGGGAATAGAAGATGCCCAGCTCGAAAAAGTATTCGATATTTTTGCCCGCCTGCCCACCGGCTCGTTCAGCCAGGGCGAGGGCGTCGGGTTGGCCTATTGCCGCAAAATCGTGCGGAACCACAAGGGTGTCATCAAAGCGGAAGTCAATCCCGGAAAGGGCACGACATTTGTAATCCTGTTGCCATTGTCCTATTAAACCATCCTGTCAAATCATGAAAATCGCTACTTATAACGTCAATGGTGTGAACGGCAGATTACCCGTACTGCTGCGCTGGCTAGGTGAAACCGCACCGGATATTGTTTGCTTGCAGGAATTGAAGGCTCCGCAAGAGAAATTCCCCGAACAAGCCATTCTGGAAGCGGGCTACAAGGCCATCTGGCACGGACAGAAAAGCTGGAATGGCGTAGCGATCCTTTCGCGGCATGACCTTCCCCGCGAAATCCGCCGCATTCTCCCCGGGGACCCCGAAGATGTTCACAGCCGCTATATCGAAGCAGAAATCGCCGGATTGACGATCGGTGGCTTGTACCTGCCCAACGGCAACCCGGCGCCAGGCCCTAAATTTGACTACAAACTCCGCTGGTTCGACCGCCTCCATGCCCATGCAGAAAGCCTCCTGGCAGCAGGAAAACCAGTGCTGCTCACCGGCGATTTCAACGTAATGCCCACCGAGCTAGACGTTTACAAGCCCGAAAGCTGGGTCGACGATGCGCTTTTCCGTCCCGAAACCCGTGCTGCTTTCGCCAAACTGACCGCCCAGGGCTGGACCGACGCCATCAGGACCTTATATCCCAATGAAAAGATCTATACCTTCTGGGATTATTTCCGGAATGCATTCGCACGCAATGCCGGCTTGCGCATCGATCACTTCCTGCTCAGCCCACAACTCGCACCCAGGCTCATGGGCGCGGGCGTAGACAAGCAGGTACGCGGCTGGGAAAAGACCAGCGACCACGCGCCGGTATGGATTGAATTGAAAGACTAAACTCTCCTTAACCACGCTCATGAAAAACAATATAGTCATTACGCTCCTCACCCTGCTGGCAGCCTGCCCGTATTTCGCTCACGCGCAACAAAAAAAGGTATTCAAAGTAAAAGCCGGAGAATATCCCGACAAGGTAATCCCCTACGCCGGCCGCTACCAGTTCGGCCAGTTCACAGCAGGCCAGGCAGAGTTTATCAACGGCAAACGCTCGCAGGCACGCTTCAATTACAACTACATCGGCGGGCATGTTCTCTTTGTCGACGCGAAGCTGGATACGCTGGAAATCATCGATCAGGCACTCCTGAAAAACATCACGATCGGGGAAAAATCGTACCGGTTCGACAAGCGCTTCGGGTACAGCGAGGTGTTACATAGCTACACACGCGCTTTACTGAGCAAACGGGATGTATTGGCCAGAATCGGCACCGAGAAAGGCGGGCCTTACGGCATTTCATACACGGCATCGTCCGTTACCACCTACCGCTCCTATTCCAGCGACCAGGCGGCATTCACCAAAAAGCTCAATGCCAATGCGGAGGGCGTATTCTCCTACCGCACAGCGTATTACCTGATCGACAATAACAACCGCTTTTACATTCCTACCCCCGGCAGCGTCAGGAAACTCTACCCGGCTTACCGCAAGCAAATTGATCAGTACCTAAGGGAAAATTCCGTTGATTTTGGTAAAGAGCAAGACCTCGCGCAGCTGCTTGAATATTGCGATACATTAGTAAAATAGTTTCATCGCAACGCTTCAAGAGTCCATTGTGTCTCTCGGTAGACAAACTTAAACCGCTCGTTTATGAGAAAGCTCCTGCCTGTTATCGTCCCCTTTCTGGTATTCGGTTGCTGGCCTCCGGGCATGGATCCGGACAAAAAAGATGGCAAATTCCTTTCAGACGTCGTTAACCTGGAAGAATTTAACTCTGAATACGACGACTATAACTCCTCCTTGCCGCTTAACAGGTACGGTGAAGCATATCTTGTATTTTCTTCCAAACGAGACAGGAAGGATCTGCTAAACCTGGTACACACACGTGCTTATTTGGATTACAGCAAAAAATTAAGTCTGAAAAAAGGCAGAAAGCCCAATGGAGCCGTGTTTTCCCGAGACCTTTACGATGATGCTGAACAGCTCATTAACAAAGCAAACGGTAATTTCAATGTATACGGTCCCAGGTTAATTTCACTCCGTGACGACCTTAATTCTTTTGGTGGGGCAGAGGACGATTTGTTTCTTTTCTATGCGGACGACTCCTCAGGTAAAATGGATATCAAATATGCCAAACGCGGTACTTCGGGTTCTGAACCGGTCGAATACCTCAATTCACCGGCAAATGACGCCTACCCTACCTTTTCCTGGATGGGCGACCGCCTGTACTTTTGTTCCGACCGCGATGGCAACTTCGACATTTACGAAGTAAAAATCCCGCGCAAAAGTACGGAACATATTACCATAGAAAGCCTAGTAGCACCCGCGCAATACGATCTGAAAAAAGTCGAAGAACTCTCAGGCCCTTACAACGACAAATGCCCCTACATCCAGGACGACATGATGGTGTTCGTTTCCGATCGCCCCGGCGGACAGGGCGGTGAAGACATCTATTATTCGGAATATAAAAACGGCAAATGGTCGGCGCCGGTCAATGCCGGGCCACGGATCAACTCATCCTATAACGAGTACCGTCCCGTCCTCCCTCGCTTGTCGAATTTCAACTACTGGTTAATGCTCTTTTCATCGAACCGGCCGGGGGGCAAAGGCGGGTACGACCTCTACATGACGGGCCTCAAACGATACTGGTAATCCGGATATTACAAGCAAGCATTTATCATCAAAAGCCGCTATCGCTGCCTATGGCAAGCGGGGCGGCTTTTGACTTTTATCGTGCTGTCAGTCAGCGTAGTCGGAATGTTGAAATTATTTCACAAATAAATACCACGCCTGTGACGATTTCTTGTAGTAAGATTTCAATTTGACATTAGAAGTAATTTCTCGTATTATAAAATACGTATATTTCGGCATGAACCGGACGATATCAGTTAAAACCATCCGTAATTCTCCTGACCCCGCCAGCTGCTATCCTCAAACTGAGCTGATTTATAGAGACTTACTAAAAAGAACTACGTTATGAAAAATCTGGAAATGATCGGTATAGGCCCGATGGAGCGACCGGATGTGGCCCTGGCATTAGCGCTCTCGGAAGCCGGAGCTTTCCCGGTAATCCACCTCGGACGAGATCAACAAATCGCTACGAATGCATTGGGAAAAATGGCCGCTAAAAGCAAAAAACCATTTGGCGTATGTTACTCCGAGAATACTTCGCTCACGATCCCTTTACCCGAACAAGTTAAACTAGCAATTCTACCATATGGTCTGACTTTTCCTAATCCTGCCCATTCCATTCAAATCATCTTCCAGGTCCGCAGCGTAGTCGAAGCAAAAGAAGCGAAAGCAGCCGGTGCGGCGGGTATCATCGCCAAAGGCAACGAAGGAGCCGGTCTGGTGAGCAGCGATTCGTCCTTTATTTTGTTTCAACGTATAATGAGGGAGGTTAGAGACATCCCCGTTTGGGTGCAAGGCGGGATCGGCGTCCACAATGCGGCGGCGGTTACGGCCCTCGGCGGACGCGGCGTAGTGCTCGACAGCCAGCTGCTCCCTTTTCCGGAATGTTCGGCGCCTGCTTCGCTCAAAACCATCAGCGAGAAACTCAACGGGAATGAGACGCGCATAATCGACGGCTTCCGTGTACTTGTACGCCCGAACTCGCCCGCATTACCCGCGCAACCTGTTCGCGCGGACCTGCGCCCATTCCTGCACACACTGGACCTCGACCAGGGTTATATTCCCATGGGACAGGACATTGCCATCGGTACCGACCTTTTCAAACAATATAAAAAGCTTCCGCGGCTCGTATTTGCATTTAAAGAGGCTATGTACGGCCATCTACGGCAAGCCAAACACCTCAATCCACTAGCGGCGCACAACGCACTGGCGCAGACGCTCGGCACACACTACCCTATTGCACAAGGCCCTATGACACGCGTCAGCGACGTGCCCGCGTTCGCTGCGGCGGTTGCTGAGGCCGGCGCCCTGCCTTTTGTAGCCTTGTCGCTCTTGAAAGGTGAAAAGGCCCGAAACCTGATCCGTGAAACCCGCGAACTCGCAGGCGACAAGCCCTGGGGCGTCGGTATCCTCGGTTTCGCGGACGCCGAACTTCGCGAAGAACAACTTGCCTACATTACCGAGGAGAAGCCGCCCGTTGTGCTGATCGCCGGTGGCCGCCCTTCGCAGGCGAAGCCACTGGAAAAGCTGGGTATCAAGACATTCCTGCACGTACCTTCAGCCCCATTGCTCGACATGTTCCTCAAAGAAGGTGCCAAACGGTTCATTTTCGAGGGGCGCGAATGCGGTGGGCACGTAGGGCCGCTTTCAAGCTTTGTGCTTTGGGAAAAACAGATCAACCGCCTTTTACAGGAAGAGCAGACCGAGCAACTCGAAGTGTTCTTCGCCGGAGGGATCCACGATGCATTTTCGGCTGCGATGATCTCCGTTATGGCTGCGCCACTGACCGCGCGCGGCATGAAAGTCGGCGTTTTGATGGGTACCGCTTACCTGTACACGCAGGAGGCCGTCGCTACGGGCGCCATTCTGCCGCAGTTCCAGGCGCAGGCTTTGGAGCACACCGAAACGGTACTGCTCGAAACCGCTCCCGGGCATGAAACCCGCTGCCTGGAATCTCCTTTCGCAGCTGATTTCAATGCGGAAAAGGCGAGAATGGAAGAAGCGGGCCTGGATAAAAAGGAAATATGGGCCGAGCTTGAAAAGCTCAATGTCGGCCGGTTGCGGATTGCGGCCAAAGGCATTGAAAGGCAAGCCAATAACCTGATAGAAATCGGGGAAGAAGAGCAGATGAGCCGCGGCATGTACATGATCGGCCAGGCCGCCGCAATGCTCGACAAAATCATGACGATGAACGAGTTGCACGAAGATGTCGCAACCGGCAATTATGCATATATCGGCCAGGCTAACCTGCCGAAACCGCCAAGAAGAAAGAAGAAAGCGCTGAATGTGGCGATCGTTGGAATGGCCTGTATTTATCCCGGCGCACGCAATATTGAAGAGTTCTGGGGCAATATCCTGGCGGGCAAAGACTGGGTGACGGAAGTCCCTGACGACCGCTGGAACAAGGCATTGTACTACGATCCCACCGTTTCCGATGGCAGCAAATCGCATTCGAAATGGGGAGGTTTTATTCCAAAAATCGATTTCGATCCGGTAGAATTCGGCATTCCGCCGCAATCACTGGCGGCGATCGACCCTACCCAGCTGCTAAGCTTGCTTGTGGCAAAGCAGGCGCTCGACAATGCGGGTTATGGCGCGGACACAAACCGCGATAACGTATCGGTGATCATCGGTGCCGAAGGCGGTAACGACCTGGCGAACAACTACGGTTTCCGCTCGCTTTTCACTCAGTTTTTTGGAGAAATCCCCAAAGAACTGGACGACGCATTGCCTAAACTGACCGAGGATTCGTTCCCCGGTGTGTTGGCGAACGTCATTTCCGGCCGCATTACCAACCGCCTGAACCTCGGCGGACGCAATTATACCGTCGACGCGGCCTGTGCCTCGTCGCTCGCCGCCATTGACCTGGCTTGCCAGGAACTGATACTGGGCCGCTCCGAAATGGTCCTCGCCGGCGGCGCCGACCTGCACAACGGGATCAACGATTATCTGATGTTCTCCAGCACTCACGCGCTCTCTCGCAAGGGCCGTTGCGCCACATTCGACTCCGAAGCCGACGGCATTGCCCTGGGTGAAGGTGTAGCGATGGTAGTACTGAAACGCGAAGAAGACGCATTACGCGACGGCGACACGATCTACGCCGTCATCAAAGGCGTAGGCGGTTCAAGCGACGGCAAGAGTCTGGGCCTTACTGCTCCGCGTAAATCGGGCCAGGTGAAAGCACTGGAACGCGCTTACGACCAGGCGGGCATTTCACCTGCCGAGCTAGGCCTTGTGGAAGCACATGGCACAGGCACGGTCGTAGGCGACAAAACCGAGCTCAGCGCATTGACTGAAATGATGCTGGCCTCGGGCGCATTGACCAGCCAGACGCATTTAGGCTCCGTGAAAACGCAGATCGGCCATACCAAATGCGCCGCAGGCCTTGCGGGCCTCATGAAAGCTGCATTGGCCGTGTACCACGGGATCAAGCCGCCGACCATTAACCTGAAAACGCCAAACACTTACTATAATCCGGAAACCAGCCCGTTTGCATTCCAGACCAAGCCCGCGCTGTGGACCGACAACCGCCGGGTTGCGGGGATCAGCGCATTCGGTTTCGGAGGAACAAATTTCCATGCTGTTATCGAAAGCGCTTCCGCCAAAAAGCCGAAGAAGTCGGTGAAGGCGTGGCCTGCCGAGCTACTCGTTTTCCGCGGGGAAACATTTGCGGAGGCGCAGAAGCTTTTGAAAGCAGCGCATGACATTCTCGAAAATGAATCGGTTGCACTGCGGGATGTAGCGAACAGCCTGAATCTGTACAGCGAAAAGCCCGTACAGGTTTGTATTGTGGTTGAAAATCACGCCGATGCACGAGCCAAGCTAAATGTGGCGCTTTCTGATGCCAGGCAAAGCCTGGCGGCATCTGGGGGAGCGAAAGGAATTTACTATACCAAAGCAGCTGCCGGTAAGGTTGCATTCATGTTCCCCGGCCAGGGTAGCCAGCGCGTGGATATGGCGCGCGATTTGTTCGTGGCGTTCCCAGCGATGCGGAAATTGTTGAAAAAACATCCTTCCTACCAACAGATTATCTTCCCCGACGCTGTTTTCGACGAGCAGTCGGCGAAAGTTCAGAAAGAGCGGATCAAGGATACCCGTCTTGCCCAGCCATTGCTAGGTGTAGTTGACCTCGCGATTGCAGAACTGCTCAAAGATTTTGGCATACAACCAGACATGGTCGCCGGACACAGCTACGGTGAATTGCCTGCATTGTGCTTCGCGGGTGTGTTTGAAGACAGCCAACTAGTCCCGCTGAGCGAAAAGCGCGCAAAATCCATTCTCGACGCGATCGGCGACGACAATGGAGCGATGGTGGCCGTCAATTGCCCGGAAGACGAACTGACGCGCATTGTGTCGGAGATCAACCATATTTATCCGGTGAACCACAATTCACCGCGCCAGTGGGTACTCGCAGGCACCACGCCTGCTATCGCCGAACTGACCGCGAAACTGGCCGAACTGAAAATTTCTTTCCGCCAGCTGGAAGTCGCTTGCGCATTCCACAGCCCGCTTCTGGCAGGTTCGAAAGACCTTTATGCCGCGGTATTGAAAGGTGTGGAATTCAGCGAACCTACCCTGACGGTCTGGTCGAATACCACCGCGACCCCATACCCTGTTTCGCCCGAAGCTATCAAGGAACGTCTGGCCGATCACCTTGTGAGACCGGTCCGTTTCTCGGAAGAAGTCGCACAGATGTATCAAGACGGCGCCCGCATTTTCGTGGAAGTAGGCCCCGGCAAAGTGCTTACAGGCCTTACCAAATCGATTTTAGGTAAAGAAGAAATTTGTCTCCACACCGAAGATAAAGACCAGCCGGGCATCGTGCAATTGCTGCACACCCTGGCTGGCTATGTCGCCACCGGCAGGAATATCGATTTTAATAAGCTGTTCGAAGACCGCGACACCCGCGTACTCGACCTCGACAAGCCGGAACAATACCGCAAAACGATTACTACCTGGCTGGTCGACGGGCAAATGGCGCTTCCGCTGCACGGCAAACTGCCCGAACACGGTGCATTACCGGTAACCGAGCCGTTGAAACTGGCCGCGTTCCAGCAGCCGGCTGCCACAGCCACTTCTGTCGGTGCGCCTAACGAAGCCGAACGTGTTGTTCACGAATACCTCAATAGTGTAAAATACCTCATTCAGGCGCAACGCGATGTGGTATTGGGCTATCTGGGCCAGTCGGTGCCGCCATCGCGGAATATCGAGATTTACGAGCCTGCATTGGGTGGACTCGCCGCCAATACGCCTGCACCTGTACCCATTGTGATTGAGAAGGCCACAAGGGATGCACAACCTGTCGCAACTCACTCACCTGCGAAAGCGGTGATTGATGTGAAAGCATTGGTAATGCAGGTAATCAGCGATAAAACGGGCTATCCGCAGGAAATGCTCGGCATGGATATGGACCTGGAAGCAGATTTGAGCATCGATTCCATCAAACGCATGGAAATCATCGGCGAATTGCGCAAGCAGCTCGGCGGCTTCGAAGCGGGTCAGCAGAGTGAAGAAACGGTGATTGAGCAGCTGGCGGCCATTAAGACACTGAATTTACTGATCAACTGGATTACCGAACATCAGCAGCAGGCGACCGCTCCGGCAGCTTCGCAAAACACGGCCGATGTACCATTGAGCAAGCTGTCGATTACCCAGGACGGCGTGATCGAGGAATGGTCGGAAAGCCGCATTAAATCCGTGCTGCTGGATGCGGTGAGTGCCAAAACCGGCTATCCGCAGGAAATGCTCGGCATGGATATGGACCTGGAAGCCGACCTGAGCATCGACTCCATCAAGCGCATGGAGATTATCGGCGAGCTCAAAAACAATATCGACGGCCTGATCCAGATCTACCAGGAACGCGGCGAAGAACTCGTTGAAAAACTGGCGTCCATTAAAACACTCAACGGGCTGATCGACTGGCTGTCGGAAGCACTCGGAGGCGCACAGGATTCCATTCAAAAAGCGGAAAGCCTGCATGTGGCACCTGCACCTAAAGCAGTATTAAACGAAAAACTGTCCCGCCTCCGGTTCGAGCTGACGCCGTCGGTGATCCCGGCGCTGAACCCTGCGATACTGAACGGCAAACGCTTTGCAGTCACCGACGATGCCGGAGAAGTAGCCACCTCCGTGAAGGCGCTGTTCGAGCGGAATGGAGCGGAAGTAAGCATTATTTCACCCGACGATTCCCTGCAAGGCTTCGACGGGCTGATCATCCTCAATATTTTCACTTCCCGCCTGAAACCAACGATCATCGAATCGTTCTCGCTCATTAAAAAGCTGGATTTCAGCAAAGTGAAATGGATTTACACCGTATCGGACACCCAGAGCGCTCTCGATAAAGATACCGACGTGAAGCTCCTGCGCCACTTCCAGGGCTACGCGGGCTTGTTGAAGAGCCTCGACAAGGAATATGAAGAGACCAAATGCCGGCTGGTGAGCTTTACCTCACAACTTTCAGCCGATCAGATAGCGGAAATTACATTAGCGGAAATCCTGCACACCGACGAGCCTTGCGAGGTAATTTACGAAGGCGGCAAACGGCAGACCATGGAAATGATCCGCTCTGAAATCCAGACTGGTGCCGATCCGGACATTCATCTCGACAAAAAATCGGTGATACTCGCGCTCGGCGGCGCACAAGGCATTACCGCTGAACTGATCGTGCGGTTCTCGAAAGACTACCCGTGTAATTATGTGCTCGTAGGCCGTTCCGCCGATCCCCGCTCCCGCGCCGACCAGTCGCTGGCAGGGTTAAAAAACAAGGAGGAAATCCGCAAGCGTCTGATCGCCTCAGGGCAACTGAAAACGCCCGCTGAAATCGAGAAGAAAACGGAAGAAATACACAAAGCGAACCAGATCCTGGGCACCATTTCGGCCCTCGAAGCCAATGGTTCGACGGTAACCTACCATTCTATGGATTTGCGCGATGAAAAGGCGCTGATCGCGATGGTGGAAGGTCTGTACACCCAATATGGCAGGATCGATGGCGTGATCCACGGCGCGGGACTACTCGAAGACAAGCTGTTCCACCAGAAAACACCGGAATCGTTCGAGCGGGTAATGTCGACCAAGGTAACGCCGTTGCGTGTGCTGGCCGAGCATTTGAAGGACGATGTACAATTCGTAACCCTGTTTTCGAGCGTAGCGTCGGTGTACGGCAGCCGCGGGCAAACCGACTATGCCGCAGCCAACAGCGTGCTCGACAAATATGCCTGGGAACTGCGCAAGAAGATCAAAGGCAAGGTGACGGCCATTAACTGGGGCCCGTGGAAGGGTACCGGCATGGTATCGCCATCGCTCGAAAGAGAATACGAACGCCGCGGCATCCCGCTGATCCCGCTCGGCGACGGCATGGAAACATTTGTCAATGAATTGAAATATGGTACCGAAAGCCAGGTATTGATCATGGCCGAATAGTGAGCGAGACGCATTGAACAACTTGTGACCATCATGAAAAGAAATGCAGATATAGCCATCATCGGTATGTCGGGTATTTTTCCGGGGGCGGGCGATTTAAACGCCTTCTGGGAAAATATCCGTGCTGGTGTGGATGCGATTGAAACCGTGCCCGAAAGCCGGATGGGTAGCCTGTTTTTCGAAGGAAATACGCAGGCCGCTCCCGCAGCGGTGGACCGGTTTTACTGCCGCCGCGGCGGATTTATAGACGATTATGCCGAGTTCGACCCGATCCAGTTCGGTATTTTACCCCTGGCTGTGGAAGGTACCGAGCCCGAGCAACTGCTCACATTAAGCCTTGCCCATAAGGCATTGGTGGATGCCCGCGCATTCAGCAACGGCTGCCGCAGCAATGGCGCCAATTTTGCCAAAACAGGCATTATCATCGGCAAAGGCAACTACACAGGCCCGGGCGCTACGCGTGCGATCGAGATCGTGCGCACGGGACAGCAGATCGTGGAAGTACTGCAGAGCATTCTACCCGATCTTAAGAGCGAGGATTTAGAAAAGATCAAAAGCGAGTTCCAGCAGAAAAAAGGCCGTTTTTCGGCCGATACGGCCATGGGGCTCATTCCAAACCTCACCGCCTCGCTGGTAGCGAACCGCCTCGACCTCGGCGGTACCGCTTACACCCTCGATGCTGCTTGTGCGAGTTCGTTGCTCGCGATCGACCACGCGGTGCAGGAACTCAACTCCGGCCGGGCCGATATGATGATCGCCGGTGGGGTGCATGCCTGCCAGAATGCACCGTTTTGGAGTATATTCCACCAACTGGGCGCATTGTCCCGAAACCAGCAGATCAGACCCTTCGACCAGCGTGCCGACGGCCTGCTCATCGGCGAGGGTTGTGGTTTTGTAGTATTAAAAAGACTTTCCGATGCGATTGCCAACGGCGACCGCATTTATGCTGTGGTCCAGGGCGTAGGCGTGTCGAGCGATGGTGCGGGTGCGAGCGTAATGAGCCCTACCGTGCACGGGCAGGTGAAAGCCATTCGCCAGGCCTGGGAAATGGCCGGCATCAGCACCGACCAGATCGGCTACCTCGAAGCGCACGGTACCGGCACTCCGCTGGGCGATAAAACGGAACTGGAAACACTTGCAAGCGTATTCGGGCCGCAAAATGGCGGTATCAAGGCCGGAATCGGCTCCGTCAAATCGATGATCGGGCATGCAATGCCTGCGGCAGGCATCGCGGGGGTGATCAAAACCGTATTGGCGTTATATCACGGCGAACTTCCCCCTACCCTGCATTGCGAGGAACCGGTGGAAGCGCTGGCAGATACGCGTTTTGAACCAGTGAAGCGCCTTACCGACTGGAATCAGTCGGGTTTACCGCGCTATGCGGGTGTGAATGCATTCGGATTTGGCGGAATTAATGCGCACGTTGTCCTGGAAGGCTGGGACAAAAGTCCCAAAAACAGTGCAATCAGTGTATCTGGCAACAACACAAATGTCCCGGCTCGCGACGAAGTTTTACTTCTCGCGCGCCCCACGCACGAAGCGCTGATCGCGGCCTTGGAAACCGGCGAAAAAGAGACCGGCTCGGGCAACTATCGGGTGGCCGTTTTCGACCCAACTCCGGAGCGCATGGCAAAGGCCATTAAAATCGCGACCAAAAACAATATCTGGCGGAACAAGCAGGACATTTGGTATACCAACGAGCCCCTGCTTGCCAACGGCGGCAAAACCGCATTCCTCTTCCCGGGCCTCGATGGGCTCGCGGGAGGCGAAATCGACAGCGTGGCGGATTTCTTTAATCTCCCCCGCTTCGAAGCCAGCGAAGCCAGCGACGAACAAACGGTTTTCAATACCGCTATGAAACTGCTCGAAAAGAGCAGGATTCTCGACTCCGCCATCAAGAAACTGGGGATAATACCCGATATGAATGCAGGCCACAGCCTCGGCGAATGGCTCGCGGGGCGGTCTTCCGGATTGGCTTCGGAAACATCTGTACTGCAACTGCTTACCCGACTGAACCCGGAACTATTTGAAGTCAAAAACACCAAGTTCCTGGCGGTAGGCTGTGGATATGATCAACTGAAACCATGGCTGGAAGGCAAACGGGATATTTACCTCTCCATCGACAACTGTCCGCAGCAGGTGATCCTCTGCGGTACGATCGAGGCGGTCGAAGATTTCTCGGCCATTTTGCGCACGCATCAAATCTTCCATCAGCAGCTACCGTTCCAGTCCGGCTTCCACTCACCCTTCGTGAAGGATAAGCTGGACCGGATACTGGACGGCCTCGAGACCATGGAATTTCAGCCGACCACCATTCCGCTATGGTCGGCTACCACGCTGGACATTTACCCCGAATCATTCGATGAAATCCGCTCTCTAAGCGTAGAGCATTTGGTAAAACCGGTGCGCTTCCGCGAACTGATCGATAAGCTGTATGCCCGCGATGTGCGCATGTTCGTGCAGGTTGGCTCGGGCGGGCTGGTAGGCTTTGTGGACGATACCTTGAAAGGCAAGCCATACAGCGCGATCGCTTCGAATGTCCCTATCCGCGGCGGCTTGCAGCAGATTCAGCGCGTGATGGCCGCATTGTTTGCAGAAGGCCAAAATATCGACCTCGCATTCATGGGCATCGAAACACAGCAAACAGCGCCACGCAAACCCATGAAGCTGCAACTTGGCTCGCCGTTTGTGACGCAGCTGGATTCATTGAAGAAAATCACATTCACCCAGCCGAAAAAAGAGCTCGCACTGGACGATGTGGCGCATCCGGTGATGAAGGCATTGTCCGCGAACATGGACGAAATCGCCCAGGTGCGGGCGGAATTGGCTGACCTGTTCCGCAACCGGCCGGCAGCGTTGCCTGTTACGCGGCATGCGGCACCCGCAGACCGGACAGTGAACCAGTCTGAGGCCCTCAGGCAACCTTCACAGAGCTTGCCTAAGCAACGGCACCCATTCAAAAAACAGCTCGACATTTCTTTGCAAAACAGTCCGTGGCTCATCGACCATTCGCTCCTGAAACAAAAGCCCAACTGGCATTGTGTGGAGGATATGGACCCCGTGATCCCGATGACCATGATTTTCGAAGTCTTCGGCGACATCGCCCGCGAGCAGGCACCCGAGCTGCGTGTGCAGAAGATCATGGCGATCAAGGTATTTCAATGGATGAATGTGGTGGAGCCGTTTCGCGAAACAGTTACCGGTGAGTGGAAAAGCCCGTCCCGCGTGTACCTTGACCTGGACAAATATGCCAACGCCGAAGTGCAGCTTTCCGAAACGAAAGGCACGCCTGAAACGAATGGCTACGACATTGGTGAACCGCTTGGCATCACTATTACCCCCGAGCAGATTTACCGCGAGAATATGTTCCACGGACCCGCCTACCAGGGAATCCGGGAGGTGAAAAGTGTGGCTAAAAACGGGATTACCGGCCTCATTTCCGGTGATGCCGGCAAAGGTTCTTTGCTGGATAATGCAGGCCAGCTCTTTGGCCTCTGGCTGCAACTCACATTGACCAAAGACCGCATTGCATTCCCGGTGAAAATCAATGAGGTCGAATTTTACGGCGAAATGGAAGACCAGGCCGGCATTTTCGAATGCACCTGCCGCCTGACCGAACTCACAGACGAGTTCGCCACCGCCGATTTCATCCTCAAACGCGACGGGAAAGTTTGGTCGATCATCCGTGGCTGGCAGAACCGCCGCCTGGAAATCGACGACAAGCTCTGGAACGTATCGATGGCCCCGTTGCAGAACGTGCTGTCCGACGAAGTGGCACCCGGGGTATTCCTTTTCCGCAATGCCTACCAACGCGTTGTTTCATGGGATTTCATTTTAAAAAGGTATTTCAACCAGCCGGAAAAACGGCACCAGCGGAGCCTGATGCCTAATAAAAAGAAGGAATGGATGATCAGCCGGGTGGCTGCCAAAGATGCCGCGCGCATGCTCCTGCTGCGCGCACGCAAGGAGGCTTACTTCCCGATCGAATTTGAAATACGGTCCGACGAGGTGGGGAAACCTTTCCTCGAAGGTACGATGACCGCCGGCGTCCACATTTCACTGGCGCATAAGAACCTTGAAGCCGTAGCCATTGCCAGCGAAAAGGGTCCCGTAGGGATCGATATTGAGGAGATACAGCCCAGAAGCGCAGGTTTTACGGAAATCGTTTTCACCGCAGCCGAACTGGCTTTGCTCGAAGGGCGCGATCAGGAAGAGTGGATGACGCGCTGCTGGGTAGCCAAGGAAGCATTCGGCAAAATGCTCGGAAAAGGGCTGATGGGTAACCCGAGAGCCTATCAAATTGAGGAGATTAAGGAGGGTGCATTGCGCATTCAGAATACATGGATCAATACTATCAAACATTTTAATTACATCATCGGATGGACCAACTGATACAGGAAAACAAGCTGAGCAAAGAGGAGATTTTTGAAACCCTGAACCAATTCATCACCGAGGTGATCGGCGAGGAGTTCGTGGAGGAAATGGATATTACGCCCGCCAGCTCATTTACCAAAGACCTTGAAATGGACAGCATCGAAATCGTCGCATTCTCGGAAAAAGTCAAAAATCATTTTGGCCCGAACATCGATTTCACCGGCTGGCTGTCGAACATGGACCTGGACGAGATCATCCAGCTGAAACTCGAAAACATCATCAATTACATTCAGGAATGCCAGTAATCAACCTGCCCAATGTCCGCATGCACGTGCAGGAACTGAACCCGGAAGGCCAGGAAACGATCATCATGGTCCACGGGATGTTCAGTAACCTCGCCGTGTATTATTTCAATATCGCGCCCATGCTCGCAAAGCATTTCCGCGTGGTGCTGTTCGATATGAAGGGCCATGGCATGAGCGAAAAAGTGCAAACCGGCTACGACCTTACCTCGATGACCAACGACCTCCGCGACCTGATGGACACGCTCGGCATCGACAAGGCACATCTGGCGGGTTACAGCTACGGCGGACTGGTGGCATTGAAAATGGCGACCCGTTTCCCGGAGCGCGTCGGCAAGCTGGCAATTATCGAGGGGCCGGACCCCAGCGAACAGGAGGTCCTTGCGATCATCGACACGTACAGCAAGGAATTCCTGATCCACTACATCGAAAATTTCGCCGATACCACTCGCTTGCTGGCTGGCAAAAGGCAGTTGGAAAAGAACCACCGGATGTATGAGTTTCTGTTCAATGAAACTTCCATCCGGTCGGATATGGAGGGGGAAAAGAACTTTTTCAATGATCCTTCGGTAGCGACAATCCAGCACGAGACGCTATTGATTTATGGGGAAGAATCCAATTGCGTACCTTCCGGCCGCACGCTGGCTTCGAGAATCCCGAACGCCACGCTCGTGCTTGCTCCGGGCGATCACAACGTGCCCGTCCAGCAACCGGAGGTAGTAGGAAAGGAACTGGAAAAATTTCTCGAACCGGCTTCTTTACCCGTTGGCTGAAGCCAACGGTAATAGGTACGATAATGAACAAAAGAGGGCGTAATCCATGACCCCGGACTTTAGTCCGGGGACGGTGCTAAAAAGCAATAACGCTCCGGCGCTAACCCGGATAAATGCTCCGGTACAAATCCAGTAAAATGCCCGGCACTAAATCAGGAAGATGTCCCGGCACCAAACAGTAAAATGCCCGGCACAACACCAGTAAAATGCCCACGGCGCTGAACCACCCAAACGACCGATACTAAAACCGCAAAATGCCAAAATACGCCTTTATCGTCCCGCCGCTGACCGGCCACATCAACCCGACCCTCTCAGTAGGCGCGGAACTCCTGGCGCTAGGTCATGAGGTAGCCTGGATCAGTCTGGACGAGCAATTGCAGGCAAAACTGCCTGTTGGCGGCCAGTTGCTTACCATTCGCTACAATCAGGACGATTCCGAAAAGCAGGCTAACGCCGAATACCTCGATATTATCACCAAAAAGAACGTGTACGGCATCGAGAGCATCAAATTCCTGTACGAAGAAGTGCTCGTACCGCTCAACCGCTACATGTTCGACGGCATCATGCAGCTCCTGCAAAGCTGGCAACCCGACGTCGTGATCAACGACCACCAGGTATTTGCCGGCGGAATGGCGGCGCATTTGCTCGATATTCCCTACGCCACGTCAGTAACAGCTCCGGCAGCTGTGAAAATGATGGAAGATTTGCCCAAAATCCACGAATGGGAGGTCAAACAGATCCTGGGGCTGCAACAGGAACTCGGCATCGAAGGCGACAAATCGCTGGCGACCTCGGAGCTACTGACGCTCGTTTTCACTTCAAGGGAATTTTTCGGAGAGATGGAGCTGCCGGATTACTACCGCTTTCCCGGCCCCGTAATCAGCAACCGCATTGCCGGGATTGATTTCGACTGGGAGAAATTGAAGGCGCAAACCGCTCCTAAAATCCTGATTTCCATCGGTACCACATTCGATCACCAGTTCAAAAAGGACTTTTTTGCCAAAGTGATCGAAGCGTTTGGCGGCGAAGAAATATTTGTCGTAGTGGTGTCGGATGAAACGCTGTTCGAGTCGTGGCCCTCCAATTTTTTGGTACAACAACGCATACCGCAGCTTGAACTGCTGCCGCATCTCGACGGCGTGGTATGTCATGCGGGCCATAATACCGTTTCGGAGGCATTATCCAACGGGTTACCGCTGGTGGTGATCCCCATCGCGTACGACCAGTCGCACGTAGCCGGGCGCGTGGTAGCGAACGGATGCGGGGTAAGGCTCAATTTCAACCGCTTTAAAGCGCCGCACCTCAAAAATGCGGTCAACGATATATTAAACGAACCGGGTTACCGGCTCGCGGCTCAACGTATCCAGGGCTCCTTCGAGCAGGCTGGCGGCACCCGAACCGCAGCACAGTGGCTTGATCAGATACCCCTTAAAGTCTTGCATAATGGCTAGATTCCTCTTTGTAGTACCCCCTTTTTTCGGACATATCAGTCCCACACTCAGCGTAGGCGCAAGCCTCATCGCCAACGGACATGACGTAGCATGGACGGGCCTGATCCCCCTTGCCGACAAGCACATTCCCGAAGGCGGACAGTACATTCTTCCCGAAGCGCAACTTGCGCCTTACCAGGACGAGATCGTGCGCATCCTGAAACGTCAGGACGACGGTCCTTCCCTGTCCGGCCCCGAAGTGATGAAACTCGCTTTGGAAGAAACTTATATTCCGTTCGCGCGGATCATGGTCCCGGGCGTATCGCGCGTGGCCGACGACTTCCAGCCCGACGTGATCGTGAACGACTGCATTACCTTCGCCGGGGCATTGGTAGCACATCTCAAGGGCATCCCCTGCGTGACGACCACCCCCGTGCCACCGGATGTCATGGGCGACACCGCCAACTCCGCTCCCAAGATTTTCGAATGGCAGCAGAACCTGATCAAAGGCTTGCAACGCGAGCTCGGCATTTATACCGACGAGTTTGTGATCCATTCGCACGAAATGAATATTGTGTTCACCTCCAAAGAATTCGCGGGATTTCCGGAGCCGGATCCGCACATGAAATTTGTAGGTCCGGTGAAAGGACGGCCCAACGACACCCCGTTCGACTGGGAGCGGCTCGAAAAAGCTGTTACACCCAAGGTATTCGTATCCCTGGGCACTTTACTGGTCGATATCCGCAAGGAGTTTTTTCTGAAACTGATCGAGGCTTTCGGTAACGAGCCCATTACGATCGTGGCGGCTACCGACCCCTCGGTTATCGACGAATGGCCGGAGAACTTTATTGTGCAGGGTTTTGTGCCTCAGGCCGATATCATCCCCAAAATGGACGCGGTGATCTGTCATGGTGGGTTCAATACCGTGAACGACACGTTCATGAGCGGCCTGCCGATGCTCATTACCCCCATTGCTTACGACCATTTCCACACCGCCGCATTGATCGAAAATGCGGGCTGCGGAATTAAAGTCAGATATAAGAGGTTGCGTGTGGCCGATGTAAAAAACGCGATGCGGGAACTGCTCGAAAATCCGCAATACCGCACCGCGGCGCAACATATCCGTGATACGTTCAATGCTGCGGGCGGTAATGCCAAGGCTGTTTCACTGCTCGAAGATTTTGCGATCGCCAACCGTGTTACCGAAAACGCCTGACCAATGAAACGAAACCTGCTTTTCCTTGAACGGGTGCTTTTGGGTGACGGTACCGAGCCATTCCACGGGGTATATGCGCTTAAAATCGACGGCGCGATCGATCAACGGCAGCTCACCGGCGCGCTCGCCCGCTTGCAGGAAAAGTACGCCATGTTACGAACCGCCATCGGCACCGACGCCCTTGGACGACCGTATTTTCACACACCACCCGCTCCCTCGCCTATCCTCCTCAGAATCGTGGAACGAATTGGCGACGAGGATTGGAACCGCGAGACCGTATACGAACTCGGAACCTCGTTTGACATAGCCCATGGCCCATTGCTCCGCATCACCTGGATACGCTCGGCCGGCGTCTCGGACCTCATCATGGCATTTCACCATTGCATGTGCGATGGCGGCTCGGGCGTGGCGCTGCTCTCCGACCTGTTGGTGCTGCTGGATGACCCACGGGCCGAAATCGGGAAGGCTCCCGCCTTTCAAAGCATTCGCGAGCTGGTCCCCGCCGAAATACTGAACAATGGCCGGAACCGCTTCAAGGCGAAGCTTTCGGCTGCGTTGGTTAGTGTCGGGTTGTCTTTGGGTTCATGGTTTATTTCCAAAAAAAAGAAACCTGCCCCGCGTTCGAGCGACTATCTGATCAACTGGAAGCTGGGTGTCGAACAGTCGAAAGCGCTATTTGCCCATTGCAAAAAAGAAGGGGTGACAGTCAATACCGCCATCGGACTCGCACTGATGGAAGCTTTTAAAGCCGTAAATGGCACCGGAGCACATGGTAAGGCTACCTGCCCGGTGGATATCCGCCGCTACATGCCCGAGGTGAAGCGCGACATGCTTTTTTCCTACGGATTAGCTTTGAATATCAGCCTTCAGCAATCCATTGGAGCAAGTTTCTGGGAAAAAGCCAAAGCCCTTCAAACCCATGTTTCCAAACAGATGGCGAAGCTGAACCCTTATGAATTTACGATGATCATGGAAGCGTCGCACGGCTCGGTTCACAAGCTGCGCCGGTTTCTGACTTATGCCAAAGTGGGCAACGACTTTATGTTTTCCAACATGGGTAAGCTCGATATTCCCACGCAATACCGGAATTTCACAGTCGAAACCATTTACAGCCCGACGGTAATCGGTCCGTTTGCGAACCCCAATACCATCATAACGACCACATTTAATGGCCGGATGGATTTCTCGTTTGTTTCAAACCAGGAATTTATGCCCAGGGCTATTGCCTTGCAAATCAGAGAAAAAGCCATGGAAATCCTTTTTGAAACCGTAGCCATGCCAGATTCTGTGCGCTTATGAAAAGAAGGTTGGGTTTTCTGGAAGCTTCCATGTATGCAGGCGCAGACACGCCTGTGAATGTGGTATTTCCGGTAAAATTAGCGGGGGAGATCGAGGAAGCTGAGTTGCTCGGCGCATTGCGGAAAATCCAGCAAAAACATCCTTTCCTGAACGTTACTATGGAAACCGATGCCAAAGGTATTCCATGGTATGTGACGTCCGGCTCTATATTACCCATTCCGCTGCGGATTGTCGACAGGCTTTCCGAAGAAACCTGGGTCGACGAAGCAGAGGCGGAATGGGACACACCATTTAACCAAACCGATCTCCCGCTGGCGCGGGTTGCCTGGGTACGTTCCGAACAGGTTTCGGAGCTGCTGGTAGTCTGCCACCATTGCATAGGCGACGCTACCTCAGCCATGACCATCATGCGCGAACTGCTTGAATGCCTCAGCGACCCGGCAACCGAGCTGCGCCCCTACCCGGCGTTTTCACCCGAAACTTTGGTACCGGCGGCCGTCAGGCAGAATCTCTTCAACAGGCTTGCGGGCAGGACTATCGCCGGCATTACGCGGATCTTCCTTCTGGCCGTATCAGGCATGAAAGAAGTGGTAAAAGACCGTTTTTACACTATCCGCTGGAAGCTCAGCAGTGAAGAGACGGCCACTTTGCTTTCGGTTTGCAAAGAAAAAGGCATTCACCTCAATACCGCACTGATCCTCGTGTTTATGCGTGCATTCGAGCAGGCCGGCAATGTGCGTACAAGCGGCAGAATGTTCGCATCCGTCGATATGCGCCGGTTTTTACCTGAAATTGAAAAAGATCACCTGTTCCCGTTCCCGTCGATGGTAGGCCTCGAAACGCCTAAGAACAAAAGCGGATTCCGCGAACAGGCCAACGCGTTGAAAGCGCGCCTGCATAAACAACTCGAGAAGACCGACGCGGCCCGGCTACTGCTTTTCAGCGAATACCTTGTACCGCTTTATCCGCGTAGCATTAAATATGCCAAAGCCGGAAAAGGCGGCCACGATTTCGCATTCGCCAACATCGGCCGCATTCCGCTGAATGAAACTTACGGGGCACTCAGTGTCGCCGAAGTGCACTGCCCGCTTTCGAGGTTCCCGATGGGCAACCCCTCGAAAGTATCGGTATCGACATTCCGCGGACGCATGGATTTCGCATTTCACTCCGAAGAAAAATACATTGCCCGCCAGGACGCCGAATTCATCATCGGTACGGCGATGAAACTGCTTAGAAAGCACCTATTAGAACCTAAACCCCTTAATATCCCGGATTTGAAATGAACAGACAAATGATTGTCGGAGAGCGTATTATGTACGCCGACGGGCTCGCACCCGTGAATTGCGTTTTTACTGCAACTGTTGAAGGACATTTTTCCGAACCGCAACTCAACAGCGCGCTTGCAAAAATTCAAAACCGGCATCCGTTGCTTCGCTCGAATGTCAGCAGAAACGAGACAAATGTCCCAACATTTGTTACCAATCCGAATATTCCCTCTATCCCCGTTGATATAATCGAACGGACATCCGACATTCAATGGGAGGAAATAAGTCTTTCCGAATGGGAAAGGCCGTTTGACCTCACGAAAGACCCGGCTGCACGGCTGATATGGCTGCGATCGGAAACCGTCTCCGATCTGCTGCTGGTATGCCCGCATTGCGTCTGCGACGGCTCGGGCTTCGTAACGCTCATGCGTGAGCTTCTGCTCCTGCTCGACAATCCTGAAATGGACCTGGAACCTTATGAAGGCTTTCAATCGGTCGATTCCCTTGTGCCCGCGTCGATCAGCGACAGCCGGATGATCCACTGGAAAGGAAAGCTTTTTTCGGCACTGGCGAAAGGCCTTTTTACCATTTTGAACCCAAAACCTGCGCCACACGAGGGAAATTACTATTTCCTCACGCATACCCTTGACAAGGAAACAACCAGCGCGCTGGTCAGAAAATGCAAGGCGGAAAAAACGACGATCCAGGCGGCATTGTGCACGGCTTCGTTACTCGCACACCAGTCGGTGAAAGGGAAAGCTTCCCGGAACAAGGTTATCAGCCCCGTGGACATCCGACGTTACCTACCCGCTATCGGCCGGGATCATCTGTTTGCATTTGCCCCGATAGTGGAGCTTTCGTTGACTCAAAAAGATGCACAGAACGACTTTTGGGCCGAAGCCAGGAGCATGAAGCAAGCGCTGGTTGAGAAAGCCGAAAAAGTGAATGCAGCCGAAATGATGTTCATTACCGAGTATTTCCACAATTCTACCGGCGCATTACTCCGGCATATGCGTTCCACCAAAGGCAGCCACGACATTACGATCTCCAATATGGGTGTGCTGGACATTCCGGTGAGTTACAATAACTTCCATGTGCGCGCTATCCACAGTCCCTCCGTAGGATTCCCATGGCGTAACCCGAACACCCTCGTCGTAAGTACCTTTGCCGGCAGGATGGATTTCTCTTTCTGCTCGCATGAAAGTTTCCTGCCGATGATCGACGCGGAAAAGATTTGCAGGGAGGCGATGTGGGTGTTGTTGGAGGACACGCCCGTCACCGCCTAACTAGCCCTGTTCCCCTTCAACAACATTCCCATAGCGTGGTCCAGCGAGCCGGCGCGGTTTACTTCGCCGGAGTTGACGAAGAAGATCTCGTCGGCGTTTTCGATCGTGTTGAGGCGGTGGGCGATGATCACTTGCGTGGTCGATTCGGGAAGCTGTTTCAGAATGTCGCCGAGGAGTTTTTCGGTGACGGTGTCGATGTTGGCGGTGGCTTCGTCGAGGATCAGGAGCTCGGGGCTGCGCAGCACGGCACGCATGAAAGCGATGAGCTGCTTTTGTCCCAGGCTGGTGCTGTCGGCCGTTGCCGAAACCTTCGTTTCCAGCCCGTCTTCAAACAACGCGAGTATTTCCCCCAGATTGGCACTGCGGATCACCTGTTCCAGCTTATCATTGGAATACTCTTTCAACTGGTCGTTACCATAAAGAATATTTTCGCGGATTGTGCCGGAGAAAAGGAATGGTTCCTGCAAAATGAAGCCGATTTTACGGCTCCTTTCTTCGGGCGAATAGCTACGGATATCGCGACCGTCGAGCAACACCGTCCCTTCGCGCGGGTCGTACAGGCGCGCAATGAGCGAAGCCGTGGTGGTTTTTCCTCCGCCGGTCGGACCGATCAACGCGTAGGTTTTGCCCCGTTCCAGCTTAAAATTGACCTGATGCAGAATTTCGCGGCTGTCATAACCAAAACGTACGTCGCGGAATTCCAGCAATGCACCGTTCGCTTCTCGCGGCTTTTCGGCCGCAGGTATCAGGTCGGTTTCCAATGCTAGTATTTGTGAAATGCGGTCCCAGCCTGCCATAGCTACCTGAAAACTGGTCCACAACGCGGCCAATTGCCGCAACGGGTTATAAAAATTGACCGCATAAGCCAGGTAACTCACCAATAACCCGACGCTGAATTCCCCAATGCTGATCAGATGAATGCCGTACGTGAGCACCACGAGCTGGGCGATATTGGAAAAGAAGGAATAGGTAGGCAGAAAAATATTGTTGGCCAGGCCCGCACGAATAGCCGTGCGGTAGTTTTCGAGGTTGGCCAGTTGAAAACGCTGCCGGAAATAGTCGCGCCGGTTGAATGCGATCACGACTTTGAAGTTGTTCAGACTTTCCTGGATCTCGGCACTCAGCGCACCGGTATTTTTGAGGTTTTTGGCATTGGCAGCCTTCACCCAGGGCGACAGCACGACAGTAAAAATCAGGATCAGCACGGCCGGCGCCAGGGCCGCGGAGCCAAGTTTTACATTAATCACCAACAAGAAAATACCGGCACCGAGCATCGTAAAAATACTTCCCACAAACTGCATCAGCGATTGTGAAAAGAACTGGTTCAACTTGTCGGTGTCGTTATTGACGCGTGAAATCAGGTCGCCTGCCTTGTTTTGGTTGAAGAATGCAACCGGCAGCTGTTGTAACTTATTGAAAATGGCATTTCTAAGCGTAAACAACAGGCGCTGCCCCACTCCGCCCATGAGTTTAGTCTGCGTGTAGGCCGTCGCGAGGCCGAGCAGGTACATCGCCAGCAAAATCCCCCCGAAGACCAGCAGCCCATGAAACTGCTTCGTCACCACGTACCGGTCGATCGCGTGGCCGATCAGGTACGGGCCGCCCAGGTTCACGGCCGTATTCAGCGTAATCGCTCCGAGCGCCAGCGCCAGGTTGCCCCGCTCATGTGCGATCAATTTCAGCAACTTCCTGAGCGCCTTCAGCGTGGAGGTTTTCTGTTGCTTCTCCGAAAGTTTGTTAAGATCGTAGTTCATAGTTGCTCGTGCTTTGTTGCGAATTGAAAATCTGCACATACTCGGGGCTCGTCAGCATCAGCTCGTCGTGCGTGCCGCAGCCGATCAGTTCGCCCTCCATCAACACCACAATCTGGTCGTAATGCTCGATGGCTGCGATTTTCTGTGTCACGGAAATCAACGTGATACCCGGATAATTCCGCTCCACGTTCGCCAGGATCTTCTTTTCGGTCGTATTGTCCACCCGTGCCGTAAAATCGTCGAGCAGGAGCACTTTCGGGTTCATGGCCAATGCCCGCGCAAGCATAATGCGCTGCTTCTGCCCGCCGGAAAGGCTCGCGCCGCGCTCCGACACGATGGTATCTAGCCCGTCGGGCAAGGTTTGTATGAATGAAGTCAGTTCGGCGGTATCGATCGCCTTCTGCAGGGATTCGTCCGTAACGGTGGTACTGAATGCGATGTTTTCGCGGATGCTCATATTAAAAATGATGCTGTCCTGAAAAACAAAGCCTACCTGACGGTGAAACGACTCGCTGTCGTAGTAATCGATCGGATGCCCGTCGAAAGCAACACGCCCCTCCTGCGGCTTGATGAGGCCGGTCAGCAAATAGAGCAACTGCGTTTTCCCGGCGGCCGTCGGACCGATTACCGCAATGCGCGAACCTGCATTGACCGAAAAAGTGACGTCCTTCAACGCCGGCTTCTCGCCGTAGCGAACCGTTACCTGTTCCAGGCTGATATCCCCGCGCAGCGTCTCCGTCGAACTGCCGCCCGGCACCGGGTCGGCCATGTTCAGGACTGTGGAAATCCGATCATAGGAAGCGGTGGCCTGCGCGATCACATTGCTCATAAAGCCAATGACCAGGATGGGGAAAATCAGTATCCCCAAATAGCTGTTGAATGCCGCGAAACTTCCCAAAGTCATATCGCCCTCGATCACAAAATGCCCGCCGAGCACGAGGATCGTGAGCATGGAAAGGTTTGCCGTAAACTGGACAACAGGTATAAGCCCGGCAAAAAGGCTCAGAATGGCCAGCCCGAAGCCCTTCGCTTTGGTATTCGCTTCCAGGAATTTGACGTATTCAAGCTGCTGGGAGTTCACCACCCGGATCAGCGCAGAACCAAGGATGCTCTCGTTGATGATCTTGTTGAGCCAGTCGATGACTTCCCGGCTTTGTACAAACAATGTGCGGACTTTCTTCAAAGTAATGGCAAACATCCCCCCGATAATGGGAATGATAGCGAGTACCGTCAAGCCGAGTTTCCAGTTAATGCTAAGCAGCAATACGCTCGCGCCAATAATGAGGAATAATGACGAAACAATGGCCACAATAGCCTGTGACACAAACATTTTGATCGAATCAATATCGGCGGTAAGATTGGTTAGCAACTTCGCCGCGGTAGTTTCTTCGATAAATGCGTGACTTTGTTTCGAGATTTTGTCTGCCAGTTTCGTCCGCAGGTCGCGGGCAACTTTTTCGGAGGCATAAGTCTGGATAATGCTTTGCAGGTATGCAAACACAAATATGAAAACCACCGCACCGGTAAACTCCATCAGAATGGCGTCGAGGTCGAAACGCTGGCGGGTGTAATCATCGATCCCGTCGGCTACCAGCTTGGGGAGCCACAGGTTCACGCCGTTGCTCAGCAATGCAAACAGGAGGAGCAGGATGATTAACCCCTTGTATGGAGCCAGTAAGCTGAATATGCCCGGTTTCTTATTCTTTCCGGGATTGGCTTTTTCAGACATATGGGTTTAGCATTAAATACGGCGACAAATATAGCAAGGTATATTTTCGAATCACTCCCGGTCCGTGTGGTTAAATTTTGGTTAAATTCCCGGCCTCTAAATCCAAACCATACCTGAATGAAACTGCTGAACCTTTTCTTGCTGACATTGTCGGTTACCTACGCTGCGACGGCCCAAAAAGCCAAGCCGTCGAAGAACACCCTCCCTAACATTATTTACATCTATGCCGACGACCTCGGTTACGGAGAACTCGGCTGCTACGGCCAGCAAAAGATCAAGACGCCCAACCTCGACCGGCTAGCTAAAGAGGGCATCCGCTTCACGCAGCATTACACAGGTACGCCCGTGTGTGCTCCTGCGCGGGCAATGCTCATGACGGGCAAGCATGCGGGGCATTCGGCGATACGCGGAAACCACGAACTCGGCACATTCCGCGACGATGAAGAACGCGGACAAATGCCGCTCCCCGCTTCCGAATTCACCGTGGCCGAACTCCTGAAACAAAAAGGCTATGCGACCGCTCTCACCGGCAAATGGGGCATGGGCATGAATAACACCGAAGGCACACCCAGCCGGCAAGGTTTCGATTACTACTACGGCTACCTCGATCAAAAACAGGCGCATAACCTGTATCCCTCCCATTTGTGGGAAAATGATCGCTGGGACACCCTGGCGCAGCCCTGGCAGGATGTTCACCGCAAGCTGGACCCCGCCACTGCGACCGACGCCGATTTCGATTCTTTCAAAGGCAAGGAATATGCGCCCGTAAAAATGACCGAAAAGGCACTGGCATTTATCGAACGGAGCAAAAGCGGACCATTTTTCCTGTATATGCCTTACACGATCCCGCACGTGTCGCTGCAAGCACCGGAGGCGTATATTCGGAAATACGTAGGGCAGTTTGATGAAAAGCCCTATTACGGCGAAAAGGGTTATGCCTCTACGAAGTATCCGCTATCGACCTACGCAGCGATGGTAACCTTCCTGGACGATCAGGTCGGTATTATTCTGGACAAACTGAAAGCCCTGGGCCTGGACGAAAACACGATTGTCATGTTCAGCAGCGATAATGGCGCCACTTTCAACGGTGGTGTAAATCCGCAATTCTTTAACAGCGTGGCCGGGTTACGCGGCCTGAAAATGGATGTTTACGAGGGCGGTGTCCGCGAGCCGTTCATCGCGCGTTGGCCCGGAAAGATCAAGCCGGGACGGGTAAGCGACCACATCTCCGCCCAGTTCGACCTTTTAGCCACATTGGCCGAACTAACAGGCCAGCCCACGCCTCCTACCGACGGCATCTCCTTTTTGCCCGAGCTGTTAGGACAGACCAACCGGCAGCAAAAGCATCCTTACCTCTATTTTGAATACCCCGAAAAAGGCGGCCAGATCGCCATCCGCATGGGCGACTGGAAGGCCGTCAAAACCGACCTGCGCAAAAACCCGGGCAACCCGTGGCAGCTTTTCAATCTCCGGACGGACCGCAGCGAGACTACCGACGTCGCTGCCAAACACCCGGAAATGCTGAGAAAATTTGACGAAATTGTCAGAAAGGAACATCAGGAGCCTACGAATCCGGCATGGCAGTTTGTGCTGCCGGTGATTGCGGCGAGTAACCCATAATATGGCCTACACGGAATACCGTCCTCATCCGGCGCTCGCGCCGTACATCGATGCCTACTGGAAAGTAACAGGCGATGACAGGCCTATGACTACCCAAACGATCCTGCCGGATGGCTGCGTCGATATCATCATGAACCTCGGCGATGACGAGTTGCCCGATGCGGACGGTTTTTCCATGAAAAATGAAAGAAGCTACCTCGTAGGGGCGATGTCTCACGCCATTGAAACTGTCGTTTCGCCCGGGTCGCTCCTCATCGGCGTGCGTTTCAGACCGGCTGGGTTTGCTGCATTTTATCAGTATGAATCCATGCATGTATTTACGGATCAAACCGCTGAATTCGATCCTGCACTCGCTCCGGACCTTCGCAGACGGAAAACCGACCCAAAATCCTACCTCGACCAATTCTTTCTCCGGAAATTACAAACCGGTGACCTCCGGATCATGTCGGTTATCAGGGAAATTGAAGCAAAAAACGGCTTGATTGACGTGTCGACGCTGGCACAAAATGGCTGTATGTCGATCCGGCAATTGCAGCGGACGTTTAAACAGCACGTGGGCCTCAGCCCCAAGGAATTCCTCAACATTATGCGTTTCCGGCACGCATTGCAGCTCATCAAAAAAGGTAAAATGCAATCCCTGCTCGATATCGCCCTGGAAGCAGGTTACTACGACCACGCGCATCTCAGCAACGAAATCCGCAAATATGCCGGCATAGCCCCTTCCCTGATTTGATTTTGTCGCTTTTTTCCAAACAGCCTTCCCTGGACGGCTATTAGTTTTGTTGCATCATTCAACAAACTTCCAATGGAACAACGACTCAGCGTACTTATGCTCGCCGCCGACAATCTTCCGGCCCTCCGCGATTTCTATAACCACACCTTGGGTTGGAAAATTGAAGCAACCAATCGGGAGATTGTTTTTTTCAAATTGAACGGCATTTTGCTGGGCCTGTTTGGCCGGAAAAATCTCGCAAAATTCAATAATCGAGATCCGGAAGGAAGTGGTTTTCGCCCATTTAACATGGCTTTGATGGTCAATTCCCGCGCGGAGGTTGAAAGCATTTGTAGCGAGCTATCGGGTAAAGGGGTGGAAATTGTCCAGGGCATAACCGAACCGGCTTTTGGCGGCAGCTACTTCCTGTTTGCCGACCCGGAGGGGAATATCTGGGAAATTTCGAACAATCCTTTCATATCCGTTGACCAGTCGGGCAACGTGCTCGGACATGAGCCGATCGATCATCTCTAAACCACCGTTAACAATGGCCAATTTCGCATACACCATCCTGTACGTCAGGGACGTACCAGCTACCATTGCATTCTACGAAAATGCATTTGGTTTCCAGAGAAAATTCATCGCCCCCGGCAACGATTATGGAGAGCTCCTCACGGGTGACACGACGCTCTCGTTCGCCCAGACGGAACTGGCCAAAACCAACATTCCCGAAGGATTCACGGAGAGCGATCCCGCTGCCAGGCCATTTGCCTTCGAGATCGGCTTTACCGTCGAAAATGTGGAGGAGGCATTTCAAAAAGCGCTGGACGCGGGCGCTACGCTGGTTTCGAAACCCAAAACCAAACCCTGGGGGCAAGTGGTATCATATGTCCGCGATCTGAACGGATTTCTGGTGGAGATTTGTACGGCGATGGATTGAAAATCACCAGCGGTTGCATTACATTGGGCAGCAATTGAAATATCATCACTCATTACTGCCAAGTATAATTTTCCCATGATCAACCAGGACTATGATCTGATCGTCATCGGCTCCGGGCCGGGCGGGTACACCGCGGCCATTCGGGCCTCTCAACTGGGCTATAAAACAGCCATTATCGAAAAGTACAACAACCTTGGCGGCACCTGCACCAATGTAGGCTGCATTCCTGCCAAGGCATTGCTCGACAGCTCCGAACATTACCATGATGCCGAAACACGCTTTGCGAATTTCGGCATCATGGTTAAAGGGCTTTCGCTGGATGTGAAGCAGTTCTTCGGGCGCAAAAGCGAGGTGGTATCACAGAATGTGGCGGGTATTAATTTTCTCATGAAGAAAAACAAGATCGCCGTCATTTATGGTACCGCGCGGTTTCTCTCTAACGAGCGCATTGCTGTGAAAAGCGCCGACGGTTCGGAGCAGGAGTATCAAAGCAAATACACGATCATCGCAACGGGTTCGAAGCCGATTTCGCTGCCCAATGCGGCAATCGATAAAAAACGCATTATTTCTTCTACCGAGGCACTGTCGCTGAACGAAATCCCGGCCACCATGTCGGTGATCGGCGGCGGGGTAATTGGCGTGGAAATGGCGTCGGTATATGCACGGCTCGGCACCAAAGTGACCATCATCGAATACGCTGCCAACCTCGTCCCTACCATGGACAAGGAGCTGACGACCGAACTGAAAAAGATCCTCACCAAATCGGGCATCGACATACTCCTCAGCCAGCGTGTCGATTCGGCAGTGAGCGACGGCAAAAAAGTGACGGTCAAATACACCGGCGCAGACCAGAAACAGCAGGAAATCACGACCGATTATTGCATGGTCGCCGTAGGCAGGAAGCCTTACACCGACGGGTTGGGCCTAGAAAACACCGCTATCCAGAAAGACGACCGCGGCCGGATCGTGACCAATGCAACGTTCCAGACGGCCGTCCCGAATGTGTACGCCATCGGCGACGTCATCAAAGGCCCGATGCTTGCTCATAAAGCGGAAGATGAAGCAATCGCAGCGGTAGAAGGCATTCACGGTCATCCGCACCAAATCAACTACGACCGCATTCCGGGCGTCGTTTACAGCTGGCCGGAAGTGGCGAGTGTGGGACTTACGGAAGAGCAGCTCAAAGAGCAGGGCATTCCTTATAACAAAGGTAAATTCCCGTTCTCTGCGAGCGGACGCGGCCGCGCGGCCGGCGACACGTCCGGTTTCGCCAAAGTCCTCTCGGATCCGAAATACGGAGAGGTTCTCGGCGTGCACATCATCGGTGCCCGCGCCGCTGACCTGATCGCCCAGGCGGTCACGATCATGGAATATGAAATTACGGATCTGGCCTCGTCGACGATCTCCTACGCGCACCCGACGTACGCGGAAGCGCTGAAAGAAGCGTTCCTGACCGCATCCGGGCGTGGCGCTTTGAATATGTAAAAGTGGCGCGAAGCTCTTGCTTCGTACGGGTTATTCACAGGCCTCCGGCCGGTCGATAATGCAATGGTCATCTTTTGCATTACTGACCGGCCGGAGGCCTGCACATAACGTGCTTGAAGCAGGAGCTTCACGCCATCTTCACTGTTGTTGTTACATGCCCTACGGCATTATCCAGTGTATATTCGAGCTGTTCCCTACCAATATTTCATCGCTAACGCGATTATATATTCCACAATAGTGCCGTCAGACACATAATATTGGTAGCCAGACGTTTTGGCCCGACATTACAAAATTCCGTAGGAATGTAACAACAACGACAATTTCCTCTTATGATTCAACAGGGAACGGCCCTTCTTCAAATTCCTCTTCATGATATCCCTTGCTGCCGACTTCCCGCGCCAGATCGCTCCGGAAATCGGCACCGTTACGCAAACTTTGCAGCACGTGGGCAAAATCGTACTCCGGCTTCCATCCCAGCTCCTGCCGCGCACGCTCATTCACATACACGCGATCGATTTCCGGAAATAACTTCCAGCCCCGGGTATCAAAAAGCGCTTCGCATTCAGGATACAGCGAGCAGACGACCCCGGGCGCATCGGTGTGCAACCGTGCCAGGTGCGAAGGCGTGAACGGCGTGGTCGCCGAAATAATGTATTTGCCGAAACCGATCGTTCCGGCTTTTTCCATGGCTAACAGATGCGCCGATACGGCATCGGCAACATCGACGCGGCGATAGAGTAATTCCAGCGCCTGCACGTTGGGCGTGTCGTAACGTTTGCGGATTTCGGCATTATCGTCGTCTTCCGGGAAAAAACGCGATGTACGCAGGATCAGCACCGGCAACCCGCTTTTGCGATGGAAAAGCTCGCACAGGTTTTCCGCGGCCAGCTTGGTAACGCTGTAAATGTTTTTCGGGCGGGGGACCACTTCCTCGGTAATCCATGCCGCGGGTTCTCCTTTTGCCGGGTTCATCGCCGCACCGAATGTGCTGGTGGTACTCGTAAACAAAAATGCCGAAACACCTTGCAGCACGGCCTCTTCGAGCAGGTTAAGCGTGCCGGTAATATTGGTATCCACAAAATCCTGCTTGCTGTGTGTCGCCACGTGCGGCTTATGCAAAGTTGCCGTGTGCATAACAGTGCGGATACCCCGCATCGCTGTTTTCACAAAATCCCTGTCGGCAATATCGCCGACCAGGTCGGTATAAGCTGAATGTTTAATATCAATGCCTGTGGCTGCCATTCCCCGACTCCTGAGCGTGCGCATAAGCGCCTCACCCAAATGTCCCGCACTACCCGTTACCAGAATACTCATTGTTGTTTCAAATCTGTTTTCCGGCAAAGGTAGGTGCCCCGGGTTTCGAAAAATATTGGGATAGCCAATAAAAACATTGAAATTTGTGCATGGCCTATATCATTGATAATGAATCATACAGGGAAATCGCGGGCAGAAAGTTCCTTTCGCAGTCCTCGGTGGATACCTTCGAACATGACGCGCCGCGGATACCTTTCGTGAACCATCGTGTGAAGAATATCTATGCACGCAATTTCGGGATTATCCGTTTCCAGGCCGATTTTTTGCAGGATATGCAAATCCGCGGCATGAAAAGCGACCCGCATATCAGCTTGCATTTCCAGGTGACGGGCCATTCCAATGCACATTTCCGGGATATTCCGGGCGAACACCCCTTGCGGCCGGCCGAGTACAATATTTATTATTCCGAAAATTTCGATTCGGACATCTTCTACAACCGTCAAAAAGGCTTTGAATACCTTGCATTAATTCTGAAAAAGGAGTATTTGCTCCAATTCCTGCAACAAAACGGCAATCCGGTTAAACAGCTGGAAAATGCGCTGGAAAACGGGCAGCCGCTGGCGCTTTTCGACAGAGCGGCACCGGTAAGTGGTGAAATGCATTCGGTCCTGCACCGCATATTGCATGCGCCGGTGGCCGACGACCTTTCGGAAATGTACCTGAACGGCAAAATCCTCGAATTACTCGCCCTGCAATTGCAGCAGTACAGGCAGGAGCACCATGCGCTCAGCTTACCTGCCGGGGCCGGGCAGGAGCTCGCCGAAATTTACGAATACCTCAGTACCCATTTTCTGACGCCGCATTCATTGGAAAGTGTTGCCCAAAACACGCGGCTGTCGGAACACCAGATTCGTGAAGGTTTCAAATTGAAATACAATACCACGGTATACGGCCTGATCCACGAAAAAAGAATGCTCCATGCCCGCCAATTGCTGCTCGACACCGGGTTGACGGTCGATGAGGTGGCGGAAGTCGTGGGATATTCTACCGGCAGCAATTTCATTCAGGCATTTAAAAGGAAGTTCGGCATTACGCCCAAGCAAATGCAGTTGCGGCAGAAGGGCCGCTCAGATCATCCATTTACGCTCGGTGGTAAATGAAATGGTGAGCCACATTTTATAGTCTCCCCGAATGTGGTCGTACAACTCCTGCCTGATCGCATCGAGCTCTTTCACCTGCGTATGCGCAAGTTCTTCGGGCAGCAAAAAATCGATTTCGATGGTGTAACTGCTCCCGGTTTTGGCGACGCGTACGTATTCATCGATAAAGCCGTAGTGCTTGGAGATCGCTTCGGCCTCCTGGTGAATTTTTTCCTCCACCTCGTCATCGGGCGCAAATTGGAGCAATTCCCGGATGTTCTTCCAAAAAGTACTGACCGGAATACGTAGGAAAAGAATGGAAATGATGATCACCATCCCCGGATCGAGGTAAGGTATCAGGAAGGCCATCGAGGTTCCGCGCAGAAAGTACCCCAACGACAGTACCACCAATACACCCGTACTCAGCAGCGCATCGAGCTGCCATTCGGTGGCCTCGATGCGCACATATTCCGAGCGGATTTGCAGCGCTTTTCGCCTGAAATACAACCAGAGTAAAAAACACCCGATGATGGAGGCTATCAGGTAGGGCAATGCAATATCGAGCTCGACGAACTTTCCGCCACCGATAATGTCCATCACCGACGTTGCGAGCGAATATAAACAGAGGAAGATGATCACGGCCGATTGCAATGTCATCGAAAACGGCTCAAATTGCGCCCGTCCGAAAGGGAGGTCGTCATCGTCGGGTTTGCGGACGAAGTTGTTTACCAGCAACGACACCCCCGACAGGCTGATCCCGACCATCGAAAAAAGGGCGTCGAAAATAATGGATTTGGAATCACCGGCTATACCGACGATAATGGCCCAGATCGTAAAAGCCGAACCGGTAATGATCGAAAGCTTGATCAGCCGCCGCTCCCTGAGCCGTTTTTGTCTCTCATTCATAAAGCCGGGCGACCGCAGGATACCGCGCGATCACCCTGAATAAGTTAGAAATACCTTTGAAGGAAAGCAAGTTCCGGCCTGCGTATTACCATTTTGTAAAATCAACGCACCGCGACCGCGGCTGGCTACTTCATCCCGTTATTTACCCGCACGGCCAATGCCAAACTGATCGCCTGCGCGTACCGGCTTGTCCCCTGCAAACTGGATCTCCACCATCTTCTCACTGGCCACATTGTTGTGAAACTCGTCTGTCAATATGCCGACGATTTTGCGGGTTTTCACATCGATCACCTCCCCGCTCGATGGGTAAGCGTACCGGCCGTCCATACTGAATGTGACCCAGCCCGGCATGTCCTGAACGGGGATGGTGGTCCGTTGCTGGTAGGGTGGCTTTGCGCTGAAAACATGCATCCGCATATTGTGGCCGTCGCAAAGCCATATTTCTGTTTCATCGGGCGTGAGGCCGATGCCGTGGCTCGGGTTACCATGCCTGCGTACGGGGCCTCGTTCCCATCCTTCCACTTCGATATGCGCAATTTTTGTCCCCTTTCGAATGTCGCCCACCTCGAAACCCAGCAGGCTGTCGACCGTGATGTAAGCCAGCGATTCATCGGCGGTAACGGTAAATGGCCGCACGTAATTGGCGAACGAACCTACTTTCCGGGTTAGTTCATGTGTTTTAGGATCGGCTATATGCAGCCACGGGCTTGCGATGTCGCCCATATACACCGCATTTCCGGAAGCACCGTAGATCGTATTATGCGCCCTTTTGTGCACATTGATCTTTTTAATAATATCGCCCGTTTCGCAGCTGACGACATTCCAGAAACCCTTTTCCAGCGACGGCAGGTACATGGTGCGGCCGTCCGGAGAAATCGCCATCCGGTCGCAGCCGCCTTCAAATGTCTTCTCCCAAACTACCTTTTCCGTCGTAAGATCTATGCGTTGCAATCCTTCGATCGTGCTCACGAAAATACTGTTCAGCGGAAGGCTGACCGCTACGCCTTTTACGTTAGAGGGCTTGCCGTTCGGGTGCAGCCCGCGGGTAGCAATCCGTTTCACGAAGCGGTGATTGTTGTCCATATCAAAAACCAGCAACCCGTGCCCACCGTAACCGAGGTAATCCCTGATGCCCGGTGTCGCCACATACAGGTAACGCTTCGTGCCTGAGGCCTTGCGCACCTGCTGCGCGATACCCACATAGGTGAAGGCTATTTGAAGAAAAATCAACCAGAAACAGGTTCTTTTCATATTCACCAGTAAAATTTATGAAACAGAGGGCATTTTGTAACCATTGTGGTATTCCTTGGCGATCAGCTTATTGGCTTCATCATCCGTAAACTTTCCTTTTTCTTTGTCCCAATAAATCTTCTTTCCTGTGCGGTAAGCGATATTACCCATTTGCGAGAACACGGCGATGTCTGCCCCCACCTGGATAGGTGCGTTCAGATCGGTCATTTTTCTGGATTTGACGACCTCAATGAAATTCTTCGCGTGCAGGTCGAGACCATTGTCTACTGATTTCTGGAATGCCACGGCTTCCATACGCTTACCTTCGGGAATTACCTCCCAGCCGTCGCGGTTCAGTACCAGTGTTCCGTTGTTGCCGATAAAAGCGATGCCGTGCCCGCGTGCGTACGGGCCGCCGTCGATCCCCATGGCGTGCTCCCACTGGATGTTAAAATCGTCGAATTCGAACACGGTCGTGAGGGTATCGGGCGTTTCGGCGCCGGAATCCTGATTGGCAAATTTGCCTCCGGCAGCCATAATGCTGTTGGGGGTAGCAGATTTCATCCCCAATAATGCATAGTCGAGCAAATGCACGCCCCAGTCGGTCATCAACCCGCCCGCGTAGTCCCAGAACCACCGGAAATTGAAATGAAAACGGTTGGGGTTGAACGGCCTGTTCTGAGCCGGACCGAGCCAGCTTTTGTAATCCACACCGGCTGGCGGGTTGCCGTCCGGCAATTTACTGATCGGATTTACCCAGGCGAAATAGCCCCATACTTTCACCAGTCTTATTTTCCCAAGCTTGCCCGAATGCACAAAATCGATGGCGTCGCGGAAATGCTTCTGGCTGCGCTGCCATTGCCCTACCTGCACCACACGGTTGTGGCGCTGCTGAGCCGCGACCATCGCCCGGCATTCGGCAATGGAGTTCCCGATGGGTTTTTCAACATAAATATCCTTCCCGGCCTGACAAGCCTCGACCATCATGAGACAATGCCAGTGGTCGGGCGTACCGATCACCACCGCGTCGACATCCTTGTCGGCCAGCAACTGCCGGTAATCGCCATAAGTTTTGACTTTTGCGCCACCTTTGGCCAGTTCTGCGGCACGCTTGTCGAGCACATTTTTATCGACATCGCACAATGCCACGCATTCCGTCCCCGGGTTTTTAAGGATTGCATTCAGATCGGCCCAGCCCATTCCATTAATGCCAATCGCTCCAATGCGGATTTTGTCCGCCGGCGAGACTGCTGAGAAAGCCGAAGCCGTGGAAGGAATAATGGCCGATATACCAGCCCCGGCGGCAAGGGCCGAAGCAGTACCGAGAAAATCACGTCTGGATTGGGTCATGGGTCGGATCAGGTTGGTTGCTCTCTAAAAAGTGACCAGTTGACCGATATTACCCATCAAGCGGGAAAGGAACGCCGGCGACGTCAAGCGTTATGTGTTCACGCCACCGGCAAAAGACGTTAGAGGGGGTTACGTGGGGTTGTGATAATACTGTGAATCAACCTGTCCAGCTCTCTCTCCATATCTTTCAGACGAGCGAGAACGTCGATATCGCGCGTGGCAGCATAGGAATTTTGTAAATCCCTGACTTCCTTGATCCGAAGTGCAAAACTGAGGAGCGTCATGAGTTTGTCGAATTGGTGTTTCAGAATATGATGGCAAAATAAATGCGAATCCGGCGCTTGTGTACAGGCCTGATGCGATTATAATAAAAATCTAATCCCTCCTGTACGATATGTCCTTTCGGGATATTCCAATGCCTTTCCGGGCTAACATCCTCCCGACCCGGGGCGCTAATTTTGCATTGTTCAAAACAGTGAGCTGCGCAACGCGCATCCACATCCACCTATCACTAAACATCGAAAACATGAAAACGAACATGAAATGGGCAGTACTTGCCATGTCGATATTTTTTGCTGCGTGCAGTACAGGGTACAAGCAATTGAAAACTTCCAAAGAAGCGGGCTTCTCGGTCCGCGACTACCAGACTTTCAACCTGCAATACACATTCCCGGAAGGCGCTGACACGCTCGCACCACTGTTTGCCGAGAGCAAGGCGCTCGCTACCAAAACGATAGCCAGCCATATGAAGGACAAGGGGCTTGTAAAAAGCGATAAGCCAGAACTGATGGTTAACCTCTCGGTGAAAGTCCAGGAAAAGTCACAGACCCGGCAAACCGACTTCCGTACCGACGGCCTGCCGAGGTACATGGGCCAGCGCCGCTACTCTTGGAAAAGCGAGGAAATTGAAATCGGCAAATACCAGGAAGGCACCCTGATCCTGGACGTGATCGACACCAAAAATGACAGGCTGGTATGGCGTAGCGGGATCAAAGGGGTACTACCCGAAAACACTATCAAAGCCGAAGCCGGCCTCACGGCAGCGATCAACGACCTGATGGGCAAATTGCAATAAAATACATTTCATCAGCGGCTAAGTAAGGCCCGGACGCCGCAAGGTGTTCCGGGTTTTTACTTTTATAATATATTTAGGTGTTGGATTAAGCCGTATTTCATAATTCACACTTCCTATGCCCGCTTCCAGGCCGCTTACGATCACCTACAAAAATGACGATCAATGGTTTGCCCAGGTCGGTCCACAGCTCCGTGCGACTTTCGACGAGGATTCGCTGAGATTCGACAACGAGATCGGGAAAGGTGATTTTTACCGGGTCAACATCGATCATGGGCTGCGCGTGAGGCGGGTAAGCGTAATGTTCCGCAAGCCCGTGGTGTTCAAACGCAAAATCACCCATGACCCGGGTTACTACGTGTTGGCATCCAACCTGAGCGAGCAATTTCTGGCCACAACCACAGGAGAAACCCTGTTCAACCTGGGTTACGGAACCGAAAACGGTATTTATTTCAGCTCACCGCAACTTACTGCCTCCTATTCTTTCGAACCCGACATACAGTATCACCTCATTTTCATCGTGATGAGTTATGGAAGGATCCACGATTTTATTTCCCGACAACCCGAATCGCAACGCCCGATGCTGCTTTCATTCGTAAATGCCGACAAGCCGATGTACCACGTCGAATGTCTCGACACCTATTCGCTGAACCTGTTGAAGGAAATGGATCAGCAAATGCATGGAGGCAGGACGAACAATCTGCTTATTCATGCCCGCTGCCTGGAACTTTGCTTTCACGTGCTGCAACGAATGGAAGAAAGAAAGGCCCGCACACACCGCCCTGCCACCATTCACCCGGCCGACGTGATTAAAATGAACGAGATCAGACATTCATTGCTCAACGATTACCAAAGCCCCTGCCCGCCCGTGCATGTAGCCGCGCAGCGCGCGCTGATGTCGCCTTCGAAGTTCAAAACACTCTTCCGGCAGATGTTTGGCCACAGCTATTACCAGTTTTACAAAAACGTGCGGATGCACAAAGCGCGGGAATTGCTCATGGCGCGACAAATGAATGTCTCCGAGGTAGGGTACATGCTCGGCTACAACAACATCAGCAAATTCACCAAGGCATTTAAAGATGCATTTGCCGTAACGCCGGGGAGCGTGATGTCGCTAACGCCTTCACCCAATCCACCACCAGGCGTTTGAAAACAAAAAACCCGGAGCCAGGTATCAGCACCCTGGCGTCCGGGTAGAAATCAACAACAAAAAACCAAATCTCTGCCCCGAAGCTAACAGGTAGGAAGAGAGGCTGCCAAATTTTATAATCCTTCGGTTCGAATGGGATTTCTAACGGCAAAGGCGCTATATTGGTGCGATCCGCGACCTTGTTATGCATATGAAGAAAATCGCATTGTTCCTTATCCTGGCAGTGGCCGGGGCCGCTTGCCGCCAGACATCCGAAAAGAAAACCGAGATCGCCGTCCGCGACACGACCATTACGGTCGAAAACTCTTTCACCGAGCTCTTTATCGATACGACGGCCCTCGCTTCCTACATCACCAGCCATTCGCTTGGCGATAGCCTGAATGCCAAGCTGCGCAGCTTTTACAACCACCGGAACTACCAGTATGCATGGTTTTTCCCCGATGGCGTAGCCGAGTTTGTCCCGATTTTCCAAAGTTTACGGAACGATTATATTCACTACTCGGGTGACAGCACATTGTATAACCCTTCGCTTGACAAGACCATCGATTCACTCTCGCAACTGAAAAAGATCAGTCCGGATAATGCGCTGGTAATGAATGCCGAGCCTGCGCTGACCGAGCAGTTTTTCCGCTACACCGACCTCGCCTATTCCGGCGACCATCAAATCAATACGCAGGAACTCAACTGGTTTATCCCCCGCCGGAAGCTGAACCCCGAGGTTTTCCTCGATTCCCTTTTGAAAAACAAGGGACAGAACGTCGCCTCCTACGAACCTGTCAACCGGCATTACAATCTATTGAAACAGAAAGTATTGCAATATTATGCATTGACGAAGAACGGAGAACCGGATACCGTGGCCACCACCCGAAAATTCCGCGAGGGCGACCGCGACTCGTTACTCGTAGCGCTGAAAACCCGGTTGCATTTGCTCGGCGACCTGCCCGACCCCGACAGCACTCCCGTTTTCGACACGACGCTTACTAACGCCGTTAGGCATTTTCAGCAGCGTGTCGGCCAAAAACAAACGGGTATTACCGGCCCCGCATTCTTCAAAGAGCTAAACGTACCCGTAGCCAGCCGCATCCGCCAGATGCTCATCAACATGGAGCGCATTCGCTGGATGCCGGCCGCTCCTCCTACCGATTACATTCTCGTCAACATTCCTGAATTTACTTTGCACGCATATGAAGATGGCAAATTGTCATTCGATATGGTCGTCGTGGTGGGTTCCGAGGCCAATAGTACTGTCATTTTTTCAGGTACTTTAAATCAGATAGTGTTCAGCCCCTATTGGAACGTACCAACGAGCATTTTGAAAAAGGAAGTTTTGCCTGGAATTAGGAAAAATCCGAACTATCTGGCACGTCACAATATGGAATGGAATGGCGGATCGGTGCGGCAGAAACCGGGCAAATCCAACTCGCTTGGACTGGTAAAATTCTTATTTCCAAACAGTTATAGCATTTATTTCCACGACACGCCGAGCAAAAGTTTGTTTAAAGAAAGCCAGCGGGCATTCAGCCACGGCTGCATCCGGTTGGCCGAACCAAAAAAACTCGCGGAATGGCTCCTGCGCCGCGACAGTACCTGGACTGCCGAAAAAATTACCGCGGCCATGAATGCGGGAAAAGAGCAATACGTGCGCCTCCGCGGCAAAAACGAAGTCCCTGTTTTCATAGGCTATTTTACCTCCTGGGTGGATCAGCACGGCAATTTGCAGTTCCGCAAGGATGTTTACGGGCACGACCGCAAGATGGAAGAAAGGCTGTTCGGCACCACTGAAATGCCTCTTGCCCAGGCGGTAACTCGCTGACACATTTGCACTCCGGGCACGATTTTAGTCGTGGAAATATCCGTAGCAGAGGTTTCCTCCAAGTAACTGGTTGGTGGTTGATATTGTGAAAAAGCCGCCTTACCTTTGCTAACATCGTTAGGTAAATCTTGCATTACCATGGGAATCCTCGAACGAAAAATACGGCAGAAAGAAAATATGCGGACCAATATCCTGGCGGTAGCCATGCAATTGGTCAAAGAAGAAGGCTGGCAGTCCCTGTCCATCAGGAAGATAGCCGATGCCATCGAATACAGCGTACCGGTGATCTACGATCACTTCGAAAATAAAGAAGCGATCCTATTTGAACTTTCTATGGACGGTTTCCGGTTACTCGATAGATTACTGGAAAAAGACAAGCGCAAATACGCGGATCCGGAGGAACGGCTAAGGGCCCACGCCGAAACTTACTGGAACTTTGCTTTCAAAAATCCCGAATACTATCAGCTCATGTACGGTTTGGGAATGCCCTGTTCAAGCCCGGGCAAGGCGAAGCCGGAGTTCAACAGCTTCCGTGAACATATTGCCGAGGCAATTGAGGGAATCGTAAAAGATAATAAATCTTCAGAAGATGAAACTTGCTTCAAAATTTATGCGTTCTGGTCAGTACTGCATGGTCTGATTTCGATCGTAATGATGCGCTGCTCGGATATCGACGACTCTCAAATGAACAAAAAAGTAATGGACGACTCTGTTAACGCTTTCATCAAGAACCTATAATTTTTTTCCAATTTGGTTAACACCGTTAGTTATAATAACTTCACTACCTATTCACAAATAACTGATTATCACCGCAAAAAAGTCCACATCCATGAAAACCGTTCAACTAAAAACAGCAAAAGGGCTAGCCGCATTCCTGTTACTAGCCGCAGGTTCCGCAGCCATATATAGCTGTGGATCATCCACCGCAAACGCACCCGCTTCGGCGCCGCCCGCACAGGCGCTGCCAGTTATCACCGTTAGCGATCACGAAGTGACCGCGCACCGCGAATTCACCGCTTCCATCCAGGGCAGCCGCGATATCGAGATCCGCCCGCAAGTGGATGGTTACCTCGACCGCATCTCCGTAGACGAGGGCGCATACGTACGCAAGGGACAGGTTCTCTTCCATATCGACGCCCGTCCTTATACCGAGCAACTCAATACCGCGAAAGCCAGCCTGCAATCGGCGAAGGCCGCATTGGAAAGCGCATCGATCAACGTCGAGAAACTGACGCCGCTGGTAGCCAACAAGGTTGTCTCCGATGTTCAGTTGAAAACTGCAAAAGCGGCTTACGACGCAGCCAAAGCTAATGTAGCCCAGGCACAGGCAGCCGTGGACGCAGCGAAGATCAACGTCGGCTATACTTCGGTAACGGCCCCGGCCGATGGTTATATCGGGATTATACCTTTCAAAACCGGTAGTCTCGTAGGCAAGAACAACGTGGAGGCATTGACAGTCCTCTCGGAAACCAAAGACATCCACGTATACTTCTCGATGAGCGAGCTGGATTTCCTTGACTTCAAGCAGGAATTTGAAGGAAACACCATTGAGCAGAAGATCAAGCATATTCCGGCGGTTGAACTCGTACTGGCCGACAACAGCATTTATCCTCAAAAAGGAAAAGTAGAAGTTGTTGAAGGACAGTTTGACAAAACCATGGGCGCTATCAACTTCCGCGCTACCTTCCCGAATGGCAACGGACTGCTTCGCTCGGGTAACACGGGCAGGATTCGCATCCCGCGTCAATTGGCGAAATCGGTGCTGATCCCGCAGGAGGCTACATTCGAGTTGCAGGACAAGGTGTTGGTTTACACCGTGCTCGACAGCAACAAGGTGGAAGGCCGCCCTGTGACAGTCGCTGATCGTAGCGGACGTTACTACCTGATTTCCAAAGGTTTGAAACCGGGAGAGAAGATCGTATACTCAGGACTTGACAGGTTGCGCGACGGCATGGCCATTGCGCCGCAGAAAATGTCGATGGACAGTCTGCTGCACGCCAATCCGATCTAACCAGCCGGGTGTAAAAGGTTTACGAATTCCACACCAATTAGCAGAGCACCATCGCATTCGGTAATGCGATGGACCGCTCCCGCTTTGCCAAAACACTCGATCATGAGCCCCGTGAACGGGGACAAATTCCAATAATATGTTTCAGAAATTTATAGAAAGGCCCGTCCTTTCGACGGTAATATCCATCCTGATATTGCTCCTGGGGATCATATCGCTCACGACGCTGCCGATCACCAAATTCCCCGACATCGCGCCGCCGACGGTCCAGGTGACCGCCGTATATCCCGGAGCGAACGCCGAAGTAGTTGCCCGCGCAGTGGCAACACCCATCGAAGAAGCCGTGAACGGGGTTGAAAACATGACATACATGACCTCGTCGTCCAACAACGACGGTACCATGGCCCTGAACGTCTACTTCAAGCAGGGTACCGACCCGGATATCGCTGCGGTAAACGTGCAAAACCGTGTTTCCAAAGCGGTGAGTCAGATTCCGCAGGAAGTGGTACAAGCCGGTATCTCCACACAAAAGCAACAGAACTCGATCATCATGTTCGTAGCGCTTTCGAGCGAGGACAGTACTTACGACGAGACGTTCCTTTTGAACTACATTAAGATTAACCTGGTGCCCCAGTTGCAACGTATACCTGGGGTCGGTCAGGCGCAGCCGTTCGGTACGCGCGACTATTCGATGCGTATCTGGCTTAAACCGGACCGTCTCGCAGCTTACGGACTCTCGCCTCAGGAAGTAACAGGCGCTATTCGCGAGCAGAGCCTTGAAGCGGCCCCGGGCCGTTTGGGTGAAGCGTCCAAAGAAGTTTTCGAGTATGTTTTGAAATACAAAGGAAAACTCACGCAAAACAAAGAATACGAGGACATTATCATCAAAGCAAACAGCGATGGTTCGGTAATCCGTCTCAAAGACGTAGCACGGGTTGAATTCGGTTCTTACACCTACTCTTCCAATGGTAAACTGAATGGCAATGCGTCGTCCGGTGTGGCTGTGTTCCAGACCGCCGGTACCAACGCGAACGACATTTTGATCCAGGCTGAAAAACTGGTGGAGGATTTTTCCAAAACATTGCCCAAAGGTCTGAAAACGACCATCATGTACAACTCGAAGGACTTCCTCGACGAGTCGATCAATCAGGTACGTTCGACGCTTTTCGAAGCATTCATCCTCGTGTTTATCGTCGTGTTCATCTTCTTGCAGGATTTCCGCTCGACATTGATCCCGGCGATTGCCGTTCCGGTAGCGATCATCGGTACGTTCTTCTTCATGCAGCTGTTCGGGTTCACGATCAACTTCCTGACGCTGTTTGCATTGGTACTCGCGATCGGTATTGTGGTGGATGACGCCATTGTGGTCGTCGAGGCGGTGCACTCGAAGATGGAGCGAACGAACCTTGGAGCCAAGCCGGCTACCATCGAATCCATGAATGAGATCTCCGGCGCGATCATTTCAATCACCCTCGTGATGGCCGCGGTATTCGTACCCGTCGGATTTATGCAAGGTCCTGCGGGGGTATTCTACCGGCAGTTTGCATTTACATTAGCCATAGCCATTTTGATTTCCGCGTTGAACGCCTTGACGCTCAGCCCGGCACTTACCGCGCTCTTCCTGAAAAACCCGCATGCGGAAGAAGGTCACGGCGGCAAGCGTAAAGGTTTTGGTGCGCGCTTCTTTGCCGCATTCAATGCAGGTTTCGAGTCGATGACCGGCCGTTATGTGAAAAGCCTTCAATTCCTGATCCGCCAGAAATGGGTAACCATTATTGGATTGATCGTCATCTCGGGAACAACCTTCTGGCTGACTAAAACCACACCGACCGGCTTTATTCCTACCGAAGACCAGGGCTTCCTCCTGTATGCGCTCAATACGCCTCCGGGCAGCTCGCTCGACCGTACGTCGCGGGCGATGGCGCAGGTGGATAGCATTGTGAAAAAGTCGCCTATCGCCGATCAGCGCTACATTGTGGAGGGTATGAACATCATTTCAAACTCCAACGCGTCGCCTTACGGGGTAGGGTTTATCCGCATGAAACCGAAAGAACAACGCGGTGAAGTGCAGGATTTCAACCAGATCGTCGGCATGATGTCGCAGCAGGTACGTTCGGTGAACGACGCGAATGCATTCTTCTTCACCTTCCCTACCGTGGATGGTTTCGGTAACGTCAGTGGTTTCGAGTTTATGCTGCAAGACCGTGGAAACGGCTCATTGGAAAAACTTAGCACGACTACCAATGCATTCATCGGCGCGCTGATGCAGCGTCCTGAGATCGCTTACGCATTCACCACATTTGCAACAGGTAACCCGCAATTCCAGCTGGAAGTAGATAATGCGAAGGCCAAACAGCTGAATGTACCGGTGAACGACTTACTGCAAACGCTGCAAATCTACTACGGTTCGAGTTTCGTGTCGGATTTCAACCGGTTTGGTAAATATTACCGCGTGATGGCCCAGGCCGATCCGCTGTACCGCAAGAATCCTTCTTCGCTCGATGGTATTTATGTTAAAAACACCGAAGGCGAAATGGTACCGGCCAACCAGCTGGTGACTTTGAAACGCGTGTTCGGACCTGAAACCGTGACCCGCAACAACCTGTACAATGCCGTTATGATCAACGGCACGCCGAAACCGGGTTACAGTACCGGTGACGCCATCCGCGCCGTACAGGAAACTGCCGAGAAGGTGCTGCCGAACAACTACAAAACCGAATGGACCGGTATGACGCGTGAAGAGATCAACTCGGGATCGCAAATCATCCTGATCTTCGTATTGAGTTTGGTGTTCGTATACTTCCTGCTCGCAGCGCAATATGAAAGCTACATCCTCCCGCTGGCCGTGATCCTGACGATCCCGCTCGGAGTATTCGGGTCGATGCTGTTTATCAACTGGATGGGCATTGAAAACAATATCTACGTGCAGGTCGGACTGATCATGCTCGTGGGGCTCCTCGCGAAAAACGCGATCCTGATCATCGAGTACGCCGTTCAGCGACGCGAGGCAGGTATGAGCATTGTCGAGTCGGCACTGGAAGCTTCGCGGCTACGTCTGCGCCCGATCCTGATGACCTCGTTCGCATTCATCGTCGGCCTGCTGCCGCTGATGCGCGCCACCGGTGGTTCAGCGCTTGGTAACCGTTCGATCGGTACCGGTGCCGTAGGCGGAATGCTCACGGGCGTCATCTTCGGGGTGTTCGTGATCCCGGTACTGTACGTGATCTTCCAGTATTTGCAGGAAAAAGTCGTCAAAAAACCGGCTAAGCCGGAACTCGTCGAGGCAGAAGTACAATAGTGGCGCCTGCTTCGACACCGAAATGCGATGACTATTTTATTTAAGATTAACATCATGAAAAATACATTCAGATTAACGCAAATACCCGTTCTGATCACGTTGGTAACCCTGCTCGCCTCTTGCAAGGTGAGCAAGGACTACCAGCGCCCCGAACTGGCCCTGCCCACCGAATACCGCAGTGTACCTTATGGCGACACCGCCAGCATTGCGGACATGGGCTGGAAGGAATTCTTCCCCGATACGACGCTGCAACGGCTCATCGAACGCGGCATTAGTTACAATTACGACCTGCAAATCGCGCTGAAACGCATTGACATTGCGCAACAGCAAGTAAAACAGGCCAAAATGCTGCAACTTCCGCGCCTCGACCTGCGCCTTGCCGGCACCTATAACCGTCCTTCAAGCAATAGTTTGAACGGGATCAGCGCCAGCAGTTTTCTCGGTGCGAAACATATCGAGAACTACATTACTGCGGTAGATCTGTCGTGGGAGGCCGACATCTGGGGCAAAATCCGCCGCCAGCAGCAGGCTACCATGGGCCAGTACCTGCAAACTTATGAAGCGACCAAAGCCGTGCAAACGCGCCTGGTAGCCGATATTGCAAGAGGTTTTTTCAACCTGCTGATGCTCGATAAACAGCTTGAAGTGGCCAAACACAACCTCGAACTGAGCAACAATACCCTGAAACTGACCACCCTGCTGAAAGATGCCGGAGAAGTAACGTCGCTTTCCGTTCAGCAATCGGAAGCGCAGCGAGAGGCAATCAGGCTGCTCATTCCGCAGCTCGAACAGGACATTACCATTCAGGAAAATGCATTGCAGGTCCTGACGGGCCAAATGCCGAATGCGATCGAACGGAAGGTAAAACTGGCCGATTTCAAAGCGAACGACAGCCTCGCTACCGGCGTGCCGGCAGCGCTCGTAAGCCGCCGTCCCGATGTACGCGCGGCAGAGATGTCGGTGCTCGTAGCGAACGCGCATCTGGGTGTGGCGCAGGCGAGCATGTACCCGTCGCTCATCATATCCGCGAGCGGGGGTATCGAATCGTTCAAATCGAGCAACTGGTTTAACATTCCAGGTTCATTGTTCGGCATTGCGGCTGGTACCATTGCCCGGCCGATATTTGCCCGCAGACAGCTGAAAACCAATCTGGAAGTAGCCAAAATCGAGCGCGAACAGTCGGTACTCGAATTCCGCCAGTCGGTGCTGAATGCCGTGGGTGAAGTTTCGAACTCGCTTGTTCAGACCCAGAAACTGAAAGAGCAGGAAGCCATTGCCAGCAATCAGGTTGATATCCTGACCCAGGCCATTTCCAATGCCCAGCTGCTTTACCAAAGCGACATGGCGAACTACCTGGAAGTGATCACCGCGCAAGGCAATGCATTGCAGGCCGAACTCAACCTTGCATTTATCCGCAGCCAGTCGCTCGTAGCACGCGTAGACCTCTACCGCAGCCTCGGCGGCGGCTGGAAATAGATTCCAATCAGACCTACATACACTATCAATTAGCGTCTTTGTTAAGTGTAGTTAAGCACAAAAAGCCGTCAGACTGGATCCGACGGCTTTTGTATTTTATACCAATGATGTTCAGGCCCTGGTAAATGTTTCCGTACGATCGTCAACGCCCATGATCACCATCGAAGCAATATTGATAAACAACCCATGTTCTACCACGCCTACTATTTGGGTCAGTTGCTCTGCCAGTAAAGCAGGATCTTGAATCAGCCCGAAATCGCCGTCAATCAGCACATTACCTTGCTCGGTAACCAATGGTTTCTCTTCAACTAAACGGATTTTACCGGTACCATTCAGTTTTTGTATTTGTGCCAAAACATAGTTCTGCGCATAAGGTATCACCTCGATAGGCACGGTAAACTTGCCCAGAAAATCCACTTTCTTCGTAGAATCGGTAATAATAATTTCCTGCTTCGACAGCGAAGCCACTACTTTCTCCTTTAACAGAAAACTCCCGCCGCCTTTAATGAGCTGCAAATCGGTGGTAAACTCGTCCGCACCATCGATCGTAATGTCGATGAATTCCACTTCCTCGATTTTCAGCAATGGGATATTTAGTGATTCGGCCAGTTCGCGCGTTTTTTCCGAAGTAGGCACGCCTTTAATGTCCAATCCATTTTTCACCAATTCACCGATTTCGGCAATGGCAATGTAAGCCGAGCTGCCGGAGCCAAGGCCGACGATCTGGCCGTTCGAGAGGTATTTCACCGCTTCTTTCGCGGCTAGTGTTTTTTCGTTTTTAAGGTCTTTCATTTTTGATTCTAAATTCTGATAATCAGCTTCTTCCCGGCCATTCACTCCGAGAATGTCTCCCAAATTAGCATCAGCCCAAGCACTATGCTAAGTATAGCTGAAAAAACAAGTTTGGGAGTACTTATAGGCGTGTCGCTACAATCGGCATCTTGAACTTTCTTCAACAACCAGTAAACACCCATCGTCACCAAAATGACCCCTCCGATAATTTTTAGATAGTGCACCATTCTATTAATCTTGCGACTGGTCTTTTTTACTCTACTGTCCAATGCATTTAATTACCATCGCACATCCCAAAAGAACTAAGATTATCCCTGCCGATATCCATTGACCATTTCCAAACGTCATTTGAAAATCCTTCCGTGTCACCCTGTCTGCTATCATTAAAACACCACCGATAATCAGTAGAAACCCCATCAAGCAATTATACCAATCCATCTCAATTGCAGCGTTAAAAAACTTCTTCCGTCGCCAAACATCACTTCTACTATTCTTCGATTAAGAAGCTTGGCAGTAATTGCCTTTTCATAGTGTTTCTATCTACACTTTGTCGTTCATCCCTGTTAGCGGTTAGTCGGCTGCCTCTTCTATTTACAAACCTCAGGGCTCGCCTGAACAATCCGTCCACTATCATCCGTAATAACGGTGATATCCGAATCGGTGGCGTCACCATATGTGTGATTTGTAATTACATACCGGTGTTTGGGCAATAGTCGAAAACTATCCCCCGGCAGCTCACTCTCACCCTTCGTTAGTGTATAAGATCGGTTTGGTGCTTCTAAACTAAAGACATTCGTACCCTCCATTCCGACTCCGATACGAAACTCCCACGATGGCCCCTTTTCAGATTCAATGTAAAGGTTGGAAATGTTGCGCCCGTTACAAGTTCTTACTATCTGCCCTCCCGATCATAATGAATTTGGTTGCTATAACACGATGTAACCATCAGCATCATTCCTGCTATCAATTTTTTCTTATGATGCTAAATTCTTCTTTTCAATCGCCCTGAAAACGCACAGGCGTGCCAATCCCATTTTCTTACATGTCTCGTTAACCTTGGGAAGACCCATCGGCCCACTACTCCTTGTTCCGGCCTTCCAACGTTCGTATCAAGGATATTGAATGAAGACGGCGTTTACGTCAAATAGAAAGTCTGCTATTCAGTAAAACTCATTTACAAGGCAAGGTTTTTGCACAAGTAACCAGCAGGGGAATGCCCCTGCCAGTTGCTTGCGCATATTTTTAGATAAATCACTCATAAACAACAGCCATATGCCCAAATATATGCTTACCATGTCTGCGAAAAAAGATGGGGTAATTTTAACCAACTCGTACAGTTTTGAAGCAAAAACACTTTTCTCCGAAGACATGTTGATCAACGATTTTCGGGAATTTCATCCGGGTCACGAAGATATTCGCGTAATGTCTTACATTGAAATTGCCGCCGATTTTCGGATGAAGCCCATCATCGATAATTCGCCGGCCCTGAGCAAGCTGGCTTATGCGTGAGGTAGTGGCCGGAAAGTGATCAACGCGGCAAAGGTACCTTTCACCATTTTCCCCGCTCATATTGCACCGGCCAGGCAACGGCCTCCTTCAAATCCCGCGCAGCTTCCAACGGAAAGTACGGGTTCCGCAGAATCTCCCTGGCCATGATGATCATGTCGGCGTCGCCATTCACGAGGATGGTTTCAGCCTGGATAGAATTGGTGATCATCCCGACGGTGCCGGTCAGAATGCCGGTTTCGCGTTTGATGCGCGAGGCAAATGGTAACTGGTATGCCGGGCCGACCGGAATTTGCTGGTGCGCAGCCAGACCGCCCGACGATACGTCGATCAGGTCAATGCCTTTTTCTTTGAGCACCTGCGCGAGCCGCACGGATTCATCGGCATTCCAGCCGCCTTCGGCCCAATCGGTGGCGGAAATGCGGGTAAATAGCGGGAGGTCGGCCGGCCAGACGGTGCGGACGCCTTCGATAATCCGAAGTAGTAGGCGAATGCGGTTTTCGAAACTGCCGCCATATTCGTCGGTGCGGTGATTGCTGAGCGGCGAGAGAAACTGATGCACCAGGTAGCCGTGCGCGGCATGGATTTCGATCACTTTGAAACCGGCTTGCAATGCGCGTTGGGCAGCTGCGGTAAAGTCCGAAACAACTTTATCGATACCGGCCAGATCCAGTGCGACAGGTTTGGGGTAGGTATCCGAAAACGGAATAGCCGATGGCGCTACGGTTTGCCAGCCTCCCTGGCTCTGAGGCACTTCGGCGCGGCCTTTCCAGGGCACGGCGGTGCTGGCCTTCCTGCCCGCGTGGGCGAGCTGCACGCCCGGCACGCACCCCTGCGCGCTGATGAATGCGGTGATTTGGGATAATTTTTCAATATGCTCGTCCTTCCAGATGCCCAGGTCTTCGGAGGAAATACGTCCTTCGGGCGACACGCCGGTGGCTTCTGTGATGATCAGCCCCGCCCCGCCCACGGCACGACTACCAAGGTGAACGAGGTGCCAGTCGTTGGCGAAACCATCGACGGACGAATACTGGCACATGGGAGAGACAACGATCCGGTTTTTGAACTGGACACTTTTAATAGTAACAGGTGAAAATAGCTTTGACATGTCTGCAAGATTAGATGGGGCTAATATAGAATATCAACCCACATTATCCTGCAAACGTGCGATATTCCTGAACAGGATTGCTTTGTCCGATTCCGAATGCGCGAGCTTGATCGCCGTTTCGTAGTGCGCCACAGCCCGGGCGTTGTCAATGCCGGTGTAGAGATTCCCGAGCAACGAATAGTAGAAATGATTGCCTGTCAGGCCCAAATGCTTCGCTTCGGCAATCCCGGATTCCTTCCCATGTACCTTCGCAAAGGCGTAAATGCGGTTCAATGCGGCGACGGGTGAATATTCGATCGCTAACAGATGGTCGTAAAGGTCAAGAATATGCGCCCACTTTTCGGACGAGTCTTCTTTATGAGTATGCCAATAGGCGATGCCGGCTTCGAGATGGTAGCGGCTAAGCTTCTCGCCGGTGGAAGCGCGGCTCAGGTAATAGGTCCCGCGTTCGATGAGCTCGCGGTTCCACAGCGACTCGTCCTGATCTTCATAAAGTACCATTTCGCCGTTCCCGTTCGTACGCGCTTCGAACCGCGACGAGTGGAAGCACATCAGCGACAACAATGCGCTCACCTCGGCGCGGTCGGTCAGCTCGCTTTCCATTAAAAGAAAATTGAGCCGCATGGCCTCCGCACACAGTTCCTTGCGTACTGTGGTATTCTGGGAAATGGAATAGTAGCCTTCGGAATAGAGCAGATAAATGGTCGTCAGCACGGTTTCCAGCCGGTCGGTGATCTCCCCCGCGCTTGGCTGCGCGATGCGGATCTGCCCTTCTTTCAATTTCTCCTTCGCGCGCTGGATGCGCTTGTACACGACCTCCTTGTTCAGCAGAAAAGCGTCGGCGATCTCCTGCACGCCAAAGCCGCAAAGCAGGTTCAGCGCGAGCGCCACCTGCGAATCGGCCGGGATGAGCGGGTTGCAAACCGCGAAAATCATGGCCAACTGGCTGTCGGTAATGTTCCCGGGCGACATATCGATCTCTATTTCCGCCTCCTTGTCCGACGAATAGCGGACCTCCGCCGCCACTTTCTGCTCAAACAGCGCATGACGCTTTAAATGGTTCTTCGTCCGGTTTTTGGCTACGGTGTACAGCCAGGCAGCCGGGTTTTCGGGCACACCCTTGATGGCCCATGTTTCGGCAGCCGCCAAAAATGTATCACTGGCAATATCCTCGGCAATTTCGACATGCTCGATCCCGAAGAGGTAACAAAGCACCGCAACCAGCTTGCGGTATTCGGTCCTGAAAAGATGGGGCAGTAGCTCTTTTTCCTCCATATAGTTTTACGGGTCCGACTGTCAAGGTGCGGACCCGCAAAACTATCAAAAAGGATCAGTTACCGCAATCAGAGCGCTTTGCGGATCTCCACATTGCCGCCGAATTCCAGGATAGGAACTTCCTGCGCGATTTCCGCAGCCTCTTCGTAACTCGCCGCGCGGATAATCACTGCCCCGCCGATCGTTTCCTTGATCTCGGCATACGGGCCGTTCAGCACGGTTTTCTGGGCGTTCACTACAAGGCCTTCCCCATCCCACCGCCGCCGGAGTACGATCCGATCTTCGGCGGTCATTTTATCATACCAGGCATGCCATTTCTGGAAATGCTCTTGTAATTGTTCCGGGGATGGCTGATTTTCCCTGCTCTTGAAATCGCGCCGGAATACCAATAAGAATTCGTCCATAATGCCTTACCGTTTATAAGATGTGTTTGAATGCGAAAGCTAATCAGTTTTGCGCAAAATCAACCGAACTGACCTACGCGGTACGTACCAACGCCTGCCGGGAATGCGATGTTAATGCTGTTCCAGCTTCTGATCGCCGAAACAACCATCGTCAGGTCCACGATCTCCTCTTCGGTAAACTGCTCGGAAACTTGTTGGTACACCTCGTCGGTCACATGCAGGGCATTCACGGCTTCTGCCCACGCAAATGCGGCGCGCTCGCGGTCGGTGTAGTAAGGAGCCTCACGCCACGCGCTCAGTCCGTACAGGCGCTGCTCGGTCTCACCCATCGCACGCAGCTCTTTGGAATGCATGTCAAGGCAGTACGCACAGCCGTTGATCTGAGATATGCGGAAGTCGATCAGCTCCACCAGCTGATGTCCGAGCGTTGATTTTTTGATATAGCCGTTGAGGTTGAAAAGCGGCTTCACTGCATTTTGTCCTTTTTGAAAGAAATTAAGTCTGGTTTCCATTTTTGAGAATTTTTTGAGTTAAAAAACCTAATGACAACCGGGTTTCCGGATCTGGACAGCATCCGGAAAATATTTTTGAAAAATTTTCAGATTTATCCAAAAACGGCCTTCAAGCGCATTCAACCGACTTTATTTTTTACAAATAATAAAAGACAAAAAACTCCCTTATTAAACACACAGCTATTACCTTTGCACCAGGTAAGCAGTAATGCGCCTGAATCAACCAATGGGAATATTTTCAAAAACGTGCGAGTATGCGATGCGGGCAGTGTTTTACATTGCACAAAAATCGGAGGAAGGCCAGAAGGTCGGCATCCGGGAAATTGCCGTGCATATCAACTCGCCTGAACCATTCCTGGCTAAGATCCTGCAAAAGCTGAGTAAAGACGGGCTCGTACTGTCCTCGAAAGGCCCTAACGGCGGGTTTTATGTAGATTTCGGAGGTTTGCAACGCCCCCTGGCCGACATTATAAAAACCATTGAAGGCGACAGTATTTTCACCGGCTGCGGAATGGGCCTCAGCTATTGTTCGGAGGCAAACCCGTGTCCGCTACACAACGATTTCAAAAAGATCAGAAGCCAGATCGTGCTCATGCTGCAAAACACCTCTATCGGTAAATTCAATGAAGGGCTCCTCTCCGGGCAGCTTACCCTGAACAAGTAATATTTTTTTACCCAAATAAAGGACAAAAAAGTCTTTTATTTAAAACTTCAAATTCATGTCCCCACTACAAAAAGACCTCGTAAAAGCCACTGTACCAGTCCTGAAAGAACACGGCGTGCTGCTTACCACCCACTTTTACAACCGGATGTTTACCCATAATCCGGAGCTGAAACACGTCTTCAATATGGGTAACCAGCAAAACAAACGCCAGCAAACCGCCCTCGCCATGGCCGTATTGGCTTACGCAGAGCATATTGAGGACCCGTCGGTATTATTGCCGGTCGTCGACACCATCGGGCACAAGCATGCCAGCCTGCACATCCGCCCGGAGCATTACGCGATTGTGGGCCGGCACCTCATCGCCTCCATCGCCGAAGTACTCGGCGAGGCCGCCACGCCCGAGCTGCTCAACGCGTGGACCGTCGCCTATAACCAGCTTGCGACGCTCATGAGCGGGCACGAACAAAAGCTGTACGACGAAAAAGTGAGCCTGCCGGGCGGCTGGTCGGGCTGGCGGCCGTTTGCGGTGCGTCAAAAAGTGAAAGAGTCGGAAGAGATCACTTCGTTTTACCTCTACCCCGTCGACGGCGGTGCGGTGGCCGATTTCAAACCCGGCCAATACATCAGCCTCCGCTTGTTTCTGCCCGAAATCAACCTGCAACAGCCGCGGCAATACAGCCTTTCGAGCGCACCAAATGGCGAATACTACCGCATTTCGGTGAAGCGTGAAGCCGGCAGCCAGCACCCCGACGGCATGATCAGCAACCGCCTTCACGATTTCATCGAACCGGGCGACGTCGTCGACCTTTCCGCCCCGTCCGGCAATTTCATTTTACAGGCCGAGGACGGCAAACCACAGGTATTCATCAGCGGTGGCGTGGGACAGACCCCGTTAATGTCGATGCTCGAAACCCTCGTGCGCACCGACACCACCGCACCCATTACGTGGGTACACGGGTGCCGCAACGAGCAGGTACACGCATTCAAAGCCGACTTACGCTTTATTTCGGAAGCGGTAGCCAATGTTGAAAAGCATTTCTTCTACGACTCCGCCGATCAGCTGGCCGAGAATGAATACCTCGGCTGGGTATCCCTCGACCAGCTTCCAGCCGAAGTGCTGCATCCCGAAGCCAAATACTATATCTGCGGCCCCGGCCCGTTCATTCGCCAGCATTACCGCTACCTCGTCGACCGCGGCATCGAACAATCGAATATCCATTTTGAAGAATTCGGTCCGCTCTCGCTGTCGGTTAACTAGTCAACAAAGGGAGGCGGCAGCGGGTCGCCTCCCCCATGCTACCCATGCGGCAAACATGCCGAAAACAATGTTGAACACGGGCGATTCACCCCTCGAAAGGTGGAACACCATCGCACAAACCATCAGTAGCACAACCCCGACCGCGGCAACAAAGGTTAATGCAGGACGGATATTGGTCAACGACGGCAAAACCAGCCCAATGCCGGCCAGTAAATCGGCCATGCCCGTCAACTTGACCAGCACAGGCGATACCTGGCCCGTCCACGGCCACATGGCCAAAAGTGCTTCTGCGGGTTGAAACAGTTTCATACCCGCAGCCCAAACGAGTGTCGCGGCTAACAGTACCTGCATCAGCCACAATGCGATATGCTGCCATTTCGATAATTTCCTGATTGACATAAGATGATGTTTTGAGAGGAAGCAAAAGTATTTATCTTCGCTTTCCGTTCGATAGTACTTTCCCGATTGGATAGTACTATCCGAATGGGTAGTAATGGAAACCGACATTCATACAAAACCACAAATGCTGACAGGAAACGGCTGCCCCAAAACCGCATTATCGATCCGCGATGCGCTCGAAGCGCTGGAAGGGCGATGGAAGCTGCTGATCCTTTTCGCGCTATCGTCCGGGCCGAAGCGGTTTAAGCAACTCTCCGCCGAAGTTACCGGCATTACCGACAAGATTTTATCCAAGGAACTGAAAGCCCTGGAAATGAACCAGCTGATCAGCCGGCGGGTCTTCGATACTTTCCCGCCGACCGTGGAATACTCCATCACCGAGCACGGAGCGTCGCTCGAGAAGGTGTTGGAAGAACTGCATTACTGGGGTTTGGCGCACCGGGCGAAGATTATTGGGAATAACTAAAAGGCGTTCACGAACCACTCGCGAACGCCTTTTGCATTACATTTAAACCTAATTTATGAGCTCTTGTGCATTTACCTGCGTATCAGTATTTGACGGCTGGTATGGGAACCGTCCGTTTTTGTGATGATGAGGAAATAAGTGCCTTCGGAGAATTTGCTCACATCCACGAATGGCTGAAACCCATTCGATCGATATGTTACTGCTCCGGCAGCTGTGAGGATTTTTAAATTCTGTACCTGCTCGTTGTCTTTGAAATTGATGTTCAACCGGTCGGAAACGGGGTTAGGGTAAATGGTAGCGAGTTCCAATGCATTCCCATGTCCCAAATCACTCGCCTTTTCTTCCGGCACGGGTGCCGTGCTGTTGCCCATCAAATAGGCAGGCAAGTACCGCCACGGGCCGTAAGATAGTGTAGTCTTTTTCATAGATGTATCCGCTAAAAACAAATGACCTGCCGGAAATAAAAAAGCTTCCCGAGTGCCGGGAAGCTTTTTGAAGATTGATAGAGCTGTTCTGAAATCACATATGCGGTGTCCCCATCCTCACCACCTTTCTTCGGCTATTTCCTCGGCTATTTTCCCATTAATATCAATCCGCGCGTCGCGAAAAACGAAAACCGTCGTGCCCCACTCCCTCGCGTAACGATTCGTCACGGAATCCGCTGCGAAACCGGTGGCAAACAGCGGCCCGGTTTCTTCCATTTCCGCTGCCCGCTCATGCCAGTTTTTGACGCGGATCAGGTGCTTGTATTTTTTGCTGAGATCAAACCAGTTGACATAATCGGCATTGAAAGTTACCGCCCTGACGCCCAGTTTGGTATAATAATTAATGGCCCCGGCCTGACCATAATTGTCGCAAAGCACGAGCGTGACAGCGCGGTCGGGCATAGATGCATAGGCTGCATCGACTTTTGCGGCCAGCTCGCGCCAGCCGAGCATATCGGCAAAATCCTGCGGCAACTGGTGATCCTTCCCATCCTCCCAGCGAAGCATCCCCAGTTTTCGATAGGGTTCCGGATTGGCGATGATCTGTTCCGGCGTTTTGTTTGGGAACGCTGCGTTGAACAACGGAATAAAAAGCACAACCGGGATCAGCACGAATACAGCCCGCAACCAGGCTGCATTGACTTTCTCAGCAATGTAGACAGCCCCGAATGCAATGTAAACAGGGTAAATACCGATGGCATAATAGCCCTTGGCCCTCAGGTAAGTAAAAACGGCGAGCGTAATTAGGATCGCAAAAAAGAACAAACGGTATGGCGCAAACGACCGGTAAGCAAGCAGCGCGTAGAGCCCGGCCACGATCACAAACAGCGCGCCCATGAAATAGAGAAGCTGCTCTTTCAGGAAATCGGCACGGTTCACGTTGACGAGCTGCGTTTCGGCCAGCAATTTCATGTGGTGAAATACGGGGAAGTTGTTCTGGTACTGCCAGATAAGGTTGGGCGAGATCAACAGCAACGCGAGCAGCAATGCTCCGTAAACATGCTTGTTCAGCAACAGGGCGCGTTGAGGCGTCAGTAAAATGGCAGGCAGCAACCCCACGATGGCAAATATGATATTGTATTTGTTCAAAAAACCAATCGCTAACACCACCGCGAAGCCGTACAGCCAGCGCCGTTTCCGGGTGCGGATATAACTGATCAGCAAGAAATAGAGTAATGTCCAGCAAAGTACATCGACCGAGTTGGGTTGAAAAAGCTGGTTCAGCCTCAGCAAAACCGAAAACAATACGCACGAACCGGCCAGTATGCAGGCAAACAAACTCCCCCCAAGCCGCTCCACGGTCTTCCATACAACCAGGAGCGTCAACGCCCCGAACAACGCAGGGAAGAACCGCACGACCCATTCGCCATTACCCAGGGCACGGATTATCCATGCGACCCACGAAGTAACCGGCGGCACCGACATGAAGCCCCAGGCAAGGTGATTGGCCTGGTCGAGGTGCAGGTACTCGTCGCGGTGGAGGTCGTAGCCGGGACTGATGAGGAAATATTGCAGCAGGAATTTGAGGACGATGAACGTCAGCAGCAGGGCGGTTTTCTGGTTCATAAGTGTTTGTGATGTGCGTCAAAAAGAATAGGTAACTAAGGTATTTACTTTATTTTTTGAAACACAAGCTCGCGACGACATTGTCCGCCGCCTTCCTGCCCCTGTTCGGAATCGGACATCGCACCGCATTGAGATTTAAATTAAAATATTGACTTACAATCGAATACACGCATCACCCAACCATGGAACGTCTTTTTAGGAAATGTCGGTTCGAGCCTTAATTGTCTTAACCCGGCCTGCCATGCTTCAAAACTATTTCAACATCGCCATTCGCAGCCTGCTCAAAAACAAGCTGTTTTCCTTCATCAACATCTTCGGCCTTGCCGTGGGTATGGCTTGCAGCCTGCTGATCTGGCTGTGGGTCAAAGATGAACTGTCTTTCAACCGCTTTTATCCAGGGCTCTCGGATATCTATTACGTCCGCTCGGCGTACAACGAACGCGGCCAGACCGGCGTGGGCGACGTTACCCCCGGGCCATGGCAGGAAGCGCTGGAAAAGAACGTCAGCGAAGTCAAGGCCATCACCAAAATTACTTTTGAGCGCGAACTCCTGGTACAGGTCGGGGAAAAATCCACGAAGGAAACCGGTATCTACGCGACCAGCGGCTTTTTCAGAGTATTTCAGACACCATTCATCGAAGGTTCCGCCAGCAAGGCGATTGAACAGCCTACCTCCATTGCCATCTCCCGCAAAATGGCCGAGAAATATTTCGGAAAAAGCAGCGCGGTTGGTAAAACGCTGAAACTGAACAATGCTTCGAACATGATCGTCAGCGCTGTGTTTGAAGACATTCCGTATAACTCCACCGTCCGCTTCAACTGGATTGTCAACTTCAAGGCCCAGGAAGCCGACTGGATGAAATGGTGGGGCAATTCCAGCTTCAAAACCTATGCATTGCTGGCTCCCGGGGCGGATGCGGCGAAGGTCGAAAAGGTGATGCGGCAGGTCATCAAAAAAGCGGCACCGCCTCAACTGACGTCCTTTCCGCTGCTGCAAAAAATGGCCGATACTTACCTGTACACCGAATATGCCAATCTGAAACCATCCGGCGGCCGGATCGAATATGTAAAAATCTTTTCGGTCGTGGCGATCTTCATTCTGCTGATCGCCTGCGTGAACTTTATGAACCTCGCCACCGCCCGCTCGCTCAACCGCGCACGTGAGGTAGGCGTGCGCAAGGTGGTGGGGGCCGAAAAGAAGTTCCTTGTGATGCAATTCCTGGGCGAATCGCTGATCGTGAGTATGCTGGCTTCGATATTGGCGACATTGCTGGCGGTGCTCGTACTGCCGGTATTCAACGAAATCGTCCTGAAAAACATCGAACTGCATTGGAACGATCCTTTGTTGTGGGCCTCCATTATCGGACTGACTGTCATCACCGGAATCGTAGCGGGCAGCTACCCTGCGCTCTACCTTTCGGCCATGCAGCCCGTCCGCATACTGAAAGGCAAAATGACCTTTTCAAACAGCAGCCTCCATTTGCGGAAAGGCCTGGTGGTTTTCCAGTTCGGCCTCTCCATTTTCCTGATCGTCGGTACACTGGTGATAGGCAATCAGATGGACTACATTCAGAACAAACGGCTGGGCCTCGACAAGGAGAATGTCGTATACCTCCCGCTGGAAGGTGAGCTGGGCAACCGGCTGGAACCATTCCGCCAGGAAATCCTCGCATCTCCGGCGGTCTCGGCAGCTACCACAGTTGGGGAGATACCCACGAATATCTACGGCAATTCGGGCGACCTGGATTGGACCGGCCGCGACCCGGGCACCGACAACACGGTGTATGCAACATTTGTCGGCTACGATTTTACCAAAACCATGAATATAGGTATGGCCGCAGGCCGTGATTTCTCCAAAGAGTTCGCCGCCGACACCACCAATTACATCATCAACGAAGCGGCAGCCCGTATGATGAAAATGCAGGACCCCGTGGGAAAACAGGTAAAATTCTGGATGGGCAAGGGTACTATCGTAGGGGTTATGAAAGATTTTCACATCTCTTCTTTCCATAGCGCGATCAAACCGCTGATCCTGGTCCATTACAAAGGGCTTAATACCGAACATATGATGATCCGGATCAAGGCGGGCCAGACACCCCGGGCACTGGCGCATATCGAACAAGTAACGCACGCATTCAACCCCAACTATCCCTTTACCTATCATTTCCTCGACGAATCTTTCGAGAAAATGTATCGTTCCGAACTGATCGTGAGTACGCTCATCCGCTATTTCGGGATCATGGCTATTGTAATCTCCTGCCTGGGGCTGCTGGGATTGGCCGCTTTCACTGCGGAGCAACGCACCAAGGAAATCGGTATCAGAAAAGTACTCGGCGCGAACGTCGCCAGTGTAGTGACGCTTTTATCGAGGGATTTTATCAAACTGGTGTTACTTGCCATCGTGCTGGCCACACCACCGGCGTGGTATGTGATGAACCGTTGGTTGAACGACTTTGCTTATCACACCGACCTTTCCTGGCACATATTCCTGCTGGCTGGTCTTATTGCTACCGGCATTGCATTGCTGACGGTCAGCTTTCAGAGTGTCAAAGCGGCATTGACGGATCCTGTCAAATCGCTTAAAACGGAATAACTGCATCCAAAATAAAGGCGGTCCGGAAATCCGGACCGCCGCACAAAATCAATACAAGATTACGTCGCTACTGCGCCGCCGACGCCAGCACTGCGTGTGCACTCATTACAACCATCAGACTGCCGGAAGATTTAGAAGGGTTTACAAAAATCATATACACATCGTGCGGCTTGCCGTCCGCCGCCGGAAGCTTCACCGGAATATCCAGGGTCGACGGCTTGAAATCCAGCTTGTCGGAAGGTTCGAGGAACGCCGACTCCCCTATTATCTTGCCCGTAGGGCTGTCGAGCCGTAGTTCTACCTTCCCACCCGATGCATTCAATTGCGGTTTCGGTGCCATGGCCATCACGCGGAAAGCCGAAACGCCGTTCAGATCGACCTGCTTCAAACCCATATAAGCTCCTGTTTTCGCAGGAATAGCAAGGTTATTACCACCGTAAGACATTTTATTGACATTATCATACACATCGAAACCATGCACATCCATGTTCGAGTTACGCAGGACGAACGTCTGCTCGGAACGTAGCGCAGGCAGGCCTTTCGCGCCCTTATCCTCGTATGCGGCGCGCACCACGAACACACCCTTACCCTTGTCGCCGTTAGGCAATGCGGCAGTGTAGCTGCCTTTCACCGGCAAGGCGGCATTCGCTGCGGCATCTCCTGAAAGGCCCAGGATGTATTTAACCATTTCCGAAGCATCTGTCGCGGAAAGCTGCGGGTGTGCGGCCATAGCCGTTTCACCCCAAACGCCGCCACCACCGTTGATTACCTTTTTGGTAAGGGTTTCCACGGCAGAGCCATTGCCTTTGTATTTGCGGGCTACTTCGGTATAGGCTGGGCCTATCGATTTCTTGCTGATAGCATGACAAGCCTTGCAATCGCTCGCTTCGATCAGTTTTTTGCCGGTTGCAAACTGCGCAGCTGCGTCGGCCGAGCGGTGTCCCCGGGCAATCGCCACTTTGTCGAAACCTTCGGGGAGGTAATCGATGGTAACGGCCACGCGGTCGGCGTCAATACCGCTTCCGAGTGCCCCGTCTTCCTTATCTTTCACTTTCACGTCGTACTGGAACGGTTTGCCCGGCACGAAAAACGACTTGTTAGCCCCTGGCATATCCAGGCTCAGTACAGGTGCCTCATTCCCGACGGTCACATCGAGCGACTGCGTCGAAATGCCTCCTTTACCATCGTTCACGGTCAACGCCGCTTTGTAAAGGCCCGTTTTGGCGAGCGTCAGCTGTGCATCCTGGGTATTGATGATTTTGGTAAAACCATTTTTGGAAGTGATTTTCCATGAATAGGCCAATGCATCCCCGTCGGCATCTTCGGTACCGGCCGCTGTAAGCTTCAATGCCAACGGTGCCGAACCGCCCTGTTTGTTGGCAGCCATTTCGATCTTCGGTTTGCGGTTACCGCCATTGTATTCAATGCGGATCAGACGCGCATCGTCGTTGGCGGAGAACCAGCCCGAGCCGTATTCGAGCATGTACAGATCCCCGTTTTGTGCAAATTCCATATCCATCGGGTTCGAGAACTTGTAGCTTGGCATGAAGCGCTCCATCGATGCATAGTTACCTTCCTTATCCATCGACACGGCCATTATCCAGCCGCGCATCCATTCATAGGCCAGCAGTTTTCCGTTGTAATAGGCAGGAAAAGCTCCGGATGCATTCTTGAAATCGTCCGAATAGAATACCGGGCCGGCCATTGCATTACGTCCGCCCGCGCCCACGAGCGGGAACTCGGGCGAAGCGTCATAAGGATACCAGATAAATGCCTTCTGCGCCGGCGGCAGCACTTTCAAACCGGTATTGCTCGGAGAATTGTTGGTCGGGGCGGCTACATCCCACTTCTCCCCCGACTGATTAGCCGTAAAATCATACTTGTTGTAAGCCTTGTTATCGCCCACAAAATGCGGCCAGCCGAAATTGCCCGGCTTTCGCGCCTGCCCTACCTCGTCGTGCCCTGCGGGACCGCGGTTGGCGTCAGGCTTCGCAGCATCAGGGCCTACCTCTCCCCAGTAAACGTATCCGGTGTGCTGATCCACCGAAATACGGAACGGGTTACGGTGACCCATAGTGTAAATTTCAGGGCGCGTTTGGGCGGTACCTTTCGGAAATAGGTTGCCGTCCGGAATGGTATATGTTCCGTCCGGTTGCGGCTTGATACGGATGATCTTCCCACGCAAGTCGTTGGTATTGGCCGACGATTTCTGCGCATCCCATGCCTCGCGACCTGCCCGTTCGTCGCTCGGGCTGTAACCGTTGGAGCCATGCGGGTTGGTGTTGTCGCCGGTCGAAAGGTAGAGGTTCCCGTCCTTGTCCCAGGCAATGGAACCGGCGGTGTGGCAGCATTCTTCGCGCTGGGTGGGCACGTCGAGCATTATTTTACGCGAAGCCAGGTCCAGCTCGTCACCTTTCAGCTTAAAACGTGCGAGTACGTTCTTCGATTCGTTCGGATCGGAATAGTAAAGGTAAATCCAATGGTTTTGAGCAAAATTCGGGTCCTTGTTCAAGCCCAGCAATCCGTCCTCTCCCATCGATTCCTTCCCTTCCTTGCTCACATATTTCGTGCTTACCGGCAGCTTGGCAATGGTTTTCAGTTCTTTGGATTTGATATTGTAGAGCAACACTTCGCCTTTGCGCTGAATAAACAGGATACGCCCGTCACCCAGCACGCTCAATTCCATCGGCTCGTCCAACTTTTCGGCCAGTATCACTTTGGAAAAACGATTTTCCTCAGGCCGCGCTTTGGAGAAATCGACCGGTTTAGGCGTGTCGCCACCGGTGGTGTAGCGAATCCCCGCCCACAGGTGGTTCAGGAAGAGCGGCTCTTCGAAAGTTTCGTCGGTATGCCCCATAGCCGTGTAAAACGACCGGCCGCCGTCGAACTCCTGGTACCAGCTCATCGGGTGAAAATCCGGGTTTTTACCACCGGTATAGCTTTTCTCGTCGATTTTCAGGACGACGTTGATTTTCGGGGAGATATTTTTGAAACTGTAAAATTCATCGCTCCGCTCAAATTCATCGGGCATTCCCTGCGTCGCCCAATGGTTTTTCTGGGTCACGATAAACTTCCCTTTCTGCACATTGTTGGGCATCGGGTGGTCGAGAAACCAAGCGCCGGCCAGTGCGCCGTACCAGGGCCATTCATACTCCGTGTCGCTGGCCGCGTGGATACCCACATAGCCGCCTCCCGCCTGAATATACCGTTCGAACGCGCTTTGCTGCTCCGCATCGAGAATATCCCCGGTGGTGTTCAGAAAGATCACCGCATTGTATTTTTTCAGATTACTTTCCTTGAACTGTGCGGCATCCTCCGTAAAACTTGCACCAAAGCCTTTTTCGGTCGCCATTTTTGCCAGCGCTTTTTTCCCGGCCTCGATCGACTGATGCCTGAACGCCGCCGTCTTGCTGAAAACCAGCACCTGCATTTTGGGGGCCTGTGCCATTACGTGACCGACGAGGAGCCATGCACAGCAAAACAGCGCTCCCTGTAATTTTTTCTTCATCTGGTTAGGTCGTTTGAATTAGTGACCATCAAATGTACAGTAAAAAGCACTATTGTCTATCTTTAAGACAATAAATTTTATACCATTATTTATATCAACAATGCAATAAATAGCCTTCCCGACGCCTGCAACCGTATTGAATCAGACGGTTTACGAAAGTTTCCGCCGGCAGTTTTGGGCAGTAGGGCCGTATAGGCGATATTGCCGGGCTAAAATCGGGACGACTGTCTCATAGCGACTATTCCACAGCCATTATCACATGAAGGACATACATTCACCCAGCGAACAGGACTACATCCAGCAGCTTTCAATCGACTGCGTCATTTTCGGGTATCAGGATTCGCAACTCAACGTTTTAGTCCCCAAACTGAACTTCCGGGGCGATTTCTGGGCGCTGCCGAGCGGTTTTATTTACCAAAACGAGGGAATTGACCAAGCCGCGCGCCGGATCCTGGAAGGCCGCACGGGCATTAAAGACATTTACCTGGAACAGTTCAGGGTGTTCGGCGACGCACCACGATCGAATATCCGCTTCCTGGAACGACTGATCGAACTGAATGAAGACAAACTGGGCGACAAGCCGTTCAATCACAAGGAGTTCGACTGGATAACCCGTCGGTTTGTCTCGATCGGATATTATGCGCTGGTGGATATCAGAAAGGTAGTGCCCCGGAAAACCGATCTGGACGAATCCATCGACTGGTACCCGGTCCGGGATTTGCCGCCGATGATCATGGACCACCACGAAATGGTCAAATGCGCGTTGGAAACTTTGCAGCTGAACCTCGACCAGAAGCTGATCGCTTTCAATCTGCTGCCCGAGACTTTCACGATGCGCGAGGTTCAGGAACTTTACGAGTCGATTTTCGACCGAGCCTTTGCCCGCAACAATTTTCAGAAAAAGATTCTGGACCTGAATGTGCTCGAACGGCTGGAAAAGAAGTTCACCGGCGCTGCCAACAAGGCACCGTTCCTGTATCGGTTCCGGAATGCGGGCGCGCAGGTAGGCTAAATTCGGCTGTGGCTCCAAAGCTACAAACGGGTCGGCGGAAAGCCACTGCAAAACATATGCGGTTGGTGAATCTTTGCACTGTGAAAAACAGACCGCCCCGTGACAATGAAACCTGATAGCACCCTGAAAGTATTAGTATTCGATTTACACCCGATTTCACGTAAAGGAATCCGGCTTCTGCTGGATACCATGGAGCTGCGCATGAAAGTGACCGAAGCCACCCGCGAACGCCAGCTCTACAAACTGATCACTTCGCAACGCTTCGACCTCGTGGTGCTGAGCGTTAATGACGTCGACAGCCTCAACAATGAGGTTATCTCCCCTATTCTTTCTAAAACCGCAGTTCTTTACACCGAAGAAGGCGCCGAAAACGCGATGGACCTGATGGCCCTGGGCGGCGGCGCGTGCATGTCGAAGAAATGTACCGACACGGCATTGAGGGAAGGGATTTCAGCCGTACTCCAGCAACGGCGCTACGTGTGCGCAACCACCCAGGCGCATGTGAACACGGAGTACTGGCGGTTCAGGGCGATCCGGAATGGTACCGGAGCGTACCGCCCGCGCGTACGCCAGCTCACCAGTCGTGAGTCGGAAGTAGCGTCATTGCTAAAAACCGGCCTCAAAACCGGCGAGATCGCCGACCGGCTTCAGATTCAGCACAGCACTGTAAGCACTCTGAAGGCCCGCGCATTCCGCAAGCTTTCGGTCACCAATCTGGTGCAAGCCATTCAGACTCTGGACTAACGTATACCAAGTACCGGGTTACCGGTACGCTTTTCGCAGACACGCAGATCACCATGCTCCACGTAATTTTATACGACTCCCACCCGATCATCCTGAGGGGGCTCAAAGAGTTTTTTAAAAATCTCGGAAACGAGTTTACATTTTTCGAAACCAACACGGTTAGCGGCGTTTCGAAATATCTGGCAAGCCACAAAATCGACCTGATAGTGGCGGGGGTGAATGAAAAGACAGGAATTGATACGAAGATCATACAGAAGCATAGCACCATCCCGTGGGTGATCATGTACAACGACAATCTTTACAAAAAAGCATTGTCGCTGGTACTGTCGGGGGCGAGTGCATGCATTTCCAAAGGTTGCCCCGACCGGGAAACAGAAAAATGCCTTCGCGAGGTACTGGCCTCACGGAAATATATCTGCGAAAATACCCTGCAAAAGTTCGGTTATGAATTCCTGTTCGACCCCGTCAATCAGGCGCAGATACGCAACTTCCTCAAATACAACCTGCAACGAAAACCCAACAAACTCTCTCCCCGCGAGCAGCAGGTAGCAAGCCTGTTGGTCAGCGGCATGAAAACTTCGGAAATAGCGACGGCACTGAAAGTCCGGCACAGCACGGTGAGTACCATCAAGCGGACGGTCATGTTGAAAAAAAATGTCATCAACATCGTCGAATTAGCCTCGGTTTTATCAAATTAATGTACCGCAGCCATTTTGTAATTCCGGTTGAAATGCGTTAATTTCAGTCAGTACGATCAAACCGTAACCCTGAAAGGACCCGTTGCCAATATGCCGCTCTCCATTCTTATAGCCGACGACCACCAGCTTGTCCGGAAAGGACTTCAGATGGTCGTCAAGGAAGTTCTGGGATTCAATGTGATCGTGGAATTTGCCGAAACAGGCCGGGAAGTAACCGAGAAAATCGCCGGTCAGGAATTCGATATGCTCATTACCGACCTGAATATGCCCGAGACCAACGAGCTCGCGCTGGTCCCCGATATTTTACGCATCCGCCCAAAGCTTAAAATCCTGGTCGTAACCATGAAGCCCGACAAAGTTTTTGCCGCCCGTTTCTTCCGCGAAGGGGCGCTCGGGTACGTAAACAAAACCGAGCCGGACCAGGTCCTCGCGGAGGCGATCCAGGTGGTAAGCCAGGGCCGCAGGTACATTTCAAGATCCCAGAGTGAGATTTTTTCGAATGCATTGATCGGCAATGTGGCCAATACACCTTTCGACAAGCTTTCGAAACGGGAATTTGAGGTAGCGCTCCTCCTGCTGAAAGGTTACGGCGCCCTGGAAGTCGCCAATGCGTTATCCATCAGCGCCTCCACGGCCAGCAGTTTCCGGTGCCGCGTTTTCGACAAGCTGGAAATCAAGAACTTGCTGGAACTGAACCACCTTGCCCAGGTGTATCAAATTGGTTCAGATTTTGAAGGCGAATCATGAAAGTACTCCCTTTCCCGGGTTCGCTGGCGATCGAAATGCTGCCATGAATGTAGTCGAGCATGGTGTGGATCAGCAGGCTGCCCGTGCCGCGATTGCCTGTTTGCCGGTCACGGCTCATAAACAGGGCGATCTGTTCACTGTTTAATCCCTGGCCTGTATCGCTGATCGCGATCAGCAGCTGCCCGTTCTCCTCCCGGCATGACAGGGTAATTTCCCCGTCGGTCGTGTTTTTATTCGCATTATCGATCAGGTTACGGATAATGACCGAAAGGATCTGGTAATCCGAAACACAATCCAGATCGGTGCGCACGATGGTGAGCCGGTTATGATTGACTTTAAACAACTCCTTGTAAAGTGATGCGATCTCTTCGAACAACGCATTCAGCGGGAACTGGTTCTTGCTGATCTTGAACCCCTGTTGCTGCGTACTGATCCACATAAAAAACTGCTCGGTAAAGCCCAGCAGGTTTTGGGTACCCATATGCAGGTCGCCCAGGTACGCGTCAAGGTCGGAAGGCGTGAGATGCTTATGATTTTTCAAAAGATTACCGCTGATGAGCGAAATGAACCGGAGCGGCGACCGCATATCATGTAACACCATCGTAATCACATGATCTTTGAAACGGTTGCTTTCCAATAATGCCAATTCAGACTTAGCCAGGTCGTCGACCGCGCTTTTCAGCTCACGCGTGCGGGCGGAAATCACATTTTCCAGCTCCTGGGCTTCCTTTTGCAGCTTAGTGAGCCGTCGTTTAAAAAGCAGGTAACCAATCCCGACCGATACGCAAATACAGAGCAGGTAAAACCACCACGTATTATAGAACCAGGGCTGTACTTCCACCGGCAAAACAAACTGCGCCCTGCTGTCGGGAAAATGCGCACCGTTCCGCCTGACCAGCAGCTTGTAATCCCCCGGCGGAAGGCTTGCGATCATGACCTCGCCATTCTTTTCTACTTTGTGCCAGTCGAGATCCAGCCCGGCAACCTGGTATTCAAGGTCGAGGTTCTCCTGATTGCCGAAATACGGAGATGACACATGAATGGAAAGCCGTTTGAAGTCAGGAGAAAGGGTAATGCCCTTCGTGTTGAACGGGATCGACCGGCCTTTTACAGTCAGGCTATCGGCAAAAATACCTCCATTGGGATAATAGAGTTTGATTTGATGGGGATAAAACCAAACCAGCCCTTTCATGGAAGGGAGTGACAAAAGGCTGTCTTTCAACCAAAGGTAAGACGGGTCGCAACCACCGTTGAACTCGTTGGTGGGAAGGCCATCGGTACGGTCGAAGCGGAAAAAATTGACCTTGTCCACCCGCCTTTCCGCGTAGGCCTGCAATTCATTTTTCCTGACTTTAAAAAGTCCGTTATTGCTGGGCAGCCAGAAATAGCCGCGACCGTCTTCAATGAACGAATGAACTGTCGTAAGCGATTGCCTCGGGCCGGCGGGCATCCGGTAAAGCTTTTTATTCAGCATGAGATAGAATCCCTTTCCGTAGGTCGAAATCCACAGCTTGTTGGCCGCTTCCGCGTGTACCGTCCGGATAGGCATCGCTTCCAGCACCGACTTATCGATACGGTTACGTTCATAATCGTACCATTTCAGCCCTTTTTCCGTGCAAACCAGGAAATAGGACGGCCGTATTTGTTGGGCAAACAAAATATTGGTCTTTTCCGGAAACGCCTTAAACCCGACTGCCTGATCATTCACGAGTTTGCCGAACCCTCTGGCCGAAGCAAAAAAATATTGCCCTTCGGCGGCTTTGCTCATATGAATAATCGAATGTTCCGATGCGACAACCATACTCCGGTCGCTCGCGATGTCCAGCTTGCGGAGTTTGTAATTCTGTTCGTAATACAATTGCCCGTTACCCGGAGCAAAAAACCAGGAAGCAATGCCCGGGTCAATAGACAATTGCCTGGGTTCCCGATCGATTGAAATCAACATATTTTTTACAATCAGCTTGTCATCACCCGCCCGGGCCTGCGCGTAAAGGCTCTGATCGAGGACAGCTGTTGAAAATGGAGGACTGTCAAATTGCTTTCTCTGAATGACAAACAACCCGTCCGTGGTGGACCCGAGATAATATGCCCCTTGTTCAGCTGCAAAATGGACGCAATGCAAAAAAGGGACCCGAATACCTTCCAGCTCGACTTGCGAGTCGAGACGACCATTCCGAAGCACTACCTTGTAAAGAATCTCGCCCGCGTAAGCGTAAAATCCGTCCGGAGAGGGAAACGTGTTAAAATCGCCGGCCAGGAAGCGGGGGTTCGAAGCCAGCGGCCCGTTAATGGATGTGTATCCTGATAACGGACGACCGTTTTTCCACGCCTCAACCTGGTTTCCTGTTAAAATACACGCCAGGAATTGCCCGGCAACCAGGGCATACTGCGGTTGCCGGCCGGTGTAATCCCTTATTTTCGACGGTGCTTTCAGAGCAGGCGATAAATAGAGCAGGCTTTCTTCATTCTGGAGGTAGACTTCATTGTTGGAAATACTGGTTGAAAAAAGGAATAGTTTCGTCCCGAGATTATCGTAAAAGTGTGCCAGCTTACGGCACATTTCCTTATCGTCGACCGCTATTCCCTGCTGCCCTACGTGCACCGAAAATTCCGGAAGGAGAACAGGTGCAGGTGCCACATGTTTGCCTGAAACCGCTACTTTGACAACCTGTCCTCCGTACAAGCGTGCAAACAGCGTGCCGCGCGCATCACTGGCGAGCCCTTCCACCCGGGCGGATTTCGCCCCAGGCAACTCGGTGGTACCGTATGTAACGAAACGTTGCCCGTCGTAACGTACCATTCCCATTTCCGTTGCGATCCAACAATACCCCCATTCGTCGAAAACAATGTTTTTGACGCTGTTTTGAGGAAGGCCGTTATCGGTATTGTACTGTGAAACAATATACCGACCCTGCTGCGCGAAGACGGGAAAACTATTCAGTATGAGAGAAATCAACGCGATCAGGAGGATTCTCATAGTTTAATTCAATTGTGGGTCGAGGGCTATTGGGGCCGTCAAATTACTAAAATATATGTTTTACTGACAATTACTACTTATGATAATAGAAGTACTACATCAAGCCGGATATTCATTTGTCATACAATATCGCCAGCCGTTCCATATAGAAAAAACTACCTCCTTCATTTTGTAGAATTTTTTCTATTTCAGCCATCTTCATCAGGTACAACAAATCCGTCCGCGAGTCCTGACCTTTCGGTCTAGAAATATTTCGATTGCCTGCGCTTCACCGGTGAAGGCCTCCTTGATCAACTTTTCTATCTAAATCATCTCACCTTATGAAAATCAAACTATTACAAATCCAGAAAGTATGCATCGCAGCGGCGGTGTTCGGACTGAGTCTTTTGGCTTCGCCGTTGTTTGCCCAGGTAAAGATCGGCGACAACCCGACTACTATCAATGCCAATTCCATGCTTGAAGTAGAGAGTACAAGCAAAGGATTGCTATTGCCCCGTCTCCCACTTACACAAACTACCAACCCAGCCCCTCTGAATGCACACGTGGCCGGTATGACCGTCTTCAATACAGCTACGGCCAACGATGTAGTTCCCGGTTTTTACTACAACGACGGCACCAAATGGGTGGCTACCGCCAGTGAAACGGACTATACCTACACTTTTGGCGGAGGCCAGCCAACCGGAAGCTGTACCGACGGCGAGCTGTATACGGATACGCTGGAAACCAGCCCTACCTTCGGCCAGCAATACATTTGTAAAGGCGGCAGCTGGGTTAGCTACGTTGCTCCAAACCGTACGGCCTGGTACCTTCGAGGCACTACCAACGACGCAGGAGGTAACAAAGTCGCCTGGATATACCGCAACGGCTTTGTCGAATCCCGCAACCTCGACGGCCTTAAACACACCCGCATTACCCCCGACGGCGGGCTCAAACTTTATCGCAATCCCAGTGCCAACGCAGGCGTGACCAACGGCTATATCGATTTTACAAATACCCTTTCCGACACTTACCCGATGCGTATTGCCATGCGGAGCGACAATGCGCTCAACGACCTGGCATTTACAGTGCAGGACCACAGCACGGTACGTATGGCCGTTACCCAGGCCGGCCTCGTGGGGATTGGCACGGGCGTTACCGCCCCCAACTCACGCTTGCAGGTGGCGGGCATTACCCGGGTGACACCCGCCGGAGCACTTACGGGCTCCATGATCCTCGGAACTTCCAATGAAGACGGCGTAGAGCTCAATCCTGCGGGAACACTGGCTGTACAGCGCTCCTCGGTAGGTGCCAACCTTTACCTCACAAAGGTGATCGGCGGCGGCGATGCATTGAACTGGCAGATATTCAACCGTTCGGGGAATACCATCGGCTCCATCAGCAGCCCGGCCAACAACGTGAATTCCGTGCAGTACAACACCACATCGGACATGCGCCTCAAAGAAAACATCGGCAAAACCCGATACGGCCTGGCCGACCTGATGAAGATCCGCGTGGCCGATTACAACTACAAAATCGACGAGCAGAAAAACCGCCTTACCGGCTTCCTCGCACAGGATCTTTACAAAGTATTCCCCAACGCGGTGACCGTGGGCGGCAAAGACCCCAAAACAGAGCCATGGCTTGTGGATTATGGAAAAGTAACTCCGCTGATCGTGAGGGCGGTTCAGGAGCAGCAGGCGCTCATCGAGCAGTTGCAGGCGCAAGTAGCCGAGCTCAAAGCAAAAAATGCCTCGCTTACCGCAGAACTTTCGGAAAAGGCCCTTTCACAGGAGGAAGTAGCGTCCCTGCGCAGCCTGCTGAAAAGCGCATCGAATGACAACGCCTCCCGTGCAGCCATTGGTAAGTAACCCGAGCCCGTATCATGAATAGAGCAACTTACTCAGGATCCTGGATGCATCGTGGCGCATTCCTCGCCCTACTCGCCCTGTCGGGGACGGTGCAGGCCCAGCAGGGCAGTTCGGGCAACACCTACATTTTCGGCGGGGCCCAGATGACCTTCTTCGGAACACACGACTTTGTGAACGGCGGCAGCGGCGCATTACCCGGCATTATCGGTACAGTGCGCACCGACCCCAACGGCGTCCTTAATTTTGCAGCAACTGCCTCTCATACCGGCGCGTCGGACGCCGCACATGTGGATGGCTACGTGCGCAAATACGGAACTTCACAGTTCGTATTCCCCGTAGGCGACAATGGCTTCTACGGCCCGTTTGCGGCAGCCGGCGATGCCACCGACGGCGCCTACTACCATTCCGATCCAACCTCGGCCATAACCGACAATCTCGGAGGCGGTAACTATCCCGTGCTTCCGGCCGGCGGCCCTTTCCCCTCGGCCACCTTTGAGGCTACATTGCAGGCCGTCAGCACGATCGAGTATTGGGATATCAACGGTACGAACAGTACCCCCATTACACTTACCTGGGATGCCGGCAGCAACATTTCCACCCTCACAACCGCACAGCTCGACAAGTTGACGATCGCGGGGTGGAATGGCTTCCAATGGGTACCGATAGCCTCCAAAGTGGATGCAACTTCGATCCTCGGCGGGGCCAGCAGCCTCACAGCAGGATCCATCACGACCATCAGCGGACTGGCTCCCAACACCTACACGGCCTATACATTCGCCTCGCGCGTCACACCCTTGCCCGTCACATTGGCCGCATTCGATGCGAAGCCGGAGGGGCAGACCGCATTACTGACCTGGGCTACTACCGAAGAAACCAACAGCGACCGCTTTGAAATCGAGCGCAGCGTCGATGGCAGGGCCTGGACAGTGATAGGGGCCGTAAAAGCCATGGGGGAAAGTGTGGTACGCAAAGATTACAACTTTACCGACATGCGCCCGTCTGGCGGGAAGAACTTCTACCGCCTCAACATGATCGACGTGGACGGAACGCACGCGTACAGCCGTATCCGGCTCGTCGAATGGCAGGGGACAACGCAATGGGTATTTCCAAACCCGGCCAGCGGGCCCGTGTACGTGAGCAACCCCGCGGGCATTACCCGCGTGATGCTCACCGACCTATCGGGACGCCTGCACCAGGAAGTGGCTATGACTGCCGATGGCGAGCTGAATATGAAAAATATCCCCGGCGGTACCTACTTGCTGAAAGTAACCCGCAAGGACGGCACCGAAGCTACCAGTCGGTTCTTCCTGCGGAAATAGAAACTAAACAGGTCTGTTAATTAGTATGTCAGCCTTAGCGGCCCGGTCCGCTAAGGCTGACAACAAAGTATGCCAATTAATTTTTAGTGAATTTGGTGTTCTGTACCACCCCGCCGGCCGACTCTACCTCCACCACATACATCCCAGCCCGCAGCGGCCTGATACCCGGCACCGAAATCACTTCCGCCGGATTGGTGTAGCTTCGCGAAAGGATGCATTTGCCGTTCATGTCCACGAGCCGCACCATCACTTTTCCTTCCAGCGATTCACCCAGTTTGATATTCAGTTCGTCTGCACCCGGATTGGGGTAAATGTTAATGCGGGATTTGGTATCATCCGCATCCCGGTAATTCACCATCCGGATCGCCGACCGCTCGCTCCGGCCGTCGAAATCGACCTGTTTCAACCGATAATAGTTAACAGCACCCATTACCGGCGCGAGGTCGTGGTAGGCATAAGACTGCTCTTTCGAAGAATCGCCGGCACCGGCCACTTTACCGATCGCCTTGAAAGTCTTACCGTCGGTGCTGCGTTCGATCACGAATTCCTTGTTATTGGTCTCTTCGGAAGTTTTCCATTGCAGCAATGTCCCGGTATTCGACTTTTCGGCTGTGAAACCGATGAGTGTAACAGGCAATGTGGTATTACTGAACTCCACAATAGCGGCATCTGCGGCAGGTATTGTGATAGAAAAGGTGCCCTGCACCTGTGTGGCCGTTTGGCGGGCGTTCTGGGCGCCACTGAATAGCTCACGAGTCGAATAGTTATCGGATCCGCTCATACCCGCCCTTTGCAAATCGACATTGAACGTCTTGGGCGAGCCGCCGTAGTTGAAAATGGCGAGGTATGATTTGCTACCGGCATTTTTCACAAACAGCTCGTTCGCCTGATTACCCGTGTTGCCCTCCACAGGCGCGAATACGGTACCGCTGGCGGCCAGATTGAGCAGGTCTTCGTTTTGCAGAAGCGCCTGTGCTTTGGTCGTCCATGCACCCGAGGTCGAAAAATCATCGCCGGTAATGAGGGGACCGGTCACAATGCCGGACGCCAGACGGGCGCGGTTTTCGCCGTCGGTTTGCGTGCCGAACACCAGGTGATCGGCGTCGAGGTAATTATAAATGTGCTTCTGCCACCAGCCATAGGTGGTGCTGTTCAATGTGTAGGCCGTTTCATTGATGTCCTTGTACGCGTCACATGCGATCCTGCGCATGTGTGCGTAACGCCCGGTGGCGAGATTAGGCGAAATCGCTGCGTAGACGAGCATTTTACCGTCGAGCTGGTCGGTCAGGTACTCCATTCCCTTGCGGTAAGCTTCCATGCCTGTGTGAATGGTATTGTCATAATAGCTGTCGGCTTCCAGCGATGCATGACCGAGGAAATCGATTTTAATCATTTCAAAACCACAGGCAATGAACTTGCCGATCACCATTTGCAAACGCGCCTTGGTACCCGGATGCGTCGGGTCTAATGCGTAGGCACCATCCAGTTCGATAGGGTTGCCATTCACCTTCGTCCAGGCGTCCTGATAGTTATAGGTGCTCCCTTCCATTTGCCGCGCAAACTTGCCCCAGTCAACAAACGGTGCCCAGTAAATACCCGGTTTGAAGCCTTTGCTTTTACAGTAATTGGCAAATTCGGTCAGTTCATTGAAATTACCATTCAACCCGCCGCCCGACATATTGTCCCAGTAAGAATCGAGGTCAATATAAAGGGTACTATCACTGTTCCGGAAGTTAGGGACGCCCGTAGAAAAGAAATCCACCACCGACTTCGCCTTCGGCAAATTAATCGACGACTGAATCGCACCCCAGCTGTTCCAACCGAAAGGGGTACCTGCGGTCCAGTTGAAAATATAGCGCGGCTCGGCCAATGCATTCGCCTGGCCGAAGGTATCGAAGCCCGCACGCCAGTCGGCCCCGTAGCTCACCATAATGCGCGGCGAGCGGCAGGCGGTTTGCCCTACCGATACCCATCCGTGGCCGCGTTTGTCGCGCGTCACACTTTCCTGCGTCCAGCCAGCCACGACCGCCACATAGTTGGTCGTGCTCCTGCCCTCGCCTACGAGGTTAACGCCCGTTTTCCAGACCGAATGCTCCACCGATCCTATCACGAGGCCTTTCCGGTTGGCATTATCATAGATCGCGCCTGCTTCCGAGCTGAAAAAATTGGCATAACGCACCTCTTTCGCATCGTAGCGCACCCAGGCGTCATTATCGAACGGTACAAACAATGCACGGCGGTCGGTGTTCGATTGAATATCCACATAATTGGAAACCAGCGGCGTCATTTTATAGCAATTCGAGCCATTGCCGGTCAATACCAGTTCGGTAAAGAAATGCTCTTTGCCGGGATAGGTATAAAACACCTGCTGCATACCAATCGCCCCGCTTTTGGTCATGGTGATCACGTGCCTGGTACCGCTCCCGAATGCATCGGTTACGGGCGTCGAGGAGTAAGTACGCCCTGTGAAACCGGTACTCTGGTGCACCTGGTCCGAGTTTGCACTGGAAGTAGCTTCGCCAATTACTTTCACATTATTAAAATATACCGAATAATACCCGTTGGCCAGATCGTAATCGATCCGGTTGTTGCTACCGAACGCAATGCTCCGGATATTGGGGGTGTTCATCGGCGAGAATGCGATCTTGTCGATATTCGGGCCGTAGTTGTTCGGGTTGTCGAGACGGATGCTGTTGCTGCCCGCATTCAAAACAATGCTGACGGTAATGGCCGCAGGCGTAGACCACCCGCCCGACGCCGGGCAGGAAACAGCAATAGCCGTACCGCCATTCGGCGTGACGTTGATCGTACGCGGGTCGCCGGTGCTGTAAGTGACGGTAAGGTTGTAAGTACCAGCCGCGGCCACATTCACCGGGATCACCACGGCCCCATTGCCGAGGTTACCTACCTGGCTTCCACCCGAGCAGCTTCCGCAGCTCTGGATATCGGCACCATTGGAAAGGACGCCGCTTTCCGCTTCAAAGCTTTGCGCGAAAGCATTCACCTGTACGAGCATCAGCGCCCCCAAGAGCATTGTTGTGCGACAAAGCGATGCACCGCTGCCGAACGGGTGGCGTAAGGCCATTCCGTTCAGCATTGAAAATAATTTTCTCATACTGAATGATTTTCAGGTTAATGTTTTTCAAAAAGAGAGCTTAATACCCGGCATTCTGCTTCAATGCCCCGCCCGACGCCTGTATCTCGCTTTGCGGGATCGGCTGCCAGTAGTTTTTGTCCTGGAACTTGCGCCCTTCCAATGCGATGATCTTCACATATTCAATGGAGCCGTCGGTCTTCTTCTCGGGCCGCACGCCGTAAGCCGGCACGTTTTCCGTCAGGTTGGCGATTTTCCAGCGTCGGACGTCGAAGAACCGGTGCTCCTCGAATGCCAGCTCCACGCGACGCTCGTTACGGATGCGTTCGCGCATAGCCGCTTGTGTGAGGCCGGCCGGCAGATCGGGCATTCCCGCACGTTTGCGGATCTGGTTGATCGCGGCGTAAACCGTTGCGTCCGGGCCTGTGGCTTCGTTACGCGCCTCGGCGTAGTTCAGCAGGATCTCGCCGTAGCGGATGTATTTCCAGGGCTGAGTGGCCGTCTGGTTGGCATTACGGATCGGGCTCTGGTCATTGATGAATTTGTAAACATAATAACCCGTCTTAGTGGTGTTCCAGTTTTCATTACCGTCCTTGCTGTCCTGCCCGCCCGGCACAAACGTCTCCACGTTGCGCTCGCGGTAGGCCGCGCCGTTGTACAAAATACTCATCGTCAGGCGTGGGTCGCGGTTCTTGTAAGGCTCTTTCGGATTGTAGCCCGATTTCGGATCGGTGATTTTCGTGCCGTCCATCATTTCATAATCATCCACCAGGTTCTGCAAAGGCGTGTTGCCTGCCCAACCGCCGTAGCCATTCGGGCCATTTACGAGTTCGAGGTTGGTGTGCTCGTTGGTAGGCGAATAAAGGCGGATGAAAATGTCTTCCGAAGTATTGTTGGTGATAAAAAGCCTACGGTAGTCATTGTACAGCGAGAATGCATTCTTGTCCATCACCACCTTGGCTGCGTCTGCCGCTTTCTGCCATTTGGCAACGTCGTTTTGGTCATTGTTGTACAACGGGCTTGCCGCATAAAGTAACAGCCGCGCTTTCAATGCCAATGCCGCATTCTCGGAACCGCGGCCGGGGGTAACCGCCGAACCAGCCAGGCCGGCAGCAGCAGCATCCAGCTCGGTGATGGCATAGGTAAGACTCTCCCCGATGCTTTTGCGCTGGTAGAGTTCGGTGTAATCGCGGTCTTCCAAAGTATAAACCTTGTCGCCTATGACAGGAATGCCTCCAAAGTTGCGGATCAAATCGTGGTAGCGATAGGCGCGGATGAAGCGCAGTTCCGCCTTCAGACGTTTCTTGCCCGATTCGCTCATGGGCACTTTATCGAGGTTGGCGAGGCCATAGTTGCACTCACGGATGCTGCGGTAGCTGCGCGTCCAGGTGTTGGAAATCCAACCCGTGCGGTCGGGAGCGGCATTGCCCTGCTGCACGAAATAAGTATCGTTATCAAAATTACAGATCGACTCGTCGGTCACGGAGCTCATCCAGGCATCCTCGAACCCGCGCCCGAAACCCGGCTTATCCCCTTCGGTCGAGAGCTGCACACCCACATAACGGCCTACTACATACGCATCGGCCAGCGCGGAGTCGGCCCAGATAGCCTGGTCGGAGATAATATCGGTCGGTTTGGTATCCAGAAACGCGTCGTCGCAGGCAGTAAGGCAGGCCGTCGCGCCGGTGAGCAAGCTTAGTATCAGTTTATTCAATCTCATGTCTTTATCAGTTTAGAATGTCACGTTCACGCCCACATTGTAGATTTTCTGCTGCGGATAGAAGAAAGCATTGCCATTGTCCCCTTCCGGATCGAAATCCTTCACTTTGGTGAATGTGAGCAGGTTAAATCCGTTGGTGTAGATCCGCAAGCCGCCCAACCCGATTCTTGAAATAATCTTTTGTGGCACATTGTAAGCCAGCTCCACGTTTTTCAGACGGAGGAAAGCGGTATTCTGGAACCAGAACGTGTTTTTATAGCTACCATTCACGCCCGTACCCGTACGCGAATCGATGCGTGGCGAGTTGCCGTTCGGGTTGGAAGGGCTCCACGCATCCTCAGCACGCGACTGCATCACGCTGCTGAACTCGCCCGCTTCCACCACCACATATTGCGCCACGCGCGCCTGGCCTTGCAACAGGACATTCAAAGTGAGGTTTTTCCAACCTCCACCCAGGTTCACACCGTAAGTGATCTGCGGTACATTGCTGTACTGCGAACGGATGCGGTCGGCGGCGTCGATCTTGCCGTCGCCATTGTAATCCTCATATTTAAGATCGCCCATTCCCGCTCCCGAAACATGCGGATAAGCGTCCAGCTCCTGCTGCGTTTTGAACACACCGATGGCGCGGTACATGAGGTCTGCATTGGGATTACCCAGGTCCGAGCCAAGCGGCATACCGGTGGCACGCTGGTAATCGAGCGTGTTGGGGGCCTCGTCGATAAAAATCACCTCACTTTTAGCAAATGCAAAGTTACCGCCGATGTTATAACTGAAATTGTTGTGGCTGCCCGCATACTGGATCTGCGTTTCCAAACCGCGGTTATGCACCTCGGCAATGTTCTCTTTCGGGATTTGCGAGCTACTGATACCCGTCAACGCAGGAATGCTCACATTGCGGCTGGCGAGGATATTGGTACGGTTCTCGAAAAACAGATCGAGATCGAACGTCAGCTTTTTGAAGAGGGTGGAATTGAGGCCCACATTGTATTTCTTCGCGACTTCCCAGGTAATATTCGGATTGGCGAGCAATGAATACTGAATGAGCGGCACGTTGCCGGCATTACTGCCGGTCGAGAATGCACCATTGCGCACCTGGAAATTGTCGCGGAACTGGTTGGGGTTCACGCGGTCGTTACCCAGCTCACCGTACGAAGCCCTGATTTTAAGGTCATTGATGGCATTACCCGTCTGAAACCAGGGTTCCTGCGACACCCGCCAGCCCAATGAAATACCCGGGAAGAACCCATAACGGTTGCCCTTCGGAAACACCGATGACCCATCGTAACGCAACTGTATTTCAGCCAGGTAACGCCCCAGATAATTGTAGTTCACCCGCCCGAACACATTCCGGCGCGATGTGCGGTAGCTGCTTCCGCTGTTGCCGAAATCAACCGGCTGTGCACCACCCTGGCTCAGGTCGGGCAGCTGTGTGGTGATGAAGTTGTTACGCGACGCGCTGAAAAACTCCTGTGTCTCGCGGCTCTGCTCGTAAGCGATGAACGACGACAATGCGTGGTCGCCGAAATTCTTCACGTAATTCAATTTGATATTACCTGTCAGCAAAGCCCTGTTCGTCTGGCTCTCGTACATCTGCGCCTTCGCGGGCCCGCCCAACACGGTGCTGTACTGCCGGGTAGTTTTGTTGTATTGATAAACGATCCAGTTGGTTTTCATTTCCTTGGTAAATGCAAAACTCTGGTCGGCGGAGAAGAAGCCGTCAACCGACAAACCACTGATAGGCAACTGGTAGCTGGCTCTCAAAATACCGTTCGAAACGGTGGTAGGGCTGTTGTTGGTACCTGCCAAAGTAGCCATGGCGATCGGGTTCTTGCCTTGCTCTACCCCTGCGCCGAGTTTGCCGTCGGGATAACGTGCAGGCAGTGTGGGATAAGTTCTGTACAAAAACTCAAACACGTTGCTCGCGCCGAAACCTGCGATATAGCTGCGGTTCTCGCGCCGCGTTGCCAGCTGGATCCCGAAGCTCAGTTTATCATTCACATTCACATTCACATTCGACCGGACGCTATACTGGCGGTATTTGTTCACGCCATCGCGGTAAAGGCCATCCTGGTACAACGTCCCTGCCGACACGAAATAGTTGATCTTCTCAGTCCCGCCGGAAACGGAGAGGTTATGCTGGTTCTGGCGCGCAACCGGCTTCATCAATTCCTTCACCCAGTTGGTATTGGGGTAATTAATCGGGTCAGACCCGTCACGGAATTTCTGGATTTCGGCATCGCTGTACCGCTGGTTCATCCCGCCCGACGGGTTACGGTAGTAGTCGATCGTATTCAGGATCCCCGCATACGTAGGCGCATCCACGAATTTGGGCAGGCGCGTGGGCTGCACAAAGCCCTGATTGAAGGAATAATCGAAGCGCGGCTTCCCTGCGAGGCCTTTTTTGGTTGTAATCAAAATAACCCCGTTCGCTGCCTGTGCACCATAAATGGCTGCGGAAGCATCTTTGAGCACAGAAATGCTTTCGATATCATTCGGGTTGAGGCGGTCCAGTCCTCCGATTGCATTGGCGATCCCGTCGATCACAATGAGCGGACTGCTGTTGCCGGTAGTAGCCCGGCCGCGGATCAATATGCTCGATCCATCCGAACCAGGCTCGCCGGAGCGGTTGTTGGCGACCAGACCGGCCAAACGGCCTGCAAACGAGTTGGAGATATTCGCCTGAGGACTGCGGGTAATTTCAGAGCCCTGCACCGTTGCCACCGATCCGGTTATATTCTTTTTAGATTGCGTACCGTATCCCACTACTACCACCTCTTCCAGCGATTTCGAATCCACGGCCAAAGTCACATCCACGACCGTTTGCGCGCCTACCACTACTTCTTTGGACAAATATCCCACGAAGGAAAATATCAGCACGGAAGGCCCCGCCGCATTTTGGTCATCCGGAATATCGAGTGCATAGGCACCTTGCTCGTCCGTAACCGTACCTCGCTGCGTACCTTTCAGCACTACGCTCACGCCCGGCAGCTTGTCGCCCTTGTCGTCGATGACGGTACCGGTGAGCCGGATATCTGCCACGCTGGCCGTACCGGTCTGTACGGCACCGGGCACCGGCGTTTCCTGCAAAAACGACACTTTGCGGCTGCGTTTGAGGATAATCTGCCCGTCGCCCGGCTGGTATTCGATCTGCAATGGGAGGAAAAGTCGGTCGAGCACGGCCGAAAGCTTCTCGTTGCTGGCATTCAGGCTCACCCTCGTGCGCACGGGTATGATGCTGCGGCTGTATGCGAAACGCACGCCGGCCAGGTTCTCCAAGCGATCCAGGGCGGTGCCGAGGGAGATATTGTCCGCCTGGATACTCACGTTTTTGGCCAGCAGGTCCTGCGCATTGATATCCCTCGCGTAACCGCCCGCCGCGATTATTCCGATCAGGAAAAGCTGTAAAATGGATAACCGCATAATATGGTATGCCGTCTTGCTTTTTAGGAAAAAATACATAAGTTTGAAATGGTTAATATGAACAATAGGAAGCCTTGCATCACCGGCCAGTGATGTTCCATCAAGGTCTTCGTTCAGGATCAGGGGTGCTTCCATCACTCCTGATTTTCTTTTGAAGCGGGTATTATTTCGGTTGGTTGAATTTTGTCATAGGGCGGCTGTTAGGTGTCTGTTTTGATTGGTATTGAATGGGATTCTTCCTACTCCGAAGCGGCACATCCCTCTCCGCGGATCACGATCTCGTCATTTTGCATCACATAGCTCGCGTCCACGATCTGCATGGTCATTTCAAGTATTTCCGAAAGCCGGTTCTGGTCGAATGTCGCCTTCACCCGGCAGTTTTCAAGATTGGGATTTTGCAGGCGGATCTTCACGTCGAACTTCTCTTCCAGCTTTTTCACTACTTCCCCCAGCTTCGCATCACTGAAAGTCAATGAAACTGGCTGCCATAACGGCGCTTTTTCGGCCACTTCGGGCACCGCTTCGCTTACCAGCTCGCCGGAAGCTACTTTGAAAACCGCTTGCTGATGCGGCAGGAGCATTACCTCCGCGCCCTTGTCGGCCGTTACCGAAACCTTACCTGTTACGACGGAAACCGCATATTCCGCCTCGCCTTTAAGCGCACGCACATTGAAGCTCGTGCCCAGCACTTTCACCTGCACCGACTCGCCGTGGACGAAGAATGGCCGCGACGCGTCATGGGTTACCTCAAAAAATGCCTCGCCTTCGAGGGAAACTTCGCGGGAATCCTGCTTGAAATCTTCTTTGGCATAAGTAATGCGGGTACCGGGGTTCAGCCAGGCTTCGGAGCCGTCGGGGAATGTATGCTTGCGTACCTGACGGGTCTTGTTCACGACCGCAATGGTGTTGCCGCCGGCTTTGAAAACGGATTTGTTCTGAGATAAAAAATGATAACCGCCAACGCCCACCGCGAGGAGGACCATCGCCGCTACCGCATACCGCAGCAATCTTTGGAATACGGAGCTCCGGTGCGCCGGGCGCTGCAAGGACACAGTCTGTACCTCGCTGGCCGATGCATCTCCGCCCGACAATCTCTGAATCTCATTCTGCACTTTGCCCAAATGCCGGGGTTGATCGAACGCCGCCGGGCTGCCGGGCCCTTCCGATAACGAGGCGTACCATTCGTCGACCAGAAATGCTTCCTCCGGCGTGCATTGCCCTTCGACATAGCGTTTCAAAAGCTCCGGCGAAATGTTGTCGCCTGGCGAGGCGTCGCCCGACGAATGCTTATTTTTATTCATAATGCGTTTGTAATGACGGCTATTTCAGTTCCCTATAAACAGGACGCGCGGCACGCCTCCATCCCTAGTGACTTTTGAAGAAATTTTATGACAAATACTATTTGAATCCTTATTACTTTTGGTCGAAGTTGAAGCATGCACCTCATGAGTAAGGATTACCGCGATAACGACGACCTCGGATTATGGCAACTAACAAGGGTTTCGGACGATTCGCTGGCCTTTGCGGAGCTCCACCGCAGGTATTCATCCCGGCTTTACGCGCTCGCATTGCGAAAGACCGGCAACAGTGAGGTGTCGGAAGATCTTGTACAGGACCTGTTTGTACATTTATGGCTGCAACGGACGGGCATTACCATTGAAAAAGCATTCAATCTCTACCTTTTTTCCGCGCTTAAAAACCGCATTATCTCGCATTTGCGAAAGCAGCTCACGCAGCATACGGTATCGCTGAACGACATCGATGTGGAAACTTTATCGTCGCAGTCGGCCAACCTGGTGCAGGAATGGTTATCGTTGAAGGAAGTACAGGAAATCTACACGCGCGAGCTCTCGAACCTGCCTGAGAAAAGCAAGCAGGTATTCGAAATGAGCCGCAGCGGCGTTCCTAACAAGGAAATCGCCCAAATGCTCGAACTGTCGGAGAAGACGGTGGAGTTTCACATCAGCAAATGCCTTAGGGTATTGCGGGCGAAGTTCGGGTATGTGGTGAATGTGCTGGTTTGGGTGTTGGCGGCCGGAATGTAGGCCTCCGCGGCTCGACCTACGCGGCTCGGCCTACGCGGCGCGGCACGTATTTTGCACGTGGGTAGGGAAACCATCCATTTGCCATGTTCGAATTTGCCGATTGGAGAAAAATCCTCATGCACGACCACCCGTTCGGCTTCCTGCTGGAAGTTGTGCTCCGGACGGTCATCATGTTTTTAATTATCTTAATCGCATTGCGCGCTTCCGGCAGGCGGGGAATCAAGCAGCTTTCTATTTTTGAACTGGTACTGATTATCGGGTTAGGCTCCGCAGCAGGCGATCCCATGTTTTATGATGATGTGGGCATTCTACCTGCGTTCGTCGTATTTCTCGTCGTAATCACGCTGTACATCACCGTTACCCGCCTCTCCGACCGTTTTGTAAAAATCGAAAAACTACTCGAAGGCAAGCCGTTGTACGTGATCCGTGACGGCAAGCTCCTTATGGACGCTTTCCGCGAATCGGGGCTTTCGCAGGACGAGTTCTTCGCTGAACTCCGGCTGCGCAACATCGAGCACCTCGGCCAGGTCCGCACGGTGTTGATCGAAACTTCCGGCGAATTCAGCGTACTTTTCTTCGCCGATGAGGAAGTGAAATACGGCCTCCCTATTTTCCCCGACGAACTCCAAAACAGGCTGAACGGTAAAGAAAACTGCGAATATATCGCTTGCGCCAAATGCGGCGGCGTACGCGAGGGCAAAAACATTACCAGGCTCACACCCTGCCCCGAATGCGAAGTTTGCGAATGGGTCGGGGCATCCAATGCGAAGCGGATCGCGTGACGCCCATTGCCTTTCATCGGGTAACCGACGAGTTCTGCCCTATATTTCTTCCTTTATTTTTTTGAAGGCAGGAAGCTCCTACGGAGCTCACACATGGCACCGTTTGGGTTTCTATAAACAGGTTGCCCCTCCGGGGCTGTCAGGACATTGAATCTTCAATGTAACAGGACCCAGCCGCAGAGCGGCGTCCTGTTTATAGAACCCATTGGCCCCTGTCATGCAAAGGCTCCATCGGAGCTTCCTGATACAACCCGACTAAGAGACTTTAATTCTCCGGTGCAATAGGCAGCGGCAGATAATCCCGGTTCAAAATCATCCATTCCTGCAAGCGTGTTTTCAGATCGTGTTCGATCGACGCTACTTCCGCTTTGCCCGACAGGTTATTGGTTTCGTCCGGATCGGCCTGCAAATCATAGATTTCAAACATTTTGCGACGGTCGGCGAAAAGGAGTTTGTCGTATTTCTCTTCCAGTTTCCCCTCCGCGTGCTGCTGTTTCAAATCCAGCCAGAAAGGTTGTCCCGCAAAATCGACCGGGTGGTAGGGAATCTGCCAGATCGCGTTGTAAATCAGCTTGTACTTTTTGTTAAAAATAGTCCTCCCCAAATCGAAATTGGAAGAATTGGTAGGCAAACCCTGCCCATGCGCACCGCGAACAGCGAAAATGTACTCGTGGCCCCCCTGCTGCGGATCGGTGAAGGCGGGCGTGAGGCTTTTACCAGTGATTTCTTTGGGAATAGCTACTCCTGCTACGGTCAGAAACGTCGGCGCAATATCAATGCCGGATACGAGCACGTCGCTTACCTGGCCGGCTTTGACCAGCTTCGGATGACGGATGATCAGCGGCACGTGAATGCCCAGATCATATAAGGTACCCTTGCCGCGCAGCAATGCACCGCCATTATCGCCGATAAAGACCACAAGCGTATTTTCTTCCAGTCCGCGCTTTTTCAGATCATCCAGCACACGGCCTACGTCGCTGTCGAGACGCTGGATTTCACCGAGATAGGAAGCGAAATCGGCCCGTACTCCTTTGGTATCCGGCCAATGTCCGGGCAATGTGAGCGATTGCGGATCGGGTTCGAAGTTTTTGGCATTGAAAATCCGGTGCGGATCACTGTACCCGACTTGCACGAAAAATGGCTTGTTTTTGGGGGCTTTGTCCAGGAACTCTGTGTATTGCTGGTAAATACTGTCGCGGTTACCGGTCCCATTCAGGTAATCGACCCGGTTTTTGAAGGTTTCCAGGCCATATTTTTCCAATACAGCCACCGTTTCGGGCACGCGCCGGTTACCGTCGAGGTGGAAATTCCTGCCAAGGATGCCGGTATAATAGCCGCCTTTGCGCAGCAGTTCGGGATAAGCCGTTACCGAGGCATCGAGCGGAGCCGAAAAGCGGGTCATCTGCACATCGAGCGTGTTGCGCCCGGTCATGATCGCCGCCCGCGAGAGCACGCATTGCGGCGCGGTCGTATAGGCACGCGTAAAGCGGACACCTTCCTGCGCGAGCCGGTCAATATTCGGGGTTTTGATCTGCGGATAGCCGTAGCTGCTCAGAAACGGCGCACTGTGGTCGTCGGAAACGATGAGGACAATGTTGGGAGGCTGTTGCTGCGGGGCCTTCTTTTTCTGGGCGTAGGCTTGCCAGTTGGCAGCGTGTAAAAGCGCTGCGGCAAACAGGAGTTGTTTTAGCATGGGGCTTGTGTGTTTTTGACGTCGACTTTGGATTTATGTGCTTTACTTCTTTTGTACAAATAAACAGGGGGGCCGTCGAGGCCGCGTTGGCTATTTCTCAACGGCGCGGCTCATTTCCAGGTAATACGGCCCCGTCACCCCGCCTTGGCCCTCAAACCATGATTCTACCAGATAATCGCCCTTTTTCAACCACACCTTCGGGATAGTTACGGCATTTCTGTCACCCTTGGCGAGGGCGCTGCGCTGGATGTGCCCAAGACGAACAAGGCTACGCGTGCCCGACTGGATGGTTGCGGTGTGGATCGGCCGGAGGTTGTAATAGCCATCCCGGGCAATGGTAATATGCCAGTAGCCGGTGGCTTTGTCGGCCAACCAGGCGCCCATGTTGGTGCCGCTCAGGTCCTGACGGGTGAGGATCGAGAGCGGCTCGTGGATGGAGCCTACGATAATGCGTTGCTCTGTGAGGTTGGGACTATTTGAAATGTCATTAAAGACGCTATCAAGGCCTTTTTTAAGTCGCTTCGCCAGTGCAGGCTCTGACGCCACAAGGTTATGTTGTTCAAACGGGTCCTTATCAAGGTCGAACAGGCCGAACGTATTCAGATCGTCCCCTTCGGCATTGAATGCCACGAGTTTGTAGTTGTTTTCATAAAAAGCCGCATTGCGGTAGGGCTCCGGCCAGCCACGGTTCCAGGCGTTATAGAAAGTGCGGGGACCAGGCGCTGCCTTCCCCTGAATCGTTTTCAGTGCGGAACGGCCGTCGTACCTCACATTGGTGGGTAATGGAATCCGGGCAGCATCGAGCAAAGTAGGCACTAGGTCGATATGCGCCAGCAATGCATTCACTTCCTTATCCGGTTCAAAAAGCCCTGCGCCCGAAATCAGGAGCGGCACACGCGTACCACCTTCCCAGGCAGTTCCTTTCAACCCGCGGAAACCGGCATTGAAACGCAATTGCTGGTTGCCGTTGTCGGTGAGGAATATGACAATGGTGTTTTCTTCCAAGCCACGGTTCCTGAGCTCCGCCAGAATGCGGCCTACGTTATCGTCGATATTGGTAGCCATCCCGTACACTTTCCGGGCGTCGGCCTTGTCCTTATCGGTCATCTTGGCCCAGGCTTTGCCTTCCTCCCGGTCGGTTTCCGTGTCGAAACGGAGGTCCTTATACATATCCTCGTACTTTTTCGGCAATTGCAGCGGTGTATGCGGCGCATTGTAGGAAACGTAGAGGAAGAAAGGCGCCGACTTCTTTTCGTTCAGAAATTCCAGGGCCTGATCGGTAAAAACGTCCGTGCAATAGCCCTGCCGCTGTACCTTCCTGTCGTTTTCGTACAATGTGGTATTGAAATAGCTGCTGTCGGTGCGGATAAAGTTTTCGAAAAAATCGCCCGGCTGCCCTACCCCGCCGCCGCCGTGAATAAGGCTGTACTGAAAACCCTGGTCCGACGGCCGGAACGGATAGTTATCGCCCAGGTGCCATTTCCCGACAATACCGGTCCGGTAACCGTTTTTGGAAAGTATCTCAGCCAATGTCACTTCTTCCGCAGCCATGATCGCCCCACCGTTATAGGTATCATGTACGCCTGTGCGCTGGTGGTAGCGTCCTGTGAGCAGGCTCGCACGTGTGGGGGCGCATACGGGAGAATTATGATAGTTCGTCAGCCGCGTGGAGCGGGTGGCTAGCCGATCGATATTCGGCGTCTTAACGTGCGGGTTTCCGGTAAAACCGAAATCGCCGTACCCCTGATCGTCCGTCATGATGACGAGGATGTTAGGAGTTTGACGGCCGGGAGTTTTTTGACCATGGACCGCCGACCACCGACCGCCGATGGCCATTAATAACAGTATTATTATGATTGTCCGCCTCATTTCACTTCCTGCTTTTTGGAGTACACCCTATCGATGGAAGCGCCTTCGTCGCCTTGTTGCTTCATCCAGGCTTCCAGTTCCGTGCGCAGGGTGGCGATGCGTTGTGCATATAGCGGGTCGGCAGCCAGGTTTTTCGATTCAAATGGGTCTTTTTCCGTATCATAAAATTCTACGGCAGGCCGGTGCTGGAAACGTTCGGTAATCTTTCCGGCATTCGGATCAGCCTTGTCATCCACCCATGAAAACCATACGGTATTACGGTCTTTCCGATTACGGTCCATCATGAATCGGTTGTAATACGGTTTGTCGGGTGCAAGGTTGAGAATCAACTTGTAGCGGTGATCGCGAATACTGCGGATCGGATAAGGATCGCCTTCCGGAATGTTGTTATGAATGCCGTAGGCGTAGTTTCGCGCCTCCTTGTTCCTGCCTGAAATGACGGGCAAAAAGCTGCGGCCATCAAGACCGGCAGCAGGCTTTCCACCAGCAATGTCGATCAGCGTCGGGGTGATATCTTCATATTGGATCAATGCATGGGTCTCTGTCGAAGGCTTTACTTTCCCGGGCCATTTGACAAGCATCGAACTACGCTGGCCGGTATCGTAGAGGTTCCACTTCGCACCCGGGAACTGTGCACCCTGCTCGCCGAGGAAAATCAGAATGGTGTTCTTGTCCTGCCCGGTCTCTTTCAGCAGCGCCCGGATGTCCCCCACCTGGTCGTCCAGCCGGCGTACCTCGGCGAGATATTTCACAAATTGCCTCCGGGTAACAGGCGTGTCCACCCAGTTGGCGGGCAGTTTGAGCTTCGCGGCGTCGAATTCGGTGGTATCCCCTACCGTCCAGGGAGCGTGGGGATTAATACTCATTACAAAAAGGCAATAGGGCTTGTCGCTGCCGGTGATGTATTTCTTAATGTCGTCGAGGCGGTATTCGTCGGTTGGTGCTACGCAATTCGGTTCAAACCCGTCCACGATATCGAACGGGAACACGCTTTTGGGTTTTGTGACATGGTCCTTCCCCGTCAATCCCACGCGGTAGCCGAGATCAGCCAGGTAATGTCCCACGCTTTTCAGGTGATCGTACACCGGCTTGTGGTTCTGGAACGACCCGTGCCGCACCGGGTAGAGTCCCGTAAACAGGGACGCCCGCGTAGGTACGCACATCGCCTCCGAGGTAAACAGGTTATGGAATTTCAATCCTTCTTTCGCCAGGGCATCAATGTGTGTGGTTTTGAGGTTCTGACCGCCATAGCAGCTCAATTGCCGGCTATCAAGGTCGTCGGCCATGATGATGACGATGTTGGGGCTTTTTGGACCGCCGACCACCGACCGCTGACCGCTAATAGCCGTCAGCGGCAATAATACGTTGAGAATAATGCAGATTCTGAATGCTTTAAACATATGCCTGGTGGTTGTCATTGTTACCGGTTCGACACAAATCATTTCCGGATTCAATAAGCTAATAACCAAGCCCTTCTAATGATCTGTAACGGGGAGAAGTCGTTAAAGCGCGACTACTTCCGGTTCATCGAGCGACACTTCCTGACGCGAACGCAGCCGCTCCACCAACGAATCGTAATGCAGCAGTCCCGCCGCCTCTACCACCAGTACACCCACAAACTCGCGCCCGCGCCCGATGATATTCAATCGTTGTATCCTTACGCCTTTTACCGATTCCACCAGCGATGTGATGTGATGCACACTTAACGTTTCGGGGTATGTGAGTTTGAGTTGATAGGTCTTCATACAGCCTGCCTTTTGTCGTTTGTGAATATTAATCTATTATTTTTATAGATTTAATATACAAATATAATTACGCAAATGTTTCGCCCGGGTACAAATCCTGAAATATCCGGGAATGTACCACAACCGAGGAAATGCCGGGGGCGGTTGAGATCGCGACAAATGCAGATAGAGCCTGTACTGCCTCCTCCCCTCATATAGTTCCCTACCCTTATCACCTGCAAAAACCCTCCTTTGACCTTACAATAAGAACCGGGAACCCCCTTGCGGCATTTTTTGTAATTTCAACCTATGAATACTAAACCGGCGTTTCCGACTCTTGGCATCGATGCTTTCGACTCTTCTGCGGAGTCGGGTTACAAGCTTTTGCGCCATGAGGTGGATGGTAAAAGCCGGATCGAGAAGCCGCACAAGCACGATTTCTTCATGCTTTTTGTGGTGAAGCAGGGCGGTGGCACGCATTCCATCGACTTCGTCGATTACCCTGTCGCGAGCGGACAGGTGCATTTGCTGTTTCCCGGCCAGGTGCATCACTGGGATTTGGATGAAGCCACTTCCGGGTTTCAGCTGATGGTCGGGCGGCGTGCTTTCGAGACTTCCTCCAACTTTCTGCGGCTGTCGTTTATATCCTACCGGAACCACCCGGTGATCGATCTGCCGCACGCGGTTTTCCAGGCATTGTGCTACGAGCTGGAAGCCCTGGAAGGCGAACTGGGCACCGCATTGGTAGACTGGGATATGGTACAACTTCGCAGCCGGGTGGCTTTGCAACTGGTGAGCCGCGAAGCCGAGCGTATTTACGAGGATATCGGCACCTACCGCGCCAACCCGATCCTTTTCAAGTACCACGCGCTGGTAGATGCGCATTTCAAGACCCACAAAACCGTCGCATTCTACGCCGATCAGCTCAGTATTTCCCCCAACTACCTCAACATTCTCTGTAAAAGGCACTTGCATGTACCAGCCACATTCCTGATCCATAACCGTGTGGGCCTGGAGGCGAAACGTCTGCTGCTGGTTTCGGGGCAATCGGCCAAGGAGATCGCATTTGAGCTGGGGTTCAGCGACCTTCCTCATTTCTCCAACTTCTTCAAAGCGCAGACAGGCCTGTCGCCGCGTGCCTTCCGCAATTCGTTATAAATCCTACAAGTTTTGGCATAAATAGCGCATCGCTTGAACGCGCCGCCGGGGTTAACTTTGCGTAAACCTTAATCCCAGGCATATGGAATCCATTTCCCGCAAAACGTTCATTCAAAGTTCCGGTCTGTTGCTCGCAGGCGAAATGCTCGTCAAAAAAGCGGGGGCATTCGCTTCCGGCGCAACGCAACCGACCGAAACGGGCGGCAAACCTGCGAAGAAATGGGCGCTCAAAAACGTGCGCCTGGAAACGGGTTTCGTTTATGAGGACGACGAGGTGGTCGCCACCGAAACCGGACTTTTCCGCGTCGAGATAGAAGGCGGAAAGATCAAAGCCGTGCTGCCCAACGATCCCAAAGCCAATGCTACCGATGCCAAAGGGCAGCTTATGCTGCCGGCGTTCAGGGATATGCATATTCATTTGGATAAAACTTACTACGGCGGCCCCTGGAAAGCACGGTCGGCGAAAAACCGTTCGGTGAAGGACATGATCGCTTTCGAGCAAAAAACTTTGCCCGAACTACTGAAAACATCCACCTACCGCGCCGAAAAGATCATCGAACTGCTGCAATCGAAGGGGACGAATTTTGCGCGAAGCCACGTCAACATCGAACCGACTTCGAAGCTGGATTCGTTGAAAAACCTGCAAAAAGCGATTGAAAATAAAAAAGATACTTTCGGGGCAGAACTCGTCGCATTTCCGCAGCACGGGGTTTTCTATTCGCAGTCCGAACAATGGATGAAAGAAGCCGCCGCGATGGACATCGACTTCATCGGCGGCCTCGACCCGAATGCCATCGACGGAAGCGTGGAGAAACAGATTGACTTCATTGTCCAGCTTGCGCTCGATCATGGCAAGGGCATCGATATTCACCTGCATGAAGGCGGTGAGCCCGGTTTGAAAACCGTTGAATATCTGACCCAAAAAGTCATTGAAAACCCGGCGCTGGCTGACAAGACATTCCTCAGCCATTGCTTCGTGCTCGCCCGGCTTGAAAAACCCAAGCTGGAAGAAGTGTCCGAAAAACTCGCGCACGCACGCGTAGGCGTAGTTTCCACCATTCCGTTTGGAAGTACCATCATGCCCATTCCGACCCTTTACCGCTATGGCGTGACTGTCATGACCGGCAACGACAGCATTGTGGACCACTGGAATACATTTGGATCGGGAAGCGTGTTGCAGAAATCGAACCTGATGGCGCAGCTTTACGGCCAGTCGACGGAACGGGACCTGTCGCGCTGTCTCAAACTGGCGACCTGCGGGATTCTGCCGCTTGACGATCAGGGCAAACAGCAATGGCCCAAGGCCGGCGACGAAGCGAGCGTGGTACTGGTAGAAGCCAGTTGCTCGGCCGAGGCTGTTGCACGCATTTCGCCCGTGAAGGCCCTCGTGCATCGCGGGAATCTGGTTTACCGGAGCTAGATCGTGGTTAGGTATTGTCAGGTGTGGTCAGGCATGATTGTCAGGGATTGTCATTGATCGGGGAACAAATGCCGTCAGGCATGCAACAACGACGCGCTGTTGTTGCATGCCTGACGGCATTTTCCGAAATACACCATTCGAATCGATTGCTACCAACATTTCATCGCTACGCGATTCCAGCGACGCATTTTACTCAAACCAGCTGCACCCGTCATGCGATCAGGCCCTTGACGACCTTGCCATGCACGTCGGTAAGCCGGTACCGCCTCCCCTGGTGTTTGAATATCAGCTTCTCGTGATCGAGGCCGAAGAGGTGCAGCAAGGTAGCCTGGAAATCATGCACATGCACGCCGTCTTTCACGACATTATAACTGAATTCGTCGGTTTCGCCATACACCTGCCCGGTTTTAATACCGCCGCCTGTCATCCACATCGAAAAGCAGCCCGGATGATGGTCGCGGCCGTAGTTATCGGCGGTGAGTTTGCCCTGCGAAAAACTCGTACGACCGAATTCCCCACCCCAGACCACCAGTGTGTCTTCCAGCAACCCGCGCTGTTTGAGGTCTTTCACCAATGCAGCCGACGCCTGGTCTACATCCCTGGCCTGTTTCGCAATGTTTTTGGGTAAATCGCCATGCTGGTCCCAACCCATGTGATAGAGCTGGATAAACTTCACATCGCGCTCAGCCATGCGCCGTGCCAGCAGGCAGTTTGCAGCGAACGTCCCGGGCTTCCGGGCATCTTCGCCGTACATTTTGTAGATATAGTCCGGCTCACCGGAGGTATCCACAGCCTCGGGCACGGACGTCTGCATTTTGTAGGCCATTTCGTATTGGCTGATCTTCGACTGAATTTCAGGGTCGCCCCAAAGCGTGAACTGGTGCTCATTCAGCTCCTTAATGCGGTCCAATGCGCGCCGCCGGTCCTCCTTATGCACGCCGTACGGGTTCTGCAAATAAAGCACCGGGTTCTTCCCCGCCCGCAACTGCACACCCTGGTGATGCGACGCCAGGAAACCATTCGCCCAGGCAGCCGTGCTCAATGGCTGGTCGCCACTGACACCCTTGGAAATCAATACCATAAAATGGGGAAGGTTCTGGTTATCAGAACCCAGTCCATAGCTCAGCCACGAACCCATCGACGGACGACCGCTTTGCTGCGAACCGGTTTGTACAAACATCACCGCCGGTTCGTGGTTGATCGCCTCTGTAAACACCGATTTGACAATACATAAATCATCCACAATGCCCGCCGTGTAAGGCAACAGCTCGCTCACCCACGCACCCGACTGCCCGTATTGCCTGAAATCATAAATCGATTTGACCAGCGGGAAGGTCGACTGCCCGGCTACCATTCCCGAGTTCCGTTGTGTCGATTTAATCGAATCGGGGATTTCCTGACCATGCCATTTGGCCAATGCCGGCTTGTAGTCAAATGTTTCCAGCTGCGATGGCCCGCCGCTTTGGAACAAATAAATGATCCGCTTCGCTTTCGGAGCGAAATGCGGCCCGCGGACAAACGGCGCGATGGCCGATTCGGCGCCTTCCGCCTCCTCCCTGCGCGCGCCGGGTAAGGTCCCCGCCTGTAAAATGCTCGAAAGCGCAATGGAACCGAAGCCGAGGCCCGCTTTCGTGAGAAAATCCCGGCGGTTGAGTTGCGTCAATACCTTTTTCAAGTCTTCCATAACCATGTCATTTGCGGGTATGCCCCTCGTCGGTGTTCATAATCGAATTCGAGACGGTAGCCAATGCGGCTATTTCCTCGGGTGGCAGTGTCGTGTCCCACTTGCGTTCGCCCGTGCGGAGGTATTCGAGCGCCTGCGTGGGCTTTGCGCGAAAACGTTTCAATTCGTCCGCATAGAATTCCGTGAGTATCTGCTGCTCTGCCTTGTCGGGCCTCCTACCGGTTATCAGCCGGAAAGCAAGGCTTGTTGCTTCCTGACCACCTGTTTTACACGTATGCAAAACTTTCTCGGCCAATGCCCTGGCGGCCTCCACATATTGCGGGTCGTTGAGCAGCACCAATGCCTGCAAAGGGGTGCTCGTAGATCGACGTTTTGCGACACATTCACCACGTTCGGGCGCATCGAAAATCAGCATGGAGGGCGGCGGAGAAGTCCGCTTCCAGATGGTATAGAGGCTCCGGCGGTACAGGCCCTCGCCGGGTTCCTGCTGGTATTTGTAACGCCATACCTTATCGCTCAGCTCGTCCCAGAGGCCGGCGGGTTGATAAGGATAAACACTTTTACCGCCAATCCTGCTGACCAGCAGCCCGCTGATCGCAAGCGAGTTGTCCCGTATCATTTCGGCAGTAAACCGGAACCGGGCGCCTCTTGCCAGCAATGCATTGTCCGGGTCTTTTTCCAGCAATTGCGGTGTGGCTTTGGACACCTGCCGGTAGGTCGCCGAAAGCATGATGAGCTTGTGCAGCCTTTTGATATTCCACCCGGAATCCATAAAATCGACGGCCAGCCAGTCGAGGAGTTCGGGATGCGACGGCAGATTACCCTGATTCCCGAAATCGGCCGAGGAGCGTACAATGCCGTTTCCGAAATGCATTTGCCAGATACGGTTCACAAAAACCCTTGCGGTGAGCGGATTGTTTCGATCGAAAAGCCAGCGCGCGAGGCCCAGTCGGTTTGGTGGGAATTTTCCCTCGAACGGCATGACGGCATCCAGCGCAGCGGGGGTAACCTGCTTGCCGGGCGCGTTGTACGCACCGCGTGTGAGCAGGTAAGTCGGCCGCGGTTTGGGCAGGTCGCCCATCACCATCAATTCGGGAATGCTGTTGACCAGCTTGTTCTGCTCCTCCATACGGGCTTTCAGGCTGTCGCGCAGCATTTGTGCTTTTGCATTGAAATACGCATTGAAAAACTCCTTTACCATCGCCTTCTGCTCGCCCGACACCTGCGTTTTCAGCATTTCAGCAGCCTTTTGGGGGTTATGGTTGTATAAAACTTCCAGGGCAGTAAGCGACTTGTCATAGATTTTCAACTCATCGATCCCGCCATCTTTGAAAGGAATGAGCAGGTTACGCTGCCCGACCATGAATCCCTGAAAGCCATAAGTATGAATATCTTTTTCATACAAAATTCCTTTGTACAGGTTATCAAAGTCAATGGCAGTTCCGGCGGCTTCCCCATTCACATAAATCTTCGCCCCGGATGCCTTGCTGGAACCGTCGTAGGTAACGGTAACTTTCGTCCATTTCTTCACAGGTACCGGCGCGACGGTGCTGACCTGAATCGCGTTTTGCGGGTAAGAATGTGCGATGATAAACTGTAACCTGTTATTGGCCAACCGCAACGAATAGCCTTTGTACCCCAACCGCAAGTCTTCGCAATGGTAAAAAATGCCCGCGTCGGGATAAACCGTATTCGGGTTGATCCACAGTTCCACCGAGAACGGCTCGGTCCGTTCGTGCCAGCCGATGTTATTGCCCAGCTTGATGGAATTGTAATCCGACACAAAATAGGCATTACCCTTTACGCCGGGTTTCAGCATGATTTCGTTGCATTGCGCCAGCTGTCTGGCATTGAGCGCGTTGGGCATCACCGTCTTGCCATCGGCAGTCTTCACGGTTTTTTCGAAGGGATAATAGGCTACCATCCCCTCGCGAACCCTTTGGTCCAGCAGCTTTTCGGATAACACTCCTGTATGTTGCCACTTTCGCAGGTCTTCCTCCGAATCGTTGTTAACATGAGCAAGCTGGTTGGAAAGTCCGGTGATTTTCCGGTCGAAAAAACGCAGCATTTCTTCGTTTTCTTTGCTTGTCAGCAGCAATGCAGGACCGGGCGTCTGGTCCGGGCCGTAAACGGGGCTACCGGTTTCGTTGGTACTGTTGAAAAGGCCGAACATTTTGTAATAGGCCTCCTGACTGATCGGATCGTACTTGTGATCGTGACAGCGTGCACATTGCACGGAAAGGCCCAGGATCCCTTGCCCCAGCGTCTGCACGCGATCGGCATTGTATTCCACCCGGTATTCTTCAAAAACAATCCCCGCCTCCGAACTTTTCTTATGCAGGCGGTTGAATGCCGTAGCCAGAATGGTCTCCTTGGTTTTATCAGGCAAAAGATCCCCCGCCAGCTGCATGGTGACAAATCTGTTGTAGGGAATATTTCGATTAAATGCGCTGATCACCCAGTCACGCCAGGGCGAGAAGTCGCGGTGTTTATCGTCGAGGTATCCGTCGCTATCGGCGTACCGCGATACGTCCATCCATTCGCTGGCCATCCGCTCTCCGTAAGCGGGCGATTGCAACAGACGGTCGATCAGTTTCGCGTACGCGTCAGGCGACTTGTCGGCTACGAATGCATCGATTTCCGCGAGTGTTGGCGGCAAGCCGGTGAGATCGAAACTTGCCCGGCGGATCAGGTCTTCCCGGCTGGCTTCCGGTGAAGGCGACAGCTTTTCCTTTTCCAGTCTTGCCAGAATAAATTGATCGATGGGTGTGCGAACCCATTCGGGGCGCTTCGGTTGCGGGATTTCAGGCTTCTCAGGTTTGATAAACGACCAATGCGGCTTGTATTCGGCCCCTTCCTCAATCCAGCGCGTGAGTACCGCTATTTCTTTTGCGGATAATGTAAGATTGGAAGCGGGCGGCGGCATTTTCACTTCCGGATCCTGCGATATAAGCCGGTTGTAGACTTCGCTGGCCGCCACGTCACCGGGAACGATCGCATGGCGCCGGTTCAGGACGCCGCTTTTTGCATTTTTCAGCGCTTTGTAGGCCCCTTCCTCGGTATCCAGCCGTAATCCGCCCTTTTGTTTTTTAGCATCCGGCCCGTGGCAGGCGAAGCATTTGTCGGAAAGGATCGGTTTGACGTCGTAATTAAAATCCAGTTGAGCGGGCACATCCTTCAATGCTAGTGCTACTTCCTCCGGTTTTTTCACACCGCACCGCGCCAGAACGAGCATGCCTGCACAGGCCGCAGCTGCCCACTTTCCCCACTTCAAAAAAGCAACCTTCTTCGCTCGTAACTTCATGGTTTTCCAGTCTTTACGCACCATTCTGAAGTTAAAAGCCGGAATACCCTAATTCTTAGTCATATATTGTGATTAAAGTTTTTAATTTAATTTTTCCAATATCACCACAGGACAACAAGCTTACTTCCCTATTTCTTTTGCAACACCCAAACATCCCCTTTCCAGGCCGGATTCTCTCCGGTGTGTTTCCCGCTGAAAATCCACAATTGGTCATGGAACACGGCGCTATGGCCGCCACTGCGGACGCTCCATGGGGCGTGTTCGGCGTGACGGAACCAGTCTGTACCATTCGTAGAAAACCATACGTCGTTTAATGCACCCTTGTAGAGATCGGGATTGAGGTCGCGACCTCCGAACACCCAGAGCCTGCCGTCGAAGACCTGCACACCCATATCGTAACGCTTTTTCCAGCCGGCTTCCGCAGTGAGTTGCGTCCAGCTTTTACCGTCTGCCGAACGCCAGACGTCGGCCATTCCCTGAGCGCCTACCATATACAACGTGTCGCGCATGACCACCACTTGCGGCCTATCACGGGGCGACCACGGTGCCTGTGCTACTTCCCGCGTCCAGGTTACGCCGTCCGGCGACGACCATACGTCGTTTTTCATTTCAAGAGATTCGAAGTCCCTCGATATCTTCGAAGTACCTCCGAAAATCCATAATTTATTCTTGAAAACAACCAATGCCTGGCCTTTCCTTGGTTCCCAGGCGGCATGGGCCTTTTGCCATGCGGAACCGTCACCGGAGCTCCATAGCTCGTTGGTCAGCGCTCTTTCCTGATAGCGCATTCCACCCGTCTGCCAGAGCTTGCCGGCGAAGTAAACACCCGACAAGTAGATGCGTTCCCCCCAGTCGTTCTTCCCGTGGCGGGTCCAGATAACACCGTCCGCCGACGACCACGACGCTTTCTGGCCGACCATCCACAGATCACCATTAAATGCAACGTGCGGTACGAGCCCCATCGGAAATGTCCCCGTCTTCCATTCATACTGGTGTGAGCCATTTCCGGCCGGGAGGATTTCTTTCCAGGTGTACACGGGCTTAAACGGCACGAACCCGCGGTCGCGGGTGAAGCAGGCCAGTATCGTCACCAGAACGGTGATAATGAGCAAGTTTCTAAGCGTTTTCATAGCGAGATATTTGATGTTAAGCAAAGGAAATCAAATACCTGCGCCAGGAAAAATATTGTAGACCAACCGTTGAAAACGTAGACCAAACGCGTCGCCGCCGTGGTGCCCTGCGGCTATCGATTGGTTATTTTGCCAGGATCCCTTTCTCCACGCTTTCATTGATCACACCTTCCGCGTATGCCCACAACGCCTCGGAACCTTCCCTGATCACCTTCTTTTTCTCATATACCTTCTCGTATTTCACCCCGAACTCGCGCCAGGTACCGCCGTTGTTGGAGCTATTTTGAAGGAGCGGTTCCAGGCGGTCCATGGCCCGGGCAAATTTGGCTTCGCTGGTCTCCCCCGCCTCGAACTCTTCCCAGACAGCGATCAGTTCGCTGGCCTGTTCTGCCGGAAGCATCCCGAAAATCCGGTTCGCCGCGAGCCGTTCGTTATCCGTATTGGTGTGGCTTTTTTGGGTATCATAAATGAAGGTATCTCCCGCGTCGATCTCTACAATGTCGTGGATCAATACCATCTTCACCACTTTGAGTACATCGACAGGCACATTGGAATGCCCGGCCAGCACAACGGCCATCACCGCCAGGTGCCAGCTGTGCTCAGCGTCATTTTCGTTCCTGTCGCTGTTTAAAAGCTTCGTTTTCCTTTGAATGTACTTGAGTTTGTCAATTTCCTTAATAAACTCAATCTGTTTCAACACATTACCTAAATCCATTGCCTCTTTCCTGATTGTTTCGGAGGTTGAAATTACGAGGCATTTCGGTAAAACGGAAACCACGCATAATGCATCGGCCAACCGCTATCAGTTGTAACGCAAGTTTACTATTTTACATCCAAATCGTTTTACCCTCAAACAGCGGACTATGCCTGATCGCGGATTTCACCGAATTTCCCGTGCATCGTTGGGCCTCGGCTTCCGATGGGCCTGCCTTTGCCTCCTTGTGCTCTGCCTGTGCGATCCGTGCCATTCGCAGGAACAGACCTGGCAAATCGCGGGTACGGTTTATGACGAAAATGCCAGGCCCTTGCCATCCGTCGCTGTTTATATCAACAATACTTCCATAGGTACTTCCACCGACAAAGCCGGCCATTTTCACCTCACTGTACCCGTGCGGTATAAAAAAGCAGAGCTGGTTGCCTCCTTTGTGGGTTACAAGCCGGAAGCAAAACAGTTACAGGCGACGCCAGGGCGCACTGCGAATGTGGTGTTCAAGCTCGATCTGAACAATGTGATCCGCGAAGTTGTCATCATCGGGAAACGCGACAAGCACTGGCGCCGGAAATGGAGGGTTTTTATAAACGGGCTGTTGGGCGATTCGCCGTTTGCGAGGCAATGCAAAATCGTCAGCCCGGAATCCATCACGCTTGGACTGGACGAAGCTACCGGGCGTGTAACGGCAACGAGCAGCGAACCGGTGGTGATCGAGAATGCGGCACTGGGCTACCGGATCCGTTTCCACATGAGCAAGTTTGAATCGAATGGCAAGAAGACGTTCCTTGCCGGGTACAAGTTCTTTGAATCGTGGCTCGCCGATGATCCTAGCAAACAGAAGAAACAACTCGGTAACAGGGAAATCGCATTTAAGGACTCCTTCCGCAATTTCCTGGTCTCGCTTTCCAGAAAGAACCTCGAAGCGGACGGTATGGAGCTATTTTCGATGAAAACGACACGGGAGTTTTACCTCACGAAAATTCCGCTCGAACGCGAAGTGGCCAGTGGCAATTTCACGCCCGTTACAGCCGATTCCATCTGTTCTTTTGACCCAAACAAAGGATATTATACACTGCATTCGAAATATCCGCTGCTTGTTTTTCAACGAAAGCTTTACAACAGCGCATCGGTGTTTTCCGATTACCCGTTCAAGTATTCGCAACTCGTCCTGCCTAATTTTTCATGCACATTTACGGAAAACGGATGGCTGGTATCGTCGAACGGGATCACCATTCACGACACCTGGGCGCGGGAAGGTTTCGCGGATATGCTTCCCATCGACTATCCGGTGCCCATGGATGAAGTGCCTCAAACACCCGTCGTACTTATTCAAAGCGCGGGGCAGGTAAAAGAAACTATAAATACTGATTTAAAACTGCCGGCCATTGAAGCCCAGCAGACGCTTTTGGACAAAGAAGGGTTGATACAAACTACGGACAACCAGGGCGATGGCCTGGCCAGGCTGGATTATGTTCTGCCGATCAGCGAAAGCGACAATTCCGGCTCCATTTTTGATCTGTTGAAGAAGATTCCCGGTCTGCGCGTAACTTTCGACCCGGCGTCCAATACGCACAAGGTCCATTTCATCGAGAACAACGCGAACCTCAGCGCGAGCACCAGCTTTGACAATACCGTCGCGCTCCTGCTCGACCGGGTGTTCTACAGCGGAGCCGATGCCGTCCTTCCCATTCTCAATTCTCTCACAGTCCGCGACATTAAATCGATCACTGCGATCCGGTATGGCAGCGCCGCCGCATTCGGGGCGCGGGGTGGTAACGGGGTGCTGGTGATCAATACCCGTCAATAGCCATATTAACCTACCAATTTCACCTTCACCTTAATCAATGTGTTTCTGATCTGATGTTTGGTTTTGATGACTTGCCGCTCCAATTTTAGCGCAAAAGGAATATCCTTCGGAATCAGGCTGTTCGACAATAAATAGGCTTTCGCTCCGTCCTCAGAGTTTTTATACAAATCAAATTCGGTATCCGCACGGTGCCCGCTTCCGTTGTTAGAGAACGGGGCGTGCTGCATGTGTGGCTCGAATGGGAAATTAATGAACTTATAACCCCGGTTGAACAGCGAATGGAACCATATTGCGCCCCAGTCGGTACCATGCCAGCTTCCGCCAAAAGGCAAAACGTCCCCTGTTGGCATTACGTTTTCCCGATAGACCGGCACGTTGACCAGGCAGGCGTATTCGTTCAGGCGGCATTCGGGCAGGGGGTGTATAATTTCCCTGTCGATCAGCTTGTAATGTATATGCGCGCGTGGCGGACTATAAGTGTCCACCAATTCTTTCAATTCCTCTTTGGTAGGCACAAAAGTTTCGAACCGGCTACCATCACAAAGCCTGGCAGAAAATGCAGGGCAATTCCAGCATTGGCCTACCATACCTATCCCCGCAACCGTCCCCGTGCCACTTTCATTTTTGGCTTTCAATAGCATTTTCCCCAACAAATCATCTTCGTAAAGACAATCATTATGCGAGAGGAATAAAAACTCCTTGTCGGACTTTTCGAGCGCATATTGGTATTTGAGACCATAGCGCTTTTCGGGATCGGAAAGCCAGGATTCGTCGGGGTTGCCGGAATAATAGAAGTACTGGGGATATACGTATTCGATGGGCAGGTCTTTGAGATAGTATTTTAACAATGGAATAGCATCGTATTGGTAATACGGCTGTATTTTCTCAATGACCAGATAAATCTTATGAATGTGTTTGGAAGAATGTTTCCAAAGTGTCAGCAAGGTAACGGCAGTGTGGTACGGCTTTCCGTAGTAATTAATACAAACGTCAATTTGATTCATGCGTGCGATTTTTATTACTCGCCAGAAACGATAAAATAGGATGATTTACCCGGAGAGTTCTTTGCCACAAAGAAACAACTTTGAGCCGGATTTATGTGTATCGTCGCCGGGTAGCTTGCTGGGAAGACGCAGTGTCCATCACCCATCAAAAACCGCAAACCACTGACGACAAATTAGTTAACCGCTTAATGGATAAATATACCGGTCTTTAAAAAACCGACTTTGCCGTACACTGCCTTCCATTTGTCCGCTTAATAAAATGTAGAAGTAGATTGACAAGCAGGTTACTTTATGAAACGGAATTAACCTTAAACCTCTCAATCACTTATGCCAACCTTCACAATCAACTTTGTAAACAATTCCGATTCATCAGGAAGCTTTTGCGTTTTCCAGCAAAATCATAACAGCCCGAACCCGGATGTTTTTCCGCTGGCGTGGCGCGTGGAAAATGCCGGCCCGCATTCGCAACTGGCCATATCATGGAATATGGATCTTTACTTTTTCTGGGGCAAGACCGGCCCTTTAAAACCGGGAGTTGTTTTTTACGCCGGGGAAAATTCTCCTACGAGTTTGGCCGAAAACAACGACATAACACTCACCAAGGAGAACGGCAACTACAAATTTACCAATAGGAAAAATGCCTATCCGCAGGGTTCCCTGAGCATCATGTCCGACAACACGACTGCCATTAACCAGGCCAGTGTCGGGATCGGCTTGTCGGGCGCGGTAGCCTTCGCCGTACAGGCACAGCCTAACATGTATTTCCGGTTTTCTCCGCGCTTCGACTATTGGGTAACGTTCGCCGACGTCAAACAAGGCCAGGTACTGAATCCGTCCGAAATCAATGCCGTGAAGATTGAATTTCCTTATGGTATTTTTTCAATGAATGCGACGCTGAATGCGGATAATACCTGGACGATCACGCCGGGGCTGGACTAGGCTACACATCGACCAACAAAAAAGGCCGGGAGCAACGCCCCCGGCTTTTTTGAAATTCTGACACCAATTATATAAGATCTTAGTACTCTGTATTTTGTGGATCGAAGTTGGTCCAGCCGGTTGTCCAGTCTGTGGTACCGAAGGCTCCGATGTAAGCGTTGGCTTCAAAGCCTGCCGGCAATGTCACACCGCCTGTCAGCAATGGTGAACCTGCCTGAGGAAGTACTTTCAAACCTGCGCCAAGCGTATTGTATGCCGCATCCAGTTTCAATGTAGCGAGATCTGCGCCGAACATGTTTTTACGCGCTGCGTCTTTCAGCATAGTAGTATCACCTGACACGATCGCTTTGGTCATTCCGGTCAGAACCAGTCCGCGGTAATCCGAACGGCCTGCTTTGAAATTAGCTTGTGTAGAGTCACCTTCCAGTTCAAGACCACCCTTAGGATAACCAGCTGAAACTACCGAGTTGTAAATGCTTACAGCGGAGTTTCTGCGGATACGGAACGCTGAACGATATTTTGCATTCGGGGTTCCCGGGCCGATGAAGATACTTACGTTGCTGAATTTAGCACTTGTTTTTGGAGACGCACCTGATCCGGAAGCATCGTTGTCCGATTCGAAACCATTGGAATCCGAGCATGAGCACTGGTCAGCCACAGCCGGGTCTCTCAGCGCCATTGCATATTGTACGTTTCCGCTGAAACCCCAGTCTGTATCGAAATCGTCGTCCAGCGTACGGTAAGAGATCAGGTGTTTTGCATTTACATTTCCACCGAACCACTCGTAAGCATCGTCACCGCTGTATGAAACCTGTACGTAGTCGATAGTAGTTCCTGAGCCTACGCCACCAAAAGTAAGACCGTTGATTTCTTTATCCGTTTCGAAAGCGATACCAGCGAACTCGATACGTACATATTTCAAAGTACCTGAGTTGTCAGCAGCGTCCGTTCCACCGAAAGTCGATACGTTCTCTCCTTCGATCGTTGCCGGAGTCTTGTTCACCGGTGCTTTCCCAAGGAGGATGATACCACCCCAGTCGCCGTAATTACGTGCGCCTTTGGCTGCGGAAGAAGTAAACACGATAGGTTTGGTAGCATTACCTTCTGCCATGATTTTCGCACCTGGCTTAACGATCAGCGTACCTTTTGTCAGTTTGTCTCCTTTGATAATTGTTCCCGGCTCGATAGTCAGGATTGCACCGTTGTCAACATACACGAAACCTTCAAGAATATATTTATTTGCAGCTTTCCAGGTTGTCGAAGCCGAAATTGTTCCTTTTACGGTAATTGTTTCGCCCACCGGATCCGTTGGTCCCGGATCTTCACCATCATCATCAGTTTTACACGACACAACTACGAACGATGCGGATAACACCAGCATGGCCAATAACCAAGTTGCTAACTTTTTCATTTAACAGGATGTTTAATTGATTTGTTTTTAATTTTTATGATCAAAGTGTGTAGCGCAAGCCAATCATCGAGTAAGTTCCCCTGCGGTATTTCTGATACAAACCGTCTGTCTTGGTATCGATTTTGTTATCATGGTTGGTATCCTGGTACAAGCGGAATGGCTGGTTCAGCAGATCCTGGATGCTTGCACGGATTTCGAGGCGCTTACCGATCGATTTGATGATGTTCAGGTCAATCACATTACGCGACATCTCGAAGATATTCGCGCTGATCTGATTGTCGCCGATAATGTAAATCCGCTTTCCGATCACATTGTACAGTGCGTTGATCTGCAAGCCACGCTCGTCGTCGTTGTAGAACAAACCGGCGTTGATCAGGTAAGGTGATTGTCCTTGCAGGTAACGGTCGGAGCTTCCGGTCGTTACGTTCGTTTTTACGTTACTGGTAATAAGCGATGCATTCAATGTCACGAGCATTTTGCTCAGGAAAGTCGCGTTATCGGGGTTCGACAATGCTTTGCGAACTTCCAGTTCAACCCCTCTTGCATAAGCTGTTTTGGCATTGGCTACTGTGAAAGCTACGGTGCTACCATTGTAGAAGATCGCCGCTTCGATAGGATCTTTGAAGGTCTTGTTGAACAACGACAGGGTGATCAGCTCGCTTTTGCTTGGATAGAACTCGTAACGCAAGTCGTAGTTCTGGATCGTCGCATTCACCAGGTTCGGGTTCCCTTTACGCGACACGTCGAAGTTGAAGTCGTAGTAGGTACTTGGAGAAAGCTCGCGGAACTCAGGTCTGTTGACAGTCGTGCTGTAAGCAGCTCTCACCGCATGCTGGTCGTTGAACTTGTAAGTCAGGTTAACAGAAGGCAGCGGAGTGAAAACCGGACGGTCCACATTCACCTGGATACCGCCTCCACGCTCATACCCCTGCAATTGCTGGCGGTTGTATTCGCCACGGAAGCCCACGGTGGCATTCAAATGCTCGGTAATCGGCCAGTAGAACGATGCATAACCTGCTGCGAGAAGGTTTTGAGCGGCATATTTATCGTCGAAGTTGGTTCCTTCGGTGTAGTAAACTTTATCGGAAGCCAGGTTCGAATTCTGGAAGAATTGCTCCGGGGTCTGTGTCAGGATCTCGTCACCTACGCGGTTCGGGTTGACGATACCAAACCAGCGGGCAGAGTATTTACGGTCTTTGTATTCAACATAAGTACCTACGTTCAGTTTCGCCTGCTGTTCCGCTTCGTCCTTTTTCGCGCCGATCAGTTGCTCGTAAGAAACGGTTCCGGTACCTACGATCTCACCCAGACGGGAGTAGAAACGCGCTGCCTGCTGCAAGGTTGGGGATTCAAATTGTTGCAGGTTGATCTGGAATGGATGGTTAGTACCTGTCTCACGGGTCGATGTAAATCTTCTGAAATCAGGCTCGTTGCGGTAGGTATAACCTGCACCGGCGATCCAGCGGAGTTTCGATTTCGCAGTCAGTTCGTGTGTACCGCTCAGCTGGCCTGAGTAGATGCTTCTGGCTTCGTAACGGAATGCGCCGTTGTTGTAATCCAGGTTGTTTTCAAGGTTTCCACCGCCGCGGACAACCGTTTCCTTGTTACCCATCTGGTTGAACAGGTTACGGAATTCGATTTTGTTTTTCGGGTTAAGGATAAATGCCCAGTTCGACATGATCCCCAAACGTGCATTTTCCTGCAAAAACTGATCGTTGAAAACCTCTATTTTCTGGCCTGGGAAATTGAAACGGTTCTGAGTAACGGTGTTGTTTATACGTGAGAAGGAATAGTTGATATAAGAAGTGTTGGTAACCTCCATATCTCTGATGTAGAAACGGCGGCTGAAATTGATCCCTGCTCTCCAGTCCGGCGATACGTTGATCTGCTTCGGAGCATAGTAGTCCGGCAGGTTCTGAAATTTCTGGATAATGGTCGGAGACTTCGCATTCAGGATAACCCCTTTTCTGTTCGGGAAATTATCAGGCAAAGTACGTGTGCCATTCTCGATACCAAGGAATTCCAATGCGCCACCCTTATGGCTGGTTGCAGAGCTGAATGTGGTTCCTGCACGGTAACCTGTCGAGAAATTCACTGAAAGGCTGTTACCATCCGGGATGGTCTTGGTATAGATTTTAATAGCTCCGCCACTAACATCGCCGGGGAGGTCGGCCGAGGCCGATTTGAAAACCAGCATCCGGTCGATCGCCGAAGAAGGAATCAAATCAAAGGAAAAGGATTTAGTGTCTACCTCAGTAGAAGGAGTGATAATATCATTGAGCAACACCGTGTTATAACGCTCGTTCAAACCGCGCACTACAATAAAACGGTCGTCAAAAATGGAGATACCGGGCACGCGGCGGATCACCGCGGAAGCGTCACGGTCTTGTGTACGCTGAATTTGCTGTGCGGAAATACCCACGGCAATCTGTTGTACCTGCTTGATTTCCGTGATCACCGACACTTCGGTGTTGGTCTGACGCTGTCCTTTCACGACCACTTCCTGCAAAGTTTTGTTGTCCTCAACGAGCGCCGTGGTGATCAGCGTCGATTTATCTGCTTCGACCCGGACGTTGTCTATTTCTTTCGTCGCGTACGATACATAGCTGATCTGTACTTTGTAGGCACCGGCAGGTACTTTCTGAATTTCGAAGTTACCTTCAACGTCGGTCACCGAGCCGAACGGGGTTGCCGTTCCAATCAGCTGAACGGTTGCTCCGATGATCGCTTCGTTGTTCTTGCCGTCTTTGATTGAGCCCTTTATAGAGCCTAATTGCGCCAAACAAGCGCCTGTTGTTAAAATAAGGAGGGAAATCGCTGTAACCAAATGTCTCATAATCAGTGTCTAATATTTTGACACAAAACTATGGCGGCAACATTATTCCGATATGTCGTTAATATTAAGTTATTGTTAAGTCCTGTTCTACATGATCGCGTGCTTCAACGCGATAAGATCCTTATACACAACATGATGAGAACCCAGGACGAATCGCGACCGTTTGCAGATCGCATTACAGCTTTCTTTTATTTGCTCGAAAACCAGCAGACGTTCCTCGTAAACGACGAATATTTTCTGGATGATGACGGCGATCTCGCGGGTAAGGCCGTCGGCCTGCGCCACGAGTGCCTGCAGCGTGGCGGCGGAATACGGCGATGCTCCGGCCATTGCATCCGAAGTCCCCACCTTGGCAGCCAGAAGTTTGAAATTGTCCAGCAATACCTGGTAAGATAAATTGAACGTGTCCAGGTCCTTTTCAAAATAGGGTCTTGCCAAATCATACGGAGGTGCTAAGGGGTTTTGTACGGAAATCGCCGCATAAATCTCTTTTACCTCTTTCGAATAGGCGTCCTTCACCATCCTGCCTTTGGCTACCATCGTCTTGATCACATGCGCCACGTGCTTGATGCTCATTTCCTCACCTTTGAAGAGGCGCTTACGCACAAGGGATACATCTATATACTGTGTGATTTCCCGGGCCAGCTCACTGTCCAACTTGTCATAGGTGTCAATAAGCCGACGTAGCTCGTCGGCAGAAGATAGCGCCGAAGCTGGTGTATATTCATTTTCCTTCTCAATCAATTCCAGGACTGACCCTACCTTAAGCAACCTTCTTCGCAGGGATTTCTCAAACGGTGTTTGGTGCAGGACGCTATCATTCAGCAGCCTGCCGGACAAGAGTGGCGTAATTCGTTCCATCTAAAAACCATCAATGCAAGCCACAAAGCTAGCATTAATAAAGAAAAATCAACACCGGATTGTATTTTGCCCCGATAGCACCGGTGAGAGCTACCGGGGCAAATATTATCGCTCAAAACCCTACCGGCCTATCGCGACTTTCCTGCTTGTGACAATGTCGTCCCGTCCGATGATTTGCAGAACATACATTCCCGCTGGCAAATGACCGATGCTGATAGCCGAACCCAGCTTGGAGGTTTTCAGTACCGTTTTTCCGGTTTGATCCAGCAATTCCACAGACGCAGCGTTTTTCAGGGCCGCTTCGGTGAGCTGCAGGCGATCGGCAGCCGGGTTGGGATAAAATGAAAATAATTCGGGACTGTCAAAAACTACGCGGGCAATTTTACTATATGAAAACGTACTGTCATGGTCTACCATTTTCAGCCGGTATAGATTGCCCCCGATCAGCGGCCTATTGTCAACGGCCTCGTAGTCCATTCGCTCCCGGCTCTCGTTCGCCGCCTGAACGTTTCCAACGACCTGCCAGTTGTCGCCGCTGGCACTGCGTTGTATTTCAAAGTGGCTGGAATTGGTTTCCTCGGCGGTCGACCAGTTGAGCAATACCTGGCTCTCTTTCACGGCTGCTTTAAAGGCGATCAGTGTAACCGGCAACACATCGGTGACAGTTACCACTACCTCGCTTGTTTTCGCACAACCTCCCTGACCGGCAGTCACCGAATAGATGTACGTTCCCGGGACCGACGAAACTCTTACATCGGTCAGATTGGCTGTGGTACCGATCTGAGTCCCGTTCAATTCCCATTTATAACTGAGCCCGGAACAGTCTCCCCCACAGGCAGACGACAGGTTGATGTTAGTTCCTACCCGTGGGTTGCTGACGCTCGGCGAGCCTGTAATAGAGAGGTCGCAATCTACCGTCAGGTCATTGTTAATCAATATATTGACAGGCTGTCCATTAGCAGCATTTCGCGCGTTCATCCAGGTCTTGTAGGCATCACAATCTCCGGAATAGCTATCACGGTTGGTTACGCATCCATTCTGTTGAATGATATTGGATAAGGTAAAACTATCCTGATTGGTGGGCGCCGGGGTCGTAACGGGCTGATTGACCCACGTGTCGGCCAGTTCCCGGACGGCTGGCCCACCGCCGGAACTCAACAGGTTTTCAAAAAACATACAGCTCACCATCTGCGCGCCATGGGAATAGCTCTCGGTGGCGTAAGCAATGAAGTTGGCAATACCCAGGCTCGCATTGAACCCGGCCTCGTTGATATACAGCTTTCCGGGAAGATTTGAGCGCAGCAGATCAATAGCGAAGCGGTGATCGTAAAGGTAGTCGTCATTGATCTTGATCCCGTCCATTTCGGCGGCAATCTCGTGAAATGAAAAGGTGGTCCTTCCCAACGACAATTTATCGAACACAGAACCGTGATGCGATATGACTTTAATCCGGCTGTCGATGCCTTTAACCGTGTTTTTGAAGATGGTATTAACCTCCTTCAATACCTGTGTCCGGTACAAGTACCAGTCTGTGCCGTCGGGCTGGGTGAACGTGGTGGGTGACGGTCTTTTGGGAGACACTTCATTGAAAGACCGATAGTTCGTTCCCCATATGAAATTAAGCGCCTGGATCTTTTCATACTTGGCGGTAAGCCAGGCCCTGTAACCTCTTACCATCGGCTGCGAGTAATCCGAGAGGCTGGCATTATCGCGAAGATTCGTTGGCTGCTCGTAATGGTATTTGTCTGTTCCCAATTCAAATTCTCCCTCTCCGTTGCGGGAATAAATCAGGTTGACATAAAGCAGCTCGCCCGTATCCTGAAGGTGCCCATAACGTTGTATTACTTTGTTGGTAAAGTCGACAATCCGGTCACGTGTGGACTGTGCCGCCAGGGAGGTCATCACGAATTGCACGTCGACACCGTTGATCTTTCCTCCATACTTCTGAAAAACAGCCTCCGATCCGTCATACCCGACATTCAGGATCCGCTCTTCTTTGAGCCAGCCATCCCCTGTATTGATGCCATACCGGTCCGAATAGCTGTGGGTGACGTTGTCTCCCGTACTGACGGCGATGTTGATCCCGATCTTCATTCCGAGCGACCGCGCCTTCGCGATCTGGTCGTCGTACATCTTCCACACATTGTAATCCTGTCCATATTGCTGCTTCAATACCCGGGAAATGTACCCGTCGACCATCCCCCATTGCATGCTCAGAAAAACCGCATTGCAACCCACGGCATGCGCCTGTTCGATGAGACTCAAACTACTCCAGTTGCCTTCATTTACCAAACTGAGCCCGAGATAGCGCTGCTGGGCATTTACTTTGGACCAAAAACTAATAACATTGAGAAAAATGATCGTCAAAAAAAGCTTTTTGGCTAGCACAGGATTGCTTCTGTTAGCCTTAATCATTTGCAACATTTTCTGCATAAGCAACAAGGTTTTGTGAGTTTACGGATCCAGGCCCAAAGCCCAAAATTGGCGTAAAACTTACCTCCAACCGGGTATTTCGTATAACTAATACCAATACCCAACCATCCTCCCGCACTTGACATATCAGTAGAATTTTGGTCGATAGTAGATAAAATTCTACAACCAGTAGGCAAACTACTAACTTTTATTTAATTCGCAATCGTTATTATTCACAGAATAGATCTATTTTACGTCTACAAAGTGACATTTGCATAAAGGCATCCGATCCGGAATACATGACCAGAATCAGTCTTTGAGCCACTATTCATCATCTTTACCCCTATGGCATACCCATAACTTGCAGTTTATCTCCCATGACCAACTAGTACTAAGCGACCACAATCTCATGCTGGGAGGCGTGACAGAAAATGTAATGAACCACACCCGTAAAGCCCTCCGAACGTATAAGCTTTCCGGGCATATATGAAAACCCGGGAGACCATGCATGACCAACCTCTTTATATAGGCCTTTCCTCCTCACAAGCCGAAGCCTCCCGCCAGCAGCATGGGCCCAACCTGCTGGAAAAACAAAAATTATCCGGACCATTATCCACATTAAAGGCTCTGGCCGCCGAGCCGATGTTATTGTTGCTGGTTGCGGCTGCCGCCATCTATTTTTTAATGGGTTCGACCCAGGAAGCGGTCATCATGCTCGTGGCAATCGCGTTGGTCGCCGCCATTTCGATCGTTCAGGAAGGCAGGACCCGCCGGGCACTAATCAGTCTTGAAAATTTCACCAGCCCGGCCTATCGCGTCTTGCGGGACCAGTCGTGGACATCGCTTAAAAGTGAAGCATTAGTAACAGGTGACGTCGTTGAATTGGTGGAAGGCTACCTGGTTCCCGCCGACGGGATTATCCTGTCAGCCGATGACTTTTCTGTCAACGAATCTATCCTGACCGGCGAATCCATGCCGGTTTACAAGCTTGCGAACGATCCCAGTGAAAAACTATTTGCCGGCACCCAGGTAACTTCGGGCCAGGCCATTTGTCGCATCACGGCCGTTGGCAACGGAACCAGGCTTGCTGAAATCGGCAGCAGCATCGCTTCCATCCAGCCTGCCAAATCGGCTCTGCAAATACAGATCGGACGGCTGGTGAGGGATATGGCTATGGTCGGCGGGGTGATTTTTATTGCCGTATGGGCCATACGCTTTATCCGCTCCGGCGATCTGCCGGGGAGCCTTTTAGGCGCATTGACATTGGCTATGAGTATCCTCCCCGAAGAAATACCGGTTGCATTGGCCACTTTTATGGCCCTTGGAGCCTATCGGCTCATGAAGCAGGGCATTGTTGTGAAACGAATGGAGACGGTTGAGGCCTTGGGCAGCGCGACGGTTATCTGTACCGATAAAACCGGCACGCTGACGGAGAATACGATGTCATTATCCGGCATGTTCGTGCTCGACGGAAGGGAGCTTATCACCGACTTCTCCTCGCTCCCGCCCAACGCCGTTCAGCTTCTTTATCACGCCGCGCTGGCCAGCGAAATCAATCCGTTTGACCCTATGGAAGCCGAATTACATCGGGTATTCGAAGCAAAGTCTTCCAACCGGCTGTCGGCATACAACGGACTCACCATGCTCCTGGGTTACCCGCTGGAAGGGAAACCTCCGATGATGACCCATATTTGGCAAAACAAAGACGACCAACACATTATTGCGGTAAAGGGAGCGCCGGAAGCATTGATTAATGCCTCCCCGCTTTCCCCTGAAGACCGGGCTGCCTTGCTAAGCGCCATCGATCGTTTTACTTCAAACGGCTTTCGGGTATTGGCCGTCGGCAAATCCGACTTTCAAGGCACCGACTTTCCGGAGAATCAACTCAGTCTGCCGTTTCAAACGCTTGGTCTGGTAGCGTTTTATGACCCTCCCAAAGCCGGAATGGCCCAAGTCCTCGATGCGTTTTACCAAGCCGGAGTACAGGTTAAAATCCTGACGGGAGATAACCCCGTAACAACCGCCTACATTGCCCGGCAAATCGGTTTGCGCCACGCCGACAGCGTTACTACCGGCGAACAAATCATGGCGCTGGACGATGAGGGCCTGTTGAAAGAAGTCGGGAAGGCAACCATATTTGCCAGAATGTTTCCCCAGGCCAAGCTTCGCGTCATCCGTGCATTAAAGGCGCGCGGCGAGATCGTCGCCATGACCGGCGACGGCGTGAACGACGGGCCGGCTTTGAAAGCAGCGGACATCGGCATTGCCATGGGGCGGAAAGGTACAGAAATAGCCCGGCAGGCCTCGGCGCTGATCCTGCTCAACGACGATCTGGGCGGAATGGTCACCGCTATCGAAAGTGGCCGGCGGATTTACGTTAATCTGCGGAATGCGATCCGGTACATCGTCGCGATCCATACACCGCTGATCCTGCTCGTGTTCCTGCCTCTGGCGCTGAATTGGGTCTACCCCGTTATCTTCGACCCGGTTCATATCATATTTTTTGAGCTGATCATGGGGCCTACCTGCTCGGTGGTGTACGAAAACGAACCGGCACGCAAAGGTCTTTTAAAAGAAAAGCCCCGTCCTGTAACAGCCCGACTGTTTGGTTTACGGGAACTGACAGGCAGTTTGTTACAGGGAGCCACAATAGCTGCCTTCCTGGTGCTGGTATACTTCGTCGGCGTAAAATCCGGCCAGTCGGAAAACGCAACCCGCGCAATGATTTTCATCGGGATGATTTCGGCCAACATAGCTCTCACCGTTACCAATCGCTCGCGAGGCGCCCTTGTTAGCTTGTTTCAACAGCGCAATAAGCTTGTATTCTATGCGCTGGCCATGACCATCGTACTGACCGTTCTGATTTTCCGGATTCCTTCGGTCGCGGAACTCTTCCGGCTTTCGGCGATTGATTCCCCAAAAATGCTATTCAGCGCCGGGTGCGGGTTAGTGTCCGTTTTAGTTTTTGAAATTTCCAAACAACTTGCGCGGATTCTCCGAAAATCCGGGTCCCCCGGATAAGCTCAGGCGATCTCAAACCATCCCTCGCTGCAAAACCGTTCTCGTCCGACAGACCAGTTGAGCTGCGCGAGCCAGAAGCCCTTTGCAAACCGGCGTGTTGAAATACTTACCCGCGGGCCGTCGCCGGGCGTGAGCGGGATCGTCAAACCGTCGTCCGCAGATTGCCTGATAAATGTTACTTCGGCTTTCACAAAATACAAGGGTAACACAAACGTGATTTTTTCCTGTTCTGCCTGGTAGGTCATGGTAGTAAGTTTTAATGTGGAAATGCAAGCTGTTACATGGTCATTACAACACGTCCTTCAATACGACCGGCCTTCATATCGTCAAAAATGCTGTTAATATCGTCCAGATGCGCGGTGTGGACCGTTGCTTTCACCTTACCGTCCAGAGCGAAGCCCACCGCCTCCTGCATATCCTTACGCGTTCCGACAATAGAGCCGCGAATCGTATGCCGGTTAAGGACAGTTTGAAAAATAGGCAGATCGAAACTGCCCGGTGGCAGGCCGGTCAGGGCCATGGTACCTTTTTTGCGAAGTGCCGCAATCCCTTGTTGAAAAGCCACAGGTGACACGGCCGTGATGAGCACACCGTGCATGCCCCCGGTTTCTTTTTTCAGAAAAGCGCCCGGATCCTCCTGAGCGGCATTGACCGTGAGGTCCGCCCCGAGGCGCGATGCCAGTTCCAGCTTGTCGTCGCTCACATCGATGGCCGCCACGTGCATACCCATCGCTTTGGCATATTGTACGGCCAGATGGCCGAGTCCGCCAATACCCGAAATTGCTACCCATTCTCCCGCCCTGGTATCGGTTTCCTTTAAACCTTTATAGACTGTCACACCCGCACACAGGATAGGCGCCATGCCGATCATATCCGTACCCGCCGGCAAATGCGCCACGTAGCGCGCGTCGGCCAACACATATTCAGCGTAGCTCCCGTCGACGCTGTAACCACCGTTCTGCTGGGCGTCACAAAGCGTTTCCCAGCCGGTAATACAATATTCGCAGCAACCGCACGCGCTGTACAGCCAGGGAACGCCCACAATATCACCTTCCAGGATGCCGGTTACCTCCGGTCCAACCGCCGCCACCAAGCCAATACCCTCGTGTCCCGGAATGAGTGGTAGTTTAGGCTTCACCGGCCAATCTCCGTCGGTAGCATGGAGGTCGGTGTGGCAAACACCGCTGGCAACGACTTTAACTAATACCTGGTTGGCCCCAGGGCGGCGCACGACGACGTCTTCGATGCTGAGCGGTTTACCGAATTCGCGGACAACCGCGGCTTTCATGGTTTGAGGTAGCATAATGCTTTTTGTTTCAGGTGGAATGTAGCTGTAAAGGTGGCCATTTGATGCCGGAGCGGTCATGACTGTCGTCAGTTTCAAAGATGATCATGTCGCTCATGGAGGTACCTATCCAAAATTTGCTAGTTTTGAAGCCAGGATATCCGGCTACCTGAAACGCGGCCGGGCGTTTGATCAACAAAGTCGTACTATGAAGAAAATAGGATTTTTATCGTTTGGGCATTGGTCTGACCATCCTGCTTACAGGTCCCGGACTGCGAGTGACACCTTGCTTCAATCCATTGATTTGGCGGTCGCTGCCGAAGAAATCGGTTTGGACGGCGCTTATTTTCGGGTACATCATTTTGCAGCCCAGCTGGCATCGCCCTTTCCATTGCTATCGGCCATCGGTGCCAAAACAAGCAAAATAGAGATCGGGACGGGTGTCATTGACATGCGTTACGAGAATCCGTTGTATATGATCGAAGATGCCGGCGCTGCGGATCTAATTTCCGAAGGGCGATTACAATTGGGCATCAGCAGAGGGTCGCCGGAACAGGTAATCGACGGGTGGCGCTATTTCGGATATGAACCGGCCGAAGGCGAAACCGACGCTGATATGGGACGCCGCAAGGCATTGGAATTTCTGGATCAACTGGAAGGCAAAGGATTTGCACAACCCAACCCCTATCCGATGTTTCCAAACCCTCCGGGTCTGCTGCGGTTAGAGCCTCATTCCGAAGGCCTGCGGGAACGGATCTGGTGGGGCGCCGCTTCCAATGCAACGGCAGTATGGGCGGCCGAAAACGGCATGCACCTTCAAAGCTCAACGCTGAAATACGATGAAAGCGGCAAGCCTTTTCATGTGCAGCAAGCGGAACAGATCAGACTGTACAAAGAGGCATGGAAAAAAGCAGGGCACCAGCGTGAACCAAGGGTTTCGGTGAGCCGGTCTATTTTCGCATTGGTAACCGACCAGGACCGCTATTTCTTCGGACAGGAGAGCAACCGGACTGACAAAATCGGGATGATCGAACAGGACAAACGCGCCATTTTCGGTAGAAGCTACGCAGCGGAACCAGACCAGCTCATCCGGGAATTAGCTCAGGACGAAGCTATTCAGGAAGCCGATACGATTCTTTTAACGATACCTAATACGCTGGGTGTTGATTACAACGTGCATGTATTGTCGTCTATTCTGGAGCATGTAGCGCCCGGGCTGGGGTGGCGTTAGAAAACTGCGCGCTCCCAGGCGGGATCAGGTAAAGCTTTCTGATATTTTCCGATTTCATAACACTGGGAGGGCAATAGTTTATACGCCAAGAAAAACGGGATCCGAAATTCGGATCCCGTTTCATTTATTGCCGGAGGCCCGGTTATTTCACCACAAACGTCTTGCTGTGAACTTCCCCGTTCGCATACGTAACACGTAGCACGTACACGCCCGCACGAAGGTTTCTGATGTCCAGCAGGTTTCCGGACTGTGCTGCACTCAGCACTTCCATACCCGTAACGTTGTACACTGAAAGCTTGTACGGACCGGATTGCGGCAGCGTCAGCGACAATCTGCCTTCCGTTGCCGGGTTAGGATATACGGACAGCGCATTCTTATCCGACTCAAACCGGACCGCCGCAATAGAGCTGTATGCATAGGATCCATCCGTATCGATCTGTTTCAGACGATAATAGTTGGTACCGGCCAATGGCGTAGCATCTGCAAAGCCGTATGTCAACAGGTTTTTGCTGTTGCCGTCGGCTGTCTGGTTTTCTACAAAACCGATGGCCTGCCATTTGCGCGCATCCGCACTTCTCTGGATTTCAAATCCGGTATTGTTCATCTCCTCGGTCGTCGCCCAGGTCAGGTTAGCGGTGTTTCCTTCTTTGGCCGCATTGAAATACGCCATGGTAACAGGCAGCGCGGATTCCCCGGTTGTAGACAGGTAGACAAACGATGAGAGCGAAGTCAGGTTATGGAACTCGACATAGTTCACGCCATCTTCCACGCCGGTGGCATCAGGTGTAAGCGCGACCGTTTTGGAGCCGTCGAGTTTTCCGTAGGTATAAACATTCGCGATCACCTCTTCGGCAGTTCCTTCATATTTAAACCATCCGCTCACTTTCGCGCCCGGTACCTGCGTATCAGTCAATTCCGACTGGCTATAATAAATCCGCACTTTTCCTCCTGTAAATGCCGTTGCAGAAGCATCGGTAGCAGTGGTGATACGCGGCATCAGTTTGGTTGTGATTGAACCATCGTCGTAGGTTACCCCCTCAGGTGTCACTTTCGCCGTCAGGTTGTTCAACACCGTGGATTGCAGATTCGAGGCTGCGAAGAATTTCCTGGTAGCATCCGACGTGTTGCGGAAGTACGTCCACTCGCCGGTACCGCAGTTATCGTTATACTGGTTCGATTCTTCCACAACAGCCGGCAGGTATACGGTGCCGGTTGTGATAGGAGTGACTTTACCAAACGTGAAATAGCTCGCGCCATTCGGGAAGCTGTGGGTAGCCTCGTAATCGGTGCCGTTCACCGTCAACGGAACAGCCGTTACGTTAGAGGAGAATGCGGCATCGGATGCGAACAGGATCACATACCCTGCACAGGCGTCGTTAGTCAGCGTAGTTGTACCAACGGATGCCTGCGGGAAACGGATAAGCGTTTCGCCGGCTACATTGGTATTCTGCACTTTCCAGATACGGTTCATGTGGCGGGCATTGTTGATGCTGCCCGAATAAACGAATGCGGTGTACGTGCTGGCCGTGTTGGTCATTGCCTGCGTATTGCCGTTGTCGCCCCAGATGAGGAACTGGCCGTCAGTCAACTGACTGGTATTGGCATCGTTCGTTGCGGCAATGCCACCCAGGCCTATCGTTACCTGATTGTTGGAATTGTTGGTAATCTGGCTACGGCTCTGCTTTTGATGCAACGCCGAACGAAAGTCGTTACCGATACCTGCTACGTTGTTGTGATAAGCCGCGTTGGCGGTAGCATCCCAAACAACAGCATCCGTCGACGTGGTGTAGTTGGTGCCTGCGGCGAGTGTTACACCGTATTTGATAGCCAGATAACTGTCGATCTTGTTACGATCAGTTGCAGACACGTTACCGGCGCCATACACGATCAATTCACCGATGCTACCTGTAAATCCGGCATTGTCACTACCATTGCTTGAAAACTGGGTTGACCCTATCGCATGTCCTCCGGTAAGCGACCCGATGGCAGTATGGGTTGCGGTAGTACCATTTGCTGCTCCGTTTAACCCCTTCGACACGGTGGTGTTGGTGAAGGTATTATACATGATGCTAGGGCTGTTGGACGCCCAGTTAATGTTGCCGGGATTGGCAAGATAACGGAAGTTATAAGCCGTATTCACACGTTCGATCCGATTATCCGCCAGGATACCTATACCATCCCAGTAGGCAATATTACCAGAAAGGTTCGAACCATTTACCAATGTACTAAATACCCTTCCATTGCCTCCTGGGGCCAATCCCTCCTTGGTCAACGTAAAAACATCGTACTGTTGCGCCGAGACAGTAGGCAATGTGATATTTCCCAACGTCTGATCGGCAGCCGTAAAATTAACCCCCGGGTTAAAGTTGAAGTAGTTAGCTGCGCCTACCTTCGACTTAGGCAGATTCGCCTCTCCCAATTGCGTAGAAACCACTCCACCATTAAAATCAGCCCAGGCAACAGCATCTTGTCCATCTCCATCCGATTCCAGGTAATAATCCGCACGGTACCAGTGGCTAAGGTTAGTTGTAACACCGCCCGGGCCTTGTACGAATGCTGCAAAGGTAAAATAGCTTCCATCAGCGAGTGACACGTCGGCGTATGCGTATTCCGTCTCCCCAATCTTCAGAGTATTTGACATATCAGTTATTACATCAGACAAATCGATCGTTGCGTCTGAGCTTTGGACCAGTTTCAGGTTCGCATATCCTTTTACCCATGCCACACGTACCGTTCCTACCGAGGCTGTATTTTGTACTTTCCAGATCGCCGCAAAACGGTTGTATGGTAAACCGGCGATCGTTCCCAATGAAACACCAGGAGCTTTTGCCAAACCATTGTCACCCCAGATCAAAAACTGCCCGTTAACCAGGGGCTCTGTATTGGCCGCGTTCGTGTTGGCAATGCCCGTCGTCCCGACAATAACCTGTGCACCAGGATTAATACTCTTCGATTGTTTCTGATACAATCCACCCTGATCATCGCGGGCGATACCGGCGATGTTGTTTTGGTAGCCTGCATTGGCAGCAGCACTGCGTACTACGCTATTGCTCGAACTCACATAGTCCTGTGGCGTAGTCTGATCCAGCGTGACGCCGTACTTAATGGCCAGGTAGCTATGAATCTTTGACAGATTAGCATTGCTCATGTCTCCGCCGGTGGGTTCATGATACACGATTACTTCCGCAATATCTCCGTTCGGATTATCGGCTGTTGCTCCGTCCGCGCCGATATACGCACCCTTGGTCGGGAGTGAGTACCAACCTCCGGTTAATGGATAGGGTGAAGCATAAATCTTTTCACGACCATTGTAAAATCCGCGTTGATTGGCCGGCGTACCTGTTTTAGGCAAAATCGCAGAGTAGATACCAAAGCGATTTGGAGTTCCCGGGCCAGCGGCCGCTGCATTAAATCCATTTCCGATAGCTGGCATAGGGTAAATCAAACCGCTTTGCGGATACAGGAAAAATCCATCATCATTGCCGCTCACTGCGAAAATACTGTTGAAACCTGCGGCGGAAGCGTTCAATCTTGCCACGGTAATATAATGCACAGAACCCGCAGCGTTCAGATAGTCGGTTGTCGTGTTTCTCAGATAATTATTAGACCCGTCGAACGACAATGTAGGATTGAAGTTCCAGGCTTTAGTTACCTGGTCATTGTAAGGAATATAGCCGCTTGCACCGCTACTGGTCAACTTCACTTCATTAGCAGTTGAGTTGTTCCAGCCTGTAACTTTATTCTCACCGTCAGTCTCTACCCCGCTATCGGCTCGGTACCACAAAGCCAGGTCCTGACCTACACCACCCGGACCTGCGATATAGCCACCAAAAGTGAAATAAGAACCATCACCAAGTGTTACATCCGCATAGTTGTAGGTAACGTCATTAATGTTAACCGTACCGGTCATAGCCGTGTGCGAATCCGATCCGTCGATCACGTTGTCAGTACTCTGGATTAAATGCAAGTTGACAACCCCGGTTGGCCAGGCAACACGAACTGTTCCTACCGAACCGGTATTCTGTACTTTCCATACTGCACCAAATCTTAAATTGATTTGATTCCCCGCCACAGTGACGTTATGCGACACCGATAACGATTTTGTCAGACCATTATCTCCCCAAATAAGCGACTGACCCGTAGCCAGCGCATTGCTATTTGATGCATTACTTCCCGCCAAACCCGTTGTACCGATTACAACCTGGCTGCCAGTGTTAATACTTTGCGACTGCTTTTGAACCAATGCACTTCCCTCGTCGCTGGCAATACCCGCTATGTTTTTATTATAACCTGTATTGGTCGTCTGGTTCCAAAGAATAGTAGTTCCATCGCTGGCGATATAGTTGTGCGGCAAGGTAATGCCGTACTTGATGGCCGTGTAAGTTCTGACACGCTGCTTTTCCGCTTCCGTCAAATCTCTTTCATAGGCAATCACCTCACCTATCAACCCGTTTCTAACCTCCGGTTGCGAGCCCAGGATACTTCCGTCGGCATGTCGGGCATATCCTGCCGCAAACGTCTGCGTATTGGAACCCGTTGTACCGTTCTGCCCATATTTAATGCCCGCAGTTCCTACCGTATAAGATACGTCATTCAAATACAACCTGTTAGCCTCCACAGCTGGTAAAGCCGGGGACGCATCCGCGTAGGGATACATTAGCGCATTGACCCCCAATCGGGTAAATACGGGTAAATTCGCATTGATAAGGTTCGCAGTTGTAGTTGTCGCGCCGAATCCGAGAATATCCGCGTATCCTCCCACACTGCGGTCGAGGTTTACCGTAAAAACCGAACTGTTGGTACCGTTAGCCGAGTAAGGCTTACCCGCCGGAACAACCATAAACCGGGCATCTGCCCCGGTTGTCCCAAAATCGATAATCGGGTTAAAGTTGTAGGACGCCGTTGCCGTAAATGGCTGACGGCTGGCGTTAGTTTGCGTATAGCTGTTTGCGTTTCCGGATTGGTCTTGCCATTCACCCGGTGTAAAGCCGCTATCGGATTTCAACCAAACTCTCAGATCCGTAAAAACGCCGCCCGGTGAAGCAACCTTGGCAGCAAAAGTGAAATACTGGCCATCGGCCAAGGTCACATCAGCATAGTTGTATACCACGCCGTTGATCGTCGTTTCATTGGCAGACATGCTGGTCACCACATCCGATGCGTTGATGACATTGTCCGTGCTCTGGATCAAACTAAGGTTTTGCAGATTCTTCTCCCAGGCAACGCGTACAGTCCCTACATTACCGGTGTTCTGTACCTTCCAGATCGAGGCGAACCTGTGGCTAATCCCGTTGATACCCGCAATCACCACATTGGGTGACTTGGCCAGGCCGTTGTCTCCCCAGATCAGGAATTGCCCGTTCGCAAGGCCAGTTGCATTGCCCGCATTACTACCGGCAAGGGTGCCCGTGCCGATCAGCACCTGACGTCCCGCATTCGTGCTCCAGGATTGCTTCTGGTGGAGGGCGCCATTGTCGTCACGGCCGATCCCCGCGATGTTGCTTTGCGAGCCGGTGTTCGTTGAAGCGCTCCACACCACGTTACCCGCCGAATTTTTGTAGTCGCGTGTTCCGTTGGCATAGGTTGTTCCATACTTGATGGCCAGGTAAGTTTCAACACGGTCCATTTGATCCGCAGTCAGCTGGTCTTCGAATACCAAAACCTCATTCAACTGACCGCTGAATGCGCCATAATTGTTGTCGGCGCCGATGCGGAAATCCCGCGCGCCGGTGCTCAGGTTAGCATTGTAAAGCTCACTTCCCGAATAGGCTGTGCGCATACCGTTCAGGGAGACCGTCGCGGCTGCGTACGATGCATTCGTACCGGCGCCATTCTGCCAGCCCGAACCAGCGCTAAAGAACATGCCGGCCGCCAAAGGAGAGGCACTTAATCCCTGATAACCAGGCCCTCCTGTAAAGAAGAGCAATTTATTATTACTGCCAAAAATGTGTAACCCCGGGTAATCCATCGATGCATGAAAACCCGCGAAGCCACTCTGCTTCAATGTATTCACACGACCTGCAGCATAGATTGACCCATTGGCGCGATCGATCACATTCACGCCTGTGCCTGCGGTGAATTCCAGGAAGTCGTTACTGCCGTCGAACGTAACGGTGGGGTTAAAATTGGCCAGCGCGGAGCTGTTGGAGAATACCGGCCGGGCGCTGGCAGTTGCCTGGATCAGGTTCCTGCCCGATCCCTGCACCTCGTTCCATTGCTGGACCGTTGAATTATTGGATGCGGCAGTGGTACCCGCATCGGAAAATACTGACCCTACCCCATCGGCCTTGTACCAGGCGGCTGGCGCGACCCCTCCGGGCGTTTGTGCCCGCGCGCCAAAGCAGGCGAGCATTGCAGAAGCAAGCGCAACGGCGGCAATTTGTACATTTCGTTTCATAAAATAGTATTCATTTGTTCATAAAAAGTTGTACACGCTTTCTCGTTTTTATTTATTCATAATCAATACGTTAAGAGTTGAAAATCAGCCTCACGGCATTTACATACAGTCCTGATAGTAGACCGTTGTATCAGAAAATATTAAAGGAATAGTGTGGCATAGCGCAGCATGATCCGAGGGTAGTATCTTGAAAGAATTACTTCTAGTCCGGGAGGCGTATTGAAAAATATTTCTACGACAAATGTCCCAACTTAATTCGATTAAGATGGGGGACTATTTTGGCTAATTAGGAGCATTTTTTTGTCAAAAGTTGCAGGCGAATATTTTTCCAGACATAAAAAATCAAGCCTCCCGGAAACTCCGGGAGGCTGATCTATTACTCAACGTTTGCCAATACACCGGCACTATTTAGTGTGTATATACTTATGTAGAAAACAAGTCAGTTTTGATATTTTGATGCAAGGAGTGCATTCTATTAATTTAGTTAGACATTCGTTTTACCTCCGCCGGAGTTTTATTGAAAAATTTTCGAAATTCTTTACTAAAATACTTACTATCCTCGTAACCTATGGCGGCGGCTACCTCATTTACCGGGTATATTCCCGTTTCCAATAACTCCTTTGCTCGTTTCATCCGAATGTTTTTAACAAATTCATTTACCGTACCACCCGATAATAACCGAAGCTTTCTATAAAGAACGGAAACACTAAGCCCGATTTGAAATGCCATTTCATGAACACCGAAATCAGAATTACCTATATTTTCCAATACCAGCTGTTCCAGTTTATTTAAAAGCCGGTTATTCTCTCCTATCGATTCGGGATGAATGGACATTTCCTGTACAACTTTTCCACGTACTGCCTGGCGAAGCCGGACCAGGTTTTCTATTTTTAATCCAAGTGCGTAATTGTCATATGGAAGGGAAATATAATCTTCGGCACCCGCACGCAATCCTTCGATCTGATACCCTTCGGGCCCTAGTAAAATGACATATATATGGCTCGTAGTAGCGTCGGACTTTAACTGGTTACAAAATGCAAGTCCATTAGGTGACGATGTGGAAATGTCGCATATTATTAAATCAGGTTTTAATTGCCTGACCAGGGAAAGTCCATCCTCTCCGATATTACTTTTTACTACGCGGAAGCTTTTCGTCAACCCTTCGCTTCCAAAACCATATAAGTCTGCACTGCCGTAAATAATCAGAACTTGTTTTCTGTCTTGTGAGTCCATTACACTTTCCAAGCGCTATAAGTTTTAATAAAAAGGGTACCCGCATTCCCCGACGGATGCTCACAAACATAGCTGGCTACACATTTGCTACCAATGGATTGACTCTCAAAATCAGCCATAAACATAAAAATCTCACCAAATCGGCAAGATTTTCTACCCTACTGCATGAATCAGATTATCGGCAAACAAGCTCGGCGGCCCACTTACGGAACCTTGGGGGTGATTATTAAAAACAAATTTTCCCGATTTCGAAAAAAATCACACCAAAAAGACAATTAAATCACCCATGAGTGTGAAAATAAAACAACAATTTACATCAATTGAAATAAAATCAGGAGAAGCAATATTTAGACAATCCAAACATCTCATAATATGACCCACCCATACGAAAAAGGAGACACCCTGGTAGTAATAGTCGATGAACGCGCGATGTACAGGGCCGGTATAAAAGCCAACATGCAATCGCTATTACCGGGATGCAAGTTTTTAGAGCGGAACCTGTTCCATGAATTACAACTGGATCCTATCGACAATAACAATGTTTACTTCATGATCAGGATCGGAAACATTTCCGACAAAACCATTTTGAGCAACATCAGAAAAGCAAGGTCAATACAAAAATCCTGCAAGATTATTCTGTATGATTATCGGCAATCGATTTACAATATCATTGAGTTCTTCCGCGAAAAAATTAATGGATATCTTTCCGACGATTTTAGCGAAAGTGAACTGGAAGAATGCTTCTCTTCATTGGCCGCAAACCGGATTCACGTCAATATGCAAATAGCATTCGACCTGATGATCTCCACACCACGGCCACGCCGCAGGAAAAACCCGAATCTCACCCCGACGGAGATGAAAGTTGCCAATTTACTGGTAACAGGATTGAGCCCGTCGCTAATCGCCAAGGAGATGGACCGAAAAATATCGACGGTAAGCACGATCAAGTCCAACATCTTCAAAAAAACGAACGTCACCAATGTCATTGAGCTGGTTGATGTCCTCGAAAATGTCCCCCGCGGGCTGCGAATCGGGTAAATAGAGAAGTCGGATTGACTCTTATACTTGCTCAAATAGATTAACAGACCGTAATTTGCATTGCGTCCTCTGTCTATTATCCTATTGAGCGCTTATTGATGACTAGCTACAAATGTATCCTGATTGGCTTACTGTGCATTTACACCTGCTTTACCAAAGTCGCGGCACAATCATTCAAAAATATTACGGAAGATGAGACGGATCCCATAGCCGGGGTTTTTGCGATCGCACAGGGCCACGATGGCCTGATGTGGTTTGGCACGATGAATGGGCTGGTCAGTTATGACACCAGGATATTGAAATCTTATCGACGCGACATTAAAGGGAATCCGCTTTTCGCCGACCTTCGCGACGCTATTTGTGATTCCCAGGGACATATTTGGGTAGCAACGGCCTCCGGATTGACCTTTTACAACCCCAGGAATGTCGATATCAGGCATTTCAAACATGATCCGGCCCGGGTTAACACGCTATCCAATGATTATGTAAATTGTGTTATTGAAGACAGCAAGCGGCAAATCTGGGTCGGAACCCAGGAAGGGCTCTCCCGGGTCGATGCACGTAGCGGTACCCCCATAGTATCCCGTCATCTGCAAAACGAATTCAAAGGCAAGGCCCTCAAAATAAAATACATTGCCGAAGACAAAGCAGGAAATCTCTGGCTGGCAACTGCCGACGGCCTGATAAAAATGCCGACTAATGGGGGCAAGCCCAAGCTCTACAAAATGCCGGAAACAAAAGACGAAACCTCACTCAATGAGTTTCTTTCCGTTTTTACCCTTGACAATGGAGCTGTGTGGCTGGGCAATGCCAGCGGGGGATTAATCAGATTTGATACCGCGACAGAAAGTTTCAGCAAAATCCAAAAATTGAAAAGTCCCACCGGCAATTATCCCATAATCCGGAAAATAATATCCGACCGCAGGGGAAAACTCCTATTGGCAACCTCCCTGGGCCTGGCCCATTTCAATCCGTCCACAGAAGAAGCGGATTGGTATGTAAACCAGCCCGGCGATCCCCACAGTTTATCAGACAACTCGCTGCTTTCAGTATACCTTGATAACCAGGGCGGGCTCTGGCTCGGCTCTTACTATGGCGGCATCAGTTATTTTCATTTTAACTCTCCCCGGTTTAAACGCTGGCCATTTGGCCCTGAGGACCCCCGTGCCGCATCTTTCGTCAACGTGGGAATGGGAAGGAGCCCGACAAATCGGATGTGGAGCATTTCAGACGCTTTGGACAAGCTGCTGCTTTTCGACTCCAACGGCAAAAAACCCGAAACATTTCCACTTAAATTGGCTGCCGAGGCTGATTACTACTCATTTTATGTTGATCAAAACGACGTACTCTGGGCGGGCGGCAAGACCGTTCTGACCAGTTACGACCTCCGTCGCGGATCGTATCGCCATTATCCCTTATCGTTCCAGGGAGAGTCAATCTCGGGACGGACCTACAAAATCACCGAAGACAGTTACGGGCATTTCTGGGTCGGAGGGGCTTACGGGCTACTGTTGTTTGACAAAACGACCGGCACGTTTACCAAAGATCCGACCGTTAGCTACGCTGCCACCATTTTTGAAGATTCCCGGCGTAATATCTGGATCGGAGGAAAAGCCGGGCTCTACCGCATAAAGCCACACACGGCAAGATTGCCTAAGCCAACGATCGAGAAAATTCATTCACAGACAGAGCTGGTCATGGCCTGGAGTATTAATGAAGACCGGTGGGGAAAGATATGGGCCGCGTGTCACACGCAACTGCTAAGCTATAATCCCGAAAAAAATCAGTTCGAGCTGAATACAGATATCCCGCGGGAAGCAGCTTTGGATGTCGTTCCCGACAATCGGGGCTATCTTTGGATCAATGCTTCTTCGCTGCTTTACAGGTATCATCCCAAAGAAAGGACCCTTCAATCTTACAGCTCACTGGATGGTCTGCCTTCAAAAGGAACGCTGATTCAAGCCAGCGGCTGGGCCGACAAGAACGGCAATCTCTATTTTGCCACCGACAAAGGCGCATTTAAGTTTGACCCAACCACTATTTCCGCTCTAAAGCGTACTGCTCCGATCATTCTCACTTCCCTGAAATTGTATAACAAAACTGTGAGAACGGGCGACAGTACCGGGTTGCTCCCCGAACCTGTTACCACAATCAAAGAGATCACGTTCAGGCACGATCAGAGCATTTTCACATTCGATTTCGCACTGTTGGATTACATCAAATCGGATGTCAATAAATATGCCTACAAAATAGACGGGATCGACCGCGATTGGAACTATGTTAAAGCGCCTTCGGCGACGTACACAAACTTGCCGGCAGGCAGCTATACTTTTCAGGTAAAAGCGGCCAACGGCGACGGCATGTGGTCAGAAGATCCTTTACAGGTAAAAATCAACATCCTGCCCCCGTGGTGGAGAACCTGGTATGCCTACCTGTTCTATCTGTTGCTAACCGCCGCAATTGTGTATGCCGTCATACGGTTTTTCTGGATCCGCAGCTCGTTCAGACGGGAAAATGCATTGAACCAGATGAAACTCGATTTTTTTACCAATGTGTCTCACGAGATCAGGACGCACCTTTCGCTGATCAGCGGACCATTGGAAAAGGCACATCAACAGGCGACGGAAGGCAAGAACAATGAAAACTACCTGGATTACGCACGAGCCAGCTCGGACCGGCTGATGCTTTTGGTGAACGAGTTACTGGATTTTCGAAAAATCCAGAGTGGCAGTGTGCGCTTACAGGTGCGCGAACACGACGTGGTGAGCGTCATTAAAAGTGTGGTCGCAGCATTCGAGCACGTTGCAATGGAGAAAGGAATAGAGACCTTGCAGCTGTTTCCTGAAACACAGGTCCTTTTGTGGTTCGATATCGCCCAAATACAAAAGGTATTTTACAACCTGCTCAGTAATGCCTATAAGTTTACCCCCGAAGGTGGCAGGGTAGTCGTAAGGGTTGTAAAGGTTTCCAATGAAGTCAAAATTACGATTGAAGATAATGGTAAGGGTATCTCCGAAGCACATTTACAAAAGCTCTTTACCTATTATTACCAAGCGGACTCTGAAAAGCCCGGTTACGGGATAGGCCTGGCATTGTCCAAAAGCCTGGTGGAGCAGCACCGCGGCTATCTCACCGCGGAAAGCCGGCAATTCAACGGCAGCCCAACCAACAAGGCATTATCCGCCGGCACAACTTTGACGATCACCCTGTTGCAGGGAAACCGCCATTTTACCGCCGACCAACTGGCGGCCAATCAAAACGAATATGTGGGTGGTATACTGGCCGAAAAGTTTATTATTCCAGCCTCCGCTCCTGTCCGAAACGCAAAGCACATCAATACGATTCTGATCATCGAAGATAACGATCAGCTACGCGTGTTTATCCGCAGCCTTTTTGAAGAGGATTTCAAAATATTGGAAGCGGACAATGGCTTGCGCGGCTTGGAATTAGCCGGCGAACATCTTCCTGACATCGTTCTGTCCGATGTGATGATGCCGGAAATGAATGGAATCGAGGTGTGCAACCAACTCAAAAACAACATTGCTACCGCGCACATTCCGGTCATATTGCTAACAGCCCGGACCCAAAGTGACCAAATCGTTGAAGGGCTGGAATCGGGCGCGGACGATTACCTGACGAAGCCGTTTGACCCGCGGATTCTTGAATTGAAAGTCAACAATCTTATTCGCGTCAGAGACGATCTGAAAGAGCGATATCAGCAATCGGTTTTAGTCGATCAGCGGAACGGAAGCAGCATTGCCCGGGATGTAAACGAGGCATTTATCGCCAGGCTCAGGGAAATGGTTACCGAAAACATATCGAACCCCGATTTTGGCGTAAACGAGCTCGCAAGCGAGGTTGGGATGAGTGTTTCGGTACTTTACCGGAAATTGCGGACGCTCACAGGAATGACCGTGAATGAGTTTGTTAAAACCATCCGGCTCAGTGAGGCAAAAAAGCTGCTCGAATCAGGTGTTTACAATGTCGCCGAAGTGGCCACATTCATTGGATTTGACGACAGCAAGTATTTCAGCAAGGAATTCCGGAAAGTCTTTGGAAAAACCCCGAACGAGGTCAAAAAGCAAATACCGGGGTAAGTGGGAAATCGCTGACAGGATCTCCGCCTATTTGCACTTGCTCCTCTTGGTATTTTCCTCACAGCGCTCCGAGAGTTTAATTAACTGACCGCTTTCCGACAATGATCTTCTGCGAATAAACCGGGCTTCCTTTAAAGGGGTCCGTTGATAGATATGTATAAATCATCGTCAATGAATCTGCATTGATCTGATACGAGATTTACCGGATGTAAAAAATAGGTTCGGGCGGATGCTCTGTTAACCATTGGCGCCAGGTGCCCGCTTTTTGCAATTTTTATCATGCACTTTTTTCCGTTAGCTTGAAAATTTGCGCTTTGATCTCAATATGGTACAGTTTAATATACTTTTTGATGTAATTCTCCAATCCTAATTAAGTTATATCACAAAAAGTACACTATAATATACTTTTCGTAGGTATTTAGGATCGAAAATATTATATTTACATCAAAAAGAACATCATAATGTACTTCGTATCTATCATTGAGGTGATCAAAGCAAGGCGCGAATCATTACAAGTTACGCAAAAAGCACTATCCGATCTATCTGGTGTAGCGCTGGGCGCTTTAAAAAAATTCGAGTCTGGCAAAGGCAATCCTACTTTATCAACACTGAAAAAATTGTGTGATGTCCTAGGCCTTGAAATCACCCTGAGCGTAAAAAAAACAACTAATCCATGAGAGCTGCAAAAGTTCTTTTTAGAGGAGAAGAAGCTGGTATTCTATCACAGGATGACAACGGCAAATTTGAATTTCAGTACCACAAAGAATGGGTAGAGGACAACTCGAAACCTGGCATCAGTCTGACTTTACCAAAAACGATTGAGGCCTATCGATCTGAATACTTATTTCCTTTTTTCTATAACATGTTGCCGGAAGGTTCGAATAAACAATTGGTCTGTCACCTAAATCGGATAGATCGAAACGATTATTTTGGCTTGCTGCTCACGACTGCAAAAAGCGACACGATTGGCGCTGTGACAATTATTAAAATCGAAAAGCAATGAGCTTACCAGATATTCAATTTTGCCCAGGCACATTGGCTCCGGGCTATGACACTTATAGCAAGAATTGCCTGAGACGGGTCTTCGATGGTAAGCGCGTAAACCACATTCTGAGTTATGATTCGCCGGCGACCAATCAGGATACCAATGAACTTTTTGAACAAAACCGCAATCGGATCTCAATTTCGGGTGTCCAGGAAAAATTTTCGGTAGTCCTTGATAAGAATAAGCTACGATTGATCGAAGAAGGCGAACAAGGTACTTATATTTTAAAGCCGATACCGGGCGCAGGCCGCAGGCCGGACCAGGTCCCGGCCAACGAGCATCTGACCATGCAGATCGCCAGGCAGGTTTATGGCATAGAAACAGCGGAGAACGCGTTGATCTTTTTTGCGGACGGGCCGCAGGCCTATATCACGAAACGATTTGATAGACACTCCGACGGCAGAAAACGTGCGCAGGATGATTTTGCATCACTGGCGGGACGCACGCCCCAAACCCATGGAGAACATTATAAATATCTAGGAAATTATCTGGAGATTTTTGAGCTGATGCGAAAGTATGTTCCTGCTTACACAGTCGAATCACCAAAATTGCTCCGCACATTAATGTTCAACTACTTATTCTCTAACGGTGATGCACATTTCAAAAACTTCTCCTTACTCGAAACAGATCAGGGAGATTATCGTTTGAGTCCAGCCTATGATTTGCTCAACAGCCGTATACATATCAGCGATAAAGATTTTGCACTGGACGACGGCCTTTTACCCCAAAAACAAGCTCAAGGTAATGTGATGCAGCAATTTATCTTACTGGCTCAGATAGCAGGAATTAATTCGAAAATATTTAACGGGATAGTCTCGCGTATGCTCAGCGGGGCCGAACAAGTGGAGCGGTTAACCTTTGCATCTTTCCTGGACCAGACAACAAAACGGAATTACCTGCAGGCTTATCAGAGCCGGCTCAAGCAGCTTCAGAAAACCTAGCTATTTCTCCAAGCGAGCGTGATCAAAATGTTTAGGTGCCAAATTGGAAGAAACTGTTAAAAAACGCCGATGACCGAGCTCAATATCAGGGGCTGCCCGTATCAGCCGGCGGGCGGAGCTTGCACCGTCAGCACCTTTGGTTGATATTTTACAGTAAAAGTGTCGCCTTCAAATAGAGAAATCTTTTTAGCAAACCCCATCGTTACCCGCATCAGCCTTGAACCTTATTAATTCACACTATTCAGGAATCGCTCGATCATCGGGACCACAAAGTCCGCTTGGCTCAAAGAATCCGGTCTTAAAGTGGTAACCTCGCCGATATACTCCCCATGCAAACCCGGAATAACAGCCAGCTGCGAATCTTGAATTTGGCTCTGCATTTCAAGGGCATGTGCGGGTTTAATCACGTCTTTGTCCGCAATGATGATCAGCGCCGGCGCCTTGATCGATCTTAATTGCGCATCAGAGATGTCTTTAAAATTAATGACCCTTTTCGCATCTTTATCGTGCATTGTCCGCAGGCCTACCGTGTCAGGAGTGACCGTCAAATAAGCATCCTTTAACTCCTTTGGCATGTTATCCAAAGTTGCCTTGCTCATAAAGTCCCAGAATTCAACCGGCACGCCGTTGCGCTTAGCCAGCGCAGAGCCTAAAACCAGTTTACCAACGATTTCAGGGTGGCGTATCGCAATTTGCAGCGTAGTAGTCCCTCCATTACTAAAACCAAAAAAGTCCGCCTTTCCGATATTCAACTTCTTCAAAATTGCCGCGACATCGTCCGCATCTTGTTCAAATGACTCGTCCCACTCCTGTCAGTAGTCCTTCCGTGGGCTTGCAACTCAACGGCAATTACCTTTCGGTTCTGCGCAAGCAAAGGAATAACCCTTCCGAATGTGGTTTCAATGGTTGAACCGCCCCCATGAATTAACACGATGGGTTTTCCATTGCCGTGAATCTGGTAGTACATTCTAATGCCATTGATCGGCAAGTACCCACTTTGAAAGGTAAGGGTGTCCTTCCGGTCTGCAGAACGATTAATACTTTCTCCTGCTCTGCTATCGTAACCAGCCGTTAAAAGCATTAGGGTAATATATGCAGCTGTCTTTTTCATTTTCCCGATTTTATAGTACACTAATTGCTATCAGATTTCAACCAGCAGCGATGAAAGCCTGCCGAGCATTTTAAGCCACCCCTGGTAGGCTCCGGTTTTCATGGCTTCTTCTTCTGATACGGTCTGGAAAATAGAGACCTTAGTCTGAGCGCCTAATTCCTCAAAAGTCACTGTGGCCGTCTGATGCGCGGGCCAGTCCTGACTTTTTCCGGCTGCAACCGAGCGAACTGAATTACCGGCCTCATCCGACATGATCATGGTAAAAACAAGTCTTCGGTTTGGTGTCACTTCCAGGTAAGTCCCCTTGATCCAGCACTCTCCATGTACCGGATCATGTATGCAGGAATGGAAACTTCCGCCCGGACTGACATCGATAGTTCTGAATTCAATGGTGCACCCGTCCGGCGCATACCAGTGCTTTAGTTGCTCCGGGTCGGTCCAGGCCTGGAAAACGGTTTCGACTGGCGCGTCGAAAAGATGGGTAATGAAAAGCTGCTTTCTTTCCGAGTTCATAACTATTGTTTTTTGGTGTTGATCAGGAATTGCTCGAGTTTCTCAAAACGGTTGTTCCAAAGTTTGCGCGACTCCGTTACCCAGTCCGTAACCTCGTCAAGTTGGTCAAGACGCGCTTCGCAAACCTGCTGGCGGCCCTTCTGGCTCATCAGGATCAAACCACATTCACTAAGTATTTTGATGTGTTTGGCAATGGCCTGTTTGCTGATGCCGAAATCTTCCCCTATCTGGGTGATATTAAGGGGCCCCTGTGACAATTTATGGATAATCATCCTTCGGGTAGGGTCGGCAATAGCCTGGAAAACATCTCTTCGTTCTATCATAAGACAACCATTTGGTTGTCTTATATAAAAACAACCAAATGGTTGTCAAACTTTTTCTCAGTTTTTTTGTCAGGGTCGCGGACCAGCCAGCAGGAAGCACTTTATGTCAATAAAAAAGGCCCTCCAATTGGAGAGCCTTGTGACATTTTTCCAAGTGCAATAAACAGGTTTATGAGCAGATCATTACATGAATATTCCCGAGGGGAATGCAATGCATAAATTTATAGCGTTCTTCCTACGAGCTCTCTTTCAAAATCAGGTCTTTTCCCCCCGCCAATCGAAGAGCCCCTGACGGCCAGAAGCGGTTGTAAATTCAGCTGGGTGAAGCTGCTGTTACCGCCGATGGATTCCATCAAAATACGTACGGCCTGGCTGCCCATCTCCTGTAAAGGCTGTATGATCTGGGTTACCGGTGTTGCGAAAAGATCCAGAAATTCCGTCTCATCAAAGCTGACCACAGCCAGCTCTTGCGGCACCTGTATTTTCCTGGAATGAATATATTTCAGCGCATGCATGCCCAGTTTGTTGGTCGTCAGGTACAGGGCGCTCACAGGCAGGTCTCTTTTCAGCAGAATATCAAATGCATCTGCCATGTCCTGAGCGGAAAAACCTTCCCTCAACCGGACAATGCTCTGCTCAGGGCTGGAATCTACGTCCGACAAAGCGCTGATAAAGCCGCGTGTTCTTTCCTGCATGTGATAGAGTTGCGTGTCCAGGGTGATCATCCCGATCCTGCGGTGGCCGTGGTCAAGAAGGTGGTTGGTCCCCATAAAGGAAGCCTGATAGTTGTCCAGCGCCACGTAGCTGCTTGCCAGGTCAGGGAAATAGCGGTCCACCAGCACGAAGGGAATATCGCGGCTTTGCAGATATTGGATCTGGGGTAAAACTCCGTCACATGGGATCACGATCAACCCATCTACACGCCTGTCCAGAAATACCTCTATCAGTTTTTGAAACTTTTCCGCACGCTCATCACAACTCCCGTAAATCACCGTATAGCCAGCCTTATCGGCCTGATCTTCGATAATGCGGGCCATCTCCGAAGAAAAGGGGTTGGAGATGTCAGCCACCACTAACCCGATTGTAAAGGTTTTGCTGGCCTTTAGGCTCCTGGCAATCTGATTGGGACTATAATTCAACCGTTTTGCTATTTCGCGTACCCTGGCAGCTACCTCAGGCTTTATCCTGTTTTGCATTTTGCCATTGAGCACATAGGAGACCAATGTGGTTGATACGCCCGCCTGCTGAGCGATGCTTCTCAAAGATGGTTTCTTTTCCATAACACGAATCCCTGGTTAGGAAATAGGTTAAAAAGCCTTTAAAACAAATTGTACATTTTCAGCAAAATGACAATTAAGGCTCCAATATATTCTACAAATAAGTCATTGTTGAAACGTTTCAACAATGACAATATATTTGATAAGTACAAATATACAAAATTAAATCTGGTTGATAACAAGCCATTCTAAATCCTCCGAGTTTGCTTTGTTATCAATCGAACATGCCAGAATGCGTATGCCACCTTTGAAGGTATGCACCTGCTGTTCGTTTCCATCCAATCGGCACTCGTTCATCGCTTTCGATATAAAATCCCCGGTAATAAGAATGGGGTGGCCCATAGGCCTACGAAAGGAGCAGTTTCAGTTGTTGTGATATGAGAACCCGCCGCTAGTAGCATATCAGGCATACATGCCTCCCTTTTTTAGATAGTTTCTAAGTTGAGATATAATGAACCCTCCGGCACGGATTTATCACAGAATGCGTGCAAAATACTTCCCGCGATATGAAAAAGCTTAACGACCTATTTGAGCGCATGGCCAATCAAATTACCGCCTGGACCGGCAGCTCACCCGCATTTCTCACCGCGTTTGCTATCGTTTTGATTTGGGCCGCGACAGGGCCCGTGTTCGGCTACTCGGAAACCTGGCAGCTGGTGATCAATACCGGCACCACAATTATCACGTTCCTGATGGTGTTCATCATCCAGAAGTCACAAAACAAGGAGTCAAAGGCTATCCAGCTTAAACTAAACGAGTTGATCGCTGCCAGCCGCCTTGCCAGTAACCGGATGGTGGACATTGAAGACTTGACGGAAGAAGATCTCAATGTGCTGCATAAATTTTATCAGAAGTTATCGGACGAGTCTGAGAAGGATCAGGACATTCACAAATCACACTCCATTGACGCTGCTGACCACATGCAGAAAGAAAAACAGCGCTTCCAGGCTCAAAAAGAAAACCCCGACCGCCGATCTGGTGAATCTTAATGTCGAATTTGAAAGCAGCCAGACAACCGTTAATGGCCGTCGGTCTAAATCGCCATTAAAGCGGGGCTGTTTAACGGAGAAAATCTTCCTGAATGAATTTCCGGAGCATTCTGAGATTTTCCAGCGCTTCTCCCATGGTGTTGTTAAAATAAACGTATACCGCTTTACCGGCGTTTAGCCAGTTCGCAATATAACCGGCGTATTCATAGAGCAATCCCTGGTCGTAGCTCCCTTTATAATTCCCGTCCGGACCGTGAAAGCGTAAATAGATATGCCCTGCTTCCAGGTCGGCCTGTGGTGAGGCGCTCCCGGCCTTGTCATGGACCACCATCGTGACTCTATGTTCATTGAGAAGGTCATAGGTAGGCTCCTTATACCACTCTGTGTTCCTGAATTCTACGGCTATCGGCCAGCCCAGGTGGTTAGCTTCTTGTACACAGGACAGCAGCAATGTCACCTTCTTCAACAGCACAGGTTTGACCGATGCAGGAAATTGAACGAGAATACACCCTTTCTTATCTTTTGCGCCGGCGATTACGGTAAAGAATTTCGTTACATCCGCCGGATCGAACTGCAACCCCTTGCTATGGGTAATCTGTTTCCATAATTTGAATGTAAAACGGAAATCATCAGGAACCGATGCACACCATTGTTCCACAGTCGATTCCCTGGGCAGCTTATAGAAGATAGAATTAACTTCAAGTGAATTCGTAAAAGCCGCGTAAACGCTAAGCCTGCTCCAGCCCTCAAATTTTGCTGGGTATGCCTGCCTGTTCTTATAAGGTAGAACCAGGCCACTGGTTCCCATAAATAGTGGATATCCCTCCATGCCCAATATTGATACTCCGTTGCCGGATCGCTCACTGGTAACCTTGGGCAAATACTATTCCAGCAAATGATTTTTCTAATCCCAGCGGGATCACTGAAAGCACCTCAAAGAGGCGCCTCTTTGTTGAAATAGTACTGAAAATCAGACTGTTAAAAATTCCTGAGTCATTCTTAATCAAAACGGGAAAGGCAAAAGCAATTCGTTTCAGCACACTAGAATCCATTTGTAAAGCTTTAAATTGCCAGCCGGGTGACATTTTAGAATACGTACCCGAGGAAAATGCTTAAATCCTACGTCGTTCCACAGGTCCGGTGGTAATAATATCCGATTTCGGAATGAAGGTCGTCGTCAGAAAAATTTTCACCTATTGGGTGATTTTTCCAAATTGATGGTATTAAGGGACAGGTATCATTTCAAAAAGTGACCCGAATCGTAACCCGCTTTCAAAACAATAAGGCCTTTATAGGAAAAAATGAAATCCCGCTGGGGGAAAATTTCAAATCAGGGTTTGTAAAGGCCCTCGGCTTGGAAAAGTTTTAACCAATAAACTCGCAGACGTTTGATGCATAGCTTTATACTCAAAAAGTTGATTGTCCATGTGCTCTTGATCGCCGTGGCTGCACACGCGAGCGGCCAGGATAGATTACAGCAAATGGACCGGGACCTGGAAGCGGGCTTGTACCCGAACATGCATAGCGTTCTGGTGTTCCAAGATGGCAGAACTGTATATGAGCAATACTTTAACAACTACAATGCTGATTCACTGCACGATACCCGTTCCGCCTTTAAGTCAATCACTAGCCTGCTGATTGGCATCGCAATCGACAAGGGTTTGATTAAAAATGTAGATCAGAAAGTATCCAGTTTCTTTCCGGAGGACACAGTATTTGCTTCTGACCGTTTGAAAAGTCAGATGCGCATCAGAGACCTGCTTGAAATGCGCAGCGGCTTTGATTGTGAAGAGTGGAACGGCACGCATGACTGTGAATCGGAAATGGAAAAAGCGCAGGATTGGGTAAAGTTTTCACTTGCCCTGCCCATGAAAAACCCTCCTGGGGCCGAATGGGCTTACACATCATGCGCCACTATGATCCTGAGTGGGATCATTGAAAAAGCCAGTGGCATGCCGGTAATGCAATTTGCCCGGGCGCATCTTTTTTCAAAGCTGGGCATCACCCATTACCGGTGGACGGTCGACCCATCCGGACATGGAATGACTGCCGGATCTTTTTTCATAAGGCCACAAGACATGCTTAAAATCGGACAACTGGTGCTCAACCAGGGCAAATGGCAGGGACAACAGATCGTCTCGCGCGGATGGATACAAGAATCTACACAAGCACAGATACTTATACCGGAAAGCTCTTTCGTGAGAAGCAGCAGGTCCAAAGCAGCCTTCCCGCAGGAAGTTTACTACGGCTATCAATGGTACAATGAAGTGATCAAGACAACTTCTGGCATGAGCTTTCGGACCGTTTTTGCTTCTGGAAATGGCGGTCAATACATTCTAATCATCCGGCAATTGAAGATGGTTATCGTCTTCACGCAAGGAAACTACGGCAATAGAACTGCAAAACAGGCCTTCGACCTCGTGGCTAAATACATTCTGCCATCCAATTAAGCTACGCGTGAAAATGAAGAATTGAATCCGGAATCCACGTAAATATTTTCTCTTGACCAGCCACAAATAAAGCGGCGGAATGATCATGGGAGCGAAAATCAACGTACTGTTCAGCTGTCCAACGATCGTGGTCGCCATTGTCGCTGCACATCAGAGCCGATCCCTGAGGCGATCGCTCATGTAACCAACGACTTGTTGGATTTTATCTTCAAGGCCCGATTTCGTATACTTCACCTCGTTTAGTTCCGGTCAAGGTATGGGTTTAAGGGTATGTGCTGTCTAGGCAAACGTTAGTACCAGTCACAAAATACTCACAGTAAACACATTGACAAAAGTGCCACGGACCTAGTAAATTTAGTAAACAGAACGACTATGAAAGCGTATGCTCCTCAAAGGATTTCCACCCAGCCCAGCCCTGCGTGAGTACATTGAAAACATCGGGATTGTCCACCTGATATTTTCTACCAACGAATCCATTCCGGTAAAAGCCTATACGCCAAAAACTGGCGACTCGATTGAGTTTTTTCTCCGCGACCCGGAGTACGTTCAATATCCAGGAGACATCACAAAAGCCAAGCGGCCGGAGGCTTTCCTTCACTGTCAACATACTTTCGCGATCAACCGGTATGTCGGCCGGGTGATCCATAGTCATGAAAATGAGGTTCAACTCCCCTATCCTAAACAGGCTTTGCCAACGGTGACTTTCACAGACAAACTCTCGTTTCATGAAGGGAACGAAACGATTGAACTACTCTATTTTAAGAATGCCCATACTGATGGGGATGCCGTGGTTCATTTTAAAGAGGCCGACATTTATCATACCGGCGACATTTTCGTGACGTATGGCCTGCCAATCATCGATGCAGATTCCGGCGGCAATATTTTTGATCTGATCGAGGCTGTTGACACCTTGCTTGCTCGGGCAGATGATCGCACGCGGTTTATTCCCGGTCATGGCCCACTCTGCTCTAAAAAAGAATTGTTAGCCTATAAACACCTTCTTACGTCAATTAAAGATAAGGTTGTATCCCTCTATATGCAGAATAAACCGCTGGCAGAAATTATCAAAGAAACCAGAACCTTGGTAGATCCGAATCTCTCAGGCGTCAATCAGCGGAAGTTCATTGAACAGGTATATCGAATGGTGAAGAGCCACAGTGCCTGAACAGTTTGCAGCTTCGACCATTGCATAGCTATCCCGTAGGCAGCACCGGTTTGCGTTAAATTGAGATTAAATTTTCCGGTAACGGTTTCGGCCAAGGGGTTCCTCTAAAATTCTTCAAAATTGGCTTCTACGTTTGCTTCAACATCAAACGTACCTCATGAAACCCCTTATTTCTTCCGCACTCCTCTTACTTTTTGTCTGGATCAATGCTTCCGGCCAAAGCAGGTCCAATGCTAAAATAACCGGCAAAATCACCGATGCTGCTACCAGCAAACCTGTGGAGTACGCCTCCGTAGGCGTTAGTGATCAACTGACCAATCGGGTCGTTGACGGAGCAGTCACCGATTCGTCGGGCTATTTTGAAATCAATAACCTGACTACCGGCACATTTACGGTCAGCATCGATTTTATTGGCTATGAAAAAAAGTCAGTCCAAAATGTGGTCGTATCTGGTAAAGGGGTTAACCTAAATACGATCGCCTTGGCCCCTTCCGTGAAAACACTAGCGGAAGCGACGGTTACAGGGCAGGCAGCCATCGTCGAAAATCAGATTGATAAGATCGTTTACAATGCCGCCAACGACATTACCTCGCAAGCCGGCGTTGCGCTGGACGTGCTCAAAAAAGTGCCGCAGGTCTCAGTCGATATCGACGGCAATGTGGAGCTGCAAGGTAATCCCAATGTTCGTTTCCTGATCAATGGCAAGCCGTCGAGCGTTTTTGGCAACAGCCTCACCGACGCGTTGGCCTCTATTCCCGCCAGCCAGATCAAAAGCATTGAGGCCATTACTAGTCCGGGTGCGAAATACGACGCTCAAGGCACGGGCGGCATTATCAATATCATACTGAAAGACAACCGCTTGCAAGGCATCAACGGAAGCGCAAACCTGACCGCCGGTACTAGACTGGAGAATGGCTCGGTGAATCTGAATTTCAGAAAAAATAATTTTGGATTGAATGCATTTTTCAGCGGCAACAAACAGCTCAGCTCGCGTACGCCGAGCACGCAGGACCGCATTTCCACGGACCCATCCGGCAACCAGACCCGCCTGCTTCAAAACGGCTACCAGGATTTTCACAGAAGTGGCTACCGGTCGGGTATCGGCTTCGATTGGAGCCCGTCGAAAAAGGACAACCTGATCGGGGCGGTCGGGTATAATAGTTTCAGCAATGCGAGCAGCGGCATAACGAATATCACACAGTCGGCATTGAACGAAAATGGTATGCCGGCGTCAACCTCGGATATATTGCGTAATTCCAGCAGCCGCGGCGGTATCAATGCCGTAGATTGGAGTTTGAATTATATTAAAAAACTCAAAAAGGACGGTCAGGAGCTGAATGTGATGTACAGTTCCAGCTTTGGTAAGCCACGCAACAGCTACAACCAGGCACAAAGCCTGGCGTCCGAACAGATCCCTTACGCGGGAACAACCGGCAGTACGCCGGGCAATGACAAGCAAACGAACATTTCCGTCGATTACGCTCACCCTATTAAAAAAGGTGTCGTGATTGAAACCGGTGTCAAAACAGTGCTGCAGGACATTACCAGTGTGGCCGATATTCGGGTTTTCCGCCCGTCGCAAAATACCTATGTTCCCGATCCTGCCCAATCTTATCGGCTGGGTTACAATATGAAGATCTACGCCGGCTACCTGTCAGCGACATTTCCTCTTTTTCATTTCCTGAATGTGAAAGCAGGCGCACGCTTCGAGCATACCGATGTTAAAATCACTTACCCGAATACCTCTATTCCGTCGTACAACAACCTGGTACCGTCTTTGATTTTCTCGCACAATTTCAAGGATGAGCAGTCACTCAAACTGGCATTCACGCGTCGAATCGAAAGGGCCGAGTACCGGGATATTAACCCGTTCATGAACCTGAGCGACCCTTATAATATTACGACGGGCAACCCGCTGCTCAAACCGGAGATCGGTAATAACTTTGAATTGGGATATAATAAAACATTCAAAAACGGCGGCAACATCTACCTCGCATTGATCGAACGAATCAATACCGACGACGTCAAACCCTACACGGTCCTATATCCTACCTATCTGATCGGCGATTCGACTTATGTGAATGTTTCGGTTACCAATCGGCAGAATATCGGGGTCGAATACAACTCCGGCGTGAGCCTTTCGGGTTCTGTACCCGTTACCAGCCAGCTCAACGTGCGGGGGAACGTGATGGTTACCCAGAAACGCGTGGTCAACAACCTGCTCGACGGCAATGTGAGCAACGGCACTAACTGGCGTTTCAACCTGAACGCCAGTTATCAGCTTCCCAAAGACCTGATCCTGGAAGGTTTTGGAAATTACTCGTCGGCGATCAATACCATTCAGGGTAAGCGGCCACAGCAACTGACTTACAACTTCGCTTTCCGCAAGCAGTTTTATCACAGAAATGCCAGCATCGGGCTGACTGCCACCAATCCATTTACCAAATACATCAGCCAGGTCACTACCATCCGGACCGCCAACTACGTTTCAACCAACACCGTGTTGATCCCCTACCGGTCCTTCGGCATCAGCCTTACCTACAAATTTGGCAAGCTCGAATTCAAAAAAGGCAAAGAGCAGGGCAACGACTTTCTGCACAGCGCCCCCGGCAGCGATAATTAATCTTCCTTTTATCGAGCTGCATTATTGGCCGTGAATAGGGTGGCATTCGCACAGTATCCTGATTCAGCCATGCACAGCCATACCCGTTTCAGTATCCCGCAACTCTATTCACATTAATACAAATGGGAAAAAGACGGCAAAATACCGCTGCTAATGCGTTTTAAGACGATTTTTAAGGATATCCAGGTTAATTTGCTTCTGTTCGTTAAGCGTATTCTGGCAATAAGATGTGTGGTAGCTGTGCGATTCGAGCAATCGGATGGTACCCGCCACCCACTTTGTTTCACCGATCACGCAGCCATTTACCGTTTCTACTTTCTGCCGCATCAACTTGTCACGGGTGAATAATTCCCGTGTGCCAAAATGATACAGATCAGCATCGCAAACGATTTGCTCCAACAAGCCTGCCGGACATTGAGGCAGTCGTGTAGCCAGTATACAGCCTCCGATGAGGTCGATAAGCCTGCCAGAAACGTGATGCTCCATCAAAAACACCCGGACCAAATCAGCCGCCAGGAGCTCGTGACCTTGCTGCCCTGCAAACAAATACCCGATATCATGAAACCAGGCCGCGGTGGTTGCAATGAATAGCTCGTGCTCCGGAAGTTGGTAATGAGCCGAGATCTCCCGAGTACGTGAAACAACCGTACGTGTATGGGTCAGGTTATGAAATGCCAGGGCCGGGTTGGAATGATGCTCAAAAAGACGGATAATATGGCTTTCCACGATCCCAGCTAACACGCCGTAATTCATTGCGATGTTATTATTTGAATGTCGAATCGCTATACCGATAGCTGATAGACATAAAACTCCGAACCAAAACTGAATTTTTTTGGAAGAATACTAAAATAGGTGTTAGAAATTCCCGGGATTTCGCGCGTTATCACGGCGTGTCGACGAGGCATGATGGTCGCCGAAGTCAATCGACCCAGTCAGCAGTGAATGCTCAAATAGGTTCCCCGACCAAGTTGAAGAAGGGACATTGTTGCTGCTTATCGAGAAAGTACAGGCGTAAAAACAGTATATTGAATTGTCATTCTATCAAATACTATTACAACCACAAGCGGCGCAACCATTAAACGAGCTGGCCTTAACCAAATTGATATGTGGAAGTATTATGCGCTGCTCTCAGCGCTCTTTGCAGCATTTACGTCTATTCTCGCTAAAATCGGGGTTAAAGGAATAAGCGGGGATGTAGCTACGGCGGTAAGGACGGTCGTCATCCTGGTTATTGCATGGGGAATTGTGCTCTTTGGCGGACAATTGAAACAGATAAGGGAAATCAATGGAAGCAACCTGCTGTTTCTAACGCTTTCGGGAGTTGCAACCGGACTATCCTGGATTTTTTATTTCAAAGCATTGCAAACCGGAGACGTTTCCAAGGTCGTACCGATCGACAAACTAAGCGTCGCGATAGCCATCGGCCTGTCTATTCTCATCTTAAAAGAACCCGTTGACCTAAAAACTATTTTAGGTGCGCTGATGATTGTCGGCGGCACTTTGGTAATCATATGGTAGCGATAAGTCTGCCTGAGTGGATGAAACTGTTTCCAAATTTTTGCCAGCGAGGAAGCCGGTAGTTGGGGCCAGGCAAGACCGTTAGCCTTTTATTGTGCTCAACAGCAGCCAGACCCTTTCGAAGTAGTCGCAATGCCCGATCCGTAAACTACACATTGTTCTGGACAGACGCTCCTTGGATTCATGCCAAATTGCGGCAGTGGCTCAACGGTATAACTGCCCTTAAACGCGGGACGGGACAACTAATATTAAGGCCCCCCTCATATCTTGCCTCCATGGTATTTAACCCATTATCAAAATAATTATTCAAATTATTTTGATTGTAAGAAACGATTCTTATGTTTGCTTTATGTAAGAACAATTTCTTACTTTTTTATGCATGAAAGCAAAAGATAAGGCTCCGATAAGCGACCCAACTAAGTCCGAACTGGAAATCTTACAGATTCTGTGGAAAGCAGGCCCTTCGACAGCGCGCTTTGTGAATGATGAACTCAACCGCTCAACGCGCAAGGTGATCTATATGTCCACTCTGAAGCTGATGCAGATCATGGTCGAAAAGGGGCTTCTTAAAAAGGACGAAAGCCAGTTCAAGCACGTGTACTTTGCGGCGGTTGAAGAAGAAAGGACAAAAGGCGCCCTTTTGGACAGGGTGATCGATACCATATTCGGCGGCTCTGCGGGCAGTCTGCTCATGCAATTGATGGGCAACAAGAAGCTCTCTAAAAAGGAGATGGACGAGTACCAGGCACTGATCAAGAAAATAAGTGAACAATAAAGGTCATAGCTTATGGCACTCAGGTTTCTTGTTGACTGGCTGAGCGATAAGCAGATCCAGGGAATTTGCTGGACACTTGTGCATTCGCTCTGGATCGGACTGATCGTTTCAGTGCTTGCCAGCCTTGTAATGGCTTTAACAACCCGCTCGAGTGCGGCTCTTCGCTACCGCCTGTTCTGCTCCCTTTTAATGTTGTTTGTTTTTTCGGTGGCTATTGCTGGTGTTTATGAACTCGAAAATTTTGGCCGGCCAATACTGATTCGGACCGTACATCCCAAAATTCAGACAGTAAACCTCAATGGCATCCCGGCCGCAGCTATGACAGAGATTGCCTTCTATGCTAGGGCATCCGCATTTTTAAACCAATATTCGAGCTGGATATTGGCCATCTGGATGTTCTTTCTTGTAATCAAGAGTATTAGGCTGACGATAGGACTACTTTATATACAGCGTATAAGGACCTACAACGTCCAGCACGTTGGTAATGACTGGATCGCTAAGGTATATTCCTTCAGCGAACAGATGGGCATCAAGCAGCAGATCAACGTGATCCAGTCCGCACTGGTGAAGGTACCTGTGACCTTTGGCTACTTCAAGCCCGTGATCGTGCTGCCGATCGGACTGCTGGTTTCGCTACCGGTTAGCCAAGTTGAAACCATCCTCTGGCACGAGCTGGCGCATATCTACAGAAGAGACTATCTGGTAAATATTTTACAGAAGATTGTGGAGGTGTTTTTCTTTTTCAATCCTGCGGCACTATGGCTATCGGCGCTGATCCGCGAGGAAAGGGAAGCCTGCTGCGATGATATCGTGCTTGCCCGCGTGGAGCAGAAGACCTGCTACCTGGAAGCTCTCATGTCCTTCTATGGGCAACAAAACCGCGCCGCGGGCCTGGCCATAGCGCTCAGCCTTCGCCCCAATCAATTGATGAACCGCCTCAGGCGAATGGTCGACCAGCGGAACAGGCGACTGAGCTTTGTGGAATTTATCCTGATGGTGGTTGGCTTCGTGGTTTTATCGGCTTTTACCTTTATCCCGCAGATGGACAAAGAAATCAAAAAAAGCACCGTATACATCAAAGATGCAATCACCAGGACTCTTGCTCCGAGGACAGTGAAGTTTGGGCAAAAAGCGGATACGGCTAGGAAATTCCATAGAGTGATTGAGCAGGTCGTAAAGGCGAAAAAAGATTCCTTGCCTTCGGATACCCTTGTCAGCGTCAAGAGCATACGGTTCAATCGCGATAATCGCGACAAGGCCAACCGTGACATGACGGTGGTGGACGGGAAGGATAACCGCTACCATATCGTGGTGGCCGGGGGCAAAATCACCGCCGTGGAGGTCAACGGACAAGCGGTTGTTGTAAGCAAAGTCAAAAATTACGAAACCCTCGTTTCACAAATCGATTCGGTAATCGATAGGAAGCGTTTGAGACTATCTGTCCAATACGACAATGGCTATCGGGGGCACCAAATAAAACGAATGGACGCAGAACCGGGAGAACGGCAGGTTAAAACGATTGGCCCCATCGGTACACAGGTGTTCAAGGTTGCTTTTAAACCCTCTGCGAACAAAAAAAACGAGATCGAAACGCAGTTGCCCACCCCAAAGATTCCACCAATAGACGCCTCGGCCGACAAGGCCAGGGTGCTGGGGGTAATTTCTGCCCTGGTTGAGCAGAAAATAGTTCCGGGGATCGCCCAGGTCGAATGGTTCGCCCTGACCGACGAGCAGCTGGTAACCAACGGGAAGAAGCAGGAAGCCTCGCTGCATAGAAAACTCAAGGAAAAATATAACATAGGGCCCGATAATGGGCTGTTCTTTGGCCCCACCAAAGTACATGGTACAGGGATAGTCTTTGACAAAGAGGACCTATAACAAAAACTTAATACACCATCCATGACAACAAGATTTTTGAGCGCACTTTTAGTGCTGCTGGTAGTGTACTGCCCGATTTTCGCCCAGGATGAGGTGCTTTACAGAATTGACAGGCTGTTTTCTGTGCAGTTCAAGGCCGGCGAGCCCGGTGCGAACATCCTTATTGCCAAGAGCGGCAAGATCATCTACCAAAAGGCCTTTGGGATGGCAAACATGGAACTGGGTGTGCCCAGCGACACGGCCACGGTGTATTATATCGCCTCCAACACCAAGCAGTTTACCGCAGTGGCCATTTTGCAGTTGGTGGAAAAGCGGATGATCTCGTTGGACGATACCCTGGGTAAATTTGTAAAGAGCGTCGCCCCTGCTTCCGGAATAACTATCCGCCAGCTGCTTTCACATACCTCGGGGCTGAATGGCAATGGCTACCGGGATTCGCTGAACATCCCTGAAGGAAAGACCGTGCAAGCAGAAACCGAGCGTTATGCGGCCAGGAATGTAGCCTTTGCCCCTGGCAGCAAATGGGCCTACAACAATGCTAATTTCCAGGTGCTGGGCCATATCATAGAAAAGTTATCGGGGAAAACTTATGCGGAGTATATCCGGGAAAATATCTTTGTTCCTGCTGGAATGAACGCTTCTTTGGTGGCCACTTCTGACGAGCCCATCGTCAAGGGCCGCGCCTCGGGCTACGGGATCCTTCGAAAGGGTATTGTCAATTATCCGCTACACGATATCAGTGAGTTCTTTGCTTCGGGTGGGATTTTGACCACCGCTTCTGATATGCTGCGTTGGAACAGGGCGCTGGTTTCGGGGAAACTTTTACCGAAGAACCTGCTGGAACTCGCCTTTACGCCGATCCGGTTGAATAATGGACTTATCGCTCCGTATGGATTTGGCTGGTATGTTGATGACCTAAGGGGAAGCACTGTTCTGCGCCATGGTGGAGCGGTCCCTGGGTTCATTTCCGAAACTTTCTATCTTCCTGAAAAAGATATATATATCGTGATTTTGATCAATTCCGAATCGGCGGTGATCCCGCAGGTGCTGGCCAGGATCGCGGCCTCAGAACTTTTGGGCAAGCCCTACCGGTTTGATGGTGGCATGACCATGGATGGGAAAAATGTCGGAAAGTATGCCGGGGTCTATGAAAGTGATCGGGCGGAAAGAGTGAACATTACCGAAGAGAACGGAAAGGTCTACTGGCAACGGATTGGGGGAAAGAAATATGAGGTTATGCCATTTGTAATTGATGAGTTCTATTTTGAGAAAGATTTCCTGTGGCTGGAGTTCAAGCGGGATGAAAAAAAGAAGATTACATCGCTCGTATTTTCGAGGGCAGGCTATACCCCAAGCAACTGGAAAAGGCTGGCGGGACCGGTGATGCATTTATCTGAAACTGGACAAGAGGTAAAATAGGCCATAAAGCCAGGACAGGTGAATGGGCGGCATTGGAGTATTTTGACTTAATATTCTCAACACGTTTTTCTACCGCCGGAAAGATGGCCGGCCCTTTTATTCTCGATAGCATTACCTGTCCCGGCGACCGGCAAAAGCGATCAGGATCTATAACGCCCTGCGCTGTACCTTCTTCGGTAATCGAGGGGTGTCAGGTCTGTGTACTTTTTGAAGACTTTCCGGAACGCGTCTATATTGTTGTAGCCGACATTATAGATGATTTCGTTGATGGTATCTGTCGTGGACTCAAGCCGCTTTTTTGCAAATTCCACTTTGACCCGCTGGACATATTCTGCAACTGAATTGCCCGTAGATTTCTTAAACCTTCTTTCAAATGTCCTGCGGCCGAGGGATACCTTCGTGCAAAGTTCCTCTATGCTCAAAATTTGTGTGGGATTGTTTACTTAAAACTCGGCTTTGAGGTAAATGCCGAAGTTTCGATGGGCAATGGCGAAACATGGCTGCAAATGGGCTTGCCTGGTCAGGTCACTACCATATCCCTCGCCAAATTCCAGGGGATCGTCTTCGAGACCGATGATATCGAAAAGGAAATCGGTCTATTGAAAGTAAAAGGAATTCAGGAGGGACAAATTGACCCTACACCCTGGGGTCGGTTTGCCTGGCTGCAGGACCCGGCTGGTAACAAATTATGCCTTCACCAAAAATAAGGCTGCATCTGTTATTCAACGGTTTGCGGCGAAATGCTTATCCGTGACACTATTTAAAAGTCAGGTTCAGCCTTGCCTTCGTGGGCAGGGCTGATTTTGCTATCCGTTGTTCCGAGAATTCTTGCAGTGCCGAAGCAAAAGGCGGCCATCTCCCACGGTACTCTTCAACTTATCTGTTTCCGGCAACGCGATCTATGACTTGCCGAGAGGCGAAGGCTGTTGAAAATTAAACTTCCGGTCGTTTAGCAAGCACCTTCCTCATTCCGGCTACACATCGCCGCGTTCAGGCTACATATCGCCGCTTGCTGATGATGACCTTTGAGGTATCATTCAACATCCATTAACTGTTATGACACATCAAAGTAATAAATCGCCCAAAGTATGGTTTATCACCGGCGCTTCGCGTGGGTTTGGACGCGTTTGGGCCGAAGCAGCCCTGAGCCGGGGCGATAAGGTGGCGGCTACCGCCCGGAAACTCGAAAGCATTGCCGGGTTGAGGGAAAAATACGGTGAAAACGTATTGCCGCTCGAACTCGACGTAACCAATGCAGCCCAGGCCAAATCGGCCGTTGAAGAGGCCCATGCCCATTTCGGCCGCCTCGATATTGTCCTTAACAATGCCGGTTACTCCCTGGTTGGGACCATTGAAGAGGCCGGTGCGGACGAAATCCGGGCACTTTATGAAACCAATATCCTCGGGCCTGTGGCCGTCATCCAGGCTGCGCTGCCCCTGCTCCGGGCACAGGGTGGCGGGCATATTCTGGGAACATCGAGCAATCTGGGCCACGTGACGCTGCCGGTTATAGGCTATTACGCTTCCTCCAAATGGGCTTTCGAGGCCATTCATGAAAGTCTCGCGGAAGAAGTAAAAGCCTTCGGGATCAAGGTGACCATCATCGAGCCTGGCGCCTACGCCACCGAGTTTGGCAGCCAGGAATCACTGAAATTTTCACCAGGTATGGATCTCTATGCCGCATACAAGCAGGAATTTTTCGGACACTTGGGCAATCTCGAAAGAGGTGATCCCAATGCCACGTCGAATGCGATTTTCCGGATCGTGGATACCGACCAGCCGCCCTTGCGGTTCTTCCTCGGCGACCAATGCCTGCCGTGGGTACGCCAGGCCTACGCGGAGCGCCTGGCCACGTGGGAAGCGTGGGAAGAAGTGTCCAATGCGGCCCAGGCAATCCTGCCTGAGGAACTCGCCGACACCAAAAACGCTTAACAATGCAACCATGCCGGCCGATGGTATACGCCGTTGGTCGGCATTAACGATTGCGACCCATGAAAAAAGAAGATATCAGCCCCAAAAGAATAGCGTCGCTGGCCGAGGCACACCGCGCATTTGGCCTGCTCAAACCGCAGCACCCGCTGGTGAGCCTGATCAACGGCGCCTACACGCAGGTACAGGAAAGCAACATTCCGCATTTTCACGTGTTGAGTTTTTACAAAATCGCTTACAAGCCCAGGCTGAGCGGGAATTTGAAATATGGGCAAAGCTACTACGATTTTGATGAAGGCGGGTTGCTGTTTGCCTCGCCAGGCCAGGTGATCGGGAGCAATGACAATGACCTCAGCGTCTGTTCGGAGTACACCCTGCTCATCCACCCTGATTTTTTCCTGGGCTATCCCATTGCTAAAAACATCAGGCAATATGGTTTTTTCTCCTACTCGACGCGCGAAACGCTGCATCTTTCCGAGGAGGAAAAAAGCACGATCTTCGAGCTCTTTCATATGATCGAAAAGGAGCTGTCCGGTCGGATCGACGATTTCAGCCAGGATGTGGTGATCTCGCAAATTGAACTGCTGCTCACCTATGCCAACCGTTTTTACAAACGGCAGTTCATCACCCGCAAGGCTGTCAATAATGATCTGTTGCAAAAACTGGAAGACGTCCTGGACGATTACTTTTCCGGTGAACTGGCGCTCGAACAAGGGCTACCTTCCGTCGGGTACCTTGCCGAACAGGTTAATTTGTCGCCCAGTTACCTGAGCGACATGTTGCGGTCGCAGATCGGGCAAAACGCCCAGCAATACATTCACGACAAGCTCATTGAAAAAGCCAAGGAAACGCTTTCCACCACCAACCTGACCGTGCGGGAAGTGGCTTACGCTTTGGGATTCGAACATTCGCAGTCGTTCAGCAAACTTTTTAAAATCAAAACCAGCCTTTCACCCCTTGAATTCAGGAGGTCTTTTCAGGCGTCATAGCAGGCGTTACATTTGCTGATCTGTCAAATAAGAAAGCAGGCCCTGGCCGACGCTGGGATTGGTCGCCAGGTAAATAGGTATAACCCGGCGAGCGTCAACTCGCCGGGTTATACCTATTTAAACAACCGGGAAGTTGCCGCCGTCGACGGCGATATTCGTCCCGGTAAGGTAAGAAGCCGCTGGGCTGACGAGAAAATTAACCACTTCCGCTGTTTCTGCCGGATCGGCCATCCTCCCCAGCGGCACTCCGCCGACACGCTGCAGCAAGTTTCGGGTCATTTCTTCCGTACTGATACCCGCCGAGTTGGCCAGCCCTTCCAGGAAATTGCTCATTGCCCCGGTTTTGTTTAGTCCGGGAGAGACGGTCACCACACGTACGCCCTTCGGCGCGACTTCGGTGGCCAGAGACTTGCTGTAAGCGTTCAGGGCTGCTTTGGCAGCACTGTAGGCCATCGTTGTATCCCACAGCGGAAACATCCCGCTGGTAGACGAGACGTGGATGATGACCCCGGCGCCCACCTCAATCATACCCGGCAGGAAAGCCCGGTCCAGCCGGACTGCCGCAAGCAGGTTCACTTGAAGGACATCATTCCAATCCTTATCGCTGAGTGCACTGAAACCACCGGCAGGGGCCGTATTCGCGCCCAGGTTGTTAATCAGGATGTCCAGCCCGCCAAATTGATTTTTGACCGCCGCCACAAGCCGATCTACCCCTGTTACATCCGACAGGTCCGCTGCGATAAAGTGTTCCCCTTCTTTGGTTTCCTCCGGGCTGCTCCTGGCAGTCACTACAACGGTCGCGCCCGAAGCTTTCAATCTTTGGGCAATGGCCTTGCCGATCCCTTTTGTTCCGCCCGTTACCAGGGCAATTTTGCCTTCCAGCACCAAGCCGGTTTCTTGTTTGTACTGCATTGGATGTGAATTTTGAAATGATTGTTTCAGAATTATTTATAGATGTTGGCTAATTGTCCGTAGTTATGATATCTCCTGCTGCTGTTTTACCGCATGCGGTTCGCTTCCTTTTTGAAGTGATCGTTTCAAAAAAGGGCAAAAAAATAGCTTATCGCAACAAATGGTACACCATAAAGGCCGCTAATTGCTTAATTTTTGCAGGGTCTTTGTGAAGGATATAGAGCTCATACCAACCCGTGTAGGTACTGATAATATAATCTGCGAGTAAATCTGGATCAGTATCCTTTTTCATAACTCCCTGTTCGACTGCTTCGCGGATCAGTTTGGATAGAAAGGTATGGGTGAAATCGTTGTCATCTTTCAGTAGCGCCTGTATACCCTTGTTGTCGGGCGAAACCTCGAAGGCAGTCTTGATCGCAAAGCATCCCTGGGCATCCTTGACGACCACATCCGCCACGTCATGGATAAAGCTTTCCAGCGCCTTCTGCGGCGAATCGAATACCTTGGCACGTTCTTCCAGCAGTATCCTTCTCTTTCTGGTGTAATGTTTAATGCACTGCACGAAAAGTTGATGCTTGTCGCCCAAAGTGTTGTACAGGCTACTTGAATTGATCTGCATGGCGTCGGTCAGATCACGCATAGAAGTCCCGTTGTACCCCTTCCGCCAAAAAACATCGAGTGCCTTTTCGATTGCCTGATCCTGGTCAAATGCTACTGTCCTTGCCATACCCTTCTTTTTTTGCAAAGTTAACCAAATTCTGAAACAATTGATTCAGAAAGTCTATCCCAGCTCTTGCTATGCATTCATGCCTGGTGTCCCGAGGCGCTGTCAGGCTTAAAATTTACAGCGGCAATCAATCCAACGATGCTCACCGTTGTCCCCCGCCCTTTTTCACTGCTGACTTCCAGCCCGCAATGCAACCGAGCAACGAAATCGACGATGATCTGGTAGCCTAGCCGGCCACTTTGCTCTATCCCTTCGCTTGTCATCACATTGGAGATTAATCTGTTGATCCTGCTTACCTCGGCGGGGGCCATGCCTATGCCGTTGTCCGTAACCGTTAGCGAAAGGGTGTCGTTTTCGTTCCTTCGCAGACTGACGACGATCTTTCCGTTTAATGTATGTTTATTGGAATTATCGATGAGGTTTCTCAGCACGGCTTTCAGTATCTCGCGGTTGGTAAAAAGCGCATAATGCCCGGGGTTTTCAAATTCGAGCACATTGCCTTTCATCGAGAGCATCTCGCTAAAAAACTCACCGAGCTCTTCAATCAGCAGGTCGGGCCGAACGGCCTTTTTATTGATAAAAAAACCTTCCTGTTGCGACTTGGCCCAAAGGTTAATTTCCTTCACAAAGGCGTACATGTTACTGGTCGTCTTTCGTATTTCATCAGTTCCCCGCTTGACGTCCTTCAATTGTTCTTTGTCCAGCGCGGTCGACAAGTGATCAGAAAGCACATTGAGGAAGTGCAGCGGCGACTGCAAGTCGTGCGCGAGCAATGCAGTGATTTTTTCTTTCAGCTTATTGCTGTATTCGAGCTGCCGGGTGCGTTCTTTCACCTGGGCTTCCAACATATTTTTCAGTTTTAATAAATAAAAATAGCGCAAGCGCACGATCACGTATATGCCCGCGAACGAGAGCGTCAGCATCAGCAGCCTGAAATACCAGGTTTGGTGCCAAAATGGCCGAACCGTAAATTTCCTGATCAGCATTTTCACATTATCCTTACCAAAACCACCCTGTTTCCTCACTCTAAGCGCATAATCCCCGTGCACAAGCCGGTTGAGCACGATCAGACCGCCAGCGTCCACCGGGTACCATTGCTCGCCGAGCCCTTCAATGTTGTATTCGAGCAGTTGGTTTTCGGCATTTCCGAAGTAAGGCGATACAATCTTGAACTCCACGCGTTCCAATGCAGGTGCCAATTCTGTTAACCGGGTAAGGTTTTGTCGTTTCCCGTCTACGATAAGATGGTCTATTAAAATGCCGGAAGCGGGCAAAACATCGCGGATGCTGTCGGGATGAAATTGAACGAGGCCGTCCATAGAAGGGAAGGAAAATTGGCCATTCCGCAAGACAATGTTCGCAGGAGGGTAACCTCCATTGAACTCGTTGGTATTAAAACCGCTGGTCTTATCATAATAGTAGTAATAAACCTTTTCCGATTTTCCCGCCATGAAATCATATAAATCCTGCACTTTGCATTTAAAAAGACCATGATTCGTGCTCATCCACATAAAACCGCGGTTATCTTCCCGAAATGAATGCACAAAGAGCAGAAAACCGTTTCGGTCGAGCGGCATTCGCAAGGGTTTACCATTCCGCATGGCATAGAACCCGTCGCCGTAAGTGCCGAGCCAGAGTGTTTTTCGTTTATCAAAATAAAATTCCCGTACTTCTTTCCCTTCCAGGCTTTTAACGATCGTTTTCCGGCCCGAAAGAGCATTGTAATGGAACAGTTTACGCCCGTCGGCGATCCAGAATTGCCGGTTGCCGACAGGGATAAAATTCGGCCGTGGCGTTTCGAAGTCTACCTTCGACCATACCACCGAATCCCCCGATATCCGTCCAAACTTTCTATCGAAGGTTGAGAACCAAAGGTGCCCATCAGTCGAACGCCGGAACACCCTCGCCTCCACCTTCCCCCGGATACGTCGCTGTATGTTCAGATTGGAATCGAGGCAAAATACCACTTCATTTTTACCAGTAACCCAGTACCGGCCGTCCGGGTCCTGAATGATCGAACCTTGCCGTACCAACGGAAAAGGGGCATTTGGGGCCGGTCGCACATTCGGTGTTATGCCCAAAGATGTTAAAACAGCATCTCTTCCATACGGGGCCTGACCGTAAAAAATATTGTCGGTACCGGAAATCGTCGCTACGCGAAATTGCTTGGGTTTGAAAATAAAGACCCCTTTTGTAGAAGTGCCGACCACGTGAATGTCCTGCTTTGGAAAATATTCATAGGAGTTTACATTTTCTAAACCGGGCATATCCAGTATCAGGGTACAAAAAAGCTGGTTTCCTTCCACACGCACAGGCTTGTAAAACCGCCCCTGGCGATAAGCCACAAGGCCGCGTTGCGTACGGTGAAGGAACATGTCGGTCGTCGGCTCACTGCGCCAGCGCCCGTGATCCCATACTTGAAGGAAAACCTCCGTCCGAGCCCCCCGGCGGTCTATCCGGAACAGGCGGGATTCGACGTTCATACAATAGAGGCCGCCATCGAAAACGCTGAAATTGGAAGTCAGCCGGTCACTTTTATCGTCCATAAGATTGACCCCGAATTTGACCTTTCCTGCCGACAGATAGAAGACCGCTTTGGGATGGATCCATAAGTAGCCCTCATTTTTACGTACAGGAATATAGGAAATAGCGGCCAACGCACTTGGTATGACCGATTCGACCATCTTTCGATCAGCCTTAGCAAGATTTTTGATGATATCGAAATACGAATGCTGCGAATGAACGATAATGGCCTTGTTGAAATCTTCAAATGGAAGCCTCACCGCGCGGTTTTCCTCGTCAAACGAGAAAAAGTGCGCGTTTTCATCTGTGAAGTAAACGATACTGTCCGAACGAAGCGCTACTTTGAGAATACGGTTCGAACTAAGCGAAGGTACATTCAGCCGGTTATAGGTCACAAACTGCTTCCCGTCGAAACGGACCAGTCCGCCCTGCGTCGCAAGCCATAGAAAGCCGTTTTTATCCATGACGACATTCCCGACGCTCGTCTGGGGCAGGCCGTTGTCGCTGTTGTAATTGGTGACGCTGAAATCGGCAAGATCCTGCCCCAACACACACCATAGCGGCATGAGCAGGTTCAGGATGAAAACGACAGTCCTGTAAAGGTGCATACGGGCAACTAGGCTAAGAGGTATTCCGGGTGTGCGATCGTGGAGGTGGTAATCTGAATGCAATTATAAAGTAGCCCGGAATAATTTCTACTGCAAGCATAAATTTTTCCGATAAAAACCAACCACTGCATTTTCCCACAACAAAAAAGGGGCGCCTGCAATGGCGCCCCCGAGGTATCCGGAAGTAATTTTCAGTTTTTCATAATCCTGAAACTCTTATCATTGACCTTCACAACATAAATGCCTGACGGCACCCCACTTAAATTGATTTCCAGAACATTGGAACCCATAAAGCTGTCTTGCAAAACTTTTTCGGGTATTACATTAATCCCTTTGCTGTTAAAAACCTTGACGGAACTGACGGGCGAATCGGAGTCGATGCGCAGCAGGTTGGTCGTCGGATTGGGATAAAGGGTAATGCGCTCGCTGCCCTCAAATCGGACGACTATTGTCCTTGAAAACGAGTAGGTATTGTCCAGATCGACCTGTTTAAGTCTGTAATAGTGTGAGCCAGGGCCGGGATTGCCGTCTGTGAAATCGTAATGCACGAGGGCTTTGCTTTCGCCTTTTGCGGTAACCGTGCCCACGGATTCGAAAGTCCGAGCATCGCGGCTGCGCTGTATTTCAAAATGGGAGGCATTGGTTTCTTCGGTAGTAGTCCACTGCAAATAGCTGCTATTTTCCATAGCCCGGCCTTCGAAGCTGGCCAATATTACCGGCAAGGGCTGGTTGATACTGCCCAAAGCAAGAGCGGTAATGCTCACTCCTGCCGGTATCGATCCGCTGACTGTGCTGTTTTCGGTCAGACCGGTGGCCGTGGCGCCTGTGCTCAGGGCGATCCATTGCGCCCCGTCCCATCCTACGAGGCGAACGTCGGCCACGTCCGGGAAAAAGCCGGTAACATCGGGCATCGAAGCCGTGATCTGCGTGCCGTCATCGCTTCCGGCGACGTTAATCCAATCCCAGAACCCCACCGGGCTGACCGATTTGATCGGCGCGGCCACCGCGGTGAGCGGATGCGTCGCGCCGTCCGACGGATCGGTAACCGACGCGGGACTTCCCGCAAACCACGCCGCGCTGATGCCCGTTCCAGCCGCAGGGGCACCGATAGCGAGCGTACGTAAATCGGTTCCGCTGCCGATCGGGAAAGTAAATGCATCATCACCCGTTTTGGTCACATAACCATTCACATGCTGCGTGTCCGTATTGCCGCCGGTATACACGGCGTTGTCGGCAAACCGCAGGGAACCAGCGGCATGCGAAGTTCGCACAGTGGTGGTGATGCCGTTGTTGAACTGCACCTCCCCTGCCACACCGGCGCCCTGGGCGTTGGTAATGTCCATCACCGAGGCAGGACCGGTATTTAACCTCAGATGAAAAAAATTGGGTGCTGTGCTCCCGGCAATCGTGCTGTTGCCGCTTCCGGTGAACAAATCCACACCACCCGCGCTGCTGTTCCAGCTGCCGTCGTTCAGGAAAATGGTATTGCCATGCTCGTACACAGCACCATTCATCACCGCCACCGATCCATCGGCCAATACTGTTGTGCCAGGCTGGTAGTCGCTTAAATACCCGCCGTTAACCTCCGTTGGCGCACCAGCACCGCCATAGATTGTTTGTGCGTAAGTGCGCACGCAGGCAAGCGCCGGAATCGCCATGAATATCAGAAACCTTTTCATACAAATGCTGATTTGAAGTTGAACCACTATTGTATGCCTTTACTTGCTCGACACTGTCTTGCCCGAATGGCCCGTCGCTTGCAGCAACTGCTCGATCTTGCCGATCCGGGTGTTCAGTTCGCCGTTTCGTGCCACTTCCGACCTCAGGGCTGCATTCTCCGCTTTCAGCTTGTCGATTTCGGATTGTTGCTCCTGGATGGCTTTCGTCAGTACCGGTACCAGTTCGGCATAGTTCACGGAATAGAACTGCTTTTCGGTTTTAGGCTTGTTGACCACTTCCGGCATGACCTCTTCCAATTCCTGGGCGATAAAGCCGAACCGTGTTGCCCCGGCGGCGTCATCCTTCATGCGGTAGGTCACCGGTCGCAGTTTCATCAGCTGTTCGACGCCCTGTTTCATATTGACGATATCCTTTTTCAGCCGGCGGTCGGAAGGCGTGGCGGTAGCCGACAGCGTTCCGTCCAGGAAGCTCAGCCCGGCGCCCAGCGCAATGTTGCCAATCTGCCCGGTGGCATCCCGCCCCGTAATGCTGGTGATGGTATTCACAGGCGCGCTGCCCTCGATGCGGGCGATCCCCGCAATATCGGCATTGGCGGCATAAACCGCCGCCCAGCGTCGGTCGACCAGCCCCAATTGCATCCCGATCGCCGGAATTACATTGTCGCCGAAAGTAAATGCACCGGTACCGGGCAAATCGAAAGTGGCGATGTTGAGCGCAGGCGCGGCCATATCGAAACCCGGTGTAACTGTCATGGCCGTGGCGTTCGTAACACCAGTGTTTTCAATCGTTATGCCTGCGTACGCACCGAACTCGCCCGCGACGGTTAGCCGCCCGGAAGGTAAAGAGGTGCCGATCCCGACATTGCCCGAATTGAAATTAATACCTCCACTCCCATTGAAAGTGAGCGCATTAGCACCTTGCGTAACCGTTCTGGGACCCGTGAGCGTGCCATCGCTGTTGTAGATATTTACGCCCGTGCCGGTGGCAGTTGCCGAAAGCGTTCCGTCGGCGAAAGTGAGTCCCGCCCCCAGGGCCACGTTACCAATTTGCCCCGTGGCATCCCGGCCGGTAATGCTGGTGATCGTGTTTTCCGGCACGCTGCCGCCTATCCGGCCTATTCCGGCGATATTGGCGTTGTCGGCATGGACAGTCGCCCATCTTCTGTCCGCCAAACCCAGTTGCATACCGATAGCGGGAATCACATTGTCGCCGAACGTGAATGCGCCGGTACCCGGCAGGTCGAACGTCGTGATATTGGCGACGGGCGTCAACATATCGAAACCCGGCGTCACGGTCATCGTAGTCGCATTTTCTACGCCGGTGTTCTCAATGGTCATACCAGCGTATGGGGTAAATGTGCCCACGATGCTGAATTTCCCGGCGGGCGTCGCCGTTCCGATCCCAACGGTTCCGCTTTCGGTAACACGCAGTCGCTCCGCATTGGCGGTTCTCAGCACCAGCGGCTGGCCGTCGGTGGTTCCAAGGAAGCTGGCGGCCGGATCAGTTCCTGCATTACCGGTGGTTTTCCAGGCGTCGTTGCTCGTGGACAGCGTCCAGACGGGCGCGGCCGGCGTACCCGTGTTCACCTGTAACTGGTTGTCGGTAGTATTGTAGATCGTCAGACCGGTCGCCGGGAGTGAAATGGCGTTGCGTTCGGTGGTAGAGAGCCTGGGCAACAAAAGCCCTTTGTTGTTAGCGGGCCCGCCTGTTACTTCGAGAGAGGCACTTGGGTCGGCAGCGCCCGCCGCGCCTATCCGTACCTGAGCCCTTGCGGCCATGCTGAAAAAGAGGAATGCCGCCGCTGTGTAGAAATATCTTTTCATCTCCTGGGGGTATTTGTGAAGTAATTTGAAAACTTCTACAAATGTCCCGTTTGCTGCATTGTGGATTTGTACCCGCAATGGCGCTCTTTGGATGTAACAGCTATCAATTTGACAACAACATCCGGGTATATGCACGTCACAATCACAGCGACAACCTATAAATTATTTCTACAAGAATAAAAGCATCACGTTAAATGATAAAGTTGCGCCATCTGCACGAGATCCTTTTTTTCCTTCACATTCAATTTCTCCAACAACCTGCGGCGAATGGTGCTCACCGACGAATACTGCACTTGAAGCTGTTCGCTGATCTGCACCAGCGAATAATCCCGGATCAGATACATCGCCACCTGGTACTCCCTCGGCGAAAGCCTATCGAACGGGTTGGACGTTCCACCGGTCAATGTTTCGTTGATGATCGTCTCCGTCAGATCGACGCTCATATACTTCCTGCCGGCCACTACCGTGTTGATAGCCGTAAATAGTTCTTCGGGCGAAGCGTCCTTTTCGATGTAGCCGTGTGCGCCCGATTGCAGGCACCATTTGGCGAAAACTCTTTCGTCGTTCATAGAGACGACCAGCACGCGGGTCTCGGGGTGGAAGTTTTTCATCCAGTGAAGAAGATCGCCCGGATCCGTTTCGGGCATAGCCAGGTCGAGCAGAACCAGGTCATACTGATTCTTTTTCAATAGCGCCATGGCCGAATCACTATTCCATGCCTCGTCGGCCTCGCACTCGGAAAAAGACTTTTCAATGGCTACTTTGAGCCCGAAACGTACCAACGAATGGTCGTCCACAATGAGAATCCGTTTCATCTAACCAGTTATTGTTTAAATTCTCCCAGCGGTAAATTTAGATAATTCAGCCTGCGCCAAGACCCGTTTTTGTCCTTTCGCGATCAGCTCAGACTTGGCCAGCGATGAAGATGTTAAAGTTTAACCGGTCCTGGGCAGAAGTCGTATCGCCCTTCGGGCCAAGTATTCCGCTATCGCGAAAAATCAATTGTAGTAATTATTCTATAATAGATCAAATTAATTAAAAGAAATACGGGATTTTTTTTAATCGATTATTAAATTTTCCGAAGCAAATCTACCAGTTACACCTAATACTTTTGTCTGATCCTCCCCTGAGAAAACAGCCTTAATCAGGCATTATTGTCAAATCATTGTGAATTGTGTGAAGTGCCCTAGCCTTCTTCCGACATTTGAACGCTAAGAAAAAAATGCTTCATGTTACTAAACGAACACCTTTACCTTACCATGTCAATTTCGACAAGCGCCTTAAAACCAATTGGACTTGTCGTCAATTATTGATACAGACAGCTTTGCCTATTTTCCCCTTGGGATTGTATTTTGTTAATAGGCCCCGGCACTATGATTAACTTACTGAATCCCAGTAAAATGAATAGTGCTTTCTCTCCTAATTTCAAGCATATAACGAGTTGACATAGCATTTCCCTGATGAGATTCTGTGAAACTATGAATGCAAATTACGAATCTATTACTAGCCAAAACAACGGGTTATGAATTCAATCTACCATTTAGTACGGTCACACAGTGCTCTTCCACGAATCTTATTAATATGGGTATGCTTAGCTGCTCACTATTTCAATTTTAAAGCCTTGGGCCAATGCACCTACCTGAGTAATACCAGCTTTGAGGATACTCAGATTACGTCTTCCTTCGGACTCTATAACCAGAATACCGATCCCAAAATTTCACCCTGGCGAACAACTGCCACGGACAACATGCAGGAGGTGTGGCGAAGCGGGTTCGGTGGCGTACCAGCGTATGATGGAAACCAGTTCATCGAATTGAATGCATACCAAAATGCAACAACTTATCAGAATTTTATTTCGTCCGGAGGTACCACCTTTACACTGAACTTTGCTCACCGGGGACGTAACGGAAACGATGTCATACACGTGGGCATTGGTACGCCGAGTCCAACGCAAGTAACAGTCAACCAACCAGCGCTGACAGGTACCGAATATATTGACTTAGGTAATTTCACCGACGGTAACCAGAAGTGGGGGTATTACTCAGTGACCTTCACCCTTCCCAATAATGTTGGTAATGAATTCTCGGTACGTTTCACCGCTGTTTCTGCCGTTGGTGGAAATGCTGCTGGCAACTTTCTGGATGCAATTTCAATAGGCCTGCCGGGACCAAACATCACACCAAGCAGCACAACTATTTCTTGCCCTCAAACAACGGTAGACCTTACCACAATCTTTACAGCCTCTAACGGCGGAACACCAACATGGCATACAAATGCTTTGGCTTCGGCTGCAAATCAGATTTCTGACCCTACCGCCGTGCAGGCCGGAACCTACTTTGCAGCTTTTTATGATTCGGGAACCGGCTGTTACACGGCTACTGATCAGGTAATCGTAACAGGCCCGGCTACCCCACCTACACCGGTAACTACACAAGTAGATCCAACTTGTACGTCACCCACAGGTTCTTTCACAATCACCTCTCCTACCGGCGCCAACTACAGTTATAGTCTGGATGGGATCAACTTTCAAAGCAGCCCGGTTTTTTCCGGCCTGAATCCGGATACCTATAGTGTGGTTGCGCGCAACGGCTCCGGAGCGATTTGTACATCGCAAGCCCAGCCAGTTACCATAGCGGCCATACCCACAGGCCCGACCGTGACAGCTACCTCGGACACGGCTTGTGTAGGGAGTTCAGGTACGTTAACTGCTGCTGGCGCCGATAGTTATTTATGGAACAATGGCCAAACCACGGCCTCAATCAATGTAAGTACGCCGGGAACGTATACGGTGACAGGTACAACCAACGGCTGCTCCTCTACCGCCACAGCCACATTCACTACAATCGCTTGTTCCTGCACCTATTTGAGCAATACCAGCTTTGAGGATACTCAGATTACGTCTTCCTACGGGCTGTACAACCAGAATACCAATCCCAAAATTTCACCCTGGCGAACAACTGCCACGGACAACATGCAGGAAGTGTGGCGAAGCGGGTTCAACGGCGTACCAGCGTATGATGGAAAACAGTTCATCGAATTGAATGCATACCAAAATGCAACAACTTATCAGAATTTTATTTCGTCCGGAGGTACCACCTTTACACTGAACTTTGCTCACCGGGGACGTAGTGGAAACGATGTCATACACGTGGGTATTGGTACACCTAGTCCAACGCAAGTGGCAGTCAACCAACCTGCGCTGACAGGTACCGAATATATTGACCTAGGTAATTTCACCGACGGCAACCAGAAGTGGGGGTATTACTCAGTGACCTTCACACTTCCCAATAATGTTGGTAATGAATTCTCGGTGCGTTTCACCGCTGTTTCTGCTGTTGGTGGAAATGCTGCTGGTAACTTTCTGGATGCAATTTCAATAGGTCTTCCTGGTCCCGGCATTACTCCTTCCAGTATAAACATTGACTGTAATCAGTCCACGGTTAACCTGAATAGTAATTTTACTCCTACCAATGCCGGTACAGTTACTTGGCACACGGGCCCCATAGCCTCCGCTTCTAACCTTGTGGCAGACCCTACGGCTGTGAGTGCAGGCACGTACTACGCGGCTTTCTACGATGCTGGCACAGGTTGCTACACCGCCACGGATGAAGTAAGGGTATTAGGTTCTCCACTTCCCGTAGTGGGGCCTATTGTCGGGCCAGAAAAACCTTGCAGCGCCCCAACTATTGGCATTTATCCCTATACCAATAGTTCCTCTGGCGGAATTTGGTCAGTCTCTCCTGAGACACTGGCAACCATCAACCCCAGTACCGGGGTACTCACCACCGTCGCCGGTGCAAGTGGCACTGCAACGATTACCTACGCTATCACAACGGGTAGCTCATGCACCAGCACCGCTACGCTTAGCATAGTAGTGTCGCCCACCGACTGTGTGCCCTTCCCCGTTAAACTAGCCAGCTTTACAGCCAGGAAATTAGAAAATGCCTCCGCTCGCTTAGAATGGCGCACCGTGGAAGAGGCAAACAGCGACAAATTTGAAATTGAACATAGCAGTAATGGTAAAATATGGAATCTGATTGCGACTGTTACCGCGAGAGGAGATAGTAAACAACTCGCTGATTATGAATATACACATACTGCACCTGAGCACGGAGAAAACCTCTACCGTCTGAAAATGATTGATTTTGACGGAACATTTGCTTACAGCAAAATTACCAATCTGAATTTCGGCGAAGATTTGCTGCTTGCCCTGTATCCCAATCCGGCTGCGAACTCAATAAAAATAAAGATGGATGGCAATGCAAATTGGAATGAAATTCAAAATATTGAGATTTATGACATGAATGGAAAAGCAGTCTATCAATCTCGCAAAACTTCGGTAGGCGAAATTAATATAAGCCATATTCAGGCAGGAACGTATGTAATTTTGATTACCAATAAAAACGGGCAGGGTTATAGCACCAAGTTCGTTATCGCTAAGTGAAAAGCCTGAACAGAACAAGCCTTTGGACAACCTCCCCGGCACGAGAGGTTGTCCGGGGCTGACCCAAAAGCAAAAGCCCTCTTTCTACTCTGTAGAGCGAGGGCTTTTTTGTATTTTTAATTACCACATTGGAAATACATGGGCAAGATAAAAAATCTGTTGTTTTTAAGGAATATGACCTGGGGCAATTGCTATTGTTGTCCCCTTCACTGGAAGAGCTGATCCCTAATTGGCATCGAGTCATTTTCGGGCAACAAAAAAACGTCTGCAACTCCATGAGTTACAGACGTTTAAATCCTGTGGAAGCGGAGGGAGTCGAACCCTCGTCCAGAACAGGGAAAACCTGCGCCTTCTACATGCTTATCCGCGATTCGGTTTTCGAGCCTGACAAGGTTCACGGCGGACCTGCGTCATAGCCTTAGATACTAGGGTCTCGTTGGTTTTACGCATCAATATACCAACCAGCGCTGCGGTTCGACACCTCTGAACCCACCCGGCAGCACGTTAGGTGGAGAGATGATGGCATTTGGTTAATCCTCCGGATTAAGCAGCCATGGCGTAAGTAGATTCGCCAGTTATTGTTTGAGAACATTATTTCCGGGAGGTGCTCTCAACTCCCGACATGCTTACACACAAGCCCTCAGCCCGCTGTCAAAACCGGTCACCCCCATTTGGTAGTGCAGCTTTGGTTTAGCCAAAGTTTCGTTGCAGATAAGTTTACAGTTTAAACCCCCTGAAAGTTCACCCACCGCTAAAATTTTCTTTCCAACCCAAATCAAAACCCTGAAAACCAAACCTCTACCCCCCAAAAAATATTCACTCATTCAATCATTCACACATCCACTCAAAACTCCCACCGATAACTCAGTACCGGGATCAGCCCCAGTTGCTTTTGCACTACCACCCTTTTCAGGAACGCATCGTACCGATGATAGCCCTCGTTCCGGGTACCCGAAACATTTTGCAGGTCCAGGGCCAACGTTCTGCTGTATCTGCGATGACTTTTCTTCCAGTAAATTCGCAGATCGGGGCGAAAGTAGTCTCTGAGTTTTACTGAATAGCTATTGCTGCTTTCGATGCTGAAATTCAATATTTTGGAGTATTCCTCATCAATAGGACGTTCCCGAAAACCGCCAATCCATAGAATTTTGGCATTAAATCCCCAGATATTCTGATCGCCCCTCTTTACTTCCTTTCCACCGGTGAGGCTCAGCGTATGCCGACCATTGAAGCGAGCTTGTCTTCGAACACCCTCTATATCCACATAGGTAGCGTTGTATAAAGAACCGGTTGCAAGGAGATAAAAATCATTGGTCAGCGACTTCTGATAGGTAGCTTCAATGCCATAATTGCGCGCCTTCTCATCATTAAGGAATTTCAGGTCGGGAATTTTCTCTATGATGTTGACGGCCGAGTAGTTTCTCGCCTGATCGCCGGCCACGGGAACATTATACTGTTGCTGCCAGTAAGCTTCCAGTTTGATCGACGTTCCAGGTGAGAGATCATGCTGGTAACCCAATGTGAAATAATGCCCTTTGGATGGCGCAAGGTGGAAATTTTGGAACCGGTTCGTCATGCCATGAGCCGTCAGGTACAATGCGTCGTTTTGCAACTGGCTGTGCATTCCATAGGAAAGGCTCCATCGCGAGGTAACCGACGCCTGCCAACGCACGGCCACACGCGGTTCTATGCTCACGTGTACATCGGCCAGGTCCGACCGGATCTTGCTGATCATTCCATGCAACCCAATTTCAGTGGTGACAGATTCACCGACCTTCCATGCCCAGTTGAGATATGGCTGCACCACCCATGACCGAAGCACGCCATCGGGCCATTGCGGATCTATTTTTCCTTTTTGGAACAAGAGAAATGTACCCAGCGTAATTTTGCTTCTTCCGCTGATTTTGTGGGCATAGGAAGTATTGAATGATATCTTACTGGTTGACAGGTAATCTTTGCCTTCAATATCCCCATACGAGCGCCAACGCGGATACAAGGGAGAGGCATCACGGGTAGTATTGAGTCCCGAAATCGCAAATGCCATCCGATAAGTGCCTCGAGACCCCACGGGCTGGGTAAGCGTAGTACCCAATGCCCCCATCTTATTCTTATATCGAATATTGTACGCATCTTTATCGGCTTCCCATTGCAATGAATCCTTGTCCGCTTCGAAATCATTGCTGCTGATGCCTCCCAGCCCGAAAAGCGTAAAGCTCCCATTGCCTTTCGTGGGAATCTCCACGTTGAACGACAGATCCTGGAAACGGATATCCTCACCACCGAAATTGACACCCATTGCCCCAAGCAAGCCAGTAAATGAATACCTGTAATTGATCAAATAGGAGCCTTTATTGCTTTTTGACAACGGGCCTTCCGCCGCAATATCCAAACCGATCAATCCCGCCTGGGCTGTAAATTCTTTTTTTTCATCATTCCCTTTTCGTAACGACATGTCCAAAATAGCCGCCATCGCATTGCCATATTGCGCAGGGAAAGGGCCGCTCATAAAATAGGACGTGCCCATGAGTTGCGTACTCAAAATGTTCACCCCGCCACCGGTCGAAGTCGGCCTGTCGCTGAATGTCCCTGCATTCGACAAATGATTTGGATTCACAATTTCCACCCCTTCCAGCCGCCATTGCATGCTGCTCGGCGAGTTGCCGCGTACCACCAGACCGTTGGCCTGATCGTTCGCTGCGGCTACACCTGCAAAGGAGGTCGCTACGCGTGCGGGATCGAGATAGGTGGCGGCATAGCGCAGGGTTTGCTCCGTAGTAATGGCCTGCACACTGTTGAATGCCGGCAGCCTGCTGCCCGATACGGTCGCCTCTTGTAATTGCCGGCCGTTAGCGCTTAGCCGTACTTCCTGCACATTTTCCTTACCCGATTCGAGCAGGATCTCCTGAATCACGAGGGTTTCGTAGCCCACAAACGACACCGTCAGAACGTGCCGACCTACGCTCACGCCTTCAAAACGGAACAACCCGGCTTCATCGGTTATGCCGCTTTTATCGTCGAGCTGTACGGTCGCTTGCGTCAGCGGCAGGCCGGTATCGGCGTCTTTCACACTCCCGCGGACGACGGACGTAAACTCCTGGGCAAATACCAAATTGACGGAAAGAAGGAACAGTAAAACGGTACGGATCATAGGTGGATGGCTGATATTTAAAACTATCAGTTACAAAAATAGAGTGAATCGTTGCATCGGAAGTTTTTATTTTTCAATTTTAATTCTACATTTGTAGAATAACATATCAGATTGTAGAACAAAGCGCGATTATCATGTCACTCACCAAAACCGAAGAACAACTGATGGAGTACCTATGGCAGAAAGAAAAGGTTTTTATGAAAGACCTCATCGAATGCTTTCCCGACCCGAAACCGGCGACGACAACGGTGGCGACGCTGCTGAAAAGAATGCAGGAGAAGGGTTTTGTGGCCTACAAACTGTATGGAAACTCACGCGAGTATTATCCGCTGGTTGAGAAGACAGCGTATTTCTCCAAACAGGTGAATGGAATGATCAAGAATTTCTTCAACGACTCGGTAGCGCAGTTCGGCTCGTTTTTCGCCCGCGACACGAGCATGACCACCAGTGAACTGGAAGCGTTAAGAAACATTATCGACGAAGAAATCAAACGCAAGCAAAATGGTTAGCTATCTCATCAAATACGTCATTTGCTCGGGATTTTTGTTCGCGGTATACCATTTCATGCTGGAAAGGGAAAAAATGCTGCGTTTCAACCGGTTTTACCTGCTCGGAGCGATGGTATTCTCACTCCTCGTGCCGCTGATGACGATAGAAATGCCGTCTGCGCCGGTGAATGAAGTGCTTACTGCCGGTTCGGTTGCGCCAAATGCGCGGACCTCGTTTCTGCGGGTAATCCCGCTCAAATAGAAGTAGAAGCCGGCGAGCGTTTCCCTGATTATCTGCCCTGGCTGGCCTATGGACTCGTCGCCGCCGCATTGCTAATGCGAATGGGTTTTCAGGTTCTGACCATCCTCCGAGCCAGGTCCGGGCGGCGAATTGTCCCTTTTGAAACAGCCCGACTGGTGCTGATGCCAGGCGATGCGCCTATTTACAGCTTTTTCCATTTCATTTTCATCTCGCAGGAAGCATTTGACAATCAAAAGATTCCAAAGGAAATTCTCGCACACGAGCTCGCTCACTCGAAGCAAATGCATTCGTTCGATATTCTTTTCACGGAATTATTGATCGCAGTGAGCTGGTTCAACCCGTTCCTCCTGCTCTATCGCCGCGCCATCCGGCTGAACCACGAATACCTGGCTGACGCCTCCGTGCTGGCTGGCCCCACCGGTGTGAAGGAATACCAACTCCTTCTGCTGGACACCCTCCTCGCCCATCGCACAGCCTCACTTGCAAGTTCCTTCAATTATCCTGTCACCAAAAAACGATTAGCCATGATGACTACGAAGATTAACCTGCGCATTCAGTTTCTAAAAAAGGCATTGGTTGCATTGCTGCTGCCAGTACTTGCATTGGCGCTGGCGGACAAGACCTATTCGCAGAAAACGGCTGCAATACCCGCGCCTTCTCATAATACCACCGAAGCCAAAACCTTCACGCCTGAGGGTGTTTCAAAAGAAGATTTGGACCGCTTTTATACCGTCATGGAGAAACACACCCGGTATTTTATCAATAAAAGAGGTCAGCGCCAGCCCTCTACCGAAATGGATGACCAGACAATGAAAGAGGAATATGAAATATATTCCCGAATGAACGAGGAACAGCAGCTCGCTGCGAACAATGCCGGCATTTTACTGTATAAAGAAGGCCCTCCAGTTAAAAAAGCGCCTTCACCGGAAATATTTGAGAACTGGAAGAAGCCCCACATCTTCGGAATATGGATTGATGGCAAACATGTGCCAAACACAAAGCTGAATCATTACGAAAACACGGACATTGCAGAATACACTTTGCATAAACTCATCGGCAAGGGGTTAAGAGGTAAAGGCTACAAATATCAACTGGAATTAACTACTAATGAAGAATTTGACAGAACCTTTGAAGAGCGCTCCCGTGATAGCTATGTTCTGATCAGATTTTTGAGGTTTAAACGCATAGACCAAACCAGTTCAAAAAATAGCACCCACATAGGGGAAACAGCAAACTGAGTTGTCAAAACTAAAACGAACTGTCAATTTAACTGGCAACGTAATAAAAAGACAGGCTTCCTTCTAGCCTTTCTATGTTACTCCGCATTGATGACTAGATAGATGTATATTGAATTCAAAAAGCAGGGTGCCTCGCTCTGCTTTTTTATGTCCGGGCAGCGCTATTTGTCGTACTTTTGCCGCTCGCAGCATTGACTACCGACTATGAAAGTGGAAGATATAGAATCGTTTTTCAAGGATTTACAAGACCGCATTTGCGCCGCCATCGCAACAACCGACGGCGGCGCCCAATTTCACGAGGACCTTTGGCAACACCATTCCGGCGGTGGCGGCCGTACGCGTCTGATCCAGAACGGCGCGGTGATCGAAAAAGGGGGTGTCAATTTTTCGAGCGTAAAAGGCGAGGTTCACCCCAGGTTGCGTGCGCAGATGAACCTGGCCGAGGACGCGAGCCCGCAGTTCACGGCCACAGGCGTATCCATCGTCATGCACCCGCGCAATCCGCACGTGCCCATCATACACATGAACGTGCGCTATTTCGAACTCGACAACGGCACCTGCTGGTTCGGCGGCGGCATCGATCTCACGCCGCATTATGTGGTAGAAGAAGATGCGCGGGCATTCCACCATACTTTGAAAGCAGCCTGCGACAAGCATCATCCCGATTTTTATCCCAAATTCAAAACCTGGGCCGACGACTATTTCTTCATCCAGCACCGCAACGAAACGCGGGGCGTAGGCGGCATTTTCTTCGATTACCTCAAACCCGACGAACCGGGGAATGGTCAGGGGCTTTCCAAAACGCAGCTTTTCGAATTTGTTAAGGAAGTAGGTGAAAATTTCGCGCCCATTTACACGGCATTGATGCAGAAATATGCGGACAAGCCATTTACCGAAGAGCAAAAACAATGGCAGTACCTGCGCCGCGGACGTTACGTGGAGTTCAACCTCGTGTGGGACCGTGGTACGAAGTTCGGGCTGGAAACCAATGGCCGCACGGAATCGATCCTGATGAGCTTGCCGCCTCAGGCCAACTGGGAATACAATTTCATACCGGAGCCGGGAACTGCGGAAGCGGAAACCTTAGGCTGGCTCCGCAAGGGCGTGGCCTGGTAATTCCCAGGCTACCTCTTTCCGATAATACAAATTGCCGTTTTCGACGGCCAGCGGGGAATCGAAGTTATTGGTATAAAGCTGGCCGGTACCCAACCCCTGCGGCAGCGGGTTGTTGAATGACGCCGTGTATTGAGCAATCGCATTGAGGCCGATGTTGGATTCCAATGCCGAGGTGATCCACCAGCCGATATGTAGCCGGTTGGCAATTTCAATCCATTCGCTCGTAGCCGTAAAGCCGCCGAGCAATGTAGGTTTGAGAATAATAAAAGGCGGCGCCAGCTTTTTGAGCAATGCAAACTTGTCGCGGTAATTGGGAACGCCGATCAATTCTTCATCCAAAGCCACCGGCACCGGCGACGAAGCACAGAGATCGGCCATCAGTTCGTGCTGGCCTGCCTTTACCGGCTGTTCGATGGAATGCAGGTCGAATGCACCGAGTCTGGCAAGCCTTTCGTTTACGTTATCGGCGGTAAATGCACCATTGGCGTCTACCCTTAATGTAACAGCATCTTTATCAAATCTTTTCCGAACGGCTTCCAGAATCCGGCACTCCTGCTCGAAATCGATCGCACCCACTTTCATTTTGAGCGTAGTGAAGCCTTGCGAGAGCTTTTCCTCCACCTGCGCGAGCATATGCTCGAAAGAGCCCATCCAGATCAGCCCGTTCATCAGAATGCCATCTCCATTTCCTGAAAAACCATTCTTGAACAACATCCGCTGCCCGCCGTTCATGATATCCAGCAGCGCCATTTCGATACCCGCACGAACAGAAGGCAGGTTTTCGGGGATCAGTTGTTCCAGGATGATACCCAGGTTAAACGGAAATACATCCAGGTCGAGCTCATTGAAAATGCCGCAAACGTCCGCAAGCTGCGCTTCGAAGTCCGGAATATCGTCAACACTCAAACCGGGTAACGGTCCGCATTCACCATAACCGGCAACCCCGGGCTTTTCAGAGTCGGTAACGATGACGATCCAGGATGTTTTTTGTGTAAGTACCCCGCGAGAGGTGCCCGCTTCCTTGCGAAAATGAAGCGTATGTGGCTTATACACAATTTTTAACGGCATGATTTTGCGGTGTCAGATTGTAAAAGGGGCACAATATTAGACAAAATTTACGTAATTATGCACCAGGATGAAAGAGCTGCCCTGGATAAAAAATGCGTTGCTACCCCTCTCGTGGATCTATGGTGCTGTCACAGACGTACGTAACCTTCTGTTCGATCGCGGTATTCTGCACTCCGAAAAAGTACTACAAAAAGTGATCGTGGTTGGCAATCTCACTGTCGGCGGAACAGGCAAGACACCGGTCATCGAATACCTCACGCGTTTACTCTCGAAACAAATACCGCTCGCGATACTCAGCCGTGGCTACGGACGCGATACCCGGGGCTTTTTGGAAGCCGGCGCCACGTCCACGGCGGCAACGATCGGCGACGAACCATTTCAGTTTTATACCAAATTCGACAGGGAAGCAGTCATAGCCGTTTGCGAAAAACGGGTGGAAGGCGCGTTGAAAATACATGAAAAGCACCCGGACATCAGGTTGCTGCTGCTCGATGACGCATTCCAGCACCGCGCCATTCAACGGGACATCAATATACTGCTCAACGATTACAACCGGCCCTTTTACAAAGACCACCCCTTCCCTGCCGGCCGGTTGCGAGAACGCCGTCACGGCGCAATGCGAGCCGATGCGGTAGTCGTCACCAAATGCCCGGCGACACTCGGGATTGCGGAAAAAGAAGTTATTAAAGAAAACATACGCCGCTACGCCCATACCGATGTCCCTATTTTCTTTGCCAGCACACGCTACGACCACCCGATCTCGTACGAGAGCCTGCCCGTTGAGTTAAAGAATGTTAAAATGGCGGCCGGAATCGCAAATCCGCAGCCATTCGCCGCATATTTGACCACCCGGTTCAGCGTTACAGACCAAAAGGTTTTTCCGGATCACCATAATTACACGCCAAGTGACGTCGAAGACCTTATTAAGAACCTAAAAAACGATACTTTTGTGGTCACGACTGAAAAGGATATGGTCAAATTAAAACCGTTGGTTGTCGCAAAAGGCTACGCAGCACGCTTCGCGTACGTTCCGGTTTCCGTGGATTTCGGGAACGACGAACAGGCTTTCGCACAATGGGTCACATCACAGACCGACCGGTTTTAAAAACGGCAGAACGAGTTTCCCTCTATGAGAATTGTTTTATATAGCTTCCTGTGTGTTTTATGCAGCTTCATCCTAACCATCCCGACAGCCAGCGGCCAGGTGAAGCTTCCGGGCAATATCCGGATGCCGAGCGGTGGCGGAGGAGGTGGTGGTTCGCGCGGGGGCGGAGGACAAGCCATTCTCGACGATAGCACCAAGAACGTCTACGGCCCGCATTCAACCCTGCACTTTTACGAGCATGATATTCTCAACAACCGCGATTCGGTACGGTATCGCGTGGATACGGGTTTAACCAACTTCCACCGCTGGATGCCGATGGACAAGGCCTGGGGCAAACTGGTCGACCTGGGTAATAATGTTACGGCTACGCGCAACCTGTTTTTCCAGCCCCGTGAGGACATTGGTACGCAGCTGGGCCTGCGCGTGTACGATGCGTACGCGATCAAACAGGAAGATGTCGCTTATGTGGATACCAAATCGCAGCATACCGAACTGGATTTCATGTCGGGGCCGAAGAAGACCTCGTTGGGGACATTTGCCTATACCCAAAACGTGCATTCGCGGTTCAACTTCGGGATACGGGCTACGCGTCTGACCTCCAATAAAATATATGGTTTTGCCAATTCCATCTCCTCCGCGGCATTGCTTGGCCGGAACTGGACTTTCCTGGCGCATACCAGCTTCTTTTCCAAAAACAAAAAGTACCTCATCCTGGCGCATTACCGGCATTTGAACATGAAGGTAGCCGAACAGGGCGGCGTAATACCGAATGTCGACGAGGCCGGTGTCGTCGACAAATATTCCTACGATGGCGCTGCCAGAATCAGCGACAATGCCAATTCCTGGGAGCGGCGCCATGTTTTCCATGTGTACCAGCAGTACCGGCTGCTCAATGGGTTCCAGGTTTTCCAACAAGCCGATTTCCAGAGTACCATCGACCATTATACCGACCTGCAACTGGCGCGCGGACTGGAAAAAGGGATCTACCCGGCGACCAGGTTTGATTCTACCCAAACTCGTCAGGACATTTATTACAAGCTCCTCGATAACAAAGTCGGGATCAAAGGTTTTTACGAAGGGTTCAACTACCGGGCCTATGTGCGGCAGCGATTTTACGGTATGCGCGGCGGGGCGCAATCGAAAAACGAAACGGGCGACCCTTATGCGACTTACCGCACGGGCCTTAAATTCGACAATATTATCGGCGCGTGGCTGGGTTATTACCTGAAAGATTCCGTACAATACCTGACGGCCGAAGCCGATCTGAACCTCGCCAAAAATGTGGAATACCGCTTGAAAGGCGAGCTGAATACCCGCTGGGGAAAAGCCGGGTTCCAGAGTATCCAAACGGCGCCCGATCTGCTGGTACAACGCTACCTGAATAACCATTTCGACTGGCGGAACAACTTCGACCCTACCAAGGTCCAGACGATCTTCGCATCCCTCGTGTTGAAGACGAAGAAAATCGAGTTCGTGCCCGAAGCGCAGATACACCAGATCAACGACTACATTTACTACGACACAGCGGCTGTGCCCCGGCAGCTCAATGCCGGTTTCAGGTTACTGCGGCTGGGCTTCAATTCCGGCATTCATTTGAATCGCTGGAATTTCACTACAATGGGCTACCTTACCCTGAACGACAACAAGGACGTAATGCGGATCCCTACGGTTTTCGCAAGCGGCGAAGTCACTTTCGATTTTGTGTATGCCAAAGTGCTTTTCATCCAGCTCGGCCTCGCGGCACGCTACCGGTCGTCGTACCTGGCCGACGCGTATATGCCTATCACACAACAATTTCATTTACAAGACAATACGAGGCTTGCCGGAAATGCGGTGGTAGACGGTTTTGCCAATGTGCGGATCAAACGGGTAAGGTTATTCTTTAAAATGTCTTATCTTAACCAGGGCGGCAACTTCGGCCTCTTCCCGAAGGGTTATTATGTGACACCCGATTACCTGGGCCTGGCAAGGTCATTTTCATTCGGGATCAACTGGCCGATGTTCGACTAGCTGAACAAACTTTTGACCAATATGGCTACATCACTCACAACACTCGGACTGGAACTTCCGACCGATCCCCGCTGGACCGACATTGCCTCCATGCAGATCGGCGATGTTCTGATAGATCACGCCTATTGTGAGCAAAAGGCCGCTTCCAGCTGCATTTCGCTCATTGTACATTATCCTGACAAAGCCTTATTGGTTGAAACCCTCACGCCGATTGTGGCCGAAGAATGGGGTCATTTTCAAAGAGTTTTGAAGGAATTAAAGAAAAGAAATATTCCGCTCGGCCGCCAACGCAAAGACGAATACGTGAACCAGCTCATGCAACTGGTGACCAAAGGAGATGCCAACAAGATGTTCCTCGACCGGCTGCTTATTTGCGGATTGATCGAGGCCCGGAGCTGCGAGCGCTTCAAGCTGCTTTCGGAAAACCTGGATGACGAATCGCTGCAAAAGTTCTATCGTGAGTTGATGATCTCCGAAGCGGGACATTACCGCACATTTCTCGAACTGGCCGAAACTTACATCCCTGCCGAGAAAGTAAGGACGCGCTGGAAAGAACTTCTGCATGCCGAAGCCGAAATCATGCAATCGCTCTCACCACGCGGCGACCGCATTCACTGACATTTACATCCGCATTCCCGATGCCATCATTCCTGAACCTCGTCGCCAAACGGATCCTGGCCAACCATCCCTCGCTCGACCACGTGCAAATAGTGGTACCGACGCGGCGGGCTGCATTTTTTCTCATGCAGGAACTGGCAGGCGAAACGACCGAGGCGATAATGAGCCCCGGCATTATGGCGATCGACGATTTTGTGGAAAGCATTTGCAGCCTTGAAATCGAGGACCCGGTACACCTACTCTTCGATTTGTACGAAACTTTCCGGGAAATAGACCCCGATGTGCAGTTCGACCGCTTCATGGGTTGGGCTTCGGTATTGCTGAGCGACCTCGACAAAATTGACCAATACCTCGTCAAAACTGATTTTCTCTTTGAATACCTCTCCGAGGCACACGCGCTCGCACGCTGGCAGGAAAGCCTGCCGGAGGGCAAAGCGCTGCAAGGCGAAGGCGGCTCCAAACAGTATTTCTCCCTTTTTGAGAATATCAATAAGGTATACCAATCGTTCAGGCAAAAATTGATCGCCAAAGGCAAGGCGTACCGTGGCATGGCGTACCGCGAGCTGGCCGAGGACATTGGCAGCCTCACGACAGCACGTCCGGAAGACGAACGGATTTATTTTGCGGGTTTCAATGCATTAACCACGTCGGAACGAACGATCGTCACGGCTTTGATCAAAGCTAAAAAGGCCGAGGTGCTCTGGGATTCCGACCGCTATTATATGTCGGAGAATACCGTGGTAGAAGCCGGCAAAAGCCTCCGCGAGTACCAGCGTAGCAAGGAATTCGGAGAATGGAACTGGACCGGCGACGACCTGCTTTCAACGGAAAAGCACATTACCATTTACGATGTGCCTAATGCGACCTTGCAAACGAAAGTCGCGGGCGAGCTTTACCAGCATATGAAGCGGTTCGATCCGGACGACGCTCCCATCCCGACCGCCATCGTCCTCGCCGATGAAAACCTGCTCCTTCCGATGCTGTATTCGCTGGATCGGGAGGTACGCGACCTGAACGTAACCATGGGCCTTTCCATGCGGAATTCTCTGCTTTACACGTTGGTGGATGGCATTTTTGAATTGCAGCAGAATGTGGTGGAGTTCCGGACCAGGAGCGGAAAAATGGTCCGTATCCCGAAATTCGGGCACAAATCCATTGACAAAATCCTTAATCACCCGTTTATACGGCATTACGAGCACGTTGCGCTCACACCACTCGAAGATGGGCAGACCATCATCCAGCGGACGCTCCGCGAGATCACCGAAAGCAATCAGGTATTTCTGAGCTCCGAGGAACTGATCACACTGGGCGATCAGCACCCATTGTTCCAGATCCTCTTCACGCATTGGCAAAAAAACAATGCACAACAGGTGATCCGCTCGTTTTACCAGCTGATCGAGCTGTTACGGGAAGTTTACAAGGACTACAAGAACGCGCTGGAAACCGAATATCTTTATCTTTTTTATACACTACTTAAACAATTCGAGCAGACGATTGAAGAGCGGGCGGAGCTGATCACATTGCGGACGCTCAAATCGTTCATGTTTGAGCTCATCCGGCAAACGCGCATCCCTTTCAGCGGCGAGCCAATCAGCAACCTGCAAATCATGGGGATGCTCGAAACCCGCGCGCTGGACTTCAAGCGGATCATTATATTGTCCGTCAATGAAGGCATTATTCCGCAAGCGAAGCGGCAGAATTCGCTGATTCCCTTCGATGCGGCGCAGGCCGTAGGATTACCCACGCACCAGCACCAGGAAGCGGTGATGTCCTACCATTTCTACCGGTTGCTGCAACGGGCTTCGGAAGTACACATTCTATATACCAGCACAAACGACGTTCCGGGCGGAGGCGAAAAAAGCCGGTTCGTCAGGCAAATCGAATACGAACTGGCCGAATACAATCCACTGATCCGCATTGAGAATAAAACGGTTGTTTTCGAGGCACGGCAGCAGCAGGAGCTGGAAGAAGTAGTGCATAAAGACGACGCGCTGATAGCCGCCATTCGTGCCTATCTGGATGGTAAGGGCATTTATCCGACGCACCTCAACGAGTTTATCCGCTGCTCCATGCAGTTTTATCTCAAACATATTGCCGGAGTTAAGGAAAAAGAGGAAGTGGAGGAAGAGCTCGGCATGGACAAGATCGGTACCTGGCTGCACGCATCGCTGGAACGTCTCGATCATGAGTTCTTCCTGCTCGACAACGACCCGTCGGAAGAGCAGATCACGACCGTGCTCCGCGAGGAGTTCGACCGGCTTTTCAAAGGCTACGTAACCGATTTAGGCCTCAACCGAATTTACTACCAGATCGGCGAGCAGCAGATATTAACCTTCCTTCGCCATCATATGGCGCAAAAACCGCGAAGGAAAATTCTCGCGGCCGAGCAGCCGTTGCACACCCGTATCCAGCTCGTGTTGCAAGGTGCATACACACCCGTGCGCGTGGGCGGGAAGATCGACCGCATCGAATTGGCGGAAGACGGTACATTGTATGTGATGGATTACAAAACCGGCAGCGTGGAGTTAACGGGCAAACAAAAACTCGCCGATCCGGCAGGCCGTGAGGAAGTTATCCGTTTCGATCCCGACCGCAAAATGGGTTACGTACGCCAGCTCTGGATTTACGAATACCTGATGTACCGCCGTATGAAGGAAGAAAATGGCCTGAAACTGCGCGGTACGACATATAATTTCGGCGAGCACGCCGTCAAATCGGGCTTTTACTCATTCCGCGACCCTAAAAATCTCATAGCCAATCCACTGGAAATCACCGAGCAACTGGCACCGCAGGAATTCATTGAAAAATCGGAAGTGATATTGACGGATATCCTCAACGTAATGCTCGATCCCGACGTCCCGTTCCGCAAAACTGACGATCTGACTACCTGCAAATTCTGCGACTTCACCGGCATCTGCGGGCGGTAATTTGCCGCTTGAAAAATACCCGTACAGCGTTACAACCATTGCCCGGACAAAGCGATCTTTTTTAAAAAAATCGTTTACGGTATGATCGTTGTAGCTAAATTAACCCTCTTCATTGTCTGGCTAATGGCCTTTTTCGTCACCTGCCTCATTGTAGGCATTACGTTTCCGGTGATTGTCCTGTTCGACAGGTTTCAAATGCACTTCAAAGAAGTATCCTTATAATACCAAATCGAAATGCCTCTCAAAAAATAAAGGCGGGTGAGTGATCTCATCCGCCTTTTTGCTGCATTTGCAATAAGCTTATTTCTTCTTGAATTCCAGGTAAACTTCTTCGTCCGGCGCACCGCTGCTGGCTTCCGACGATTTCAGGGTGATGTTGATCTGCTGAACCCCGCTTCCGTTCACGATCCGGCTCGCTATGCCACTGAGCCTTACATTCAAGGCTTCATTAGTACTTTGGGCTACATTTACTTTCTCATTCACCTCGAAATTGTCCTGCGCGGTGGTTTTCACCGCTACCAGCGGATAGTCCTGCGTAAGCGTGATGGTCGTACCTGACACAGTGACCTTCGTCGCTTTGGTGTATTTGATGTTCAATTGGTTTTTCGCTTCGGTGGTGATGTCCCATTTATAATTGCTGGTGATCCCTCCCTCCACGGTGGTGGTTTCATAAACTCCTACAAAGCTCGTTGCATAATCCGTTTCCGGCTCAGGGTCTTTCTTGTCATCCTTGCAAGCGCCCATCAGAACTACCAGACAGCAAAAAATCAGCTTTTTCATACTTCAATTTTAAGAGTAAACAATTTTCAAATATAAACACGCATCCTAAATTTCCTACTATAACGGCACCACCCCGGGATACGCATATCGGGGCAATAATTTTATTCATTTCAAATTGCTTCAAAACGGCAATCGCCCCAGATCGACATTCCCACCTGAGATGATGATCCCGACCTTCTTCCCTTCAAAAACGGCCTTGTTCTTCAAAACAGCGGCTGTGGATACCGCCCCGGAAGGCTCAACCACGATTTTCATCCGCTCCCACAAATAGCGCATTGTCTGAACGATCTCCTCATCGGAAACCGTAAAAATGTCCGTCACCTCCGTTTTGATGATCGGGAAAGTCTTGTCGCCCAGGTACGTGAGCAGGCCGTCGGCGATGGTATTTACATATGGCGCCTTTTCGATCTTGTCGCTTCTGAAAGACAACACCGCGTCCGCTGCCCCCTCCGGCTCGCCCGCGTATACCTTCGTATGCGGGGAAAAATATTTGGCCGACAGCGCGGTACCGCTCAGCAAGCCGCCCCCTCCCACCGGCGCCACAATGGCATCCAGTGTTACAGCTGCATCCTCGATCAGCTCCTTGGCAGCGGTGGCTTGTCCCGCGATCACTTCGTAGTTATTGAAGGGATGTATAAAAGTTGCACCCGTGCGCATGACGATCTCATCGACCGTTCCTTGCCGCTCTTCCGGTGTGTTTTTACAAAAAGTAATGGTAGCCCCATAACCTTCTACTGCCGCTATTTTCACCTTCGGCGAATTTTCGGGCATCACGATGTAGCACCTTGCCCCTACCTTTTGCGCGGAGAATGCGATGGCCTGCGCATGGTTGCCCGACGAATGCGTAATAACGCCATTTGCCAGCTGTTCAGCCGATAGCGAAAGCACGGCATTAAGCCCACCCCTCGCTTTAAACGCACCGATCTTTTGCAGGTTTTCGCATTTGAAATACAATTCTGCCCCCGACAGGTCATTCAGGAACTCTGAGGTAAAAACAGGAGTGTGATGGATGTAAGGTTTGACGAGCGCGTGCGCCGTCTCAATGATTGCTCTGGTAGGTACAGTCCCTGTCATATGGGTGTATATTATGAAAATTGTTCCTGCAATAAAAAGAAAAAGGGTCCGTCATGTTACCGACGGACCCTCATCTCAAAAATTTATCAGTTTACCTTATTTACCAGCATTAGGCGTGTAAAGGTTGAAGAACTGATCCAATTTCGGTGTAATGATGATCTCCGTACGACGGTTCAGGCTGCGGTTTGGCGCTGAATCGTTAGCCACTTTGGGGAGATATTCTCCACGGCCACCAGCGATCATACGAACCGGCTCAACACCGTATTTCTTTTGCAGCGTACGTGCAACAGCCGTTGCGCGCAATACTGAAAGATCCCAGTTGTCGGCCACTTTATCAGTTGAGATAGGCACATTATCCGTGTGACCTTCGATCAGGATTTCGATTTCTTTGTAGTCGTTCAGGATTTTCGCCACTTTGCTCAATACGTTGTCAGCTGCGGAGTTGATAACCGAGCTTCCGGATTTGAACAACATTTTGTCTGACAGTGAAACGTAAACCACACCTTTTTTCACTTCGATCTGAACGTCCTCGTCACTTACATCAGCCAATGAACGTTTCAGGTTTAATACCAGCGCCATGTTCAAAGAATCTTTGTGCTGGATGCTCTTGTTGAGGTCGCGAATCTGTGCACCTTGCTGGTCCATCATCGCGAGTGACTTCTTGATGCTTTCCGAACCTTCTTTCGAGATTACCGAAAGGTCCGACATACGGTCAAGAAGGTTGTTGTTATTCTTTTTAAGGAATTCAACCTGTTCTTCCAGCTCTTTCATCTTCGCGTTTTTGCTGGTCAGTTCGTCATTTTTTGCCTTCAAATCATTATTCAAGCTAGCAGTTCTGCTATCACAATCATTCAGGTCGGCTCTTGCTTTGTCCAGTTGGATTTGGATCTCATTGGCTTGCTTCTGTGCGGAAAGCAATTTTTTCTTGCTGGCACATGAGCCCAGTACAAAGAGCATAGCAACGGCTAAAAGCGTTTGTTTCATAATCGTCTAGGGTTGTTAAAAATAGATAAACACTGTTAAGTAAAACATTTGGTAACTACACTGATCGCTATCAATAATCGAGCCACAGACACTAAAAGTCGCCGCCCGGGGTGCTTTCAAAACGCGAAAGTACAAAAAAAGGGAACAATGTCGTACCGACACTTTCCCTTTTTCGCAATGTAATATAGTATTTTACCTAATAAGGCATCGCCCAGAATGGTGCGCGGCGTGCTTTGATACTATCCTGAATGTGGGCCGAAACCAACGCTCCGTATTGCTTATCGTTAATTTTCCGCCCTTTTAGCTTCTTCGGAAGACTAATATCCTCTGCCGCAACCGGTTTCATTTTAATGTCGATGGCCGTTACGACCATATCCCCGTCGTTGACATCCAGTTCGAGAATCATACCGGGCAAACCTGAATAAAGCTCGGGCCCGCCCGATACCGGAAGGTCGTTGGCAAACCAGGCCGCGATCTTCTGGCCTTTCAGGGTATCTTCCGTCACCGCCATCATGCACATATGCCCCGCAATCTCCTTGATCTTGTTCATCACTTTCCAGGTGGGCTTTCTCAAAGAATCTTCCACAATGTAAGTTTTACCCAGCATTCCGATGACGTCTGTCTTCGTCTCCTTTTCAAAGTCCCGGTAAATTTTGTAATCCCGCTCCGACCACGACCAGCCGTGTTCATTCTCGACTACCTTGGGGTAAGTATAACAACTCTGCTTTTCATTAAAATACAAGGTCATTTTCGATTTGCTTTCGTCGTCCTTTCCCCACGTCTGTTCTATCCGTCCTTTTTCTTCGTTACTCAGGAATGTCAGCCGCGAATAAATAGCCGTCCACCGCATTACTTTCTCGTAGGTAATCTCCCCTTCCAGTTGCTGTGCAAATAATGGCGCCGAGGTAATCGCCATCATGAATATCCATATTCTGATTGTTCTCATGACTTGGTTTATAACTAATTAATAGAATCCTGTGCGTTTTACGGAAGCCGTCATGCCTCGCATGTTATAGGTAAAGCTCAGCATGAAATACCGCGACAATGTGGCTACACGACGTTCAGAATAGTAGTTCTGGTTCGCATTCTGAGTGATACCCAGGTTTCTTTTGAATACGTCGTTAGCAGTGAACCGGATTTCGCCTTTTTTGTTTTTCAGGATCAATTTGTAAACTGAAAGGGTCAAAATCGGCACCTGCTGGTTGAAACCGAACTGGTCATTTTTATAAGTCCGGTAATTGAGGCGGCCGTTGAAATAGATTTCCTTCGGCATCTTGATATTCATGTCGGCATTATAGGTCGCATTGAAGATCTTCTGGTTCTGACTGGTGTTGATCGAATACTTTGTATCGCTAATATTCCAGTTTGCATTGGTATAAAGCGTAAATACATCGCTCGGCGTCAAATCCAGTCGCGCACCGAAGTTATACCCATCGGTTTTTGTCTCGTTTTTGACATTGTTAATATAAGTCAGGTTATTACTGAAATTAATACCTGTGTTCACACCAAATGTCGCTTTCGTCTTCTTCAACGGGAACCCAAACCCGATATAGCTACCATAGTTGTTCCCTCCGCTGATGTTCATCGGCTTGGTGGTTGTTACCAGGTCGGCGTTGATCGTCCGGTTATACACGATCTGATCCTCGTTATAATTGTAGAATGCATTGATATACAAGTTGGTGAAGCTCGCCGGGTTGAACATGTTAAAACCAGTATATACGTTGTGCGTCGTCTGCGGGATCAGGTCCGGGTTACCTTCCACGATGTAGAGCGGGTTACTGTTATCCACAATCGGTTGCAGGTCGGTGATCGACGGCTCGCGCACGTTCAGGCCATATTCCGCATAGAGGTACTTATTGTTTTTGAGGCTGTAATTCAATGAAACGTTCGGCACCAGTTTTTTGAATGTCCGGTCGACGCGGGTCATATTCTGCTGCGACTCATCCAGTGCGAATTTACCCTTCAGGTCGAACTGCACGCCTGCAATCCCCAATGCGAGGTTAAGCCCCTTGTGCGAATAGCGCACGCTCGTTCCCAGACGATTAAAAGTAAAGTCGTTGGTGTAATAGCGCGTCAGAAACGGGTTTACTTTATTATCCGTCCCCTCTACATCGAAAACATTCCGGTCGACTTTGTCCTTCCGCATGCTGTAATTGTAGAAGGTTTCCCAGAAAAACTTCTTGGCGAAAGGCTCCACATACGACAAGCTGCCTTTGAAATTCCCGCGGGTACTTTCGGTTTGCTGCAACTGGTTGATGACGCTGTTCTTGGTAGAATCCTGCAAGAACAGGTTCACCGAGTTCTGGCGACGGTCTTCATCCGAGTTATTGATATTATAACCTACGCTGGCCGCAAAATTCCGTCCCTTCTTTTTGAATTTGTGACGGTACAGCAGCAAATTGGCCATCGCGAACGAGTTGTAATCGCTCAGGTTGTTCACGTCCGACCGGTTGGTCAGCATGCCTTCGTTGCGGTAAGACTTCGTTTCACTCGAATACTCATTGTCCCCGCCGTTAATCCGCGAGTTGCTGATCAGGATAAGCGTGTTGAGCGAGTCGATATTGTGCTCGAAACGGAATGCCGGGCGGTGGTTGCCGGTAAATCCGAGCGTTTTGTTTTTACCGGCCGTCAGGTAGGAAGTGTTGTCTGTCAGGAAGTTTTCCGAGCTGGTCTGCACGTCCGTAACCGCGCGTGTCGAGTTATAAAAGTAGCTGGTACTCAGCTTCGTTTTCTTGGTATCGAAGTTATAGTTGGCGCCGCCAGCCCAGTTTTTGGTAAAACCCTCGGAACCCTGTCCGCCCCAGTTTGGCTGGATCGTAATATCGTCGCCGCCGTAGTAGCGGCCGCTGCTGAACCCGAAATCGCCGTCGTCGCCCCAGTTGAACGACTGACTCCCTTTGAAATCCTGGTAATCGTTCCGCGCGATACCCGACTGGTTGGTATTGTTTCCAAACCCGAGCACGGCAAACTGCTGCTTTTCATCGAAACGGTTGTAGCTCACCTTGCCTTCGAGCCGGGAATCGGTTCCTACACCTGCAACCGCCTTACCGAAGCCGCCTTTTTTGTGGCTGTCCTTCAATTCCAGGTTCATGGTTTTTTCACGCTTGCCATCGTCCACACCGGTAGCCTTAGCCTGTTCCGTTTTACCATTAAAAACCTGCACTTTATTGATCGCCTCGGCGGGGAGGTTCTTGGTGGCCATCTTCGGATCGTCGCCGAAAAAACGCTTACCGTCTACCGTTACACGTTTGATCTCTTCTCCTTGCGCTCGGATATTCCCGTCGCCATCCACCTGCACGCCCGGAAGCTTGCGCAGGAGATCTTCCACCGAAGAGCCTGGCGGCACTTTAAATGCCTTGGCATCAAACTCCACCGTATCGCCCCGGATGCTCAATGGGGCCCGGGCAGTTTTGATCACCACCTCGTACAATTCTTTTTGCAAAACTTTCATTTTCGCTTTGCCAATATCCACAACATCCTGATTCTTAGGATCTATTATTTCCTGATAAGGTACATATCCCACATAGGATACTTTGAAGATGTACGTGGCGCGTTTGAGGTTCTTCATTTCGAACGAGCCGTCTTTGGCGGTCCTTCCGAAGTTGACAAGCGAAGAGTCTTTGGGTAACAGCAACATGATCGTTGCTTCAGGTAATATCGTCCCGGAAGTGTCGGTGACGGTTCCTTTTAACGTAAATCGCCCTCCGGTCTGCGCGTGCGCAGCGAGCATGGGAAGGCATAACCATAACAGAAGTAGGATTTTTTTCAAGGCTAGTTTTTGGTGGTTATGTGAGTAGGGATTGTAACTGGGGTTTTACATTTTCTGCAAGTATATGGAATGGAAGTCAAGTTTACAACTAAAAATATAGTTACTCCTTGATTTTATAAAGAATTGAGAAATATTTAACTTTTATTAAGAATAACAACTGTGAAAGTACTCTTTTTGGTATATATAAGTTACTTTAATTCGATAAATTTTTTGTTAAATTATCCCCAGCTGGATTTCATTGACCATATTTGCCCTCTAGTTGTTATTGTTTTAGTGTTGAAATGAAAAGTATCGGAGTAATATCGGACACACACGGCTACCTGGATGAACGCGTTTTCGATCATTTTGCCAATTGTGACGAAATATGGCATGCAGGCGATATAGGCTCGACGGAGATTGTGAGCCAGTTACAGGCATTTAAGCCAACCCGCATTGTTTTTGGAAATATCGATACCCCACAGGTGCGCGCGCTCACGTACGAGAACCTGCATTTTGAAGTGGAAGGCTTCCGGGTGTGGATCACACACATCGGCGGGGCGCCTCCGCGTTACAACCCGCAGGTAATGCCGACGTTGAAGTCGAATACCCCGGATATTTTCGTCTGCGGCCACTCCCATATCCTCCGGGTGATCCGCGATAAGTCTTTGAATAATATGCTGTATATCAACCCCGGAGCTGCGGGGCGTGAAGGATTTCACAAGTTTCGCACGCTGCTTCGTTTCAACCTGCACGAAGGGCTGATCAGCCAGATGGAGGCGATTGAACTGGGGAAGCGGGGGGCAATATTGAATGATTGAATGAGTGAATGAGTGAATGGGTGAATGGGTGAATGGTTTAGAAATTTGATGCCTGACTCCCAAGTTCTGGCTCAATGACGATCTATTCAAGATTCACTCATTCAAAATTCACTCATTCACTCATTCAAAACGTCACTCATTCAAAACGTCACTCATTCACTCATTCAAAACGTCACCTTCACAACCTTCGTCTCGCTCCCTCGCAACAATTCCGCTTCCACGGTCTGCCCTTTTTCGTGTTTCCCGAGGATTTCCATGTAGTCGTAAATCGTGCCGATCGGCTCGCCGGCTAGCTTGGTGATAATGTCGCCGGCCAGTATGCCCGCCTTTTCGGCCGGCCGTGCCTTCGATACACCGTCGATCTTCAAACCTTTGCCGGTATAGCTGTAATCCGGCATGACGCCGAGTGTCACCTTGAAATTACTGGTGGTGTTTCCCGAATGCGGGTTACCGGCCGTCAGGAACTCCGGTTCGGCAGTTTCTTTGTCCAGCCCTTCCAGTAATTCCGAAATTAATGTAAGTATGCCGGCCTCGCCTTCGTAATTGATTTTGTCGGGATCGTCCGATATTTTGTGGTAATCGCCGTGGCCACCGGTAAAGAACTGTACCACCGGGATGTTTTTCAAGTAAAAGGAAGTATGGTCCGACGCCCCTACCCCCGACGAATCCACGGTATATTTCAGGTTCTGACGTTTGGCCAGGTCCGGGATCAGTTTGCCCCAAACTTTGCTCGTACCCCAGCCCGACACAATAATGCCCTTCTGCGCATCGAGCCGGCCAATCATATCCATATTAATCATCGCCGAGAAAGTATTCAGCGGAAGTGTCGGCTTTTCAACATAATGCTTCGAGCCAAGAAGCCCCAACTCCTCCCCTGAAAATGCGATAAACAGATAGTTATGCTTTTCTTTCACATTGTTCCCTGCGAAATACCGGGCCAGTTCCAGCACGCCGGCTGTTCCGGAAGCATTGTCGTCGGCCCCATTATGGATTTTATTCTTGCTGTCGGGCGAGAGTGAACTGCCTTGAAACCCTTTGCCCAAATGGTCGTAATGCGCCCCTATCACGATGGTTTTAGCAGCACCGTTGTCCAGCAATCCCGCCACATTCCGGCCGGTCAGGTCGTGGGCCTCGCCATCGATGCCCATTGAAACTTCAAAAGGCTGAAAATACCCTTTTGTCCCCGCGGGCCTCAAACCGATTTCCCTGAAAGCCGAGGCAATATAGTTGGCTGCACGTACCTCCCCCAAGCTGGCCGTCCCACGCCCTTCGAGGTCGTCGGAAGCGAGGTATTCAATGTGCTTACGGATCGGCGCAGTGGGAAACCGCTGGGCGAAAGTTTGCGAAGCGCAGGCAAGCGCGAGTATGGCTGAGAGCAGGTGTTGCATTTAAAGTACCTCCTGAATATCCGTCAAAAATTTCCTTACCCGCAAGAGGCGCTGGATCAGCAGCTGGGCTTCTTCCTTACGGCGCAACTGCTCGCGCGTGCCCTTGATCGTGCGCCCCTGCTTGTCGCGCTGGTGCATGATCTTGCGGATAATCTCGATGTCGCGCTCGGTATAACGCCTGCGGTTGCGCGAATCGCGTTTGGGGTTGAGCTGCGGGAATTTCTTTTCCCAGAAGCGCAGGGCGGAAGGCTCGCAGCCCACCATTTCAGCAACCTCGTTGGTGTCGTAGTATAATTTGGTATTGGGTTCCATAGGTTCAAAGCGGTTATTACAAAGATAATCGTGCCCGCTGTTAAACCCGGTTTTCCGACAAATTTTTGATTTTTTCGAGGGCTGTCCCCGCAAACGCTTCCGAGGACGCATAATAATCCTTCCCGTCCGGCAACACCGAAAAATCACCTATTTCCAGTTCCAGGAGCGTCCCATTCCCTTCCTCCGCCAGCCGGTAACGGTAGCCAATGTCGTAATGCGAGGGCGGTTGCTCCCATTTCGACACGTAGAGCGAGAAAACGAGCAGCTTGTTGGGCTCGTATACCGTCACGGTAAGTCGCGTCATTCCCGACCAATCGATCACTTTTCCGTATTCGAGATAGTAGTCTTCGAAGTCATTCGGCAGGTCGTCCCACTGCCGGATATACTTGGGTGCGATCAATACTTCCCACACCTTCGCCGCAGGTGCTTCAATGGTAATTTTCTTGCTGACAGTAAGCTCCTGTGCCATAAAATGCTATTTTATTCCCCATTTTTTGTTCACCCAAAAAGTGTGCCGTATCAGAAGTACCGATATTTACATGTTGTGAAGGAAAAACACTTTTTACTATCTTTCCCGCTGACACGGTATGACTAATTTCGGTGTCAAAGTATTCAATAACGAACAAATAACTCATCAATTCTCATCGGAATGGGACAGGAACAAGGCCCGGGCCGCGTCACTCGTGAATCCAAATTAGACAGCATTCAGGTTTTGAGGGGCGTTGCTGCATTGTACGTCACGATTTATCATTTAAAAGACGTCATCCCCGGCGAAGCACCGTTTCGGAAAGAAATTGATTTCGTCGCAGGATCCGGCCCGGCAGGGGTAAGCCTCTTTTTTGTGATCAGCGGTTTCATCATGGTGTACATCACCCGCAATACTATGCCGTCGGGGCGAAACATTTTTCGCTTTACCGCCAAGCGCCTCATCCGCATCTGGCCCGCTTACGCCGTTATTACGCTGGGGTATTGTCTGCTCCACAGCCGCATTGCGCCCAATCCCCAATGGCCGTCCGAACTTTTGCGAAGCCTGCTCTTCATTCCTTTATCCAATACACCCGCACCTTTTTACGGCTATGCCACGCTCAATGTAGGATGGAGCCTCAACTACGAGATCTATTTCTATCTGTTAATAGCCGTTTCGATGTTTTTTTCGCGCCTCCGTTGGTACGCGTTCTTTCTGATGATCGCCGTTACGCTGGTGGGTATCCCGACCTACTACGGAGCCTTCACTTTAAAGGCGGATAAAATGCAGGATTTGGGAGCCCCTTACCTCAATATGATCACCAATCCGATCATCTGGAACTTCGTGTGCGGTGTTTTTCTCGGCCTGGCCTATTACCACGATGCGCTGCATGAGCGGCTCCGCACATTGTTTTCTATCAAAATGGTAGCGCCTACCGCCCTCTGCCTGGCCGTATGGCAATTTCTTTCAGGCTTCCTGGGCGGGTTCGGTCCGCTGGAATGGGGCCTGGGCTCTACCCTGGTTTTTGCGGCGTTCGTCTTTCATTACCAGGAGCGCATTCCGAAGTTCCCGTCATGGCTGGTCCGTTTAGGAGATATGTCGTTCTCCATTTACCTTCTGCACGTTCCCGTCGTTGTGGGATTAGGTTTTCTGTTTCGTAAGCTGGGGTTCCCGGTATACGGCGAAGGAACTGCCATGTTCTTGTTATCGCTGGCTCTCACACTCATCGCATCGCACCTTTCGTACGAGTACATCGAAGTAAAACTGACGTCCTACCTGAGCCGCTGGCTTCGCGAAGGCAAAAGGCTGCCCGTGAAGGAGCACGCCAGCAGCTAGGTTAATGGAGCCTTGTATCCTCCACGGTTTTATAGCCGTTGTTGGTGATCTGCCGCGGGTTCTGTGACCAAAGCCGCTTCATGAAAGCGGCATACCGCCCCACCACATATTCTTCCGGGTAGCTGAGATGATGCCCTTCCAGGTTTTCGAAGTTCAGCTCAAACGGTATTTTGAATTTCCTCAATTGGTCCGAAGCAACTTTCGCACCTACCATTCCCGGATAAGTAGGGCACGAAAGAAAAGTTCCGCCATAATACGGCAATACATTATCCCCTATCCGCTGGAAAAAGACCGTCGGCATGGCATTCGACGCGTTGATAAACTCGCTTCTGAAAATGCCGTAACCCATCTGTGTGAGCAATGCCCGCACCCGGAAAGGACTGTCCTCCGCCAGGGGGTCGAGACGGCCTAATGCCTTGGTAATACCTGGCGCAAGCGCTTCGAAATCCGCCTCATTCATATATACCAATGCAGTGACTGTAATGGCACCCGCGCTGCTGCCCGCCAGCATGATCTGCCGCGTATCGATGCCGAACTCCTCCGCACGATCCACGAAGTAATGGAGCGCGGAATAGGTGTCCTGCACCGCCCGGTACACGGCACGCACCGCTTCCTGGCTATTGCTTCCGCAGGCGAAAGATTGGCTCGCCCCCGTGAACCCGAGGCGATAGTTGATCGACGCCGCGGCATAACCGCGTTGTGCAAGCCCGCGGGCTAACCCCATTTCGTTGTCCAAATCCCCGAAAATGAATGCGCCTTCGTGGACCATGAGCACAAAAGGCCGGTATTGTAAAGTATCGTTATTAGGAGCGACAAATTTGTAGTTCAATACCGTGGCTTTTCCACGGTAATCGGCCGCGGTATCAAAAACACCTTCGCTTGTCTTAAGGTTGATGTCGGTAAAAATCTTATCTGCGCCAAAGCGGGCTGTATTTGCAAGGGAAGAACCGGGATTCTTGGCCGGGATCGTGTCGACAATCACGGTATCGGGCTTGTTAGGCACCGTCGTATCATTCCCGCCGTCTATCGGTCCCGGATCCGAGGCCGGGTAACGGCAGCTTGCAATCATCCCGATCAGTATAACCAGACCATACGTCCAGTAAAGTTGCTTCAACATTTTTAGGGTAAATAAATTCTGGTACGGGTTCTGGTAGCACAAAAACGGCCGGTTTATGAATACCGGCCGTCCCTACGCCATCCGGGCAATCCGTACACGAAAATACGCTGTTTTCGCTTCAAATGTGTCCACTCCTTCTGCGATTGACTTAATTATTTATGTTTTTTCTGATAGTACTCGAATCCTTGCTGGTATCCTGTTCTGCCTGGTGGTAGAAATACCCCTCTGTTTTGTTCTTTTTGGCTACACCCTCTTTCTCCGCATTACCCGCCTGCATGCGCTTCCCGCACGAGATCACGAACAGGAACAGGACGATCCCGGAAATGATGCCAACAGCTATGCTCTTTTTCATGATTGATACCTGTTTAGTTTGTTGATTTCAAAAACAGGCCATTTACAAAAAAGATACCAGCACCAGCCGGCTAACAAAGGTCTACAATGCTTCTGGTACGGTTTTTACAAAGCACTGGAATTCACCCACTATATGAAGGCATGGATATCATCATCTTTCTAAAAGCAATCGGCAACCTTCTCTTTGCGGCGATACTGTTGCTGGCGGTAGCGTTCTCATCCGCATTTTCGGTATTGACATACATGTTCCGCGGGTCCCGGCTATCGGTGGCCGGAATCAAAAGCCTTGTCAGGAAAAAACATAACCCGCGCTAGCGCCTACGACAGCAGGTTTTGCCGGAGCAGGAATTCCAGCTGGCCATTGACGTCGATCAGCTTTTCGATCAGCTCCTTGTTTTCTTCCCGAAGGTGGAAAATCTCGTACGCATTCTTGATGATAATACGGAGCTGCTGCTCGTCCCAGGGCTTGTTGAGGTAGTAGTAGATGTGCCCCTTATTCACGGCGTCGATCACCGCGGTAATGTCGGTATAGCCCGTGAGCAGGATACGCACCGGGTCGGAGTAATCTTTTAACACTTCGATCAGAAAGTCCACACCCGTCATTTCCGGCATGCGCTGATCGGTAATGATCACGTGCACGACGTTGTGTTTCAAAAGTTCGAGACCTTCCCTTCCCGAAGTCGCAATTAAAATGTTGAAGTCTCTTCTGAAAGCGGCCTTGAATGAGTTGAGATTGTTGATTTCATCATCTACATACAGTACGCTTATTTTTCCTTTTTCCATTCTGAATACCTGGTGCTTGACGGGGCACGAAGCTCTCCCACCCCGAACTAATTGATAATATTATAATATTAATTCTATATTCGCATCAACAGCCACAGCACTTTCGACAAATTTTTACACGATGCATAGGCGCAAGCTTCTGCTAATAAGGGAATTTTACGGGCTAACGTCCAAATATTTTACCCCCCATTGAACCAGAGGTTAGTTTTACAAAAATAAATTCAGCAATTTGTGTAATTATTGAAGCGAGTAAAAATGCGTGAATATACGAGATTCAGGGTATGCGATAGCCGGTCCGGTGAATTTAATACGAAGATCGGCACAATTTTGTGATTTGTTAAATCCGGCCACGGCCCATTGAAGGACAGGCTTCACAATTATTCTAAAATGCACCATAACATAGAAATCAACTATATCTACAAACCGGTTTTCATCTCCAAAGAGCGCCACGCAGATAAAACAAGTTTCCTCTCCTTCATTGAAGATTATCGCGACAAAACCATACTGGATTTATTTGCTTCCCAGAAACAAGAACTCATTCGGATAAGGCATCCCAAAAAACGGCTCAATGCCGCGGAAACAGAGCAAAAGTACCGCGAATGGGCCGAAGGCAAAGATGTCGAAACCGAAGGTGTGTGGGTTTACTATCCATGGTCGGAACGGCTCCTGCACCTGGTCGATGAAGCCGAATTCGTCGAACTCAGGACCAGCCGTAACCAATATAAAATCACACCGGACGAACAGCTACACCTTTCCAAACGGTCAATAGGCATTATCGGGCTATCCGTGGGCCACTCCGTCGCACTGAGCATTGCCACCGAACGTGCGTGCGGCAAACTGAAACTGGCTGATTTCGACACAATTGAACTTAGTAACCTCAACCGTATACGTACAGGGTTGCACAACATCGGTGTCAACAAATGCATCGTGACCGCCCGCGAGATCGCCGAGATCGACCCTTTCCTTGACATCGAATGCTTCCCCGACGGTATTACCAGGGAAAACCTGGATGGTTTTCTGCTCGATGGCGGCAAACTCGATATCCTCGTCGACGAATGCGACGACATCGCGCTGAAAATAAGTGCGCGGATCCGCGCGGCGCAGCTCGGCATTCCGGTGGTGATGGAAACCAGCGACCGCGGAATGCTCGACGTCGAGCGGTTTGACACCGAGCCGGAGCGGCCGATCTTCCACGGCTATTTGCAAGGGCTTCCATTGGACAAATTCGAACATATTTCCGAAGAAGACAGGCTTCCGCTCGTGCTCCGGATCGTGAATGCAATCAACGGCTCCAAAAGAGGCAAAGTATCACTCGTCGAAATCGGGCAAAGCATCGGTACCTGGCCACAGCTTGCCAGTGCCGTGACGCTCGGAGGTGGGGTCGTAACCGACGTATGCCGGCGCATCCTGCTCAACCAGTTTCATGAATCGGGCAGGTATTACATTGACCTGGAAGAACTCGTCGGCGATAAATCGGAGAAGCCTCAGGGATTTCTCAGGCATAACCCGCATGCTCCTTTCGACTTCACGGAAGCCGTTCGTATAGCTGATTCGTTACCTCTGAAACAGACCGAAAGCATTCCCGAAAATGTGTTGGCCGACATTGTGAATGCGGCCTGCCAGGCGCCTTCTACCGGAAACGACCAGCCCTGGAAATGGCTTTATCACCACGGAAGGCTATTCCTTTTCCACGACCGATTCCGTTCGTTTTCTTTCGGCGATTTCGACCAGATCGCTTCCAACATTTCCTTCGGAGCTTCTTACGAGAATATACTGCTGAAAGCCCACGAGGCCGGCCTTGGTGTGAAAGCCGAAACTTTTCCGCTGGGTGAAGACTCACCACTCATTGCAGCAATTGATTTTCAACGCAAAGACGCGCATGACGCTGAGCCGGTATACGCTCCCGAGGCTGTCGGCGCGATTTACGAACGTTGTACGAACCGTAACCCATCGACTCCGATAGAAATCCCGGAAGCTGTTGTCCGACAATTGAAGGATGCCGCCCAGAGCGTCACCGGGGCGGAATTCCATTTTTTTTCCGACAAGCAGAATATCATGGCCATTGGGGAAATCATCGGCGAATGCGACCGCGTTCGTCTGCTGAACCCGGAAGGGCATTACGATTTTGTACATCGCGAAATGAAATGGACCCCTGCGGAAGCTGAATTGTCCAGAGATGGGATCGATGTGCGCACGCTTGGGCTCAACAATGCGCAGATAGCCGCGCTTTCGATCATCCGCGACCGGGAAATTTCCCAGACATTAAAAGGTGTGCAGGGAGGCGGCGCATTGGTGGATGCGGCACTCAGATCGGTCAGTACAGCCTCCGCATTAGGCATGATCACCATGCCCAAATACAGTTACAAGGACTTTTTCCTGGGCGGAATGGCCATGCAACGCCTCTGGCTTCAGGCCGAACAATTGCAATTTGCGATCCATCCATTAATTTCCCCGTTTTATTTGTTCCCCCGCATTACCAAGGGCAACAATGCAGGCCTTGACGAAGCCGAGGCAGCGAGATTACGTACATTAAGAAAGAGATTCATGGAACTTGTCCCGTTTGGAGAGGAAGTAGCGGAAGTTTTCTTGTTTAAGATTGCAAAAGCGGAAAAGCCCGGAATCAAAAGTTACCGATTGCCATTAAACGAAACACTATTTATTGTAAACCCATAACAGTACATGGTAGCACATATAAAAGCATACCGTGCACCGGATGATGTGGAAACGAGCCTGAGATATGTCGAAGGGCACCGCAGGGTACTCGAAGCTTACGGCGTGAAGCAGGTGACATCGGCCAGCCATACCTGGTTGGAGGACCCGAATACTTATGTGATCATCGTGCAATCGGAAGATGGCAAGGACATTTATGGAGGCACCCGGGTACAAGTTCGCTCGGAAAACCTCAAAATGCCGATGGAAGACGCGATCGCAAAGATCGACAAAAGCATTTACGGTTATGTCGACAAGATCGGCGACTATAACGTGGCGGAATTTTGCGGGCTTTTCAACTCCAAGGAGGTAGCCGGTTATGGCATCGGCAGCGTATACCTGGGAAGAACGGCCATGGCGATCGCATCGAAGGTCGGAATTAAGTACCTGATGGGCCTATGCTCGCCCATCACCCTGGTTATCAGCCAGCGGATCGGGTTCGAGGTATTGACGGACCTGGGCAACAACGGGACATTTTACTATCCCAAAGAAGGATTGATCGCGACGTCGCTGATCGCCAGGGACCTCATCAACCTGCCCTTTGCGACCGACGAGGAACGTGAAAAAATATTCAGTCTGAGAGCAAACCCTACGCAAACCGTCGTTGAAACCGGTCGTCGCGGGGACCTAACCATAGTTTACGATATCAATAAATGGATGTAAAGTTCTACCGCAGGATTATTGGAACCCTTCTGTTGTTCATGAGCTTGCTTGCACACGCTCATGCGGGGGAAGTCGTGTTCAAGGGGAGCGATGTGACGATCGGGAGGCAGGTGGAAATACTGGAAGACACTTCCGCGACATGGACGATCGACGACGTAAAAGCCCACGGAAAATTTACGCCCAGCTTCGAGGACACGCCCAATTTTGGCGTCAGCGCCTCCAATTTCTGGGTGCGCCTCCATATCAAAAACAACAGTGCCGAGGATAACCTGTTTCTGGAACTGGCCTACCCTCGCATTGAATCGGTAACATTGTATTCCACCGAACGCGGCAAAGCCAAGGAGGAAACCATTTCCTGGAACGACGCCTTTGACAAGCGGCATGTCAAACACCAGAATATCGTATTCAAACTCGATATTCCACGACAAACGGCCCAAACCTATTACCTGCGGATCCATGGCAGCGAGCAGATTGTGGTCCCGCTCATCGTCCGTAGCGAGATGGGCTTTTTCCAATTTGCACTGACCAACGAAATCATATCCGGTATTCACATCGGCGTGCTTTTCGTGATGATGCTCTACAACTTCTTCGTGTATTTCTCAATCCGCGAAAAGAGCTATTTGTATTACGTGCTGTATATCCTTTTCATCGGACTTACGCAAACGACCATCACGGGTTACACATTCAAATTCCTCTGGCCCGAAACTCCGGCCTTCAACGAATATTCGATCATCCTGTTCCCCGCGCTGGCCGGAAGCTTTGCATTGATGTTCTTCCAGAACTTCCTGCATATCCGCGAGCGGTCAGCTACCAATTACCGGATCATCATCGCGATCATCGTCACCTACGGGGTAGCGGTGTTATTCAACCTGCTGGGGCTGAATATGGTCAGCTACCGCATTATCGATCTGCTCGCGCCTTCGGCTGCACTTTTCGCGCTGGTGGTAGCGCTGATGCTATCCCTGGAAGGCTACCGCCCGGCGAAGTTCTTCCTGGTTGCCTGGTCGATATTTCTGATCGGGATTGTACTTTATTCGCTGCGAAACCTTAACATCCTGCCTTACAACAGCTTCACAAACTACACGATGCAGGCCGGCACGGCTATCGAGGTGATATTGCTGTCGTTCGCACTGGCGGATAAGATCAACATTTTCAAAAAAGAGAAGGAAATATCCCAGGCACAGGCGCTGCGGATTTCGATGGAAAATGAGAAAATCATCCTCGAACAGAATGCCTTCCTCGAAAAGAGCGTCAACGAACGTACCGCCGAGTTGCAATTCGCCAATACCGAGCTCAACCTGACGCTTACCAAGCTGAAAGACGCCCAGACACAGCTGATCGACTCGGAAAAAATGGCATCGCTCGGTCAGCTCACCGCGGGCATCGCACACGAGATCAATAACCCCATCAACTTCGTCAGCTCCAATATCCGTCCGCTGCGAAGAGACATCGACGATGTACTGGAAATCCTCGACTCTTATGACGGCATACGGGAGATCGATTCCATAGAAGGACTTCAGGGGAAAGTGAAGGAGATCGAACGCCTCAAAGAGGACCTCGACCTGGACTACCTCAAAACCGAGCTCGGCACGTTGCTGAAAGGCATGGAGGACGGCGCCCACCGGACCGTCGAGATCGTAAAAGGTTTGAAAATATTCTCGCGTGTGGATGAAACCGATCTGAACCTGGTAAATATCAATGAGGGAATCGAGTCCACACTCATTATTCTCAACTACCAGATGGGTAATTCCATCACGCTGGTAAAGGAACTGGGCAATATCCCGAGCATCGAGTGTTACGCGGGCAAGCTCAATCAGGTATTTATGAATATCCTGACCAACTCCATCTACGCATTGCAAAAGGAAAAGCAGGAAGGAAAAACGCCGACCATCTGGGTAAAATCATGGCTGAAAGACCCTGAGACGGTGGCGATCTCGATGCGCGACAACGGTCCGGGTATGACGCCGGAGGTCCGTGCCAAGATTTTTGAACCGTTCTTCACCACCAAACAGGTGGGCGACGGGACCGGTTTGGGACTTTCAATTGTCTTTAAAATTATCGAAGTTCACAGCGGTAACATTCAAGTAAACACCGAGGTAGGAGAAGGAACAGAATTTTTGATCACACTGCCTGTTAAAAGAAAAGTACGCCCAATCCCTGATTTTCAATGAGCGAAAAAGCCATCACCATTCTGTACATTGACGACGAGGAGCACAACCTGCATTCGTTCAAGGCTTCGTTCCGCAAGCAGTACGATATCACGATTACCTCCTCGGTAGTGGAAGCAGAGCAAATGCTGGACGAAAAGGATTTCTGCATCATTCTGGCCGACCAGCGCATGCCGGGACTAACGGGTGTACAATTTTTTGAAAAGATCAGGACGAAGTTCCCTAAACCGATACGTATCCTCATCACCGGCCATACCGACATCGGTGCGGCCATCGACGCGATCAACAAAGGGGAAGTGTTCAGGTTTATCGACAAACCCTGGGATTACAAGTATGTCGAGAATGCGATTTCCAACGCATACGATATTTACAAAACCCGCGAGGACCTGAAACAGCGGAACATCGAATTGCAAAAGGCGAATGAGGAACTCGACAAGTTTGTGTACAGCGCCTCGCACGACCTGCGCGCACCACTGATGTCGGTACTCGGCATTGTGAACTTGGCATTGCTGGAAGAGGACGTCAAATCGCAGAATGAATACCTGGAACTGATCCGGCAGTCGGTAAAGAAACTGGATACATTCATTATCAACATTATCGATTACTACAAAAATGCACGCGGCGTACCCGTCGTGACCGACATCAGCTTCGAAGAGCTGGTTACCGAGGTGCAGGCCACTATTCAATATCTGCCGGAATACGGCAACCTTAAAATGACCACGGATATTCAGCAAGACGGCATATTCCATTCGGATGTGATGAAGCTGCGGATCATTTTCAATAATCTCATCAACAACGCAATCAAGTTCCAGGATAAGAACAAGCCTAATCCGTTTGTTCACCTTACTGTAAAATCCACCGATTCCGACGCGCAGATCATCGTGGAGGACAACGGGACCGGTATCAAGGAATCGGATCAGGATAAAATTTTCAAAATGTTCTATCGCGCAGGTGCGACCAACAGTGGCTCAGGGATAGGACTTTACATCGTACACGAGGCGATCGCGAAACTGGGAGGGGAAATCAGCGTAACTTCAAAAATCGGACAGGGTAGTATTTTTGAAATCAACATTCCTTCTATTAACAAATAACCCGACATGGAGCCACTGCTTAACTTCTTTTTGATAGATGACAGCGCATTCGACCTGTTCATCTACGAAAAGTTATTGATCAAAAGCGGGATTACAAATTCAGTCAAAACCTTCAATTCGGCGCGCGACGCTCTCAAACACCTCATTGGTCAGGCCGAAAGCCTGCCGGACACGATTATTCTGCTCGATCTCCAGATGCCTGATATGAACGGCTTCGAATTCATTGACGAATTCGATCAGCTGCCGGAAGCGCTTCGGCAGAAAGTCAGGATTTTCATGCTTTCGTCAACCATCGATACCCGGGACATCGAGAAAGCCAAAGCCAGCCAGCATATTATCGACCTGCTGCCGAAACCCCTGGAGATTCCTTTTCTTAAAAAAAAGCTGGCTATCTGAAATCTTTGTAGTATAATTTTTTTGGTACACTAAACTAAGTGGACACGATAACCAACATCTGCATCCACGGTTGCTGTCGCGTGTGACCTTAAATGGCCTTCTGTGCACATTCTGGAAGAACAAAACACCAAATCGCTACTCTACCTATTGATTGTCAGATCAATAGACTGACTACTAAAATCAAGCACACCTCCACAAATTGTCCTATAATGTAACAATCAGCACGACCATTGCTGGAAACAATGTGTCGGAGGAATGCTATTTCCTAAGCTACACTATAAGGTTTCGAATCAACAATATGATTTTTCAAATATTAAAAGATTTTACGAAGCCTTGGGTACGTTCTTATTGCATACTGTCCGACAACCAGTGTAAACTTTAACACAATGTTTAATGAAAACTGATAGCAAAACCCTGGCCGAGATTTTGAAATTGCACGCACAGTACGTTAAAGAGGTTGAGTTCAGTGGCATCAAGCCCTTATCCATGGAGATTTACAAAACTAACTCCCACAATTTTGTACGCTGGATCCAGGACGAATTTCATCCCGGAAAAAAATTACGCAAAGAGGCACTGTCCTAAATAGCAAACAAGCACTCATTATACTCAACGTTTTATGACTGAGGCTGCCGGTGAATGGGAACACCGGCAGCTCTTTTTTTATAGCGCGTTCTTTGTTAAGTTTGGGTAGATAATGGGTTACCTGCCCCTACCAGCTTATAGAATATGATTTTCACGATTTTCAAATTGCTGAAAGGCCGTTTTTCCAAAGACGCCATCGAAGAAGCCAAATCTAACGAAAAAGCGATGACCCGCCAGGAAGCATTGCAGCAAATGCGCAACATCGCCAGCCGCCGCCCGTCCAAGAAGAACTAGGCCGGGTCCTCGTTAGCACCCCTGTCCGTAATAGGCGTCCTTGCCATGTTTTCTGAAGTAGTGCTTGTCGCACAGGCTTTGTTTGATCGCCGCTGCCGACGGGTTGATCTGCAACGTGAGGTAAGCCATTTTCGCGATCTCTTCCAGCACAATTGAATTGTATATGGCCTTGGCCGGATCTTTTCCCCAGGTAAATGGGCCGTGGCAAGCGACCAGCACCATCTCCACTTCTTCATAACTTAGCTTTTCCTTGCCAAAAAGGTCGAGGATCTGGTTACCGGTTTCCAGCTCGTAGTCGCGCTGGATCATTTCATCGGACATGACTTCCGTCACCGGAATAGAACACGTTAAGTGGTCGGCGTGCGTGGTTCCGAGGTTCGGGATGGGTCGGATCGCCTGCGCCCACGCTACCGCATAGGTAGAATGAGTATGACACACTCCCCCGATCGACGGGAAGCTTTTATAAAGCAAAGTGTGCGTTTTAGTGTCTGATGACGGGCGCATATTCCCCTCCACCAGCACATTATCCAGGTCCACGATCACAATGTCTTCTACTTTCAAACGGTGGTATGGCACGCCGCTGGGCTTGATCGCCACCACTCCCGCAGCGCGGTCGATACCGCTGACATTACCAAAGGTCACAATCGCCAGTTCCTCCCGCGGGATTTCCATATTGGCCTCGTAAACCTGCTCTTTGAGATATTGATATTTCGACATTTCGGATTATCTGTAATAGGCTTCACTCCACCGCAACTCGTTTTTCAACTGCCGCAGCGTGGTATTTTTATCAATCACAACCAGCTCCACACCCACCATTTCGGCGAATGTTTCGATATGCTCGGTTGTAAGATTTTGACTGAAAGCGGTGTGATGCGCTCCACCGGCATAAATCCAGGCCGCACAACCCGTCTGCATATCCGGCTGCGGTTTCCAAAGCACGCGCGCGACCGGTAATTTCGGTAGTTGTTCCGTCGCTTCGACAGCCTCCACCTCGTTCACAAGCAGGCGGAAACGGTTACCCATATCGACGAGTGAGACATTCAAAGCAGGCCCCGCCGGCGCATTGAACACCAGCCGAACAGGATCCTCCTTGCCTCCTATTCCCAATGCATGCACTTCCACCGACGGCTTTCCTTGGGCAATGCTCGGGCAGATTTCCAGCATGTGTGAGCCGAGTACCAGGTTATTGGATGGATTAAAATGATAAGTATAATCCTCCATAAACGAGTTACCGCCCGGCAGGCCGCTGGCCATTACTTTCAATGCACGTACCATCGCGGACGTCTTCCAGTCGCCTTCACCCGCGTAACCGTAGCCTGCCGCCATCATACGCTGCGAGCCGATGCCCGGCAGCTGTTTCATGCCATGCAGGTCTTCGAAAGTATTGGTATAACCTTTGAAATTGCCGTCTCTGAGGAAGTATTTCAAACCCAGCTCAATCTTCGCAGCGTCTCGCAATGCCTGGTGGCGCTGCCCGCCATTTTCCAGGCCTGGTGCCAGTTGGTATACATCGGCATATTCGCCGGTCAATGCAGTAATTTCGGCATCCGACACCTGGTTGATCACCGCTACCAGGTCACCGACGGCATAGGTATTGACGGAAAACCCGAAAGTCATTTCCGCAGCCACTTTATCGCCATCCGTCACCGCCACTCCGCGCATATTATCCCCGAAACGAACGAATTTTGCCCCTTTCAGATCGTGTCGACCGGCCGCTACCCTCGCCCATTGTGCCAAACCTTCCACCACGTGCTCCTGCTGCCAATGCCCGACGATCACCTTGCGATTGAGCCGCATACGCGTCATCATAAACCCGAATTCCCGGTCGCCGTGGGCCGACTGGTTCAGGTTCATGAAATCCATATCAATCTCGGCCCAGGGGATATCCCGGTTATATTGGGTGTGCAAATGCAGTAATGGCTTTTGCAGGATCTGCAACCCGCGGATCCACATTTTGGCGGGAGAAAAAGTATGCATCCAGGCTACGATACCAATGCAATTCGCCGCGTTGTTGGCTTCCTGAATAATGTGGTAGATTTCTTCCGGCGATTTGACGACTGGCTTGAAAACCACCCGCACGGGTACTTGAGGGGCTTGGTCGAGGTAACGGGCAATGATCTGTGAATGCTCATCGACCTGGCGGAGTGTTTCCTCGCCGTACAAATGCTGACTTCCGGTGATAAACCAGATTTCAAACTGTTTTAAATCAAGCATCAGGTGAGTTGTAAATATCCTTTTTGTAAAAATTCATTTTCAATATAAGCTCCGGCTTGCAGGTACTTCTGATACAGCTGCTGATACACCGCCGACTGTGCCTCCCGCGGCTGGTAAACGGCATCGAAGCCCGAACTCATCGCCTCCTGCGCCTCCTGCAAATGGTCATGCACGCCGGCCGCCACCGACGCAAACATCGCCGCGCCCAATGCGCAGGCCTGTTCGGAAGTCGCTACTTTAATAGGCATATTGAGCACATCAGCCAGGGTTTGCATCACGAAGGCCGATTTTTTCGCCACTCCGCCAATCGCAATCACCTGATGAATAGGCACGCCTTCACTTCGGAAGCGTTCGACAATGGCTTTGGAGCCATATGCAGTAGCTTCCACAAGCGCTTTGAAAATACGTGCATTGTCGCTGGCCAGGTTCAGGCCCAACAGACCGCCTTTGAGCGTGTGTTTCGCATCGGGTGTGCGCCTACCGTTCAGCCAGTCGATGGCGATAATGTCCTTTTCCGTTACCGGAAGTTTGGCTGCTTGCTCTGCTAAATGCGGGATCAGTTTCTTCGAAAGCTGTGCAGCTTCTTCTTCACCCAGCAATGCCTTCACCGGCTCGGTGATCAGTTTGGAAAACCATGCATAAATATCCCCGAAAGCCGATTGCCCCGCCTCCATACCCAGCATGCCAGGCACAATGGAGCCATCCACCTGTCCGCAAATGCCTTTAATGAGCAAATGCCCCACCTCATCATTCGGGGCCACGAGCATATCGCAGGTGGAAGTACCGATTACCTTGCACAATGAATACGGCTCGATGAGCGCGCCTACCGCGCCCATATGCGCGTCGAATGCACCCACGCCTATAACCACATCCGCGGGAATGTCCAGTTTCGTGGCCCAAGCTTTTGAGATGGTACCCATAGGCTGGTCGGAAGTAGCGGTATCGGCGAAAAGCCGGTCGCGGAGGCCATCCAGCAACGGGTCGAGCTCACGGAAGAATGCATTGGAGGGAAGGCCGTCGAAATCCTGGTGCCAGAGTGCCTTGTGGCCGGCAGCGCAACGGGAGCGTTTCAAAAGGAGCGGGTCGGTAATGCCGGTCAGTTCGGCCGAAATCCAGTCGCAATGCTCCACCCACGAGAATGCGCTTTCGCGTACAGCCTCGTCTACGCGCAACGTGCGCAGGATTTTAGCCCAAAACCATTCGGAAGAATAAATCCCTCCTACATATTTGGTAAAATCAATATCATAACTATGCGCCAGCCGGTTGATCTCCTCGGCTTCCGCATTGGCTGTGTGATCTTTCCAGAGAATAAACATGCCATTGGGGTTCTCGGCAAACTCGGGTAGCAACGCCAATGGCGTGCCGGCCCTGTCTACCGCCACCGGTGTGGAGCCAGTCGTGTCCACTGAGATTCCCCGCACATTTTGCCTTACGGCAGCCGGAGCCTGGTCCAGCGCACTGCGAACAGCATTTTCCAGACTTTCGAGATAATCGAGCGGATGCTGCCGGAACTGCGAAACGCCCGCATCGCAATACTTGCCTTGCTTCCACCGGGGATACTCCTGCACGGCGGTTCCCACCTGCTCACCCGTGTCCGCATTCACCACCAATGCCCTCACAGAGTCGGTACCGAAATCGATACCAATGACGTAATTCTCTTTCATAAATGTCGGTTTAGGATGTTCTCAGACCAATTTGACGCATTTATTTTAACTTATCACCTAACAAATATAAATAAATTTGTTTTTAGTGTAATGTTGACACAATTTAAATTTTAGGCGAGCGAAGCGAGCTGGCGCGAAGGTCTGCCTTCGTGTCTACTATTCGCAGGCCTCGGGCCGGTCAATACCGCAAGAAAGAAGTTGCCGTACCAACCGGCCAGAGGCCTGCAAATGATGTGCATCAATCAAGAGATTTGCACCAGCGGATTCAGTATAAATGCCGCCAGGCATGTAATATTGGTAGCAACATATTGTCGCCACCTCGCCGTCAAATGCTTGCATCAACTTCCTACCAATATTACATCGCTACGCGATTTGAGAGGTCAGGCGCGAAGAACCACCTTCGTGCCTACCATTCGCAGGCCTCCGGCCGGTCAATACCGCAAGAAAGAAGTTGCCATACCGACCGGCCAGAGGCCTGCTAATATTATGTACAAATCAAGAGAATTTGCACCAGCGCGCAAGCGCGCGCTTAATTGCTCTTCATCGAATCCGGCATAAAATTCCAGAATGAGTGGAATTTCGTCTTGTACCGCTCGGCGTCCAGCTTGTAAAGGGTAGCTTTTTTCGTAGCACTATTATTGTTCTTCTGGCCGGTGTCGATAAGCAGGCCGGTAGAGAGCAGCTTGCGGCTGAAATTCCGGCGATCGATGGGAATATTATAGATGGCCTCGTAAAGCTTCTGCAATTGCGGGATCGTGAAACGCTCGGGCAACAGTTCAAAGCCGATCGGGTGCAGGGCCGCATTGTATTTAAGGTGCTCAATAGCCCTCGTTACCATTTTTTCGTGGTCGAATATCAGTTTCGGACGGGCATCCAGGGTGATCCAGGAGGCATTGTGGCTTTTTACCGCCTCCGAATCATGGTCGTCAATCTTGATCAAGGCAAAAAATACAACGGAAACCGTACGCTCACCCGGGTCGCGGTCGGCTTTCCCGAAAGTTTCAAGCTGCTCTACGTAAATGTTCTTGAGACCGGTAAGATTGTATAGAATGCGCACCGCCCCGTCGGCCAGGTCTTCGTCCGCATTCAAAAAACCACCCATCAGCGACCATTTGCCTTTTTCAGGCTCAAAGTTTCTTTTGATCAGGAGCAGCTTGATATCCTTTCCGTCAAATCCAAAAATAATACAGTCGATGGCCACAAGAATGCGGGAGGCCTGGGGATAGTTATTCATCTAATGCGGCGTCGTAGAAGTATTGTCATTCAAGGCACTAACTCAACTACTAGTTACAAAATAATTTCACGGGGCAACCCGGAAAATGTTAAGTTTATGTTAAGAAAGTAAAAAAAAGTACGAGAATACTTAATCTGTTTAAAGAGTTAAGTCACAAATTTAAGTACGAATTTTGTACCGCTTCTCAGCGAAAATAATCAGATTATTAAAAGGCTATCTTCATGATGAACAACTTTTACGCAACCTGTTCCGATGAAAATATCCTTGCGCTGATCAGTGAGCAGGACGATGAGCTGGCCTTCGCGGAATTGTACGACCGCTACTTCAAAACTTTGTTCAACTACGCTTACTCAAAGGTCAACGACCGGTTCACCGCGCAGGAAATCGTCCAGGAGCTTTTTGTGAGCTTATGGCAGCAACGCCGGCAAAACCAGGTGCAATGCGGCCGGTCATTCCTGTTTACCATTGCCAAACGCCTGATCATATCTTTTTACCGGAAGGAATATACCCGCCAGCACCATTACGGCCAATGGGAAATCCACCGAAGCGACGTATCCGAGTTCGCCGACCAGCCTACCCTTGCCTCCGACCTGCAAAACCGCTACGAGGAAGGCCTGCATTTACTTTCCCCCAAATGCCACGAAGTTTTCACGCTCAGCCGCCAGGGTTTTTCCAACAAGCAGATCGGCGAACAGCTTAACATTTCTGAAAAAACCGTTGAGCAGCACATTACCAAGGCATTGCGCATTCTGAAAGAACATTTGAAGGAGCATATGATCTGTGCGCTGATCCTTTTTTCTTCTTTTTAAAAAAATTTCCAAAACTACTAAGGGTTGCCCTTTTGGCGCGCGACTTCCGGGATGACAACATCCCTGATCTCATGAAGCCAAACGGTATTCCGCCCGCATTACTCGAAAAATACCTGTCCGGTGCGTGCTCCGATGCAGAAAAAGAAATCGTAGAAGCCTGGTATGCGTCGCTGCAAGGCGAGCCGCGCTATCTCGACCATTTGCCCGACGCGGAACAGGACGAAATACGGCACGAGACTTTCGGAAATATCCGGCGGGAACTGAATATCGGAGAAGACGAGCCTGCACAAACCTCTCTGTGGCGCGCGGTTCCATGGCGCCTCGTGACAGGCATCGCGGCCTCCATTGCGATTGTACTGGGTGTTTACCTGGCCGTCAACCTGCGCACCGTCCAGCTCCCCGAGGTTACGGTAAAAGGCGTAAGAGATACAACCGTGCTCCCCGTGACGACATTCGAGAATAAGGGTAACCAAATCGTCCGGCACGAACTCCCCGATGGCAGCGTCGTGACGATGCACCCCAAATCCGTCATCGAATACCGGACAGGATTTGCCAACGACAAACGCTTCGTCATATTCTCGGGAGAAGGCTTTTTTGACGTAAAAAAAGACAAAACCCACCCATTCAATATTAAAAGCGGCGATATGGTCATTCGCGTACTCGGAACGAGCTTCAACGTGAAGGCGGTCAAAAACCAGAAAAAATTCCAGGTGGATGTCGTGACGGGCAGTGTGCAGGTAACCGCGCAAGGCGAATCATTCGACAAGCAGGAAGTGATCCTCAAACCACAACAGCAGGCATTGTTCGAACTGGACTCCAAACGGCTTATTTCAAAAACCCTGCCCGTACAGGCGAAAAAGGAAATCTACGAGCCACTGACCATTGTATTCGAGGAAACCCCATTGAACAAGGTAATCGAACAGCTTGAAAAGCGCTTCAATGTATCGATCGCACTCGCGAACCCGGGACTGGCCCGGTGCGGCCTGACAGCCAATTTCGAGTCGCAGACTTTCTCCAACATTCTTGAAATCCTGTGCACTTCGCTCGAAGTAACGTACACCATTTCAGATAATAACATCACTATAAACGGCGAACCATGCGACTAATCCTTAATACCACCCATTTACCTATGAACCCATCCGTACCACCGTAAAAAGGGCCGGAAGTGTACCACCACTACCCGGCCCGAAATGCCATCCTTTTTCTTCGTACCACCGTTTCAAAAGGATGTTTTATCCAATAGTGCCTAACCATCAGACAATCAAAATTATGCAAAAAACAGTACGTAACAAGCCGGTAGACTGGCGAAAAATTATGCGCATTGGACTGCTTCAATGGATTCTTGCCGTCTCGCTCGCAGCCGGCAGCTATGCGAAGGAAACTGCGGCCCAGTCTGTGCTGAGCAAGGACATGACGCTCACACTCCGCAATGTTTCGCTAAAACAGGCCCTGAATGAGATCCAGGCCCGTGCCAACACCCGCTTTGTATACAGCAGCCGGGTTTCAGTGAAGGAAAACGTAACCATCGAGGTCAAAAACCAGAAGCTTTCCAGGATCCTGGACCAGTTGCTGGCACCTCGCGGGATCAATTACAAGGTGATCAACAACCAGATCGTGCTTGCGAAGACGCGCGTGAGCCGGGAGGAATCGGTGATCCCCGAATTGGAAGAAAAACTGCATCAATATGTACTGCCTACCGAAATCCAGGTGCGCGGGACGGTCAGCTCCTCCGACGGGCAGGGTACGCTACCGGGCGTAAGCATCGTTGTGAAGGGAACCTCACAAGGTACCACCACCGACGGAAATGGAAAGTTTGAAATCACCGTGCCGAATGTGGAATCAGCATTGGTTTTCAGCTTCGTGGGCTATGTTTCCCAGGAAATCGTGGTGGGTAACCGCACCGAAATCAACCTGACTTTACAGGCTGACAACAAGGCATTGTCGGAGCTTGTGGTGGTGGGTTACGGTACGCAGAAACGCGTAAACCTGACTGGCGCGGTGTCGCAGGTACAATCCAAAGACCTCGAAAACCGGCCTTTGAACAACATGTCGCAGATCCTGCAAGGGATGGTACCCAACCTGAACATCACTTTCAGCACGGGTCAGCCGGGTAAAGGCGGTTCGCTCAACGTCCGCGGGGAAACTTCCGTGAACGGCGGCTCCCCGCTTGTGCTTATCGACGGTATCCCGGGTGATATCAACCGCATTAACCCCGGCGACGTGGAGTCGGTATCCGTATTGAAAGACGCTGCGGCCTCGGCCATTTACGGCGCGCGCGGTGCTTTCGGGGTGATTTTGGTTACAACCAAAACTGCCAAAAACGGCAAGACCACCGTTTCATACAGCAACAACTTCGGCTGGTCGAAACCGACGATCAATACCGATTTCATGACCAACGGTTATGATTATGTAAAAATCAATGACGAAGCTTTCATTCGCGCAACCGGTAACAGCTATACCCGCTATTCGGAAGAAGATTATAAAGAAATCGAAGCCCGCCGTTACGACAAGACCGAAAATTCGGCACGTCCATGGGTAGTGGTGAAAAATGTAAACGGAAAGGACATTTATAATTACTATGGTAACTACGACTGGTGGAATACGATTTTCAACATGAGCCAGCCGTCGCGCCAGCATAACCTGAACCTCTCGGGCGGCACCGACAAAATCGACTACTTCCTGTCAGGCTCCGTATTTGAAAAGGACGGTATCATGCGCATCAACACGGATAAGTTTACCTCCTACACATTGCGCAGCAAAATCAACGCGCAGCTCACCCCCTGGCTGAAAGTGAGCAACAACACCCAGTATTTTGATTCCAAATACAAATACCCGGGTCTGGAAGGCGGTGCCAATGCCAACTTCGTGGCAATCACCGTGCACGCGTTGCCTATTTACGCCCCGCGTAACCCGGACGGCACGCCTACCTATAACACGTTGAAAAACAACTACTCCATTGGCGATGGTTTGTTTGCCAACCTTTTGAAAGGCGTAGCGGGTGGGGAGCAGAAAGTACACGAGCTGACGACTATCAACACAATTCAGATGGACCTGGCCAAAAACTGGAACGTCACTGCGAACCATTCCTACTCGTTCTACATCGCCGACGACTGGTACCGTTCGGCGGTAGCAACGTACTCGATCCAGCCGGGTATTCTGACAACGGTTCCGAACTACAATACCGACCAGTTCAAGAAAACCCTGTGGTTCGATCCGCAGAATGTGGTGAACGTATTCTCTTCCTACAACCACACTTTCGGCAAGCATTTTTTCAGTGCGACGGCAGGTATCAACTACGAATCGCGAAAACACCAGGTTTTGGCCGGCTCCCGGAAGAACCTGCTTTCGGAAAGCCTTAACGATCTGAATCTGGGAACGGGCGAGCAACTTTCGGGTGGCGGCGCTTACCAGTATGAATTGTTCGGCGCATTCTTCCGGGCAAACTACGACTACCAGGGCAAATATCTGCTTGAAGTGAATGGCCGCTATGATGGTACCTCGCGTTTCGGCGAAGGCAAGCGTTATGGTTTTTTCCCTTCGGTGTCGGCAGGCTGGCGTTTGAGTGAGGAGAACTTCTTTGAACCGGCACGGAATGTGGTGAACAACCTTAAAATCCGTGCTTCATATGGTACATTGGGTAACCAGCTGCCTCCGAACTTCAACAACAACCCGAGCTCGGCCAGCTTCTATCCTTACGTTCCGATGATGCCTACGGCGCAGTCGACCTGGATCACCAACGGCCAGAAGCTGCAATATGTGAGCAGCCCCTCGCCTATTTCGGCAGGGTTGACCTGGGAATCGGCCACGACTTCGAACATCGGTCTCGACGCTACATTGCTGAAAAACCGTCTGAATCTTTCATTCGACGGCTACATCCGTAAAACCACCGACATGCTGATTCCGGGGCAGGTCCTTCCCTCGGTATATGGGGCAACGGTCCCTACCCAGAATGCGGGAGACCTGCAAACCAAAGGTTTTGAACTTTCGATCGCCTGGACAGATATGTTTAAAGTGGCAGGTAAGCCGCTTAGTTACAACGTGTCCTTCATTGTTTCAGATTCCAAATCCAAAATCACCAAATACGACAACCCGAACAAAGTACTTTCGAGCCCGTACGTAGGCCAGACGATCGGCGAAATGTGGGGCTATTCGATCGACGGGATGTTTAAGAGCGATGAAGAAGCGCAGGCCTACAAAGTTGATCAGACCATCGTGAACAAGCAGCGCCTGAGCGCGCCGGGCGATTGGAGCAAGCTACGCGCGGGCGATTTGAAATTCGTCGACCTGAATGGCGACGGAAAAATCGACAACGGCGCGAATACATTGGCCGACCACGGCGATTTGAAGATCATCGGTAATAACCGCGTCCGCTTCCGATACGGTATCAACCTCGGCGCTTCCTGGAATGGCTTCGATATTTCGGCATTGGCGCAGGGCATTCTTCGCAGGAACTGGTATCCCGGTGCCAACGCGGATAAATTCTGGGGCCCGTATTCACGTCCTTATTATTCATTCATTCCGAAAGACTTTGGAAACGATATCTGGACGCCGGAAAATCCGAATGCCTATTTCCCGGTGCTGAGAGGCTACACCGCACTGAACGGCGGCGGCGACCTGAACTCTGCCAACGACCGCTACATCCAGAACGTAGGTTACCTGCGCCTGAAAAACGTGGTGATAGGCTACACGGTACCGGAACGCATCAGCAAACTGGTCCGCATTCCCAGGGCCCGGATTTACATCAGTGGCGAAAACCTGCTGACCTACACCCCGCTCCGCTCGAAATACATCGACCCCGAGCAGTTTGACGGCGACGGAACCAATGGACGTACCTACCCATTGTCGAAAACCATTTCAGCCGGTCTTAACCTCACATTCTAAAAGGCATCCATACCGATGAAAAAAATACTTAGCATTATCGCCATTTCACTTGGCCTGGTGGCTTGTGACCTGGATCAGCTCCCGCAGGACGCGATCTCGCCGGAGACTTTCTTCAATACCGAAAACGACCTTTTGCTTTACACCAACTCATTTTATAATGCATTACCAAGCGCGGAGGATGTGTACAATGAGGACGTAGACAACATCATCAAAACCAGCTTGCGCGACGAATTGCAGGGAACCCGCGTGGTACCTACCAGCGGCGGCGGATGGAGCTGGGGGAATTTGCGGAATATCAACTATTTTCTCGCAAATTCCGGCAAATGCCCCGACAAGAAAGCCGTCGCCAAATACAATGGTCTGGCCCGCTTCTTCCGTGCCTATTTCTATTTCGGGATGGTCAAACGTTTTGGTGACGTGCCCTGGTACTCGACGACCATTGAGCTCGAAGATCAGGAGTTGCTTACCAAAGCCCGCGATCCGCGCACGCTCGTGATGGATTCGGTCATGGCCGATATCGATTACGCCATCGCCAACCTCGACGCCAGCCGCCAGGTGACTACCATAACCAAATACACCGCGTTAGCATTGAAATCGCGCATCGGATTGTATGAGGGTACTTTCCGCAAATACCACCCGGAATTTAACCTGCCTAATGCCGACAAATTCCTCGACGCCTGTATTTCCGCTTCGGAAGACCTGATGAAAAACAGCGGTTATTCCATTTACAAAGCCACACCGGCTACTGCGTACATGAAGCTGTTCTCGTCCGACAATGCAATCCCCGACGAAGTGATCCTCGCCCGCGATTTCAGCGACGAGTTGCAGGTTTACCACAACTTGAACTACTACACGATGACCGCTTCATACGGTCGTCCGGGCCTGGAAAAGAAACTGGTCAATAGTTACCTCATGGCCGACGGCACGCGTTTCACCGATAAGAAGGGGTACGAAACCATGCAGTTTTATGATGAAGTTCAGAACCGCGACCCGCGCCTCGCACAGACGATCCGCACCCCAGGCTATACCCGCATCGGCGAAAATGCCCAGCTCGTGCCGGAATTCGGGGCTACTGTCACGGGTTACCAGCTGATCAAATTCGTGTCGGCACCGAAGTGGGATACCTTTTCGAAAGACATTACCGACATGCCGATCTTCCGTTATGCCGAGGTTTTGCTGAACTACGCAGAAGCGAAGGCCGAAAAAGGAACCTTGACCCAGGCCGACCTCGATATTTCGACCAAGCTCACCCGCGACCGTGTAGGCATGCCTAACATCAATCTGGAACAGGCCAATGCAAACCCTGACCCTTACCAAGCCGCCCAATACACGCAAATCACCGGTAAAAACCTGGGAGTGATCCTCGAAATCCGTCGCGAGCGCCGCGTCGAGCTGGTGATGGAGAATTTCTTCCGCTGGGACGACATTATCCGCTGGAAAGAAGGCCAGATTCTGACCAAACAATACAAAGGGATGTATTTCCCTGGCCCGGGCCAATATGACCTCGATAAAAACGGCAGTATCGATGTTGTGATCTATGAGGGTACTAAGCCAGACATCAAAGGTGCGCAGTTGCTGAAACTGGGCAGTGACGTGTCATTGGAAAACGGAGCCAAGGGCGGTAACATCGTGATCAACGGTCATATCACCAAGAAATTCATTGAAAACCGTGATTACCTTTACCCGATCCCCAAGCAGGAGCGCCTGTTGAACACCAACCTGACGCAAAACCCTAACTGGGAGTAAACCATTATCGACTGTTCCTAACCCTTAACTTTATGCTTTCAGACAGAAGGTCGTTTCTTGAAAAAATGTCTCACATCGGGGCGCTGAGCTTGTTGCCGATGGCCGCAGCGTCGGCTGCCGGTTCGCAAGCCGCAGCCGACGATTCCCCGACACCCTCGCTTGAAGAAAAGAACCATTTCGTGGCCGGTCCCTATTTACAGAATATGGGTACGAACGAGGTCACAATCATGTGGATCACCCATAAGAACTGTTTCAGTTGGGTCGAGTACGGCGCGGGTACTTACACCAGCAAGCGCGAATTCGGCTACAACAACGGGCTCATCGAGGCGAACAACCGCATTAATAAAATTACATTAACCAACCTCACGCCCGGAACCGAGCACAAGTACAAGATCGTGTCGACTGAAGTACTGGGCTACAAAGGTTCGAAGGTGGAATTTGGAGAAACGATCGCCAGCCCGCTGTACGGATTCAAAACCTGGGCGCAAAATGAGGACGAGTTCAAAATGGTGGTATTCAACGACATCCACGACCGCCCGCAGATCATCCCGCAACTGCTGTACCGCCATGGTTACACCGGCAATACCAAAGACTACGATTTCGTGGTTTTCAACGGCGATTGCTTCGACTGGGTTACCGAGGAGCAACAAATGGTCGATCACCTGATCAAACCGTCGGTCGATATTTTTGCGACCGAGTTTCCGTTCCTGCTCACCCAGGGCAACCACGAATGCCGGGGCAGCTTCTCACGGCACATTCCCGAGTACTATGCCTATCCCGACAACAAGTACTATTTCTCGTTCACCCGAGGCCCGGTACATTTCATCGTACTGGATTCAGGCGAGGACAAAACCGACGACAGCGTCGAGTACGGGGGTTTGTCGGCATTTGACCGCTACCGGGAGGTGCAAAAGAAATGGCTGGAAAAGGAAATCGAATCGCCGGAATTCAAAAAGGCGGATTTCCGCGTGCTATTGATCCACATTTCGCCTTACCACTCGGGCGACTGGCATGGTACCATGCATTGCCGTGCGCTGTTCGGACCGGTTTTGAACAAGGCCAAAATCGACCTGCAAATCTCCGGGCACACGCACAGGTACATGACGCACGAGCCCGACGCCGACCATAACTGGCCGATCGTGATCGGTGGCGGACCGCTTGAAGGCAAACGGACGCTCATCAAACTCCACGCAACGCGTAAGCAACTGGACCTGAAAATGATCCGCGATGACGGCGAACTCGTGGGTAAGTTTCTGGTCCCGAAGAAAAACAAGTAATGCATCCCAGGGCAGCAGATCGACCGGTTTGCTGCCCTGATTTTTTTAGTCGATCGGTTACTTAAAATATTACCCCAACATTAAATAATCGCCGCCGCGCGCACCGGATTTTTGCCAACAAAGAAAAATGGTACATTTGCTCTTAACGTAACCCATTTTTCGTGGAACAGGATTCGGTACTTTGGCAGAAGTTCAGGGAAGGCGACCCGCTTGCCTTTGAACAACTCCTGCGCAATTACTACCGGCCGTTGTTCGATTACGGAAGGCGTTTCGTAAGCGACCGCGATGTGCTGAAAGACCTCGTCCACGATCTTTTCCTCTACTTATGGGAACGCAGGGAATCTCTCGGCAAGACCGACCAGATCAAGCCCTACCTGCTTACCAGCCTCCGCAACCGCATTTTCAGGAACAGTAACCGGCTCGAAGCCCGTCCGGAAATTTTCATGGCGTTGGAACACACCCCGGAAGATTTTCACGAAACCGCCAACTCCATCGAGAGCGAGCTTATCCTGACCGAGTTCGCAGCGGAGAAGCATTCACGCATCCAGCACATTATCCAGTCGCTCACACCCCGGCAGCAGGAAATCATCCATTTGAAGTTCTACCAGGATCTTTCCAACGAGCGCATTGCCGAAATCTTGAATATATCACGTCCGGCTACGGCTAACCTCCTGTACGAGAGCCTGAAAATGTTCCGTGAAAAATGGCTTTTGCTCGCCGGCCTCCTCCTGCTTTTCCTCGTCCGGGGGTATTGATCTAAAAATTTTTAAAATTTTTCATGATTCTTCCATGATCCTGACGGTCGTGGCGGATTATACTTTTAGAACACATTCCCAATAAGCCGATGCATCCATTTTACCACTACAACCTGGAAGACTTTCTGACTGACGACGATTTCAGGGGGTGGGTAAAAAACGGCCAGCCGCGCAACGATTTTTTCTGGGCCAAGCTCCGCTCGGAATATCCTGAAAAAGCGCCGCTGATGGACCAGGCTGCCGAGTTGATCCTTACCTGGGAAAAACAACCGAGCGACCTTACGCATGAGGAGCTGGATCATGAAGTGAACCGGATCCTGAACGACTCGATCGTACAGACGATGGCTTCCCGGAAAACCAATGTCGTCCGGCTACGCTGGTGGTATGCCGCCGCCGCGGTGCTCGTTCTCGTGGGATTGGGTTGGCTGGTTTCCGGTGACAAGATATTCCCGAAGAGCCATTATACGTATAAACGTTACGTTTCGGCCTCCCCTGTTCCGCTGAAAGAAATTACCAACAAAGGCAAAGCACCGATGAAGGTAAGCTTGCCGGATGGTAGTGAAATACGGCTCATGCCCAATGCGGCCGTCAGTTACGCACCTGTTTTTGTCCAGAACCATAAAAGAGAGGTGTTTCTCTCGGGAGAAGCCTTTTTCGAAGTCAAAAAAGACAAGGCTAACCCGTTTTTTGTGTATGCCAATGACCTCGTCACGCGGGTAGTAGGAACGAGCTTCACCATCAAATCTTCTTCGGAACGTGTGGAGGTAATTGTTCGTACGGGAAAAGTGGCGGTGATGCACGCGAAAGACCTGAACGGGGATAAGCCGGGTATGGAAATGTTCCTCACGCCCAATCAGCAGGTGGTATTTACGCCCGAACAACCGCTCCTCGCACGCAGCATTACCGAAAACCCGGTGGCCATCGCGCGCCCGGTCGTAAAACCGGATTTTACATTTGATAATCAACCGGTTGGGGAGGCATTCAAATTATTGCAGGAAACATACGGGATACCGATTTTATACGACTCCACAAGGCTCGAAAACTGCTACCTGCGCGTGGCGCTGCGCGACGAGCCATTCTTTGACAAGTTAGGAATAATCTGCTCTACGATCGAAGCGAGCTACCAGGTAACCGACGGACAGGTCGTTATCACGGGGCAGGGCTGCGAATAACCAATTTCCTTTCAACCAAAACAACCCTTCTACCTTATGGCAAAACTTTGACCCAGATTCACTAAAAAGCCGGCAATGATTGCAGCATTACCGGCCTGATTCTCCCGGTTCATTTCAACAAAAGGACAGTTCCGCCAAAATCGGAGCACGGGAGGGCTTTGTCCAGAATTCATCAAAACCATTCGAATTTATGAAAAAAAGTAGTCGACCACTAACGTACCTGGTGACTGTGATGAAAATTGCATGCATACCATTCATACTGACCCTGCTGTTCAGCAGTCTGTCGCTCGCCAGTAACGGGCTTGCGCAGGAGCTGTTGCAACGCAATGTAACCCTGAAAGCCGAGCGCCAGGACCTGCGCCAGGTGCTCACCAACCTGGAAAAATCGACGGGCGTACGGTTCTCCTATGTGCCCTCACTCGTGCGCAACCAGAAAGTGAGCGTTTCGGCCGAGAATCAACGGCTGTCGGTCGTCCTCGACCAGCTGCTCTCGCCGCTCAACATCCGCTATTCGGTTTCCAGGGATTACATTATCCTGAACCGCAAGCCCACCAAAACCACGGGCTCGAACGACACGAGTTTGCTCGAAATATCCGGAGACGATGCCCCGGTCGATCGGATTGTCCGCGGGAAAGTCATCGCTTCCGATACGAAAGAGCCGCTACCGGGTGTAAGCGTCGTGGTGAAAGGTACCCAGCGCGGTACATCCACCGAGGTGAACGGGACATTTGAAATAGAAGTCCCCAACGGCGATGCCCAGCTTATTTTCAGCTTTGTGGGCTACCTCGCACAGGAGGTTAATGTGGGAAACCAGTCGGAGCTGGATGTAACACTGCTTTCGGATACGAAGTCGTTGCAGGAAGTGGTGGTAATCGGCTACGGAACGGTTAAAAAAGCCGATTTGTCGGCTTCGGTTGCTACGGTACCCGATATGGAACAGATCAAAAACCGGCCGGTGCTCAATGTGGGTAGCATGATCCAGGGTAAAGTGGCTGGTGTAACGGCGATCAGCAACGGTGGCCACCCCAACCAGACGCCCAATATCACCATTCGCGGAACGGGTTCGCGCGGAGGCGAAAGCGTGCTGTACGTAGTCGATGGTGTACCTAATGCACCTTACAACCCGGCCGACATCGAATCCATTACCGTTTTGAAAGATGCGGCTTCGGCGGCGATTTACGGTGCATTTTCCGGTTCGGCGGGGGTTATCCTCATCACCACACGCCAGGCTGCGCAGGGAAAACCCAGCATCGAATACACTGGTTTTATGGGGATGAAACAAGCCTGGAAACTGCCGCAATCACTTACTGCGGCCGATGAAGCCAAAGTCTCCAACCTCGCTTATACCAATGCCGGCCTCTCGCCGCTCGATGGCTGGGACGCCACCAAAAACCCGTACGCACAAGTAACCCGCACCGACTGGATCGACGAGATCTTCCGCACCGGGCTTATCCAGCGCCATAATATCAGTTTCAATGCCGGTACCGACAAGTTTTCGACCCTTTTGCAAGGCCGCTACGAACGTGACGAAGGTACACTGATCAACACCTACGCACAGAATTTGTCGGTCCGTTTCAATGCAATGTACAAGTTCACCGATAAGATCAAACTCCGCCAGGAGCTTTTTTACAATAACAATGATAACCGTGGTACTGAAACAACCAGCGGTTATAGCGGAACCGTGCTTTCGGCCATTTACATGCCGCGCTCTGCCGTACCTTATTATGAAGACGGTACATTCGGTGGTGTAGGCCCGCGCGACTCACAATACCTCGGTATCCACGGTGATGCGATCAGCCCCGCAGGTACATTGCTTCGCAACAGACCTTACAATAAGAGCAACGATATGCAGTCGGTTACAGAACTCGGCTATTCCGATATTATTCCGGGCCTGAGCTTCCTTACCCGTTTCAGCTATCGTCAGAACAGCTCGCTCTGGAAAAATTTTGAACCTAAAAGAACAGAACCGGGTAAACCCAACAACCAGAACACCCTCTCCTATTCTACCAACCGCGGTTATCACTGGATTTGGGAGAATACAGCCAATTACTCACGTGTGTTCGGTCGCCACAATGTAGGAGCGATGGCTTCCATGACCGCGCAGGAAAACGGCAACCGCAGTTTCAGCATTGCGGCAAGAGGCTTCGAAAATGAAGCCGATTGGGCACAATTCTTCGTCAACGCATCGATTTTTGACCAGAACCGACCCAACGACGACGAATGGAAAGACCGTAATGCATCGTATGTAGGACGTTTGTCATACAGCTGGGCCGATCGCTACTTCGTGACTGCCAGCTATCGCTACGATATCGCCGGACGCCTTGCGGAAGGTTACCGTGCCAAAGGTTACCCGGGCTTCACAGGTGCCTGGAAACTCAGCTCCGAGCCATTCTTCAATGTGAAAGGCCTCGATTTGCTGAAACTCCGCGCGAGCTGGGGCCGCATCGGCAACATTGGCTCCATCGGCAGGTACTACGGGTATCCTAACCTCACACCTAACAACACTTACCAGGTTGGTAACGGAGCGCCTATCAGCAATGGCTTGTATGTCAATGCAAGATTCAATCCTGAATTGTCGTGGGAGACTTCACAACAAACGGATTTCGGTTTGGATATAAGTTTGTTGAAAGAAAAACTGACCATTACCGCAGACTATTTTAACAAACTAACCTACGACCTGATCAAGCAGCAGGATACCGAATGGACTAACACAAACGGTTACGGCGCACCTTTCATCAATCAGGGTAAGATTAGAAATACCGGTTTTGAATTTGCCGCCAACTGGCGCGACCAGGTCGGCGAATTCAGCTACGAGGTCGGTGGTAACTTTGCTACACTCAAAAACCGCGTCGACTACATCGATGAAAACCCGAACTCGGTATGGACGCATGGCGACGCATGGAGAAGCATTCTGGTACCGTTCCGTTCTACCGTCGGACAGCCTTATTACTCTTACTGGCTGATTAAAAACGCGGGCATTTTCCAATCCGACGAAGCCGCAGCCGCTTACGTAGGCCCGAAAGGCGATCGCATCCAGCCTAATGCAAAAGCGGGTGACCTGAAATTCGTAGACGAAAACGGCGACGGCAAGATCGACGACTCCGACCGTGTGTACATGGGCAACGCATTCCCGAAAATCACTTATGGGATTACTGGTAATGCCAACTGGAAAAACTTTGATTTCAGCATTTTCTTCCAGGGTGTGGGTGGCGTGAAATTGTTCAACGCATTCAAGCAATCGACATTGAACGGTGCTGAGCAAGGCTACAACCGTTGGGATAAAATTCTGGACGCATGGTCGGAAACCAACACAGGTTCCGATATTCCGAAGATCCGGGCGAACGATCCGAACAAGAACTTCTCGACCAACTCCGACTGGTACCTTGAAAATGGTAACTACCTGCGCCTGAAAAACCTGATCATCGGCTATACATTCAAAAGCAAGCCCGGCAAGCCTAGCCTGCGCGTGTACCTGAGCGGCGATAACCTGCTCACATTCACCAAATATTCGGGGATGGACCCCGAGATCGGCAGTCAGCTCATCGATGGCCGCTATACTGCACCAGGTCTCGACGGCGGTCAATATCCCGTTGCGCGGGTGTACTCGGCCGGTGTGAAGCTGAAATTTTAATCGCAAGAGATTCGACCAAACAAAGACTTTGACTCATGAAACATATCATTAAAAATGCGGGTCTTGCCATTGTCATGGCCGTGAGTGCATCCGCATGTACCGAAAGTTGGGTGGATACCAAACCCAACGGTTCCCCGACTACCGCATTCTTCTGGAAAAGCGACGAAGACCTGAACAAGGCCGTGGCCGCGATGTATGCGCCGATGGGCTACGAAAATACCTGGGGCCGAAACCTGTTCTGGATGCAGAATGCCTCTGACGACATCGTGACCGGCCGCGTGCGTGCGGAAAGCGATAACATCAAAAACTTCAACATTACCGGTCGCGAAGGCTCCATTGCCAACTGCTGGAACGATGTGTACTGGATGCTGAACAAGGCCAATCAGGTGATCCAGGGCATTCCGACGGCCACCGGGGTTTCCGATGCCGTGAAAAACCGTGCATTAGGCGAGGCTTATTTCATCCGCGGGTTCGCGCATTTCTGGCTGGCTTATTCCTGGGGACACAAGAACCTCGGCGTGCCTTTCGACGGACCTGAAAATGCGGAATTCGGCAAGCGCATTCCTCCTCAGCTCCCTTCGGTAACCGACAACTATGCGCAGATCATCAGCGATTTACAAAAAGCGGCCGACCTGCTCCCATTGTTCCAGACCTACGGTGCGGGCGATCAGGGACGTGCGCACAAAGCTGCCGCCTGGGGTTACATGGTAAAAACCTACGCTTACTGGGCACAATACGATGCTTCCAAATGGACGCTGATCCCCGATCTGGCCGATAAGATCAAAAACGAAGGTGCCCGGGCGCTCATTACCGGCAAAGGGAGCGCGGCAGCCAACTACCAGGCTGTATTTACCATCGAGAACAACTGGACGAGCGAATACATCTGGTCGGTGAACTCGGGTGTTCAGGGTGGTTCTATCTTCCCGGGTGTAGCATTGGAGAACAAAGGTTGGGGTATTTTTAATGGCTGGGGTTATTTCCAGCCTACCGAAGAGCTTTACGAGGAATATGAGGCCAAAGACCCGCGCCGCGAAGTGACGATCCTGAAATTCGGAGATAAATTCACCTATTTCGGCAAAGAGCGCTCCTACTTCTCGACCAACAGCCTTTCGGGTTTCCAGATCCGCAAATACATGGAGCCTTACAGCTACGGCAGCAACGAAAACGCGGGCAGCAACACAATGATTAACCAGAACGGCGATGGCCCATCGACGCGTCTTAACCTACCCCTGATGCGCTATGCGGAGATTTTGCTCTTTAAAGCAGAAGCGTTGATCAAGCAAGGTAAAAATGCGGAGGCAGCGGCACCGTTGAACGAGATCCGCGCCCGCGTAGGCCTCGCGCCGATTGCCACCCCGACTTTGGCAGACCTCAAACACGAGCGCCGCGTAGAGCTCGCCTGCGAGTGGACCGACCGCCTCGCCGACCTGAAACGCTGGGGCGATTATGACAAAATCAATATGCCGCTCCACGGCCGCATCCACGACAACAAAACCGATCCTGCATCCCCTTACAAAATCCAGGTGATCTGGCCGGCTCGCAGCTTCGACCCGGGCAAGCACATGGCATGGCCGATGAATCCGGATGAAATTTCGCGCAGCAACGGCGCCTACAAACAAACGCCGGGCTGGTAACCGTGGTGCAAAACCGAATTTTCATCATGAGTTAACATTAATCGCCTATTTTTGGCTTGACAACAGGAGACCCTTCGGGGTCTTTTGTTTTATAGTTAATCAATCATCTCTATACCCAATGAAAAAAATTGCCCTTTACCTACTGGCATTCGTCTCGCTCGCCAGCGCGTCGTATGCGCAGAAAACCGCAACTATGAATGTAGGTTCGTACAACCTCCGCTACAACACCCCCAACGACGGTGTCAATGCCTGGCCCAACCGCAAGGAAAATGTGAAAGGCCTTATCCGTTTCCATGAATTCGACATTTTCGGCGTGCAGGAAGCATTGGTAGGCCAGTTGAAAGACGTGGCCGAATTGCCGGAATTTGCCTACTATGGCAAAGGCCGCGACGACGGCAAGGAGGGTGGCGAGCACTCGGCCATTTTCTACAAAAAAGACCGCTTCAAACTGCTCAAATCAGGTGATTTCTGGCTGAGCGAAACACCCGACAAACCGGGCCTTGGCTGGGATGCCAAATGCTGTAACCGTATTTGCTCATGGGCACAATTTGAAGATGTGAATACCAAAAAGAAATTCTACTTCTTCAATGTTCATTTCGATCACCAGGGCGTTGAAGCGCGCCGGCAATCGGGCCATTTGATGGTGAAAAAGATCAAGGAAATCGCAGGAAACAACACCGCAATCCTCACCGGCGATTTCAATTCGTCACCGGACACCGAGCAGATCAAAACCATCGCAGGCGTGCTCAATGACACCCATGATGTGACCAAACAAGCTCCTTACGGTCCGGAAGGCACATTCAACAGCTTCAAATTCGACGCTGAAATGAAGACGCGCATCGATTACATTTTCGTGAGCAAGAATGTGGATGTATTGAAATACGGCGTGCTGACAGACTCCAAAGAACAGCGATACCCGTCGGATCACCAGCCGGTGTTGGTAAAGGTGGAGATTAAATAAATACACTTCGGCTTTCAGCTTCGGCAGCCGGCTTTTGGTGATTGGAAGAATACTCCGGTCAACGATGGCTGGCTGCCGTTATTCTTTGTCAAATTTTGGAAGGCCAGCGATCCTCAAAATCCTGTTAGCCTCGTCCACTTTCTTCTTGAACAGATTCATTTCTGAATATTTATCCAGGGATTTGTCGACCTTCACAATTCTGGGTCTGAAACCTCTATCAGCTTCTTTTTTCATTTTTCTTCCGGTTTTTCCTAATAACAAGAAACGCTTCATAATCAATTCCAATTGTAAACGCTTCCCAAACGTAATTCTTTAAGCCATAAATCTCAAAATCAGTGCTTATCAGGTCCAGATTGTTGGTAATTGCTATTCTGTAAAGCCTCGTTCGGGACTCAGTACTTCCTTTTACAAATACGCTTGCATCAGGAAAACTATCCGTGAAGAGATAAAGTGTAGCCGCCACCGTTGCCATAACTTTCAAACTATCACCATTGTTCGTCACCGCTTGGTCGTCAAAGTCGCCCGTCAAACCAATTTTATCACCGAACCCAAGATTAAACATACGTGACAACTCAATTCTGGAATATACTACAAGCTTTTCGATATCACCTTTTATACCCTGGCTTACGAACTCGAAAGTCAGCGCATTATCGCCACGTGTTATTTCATATTGATCATAGTGCATGTAGTGCAAATATAAATACTAAATTGTAGGGCATCTTTCCCAAGTACCTATCCAGTGATAAGTCTTACAAACCGCCTGATCATTTGCGCATTAGCCAGCCTCGCGTTCGTGTCGACGCAAAACGTCAAAATCAAAATCGTCGCTCCAAAAGCGTGGAATGACAGGAAGGCGCTTTTGCTGACGCGCGAAAAAGGCTTTGCCGCCGTGGTACATTCGATCAGGCTTGGATTTGATACGACGCACCTGACCATGGATCCGGACTTATTGCCGGACTTGTATCAGTTCCAGGTCTCACAGAAAAAAGGTGCATTGACCTTCTTCTTCGACCCTGGAACGGAAATACGACTCGATACCGCCGATTTGGCCAAATCGGCAGTTAGTCATTCCAAAAGCAACGAAGAATGGCAGGCGTACCAAAGGCTCGTTCAAAACCCTTCCGACCAGCGCCTGAATGCATACATTTTAGCCGAAGCCCGCGCGAAAAAACACAATCTGCCCGATAGTGCACGGTACTGGGTTGGCGAGCAGGCACGGGAGCGTGAGAAGTTGTGGGATGCCACAGACAGTTTTATTGCGGGGAATCCAAAATCGTATGTTAGTCTTTATTTATTGAAAATCAACTGGTTTGCATTGAAAGACAGAGAACTGTTCGAACGGCTGGACCGCGCTTTGGCACACCACCGGAATTACCGTTTTTTGAACGAAAAGAATAAAGGGCTTGCCAAAAGCGCACCGGTAGTCCCCCGAAAATGAGTATTCTCTTTACATCAAAGGGATAGCTTCTATTCAAGTTTTGTTAGTTTGGTCTCAAATTTAAATCCCGAACAAATGCAGATCTCGGCAAGCATTCAAAACGGACTGATCCTCCACACCGACCAGGTGGCCGAAATACACAATACGCTCCGTAAAGGTGTTGAAGTAAATCTGATGCACTCCCGGAACCCATAAAACAAGGCGGACAAAAACCAACATCACTATGAAAAATCTCGTTCTGATCGTCCTAAGCGCATGGATGCTTTGGACAGGTAACCAGGCCTTCGCCCAGGCCGAAGAAGAAAAGCTCGATCTTCCGGGTGATAATCTCAATCTCTATGCGGTTTTAAAACTTTTTCAGGAATCGGAAACGCTGGAAGGTTTTGAGCGAAAGCTCAATGAGGAAGATTCGGAGATCAACAACCTTGACCTGAACGGTGACGATCAGATCGATTATATCCGTGTGGAAGATCAGGTTGAAGGCAATCTTCATACGATCAGTCTGAAAGTTGCCGTCAGTGAAACGGAGGACCAGGATGTGGCGGCGTTTTATGTCGAGAAGAAAGACAACGGCGAAGTATGGATACAGCTTGTCGGCGATGAGGATTTGTATGGTAAGGATTACATTATTGAACCCAATTCCCAATCAGGGACAGTCAGTGAAACGCCTAACCCCGGCTACACCGGAAACCGGGAGGTTCAGCAGGCAGTAGCACAGCCAAATGTCACTTATGTATCGACATGGCCGGTCATTCAATTCATTTTTGTACCCAGGTATGTAATCTGGCGATCACCATGGCGATGGCATTATTATCCCTCCTACTGGCGTCCGTGGCGACCTCGTTACTGGCACTATTACTATGGCTATCATTACCATTGGCATTATTATTACAACGGGCATTTCCGACGCTGGCCCAGCTACCGGAACCCTGCCTGGCATACGCATTATTACGGGGGCAACTTCCGTTCGCGTTCGGTGATCGTGCATACGCGTTACACACGAGGTGATTACCGTGCTACCTACTCACGGCCGTCGTCGGCCCGGCAGGGTTCAGCGTTGTTTGTAAAAAGATATCCCAAAGCACCTACAACACGGGAAAGGATTCCCAACTTCGATAAAACCGGTCGCCCGGTGATTACCCGACCATCGACAGGTCGCCCAGGCACTACCAGGCCAGGAAACGGCGGTACTACACGTCCTTCTGTTGAAAGGCCGGGAAGTGGCAATAGCGGCCGCCCAGGTACAGGCAGACCAGGTACAGGCCGCCCCGAAGTTACACGCCCTGGTACATCGCGGCCGAATCCGGGCGTAACAAGGCCGGACATCGAGCGGCCGACGCGTCCAGGTACCCCTGATGTCTCCAGGCCTACCCCAACGCCACGCCCCGAGGTAACACGCCCAACGCCGTCGCCGCGCCCGGAAGTGACCCGCCCTGCTCCGTCACCACGGCCGGAGGTCACCCGACCCAACATTGAACGTCCGACACGGCAAACACCCGCTACACGGCCCACACCAACACCAAGCCGGCAGGAAACACCACGGCCATCGGCTACGCCATCGAGCCGTCCGCAAAGTTCGCCACGTTCCTCAAGAGAGGCCGAGCGGCCATGAGCGCTCAACCATAGTGATTTAAAGATCTGCCAGATACTTCTGTCCGCCCAGGTACCGCATCTGGCGGACAATCTGGTTGGTACGCTTGTTCACATACGCAGACGGATTTTGGATTGAAAAACGGATCGGATTGGGTAACACCGCCGCGATGCGCGCTGCTTCGTAACGTGTGAGCCGTTTGGCTGACTTGTTATAGTAGCGTAGCGAAGCTGCTTCGACACCGAAAGTCATTTTCCCCATTTCAGCCACATTCAAATATACTTCCAGAATACGTTCCTTACTCCACAGCACTTCAATCAGCACAGTGAAATAGGCCTCAAGGCCCTTCCGTACAAAACTCCGGCCGTGCCAGAGGAATACGTTCTTTGCTACTTGCTGGGAAATGGTGCTGGCACCGCGGGCACGTTTGCGGTCCTCGGTCATGGCATTATATATCTGATCGAAATCGAAGCCCCAGTGGTTAGGGAAATTCTGGTCTTCGGAAGCCACTACGGCCAGGGCTACTTCTTTGGAAATGTTTTCATACGGCTCCCAGTCGTGATAAATCTCCGTATCCTCGTCGGCTCTGAAAGCATCTATCTTCCGGGAGATCATGTAAGGCGTTACCCAAATGGGCAAAAACCTCAGAATAATCACCCAAACCACTGAAAGCACGAGAAAAGCAAGGAAGATTTTGAGCGCAATAAATTGCAGACGGCGGAGCATAAAACTTTTTTACTTCTACAAACAGAAACCAAGTAACAAAAACAGCGTACAAAGAACAGAAACTAATCAGGTTTAGGCAAAGAAATATGCGCCTTAATCGCCAAATTTTTAAATACGCTGTGTGTATGAATGAAGATTTACTGAGTTTTATCTGGCGCTTCCAGTATTTCGAAAAGAAAGGGCTGGCAACCGACGAGCATTTGCCGCTCTCCATTATCCGACCCGGTCAAAGAAATACCGACGCAGGGCCTGATTTTTCTGAGGCCCGTGTCGTCATCAACGGCGTACTCTGGGTTGGGAGTATCGAAATACACGTCAAAGCATCGGACTGGCGTCTCCACGAACACGAACAGAACGGTGCTTACGACTGCGTGATCCTTCATGTAGTCTGGGAAAATGATCATCCGGCCATGCGGCGCGACGGGACAGCCGTGCCGACATTATCGCTAAACGGCCTGGTGAAAGCTTCCGTTATCGAAAGGTACCGCTGCCTGCTGGATGAAAAAGACACTGTTCCCTGCAATCGCCAGTTTGGAGATGTGGAACAAATCCGCAAGTATGCCATGCTGGACAGGGTATTGCTCGAAAGGCTGGAACGTAAAGCCCTGGAAATTCAGCGCCTGCTGGAAGCAAATCAGCAGGACTGGGAACAAACAGCCTATCAGTGGCTCGGCAGGCATTTCGGATTCAAATTGAATGATGCGCCGTTTCAGCGACTTACCGAAGTTGTTCCCTGGAAAATCATTCGCAAGCATACCGACCGCCTCATTCAGGTTGAAGCGCTGCTGTTTGGGTGCTCCGGGCTAATTTCTGAAAATTCGGAGGAAATATACGTGCGCCAGCTGCAACAGGAATTCCGCTTTCTCAGCGCCAAATACAAGTTACAGGATGAAACAATGCACGCACACGAGTGGAAATACGCACGGTTACGTCCCGCCGGATTCCCAACCGTCCGGCTGGCGCAGTTCGCAAAGTTACTGTGCAATACCGGTGGCCTTCTGAACCGGTTTATTGTTTCGGAGCATTTCGATGAAATACGGGAGCTATTCCGGGTCGAGCAATCCGCCTACTGGCAGGAGCATTACATGTTGGAAAAAAAAGCGAGGGCTCAGGTTCCTGTGCTGGGTACCGACGCCGCCCATTTGCTGATCGTCAATGCTGCGGTGCCGCTCCTGGTTGCCTATTCGAAGCATAGGCAGCAACCGGAACTACTCGACAAGGCTATTTACTGGCTTTCGCAAATGCCCGCGGAAGACAACCGGATCACCCGCGAGTGGGCGTCGCTGGGTATGCGCGTAAAAACCGCGGCGGATTCGCAGGCATTGATCGAATGGTTTAACAACTATTGCACGCCAAAGCAATGCCTGGAATGCATGGTTGGTGCAGCACTCGTAAGGGACGCCTAGCCGGGGGCGCCTAGCCAGGGGCGCTTAGCCGGGGGCGCCTAGCCAGGGGCGCTTAGCCCGGGGGTGCTCAACCTTTCACCAGGTTTACACCGGTTAAGAGAAATACCGTTCCCACCAAAAACGGCACAATCGACTCCCATTTGGAGACTGTGAGGCCAAGTACGGGTTTGTCTGACAAAAACGCTACGCATGCAAACAGCAATACCGCGATGCCTAAAATGGTGAGCAAAGAGCCGAAAAAACGTTTAAACTGAGCGTTTTCCATGAAATGTGTCTATGAGGAGATTAAAAGTTCGCAAAAATATCAAATATGCATTGGCATTGGTGCGGTTGGTATAAAAAATGTGCCTTACACGCGGGAGAGGCCCATTTTTTCGCCCTCCGCAATCATGAATGCGAAAGCAGGTTCATACTCATTAGGTACAATCCCTTCCAGGATTGCCTCGCGCACCGCTTCTTTGATAATCCCCACCTCACGCGCAGGCTTCAACCCGAACGCCTCCATGATCATTTCACCCGTAATCACGGGCTGGAAATTGCGAAGCTTGTCGCGTTCTTCCAGGTCTTTGAGCTTTTGTTCTACCAGGTCGAAATTGCTGATGAAACGCCTCACCTTTTCCGGATTTTTGGAAGTAATATCCGCGCGGCACAGGTTCATCAGCGCCTCGATGTCCTCTCCCGCTTCCACAAGCAGGCGGCGCATGGCGGAATCGGTAATCTCCTCTTTGGAAAGCACGATAGGACGTAAATGCAGCCTGACCAGCTTCTTCACGAAACGCATTTTTTCATTCAGCGGCAGTTTCATGCGGCGGAAAATCACCGGTACCATCCGGGCGCCTACCTCTTCATGGTTGTGAAACGACCAGCCATTGCGTTTGTCAAATCTTTTGGTAGCCGGCTTCGCAATATCGTGCAGAATAGCTGCCCAGCGCAACCAGAGGTCGTCGGAGACCTGGCAGACATTGTCGAGTACCTGCAGCGTATGATAAAAATTATCCTTATGTCCCTTACCTTCAATATGCTCCACACCCTGCAACTCCACCAATTCAGGAAAAATAATGGCCAGTAGCCCGGCGTGGTAGAGGAGTTTGAAACCGTAGGAAGGAGTTTTGGAAAGAATGATCTTGTTTAGTTCATCAGAAATCCGTTCCATCGATACAATGTTGATGCGGTCTTTCATTTTGACGATCGCATCGAACGTATCGGGCTCGATATCGAAGTTGAGCTGGCTGGCAAAGCGGATCGCGCGCATCATGCGCAAAGGATCGTCCGAAAATGTGATCTCGGGATCGAGCGGGGTACGGATAATCTTTTTACGAAGGTCACTCATCCCCTCGAACGGGTCGATCAACTCGCCGAATGTACCGGCATTGAGGCTGATCCCCATCGCATTGATGGTAAAATCGCGGCGGTTCTGGTCGTCGGCCAGTGTGCCGTCTTCGACTGCCGGCTTACGGGATTCGGAGCGGTAGGATTCTTTCCGGGCACCTACAAATTCTATTTCCAGATCGCCCTGGCGGATCTGAGCAGTGCCAAAGTTTTTAAAAACACTTACAAAAACATCCGGCCCGAGCCTACCAGCCACCATTTCGGCCAGCGCAATACCGCTGCCGATGGAAACAATGTCGATATCCTTGCTACTCCGTTTGAGTATCAGGTCCCTGACGAACCCACCGATTATATATGCTTCCACACCCAGCTCCTTCGCGGCGCCGGCAACTTTTTCCAGAACAGGGTATGGTGTCAATTGCTCTTTGAAATTCATGCCGCAAAGGTAGGGAATTCTTGGTTGGCATGACGCGGGGCGATGAATCAGCCTTTTTCAGCCCCGATCTTAGCCGCCTCAACTCTCTCGGGAATCTCTATCGGGTAATGTTCGTTGTCGTAGGCTTCGATAAGATCAGCAAGTAGGTCTGCTTCATCACTTTCCGGTGTACCAATGGGTGCATTAAAGACGTCGTTAAATCTTTCCAACGCCTCATCAAACTCCTTTTTCGTTTTAATGACTTTCAACATAGTTAAATAAGATTTGCGTCGATTTTATCATATTCTTGGTGCCTTCCGATAAACCGGATAAAAATGCGTTGCTTTTCAAAGTTGAATTTGACAACCAATCGATAAGTGTTACCCTTAATATTAAACACCATGCGACTATCCTTCAATACGCTTGCATGACAATAAACTTGCTTTACCTCCGCTGGCGATCGCCAGTCAGCCCTCATTGCAACCTCATACCAATTCATAAGATGTTCCTCTGAATCAGGATATTTCTCCCAAAACTCTCGTAGCGTGCCTTTCACGAAAACCCTCATGGATATTCTGTTTACTAAAATACAATGTTCCGCGGAACGGAACACCATTTAGACGTCAGAATATCAAAATGGTAACGTATTGTAGAATAGACTTTTCCTAAGTATTCACCATAAAAAACGCTGTCCGCGGAAAGCGGTCAAATAGTTCGTTTTTTAGCTCTTCGGGTAAAGAGAGCGACTCCACAGCGCTGGCCATGCATTGCAGCCAGGCGACGGCATCGTCTTCGGTAATGGTGTGGGGCATATGACGGGCACGCATCATCGGGTGGCCATAAACCTCCGAGTAAAGCTGCGGACCGCCCAGAAATTGAGTCAAAAAGAGACGCTGTTTTTCTTTAATGAGGTCTTTGTCAGTTTTGAAAAGCCGGGAGATGAGCTCATGCTCGAAAACCTGGTCGTAAAATTTATCGGTGAGTTGCCGGAGTGCGGCGTCGCCGCCAATGCGCTCGTATAAGGTCTGATGTTCCATAAAAATAACCGGCGGAAAACTGCGGGCCGCCGGAGATTAAACCTCCAACGGGCGTCAACAGGTTCCCGCCGCGATGATGACAGTTGTCAGTTCTCGAAACGTAAATGCTTCACGGACTCGCCCGAACGTGCGAGTTCCGTCAATGCTTCGATACCGATATCCAGATGTTGTTTTACGTAACTCGCCGTCACCTTTTTATCGCTTTCCTCGGTTTTCACACCTTCGGGCACTAGCGGGTTATCCGAAACAAGCAGCAATGCACCGTGCGGAATGGAGTTGGCGAAGCCCACAATGAATATGGTTGCGGTTTCCATGTCGATCGCCATCGCGCGGACGGCCTGCAAGTATTCCTTGAAACTAGCGTCGTGTTCCCAGATACGGCGGTTGGTGGTGTAAACGGTGCCGGTCCAGTAGTCGAGTTTATGCTTTTTGATCGCGGCCGAAACAGTACTTTGCAAGCGGAATGACGGTAACGCGGGAATCTCCGGCGGCATATAGTCGTCGCTGGTACCTTCGCCGCGGATAGCGGCAATCGGGAGGATCAGATCTCCGACCTGCGTTTTCTTCAACCCGCCGCATTTACCTAAAAACAGGACAGCTTTTGGGTTAATAGCAGACAGCAAGTCCATTACAGTTGCCGCCATGGGGCTACCCATCCCGAAATTAATGATCGTAATGTCCTTCGCGGTCGCGGTTTGCATGGCGCGGCCCTGGCCCCGTACTTCCACCCCGAACTTCTCGGCGAACATGGTGACATAGTTTCCGAAGTTGGTCAGGAGAATGTAGTTTCCAAACTCCTCCACAGGCGTGCCCGTGTAACGCGGCAGCCAGTTTTCGACGATCTGTTCTTTGGTGGTCATGAATTCAGCAGGTTTGTTGGCGAGGCAACCCGGGGTTCATTATCTTCGTTTATGGAATCATTGAACCTTCCCGGGTTTGCTTACAAAGTTAAGCAGGTTAACGGGAAACCGCATATTTTCGACATTATCCGCAGGAAATTCGTTACCCTCACACCGGAGGAATGGGTACGCCAGCATTTCATTCATTTGCTTATTACGCATTATGGTTATCCCAAATCATTGTTCGCGGTAGAGACTGGCTTACAATACAATACGCTTTCCAAACGCACGGATATTATGGTGCTTTCCAACAATGCATTGCCGTTCCTGCTGGTGGAATGTAAAGCGCCGTTCGTAGGTGTAACCGACGCCACATTCGCGCAGATCAGCCGGTATAATTTCACCTTGCAACCTCAATACCTGGCAGTTACCAATGGCATGGCGCATTATTGCTTCCAGGCCGTGAACGGGCAGATCCACTTCATGGACGATTTCCCGAAATACCGCGATTTCAACCCATAACCAAAAAAAACCTGCCTAAAAAGACAGGTTCTTTTAACATTCAGGTCATACAAATGCAGACGGCTGATACCAGGCAACCGCCTGCGGGTAATTATTTTGCAGCAACCAGTTTCACGTCGATAGAGAAATCGTCGTGGATCATTTTGTCGCCCAGGTTATCGAAGAATGACTTCGAGTTGTATTTGATGTCGTATTTCGAACGGTCAACAACCAGTTTACCAGTAGCTTCTGCACCAGCAGCAGTAGTTTTCACAGTTACAGGGAAAGTAACAGGTTTGGTAATGCCTTTGATAGTAAGGTCACCAGTCACATCGTAAACGCCGGTTGCTTTTGGAGTAGCTTTTGTCACTACGAAAGTGGCAGTTGGGTATTTTTCAACGCCAAAGAAATCATCTGATTTCAAGTGACCGATCAGTTTGCCATTGTATTCTTTGTCGGTAAGGTCAGTACAAGTGATGCTGTTCAGGTCGGCAACGAATTTACCGCCGGTCAGTTTAGCGCCATCCAAAACGATCGTTCCTTCTTTCAAGGTAATTTTACCTGTGTGCTCGCCGGTAACTTTTTTACCCAACCAGGTCAGCTCGCTTTTAGCAGGATTCACTTTCAGGTTAGTAGCTTTTTTACCATTGTCTGCTGAAACAGAAGAAGATACAAACAATGCTACTGCAAGAGATGCGACAAAAAATTTAACTGATTTCATTGTAGTTTTGATTAAAAATTAAATTGATTTATTGATTTGTGTTAATTGTGTTTAAGCTTGATTTTCGTTTTCCCGCAGCTTGTCGAGCAATGCACTGATCTGCTCGGCCTCTTCTTCGGAAATAATATTGAACCGGTTTTCCCAATCTTCGATAAACGGATCGAGCACTTTCAGCAATTCGAGTCCTTCTTCGGTAATTACCACATCCACAGCGCGGCGGTCGCTTTCACAGGACGTCCGCTTGGCCAGGTTCTTCGCCAACAGCTTGTCAACGAGCCTGGATGTGTTGGAACTCTTGTCGAGCATGCGCTCGGTAATGTCGCTCACCTTGATCGGGTTGCCCTGCTGTCCCCTCAGAATCCTTAGCACATTGTATTGCTGCGGTGTAATGTCGTATTCTTTGAAAGATTCAAGCTGCTTATATTCGAGCCACTTGGTGGTATACATCAAGTTTAATGCCAACTTTTGGAAGGGGCTCCGAAATTTTTTCTGCTTAATATCAGTTTCAATAGACATAACTAATCGCGTTAAATGCAACAAATGATGTATGTACATTTAATGTAGAAACATCTATTAGTGCGAGAATAGTTCAGTCATGGGAAAAATATTTTACAGATTTTTAAAAAATAGATATAACAGCCTGATTATCAATACAAAAAATCCATACAATAGTTAATACTACCTGACCATACTTATCAAAACCTGACCCCACCTGACTCCCAGTGACAACCACCTGACATGATCGACTTAAAAAAATCGCTGATCCTCGCCTCCAACTCACCCAGAAGAAAACAATTACTCCACGACGCGGGCTTCGCATTCACGGTCGAAGTGCTTCCAACCGATGAAAGTTACCCCCCCGACCTTCCCGCCGAAGAGGTCGCCGGCTATATTTCACGGGAAAAAGCCGAGCAGTTCCGTGGCATCCGCCCGGATTCAATGGTATTGACAGCAGATACAGTGGTCATTGCCGACCATCACATTTTAGGCAAGCCCACGGATGCCGCCGAAGCATTCCGAATGATCAAAATCCTCTCAGGCAGAAGCCATAAGGTCGTTACGGCGGTGAGTTTGCTATCGGACGATACCATCGAAACCACGTCCGATGTGGCAGAAGTTTACTTCCGCGACTTGGAAGATTGGGAAATCAACCACTATATTGAGCAGTACAAGCCCTTCGATAAGGCTGGCTCTTACGGTATTCAGGAATGGATCGGGATGGTCGGGATAGAGAAAATCGAAGGGTCGTTCTACACGATCATGGGCCTTCCCGTCCAGGTTGTTTACCGGTTGTTGAAACCGCATTTTCAATAATGCCCCGCTATGTTCGCAGACAAGTCAGCCAGTATCCCGAAAGTTTGTTATGAGATATTCGTCCGTTCTTTCTGCGACTCTAATGGCGACGGTATCGGCGACCTGAATGGCATTATCGCCAAACTCGATTACCTGGCCGACCTGGGCATTGAGGCAATCTGGCTGACACCGATCCATCCTTCACCGAGCTATCATAAATACGACGTGACCGATTATTACGCCATCGAGCCCGAATATGGAACGATGGACGATTTCAGGCGCCTGCTCACCGGCGCACATGAGCGCGGCATTGCCATTTACCTCGATCTGATCATCAACCACACCAGCACCCTACATCCGTGGTTCAGGGAGGCGCGCAAAAGCAAGGAGAATCCCTACCGGCAGTTTTACTGGTGGATGACCGAAGAGCAGATTGACCACCTGGGTATTTCCGAACGGGAAACTTCGGATGATTCTCAGATCGTATACCCGTGGCATGAAAACCCCGGCGACGACGAAAAGTATTATGGCCTGTTTTACAAAGGCATGCCTGATCTCAACTTCCATTCGGAGGCATTGCGGGAAGAAATCGCCAAAATTGTCCGCTTCTGGCTGAATGATGTCGGTGTCGACGGGTTCCGCCTCGATGCCGCGCGCCACATTTATCCTGCCTGGGACAATGCGGAGAGCGTTACTTTTTGGGATTTTTTTTCCAAAATCGTCGGGGAGGCCAAGCCAAGCGCATTTACCGTAGGCGAAGTATGGGCCGATACCGAGGAAGTAGCCCCCTATTTCCGCAGTCTGAATGCTACTTTTCATTTCGATCTCAGCTTTGCGCTCCAGCGTATGCTGGTCGCTGGGCGGGACGAGCAGATTATCGACAAGTTACAGGCCAGTTTCCAATTGTTTCGACAATTCAATCCGCTGTTCGTAAACGCAATCATGCTCACCAATCACGACCAGGAGCGGATCGGAAGCGTTGTTGAGGGAAATATTGAAAAGATCAAACTCGCGGCCAGCATTTTGCTCACGCTGCCGGGACAACCGTACCTATATTATGGCGAAGAAATAGGAATGCTAGGCCAGAAACCCGATCCGCATATCCGTGAGCCTTTCCTCTGGACTACCGATCCAGACGATCCGCAAGTGACCAATTGGATCGCGCCGGAATTCACCACTCCGAAAACAGTGGCGCCTCTTTCGCAACAGACAGGCGATCCCGCTTCTGTTTTCAATCATTATAGAAGCCTCATATCCCTGCGTAAAAACGAACCGGCGCTGCACCAGATCCTGGCCCCGCATATCCAACCCGTGCAACTGGGCGATGACCGGCTGTTGGGCTATTTTCTCCCGCACGCCACCCGCCCGCTCATGATCCTGCATAATCTTGGAGATTCGGAAATAGCATTTCAAATACCGGAAGACAAATCGCTATTGACCGAAGTGCTTTTCTCCACTGATCCATCGCACATCACCAGGTTGACTGCAAACCGGTTATCGCCGCATTCGAGCGTCATACTCGCGCCCGAGCGCAACGTACAACGCGTCGCAGAGCAGTAGGTAAGCCCCATACCGGTTCTTTAATGCTAAATCGATGTCGGTACTGCTAACGCATTCCCTATGAAATCCGGTATTATTTCCACCTGTCTGATCGTCCTTCTGACCTGTACTGTTATGGCGCAAAAATCCTACCCTACCATGGGCAAGATTGTCTATGAAGATCCTGCATTCGAAAAATTGCTATCCAAAGACGCTAAAATTGAAGTGCTGGCATCAGGATTCGACTGGTCGGAAGGGCCGGTGTGGGTAAAAGAAGGCGGTTACCTGCTGTTTTCGGATGTACCGAAGAATAAGGTATATAAATGGGACGAAAAAGAAGGGCTTTCGGTATTTCTGGAACCTTCGGGTTACACCGGCCGGGGCATTTACAGCGATGAGCCGGGCAGTAACGGCCTTATCATTGACAACAAAGGGCGTCTCGTTTCCTGCGAGCACGGCGATCGCCGCATTTCCGCGATGCCATTGAATGTCGGCGGGAAAATTACATTAGCCGACAAGTTTGATGGCAAGCGTTTCAACAGCCCTAATGATATCGTACAGCATAGCAACGGCGATTACTACTTCACCGATCCGCCTTATGGCCTGATGAAGAAACACGAAGACCCGACCCGGGAAATACCGCAGTTCGGCGTGTACCGCATTCATAAGGATGGCCAGGTAACGATGCAAGTCAGCGACCTCAGCCGCCCGAACGGCCTGGCATTCTCCCCGGATGGCAAGACCTTGTACGTGGCGCAATCCGATCCCGAAAAGTCGATCTGGATGGCCTATCCGCTCGATGCAAACGGTAATGCGGGTAAGGGAAAACTCATTTACGACGCTACGCCCATGGGTAAGCGCGGCATGGCCGGCCTGCCCGACGGCCTCAAAATTGATAAAGACGGCAATCTGTGGTCGTCAGGCCCCGGCGGAATGCTCATTATCAGTCCTGCCGGGAAGCTGCTCGGCCGCATCGAAATGGGCGAACTAACCTCCAATTGTGCCTGGGGCAACGACGGTTCTACCCTGTATATGACCGTCGACGGTTACGTTTGCCGCATCAAAACCAATACAAAAGGGGCTGGCTGGTAATCAGTTTTTCTTCCGGTACTCGCGAAGCGTGTTGTCGACGTCCCGTTTTACATTCGCCCAGTCGGATTTGCCGTTGCGATAAATGCTGGTGTAAGCTTTGTAAAGCATTAGCCGGTCGTCGCTGATCTTGTCGAGCTCCATGGCCATTACCTGCCGTGACGACGATTTTGCATTTTTATACTCGTTAAGCAGGTTGTTGTACCTGTTCTCGAGGTTATCCAATTCATACAAAACCACCTCCGCCAGTTTGTCCATGTCGGCGTACTGATTGAGCAGCCGCTGGTTGTAATCCGCATTGCCACCCGCCGGCGATGCGGTAGCCCCTGTGCTACTGCCATTGTCGGCTACCCGATCATAATCCTTGCGGTAATTCGCGTCGGAGGTTTCGGCATTCCTGCCAGCGTCCGGGGCGCGCGAAGAACGGTCGGTCGAAGATGTGGATGAAGAAGACGAAATGCCGTGGCGCTGGTCGTAGCGGCGCTGCAATGCGGCTGAGCAGGAAAAGGCCAGTGCGGCAAATACTGCCATTACAGACCATATGTAAAGTTTTTTCACTGATAATCCTGTTAGAAGTTATGTCTCGGACCGACGCTGAGACGGGGATCAAAGTAAAAGAATTTGGGAATAAATTCAAGGCTGGCGCCACCGTCTGCATAAAATGGGCACATAACCCCTGCTCACCCATTTACTCAAAATCGACGGCCCTGTTTTGTTTCCAGATCATTTTCTTTCTAATATTGGGGCCTCATTCAGGTTCGCAGTTCCAAACAAACTAACACACCAGTGACCCAAATCAAGCAGAACAAGATCTTCAATCCCAAAGATATCATTGCCTATTTTCTTGTCGCGGGTACCGGTGCATTGATCCAGTTAGTTTCCAGCAGTCTCATTCAGGACTGGTTTAATATCTCTTGGAGCGATTCCATTGTTCCTTCCTACATCATCGGTTTTTTCTGGGGTTTCACGCTCACCAAACTATTTGCATTCGACGCACGCCGCAGCAACCAGACACGCCGCGAGATGGTAAAATTCCTGATGGTATCGATGGTTTCACTTTTCATTACCTGGGCATTCACCATCGGATCATCGAAGTTCCTCGTCGACTACCTCGGCATGGAGGTTTACAAAGTGAAGTTCTCTTTCGCTAAAAAAGAAGTGAATGTGACCGAAATGGTTTGCTACGTGATCGGGATGGGTTTCAGCTTTATCAGCAACTACATTCTGCACAAAACCTTCACTTTCAAAAGCACCGGGTTCTACAATCGCCTCAAAGTACTGATCCGCTGATCGTTACAATCTTTCGACGATCATAGCAGAAGCCCCACCGCCACCGTTACAAATGGCAGCTAGTCCGTATTTGCCCTTGTTTTTTTCCAAAACAGAAAGCAATGTCGTAATAATGCGCGCGCCGGACGCTCCCAGCGGGTGCCCAAGCGATACTGCTCCTCCGAAGACATTCACCTTTTCTATATCGAGGTCAAGCGCCTGGATGTAGGCCAATGCCACTACGGCAAATGCCTCGTTCACTTCAAAGTAGTCGATATCCGAAATTTTCAAACCCGCTTTTTTCAAGACCTTTTCAGTTGCCAATACAGGAGTGGTCGTGAACCAGGCCGGCTCCTGCTCCGCGTCGGCATAGGCGACAATACGGGCAATGGGTTTGAGGTTTTGTGCATTCACCGCAGCGCTGCCTGCCAGTACCAATGCCGCTCCGCCGTCGTTGATGGTCGAAGCATTGGCGGCAGTTACAGTCCCGTCTTTGGAAAACACCGGTTTTAGCGTAGGGATCTTGTCGAATTTGACGCGTTTGTATTCTTCGTCCTCACTTACGATCGTTGCCTCGCCTTTAACAGATACGATTTCAACCGGCACGATCTCACCAGTAAATGACCCATTGGCCGTCGCCTCGGCCGAACGTTGGTAGGACCGGATCGCGAACGCATCCTGCGCTTCCCGTGAAATGTTGTATTTCAAAGCAGTTTTATCCCCGCATACCCCCATTCCCATCTGGTCGTATACATCGGTAAGCCCGTCTTTCAGGAGCCCGTCGATAACCTCGCCATGTCCATAACCATAGCCATTCCGACCTTTGGGTAAATAATAAGGGATTTGGGACATATTCTCCATTCCGCCGGCCACTATAATGCCTGCATCACCCAGCTGAATGGCCTGCGCGCCGAGCGCCGTCGCTTTCATACCGGAAGCACAAACCTTATTGACAGTCGTGCAGATCACCGACACGGGCAACCCGGCGTAAATAGCAGCCTGCCGCGCAGGCGCCTGGCCAAGATTAGCGGAAACCACATTGCCCATCAGCACCTCATCAACCGAAGCCGGCTCAACACCCGATTTCGCTAATGCGCCCTGAATCGCGGTAGCACCAAGTTTTGCGGCATGAATCGAAGAAAGGGTTCCACCAAAACTGCCAATTGGCGTGCGGGAAGCGGAGAGAATGAAGATGTCAGTTTGCATGATGAAGGACTGAATGATGAATGATTGAATGATTGAATGATTGAATGAGTGAATATTTTAAAGTGGACGTAGCCAAAACCCGGCCTCCAATATAGGCATTATCTATACTTACCTAACAAAACAAATTATTCAGTCATTCAATCATTCAAAATTCCTCATAGGCTCATTCAAAATCACAACTCCTCCGAACTCTCCGGCAAATGATCGTACTCGCCCTTCCAGGCGTAGTAGCCGAAGATCACCAGACCGGTGCAGATGGGAATGAAAATCAGGATAATGATCGCCCATTGCAGTGTCGTGTTCGTGCGGGCAATGCCTTCGGTTGCCGCAGCGATTTTGTCGGCTGCCTGCATGAAAAGGAATATGATGATAACCGGACCCAATACGATCCAGAGAAGACCCAATATTTTCTTTAAACCACTCATTTTCTATTGATTATTTAAATGTCAAATGCTGTTTCCGAAATACTCAATCCATTACATTGTCGCCGCGCCGGTTGTCGATGTAAACGGCCCCGATGATAAATGACAATGCAGCGATACCGATGGGGTACCAAAGTCCGGAAAGTGGCGTGGATCCCTGGAACGAGGCGATCAATGTAGCGATAAAAGGTACCAATCCGCCAAAAACACCATTCCCGATGTGGTAAGGCAACGACATCGACGTGTACCGGATCTGCGTCGGGAAGAGCTCCACAAGAAATGCGGCAATGGGGCCGTAAACCATCGTTACAAGCACCACCTGGAAGAACACCAGTAAGATGACCATGATATAGGAGCTCTGCGACAATGTCACATCCTTGATCACCGTTTGCACAGCAGGGACCTCCGCCAGCACATCTTCCGTGATAATTTCAACTTTCGATTCTTTGAAAGTCATGCCGTTTGTCAGCGTTTTGGTAACGGTGGTCGTAATGAGTGAATCGGCTTTGCCCGGCACCAGTCCGCGCTCCACAACCGGCTCCGATTCGCTCAGGAGCATGGTTTTCTGCATTTCCTTCACCTTCGTAGTATCGAGGAAGTATTGGTAAATGGGGCGGTAGCAAATCACGCCAAGCAGCATCCCTGTCAGCATGATCCATTTGCGCCCTACCTTATCGCTCCATGAACCGAAAATCACAAAAAACGGCGTCGCGAAAACGATGGCCCAGAGCAGGATGTACCGCGATTCGTTGAAGTCAAGCTTACAGGTATTTTCAAGAAAAGACTGGGCATAAAATTGGCCGGTATACCAAACAACTCCCTGTCCCATGGTTGCGCCAAACAATGCTACCAGCACCATCTTGAAATTTGCCTTCTTCTGAAAACTTTCTTTCAAAGGGTTAGCGGAGACCTTTCCTTCGGCTTTGAGTTTCGAGAAAACAGGCGACTCATGCATCTTCATCCGGATATAAATCGACACGACCACGAGCAGGATCGATACCAGGAAGGGAATGCGCCAGCCCCAGTCGGCGAAGTTTTTAGCGCCCAGGATGTTTTTCGTGAGCACAATCACGCCCAGGGAAAGGAATAATCCCAATGTCGCGGTTGTCTGGATCCAGCTCGTAAAAAAGCCGCGTCTGCCCACGGGCGCGTGCTCGGCTACGTAGGTGGCCGCGCCCCCGTACTCACCCCCGAGCGCGAGCCCCTGCACAAGGCGGAGGATCAGCACCAGAATAGGTGCCGCATAGCCAATGCTCGAATAGGAAGGAATAAGGCCGATGAGGAACGTGGAACCACCCATGAGTACGAGCGTCAGCAAGAAGGTATATTTACGTCCAATTAAGTCGCCCAGACGACCAAACACTAATGCGCCAAAGGGGCGTACAATAAATCCTGCGGCGAAGATCGCCAGTGTGTTGATCAGTGCCGAGGCTCCGGCGTCGCTCGGAAAAAGCTGCTGGCCGATGATAACCGCGAGGCTCCCGAAAATGTAGAAGTCATACCACTCAATTAAAGTACCTAATGAAGAAGCAGCGATTACCTGTGTAATGCTTTGGGTAACATTGGATTCGGTTGAACGCATGGATTTAGAAAAGGTGAGGAATTAAACAATTTAGGTGAATAAGGCACAACCTTCATTTCAATACTCATAACCCATGCATAAAAAAGCCCCTGGAAATGATCCAGGGGCAGGTCTTAATTCTCAAACGATTATCAGAAATCGTCGTCGTCGTCATCGAAGTCGTCCAGTCTTCTGAGGAGCTCGTCTCCGTCCTCGATAACTACTTCGCGATCGTCTATATCTTCATCATACTCGTCGATAACTTTTTCATCGTCGATATCCTCATCAAAGTCCTCATCTTCGTCGTCATCATCTCCGTAAGGATCTTGCGCTACCACACGGGTATTTTTTGTGCTCCCTTGGTAGTCAGGGAAAACAGCTGGTTCTAAAATCGCCTCGCTGGTGTCAGCAAAGGCCAGTTCTCCACTTTCGCGTATCATGACAGTGTTCTGTTAAATGGTTTCAATTTTTAAACGTACGACCTAAATTATTAAAATATTCCGCTACCCTATCTTCTTTCCTGTCGAAAGATTTCATCAATAATTGACACTACAAAAATAATGATTTGGTAAAATGTAAAAACCTCTTGAAATTGCCAGCAAGAAAAAAAATCGTCGCCTGCTGCGCCGGAATGCCTGCATCGCCGGATAAGTGTCGGCCCATCTGACTGCAAATGAACACACTTGACCATACCTGAACCAGTTTTCCCAATCCTAACCCTTTTTATTGAATGTTGAAAAAAATTGTTCTCATGGGACTGCTCGCGTGCGGCCTCATGTACCGGGGACACGCTGCAAGCACCGTTCCCGACTCTTCCCTGACGGTTAAGAAAACGACAGACTTCAAAGTAAATGGCGAAGGGACCGCCTCTAACTGGTCCGCCGCGCAGTGGTTTAACCTCACCGTCCAGAAAGGCCCCAATCAGCCTGCGCCCGGCAAGCAGTTTCCCACCCGTGTCAAAATCCTCTACTCCGACAAGGGCATGTATTTCCTCTTCGACTGCACCGATCAGAAGTTGACCTCGACCATTATGGAAGATTTCGGCGCATTATTCAAAGAGGATGTGGTGGAAGTGTTTCTCTGGCCCGACACCTCGGTGCCTATTTACCTGGAATATGAAGTTTCCCCACTGAACTACGAGCTCGCGATCCTCGTCCCTAACATCAAAGGCCGCGCACAAGGCTGGAAACCCTGGCATTACAACGAGCGCAACCGCGTGCAGCACGAAACCAGCGCACAGGGTGGACAAAAGAAAAGCATGGCGGCCGTGGAAGGCTGGAAAGCCGAATTCTTCATCCCGTTCGCATTAATGAACCCGATCGCCAACACAGCGCCCAAGCCGGGCGAAAAATGGCGCGGCAACTTCTACCGCATTGACTATGATGGCGAAACTGCCTATTATTCGTGGCAGAAAACCGGCGGCAGCTTCCACGAATTTCAAAAATTCGGCACGTTAATATTTGAATAACAACCTGTTACAATTCTCAAAGACTTATCATGAAACGAACCATTCTTTCATTCATCCTTTTATTGTCGGCTATGACAGCTTTTGCGCAGAAACCCCAAAAGGAAATACTGTACCTCGGTACCTATACGCAGAAAGGCGAGGGCATTTATGTGTATGAATTCGACCGCAGCAATTACTCTTTCAAGGAATTGCAGGTACTGACGAGCAAAACCAGTCCGTCATTCCTCGAATTCCACCCCAACAAAAAATATCTTTATGCGGCCAACGAGGGTAACAGCACCGTTTCGGCCTACGCTATCGACCAGACTTCCGGCAAACTTACCGCGTTGAACACCCAGCCCGCGCAAGGACGCGGCCCCTGCCACGTCAGTGTTGATCCAAAGGGCCGTTTCATTTATTTATCCAACTATGGAAGTGGTGACCTGGCCGTGTACAAACTGAACCAGGACGGCAGCATCGGCGCATTGGCCGACACCATTCAGGACAAAGGCCGCCCCGATCAAAAGCCGCATATGCACTCCATTATTCCTTCAGCGGACGGCAAATATATTTATGCGTCGGACCTCGGCATCGACAAGATCATGGTGTATGCCGTTGATCCAAAGACTGGTAAACTCACCCCGGGCGCCGTTCCTTACGCGGAGGTGAAAGCCGGAGACGGCCCGCGCCACTTTGCGATCCACCCGAACGGCAACTTTGGCTATTCCGCCTGCGAACTTGCCTCTGTGGTGAATTCTTTCAAGATCGTGAAAGGGAGCGGCGCATTGGTGCCGTTTGAGCGTGTAACCATGCTACCTTCGGATTTTACGGGTAAAAGCTACGCTGCCGATATCCATTTCTCACCCGACGGCAAGTTCCTATATGCATCCAACCGCGGCCACGAAAGCCTCGCTATTTATGCCGTGGATGCCAAAACCGGCAAGCTGACAGTCGCCGGCCACGCGGATACGCATGGCAAGCACCCGCGTAATTTCCTCATCGACGCGAAAGGCGAATTCGCGATCGTGACCAACCGCGACAATGACAATGCCGTGTTCTTCAAGCGCGACGCCGCCACGGGCCAATTGACTTATACCGGGAAAGAGATCAGCGCGCCTACACCTGTGTGCGTGAAGCAACTGTTCCTCAACTAGTTTCCTCTTCGATATCGCGTCTTTCAAAAATGGGCGCCAGTGGCTGAAAAAACAATATTGAATAAATTTTTCAGCGATTGGCGCTTATTTTCTATCAACTTTTTTAATTTTAGAAATCCTAATGCTATTCTTCGTTATTATTTAAAATACACCAAAGAAAATATTACTATTTTGATGTCTGGCACAAAAATTGATTTGTACAGATTCTAAATAAGGTAATAATAGCCGATCACTCCGGACGCCCCGATAGGTCATTGAATAAAGTTTTGGAATTACCTGATACCCAATTTAGCCACAGTTTATGATGAACGGCCAGGATGATTTGCTTCTTATTTCCCTGATCAAGCAAGGAGATAACCGCGCGCTGGATTGCCTCTTCCGGAAGTACTATTACTCGTTATGCCGTTTTGCCACTTACCTCAACAACCGCAAGGATCTCGCAGAAGAAATCGTAGCCGATGTCTTTTTCAGGATCTGGGAAAAACGTGATAGCCTGACCGTCGAAAAGAACGTCCGCTCCTATCTCTTTACCGCCACCCGGCATACCTGCATCAATTACATGAAGCAGGAAAAACACATTATGGAAGAGCTCAGCGACGATATCATCGAAGAAACGCCCGGCCCGGACGACGAACTGATGTACCACGAGCTCGAAACACGCATTACCGACCTCATTAATTATCTCCCGCAAAAAAGAAAGGCGATCTTCCAGCTCAACCGCTTCGAGGGCTTCACCTACAACGAAATCGCCGAAATCCTCTCCCTTTCCGCCAAAACAGTAGAAAACCAAATGGGCAAGGCCATTAAGCAGCTAAAACTTCTGCAAAAAACTTATCAGATTTAAAAAAAATTCTGGAAGGATGGGGGTATGCCCATTTTTTCTTTGTCCTAACGTTAGAAAGCTCTGAATTTGATGTCCGATCACACACCATGGCCCCTTATCGCCAAGTATCTGGCTGGCGAATGCAGCCCGGAAGAAAAACTGGCTATGGAATGGTGGCTTGAAGAATACGATAACCTGCTGCGATTCCGGCAGATAGAAGCGGCATGGAAGCAGGAAAAGGAACCGGAAAGCGATCCGGCATTCAACCTGGACAGCGGACTTTCGAAGCTGCACGCGAAGATGGCGGAGCAGGAAAGCCTGTTCGAAGAAGAAGTCGGGGAGCGGCCACGGTATTTCAAGATCAGCTCGTGGATGGCCGCCGCGGGGATTTTGCTGGCAACGGGGCTGGGTTATTTATGGGTGAACCGGCAGCATGAAGGGCATAATACTACCCGCGTTGCCATGGAAACCAAAACAAGCGGCTCAAAAGAGATCGTAAGCGTCGAGCTGTCCGACGGGACGCAGGTTTGGCTCAACAAAAACAGTAAACTCGAATACCCAAAAACATTTGACGGGGACGAAAGGCAGGTTTATCTGCAGGGAGAAGCGTTTTTCGAAGTGGTACCCAATCCCGAGAAACCATTTATTGTGAAGAGTGAAAAGATTTCGACCCGTGTTTTGGGGACGTCGTTTGATGTAAAGGCCTATAATGGGGACGAGACTGCGTCGGTGTCGGTTGCGACCGGGAAAGTAGAGGTTAGCAAGGAAATCGAGGAAGGCGAACCGGTCCGGATTACGCAACTGACCCCCGAGCAGGAACTCGTGATTAATACAAAAAAAGACGAAACGTATATTAATATCGTTAGCGTCGCAAACATTGCACCATGGCACCTTGGCCAGCTTGTTTTCAGGGACAATACTTACGACGAAGTGATGCAGGCATTGCAGGAGCGCTTCGGGAAAAAGATTGTATTTAAAAGCAACATTGGCAAATGCCGGGTAATGGCCAGTTTCAATTCCAATGCATCATTGAATGATGTGCTAAAATTGCTGAGTATGTCCAATTCTTTTGATTATGTGATCGGCAGAGACGTTGTTACCATCACAGGAGGCACATGCCATTAGGCGCCCCGTTCCATCCTACTTTCGAGCATCCCTGACAGAATCCTTGCAGCCGTATGCCGCGCGCTGCGGGTAAGGTGTTTTGACTATGAATTATTATGAAGTTGAAATAATAATTGAATCCCTCAAATCCATTTAACCTCAACCTACTCAAAACAGTATGCGAAAAAAGTTACCAGACACCCACCTGAACACAGGAACAGCGCTCAGGCAAGGCTTGGCCTTGATGATGGCATGTTTGATGTTCGTACAACCGCTCTTTGCTTCTGCCTCACGATCCATTCAGGGCATCGAAGAAGTAAAAATTTCGCTCGATCTGAAAGATGTGACACTTCAAAGTGCCTTTATTGCGATCGAGAAAAAGAGTGATTTCAAGTTTATCACCAGCATCGAACGCATCGATAAGAAACGGAAGATTTCTATCCATGCCGAGAAAAAGCCGGTAAAAGAGGTGCTTGAAACCATTTTGAACGGTACCGGACTGGGTTATACTCAGGTTGAGAATAACATCGTGATCAGCACCAAGCAGGAAAAGGCTACCAGCCAGATGACCCAGCCTGCGGCAGCTGTGAACCTGGCCAAGGAAATCAAGGGGACTGTAAAAGATAATGCAGGTGCAGGCATTCCCGGCACGAATATCCTTGTGAAAGGGACCACCCAGGGCACCACAACAGGTGCCGACGGTACCTATTCGATCAATGTCCCTGACGAAAACGCCGTACTGGTGTTTTCATCGATTGGTTATGTGTCGCAGGAAATCGCCGTGGGCAGCAAAACTACTATCGACGTTACGTTGGCAGAGGACGTGAAACAACTCGGCGAAGTGGTGGTAACCGCATTGGGTATCGAGCGCAACGCAAAGACGCTCACGTACGCGACCCAGCAAATTGACGGTAAAAAGCTTACGGATGTGCGCGATGCAAACTTCGTGAACACGCTCTCCGGTAAAGTGGCCGGTGCAGTGATTACGCAAGGCTCGTCGGGCCCTGGTTCGGCGACGCGCGTCGTACTTCGTGGTAACCGCTCTATTGCCGGCAACAACAATGCACTGTTCGTGGTAGACGGCGTCCCCATCGACAATACTGCCCGCAGCCAGGTAACGAGCGATTTTGGCGGGATCAACGGCAGCGATGGTGCAGCCAACATTAACCCGGACGATATCGAGTCCATGAACATCCTGAAAGGCGCCGCAGCCTCCGCATTGTACGGTAGCCGTGCGGCAAACGGCGTGATCATGATCACTACTAAAAAAGGAAAAGCGGGCAAGGTATCAGCCGATATCAATTCCGGTGTTGTGGTCGAATCCCCATTCCTGCTTCCTAAACTTCAAAATACTTACGGACAGGGAAGCGGAGGCAAGGAAAGTACCAATTCCAGCCAGAGCTGGGGACCCGCTATGCAGACGTTTCCGGATAATATCAAGGATTTTTACCGCAAAGCAGTTTCGACCAATAACTCTATCGGCGTCTCGGCTGGTTCTGAAAAAATCCAGACATACCTTTCGTATACCAATAATTATAACCAGGGTATCCTGCCGAACAACAAGCTCATGCGGCATACCTTTAACCTTCGCCTGAATACGCAGATTACCAAGCGCCTCTCGGCCGATGCCAAAATCACCTATATCAACTCCGATATCCAGAACAAACCGCGTTCGGGCGAAGAGAGCTCTGTGACTATGAACTTGTACAAAGTCCCGCGCAGCGTGGATTTGAACCAATACAAAACTTTCGAGGACGCGGCGGGTAAGCCTACCTATTGGGCAAGTTCGGGCATTTATATGAACCCTTATTGGACGATCAACCGGACGTTTGATTCGGAAAAACGCAACCGCGTGATTTCACTGGGCTCCGTCAAATATGAACTGACGGACTGGCTGAATGTACAAGGACGTATCAGCTACGATTGGTATGCCGATCGCGTGAATCGCGGATTTTATAACAATACGCTGCTCTTTGCAGGATCTGGCGGCTCATACGCCGACTGGACCGCCGAAACTACCGAACGCAACATGGATGTGATCGTTTCGGGTAACAATAATCTGGGTAAAGACCTACATTTGACCTACAACTTCGGTGCCGGCCAGACTTATCAGAAATATTCCCAAATAGGCGGAACGACAACGGGCCTTACAGTTCCTAATTTCTTCGACCTATCGTTTGCAGCCGCATTAACCCAGGTAACTGCATTCAGTCAGAAAGAACTGCAATATGTATTCGGAACGGCATCGTTGTCGTACCGCGACTTCATTACCATCGACGGTTCTGTCCGCAACGACTGGTCTTCGACATTGCCTAAACCCTACTCTTACGCTTATTTCTCTTTTGGCGGTAATGTGATCCTTTCCGAAGCATTGAAGTTGCCGGAAGTAATCAGCTTCGCGAAGCTGCGCGGATCGTGGGCACAGGTGGGTAACGATACCGATCCTTACCGTTTGCTGCAAACGTACACATTCACGCAGGGGGGTAACGGCGGCGGTTATATCAACCGCAACACGACGCGTCCGGCCGCGAACCTGAAACCGGAGATTTCTTCTTCGACAGAATTAGGTCTTGATTTGCGCCTGTTCTCCGGAAAATTGGGATTGGATTTTACTTATTACAATACCAACACCGTGAACCAGTTGCTTACATTGCCGCAAGCAACACCAACCGGCTTCCAGAACCAGTTTATTAATGCAGGTAAGATCAACAACAAAGGTTTCGAGATCTCTTTGACCGCCTCTCCATTGAAAGGCAAAGCGCTGACCTGGGACGCTACGCTGAACTTCGCGCGCAACGTGAACAAGATTGTAAAGCTTCACGAAACCATCAAAACAGCTAACCTGGGCGGAAACACCCGTACCACCACGGCCATTGTGCGTGAAGGCGGCTCATATGGCGATTTGCAGGCATTCGGCTGGAAAAAGGATGCAAACGGTAACTACATCGTGAATGCGAAAGGACTTCCCGTTGCAACTGCATTCGACAACATCGTAGGTAACTTCAACCCTAAGTTCACCATCGGTCTTAACAACTCTTTCTCATACAAAAACTTTGTACTGAGCTTCCTGGTGGATGGTCGTGTGGGCGGTGTAATGACCTCCGGAACCGATGGTAACCTGGCTTACGACGGTACCGCAGATTATACCGAAGCACACCGCCAGGGTGGATGGGTATTACCGGCGGTAACCGAAACCGGTGAGCAAAACAATGTGGCAATCGACGCGCAGACTTTCTGGCAAACCGTTTCGCAGGGCCGCTATACCTGGGGAGAGTTCTTTACCTACTCTACCACCAACTTCCGCCTGAGAGAAGCGACACTCGGCTACAACATCCCAACCCCTCCGGGCCTGTTCATCAAGTCGCTGCGCCTTTCGCTTACTGCTCGCAACCTGTTCTTCATCTATCGCGGTTATGCCAAAATGGATATTCCAGGTCTTGCAAAACGTAAACTTCCATTCGATCCGGATGTAAACCTGGGCGCAGGTAACTTCCAGGGATCTGAATATGGAGCCCTCCCTTCAACACGTACTGTTGGTTTGAATTTGAAAGTTGGATTCTAATTAGACAGCCTCTTAAAATACCATAACATGAAATTAGCATTGAATAAATATATCAGAGCAACCACATTGGGCGTACTCGCCGGATCAGCGATGGTCGTGGCCGGCTGTACGGGCGATTTCGACGAGCTGAATACCAGTCGTACGGCGCTCACCACCATCACGGATGCGGAACTTCCTTACCTGTTCTCCCGGGCCCAGCAGCAGTCATCTTATTCCGCAGGTACATACCAGACGGCCCAGAACTTGTTCGCGGATTTGTATGCGCAATATTTCGCAACTACCACGCCGAACTTCCAGTCGGACCGCTACTTCATGCACCCGACATGGATCGACAACCATTGGAACCCGGTTTATACCCAGGTGGTACCGCAACTGCAAATCCTGTTTGGAAAACTGGATAAATCCACATCGCAATATGCACTGGCGAATATCTGGTGGGTGTTTGCATTCCACAGGGTAACCGATTATTATGGTCCTATCCCCTATTCTGAAGCCGGCAAGGATGCGACACCGATCAAATATGATTCGCAGGAAGAAATCTACAACGACTTTTTCAAACGTCTGACCGAGGCGACTGCATTGCTTAAAGGCAAAACAACTGACAAACCGTACGGCACCTACGATATCGTCTATGGTGGTGACGTGAATAAATGGATCAAATTCGCGAATACGTTGCGCTTACGCCTGGCCCTGCGCATCTCGAAGGTAAATCCTGCCAAAGCTAAAACAGAAGCCGAAGCCGCGATTGCGGGAGGCCTCCTGACCGACGTTGCAGACAACGCCTATATGGCAAAAAGCCTACTCGGTGGCGACAATAATGGCCTTGCGACCATCTCCGGATGGGGCGAGTTCCGGATGAGCGCGGCTATGGAATCGGTACTGAAAGGTTATGACGACCCTCGCATCGGCATCTACTTCCAGCCTGCATTTCTTACCAAAACCTATGAAGGCATACGCAATGGCCTGGGTCCCACAGAACTAGCCGTTGCCGCGAACAGCAACGACAACAACTCCAACATCGGCGAGCGCTGGATCCGCAACACCGGCGGCGGCTCGGCGTGGGACCGCCAGCTGGCTGTAAAGCAAGACGTAATGCATACTGCCGAGGCCTACTTCCTGCTGGCGGAAGCGGCATTGAATGGCTGGAATGTGGGTAGCGGAACGGCACAGTCGTTTTATGAAAAAGGTATCCAGGCTTCGATGGAAGGCTGGGGCATTACCGGAGCGGCGGTTACTACTTATATTAACAGCACCAAAACACCTGTGGCCCCCGGCGACCAGCAACAATCCGCCGCGCTTTCCAACATTCCGGTAAAATGGGGCGCAACAGAAGCGATCCAGAGAGAGCAGATTGCTACGCAGAAGTGGCTGGCACTGTACCCCGACGGTATCGAAGCTTGGGCGGAATTCCGCCGTACAAGAATGCCTAAACTCTATCCGGTGGTCAACTCGGTCAACACCGACGTTCCGACCACAGCGGTAGTAAGGCGTATCCCATTCCTGTTGCAGGAAAAACAAAACAACGGAGCTGCGGTAGAGGCAGCAACCAAATTACTCGGCGGTCCCGACAATGCGGCGACTCCGCTCTGGTGGGACAAAAACTAACGATTCTGATGGAAAACGAAGTGCCTTCCGGAACATTTTCATCGGAAGGCACTTTGAAAAACCACTCAATCGGAATAAAAAGGTATCAACAAAGGGTATTGACCAAAGTTTATTTTTAAAATTTTTGATTATCAAAAAAATAATCCCACAAAACAGAGTATTAAGCCCCATAAAAAGCATCTTCTCTCTGCATACTGTCTAAACCTTTTTGTCAGGCCTTTAACCAAATCTATCCAGTCCTTAACCTTATGATAAACCGTAGAGATTTAATCAAGCATCTGTCCACAGTTCCCCTCCTGGGCGGGTTCCTGGGCAATGGCGCTGCCGAGGCTGCGGGCCTCCTGGCCAAGGCGCCGGCGCGTAACCTCGCCAAAGAACTGGGCATTCGTACTTTTATTAATGCAGCGGGTACCTACACAATGATGACCGGCTCGCTCATGCAGGACGATGTGGTGGCGACAATCCAGGGCGCGGCGAAGGAGTTTATGATGCTCGATGAAGTCCAGACCAAGGTAGGCGAGAAAATCGCTGCCATTACCCATGCCGAATCAGCGGTGGTGACAGCTGGGTGCTTCTCCGCACTCACGCTTGGGCTCGCGGGTGTGCTTACGGGCATGGACCAGAAGAAGGTCGAAGCATTGCCGCATTTGGAAGGTACGGGGATGAAATCGGAAGTGATCATTCAAAAGGGTCACAACATCGGCTATTCACACGCATTGACCAACACCGGCTGTAAAATCGTGCAGGTTGAAACGGCGGAAGAGTTGCAGAAGGCCATCAATGAAAAGACTGCATTGATGTGGTTTCTTCATATCCAGTCGGACAAGGGGCTGATCAAGCATGAGCAGTGGATCGAAATCGCCAAAAAGAACGGCATACCTACGATGATCGACATGGCTGCCGACGTACCACCGGTTGAGAATCTCTGGCGTTTCAACGACCTGGGCTTCGACCTCGTGTGCGTATCAGGCGGGAAAGCGATGCGCGGACCGCAAAGTGCGGGTATCCTGATGGGCAAAAAGCAGTATATCGATGCCGCCCGCCTCAGCATGCCTCCCCGTGGCTCGACGATCGGTCGCGGTATGAAGGTAAATAAAGAAGAGATCCTCGGCATGTATGTCGCACTCGACAATTTCGTGAAGATGGATCACAAAAAAGAGTGGAAAATCTGGGAAGACCGGGTAGCGACCATCGAGAATGCAGTAAAAAGTGTGAAAGGGGTAGTAACCGAAGTAACGGTCCCGGAATTGGGCAACCACACCCCGACATTGAAAGTGTCGTGGGATGCCGCCAAAGTAAGCCTGCCTGTGAAAACATTACAGGAAAGCTTGCGGAAAGGCAATCCCTCTATTGAAGTAATGCCTGGTGAAAACAATTCACTGACCATTACTACCTGGATGCTTAAACCGGGTGAGGAGAAAATCGTAGCATCCAGACTGAAAGAGGAACTGTCGAAAGCAGTTGTTTAAATATGTACAGTACCATTTAACTCTTCCTAAACCCAACCTTTTTCAAGAAGTACAATGCAACACAGGTCCATCCTTTTCATTTTTCTGGCATGTCTGCTCGGCATGGCTTCCCATGCCCAGACGTACAGCATCCTGATCAAGGGCGGCACGGTGATCGACCCGAAGAACAATATCAATCAGGTGATGGATGTCGGTATTTTCGAAGGGAAGATCAAAAAAGTGGCGAAGGATATCGATCCGAAGGAGGCCCGCCAGGTGGTGGATGCCAAAGGGATGTATGTTACACCCGGATTGATCGATATTCATGGACACGTGTTTTTTGGTACCGAGCCAAACCATTACCTCAGCAATGGTTTGGTGGCGTTACCACCCGACGGCTTCACCTTCCGCGTAGGCGTGACGACGATCGTCGACGCGGGTGGTGCCGGCTGGGACTCGTTCTCAGAGTTTAAAAACAATGTAATTTTCAATTCCAAAACCCGCGTACTCTCGTTCCTGAACATCGTAGGACAAGGCATGCGCGGCGGAAACTGGGAGCAGGATACGGCCGATATGGACCCGAACCTGGCCGCGGGCGTCGCGCTCAAAAACCGTAACGACGTAGTAGGCTTCAAGGTAGCGCATTTCCAGGGCAAGGACTGGAAACCGGTGGATAATGCAGTAAAGGCCGGAAAACTGGCAAATATGCCGGTTATGGTCGACTTTGGCGGCAGTACACCTCCCCTTCCCCTCGAAGAACTTTTCATGAAACACCTTCGCCCGGGCGACATTTATACACATGCATACACATTGCTGGAAGGCAATATCAGAGAAACTATTGTAGACGAAACCACACAAAAGGTTAAGCCGTTCGCGATCGAGGCCCGCAAGAGAGGCATCGTGTTTGATGTGGGTTATGGCGGCGCGAGCTTCAACTATTCGCAGGCAATCCCGGCGATGAAAGCCGGTTTTTACCCTACTACCATCAGTACCGACCTCCACACCGGCAGCATGAACGGCTCGATGAAGGACATGCTGAGCATTATGTCGAAATTCTATAATATGGGCATGGACCTGCCGGCGATCGTCAAGGCGAGTACCTGGGAGCCCGCGAAAGTGATCCACCGCGAGCAGCTGGGGCATATGACCGAAGGCGCCATCGCCGACGTAGCCGTTTTCTCGATGCGCAAAGGCAATTTCGGCTTCTACGACAAAACCGGTTATAAAGTGGAAGGCAAAGAAAAACTCGAATGCGAACTGACTGTAATGGGCGGAAAAATAGTTTATGATTTGAACGGTATTACCGCGCCGATATATTTAAAGTAGGCTGTAAGCAATAGGCTGTAAGCTATAAGCTTTAGGCCGTAAGTTCTGAGCTGTAAAATAAAGCCTGTTGCTTATAGCTTATAGCCTATTGCTTATAGCCAAAATCCCCTAAACCCCTCTTAATTGACCTATGTTTAAAAAACGCTTGAAATTGTCGGCATCCCTGCTTGTGCTGCTGGCACTTGGGTTCATACAGCGATCCGATCAGGATTTGCCGGTTGTTAATACCAAAAATGGCGGCTTGTTTTTACCGGATGGATTTGAAGCCACTGTGGTGGTCGACAGCCTCCCGGGCCGTGCGCGGCACATTGCTGTGAATGACAATGGTGATATTTACGTAAAAGCGCGGTTTGCGGACAAAGGCGAGTCCGTCATCGCGCTCCGCGACACCAACAACGACGGTCGGGCCGATGTTATCAAACGCTTCGGCGGGGCTGCCCGAGAGCGTGCCTATGGTACTGCCATGCGCATTTACAAAGGCTACCTGTATTTCAGCTCCGAACTGGTTGTTTATCGCTACAAACTCACCCCTGGCAAGCTGGTACCCGAAAGTCCGGAAGAGGTTGTCCTCACCGACGATCACCCGCACGGCATGCACGAGCACATCGCGAAGCCGATTACTTTTGATGATAAGGGTTTTATGTACGTACCATTCGGTGCCAATTCGAACTGCTGCCAGGAGCAAAACCGAACGCCGGGCTCCAAAGGTATGATGCCCTGCCCGATCCTGGAAGACCACGGTGGTATCTGGAAATTTGATGCGAATAAGACCGGCCAATTGCAGAAGGACGGCACCAAGTTCGCTACCGGCCTCCGCAGCGTGGTGGCATTGGATTGGAATTTTCAGGACAATAACCTTTATGCAGTTCAACATGGCCGTGACGATCTCCTTCGCCTCTGGCCGCAGCTCTACAACGGTTGGCAGAGCGCTATGCTGCCATCCGAAGAGTTTTTGAGGATTAAAGAAGGTACTCACGCCGGCTGGCCCTATTGCTATTGGGACCAGATGCAGGCCAAAAAGGTACTCAACCCGGAATATGGCGGCGATGGTAAGATTGTAGGCGAATGCGATCAATATGAAAAACCTTTGATCGGTTTCCCTGGCCACTGGGCGCCTAATGATATCTTGTTTTACCAGGGCAACCAATTCCCCGAGCATTACAAAAACGGCTCTTTCATCGCATTCCACGGCTCGACGAACCGTGCTCCTTATCCGCAATCGAGCTATTTCATTGGGTTTGTACCATTCAAGAACGGGCAGGTTGCAGGCGAGTATGAAGTTTTTGCGGATGGGTTCGCCGGCCTGGATCCGATTGTCAATGTAAGCGACGCGGTATATCGCCCGATGGGTATCGCCATGGGTCCCGACGGCTCTATCTACCTTGCCGAAACCGAAAAAGGCAAAATCTGGAAAGTAACTTACAAGGGCAACAAGAAGAAGTTTGCCAAAGCCGCATTGGCCAAAATGGAGCAGCGCAAAACAATGACGCACATCCGCACACCCGATTTTGTGAACGACAACCTGGACAAAGACAAACCTGTTGCCGGCGGAAAAGTTTACAGTGTATATTGCACCGCCTGCCACCAGCGCAACGGCATGGGCGACTCACAGCGCTTCCCGCCATTGGGAGGGGCTGAATGGGTTACCGGTGACAAAGAGCGGCTGATTAAAGTGTTGTTGAATGGCTTGGAGGGCCCCATTGAGGTAAAAGGACAAGCATACAATAACGTAATGCCCCAGCACAGCTTTTTGAAAGACGAGGAGATTTCAGAGGTATTGACCCACATCCGGAGCAATTTCGGAAACAATGCGAGCCCGGTCACGACTGAGGAAGTGGCCAAAGCGAGGGCATCGATCAAGTAGCAAGATATTACGCCATTCATCTTCCAACCCCGTTTAAGCGGATATTACTCTCCGGCAATTGAGTGTTCCTTTAAAGGGGTTGGAGGAAGAATGGCAAAAGTAACTAATTCATCACTTCTGTATATTCATGTTGAAAAACAACATCATAGCCGCAAGCTTCATCATGCTTTCCGGAATCGGCCTCGTCGGCTTTTCTTCCGAAAAGAACACATTCGCACACACTACGCAGGACCCCTGGAAGGCACCGGCCTGGGCCGATACATTGAAAAGCCCTTACCATGAAGAGCCGCTTACGCTCGCACAAGGTGAAGAACTCTTTACATTATACTGCTCTTCCTGCCACGGCGAAAGCGGTTATGGCGACGGCGCCGCGGGTGGTGCATTGGGCCAAAAACCTGCCAATTTTCATGACACGCTCGTAAAAGCGCAAAGCGATGGGTCGCTGTTCTGGAAAATGTCTAATGGCCGGGGCAATATGCCGCCGTTTCAGGATGTATTCACCGCTGAGCAGCGCTGGCAGCTGGTAGCGTACATCCGGCATTTGGGCAAAAATGAATAAATTGAAATAGACTTCGGCTGTCGGCTATCGGCTGTCAAACTGAAAAACCAAAAGCCGAAAGCTGATTGCCGACAGCCAAAATCCTAAACCCCATAAAAGACCACTATGTTACATTACAGCCGCATTATCAAGTCCGGATTCACGTCGGTGCTCGCGTTGGGCTTGACGTTTCCTATTTTCGGGCAACAACGGGAGGTCACTACGTCCGTTCCCAAAGCACTTCGAGACGACATTACCATTGAAGAGTACATGAAAGTAGAACCGGAAGCGGTGCGCCTGATCCAGCACCCTGTCACCGGCGAAATGTACTACACCACGTTTTTCGGGGATGTGGTTAAAATCGTTGTCGAGGATGGCAAGCCTGTAAGCAAAAAGCTGCTATCCGTGGAGGATCACGGTATCCCACGCCTGCAAGGTGCTGCTTTTCATGGCAACACCCTCTTCCTGGCCGGTAACGTGAGCGTGAACAACAACAAAGGCAACAAAGGCCGGATGGTCCGCTACGAAATGAAGCCGGGCGTGGGAACGTCCGGCGTAGACAAACCGGAAATGACGGTCGTTTTCAATACTGTCGAATACGGTGCCAACAAAACCACCTTCGACCACGGCTGGAATGCACTGGAAATCAGTCCGGACGGTAAGTACATTTACGTCAACACCGGCGCCCGCACCGATCACGGCGAGGTACAGGACAATGGGGGCGAATATCCCAATGCACGTGACAATGCACTCACGGCGAACATCTTCCGCTTCCCGATCAATTCCAAAGACCTGTTGCTATCAACCGATCTTGCCAAACTGAAAGCCGACGGCTACATCTTCGCGGAAGGCATCCGTAATGCCTATGATATGGCTTTCGATGCAAAAGGCAATCTTTTTGCCGTTTCCAACTCCGGCGATTACGACCACCCCGAGGACATGTTCTGGGTACGGAAGGGCCATCACTACGGGTTCCCCTGGGTAATGGGCGGCATCGAAAACCCGCAACAATTCCCGGATTTCAACCCGGACCCGGAAAAAGATCCTTTCCTGAGCAAGTTTGCATTCGCATTCCTCATGAAATACTTTCACAATGACCCCGACTTCCCAAAACGTCCGGCCGGCGTGAAATTCTCGCCTTCGGTACAGAATATAGGCCCGGATGCCAACGAGTACCGCGACCGTAAAACCGGCGTGGTCATGGACGGCGATACCACGGGTGTGACCGTGGGTACATTCAACGCCCACTCCTCGCCACTTGGCCTTTTCTTTGATACCCACAATGCGTTGGGTAAAGAGTTCACCGGTGATGGCTTCGTGATCCGCTATACGGGCGGTCCGCGTAATGGCGTAGTCAACCCCAATCCATTGCGCCGGTATGGTAAGGACCTGCTGCACCTGGAAATGGTTTACGATAAAAAGACGGACAATTATAAAACCAGAACCACCAGCATTATCAACAACTTCACGGCACCCACCGACGCCTTGCTTATAGGTAACACATTGTATATCATTGAGTACGGAGGCAAACAGGGAGGTAACAAAGCGGGTGGAAGCCTTTGGAAGGTAACGTTGCCTGCCAACGACAAACTGGCTAAAAAAGCCAAAAAGAAAACTTCGTAATACATCTCGTTCTACTATAACTTTAATTAATCTGTTATGAAATCTGAAAGAAGATCTCTTATCAAAAAACTCTTCGCTTCGGTTGCCGGCATTGCGGGCATCGGCGCTGTATCAAAAGTGCAGGCAGCAGTACCTGCTCCGGCACCTGAAAAAGAAGTGGGCGACGTGGAAATGTATCAGGATGTGCCTCTTTTTTCAGGCCATACCAAATTTAACAACCTCGTTTTCGTAGCCGGTAAAGGTGCGCACTTCGACGGCGATATTACGGCCCACACCAAACACGTACTCGATGAGTTGGAGAAAGAACTGATCAAGGCCGGTTCTTCCATGGAGAAGGTACTGAAATGCTCCGTATTCCTCCACGATCTGAATGACTACAAGGCGATGAACGAGGCTTATAAAGGCCGTTTCGGCAGCAAACCACCGTGCCGCACTACTGTGGCGGTATACGGCGGCGTTCCGGGCGACTCACTCGTTGAGATTGACTGTATCGCATACGTTTAGAAGGAATAAAGGGAGGATGGAGGAAGGGGAGGAAGAAAAAAAGGAATGGAGGTTACTCTTCTCCTTCTTTTCTTCCATCCCATCGCCAACATCCTCTTATTTGCCTTTCCTCCATCCCCCTTTTTTCCTATTCCCCAAAGTAACTCTTTCGCTCCTATCAAACACCTACAATCCTTTTTACAAACTTTATTTCGAAATAATACAATTAATCAGGATTAAATTCGCTCACAAAAAATAAAGTCGGACTTATATTTTAGATTATGGCGATTTAACAGTTAATTTGTTTAACTGACCCGATAAGATTTGAACAAGAAACAACGCATCGCTGAGGAGAATGAAGTTCTTTTAAATCTCTGGCACCAAAGCCAGGCAGGGGACAGTCTGGCATTTTGCCAGCTAGCCGACAAACAATACCGCACACTTTTCAACTACGCCTGCAATTTCACTACCGACAGAGAGTTCATCAAAGACGCAATCCAGGACCTGATGATCCATATCTGGGAAAGGCGACAAAACATTCAAATCCAGTTTGTAACCATCTACTTCCTGCGTGCTCTGCGTAACCAGCTCATGCAGGAGTTTCGCCGCAGCAACGGCTCACATCCGTTTCTCGACATCGACGAAGCCCACCAGGTTTCCGACTACCAAACTGTCGAAACCGAAATCGAACGAAATGAACTGCTGAGTGAAAATCAGGTCAAAGTGCGATGCGCCATCGAAGAGCTTCCCCGCCGTCAGAAGGAGGCCGTCTTCCTCAAATACTTCGAAGGAATGGACAATGAGCAGATCGCCGATCTCATGCAGGTGAACCGGCAATCGGTCGCCAACCTCCTTTTCAAAGCGATTTCCGCGCTCAAACAGCACATTCACCCCATCAGCAACTTGCTGCTACTCTGCTTCGCGCTGCTGGTTTAGTCCAAACTCCCTTGCTCATACCGGAGCTCCATGCTAAATCTTCCTATTTAGCTGCGATCACATGCAACCGGACGTTCATTTAATGCATCCTTTCGGTAACAATCCGTAGCCCATGCACCAAGTCCCAAGCCGAACTCTCTGGATCGATTATCTACGCTCTTTTCTGACCGTCCTGGTGGTTGCCCACCATTCGTCTCTCGCCTACACTACCTTCGCAAGTTTTGACAAGGTGGCCTATATCCGGTCTACACACCCGGTGGTCGACATGCAGCGTTGGATCGGGCTGGACATTTTCGAGAATTTCAACGACGTGTTCTTCATGTCGCTGATGTTTCTCATCGCGGGGCTATTTGTTGTCAGGAGCATTCAACGAAAAGGCCCCGGCGCATTTGCCCGCGACAGGTTCTACCGCCTTTTTATCCCCTTCATAATCGGCGGTACCATCCTGAATCTTGTCGCACATTACCCCGCGCACCTGCTCGCACACGGACGCGGTAGCTTGTACGCATACGTGGAAGACTTTTTTATCCTCGAACAATGGCCGGTAGGGCCGCCATGGTTTATCTGGGTACTGTTCACATTCAATATCCTATTTGCCCTCATTTATACAATCTTCCGGCCAAAACGCAATCTGAACGCCAGTACAACGCATACGCGCGTCCACAAACCAGTGATGGTCATCTGTTATTGGTTCCTGTTCACCTTCGCTCTGTATGTTCCATTCGCGTTTTGGCTCGGTCCTTACAAATGGATCGGCTTCGGGCCTTTCGACTTTCAAATCAGTCGTGCCGCATTGTATTTCGGCTACTTCCTACTGGGTGCATGGCTCGGCTACGCGAATTTTAATGAAACTATTTTCAGCACTTCGTCACCGCTCGTACGTCGTTGGCCCTTATGGCTGCTAGTGTGCGTATTGGCATATACGTCACTTACGCTGGCGTCACCTTACCTGACCAATCTTGTCAAAAGAGGCGCATTACCAGAACTCGATGGATACCTTATCTATTACACGATTTACGTCTTATCCTGCACATTCAGCTGCATTGCATTTATTACTACATTTCGGGCATTGGTTAAAAACCACCAAAAAGCCTGGGATTCCCTATCCGATCATGCCTATCTGATTTACTTACTGCATTATCCGTTTGTGCTTTGGATGCAATATTGGCTGCTCGACGCACCGCTTTCTGCTGTGGCCAAATTTACGGTGACAGTATTAATCTCGGTGACAGGCGCCTGGGCACTAGCCATTCTGCTTCGAAAGATCCCGATTATCAAAGAATACCTGTGAAGCCTTGCATCCAGCTATTTAAAGCTTTTCAATACCCAATTGTTTGCATATCGCGTCGCAAAGCGACTTTGCTAACCTTGGATGCCGTGGTACAGTCGAGCGCAAATTTTGATTCGCATAAACGTCATGCTTTGCCCCATGCCTCCTAAGAGAGCACCCGTGTTTTTCAAGATGCCTTAAAAACTCATTGCGTTTGATTGACATCAGGCAAATTCCAGTTCCTGCGTCGATACGATGTTTTTAAAGTCCAGTTTTGAATCGCTTTTTTCGGGAATAATATCGGAATCCAGAAAGTACAACTCAACCGCGTCCTGAATATTATCCATAACCTCCCCGATACTGGCTCCCTGGGTCAAAATACCAGGCAGTTCCTGCACTTGACCAACCAGCATTTCCTCATCCTGCGTAATTACAACTGTTAACTTCATTGCATTTTGCGTTAATAGTTTGGTGGTTCCTAAACAAATTTACAAAAACTCCGACACTAATATATTAGTTGTCGTCTGCTCCGTATTTACAATCGGTTTTCTGTCCTAGACTCTGTAATCAAAAGAAATCCGGTTTCAACGTCTTGGTTCGTTTCATAAAAATACAAATTGATATTCACGAAATCAATTATATGATATCATAAAAACCAGTAAATGAATTAACGGCAAGTCCCAGCATACGATCGGTCATTTACCTCATTTTCCTTCTCAATTTAAAATTTCTCGAAAATTAATTTCCAAAAAGAGAGTATCGGCATAATGTTCTCGCATCCTTATTAAAATTAGCCATATTATTATTTGCCCAATATGCTCCATTACCGCAATTTTCTTCCGGAGGAACTGGCCGCCGATCCATCTTTCAGACGCTGGGTGTTGTTCAACAACCCTGCCGATGAAGCCCTGTGGGCCGAGTGGCTGGAACAGAATCCGGACAAACTGGAACTCGTCGATCGCGCACGGAACTTCCTGGCGTCGACGGAAGCGGCATTCGATCGGATTTCGGATGAGGAAGTGGCTAATGAAATTTACCGGCTCTCGCATGCCATCGGTGAAAACCATGCGAAAAAGTCGTCAATATGGCTGCGTTTCAGGCCAAACTGGTACCATATGGCGGCTTCGGTGCTGATTTTGATGTTCGCAGGATGGTGGTATAACAAGCAAACCCTTTCGCAGAAGCAATCCGATCAGTATAAGGTGATCCTGAGCCAGATCAAAGAACCGTTGATCGAGGCGGTTAACTCGGGAAAAGAGGCCAAACTGGTGATCCTGGAAGACGGTAGCTCCGTGCTCCTGCAACCCGACAGCCGCATTACCTACCCAAGCCGGTTCGAAGGCCGCAAGCGGGAGGTGTTCCTGAGGGGAGAGGCATTCTTCGAAGTGGCCAAAAATCCGGACAAACCTTTTTACGTGTATGCACATACGCTCGCAACGAAAGTACTGGGAACCAGCTTCAAGGTGAGCGCATTCGACGACCAGGAGGTGAAAGTAGTGGTAAAGACAGGTAAGGTTTCGGTATTCCCGATGACGAAGGAGGCAATTGCGAGCCAGCATGCGGATGACAAGCTCGGCGGAATGGTATTGACCCCCAACCAGCAGATCACATTCGCTCCCAACGAGTTACGCCTCACAAGAAGCCTTATTCCAGATCCGAAAGTTCTGGAATTACCCATACAAAGACAGTCATTTGAATTCAAGGGAACGCCAATCACCGAAGTATTTGCGGCATTGGAAAAATCATACGGTGTGAAGATCGTATTTGATGCGGAGGTGATGCAGAACTGTTACCTGACCGCCTCGCTCTCCGACGAGCCGCTGTTCGAGAAGATCAGCCTGATTTGCAAGACGATCGGGGCACAGTACGAACAACTTGACGCCAGCATCATCATCAACAGTAAAGGATGTTATTGAAAATACCTTTCTCTCAATACTTTATGACAAATTCACCCGTGCCTATGACCCAAAACCACTACTAATTACTATTCCACAAAAAGGTCGATGATGCTGCAACACCACCGACCCGATCAATCCCCATGCTTGTGTACGCTTAACAGCATCTGAATGAGGCTGCTGTGGGAATCATTATGCCGAATTTTAACCCGACAAAAATCAAAATTATGTCAAAAAGAGTACAATTTCACCATGCTTTACAGAAAATCATGCGCATTACTCTGTATCAAGCCCTGCTCTCCATTGCGTTCAGCACTTTCGTTCACGCGAACGACGTGCGCGGACAACGTGTGCTGGAACAAAAAGTGACTTTGCGTTTAGCCAATTCCGAGATTGACAAGGCATTGGAAAAGATCGAGAATGTGACGAAAGTGAAGTTCATGTACAACCCTCAGATCTTCAATAATCAGAAAGCATCCTACAAATTTCAGGACGAATCCTTATCCGAAGTTCTCAGTAAAATTCTGACCCCGCATAAAGTAACTTACGAAGTGGTACAGGACCGCATTATCCTGCGCCGCGAACAGGCACCTATCGAAGAAAATGCATCCAAAATTTCCCCTAAACGCAATGTAACGGGAAACGTTAAAGACGAGACCGGCACCGGCCTGCCCGGCGTGAGCGTGCTCGTGAAAGGTACCCAGCGTGGTACTTCGTCGGATGGAGACGGAAACTTCTCGCTGGAAATCCCCGATGGTGAAGTGGAAACAGCAGTCCTGATTTTCAGCTTTGTAGGTTACACTTCCCAGGAAGTACCCGTCGGAAATCAGACTGCCGTGAACGTACAACTGGCTCCGGAAGCAAAGGCGCTGAATGAGGTCGTGGTAACGGCTTTGGGTATTGCCAAAGAGAAAAAGGCATTGGCCTACGCCGTAACGGAAGTAAAAGGGGCTGAATTTACACAAGCCCGCGAAAATAATATCGGTAATGCATTGACAGGTAAAATCGCGGGGGTGAACGCGACAGGTATGGCGACAGGCCCCGGCGGATCTAGCCGCATTGTCATTCGCGGTAACGGCTCGTTGAACGGCAACAACCAGCCTTTGTACGTGATCAATGGTATGCCTATGGATAACACCACGCCTGGTGGTACCGCTGCTGATGGTAACGGTATGAACGTTGACCGCGGTGACGGTATTGGTGGTATCAACCCTGACGATATCGAGTCGATCAGCGTTTTGAAAGGCGGCCCGGCGGCAGCTCTTTATGGCGCCCGCGCCTCAAACGGTGTGATTTTGATTACCACCAAAAAAGGACGTGCCCAAAAAGGCATCGGCGTGGAGATCAACAGCAACACCACCTTTGAAAGCCTTGCCGTGATCCCGAAATGGCAATATGAATACGGCCAGGGCGTGGATGGCGTAAAGCCTACATCACTGGATCAGGCCAAAAGCACAGGACGTCTCTCTTATGGAGCCAAAATGGATGGCCAGCCAACGATCCAGGTCGATGGACAAATGCACCCCTATTCGCCACAGAAAAACAACCTGAAAAACTTCTATAACACAGGTACCAACTACATTAACTCGATGGCATTGACCGGCGGCAGCCAGTCTATCAACTTCCGTCTGGGTTTGAACAACACCAAATCAAATAGTGTAGTACCCAACTCTTCATTCGTACGTCGCATCGCGAACTTGAACCTGAATGCATTTCTGGGCAAGAAACTGAGCCTTGAAACGGTTTTCCAATACAACCTCGAACAAGGCACCAACCGTCCGAAAGTAGGTTATGCAGACATGAACCCGCACTGGGCCACTTACCTGGTTGCCAACGTGGTTGATATCCGCAGCTTATCTCCCGGATATGACGCTGTAACCGGCAAAGAGATGGAATGGAACCCGGTACCTGCCGCACCAAATCCGTATTTTGTAGTAAACAAATTCAAAAACGACGATACCAAACACCGCTTTTTGAGCCAGGGAAGCCTTCGCTACGACATTCTGGAAAACCTGTACGTAAAAGGAAGCGTGAGCCAGGATTTTTACAGCTTCACTTCGGAATATGTGCAGCCGACCAACAATGCGTTCTTCCCGAAGGGTACTTATGAAGGAAGAAAAACCACGTCTTCCGAAACTAACGGAATGCTGACGGTGAACTATAATAAAGAGTTTGAAAATGTAAGCTTTTCGGCTATGGCCGGCGCCAACGCACAACGCAGCGTTTTCGACCAGACTGTAATAGCAGGTAGCGAATTTACGATCCCCTACTTTTACAGCTACACCAACCTGGCGGCTATGACCACCACACCAACTTACCTGAAAAGCGCGATCAACTCGCTCTTCGGTTCGGTTGACTTTGGTTATAAAGGCCTTGCTTATCTGACTGTTTCGGGACGTCAGGACTGGTTCTCGGTTTTGAATCCTAAGAGCAACCACATTTTCTACCCGTCGATCGGTGGGTCGGTGATCCTCTCGGAAGCGATTAACCTGCCTTCGGCGATCAGCTTTGCGAAGCTCCGCGGTTCGTGGGCACAAGTGGGTGGTGCTACTGTAAATGCATTCCAGATTTATCAATATTACAATATGCAGCAAGGTGGCCACAATGGTCAGCCGGTACAAGGCCTTGCTTCTTCGCAGGTACCTAACCCTGATCTGAAGCCTTTGACATCTACTACCTACGAAGGCGGTTTGGAAGCTAAATTCCTGCATAACCGCCTCGGATTGGATGTTACTTTGTACAACAGAAAAACTACTGATGACATCGTAACGACCAATATTGCATTGTCTTCGGGCTATACCTCTGCATTGTTGAATGTCGGTGAGCTGAGCAACAAAGGGATCGAACTTTTGATCACAGGTACTCCTGTTCAGAAAACGAATTTCAGCTGGGATGTGAGCTACAATATGGCTTACAACAAAAGCAAAATCGAGCGTCTGGCCGACGGGATCAACCAGGTAGACATCGGTACCGGTGTAGGTGGCGGTATTATCCGTAACGCGATCAACAGACCTTACGGCACGGTATGGGGTTACCGTAAAAAGACCGATGCAGCAGGCAATATCGTGTACAACCCGGCCAGCGGCTATGCAGTACGTGGTGATCTGCAAGAAATCGGACAAGGAACGCCTCCTTTGACAATGGGTATCACCAACAATTTCCGCTACAAAAACTTCTCGTTGAATGTGTTGGTGGATGGTAAATTCGGAAGCATCGTGTATTCAAACCTTTACCAGTACGCCTACCGCTTCGGTTTGCCGGTTGAAACGCTGCCAGGACGTGAAACGGGTGTAACCGTACAAGGTGTAACAGCGGAAGGTGCTCCATACACTAAAACCTGGGAGAAAAAGGATGTGGACACTTACTATGACAACGACAAGAACTACACAGCGATGTTTATGTTCAACAACGACTTCATCAAGCTTCGTCAGGTCGTGCTGAGCTACAACATCCCGGTCAACAAGCTGGCGTTCCTGAAACTGCAATCGGCTTCCGTGTCATTCGTAGCACGTAACCTGGCCATCCTTTTCAAAGACAAGAAACAACAGTACTTCGATCCGGAATCGAGCTACACCAGCACCAATGCACAGGGTCTGGAAGCATTTGGTGTACCAAGAACCCGTAGTATGGGCGTGAACCTGATGGTGAAATTCTAAACTTGAACTGTACGATGAAAAGCTTATTTCAAAAACTCATATATGTGGCCCCGTTGGCCATGATGATTACTTCCTGCGATAAAGGGTTCGAGGAAATGAACCTCGACCCCAATAAATACTCGAAGGTCGTTCCCGAATTTATGTTCACCCGGGCGCAGCTCGACGGCGTGTCCACGAACTTCACCGGCGCTGCTTACCTGACGATCGGCCAATCCATGCAGCATTTTGCCACCTACAAAGAGGTGCCTGCCGCGGGCGATAAGTACTTCAATTTCACCTATTCGCAAGGAAGCTGGAATGCCTATGCCGGCACCGCACAAGGCCAGGGCTCGGTCATTTCGATCAACCAGGTTATCGACGCGGTGAAAAATGATCCTTTGGCTGTGAACAAACTGTCGGCAGCCAGGATATGGAGAGCGTATATTTTCCATCGCCTCACTGATGTCTACGGTGACATCCCATATTTCGATGCAGGCAAGGCATTAAGCGATAAAAACTACGGCCCCAAATACGATACCCAGCAGGCGATTTACGCAGATATGCTGAAAGAGCTGGACGAGTCCATCGTGGCTTTCGACGCGAGCAAGGCCAACTTTGCCGGCGCCGACCTGATGTACGGAGGTAAAATCGACCAATGGAAAAAATTCGGGTACTCGCTCATGCTTCGCCTGGGCATGCGTTTGACGGAAGTCGACAATGCCATGGCTAAAACCTGGGTACAAAAAGCGATCGCAGGCGGTGTGATCCTGGAAGATGTGGATCGCGCGATTATCGGCTATGTGGACGGTTCACAAACTTTGAGTCGCAACTTCATCGCTAACGGATTGATGAACACCGATTACACCACTCCGGGCGGCGACAATGTAGAAGGCGGAAAATTTGCCAAAACATTTATCGACTATTTGAAAGCAACCAAAGATCCACGCCTGAACGTAGTCTCGATCGTGTGGCGGGAGGTAGGTAAGGACACTTATGTAGCCGATACTTCCACCGTTTTGCAACAAGGAATGCCTAATGCGGCCTTCAACAGCCGTCCTGCGGAATTCAACACATTCTCTGAACCAAACCCCGCTACCGTACTGCGTTACGCTTCACCGCTTATTGTGTTCGGAAATGCCGAAACCAATCTGTTACTGGCCGAAGCGGCAGTTCGCGGATGGTATACCGGCAGCACTGCGACGGCGGCTTACGAAACGGCGGTAAAAGCCGGACTCCGTCAATGGGCCCTTTTCGGACCCGCCGGCACAATTTCGGACGCTAAGATCAATGCCTATCTGACGGCGAACCCTTACAACGCGACCGGCACCGTAGCACAGCAAATCGAGCAGATCGCGACGCACAAATGGGTGGCACTGTTCCTCGAAGACGAATACGAAATCTTCTCGAACTGGCGCCGCACCGGCTATCCCAAGCTGACGCCGACCAATTATCCCGGTAACATTACAGGCGGCAAAATACCAACCCGTTTCGTGATTCCTGACTCCGAAGAGCAGTACAATAATGTGAATTTCCTCGAAGCACGTTCCCGCCAGGGCGGTACCAATACATTTTCGAGTGTAGTTTGGTGGGATAAATAAGCAGAGCCCATGCCCTGCCTGTTTATGAAGTAAATGACCGATACGGATTGCCGACCAAAATCGGCAGTCCGTATCGCTTTTTAAGCCTGAAAATTTTCGATCCGTGAATGAGGTATTTCAATGCGTTTTTTTGTCTTAACCATAATAGTTCTTTCCTAAACCAAAACCCATGATCAAAAAAGTATTCATTGCCGCCGCCCTCTTCTGTTCTGCCGGTTTTGCCGCCCAGGCTCAGAAGTATTCGATCGTCATCAAAGGCGGTCATGTGATTGACCCCAAAAACAATATCAACAGCGTCATGGACGTCGCGCTGAAAGGCGACACCGTCATGCTCGTTGCCAAAAACATCGACGCCAAGGAAGGTGTGCAAGTCGTGAACGCGAAAGGCCTATTCGTGACGCCGGGGCTGATCGACATGCACTCGCACAATTTCTTCGGGACCAAAATGGACCAGACTTACAGCAACGGTCCTAACGCGCTCCCACCCGACGGCTTCACCTTCCGCACGGGCGTTACTACCGTCGTGGATGCAGGCTGTGCAGGCTGGAAATCCTTCCCGGATTTCAAGAAACAAACCATCGACGTTTCCCGCACCCGCGTGCTCTCGTTCCTGAACATCGTGGGCGAAGGTATGCGCGGCGGCACTTACGAGCAGAATGTCGAAGACATGGACGCTGCCGCTACCGCCAAAGTCGCGAAAGAATATCCTGAATATATCGTGGGTATCAAGCTCGCCCACTTTAATGGCTACAACTGGACACCCACCGACCGCGCTGTGGAGGCGGGTAAACTGGCCAATATCCCCGTCATGATCGATTTCGGTGGTAGCCAGCCGATATTGCCCATCGAAGAGCTTTTCATGAAACACCTTCGCCCCGGCGACATTTTCACGCATTGCTTCGGCCAGCTAGCCAGCCGCGAACCGATCGTGGACGTGAAAGCGGGTAAAGTGAAGCCATTCGTGTACGAAGCACGCAAGAAAGGCATCATTTTTGACGTGGGTTACGGTGGTATCAGCTTCGCATTCTCGCAGGCGATCCCGGCTATCAAAACCGGTTTTTATCCCAACACCATCAGCACCGACATCCACACGGGCAGCATGAACAATGCCATGAAGGATATGCTGAATGTGATGTCCAAATTCCTCGCCATGGGCATGGACCTTCCTGCCGTGATCAAAGCCAGCACCTGGGCTCCCGCACAAGCCATTCACCGCGAAGAACTGGGTAACCTTTCCGTAGGCTCGCGCGCGGACGTGTCCGTACTGCGCGTGCTCGACGGCAAGTTCCAGATGAACGACACCGGCACATTCGGTTTCTTCGATTATACCGGCACGAAAGTGCAGGGCAAACAGAAACTCGAAGCGGAAGTAACCATCCGCGCAGGTAAAGTGGTTTACGACCTCAACGGCCTGACCAACCCGATTGTCGTATCAAGAAGATAACAGTCACATATGGAAGTCCATGCGGCCGCATCGCAAAGGGCTTCCATTTATATTTTACCTAATTTTACCTACTCAATATTCCTGCCGCACATTTTCTTGTCTTATGAAACTACCGATTCTCTCTTTAACGACCATCCTGACCCTGACCTTCGGGGGCCTGCAAACCGCAAAGGCGCAGACCATGCCGAAAGAAGAACTGATTTTCCTGACCTCCGAATGGAAAGGCGAACGCTTCCCCGACGGCCGCCCGAAAATCTCCGACGATCTCGTCCGCCGCGCCAAGGACATCAATATCGAGGAAGCATGGGTAGTGCTCAAAAATGAAGGCTACAACTGCCAGTTTGAAGGCAACTGGAAAATCGTACACGACGACGTGGTGATCGCCGGGCGCGCATTGACGGCGCAGTTCATGCCATCGCGACCGGATATCGAGAAGAATATCAAAGACCGCGGCGCCAAGCAGGGCCGCATCGGCAACACCAACTCCTGGCCGATCGATATGCTTTCCAAAGGCGACGTATATGTGGCCGACGGCATGGGCAAAATCGTGGAAGGGACGCTGATCGGCGATAACCTGGCCAATTCTATTTATGCCAAAACAGGCAATGGCGTGGTATTCGATGCCGGCGTTCGTGACCTCGACGGCCTCTCTAAAATCCCGGGCTTCAATGCATTCGTTCGCGATTTCGATCCTTCGTATCTGAAAGACGCGGTAGTAACGGGCATCAACACCCCGATCCGCATCGGCCGTGCGGTGGTACTTCCCGGTGATTTGGTTTTAGCCAAAAAAGAAGGGGTTATCTTCGTACCCGCACATATGGTCGAGAAAGTGGTGCAAACGGCCGAATTCATCGCATTGCGCGACAAATTCGGTATTCAAATGCTGAAGGCGGGCAAATACACCCCGGGCCAGATCGATAGCCAGTGGACCGACGCCCTGAAAACCGACTTCCTCAAATGGCTCGATAACAACCCGAACGAAATTCCGATGAAGCGTTCGGAGCTGGACGAGTACATGAAAAAAAGAACCTGGTAAGCGAGTAATCCGGCCTGGTTTTCAGCATTTCCTGTTTGGTGAAACAGACAGGAATTTTCTTTCGCATTTTCAAAATTGCATTTTAAATACATTTATATGAATATTTACAAGCTCATGTCCGGCGTCGCCACGGTTTGTCTGCTGATAGCGCTTTACCTCGCTTTCACCGGAAGCCTCCCCTCGGCCGGCCCCTTCTTTATTGCATTCTTCCTGTCATTGGCGATCAGTTTCCGCGGTTATGAGAAGCTGAAAGGTTTCACCTACACCACCGTCATTTTCTCGGCGGTTACCACGGCGCTGTATTACCCACAGCATTTTCTTACTGTCGGCGATTTCAAACTTTCAACACTCATTACACCCCTCATCCAGATCATCATGTTCGGGATGGGTACTTCCATGAGTTTCGGTGATTTTGTGGGTGTCGTTAAAATGCCCAAAGGTGTATTAATCGGCGTGGTAAGCCACTTTATCATCATGCCAACGATCGGTTATACGCTGGCGAACATCAGCGGCTTCCCGCCTGAAATCGCAGCGGGGATCATTCTAATTGGTTGCTCTCCGAACGGTATGGCCTCCAATGTAATTTCGTATCTCGCGAAAGCAAATCTTGCATTGTCTATTACCATTACCGCCATTTCCACCATGCTCGCGCCATTGGTAACGCCTATTCTCATGAGCAAGCTCGCGGGTGCATTTGTGCAGGTGGATACGCTGCATATGATGTGGGATATTATCAAAATGGTAATCATTCCGATCGGCGCCGGATTAGCGTTCAACAAGTTGTTCAGCGGAAAAGTAAAATGGCTCGACGCCGCGATGCCGCTGGTATCGATGGGCGGGATCGCATTCATCATCGTGATCATCACTGCGGCCGGTCGCGACAGCCTCTTGTCGATCGGGCCTGCATTGCTCCTCCTCGTACTGATCCACAACCTATCCGGCTATACACTCGGTTACTGGTCGGGGCGCCTGTTCCGCATGAGCGAGCGCGACTGTCGCACGATAGCCATTGAAGTAGGCATGCAAAATGGCGGTCTGGCCTCCGGTATCGCCAAGGAAATGGGTAAAATGGCCACCGTCGGCCTCGCACCGGCGATTTTCGGGCCATTGATGAACATTACCGGCTCGATACTTGCTTCCTGGTGGCAAGGCAAGCCCACCGGCGATGAAGATACTTATGTAGAAACGGGCAGAGCCCATTAAAAAATGGCGCGAAGGTTTTCCTTCGTGCCTGATATTTGCAGGCCTCCGGCCGGTCAAATACGCCTGCAACGATTTGCGGTAATGACCGGCCGGAGGCCTTCGAATAATATGTACAAATCAAGAGATTTGCACCAGCCTTAACAGCATTATATTTTTACCTTCTCCCCTTCCTCCATCCTCCCTTTCCTCCTAATTAATCAATCCTCTTCCAACAACAATTGCATATAAACCAGATCCAGCCACTGGTCAAATTTATAAGCCACCTCTTTGAGATAACCTTTTTCTACAAACCCATACTTCTTGTGAAATTCAATACTCGCACGGTTGGACGCGTCGATGCAGCCGATCATCGTATGCAGGCCCGACTCTTTCGCACGCTGAATAAGGCTACCGAGCAATTTGCCACCTACACCCATCCCACGCGACTTTTCGTCGAGGTAAATGGAATGCTCCACACTGAATTTATATCCGATTTTCGGACGGAAAATATTGTAGGACCCATAACCGATCACTTCGCCTTCCAACTCTGCCACAATCACCGGCATACCATCATAGAACATCTGTTCAAACCAGGCCTTTTGTTGCTCTAAGGTCCGGGCTTCGTAGTCATAAATAGCCGTGGTGTTCAGAATAGCGTGGTTGATAATTTCCAACAGCGAAGGCAGATCCTTAGGAGCCGCACTTCTGATGATCAAATCCATCAAAATAAAGCAGGTCGTTATACAGGTTTAATATTGAAGCCAAAAATACCTTATTATTTTAAAAAATTTCACGCCTAATCCCTGATCCGACTTACGTTTTTTTCTAATTCTTTTGAAAATCCTGAATTTCGAATAGCTTTGCCTCAACTTTAGGGGTGTCCCGACATGCGGACTGAGATCATACCCTTTGAACCTGATGCAGCTAGTACTGCCGAAGGGAAAAGCAGGAGTTACTGTGCACGTAGCTCCGTCTATTCTTTCTTCATGGGTCCATTCCTAAGGTTTTTTGTATTTAAAACTGAATCAGGAATGGAAATCATCCTAAACGGTCAGGCAAAGCAAATAGCCGCCACTCACACGGTAGGGCAACTCGTATCCGAATTGTTTCCGTCCGGCAAGGGCATCGCCATTGCCATCAACCAATCGGTAGTCCCGAAATCCGACTGGCCCACACGCCAGCTTTCCCCCAACGATCAGATCACGCTCATTACCGCCACACAAGGCGGCTAGGCATTGCATTGTCCTGTATCCCACCATTTAACCCAAAAACAGCATTATGAAAACAGAAAAAACGCCGGAAACCATCACCCGCGACCCGTTCCCGAATTCGAAGAAAATATATGTAAAAGGGCAAATCCACGACATTTCCGTAGCCATGCGCGAGATTTCGCTCAACGATACCAGAATACACGGAAGGTTGGGCGCAAGCGAGCCGAACGAGCCGGTAACCGTGTACGACACCAGCGGGCCCTATACCGATCCCAATATGGATATCGACGTCAAAAAAGGCCTTCCCGCGCTGCGTGCGGCGTGGGTACGCGAGCGTGGGGACGTGGAAGAACTGGAAACCATAACTTCTGAATATGGCCGGATGCGGCTTGCCGATACCAAACTCGACCATTTGCGTTTTGCTCACAACGCGAAACCACTCCGCGCCAAGGCCGGACAGAATGTATCCCAGCTGCATTATGCCAAAAAGGGCATTATCACGCCGGAAATGGAGTACATCGCCATCCGTGAAAATCAGCGCATCGACGCGCATTTGCAATCGCTGAATGGCAAAGCAGGCGCATTGGCACACCAGCACGGCGGACATAGCTTTGGCGCAAATACGCCGAAAGGCCACATTACCGCAGAATTTGTGAGATCGGAAGTAGCGGCAGGAAGGGCTGTTATTCCTTCGAATATCAACCACCCGGAAAGTGAGCCGATGATCATCGGACGGAATTTCCTGGTAAAAATCAATGCCAATATCGGTAACTCCGCGGTGTCGTCGAGCATTGAAGAGGAGGTAGAAAAGGCCGTGTGGGCATGCCGCTGGGGCGCCGATACCATTATGGACCTTTCTACCGGCAAGAACATCCACGAAACCCGCGAATGGATCATCCGCAACACACCCGTGCCGATCGGTACCGTGCCTATTTACCAGGCATTGGAAAAAGTGAATGGCAAAGCCGAAGACCTTACCTGGGAGCTTTTCCGCGATACACTCATCGAACAGGCCGAGCAGGGCGTGGATTACTTCACGATCCATGCGGGCGTACTGCTGCGCTACATTCCGCTGACGGCCAAGCGCATTACCGGCATTGTGTCGCGCGGCGGATCGATCATGGCGAAATGGTGCCTCGCACACCATAAAGAGAATTTCCTTTATACGCATTTCGAGGAAATCTGCGAAATCATGAAGGCTTACGACGTGGCATTCTCACTCGGCGACGGCCTGCGCCCGGGAAGCATTGCCGATGCCAATGACGCCGCACAATTCGCGGAGCTCGAAACGCTGGGTGAACTGACTAAAATCGCCTGGAAACACGATGTACAGACCATCATCGAAGGCCCCGGACACGTGCCGATGCATTTGATCAAGGAGAATATGGAGAAGCAGTTGCAACACTGCCACGAAGCACCATTCTATACGCTGGGGCCACTGACAACCGACATTGCGCCGGGTTACGACCACATTACCTCGGCCATTGGCGCAGCGATGATCGGCTGGTTCGGTACGGCCATGCTTTGCTATGTGACGCCGAAAGAGCATTTGGGATTGCCCAATAAAAAAGATGTGAAGGACGGCGTGATCACCTACAAAATAGCCGCCCACGCCGCCGACCTCGCCAAAGGACATCCCGGCGCACAATACCGCGACAATGCATTGAGCAAAGCCCGCTTCGAATTCCGCTGGGAAGATCAGTTCAACCTCTCCCTCGACCCGGATACCGCGCGTGAATTCCACGATGAAACACTCCCGGCCGAAGGCGCCAAAGTAGCGCACTTCTGCTCGATGTGCGGCCCGAATTTCTGTTCGATGAAAATCACACAGGATGTACGCGACTATGCAGAAAAGAATGGATTGGCTACCGAAGAAGCCGTAGCGGAAGGCATGCAGCAGAAGGCGCGGGAGTTTGCGGAGAAGGGCAGTGAAATTTATCTGTAATGAAGGAATTGATCGTCATAACCCACCCCAAAATGTTGCCCGGAGAAGCTGGTATGATCAACCAGCTTTTCACACACGGGCTCATGCGCCTGCACGTGCGCAAACCTGAGGCGAGCGAGGCTCAGTTCCGCGCATTACTCGAAGGCATCCATCCGCAGTTCCGCGGGCGCATTGCTTTGCATCAGTATCATGCACTAGCGAAGGATTTCGGCATTACCGGGCTGCATTTTACGGAAAGTAACAGGTTGGCACAGTCGGAGGAGACATTCGAAGAATTGAAAAACAATGGCTTCATAATCAGCACTTCCCTGCATGATCCGGCTGATCTTGAAACGCTTTCGCATGGCGTTGCTTATGCTTTTCTCGGGCCGGTGTTTGATAGTATTTCAAAGGAAGGATACCGGTCAAAGCTGCCTGATAATTTCAGATTAGAGAAATATGGCTTTCCAAACAGCGTAATTGCATTAGGCGGCATTCATGCAGAAAACTTGAAATCTGCATTAGAAATGGGCTTCGATGGTGCAGCAGTACTGGGCAGCATCTGGCAGAATCCAGACAATGCAATTGCCCAATTTGAGCTCCTCAAATCATTGCAAACATCTCCTTCTCATCCTGCATTCCAGCAAACATCCAGCATCCCCGGGTTAAAACCCGGGGCAAGGGATTTGGCATCAGATGATGAATTTTTATCATTGCAATCATTTCCTTCTCATCCTGCATTCCAGCAGACATCCAGCATCCCCGGGTTAAAACCCGGGGCAAGGGATTCTAAAATTGATCTCAATGAAAAAGCAATCCATTGCCCGCGGTTTCAACCGCGGGATCCAGAGCTAGGGATTGATGAAATAGCCGCTGTTGTAGACAAATTGCATTTCATCTCCAATGAAACAAGCAACATGTCCCATATCGACAGCATTCGCCTTGCCCTGGAAGCTGGGTGCCGATGGATTCAGTTGCGGGTTAAGAATCGGCCGGAGCAAGAGTTGCTGCCCATTGCCCGGGAGGCAACCCGGCTGTGCGATAGTTATGGAGCCAAACTGATTATCAATGATTTCCCGCGCATTGCCCTGGCCGTTGAGGCCTACGGGGTGCACCTCGGCCTCGCGGATATGCCTGTACCCGATGCACGTGCGCTCGTGGGTAAAAAAATGATCATCGGCGGCACGGCTAATACCTGGGAGGATATTGTGCGGCGGATTGATGAAGGGGCAGATTACATTGGCCTCGGGCCGTTCCGGTTTACCGCTACCAAGCAGAACCTCAGCCCAATTCTCGGCATCGAAGGCTACCGGCAGCTGATGAGACGAATGAAGGCAGCCGGCCATTCGACCCCCATTATCGCGATCGGCGGCATTACAGCTGACGACATTGCGGCAATTCGCGCTACCGGCATTCACGGCGTGGCAATGTCAGGTGCACTGATCACCGCCGCTGATCCGCAAAAAACATTTTACCAAATCCAACAAGCATTATGCTGACTATCGCAGATAAAACATTTCAATCCCGACTCTTCACCGGCACCGGCAAGTTCAGTTCGGCAGCAGTGATGGAGCAGGCATTGCTCGCTTCCGGCTCCGAACTGGTGACGGTGGCCCTCCGCCGCGTGGATGTACACGACGCGGGCGACAACATTCTGAGCCATCTGACGCACAACCACATTCATTTGCTGCCCAATACTTCGGGGGTACGCAACGCCAAAGAAGCGGTTTTCGCTGCCCAGCTTGCGCGCGAGGCATTGGAAACCAACTGGCTGAAACTGGAAATCCATCCCGACCCGAAGTACCTCATGCCCGACCCTATCGAGACATTGAAGGCGACCGAGGAACTTGCCAAGCTGGGTTTCGTGATCCTGCCCTACATACATGCCGACCCTGTTCTTTCCAAACGATTGGAAGCGGCAGGCGCATCGGCGGTAATGCCACTGGGCTCCCCGATCGGCAGCAACAAGGGATTAAAAACCATCGATTTCCTGGAAATTATCATCGAGCAAAGCAAAGTACCGGTGGTCGTGGACGCAGGTATCGGGGCGCCATCGGATGCGGCGAAAGCAATGGAAATCGGGGCCGATGCGGTGCTGGTCAATACGGCAATTGCAGTCGCGGGCGATCCGATAGCTATGGCAGAAGCTTTCAAATTGGCCGTACTGTCGGGCAGAATGGCCTTTGAGGCAAAATTAGGACTGAAAAGCAGCCTGGCAGAAGCCAGCAGCCCATTAACCGCATTTCTGGATGAGCTTTAAAGAAGAATTTGCGCGCTACTCCTGGGATGCGGTGAAGGAAGCCATTTATGCCAAAACCTCCGCCGATGTGGAACGGGCATTGACCGCTCCGAAAAGGACGTTGGACGATTTCATGGCGCTAGTCTCGCCCGCCGCTGCCGCCTACCTGGAACCGATGGCTAGGCTTAGCCGGCAATTGACGCGGAAGCGCTTTGGTAATACCATTCAAATGTACGTGCCGCTGTATTTGTCCAATGAGTGTACCAATATATGCACCTACTGCGGGTTCAGTTTGGATAATAAGGTGCGCCGACGCACCCTCACCGACAGCGAGATCCTGCAAGAGGTGAAAGTGATCAAAGGCATGGGTTATGAACATGTGCTGCTGGTGACGGGCGAAGCAAATCAGACTGTGCATGTGGCGTATTTCAAAAAAGTACTGGAACTGATCCGTCCGCATTTTGCGCAGGTCTCGATGGAAGTGCAACCGCTCGACCGCGACGAATACGAAGAACTGATCCCCCTTGGCTTGCATTCGGTGCTGGTGTATCAGGAAACCTACCACCAGGACGATTACCGGAAACATCATCCGAAAGGCAAAAAAGCGAATTTCAACTACCGGCTCGAAACGCCTGACCGGCTCGGCCAGGCCGGTATTCACAAGATGGGTTTGGGGGTGTTGATCGGGTTGGAAGATTGGCGCACCGACAGTTTTTTCACTGCCCTGCATTTGAACTACCTTGAAAAAACCTACTGGCAAACGCGGTACAGCCTTTCCTTCCCACGCCTGCGGCCATTCTCAGGCGGCCTGGAACCCAAAGTGGAAATGAATGACAGAGAGTTGGTCCAACTCATTTGCGCCTACCGGATTTTCAACGAAGAAGTCGAACTGTCGCTCTCCACACGCGAATCCGGGAAATTCAGGAACCATTGCATTCAATTGGGTGTAACATCCATCAGCGCTGGCTCCAAAACCAACCCGGGTGGCTACGCCGTCGAACCGGAATCGCTCGAACAATTTGAGATTTCGGACGAGCGAAGTCCCGCCGAAATCGCCCGGATGATCCGCAACGCGGGTTACGAGCCGGTTTGGAAGGATTGGGACACGGCGTTAATTTTGAATGAGTGAATGAGTGAATATATTCTCCCATTCTCCCATTCACTCATTGACTCATTGACTCATTAACATGACACCCATCGAACGCAAACGATACGCCAGGCAGATTATCATGCCGGAAATGGGCCTGGCGGGCCAGGAAAAACTACGCGCGGGCAAAGTGGCTGTCGTGGGTGCGGGCGGGCTCGGCTGCCCGATCCTGCAATACCTGGTGGCTGCGGGTGTGGGCGAGATCGGTATTATCGATGACGATACCGTGGACCTTACCAACCTGCACCGGCAGATTCTGTACTCGGCCGATGATGTAGGAAAAAATAAAGCCATTACGGCGGTGGAAAAACTTTCAGTGCTCAATCCGTTTGTAAAACTGACTGCCTACCCCGACCGCCTCAATGCCGAAAACGCGGCAGATTTGCTTCACGGCTACGATCTGATTATCGACGGTTCCGACAATTTCGAAACACGTTACCTTGTCAACAACTTTTGTGTGGAACTGAATAAACCCTTTGTATTCGGCTCCATCCTGCGCTTCGAGGGACAGATTTCGGTGTTCAACTACCAGGGAGGGCCTACCTACCGGTGCCTTTTCCCCGACGCCGAGGAAGGTGATAATTGCGCGGAAGCGGGTGTAATGGGCGTTCTGCCCGGCATTATCGGCACATACATGGCCAATGAGGCTATCAAGGTTATTACCGGGATCGGCGAGCCGCTATCGGGCAAACTATTGGTTATCAATACACTTTCCAATACTCAATCCGTCTTCACGTTTTCAAGATCGGCTGCGGCGCCCGTTAAATCTTCGGAAATTGCAGCCAAACAACCCGTCGAAGGTACAAGGGAAATGTCCTACGACGAATTCGAGGCATTGCGGGAAGCAGATCCCGAACAGGTTTTGCTTGTGGACGTGCGCGAATATTATGAATTTGAGGCGGATAACTTCGGTGGCGAGAACATTCCGCTCTCCGAAATCCCCGAAAGTATCGAGGCGTTTCCCTTGGGAAAAAAGATTGTTTTTTATTGTAATAGCGGTAAACGAAGCTTACAGGCCGCGAAACTGCTGACGCAAAGTGGTTACGAAGGTCAGAGTTTCTGGGCACAGCACTGGTAATCGAATATGCAGGTCAAACCGACACCCCTCCTTTCCGGCATTGTGCGGCATTTTCTCGTGATAGAAAGTGACACGCAATCGGCCATGCGGATTTTTTCGGATGGCAATACGGGGGTGGTATTCAACTACGGCGACCCGCTTTTTTGCCAAACTGAAATGCATTCGGCCCCTGCGCGCCTTCCTGCCAACTTCCTGTATGGCCAACTCGATGCGTACAGGAACGTTTGGGTGCAGGGGAAAATCCGGCTGCTCATCGCGGTCCTCCATCCATTCGGAGCGGCCGCATTGTTTAAAACGCCGGCGTCGGAACTAAGAAACCAGATTATCGGCTGCCAGAATTGTTTCAGAACGAATATTGAATGGTTAGGCGATCAAATTGCTTCCCTACCTTCCATTCATGACAAAGTCCGGGCGGCAGAACGTTTTTTACTAACCCGATTGCAGAACCCGGCATACGACAACACACTGGTAACCAAGGCAATTGATATTATCCATGTTCAAAATGGCCTGGTTTCCGTCGCACAGCTGACTGCGCTGACCGGAGCCGCAGAGCGCCAGCTTCAACGCAAGTTTGAAGAACAAATCGGCATTTCACCGAAACGCTACGCAGGCATCACCCGCATGCAATATGCACTGAGAATGTTGCGGAGAAAGTCTGGCCATTTATCACTGGCCGGCATCGCCTGCGAATCGGGCTTCTTCGACCAGGCACATCTTATCCGCGAGATGAAGAATCTGTCGGGACTCACACCCGGGCAATATCTTGGTCCGCAAAACGTCCTCGCTGCCAATCTGATCCGGCTCGCTCATTAGTTTTGACCACTTGTCGGGTTTGTACAATACATATGCATTGCCCGCATTTACTTTTGGGTAAAAAAGTCAGCTATGAAACCGATCAAAATCGCAACAGCCCAGTTTGAAAACAAAAGCGGTGACAAGAATTACAATCTCGGCATAATCCGCCAGCTTGCCGGGGAAGCGTCGAAAGCAGGCGCGCAGGTTATCGCATTCCACGAATGCTCTGTTACCGGCTACACGTTTGCTCGAAATTTATCACGGGAACAACTCCTCGAAATCGCCGAACCTATTCCCGGTGGCCCGAGCATTCACGCATTGCAGGACATTGCGACTGAGCATAACATCATAATCCTGGCCGGCCTGTTCGAGAAAGATGCGAATGAGAAAATGTACAAGGCCTATGTTTGTGTGGATCGAAACGGCCTCGTTGCCAGCTACCGCAAACTCCACCCGTTCATCAATCCGAACCTTACCCCTGGTGATCAATATGTGACTTTCGATTTGTTAGGCTGGAAATGCAGCATACTGATTTGCTACGACAACAACATCATTGAGAATGTAAGGGCGACAAAGCTACTGGGCGCCGACATCATTTTCATGCCGCACGTAACGATGTGTACGCCTTCCACGCGTCCGGGCGCAGGTTTTGTCGATCCCTCCCTCTGGCATAACCGCGAGGTCGATCCTACCTCCCTCCGACAAGAATTCGACGGGCTGAAAGGGCGTGCCTGGCTCATGAAATGGCTTCCTGCCCGCGCCTATGACAATGCCGTTTACGCCATATTCTCCAATCCCATCGGGATGGATGAAGACCAGCTAAAAAACGGATGCTCTATGATCCTCGACCCATTCGGCGACATCATCGCCGAGTGCCGCAAGCTCGATAACGATTTCACCATCGCCACGCTCACCCCTGAAAAACTCCGGCAAGCCGGAGGCCACCGCTACATACAGGCCCGCAGACCGGAATTGTACCGGGAGATTATCGGACAAGGACACGTTTCGGAACAACGGGTAATTTGGCTGTAAAACTTGGATTGCCCGCCAATTCAATGAATTTAGCTAAATTGATTGAGTAAATTCAACGAATTTAGCTAAATTTGTTCAGCGAACGCAATCAATTTAGCTAAAATGGACTTCCCAAGACATATTCTCTCACAGATAGTCGATAAAACCGCTTCGAACAAAGTGCTTATCGTTTATGGAGCACGTCGTGTCGGAAAGACGCACTTAATGAGGGCCGTCGAAGAACAATTTGCCGGCAAGTCACTATTTCTAAATGCGGAAGACCTTGATACAATCGCCCTACTGTCGGACAGACGAGTCGCAGCATTTCGTCGCTGGATCACGGATATCGACCTCCTCATCATTGACGAAGCACAGGTCGTGCCTGAAATAGGCAAATCGCTGAAATTGCTCATCGACTCGTTTCCCAAATTGACTATCCTGGCAAGCGGCTCATCGGCATTTGAGTTATCGAATAAAACCGGGGAACCTCTGGTAGGGCGCCAGGTTCGATTTCAGCTTTTTCCTATCGCCCAAATGGAGCTGTCGAAAGAAGAGAACTATCTCGTAACAAAACAACAATTGGAAACCCGGCTTATTTATGGCAGTTATCCGGAGGTTTTGAAAAGCGAAGCTGCTGACGCCAAAACGGACTACCTGAAAGAGCTGGTCAGTGCTTATCTGCTGAAAGATATTTTAATGTTTGAGCAGGTCCGCTACTCGCATAAAATGTTACAATTGCTGCAATTGGTTGCTTTTCAAATCGGGCAGGAGGTTTCGTATGATGAGCTTTCCAAAGCACTTCAAATCGACCGAAACACGGTTGAACGTTATCTGGATCTGTTCTCGAAAGTATTCATCATCACACGCATTGGCGGATACAGTAAAAATCTTCGCAAGGAAGTAACAAAGTCATCCAAATGGTATTTTCTCGATAACGGGATACGAAATGCATTGATCAACAACTTCCTTCCCATGAACCAGCGCACAGATACCGGCGCATTATGGGAAAATTACTTAGTTGCGGAAAGGCTTAAATACAATTCCTATACCCGAAAAACGCCCCTCACCCACTTTTGGCGCACATATGACCAACAGGAACTCGATTGGCTCGAAATCGCCGACGAGCAGTTAAGCGCCTATGAATTTAAATGGAAAGACACCAGGGTTAAGTTTCCAAAGGCATTTCGGGAAGCATATCCTGACGCCGCCATGCATTGGGTCAATCAGGGAAACTTCATGGATTTTGTGACAGGCGAAATATAAATCAGCCTTACCGCGGGACACTTTAAGTAAAATTTAATAATCTATCAATTACGTAGATTAAATAGTTTTGCTATTTTTGTAACTCTATATTCCAAAATTCTAAAATTCACGGTAATGCTTGCCAAAGTGCTCTCGCTCAAATTGCCCTCGTCACCGACATGGTATATCGTTCCGGCTGCGGCTATCCTTCTGTTATTGGGCCTTCTTGTGACGAATGGCGTCATTGCGATCAACACAGACGAGGTGACCGGCTTTCTGACGGGCGATTTTGCGTTGTATGTACTGGTAGGTTTGGCCGCCCAGCTTGTAGACGGCGCGTTGGGAATGGCCTACGGCGTTACTTCCAATTCGTTTTTGCTGAGCCTTGGGGTTACGCCCGCAGTGAGCAGCGCCAGCGTGCATTTTGCCGAAATGTTCACCACCGGCGCATCGGCCATTTCCCATTTCCGTTTTAAGAATATCAATAAGAAGCTTTTCAAAAGCCTGCTGATACCTGGCGTGTTAGGCTCGATTACAGGTGCATACCTGCTATCGGACGTCATCGATGGCAATGCAATCAAACCATTCATTGCATTTTACATGCTGATACTGGGCGTGATCATCATCCGCAAAGCACTGCAAAAGACTTTTGTTAAAAATAAGACCAAACGTATCAGCGTTCTCGCAGCGACGGGCGGTTTCCTGGATTCCATCGGAGGCGGTGGCTGGGGACCAATCGTAACTTCCACCTTGCTCGGGCAAGGCCGCGACCCGCGCTACACCATCGGGTCCGTGAATGCCGCTGAATTTGCCATCGCATTCGCGAGCGGTATTACTTTTATGCTTTTTACGGGAGTTGACAGCTGGAAAGTCGTACTGGGGCTGATCGTCGGCGGAGTAATGGCAGCCCCGTTCGGCGCGATGCTGGTGGGTAAGATCAAACGCAAACCGCTGATGCTGCTCGTAGGCGTACTGGTAATCGGCCTGAGCATCCGGACCATTCTGCTTAGCATTTAATAATCCACTCATTCACGATATACGGCGCATTTTGCCTAGTTTTGCACAAAACAGGCACATTACCATGCTCACCGATTTCGGTTATATCCTGCTCTTCATTATCGCCGCGCTGATATTGCTCGGCGTTATGCTTACCATCGCGAAGTTCCTCCGCCCGCATAATCCCAACGAAGAGAAGCTGGCCACCTACGAGTCCGGTGAGGAGCCGCTGGGCAATGCCAACATCCAGTTCAACGTACGGTTCTACGTCGTTGCATTAATTTTCGTGTTGTTTGAAGTGGAGTTGCTGTTTCTTTTCCCCTGGGCGGTCGTGTTCGGAAGTGAAGAGCTTATCGCGCAAACGAACGGCCAATGGGGCTGGTTCGCGATGGCTGAAATGACCGTTTTCATCGGCATCCTTATCTTCGGTCTCGCCTATGCCTGGGCAAAAGGCTATCTCGATTGGGTACTTCCCAAGCCCCAGATCCCGGAAGTCAAATCACCTGTTCCGGCTGATTTGTATGCAAAGGTGAATGAACGATATAAAAAGTAGCCTTGCTGTTCCGCATTTCGCTTCAAATCGCCACGAACTTCCTTGGCTGGCACAGAAGTTTCGGAGTTGTTCAAAGCGGCTATTTTTCACTGATCTTAGATATATAACTTTCTGACAAACAACCCCATAAATTATCCAAAGGAGCGGTTGTTTTATCGAATTATATTGACAGTTACTTAAAAAATACCGATTTTTCGGGCTTGTTATCTATTCTGTCATCATCAACAAAATACTATGGAGGCTTTTACAAGAAACTTACGCGCCCGGCGTGAACGAAAAGGATTTTCCATCGCCCACATGGCATCATCGCTCCAAATCAGTGAAGAGCAGTACAATGATCTGGAAAATGGGCACGTAACTCCTTCTGTCGACACCCTTAAACAACTCTCTGAAGTCCTTAACAGCACCGTACCGGAGTTGATCACCGACCGTCCCGTACAGCAAATAGTTCAGGACATTCCGCTCAGGCAGTTTTCTCCTGAATCACTGAGCGACATAGACAAGGATACCTATATTAAAATCCTCGAAAACCAACTACGTACGCTGCTCGCTGAAAAAAAGAGCTCGTGACTTAGTGCATTCCGCCCCATTTTTTCATGTGCGGGCGGGGGAAGAACACCAGTCCCAATTGCACGTAAAGCTGGTTCACCTTTAAGCGGGACAGATCGTCAACGGTCACGTTGTCGCCTTTCCATTTCCGTCTTCCGAGAATGGGCTGATGGTAGGTCAGTTTACCGCTCAGGTATACCTTTTCGTGAATTTTGGGCAGGAAATCCATTTTGTAATCCACACCGATGCCGCCGTGCAGATTGATATTGGCCGTGTACAGCTTCACTGCCTGGTAAGCCGAGGGGTTGTTCAGCAATTGCTGGGCAGATACGGATGCATTGCTCTTGATATTCAGCCTGTACAGCATGAAATCGGCACCTAATGGTATCGTCACATTCCAACGCGCATTATTCACGAGTTTCGGTCCGCCGTCGGTGCCAATCCCAAATCCATTCAGGTATGCCTTGCGCGTATCGCGGTCGGAGGCGTAGTTGGTGCTGTTCATGACGATAATCCTGGCCTCGGAGAACCATCGCTCCGATTCGGTGCGACGCGCGAGTACGAGATTACCCATAAAAGATGTGAACGGTTTTACCTGCAGACGTGACAGCTGGTCGCGCAGGGTTTTGTTGTTCGGAAGCATACCCAGCTCTACGTATACAGCCATCCCGCTCTTGAATATCCTGGCGGTAGAATCCGACTGGGCCAACGCCGCGCCCATACAAAAGGCCGAAAACAGGAAACTGATGAGTAATTTTCGTTTCATATAGTTGTTGGTTTGTGTTTGTTTTGTAACGCCGCCTGAAACGGTTTCTTGCCAAATATGGTTAGTTTTGCAGACGGATAATCTATTTTAAAGCAATATCCGTACCAAAATCCGGCATCTTCAAATATTCATGAGCGAACGAATCAAAACCGGCGACGGCGGTATTATCCTGACCAATGCGGAAGACCTGATGAACTGGGCCCGACTGTCGTCGTTATGGCCTATGGGCTTCGGTTTGGCTTGCTGTGCGATTGAGATGATGGCTACCTACGCGGCCAACTACGACCTCGAACGTTTCGGTATAATGCCGCGACCTTCGCCCAGGCAGTCGGACGTGATGATCGTGGCCGGGACAGTTACTTTCAAAATGGCCGACCGCATCCGCCGGTTGTACGAACAAATGCCGGAGCCGCGCTACGTGATCTCGATGGGCAGCTGCTCCAATTGTGGAGGCCCCTACTGGGAGCATGGATACCATGTCGTGAAAGGTGTCGACCGCATTATTCCCGTGGATGTATATGTTCCCGGATGCCCACCCCGGCCCGAGGCGCTGATCGGAGGTTTTATGAAATTGCAGGAAAAAATCCGCGGCAAGCAGGAAGTCGCACCCGGTCTGTTTCTTGAAATGGAAGCCGCAGAAGCGAAAGCCGTTTTATCCTAATCCCATCTATGACTTTTCAGGAAATCACCGATATCATCGCCGGCCAGTTCCCGGAATACGCCATTACGGCTGAAACCAAAAACCCGCAACCCGCGCTGGCCGTCCCCGCGCAAGGAATCGCTGCCGTGTGTCGCTTTTTACACGAAGACGAGCGCTTGTATTTCGATTATCTGGCCTGCATTACGGCCATCGATAACGGTGCCGCTGCCGATACCATGGAGCTTATTTACAACCTCACGTCCATTCCCTACGGTCTGGATCTGATCCTTAGAACCGTTTTCCCGAGAAATACGGTTGGGGCTTCTCTGCCCTCCGTGCCAACCGTGAGCCACATCTGGCGTACCGCCGACTGGCATGAGCGTGAGGCTTTCGACCTGATGGGCATTACATTCGAGGGGCATCCCGACCTCCGGCGGATCCTGCTTCCGGAAGACTGGGAAGGCCATCCGCTTCGCAAGGACTATGATGCACAGGAAAGATACCACGGCATTTACGTCCGGTATGAAGATGGTAAGCAACCGGAACCGTCCACTAATCCGGACAGGGCTTAGTATATGTTTTTCGTGCATTCGGGCAAATAATCACGCATATTTGGTAGCATGAAAAAGCCTCGTTATTTTTCGTTACCAAATTTTAATGATCACCCGCATGCGCTTCATCATACTGACGGCCCTCTTTCTCGGCTTTTTGCATTCAGCATTCGCAGTTACCGACTCTCTTATTATCAAGGGCCGGATCAGCAACCTCAACGGTCGGCTTTATCGCCAGGCCCCATTCATTACTTTTTCACGAAATAACATCCTGCAACCGCAATCGGAGCTAAGCAAGCAGGCCGATTTGCAAGCTGACGGTACTTTTCGTGTATCCCTTCCCATGCTTTTCCCGCAGGAAGAAATTTATATGGATTACGGTGGAAAGGCATTCACTACCTTTCTCGGATCGCCTGGGACCGTCGAAATTACTTTCAACGGCGACTCCATTGGCAGGGCTAAAAAGCTCTTTTATTTCGCCGGCGCCAATGCGGACGCCAACAATCAATATCCTTCATACCTGGCAGCAGAAAACCAGCGGCTGAACAGCAGCAGGACATTAGGCACCGATTTTTTCAAATTATTCTGGGATAAAAGTCCGTCGGATGCCCGCTTTATCGCCGAAAGCCGTGGCGAATTGCGGCTTGGATCGGTCAAGGCAGCTACACAGAACACGGTAGCCTCGCCTGTTTTATATAATTGGGTCAAATCGGTTACGGACGAGGAGCAGTTGCAGATTCTGTATGAACACGCGTTGAGTAATCAGTACCAGGTTAGCAAGGCATTGCTCGACAGCCTGAAACGCCTGGATAGGGCACCGCTGACCGGACAGCGGGTAATATGGGCCAACCGGTTCGGCAACTACGCCGACCAGTTGGTGGAAGGGAAAAAATTCGATAATCCCAGCAGGACCAACTCCCTGCCCGTAAAGCTGATGGCAGCGCTGATCCGGGACAATTCTAAAAACCTTTCTGCCGACGACCGCCAGCACCTGAACCAGATTGCGGCGAACGGCCTGGCCGAAAAAGGCGAACTCGATTTTATGAACAAGCTTTTTGCCCGCAATGAAATGGTCCTGAACCTGCTATTCAATTACGAACGCGAAAGCCGTATTTACGGAGACTTGTTTGATAGCACGGCTACCGAGTTCCTTAAAGTGCGCTACCTGGCCAAAAACCTTTACAAATACACCTACCCGCAACAATTGCTGCTCAACAACCATATTAAATCGCGAACAGGTATTCCGCAGTTCAAACAATCGCTCGACGAGATCGTCCAGCTCGAAGTGAAGGACAGCGCGGATATCCGGAAACTGGCGGATTTCAAAAATGTAAGGACAGCTCCGGTCGAGGCATTGCCCGGCTACTACCTCAGTGCTTCGAACGACCGCGGCACTTCCTGGTTCAACGGCATTGTGGATGGCCTGAAGGGAAAAACCATCTACCTCGTCAAATGGAATATCGAGGATGCCAAGAGCCGCGAGGAACTGGATTTCATACCGGCACTGCAAGCCCGGCTACCGGAAGATATCGTTTTTCTGTTTGTCCATTTTTCAACCGAGAATTACACGGTTTCGGATGCATTGCTGCGCCAGTACATCGTACGGCACAGGTTAAAAGGCATTCACATGTCGATAGACGATAACCAGGCTATGGACCTGCTCTTCCGCCTTAACCCGCTGGACTTTGCAACATTTTCCATTATCCGGCCCAATGGTAAGTTTGCCACTAAAAATGCCCCGGCACCAAGCGAAACGGAAAAGACGGCCAAGGCGCTGATCGAGGTCAACGGCCAGTAGTTTTATACCTCGCATTGGTGCGTTTGCGTTAAGAAACAGTTGATTTGGAACCCGGATAGCCCATGTGCAAATATTTGCTGTTGTTTCTGATGCTTTCCTTCTGCGCGTCGGCACAAAACCCCGACAGCCTGGAAGTGCACAGCCGCGACAGCATCCGGTATACCAACCTCAAAGCCCGGATGTCCAAAACCAAGTTTTCACGGGCAGTTTACCGGCTACTGTTCAGGGACGTTTACAACCAGGGAAAAGTCACCGAGGTCAAGGAGATCGAAACCAACCCGTTTACGCCCTACGAGGGTATGGTGATCCGGAAAATATACATCCGCCAGCTGAACATCCTGGGCGAGTCAGTTTACGACACCACCCGGAAAGGTAACCAGCTCGAAAGGTTTTTAAGTAAAAGTGTTCATACCAACACGCGGGAAGGTATTATCCGAAAATCATTCCTGTTGTTTTCGGAAGGCGACGATATTCAGGCGCATGTTCTGAAAGACACGGAACGTCTTTTGCGTTCGAACCGGATGTTCGTCGATGCGCGTATCATTGTCATTCCCCGAAAGGATGTTACCTGGATGGCCGATATCATCGTACTCCTTCAGGATGCATGGTCGCTTAATTTCTCGGGGAGTTTCAGTTCCTTCAATAAATTCGGTCTGGGGCTTGAAAACATCAACGTGCGCGGGACCACGCATTCCCAGCGAACGGCCATTCGTTGGGATTCCAGGGATTCCGTGCGAAAGTTTCAGTTCCGCGCCATTTATACGGTCCCTTATATTGGTAAAACCTTCATTACCGCCCAGGCCAGCCTGATCTTCGAGCGTGATCTTAAAGAGCAATCCATCCGTTTTAACCGCCGGTTTATCACGACCGAGACGAAATATGCCGGTGCTTTGGAAGTGGGGCATTACAACACAAGACAAATCAAGCGGGAATTGCAATCGAAAGACTCGCTAACCCTCCTGTTGACCGACTACAAATACTACGATTTCTGGATCGGGCGGGCATTCAAATTCCCTTTCGCGGACAGCAAGCTAGCGCAGAACTCCCGGATCGTGACGGCATTCAGGCATAACAAATACAATTACGACGAACGCCCGGAGGTAGCACCGAACCTGAACAAGAATTACTGGAACCGTACGGCAACGCTCATCAGCCTGGGATTTTCCAACCGGAACTACAAACGCGACGTTTTGATCTACGGGTTCGGACGGACGGAGGACGTGCCGGTGGGTAGCCTGTTCGCGCTCACGATCGGACGCGAGAACACCGAATTTGGTGCGCGCGGCTACGGCGGCCTTCAATTTGCGACGGGCAAATACCTCCCCCACAATCTCGGGTATTTCTATGGTCTGGCCAATTTGGGTACCTATTCCAAAAAAGGCGTGGCGCAGCAAGGGGTTATCAATGGGGAAGTTACTTATATCAGCAATCTGATCCCTTTCCGGTACAGCTTTTTCCGGCAGTTTGTTAACATCCGGTTTGCGAAGGGCATTAACAGGGACCCGCTGGATTACCTCAATATCAGCGGCGACCGCGGCATCAGGGGTATCAACAACGACCGGCTGATCGGGACCAAGAAACTGACCATCGGAACCGAGACCGTATTCTTCTCCGACAAGAGCCTTTTAGGTTTTCGTATTGCCTATTTTGTATTTGCGGATATAGGCCTCGTCAATGGCGTGCCGCATCTTTGGAAGAGCCCGCTGTACCAGGGTTACGGACTGGGTTTGCGGCTCCGGAATGAAAACCTTACCTTCAATACCCTGCAAGTACGCTTCGGATATTACGTCAATATCCCCGAACTTTCTTCTCCTACCCGTTTCGCAGCTTCGGGCAACGTTCCCCTGCGCCTGCGCGACTTCGACATCTCCGCCCCCGCCATCGCGCCCTTTCAGTAGCACACAAATGTATTTTACAACTACTTGACTCACTGACTATTAATGACCCGTTTTTAAAATTTTACAGTTATTTCAACCCACAACCTGTCCTTTTTCGGATATGAGAATTAACTTTGTGGAATTTTTGGACGTACCCCTGCTCAAAATCGTCAGGCAACTGCCAAAAGTTGTTCAAGTATTTCCTTCATTTCTACAAATTACCATTTACTGTGCCCAAAAATACGAGTATCAAATCCGTTCTGATTATCGGTTCAGGCCCCATCGTCATCGGTCAGGCTTGCGAGTTTGACTATTCTGGCTCCCAGGCAGCCCGTTCACTACGCGAAGAGGGGATTGAGGTAGTTCTGATCAACTCCAATCCTGCAACCATCATGACTGACCCTATCAGTGCAGATCATGTGTACCTGTTGCCACTCGAAAAGAAGTACATCGTTGAGATTCTGGAAAAACACAAGGCGATGGGCAAGCCCATCGACGCGGTACTTCCTACTATGGGAGGCCAAACGGCGCTGAACCTGGCGATCGATTGCGATAAGGCGGGTATCTGGAAAAAGTATGAGGTGGATATTATCGGAGTGGATATCAAGGCGATCGAGACAACCGAGGATCGCGAGAAATTCCGTCTGAAAATGCTCGAACTGGGCGTAAACGTGTGCCAGGGCCGCACAGCCCGCTCTTTCCTCGAAGGAAAAGAGATCGCACAGGAAATCGGCTTCCCGCTGGTAATCCGTCCTTCATTTACCCTTGGCGGTACAGGAGGTGGGTTTGTGGAGAAAGAAGAGGATTTCGACAAAGCGCTTAACTACGGCTTGCACGCATCGCCTGTACACGAGGTATTGGTGGAGCAAAGTGTAATGGGCTGGAAAGAATACGAGCTCGAATTGCTCCGCGACAGCAAGGGTAACTTCATCATCATCTGTTCGATCGAGAACTTCGATCCGATGGGTGTACACACCGGCGACAGCATCACGGTAGCACCGGCGATGACGCTTCCTGATACATTGTACCAGCAAATGCGCGACCTGTCGATCAAAATGATGAACGGTATCGGCAAGTTTGCGGGTGGCTGTAACGTACAGTTCTCGGTGAACCCTGCCGACGACAAAATCATCGCGATCGAAATCAACCCGCGCGTGTCGCGTTCATCGGCGCTGGCTTCCAAAGCGACTGGTTACCCCATCGCAAAAATCGCTGCGAAAATGGCGATCGGTTACGACCTCGACGAGCTCATCAACCCGATCACCGGCAGCACTTCCGCATTCTTCGAACCTTCGATCGACTATGTGATCGTGAAAGTTCCGCGCTGGAACTTCGATAAATTCAAAGGTGCTGATCGTTCCCTGGGTCTTCAAATGAAATCCGTAGGTGAAGCGATGGGTATCGGACGTAACTTCCAGGAAGCATTGCAAAAAGCTTGTCAGTCGCTGGAAATCCGCCGCAATGGCCTGGGTGCCGATGGACGCGAACTCCGCGACCAGGAAGCGATCAAACACAGCCTGCAACATCCTAGCTGGGACCGTCTGTTCCACATTTACGATGCATTCAAAATAGGTCTGTCGTTTAAAACGATCCAGAACCTGACCAAAATAGACGCGTGGTTCCTGCGTCAGATCGAAGAGCTGATCGAGCTGGAACACGAAATCGAGAAATATGACCTGGAAGACCTGCCGAAAGAACTTCTTTTGACAGCGAAACAGAAAGGTTACGCCGACCGCCAGATCGCGCATTTGCTCGGCACGAAGGAAAGCAAGGTTTACGATCGCCGGAAATCACTGGGTATCAAGCGTGTGTACAAATGCGTTGACACCTGTGCGGCCGAGTTCGAAGCTAAAACACCTTACTACTACTCTACTTTCAACACCTCGCAGGAATTCCCCGACAACGAGTCGATCGTCAGCGATCGCAAGAAAGTAATGGTATTGGGTTCAGGACCTAACCGTATCGGCCAGGGTATCGAGTTCGACTACTCTTGTGTACACGGTGTATTAGCGGCCAAAGAGGCAGGTTACGAAACCATCATGGTGAACTGTAACCCTGAAACTGTTTCTACCGACCCGGATATTTCCGACAAACTGTACTTCGAGCCCGTTTTCTGGGAGCATGTTTTCGATATTATCGAGCACGAAAAACCTGAGGGCGTGATCGTTCAGCTCGGTGGCCAGACGGCCCTTAAAATGGCTGAGAAACTGGAAAAATACGGTGTAAAAATCATCGGTACCGATTTCCACTCGCTCGACTGGGCCGAAGACCGCGGACGGTTCTCGTCATTGCTCGAAGAGCTGGGCATTCCTTATCCGAAATTCGGCACGGTAAGAACTTCCGACGCTGCGGTGGAACTTTCACGCACGCTGGGCTTCCCGTTGCTGGTTCGTCCAAGCTACGTTTTGGGTGGACAGAGCATGAAGATCGTGATCAACGAGAAGGAAATGGAACAACATGTAGTGAAAATCCTGCAAGACATTCCGGACAACAATATCCTCCTCGACCACTTCCTCGAAGGTGCATTGGAAGCAGAAGCTGACGCAATCTGCGACGGCGAGGACGCTTACATCATCGGTGTCATGGAGCACATTGAGCCGGCTGGTATCCACTCCGGTGACTCACATGCAGCATTGCCTCCATTCGACCTCACAGCGGACGAAATCCGCCAGATCGAAGAGCACACCCGCAAAATTGCATTGGCAATGAACGTGAAAGGATTGATCAACGTACAATTCGCGGTAAAAGACGGCGTCGTGTACGTGATCGAAGCCAACCCGCGTGCCTCGCGTACGGTACCGTTCATATGCAAGGCTTACCAGGAACCTTACGTGAACTACGCTACCAAGCTGATGCTGGGCGACAAGAAGGTGAAAGATTTCAATTTCAAACCGGTGAAAAACGGCTGGGCGATCAAAATCCCTGTGTTCTCTTTCAACAAATTCCCGAATGTGAACAAGGAGCTCGGCCCTGAAATGAAATCGACGGGAGAAGCGATCTACTTCATCAAGGATTTGGAAGATGAGTTCTTTCAGAGAATTTATGGCGAAAGGAATCTTTACCTGAGCCGGTAAGATAGCAATTAGCAATACGCAAAGCCTCGGAGAAATCCGGGGCTTTTTGCGTTTGCCCTCATTGTAAACCGAAATAAAATAGTGGTCACATTCTCCCCGACATTGGACTTAAATGTGCTATTTTCGGGAAATATTGTAACCACTCCCCTACATGTACAAATTTTACGCTTGCATTTTTGCAATGTGGCTCGGTGTTTCTTTCGTTGCCTCTGCGCAGTCCCCTACAATTGTCCTCAATGGTGATTATTACGCTTCGATCTGCGCGAACGTGCCTTTCCGGCTCAATGTGACCACCAGCGGATCCTTCAACGCGGACAACAAATTTTCAGTCCAAATGCGCGCAGCCGAAAATCAGGTCACCCTGGCCGAATTTCCTGCCGTACTCAGCAACGGAAGATTGGAATTTACCCTCACAGATTCTGTTACTTATGCTAACCGGCAGGTTCAATTCAGGGCGGTCGCTTCGTCGCCTAAGACACAGAGTGGATGGACCTACGGTACATTTGTGTACACCAGAGGTCGAATTATCCTCAACCCGACCAATCAGAAAGATACTATCAATACATTCGACAATGTGTCGGTTCCTTTTTCAGGAACGAGTGTCGGGGAAGTCCGGGTGACTCTCAATGATAGTACCCGGTTCAATTTCTATGCCAATCCGGGCGGCTTTTCGGTCAACCAACCACTTACGGTCCGGGGTACGAATGCCGTGTACACCATTGCACACGCCGAAAATACCTGTGGCGCCATGGAGGTCGGCGGGCGCTACCAGCCGGTAATCAATGCCACGTCTGTGAAGACGGTGAGCGTTGCACCAAGCGTAGTTTGTGAAAATAGCGACGTTAAGGTAACTTTCTCGACCGCCGGCACGCCATTCAATGCGCAAACCAGGTACCGCATCCGTTTTTCGGAGACTTACTGGCAGAGTTCGCGGAGATCGGTGGAAGTACCTGCAACACTGCAAGGCAATTATCTCGTAGCAACTTTCCCCGATAAACTGAAACTGCAAAACGGTCAGCAGTTTAGCGTGCAGGTGATTACCGACAGTCCCGCGACTGTTTCCTCCCCTTCACAAAACGCCATCACTGTTTGGCCCAAAACCGGTGCCGCTTTCGCCACGCCAAGCCAGACGACCGACATCAGCAACCCGGTATATCTGAATGTTAAGGCATACGGCCTTCCGCCATTTGTGGTGGAGCTCACCGACGGTAGCAAGGCAACCGGCAGCTATTCGGACCTGGGTTTTTACGTATCGCCTTCATCCAACCAGAATTATAGCATTAAAAGCGTTACCTCAGGCTGCGGCACCGTAAACATCATCGACCAGGAAGTCCTGCAAATCAAGGTGAGGCCAGGCATACGCTTCGCTACGGACCCTAATAGCAGCCTGGTTGCCTGCGCAGGGCCAAATACCCGGGTAAAATTCGCTTCCAGCGCCCAGCTTACGGATGCGACGACGTTTAAAATTAAGGTAAGCCCAAGCAACGGCAACAATTACTACGTGAACGCGAAGCGTTCGGGCGAATATCTCGAATTCCCACTTTCCACGTCCGTAAGCTACACCAATGCAAGCTTTCAGATCGTCACCACAAACCCCAGCCTCGAATCCAATTATACCTTTAATCTGATCATTCAAACCCCTCCCAAAATCAATTACTCCGCCAATTCGGCGTCTGGCACGGTCCTGAACATTCCGGGACGTTTGTCGATCTCTTACTATATGGACGGCGGCGCTCCGTACGTCGTGGAGGAAGTGGACGGAACAGTCAAGACGATTGACACCTGGTACGCCAACGGTCCCGAGCTTTTTGTCAAAGGACCTACCGAATATAAGATCAAGTCCATTGCTAATACCTGCTTCAAAAACGATAACCCGGGCTCGGTAACCTTTACTGTGAAAAATGCCACAGAGCCTGGCATTTACATTGAACCTATAAAAGCCACCATTTGCAACGGCGACAGTGTTGAAGTGGTGTTCGGCACAGTCGGGCAATTCGGTGCCGGTAATAAGTTCAGCATTCAAACCAACCAGCCATGCTGTGATTTTAAGCCTTTGCGGGTCGTGGAACATGGCGGTAAATACAAAGTAAAGATTCCGGTAGACCAGTCCTACACCTATGAAGGGGAAATTCGCATCGCTTCCTCTAATCCGGTGCTTTTCAGCAATGTTGAGCGCACACGGATCCAGATTCCGGCGAAGGATTTTTACATATACCCCGACACACGGCCGGAGGAGCCTTACAAATACGTGGCGAGCGATGCCGGAGCTTCGCTGTCAGTGAATGCAAATACCTCTCTGCTAAGTATGATTTATACGGAGAACGATGTGGAGAAGACTTATACGTTCGGCCCCAATTATAATGGTTTAATGGTTAAACCGAAACCGGGCGCAACGACGACCTATGAAATCAAGTCGGTGACCAATGAATGCGGGACTTTCCCGGTGAATAAAAAGACTTACATGCGCCCCATGCCTAACCGCATCCAGTTTATCTCCGGGCTCGCGCCGGTTTACTGCGCGGGATCTCCTCTCGCACTTCCTTTTAGTATTACAGAAGGAATGGACACCGGTGCAAGCTACTCGCTGGAAATAGCGCCAAACAACACATCCGATTTCACGCCGCTTGTGACCGGCGAGAAGGGTAAACAGTTCAATACCAACGTTCCGCAAGATTTCGCCACGGGATCTTACCTACTGCGTATCGTCTCATCCGACGGCTCGATATCAGAACCACAGAGCACTCAAATCTCAGGGCCGCCCACCGCAACGCTTTCACCTGACAACGGGCAGAGTAACCCTGTTAAAATAGAAGCAGGCCAAAGCCTAACGCTCCGTATTCGCGCGGAAGGCGCATCGCCTATCACTGCCATTTTCAGCGACAATTCCCGCCAGGACTTTTATAGCGGCGACCAGAGCTGGTATGTTACGCCTGCCAGAAGCCAGCAGTATAGCATTGTTGCAGTAAGTAACGCTTGCGGCTATGGCACTGCAAGCGGCAAAGTCGATGTGACCGTGACCCCGCGCCTGAACGCCTATGCGCAAAGCACAGCCGTGTGCGAGGGTGGTTCCATTACCGTGAATTATGAGCTCATAGGAGACGCCGATCTGTCCGACAGCTACGTGCGCTTCTCCATCAAAGAACAGAGTAATGACGGCAAAACCATTGTGCTCGACTCTACACGGGCCCTCAAAGGCAGCGTTACGCTCAAACTGCCGGACGCATTGACAGGCAGCTATTATGCGATCATTTGTTCCGTTGCGAAATACAGCCTTTCCACGACCCTGGGCGTAGGCGTCACCACCAAACCAAGCGTGACGATCTCCGGTAACACGACGATCAATAGCGGCGAGTCGACGCAGCTGATTATCAAAACAAATAAGTATACCTCGGATATGGCAAAGTACACCCTTTCCGACGGTACCTCGGGAACCATTTATGGCTCAGCCGGATCGGGAATCTACGTGGCCGTAACACCGACCAAAACGACGACCTATACTATCACTTCTATCGTCAATGGCTGCGGCAATGGCGTGGTTAGCGGCTCGGCGACCGTAGAAGTCAACCCACCTTCGGAACGTACCGTTACGGTCACTGCGATTATCACCAAATCGGGTTTTAACGCTTGTACGGGTGATACGATTAGTGTTGATTACAAGACAGCCGGGACATTCTCTGCCGGCAATACGTTTACCGTACAGATTTCGGACAGCACCGGACGGAACTTCCGCAATATAACTACCATAGGAAACGCCAAACCCATCCAGGCTATCGTGCCAGGTGACCTCTCTCCCACGGCGCAATACCGCATCCGTGTAACTGCATCCGACGCGAACACGGGCAGCGGTGCGTACGGCACACCGCTTGCTGCGATGCAAAAAGCCCGGGCCCGTTTCGCATCCGAAACAGTGATTTTCGATGGCGTCAACAATCCGAAGGTAACTGTTCTGCTTAGCGGCGGCGGGCCATGGTACTACCAGTTCGGTACCGACGGCTCGGTGATGAACCGGCAAGCCTACACTCCTACCGACGTCATTGAATTATTCCAGGCATCCCCCAGCCAGTATTATCGGCTGTTCCGGGTTTCCAATGGCTGCGGTATCGGCCTCATCGATTCTCCGTCCACGGTGAAAGTGGAAGTGGTGACAGCGACCGAGCCTAATGCGCCCGGATTCCAGGTATTCGTCGCCCCGAATCCGGTTCACGACATTCTTACGGTAAAATCGGAAAATAGTGATGAGAAAACGATCCGGCTGATCTCGCCAAACGGCGCGGTGCTGCGCAGCCTTCAAACCCGCCAGCGAGAGGAGCGGCTCGATCTCCGTAACCTTTCGTCCGGCATTTACCTTTTGCATATCGACTCCAAAGGCAAAAATGCCACATTCAAGGTCATCAAGCAATAAAACCCATTCATATCAAAGCAAAGAAGCCCGGAGTGACCCGGGCTTCTTTGCTTTCTATCGATTCTAAAATCTTCTTATTTCACTTCTTCATAATCCACATACTCGCCACCTTTGAACCTCGACGAATCGCCGTTGTTCTGCGGGGCGCTGTCGACCCGGATACCTCCCGGCTTCGTACGGGCGCGCTCGGCCTGCTGTTGTGCGCGGTATGCTTTCTCCTGTTGCTTGATCAACTGCCTGCCCACCAGCAAGTGGAAAAGGAAACGCCGGAAAAACGGCACGAATGCGATCAGGAGCAGGAATATAAATAATATATTAAATAGCACTTTCATCTTTCAACAATGTTTTTTTACCTCAATCAATAACGTAAACCTAACATAATTAGCACACGAATATAAGGAAAACCGCATGAAAGACGAAACCGGGAACTGAGCGGTGCTATCTGTTTACCGGCGGTTGCTTACGCCAGATCAACCGCCTTGCTGTTCTCTACCACGCGCTCATAATAGGCCTCGTAATGCGGCAGAATCTTCGCTACATCGAATTCCCGCGCCCGGGCCAGCGCATTCGCTTTGAAAGTAGGCAGGTTGGCGTCGTCCAGAATATAGGCCGCATGCTTCACCATATCTTCCACGTCACCCACATCGCTCAGGAAGCCGGTTACCCCGTGCACATTAAGCTCAGGCAGACCGCCTGCATTGGAAGTAATAATAGGCACTTCGCAGGCCAATGCTTCCAGCGCTGCGAGTCCGAAACTTTCGGATTCGGAAGGCATCAGGAACAGGTCGGCTACGGAGAGTACCTCTTCGATCGCATCCAGTTTACCCAGGAAACGAACGTCCGACAACATATCCAGGTCTTTACAAAGGCGCTCGATACGCATCCGATCGGGGCCGTCGCCTACGAGGAGCAGTTTGCTGGGCAGCAGCTTGCGCAGCTTTTCGAAGATCATGATCACATCATCGATCCTTTTTACCTTCCTGAAATTGGAAGTGTGGACGATCAGCTTCTCGTTATTAGGGCAAATGGCGAGTTTGAAATGGTCTTTCTTCTGCCTGTTGAAGCGGTCGAGGTCGATGAAGTTGGGAATGACCTCAATGTCCTTGGTAATCTTGAAATGATCGTAGGTATCCTTTCTAAGCGAATCGGAAACCGCGGTAATGCCGTCCGACTGATTGATACTGAATGTTACCACCGGCTCGTAGGAAGGATCTTTCCCAACCAGCGTAATGTCCGTCCCATGCAAGGTGGTAATCACCGGAATGTGAATGCCCTGTGCTGCAAGAATTTGCTTGGCAAGATATGCGGACGACGCGTGCGGGATCGCGTAATGTACGTGAAGTAAATCGAGTCCTGCATTGGCCACTACGTGCACCATTTCGCTCGACAGCGCCGACTCGTAAGGCGGATACTGGAACAATGGATAGGCAGGTATATTTACTTCATGATAATAGAGGTTCTCATTAAAAAAGTCCAGTCGTTGAGGCTGGGAATAGGTAATGAAATGAACCTGGTGGCCGGCTTTCGCAAGCGCTTTTCCAAGCTCGGTAGCTACCACACCGCTTCCTCCGAAGGTAGGATAGCATACGATACCAATTTTCATATTAGGTCGGCAAATGGTTGAATATCCGGTATGAACAACCGTCCGGATAACGGTACAAAATAGCTAACAACAAATGCACGTTTTTTATCCCACAAATGGATAAAGAAGTGAAGAATTGTCGTTAATGGGATAAAATGAATAATTTTATTGCCTAAACCTTCTTTTTCCAGCGTCAAACTTCATGAATGTGTCGGCCAGACCCAAGATCACAACGTGGGATTATGTCACCGGGAGTGCGCGTCTTGTGCGCATGACCAATCTCGTCATTGTGGCCCTCACACAGTACCTTACACGCATCCTGCTCATCGGCCCGCGCCATGAATGGAAATCGATCGTGACGGACCTCGACATGTTCGTACTCTCGCTTTCGACGGTTTGCATTGCCGCCGCAGGTTACATTATCAACGACTATTTCGACATCAAAATCGACATTGTCAACAAGCCCGAAAGAGTGGTGGTAGGCCGCTACCTGAAACGCCGTTGGGCCATGGGCGCACACCAGGTTTTGAATGTCGTCGGCGCTATATTAGGCCTGGTGGTGAGTCCGTACGTCTTCATTATCAACGTATTTTCAATCACATTGCTCTGGTTCTACTCCGAGCGTTACAAGCGGCTGCCGTTCATCGGGAACTTCATTGTTTCCCTGCTCACGGGGCTAACATTGCTCATACTCACCGTGCATTATCCGGCTAACAGGCATTTGGTGCTCATTTACGCGGTATTTTCTTTCTTCATTTCATTGATCCGCGAGGTGGTGAAAGATATGGAAGACATCCGTGGCGATGAGGCGCACGGCTGCCGCACCCTACCGATCATATGGGGTATCCGACGTACGAAAACATTCCTGTATTCGGTCATTGTCGTTTTTGTGCTGACGCTTTTCGTGATGGCGCGCGCATTGCATAACAACCTCCTCACCCTCCTGTTCCTGCTGCTCCTGATCCCGATCGCATTGCTCACATTGCGCCTGTACCAGGCCGACACACGCCGTGATTTCAAAGACATCAGCAGCCTTTGCAAGATCATCATGCTGCTCGGGCTGATCACGATGATCTGGACCTGACGCTCCGATTAATTTAACCTTGCACGCCGTTTAATTAACCGGTTGAAAAGTTATATTTGGTTACCCCAAAACTAAATTGCTATTACGGATATGAAAAAGTTAATCCTATGGAGCATCGCCTGCATCATGGTGCTCAGTCTGAGGGCTTATGCCCAGGAATGCGCCGGTTTTGCCTTTAAAGAAGGAGGCGGATTTGAAATGAACAACTACGACGGCAAAGGCAAGGCGCTTGGCAAGCTCACGTATAAAATTGCCAAGGTAGCCAGGGAAGGCAGCAATACGGTGGTGACGATTGACATGGAATCTTTCAACACGAAAGGTAAATCCGAGCTAAAAAACACTTACCAGATGAAATGCGATGGAAATGTGCTGACGCTGGATGCCGCTTCGCTCATTAGTCAGGAACAGTTGAAATCGTTTCAGAATATGGAAATGAAATTTACTTACGACAATATCGAAATTCCTTCCAGACTATCAGTGGGCGACAAGTTGAAGGACGCGGCCGTCAAAGGAGAAGGAAAGTCCGGACCAATGCCGGTGGTTTTTAATATGTTTATCAAAAACCGCACGGTGGCCGGCCAGGAAAAACTGACCATTCCTGCGGGAAGTTATGATGTTTATAAAATCAATTCCGACATGAATATGGAAATGGTCATGGGCTTTCCGGTTAAAATGGAAATGCAGAGTGTTTCATACCGTGCCCCCGGTATTGTTTGGGACTTGAAAACCGAGACGTACCGTAAAGGGAAACTGATTGGATATAGCGAACTGTCCAAAATATATTGATATCAGACAACTCAATATTAACATTTCCATAAAGAACGGCTTCCGGTTCGTCGGCAAGCCGTTCTTTTTATAGCTTTGTCCGGGTATTTTTTCACCGATACTCCTTATCTATCACATACCAACTACGCTTAATAATGAAGAGAATTGCCATTTTTGCCTCCGGTTCGGGGTCCAATGCCGAAAAGATCTGTGAACATTTCATGGGCCGCGACGACGTGGATGTGTCGCTGATTTTCACTAACAATCCCATGGCCGGAGTGATCAAAAGGGCACTCAAATTGCAGATACCGGTGGTGTTTTTCGACCGGAAAACCTTTTACCATACCGGAAAAATCCCACAGATCCTGCAAAACGAAGGGATCGACCTGGTTGTGCTGGCGGGCTTTATGATGCTTGTACCGCCGGTACTCGTCAATTCCTTTCCGAACAAAATGATCAATATCCACCCCGCATTGCTACCGAAGTACGGCGGCAAAGGCATGTACGGGCATTTCGTACATGAGGCGGTGGTCAATGCCGGAGAAACGGAATCGGGGATTACGATCCACTATGTGAATGAGCATTACGACGAAGGTGATATTATTTTCCAGGCGAAATGCGATGTCGCGCCCGGCGATACGCCCGATGACGTCGCGCGCAAAGTGCACGCGCTCGAATACGCCCATTACCCGCGCGTGATCGACGAAATCCTTACTGGCAGATAAGCCGCTGCGCCATGCTGTTCTTCCTGCTAGCGGTTGTTTTTACTGTCATGCTCTACCTGATCATGCGCGCTTACCCGCGCTATCAGGTGGATTCATTCCATGCAGTCGTTTTCAATTATTACTCCTGTGTACTTACCGGGCTTGTATTGACGCCCGATTTGAACCTCTTCACGCAAGTGCGATGGGGCTCGGAAGGAACGATCCTCACGATGGCCCTTGGGGCGATGTTCGTTACGGCATTTATGCTCATAGGGCTTACTGCGCAAAAAGTAAGCGTAACAGCCACGTCGCTCGCGGGGAATATGTCGCTGGTAATTCCGGTACTTTTCGGCCTGTTTGTTTTCAAAAATAACAACAAAGACTTTACCGCATTCAACTACCTCGGACTGGTGCTCGCCCTCGTCGCACTTGCATTGGGCGCAATCCAGCGTTCGCCGAAATCTTCCGATGTGGGAAATACCAGGCAAGCCGCGAAGCAGGCATTATGGATTTTGCCCATACTGACTTTCTTTGCCTCAGGGACGAACAATACACTGATCAACTTCCTGTCGTCCAAGTACTATCCTGCCGGGCAGATCACGGTTTTTATGATCATCGCCTGCTTTGGCGCCGTAGTGATCGGCACTTCGATCCTCATCTACCGCATCGTCGCGCACGGCCATCGACTGAAACTCCGCAGCGTTGTCGGAGGATTGCTGCTCGGCGTACCCAACTTTTTATCGCTCTATTTTCTGCTGCTGGCGCTTGCTGCATTTGGGAACAGCGCAGCCTATGTTTTCCCGATCTATAACATTCTGACTATGCTAGTTTCGGCCCTCGCGGCCTGGGCATTATACAAAGAGCGCCTCAATACGCTGAATAAGTGGGGACTGGTACTTGCGGTAGCGGCGATTATACTGATTTCTTACCAGGAACTGAACCTGTGATCCCGCGAGCGCTGTTTACTGACCATGACCGACACCGCCATCCTGCATATCCCCGAGCAAGACAAACCGCTCAACAAGAAACAAAAGGAGTTTAATACGCTTTCCGACACGATCGAAGCGCTCGACCGCCAGATCGCCGACCTTCAACAGGCGCTCGACGAAATGTTACGGCGAATCCCCTGTGATCTCGATCCGCTCGTGCGGGAATACCAGGGCTACCGGGCCGATATTGTGAACCTTTGGGACCGGACCTACGAAGCGGAGCATTTCCGGAAGGCCTATCAAACCAAACTGGCCTTTCTGATCGCCGAAAATGCCTACGACCTCATTAAAAACCACGCGCTATTCGAGTTAAAACCTGTTTTTAACAAATATAGCCCGGTGGACATCGACGTATTGCTCGAAGAAGAACGCCTGAGGGAGGTATCCCGGATCAAAGATCCTGCATTTTTGCTGGAAAGTGTGTACGAAACGGAGCCCGAAGTCTCCTTCCACGAGCTGCCGGAAGACGAGCAGCAACGCATTAAGGCGGAAAGAAGGGAACAGCGCATGGATCAGCGCACGCGGGAAGCACAGCAGGCAAAAACCACTAAATCAGTTCGGAGCGTTTACATGGAGCTCGTGAAAACATTCCACCCCGACCGGGAAACCGATGAAGTCGAAAAGCTGCGTAAAACCGAAACAATGCAGCGCATCACGAAAGCATACCAGGCCAACAACCTGCTCGACCTCCTGAAACTACAAATGGAGCTCGAACAAACCGACCGCAGCGGGCTTGAAAACCTTCATAAAAATCAACTGAGCTACTACAACAAGATCCTGAGGCAGCAAGTAGAGGAGCTGGATCAGCAAAAAATCGCCATCCAGCAGAAAATATCCGCCATTTGTGGCCTACCCTATCAGTACGCCAATTCCCAGGTAACTGTTATCGCGAAATTCAATACCAATATCAATGAATTGAAAGCCGAGATCAAAAATATCAGAAAAGTGTACAAACACTGGCTTGTCCCGTCTCAACTCAAAGCCTATCTCAAACCCTTCCAGATTCCCGATCAGCCGGAAGATGATACCGATGAATAACGGAAATTAGCCGTTTTTTGCGGGAAACGTATACAATTCGTAGACGTTTTTCCACGAAATTCAACATGAATTCAAATGTGATTTTATAAATATGGCGATACACGGTGCTAGTGTTAAGCTGGTTAAATAAAATCACCCACAAAGTGCGCATTTGGCATATAATTTGTGTTTAGCGGGATTGACGCACCCAAACTCACATTTAAATGAAAAATTGCATTTTTTTGCTGCTCGTAGTAGTGTTTTGTAGCTCACGGGCACAAGCTCAGGAAAACGTTTCCATCGGCCCGCTGGTAGGATTATCGATTGCCAATTTCCACGGCGATGTTTCGAATACCGATTGGAAACCCGGATTGACCATCGGTGGCTTCTACAATTACAGCTCCGAGTCGGGCTTTGGTTTTAGCGGGCAGCTGCTTTTTACACAGCTAGGCGCGCAAATCAACAATAAAACCAATGAAATTAACCTAAACTATATCCAGGCTCCATTGCTGGCCACCTTCTTTTTCGGACGTTACGGCGACCGTGTACGTCCGAAGATTTTCCTCGGCCCTAACCTCAATTTCCTGGTTGGCGCAAGGGATAAAAACGGTAACAACATCAACGGAGATTCCAACAACCGTATTTACGCTCCATTCGACCTGGGTCTTACATTCGGAGGTGGATTGAACTATCGCCTGCAAGAGAAGATCTGGCTGAATTTTGACGTACGGTACGGACTGGGATTACTTGATGTAACGAGACTCGATAATTCAAAGATCAGAAACAACAACTGGGGTATCAATGTGGGGTTGAGCTTCCCGCTCGGGACCTACAACAAGCATACCGGAAGGCTACGTACGCGCTGACACACTATAATTCATGAATAGAAGGGCATCCAGATCTGAGTGCCCTTCTTTACTTTTGCTACCGGTAGGTTTTAACGCACACTGCCTATGCTTCAAAAGGATTTGTTGAAAATCACCCAATGGGGCCTCGGAATCGCTGTGCTGATCTGGCTGATCGGCTGGCTGATGCTGATTCCCGAGGATTTTTCGGCCCAAATAGCCGCTGTCTCCGCCGAAACGGTAAAAAATGGCCGGTTAAATGAACAGACGGGCATATCCCCGCCTATTATTTCTTTCTCCGTAGGCGCTATGCGGCTTTTCGGAATTAATCAGCTGTCACTCCACATTCCTGGCTTTCTGGCTATTCTTTTCAGCCTGTTTTGCACTTACCGCTTTACCCGCGCCCTCGCGGGAACAGAGTCGGCGATCCTTTCCGTACTGATCCTGGCCACATCCCAGGCCACATTTCTGGTCAACAACGAGTTGGGGGATTCCAGCTACCTGGCTGCATGCTTCATTTTCACATTATGGCAAATCAACGCCTACCTCGAAACCAGGAACATTACCAGTCTTTTGTTTTCCCTCATCGGCGCGGCGGGTTTGATTTGGGTTAAAAACACCTTTCCCGACAATACGGATCAGTGGCCGATTGATCCCTTGCTCACTTTGCTGATCACATTCTCTCCATGGACGATTTTCCTGATACTGGCTATGATCGATTTGATTCGGCGGGTTATTTTCCCAAATCAGGATGGAGGACAGAAGCATGAACTGATATGCCTGCTCGCGATCATCATGCCTTTTATTTTCAGTTATCTCAACCCTTTCAGGGCAACTTTTGACGTGTATATGGCTTACCCCGTGGCTGCGGTGGTGACGGCAGTCTACATTATCCGCCGCCTGGAAAATGATCCCGAAACTTTCTCAGGTCTGCTCGCATACGTACATGCGGTAGCCGCATATGCCGCGCTCGCGCTGCTGTTTTGCCTCGTGTGGTTCACATTTCCGGCCGACAATTATTACGGATTGGTCCATTTCATGGCGCTTCTCAGCGTCCTTACCTGGCTGATCTTCTTTTCGACTGTCCGCAACAAGCTGATAGCGGGATGTGTAGTGTTCGCAATCGGGGCCAATATCGTGCTTACCACCTATTTTTACCCTAATATTTATGAATACCAGGCGCCTGCAAAGCTCGGCATTATCGCCAGGGCAAACGGCGCATCGCACGAGCGGCTTTTCAGCTACCAGGCCGGAACGCCTTACAGCCTTCGCTTTTACTCGGGTACGCAGGTTACCGAGGTAGATGATTTTGGAAAACTGATCGGTATGAAAAATTGCCTGGTTTATACTCACCAGAACTTCGTGGGGGAATTCAAGGCCATCCGGCCTGATCTGCAAATCCTCGGGAGCTGCGAGGAATACCCCAAGAGAATCCTCGATTTCCGCTTTCTGGACCCGAACACCAGGGCTTCTTATGTACAGTCTAAGGTATTGATCAAGCTGTAAGTCAGACGCTCCAAAAGAACGTCTATCAATTTCCGGCATCGCCATTCAACCTTCCTCTTCATTCCGGGAGCGATTAGATAAAAACGGTTAGCATAATGCGTTCAGAGGGATTAGCCTTACCTTTGTAGTCTTTTACGAATTGTATTATGACTTTTGAAGATTTAAATCTCACCAAACCACTTCTGAAAGCGCTTTCAGAAGCGGGATATACGACACCGACCACCATCCAGCACAAGGTTTTTTCGGTTATGATGTCCGGAAAGGACGTCTGCGGAATCGCGCAAACCGGTACCGGAAAGACATTCGCCTATTTGTTACCAACACTCCGGCAGATTGAGTATGCCAAAGATCGCCTGCCGCAATTGTTGATCCTCGTACCTACGCGTGAGCTCGTGGTGCAGGTGTTGGAGGAAGTTCGAAAATTGGCAGCATACACAACGCTGCAAGCGGTAGGCGTGTACGGCGGCGGGAATATCAAGGTTCAAATGGCGGAACTCCATGAAGGTGCCGATGTGGTGGTGGCCACGCCCGGCCGGTTATACGACCTTGCTTTGAACGGCTCTTTGAAAAGTAAAAATATCAAAAAGCTGGTGATCGACGAGGTGGACGAAATGCTGAACCTCGGGTTTCGCCCGCAGCTGAAAAACATCCTCGATTTGCTTCCACAGCGTCGTCAAAACCTGCTTTTCTCGGCTACCATTACCCAGGAAGTGGAAGCACTGATGAAGACGTATTTCAATGACCCGGTGCGCATCGAAGCGGCCCCTGTCGGAACGCCTTTGGAGAATATCGAGCAGCAGGCTTATGATGTCCCCAATTTTTACACCAAAGTCAATCTGATCGATTTCCTGCTCGACCGGCACGAGGAAATGAACAAGGTCCTGATTTTTGTGGCCACCAAAAAGCTCGCCGATCAGCTTTACGGCCAATTGGAACTCGGTTATATGAACAAAATAGGGGTTATCCATTCCAATAAGGACCAGAACCACCGCTTCAACACGATCAGGCAGTTCCATGCCGGCAATTACCGCATCCTGATCGCTACCGACATCATCGCCCGCGGACTCGACGTGGCCGAGGTTTCGCACGTTTTCAATTTCGATATTCCCGAAGTACCCGAAAACTATATTCACCGGATAGGCCGCACAGGCAGGGCCGACCAGAAGGGTATTGCCATTTCCTTCATTACCGAACGCGAGAAGCCATTTCAACAGCAGATCGAGGAACTGATGGATTTTGAAATACCCATGCTCCCGCTGCCCGAGGGGTTGAAAATTTCGGAAATACTAACACCCGACGAAGAGCCCAAAATTTTCATGAAAAACATCGAACTGAAACGTCCCAAACGCGAAGACGTCGGTCCGGCATTTCACGAAAAGAAAGCTAAAAATCAGAAGGTTAATGTACGCCGCGATCACGCGAAGGAAAAGATGGCCAAATACGGGCGACCTATCAAACGCTCCGGTAAAAAGCCCAAGAAATAGTTAAGCGCCAGATATTCAAATCATTTTGCAGGATTTGTTGTTGATCCTGCATGAATATCTGGCAAATCTTTCAAAGACTACGTCCTTTCGTCCAGCCGTATCACCGGCAAATCGCCTTTGCATTATTCCTTACCTTACTCGGTGCTGTTACAGCCCAGGTGAATCCCTGGGTCCTACGATACACCGTCGATACGGTGCAATCCATGCTCGACCAGCATTGGGGCATTCTGCAAGGCAAGGAACTGCTGCTTCAAATCACGGCAATACTGTTCGTGAAGGAAATCGTGAACACGTTTATCGTTTTCGGGCAGCGGTATTTTGGTGAAAAAATCCGTATCAAAGTTTCCAGCGATCTGGCGCAGAATGCCGTTAACCGCATTTTGACCTACAATCTGGCGTTTTTCAGCGATAATGAGAACCAGAAAGGCAAGCTGCAAACCCGCATCGACCGGGGTGCGGAAAGCCTTACGAAACTGATCCAGAACTTCTTTATCGATATTCTGCCGTTGTTCGCGAATGCGGTCGTCGCGCTGGGCATTATGTTCTCGGCTAACTTCTACGTTGGCTGCATTGCCTTAGCTATTCTGCCGGTTTATTTCTGGGTAAGCTACAAGCAAGCCGGCCAGTTGCAAGGCGTCCGCCGCAAATTGAAACGGCAACGTGAGAACAAGAGCAACGGACTCATTAACCTCATCGAATCGGTGATTGTCATCAAGTCCTTCGTACGCGAGAAACTGGAAGGCGAAAAACAGTACCGGCTGCAAATGGAGCTGATGGATTCACAACTCAAAACGCGCAAGACCAACTTCACTTACGACGGCATCAAGAGCTTTATTGAGCAAATCGGTGTGGTACTGATCATCATTCTCACCGCTTATCTCGTGCTCGACCAGCAAATGTCCATCGGAGCGATCATGTTCCATATTCTGCTTTTCAACAACGTCTCCGCCCCTATCCGCCAGCTGCACCGCATTTATGACGAGATGAACGACGCGCTAACCTATTCAGAAGGTTTCTTCGATATTCTGGATGCCGGCAACTCGGTCGAAACGAGTGGAGAAATCGTAAAAACACAATTTCGCGGCGACTACCACCTTCGGAATGTGTCGTTTGCTTATCCCAATGGCACCAAAGCATTATCCGGCATCAATATGGAGATCAAATCGGGGCAAACGACCGCTCTGGTAGGGCTTTCGGGAGCCGGTAAAAGTACGTTAATTAACCTCCTCGTCGGTTTTTATGCGCAGGATGCCGGCGAGATCCTGCTCGACGGCCGACCGTTAAAATCTTACGACCTGTCCTCGCTTAGAAATGCCATTGGAATGGTACTTCAAAAGAACCACATTTTTAAAGGCTCCATTGCGGAAAACATCTGGTACGGCAAACCCGATGCCACCTGGGACGAGCTTGTTGAGGCCTCTAAAAGTGCCTATCTGCACGAGCAGATTATGGAGCTGCCCGACGGATACGAAACGGATGCCCAACTGCTTTCGGGAGGTCAGCAACAGCGCATCGCCATTGCACGCCTTTTTCTCAAAAACCCACCCATCATTTTCCTCGATGAGCCTACGGCCAGCCTCGACGCCATCGCCACCGAGCAGATCAAAAACAGCCTCGACGCCATCAAGAAAAACCGGACCGTCGTCATCATTTCGCATAGCCTTGCCCAAATTCTGGATTCCGACCAAATCTATGTCATGAAGAAAGGACAGATCGTAGAATCTGGCAGACATGAAGATTTGTACGAGCAAAATGGTGTTTACAGGCAGATTTTTAATGCATCCGCCCGCAGCCTGAACTTAGGAAAGATGCTGGAAACCATGAGCCGAGACCAGGATTAGAGAATTTTAAAAATATTTTTTCGGGCGAGTGATCTAAAGAAGTTCCTCCGTCGTATGTCGTTTCATGGTAACGAACGACCAATCCAAAAGCGCCGGGCACGACGTGCGACGTGCGGTGCGGATTTGAAGATACAATTAATTATTGTGGAGGGTAAGGTAATACATAGAAAGGGTGGCGAATGTCACCCTCTCTTTTTTGCGCATAAAAAAACTCCCGGGCGTGGGCCAGGGAGCATGATATTGGAAGAGGTCTATGTGATATTAATGGCTTTCTTTCTCTTTTTCCAGATTGAACAGGTCGTTCAATACGTCGATCAGCGTTTCGGCTTCTCCTCTTTTGCAAGCTGCTTTTAATTGAAGTACCGGCAGTTTCAGGATTTTCTGCATCATGCTGGTGGTTATGCGTTCCACCTTTTCCAGCTCCGATTCGGTAAGGTTTTTGGTAAAACGTCCCAACTCTTCTTTGCGGATCTGTTCGAGTGCGCCTTTCAACTTCTGGATCGTCGGTGAAACGATCATCTCGCGCGACCAGTCATTGAATTCGACTACCGCTTCGCTAATGATCTCTTCCACATGCGGAACAGAATCGAGCCGGCGCTGCAACGCTTCATCGGCTTTCGACCGGATCGAATCGATCGTGTAGAGCATTACACCCGGCACTTCTTCCACTTCCGGCGATACGCTGCGTGGTACCGAGAGGTCGATAAAATATTTGAACGACATGCCGCGGAGGCGTACCATCATTTCCTTCGTGAAGAAAGGCTCTTCGCGCTGGATGGACGATACGATAATGTCGGCATTTGAAATTTCGGATTCAATATCTGCAAAATCCGCCACCCGGAAACCCAACTCCGCACCTAACGCCTCGGCTTTGCTGCGGGTCCTGTTCACCAGCGTCACTTCCGCATTGGTGTTTTGGGCAAGGTTGCGGCATACATCCGTTCCGATCTCGCCCAATCCTACCACGAGGATTTTGGGATTCGGCATGAGGCCTTCCAGCAATTCTACGGCCGCATAGGAAACGGAAGCTGCGCCATCGCGGAAGAATGTCTCCTGCGCTACGCGTTTGTTGGCAAAAAATATGGTGTGAAGCAGGCGATGCAAAAACGGCCCGGCCATGTTCAGGTCGGCCGACCATTGGTATGCATGCTTGATCTGGTTCGGAATCTGCATATCTCCTACCACCTGTGATTGCAAACCTGTGGCTACGTGGAACAGGTGTTGTACCGCAGCATCACCTTCGGAAAACTGCTCGAAATAGGCTTTGAAACTTTCTACATCCTCCACTCCTTTTTCGATCAGCAAAAGCTTGATAATGTCTTCGTTAAGATCGTTGGCACAGGAGTAATATATTTCGGTGCGGTTGCAGGTAGATACGGTAAGAACGTCGGAGATATCGAAAAAATCTTTAAGACGAAGCATCATGCTCTTTGCTTCCGCCTCATTCAATGCAAGCTGTTCCCTGATAGCAAGAGGAGCATTCCGATGTGATAAACTGACTGATTTGAACTGGTTATACATCACTTTGTCTAATTCGATTCACAAAAATACTGTACAAAAATCATAATATAAATGTGGAACTATGACCGTTCACTTATTTAGAAAGCATTTAAATAAAACTGTCGTAAGTCATACAAATTTCTCACTGCGAAAGCCCCGAAAACATGATTTTCATCATGTTTTGAACTGACTCGTGCGGGTGATGAAAAACGGTCATAAAGCCACTAAGCTTAAATTATTTGCGTTATTTGTAAACTATAACATTAACATCGGGTTTATTGTGCCCGACCCGGAATGATCAGCGAAACCCCAAAAGAAAAGCCACGTTTCAAGCTGCACCCCGTAGCCATTCTGAACAGCCAGCGCCTGCGTCGTTCGTTGATGGATACGTACGATCAGAAAAGCTTTTACAAATACGTGATCGGGATCATCCTGCTCATTCTGAGCATCGGTTCGTTGTTTTACACCGACAAACTGGTCGAGGAACTGGAAGAACGCGAAGAAAGGGAAGTCCAGCTCTATGCGGAAGGTTTGCGGTACGTCGTGAACAGTCCGTTGGACGAGAACTTCAACGTGATTTACCAGGTCATTGAGGATGCCGTGAATTTCTATCAGATCCCGGCTATTTATGTGGATGAAAACAACATCCCGAACCCCAACAAGAACATTAAGTTCCCTGCCAAAGTGAGCCGCCAGGAACGCGAACGTATCATCCAGGAAAAGCTCGAAAAGATGAAAATGGAGCATCCGCCCATTCCGGTGGAACTGGGCAAAGGTCGCGCAGGGAAGATCTATTACAGCAATTCGTTTTTGCTGACACAGCTGCGTTACTACCCGTTTTTACAGCTTTCGGTCATGCTCCTGATCGGTTACCTGGCCTATCTCGCATTCAGTTCAGCGCGAAAAGCTGAGCAGAACCGGGTTTGGGTTGGTCTGGCGAAGGAAACAGCCCACCAACTGGGTACACCGCTATCCTCGCTCATGGCCTGGGTGGAATACTTCCGCAGCGACCCGACGATCGATTCTTCCATTGCCGAGGAAATTGAAAAGGATGTCATACGGCTCGAAATGATCACGACCCGGTTTTCAAACATCGGGTCCATTCCCACATTACGGCAGGAACCTATCGCCGATATTGTAACGCATTTTATCAACTACCTCGAAAAACGGGTTTCTTCCAAAGTAAAATTCGAAGTCCACAACCAGCTGGCAGAGAACCAAACCACATTGCTGAACAAGAACCTGTTTGAATGGGTGATCGAGAATATCTGCAAGAATGCGGTGGATGCGATGAGCGGTGTGGGCGAGATTCACGTTACGCTGCAAGCGCCCCCGCGAACAAAGGAAATCTGGATCGACATTGCCGATACCGGAAAAGGGATGACCAAAGCGCAAATCAGCAAAATCTTCAATCCCGGTTTCAGCACCAAGAAACGGGGCTGGGGCTTGGGCCTAACGCTTGCCAAAAGGATTATCGAAAATTACCACGCCGGCAAGCTGTTCGTCAAAACTTCGGAGGTAGGAAAAGGAACGACATTCAGGATCATCCTGAATGCCGATATTGTGGAAGAATCTTAGAAGATTATGGCAAAAGAGGTACGACCACGGTATCTGTCGTGATCTGGTTGCTGACCCTGAACGCGCGGTCTATAATGCTCGCTTTGAATTTCACGGTGGTCGGAACCGTGCTGCGTGATTTAAGGAAACGGGCATTTAAATCCAGTTTACCCTTGATCGGACCAGCCTTTCCGTCCAGTTTCAACCTTGGAAAAAATTTGAACGAATCACCACTCATGATCCTTTCCGACCAGGTGCCGTTCTTTTGTTTGATCATCGTTACCAGTCTGTAATTTGCTTCCAGATTCCAGCCCGGCGCATCAAAATATTGCTTGGTAAAAACATCCCTGTCCTGTACTTCTGCATTGGTTGCGCCCAGATCTCCATCTCCATCCTCAAAATCAACGGTGATAGTTACAATCTCAGTTTCCCCGCTTGGAGCACCATCGACACTATCGATCTGCGTATTCTGCGATATGCCATTATAGTAAATCGCGGGTGTATCACTGAAATCGGGTATCTCGACACATCTCGCCGACACAACCGCCAATAGTATGAACAAGGAAACTTGCAGCTTCATATGAGTTCTATTTTTAACTTTGCTTTTTTAGTATCTACGAAAGTAAGAGGATTGGAACTTCAAAACAATAAATCCATTGCCGAAATACGGGCAGGGCTCCGGGAGCAGATCGTGACCTTTGAACCGGCCGATTTTGAGTCGCTTGCGCTCAGGGTTTTCCGCTTTCAGGCCGAATACAATCCTGTTTACAGGGAATATATCCGGCACCTGGGCGTCGATCCGGCACGTATCACCGATTTAACCCAAATTCCCTTCCTTCCAATCCAGTTTTTTAAGAATCATCGCGTCGCTACGGGGCATTCTTCCGACGCGTCAGTTATTTTCCAGAGCAGCGGCACAACCGGGCAAACGACCAGTCATCATCACCTTTTCGATGAACCGCTTTACAAAGCTGTTTCCTATCGCATTTTCCAGCATCATTACGGCGATCTGAACCGCTTTCATATCCTGGCGCTGCTACCGTCATACCTTGAACGAAACAACTCTTCGCTCGTGTATATGATGCAGCATTTTATTGAAGAGAGCGAATCCGAATACTCGGGCTTCTACCTCAACAATACGGGTGAGATGCTGCATCGCCTGCGTTACCTCGCCGACAATCCTGATGGCAAAGGTGTTCTGCTACTCGGTGTTACATTCGCATTGCTGGATCTGGCGGAAAGCAGTTTTGACCTTTCATTCCTTCAAAGCATTGAACATTTCACGGTCATGGATACAGGCGGGATGAAAGGCCGGCGGAAAGAGCTGCTCAGGGAAGAGGTCCACGATATACTTACGGCGAGCTTCGGCGTGCCGGCGATCCATTCTGAGTACGGCATGACCGAACTCCTTTCGCAAGGCTACTCGCATGGCGATGGCCTGTTCGTACCCGGGTACTCGATGCGCGTCCTGTTGCGCGACATCAACGATCCGTTTACGATCAGCGACCACAACCTGGACTCCTCGAAAACCGGGGGGATCAACGTCATCGATCTGGCCAACCTCGATACCTGCTCATTCATCGAAACCCAGGACCTTGGGCGGTTCGGGGAAAAAGCAGGAACCTTTTACGTCATGGGCCGCTTCGACAATTCGGATATTCGTGGCTGCAATTTAATGGTTCTTTGAATCGTTAGAATGACCATGCTGCGCATAACCTCGCGGTTACATTTTAATATAAATTTAATCCCTCCGAGTACCCTCTGAAATAGCCTGATACAGCGCTGGCACCTATATAGAATCATTCTAACCAACATATGAGTCAGAATATTTCATAAATTAGCAGGCTGTTCAAAATTGCATTTATCAAATGCAGAATTTCACTTTGGATTGTTAACCTATATTAAGTATATCAGATGAAAAGACGTGATGCCCTTGGTCGTGTGGCACTATTAATGGGTGGCACACTCTCCGCGCCCACCATGCTGGCTTTTCTGGAAGGCTGTAAGTCGTCCACGGAGACTGCCTCAGCAATGACTTTTCCGTTCTCCACGGACCGCAAGGCACTTGTTTCGGAGGTGGCTGAAATCATCATTCCCAAAACAGACACCCCGGGTGCAAAGGATGCCAAGGTAGGCGAGTTTATTGAAATGATGCTGAAAGACTGCTACGCGGCAAAAGATCAGGAAAGCTTCAACAAGGGCCTGGCAGAGTTGGAGAAGAAGGATTTTCTGAAAGCGAAACCGGAAGAACAAACCAAGATCCTGAAAGAGATGGAAGCCAGTGCGAAAGATGAGCTCGCTAAGGCAGGGGAGGAAAAGAAAAAATATACCGAAGCAGGCAAGGAATACACAGACGCCGGCGTACCATTCTTCCGCCTGATGAAGGAATTGACGCTCCTGGGCTACTTCACTTCCGAACCGGGTGCTACCCAGGCGCTTGAATACGTTGCCGTTCCGGGTCGTTACGACGGCTGCATCGACCTGAAACCGGGCCAGAAAAACTGGGCAATGTAATTCCAAACATTCAAGTAAGGCCGCTACGGCCATATTCTAAAATTTTTTGAAGCGTATTCATCATGAATCTGAACATAAAAGCAACAAAACAAGCCACTTACGACGCAATTGTGGTGGGTTCGGGTATAAGCGGCGGATGGGCCGCCAAGGAGTTGACCGAAAAGGGTTTGAAAGTACTGATGCTCGAAAGGGGCCGGGACATCAAGCACATTGTAGATTATAAAACAGCTACACTCGCGCCATGGGAACTTGAACACCGCGGCCGGGTTACCACTGTGGCGAAAGAAGAATACTGGGCAGGTATCCGCACGGGTTATACCGCCAACGAGGAGCACCGCTACCTCTTTGAAAACGATAAAGAAAATCCTTACCTGGAAACCCGTGGGTTCGACTGGATCCGTGCGTACCACGTAGGTGGCCGCTCCCTGCTGTGGGGACGCCAGAGTTATCGTCTGAACCCTGTCGACTTCGAGGCAAATGGCAAAGAAGGCATCGGGGTAGACTGGCCGATCCGCTACGCTGACATTGCTCCATGGTACGACTACGTAGAGAAATTCGCGGGTATCAGCGGTGCCAAAGACGGCCTCGATGTGCTCCCTGACGGAAATTACCTCCCTCCCATGCAGATGAATTGCGTTGAAAAGCACGTCAAAGGTGAGGTGGAGAAGAAATTCGCCGGCCGCCACATTATCATGGGCCGTGCCGCGCACCTTACACAACCGCAGGCAATTCATACCGAGCTCGGGCGCGCGGCGTGCCAGTTCCGTAACATGTGTATGCGCGGATGTCCGTACGGAGGCTATTTCAGCACCCAGGCGGCTACATTGCCCGCAGCGCAGAAAACCGGCAATCTCACATTGCTCCCGGATTCGATCGTTTCGGAAGTGATTTTCGACGATAAGTTGAACAAAGCGACCGGCGTGCGCGTGATCAACCAGAATACCCTTGAAACCAAGGAATATTTTGCTAAAATCATCTTCCTGAATGCATCGGCGATCGCTTCTTCTTCGATTATGATGAACTCCAAATCGAAACGCTTCCCGAACGGGTTGGGTAACGATAGCGACCAGCTGGGCCGTAATATTATGGACCACCACCTCGCCGTGGGAGCCAGAGGCGATGTCGAAGGTTTTGAAGATAAATACTATTTCGGACGCCGTGCGAACGGTATCTACATCCCACGTTACCGCAACTGGGGTAACGACAAGCGTGACTACGTGCGCGGATTTGGTTACCAGGGTGGTGCGAGCCGCGAAAGCTGGGGCCGTGGCGTTGGAACCGACGGTTTCGGTGCCGACTTCAAAAAGGAAATCTCGCAACCGGGCGGATGGACAATGAACATCGGAGGCTTCGGTGAGATGATCCCGGACGAGAAAAACCGTTTCACGCTGCACGCTACCGAAAAAGACAAATGGGGCCTCCCGGTAGTCGTTTTCGATGCGGCTTATGGCGAAAACGAGAAAAAAATGCGTCAGGATATGATGAACGATGCAGCTGAAATGCTCGAAGCTGCCGGCCTGAAAAACGTGACACCTTACAACGACGAATCGAAACATCCGGGTATCGGTATCCACGAAATGGGTACGGCTCGTATGGGCAACGATCCAAAAACTTCCGTTCTGAACAAGCACAACCAGGTTTGGGGTGCCGAGAACGTATATGTTACCGACGGATCGTTCATGACTTCGGCATCCTGCGTGAACCCGTCGCTGACTTACATGGCGATGACCGCGCGTGCAGCCGACCACGCCGTGAAGGAACTCAAAAAGATGAATGTATAACGATCCCGATCCGTGCACGCTGAAACCTCGCAGGTAAATCCTGTGAGGTTTTTTCTTTTTCGGTGTAACCCTTTCCGGCTGTTTATCAGTATTGCCTTTAACCGTTCCCTAAACCGACCTGTTTTGAAAGAAACTCCTACCCTGCTACCTCAACGCGTCTCGTCCGTCGACGCCTACCGTGGATTTGTCATGTTCCTCATGATGGCCGAAGTGCTGCGGCTCGGCAGAGTGGCCGAAGCTTTTCCGGATAGCGCTTTCTGGGCATTCCTGGATTTTCATCAAAGTCACGTTCCCTGGGTAGGATGCTCGCTGCACGATCTGATCCAGCCTTCGTTTTCATTTCTGGTTGGTGTAGCGCTGCCCTACTCCATGGCAAGCCGCGCGAGCAAGAATCAGTCGGTGACGATGATGTTGGTACATACGATCCGCCGGTCACTGATCCTGATCTTCCTGGGTATTTTCCTCCGTTCTATGCATTCGGAGCAGACCAATTTTACATTTGAAGACACATTAACCCAAATAGGGCTTGGTTACCCCATCCTTTTTGCATTAGGATTTGCTTCGGACAAAGTGCAACGGGACACGTTAGTCTGGGGTGCATTAGGTGCCATTTTAGTAGGTTACGCGGCCTTTTTTGCATTGTATCCCCTACCCGGCCCCGATTTCGACTGGTCGCAAACCGGCACCACTGCCGATTGGGAGCATAATCTCAAAGGCTTCGCAGCACATTGGAACAAAAACACCAACGCTGCCTGGGCATTCGACCGGTGGTTCCTGAACCTCTTCCCGCGCGAAAAACCGTTCGAGTTTAATGGCGGCGGGTACAGCACATTGAGTTTCATTCCCACCCTGGGTACTATGACACTAGGTTTGATTGCCGGAAAATGGCTAAAATCGGCCACATCGCCTACACTACTACTCAAACGCTTTGTAACAACAGCAGCGGTACTCCTGGCACTCGCATTGGCATTCCATTTCACCGGTCTTAACCCTATCGTGAAGCGCATCTGGACGCCCGCCTGGACGTTATTCAGCGGCGGCTGCGCGTTTTTGCTGCTTTCCGCATTCTATTTCGTGGTGGATGTAAAAGATTTGAAACCATGGTTCTTCCCGCTGATCGTGATCGGCACCAATTCGATTGCCGCTTATGTGATCGCCGATGGTTTCGGCAGCTTCATCCGCGGATCGTTCAAAATCCATTTGGGACAACATTACGATGCCGTTTTCGGAGATGAATACGCATCCCTGGTGAGTGGTACATTGATCCTGCTAGTCGAATGGCTGATCCTCCGGTGGATGTACAAAAAGAAGATTTTCATCAAGATCTGAGTTGGGCCCCTATCTTTGGGGTTATTCTCAACTTATTTTTCCCATGCTGAAACTTCAAGCCGTACACCACATCGCGATCATTTGCTCCGATTACCCCAAGTCGAAACAGTTTTACACAGAAGTTCTTGGATTTAATATCGATCGCGAGGTTTTCCGCGAAGCGCGCAATTCCTACAAACTCGATCTTTCGCTGGACGGCCAATATATTATCGAGTTGTTTTCGTTCCCGTCGCCACCCGCACGCGTGTCGCGCCCGGAGGCTTGCGGACTCAGGCACATTGCTTTCAAAGTAGCGAATGTGGAGGAAGCAATCGCCGATTTGAATGCCAAAGGCGTCTTCCCGGAACCCGTTCGGATAGACGAATTCACAGGAAAGAAATTCACATTCTTCGCTGATCCCGACGACCTCCCGATCGAGTTATATGAAATTTAACAGGTGAAAATGGGATCAGGCAGCTGCCGTAAGCCCGTAGCTGCGTTGTTGACTGCCCGATTCAAGTTTGCAAAGCATTTCGTAGAATTCCGAAGTGCGCGTGAGATGCTCATCCATCAGGCGTTGCGCCTCAGGCTCCCGGTCGAGATAATGCCGGAGCGATTTGTAAAGCTGGATAGTTGCCGCTTCAATTTTTTTCAGGCAGGAAGCAACTTCTTCCCGTCCGTTTGCATTTTCCAGCAATTGCAGGGAAGTATGCGAAGTAATCTGGTTTTGGTCGGCCAGCTCCTTATCGTTGAGAAAACATTTGAAGTAATCGTACACAGCACGGATTTCTTTCTGGAATAGCACGGCACTCACATGTCCCTGGCTTAGCATGCGCCTGAACGGCCCCATACCGTCCTTCTTCAATGCCTCCAGATACAGAACCTCTCTCTTCTTCTGCTCATTCCATAACGCCCTGATCATCTGAATGAACTCTTTGCCCTTGCTCTCCTCCATATGCTGTAAAAGTTAAAGCTTTGTAGGATTAGTTCTTAAAAAATTGTACCCGAATCAGCGTCAGAATCCCTCTTTATGGATATTTAAATAGTAATTCCCCTTTAAGTCATAAAAACTATTTATTAAACTTTTTTCAAAACTACGGGCACAAAATTCAGGACATTTTATGGGCAAATTTTGCCATAGCTGGGGTCGATGAGATGGGGAAATGTGGATGGAGCAAACCACATACCCATCCGCATTTTTTTGTCCTGACCAGAAAGCGGCTAACTTTGCTGGCTTTACAATATTTGAGTGCTATCGCGGTTTTTATTGAGCAGCGAAAGCCTAATACAAATTCTGAATATGTCCAAAATCAAGTTTCATATTGGTCTCGTTACGATTTCACTTGTCAGCGCATGTAAAACCACGGCCCCACCGAAGCAAACGGTAGCCGAAACACAGCCGCTGCTCGAAATCGGGAAAGAGCAATTTTCCATCGATGATTACCAGGATTCTTACAATAAAAACAAGTTCGCATCCGATTCGACCAAAGCACTGAGCCCGGAGGAATACCTTCCGCTCTATACCGATCTGAAAATCAAAGTCCTCCAAGCCAAATCCGAAGGGAAGGACACCACCCTCGACTACCGCGAAGAAATCGCTTCCTACCGAGACCAGCTGGCCAAAAACCATCTCGTAGATAAAGAACTGGTCGAAAAGCTGACCAACGAGGCATATAACCGCCTGAAACAGGAAGTACGGGCATCGCATATCCTGATCGGCGTTTCGGAGGATGCCTCTCCCGCGGACACGCTCGAAGCATACCGCGCAGCGATTTCCCTACGAGGACGCCTCGAAGAAGGCTCGGATTTCGCCGATATGGCTGCCCGCTACTCCAAAGACCCCGCCGCAAAGGTTAACCATGGCGATCTGGGCTATTTCACGGCTTTTCAGACGCTCTATCCGATCGAAACCGCAGCATATACATTGCCCGTCGGTAAAATATCGCAACCCGTTCGGACGAAGGCCGGCTACCACCTCATTAAAGTCAACGACCGCAGGACTAACCGCGGCATGGTGCGCGTGGCGCATATCATGATAAAAGTGGATACGACAGGCACTGCCGCTCAGAAAGAATCGGCCAAAGCGCGGATCGATGAGGCTTATACGCAACTCCAAAATGGTGCGGAATGGAATATGGTAGTCGATAAATATTCCGACGACCGCGAGTCCAGAAAAAATGGCGGGCTGCTGCCGCTATTCGGTACCGGTCAGATGGTGCCCGAAATCGAAGAGGCCGCATTTGCATTGACCCGCCCGCAATCCTATTCGAAACCTGTGCTGACGATCTATGGATGGCACATTGTCCGTCTGGTTGAAAAACGGCCAATCGAAACGCTGGCGAATATGGCACCATCGCTCCGCAAGAAAGTGGTGACCGATTCGCGCGGCAAGGTAATCGAGCAGGCGAATGCGAAGCGACTGCGCGAAAAATATGCCGTTCAGGAAGCCGCAGATCAGTGGCAGCAGGTTGCTGCATTGGCTGATAGCACATTGCGGACGGGCAAATGGGATTATCAGCGCGCCGTTTCGGCCGACTGGTCTACGATTACCCTGTTTCGGATCGAACAACGACCTTATGATGCATTGTCATTTTTGAATTATGTAAAACGCAAGCAGCAGCCTCGCCCGAAAGATGCCTCGCCCGCTGTTGTTTTTCGCCGTTACTATAATGACTACCTCACCGAATCGCTCGTCGAATATGAAAAAGAGCATTTGGAAGAGAATAATCCGGAATTCCACAGCCTGATGAATGAAATCCGCGAAGGCGTACTGCTGTCGCAGATTATGGAAGAACAGGTTTGGCAGCGCTCGCTTTCCGATTCCACCGGGCAGCACAGTTTTTATGAAAGAAACAAGGCTCGCTACAACTACCCCGAACGCGCGTTGGCGACCCTCGTAGCGGCAAAGGACACGCAAACCTTAAACAGCGTGAAAAAAACTTTGGCCACAAGTCCTTATAAACTGGAAAGAAAATCGAAAGAGCTGCTCTTCCCCGTCAATTCCGCTGAAATAGGCAACCAGCAGCTGGAAGCGTTGAATGACCTCTATATTATCATGGAAAAAAATGCGGATTACGTGGTTGAAATCGCCGGATACCGCTTTGCCGACGAGCCCGAAATCATTTCTTCGACCCGTGCCCGCAATGTTGTGAAATATTTAAATGCACGAAACATCCCGATTCTGCGTATCATAGAAAAAGACTATGGTTCTTTCCGGCAATCCGCCGAGCAGGAGCGTAACCGCAGGGTGTCGTTCCAGTTTTACAGCCAGGCGAAAAGCGATGTGGAAAAGGTTTACAATGCAGATGCCCCGGGTTCGGTAACGATCCGCGAGGGATATTTCCCGAAATCTGATCCGTTATTCGCCGGTTTCAAATGGCAGACAGGAGAACAAACCGTGGCCAGCGAAGGAAAGTTTATGTGGGCGAATGTGGCGAAGATCGATCCCCCCCGTCCCAAAACGTTTGCAGAAGCGCGCGGAACCGTGATCAACGACTACCAGAAAGAGCTGGAAAAACAATGGCTGGCCAGGTTACAGGAGAAATTCCCGGTCAAAGTCAATGCACAGGAATTAGAAAAAATTAAGCGTTAGCCGTATTTTAGCATTTATAAATCGAATCTGTTTCATTTTTAGGAGTTTAATTCAATAAAACCCGCAATAATCCAAATCAGCATACAAGGAAAATATGAAAGTAAATAAATGGATCGGGGCTCATTTGATAGCCGCTTTCATGCTGCTGATCAGCGTGATAAGCTACGGACAAGGTCAGCAGGGAGTGAGCCTGGACAAGATCATCGCCAGGGTCGATAATCATTACATCCTGAATTCGGAGCTGGAAGAAATGTACAACCAGTACAAGACCGAAGGACGTCAGGCGCCTGAAAAATGCCAGTTGCTGGAATCCCTGATCATCAACAAAATGCTCCTTGCCAAAGCGGAAATCGACTCGGTGACCGTTGAGGACAAGGATGTCGACGGTGAGTTGAATGCAAAAATGAATTACATGATCCAGCGCTTCGGTTCGGAAAAGAACATCGTAGAAGCGTATGGCAAAAGTGTGGAAAACCTCAAAAGCGAGCTACGCCAACAGGTAAAGGAGCAGAAAATCGTCGAAAAAATGCAGCGTACAATTTCCGGCAACGTAAAGATCACACCGGCGGAAGTGCGTAAATTCTTTAACTCTATTCCCAAAGACAGCTTGCCGTACATTCCGTCCGAAGTGGAAGTGGGACATATTGTCAAAAAAGGAACGGTAACACGGGAACAGAAGGAAAAACTGAGACAGCAGTTGCTTGACCTGAAAGCACGGGCTGAAAAAGGTGAGGATTTCGCCATGCTCGCGCAGATTTATTCAGAGGATTTGGGATCAGCCAAGGTAGGCGGCGACCTCGGCTTTGCCAAACGCGGTGCGATGGTACCGGAATTTGAAGGGGCCGCATTGGCACTCAAGCCAGGCGAAATGTCAGGAATTGTTGAATCTCAATTTGGTTTTCACCTGATCAAACTCCTCGAAACAAGGGGAGCGGAATACCATGCAAGACACATCCTGCTTCGTCCCGATTATAACAAGGGTACGGACATGACTTCTGCCACCCGCGCACTCGACAGCCTCCGTACGCTTATCAAAAGCGACACATTGAAATTTGCAAAAGCGGCTTTGGACAACTCCGACGACAAGGAAACAGCCGAATCGGGCGGGCTTATCCAGGACAGAAACACGGGACAATCGAAGCTCACCCTCGACGCTTCCATGGACCCCGCACTCTATTTCGCGATCGACACCATGAAAGTAGGCGATCTGAGTATGCCTATTTCGTACCGCCTGGAAGACGGTAGCAGCGCCATGCGTATCCTCTGGTACAAAAGCAAATCGGAACCGCATACCGCTAATCTTCACGACGACTACGAAAAAATGGCGCAGATCGTACTGAGCAACAAGCGGAACAACGCACTGGAAGAATGGTTCAAAAAGGCTCAGGGCGACGTTTACATCAGCATCGAACCCGAATACAGAAATTGCAAAGTACTTGGGCTGGCCGCCAACGCCGACGATTTATAGCGGTAAAAGGGCGGTAATCATTGCTTTTAACGAGTGAAAATCTAACCAAACATAACGTGAAGTATTCATCGGACGTAGAAGCTGCCGAAGCTATGAAAGTAGCTTATGATAAGATCCGGAGTGAAATCGGGAATGTGATTATCGGACAGGATGAAGTTGTTAAAAGACTGCTCACCGCCATTTTTTGTCAGGGACACTGCTTGCTGGTAGGCGTTCCAGGGCTGGCAAAAACGCTTCTGATCCAAACCATCGCTTCTTCGCTCGACCTGAACTTCAACCGGATCCAGTTTACGCCCGATCTGATGCCTTCCGACATTCTCGGCTCGGAGACACTCGACCAGAACCGGAATTTCAAATTTATCAAAGGACCGATTTTCGCGAACATTATCCTCGCCGACGAAATCAACCGGACGCCGCCCAAAACACAATCGGCGTTGCTGGAAGCGATGCAGGAATATTCGGTCACCATTGCCGGTGCCAAACATCCGCTCGATAAGCCGTTTTTCGTACTCGCTACGCAAAACCCGATCGAGCAGGAAGGTACCTATCCCCTGCCCGAAGCGCAGCTCGACCGTTTCATGTTCATGATCCAGCTCGATTATCCTTCGTACGCCGAGGAAGTGAATATCGTCAAGAACACAACCAGCGATAACCGTTACCAGGTTCAGAAAGTGATCAGCGCGGAGGAAATCACCGACTTTCAGCACCTCGTGCGCCGCGTACCCGTGACCGACCACGTGATCGAGTATGCCGTGAAACTGGTACATAAAACTCGTCCGAAGGGAAGTCTGGCTATTAAAGACACCAACGACTACCTCGAATGGGGCGCAGGCCCGCGGGCATCGCAGTCGCTTATCCTGGCTGCTAAATGTAATGCGTTACTTTCGGGCAAATATTCACCGGATATCGAGGACGTGAAAGCGGTTGCATTGCCTGTGTTGCGTCACCGCATTATCCGCAATTTCAAGGCCGAGGCAGAAGGCATTTCGGTCGATGATATTATCGGAAGACTACTCTAAAGCCAGTAAGGATTTCCTATTTCAAAAATGATAAGGTTTGTGTCGTTCGCTAATGGCACAAACTTTTGTTTTTTAGGCAAAACCAAATATTCCACACCATCACCATGACGATCATTCAAGGCAAAAACTTCATAGGATATGCGCTTTCGTCTGAAGGCAAGCGACAGTTCAAAGCTTACGCGCCTGCAAGCGACAGCTACCTCCCTGAAACGTTCCAGTGCGCCACCAATGAGGAAGTGAACAAAACCATGGCGCTAGCCGAAAAGGCATTCGATAGCTATTCCCAAGTGCCGGCAGCAGAGCGCGCGGCCTTTCTGATCGCCATTACCGAGGAAATAATGACACTCGGCGATCAGCTGCTCGAACGCGCCAACCTGGAAACCGGATTACCTATTGCCCGGCTGCAAGATGAGCGTGCCCGCACGATCAACCAGCTTACCCAATTCGCGGAACTTCTGCGGGAAGGCTCCTGGGTGGAGGCTTCCATCGATACCGCCCTACCCGACCGCTCACCGGCCCCGAAGCCCGATATTCGTAAAATGCTCGTGCCGATCGGGCCGGTAATCGTGTTCGGGTCGAGCAACTTTCCATTTGCCTATTCCGTCGCAGGCGTGGATTCCGGGCCTGCATTGGCCGCAGGAAATCCGGTAATCGTCAAGGCCCACCCCGCGCACCCGGGTGTAAGCGACCTCACCGCGCAGGCAATCGTACGCGCGGCCGAGCGCACAGGAATGCCTGACGGGACGTTTTCAATGCTCTACGACGACGGATTTGAAGTCGGGACTGCATTGGTGAAGCATCCTGCCAGCAAGGCCGTCGGCTTCACCGGCTCGTACCGGGGCGGCATGGCGCTATACCGGCTTGCCCAGGAGCGCGAGGAGCCTATTCCCGTATTTGCAGAAATGGGCAGCGTAAACCCTATTGTGATTTTGCCTCAATATTTGAAAAACAATGCCGCACAACTCGGAAAAACGTTGGCAAGCTCGGTAAGCCTGGGTGCAGGACAGTTTTGTACCAACCCGGGATTGGTGTTTATTACAAAAACAGAGGGACTGGAAGCATTTCAGGATGCCTATAAAACCGAAATCCTGCACACGCCTTCAGCCACGATGCTGACGGCGGGCATTTGCAAAACCTATTACAAACTCCGCGGGGAAGCATTGGAGCAGCCGGAAGTTTCAGCATTGGCAATTTCCGATGTTCATTCGGAGGGACAGAACCAGGCAGAAGCTTCCATTGCATTGGTTTCAGGTAAAAATTTCATCGCAAACCCGAAGCTGCATGAGGAAGTTTTCGGACCATTCTCGCTGCTGATTGTTTGTGAAAACACCGACGAGCTATACGACGCGGTGGCGCATTTGAAAGGCCAGCTCACCGCCACATTGATCGCCGAAGAGGCAGAAGTAGCGCAATATCCGGAAATCGTGCGGCAGCTGGCGAAAATATCTGGCCGGTTTATCATGAACGGCGTGCCTACCGGCGTGGAAGTTTGCCCGTCCATTCACCACGGCGGTCCGTTTCCAGCAACCACGGACTCCAAGTTTACTTCGGTAGGAAGGCATTCTATCCTGCGGTTTGTGCGGCCGCAATCGTTTCAGAACTGGCCTGATGCCTTGTTACCTGATGAACTGAAAAACAGCAACCCGTTGCGCATTTTCAGGCTCGTCAACAACCTCCAGACCAAAGAAGCCATTAATTGAACAGCGATTCGGGATAACCGACTTCCACCAGAAACAAACCTTCTGCCGGGGCCTGCGCTCCGGCATTTTTTCTGTTGCGGGATAGGATTACCTGCTCAAAATCGGCGACACTAATTTTTTGACGCCCTACTTCGAGCATCGTGCCTACCAAAGCACGCACCATTCCGCGTAAAAAGCGGTTCGCTTTCACGTGAAATACCAGCATCTCACCTGATTCCACCCAGCGCGATTCCGTGATAGCACAGCGAAAATTGTTCACATTCGTGTGGATCTTGCTGAAACTCTCGAAATCATTGTGGATGAGCAGCAATGCGGCGGCTTCGTTCATACGCGCTACGTCCAGGTTCCGTCGCATTTGCGTTGCCAAATCTGTAAGAAAGGGGTTTTTCTGATAAGTAATGCGGTATTCGTATTTCCGGTGCGTTGCTGCAAACCTTGAATGCACATCATCGCCCACAGGAATCATACGCTGAACCGCGATGTCTTTAGGGATCAATGCATTCAGTTTATAAACCAGCAAATCAGCGTCGGCTACCGGCCCGGGCAAATCAAAATGGGCAAATTGCTGTTCTGCATGAACACCGGCATCGGTACGACTGCTGCCGGTAAGCTCGACAGGCATTCGCAGCACTTTGGCGAGGGCTTCTTCGAGCACCTGCTGGATGCCCAATGCATTGTTCTGTTTCTGCCAGCCGTTATAGGCCGTGCCGCGGTAGCTGAATTCTAGGAAATAGCGCATTTTGCAAAATTAAGCCAAACCTCCGGATTTACGATTTCGACGGGCCGGTTGCGGAATTTGCAGGAAGAAGGTTAACTTTGAAAATTGGAAAATTTCATTTTAGTATGATTACGGAAGACAAAAAAGAAGAGAAAAGCCTGAATTTTATCGAGGAGATTATTGACGCTGACCTGCAATCAGGAAAATATACCCAGATTATTACACGCTTTCCCCCCGAACCCAATGGCTACCTGCACATCGGGCATGCTACCAGCATTGTCCTCAATTTCGGGCTGACCAAGAAGTTTCCGGGTTATACCAATCTGCGATTTGACGATACCAATCCGGTGACGGAAGACACCGAATATGTTGAAAATATCAAGAATGACATTCGCTGGCTGGGTTTTGAATGGGAGAACGAGAACTACGCTTCCGACTATTTCGACACCCTTTATGGCTATGCGATCAAGCTGATCAATGACGGGCTGGCATATGTGGACGATTCTACTTCGGAAGAAATAGCGACGCTGAAAGGCTCCCCCACCGAACCCGGCAAGGACAGCCCCTACCGCAACCGGAGCGTCGAGGAAAACCTTGCACTTTTCGAACAAATGAAAAACGGCGACTTCCCCGACGGAAGCCGTACGCTGCGAGCGAAAATCGACATGGCGCACATCAATATGCTCATGCGCGACCCGATTTTGTACCGCATTAAGCATGCGCATCACCACCGCACCGGAAACAACTGGTGCATTTACCCGATGTACGATTTCGCACACGGGCAAAGCGATGCCATCGAAACCGTCACGCATTCGATCTGCACGCTGGAATTCGCGCCACACCGCGAATTGTACGACTGGCTGATCGAGAAACTGGGCATTTACACTTCACACCAATATGAATTCGCCCGCCGTAACCTCAACTATACCGTTACCAGCAAGCGCAAACTGCTGCAACTGGTACAGGAAGGCCACGTGAGCGGCTGGGATGATCCACGTATGCCGACTATCAGCGGAATGCGCCGCAGGGGCTATACAGCTTTTGCTATCCGCGATTTCTGCGAACGCATCGGCGTTGCGAAACGCGAGAATATGGTCGACGTCGGCTTGCTTGAATTCTGCGTGCGCGAGGACCTGAACAAACAGGCATTACGCCGGATGGTGGTGCTCGATCCGCTGAAAGTGGTGATTACCAACTTCCCGGAAGGCGTTACCGAAATGTGCCATAGCGAAAACAACCCGGAAGACATTTCAACCGGCAATCGCGAAATCCCTTTCTCTCGTGAGATTTTCATCGAGAAAGAAGATTTCATGGAGGTCCCGTCGAAGAAATACTTCCGCCTGGCGCCTGGGAAGATGGTACGGCTGAAAGGAGCCTACATTATCCAGTGCGATGATTTTGTCAAAGATGAAAACGGCGAAATCACCGAGGTTCGCTGTACGTACATTGAAAACAGCAAAAGCGGCCAGGATACTACCGGTATCAATGTAAAAGGCACGTTGCACTGGGTTTCGGCCGCGCATGCTGCTGAGATTGAAGTACGGCTATACGACCGTCTGTTTTCAGTTGAAGACCCATCGTCGGAAGATGGCGATTTCAAAGATTACCTGAACCCGGACTCTTTGCACGTGATCACCGGCTATGCTGAACCGGCATTGCTGGAAGCGAAAGAAGGCGAATCCTTCCAGTTCCTCCGCAAAGGCTATTTCGCCAAAGACCCGGACAGCACCGCAGAAAAGCTGGTTTTCAACCGGACATCGACATTGCGCGACAATTGGGCGAAAGCCGCGAATTGAAATTGATTTAATCTCTTCCCGTCGACTTAAGTCGACGGCTAAGGATTTTTCTTTTACACACTATATCATGATTGTTTCCATCCGGCACAAGCATTGCTGGCCTTCTACCGTGATGGTAATGGGGCTAAATTGCCGGCTGCGTATCTCAGAAAAATCAACCGCGTACTCGATCAGCTGGATTCCGTCACTTGTATGGAAGATATTTTGCAACTTGGTTCAGGCGTTCATAAATTAACGGGAGACCTTGGTGAATTCTGGTCCATCAAGGTTTCACCTAATTTCCGGGTCATTTTCCGGTTCGAAGATGGCGATGTTCATGATGTAGACCACCTCGATTACCATTGAAAGCTATGATCAAGAGAAACCTGCCGCCAGTACATCCCGGCGAAATATTGAAAGAAGAGTACATTGCAGAGCGAGGCCTCACCATAACGGAGGTCGCGAAAGGGCTTGGTATCAGCGGAAGCAGCCTATCGGCAATTGTGAACGAGCAATCGGGCATTACCGCTGAAATGGCAGTCAAGCTGTCGGAAGCGTTCGGAAACTCTTCCCAATTCTGGATCAATCTGCAAACCAACTACGATATGTGGCATGCAGAAAAAAAAGTCGACCGTACCGCGATCACCCATTTCTGGAAAGATCCGAATCTGCAATCAGCGTAAAACAATCATTTAATTAGATTGCTTACAAATAAACTTGCTTGACAAAAAGTTTGAATCTATCTTTGTGTAACAATTTCCACGATTCAAATCCTTGCTGTCAGTGAATACCCAGAATGAATTGTTCAGTACCGCGAAAGGTTACAGCGTACAGTGTGATTTAACTTCCCGTATTATCCTTCATTTTGGCGATATCAAAGCCCCTTTTAAGATCCTGGATTTTTTGAATTTCCGCCGGTTTATCAACAGCATTGATATCCACAGCAAAATCTTCGACCTGTCGGACGAATCTGACTATGAGTTCGTTGAAGCCCCTCAGCTCAACATCGGTCATAAAATGACGCTTTGTGAGGTGATCCAGTTGCGTGAGCTGGTGAACGGCACCCACTTCGCGATCGAGCTTAACTCGATGCTCCACCAGTTGCTTTACACGGAGCAAGAATTAGTCTAAATTACTCATTCAGACTATATTAGACCGTTTCCAAATTTCTAAAACGATTTGGATTCCTGAACTTTCGCATGATATTTGCACTTGTTAAGACACGAATAAACAGGCAAAATCATGAAAGACTTACTCAGAGCACGTACTTCCCTCAAAGAGGAAATAGAGATACTTTTGAACAACCAGGTAAAGATGGAAGCAGAAGCTTCTGCCAAATATCTTGCTATGGCTTCGTGGTGCGACCGTAACGGTTTCAAGCATAGCGCACAATATTTCCTCAAACAATCCGACGAAGAGCGCGGCCACATGCTGAAAATCTTCAACTACCTGATGACGGTAGGCGGCACAGCGATCTCCCCTGAGGTTTCAGGTGTGAAACAGGAATATCCTACTTTCAAAAGCGTATTTGAAACAGCACTTCAAAGCGAAATCGCCGTAACGCAGTCGATCAACCGCATCGTTACCGCAGCCCGCAAAGAAGAAGATTACGCGACTGAAAACTTCCTGCAATGGTTCGTGAGCGAGCAAATCGAAGAAGAAGACAATGCACGCCGCGCGATCGAACTTTTCGATGTAATTGGTGAAGATGGAACAGGTTTGTATGTGATCGACAAAGCGATCGGCAAAATCGGTTCCGAAGAATAATACAACTTCCTTATCTTACAACAATAGCTGCCCGAAAGAGCGGCTATTGTTGTTTCAAACCCTTGTGAAATATTTGCGTTCCCACACCTTGTACCAATTCCGGTTAGCCGGATACTTGCGGTGCGCTGCAAACCGATTCACCATCACAGCAACAAAAAGTAATATGAGTATCCCACTGAGCACCGGGCTCAGCACATACATATAACCCAGCGCCTTGATTTTTTCCGAGCCAATGTTGGCGATCAGTGCCGTGGCACCGCCGGGAGGATGCAGGGTTTTGGTTACCTGCATTAATACAATGGATATCGAAACCGCAAATGCCGACGACAACCAGATCTGGTCGGGAATGATTTTATGCACCGTCACGCCCACGAGCGCGCATAGCACATGCCCGCCTATGAGGTTGCGCGGCTGTGCGAGAGGGCTGTTGACGATGCCGCAGATCAGCACCGACGAGGCCCCGAAGGATCCGATCAAAAACAGGGAATCCGAATCGGTGAATTGTTTGTCGTTGAGCAGGCCAATGAGACCTATGCCGAGAAAGGAACCGAGGAAAGTCCAGAAGTGGTCTTTGAAATCAATCAGTGTCTCTTTGTAGACGACGTAACGGACCAGCCTTGCGTTACGTTTAATCCTTTTTCTCAAAATGTCGAAACTTTTGGTTGAAGTAGCATTGGAAATAGAACTATAACGGGATCGTGATGGTTCGTAAATTACGGGGAGATTCCAAATTTTCTCCGGTTCCTTTCTCCTAATCCCTTCCAAATATACAAAAAACGGCCCAGGCCGGACGAATAAGCGCCTCGGGGCAGCCATTAAATTTTGGTACGCCTTTTGTTGGGTTGCGAAATTTAAAATAGTAGTATTGCAATAACACACCGTGATCCGATTCCATGAATTACCTCGACGAGTTCAAAAAGTTTATTTCCAGCCATTACCTGTCGACCGGTGTACGTCTAACCCTGGGAACGATCATCCCCAGCCTTATTTTTCATCATTACGGCATATTAAGCGAGTGGATCGCCTTTCCGCTGGGCACGCTGCTGATCGGCGGCACCGATAATCCGGGGCCCTATCACAGGCGGCGCAATGCCTTGCTCGTTGCGATCGCAACCTGCTTCATCGTGGCGTGCGTCACGGGGTACCTGCGGCATTTTCATTTCATTATATTTCTTGAAATCATCGTATTCGGGATGTTTTTCTCGCTGGTCGGCGTATATGGCAACCGCGTGAACAGCATCGGGCTTATTTCGTTGCTGGTTTTTGTATTTAATATTGATGACCACCTTAGCGGCGACATGGTGCTCAGGACGGCTGCGATATTTTCGGCGGGCGGGATCTGGTATTTTATACTCTTTATGGTTCTGCAAAAACTACTTCCCTACAAGCTTATTCAACAGCTTTTGGGCGAAAATTTTGTGGAGCTGGGGAAACTGCTTTCTATTAAAGCGGACTACTATTTCGCCAATCCCGATTACGACGAACTCTTCAACCGGATGGTCCACCAGCAGGTGATCCTCCGCGAAAACCATGAAAACCTCCGCGAGATCCTGTTCAAAACGCGGGAGATCGTAACAGAATCGACGACCAAGAGCCGGATACTGATGCTGATGTTCCTCGACAGCATTGATCTCTTCGAAAGGATACTCAACTCGCAGCAAAACTACGCCAACCTGCACCGCGCATTTGACCACACCAAGGTACTGCGGCTGTTTGGCACCTACATTACCTGGCTTGCAGCGGAAATACAGCAGATCGGCCTGGCGGTACAGAGCGGTTACGCCTCCCACCCGCGCCACGACCTCGACGAGGCATTCAACAAATGCCAGCGGGCATTCGAACGCATGCGCGAGCATAAGATGAACCACGACAACATGGAGGATTTCATCATGCTCCGGCAAATCCTCAACAGCTTGCAGGACGTTACCGAGCGCGTGAAAAAGCTGCATCGCGCTACCAAGTATGAAGCGGACGTGAGCAACGACTACAAACTGACCGTCGAAGCAGAAGATTTCACGCCGAAGCAGGATTACCACCCGCGCATTCTCCTCGATAACCTTTCACTGAAATCGAGCCATTTCCGGCACGCGGTTCGGGTAACGCTCGGGTTGCTGGCAGGTTATACTGCTTCCCTGTTTTTTGATGTCGGGCATGGTTACTGGATCTTGCTGACCATCGCTGTGATCCTGAAACCCGCTTTCAGCATTACCAAACAACGCAATATCCACCGGATCGGCGGCACCATACTGGGCGTTGTCATCGGGTTTCTGCTGCTGTACCTGATCGAAGAAAGCACGCCGTTGTTCATCCTGATGATGGTTTCGATGATACTGGCATACAGTTTCCTGAAAATCAATTACTTTGTTGCATCTACCAGCATTACATTATATGTGATCCTATCTTTTCACTTCCTTAATCCGCAGCATGTGACCAATGTTTTGCAGGACCGGGTAGTCGATACCGTGATCGGCTCGCTGATTGCCTACGTTATTTCCTCCTATGTCCTGCCCGTTTGGGAGCATTCGCAGATCAAGCAGTATATGAAAGAAGCGCTGGATGCTAACCGGAAGTATTTTGATATCGTAGCGGCCAAATTCACCGGTAAGCAACTGGATATAAACGAATTGAAGCTATTGAGAAAGAATGCGATCATCGCGATGGCCAACCTTTCGGATAATTTTCAAAAAATGCTGTCCGAACCGAAACGCCAGCAGTTGAATATGGAGGAATACCATCAGTTCGTCGCGACGAGTCACATGCTCACTTCCTACATCGCCTCGCTTTCGACCTATGCGCAGACCTTGGAATACCTGGAATTTTCGGTAGAATTTGAAATGATGATCCGGCAGATCGACCGGCAAATGCAAGCCGCCACGGACATTATCGATGGGAAAACCAGCAACAGCCTTGAAATCGTGCGGGAATCGCTGCCACAGAACCAGCGCCTGGTTGAACTGCTTGCCGATCGCAAAAAGCAAATCAAGGAGTTGGGCATCGAAAAGGCGGACCAGTCCCCGGTACGTAAAATGCTGTCCGATTTGAAGACGGTCAACGGGCTATTCGAGCTCATCAGCACGATTTCGATCGACGAAATCAAGATTTTACAAAAAATAAAAACCGCGAAAGCGGCCTAGCATGTCGTCATTATCAGGAACCGAAAGAAAGAATATCGCCCCCGGGCTCGCAGTTTCCATTGTACTCAAAAAAGACCAGCGAAGCGGCAAACTGACGCCAGGCATTGTGAAGGACATCCTTACCAAAGCTCCCGTCCACACGCACGGCATCAAAGTGCGCCTGGAATCGGGCGAGATCGGACGTGTAAAGGTTATTGAAAGCGAAGACTAGCCCTGGTTTATGTCAAATCCCCGCATTAACCTGATGATCGGTATCATCAGCATCAGCATTTTTCCGGTGCTGGTGAAATGGGCGCCGGTGTCGGGCGTTACTTCCGCGTTTTACAGAATGTTGCTTGGGCTGCTGTTTTTGCTGCCATATGTACTGTTTCGCAGGAAATTTACGCTACCCATCGGTACACTCTGGCTTCCGATTGTACTCTGCGGGGTCATTTTTGCCAGCGATATTGCCGTCTGGAATCTGTCGATTCATTATTCCAATGCTACTCAGGCCACATTGCTCACCAATCTCTCGCCTGTGTGGGTGGGCGTGGGCACATTCCTGTTTCTGCCCGATAAACCCGGTCCTCGCTTCTGGTTGGGCACACTCGTTGCACTTATTGGAATGATCGTTCTAATTGGTATCGAGACATTCACTACCATGAAACTCGATTTGGGGTTTGCGCTGGCAATGCTTTCAGGGGTACTGTACGCGTCCTACATCCTGATCAGCAAAACGGTGCTGAACAAGATCGACATCGTCAGTTTCATGACCATCAGCATGGCCGTTTCGAGTAGCTATCTTTTTGTAATATGCCTCATTTTTAATCAGCCTGTCTCCGGTTTCGATGCCACCATTTGGACCGTTTTTGTGGTGCAAGGCCTGGTTTGCCAACTGATCGGCTGGTTAACCATCAACTCGGCGATGAAGCAAATGGACGCTAAAAGCGTTTCGCTCAGCCTTTTAAGCCAGGCCGTGGTGACGGGGATTTTTGCCTGGCTGTTTATCGGAGAAAAAATAACCGCCCGGATGATCGCCGGCGGCATCGTCATTCTGATCGGCATTGCTATTACTTACACCGGCCGCAAAAAAACCGCCTGAGATCAGGATTCCACAGGCAAATAGATGATAAATGTCGATCCGACGCCCGGCTTCCCTACTGCGTCGATCAGTCCTTTATGGTTTTCCACGATTTTCTTGCAGATCGCCAGACCAATACCGGTACCTTCATAAGTCGAGCGGTTGTGTAGCCTTTGGAATACCTGGAAAATACGGTCCTTGTACTGGGGATCGAAACCGATGCCGTTATCGGCAAACGAAATGTACTGATATAAGCAGCTCGCGTCGGCCCCGGCAAGCGGGATGGCGGCACCCGGTACTTCTCCGGAACGGATTTCAATAACCGGACTTCTCCCCGGACCGATAAATTTGAGCGCATTCGCAATCAGGTTCATAAACAGCTGCTCGAATTGGTACGTAATCACCTCCCGAACAGGCAGGACGTCACTTTTGATGACGGCATTTTCAGCTTGAATGACATCGGCAAGCTGTTCTTTCACACTTTGCAATACCTGATTCAGATCGGTGTTTTCCAGGTGTTTTTCAGCGACATTGGCGCGGGAAAAAGCCAGCAGGTCGACGATCAGCTGTTGCATACGTGTAGAAGAGGCCTGCATCCTGTTGAAATAATCCTTGCCTCGTTCGGAAAGATTGTCCCTTTCCGTTTCAAGAATACGCGTTGCGAATGTCTGGATCTTCCGGAGCGGCTCCTGCAAATCGTGGCTCGCTACATACGCGAACTGCGCGAGCTCCATATTCGTGCGCACGAGCTCATTGTTGGCCACCAGCAATTGCTGGGTCCGCTCTTGTACTTTTGTTTCGAGCCGATCGATAAACAGCCGGCTATCATGAATATCCAGGCTCGTTCCTACCCACATTTCGATTGTCCCTTCGGCATCGCGTTGCGGAATGGCGCGGCATTGGTACCACCGGTATTCGCCGTCTGCCCGTTTAAGCCGGTGTTCAAACAGGTATTCAGTCCCCTCCGTGATCGATTCGATCCATAGTCCTACACTTTCGGCCAGGTCGTCGGGATGCACCAGAGGCAGCCAGCCTTCCCTTTCTATTTCCTCCACCGAAAAACCGGAATAATCGAGGAGCGACCGGTTGAAATAGGTAATATATCCTTGCGCATCGGCCGTCCATACAAACTGCGGCATCGAGTCCGCGAGCGTCCTGAATTTCCCCTCACTGGTTTTCAGCGCAAGCTCCGCCTCCTTACGGTCGGTAATGTCCATCATCGTCCCGAGCATCCGCTGCGGCACATGCCCTTCACCGAAAAACACTTTTCCCTGCGTCCGCACCCAGTGAACCGACTGATCGCGATGGATAACCCGCGCCTCGTAATAGTAAACACCGGTCTCAAGAGCTGTTTGAAAGGCCTTTTCGACGATCGTGTGCCTGTCTTCGGGATGGATCATGTCCCGCATTTCACGGTGGGTAAGGACAGCGTCTTCGTCATAACCCAGAATAACGGCCATTCTCCCCGAATAAATAATTTCCTTGGTCCGGATGTTCAGATCCCAGGTACCGAGGCGCGTTCCGTCGGTCGCGAGCGAAAGCCGGTCCGCAGTCTCGGCGAACTGCTGGCGCAAAGTTACCTTGTCTGTCACGTCGTTCACCGACGCCATAATGCCGGATACGCTACCGTCCATTTCGAATATGGGCGCATACTGAAAATCGAGGTAATGCTTTTTCAAGCCGCCAGGACCATCGACGTACGCTACCGCTTCATTTTCCCGATAGATTTCAGCACTGTGATATACTTCATCTAAAAGTGTCAGGAATTTCTGGCCTTTCAATTCCGGAAAAACATCCACGAGTTTTTTCCCTTCGACCTCGTCGAGCCTGCGTCGCCAGATATTGAGCATACTTTCATTGGCAATGCTGATCACGAATTCAGGACCTTTGAGTATGGCTTTCGCGAACTGCGATTGTGTAACGAGGTTCCTGAACTGGTTTTCGCTGCGTTGTAAGGCCTGTTTGGACAAAACCTGCTGCGTAACCTCCGTGGCGACGACCATAATGCCCGATGCATGCTCAGGGTCTTCTTCAAAAAGCGGCTGGTACACAAAGTTGAAATAGCAAAGCTCCGGCTGACCGAAACGGCGGATCGTTACTTCGAATTCGTTGCCGTGGTAAGCAATGCCTGTTCGCAAAACACGGAACAGGATCGGCTCCACATATTCACGCACTTCCGGCAGTCCCGTAAAAAGCGATTTCCCGACCAACTCATCCTCCGTTCGGTCGACAATGTTCAGATAAGCATCATTCGCCATTTCCACCACAAAATCCTCCCCACGCAGGATGGCCATTCCCACAGGCGCCTGCTTCACCGTGTTCCAGAACTTAGTTTCGTTCGCTGACGCGTAGTCCGCAGACGCAGAGCCCTCGACATCCCCAAGATTCACCTGTCTGGGGCGATCGTCATTGATTGCAGAAGTATGCTGATTGAGTTGTTTCGACTTGTCCACCTGTTTTCACGAAGAATATATTTTCAAAAATAGGTGGACAAGTCATGAGAAGTCAATATTGATAATAGAAGTTTTCTGGCGCAGGTGTCCAGCTATGCTTGGTCCAGTCGATATCCAGGATCTGTTTGATAGCCTGTTTCAACTTGGGAAACGACCCGGGCTTGCGAATGAAGAAATTGGCGCCTTTTTCATGCACCTTCCGTACCATTTCCTCTTGTCCGGTGGTGGAAAAAATCACGACTGGTATGTGCGCCCAGGCTTTGGTCTGCCGGATCAGGTCCAGGCATTCAAAACCGTTTTTGCGGGGCATATTCAAATCCAGAAAAATGACATCCGGCGGAGGCGGTACGGCTTTTTCCATCAAATCGATCAACTCCACCCCGTCGCTGGCTGTCAACAACTCGGTCGAAGTGCTTACTTCCCTGAGCGCGTCCTCAAACAGCAGGCAATCATCCTCATCGTCGTCGGCCAGGAAAATAGATTTATTTGGTTTTGTGCTCATAACCTGAATTTAAGTATTCATGAAATAACATCGACGTTGCTCATACATTCAACCTAAACGAGGTACGGTAGCAATCAATTCCATTGTAAGGGTATACAAGGTAGAAAATAAAAACCGTATAATAAATTTAATTTGCATTAAAAGTCGCCTTCCAGACTCTCTTTTGGTTTCTTTTTGGCCTGGTGTAAACGGTAATTTAAAGTGAGGTTAATCTGTCGTAAACGTCCCTGCGAAGTGTTGCGGGTATAGAAGTTGGCCCCTTCGGTGATCGAGCGGTATTTTCGGGAATTGAAAACGTCGACTACCGTAAGCGTCAGCGTACCATTCCCCCTCAGAATATCCCTCGTTGCCGCCAGATCGAGCGTTGCCAATGCTTTTCTGCGGCCTTGCGGGGTTTGCTGCGGTGCTTCGTAGTTGCCTCTCAGCTGCACATCCGTATTTTTCCAGAGTGTAAACCGCGACATCGTCCGGACAAACCAGCTGTAAGTATCGCTCTTAAAATCTTCGTCCACACCGGTCCCGTCGGTAATCGCGCGGAAGAAGTTGGCACTTCCGTCGAGCTTCCACCATGGATATGGATTGAATGAACCTGCAAATTCAGCCCCGTAGGCATCTTCCGTTCCGAGGTTTTCTGGACGAGTGTAGGAGCTTCCGTCGTCCTGTACGGTGCGAATGCTGATGATCTTGCCATTCGTATGACGGTAATAGATCGACGATGTCAGCGAGCCTTTGTTGAAGTATTTGACATGACCGAACTCGAATGCATTGGTAAACTCCGGATTCAGGTCGGGGTTACCACTCCAGTAGTTGCGATTGTCGCTGTACGTCGCAAACGGGCTGAGATCATTGTATTGCGGCCTGCGGACGCGACGGCTATAACTCAGCTGAAAAGCGTTCTGTTTGGCAAAGTCATAGGTAACATGCACGCTCGGGAAGAGATTGGCGTATTTACGGGCATTCACTTCGTTGGTGTTTTTTAATGTGGTGGTAACCCCGGTCCATTCGGCGCGGACACCACCCTGATAAGAAAACTTACCGGTTTTGTTGCCGATCATACCGTACAATGCATTGATATTCTCTTCATACAAAAAGTCGTTAGTGAGACCGGGCAATGTAACCCAGCCGCCGTCACTGTTCTGCTGTGTCACGGTGTAGTCATTGGTCATATCCCGCGAACTGCTCCGCCCCCCTGCCTCGATCTTCCCGTCCTTCCCGAAAGGGTGTACATAATCGGCCTGGAACAGCAGCTGCTTTTCCGTTTCGTAGTTCACGGCGCGTTGCAACAGTGGCGGAATCCCCGACGGGCTGCCGTCCGGCTTATATACATTCTCGTGGTAATACTGGTCCGAATCCTCCCAGTTGTCGAGGTAGCGGACATCTGCCGTAAACTCCTGCCCTTTGCGGTTGAATGTGCGCTTGTAAGTCAGTGCGTACTCCGAGTTCGGCTCTGTTTCGGTTTCATCCTGCGTCCGGTGTGTGTAGCTCGTCATATTATTGAGGTTCGACAGGTAATCGCGGTAATTGAGTGTCGAAAACCGCTTACCCTTGCTCGTACGCCACGTGTACGCGCCTGTGAGGACGTTTTTGGAATTGAAATAATAATCGATACCGCCCCGCGCGCTGTTGGCCATGCCTTTCAGGTTGCTTTTCATGTCGCGCTCCATGATGAAGGTGGAATCGTTGCGATAAAGCTCCTGGTACACATAGTTTTTACCCGGCGTGTTCCGGTATGACATGGTGTAATTGATAAAGAAATTGAGGTTTTTCCTCCTGTAATTCACATTGGCCGCACCACCAAAGTTGGTAGGATGCCCGGTGATAATATCGAACGAACCGTTAATGCCCTCTTTCCGCTCTTTTTTCAAAACAATGTTGATCACGCCGCCCATCCCTTCGGCCTCGTACCGTGCCGATGGATTGGTGATGATCTCCACGCGCTCGATCATGCTGCCCTGCAACTGTGCCAGTCCGCTCGCGCCTTTAATGCTGACCAGCCCCGAAGGCTTTCCGTCTATGAGGATGCGCACATTGCCGCTGCCCCTCAGGCTGACGTTCCCTTCAACGTCCACGGCGACGGAAGGGACATTGGTAAGGATATCCACCGCGGTACCACCTGCATTCGCCAGATCTTTCCCAACGTTGAATATCTTTTTATCAAGCGATAATTCCATCGAACTTTTCTCTGCCTGCACCGTCACCTCATCGAGCGTTTGGGTCGAAGCCGCCACTTTGATCGAGCCCAGGTCGAGCGGAGAATTGGCTGCACTCACTTTTATATTAGCAGTATAATTCGGCTTGTAACCTATAAACTCAGACAATGCATAATAGGTACCTGCGGAGATGTCGACGATGAACCCGCCCGTCTCGTCGGTGATCGCGCCGGAGACAAACGAGCTGTCTGCCGTTTTGAATAGCCGGATGCTCGCATAACCCAGAGGCGCATTGCTCGCGCCATCGATAATCTTGCCTGTAACCTTCAATTTCCCATTATTCTGCGCCAGGGCGGGCGTCATTCCCAACATCCCGAGAATCAATGCAAACCCCACCAAACCAAGCGATTTCCGTTGACGAAACCCCTTCTTCAAACTGCTTTTGATAGCCATTATCCTGTTGTAGTATTTTCTCAAATCCTTTTAAAAATTGCTACCCATACAAACCGGTTTACCTTCCCGTTTTACTCTACCGTAATGATATATTAAAATGAAGATTCTGAGCCTCCGTCGGTTTTTTGTACCTTTGCAGTCTTTTTGCAGATCCACACAAAGCCATGAAACACGAAGCATCACAAACTTTAAGATTAGCATTCCCCATTATCATCGGTGAGCTGGCACAAATGGCCCTCCACCTGATCGACAGCGCCATGGTCGGCGCTATCAGCTACAAACAACTGGCCGCGGCCGCCCTCGTCATCAACGCAATGAACATACCTTTCGTGATCGGGATCGGGATGACGATCTCCGTTTCGCAAATGGTATCGCTGGCCAACGGCCGCCGCGACGCGCAGCAGGTTTCGCATTATCTGTTCAATGGATTTTGCCTTTGTACCCTCACCGCGCTGGCCATTTCCATCACATTGCTTTTTGGGAAAGATTACCTGCATAACCTGGGCCAGGACCCCGAAGTGGTGGAGCTCGCCATCCCGTTCATGCGGCTTATGGGCCTTTCCATTATCCCAATGCTGCTTTTCATGACTTTGAAGCAGTTTGCCGACGGATTGGAACACACACGCACGGCGATGATCTTTTCCCTGGCCGGTATGCCCGTCAACATCCTGCTCAACTGGCTGCTCATTTACGGAAACTGGGGCTTCCCGCGTCTGGAACTCGAAGGCGCAGGCTGGGCCACGCTCATTACCCGCAGCATGATGTTCCTCGCATTATTGTTTGTGATTTTAAGGCACAAAACTTTTGAAAAATACATTGCCGTAAGCCGTAATCAATGGTATTTCAAAGGACAAACCTGGCGTGAATTGCTGCATATCGGTGTGCCGAGCAGTTTGCAGATCGGCATGGAAGCCGGCGCATTCGCGGTGTCGGGCATCATCATCGGTACGTTGGGTGCGGTGGCGCAAGCCGCGCACCAGATCGCGCTCAGCAGCGCTTCGTTCACATTTATGGTGTCAATGGGCCTCGCGCAGGCGGGCTCCATACGCGTGAGCAACGCGCTCGGGCGCAACGACTGGGCGAAGATTTTTGTAATCGGCAAAAGCACGCTCGTAACCGCGTTGATCTATGGCACATTCTGTGCGATCAGTTTCGGGGTATTACGCAACCATTTGCCGCTCGCATTCAACGACAACGCCGAGGTTGTCGGGCTGGCCGCTTTATTGCTCCTTTTCGCGGCTGTTTTCCAGATTTCGGACGCCACGCAGGCTATCGGCGCCGGTTTATTGAGGGGTATTAAGGATGTAAAAACACCTACAATTCTGATCGGGATTGCCTATTGGGTGATCGGTATCCCCGTTGGCTACACGCTTGCTTTCCATTTCGGAATGGGTGCTTCGGGCATGTGGCTGGGGCTGATCCTGGGCTTGACGATGGCGTCGATTTTCCTGATGACCCGCTTTTTCAAAATGACAAGAAGAAATCAGGTTTAGATAAAACTTCGTCAAAATCCGACTTGTTGATAAGGATATAATTGCGAAACTTCGTCATTAATCCAAGTGCGCTTTTTTTAATCAATTCTTATCCACAAAAATCTGATTCAATGGATTTCAATTCCAAGTTAAGGAACATCTTTGTTGAAGAAAAGGACATTCCTGCAGAGTACAGCCTGCCATCCCTGATCCACCAGCGCGAGTACCTCTGCAATGGCGAAATGAAGGCCTGGGACGGCCCGTTCCATGAAGTTTTCTCACCTATTGCCGTACAAACGGCTAACGGTCTCGAACGCAAGCTGATCGGCAGCTATCCTTTGTGTACCGCTACCGAAGCATCGGAAGCATTGGAAGCAGCCGTTACCGCCTACAACAGCGGCCGCGGCGAATGGCCCACGATGGGCGTAGCCGAACGCATTCACTGCGTCGAGCAATTCACAGGCCGGATGATCGAGAAGAAGGACATCATCGTCAAGCTCATCATGTGGGAAATCGGTAAATCATTTGCCGACTCCGTTAAAGAATTCGATCGTACCGTTGAATACATATATGCAACTATCGACTCTCTCAAAAACCTGGATCGCGATTCCTCCGGTTTCGACATCGTCGACGGCATTGCGGCACAGGTAAGGCGTTCTCCGCTGGGTGTGGTGCTTTGCATGGGGCCATTCAACTACCCGCTCAACGAAACATTCACTACCTTGATCCCGGCACTGATCATGGGTAATACGTTGCTGTTCAAACCTCCGAAATTCGGCACGCTGCTGCATTACCCATTGCAGGAAGCGTTCCGCGATTGTTTTCCAAAAGGCGTTGTCAATGTGATCTACGGCCGTGGTAATGCCATTGTTCCGGGTCTGATGCAGTCGGGCAAAATCAACGTCCTCACTTTGATCGGTTCCAGCAAAGTGGCAAACGAATTGAAGAAATCGCACCCGAAAGTGAACCGTCTGCGAGCGGTGCTTGGCCTGGATGCGAAGAATGCCGCGATCGTTACGCCCGAGGCCGATCTCGACCTTGCGGTGAAGGAAATCATCACCGGATCGTTGTCGTTTAATGGACAGCGTTGTACCGCATTGAAAATCATATGGGTACACCGTACTGTTGCCGATGCGTTCCTCGAAAAATTCAGCGCAGCGGTTGGAGAGCTCAAATTCGGAATGCCGTGGGAAAATGGAGTAGCCCTTACGCCGCTCCCCGAAACCAATAAAATCGAATACCTCAACGACTGCATTGCCGACGCGGAAGCGCATGGTGCGAAAGTGGTGAACGAAAACGGCGGCAAATCGGAAGGTTCCTTCTTCTACCCCGCCGTTGTTTACCCGGTAAACAGCAAAATGAAACTTTACCACGAAGAGCAATTCGGCCCGATCGTGCCGGTGGTGCCGTTCGACGACCTCGAAGAAACCATCGAGTTCCTCATCGATTCGACCCACGGACAGCAGGTAAGTATTTTCAGCAACAATGCCGACGAAGTAGCCTCGCTGATCGACCCGCTGGTAAACCAGGTAAGCCGTGTGAACATTAACACCCAATGCCAGCGTGGCCCGGATGTGTTCCCGTTCACTGGCCGCAAAGACAGCGCCGAAGGAACCCTTTCCGTCCCCGACGCCATTCGTGCTTTCTCGATCCGCTCGCTCGTGGCCTTCAAAATGAACGCCGCCAACAAGCAGCTGATCAACGAAATCGTGCATGAGGATACTTCTAACTTTTTGAGTACGAAGTTTATATTCTAGGTTTTTTGCATTCATTTCAATGCAAGTCGCCCATTCAGAAAGCTGGATGGGCGTTTTTTGTGCCGGAGGATCATTGGTGATGAAAGTGAGGATAGGAGGTTTGTAGAAGTGTGCTTTGGGTTTATTTACGCACGCTATTAATATGAACAAAGACACTTATCCATTCTATCGGGCCGAAGACAATTCATTGTATTTTTTCATCAGCAAGGGCATTCATGGCAATATTCAAAAAGTTGTTTCGATCAACAAAATTCCCGACAGCTCGGACTATCCTTCGGAGTCAGCATACAATCTCGGGTTCGGCGATGTCGTGGCCGCTTACGATGGTTGGACTCTTGACGACAGCCCCAGGAGCGGGAATGGTGATATGCCAAAAGTTATTGCGACCGTTGCCAGAATAGCAATGGAGTTTTTAAGGGAACATCCTGAATCGCTACTCTCGTTGGAGGGATATATGGACGAAAAATCCACTATGCAAGGTAAAAATCAGCGTAATGTTCTCTACCAAAGAGCAATTAACTCGAACTGGTTACAATTATCGGCTGAATTTCGATTCTGGGGAGTCAAGTCAGGAGAAATCGCAGATTATATCGTTGGCAATCAGTATGACAAAATACTGGTCGGCTGCAAATAATTGTTTAACTTTAATACTATCACGCGATAATTATGAGCATGGAAAAACACACAACCCAAGAGCATGAAGCTATGTTAGAAGAGCTTCTCAAGGACAAGGAGAGAATCTATGAAGCAATTAGAAATTCGCCCTTCCTGAAAAAGAAGAATGAAAAAGCAGCGGAAGACTTTGCAAAGCTGCAACGTCCATTCCCTTGGGAAAAAGCAAAATCAGAAACTGATTCTTGAATCGTATATGCAAAAGGCAACCGGCAACCACAGCAAAAGGTTGCCGATTGTAATCTTTTTCCCTCACAAATTCGCTTCCGCCAGCACCCTTTCAATCTCCCCCTTCGGTGTAACGCCACTCTTCTTCCAAACCACCTGGCTACCGCGATACAGAATCAAAGTAGGCAATGCCGTCACGCCCAGCTCTTTGGTAAGCGCCTTGTTTTCATAGGCCTCGATGTTGATCACTTTCACGGAGCTGGCCTGTTCATGCTTGATAGAATCCACAATAGGGGCCAGTTTTTTGCAGGAGCCGCAATAGCGCGAGCCGAAATCCACAAGCACCAGTTTATCGGATTTCAGGGACGCCTGGTAGTCACTCAGCGAAAGGCCGGGACCCACCGTGGAAATGACCGGTTTACCCAGGCCAATCCATTTGCTCAATCCGCCCGGGAGTTCGGTCACGTCGCTGAAACCATTGTCACGGAGGTCCGTTGCCAGCTTACCGCTACGGCCGTTGGCGATGGAGTAAATGAAGGTCGGTTTGCTTTTGTCGAGTTTAGCGATGGCCTTGGAGAAATCGGCTTCGTTGGCGACGCTGAAACTGGTGGCGCCTTCGAGATGGTTCTGCGCATACTCTTCCGGCAGACGGGCGTCGAGGATCTGGGCATTTTTGCCTGCCTTGGACAACCGTGCTTCAAATTCCTCGAATGAAACGAGGTCGCGTTTGGGGGCGGTCTGTGCATTCAGTGCGGTATGGGCAAAAAGCAACCATACCAGTGCGAACAACGGTCTGAAAGTTTTCATTGAAACTGGGTTTAAAAGTGATTACTGCTTTCGGTGGTTGGCCTTGGCTATCGACTTTTTACTTTGAGTTCTTGTAGTTTTGGAGCAGCACCTTGGCTGCCCGAATGTCATAATCGAACATTTCAGCCTTCTGCTCCGAAATCTTTTCCGCACCGGGAATCGCCGGCGCAGCGTCTTTTCCCGTCAGGTCCAGGACATTCAGAGCTTGCAGACGGGCGTAAGGGTTATCGCTTTTCAATGCGTCGGTTAACGTAGTGATGGCGCCCGGCTTGTCCGTGCCTGTTACATAAAGCGCCTCCGCCGCGGCAATGCGCACCGCCACTTCCGGGTCTTTCAATGCCTTTTGCAATGCAACTTTACCCGACGAAGCTTTTAGTACGGTGAGGCCCGTGGCTGCCCAGTAGCGCACGGATGCGTCGGCATCGCCCAATGCGTTGATCAGCGCTTGCGTGTGAGCAGGATTCCGGGATGAAGCCAGGTCCGCTATCGCGGTAATCTTCGCCAAATCATACCTGCCACTTCGTGCATAGTCATACAAAGGCGTCGTTTTAGCAATCTCGTAAATGATCGCTTCCGGAATAAAGCCGACATCCTTATAGTTCTTAATCCATTGTTCGTTGGCATTTCGCAACCTCACAAGCTCCTTCTTGTATTTCGGATCGCCGGCAAGGTTATGGATGTTATGCGGGTCGGCGTCGACATCGAATAGCTCCTCAGCGGGCTTCTCTTCCCAGAATTTGGATTGCACTGCATTGAGTTTTCCGGCCTTGTACAAATCCTCCCATGATTTCACCGAAGGCGCCCGCCAGAGGTATTCCAGGTATTGACCGTAAATTTTGTTGGGTAGATAATTCCGGATGTAACGAAACTGCTTGTCCCGCACCGAACGCGACATATCGATCCGCTCATCCATCCTTCCCCTGAAACCGAATGCATACAGTGGCTCCGGCTTCTGCTGTTTACCCAGAAACGCCCCTCCCTGCATGTAATCAGGCACTTTAATATCAGCAAGACTTAGGACCGTCGGCGCAAAGTCCAGGAAAGTAACCAGCCTGTCGGACACGCTGCCTTGCTTTTGACTGGCCAGGTGCGCATACTTCGGCGGCAAATGGACGATCAGCGGCACATGTAAGCCCGATTCGTACATAAACCGCTTGCTGCGTGCCAGCACGCCGCCATTATCGGCATAGTAAAACACGATCGTGTTCTCAGCCAGCCCTTCGTCCTTCAATTCCTGCAACAGCTTTCCAAATTGCCGGTCCATTTCTTCCAGCTTGTCATAATACTGCGCCCAGTCATGCTTCAATTCGGGCGTTGCGGGATGATAGGGCGGCAATGGGACCTTTTCAGGGTCATGTTTCAATGCAGGCAGCGGCTCGTGCAGTGAGCTTTCGTGCGAAACATTCAGGTTAAATACAGCAAAAAACGGCTGGCCCGGCTTCCTGTTCTTGTATGTCGCCTTGTTGCTCGATTCATCCCAGGCGTCCAGCTGGTCCGGCGTATTGTAATCCTTTTTGGCATTGTTGGTCGTGTAGTAACCGGCCTCACGCAGGTATTTCGGGAAAAACTTCACGAACGCGGGCGACGGGTACGTGCTCCGCATATGCTCGGTCCCCAGCGAAGGCGGGTACATGCCTGTGATGAGCGTATTACGCGAGGGCGCACACACGGGAGCGGTCGAGAAGGCATTTTTGTAACGGATGCTCCCGGTCGCGAATTGGTCCAGGTTGGGCGTCGTCGCGAATTTATCACCATAGCTACCGAGCAGAATGGTATTGTCCTCGCTCACGATCCAGAGGATGTTCGGGCGGTCCTGCGCGATGGCCGGGCGTAATGCGATGGCTAGTATCACCAGAAGGATTTTGCGGGTCAGTTTGTGCATTTGCATTGTTGTTACATCGCTACGCGATTTTTCGAAAACATTGGCATTGTTCTTTTTCCTACCAATGTTACGTCGCTACGCGACTTAGTCAAATCAAATGCCGTCAGGCATGTAATATTGGTAGTATGGTATTGTTACACACCACTTCGCAAATGCCGTCAGGCATGTAACAACAAATCAAAACCCTTATTTCGCGCCCAAAACCGCCTGCTGCGTGGGTGCGAGGTCGATGGTGACCTTGTTGATTTTACCAGTAAATGCAAAAGGCACTTTATAAGTATCCCCTACCGGTGTGAGGTCATCGAAACCGACATTCACACCCTCGTGCAAATACAGCGCATCCGAAGTTTTGGCCAATGTGCCCTCTCCTACCTTCGCATTATTGACATACAAAGTCACCACACCGCCGCCATTCTGGTCGTACTGGACGCTGGCTTTCAGTTCCACTTTCCCTGCCGGCAAAGTTGCATTGGAAGAGCTTACCACATATTTGTTGCCGTCACCCACCGCGTAAACGAATTGCAAGCGCTGATTTTGAATAAAAAAGCTCAATCCGCCTGCCGCGCCACCCCTCGACAGCAGCACACCCTCCGTTTCCACACCCGATAGCACCGCATCCGCCACGATCGAGAACGAACGTTTCAATGCAAACGGGCTGGCCACGTCGATAATCGTCGATTGACCCGGGTAAAGCACCACTTTATCCACATTATTATACGCAGTAGGTAATGTAAATGGCTCGGTACCATCCTTCAACGGGTACACATTGTATTTCACAGCCTCACTATCGAACAATGCTTTCAGTTCCTTCAATTTCGCCGGATTGGAAGCTGCGAGGTCGTTGGTTTCGTTGAAATCTTCATTCAGGTTGTAAAGCTCCCATTGATCTTTTTCAAAATCCTGACCCTTCACGTGCAGGGAACCGGCCTTCCAACCATCCTTATAAATAGAGCGGGAACCACGGATTTCGTAATACTGAACCGTATGGCGGCTTTTGGCACCAGCGTCATTAAGGCTGTATGCGAGGCTCGTTCCCTCGATCGGGTCTTGCTTGATACCATTCAGAACAACCGGAGCCTTAATATTCAGCAGTTCCAAAGTAGTGGGTAAAATGTCCGAAACATGGCCATACTGGTTGCGGATGCCGCCTTTCTCCTTGATACCTTTGGGATAGAAAACGATGAGCGGGTTGTGCGTACCGCCTTCCGAGTTCGCGTCCTGCTTCCAATGGCGGAACGGTACATTGGTAGCAGCCGCCCAGCCGAGCGGGTAATTCACCTTTGAAAACTCGGTGCCAATCAGGTCTATCTGCTCGATATTCTTTTTCAAACGCTCCACTTCCGAAATACCAGTCCCGAAATTATTAACTGTACCTACGAAAGTTCCTTCCTTACTCGCACCATTATCACCCACCGAAACGATGACGATTGTATTATCCAGTTCACCGGCTTCTCGAATATGGTTGATAACCCTTCCGAGCTCATGATCCGTATATTCCAGAAAACCCGCATAAGTTTCCATAAACCGCGCATAAAGCTTTTTCTCGTCGGCGCCCAGTGAGTTCCATTCTTTCACACCCGGATTGCGCGGCGGGACTTTGGCAGTCTTGGGAATAACCCCCAACCTGATCTGATTCGCCAGAACCTGCTCGCGATAAGCATCCCAGCCCGCATCGAACTTGCCTTTGTATTTATCCGACCATTCCCTGGCCACCTGATGCGGCGCATGCCCCGCCCCGGTTGCGACGTACAGGAAAAACGGCTTGTCCGGGTTACCCGATTTCTGGCTCGCCAGGTAACTGATGGCGCGGTCGGCGATCAGCTCATTGAAATGCTTGCCATCTTGCCGGTCCGGTTCGCGGTGCGTACCTTCCCAGAGCTCGGGATGCCACTGGTCGATGCTACCGCGTGACGGGAACCCATAAAATTGCTCGAAGCCACGCCCCGTCGGCCAGCGGTTGAACGGGCCGGCCGGCGTGAGGTCGGCCAGCGGGGTAATGTGCCATTTGCCCAATGCAAATGTATTGTATCCGTTATCTTTCAGGATTTCGGCAATGGTGCCTTTCTCAAACGGGATGAGCGCGTCATAACCCGGCGTACCAATGGCGGTTTCAGGGAAAAGCCCCATGTGCGCCGGATGCTGGTTGCGCCCCGTGAGCAGGGATGCGCGCGTGGGTGCGCAAATCGCCGTCGTATGGAAGTTGGTATAACGCAACCCATTGTTAGCCAGACTATCCAGCGTAGGCGTATGGATCAACCCGCCGAAAGTACTGATCGCACCGTAACCAATGTCGTCCAGCAAAATCCAGACGACGTTGGGCGAGCCTTTCGCCGCCTTCTTCTTCTCCGGCCATGACTCCTGCGTTTCAGCTACTGTTTTACCAATTTTACCCTGGTAAGCAGGCGTCGGCGCATATTGCGCTTGCAGACCGCTCGCAGCCAGCACAGCCAGTGCACCGAGCGATAATCTATTCCATGGACGATATATTTTCTTCATAACAAACTGTTTTTGAATGTATTTTAAATCAATATCCAATTCCTATTTGATCGTATTCCAATCCACTACGCCCACTTTCGCCGCCCATTCGAGGTATTCTTTTTCCAGTTCCTTCACTTTTTGAGGGTAACGCGTCGCGAGGTTCCGCGTTTCGCTCCGGTCGGTTTGGAGGTCGTACAATTCCCAGGGCTGGTTTATTTCCGCCACAAGTTTCCAATTGGCCTTGCGGACGGCGCGGCTGCCTTCGTGTTCCCAGAAAATGGCCTTAGGTTGCGTGGCCTGCGGGTTTTGAAATAGTGGTGTTAAAGAGCTTCCTGCCAGCGATGTAAGCCTTTCATCCCCAAACGTTTCGGGGTACCGAACGCCCGCCAGTTCAAGCAGCGTGGGCATAATATCGGTAATATGACTTACCTGCGTGCTTAATGCATTTGCCTTGATTTTCCCCGGAAACCAGGCAATAAATGGCGACGCAATACCCCCCTCGTGCGTATTCTTTTTGAATAGTTTGAAAGGCGTGTTGCTCGCATTGCCCCAAGGCGGGTCATAACTATCGATCGAATGCACCGAACCCGGCTCGCCTGTTTTTGGGGTTACATAATTCCACTCGCGGACGGTATCGCCGCTGCCGCCATTATCTGAAACAAAAATCACAAGTGTGTTCCGGTCGCGGCCAATGGCCTTTACTTTGTCGAGTACCTGCCCAATGCATTGGTCCATGCGGTCAATCATGGCGGCGTAAATGGCCATCCGGGTATCCCATCGATCCTTTTCGGCAGCGGATAGGGCATTCCATCCGGGCGCTTTCTCGTAGCGCGGCGAGAGCTTCCATTCTTTTTGAATAATACCCAGCGAAATCAGCTTCCGGTAGCGGGCTTCCCGCAGCGCATCCCAGCCTTGCAGGTATTTGCCTTTGTAGCGGGCAATATCTTCCGGCAATGCCTGGATCGGCCAGTGCGGGGCATTGTAGGCCAGGTATAAAAAGAATGGATTCGACTGATCCTTCACGCGGTCAATGGACTGGACCGCGAAATCGGTAATGGCTTGTGTGAGATAGCGTGAAGTGTCGTACCGCTGTATCGCCCGGCCGTTCAGTTGAAACGTAACCGTCCGGCCGTCGTTGTAAAGCGGTTCCGAGTTGAAATAGCTGCTGCCATTGTTTTGCAGGGTAAACGACTGGTCGAACCCGCGGTTGACCGCCCAGGCTGAGGGGACAAGTCCCACATGCCATTTGCCCGAAACGATGGTGTTATAACCGCCCGTTTTGAGCAGTTGGGCAATGGTAGCACTGTTTTTACTTAAATATCCCTGGTAGGCAGGCGTACCCTTGTCCTGCACCATGTCGCCCACGCCCGCCTGATGCGGGTACAAGCCCGTGAGCAGGGCCGCGCGTGAAGGGCAGCAGCGACCGCTATTGTAAAACTGGGTAATGCGCAAGCCCTCGTGCGCCAACCGGTCAAGGTTAGGGGTGTGTATTTCGGAGCCAAAACTCCCGAGATCCGAAAAACCCAGATCATCGGCCAGTATGAGGACGATATTAGGTTTTTCGGATACCTGTTGTGCAGGCACAGGCACCGGCGTCATGACCGCCAGTGCCCAGATCGTGCCTACCCCAAAGAAAGCTTTCTTATTCATTCAATACCAACAGATTACAAACCCGGTGCTACTCCCAAAGCGGATTTTGCTTCAACAATGCATTGTTGTCGATTTCCGATTGCGGGATCGGGTAATAGACATGCTTCGGCGCCGCATTGGTTTTTCCAACTTTTTGTTGATTGGCCACGAACGTGCTGTTGTAAGCCGCATCGCGCTGACGGATCAGGTCAAACCAGCGCTGGTATTCGTAAGTGAGTTCCAAACGGCGGTCGAGGTATACCGAATCGCGGAACTGGTCTTTGGTGAGGCCTGTCGTCAGATCGGGCAATCCCGCACGTTTGCGGACTCTGTTCAATGATTTGTACGCTTTTACGGTCGGGCCGTTCGCCTCGTTTTCGGCCTCGGCGTGGATCAGCAGCAATTCGGCATAGCGGATAATGGGTACATTGGCTGCCGACTGGTTGGTAACCGCCGTCGAAGCAGGATCGGCCCATTTGTTCCAGAATGGCGTCGAATCGTTCGGAACCGCCGCATTTGCAATTGGCAGGGCATATTTACGGCCGTTCGAAGGACTGGTGAAGCTTCTCACAAAAGTCACATCACGACGCTTGTCGCCAGGCTTGAACAATTTATAAATGCTGAAAAACTTGTCGTTGCCCTGGGTGTAATACCGCACCATGTGCGCATAGTTGCCATTCAAACCCGGCACACCCGACAGGATCGAACGCGGCCACTCGTTGTTACCCTGTGCCAGTGAGTTGGATTTAAACTGCGCTGAGAAGATGTGCTCCTTGTTGTTCTTGAATGCCGGCAGAAAAACCTCGGCATAGTTGGTCACGAGGTCGTAACCGTAATTGCCCGTGCCGCCGTCCGCAGCCGACAATGCTTCCTCCGCCTTGTTCACCGCTGACTGATATTTCGCACTCACTTTCAAAGGCAGCGAAGCCTGGGTCAGATACACTTTCGCCAGCAGCACCTTGGCCGCTCCCGCTGTCGCGCGCCCTACGTTGGGCGACGCATAGGTAGCCGGAAGCACCGCGGCGGCTTCGGTGAGGTCTTTCTCGATCTGCGCGTAAATGTCAGCCGAAGGTGATTTGGCAATCGCGTAATCTGCTGCATTCACGTACTTCTGGTATTCGAGAATCAGCGGAACGTCGCCGTACAAGCGCACGAGGTTGAAGTAATACAATGCACGCAGGAACTTGGTCTCGCCGAGCAAGCGCGTTTTCAATGCCTCGTCAAACTGAATGGCCGGTACTTTTTCCAATACCACATTGGCCTTTTTAATTGCCGCATAATGCTGTTGCCAGAGTTCATAAATCCGCAGATTGGTCGACGAATGCGCCAATACCGATAGCGAACGCACATCGGGATTCGTTGCGCCTGGTCCTGGATCCTCGTCATCGCCGGCCATGTTCATACCGGTATTGAAGAGCGTGTTGTAAGGCGTCTGGATCGACGATCCGCCTGAATTCAGGAAGAAATACACCGCATTCACCGCGTTCACTGCGTCGGCCTGCGTTTTGTAATACTGGTCTTCCGACAAAAATGCCTCGGGTTCTTCTTTCAGGAATTCCTCGCACGAAAGCGAAGCAAATGCCGTGAAACCCAACAGAATATATTTAAATGCTTTCATTTCAATCGATTTTGGAATGGTGGTTATCAGAATGTGAGGGACAGACCCACCTGGTAAGATTTGTTGTTAGGATACACGCCCTGGTCTACGCCCTTGTTGATCAGCGACTGACCATTCAAGCTCACTTCGGGATCGAAACCGGTGTATTTCGTCCAGGTTTTCGGATTCTGCGCGGACACATACACGCGCAGGTTTTCGATACGCAGTTTTGAAAGCAGCTCTTTCGGGAAAGTGTAGCCGAATGAGAGGTTTTTCAAACGATAGTAAGTCGCATCCTCGATAAACCGGTCTGAAATGGTGATCGCAGGATCCTGGTAGGCCGCTTTCACGTCGGTATTGGTGTTGGTAGGCGTCCAGCGGTCGAGCAGTACGGTCGAGCCGTTTACATAACCTGTCCCCAATTCGAGGTTCGCACGGTTGGCATTGTACAATTTACCGCCGAGCGACGCCTGGAAAAAGATCGTCAGGTCGAAACCTTTGTAATTGAATGTGTTGGTAATACCGCCGGTCAATGCAGGTTGGTTTTTAATCACCACCCGGTCGCCTGCCTGCGTGATCACGCCGTCGCCATTGATATCCTTATATTTCTGGCCGCCGGGGTTCTTGTTTTGCTGCGGGGTCAATGGTGCATCGCCCTCCTGGATAATGCCGTCCGTCTTGTACACGATGAACGAACCGAGCGGGTAACCTACCTTCGCGATGGAAGGGTTAGAAATCACCGGAATGATCTGGTCCACACCGTCTCCGAGGCTCAGGATTTTGTTGGTGTTTTTAGAAACAATGAAAATCGTATTCCATTTGAAAGCACCTTCGAGGTTTCTTGAATTGATATACAATTCAACACCCTGGTTGGAAACCGCACCGATATTCTGGTAAACTACGGAAGCCTGTCCGTTGTAGAAATCCGAGAGTCCGGAAGTACCTGGTACCGTGCGGGTCAGCAGCAAGTCGGTCGTTTTTTTGTAATAGTAGTCGGCGATAATGTTAATGCGGTTTTTGAACAGACCCAAATCCACTCCGAAGTCGGTCTGGAACGTTTTCTCCCAACCGAGGTTCGGATTAGGCACGGTGTTCGGCGCGAAACCGGAAACGGTCGTATTCGAGAAGTTGTAGCGGAAGTAAGCCAGCTGCGAAAGCGACTGGTACGAAGGAATGTTCTGGTTACCGGTCTGTCCGGCGCTCAAACGCAGTTTCAACAAGCTGATTTTCTTGAAACGCTGGAAGAATTTCTCCTCATTCACGTTCCACCCGATCGCCGCCGATGGGAAATAGCCCCACTTGTTGCCGCTACCGAATTTGGACGAACCGTCCGCACGCAGGGTGAAGGTGAACAGGTAACGCTCGTCGAAAATGTAGTTGACACGGCCAAGGTACGAAGCCAGCGACCATTTGTTGGCCAATGAACGGGGGGCAACGTTGGTGATACCGGTTGCCAGGTTATTGTATCCAAATGCGTCCGTAGCAAAGCCAGCCGCTTCGGCAATAGCACCTTTGCTTTCCGACACCTGCGCCGTAAAACCGGCTACCGCATTGATTTTGTTCTTCTCATTGATCTCTTTGTCGTAGCTGATCGTATTCTCATTCAGCCAGTTGCTCGTAAAAACCGAACCTACGATCGCGTCGCCGCTGAGTGCCTGGCCTTCCGCCGTTGTGCTCGGCAGGTAACGGTTTTGCTTGTTGCCTACGATATCGGCTCCTACGAGCACTTTGGCTTTCAAACCATCCGCAATCGTATATTCAGCAGAAACATTACCCAGGAAACGGTTGGTAATGGTCTCGTTCAGCTGATTGTACAATGAATTGATAGGGTTCTGCAATGCAGATTCGAACGGGCTGTTTACTACAAAAGTGCCGTTGTCCTGGTAAATGGGCAGCGAGGGAGGTGTTTGCAGCAAGTTACCTACAATGGCGGACGGTGCCACATTGGCCTTGGTATTGCTTGCATTCAGGCTGGTGAAAATGCGGAGACGGTCGCTGTACTGGTGGTCCAGGTTAATGCGGGCCGAGAAGCGGCGGAAGTCGGTATTTTGCAGGATACCATTCTGTTTGAAATAGTTACCCGAAATCGCAAGTTTGGTTTTATCCGATCCCGAAAGAATGGAGAGGTTGTGGCTCTGAATGGAAGCGCTGCGGAATGCGGCGTCCTGCCAGTCGGTACCGGCCCCGGTAGTATCGAGCGAATAGCCTGAAATAGTTGGAATAGAAGCAGTTTTTCCGGAATTGGTGGCTGCATCTTTCCGAAGTTGCCACCATTGTGCCGCGTTCAGCAAAGGGATGGTGCGAAGCACTTTTTGCGAACCATAGTAAGCGTCGTAGTTAACGGACGACTTGTTCTTTGAACCGCTTTTGGTCGTAATGATAACCACTCCGTTCGCCCCGCGGGAACCATAAATAGCTGTGGCAGAAGCATCTTTCAAAACGTCGATATTCTCGATGTCGGCCGTGTTAATGGAAGAAAGCGGGTTGATTTTCGAACCGTCGGTCACCCCGGCATCGGTGAGGCCGTAGTCGTTGTTGACGGGAAAACCATCGATCACATACAATGGGTCGCTACCGGCTGTGATGGAGTTGTTCCCGCGTATCTGCACGCTCACGCCCCCGCCAGGCTGCCCGGATGTCTGCGTCACCACCGCTCCCGCGACGGAACCCTGCAAAAGGCGCTCCACCGATGCTACCGGCTGGCTTTTGATTTCAATGGGCACAGAGGCGACGGAGCCGGTAATATCCTTCCGTTTCTGCTCACCATAACCTACTACCACCACCTCGTCGAGCAGGTTAGCGGTTTTCAGAACAACTTCTACGGCTTCGGTAGGCTGTTCATAAATCTCGATTTCCTGCTGCTGGAAACCGGTTATGCTGATTTGCAATGTAAATGGAAACTCTTTAGCGGGCGGGATACTGAATTTCCCGTCGATGTCCGTCAAAGCATACTTGGCGGAGCCTTTCTCGACTACCGTCGCGCCGGGCAATCCCTGCCCCGACTCGTCTTTTACCACACCCGTAATGGCGTCCTGCGCCGCGGCACGGTAAAAACCTGTGAATACCAAGCCCGTCAGCAAGAACAGGCGGAATAGATGTTTGATCATTATTTGTGGTGAAATAAAATGGATACTCGAGGCACAAGAGGGCTTACCTTCATGCATATACGCAGCCACGAGCAAGCTATGCTTGCGCGGTACGGATACACGGGAAGTTCCTGATCTGCATACGCCTCATATGCCGATCAGCGGATTATCGAATATTCAGAAAATCGTCAGGGAGTCAACAACAGGAACAGCACGGGGCTGTGAAACGGGGACAATCAGAAACCACCATCCGCTCGGCGGCCGGCCTTCCAGGCACAGATAGCTCCGAAGATTGGATAAGAAGTACATCTTTCGCTTTCATAGGTACGATACGAATTTTGGACAAATGTTTTTGCCGGACTGGTGGTTAATCGGGCAAACTCATTTTATATAGTCTATAAATATGATAGACAAAGTAAACTTATTGAAAATTAAAACGCAAGGTTTTGAAAGAGAAACTTTAGAGGAAGGGGGATTTGGCATCAGATTATCAGATTTTTACAATTCAAACGCCGACATATCCAACTTTCATCCACTTATTCCTGCTGCACAACGTTTGTCGGGATATACACGTGAAAGACAGAACCCACGCCGGGCGTACCTTCGGCGGTGATGTAACCGTGGTGGTTCTGGGCTATTTTCTTGCAGATAGCGAGACCGATACCCGTACCCTCGTACTCGTTCCTGCCATGCAATCGCTGGAAAAGGTCGAATATCCGGTTCTCATAACGCTGATCAAACCCAATGCCATTGTCGGTAACGCTAATCCGGCAGAAAGTCCCCTGCCCGTCCCTGTCCTCCACGATATCATAACCTACCCGCACGACAGGCCGGCGGTCCGGGCTGCTGTATTTGATACCATTGCCGATGAGATTCTGTAAAAGTTGGTGAAACTGGACCGGGATGACCGGCAAAACCGGTAACCGGCGTACTTCTACTACCGCATCCTTTTCGGTAATCAGTTCTTCCAGGTCGCTTTTAACCTCGTCCATGATGCTGTTGAGGTCGGTTTCCACGAATTTGAAATTGACACCACTCGTTCCGGAGTAGCTTAGCAGCGCCTCGATCAGCTTTTGCATCCGCACCGACGCCGCGATAATGCGTCCAAAGTAATCCCTCGTGCTTTCCGAAAAATGCTGGGACTCCTTTTCCATGATCCTGCTGCTGAATGCGCGGATCTTGCGCAGCGGCTCCTGTAAATCATGAGAAGCCACATAGCTGAACGACGCCAGTTCCTCGTTGTTCCGGCGGAGCTCCATATTCTTTTTATGCAGTGCATCGCTGAGCTCGCTGTCCTTGGTCACGTCCTGCAATGCGCCGATCATGAGATGGTTCTCCCCTTCCCGGATGAAATTACCGCTCAGCCTGAAATGCCTGACGTCGCCATTTTTGGCAATCACGCGGTAGGTATTCTGCACGATTACCTTGGTTTCATACGCGCGAATGCCGTCCCGGATTGCCTGATGGCGGTCCTCGGGATGGAGAAATGACAGAAACTGTTCGAAGGAAGGAATAAACTCCTGAGGCTGGTAACCAATGAGCCTGTATAAATTATCGGAACATTCGAGCTCGTTCGTCGCCACGTTCCAGGCGTAGCTGCCGATGTTGGCGTTCTCTTCCGAATGCTTGAAAATCGAATTTTGTATCGCGAGCTGCCGGTTCAGATCTTTGAGTTGCAGGTCTGATTTGAGCTCTTCGGATATATTCCTCGTGGTTACCGTCAGGCTATCGTTGAGTTTTTCAACCGAGGCCTCGTACCAGACGATATCGCCACCCCGTCTCACGTCGATCTGGTAAGTATCCGGTCGCCCTGTTTCCAGACATTTCACCAATTTTTCAAATACACCATTCCGGAAAATGCCCGGATACACCTCGCGGCATGTTTTTCCCGCGATGCTTCCATCGTCGGTCGTACCTTGCGCCCATGTTTCCTCATTGGAGTAAACAATGCGAAAATCCATGATCCTGCCCGCCGGGTTGCGGATGGGCTGGTACGAGGCGATGCTGTTTCCGGCCGTGTTCAGGATCGATTGCAGAAATTGCTCCGAGTGTTTCAGCTGACGGGTCCGTTCCTCGACCTGCATTTCCATCTGCTCGGAAAACATGATCTGGTTATGAATATCCATACAGCCACCCACGTACCCGATAAAAGTCCCGGTGGAGGTGTAACGGGGCACGCCTTTGTCGGAAATCCACCGGTATTGGCCGTCATGCCGTCGCAGGCGGTAGTCCATACTAAACTCCTTGCGTGCGTCGAAATGTGAAATGTAGATTGCAAGGCATCTTTCCAGATCGTCGGGGTGGACCCCCTCTGCCCAGCCGTTCCCGAGCTCCTGCTCCATACTGCGGCCTGTAAAATCGAGCCAGCCCTTATTAAAGAAGTAGCAAAGCTTGTCGGGACCGGAAAGCCAGATCAGCACCGGGGCCGTATCCGCAATCGCGCGAAAGCGCCCTTCCATTTCCTGTATATATGCGAGTGCATCGCCTCCGCCGGTGTGACCCAGCCGGGCCTTGTCCAATTCCGCTTCAAGTTCTTCAATGCGTTTTCTCAACGCATCCGTTTCTGCGTTCATATACAGGGTTTCGCCATTTCAATGCCCACCAATTTACACGGGCAACGGCAGAATACCAACATATGCAATCTTACCGCTTAAAAAGTTTTCGGCGTAAAGGATTTTGGAAAAGAGTAGGCAAAGTTGTTTTAAGAGTTTTGAGATTCGGAAATTGTCTTAATTTTATACGAATTAATTCTATACATCCATTATGCAGTCCAAGTTCTCCCCTGAATCGCTCGACATGGTTATTGCCGGTATCAATGCAGGGATATGGGACTGGGTTTTTGCAACGGACAAACAGGTCTGGTCGGACCGCTTTTTTGAATTACTCGGCTACCAGCCGGGAGAATTACCTACTGGCTATAAGGAGTTTACAGAAATACTCGTCCATCCCGACGACAAACAGATCGTAGCCGACGCGATCCGCGAACAGTTTGAAAACAACGTTCCCTACGAGGTACACGTACGGCTCAAAACGAAACATAACGGCTACCGCTATTTCGAATGCCGGGGCACAGTACGGTTTGAAAACGGCAAACCCGAAAGAATGGTGGGCTCGGTGACCGATATTCACGACGACATCATGCAACAGGAGCTGCCGGGTAAGCTCGATGGTGTTTTGCAGGACCTTACCCAGCGAAAGATCGTCGAAGAAAAGCTGAGCGTCATATTTCAGTATTCTACCGACGCTCATTTACTATTGGATGAAAACGGGATCATGGATTGCAACGAGGCGGCGGTCAAAATGCTGCGCTGCAAAAACAAAAGCGAACTGCTCTCGATCCACCCAGCCAAATTTTCCCCCGAATTCCAGCCCGATGGCCGGCGCTCCTCCGAAAAATCGGTGGAAATGGACCGGCTGGCCTATGAAAACGGATACAACCGCTTCGAATGGATCCACCGGCGCATGGACGGCGAAGAATTTCCGGTGGAAGTGACCCTCAATCCGGTGTTGATCAGCAACAAGAAGGTACTCCTGGTGGTGTGGCACGACATTACCCACCGGAAACGCGCCGAAGAGCTGATCCGCCGCAACGAAGCCATGCTGGCCGAATCCCAGCAGCTCACCCATAGCGGAAGCTGGGAGGCCGATCTTATCACCGGCCAGAACTACTGGTCGGATGAAGCATTCCGCATTTTTGGCCTCGAACCGGGCAGCACCGGTCCCGAAACCGAGCTGTTCTCTAACATGATCCACCCCGACGATATGCCGCTGTACAAGTCGCATATCCGCGATGCGATCAACCACCTGGCGCCGGCGAGCTTCGACCTCCGCATTATCCTGCCCAACGGCCGGGTGAAATTCATCCACGCCATCGGAAAACCGTTTACGGACGCAACCGGCAGGGTAACGAAGCTCTACGGCGCAATTATGGATATCGACGAGCAAAAGAAAACGGAACAGGAATTGATCAAAGCCAAGGAGCAGGCCGAAATGGCGGGAATCGCCAAATCGCAGTTCCTTTCCACAATGAGCCACGAGATACGGACACCTATGAACGCAGTAATCGGGTTCACGCATTTGCTGCTGCAACAGAACCCGAAGCCGGAGCAAATGGAGTATCTCAATATCCTGAAATTCTCGGCTGAAAACCTGCTGGTACTGATCAACGACATCCTCGATTTCAGCAAGATAGAGGCCGGAAAGATCGAATTCGAGGAATTGGATTTCAACGTGCTTTCACTGCTGGAAAACATCCGGTCGGGCATCCTGCAAAAGGCCAACGAAAAAGGTATCATGCTGAAACTGAAAGTCGGCAGCGATGTCAATATCACCGTGGTTGGCGACCCGACACGGTTGGGACAGATCCTGACCAACCTTGTCAGCAACGCGGTAAAATTCACCGAGAGTGGTAAAGTGACCATTTCTGCGGCCGTTGCGGAGCGACAAGCCGACCGGGTTACCATCGACTTCCGCGTGGAAGACACCGGCATCGGAATACCGCCCGAAAAACTCGAAAACATCTTCGAAAGCTTCACCCAGGCTACTTCCGACACCACGCGCAAATACGGCGGCTCGGGCCTGGGCCTGACGATCACCAAACGGCTCCTGGAATTGCAAAACAGCCAAATTCACGTCGAAAGCGAATCAGGCAATGGATCGGCATTCTATTTCAGCTTGTTGTTTCCAATCGCAGGAAAACACCTGACGGAGCAATCCAACGGCGCGCCGGCCAACCATTTCAATCTGAATGGTATGAGGTTGCTTATCGTGGAGGACAACAATATCAATGTCCTGCTGATGAAGAACTTTATGCGGCAATGGGACGTGCAATACGACCTCGCCGAAAACGGCTTGGTTGCACTCGAAAAAGTAAAGGCCAACGATTACGACCTTGTGCTCATGGATCTTCAAATGCCGGAAATGGACGGTTACGAGGCCACCCGCCACATCCGCCAGTTACCCGACGAGAAGTACCAGCGCCTGCCCATCATCGCATTGACCGCCTCGGCCATGATGGATATTAAGGATATTGCTTTCACAGTGGGGATGAATGACTACATCAGCAAGCCGTTCTCGCCGGCGGAGCTGTATGCAAAGATTGCCGCTTACCGGAAAAAGTAGGATGCCCTTCTCAGCGAATCAGGCCCCTTGATAGTCTTCTTCAAACGGTTACCGGTCTGATTTGTTACCGTCCTTCGGTAATAGGAAGGCCGGAAACGCTGATCCTGAGGAAAATTTTTCTTCGCATTTTCTTCTCCGAACAACCAGGAATCACAGAATCGTAAAATCAGACAAATAAGCAGGAGTACAAAAGCCCAGACGGGTGATTTCACGCGCTGTGTCATAAGGGTGGGTTTAAAATTTTGGCCGGACGTATATGTCCTTTCGCCAAATTTTCGACATCCCCGGCAACACACTGAAATCTATTTACCACCCGGCCGAAGGCGATGAGCAATCGACTTTTCTTGCATGTTCTGCTAAGCATTAATTCCTTTACATAAACCGGATTTTCACCGCAGGCTATTTAATCGGAAGCCGATCATTCATCGCACGCAGCGTTTTGCCGAAAACCCAACGATATTCCCATCGGTATTAAAGGAATCACACAAAACATTTTACACACATGAAAAAATTAGCCGCTCATTTACCGGGCTATTTCAAAACCGCCACTGCCCCGATGTCATTGAGTTCAAGAAATTGGAAAGCATTTCCTCGTAGACCCAAAGTCATACTCGTCATGCTGCTGTCGGTTAGCCTGCTGCTGTTGCTCCAGTCCCAGTCCTCTAACGCGCAGGCGCCGCAGCAGTTTAGTTTTCAAGGAGTAGCAAGGGATGCGACTGGGAAGATATTGGCGAGTAAAAGCATACAACTGGGGTTCACAATTTTCAAAGGTAGCCCTAACGGTAACGAAGTATTCTCCGAGAATCACACAACAACAACAAACGGAAATGGAATTTTTAACATCGCTATTGGATCAGTAAGTGCTATGCCAAACATAGACTGGGGAAAAGATGCATACTTTCTAAGAACTAAAATTTACTTCGACGGACTCTCTGACGTAGTGGACCTTGGCACAACGCAATTACTCAGCGTTCCTTATTCATTGTTTGCAACTAAATCCAATAGCGCCCAAACTTCGATAACTTCAGACACTTCACTAGTATCAAAGAAGTGGATAGATGACGAAGCAGTAATTCAATCAGGAAGCGATAACAGTCCTCTTTTGCCTGATGTCACAAATGGAAATAAACTTATATGGTATCCCAAAAAGGCAGCTTTCAGAGTAGGTGAACAAAACGGTAACTGGAATAGTACTAACATGGGAAATGCATCCTTTGCCACCGGGTCAGGTACTGTGGCATCAGGAAACCAATCTGCAAGTTTCGGCATAGCGTCAGAAGCCACAGGCCAAGCATCCTTTGCTGCTGGAAATGGCTCAAAGGCGTCAAGTAGCGGTGCTTTCGCGCTAGGGCATACCACCACCGCATCCGCAGAAAATTCCATTTCTTTTGGTCACAATAGTGTCTCGTCTGCAAATGATGCTGTATCCATCGGAAGCACAGCTATTGCCTCAGGAATTACCTCGGTAGCAATAGGTTACAATTCACAAGCAAAAGCAGCAAATGCGCTGGCTTTCGGGAATGGCTCGGAAGCAACCGGCGACAATTCCACATCCTTCGGAAACTCCACTGCCGCCGGGCTTAGATCTTTTGCGATCGGCGACGGAGTGCTAGCCAAAGCAGTCGACGGCATTTCCATTGGTACTTACAATAATTCGGGAGATTTCCCTGGGGCGCAGGCGGCGGCAACGGATAGAGTTTTTCAACTAGGATATGGTACCAGCGCCGACAGATCCAACGCAATCACTGTTCTCCGAAATGGCAATATCGGAATCGGAGACAATGCATTGGTTCCAGAATACATTATGGACTTTGGAGGCAGACCAAGAATTCGTCATAACGGCGCAACAGCAGGTATTCATTTTAATAACTCCCAAAATCAAATAGAGGGCTTTGTTGGGATGAAAACAGATAATCAGATCGGCTTCTATTGCAGCGATTTATGGCAATTTTGGGTTGATAACACCGGGGCATACTTTCACGGAGCGGCGCTTCAAGCTTCAGATAAGAGACTTAAAACCAATATCGCTCCATTTCCTTACCAAAGTTTACCGAAGCTTAATAAACTGAGAGGTTATAACTACAAATGGCTAGATCCTCGCCGTAGCCAAGATAAGCAAACTGGGTTGATCGCTCAGGAAGTTGAAACCTACTTCCCTGAGCTCGTTGCCACTGATAAAGACGGCTTCAAAGCCGTCAACTACATCGGCCTCATCCCCCATCTCATCGAAGCAGTCAAAGAACTCGACAAAAAAACAGAAGAAATCGCTACCCTGAAAAAGGAACTGGCTTCGGTTCAGGAAATGAACAAAAAGCTTAGCGCTTTGGAAGCCAGCGTCAAAGAGTTATTAGCCGGGAAGGCAGCCACCTCAACCCCAACCAGCAAATGAAAAGACTTCTAACCATCGTCGCTATCATCCTATGCGCATATCATACGCGGGCACAGCAAATTTCACCCGGGGCACTTTACGCCGCCACTGGCTCCGGGTCGGCCAATGGCGTGAGCGTCAGTTGGGTATTAGGCAGCCTCAACACATTTTCAGATTTATCGGTGCTTCCGGTGAAGCTCATCCGCTTCGAGGGAAAAGTGAATGCTGCCGGCCTTGCCGAGTTGCATTGGATAACGGCCGAGGAAACGAACAACCTCGGGTTCGAAATACAGAAATCGCAGGATGGTAAAAACTGGGAACTGCTGGGTTGGGTAGATGGGGCCGTTGATTCCAAAACGGAGAAAAATTACAATTACGTGGATCAGGAGTTTGTTACCACAAGCTATTACCGGTTAAGACAAGTCGATCTCGATGACTCCTATACTTATAGCAAAATCATTTGCATCATTCCGGAAAAAGAAAGCCTCGACAGGTTCTACGTTTATCCTAATCCGTCACGCGAGAACAAGGTGCAGGTGCAAATGCCAGAGCGCACACAAAATCTGACACTGTTTGATCAGTTAGGTAACAAGCTCGGCCAATTCGACAATCCCGGTACAAAATATATGATCACATTACCGCATCCCGGCTCATTCATGCTTCAAATCGACACCCCGGTAGGAAGCAAAACAACAAAGCTGATTTTTCACTGAGGGTTAACTGGGGTTTGTACAGAGGCCGCCATGTTGGTGGTCTCTGTTTTGTTTGACCATTTAAAATCCCACGGATACCTGCCACTAAACGCTTTTGTATTTGGCACACACGCCCGGCGATTTTCGGAACAGTTTACGATAATCGCTAATCCAACCTCAATTATGAAACGAAGAATTCTCCTGCATTTTCTTTTTTGCCTGGCATTAACCTTCCAGACTGTGCTCGCCCAGGCTCCTTACAAATTCACCTTCCAGGGAGTGGCCGTTGATGATATGGCTCAGCCGGTCCAGAATGCTTCCATTACGGTTAAAATCAGCATTATACAGAGTCAGGTTCTCGGACCGGTAGTTTTTGAAGAAATCCATCCCGCGCAAACTGATTCAAATGGCATGTTCACGGTGGTCGTCGGCTCTGGCGGTAGTGACCTGTCCCTGGTTGAATGGCCGTACGATATCTTCTTTCTCAAAGCAGAAGTTGACGTTAAGAACACGGGCAAGTTTCATTTTATTGGAATGATGCAGCTTCTAAGTGTTCCCTACGCCCTCTATGCGAACGAGTCCGGAAAATTGCGGGAGAACTTTCCAATCCTCCAAAAAGATCAAATGCAAGCAAGCGCAGATCTTCCTACGGTAGGAAATGGCGCCCGGTTGATCTGGCATCCCAAGAAAGCAGCCTTCCGTGTAGGGCTTACCAATGGCGGCTGGGAGGACAATAATATAGGATCGGGTTCATTTGCGGCAGGATTGAACGCAGAAGCGAGTGGATATGCCTCGATTGCTGTTGGTAACGGCCCGGTTGCCTCAGACCATAGCGCTGTGGCATTGGGAAACTTGTCGACTGCCGAACAAGAATATTCATTCAGCATCGGAAATGCCTGTTATGCATACAATCATCATTCATTTGCTGTGGGTAACTCAGCGGCGGCAATGGGTGATTACAGCATGTCATTGGGCTTTCATACCGTTGCAAAGGCACCGCACAGCATGGCAGTCGGGCTATACAATAATTCTTTCGATCAGCCAAACGGAAGCCCAACTGACCGGCTTTTCCAGATAGGCAACGGCATGGATGCCAACAATCGCAGCAACGCCATGACGATACTCAAAAACGGGAACATCGGCATCGGTAGCAAGGCCGTTTTACCGGAATTTGTGTTGGACGTAACATCCCGAATGCGGATAAGGAACGACGGCACCACTGCCGGAATCTATTTCAACAATTCTCAAAATAAACCGGAGGGTTTTGTGGGGATGAAAACTGACAAACAAATCGGCTTCTACCTGAATGGCGCATGGCGGTTTTGGATTGACGAAAACGGAAATGCATCGACACCGTTTGGGGTACTTCAGGTTTTCAGTTCCGACAAGCGATTGAAGCAGGATATTACTCCATTGAAAGGCAGCATTGATGCCATCACGCAGTTACGCGGTTATCATTATCACTGGATCGACCCCAAGAGAGGAACAGAACTGCAAACAGGTGTGATAGCCCAAGAAGTTGAAAAGCACTTCCCCGAACTCGTCCAACAAAACGAGAAGGGCTTTAAAACGGTGAATTACGTGGGCCTTATTCCCCACCTGATCGAATCAGTCCGGGAATTGAAAAACCAGACAGCAGAAATCGCGGAATTAAAAAAGGAAATAAATGAGCTAAAGGTGTTGACCACTGCCGTCAAGAACTCAGCTTCACGAAATACAACCAAAACTAAATAGGACTATATTTTTTATGAGGGTTAAGGGTGATTCAAACAGCGACTGCCGGTTCGGCGGTCGCTGTTTTGTTTTTATGCAACGTTAGTTTCAACTGCCCCATTTAACTGCTGCTGCAACAGTCGCCTGGTCAGCGAACCATAAGTAATTGCCGCGGTAATGCTGATCAGCGACCACATGCCGTAATCCTTCACGAATCCACCGGCGTCTTTGAGTCCCGCGAAATACGCTGCGATACCGCATGCGGCGCCGACAACCCCGGCCAGCAAAAAAGACAGAGCGCATTTCCAGGCCCATTGCCGGGGCTTGGGCAACAAAGAGCCTATCAAACCGGCATTGATCAGGCCGATCGTCGTATACATGAAAATGATATCAAACGGGATGTACAATGTATAATATCCGAGCCAAAAAGCGGCAGGTACAAACAGTAGAAAGTACCCCAGCCCCCTGAATGTACCGATAGAGAAACGGGTTTGAAGCGCCCGGTTTTGTAAGACGACCAGTATCATGATAAAAGTCACAAGAGAGACATTATGCATAACCAGCTGCGGGGTAGTCAGGGCCTTATCATGCGGGCCAGTAAAATAATGCGCCAGAAACGGATGCAGAATGGCGAGTCCTAACGCATTGGCATAAATGTGATTGCGGACCCACGTTTTCAACAGCGGGGTAGTTTCATGGAGAGGAAGTTCCCGCTCCTCTACCGGAATAGTCATTTCATTTTTCATTGGTATGGCTGAATAGTTAAATGTAAACACCACAGGAACTTCCTTGTGATGATACAAAGGTATTTCCGACATGACTGGCAAATACTTGACGATCGTCAAGAAAACATGGGATGCGCAAGCCGTTTTCGTATACGGCTCAAACTTTCGGCACTGACGCCCAACATGTTTGCCAGGTATTTCAACGGAACGCGCCTGGCAAAATCGGGTTGATGTTCCAGCAAATGCAGGTAGCGATCTTCCGGACGGTCCCAGCTAAGTCGTGATGCGCGCTCGGAAGCCTCCTGGGCCGCGTGCTCGCTGAGCACCCTGGAAAAGCGCTCGAAGGCAGGACACTCTGCCATCAGCAGGTCCCGGTCCGTTTTCGAAAGGATCAAAACGACCGAGTCTTCCAGCGCAATCGAATTGTTCGTTGTGGGTGTACCCCGGTAGAAACTATCAAAATCAGTAAAAAACTGATTTTCGAAGTTGACGTTACAGGTTTTTTCCACGCCCTCCCGCCAGGTAAAATGACGGATGGCGCCCTTCACCACAAAACCGATGAAGTCATATTGCCTGCCCTCCCGGATCAGAAATTGCTTCCGTTTTAGTCTGACCGTTTTCAGATAACGTTCAACAATAGCCAGCTCATCGCCGGACATTCCCGTCACTTCACGGCAAAGATTTAGCAGAGATTCCGTCATAATAAGTTACGAATAAGAGACTTACCACAAAAATACTCTGAACCGGTCACACAGAAATACCATTCACGAACTTCCTGTCGCTATGAATGCAACACCTCCGGCATATCCTTCCTGAAATCCTCCCCGTAAATCCGGTTATATTCCCTGGCAAAATTTTCAAACGTCGTTTTCGCCAGCGAATGCTTACCTAAATGCGCCAGTGCCTTGCATTTGAGGATCATTGCTTCCTCGTTCACGGGATCGAAATAGAACACGTAGTTGGCCAGCTTCACAAGAAATTCGGGATCATCGGCGATTTTGATGGAGGCCGCATAACGCAGGTAGGCGTCGACGATTTCGTTCGAAATTTCGGACTTGAAGCTGTCCAGCCATTCATATTCCACATTCGAAAGAAAATTGCCCCGCTTGGTAATGCTGGCAAGTTCAATGATGCTTTCTTTCGTAAGCAACTTACGGTTTCCGAGCAATGTAAGGTAATGCATATAATCGACCTCGATCTTCCCGAAATCGATCTTGATCTTCCAGTAGCCCGTCTCTTTCGATACCTGGCAATACTTCATCTTATCCAGGATCGCTTTCAGTTTCGCGATGTTCACCGACCGGTTATTCCGCGCGCTTTCGCTCGGCTTGTCGAACCAAAGCAATTCCTTCAATTTCTCGGAGCTAATCCCGTCCCAACGGATAGAATAAAGCAATATCACCAGAAACAGCTCCTTCACCAGCGGACTGAACTGCTTCGTGATCTCATTTCCCTCCTCATCGTACAGCTGTAAATTCCCGAATAGCAGGATGCAGCTTTTGTAAGGCGCTGCCTTTTCGGCCACCTCCTCATCCGCCACCGGCTGCCCGGCCTCCGGTAATACTTCCGGCTGCGGCACGGGCCCGACTACCGGTGCCTTCGTAGCTTTCTGCTTGCCCAATTGCCCCGGCATGTAACGATAAAGCCAATACACCAGCAATGCGGCCCCGAAAAGCGCACCGATTATCCACAAACTTCGGCTTTCCGACCCTCCCGCAGAGGCTGTTTGCGGGGCTACGCTGTCGAGCGGCGGGGCATAGAGGGAGTAAATAGCCACCCTGGTCTGCAAATTCGCGTCGCGATACAGCGTCACCGCCACAAAGCGGCCATTCGCCTTGTCATAAAAAAGATCTGCAAAAGACTCGATATCGATAAACTGGTATGGCACCTTTGAGCCCACTGGCGTAAATTCCGGGCGATTAAGCGAACCTTTGATCAGTTGCAACTCGGAGCTGAACTGATGCTTTGGAAATATCAATGCATAATACGAACTATCCTGCTCGTTGATAATCATTGAATTACCAAAAACAAAGTCCTCTTTCGGCACTTTCAGTTCGTAGATTTTCCTGAATTTTCGCTGTGCGCGGTCGAAATACAACAGGTCGTACCAATTGCGCGGGTTGAGCATTTGCTGGCCCGTGGAGCTGCCGTACCCGCCTATTACGTATGCGCCGCCGTGCGTGGCGCCCAACGCGGCCAGGTAGCGCGGCGTGAAAACGGAATCACTGAGTGTCACTTGCTGCCACGTTCCGGATGGCAGATGGTAGCGTTGTACTTCCTTTTTATAGGCAAGGTGCCCGTAACCTCCCAGCATGTAAATCGAAGAATCGGCAGGCGAAAGGAATTTATTGGCGTGGAGATAGTAGGTCTTGGCTTGGGCCGGGATGTCGCTCTTGTCCCAGCTCCGGGTTGCCGTATCAAAAGCGGTAACCTGTTTTTCGTTCAGAAAAACATTATACAAACGGTTCCTGCCGGTATCAAACAGTACCTGGTTGTCCACGTAAACCGGCTGCTTCCCGCTTCGGTACGGCATGGTTACCATCCGGTTGCCCGACAAACTGAACCGGACAAGCGAATCCTGCCCTACCACAAATACATTACTGCTTTTCTCGTCAAACCCTACCCGCACGTAGCCTTTCAGCGTAACGGTTTGCAGCAGCTTCCATTCATAATGCAGCTTTTTGATCCATATCGGATGGGCCGCCGCCGCCGCCCTTTGCCTGACTTCCTCTGCGGCTTTCGCCCCGTCCGTTTCGTTCAGCGGCCAATGATAGGCCACGCGCCCGCCCTCGCGCAATTCCACGTTCCGTATTTTCATCGGCGGCACGTCGGTGGTACGAAACTCCTTATACTGGTTGGCACCGAAAAGGATCTTGTAACAACCCTTTGCTGCGTATTTTACGGGCTGTGAAAAACTATGGTCTCCGTACGCAACGGTAATCTGTTGTTTCTGCTTCTGAAAACGCAGGGTAATGCGGTTCCATTTGGCAAAAAGGTCGTCTCCGTGAAAATCGAATGCGGTGGGGGAAAATTGCTCTCCGATGATGAGTTTGAAATGTTCCTGGTTCACGGAACTGTTATCGTAAATCAGGTCGATATTCTGCTGATCGTCTCCGATAACACGGACGATGTAGCCAAAATAGGTCTTTTTATTTCTCAAAAAGGACAGTTCAAAACTGAGCTCAAAGTCGTCGTCCAGGCAAATCTGTCCTTCCGGGCTCAGGTCGAGCCCTGTCCGCTTGTCCTGCACTGCCTCAAAACTCTCGAAACCAAGCCCGTACGACTGGCCCCTCAACTCGAAAACGATGCCCGACAATACAATTAACCAAAAACAAAAGAGAATAGACCTGAATTTCATAAGAGCGGGTAGGCAAGAAAACCACGAAAAGTTTTCTTCTGGCAATGCATTTAAGGGTTCCGTTAATCGATTGTTAAGCTTTTCTTAAGTAACGCGCGTTTAATTCGTGTTCGTTTCCCAAAACTACACTTGCACGATATCAATTTAAAGTTAAACAATAACCAGGGTTTTTAATAACCTGCTCAACAGAGGCCTGTTTTTTCAGGAAAGCCCGGCACAAACCACTATCTATACTTTTTAAAACCATAATCAACCAAAATATAAGCACCGAAACCGTTATTAAAATTTGATTAAGCATGATCCAACCCTTTAAAAAACTGACTAATTCCTCGTTCATACTTGCTTTTTGCCTGCATTCTTTAACCAGTCCCGCACAAAAAAGTCCCGAAAAAGATAACCTGCAATATGTCGACCTGCGCATTGGAAACGTAGGTCAGCTGCTGGAACCCACCCGTCCTACCGTGCAGCTCCCCAACCAGATGATGCGCATGTTCCCGGTCCGCCAGGATTACCTCGACGACCAGATTTCGAGCTTTCCCGCGATCATCGTCTCGCATCGGCTCGGCCAGGCATTTGCATTACAGCCCAGCATTCAGCCAATCACTGCCGCCTCCTGGAAGCACAAAATGGCATACGACCACGACCTGGAAGTGTTAAGGCCTTATTATTACTCTACTTATCTGATTGACGACGAAGTAAAAGTAGAATTTGTCCCCGGCAAAAAAGCCGGTATTTACCGCTTTGAATTTCCAAAGAATGGCCGGAAAAGCATCCTCTTCGACCAGTACAACAATGGAGAAGGAAGCTGGAAATTCACGGATGGAAAGGAAATAGCAGCCCGCGAAGTTTACCACGACGACATTTCCGTTTACCTCTATGGCACATTCAGCGAAGCGGGTAAAACAGGTTCGCTCCATGGCGAAAATGCCGTACCCGACGATAACGCAACGGGAAAAAGGGCCAAAGCCTATGTTACATTCCCCGACAATGCTTCGGCAATCGAATTTCGCTATGCAATCTCGTTTGTAAGCGCCGAACAGGCGAAGAAAAATTTTGAAGCCGAAGTGAAAAACACGGGATTTGAGGACCTGAAAAAAGTGGGTGAGCAACTTTGGGCAAAAACAATCGGCCAGATCCGCGTGGAAGGTGGTACCGAGGCGCAAAAACGGAGCTTCTACTCGTCGCTCTACCGCACCTACGAGCGAATGGTGAATATCACGGAAGACAATCAATATTATAGCGGTTATGATAAAAAAGTCCATACCAGCAACCGGCCATTTTATGTAGACGACTGGACTTGGGACACTTACCTCGCACATCACCCGCTGCGTGTAATCCTGAACCCCGCGCAGGAGGAAGACATGCTGCAATCATTTGTACATATGTATGAGCAAAGCGGCTGGATGCCCACATTTCCGGTCCTTTTCGGAGATCACGCGTGTATGAACGGCTTCCATTCCTCGGTAACGTTGCTCGATGGCTACCGCAAAGGCCTTAAAAACTTCGATATTGCCAAAGCCTACGAAGGCATGAAAAAGAATGCCGAGCAAGCGACCATGCTTCCGTGGCGAAATGGCCCGAAATGCGAGCTGGACGACATCTACCATTCCAAAGGCTTCTTCCCCGCATTGACACCGGGCGAAAAAGAAACCGTGAAACTGGTGGACAGCTTTGAAAAACGTCAGGCCGTGGCGGTTACCCTCGGCGGCAGCTACGACGACTGGGCAGTAGGACAGCTGGCCAAAGATCTCGGCAAAAATGCTGATTTTCAGAAATTCAATGCCCGGGCAACCAACTATAAAAATCTTTGGAATGAAGAAAAGCAGATGTTCATCCCCAAAGACAGCCAGGGCAAATGGATTGCCATCGACCCGAAATTCGACGGCGGAATGGGCGGCCGCGATTTTTATGATGAGAATAACGGCTGGACCTACAAATGGCAGGTGCAACACGATATAAATGGGCTCATTGACCTGATGGGCGGCAAAAAGAAATTCGAAAGCAGCCTCGATCAGCTTTACCGGGAAGGATTGGGACGTAGTAAATACGAGTTCTGGGGCAAATTCCCGGACGCAACCGGCCTGGTAGGGCAATATTCGATGGGTAATGAGCCGAGTTTCCACATTCCTTACCTGTACAACTTTACCGATGCTCCCTGGAAAACGCAGAAACGCATTCGTTTCCTCCTCGATGTCTGGTTCAAGGATAACATTTTCGGGATTCCGGGCGACGAAGACGGGGGTGGTATGACGGCATTTGTGGTATTCTCTTCGATGGGCTTCTACCCGATCACGCCCGGCGCGCCTGTTTATACCATCGGCAGTCCTGTTTTCGAAAAGGTTACCATCGAGTTACCGAACGGGAAGGAATTTAAAGTCATTGCCAAGAACTGCTCCGTGGTCAACAAATATATTCAAAGTGCCAAAATGAACGGCAAAGCATTGAATGTGCCCATGTTCACGCATGAGGAACTAGTGAACGGCGGAACACTCGAACTGGAAATGGGCCCGCTGCCTAATAGAGAATGGGGGGTGGGGAGAGAATGATTGAATGATTGAATGATTGAATGATTGAATGATTGAATGATTGAATGATTGAAAAAAAAATATTCAGTCATTCACTCATTCAGTCATTCAAAACTCCTCTGATACCCCGCCAACGTCGTTCCGGTCCAACGCTTGAATGCGCGGGAGAAAGCGCTCAGCTCGTTGTATCCCAGCATATAGGATATTTCCTTCGCATAATACCCTCCGCTTTCCAGGTAGTACAGTGCCAGCGATTTGCGCACGTCGTCGGCCAGCTCCTGATAGGTAACGTTCTCGTCTTTCAGTTTTCTTTGCAGACTGCGGGGGCTCACATTGAAATTGGCTGCCATTTCTTCCAGCGAAACAATACCCAGATAGGCATTTTTTAGCAAATACTGCTGCACCTTATCCTGCCACGAGTCGTTGGCTAAGCGGCCGGACGTCGCGGCGCCGACTTTCTGCAAAAGGCTTTCCTGCAAAGCATAATTCGCAGTGATGATCGGCATATCCCAATATTGATGGTCAAAGGCAATTGCATACTCATCCACTGAACGTATGGGGGGGCAGCGCAGGACACGTTCCAGTTCCGCGGCGGAGGCATCGGTAAAAGGCATCGTGACGCGTAACGGGCGTATGCGTGCGAGGATGAGCCCATCCAGCTCGTGCACGGCAAAAACGAGGAAGAAGCTCACCATTTGGGCAAATGCAAACGGTGAGGCCGCACGACGGTGTTCGTCCGGATGCAGGCGAAGCGTAAATGCATGTGCGTCACGCTCGACGGTCATGCCAAACAAATCGGTGATCAGGGGAGTGAGGGCAACGGCGTGTTCTACTCCCTGCCCCACGGTAGTGCTGCTTTTGATAATCTCCCCCACCGTTCCCAATGCAGCCAGTTGCAGCGATTCGCCCAAATGAAGACCAAACAGCGGGTCGTTACTCAGGTGACAGGCATTCAACCACAGGTCGTTGAATTGTTTGGGGCCAATCTCGAAAGCCCCGCCGGGTGTTAACGCGCCCGGCTCGATACCCGAAAGACGGCAAAGCTTTTCCAGCGGAACACCGCGCTGGGCGGCATAGGCCATAAAAGCAAGGATGAATTGTTTTTGCTGATCGTTCATAGGGTAAATTTAAACGGCCCGTCCTGAACGTGAAAGCGCCTGTCGTATAATGGTAAACGATTGTCGCCCGAAAACAAACATTCAATGCATTACCCCTAAAATAAAATAGCCCTCCGGCAATGCCAGAAGGATATTTATGATACTCAACGTTAATTAATGCACAAATTTACTGTGTATACAACAGTGCGTTTATAGAGTTAAAACGTTGGAAGTGTAGATACATTTCTACAACTCTTAGCTTCAATAAATTTCTAGATTTGTGTGTTATCCACTAATGCCCGTATCCTTGATCAACTGTTTATGAAGATATTGATCGTCGAAGACCATCCCCTAATCCGGATGGGACTGAAACTTCTCATTTCCGAATCCGACTCAAAAGCTACTGTTACCCAATGCGATACATTCCCCGAAGGCCTCATTCTGCTCGACCAGGAGCGATTTGACCTCCTGATCCTGGACATCGATATTCCGGGCGGTGAGAATATCAAAATGATGAACATGATCCGGAGCAAACAGCCTGATATCATCATCCTGATACATTCCGGGTACGATGAACAAGTGTACGCATTGCCCTACATTAAAGCCGGCGCCAATGGATTTCTTTCCAAACAAGCCTCGCATGACGAGTTCAAAGCAGCATTGAAAGCCGTGATGAGCAAAGGCAAATATGTGAGTTATCAGGTGCAGCAAATCCTGCTAAATACCATCAAAGACAACAATTTCGGCAAGGTAATGAACCCGATTACCAGTCTTTCGCCCAATGAAATGCGCGTGATGCAGCTACTGACCGAAGGCAAATGGACCAAGGAGATTGCGGCGATCATGAATGTGAAAGAAAACACCGTAAGTACCTACAAGCGTCGTATTTTCAATAAATTAGACGTGGTTGACTCGATAGAGCTTTCCAAAAAGGTTTCGTTGCTCAAACAGTTCTAACCGTATTGAATTGCAGGGTAAAGCACGTTTGCTCTGCCTCGCTGCTCACATGAAGCCTTACGTCGATCAGTACGGCCACCTCCTTGACGATCAACAATCCAAGGCCCGTTTTCCGTCCGAACGGCCGCATTTCTTCGTCGGTATCTTCGCGATCCGGTGTGTTGATGATGTCGATCACATGGAGCGGGATACCTGCTCCTGAGTTGGAAATGCGCATGACCACCCCGGAGCCCGTGTCCTCGGTCGCGGTGACTTTAATCGTGCCATTATGCGTAAACTTGACAGCGTTGTCGAGCAGGTTATGGACCATAATCGCCAGCATCTGGGCATCGGAAGGGGCCGTCAGGCCGGCAGGGACCTCGTTTTCAAAAACATTACCTTTTTGTTCACTGGCGGTTCTGAACAGTTCATATTTATTTTCAACAAGCTGCCTAATCGCCACATTTTCAAACTGAATGCTATTGCCGTAAACGTGTACCTTGATGTAGTCGAGCAAACCGCGCAGCAGGTCGCTCATCCGGCGCGAGGAGTTTGAAATCACCTGCCCTATCTCCGAAACTACACCCAGCTCGCCTTTCTCGATCATCGCCGGGATCGATCCCGAAGTGAGCATAATGTAATTCAGCGGTGACTGGATATCGTGCGTCATCGATGTCAGCAACCTCGAAAGCATATGCAGTTGCTTGCTCATTTCATTCTTCGACTCCTCCACGTCCCGCAATGCGAGATTAAGGCTTTCAGTACGTTTGGCAACAATATCTTCCAATCGCTCTTTTTCCCTCGATATATTACGCAGGCGAAAACTGTTGTACAGGTAAAAGCCTCCCGCCACTGCCATAACAAGCAGTATTTTTGCCCACCAGGTCTGGTACCAAAGCGGCGGTACAATCACACAGATTTTCCGGATCATGTAATTATCTTTTCCAAAACCATTCACCTTGCGTACCAGCAACGTATGCGTTCCGTGCCCCAGGTTGGAAAACACAATGCTGAAATCGTTACTCTGGATCGGGATCCAGTCGGAAGTCCCCACCGGCTCCCATTCGTCCAGGAGCGCGTAGGAAAGGTTCAGGTTATAGGCGTCGCCATAGTAGGGTGTGGAAAAGAAGAACCTGGCCTGTACGGGGTTGGCGGGTAAAACCAGCGTATCTCCGCTACGGCCGAGCCATTGTCTGTTCACCAGGATCCTGTCCAGCACGATACCCGCCGAAGGTACTTTTTTAATCACTTTTTCCGGCCGGAACCAGATCAACCCATTGAGCGATGGCAGCGAGATGGTACCGTCTTTCAGCGTCGAAGCACAAGGCTGGCATCCGCCATTGAATTCATTCGTGAGAAACCCCTCCTCTTTGGAGTGATATAGGTAAAACAGGTCGAAGGGCGCCCGCGAGTAGTCGAGCAGGTCTTTAATCGCCATCTGGAACAGCCCTTTATCCGTAGGAACCCAGAAAAAACCATGACCGTCGTCGACAATACAATGCGGGCTTCCCAGGTACCGGTTCCGGTCGAGCGGAAAACGGGTAAGTTTGTCCTTTTCGTACATCAGCAACCCGTCGCTGTTGGCCGTCATCCAGATCCGGTTAGCTTTATCCACGTAAAGGCTCTTGATATAAACCCCATCTGTGCTTTTGACCAGGTTTGCCTTTCCCGAATGCCTGTCGAACACGTACAGGCCAGTGGTAGTCGCTACGAGCATTTTATCCCCGAACGTCTGCAAATAGGTTCCCTTAATGGAATCCCTGACGAGTTTAGGCTGCGGGTCCTTTTCAGAAGGGTCCAATGTATAAACCCCCTTCGTACCGGTTGCAATCCATATTTTACCATCCTGGTCCGGATAAATATGCTTGATTTCCGTGTGGAGGTCCAGTTTGTACAAAATACGATTAGTCTCCAAATCGACCTGGTAGAGCTCTCCTGCCATTTTAACCCAAAGCAAACCCTTCTTGTCATAAAAAAGGCTGCGTTTATCGCCCGTATTCAAGGCTTCCAGGACAGGCACTTTCCCGGTCGTGACCATGCCGGTAATAGGATCTTTGCTCAATACTACACCCGTAGGCGTCAGCACGCCCCGCTCGCCTTTGGGTACCGTTGCATAATAAACGTTCGCAATATCTGGTTCGGGGGACGTCAATGCCTCGAATGTCTGTTTTGTCAACACAAACAAGCCCCTGGACGGGCTCCCCAGGAATATCGTTTCCGTAGCAGGATCGCGGTACACCGACTGGATCACCTGCTCGTCGAGATCGTACCCATCCAGCACCAGCTGTGTCGTAAGCCCTCGTTTCCGTTCTTCCAGCGCGACGTAGAGTTTCTTATGATGATAGAAAAAGAGCTGATTGGAGGTTATATTCCAGAAAACCTTCATCCCCTTAAACTGACCATTGTATTGGTTATCGCGAAGCATATCCCCTTCGATATGCACAGGCCGCACGCCTTGCGCATTGATACCAAGCACTTTGCCACTTTCGTCGGCATAATACAATTGATCCCCCAGCATAAAGTAGTTCCACCACAGCAGCAGTGTGTCCGGGGCAAATGCCGTTTGAGACAATTTGCGTTCACCACGATACAGCTGAACCGAAGCGCTATCGATGACATAGTACTTTCCTTCTCCGTAACTATCAGGGATGATATAGTAGTTCGGGCGCGCAAAGTCGCGAAGATAGGTTGGAATGCCCACCGAAATCAGCGTTTGTGGGTTGCCGTTATCGAAATGGGGAAGCGTCAGGATTTTGTTTTTATAGTAAAGCGAATCGAGCTTCGCTACGCCATGCTCGATCTTCACAAACTGATTGTGATCTGCTGCCGCATAAATTTCGTATCCTGGCTTCTGTTGCCCCGGTCGTCCGGCGCCTCTGGGGTTCATCGACGGCGACAGCATGTAAAAACGGTTGCTGGTCGTACCCACAAACGATTTGTCGAACACATTAAACCGCTGCCCGTCGAAACGCGCCAGGCCGTTTTCGGTGGCGATCCAGATGAACCCCTCCGCGTCGGCGGCAAGATTTCTGACACTATTCTGCGGCATGCCGTTATCGTCCGTGAAATGCCGGAGGGTATAACCCTTCTGGGAAAAAGCATTTTCCAGGCAGAGTAATATGCAAATGAGAGTCAGAGGAACAACTAGCCTATTCACAGAAAACCAAAAAAGGAAACCTTGTCTGCATAGCCGGCGGGTTGCGGACTTCACCTTCCGAACTATTTCGTAAAAATTATATTAAACAAATATAGATGCAGAAATTTTGTAAACAAGCGTAGTATTAAAACTACTACACAAGTCACCTGAATTAAATTAAATATTTTTTGCACGTCGCGAAATTAGTTCTAATTTTATATACAATTATTTGATTAACAACACATTATGTGTAGCTTTTCTTAAATGCCGATAGAGAAAATTCTATCCTCAACTTGTCTCAACGCTACAAAAACAAACGGACCGGCGATTTAAATTTACCGATCGGGAACGGCATTCGGATCCCGTTGGGAAACCCTTAATGACCCATTTCGTTAAATGAAACACATACTGCTTGTTGAGAACCATTCGATCGTAAGGCTTGCAACCCTTTTCATTATACGTGATATTTTCCCGGCAGTTACATCTTGGGAGACCGACAATTTTCCCGATGCCCTTCACATTGTTTCCAGCCAAAGACTCGACCTGGTTCTCCTCGATATTAATATACCCGACGGCGAAGGTTTTCAGATGATCGCCAATATCCGCCGGTTGCAACCCGAAGTGAACATCCTGGTATTCTCGGCCATCGACGAGGAATTGTATGCTATGCATTATCTCAAAGCAGGCGCGAATGGCTTTCTGTCCAAAAATTCTTCCACACAAGAGATCCGCAAGGCCATTCTGGCTGTTCTGGTCAATGGCCGGTATGTGAGCGAAATGGTGCAGCAGATCCTCCTTCGCGGTAACGTCACGCCCGAAACGCGGCAAAGCAATCCGCTCGCCGCACTTTCTCAGCGTGAGATCGAAGTAATGGACCTGCTGCTACAAGGCAAATGGACGAAGGAGATCGCCACATTCCTGAATATTACAGGCAGTTCAGTAAGCACCTACAAGGTGAGAATCTTCGAAAAACTGGGGGTTAATACCGTCATCGAGCTTTATCAGCGGGTTAGCGCGCTGAGGGACTAGGCGCCCGACGGGCCGCTCCTGAGCTCTTCCCTTAACCTCCGCGCCACAACCTTGTCCTCGCCGGGCTGCAACATCCAGGCTGTTATGCGAATAAGGTTAGCCCCTTTAAGCGTTCCTTCCGCAGCAGGGTCAATGGAATCGGAGCCAGCCTGGTAGTAATACAAGGGCAATCCGGAGAAACCAGCCTCTATGGACGGCGTACCAAACCGCAGCTTGTCACGCAACTCGCGGCCTGTCAGTTTCACAATGCTGTCGTCCCAGCTGATGGTCAGGGTCGGTGTGATATTTCCGAGTTCCGGGATCTTTACTTTGGTCGTAATGCCGGGTAAGTCCTTCACTGCGTCTTCAATGCGTGCAATCTGTGCCTCCCAATCCTTCCACTCGCGTTCGTGATCACCGGAAATGAATTTCTCAAGTGCCACGTACATACCTAGTATTTCCTCCTTGTTGACCTTGTGCCCTCGTGCGACCGTAAACCCGCGCGGGGGCGCATTCAGACGAGCGGCCGCGACAATGCCCTTCCGGCCCATCAATATCCCCGCGCTTTGCGGCCCACGCATCGCTTTGCCTCCGGAGATGAACACCATATCGAAACCCATGTCGTTGAACTTCCAGAGATTGGAAACGGGCGGCACATCGGCCGCAATGTCGATGGAAGTGGGGATATTATGTTTTTTACCGAGCGCAACCCATTCCTCGTGTTTGATCTGCCCCGCATTGGCTGTAATGTTGAGAAAATGGAGCAATGCCGTTTTTTCATTGATCGCCTTTTCCACATCCGCGATCGTCTCCACCTCTACCACGGTGCAACCCGTGTTCAGAAAAGCATGGTTGTAGCGCTCGTTATGGGATTTCTGGCAAATCACTTCCGACTTCATCCCGGTTCCTTCCAGATGCGGAAGCTGTTCCACCTTACGTACATCCAGGCCTGTGAGCACGCCCGCGAGGCCGAGGGTCATAGCCGAAAAAGCGCCGCAGGTTACCATGGCGGCTTCCGAATGCACCAGTTTGGCGATCTTCTCCCCTACCTTATCCTGCACTTCATCGATCATACAAAAGTGCCGGGAGGTGCTTTCGATCGTCTCCACGACCTCGTCGTGCATGATGCACCCTGACATATAAGTGAGCGTTCCGGCCGCATTGATAAACGAGCGAATGCCCAGCTCGGCAATAACATCCCGCTTTTTCCTGCGCGAAACATGTTCAGCCCGCGCCCCGGAAATCGGGAGCGAGCTGATTAATGGCAATGTAGTAAGGCTTTGAATAACTTTTCTGCGTTTCATGGGTTCAGGTTTTGCTTGAAACGCAAGATACGAATGATTCAATGAGTGAATGAGTGAATGAGTGAATGGGTGAATGAGTGAATGAGTGATTGAGTGATTGAATAGGTGGTTGACAGCCAGCAGGTCAGGGGTAGTCAGAGCTAGTCATGAAATGTCATTATTAGAGAACAATATGTTCTAAACAGTATTGATCCATCAATCCGCCAACCACTGATTTCCCGACGATTTATTCAATCATTCAGTCATTCAATCATTCAATCATTCACCCATTCACTCATTCAAAATTGAAAATTCAATCATTCAATCATTCAGTCATTCAAAATTCGATCACTTCGGAACGATCCGGAAATTATCGAACGCCATATCACAATCCAGGTCACCGCCGCCGTGGAAGAGCAGGCGTGTGTAGTAGCCTTTCTCGCTAACGATCAGTTTTGAGCCGGCGCTTTCGTAACTCGCGGCGATTTCGTCGAATGGTATCACCACCGTTTGCCATTGCCCTTTGGTGTCGTAGGGCGGCAGCCAGGTATATTGGCTGTCGTTGAAACCACTAGCCAGCCCCGCAGTAATTTTCAACACATTATTATTGTAGGGTTTCACTGTATTGACTTCGAATTTCAGGAAATAATTGGCGGGTTTCAGGATCGCCGAGTCGGGGATATTCTTGCTGATGGCCCCCATCGCATCCGGCGGGCCACCGGCCACTTCGGTCCATTGCCAGCCCCCTATTGCCTTTTTGACCCGGATGTAATTACCATTGATGGAAGGCGGGTCATCCGCGCCCGGTTTCGACACAACAAATGCAGCGTTCCACCAACCGGTAAACGGATCGCTGCTCAGGAAAATATTGCGGTTGTCTCGGAACCAGAGGTCTGACTTCGTTTCACCAAATTTGGTTTTAATCGTCACCGGCCCCGGCTGAGCGCCTTCCGGCACAGTCACCTGAATCTCCTGATCCTTTACATTTACCAGCGTCCCTTGCTTTCCACCGGCAAATGTCACGGTGAGCGGCTGATAAAAGAAATCACCGCGAATCGTAGCAACGCCTCCGGCGGGCACATATTCGCTCAGCATGGCCGATATCAGCGGCTCGCTGATCTTCACCTCGAAGTCATGTTCCAGGATTTTACCATTGGCGAAAACGATCCGCATTTTGTTATTGATTTCCTCGGGGATCTGTGTCGGAACCGATACCAGGATCGTCGTGCTCGTAATGTACGTGGGCGTCAGGCTGACGCGCTGGTCATTGAACCAGATCTCTTTCGCATCCTGCAAGTTTTCCCCCACAATAGCAATCAAATTACCCTGCCCGGCCCCCGTAAGCAGCGAATCGGCATCCTCCGGGTCGGTAACACGGATAAAATTAATTACAGGCTCCCCGTTGTTCGGAAGGTCATCCTTCTGGCAGGAAATGTTAAATACCGCGATCAGCGCCATTGCGGCAATCAGCGACAGGTTTCTTAGGTTAAATAATTTATTCATAAGCAATGCCTGACAAAATCATTTACGTTGATAATCGACTGCCGGTTTTTGAAGGTTCGGTGCCTGACTGAGTTCCGCAGAAGGAATCGGCAACAGGAAATTCCCGCTGTTCGCATCTATTTTTCGTTCAGCCGTAGCCCAGGGTGTTTTTGTGAAAGTCCAGGAAGTCGGATCGGGGAAGCGGTCGGGTTTTGTAAAGAAAAATCCCCGGTCCTGCGCATTCAGAATAGCATATGCCTTGGTGGGGTTGTAGTAATGCAGGCTCACCAGGTCGTACCATGCCATTCCCTCCATCGCAAATTCGACGATCCGCTCTCTAAAAATCTGATCAAACGTAAGTGCCGCGGTAACAGGCGACAGACCGGCGCGGGTATGCACCTGGTTAAAATATTGCAATGCTTTGGCGTCGGTAGTAGAGGCATTGTTGCCCAAAACCGCCTCCGCGTAGGTCAGGTACATTTCGGCCAGGCGCATCATATAGGTATCGTGGCCGTAATTCTGCTGTGCAGCCTGCCCGCCCACATCCGCGGCTTTACCCGTAATGTATTTTTTGATCGCTATAAAGTTGTTATCGGTCCCATTGAACGGATAGACCAGCTTCTGGCTTCCGCCAGGTATCGTTTGGGTGATCTCGGGATAACTCGCGCCCGGCAGCATGAATGTCGCTTTCAACCGCTGGTCGACTGTCCGGCCTTGCAGCACTGTTTCCGAAACCGTTTTAATGCCCTCATACTGCTGCATCACCCACCAGGTTGCCCCTTTATCACCGCCCCAGCCGTCGCCATTGGCAATATCGGGACCATAAGCCAGATAAGCCGGCGTAGAATTTTGCGTACCCCACGCGCCTGGCGAATACACCCATTGCAGCGAGAACAGCGATTCCGCGTTGTTATCGTAAGGATACCGGAACAGGTTTTCATACTTCGGCAGCAACGACGCGCCACTGAGGGATATCACGCGGTCGGCATAATACTTCGCGCTGTCCAGAAATACCTGGTTCCGCTGGCCCGACGCATTCGCTTCCACGCCCGCCCGCGTGAGATAAAAACGGGCCAGCATCCCTTCCGCCGACCATCTGGTAAGCCTTCCGACGCGCACCGGCTTTTCCGGCAGATCTTCCGCAATCTGGCGCATTTCACCGGTAATGAATTTCCAGACACTCTTAGGGGTATTGCGCTGTACGGTCGTGTCCGAAAGCAGCGTAAGGTTATTCTCGATCACCGGTACGGCGCCCCAGTTCATGACCAGGAAACGGTAGGCCAATGCCCGCATGAATCGCGCCTCGGCAATGGCGTGCTTTTTCACGGCCGCGGACACCGACGCCCCCGCATATTTCTGAATGTTCTGGATAGCCAGGTTCGACTGCCCTACCACGATAAAAAACGACCGCCATGCCGAGCCATTCTCCGGTGTGTTCCCTGTGGTGTTGAAAAGGACATTCCCCCTGTCGTTCCAGGCCGAAAAAGCGGTGCCCGCTCGGAAATCGCCGAGGTTGTACGACGCTTTGTCATTGTAATCGAACCATACTTTACTGTACAGCAATGCAGTGCTTGCCAATACCTGGTCGTCGGTTTGGTAAAAACCGGCATCTACAATGGAGTCTTTGGGCGGACATTCCAGAAAATCCTCCGAGCAGGCTCCGAGCAATGCAAGCGGTATGATGGCGATCAGCTTCGTGTAAATGCTTTTTAAGTATTTCATTTTTCGGCTGTTTTAGAAGTCCAATCCTAAACTGAATGTGTAAACGGGTGTCAGCGGGTAACGTCCGTAATCCAGTCCGACGGCCTGGTTAGCGGCACTGGCATCCCTCGAAACATATGCGCCCACTTCCGGGTCGAAGCCCGAGTAGCCGGTGAACGTGGCGACGTTCTGGGCACCGACCGACACCCTCGCACCACGGATGATTTTCTGGCGCGATACCAGCGATACAGGTAAATTGTAGGTCAGGGAAATGTTTTTGAGGCGGATAAACGAGCCGTCCTCTACCCATTTGTCGGTATGGCGTGCGAAGTTACCGTTCGGGCCGTTCGAAATACGGGCCACATCCGTTCCCGGATTCGACAGGGTAACAGTACCGTCGTCGTTTTTCACGGGTTTGGCGTAATCCATCGCATGCACGAGCAAATTCCGGCTCAGGTTGATATTGCTCGCATTCGTATTCAGTTTTCCCAGGAAATTGTACACATCATTGCCGTAGGTGCTCGTCAGCAAAATGCTCAGATCGAAACCTTTACAGGAAAATGTATTGGTAAAACCTGCAAACAGCTTCGGCCACGGGTTACCGATTACTGTTTGGTCATTCTCGTTGATAATGCCGTCGCCATTCACATCCTTGAACTTGACGTCCCCTACCCAGATATTGTTTTCATTGATGGGCAGCTTCACCCCGTTGTTGTCGACAGGCAATGCACTCTCTTCGATTTCCTTCACCGACTGGAACAAACCTTCCTCGATATATCCGCGGAACAGCCACGGCGCCTTGCCCACCTCCGAGCGTTGCGTCCAGTCGGCCAGCCACCACGATGTCCGGTCCACAAAAGCCGCGTCCGAATAGAATGATTTGATCTTCGTTTTGAAGCCTGATATATTCAGGTTGGATTCCCATTTAAACCCGCCCCGGTTGACATTGACGGTGTTGATCGTAAATCCCCAACCTTTGTTCTGCAATGCACCGATATTGACAGTCGGTGATCCTACCGCGCCCGTGCCGTTAGTTCCCATGTACCACGGCAACGGCTTTTCCATCAGCAGATTGTCTGTATTTTTGATATAATAATCGAATTCAAACTGAATGCGGTTTTGAAAAAGCCCGAGGTTAATTCCGAAGTTATTGGTTTTCGTTTCTTCCCATTTCAGGCCGTCGTTGGCATACTTAGTGGGCAAAAATCCCGTTGTGGTGGGTGTTGTACCCGTGCCCATAGGTGAGTAAATGCCACCGCTGCCCTGGTTACCCGTGATTCCCGTTTCGAAGCGCAATTTCAGCTCGCTGATAGCCGGTACATGGAAAAACGGCTCCTGCGAAACGCGCCACGCTGCCGATACCGACGGGAAGAAGCCCCATTTGTTGTCGGCACCAAAATTGGCCGAACCATCGCGCCGGACAGTACCCATAATAATGTAACGATCCGCAAAATTGTAGTTCAGCCTTCCGAGGTACGACTCCATCGCCCATTCGCCCGATCCGCCTGAATTGCTGGCCGTAAGCGCATCACCCGCCGCCAGATCGAGAATATCGTTGGTGAGGAAGCCAGTCCGGCCTCCCCCGAGGTTCTTCCACGTCGACTCTTGTGCTTCGTGGCTGAGCATGACATTCACACTGTGCCTGCCAAACTGCCTGTTGTATTCCAAAAGCTGGTTCCAGTTCCAGTAGGTGTTCACGCCTGAACCGTTGGTGTAGGAGGCCGTCACATTCTGTGCCCAACCGATTTTGTAGGTCGGGATGTAGTAGGATGAATTTGAAAAACCCAGGTTAGTATTGAATGAGCTCCTGAATTGTAACCCTTTGGCAATCCGCACACCGATATTAAGCCCGCCCAGAAACTGTCTCCTGACCAGCTTGTTGGTCGTCAGGTTGGCGATCGCAATCGGATTGACGGGTGCGAAAATATTCGCCCCGTTATTTTCATCGCCACCGCCCCAGCTACCGTCGATGTTTCGGACCGGTACCTGCGGCGTAAGCTGCAACGCATTCGAAATGATGTTTTCCTGGCTCGTCGTCAGGTTATCGTTGGTTTGGGTGAAGCTGAGGTTTGCCCCGATGCTCGCCCATTCGCGCGGTTTGTTATCAAGGTTGAGCCGGAATGCATACCGGTTAAACCCTGATCCCAATGCAACCCCATCCTGTTTCAGATATTCGCCAGACAAATAATAGGTCGTACGGTCGTTACCGCCGCTGAGGCTCAGCTGGTGCTTGTGCATAGGCGCATTTTTGAAAAGCTCCTTTTGCCAGTCGGTGCCCTTTCCGAGCAGTGAAGGGTCGAGGAATTCCTCCGGTGTTTCGCCCCCTGCCAGCTGATGGTATTCGCCCACCATTTGCGCATATTGCCGCAAGTCCATCACCTTCAACGGCTTGGGAGGAGTTTGAAGACTGAATTGATAACCATATGCAATTTTGGTATCGCCCGACTTGCCCCTTTTTGTCGTGATCAGCAAAACCCCGTTCGTCGCGCGGGAACCGTAAATGGCCGTAGCGGACGGGCCTTGCAACACTTCCACCGATTCGATATCGGCCGGGTTCAGGCCAGCCAGAGGATTGGAAGAACTCTGCGCCCCGAATGACACCGATTGTCCCTGGATTTGCACGCCATCCACCACATACAGCGGCTCATTGCTGCCGCTAATGGAGTTGATCCCCCGGATATTCACCGAAATGCCCCCGCCCGGCTGGCCGGAGTTCTGCGTGATGTACACTCCGGCCGCGCGTCCCTGGATCGCCTGCTCCAATGTGGTGTTGGTCGTGCGCGCAATGTCTTTGGAAGAAACGGAAGTCTGGGCGGTTGTAAGATCGGCCCGCTTCATTTCTCCGTAACCTACCACCACCACTTCCTCCAACGCCTTGGTATCCACTTTCATGGCCACATTCAGTTCCGAGCGCGTGCCCGCCTGGATTTCCTGCGACAAATACCCCACGAACGAGAATATCAGCGTATTTTCCCCTTGTCCCAATTCCAGCTCGTACTGGCCCGCCGAATTGGTGGTGGTGCCACGGGAAGTTCCTTTCACTACCACGCTCACTCCCGGCAGGCCATCCCCTTTCTCGTCGGTTACTTTTCCTCTGATCGAAGCCAGTACTTCGTGGTCATTCGCTTCCCGGCCGGCTTCGGGCACCGGCACCGACGAGCTCTTTTCGGCCCTGAAAAGCATTACCTGCTTTCCGGCCACCTCATAACGAATGGAAAGCGGCCTCAGCAACCGTACCAACGCCTCCGCCAACGGCTCATTCGACGCCTGAAACGAAACCCGCGTCGACGACCGAATCTCGGCCGGGTTGTAAATGAACTTCACCTCCGAATTCCGCTCGATGGACAACAGCACGGTTTTAAGGCTTTTGTCTTCCATTCTGAGCGTAATCCTCCTTTCGAGCAAGTCCTGCGCAACTACACGGTGGTGACCAAACGTCACACCCGAAAATGCGACGATTATGCATAACTGTAACAAGGATAGTTTCATGATATCCCACACAATGGTTTTGAAATGTAGATTTCCGGGCATATTCAGTTTCAATTTGTTTCAGTATTGAAAAAAGCAAGGCAATATTTTCCCATCCCGTCCGCGTTGCGCGAAGGGCATTTAATCGGTCGGAATTTTATTTCAATCGGCTTTGCAGCCCTCGCCATGTATAATCACCTGTCCGTCCACTACCTCGTATTTCGCATGGATGATCCGGCATATCAAATCCAGCTGCTCATACATGGGTAGTCCCGAAAGGTTCGCTGTCAGCTGGCAATCCGACAACTGCTCTTCATTGAAAAACAGCTCGATGCCGTATTCCTTTTCGAGCGTTTTAAACACATTTCTAACCGGCGCTTCATCAAACACCAGTGACGCAGCCGGTATTTCGCTTACCCTCACGGGCACATCCACGATCACCTTCACCAACCGGGATTCCTGCTTATCGAACAGCACCCGCTGATTAGGTTTCAGCACTACACCCATCACCTTTTCAGGTGTCCCGGCAACAGGTTCGTCCTTCTTCGAATAAACCGACACCCGACCCGTTTTGACAGACACCGATGCATTCCGATCCTTGTCAAACGACCTTACCGTAAAACTCGTCCCGAGTACCCGGGTTACCAATTCCTTTGTTTTCACCAGAAAAGGCCGTTCAGGATTGTGGCTGATCTGGAAAAACGCTTCCCCTTTCAAATGTACTTCGCGCCTTTCCGGAGCGAATTGTTTTGGGAACGTTAGCTCACTTTGCGGTTCCAGCGTCACGACACTACTGTCTTCCAGGAGGATCGTAACAGGCTTCGCCGTGTGATTGAAGCGCACAATATGGCCTTCCCCATTTTCATGCACGATGGCCGTCCTGCGCGGGCCGTCCGGCTTTGTTTCCATGAACCGGTACGCTAACCAACCGAACCCGACCAGGAGACATACCGAGGCTGCGATGCTCCAATACCGGTAAAACGCAGGCCTCACAGGCGCTTCCGTGCGTTGTGGATGCCCGTCTATGCGCGCCAGCAGGTCCGTCACCCGCCCGTCCAGCTCTTCCACCCCTACGTACAGCTCTTTTTCAGCGAGTACATACAACAATGCACGCGCCTCGTCCAGCTCCTCCCGGCGATCCGGGTTTTCCTTCATCCAATTTTCCCAAAAAGCCGCCGCCGATGAATCCTGTTCCAATATCCAGGACCTGAAAAACGGATCCGTCGCGAAATCGGTGGCCGTATAATGTCGATAATTCATGATTGGGGAACGCTTCTGATAAAGAGATGCAAATGGCACCCGTCAGATACCATGATTTATAGATTTTTTTGAAATATTTTTATTGAAATAATTACAAACGATTCAAAATCAAGAAAATAACAACACGAGCAGCGCGCTGATAGCCGAAGGACTGAAACGTTTGCGAAGCTGGCCATAAGCCATTTGGAGCAGGTTGGATACCGTTTGCGGGGTAATGTTGAGCATGGCCGAAATCTCCTCGCGGCTCAGCTCCTGATAATATTTGAGGTAGATCACCTCGCGCTGCCGTACCGGCAAAGCATCGAGCATTTCCGAAACCACCTGCGTTTTACGGGCTACGGTCTCGTCCTTGATCATCCACCATTCAGGAGAAAATTCAATGGAAAAAGCATACTCCTCACTGAGCGGAGTGAGCGAATCGTCAGCCATGCGCATGGACCGGCGGTTACGGGCGATCTTGCGGCGAACGGATACCAGCAGGTAGGCCTTCACGTGCCCCGGCTCTACCACTCTTTCGCGGCTGTGCCAGAGATCGATAAATACTTCCTGAATGCAATCCTTCACAAAGGCTTCGTCTTTTACAAATTTGAAGCCATAGTTGAGCAAGGCTTTGAAATGGAAATGCATTAGCTGTCCCAAAGCCTGGTCATTACCTTTCACCAATTCTTTCCAAAGCCGGGTATCCCTGGATTGAGACAAATTTCCACCACTAGTCATGCATTATCGGACGTTTTTCTTTGTTGGACCGCATAGGTTGGACCGCACAGGTTGGACCGCATAGGTTGAACCGCATAGGTTGGACCGCACAAGCGGGGTTCAAAGATAGGTTTATATCACTATAAACTTAATAAATATTATTTTACAGCGATACCCAAAAAGAGGAAAGAAAAGCCGAAGCCGGGAGGATAATAATGGGCGGCTCAGGGCCGAGCCGAGGAATGCGTGCAGTTATTCCTGTATTACATTATCGAAAAATCTCCGCAGTTTTTCAGAGCCAATGATCCGGCGGCAGGTTTCAATGGTAAGCGGTTTCTGCTGGTAATCAATTACCTGCCCGAATGTCATCGCCCGGGACTTTTCGCTTTCTTCTGTCGCCGAACTCACCATGACGATCAGCACTTTGGACAAATAGGGTTTATCGCCGATCGCTCCCAGAAATTCCCAGCCGTTCATGACCGGCATATTGATGTCCAGCAATACCAGAAATGTCGTTTCCATCGCTTGGTTGCTATCCAGGTAATCCAGTGCCTCCTGTCCATTGTAACAAAGCACGGTATCGCACAATATCCCGCTCCTTTTGAGAAAAGTATCATGAAGGAATAGCATGATCTTGTCGTCATCTACCAAAAGGATTTTTAGCGCGTCATTCGTCATCGTTCTGAACTTTATCTGCTTTGCGTACAATCTGCCGGACACCTCGTCGGCCGAGGATCGGATCTGTCCTGATCTGCCGGTGTTCCCTGATTTTTAAAAACAGTGCCAGTACAACTTCCCGGTCGTTCGGGTGGATCCACTCGAATGCATTTTTCCTACCAGATAGTCGGGCTCAATGCCCAGAATAGGCAGGCGGCTTTCGCTTACAAACTTGTAATTACCCTGCATATTGGATTTTCCATTGAAACTGCCGGTTATCAACGTACCATCCTTCTTCCTGATGTTCATCAAACCGTTGAGAATTTCACCATTGAGGAAGTTCTTCCATACCGCATTGAAGTCCATTTCTTCGGGTATCGGGAGCGATTCTCGATGCGAACAACCCTGAGATCATTGATTTCGTAGCCGGGTATCCGGCGCGTGGCCTCATTAATGTCCGCACAGCAGCCATGATCGTCGCAAAGGACGATCGCGTCCGAGGGATTATCGACAATCGCTTTGAATTTCTTTTCCGACGCCCTCCTCCTGCTTCTCTGTACGCATTCATTCCAGCCCTCACGGGAATAGGTACCGTATAGATTTAGTATTACAACGTTATATCCCGCTGGCATAATAATTATCCTCTGGTTGCAAAACAACCAGGAAGTTTATGAGCGGATACTTATTTCTCATATTCACGATCCTCTTCTTCGCCCTTACCGGCTGCGAAAACAACGACGAAACCGATCCGTCGCTCATCAGCGAGCTCGATAAGCAGTTCATCCTGGGAGCAGCCGACGACGCTTTGTTCCAGGTCAATGCCGGACAGGTAGCTGCGTCACGCACGACGCGGCACAGCATTCAGGAATATGGTGAGGAAATGACGGCCAGCCACACCCAGGCCGGAAAGGAATTACAGACGCTTGCCGCAGCCCGGAAAGTGCAGCTTCCCACGACGCTTTCCGACGAGCGCCAGCAGCAGCTGGATAGCCTTTCCATGCAAACCGGCATGAGCCTAGACACCCTGTATCTCAACCAGATGGTAGCATTACAGGAACGCGCCGTACATATGATGGAGATCGAAGGGATCTCGGGTAAGGACACCGAGTTGAAAAAATGGGCGTCCGATCGCCTGCCCCTCATGAGGCAGTTCGAAGAACGCGCCAAAGCCTTGCGGGATTCGCTGGAATAGTGGTCTGACGACCACGACCGCCGACAACTGACGGCCGTCATTTCAAAACCAGAACCCTAGCTGCACCGCGATCCGCGGCTTCTCCTCATTTTTCTCTTTCGGAATGAATGCGCCTACGGCAATAGTCAATGCGTCGACTGGCGAGAGCCAGATACCGCCGCCATAATTGTAATGCCACTTCTCCGACGATTCGCCTTCCAGCCATACGCGTCCGTAATCGAAACCGCCGAAAATGCCGTACGTGAGCGGTAATGTGGGATTATAGCTGCTGCCAAGACGCAAACGCAGGTCGGTATCGTGCCAGAACGAGCTTTTTCCATAAAACCGCTCGGTACGATACCCTCGCAAGCCCAGCTTACCGCCGATATTAGGCATTTGGAAAAACTGAAACCCTTTACCGAAGTTCACGCCCGTGCCGGCCTGAGTGGCAAGAATAAGGTTTTCCTTCTGGTCGAGCGCGGTATACCAGGCAAATTGAGCACGCAAACCGGTAAAGTTTTTGTCGCTTTTCAGATCGGCAGTCCAGTTCAACGCGGCATTGAAACGGATACCGGTGTGTGGGGAGAATAAATTATCGACGCTGCTGAAATTGAAGGTAAACTTGGCACCGCTGTAATATTTGGTTTTGAAAATATCATCCGGCAAGCCGTTCTCACTGCTGGTGATATACCGCCCACCCGTCGCCTGAATATCGTTCACTTCGAATACCGGCCCCAGCGTGATAAAGCCGTTATGTCCGCCGAAACGCTTTTTGAGCGCCGGGTACACATAAAACGCGCTCTGGCGCACGCGGTAGAAATTGGCATCGTCCACCGGCCGTTCTGTCTCGTTGCCTAATCCTGCATAGTTGAATGCATAGCGCGGACCGCGGTAGTAGCTATCGAGGTAAAAGTCGAATTTCTTGAATGCATTGATAAAATCACCGGTATAATTGACCTTGAAACCCTGTGTCCTCACCGCAAAACTTCCGCCAATGCTCTGTACCGAGGCATAAGGTTCTTTCTTGAAACCATATTTGGTCACATTCACCGCTCCGCCCAGGAAAAAACCGTCGTCGGGGTTGGCACCCAGCAATGGCAGCGGCAAAGTGATATCGTAGTTGCTGTCGGCGCTCCGGCGGTCGTACACATTGAAACGGTACAGGCTGGTGCGCTTGTCCTTCGTGTCAGGGCCCGGAATAATGGTATTATTTTTCAAATCGTCGTAAACGAGTGTTTTCTTCCCGCCTCCGCTCACGCGCGCGCTATCCGCGAAAACGTCCTTGCCCAGTCCGCCGATAAGCCGCAGCTTCACGCCTTTGCGTACATCCCCTTTTACAATGAACTCGTCGTTGTCGCCATTTCCGTAAACATTGATAGCGTGCGTTACAGCATTGTCGAAGACCCGCTGGTAATTCTGATGTTTGATCCGGCCTTCCTTTCCTGTTTCGTACACGGTCACACGCGTATGCGCGTCATCCATCCGCTCGATCAGGAAGCGTTCCTGCTCTTCGGTACCGATCACATTCACTTCCTTACTCACAAACTCGTAATGCGTACGCGCAATCTCCATCAAATGCGCCCGGCGTGCTTTCAGGCCTTCGATCATTTTGGCGGAAACCATTTCACGTGCCTTCGGCGGCCAGTCTTTGAAAGACGCCTCAATGGCCTCATCGGTAAGGTTCTTCTGAATGTATTTCACCTGCTCTTCCCATTGCTCCCAGCTTAGCTCATTCAGGAAGGTCCGGTCGAAAAGGCGGGCACTCCAGGTGGTCCACTTCATACTCTGAATCTCGGGGCCGTAGGTTTGCAGTTGCCGGAGGAAGGGCAGCGTCTGCCGGGCAATGTTGGTCAGGAAGCCGTCGTAGCGGGAGAACGCCTGGTCGCGGTCGCGTGGAATGGGCCGGTAAATAATGGTTCCATCTTTTTGCTTGGTCGAAGCCCATTCCCACTGGTCGTCGTGGCGGTCCCAGTCACCGACGACGAAATCGAGCAAACGTGTGCGGATCGTCCAGGATTCATCGACTTTGTTTTTACTGTTTTCCAGCAACGCTTCCACCAGCTCCGGCGTGCTCACGATTTTGTCGGGATTTCCGAAGAAATCCGCATTCTTCCATTTCTTGCCGTCTGCACGCTCCTCCACGAGGTTCATCGTACCCCCGAAAATGCTGTTGAATGTCCCCAGGCCGGGTTGGGCCGGTACATAATACATCCGGGGATTGGTATGATACACATTGATCGCCCCCGCCAATGCCGGCATATTCAACGGTGCAAACGGGTTTGTCGACAGAAAGTTATCTTCCACCAGGTACTGCGCTGCGATCATCTGGTTGAACGGGAATGGCAGAAACCGGCTCACATCCTTGGTAAGGCCGCGCATGGCATATTCCCTGCCATCTCCATCGCGGAGGCGCAGCGAGTTGGTCTGGTTACCGCCCCCTTGCTTGATGGGTATCACACCGCCTTTGTAAGTAGCCAGGTCAAGCACCGGAAAACGGTACTGTTGCAGGTACAAGGGCCGGTAATGCTCTCCAAGCATGGCTTTATGGATTTTTCCGATCGGTTTTACCTCATTACTGACAATGAATTTGGTGGTCGAATCGGCATGCTGGTTGTATTCCGTAAATGCGATGGTCGAATCCGGTATTTCGATCTGCTGTTTATCCTTCACTTTGTGCTGAAAAACCAGTTTGGCATCCTTGCCGTCGGGCGTCACTTCCCAGAACTTCGCCCAGGTTTCGCCGCCCGCATAGAAGCTCAATGTCGAAAATCCGAGTTTGGAAGAAGAAAACAGGGAGCCTTTCCCAAGACTGACCGGGCTGACCTTAGAGCCGCTTCCGCTCACGATAAACTCCTGTCCGTCATTTTCGATAAATTCCAGTGCATGCTCATGCCCGCTGGCAAAAATAAACTTGCCGTTCTTCTTCGCGCCTGCGAGTACCGCCGTGCGCAGATCTTTATAATGCTTGTTGGCCACATCCTGCCGCGAACCGATCGTCGCACGGAACAATGCGCTGAGGCTACCGAGTACCGGCAACGGAATGTACAATTTCGGGTTCAGTTCGGTGAGCGGAAAAATGTGCTGCTTGATAGTGAACCTTCCTCCGTGCGGGCCATAGGTGTAAGGCGGGTGGTGCATTGCAATCACGACGTGCTTGTTACGGTATTTACGCACCACGTTCTCCCACACAAACCGGAACTGTTCGCGGTTCCTGATCTCGCAACCGTCGTTGATCTTCTGGTCGCGGTCCCAGTCGGTAAGCCACCATTGCGAATCGGCGACGATGATCACTACATTGTCGTTCAGCTCCACCACTTCCGGGCCAGAGCACCCGTTCAATGGCAGGAAATAATCCTCGTAATCGTCCTTGTCTTTCTTTCCGCGGGCTTCGTTGATGTGTTTCTGGACGTATTTTTCCTGCCGTTTCAAACCCTTCACGCCCCAGCCGCGCCAATCATGGTTACCAGGCAGGAAAATAGGATGGCCTTTGAAATTTTCGAGGGTTTCGAGCTGGGAGTTAATGCGGAATTCGGCCACTTTCCTCGCTGCCGAATCTTCCGATGGCGGCATGCCCGACTCGTAGATATTGTCGCCCAGAAACAATATGGAGCTGTTTTTCGACTCGGTACCGAGTTTCGTTTTGAGGTATTCCAAAACGGGGGCCCTGTTTTCGGCTGCATCGTTACCCGCGTCGCCCACGAGGTACATGGTATGTTTCAGTTCCAATGCAGGATCGGGCGACGCCGACTGCCATTGCGCACCTTCCTTTGAAAAACGGGTTTTATAGGTTGCACAGGCCGATACACCTGCCACAACTGTCCCTAACGTAAGTAAACGGAGTAAATATCTATTCATAGGATGTCAGCAAAGGCCCTATTGGCCCGATTTTCTGAATTTGAGCACATTCCCGCTAAAAAGGTCGTCGCCCTCATTGGAAATATAAAGGTTGCCCGCATTGTCGAATGCAATGCCTTCCGGCTGGATAAACATATTGCTGTTCAGATGATGGGCGTCCTTTACCCGCCACTGCCGATCGGTCACCACCATCAGCTTGTTTACGGCCGAAATAATATACCATTCCTTCGTGATCGGGTTCCGCGCAATACCCGACGGTCTGAAACCGCGCGCCACCTTCCCGGTAATCGCTTTGATCTCGTCCACATTGATCGCAAATTTGCCCGACTCCGCTATCACCGAATCAGGTCCGGTTTTCAGGATGTAGCCGGAAACGCTGTTCTTGGAGTTATCGTCGGCGCAATTCTTGCAAATCACAAACAGCTCACCCGTCCCCTCGTCGCCGTACATCCCTTCATATTCACCTTTGGGTAAGATACCTTTCACTTCTGATACCCCCTCGGGCTCCTCGAAAACTGCCTCGGCCATCGGAAATGTGTAAATGGTGCCGTTGCTTTTCAGGACGTAAGCGCGGTCGTTGATGATCGAAACATCTTCATAATCCCCTTTTTTTCCGAATTTGGCATGCTGCTGCTTCGGCACGTCCCAGGCCAGTCTGAATAACTTGCCATCCTCATCCTGGATCGCGTAAATCGTGTCGCTCTGCCCCTTATCGAATGCAATGCCCGAAACTTCGAAAAGGCTTTCGGGCAGATTAAATTTCTCGGGTTGATTCAGATCGTATTCACGGAAAATCTCCGTCTCTTTTTGCGTCGAATTGCAGCCGGCTGCGAGCAGGCCCAGCAATGCCACAGCCGCCAGTACCGGTCCGTATTGTTTTTTCATCAGAATGTCTTTTTAAAATTCTCAACAGCTCTTGCCAGGTACCGGTAAATGGCCTCCTGCGAGCGCACACCCCCGGGAAGGGTCGTAACGGGCGCATTATGCAGTCTCTCATCGATCCACACGGCCTGTACGGTATCGTCCCATTGCAGGGCGAGGATATCGATAAGCTGCTTTTTCAAATCCTCGTGGTAAATCGGAAAGCAAACTTCGATCCGGCGGTAAATGTTGCGGTTCATCCAGTCGGCCGAGCCCATGAATACCTCCGGCCGGCCGTTGTTATGGAAAATAAAAACACGTCCGTGTTCGAGGTAGCGGTCCACAATCCGTTTGATGCGGATGTTCTCGCTCTGCCCCTGAACGCCCGGCACGAGCCTGCAAATGCTCCGCACGATCAGGTTTACGGGAATGCCTGCATTCGAAGCCTCATACAATTTGTTGATCAGGACTTCCTCTTCCAGGTTATTGAGTTTAATGGTAATACCTGCGGGCAAGCCATTTCGGGCATGCGCTATTTCCCTGTCAATCAGTTCGATGAACCGGGTTTGAAGATTAAACTGGGCTACCAGCAAATGCTCGAAGCGCATCACGTCGATCTTCTCCGGCTTTTTCTTTTTGCTTAAAAAACCAAACAGCTGCTCAGCCTCTTTCAACATGGCCGGATGGGCAGTGAGCAGGATATGGTCGGTATAGAAGCGGGCAGTACCCTCGTTGAGGTTACCCGTGGCGAGCAGCCCCAGGTGGGAATGCGTTTCGTGCTTCCGCTTCACCAATGCCAGTTTCGCATGGACTTTCAATGCATTGACGCTGTGGATGATCTTCACCCCGGCCGACTTCATCTTTTTTGCCCAACGGATATTGTTCGCTTCATCGAACCGCGCTTTCAGCTCGACGAGTACCGTCACCTTCTTCACGTTTTTGGCCGCGGTAATCAATGCGTGGGCAATTTTAGAATCGTACGCGACGCGGTACATGGTCGTGTAAATCTCCTGCACCGAACGATCAATCGCTGCTTCGTTAAAAAACCGGAGAATGGTATCATAAGTCTGGTAAGGCGCGTGCACCATCAGATCACGACGGGTCAATGCCTCGAATAGTGTTTCCGGTTCTTCAAACCCTTCCAGATGTTGTGCCGCGGGCCAGGCCGGGTAGGAAATCGCCGGGGAAGCCACAGGTAGCGACGACAGATCTTTCAGGTTATGATACCGCCCGCCTTCCACGAGCGATGCCTTTTTCAGGTCAAACACATTCACAATGTATTGCAAATGCCGCAACGACAAACCGGGCTCGTACAGCAACCGCGTCGCCAGACCGAAGTCGCGTTTGTTCAACTGCTTTTCAACCTGATCGGCTACGTCCTCGCCGTCTTCATCAAGCAGATCCAGCTCCGCATCACGGGTGACTTTGACATTGAATGCTTTGATATCCAGCGCATCCGGGAACAGGATCGACAGATTACAGCGGATCAGGTCTTCCAGAAAAATAATGTATTCCCCATCGGGCTGCTTGATTTTCACAAACCGGTCGAGCTGGGGTACAGGAATATTCACCAGCGCTATTTTCTCCTTGTCGCCCGGAAGTTGCAGCACTACGACAATGTAAATCTGGTTATTTTCGGGGAAGAAGGACGTTTTGTCGTTCAGGTAAACGGGCTGCAAAAAACCCGCTATCTGGGTATAAAAATAGTGGCGGGCAAATGCGGCAATCTGTTCGGAAATGGGTTCTTTATACAAAAAATGAAACCCCAGCCGTGCCAGTGCCGGAATCACCGACTTTCCGAGAATGCGGCCGAATTCTTCCTGCTGCCGGTTCACCGTGGCCTCTGCTTCCAGGAACGCATTATTGGCCGCATCCTGCATCGCGTTCTTTTGCAGGTAAGGCATCCGCACCCGGTAAAACTCATCGAGGTTGGACGAATAGATCGACAAAAACCGGATCCGTTCCATCAACGGGACGGCTTCGTTCGCGGCTTCCATCAATACTCTTTCGTTGAAGGAAAGCCAGCTGATATCCCGGTTGAAATAACGGAACGCTTCCATAAGACTGCGGATCAGTGTTCGAAGAAAATGGAGGCGATCACAAAGGCCACCACGGAGATGACGATGCCAAACATGAATACATTATAGGCCACCCGCAACAGCCGGTATTTCCTACCGAGCACAACTCCCTGTGAATAAACATCTTTCGTAAGGCTCCCATACAGAAAATCCCGGTCGTTCATCATCGTCTGCATCCCTTTGGAATACTCGTCGAACGACATCCGGTAGAAATTCCCGAAAAACAACAGGTTTACACTTTTGGCATCGATATCGTGCTGGGTGAATGTTCCGGCCGGGATCGTGGGGCGCGTGGAAAGGATCGAGAAAACCATCGTGACCATACACACCGTAAGCAGCATCATGGTCGGTAATATCAGGTATGCATTGTCTTCCAGCTTGCGCACGAGCACGCTCAGGAGCACCGAAATGATAATCGAGGTGGTGGTGATCATGATATGCGCCTTGTTATCAGCCATATCGCTCAGGCGCTGGTGGTTGTTGGAACTGATCCGGAACATGGTTTCGATGCCCTTGTCCGGCCGCTCGTCCTTTTTTTTCTTGCCTTCGGCTATTTCGGGAATGAATGTTTTTTCTTCTTTATGCCGGATCACCGGCAGCGGATCCGCAGCAGACGTTTCCATCGCTTTCAGGCTATCGTCTTTCTCTTCAACCGCTTGCTGCGAAGCTTCCAGCACATCTTCGAGCAGCTTCTGCTTCAATTTTTCGAGGTTCTTTTTCTTTTGCTTGTCCAGCAGGTCGCGGCAGTAATCGGTCTGGTACTCGTGATTTTCCAGGAGTTTGATCGTGCTTCTGCGCCATTCGGCCTTGTCGATTTTCCTTCCCAGCCGCTGCTCGGCTTCTTTTCGCACCAATTTGTTCCAATCACTGAACTCCGGCGTACCCAAATGGTACAAATCGGCGTCGCAAACCACCTGTTGGAGAAAATTGGTCGGCTTTTGCGGCCATACTGTCGCCAGAATGCATCCTTTCACTTCTGCAATCACCTCTTCCTCCACCTCTTCCGAGCGCAAAAATTCGGCCGCCATTTCAGCTCCGCGCTTTTCATGGCCTGCCGCCTCGCCGGTGCTGTAACCCGTATCATGAAACCAGGCGGCCGTTACGACGATAAAAGTCTCCTTATCCTCCAACCGGTAATGGTTAGCGATTTTGACGGCGTTGGCCACCACCGACTCGGTGTGAACGAGGTTATGGTAACTGAGCTGCGCCAGCGCCTTGGTACCGAAAAAATGGTGGACGTGATGCTTAACCTTGTCGAGCCGATGGTTATAATTCATAGAACGTTCAGTTATAATGCTTCGTTAATTCCAGTCCGATTCCAGGTTCACGCCCACGCGAAGCGCTTTGAGGCCTGTAACCCCCTGCAAGTCTTCGAGATCGAAGAATTCCAGGTCATCCAATAAAGTATTTTTTTCCTGCAAATACCGGATATAACCCACATATTCTTCGGCGGATTTGCTGTTGAAATACACGAGCGCGATCTTGCCCGGCTGGGTAAGCCGCTCGCCCGTTCCTTTCACATGCACCTTGTCGATCCGCTTCTTGATCACCTGGTACCGGATATTGTAGGCGCCTTCGACGTCGAACCGTCGTTCGTCGTCCCGAAAGCTGATATCGATGCTACCCGAGTTGATGAAAATCAGTTGCGTCGTTTCCAGCGGCTTTTCCAATTGCGGTATCAGCGAATGCGTGATCCGGGCAATCGCGGCCATCGTCGTCAGCTGCCACAGGCGGATATTTTTCAGGTAAAGTTCGCTGAAACGCTTTTCCGGTTCAATGGACTGGCCAATGTAAATGTCGTATTCGATCCCGTCCGTGCGGAATTTCTCGAAGTAGCACGGGTATGACTCCTGGATTTCGTTCCGGAACAGATCGAGGTAAAGGTTGACCGACGAGTTGATCGCCTGCATCGACGCTTCCAGCTCACGGCGGTTGGCAAATGCCGAGCCGTGGTCCTCGTCGATCATCTCGAAATACTGGTCGATGCGGTTACGCAATACCAGCTCCCCGGGGTCCATCGCGCCGGAGCCGAACATTTTCAGGCTTTCCTCCTTGAAATGCTGCAAGAAAGGGTGCGCTTCATTTTCCAGGAAATCCCGGATCTTCATTTCGTCGTTATCCGTGCTTTCGTCGGTGATCTCCGCGATCCATTTCCGGCATTTGAAGATCATCTCGTCGGCCAGCCCGAACCCGAGTTTTTGTTTAAGAACGGTAAAGGTTTCTATCAATACGTTGAATTGAAGTCGGAGGTCTTCCCGAAGGGCTGCATTTCTTTCAAGAGTAGAATTCCGGATGTCGATCGCGCCGTAGAGCGGGTACACGTTCCGGAACTGGATACCTTCTATTTCCGCATTCTGCGGGTTAAGCGCCTTATCGCGGATGTAATGCCAGGCGGTTTCGCGGAAACGCCATTGCACGGCGGGTTGCAGCGAGGTAAACTTGTCGCGGATCACATTGTCGATCTGCAAATTGAACTCGTCGATGTAATTGGTCATCATCTGCGCGATCCACGGCAATGCGATGTCCAGCTTCGCGAGCAGGCGTTCATCGATCGATTTCTGCTCTTTGGAATACACTTCCAGCACGCCTACCACCTTGTTATCGTGGTAAACGGGAGTCAACGCGTAAGCCTCTACCCCGTCATTTTGAAGAATGCGGATGAAGTCCTGCTTTTTAGGGTCTTCCGCGCCCAGGTTGCGCAATAGCAGCGTTTTGGGTGACTCAAAATACTGGGTAGCCATTTCCAGGTACGTCTGCTCTGCCATATCATTTTCCGTGGCGGCGCTCATCAGCTTGCTGAAAAGTACATTGCCCCGGTCGAAAACGAGTTTGTTATTGACGCGCAGAACCGCCATCAAGCCGAAATCGATGTTGGAATTTTGGACCAGCATTTTCAGTGCGCCGGCCACGTAATTGAAATAGGTTTTGGGATCGTACGAGGCACGGTCAAGGATGGTATTCTTGATATTTTCGACGGCGTGCTCGGCCGTAACGTCGTTCAGCGTGATCACCGAAAAGCCTTCAAAATGGAAGAGGCTGTGCGGGAGCAGCGTGTTGAATACATTTATATCAAAATTCTCCTGTAAATCGGTACGCAGCGAATCGAGATCGAGCTCGGGAAGGCTGCCTTTCGCATATACTTCGCAAAAACGGTTGTCGATATGCACCCGGTAATACTTTTGCAGGCCCGACTCATCGTCCTTCAAAGTAATGATCATATCCGGGTGGTGCAGCGGCGGAAAATGGTAGAGCTTTTCCAGGATGAAGGAATAGAGCATCTGCATTTTCTGCTTGTGGTTGACCCCGCGGTCTTCGATGAGGTCGCACCTCATATTGCCATCCTGCTGGAAAAGCAGGCTATAAAAACCCGACGTGCCGTAAAAAACAACAGGGCTGACGGGAGCACTCAACGCCCAGAAAACTTCCTTTTCGTTGGCGATAGGCGGCATGAGCATGCCATAGATCAAACTCAGTTCCTCCTTGTAGTTGGTGACTTCCGAGAGCGGAATGTCCCGGCCTAACGCCGGATTGGCTTTCAGTTTGTCAAGAACCAGCGAGAAAAATGTCTTTTTGACCGTTTCTTCCTGATCGATATTACTTTCCAGAAAGCTGATGAAGCTCCGGAAAGAAATGGATGAGTCAAGTTTCTGGAGACCGTATGGTGTGTTTTGAGTTACATCAATTGTGATCGGTTCCATTATTTGGTTTTTTGCACACTGAATGAATGCACTGATGGCTTTCGGTTATTAAAATTCAGTGTTTTTTGTCAAACTGCCAACGATAAACGTTGAATTACGGTTCCATTAAACCGATTCGACCTTTTCCTGCGTTACCGAAGGCTTGATGATCATTCGCAGGGACTGATCTTTGGTGAAATAGGCGATCATCCAGTTGTAAAGCGTTTTCATGCGATTACGATGGTTGATCAGCGATATGAGGTGTATGAAAAGCCACGCCAGCCACGCGATCACGCCTTTGAAATGCACTTTCGGCGAAGGCAGGTCCACCACGGCTTTGGCACGGCCGATAATGGCCATCGAGCCTTTGTCATTGTATTTAAATGCATGCAGCGGCTGATGCTCGGCGATTAGCTCGAAGTTGCGCGCCAGGTTCTTGCCTTGCTGGATCGCTACCTGCGCTACCTGCGGGTGCCCGTTCGGGAAACCCTCGTCGGTTGTTTGCAGGCAGCAGTCGCCGATCGCGTAGATATTATAGGTACTGTTGACTTTGTTGTATGCGTCCACGAGCAGCCTGCGCCCCCGCCCGTAAGCTTCCGCGGGAATGCCTTCGAAAATCCTGCCAGTAACCCCGGCCGCCCAGATGAGCGTTTTGGCGTCGATACTGTCGCCTTCGGAGAAGTACACTTTGTCGTCGACAAAATCGGAGACATGGGTATTGAGGCGGATTTTCACGCCGAGTTTGCTCAGATCTCTGTAAGTATCCTCCTGCGATGCCTTGCTCATGGGCGAAAGTAACGCCTCGCTGCCGTCGACCAGGTATATTTCGCTGCCTTTCCCGGCCAGTTCAGGATATTCTTTTCGAAGAATGCCGTTACGCATTTCGGCAAACATACCGGAAATCTCCACGCCCGTAGGCCCGCCGCCCGCGATCACGACCGTCAGCAGCTTCTTGATCTCCGCCGGGTCGGTGCTAAGCGTAGCCTGCTCCATTTGCATCAGCAGCTTGTTCCGCATACTGATCGCGTCTTCGAGCGTTTTCATCGGCGTCGCATTACGCTTCACGTTCTCCATCCCGAAGAAATTCGTTTCTGCGCCTGTCGCAAACACCAGGATATCGTAGGCGAGCTCGCCATTATGCAGGATGATCTTGTTCTCTCCGGGCACCACCCTTTGTAACTCCCCTAACCGGAAATGAAGGTTTTCTTTTCCCGAAAAGAGTTTTCGGAACGGGTAACTGATACTCGATGGTTCCAGGAATGCCGTAGCGACCTGGTATATCAGCGGCGGAAAGAAGTTGTAGTTGTTCTTGTCCACCAGTGTTACCTCAAATTTCTCACTCTTTGCAAGGTCCAGCGCCAGGTTTACACCGGCAAATCCTCCTCCTACTATTACAATATTCATGGTGCTTAATTTATTAGGGGGTTAATGAAATGTGTGATGCTTCGGGTGGTTCAGGAGGCTTAACCAATAGTGTGCCAATACGTTACTTTCGGATGGCGTTTGACTATAAAACGCCATCCCCCTTATTTCAGGCCATGCTGTCTGTCATCTTTCCGGATTTCTTCAAATACCTTACATAACCATACAATGCACCGAGTATCAGCGCGATCGCCGCAAAAAGGGTGATCCTGCTATCCGGTTTCGGCACGATTTCCGGGTATTTGAAAATCAGCAGGGCCACAATGCCCATCAGCCATACCAGCAACGTATTGTATTCTTTCAAAAGCCAGCGCTTGTAATTGAAACGCATATCTTTGAAGGTCTCCGAAATGCCGGCCGGATTGATCAGCCAGCGGTTGACCCTACTACAATACGCATCGAACTGCGCACCGAACTTATTCCTCAGAAAGTTCTCTTCGGCCAGTACAATCGCCTGATAGATAAACAAAAACAGCGGCATTACGATTCCGACGTAGATCAGCGAGTTGGCCAGAATGCCCACGCCCAGCAACATCAGTATATTACCCACATACAGCGGGTTGCGGCAATGCCGGAAAATCCCTTCGGTCACCAGCGTCTCGGCGTACACCTTTTTATCACGGCCCCCGCGGATAATGTACGCAAGGCCGATCGTAATCCCCCGGATAATTTCTCCCGAAAACGTCACCAGTAATCCGAGGATCACCGGGTACAGGTAATAGCCCGGGCCGAATTGCTCGCGTGAAAAGATCGGCGGCGACGGTACAAACAGTAGCAGGTACAGGATGATAAACAGGTTATTTCTGTACTTGAAAAAGAAGTTGCCGATCGCGATCATGATTTCTTATAGGCTATCATTCCTGAAAAATTGTACCACTTGAAGAAAATTTCGCAGTCGGCGAAACCGGCCTCTTTCAGCAGAAGCATGTTTTCAGACAACTTGTAAGGGATCAGCACATTTTCGAGCGCTTCCCGTTTCTGGGATATTTCGAGCTCGCTGTAATGGTTGCGCCGCTTATAGTCGTAATAGTATTTAATAAAATCACGATTGAACACGCTGCTCTCCGCGAGCACCTTCTCCACCAGCAGCAACACACCGCCGGGGTTCAACCCCTCGTAAATGTTTCTCAGAAGCCTTTCGCGGTACAACGGCCTTACAAATTGCAGCGTAAGGCAAAGTATCACGACAGAACCATTGGAAATGGGAAGCTGCTGGTGCAAATCGCCCGCGACGAGGTCGTAGGGTCTTACAAAACCTGCCTCTTTCAGCTTCACATCGCATTTGTCGAGCATTTCCTGCGACTCGTCTATCCCGATAAACCGGATGTCCGAGGGAATGAGTTGGTCCAGACCGATCAGTGTAGTGCCGGTAGAACACCCTAGGTCATACACAAATGTTCCTTCCTTCACGTGGTCGGCAGCGATCTCTGCGAGCATCCGCTGCATCTCGTTGTAATAGGGTACCGACCTGCTTACCATATCGTCAAAGACATTCACCACCGTTGTCCCGAACCTGAAGTCAGAAACTTTCGTGATTTCATCTCTGAAGACCTGGTCTAAATTCTCACTTCCAAGGTTCTTCATAAGTTAAAGTTACAGAGTTAGATTGAGTTAGACTTTGAGGCGCGCTTTTCGTTGGAGTCGAAAACCCTGTCCCAAATATCTGAACTTACACCGTAACCTTTACTTGCATCTGAATAGTGATGTTGCATGTGATGCTTTTTTAATTTCTTCCAGAACGCGGATTTGAAATTGGCATGATGCAACGCATAATGGCTCATATCATAAAATAGATACCCGGCCATGAACCCCGAATAGAAGGCCGCTACATAATATTCACTCAAAAAAAGCGTGAACAGGAAGTAGAAGCCGGTCGCCAGCGGAATGCTCACCGAAGGAGGCATTACCAGTCTTTTGGCGTCATTGGGGTAGTCATGATGCACACCATGGAAAATGAAATGGATGCGCTCCATGAACTTGCCGCGGGGTGTAAAATGAAACACGAACCGGTGCATAAAGTATTCGGTGAAAGTCCAGAAGAACAGACCTCCGAATACTATGCCTACAAAAGTGTACCAGGGCATCTCCCCGGGGCCTACTGCCTTCCAGGAAAAATAGAGGATCACCGGTACAAAAATGAAAAGAGGCACCGAGTAATGTACCTTGGAGAATGCTTCAAGGAAGTTACTTTTAAACATCCTGGAAGATTCCGTCGAATTGGAGACATAGTTTTTAGGCATGTCAGGATGGTTTTATTCGCTGAATAATGGTTTTACCGGTGGCAATCTCGGTGCCCTTAAGCTCGATGTAAAGCACATTGGGCGACCAGAATGTACCGCCGTCGATCCGGATGAATACCCTGCTCAGGATGCATTCCTTTTTATCGATGCTGGTATAAACATGGTATTCATTCCGGGTATCTCTCCGGAGGTAGAGCGGCAACTTCGAATAAGCCACCGAACGAAGTTCGAAGGTGGAATTGCCGATCGCTTTCGAATTGATACCGTAGGCAAATTTTCGCTGCAAATAATTGAGCTCCTTGCGCATCCCGCCCTCCGGATAACGAATCCAGAATGTGTTGACGGGGTTCTTTTCGCTGATTTTTCCCTGTTTGTCGACGTTAAGCTGGTAACAGATTGTGTTCGTATTCGGATCTCGCTGAATGTAAAAAAGCAATCCGGGAACGTTGTTCGGAACCGGAAACTCATCCGGGTCCGTGGCCGTTGTACCGGCTTTTTTATCGGTTAATCCACCTGCATACGAAACAAGCGTCAGGCTGAGCGCCATCAGAATGTTGAGTACGTATTTCATGACTTTAATCAAAAACTACTTTCAAAAAATGGCTTGTGCGATCATCTCACGGTCGCATTCGCCGTACTGTAACACTTCCTGCACCATTTCGGCATCCCCCGAAAACGGCCCCGACGACTGGATTTTCAGCGTCGCCATCGCCGCCCCGAACTCTCCGGCTTCCTGTACGCCCGCACCTTTCACGCGCTGCGCCAGGTAACCCGCCATGTACGTATCGCCGCAACCGGTCGCATCCACGACGTCGGTTGGCTTGTAGGCCGGGATTTGGTAGAAATGGTCGTCCTTATAAATTAGTGAGCCTTTGCTGCCCAGCGTAATGATGACTTCCTTCACCCCCAGATTGGCGAGATATTTCGCACCTTCAATGACATCGCTCGTACCTGCCACTACCTCCATTTCGAACTCGTTGGCTTTAAGCACGTGGATGTAAGGCAAGGCCTCTTTCTTATCTTCCCAATCTTTATACAATACCTTCTGGTCTTTCACGTAGCGCAGGTAGCCCTGGATATCCAGCGAAACCTTGCCTTTTGCAGCCAGCATTTTGATCAGGTCCACGGTAATATCGTCCGAAAGCAACGGCCCTAAATGAAAGTACTTTGCTTCGATGGCCGGCATTTGCGAAACGGTGAACGGCGCTGCTTTATGCAACACATTCTGCTCGCGGTGGTCCTGGTTGGCGCTGTAAATGTTTTCGAAATAAACGGTGTAAGGACTGTTCTGGGAAAATACTTGAATGTTCTCCTCCCGCAGACCGGCAACGATATGGCTTTCCTTTTCAGCCAAAGCCGTTACGAGCATATAGCGGACGTCGAACTGCCGGAGCGCCTTCGAGAAATAGAACGAAGTGCCCCCGGGCATATACTTGACAGACTGGGCAGTAACTACTTTATCCAAAGTGATATGCCCGATGGTACAAATGTCGTACATGGTAATTTCAATTTATTTTTCACCAGGCATTTAAATGCCTGGCTGTGAACCCAGGTTTTGAATGGTGTCAGCCACCTGGGCAAAATCTGTAATTTCGGCATCGGCCAGCGACGCCTGCGTTTCAGTGGCTTCTTCGAATCCCGCCACATTCAGCCAGATCGCCTTCGCGCCGGTTGCCTTTGCAGGCAGAATGTCTTTGGAATAGGAATCGCCTACCGCCACGCATTCATGCGGAAGAAAGCCTTGCGCTTCCACACCCAGCTGCCATATCGCGGGGTCGGGCTTCCGGACGCCGACCACTGCCGATTCGACGACAGCCTGGAAATAATGCGCAATGCCAAATTCCTTTAATACGCTATTCAGGTTACCATAAAAATTGGAGACCATCACGAGAGGGTATTCGGCGGCCAGTTTTTCAAGTACCGGCGCTGCCTTTTCAACACTAGTGCGTGCGACGCGGTCACATTCGCGGGCGATGGCCTCGATGGCCTGGCTGTCCAGCTCGTATCCGTTTTCTTTCAGATAGCCAAATTGCTGCTCCACTTTGAGAAACAGCACATCATAAAACACATGATGCGGCTGGATGATCGGATGGATAGCCAATGCCCTCTCGCCAAACTTGTATGCACTCGCAAATGCTTCTTTGTCAACCTTTACATGATTATTTTGATAAGCATCCCACAAAACATTGGCCCAATGCAAGCCATTTGTATCGATCGTACCGCCATAATCAAATAAAATTCCTTTAATCATATTTTAGTTTCCAGGGATTGAAATCCCTGGCTATTAGATTTTTATTTTAATTTTTCAACTAAAAACTATCCTGCTTCCAATAGCTCACCTGCTCCCTTTAGCTCCTTGTCCGTCCTCTGAAGAGGGCGGCAATGGATCTTTTCTTGTTGCTAATTCACAGGCAGTTCTGTGTTTCTTTTAGCTCTGCAGTACATCCAGAAGCCAATCGCCTTGCCCCGGACTTTAGCCCGGGGATCACAGAATAAGATTACAATCAGAATCAGATCACAATCAGATTCTAATTCAGATTCAGCTAATCAGTTAGATCTGACTGGAACTGGTTCCAGTTTTGGATCTGGGCTATCCAGCTGGTTGTTTTTTGTTTTTCTATTAATGAGGGCTAATCCAATAATAATCCAGACTATCTCCCTTATCCTTAAAACCACTCCTATAAAAATCCCCTGCGCCGCAGGTAATCCCACACTTCTCAATGCTAATGCTAATCCGCCTTCTCTTGTACCCAGCTGCATCGGGAAGAAGAATATCAGGTTCGCGAAAAGCGATGAGCCAGAGCTTACGATCAGCGATTGTGCCAAAGTCATTTCCATTCCGATGGCGTGAGCCGTGAAATAGATTTCCAGACAGCCGATTACACGCCCTGCAAATTCATAGAACAACGAAGTATAAAATGCATTCCGGCGATCGGAGTACAGGACGCGGATCTGCTCGTCTACTTCATAAAGCGTTTCGGCGTTCTTGAATGCGAACTCCCGCGCTTTGTTTTTGATAAAAGGCACCTTTTCAAGCAGGCGGAACGTGCTTACAGTAAACCCTTTTTTATATACATTAATAAACCAATATCCTAACACCAGCCCCACTACCAGCAATATCCCGCAACCGGCAAGCATGACATCGCTCAATGGCACGACCGCCACGATCAGCACAATGGACGCCAGCCAGAAGAGCACGTGCGAAAACATATGCATCAGGCTATATAGCAGGACCGAGGAGGTGGCTTTCTGAATGCCTAGCGTCGGTTTCAGCTCCATAATGCGGTAAGGTTCGCCGCCCAGCGCTACGAATGGGGTGATGTAGTTGATCGCATAACCCGAGATCGTCAGCCGCAGTACCGACCAGAACGACATATTCGTTTCGGGCAGTTCGGGCTCGCGGATGATCGCACGGAATGCGAGGGCATTCAGGATGTAAATCACCAGCCAGCTGCCGATCACCGGCAGGAACCAGATGCCCGTCCGGTTGATGTTTTCCCAAATCACGAGCAACCCTGTGCCATAGATCATATAGCCCAGCGAGAAAATGCCGATTGCCATGAAAAGGGCCTTGTACAACTTGCTACCCATTGTATTTGCCGGAGGTTATCTCCTTGTAAAAATGGTTGCTCACCTGCTCCTGCTTCACGATCATGTAAATCAGGATCGGGTTGAGAATGAAAATGTCAAAAAAGAAATAGACCCACGACTGGTCGAGGAACAGCCAGAGGAACAGAAATATCACCCGGGTATTGAACTGGACGATATTCGTATACTTCATCAATGGCTTGTTCTGCGCGCGGAAATCGGTAATCAGTTTCGCAGGCAGGCCATTCTGGTATTTCTGTTTCACTACAGCCAGCAATTTTTGCAGTTTAGGCGAGAAAAATTCCTGCTCTTTGGTATAATTCAAATACAAGCGGGCGACGATTTTCATACCAAACTGCCTCGACCAACTCATTTCATCATATTCCTTTTGCAGATCGCGGCTGTTATCCAACTCGCTGCCGTTAGTGCCTTTGATGAAAAACAAATGCACGTTCCGGTAGTAATCCGCCATCGCCGACTGGATCATGTGCGAGAAACCCGCTACGACACCAGGTACCCAAATCCACGCGCTCCACCCCTCTTCCATGCTCCGCAAACAGATCGCGATATGAATGGCGATGAACCAGAAGTCACCCGCCACGCCATCGAGAATGCGGCCGAAACGGCTCTTGTCGTTCGTCATGCGTGCGAGCTGGCCGTCGGCGCTGTCGAGCGAATTGGCGAACATCAGCGACAGCATCCCGATCACATTGATCCACAGTTGCTGCGGATAGAACAATATCCCTGCCGCCACGCCGAAGAAAATGCTGATGATCGTCACCGGGTTCGGGCGCAGGCCTACTTTGGCGCAAAACAATGCGATTTGGTAGCCGATCGGCCGGTAAAACCAGATATCGATCTTTTCCTCGGTATCATTCGACTTCAACGAGTTTTCGAATGCCGAGGTTTTTTCGGGTTCTTCTGCCAGTGGGCGGGGTGTGGTAGTTGTCTCCATTAATTGTTGTTCAAAAATCTTTCATAAAGCCGACCGGCAATTTTTCCGGCGGCCTGGTCACGGCACGGTGCGAAACTGGGCCAGTCGTTGAGGTCGATGATGCGGTAATCTCCGTCCTTCCCGATAATGGCATCGCCCCCGTAAATATCGATCCCCACTACCCCTGCCGCTTCATTGGCGGTATTCTGCAAACCTTCCGCACTGAACGGGTAATACACCGAATTGCCGTTGATCTGCTGATACTCCGCGTATTTGTGGTGGTTGGCATCGTACGGGTAGAACCAGAAAAAGAAATCCGTGCCCCTAACCCCGTAAAATTTCACCAGGTCACCCACCAAATGCTGGGAAATCACCGCGTCGGGGATCTCGCGTAATGCGTACTCCCGCAAAATCTCCTTGGCTTCCTCACGCGATGCGGCAAACGACACATCTTCCTTATGGATCGCGTGGAAATCGCCCCTTTTAATCCAGTAACCTTTTCCTTTGATCTGGTCAAAAACGTCGTCTCCCTGGTAGTCGGTCGGTACGATGTAGCTGTCGGCCACCGGGATATTGGCGTTGTTCAATGCATTCGTCAGGTTGGTGCGGAAGCAGTTTTCAATGCCGAATGCGGAGTTCAAAACCTGCGTACCGTTTCTTTCCAATTCCTGCAATTTGGCCACGACTTGCTTCTGGCGCGCCATGGTGAAAATTTTACCGTAATTCACCGTTTCCATCGCCAGGAACTCATCTTCGCAACAGATGGTGATGCGGCATCCCAGTTTTTCGAGCTCTTTGGCCGTTTGGGAAAAAATCGCATCGTCGTTCCCGATATGGTTGGGCGAGAACTTTTTGTTTCGGTGCACGCCCAGAATTTCTAATTCGTTCATCTATGGTGTTGACCGGCAAAACGCCCCGGTCTGTTAAAATAAATTGGTGTCAGTTCAGTGTGTGTCAATGCTTTGTATCAATAAACTACTTCACCACTCAGGAAAAGCTCGGCCGTCTGGATGTCGCTCACGTGGTCCACATCTACAATTTTGGTGAAGGGGTATGCTTTCAAATACAAGCCATCCGCCACGAGCTGCCGCTGGAAGTTTCGCATCCGGCTCACGCCATTCTCCACGGCCACATTCACAGTTTCGATCGCTTTCCTCCTGAGACAATAAATCCCGCCTGAAACAAACGGGGTATCGGTACTATTATCATCGGTGAATGCAGCAATGCGGTCGTCGTCGTCAACTGCCACGTAAAGAGGGCTTTCGTCGTCAATGAATGCAGTTACCGCCATTTGGCCTTCGAGTGTTTTGTTTTCTTCAAACTCCGTGATGAATGCACTGAATTCTTCTTCTCTGAAAACGGTATCGGTCGTCGTCAGGCAAACTTCACTCAACTCCGGGTCGCTCTTGAACAGCTCGTAAACACTATGCAGCGAGCTCGGCGTCGACTTTTTTACAATCTGAACGGGCAGGTTTTCGGCCAGACCCATCAAATGCATTTCCAGCAGCGGCGACTCTTCGTTCACGATGACCATGATTTTCTCTGCATTGTTCCGCATGAAAATTCCGATCAGCCGGTCGATCAGCATTTCGCCGTGCAGGCTCACCATCGGTTTGGGAAGCGTAAAACCTTCCTTCGCCAAACGTGAACCCTCTCCTGCTGCTATGATTGCGTAATTCATATTAACGTCTCTTTTAAAATCAATGCCTTAAAAATCAAGCCTGAACCGCGCCCGGATACCCCATTCCGATACGTTCGGATTGTCGAGGTATGTGAAACGTTTTACCAGGTCTACGCGCAACAGCTTGAAAATGTTGGCAATACCCACGCTGCCTTCGATATAAGGCTCGCGTGCCAAAGTGTAGGTAATAGGCCGGCCCTGGTCGTCGGTTGCAAAGCGGTACAGCGTAGGATTGAGCGCCGGGTTGTTCTCGTCCCGCAAGCCCCCCATCAAGCCTTTAAAACTCACTACTTCGCGCAGTTTCAGCCTTTTCAGCAATGGTATTTTGTTGAACAAAAAGCCGTTCAGGTAATACTGCACGTCCAGGCTCGCATAATGGTCGCTCGCGAATTCCAGGAAGTTCATCAGGTTGTACGAATTCAGCTGGTAAGCGTAAGTCTGGTTAGCGCGGTGGATCGTCAGCAGCGGGAATTGTATTTGTTTACCAAAAATATAACCACCCTCCGCCGTAATGTCCGCGAAACCGAACTGCGACAGATAAAACCGTTTCTGAATATTCAATGCCACGTTGTGGTAGTTGTTTTCACCTTCAAAAACCCCTTTCAAACCCGCATTGTAGCGCAATGTAAAAATCGGGTATTTGTTGATGATCGGCGTGCGATACAACTTGCCTTGGTAATACTGCTCATGCGGCGCGTAACGGAATTCCACATTTGCCTCGGTATTATTTAAAGTAAACGCATTTTCGAGCTCGCCCCCCTCGTTCAGGCGCTCGTAACGGAGCACGCCCGCGGGAGTTTGTTTCCATTGGGTAAACCCAATTTTATAGGAGAACCGGCTCTCGAACTCGCGTACGTATTCCAATTTGTAAATATCATTGTACAGCCACCGGTTGTTATCCCCGCGTTTGAACGAGAGCAGGAAGTTATCCTCCTGCACAAACTGTAACTCCTGGCCCGGGATCTTGGTATCGCGCTGGAAGCTCGCACGCAGGTAATGCAGCGGAAAATGGTACACCGATTTGTTGTTGAATGAATAGGTACCACTCAAAAAGTACTTCCATTTCCGGTCCTTGAAACCGTAAGCCGCGTACGTCTCAAAATACACGCGCTTGCTCATGTCGGTTGTGGTACGTCCGCCGAAACGGAGACGGAAACCTTCCACCGGGTTGAAGCTGTAAAAGGTATTTACCGGACCAACCTCCACCGCTCCAAACGATTTATAACCCGAAAGGAACAGTGTAGCAATGTCCATGGTCCGCTTGAACGACGGGATGGTTTGCAGCGTATCGATATTCTTGTAAATGTCCAATTCGGTGCGTTCCAGCGGAATGTGGCGTTTGCTGGCCCAGAACGATTCGGTCGTTTTGACCTCCGGATCATACACGATTTCTTCTCCCGGCCCGCGGTAAATGCTGTCGGGGCGCGACTGGTTGATGGTATAATCCTTAAAATTCACAGTCCGCTGACCGTACAAACCGCCGTTCTTCTCGCCTAATGCAAACTCCATCGCGAGCGTCGATTTGTTCATGAAATAGCGACCGTCGGCACCCTTCTCAAATTCCAGGCGCGCTTCGAGGTCGCGCATGAAGTTGAGATTAATGTCTTTGTTGACAGTCAGGTAAGCATTCTGCACACCATATTTGCCATCGAGGGTCACATATAGTTTTCCTTCGAAAAGCATATCCGTCTTGTTCCGCGGCACAAAGCCCAGCTCGATCAGCTGCGGATCGGCGGTTTTGATGGTGTCGCGGATAAAGAATTTATAGAATGTCGGTGCGGAGTTCGCGATCGGGCTCAGCAGCAGGTTGGTGGCAATGGAGATATCGTTGTCGTAAATATTGATATCTTCATACAAACGGTTGAAATAGGCACTCAACCCGTCGTTATCCACAAACTTCGAGTCAAATTCCGCCCGGCGGTTGGCCAGCACGTATTGTTTCTTGTTATAGGGATTTTTCCGGAAGTAAATTTTCGAAAGCTTTTCCTGAATGTAGGCCGGGAGCATGTTCTTGCCACCCATAGCCGTGGAATCCTGGCTTTTGAACAAAAACTGGTAATTCCGGAAAATGCGTTTGTCCTTGAAATCGTCGGACAGGTTGCTCAATGCGAGCGATATCTTTTCGTACTGTTCGTATTCCAAAAAGTTGTTGCTCGACGGCCTGTTCTCATCCTTGTGCGCGATTACTTCGCGGATGAGCTGCACCGCCGGATTGTCCTTGTTCCGGTAGCGGGCTTTGGTTTTAACGGTTACCTCTTTCAGCATGGAAGCGTCCACAGCCATTTTCACGTCGATCGTCTGGCTCACGCCGGGTTTGATCGGCTTTTCTACGGCCATATAACCTACATAAGTGAATTTGATCGTCGAATGGTCTTCACGCAATGTCATTGCGTACCGGCCATCGGCATCGGAAGCGGTCCCCATGGTTGTTCCCGGGATCAGGATCGACACGTACGGCAGGGTCTCGCCTGTCTTTGCGTCGGTTACGGTACCTTTTATCGTAGTGGTATTCTGCGCTATGGCCACACCCGCGCCGATCTGCAAAATGCTGATCACCATGAGTATATATAGCCATATCGACCTGTTGATTGCTTTCATGTTGGAACGTTCGTCACGTGTTTTGGCTGCCCTGCCTGTTTTAAAATCATGTACGCTTCAACCTCACCGGCAGATTTACCGGCGGCAGCGCATGATCAAGCGGGTACGATAGTTAAAGCCACTTGTTCTCCTTATACCAGGTCAATGTCTCTGCGAGGCCTCGGTGCAGATTGTATTGCGGTTGGTAATGCAGGCGACTTCGGGCCGCATCTATGCTACAGATCCAGTTAGGGGCTGTGAGTTCTTTTAGTTTTTCTTGGTTTAAAACCGGTGTTGTTGATGAATTTGCATAAACAAGATCCAGGAACCTGGCAATCGTTTCGACGAGCAGCAGCGGCAGGTGCGTGCGGAAAACGTTTTTCCCGCTGATAGCCCTGAACTGGTCTGCCAATGCGTAACGGTCATATGCCTGTCCGTCCGAGATATTGTAAACCGTAATCTCCTTCTCCGTTTCCCTCAATGCGGCCATGGTAGCCGTCACGAGGTCTGTTACATACACGAAACTCAACCTTTGCGGGCCTTTGCCGATGTAGGCGTCGAGTCCTTTGCTGAGTGTTTTAAAAAGGACGAACAAGTCCTTTTCGCCGGGGCCATACACTGCTGTCGGGCGGATAATGCTCAGCGGCAGGCCATTTACTGTTTTCAGGTATTGCTCAGCCAAAAGCTTGCTTCTTCCGTAATCCGTCACCGGAACAGGCAAGGTTTCTTCTGTGATCGGCTGGGCCGCATTGTAAGCCGCGGGGCCTAATGCCGCGAGGCTGCTCAAAAACACAAACCGCTTCAACGGAATATCCGCAGACACCGCAGCCTGCGCCAGATTCAGCGAATATTCCGCATTGACCAGATTGTAGGCATCAGCGGTTTTGGCTTTTGTCACTCCCGCCGCGTGAATAATGTAGGTATACCCTCCATCTTCCAGCAGCTTCGTCAATTTATCTTTGGAACTGAAATCAGCATTCATATACACGAGGTCCTTCGGATCTGCATTGAGCTTTTTCAGGAAACTCAGGTCGCTGCTCGGCCTCACTGCCGCATGGATTTCCATGCCTGCTTCGAGTGCCGCCGCTACCAGATGGTAACCTATAAATCCGCTGGCCCCTGTTATGAATAGCTTTTCTTTCATATCGGTTTCTCAAACAATCTGTACCGTTTGTACAGCTTCCCGTTGATCTGCTCAATGGCGTGGTTCATCAGATAATTCTCTTCCAGCATCCATGAGCATTCTCCGCCCGTCACTTTGGTGCCGTAGGTGTTCTTGATAATGCGGCCGTACAAACAGGCTTCGATACCCATTTTGCGGTAGCCGTCGATCACCCCGAGCGTGAGTACGCGGATGCGCGTAATGTTCTTTTTGCCAAACAGTAACTTGAAAATCCCGGTCGGCAACAAACGTCCGCGCTTGATTTTGATCAGAATCTGGTTGATATCCGGAATACCGAGTATAAATCCTACCAGTTCATCCCCTTTTTCAGCAACCAGACAGTACCTCGGATCAAGAATCATTTTCAGGTCCTTGGCCAGGTAATCAAATTCCGCTTCGGTAGTTGGTACAAAACCCAGGTTCTTGTCCCAGGCCTTGTTGTAAACTTCCCGGATCTTCACGACTTCGTTTTTGAAGTCTTTCAGATTCACCTGCCGGATCGTGATACCGCTTCGTTTGAGCCTTTCCTCCAACGCGTCGATCATCCGCACCGACTTGTCATTGGAATCCGCCACATTGATTTCGTAGGCCAGCAAATCAGTTTTCTTCGTCAAACCGGCCTTTTCCAGCAATGGCAGATAATAAGGCGCATTGTAAGGCATCATCGCCATCGGAGGCCGGTCGTAACCTTCGATCAGCAGACCGCAGGTTTCATTGGTTGATAAGTTAACCGGCCCTACGAGCGTATCAGCTCCCTTTTGCTTTACCCAGGCAGTGGCTTCCTTCAAGAGGCTGTCCACCACCTTTTGGTCATTTACCGTATCGAAAAAGCCGAAAAAACCGTCCTTCCGATTGGTGAATGCATTGTGGTTCGTATTATAAATCGCCGCTATCCTTCCGTTCACTTTATCTCCGTCGTAGGAGAGAAATAGTTTCACCTCCGAATGCTCGTGAAACGGGTGCTTCCCCGGTGTGAGCATGTCTTTTTGTGCAATGAACAGTTCCGGTACATAATTCGGATCGTGCTGATACAGATCATGCGGAAAATCAATGAACTTGCCTAATTCCTTCGGAGTGCTTACGGGGGCTATGCGGGTCATAGTCTTTGTCTTTCGATAATTGCGTCAGGACAAACCTCACGGTAAATGCGGGACATTTTGTCAACTGCCTCCTCGATCTGGCCGAATGTATGCGTAGCCATCAGCGAGAAACGGATCAGCGACTGTTCCGGGCGTACCCCTGGTGAAACCACCGGGTTCACGAAAATCCCCTCGTCCTGCAATCTGCGTGTCATAATGAAAGTCTTCTCGTTGTCGCGGATATACAGCGGCAGGATCGGGCTTTCGGTTGCGCCCAGGTCGAAACCATTCACGAGCAGCAACTCTTTCGCGTATCTTGTATTGGCCCAGAGACGCTCCATGTGGTGCGGCTCCGTTTCGATAATATCCAAAGCAGCCAATGTGCTTCCCACGGATGCAGGCGTCATGCTCGCGCTGAACATGAGCGAGCGTGCGCGGTGTTTCAGGTAATCGATCACTGCGGCGTCACCGGCGATGAAACCACCCAGGGAAGCCAACGACTTACTGAATGTTCCCATAATGAGGTCGGTCGTTTCGGTCAGGCCGAAATAGGAAGCGGTTCCGGCTCCTTTTTCACCGATTACCCCAAGGCTATGCGCGTCGTCGACCAAAACAGTCGCATCGTATTCCTGCGCGATGGCATTCAGTTCGGGAAGTTTGACAATGTCGCCTTCCATACTGAAAATACCGTCAGTCGCAATCAGTTTCACAGCCTCTTCGGGCAGCAGGGCCAGCTTTTTACGCAGGTCCTCCATGTCGTTGTGCTTGTATTTGATCACTTTCGAGAACGACAGGCGGCTTCCGTCGATAATGGAGGCGTGGTCGCTTTCATCGAGGATCAGGTAATCGTTACGGCCGGTGAGGCATGACAATGCACCCAAATTGGCCTGGTAACCTGTACTGAACAGCACTGCACCTTCTTTTCCTACATATTTGGCCAGGCGGCGTTCCAGTTCCTCGTGGATATCGAGCGTTCCGTTGAGGAAGCGCGAACCGGCACAGCCTGTTCCATATTTCTGCGCAGCCTTTTGCGACGCTTCGATGATGTAGGGGTGGGAGGTCAGACCCAGATAGGAGTTGGACCCGAACATCAGGACCGGCTTCCCGTTAATAATAACCTCTGTGTCCTGTCCGGACTCGATCGGTCTGAAAAAAGGATATACACCTTTTGCTCTTGCAATCGCCGGGTCTTTGAATTCGGCAATGCGATTATTTAAGATTTTACCCATAAGTAATTTGTGTCAGAATCAACAGCTTGTTTTAGTGGGGTGCCTACCGGCATCAGGCTGCGGCCTGATAAAGACATCAGGCAAGTCAGTTGGTATTGTAGCTATTATTTCCCATGTTAAGTACTTTTAGATCGTGAGTCTGGTTGATTGATTTTTTCGCTTGTTGACCCGTCATCGATTGCCTTTTAAATAATAATTCTCGCCATTGGCTAACTCTTATTTTCATTCGACAACTTTTCGGGTTAAGAGATAAACCCAATACCGGGCGGACTAGTTCATTAAAATACCCGTTCATTTTGTATTTTCCCGGTAAAAAGAAAAAAAATGTTTTGCCCTGTTTCCGTACACAGACCTGTAACCGCCAAGCTCTGACCGACTTTGCGTTTGCAGGAAAAATTTAAAGTGACCGGACAAAACATTAATTTTTTCATGTTGCCAGACTCAATTTCTCTAAATTTCTTCCACTACAACGCTTTCCTGCACGTTGACGGACTTTGCTCTCCACGTATTCCACTTTTCGCCCAGCCTGTCTACCAGATAATAGGCCATCGGCACGAGGTAAATGGTGAGCAGCATCGAGCTCGTCAAACCGCCGATCAATACCCACGCCAGCGAGTTCTTCCATTCGGCCCCGGCGCCGGTTGCCGTGGCAATCGGCACCATCCCGATCACCATCGCGATGGTCGTCATCAGGATCGGCCGGAGACGTTCTTCACCGGCGATCAGAATCGCCTGCCGGAACGGTACTCCCTCCGCCTTTTGCTGGTTGGCAAAGTCGACGATCAGGATCGCATTCTTCACCACAAGACCGATCAGCATCAGCATACCGAGCATCGCGAATATCCCGATGTTGGACGATGATAATGCCAGCGCCAGCAGGGCACCGATCACCGCTACCGGTATCGAGAATAGCACCACGAACGGGTACACGAAGCTATCGTAGAGCAACACCATGATAAAGTACACGAGCATTAGCCCCGCCAGCATCGCAAGCCCCAGTGAACCGAAGCCTTCGCTCTGGTTCTTCGCGTCGCCACCCCAGGTAAGTATGATGTCGTCCGGAAGCGGATTTTCCTTTAAACCGGCCTGAATATTACTCACCAAAGTTCCCGATCCAATCCCTAATGTATTGGCGGTGACTGTGACGGATGAGCGACGGTTTTTGCGCTCTACAATACTCGGGCCAGTACTCAGGGTTACATCGGCAAACTGTGCCAACTGCACGGATTGCTTAGCAACCGGACTGTAAAATGTAATCGCCTTCACATCTTCCGGATTTTTGCGGTCGAATGCGTCGAGCATAATGCGGATATCGTAGTCCTCTCCCCCATCCCTGAATTTGGAATCGTCGTTCCCTGCAAATGCATTCTGCATGGTTGCGCCTACGGTTTGAATGTCCAGTCCGAGTTTCGCCATCTTTTCACGGTCGATATCCACGCGCACTTCCGGGTTACCGGCTTCTACCGACACGTTCACGTCGTTCGCGCCGGGTGTTTTCCTGAGACGGTTCGCGAGATCGTTCGCGGAGGCGAGAATCTTGTCGAGGTCGTCGCCGCTCAGGAATATTTCAATAGGCGCGGTCCCTGAATTCACCATCCCGATGGCGGCCGAATTGAATTCCACTCCTGCGAATTTTTGCTCCAATTCCTTGCGCACGGCCAGCATATAATCCTCCGTGGGCTGTGCATTCTTGCGCTCTGCAACAGGAATGAGTTCGACTGTCAATTCGGTACGGTTGGTTTCGCCGCGACCCGAGCTGTTCAGACCGGTACTCGCCCCACCGACGTTCGCGAAAATCGTTTTCACTTCCGGCTTTTTGCGCAAATAGTCTTCAATGCTCCGCGCGGTGAGGTTATTCTGTTGCAACGAGGCACTTTTATCGAGCTTCATCGTGAGCAGGAACTTACCCTGGTCACCCTCCGCCACGAATTCGGAACCGATAATGCCCAGGCCCATTACCCAGCCAGTCATCACCACGATCGCCACCAATATTCCCGAGAAAGCCAGTTTGTGGCCCAACACCCATTCCAGGGAGCCGTGGTACCATTTTGTTATCGCTGTCAACCCTTTTTCAAACCAGATCAGAAACGCCTGCGCCGGATTTTTAGGGTTAAGACGTTCGATCTTCGCCATATTGGACGTCATCCACGGAGTTAATGTGAAACTGACCAGCAAACTAACCATCGTCGCAAATGCTACTGTCAGCGAAAACTGCCTCAGAAGGTCCGCAATCACCGAATTAACGAACGTAATCGGCACAAAAACGACGACGATCACCAGCGTAATGGCTAATGCCGCAAAACCGATTTCAGTCACACCTTCCACCGTCGCATCCCAGCGGTTTTTACCCATTTCCAAATGTCGCTGGATGTTTTCCAGGATTACAATGGAGTCGTCGACCAGGATACCGATCACGAGCGAGAGCGCGAGAAGCGTCATCAGGTTGAGCGAATAGCCCATCACATACATAAAAAGGAATGCGGCAATCAGCGACGCCGGCACCGAAACCATCACAATGAATGCATTCCGGAAACTATGCAGGAACAACAGCATGACCACGGCCACGAGGATCACCGCAATCACCAAATCGTGCGTTACCGCCTCCACAGATTCCAGTGTGAATATCGAACTGTCGTAAGCGATCGCGAATTTGATTTTGTCTTTGGCATTAGCCTTCTCAATGGAGGCGAGCTTCGCCTGCACCGACTTGCTGATCTCGACCGCGTTCGCATCGGATTGTTTCTTGATAAACAAACCAATACCATTCACGCCGTTGTACCGGCTGATACTTTCAGCATCGGTGAGGCCATCGGTAATATCAGCCACGTCGCCGACGCGGATGGGGCTGTTGTTCACCGGCGAAGTGATGACGAGGTTTCGAATATCGTCAAGCGAAGCAAACTTACCTGCCAGACGCAGCGTCATATTCTCCGATGTATTCTTGACCTTACCTGTCGGAAAATCAAGGTTAGCCTGGTTAATGGCCTGCGTTACCTGCAAAAGCGACAATCCGTAGAAGCGCAGTTTATCATTATTGACATTAATCCTAATCTCACGCTGGTCGCCACCGGTCATGGTAATCTCTGCCACACCTTCGATCTGCTGCAACATCGGCAGGTATTTGTCTTCCACCTGTTGGTAAAAAACTTCATTAGGCAAGCTCGAAGTAGCGAGGAGCTGCATAATAGGCTGGTCGCTGGGCGAGATCTTAGACAACGAAGGCGTTTCCGCATCGTCGGGCAGGTCGCTCAGCATGTTGTTCACATCGCGTTGAGCGTCTTCCAATGCCTTGTCAATATCGGTACCCGCTTTGAACTGCACGATCACGAGCGACGCGCTTTCCATGGATTTGGAAGTCACGTCTTCAATATTATCCAGGCCGGACACCGCATCCTCAATCTTCTTGCTGACCTCGGCCTCTACCTCCGTCGGCGCCGCGCCTGGATATAATGTGGTAATAGTAATAGTAGGAACAGAAAACTCCGGCAGCAGCACATAGCTGAGCTGGTTGTAAGAAGCCAGTCCGCCGATGAACAGGATCGCGAACAACACGATGATCATCGAAGGGCGCTTCAATATGGTTTCAATGAATTTCATGAGCTTGTTGATGAAGTGTTATTGCGCAATAACCGATGTCCCGTTTTGCAGATTGATCTGCCCGCTGGTCACCACGCGGTCGCCGGCTTTGAGGCCTTTTGTAATCTCATAGTATTCGTTCGTCGTCGCACCCACGCTCACGTCGCGCAATGTGGCCTTGCCGTTTTCAACCACATACAGTTGCGGCTGTTTCGCCGACCCCATGATCGCCTGGCGCGGTACCGCCAATGCCTCCCCTTTCACTTTCGAATCGCTCGCAATGGAGCCATACATACCCGCTTTCAACGGATTCACGGATGAATTTTGCACCGTAATTTCCACCGGATAGTTATGCGCCTCGTCGCCCTGGGCAGCTACCATCGTTACGCGGCCGTTGAAGTTCGCGTGTGGGTACACATCCGTGTGTACGGGAATACCCTTACCGGTTTTGAACTCATTCACCGATTTCTCAGGGATATTCACCACCAGTTTCAGCGACGAAATGTCGGTAATCTCTGCGATCGGTGTTCCCTGACTTACGACCGAGCCTTTTTCTACCATTTTGGCGGTAATAATGCCTCCGAATGGCGCTATAATACTGGTATTTTTAATTTGCTTGTTCAATTGCTTGATCTGCGCCTGCGTGCTGCGAATGCTCAGCTGCGTGCGCTCAACATTCACTGCCGGGGTTGCATCGCCTTTCACCAACGCTTCGTAGCGCTTCAAATCATTCTGATATCCTTCCAAAGTAACCTGCAATGCTTCCACCTGGTAATGCAGCTGCTCGTCGTCGATCTTCGCGATGAGCTGTCCGGCTGCCACATGCTGGCCTACTTCCACGTTCAGTTTCACGATCTCACCACTAGCCTGCGGGCGGATTTCCGCCTTCCGGTTCGGGTTGAATGAACCCAGAAAACCCGACTCCTGTGACAGATCGCGCAGTTCTGCGACCGCCACCTTCACCCCCACCTTCGGATCCGGATCAGGGATATATACTTTCTGCTCCGTTTTTTCCTTGTTGCTCAGCAACTTCGCCGCCGTAAGCCCCAGCACGGCAATAATTCCCAGGAAGATGAATAGACGTTTCATGTTTGTTAATGATTGAATGACCCAATGATTGAATGATTGAATGACCGAATGATTGAATGATTGAATTTTGAATGAGTGAATGAGTGAATGATCAAATTTTTGAATGATTTATATAGACAATTCAATCATCAAGTGAATGTACAGACTGGAATCCGAGCAAAATATTCACTCATTCACTCATTCAATCATTCAATCATTCAATCATTGTTTTCAGCCGTCGATGAAGTGTCCGTTTGTTGATGAATAGGCATTTTTGATGAAGTATCTTTTTATTTCTGAACGAGCTGCCCCGTTGCTTTTTTCCATTCCAGTTCGGCTTTCAGGAGCTGCACGAGCGAGGTCAGATAGTTACTTTGGGCATCCAGAAGGCTGTTTTCGGCCTGGATCACATCGGTAAGCGACACGGTCCCTTCCTTGAATTGCAGCTGGATCTGTTTATAAACTTTCTCCGCCAATGCTACCTGGCCCTTTTTGGCATTGATATTCTTCTGCTCCACGCCAAACTTGTTCCGCGCATTGTTTTCCTCCATCTGGATGGATTCGCGTACCTGTTTCAGCTGCACGTCAAGCTTCTCCCGGTCTATCTGGTTCTGACTGCGCTTGGCCTTCCGCGCCATTCCGTCGAACACATTCCAGTTGAGCTGCAAACCCGCCCAGTAACCAGGCACATCCTGAAAGGTCGAATTCTCGCCGCCTTGCGCATAGAAAGCCATATTGGCCACACCGTAAGCATTCACCGTAGGAATCAGGCCCGAACGTATATTCTTGTCCTGTAACTCGTTAATATCCTTTTGCTTTTGCAGCAAAGCCACATCCGTACGCCTGGTTTTGTCCCAATCGGAGTACGCAGGCAATGCAACATCACGAACGCTCACAAGTATACGCACTGAATCGTTCTGGGGGATTCCGGTGTAGTATTTCAAAAGGTTAACCAGTTGATTATAATTATCTTTCAGCGTGGCTTGCTGCGTTTCCGTGGCGGTTTTGTTAATGAGTATCCTGTCCACGTCCACCCGTTGCCCGAGTTTGTTCTGGTACAACAAATCCGAAACCTTGTAAAGCCTGTCGAGCGAGATGAGGTTACTATCCAGAAAAGCCATCTGCTGCACAACGGTAACCAGGTTGTAATAGGCATCCGTCACATGATAGGCCACATCTTCCTTGGTTTTGGTCGTGCTGAGCGACGTCAGCTCGCGGTTCAGGTTCGCCGCCTTCAAGGCATATTTCACCGACGGATTGTACAGTGCCTGAGTCACTTGTGCCGTAGTCGAAAGATTATAAGGCAACCCGAATGCCAGCGTACTGAACTCTCCTTCCGGCCCACCGAACGCGCTTGCCGGTACCACCTGCCCGGGGATCTTGAAATACCGTTTGTAATCCCCCGACACATTCAGGCTGGGTAGCAACGCCGAACGCACTTCGTCGATTTTCGCATTCGTTTTCGCCTCATCGAGCCGTGCAGCCTGTACACTGAAATCGTTTTTCATGGCCAGGTCCAGCAATTGGTTGAGGTCGTATTGCTGCGCCTGCGTTCGCTGGAAAAGCATCAGGCATAGCATCCCCGTGACATGGAACAGGTGTTTCATGGCTAGAACAAATGTTTATTTTAAATGTTTGTTTAATGAAGCGGCAAAAAAAATGCTATCCGATCACCAGATAGTTGCACACCATTGCCTTAATGTGCTCCTTTTGTTCTTCGGCGTACTTTTCGAAATCCTCGTCGCTCATCATAAAAAGCTCCTTATGGATTTCCTTGCCCATAAAAATGAACTCTACGCCGCATTTGATCAGCGGAAGAATGTTTTCGAGCTGCATGGGCCGCAATGTGCCGTTAGCCGCTCCTTCTTCCAACTGCTTTTTGAGATGGGTTTCCCGCACCTGCCTGAAAATCGACATATCCGGAAAAAGCCTTTGCGGTGATTTGTGGATCTCGTTCATGATGAAGATCACCAGATCGGGCTCCTGTTTCATCATCGCAAAATCATTGTCGATGATCTCCGAAATCTTTTGCTTTATATCAATGTCCTTGTTCAGGATCGTGAGCATGTTCTGAAAGTATTCTTCCAGCACATCTTTGAATATTTCCAGAAACAATTTCTCCTTGCTTCTGAAATAGTAGTTAGTTAATGCAATATTCATATCGGCTTCCTTCGCGATGTCACGCGAGGTAGTGCCGTCAAAACCTTTTTTCAGAAAAACCCGCTTTGCCGCCTCTCTTATCTTATCCTCACTTTTTTCTGTAACGCACTTCACGATTCTGGTGTGTTAGGTTTTTGTTAATGATTGCAGCTGCTTATTGAATCAACGGATCAAAGTTGTGCAATTGAAATAACAATGCCAAATGTTTCAAATATAAATTTTAAACAAACATTTAAAATATACATTTAAAACCAATATTTACCCGATTTGTCCTATTATCCGCCCGTCCTTATTCCAGCATGTTCCACTCTGCAACGCGGTCGCCCTGCTTTTCCACAAGCCACACCTTACTGCCCTTGAAACGTTTGAGGTACTTTTTACTCTTTTCAATGCCCGCCACGCTAAATGCGGTTGCCAGCGCGTCGGCCACGGTCCCGTCGGGCGAGATGACCGTCGTGCGTACATGGAAAAGCAGGCCGATACCCGTTTTCGGATCGACGATATGCGAGTAGCGCACGCCCTTGTACTCCATATAGCGGTATGTCGGACCGGAAGTTGCGAGCGCGACGTTGGAAAGCTGCATGGCTTTCAACGAATCACTGCCATTCGAGACATTGATATTCCACCCTTTGGTACCGGGGGGAGGGTTAGTGAGGACGATTTTCCCTCCCGCATCCATCATCGCCGAAGTGATGCCTAATTTTTTGAGTTCTTTAATCGCTTCCTCGGCCGCATAGCCTTTTCCCAGGCCCCCGATATCGAGCCGCATGCCTTTTTGCGTGAGCATAATGCTGCGCGTTTTCTTATCCATTTTCAACTTGGAATAGCCCGTACGCGCCAGGGCGTCGCGGATCTCTTCCTCGGGCGGGAATATGCCCTTACGCGTCGCGTGCCGCCACATCTGTACGACAGGCCCGAGCGTTGCGTCGAAAACGCCGCCGGTTTTGGCGCTGATATCCTGCGAAACCGCCAGAATATCAAAAAGATCCTTACTCACCGGCACCCATTTTCCGCTTCCCGAAGTCGCGGAGAGGCGGTTGATCTCACTGCCGTCGCGGTAGTCGCTCATGATTTCATTCAGCTCTTCCACCCTTTTGAAGGCACGATCGGCCGCGACTTTGGCTACCGAATCACTGGACGCATAGAAAACAAGCTTGAAGGGCGACCCCATCAATCCCTTTTCGAATGTATAACGTTGCTCCTGTGCGCGTAGCGGCGATACGAAGGCGATCAGACAGGCAAAAAACAGGAGTAGAAAAAACTTTGAAAATAAGCTCATTGGAATAAAAATGGGTAATAGCGCGGCAAAACTACTTCATTTCACGCAATTCGCAGGCAGCCGCCCGGACATAATACGGCAAGCCCCTCCAACGACAGAAGGGGTACGGACGTCCCGTCCGTACCCCTTCCGCTTCCGGTAATTATATATCAGTATTCGCTATACTCGTCTATCAGATTACTCTCCTCAGCCTGGTGATGATGATGTGCATTAATGGCATCTTTAATCATTCCTGCACCTATAAATGGCAGGGAAACAACAGTCGAAATAATCATTGCGAAAAACATAATAGTTGCAAAAAATAACTTCCCGGAATACCCAACTACTTTCGATAAGAAGTTCATGCGATTCCAATTATTTAACTATAATTTTCATTAATAAAGTTACAAAAAATAACTATGCCAGTCCAATAAAATATGTTTATTTTGGCACTTAATTTAATGATTTATAGTCATTTAACGACACAAAAGAAAGCAGTTGGTAGCATCTGTTCTACAAAACATAGAAACATTTTCCACGAGATGTCATCAATTGTAAAAATCATTTCTCATCAGCAGACCTCCTCCGATTCATGAATAATTTTTTCTCGGCTTTTTTCAGGATCATTTTTGCCGGAATCCTTGGTACAGCTACCGTGCTCACGACAATTATCATGTCGCCATTCCTGCTGATCATGTGGATCTGGAAAAAACTCGGCGACAAGCCTCCCCGTCCGTAAAAGCAGAAGTTTCTATATTGCAGGTAAACAAAAACCTGACGATGCGCTCCTATGAAAAGAAGAAACTTCCTGAAACTTGGCTCAGCGGCCGGATTGTTTACTCTTATGCCGGCTTTTGCGCGCCGCGCACACGCGACCACCACCAGCGAATATACCGAAATGACAGTCGCCGAAATGCAGAAACGAATGCGGTCGGGCAGACTGACATCTTTAACTCTCACACGTCATTACCTCGATGAAATTGCCCGTGTAGATAAAACAGGCCCCAAACTTGCATCGGTTATCGAAGTAAACCCCGATGCGCTCCAGATTGCGGCCGCCCTGGATAAGGAGCGTAAATCAGGAAAACTCCGTGGCCCGTTGCATGGCATTCCCGTCCTTCTGAAAGACAATATCGACACCGCCGATCGGATGAAAACCACCGCCGGCTCGCTGGCATTGCTGGATAACGTGGCTTCAAAGGACGCATTCCTGGTGGCGCGGCTCAGGGAAGCCGGTGCGGTAATCCTGGGCAAGACCAATCTGAGCGAATGGGCCAACTTCCGCTCCACGCGGTCATCCAGTGGTTGGAGCAGTCGTGGCGGGCAGACCCGGAATCCGTATGTACTAGACCGTTCCCCGTGCGGATCGAGTTCAGGCTCAGCGGTGGCGGTTGCCGCCAACCTTTGCGCCGTAGCTGTCGGCACCGAAACGAATGGTTCAATCGCATGTCCGGCATCCATGAACGGCGTAGTAGGCATCAAACCGACCGTTGGTCTGGTCAGCAGAAACGGCGTGATTCCTATTTCCCAAACACAGGACACGGCAGGCCCATTCGGGCGGACTGTCGCCGACGCGGCCGTGTTACTCGGTGCTATGGCCGGCCAGGACCCGGCGGATATCACGCAGCACCAACCCCGGCAGCCTCTGCCTACCGATTACACGAAGTACCTGGATCCGGACGGGCTAAAAGGGAAGCGTATTGGCGTAGAGAAATCCATGCTGGAAATGCACGAGGGCATCGACGCGCTGCTCGGCAAGGCGTTGGAGCAGCTTAAAGCAGCCGGAGCCGAAATCGTGGAGGTCGAATACATGAAGGTGCAGAAACTGCCCGGCGCGGAATCGCTGGTGCTGCAATATGAATTTAAAGACGGCATTAACCGGTATTTGTCAGGATCGAACGCGAAAATCAGGTCGCTCGAAGGACTGATCGAGTTCAACAAGGCTCATAAGGCGAAGACGATGCCCTATTTCGGCCAGGAACTTTTCGAATTATCGCAGGCCAAAGGCGATTTGAATACCAAAGAATATAAAGACGCGCTTGAAAAGATCAATGGCGTGGCCGATGCATTGAACAACTTGCTCGACAAGCATAACCTGGACGCATTATGCGGCCCATCTACCGGAGCCGCCTGGTGTACCGACCTCGTCAACGGCGACTTCTGGACCGGCTATGGTTCCTATGGCCCAGCTGCATTGTCGGGTTTTCCGTCCATTACCTTACCGATGGGAATGCTCAGCGGCCTGCCGGTCGGTATTTCATTTCTGGCAAAAGCTTACCAGGAACCGGAGCTGATCCGCATCGCGTATGCATACGAGCAGGTATCGCGGAACCGCGTTGCGCCGGGGTATGTACGAAGCGTGGGTCTTGACGGCTGACCGCCGACCGCTGAATGGATCGTTCTCAGTCGTCAGAGATAGTCAAGTGTAGTCAGGAATTGTTGTTTACGTTTTAGGCAAATCAGTGGTCGGCGGTCGTCGGCGGTCAGGCCGCAGGCCCCCTACCTCGCCAGATACATCTCGTAAAACGACCCTTTCTGCCCCAGGAATTGATTCGCTTCCTGCTGGGAATAGATCGCCTTTCCTAATTGGTAGAAATCCTCGTACTGATTATACGGGTACGGCGTAAATTTCACTTTATCAGGGAACAGTGAATGCGTGACTACGTTCTCCGTCAATGCGCGTTTGATGTGCGACAGCGGCACAACCAGCCCCAATACGAGGAAAATAATGATCGGATAAGCGATGCGCATCTTATACCAGCCGGGGTACTCTTTTACCCATTCGGCAAAGCGGTGAAGAATGAAAAGCGACAATAGCGTGAGTACGGGCGTGCTTCCGCGCAGGAACCAGTCATTCCATTTGCCCATCCGGAAAAGCGATATCGCAATCAAAAGCAGGAACAAGGCATGGATGACATTGGCATACTGGCCTCTGTGAAGTTTCAATATCAGCACAATCCCGTAAAGCACGGCGAGGTCGATCACCACGCCGAAAAAATAGTGGAACGCGATTTCATTCCGCGGGTTGAACTGCCAGATAAAACCGGATATGACCGAGCTTTTTCCCTGCAGAAAGAAAAAGAACGTAGGAATAAACAGCAGGCCGGGGAGAAAAAGGTCGAGCATCGGCCTGGGTTTGAGAAAATATTCCGGCTGCTTATAATAACGCAGAACGATCAGAATCCCGAAGATGATCACGAAGACGATCGAAGGGAAAATTCCCCAGATGAAAATGGAAATGACCGCCAGAAAGCTCTTTTCAGGTTTTTTGTCATACACATAATCATGAAATAGCATGCAGGAAACAATGATGATCGGAATGAGCTGGTTGGGTGCCCATTGCGTTTGATACAGTACCGGCCATATCTCTGTAAAAAATGGTGGCACGTGGTAATTAAGGCCAATCGCGTGCAGGAACAGCACCTTGGTAACGTGGCCGATCCCGCCCAGCGAAAGAAAGAACACGAGCGCCAGGTAGCTCCTTTGGGTGAAAATAAGGATCCAGCAAATACCAATAAAAAGCCCTATTGAAGCCCACAGGTATAATGCAATGCCCGAAGGCTCCCCTAACCCCTTCGAAATCAATGCAGGCACGAGAAAGAAACCGAAGTAATGGCATGCGTAGCGGCCATTCTCTTTGAAAGTAACCGGCCACGACTGGTTATAAAGCGTGTAATATTTCGAATTATGCGCCCAGAAGTCGAATGCCTGGAAGCAGAAACCGCCGATTCCTGAAAAGGCGATGATCGCGAGCGAAATGAATGCAACCTCGACCATGTGACGCGTCGCGAGATCGGTCTTCAGGGTTTTCTCCCGACGGTAGCTAAGAACGTACATCGCCACCAGCCCCACCACCAAACACACCGAAATGGGCATCCTGAACCAGCTGATGGAAAAAATCAGGTTAGGTAACAGCAGATAACCCAGACTCAAATTGCGAAGTACAGTTGTTTTCATTCAATAATCGGCATTCAATGGGTTGGATCCCATGTGTTTCTCAAAAAAATCCGACAAAAATACTAGAAATACCTTGTCATCAAAGAGTGACAACCGCTCATTTGTAACCGTTGCAACGCTTATCTCATTTTAATATTAAATATACCAAAAATAGGAAGTCGAAGCGCCATTGACTTCGCAACCGGACCGCTAATTATCCCTCCTCATTGTCGAAAATCGCAAGTAACCCGAGGTGTTTTGCTTCTTTTCTGCGGAAATACCTAACCGTACTTTCATGGACAGGAGACAATTCGTAAGAAACAGTACACTGGCATTCTGCGCGTTACCCGCGCTGCCGGCAATCCGCCGCATTCAAGCCGACGTGATGCCCGAATGGCTGCAGACACTGGTGAAGCAAGCCGACAAAAGCATCGAGTCTTTGCTCACTTATCAGGAGAAGGATCCCCAGAGCCCTGACTTCGGCGGCTTGCGCGATGGTTTCGACCTGCTTAACCCGCACAGCACCTCCGCATTGATCCAGTACGGGGCCAGCGGCTTGTTCTCCCCGACTTCCAAATTCTATCAATCGAAAGATTTGCTCGCGGCCATGGACCAGGCCGCATTATACCTGATCAAAACCCAGCATAGCGATGGCACCATCGACCTGCTTTCGACCAACTTTCATTCGACGCCCGATACCGGCTTTCTGGTAAAGCGGCTGGCGATGGCTTATACGATGATTGAGAAATCGGGTACCGAGGGGGCAAGCAAGATGCTCGCGAACCTGAAAACCTTCCTCGTGCGCGGGGGCGATGCGCTAAGCGTAGGAGGCATTCACACACCCAATCACCGCTGGGTTGTATCAGCCGCATTGACCAAACTGAACGAGCTGTGGCCCAATCCCAAATATGTGGCGCGGGCCGAGCAATGGCTGGCCGAGCATATCGACATCGACCGCGACGGCCAGTACAATGAAAAAAGTACATTCATTTACTCCTCCCTCACCGACCGCCTGCTTATTACCATTGGCAAGGGCCTGAAAAAACCCGAGCTTTTCGACGCCGTCCGCAAAAACCTCGACATGACGATGTATTACGTCCACCCCAACGGAGAGATCGTGACCGATGCTTCCGGAAGACAGGATAAGGCCATTGTAGGCACACTTGAAAATTACTATTACCCGTACCGGTACTTCGCGATCAAAGACGGGAATGCGCAATACGCGGCCATGTGCAGACTGATCGAGAAGACCGCCAGCCTCAAAACCACCGGATTTGTAGATTACTTCCTTACCGATCCCTCGCTTTGGGCTGACCTTCCGGCGGAGAAACCGGTGCCGGTCGATTATGTCAAAACGTTCCCCAATTCCGGCCTTGTGCGCATTCGCCGCGACCGCCGGGACAGCACGCTGATCGCCAATAATCCGGTCTGGTTTACATTTATGAAAGGCAATGCAGTGCTTCAAGGCGTGCGTTTTGCTTCTTCTTTCTTTGGAAAGGGCCAGTTTCAATCTGAGAAAATCAGTGAGAATGGCCATGAATGGGTACTCACGCAGAAGCTCGACGGACCTTATTTTCAACCTTATCCCAAAGAATCCATCGCGCCGGATGGCGATTGGGAGAAGATGCCCCGGAATTTCAGGCCGCAAAGCGAAGTACAAATACTGGAAACAAAAGTGCTGATCCGGGAGGCTCCCGGCGGTATGGAAATAGAAGTGGTAACGAGCGGTACCAAGCGTGTGCCGGCTGCATTGGAATTAATTTTCAGACCCGGCGGAACGCTCAAAGGTGTTTCCAAAATTGAAAACACCAAAGATTCGTGGTTACTGAAAGAGGCAACCGGCTCTTACGAATTGGGGGGAGATACGATCCATTTCGGTCCGGGACTGGCATTGCATAAGAATACTGCATTACGGGGAGCCTTACCACCCATGGAAGCACCTACTGTTTTTCTCACTGGATTTACACCTTTCAAGCATGTGATCCGCTTTTCCTGATGTATATTTTAAAACTGTCCCTCACCGGAGTGGCGGCCGCTGCGCTCCGTTGGGGAATCCGTTTTAGTGTTTGCTGATCCATTCGAGGATGTAATCGGCATCCTCTTTCCAGGTGGGTTGGCCTAGCACGAAGTGGTTACGACCGGGGAACTCTTTGTAGTCGGTCACAGAGCCATTTTGTTTGTAAGCTTTGAAGTTACGGAGGTTCAAAGAAGCCGGAATGATGTTGTCGAATTCACCCGAAGTGATCAGCAACGGAGCGTGGGCTTTTTTGAAATCCACTTTGGCTGCGGAAGTAATACCGCCGCGGGCTACGGTTTTGGATTCGGGGATCACGTTTTCTTCCCAGGTTTTCATTTGCTCTTCGAGCGTCATGCCGTTGGTGAAGGCATATTGCCAGTCGGCGAGCGACATCAGGTAAGTTTTTTTCAAAGAGGTAAACAATCCGAATACTTTATAACCTGCTTTCAGGAAGGAGAATTCGTAGGGGATCACACCTTGTGGAGGTACGGGGTGAATGGCGGCCCCGGCGACGCCCAGGTCGCGGTTAATCAAAATCTGGGTAATCAATCCACCCAGCGAGTGGCCGATAATGATTGGTTTTTCGGGTAAAGATTTTACAAAATTGGCATAGTGGTCAACCAGCTCTTTGAATGTCAGGCCGGCCAGGGCGGTGTCGTTGGGTTGTCTGTCTCTAAGTTCCGCCGCCGTTGCATCTTTATATGGCCAGGCAGGTGCGTAGGTGGTGTAGCCTTTGCTTTCAAAATAGGATTTCCATTGGTCCCAGCCATTGTGGCTTACGAATGCACCTGTTACAAATACGACGGTTTTGGTGTTATTGGCTTTCATGATTTCTATCGGTTAAAAGTTGAATTTTTGTTTTGTGTTCCGCTTTGGACATGACAAAATTCAGCACGTTAGCCGACTATATTCTTAACCCAAGTTAAGATCGTCATTTACCCACCATTCTTTTTCTGATACGGCTCAGCGAAGGGGCCTGAATGCCCAGATAAGAGGCAATATGATATAACGGGACGTTGTTGAAAATATCCGGATGGTTCCGGATCAGTTCGAGATAGCGCTGCTCGGGCGTACGGAACATGAATTCCTCGGCGCGGTTCATGGCCAGGTTAAATGCAGTTTCCGCGACCAGCCGTCCGAACCTTTCCCAGTGATGCGACTTCCCGTACAATTCAGTGAGGTGATTGATGTGAATATATAAAACCGTCGATTCCGTCATCGATTCGGTGTAATAACTGCATGGCGTTTGTGTTACGAAGCTCTTGTAGGCTACTACCACCTGGTTTTTGGAAAAGAAAAACACATTCTTCTCCTCAGCCGATTCGTCATCGATATAGTAGGTCCTGAACACGCCGTCGAGGATGAAACCCAGGTATTTGCAGACGTTTTTGTATTCATTGTAAAACTCGCCCTTCCCATAGGTTTTTCTTTGCCAGTAAGGTGCCGACAGCTCAAATGCTGCAGCGTCGATACCCGCGAATTGGTTGAGCGCGTAGTTCAGAACTTGTGTTTCCGTCATGAGTTATGTGAGTGAATAAAGCTATATTCCAAAAATAGAGATAGGACGCACAAAAACCTCATAACCAGCTACCTAAAATCTCGATATTTCGTTAAATTTGATACACCTCCCCTGACGATGCAGCTTCGGACTTCAAACGCTTCTTACCATGCAGAGAAAGATTCTACCGCTCGTATTGGTTTTCCTGTCGCACATCTGCCTCGCAAACCAGATCCTGATCCCGATGGACAATACGCAGACCAATCATCTGAAAGCGTACGGCCTGGCTTACATTCTGCTGAAGGGAGATATTGAAGTGGATTGGCTGCTCAACTACCGCGGGGGCAGCTTTAAGGTCCAATACAGCAAATCCATTGAAAATGAATGCAAACTGAGGGCAGTTTCCTATGAAGTGCTGTCGGAGGCGGCAAGTGCACAGATCGTGAACGAGATCAGCAACCCCAACGTGAATATGGACGTGGTAAAGCTGTTCAAAGCAGCCAAAATTGCGGTTTATTCGCCCATCAAGATCAGCCCCGCCGAGTTTGAAAATACCGATGCGGTATTGCTCGTGCTCAAATATGCCGAAATTCCGTTTGAAGTCATTTACGACGAAGAAATCCTGCGTGGCGACCTTCCCAAATACGACTGGCTCCACTTGCATCATGAAGATTTTACGGGACAGTTTGGCAAAAATCTCCGCCGCACCAGTGAAGCCGATATCAAAGCCCAGGAGGCTATTGCGAGCCGTTACGGCTTTTCGAAAGTCCCGAAAATGAAGCTGGCCGTCGCGAAGGCCATTAAGGAGTTCTGCGCAGGCGGGGGTTTCCTGTTTGCCATGTGCTCCGGTGCGGAAACGTTTGATATCGCATTGGCGGCCGAGGGCGTCGACATTGTCGATAACCTCGACGGCGACGGTATCGACCCCGACGCACAATCTAAGCTGGATTTCGACAAGACATTCGCATTCTACAACTTTAAGCTCCAACTCGACGAATACGATGGCATGAATTTCTCGGACATCAACTCCGCAGCGGGCCGTTACCGTGGCTGGGGCGAAAATGATGCCTACTTTTCCCTTTTCGACTTTTCGGCGAAATGGGACGTCATTCCGGCCATGCTCGTACAAAACCACGAGCACTTAATCCGCGAATTTTTCGGCCAAACCACCGCATTCTCCAAATACACCGTCAAGCCCAGCACGCTCGTCATGGGCACCAGCAGCAACTCCGACCGCTATATTTACGGCGAACTGGGCCGCGGCCAATGGACCTTCTACGGCGGCCACGACCCGGAAGGCCGGGGCGGGGGCGGCCGGCGCATGCCCACCGACCTCAACCTCTACCCCAACTCTCCCGGTTACCGGCTGATATTGAACAATGTGTTGTTTCCTTCCGCGCGGAAAAAGAAGCGGAAGACTTGATCATTGATAGCGTTCGGCTGCACATCAGCCCTGCATTCCGGGCATTGCTGATTGACTTCCGGCGGGATTTTGGGTAGATTTACTCAAAAAGAATATGCTATGCCTTCGATCGTAACTGATTTTAATGAACTTGACCTGGACGGCACATACACCTATGCTGATTACTTACTCTGGCAATTCAAGGAGCGGGTAGAACTGATTAAGGGCAGGATTTTCAAGATGTCGCCAGCTCCGAATACATCGCATCAGCTGATTTCATCAAAGCTCCAGGGCAATCTTTTCGTGCATTTGAAGGACAAATCCTGTTATTTGTTTAGCGCCCCATTCGATGTAAGGTTGTTCGACACGAAAAAGTCTGCGTTTGTCAACAGAGACATCTACACAGTTGTGCAGCCTGACTTATGTGTTGTTTGCGATAAAAATAAATTGGACGAAAAAGGCTGCCTTGGCGCTCCCGACCTGGTTATTGAAATCCTATCTCCTGGCAATTCGAAGAAAGAGGTAGACAGCAAATTCGATTTATATCAGGAAAGCGGCGTCAGGGAATATTGGATTGTTCAGCCCATCGATCAGAATGTATTCATTTTTACACTGAGCGATTCCGGTGTCTTTATCGGCCTAAAACCTGCAACAGCGGAACTGCGTTCGGTCATATTCCCTGAACTCTCAATCGATTTGAAAGAAATTTTCAACTAGTTCAACATCATCTCCATCTTAATATCCGCCCGCTTGAAATTATGCCCTGTAAGCGGTACTTCTTCAAATCCCAGCTTTTTGTAAAGGTTAATACCCGCTGCTGACCCTTTTCGATTGGAGTAAAGGATTATTTTAGCCGCGCCTAACTCCCGGGCCTTTTCAATCACCGCATTACCGAGCAGGTCACCAATCTTCTTGCCCCGCATGCTTTTTGAAACGGTCATTTTGCTCATTTCAACTACATCGCCATTGCGCTTCAGTGCACACGTACCCACCGGCTCGTCGCCGTACAATGCGATCAGGATGGCACCGCCGTCTTTAAGGTAGTAGGTTTCCGGGTCGGACAAGGTCTTTTCGTCTTCGGGCTCTACTTCATAGGTATCTGAAATCCAGGCGTAGTTGAGGTCATAAAATGCCTGTGCGTGCTCCGGCTTATAATCCACAATGCGGATCGCAGCATTGGTTTCCTCGTTTTCCATTCGTTTGTAACGTTCAAAAAATCCTTCTTTTTTCAATTGGTACTCTGTCTCGTCCATGGCTTGTAACAAGTTGTTTGCATTGTCAATAATTTGTTCTGCTGTTTTACGGATTTTCTCCCAAACCGGCTGCATTTGCGCCACGAGCTTACCGGCCTTCTTTGTGAGCCGCACCATTCGCTTGCGCGTATCACGCTCGTCTTTAAATGATTCCACCATACCTTCCTTTTCCAGCTCTTTCAACAAGCTGATCGTAGACGGATGCGCATAACCGATTTCCTCGGAAAGCTCCATAATCCCCAGCGCCCCCTTCCTGTGCAGCGCATAAACAATCGGAAACCATTTCGGCTCGAAGTTGATGCCGTTATGCTGGTAAATAAGCACACCGTCCTTCCGGAACTGGTCACTCAGGCGCTGCAAACGGGTCGAGATTGCGAGGGCTCCTACTTCGTTGAAGATGTTCATATTTGATGCTTTTTTAATTTATGTTCAAATTTACGTAGATAACTACATAAATATCACTACAATCGACACAAAAATTTTTATCTAATTCATAATAAGCTACTTGGAGAGATATTGAACGATAAGTACGCCGGTGTACTGAGATGCTCCTGCCCCGCCCACGAGCTCCGCGAGGCGCGTATAATCCTGCATTTGCACCATATGCTTGCTTCCGCCCGGAAGGATCGCTCTCAATTCAGAAACCAGATTTGTCTCATTCAATTCATCCTGGATCAGTTCACGAACAGCTTCTTTTTCGAGGATCAAATTCACCAGCGAAATGAATGGAATACGGATCAGGCGCTTGGCCAGGGCGTAGGAAATGCCGCTGGTGCGATAACAAACTACTTCGGGGACTTTAAGCAATGCCGTTTCCAGAGTCGCCGTGCCCGAAGTCACTAGTGCCGCATCCGCAACGGATAGCAGGTCGTAAGTACGTTCATAAACGATCGCTGCCTTGCCGCTGGATAAGTACTGCTCATACAACGTAGAAGGCAAATTCTTCACGCCTGCAATTACATATTGGTAACCAGGGAAATGCTTCTGCGTGGTCAGCATGGTATCGAGCATACCAATGATCTCTTGCTTGCGACTGCCGGGAAGCAATGCGATAATGGGCCGGTCGTCGAGGTTATGCTCGCGGCGAAAATCAGGATCGGGCCGGAATGCGGCGATGGCATCCATGAGCGGATTGCCCACGTAATCGACTTTGTAATCGTATTTTTTGTAGAAATCGACCTCAAACGGAAAGATCACGAACATGTGGTCCACATTGGCTTTGATCTTCCAGGCGCGTTTCTGGTTCCACGCCCATACTTTCGGTGAAATATAATAGAAAACTTTTAGCCCCCTGGCTTTCGCGAACGATGCGATACGCAGGTTGAAACCCGGATAATCGATCAGAATCAATGCATCCGGTTGGTATTCGAGAATATCCGCCTTGCATTTTTTGAGGAAACCGGTGATCGTACGCAGGTTCATGACCACTTCCAGGAACCCCATAAAGGCAGTGTCCTTATAATGCGTAACGAGGTCCATGCCTTCCGCCTCCATCATATCGCCGCCCCATCCACGAAACTCGGCCTCCGGGTCACTTGCCCGAATGCCCTTAATCAGATTGGAGCCATGCAAATCCCCCGAGCGCTCGCCCGCAATTAGGTAGTACTTCATAGGCTATCGGCCGTCGGCCGTCGGCTGTCGGCTGTCTTACTACTCCCCATAATACTCCACAAAGTTCTTCGGCGTTTCTATCAGCTTGATATAGTGCAGTTTCGCATTAGGCGCCGCCTGTGCAATGGCTGGTTCGAGGATATTCCAGATTTCCATCACAAATATTTCACAAGACGCCATTTTGCCTTGCATGAAGTCAACATCGAGATTGAGGTTTTTATGATCCACCTTATCCACAACCTCATTCTTGATAATATCCCCCAGCACTTTCAGGTCGATCACAAAACCTGTATCAGGGTCGGGCTTGCCTTTCACCGTAACAATCAGCTCAAAATTATGCCCATGCCAGTTGTTATTGGCGCAAGGGCCAAATACTTCCTGGTTTTTCTCATCACTCCACGCCGGGTTGTAAAGCCGGTGCGCCGCATTGAAATGCTCTTTTCTTGTTACGTAAATCATAAAACTTCCTGCCACTTGATAATTCTGGTGCAAAATTACACCTTGTATCCGTAGTTTTGCTTCTTAACAAGAGGATAACTAAAAAAAATCCTATTTCACAGTTAAAATTTAAGAGTAGATCGGCACGATTCGCTACTCTTATCTGGCATTCTTTTTACCGTTAAACATATAATCTCGATGATTATCGTAACAGGAGCAGCCGGCTTTATTGGCAGCGGGCTTATCAGCCGCCTCAATCAAGACGGCTTTACAAACATTATTGCAGTAGATGATTTTTCCAAAATCGAAAAAGCAGAAAACCTCGAAGGAAAGACGATCAAGGAAAAAGTAGAAAGAAATGCACTTTTCGAATGGCTGGATGCCAATCACCGCGACGTAGAATTCATTTTCCACATCGGCGCGCGTACCGACACCACGGAGTTCGACAAGGAAATTTTTGATGAACTGAATGTAAATTATTCCAAAGGTATTTGGGAAAAATGCGTGGCCTACCAGATTCCCCTCGTGTACGCGTCGTCTGCGGCTACGTACGGGCTGGGCGAGCACGGGTACGACGATAACGAGTCGACAATCGGCCAGTTGAAGCCACTGAACCCTTACGGCGATTCCAAAAACGAGTTCGATAAATGGGCATTGGCGCAAGAGAAAAAACCGTTTTTCTGGGCTGGTCTTAAATTCTTCAACGTTTACGGCCCTAACGAATACCATAAAGGCCGTATGGCGTCGGTGATTTTCCATGCTTACAACCAGATTAAGGCAACCGAAAAAATGAAGCTTTTCCGCTCGCATAACCCGGACTTCAAGGACGGCGAGCAAATGCGCGACTTCATTTACGTCAAAGACCTGATCGACGTTTGCATTTTCTTCATGCACCACCGCAAGAACTCAGGCATTTACAATCTCGGAAGCGGTCGCGCGAGAACATTCAAAGACCTGGTTACCAACACATTCCTGGCCATGGGCAAGACGCCGGACATTTCGTACGTCGATACCCCGGCCGATATCCGCGACAAATACCAATATTTCACGCAGGCCAATATGAGCAAGCTGCGCTCCGTCGGATATACCCGTCCGTTCAGCACGCTGGAAGAGGGAATTGATGATTATGTGAAGAATTATCTCTCGTCGACATCCTATTTGTAGGCCTTCCTGTTGATCAAAACTTTGAAAAGACCTGCCCTGGCGGGTCTTTTCTGTTTTACTTACCCAAAACCTATTTCCACCGGCCGCTGCCGGAATCTCCACAATTTTCCGTATTTTTGACCCTCTGAATAAACTCAATCCCACTTCTCTGTGTTAGCATGATACCAACCAGAGTGTGACATTATTACGACTATGAGCAAAGAAGAAGAATTGTTGGAGGAAATCACCAGTTCGGAATACAAATACGGCTTTGTGACTGATATTGAAGCAGATGAGGCTCCTGCGGGCCTTAATGACGATATTATCAGGTTCATCTCAGCCAAAAAGAATGAACCCGAATGGATGCTGCAATGGCGCCTGAAAGCGTACCATTTGTGGCTCACCATGGAAGAGCCCAAATGGCCGAACGTGCATTACCCGCCCATCGAATTCCAGGCTATTAAATATTACTCGGCACCAAAGAAAAAGAAGGCTGTCGAAAGCATCGACGACATCGATCCCGAGTTGCGTAACACTTTCGAAAGACTGGGTATTTCTTTGAATGAACAGAAAAGGATCTCCGGTATCGCGGTTGACGCGGTGATGGACTCCGAATCGGTTTTCACGACCTTCAAAGAAACGCTCAAAGAAAAGGGTATCATTTTCTGCTCGATCAGCGAAGCGATCCGTGAGCATCCTGAGCTGGTGAAGAAATACCTCGGCTCGGTGGTACCTCCTAAGGATAACTACTATGCCGCTTTGAACTCGGCGGTTTTCTCCGACGGATCATTTGTATATATTCCCAAAGGCGTTCGTTGCCCGATGGAGCTTTCGACCTATTTCCGTATCAATGCAGCGGGAACAGGCCAGTTCGAAAGAACGCTGATCATCGGCGACGAGGACAGCCACGTGAGCTACCTCGAAGGTTGTACGGCGCCAATGCGTGATGAAAACCAGCTGCACGCTGCGGTGGTGGAAATCTTCGCACACGACAATGCAAATGTCAAATATTCGACCGTACAGAACTGGTACCCGGGCGACAAGGAAGGAAAAGGCGGGATTTACAACTTCGTGACCAAACGTGGCCTTTGCGACGGCCCTAATTCCAAAATCTCCTGGACGCAGGTGGAAACCGGCTCCGCGATTACCTGGAAGTATCCTTCGGTGATCCTGAAAGGCGACAATTCGATCGGCGAATTTTACTCGGTGGCTGTAACCAACAACATGCAGCAGGCTGATACGGGTACGAAAATGATCCATATCGGTAAAAACACCAAAAGCCGGATCGTTTCCAAAGGTATTTCGGCCGGAAAGAGCCAAAACTCCTACCGTGGATTGGTGCAGGTGTTCAAAAAAGCAGAAAAAGCACGTAACTTCTCGCAATGCGATTCCCTGCTGCTTGGCGACAAATGCGGCGCGCACACTTTCCCTTACATTGAAGTGAGCAACCCATCGGCCACCGTAGAGCACGAAGCAACCACTTCGAAGATCGGGGAGGACATTCTTTTCTACTGCAACCAGCGCGGTATCCCGACGGAACAAGCGGTTGCATTGATCGTGAATGGCTATGCTAAAGAAGTATTAAACCAGCTTCCGATGGAGTTTGCCGTTGAAGCGCAAAAACTACTGGAAATCAGCCTGGAAGGAAGTGTAGGTTAAAATTTCCGATCAGATAAAACACAGAAAGCCTTTGATTCGTCGAAGGCTTTTTGTATTTTATTGATCTTAGTAATTTTTTCCATCAACGATCCACCCTTCATGACTCACGTTCCACAACTAATCATAGACCTGTCGCTCATTCTCACAATGGCCGGTATCATTACCGTAATCTTCAAGAAATTGAAGCAGCCAATCGTGCTGGGCTACATTTTGGCCGGGTTACTTGTCGGACCTAATTTCCACTTGTTTCCCACCATTACGGACATTAAAACGATCGAGATCTGGGCAGAAATCGGGGTGATCTTCCTGCTTTTCAACCTGGGTTTGGAGTTTAGTTTTAAAAAGCTGGTTAAGGTCGGCAATACGGCCGCCATTACGGGTCTCTTTGAGGTTTTTATGATGCTGGTAACCGGCTTTGTTACCGGCCAGCTGCTCGGTTGGAGCAAAACCGACAGCCTCTTTCTTGGCGGCATCATCGCCATTTCATCTACCACCATCATTTTCCGCGCATTCGACGAGTTGGGGCTGAAAACGCAAAAATTCACCCGGGTGGTAATGGGCATTCTCGTCATCGAGGACCTTACAGCCGTTTTACTGATGGTATTGCTTTCGACATTGTCGCTAAGCCAACAGTTTGCCGGATTTGAACTGATCCAATCGAGCCTGAAACTCTTTTTCTTCCTCACAATCTGGTTCCTCGGCGGGATTTTCGTGTTCCCTACCCTGCTCAGGCGTTACCGGCATCTGATGAACGATGAAAGCGTGCTGATCACCTCGGTCGCATTGTGCTTCGGAATGGTATTTCTCGTTACCAAAGCGGGCTTTTCGGCGGCTCTGGGCGCATTTATCATGGGCTCTATCCTCGCCGAAACTACTCATGCGGAAAAAATCGAGCATTTGCTCAAACCGGTCAAAGACCTTTTCGGAGCCGTTTTCTTTATTTCAGTAGGAATGCTGATCAATCCGGGGCTATTGCTCGAATACGCGATACCGACGGCCATTCTCGTGCTCGTTGTAATGCTCGGTAAAACGACGTTTGTCACACTGGGGGCGGTTATTTCTGGCCAGCCATTGAAAAAATCGCTGCAATCGGGAATGAGCTTATCCCAAATCGGGGAGTTTTCGTTCATCATCGCCAACCTTGGCCTGTCGCTGAAAGTAACCAGCGGCTTTCTGTACCCGATCGCGGTCGGTGTTTCGGTGATTACCACATTTGCCACGCCTTACATGATGAAGGCCTCCGAACCGCTATATGAATGGCTGAACAAGCATCTCCCTGAAAAATGGCGCCTCTACCTGAACCGGTACAGCACAAGTACGGAAACCATAGCGCAAACCACGCAATGGAATGAAATTCTCAAATCCTATGCGCAGACGGTGATTTTGAACTCAGTCGTCGTGGTCGGCATCATCCTCGCGTCCTCCCGCCAGCTCGCACACCAGTTGCATGCGCGCCTGCCTGAGACGTTCCTGACCAACTCGGTGCTCTTTGCCATTACATTCCTGTTGATCTCGCCATTCCTCTGGGCGTTGGTTTTCAAAAGAGGTAATCGGAAAGCTTATTCTACGATTTGGCTCAGCCGGAAGTACAGCCGCGGACCGTTGTTAGTACTAGAACTTTCAAGGGTGGTCATAGCGATTCTGCTGATGGCCTTCCTGCTCAATTCGTTCTTCTCCACCAAGACTGCATTTATCGTAGCGGGAGGCATTATGGTACTCGGCTTCGCTATTTTTTACCAAAGACTTCAACAATTTTACCACAAAATCGAAGATCGTTTCCTGCAAAACCTCAATGCAAGGCAACTGGAAGGGAGCGGTAAATCGAAAAGAATTCTCCTGCCGTGGGACGCACACTTTGCATTCCTCGAAGTGAGCCCCGACTCGAATCTGATCGGCAAAAGCTTGCAGGAACTTAAAATCCGGGAAACATTCGGTATCAATGTCGTGCTGATCGAGCGGGGAAGCAAAACCATCCATTTACCAAGGCCCACAGAGGTTCTCTATCCATGTGACCGCATTGAGGTCATCGGTACAGACGACCAGCTCGACGTTTTCAGGAGCCATATCGAGGTGAGTACGAACGGCGACGTGTATATGGCGCATGAGGATAACGTCGTACTGGAACGCGTCGAAGTGAAAACACAGTACAATATCCGCGGCAAAACGATCCGGGACAGCCAGATCCGCGAAATGACGCATGGTATGATCGTAGGTCTCGAAAGAAACGGCGAGCGCATTCTCAATCCGGACTCGTCGATGGTCATCGAAAACCAGGATGTGCTTTGGATCGCCGGCGACCGGGAGTTGATCAAGGAATTCATTGCCAACAAACCGGCCAACAACGAGGAGGAAGTGGAAGTAGCTACGCCTTGATCAACCCTTGGAGTCCTCCGGTATGTACCGCTACAATCGTCGTTCCGGCTCTAAAAAAGCCTTTTCGAATAAGGTCAAACAGACCAAAGAACATTTTCGCTGTATAAACTTGCTCCAACTGGATATCAAATTCAGCCCGGAAATCTTGCATAAAGGCCTGCAGTTCACTGTTCCATTTCGCATACCCGCCGAAATGATAGTCGGCGAGCAAAGTAAGATTACCGGGTTGTTTGCATTTAGCCAAAAGCCGAAAAATGTCTTCCTGGAGAAAATCCCCTCCTTTTAATACTGAAAAAGCAAGCACATTGGCTCCTGCAGAGAGAATTCCCGCCGCCGTGCCGCCAGTCCCGGCGGCCGTCGCGATGAAATCAGGTATCGAACCCAGCTGGCTTTCTATTTCAAATACCATTTCGGCCACGCCTTTCAATGCAAGCTCCGTGGTACCACCTTCGGGAATGAGGTAGGGGTTTCCAAAACGCCTGGCAACCTCTTGTAGATAGGCTTCCAAATGCCGTTGCCGGTATTCCTCGCGCGATACGAAATGCAATTGCATTCCGTGCTGCCGGCAAAACCGCAAGGTCTCATTCTCCTTTCCTTCCAGTTCTAATCCACGGACAATGCCGATCGTTTTCAAACCCAATGCGTTCCCAGCGGCAGCTGTCGCATATAAATGGTTCGAGTATGCCCCTCCAAAGGTCAATACAGTCCCTTCCCCCCTCGCCTGCGCATCGAGTAAATTGTATTTCAACTTCCGCCATTTATTCCCCGAAACCGTTGGGTGAATAAGGTCATCGCGCTTGATGTAAAGCTGCACTTCGGCCTTCTCTATCTCCGCGTTGACGAGTCGTTCCAGTGGCGTGGGCACCGACGGACTTAGTAAATCCACTTATTTTGATAATTTTGTTGATAGTAAATCAAAAAGAATGTCCGTAGAACTAGTTGATATTGCCTCCGAAGAGGACGATTTATTCGAACATTACCGCATTGTCGCCGACAAGGGCCAAAGCCTCATGCGGCTCGATAAATTCCTGAATCTTCACGTAGCCAACGCTTCCAGGACAAAAATACAAAACGGTATCGAAGCGGAAGCGGTAAAGGTAAACGGCCAGCCAACGAAAGCCAGTTATAAGGTCAAGCCGCTGGATATAATCACGCTTTCGCTCCCCGAGCCACCCCGTGACACCGAAATTGTACCGGAAAACATTCCGCTGAATATCGTGTACGAGGACGATGTGCTGATGATTATCAACAAGCCGGCGGGCATGGTCGTCCACCCCGCTTATGGCAACTGGACAGGCACACTCATCAACGGATTGGTATATCATTTCCAGCAACTCCCAACCGGCCGGAATGGAGAAGGCCGTCCGGGGCTTGTACACCGCATCGATAAGGACACTTCCGGCCTGCTGGTGATCGCTAAAACCGAATTTGCGATGACATTTCTCGCCAGCCAGTTCGCCGATCATTCCATAGAACGTACCTATCACGCATTGATATGGGGCCAACCCAAAGTTGAAAAAGGCACTGTTACCGGCCACATCGGGCGCAGCGTGCGCGACAGGCGTGTAATGGACGTGTACGTGGACGGCAGCCAGGGCAAGCGCGCAGTGACGCATTATGAGGTAATCAAACCGCTTCGCTACGTTTCGATGATCAAATGCAACCTCGAAACCGGCCGGACGCACCAGATCCGCGCGCACATGAAGCATATTGGCCACCCGATCTTCAATGACCCGATGTATGGAGGCGATAAAATCCTCCGGGGCGTGTCGAGCGGCAGTTATAAGGCGATGGTCGAAAACGGTTTCAGCCTCATTCCCGGGCAGGCGCTACATGCCAAATCGCTCGGCTTCATCCACCCTACCACCCGCCAGTGGATCCAATTCGACACCGAATTGCCCGAAAATTTCCAGGCGATTCTCGAAAAGTGGGAAAACTATGTGAACTCTCAGTAGGAAATAGTATATTCTGAATTCTTAACCTTTCTAATCAATAAACCACTAACATGAATATTTCGACCAGGCAGGGAACAGCAGAGGATATACCCGCAATTTTTGAATTGGTGAAGGAGCTTGCGATCTACGAACGGGCTTTGAACCAGGTAACCAATAATGTCGACAAAATGACCCGCGATTACAACGAAAAGCTTTTCGACTTTTTCGTCGCCGAAGTGGATTCAAAGATCATCGGGCTTTGTCTTTACTACTATCGTTACTCCACCTGGAAGGGAAAGCGGCTTTACATGGAGGATATCATCGTCACCGAATCCATGCGGGGTAATGGGATTGGCAAAATCCTTTTCGATGCCACGGTTGTCGCTGCAAAGAATGTTGGCTGTACGGGGATGATGTGGCAGGTACTCGACTGGAATACGTCGGCGGTTAACTTCTACCGCAAGTACGGCACCAATTTCGATAATGAATGGATCAACTGTAACCTGGACTTTTAAAAGATTACAGCCTCAAAATAAAGGCCGGGCCGTTGTCATTGCAACAGGTCCGGCCTTCTTTCTTTCGTCCTTTTGAGCGATTGCTCGTAACGCCACTCCTCAATCTTCGCTTCATGGCCCGACATCAGGATTTCGGGCACTTTATGGCCTTCAAAATCGGCCGGGCGCGAATATACGGGAGGGGCTAACAAATTGTCCTGAAATGAATCGGTTAACGCGGAGGTTTCATCATTCAAAACGCCTGGAATAAGGCGAATAATCGCGTCGGCAAGTACTGCCGCGGCAAGTTCCCCTCCCGACAATACGTAATCGCCAATGCTGATTTCCTTCGTCACAAACAAATCCCGCACACGCTGGTCGACGCCCTTGTAATGCCCGCAAAGCATCATCAGGTTGCCTTTCAGCGAAAGCTGGTTCACCATTGGCTGACGCATCTGCTCGCCGTCGGGTGTGAGGTAAATGATCTCGTCATACGCCCGCTCTGCCTGCAATGCACGTATGCAGCGCGCGATCGGCTCGATCTGCAACACCATTCCCGCACCACCTCCGAATGCGTAATCATCGATTGTGCGGTGCTTGTTCGTGGAATAGTCACGAATGTCATGGATTACCACTTCCACATGATTTGCCTGCTGCGCCCGCTTCAATATCGAATGCGCGAAAAAGCTATCGAGCAGACTGGGAACACAGCTTAGTATATCAATCCGCATCATCGGGAATACTTTCTGATGAATTGTCGAGATAAACTTCCAACAAACCTTCCGGCAGGTTTACCAGCAGCGATTTGGCGTCCTTATCCGCCTTGATCACAATATCATTGGCAGTAGGGATCAATACCTCCGAGCCCTGGTAATCCATCGCGATCAGATCCTGGCCATTCAGTGAATATACTTCGCGTACAACACCCAGTTCGCCCTTCGTTTCATCCACTACTTTAAATCCTTTGATCTCGTGGTAGTAGAATTCGTCGTCATCAAGCTCCTGTAATTCTTCCAAAGGCAGGTAAAGCGAGCTTCCTACGAGCGCCTGTGCTTTCACGATCGTGTCCACATCTTCGAAAGTCACGATCGCATTGCTCTGCTTCTGCAAATTGATGTCTTCGATGAAGTAAGGCACCAGTTCTCCCTTGATCTCGACGTAAACCGTTTCGAGGTCTTCATAATCATCCGGATAATCCACATCCAGATAGATTACCACATTGCCTGCGGTGCCGTGTGTCCGCACGATATAGCCCAATAAATAACAGTTGTCCTGCGTCATTTGCGGGATTTCAAATTTTGGTTCTGTATAAAACAATATGAGTCTGTGCGGAATACCGACAGACCCATAGCGCAATGTATGTACATTAAATTATTCTGCTGACTCTTCTGCCGGAGCATCGGCTCCCGGAGCATCGGCTTCTGCTGCATCAGTTGTATCCGCCGCATCACCAGCTTCATCAGCCACTTCCTCAGTTGCAACTTCTTCCACAGGAGGAGCGTTTTTCTTAGCGATAGCCTCAGCGCGAGCTTCGTTAACTTTACGTTCAGCGTCAAGTTTCGCTTTCTTGTCAGCCTCTTTCTGCTGTGCCAAAGTATCGGCAGCAGTAGTTTTACGGTCTGTTTTAGATCCTTTCCACTCTTCGAAACGAGCATCAGCAACTTCCTGCGTGATAGCGCCTTTCAAAACACCTACTTGAAGGTGCTTGCGAAGCAATACGCCCTCGTGTTGCAAAATTGAACGAGCTGTATCAGTTGGTTGAGCTCCTTTCAAAAGCCAGTCAACTGCTTTGTCTGATTCCAAAACGATGGAAGCAGGGTTGGTACCTGGGTTATAAAGACCCAATTTTTCGATGAAGCGACCATCACGTGGTGCTCTGGCATCTGCGACTACGATATCATAGATCGCTTTCTTTTTGCGTCCCCGACGCGCTAATCTGATTTTAACTGCCATTTGTGAATTTGTTATGGTTGGGAACTCGTCCCGTAATTAAACAGGGTGCAAAGGTACGTAAAACTTTCCTGTTTTTTGATATGGGCAAATAAAAAAGGGAGACAATTTCTCGTCTCCCTTTTCAGTGTATTTCCCAAAACTACTAGCGGCGGAAACCAGCCGGGTAAGTAGAGCGGATTGTATTGTTAGGCAGGATCTTGATCTCAACACGACGGTTAGACTGCAAACCTTCCACAGTTGTATTTTCTGCGATTGGGCGATATTCACCGTAGTACTCAGTGATGATACGGCTAGGATCTGTCAAACCTGCACGAACCAGGAAGCGTTTCGCTGCATCCACACGACGACGTGACAGAGATACGTTGTAGCTGTCCGAAGCACGGGCATCGGTGTGACCTACGAGTACAATGCGGCAGTTGGTACGCATGTTCAGGAGCTCAACCACTTTGCTAAGGGTTTCTTTCGAAGCATTGCGGATAATCGCTTTATCAGTATCGAATTCGATGTTGCTGAACAACGCTTCGCATTCGTCTTTCGGCAGGTTGTTTTTGATAGCGTCGCGGATAATTTTGTCGATATCCAACGCTACACCACCACCTGATACAATGCTACCCGCAGGAGTATTCGCTTCTTTGTCGAACAGGTCGGCTACACCGTCACCGTCGGAGTCAGTATAAAGACGTGGATCAACCGGCTTCGGCATATTCGCTTTTGCAATTGAATCCGCATCGTTCATCGTCGGGTTATAAGGTACCGGGATCAGCTGCTGAGGGTTAGCCCAGCGCAGGTGGTAACGTCCGGCAGCCGGATCGTATTTTCCGTCTTTTGCTCTTACCGCGTTTTTACCGAGCTTATAAGTCAGTGCGAGCGACAACATTCCGTAAGCATCGTTTTTAGAGTCACCTTTCGCGAAGGTCCAGATGCCTTGTTGTGAATCGTAGTCGCTCAATCCGCCGACGGTCGCATCCAGTTTTTCTGTGTTCACGAAATTATGCGTGTAATCCAAACCGAGGTCAAACCGCGAACTCAATTCATAATGCACTGTAAAACCAACAGGTACTACCCACTCACGAGTGTACGTAGATCCATTACGCTCCCATTTACCAGCCGTTTTGGAACTGGCGTCGGTGTTGGTAGAAAAATGCTTCTCAGGCCCCCCTTTGGTGACGTTGGTATAGTCAACATCCGTGTGGTAGTAGATAATGCCTCCCCCGAGATGAGCATCTACTTTCCAGCGGCGAAGCTTGTTATAGCCGAGCAGTAGGCGGTTCACATTCAGTGTTCCATCCAATGTCAACTGAACAAATGAAGGGCTGTTGAAAGTCGCGCTGTAAGTATCACCGCTCAAAGAGCTCTGGTGATTGTCTTTGGCTCCCTGGAGACGACCGTTATAGCCAGTCAGCTGGATACCGAACAGTGGTGTAAGTTGCTTGTTCAATGAAAGCCCCCATGCACCTGTCAATTCTTCCCGGTCTCCACGCTTGAAGCCATTGTACTGGGTCAAATCTCCGAAGAATTTTGTAATCCCTCCGTAACCTGTGATCGACCAAGTGTTCATTTTGTTAGGTCCTTCATAGGTGCGGTTTTGAGCTTCCGTATTGTAGCTCAGGAGGGTAGAACAAAGTAAAGCAACGTAAAGATTCTTTTTCTTCATGGGAAACACGCGTTATGTGATTCAATTCAAATATAGCATTATAAATAAATTCAAAAATCAGAAAAAAGGCCAAAGCCTGTAAGCCGGATTCTGTGACTTCGATCAGGAAAACCTGATCTCCGTTCCTGCCATTTATCCAGGATTCCGGTCACCCGGAACCTCTAACGATCTACCCGTATCGGCGCCCCGGAGAGCAGGGACGAGTAGCCCCATTAACCGACACCTATTTGATCTTTCAGCCCGTAAGGTTTACCATGCATTCCCTGTCACCAGGAAACCGGTGGGCTCTTACTCCACCTTTTCACCCTTACCGAGGCATACAAAAAATATGCCAGGGCGGTATCTTCTCTGTGGCACTTGCTGTCAGCGCACCGTCACCAGTACACTGCCTTCCCGTTAGGAAGTACGGCACTCTGTGCTGCCCGGACTTTCCTCCCCGGTTAAAAAACCGCAGCGGCAGGACAGCTTAGACCTTTCCTCTGACCACAAAGCTAAGAAATACTTTCTTTCGATCAGCAGTCAATATACCATAAAAAGTAAAAAATTATGGCACTTACGCTGAATATTGTACAAATTTTTGATCAGATTCCTTTCAATCCGTCGACTTTCAAATTCACTTTGCCGGTCGCAAATACAACAGAATAAAGATGTTTCGGAGTGAGGTAAACCTTATCGGGTACAATATCGGAAAGTATTCCTTTTACAACTACACCTTCGGTGACTTTATAGTTGGCCAACGTTTTCTGAATCGTATTTTTGGCATCGGCAATCTGCCCTCCTACCGGGAACACCATCCGTTTTTCCATCATCCTGCTAAACTGCCCCTGCAAAAGCCAGCCAGCCGTCCGGACGATCGAATTTTTGGTATCCAGGTCGTAATCAAGGCCTTTGAGCGACAGTTGCTGCGTGGCAGGATCATAGTAAGGGATTCCCTTTAGATAAATATCCCCGCTAATACTTCCTTTCAAACCTGCCTTGATCACCAGCCGGTCGTTCTGTCCGTACATTTCGATGGAAGTAACCTCTACATGATACTTCCCGCCCAAAAACGAAAACTTCTCCCCGGCAAACTGTTTGGTAGCCAGCCTGGCGGCATCCTCGTAAGACACGAGACTGATCAACCCGATCTTGAAGTCGTCCTGAACTTTCTCCACAATGCGCAGATCGGGCAGCTTATGTACAGGAGGGACGGCCGGCTTTACAGCCGACGTAATGGTTTGCGTATAGCCTTTAATGCCGATCACCGAGCGGAGGACATTGTTTTTCGCCAATAGCGGCGTCATCTCCACGCCGGTAGGCATAATTACCAGCCACGTATCATATTCCTTTGCAAGCATCACCGGCTGACGCGCGATGTTCCAGGCAAGCTCCGCATTCTTTTTGAGCTCCAAATTCGACGCGACTTGTTCGTCGATTGCCTCCGTTATCTTTTCAAAATTCTTGTTCAGCATACGGCTCACCATCCCTTTGATAGGAATATTAATACCCGCCACACGGATATTCGGCTCGCTGATCCAGTCGTAGCTGTCCACATACGTTTCCGATTTGATCTGCCATGACGGTGTGATGCCTATCTTCGAAATCAGCCGGATGCGGATGGAGAATTCGGTATCCTTATAGCCCGACATCGTCATGCCCAGCGGACTGACCTTATACCCCGCGCTTACCCAGATTTTCAGCGGCACTTCAAAAAGGAACGACGAATCTATCGCTACAACTTTAATCGGACTGATCTTCCAGACCTTCGCTTTCAGGTTATCGTTATTCTCATCCTCATAACTGTTATCATCGTAGATCAACCCTTTGATCTGGTTATTGATCTGTTTTTCGATTTCCGCTACCGGGATCTCGACCGGCACATTCAGCACCGACAGATGTTTCTCGTTCTGGATCTCCTTATCCGAATATTTGTATTCTTCCATAGGGGCCTTAGGGGAGGTTTTCTTAGAACCGCAGCTCCAAAAAACAACGGCTGCCAAAGCGATTATCAGAAAATAACCGCGCCTGACGTAGACATTACTTGATTTTGACGAGGGTTGCACCGTATCCGAATTTCTCTTTTAATGCATCTTTAAAAAATTGCACATGCTGGTTTTTGCCCAGCCTGCGGTGCAGCTCGTTTTTCAGCACACCGCTGCCTGCGCCATGTATAAACGTGATTTCCTCCATTCCGTTGGCGATGGCCGATTCCAGATTACTCTCGAAAACGTCGAGCTGCTTTTTCAAGATCTCGTCGTTCGACAGGCTTTTAGAATTGTTAACCAGCTTTTCGATGTGCAAGTCGATCACCTGCTCCGGTTTCGGAAGGGTCTTCTGCTCCGGCGACGACTGGCCGAGCATGCTGGCCTTGATCTCCCCCGCCACATCCTCTGAAATACCGGGCGTCTCGCGTTTCAGGCTTTCGTCATCCAATTGATACACAAATCCATCCTTCGCGAGTACAGGCACCTTGCCCTTGTTTTTATAAAAAGACTGCGCACGGCAACGAATGCGCTTGTTCAATCCAACGGGCAACTGGTGATTACCCTCGCGAAAATACAATGCATGGATGTCAAACACCGGCCATGATTCAAAATCCTTCATCTCCACTTCGGTCAGCTTCTGCGAGGTGCGCGGTTGCAGCACGCCGGCCGCTAACCCCCTGCTCACCGATTCGGAAGCCGCTACGGCCGTGAATGGCAATATCCAGTCGGTATTGTTGATCACATGGACCGTTAACGTGCGGTCGTTCACGGAAATGAATGCCAGGTAAACACCTTTTTCAGCGAATGGCGCATTACGCGGAACGATCACATCCGCCCGCGCGGCTACCGCCTTCGCTTCTTCCGGTTTTACCATTCGCTGCGATTCCACCGGCGAAATCGTCACAATCTCATTCCTCAGCACGGGAATGCGAAACCCGTCCTCAATCTCAATTTCGACCACGTTGCCAGGCAGAAAAGCGTAAATAACCCCCTCTTCCCTGCCGTGTACCAATCGTACTTTATCTCCGATATTCATAGTAAATAGTGCTTTCTCGTCATTCGAACCGCTTATTGGTTCAAACAATGTTTTTAAAAATAAAATGGTTTGAAACCGACGCCTTTTCTGCTGAACTGCAATGCCGGGGCCGGGATTTTCAGGGAGTTGGCCAGAAAACCCAGCGTCTTAACAAACTTGCTCCGGGTTTTGATCTTCGTGAGATCGATATCCAGCGACAAATAATACTGCCGGTAAGGCCGGTACCCCATTTCAATGCTCTTGTCGGTCTCCGCCGAAACCATGTTCTCAATCCCATACCCTACTGAAAAACAAAGCCAGGCAGGCCAGTTGGAACCCCTAAAAAATGATTTCGGGCTCGCCGAGAACCAGTACGTCTGCCCGTTGTAGTCTTTCAGCCAGCGCTCCGACCAACTGCTTCCGAGCAGTTGCGGCCGCACATGCGCCAGCGATGTGTAGTGAAATGAAAACTTGGGTTGTATACGAACCTCGTCCCACAATGCTATCTGACCGAGGTACAGCGCCGACCCCGTGATGTTCGCGATCATATCGCCAGGCGAAAAACCATAGTCGGGCGAGAAGCCATCCAGAATCTCAATCGGTGTCTGAAAAATCACCCCGGAAATAGCGCCGTAGACCAGCATTTGTCTTTTCGAAATACCTGTTTTTTTGTACAATGCCGCCGTGTGCCGGGCAATCTGGTACGATGTGTAAAGGTGCCCCATTTTGTCCATTTGTAGCCACTCGTGACTATCATCCTGGATGGTAAATTTGGTCAGCGGATTCTTGTACCATGACTTGCTTAGGCCGTAAAGCGTTCCAAGATAAATCGCCGATTGAGCCGCAAAAATGCCGCGGAGCAGTTTGTAATTAGGCCGTACTTCCGGCACAGAGTCACGGAAAAACGTATCCCGGGCAAGCGTGTCCCGGACAAGCGTGTCCCGGACGAGCGTATCCGCGGAAGGTACGACGACCTGCGCATATGCGGGATGCAGCGTTCCCGCCAGCAGACAAATCAGTAAGCAATGAAAAGTAAAACGCATTCGATCATATCGGGGGCATTTAATAATCGCCATGGTATTTTCGCAGTCCCCACTCCGCCCCCAGCAGCACTACGAGCAGGAAGAACAGCCATTTCAGATAGATCAGTTCAACCATGTCCTCGGTGCTGTCCAGCCTGTCGGCCGGGCGGTCAGTTTTTAGTTTTTGAATAAATTGTTGCAACGATGCCGGCGTCATAAACGTGCCGCCCGACCGCCGCGCGAGATCGCGGAGCATTCCGAAATCCGCCGTGGTATTACTCAGTTCAAGATCGGCATTGCGGATCACAAACTGACCTGATACATTTTCCTGTTTCCCTTTCAATGTCGTGGAAGCCGCATAACGATAAACGCCGTCGGCCAGCCCGCTCACATTGAACCTCGGTGTCTCCTTCGAATGCGTGTACGTGAATTGCTTGCTTTTGCCCTTTTCATCCACCAATTCCAGCTTCACTTCCTGACCGAAAATCGGCTCGTAAATATCATTGTAAACTTCGGTCTGAAATGCCACCTGCTCACCCGCCTCGAACTCGTTACTAATTGGATACACGCGGAATTTTCGTCGGTCTTCCTTCACCGAAAGGACCTGGATCAGCTTCTGGAAAAGGTTATCCACCACTTCCTGCTTGCTGGTTTGGGCAAATTCTTCCTGCCGCCATTGCCAGATCCCCTCTCCCGCCAGCACAGCCGTTTTCTGGTCGCCGTTTGTATTCAATACCAGCAGCGGCTTACTCGTATTGAGTGTACCTACTTTCTGGTACAATATGGTTTCGGTCCCCGACGACACGTTGTATTCACCAAAAGGCACCGAAAGCGGCGGAAGGCGTTCGAGCAACTTCAGGCTCTCGGCATCCAGGTTCAACTGTGAAAACGAGGGATTGAACCGCGCCGTGACTTTATCGACCTGATTATTCGCGGAAGCATTGATAAACAGCGACCGGTTCAGCGAACTGGCCAGCGGCACCGCCGATTGATTTCCCAGAATGAAAAACAAAGGCATTTTAGCATCCAGAAATTTGCGAACCTGTGCATTACCCAGCCCGAGCACGTTCGGAATCTGGTGCAGAATTACCAGGTCGTAAGGCTTTGTACTGGCCGGCGGATTGTTGGCAATGGATAAGATATTGATATCCAACTCATAATTATCATTCGCCTCGATCACGCTCCGGATACTTTTGATATCGGGATGCGGCGCGAGCGCCATGAGCAGGATTTTTTGCCGGCCATCGATAATATCGATGTAAACATCCTTCCGGTTGTTCCTGCCCGAAGTTTCGCCCGAAACCGCACCTAGCTCCACAGTATAATGCTGAACGCCCTTTTGCGCAGAAGAAGTTTTGAAATCAAATGCCTTGAAATAATCCGCACGGTCGATCACCACGGGCTGACTCTGGATTACACGTCCGTTTTGTTTTAAAGTCACCGTGGTACTTTTCCCCTGCAAGCCGTTCGCGGCGATCTCCGCCCGCACCGGAAACTCGTTACCGAGGTACGCAATGCGATTGCTCACCACATCTTTCACCCGGATATCCAGCTTAGGCACCGAGTCACCCACTGCCAGCGTATTGACCCTGAACGGGTAACGGTTATAGGTTGGTGAAACGCCCTGGTTCACAATCCCATCCGACAGCAATACTACGTCGGTCAGGTTCCGGCCTTCGAAATTGGTACGGACTGTCTGCAACAGCCCTGCCAGATTGGTTTTGTTTTGATTAAATGCAAGGGAATCCGCATTGCTTTCGGTGCCTCCGAGGGATTCAATACTTACCTCGAAGCCGGAGTCGTTCAGTTCGCGGGCAGCGGCCTTCACCTGCTCCATCGCAGCCTGACCGTGTTTACCAACAGATTCGGAATTATCGATCGCGAAAACGATCTTGGCCTTATCGACCGAAGTTTGCGTACGCCGCACCAGCGGGCTTAGCAGCAGGAAGCAAATCAACGCAACCACAATCCCACGCACAGCTGCCAGCGCATAATTCAGTTTCTTACCCCAGGCCGGTTGCGGCTGATACAGCAGCCAGGCATAGGCCAGGCCCGCAACTACGCAGAAAATGATGAACCAGTAAGGGGTTTGGAATATGAGCTCTGACCGCATGTGTTGGTATTCAATAGCTGGCGACGTTACAATATACAACGAAACCGCCAGCTATTAACTAACGAAGAAAGTCTCTATGTTAACATACCACCGTCGACCTGGATTACCTGGCCGGTGATATAACGCGACATATCCGAAGCGAGGAACACACAGGCATCCGCCACTTCTTCGGGCTGGCCTCCGCGCTTCATCGGAATCGACTGTTTCCAGTCTTCCACCGCTTTCGCGTCCACCGCATCGGTCATTTCAGTTTCGATAAAGCCTGGCGCAACTGCATTCGAGCGGATATTTCTGGAACCTAGTTCCAATGCGATCGATTTGGTGAAACCGATGATGCCGGCTTTGGAAGCAGCATAGTTCGACTGCCCCGCATTACCGCGTATACCGACCACCGATGTAATATTGATGATCGAACCGCTTTTAGCACGGATCATGGATTTTGTAGCGGCTTTGGTAAGGTTAAAAACCGATTTCAGGTTGATGTTCACTACCGTGTCCCACTGCTCTTCGCTCATACGCATGAGGAGCCCGTCGCGGGTAACGCCTGCGTTGTTGATAAGCACATCGAGCTTGCCGAAATCGGCAATGACGTCGGTAACGAGCTGGTCTGCGGCCTGAAAATCGGACGCATCCGAACGGTAGCCTTTCGCCTTCACACCGAACGCTTCCAGTTCTTTTGCCAAAGCCTCGCCTTTTTCGACGCTGGACAAATATGTAAATGCGACATCAGCACCTTCCTGAGCCAGGCGCAGCGCGATCGAACGTCCGATACCCCGCGAAGCTCCTGTTACCAATGCAACTTTATTTGCTACTAACTTCATAAATAGGATTAGAATCTGTCAAAATGTATACTGCCGGCAAAAATAGGATATTGGGCAGAGACCGGCAAATAAACGACGTATGGTACTTTATTACAAAATGATGTAATATTCAGGCAAAAAACCTTCTCCAACCATTTAACTTACACTAACATGAACACTACAAATGTCCAGAAAACATCAGGAGCCTTCATTGCCGCATCATGGATCGCATTGGGCGTGGGAATGGCGGGCTTCATCATCGGCCTCTGGCGGTCGGAAATGCTGCTGAGCGAAAAGGGATATTATTTTACGGTATTAATGTACGGACTATTCGCCGCCGTATCCGTCCAGAAAAGCGTTCGCGACCGGTTGGAAGGTGTTCCGGTGACGGGTATTTACTACGGTATCGCGTGGTTTTCCACGATCCTCGCGATCGTACTTCTCGTGGTTGGCCTCTGGAATGCCACATTGCTGCCCAGCGAAAAGGGCTTCTATGCCTTCGCCTTCTTGCTGGGAATTTTCGGGGCGATCGCCGTTCAGAAGAACACCCGCGACAATGCTATTTTCGAAACCGGTGGCTCATTTTCCAAACCTTCTGATCATTGATGCTGTTAAGCCGTTACGTATAATTTTGAAACTAAACTCAGGTAATGGCAGAAACAATCAAAACAGCCCTGATCACAGGCGGTTCCAAAGGAATAGGATACGGCATTGCCGAAGCGCTCATTCGTGACGGCATCCGTGTCGCAATTACCAGCCGGTCGCAACAGAATGCCGACGATGCGGCCAATGCATTGAACAAAATCCGTGAAGGCTATGCATTGGCCATCGAGTCGGATGTGAGGAATCTGGCGTCGCAGGAAAAAGCGGTACAAACCGTGCTAAGCCGCTGGGGCCGGCTCGATTACTTCATCGCGAATGCGGGCGTCGGCCATTTCGCACCAATCCAGGAGCTCAGCGCGGAATTGTGGCAGGAAACCATCGATATCAACCTCACCGGGGTATTTTTCAGTGCCAAAGCGTCTATCGCAGCATTGACGGAGTCGAAAGGATATTTTATCAACATTGCAAGCCTGGCAGGCACCAATTTCTTTGCCAATGGCACCGCATATAATGCCAGCAAATTCGGTCTGGTCGGCTTTTCACAGGCGATGATGCTCGACGTACGTAATGCGGGTGTGAAAGTAACGACCATTATGCCGGGCTCCGTGGCGACGGAGTTCAACAACCACGAACCATCGGATAAGGACGCATGGAAAATCCAGCCGGAAGACATCGGCCAGATCGTTTCCGACCTGATCAAAATGCCGGCACGGACACTGCCTAGCAAAATTGAGGTACGGCCTACTACGCCCAAGTAAGTTTCGTTTGGGAAATTTTTGGTCAGGTGTGGTCAAGTATTGTCAGGTGTAGTCAGGTATAGTCAAGTGTAGTCAGGTGTAGTCAGAACTATCAATGACAATTCCTGACCACCAATGACAACTCCTGACCAAAAATGACAACTCCTGACTACCAATGACAACACCTGACCATCAATGACCATACCTGACCATCAATGACCATACCTGACTACTTCTGACTGCTTCTCTCCCGAGGCCAGGATGCATAAAGCGAGAACAGCAATCCACATGCTGCCAGCAGAAGAAGCGGTATTTTATATAAAATCAATAAAGTAAGCCCAATAAATCCGAACAGGAATACTTGCATTGCATTTTCAGGTAGTCCTTTTTTCTTATATAAATATAGGTGAGAGACCAGGAGGATTGTCAGGCCAAGCAGGTACAACTGTGCCACCTCTGCAAAGCCGAGAGCGCCACTGCGAAGCACTACCATGGTTTCAGGAACGATCAGCACCATATGTGCTGCCAATACCCTGCCCCAACGTTTCCAGACCGGTACTGGCAGCGACCTTCCCCAGAGCCAGATCTCGCCTTCCCATTGATATAACTCCAATGAGAGCCCCAGGTTGAGCAGGTAAGCCAGCGACATGCCGACAGCCGGCATCCGGATGTCGTACTCACCGGTGCTATAATAAAGCATTGTCCCCGCAGCCACCAGCATCGCTCCCAGCTTCCCTACCAGCAATGTAATCCCTCGTTCCCTCACCAGCCATTCCATCGACCAGTACAGCCACGATGTCGGTCGCCGAAATGGCCATTTAATGAAGCTCCGACTGTTGACAGGAACATACAGAACCGGCTTCCTGATGCGCCATTCGGCGATTGAAGCGAGGATAAGCACCAGGCTAATGTAAAAAGGAATGATCGGCCAGAGGAAACCCAGCAGCTTGTCCTGAACAGCGATGATCAACAGGTAAACGCCGTAGTACAGAATGGGTTGAAGAAAGCCTAACGCCTGCATCGAAAACCTCCCCGCACGCGTGAGCGCAGGCCAGGTACGGGCATGAAAGATGAAGGTATATTCCGGCAGCTTCCAGGTATTCACCAGAAACTGGGCACATAGCAAACTGTAAGCCAGCCAGATTATAAAAAGGCTGAGCATTCCGTAAGTGTCAGTCAGGAAGAATACCGCGAACGCATGGTGCTCATTGGCACTCAAAAACCCGAAAAGCACGCCGAGCAAAACCAGGAACGTTCCGGCCCGCTGCCTGAAAAACGCCGAAACCGTGGAGAGCAGCAGCATTTTCATAGCGCATCGGTTGCTATGAGTGTTTTGTTTTTTAGCCGGAAACTCTGGGATACGTGCAACCCTTCCTGCTCGAAAAGCTGGTGCGACGACAGCAGAAATGTGACGCCGTTGTGATGATATTCCTTAATCAATTCGAAAAGCACTTCGCGGGCCTCGCGGTCGATGGTGATGAGCGGCTCGTCGAGAATAATGAGCGAAGGGTCACCCAGGAATGCCAGCAGCAGGGAAACCTTCTTCACCATTCCGCTGGAACAGCTGCCGAACGGATTTTGAAGATAATTAATGCCGAATGCTTCAATGAGCTTTTCGCTTTGCTCGCGAGATGTTTTCTGCGCTTCGGCCACAAAGGCGATCAAATCCGCAGGCGTCAGAAAGGAAGGGTAAAGCGGCTCGGCTTCCCCGAGGTTCAGGCGGAGACGGTATTCGACCGGGTCATTTTTCAGGTCATACTTATTATCAAGCCTCACACGCCCGTCAAATGGCAGCATCCCGGCCAGCGTCCTGAAAAGCGTCGACTTCCCCGCGCCGTTTTCTCCCTGTATCCAGTAAATGCCCTTTTCAATTGCAAAAGACGGGATCGAAAGGATTTCCCGCTCGCCATACCGCTGCGTCAGCTGACTGATTTCCAATACCATATCGCAGAATGGCCGTTATGAGGGAACAATATTAAACTCGTCTTTAAGCACCTGCAATGCTACGGATTCTTCGTAACGGTAAAGTTCTTTATTGAAAAGCGCATTATGACCTGCATTCTGCAAACTGATCCAGCTGTGCGTTGCGTACGGATCGTAGTTGAAATGTTTAAAACTATGGCCCGCATTGTTCATATCGGCAAACCATTTCACCCCCACATCCAGACGGTCGTAGGCCCCGAATGCCGCGCCTTTGCCCACCGGCATAGTGTCCTTTCGCGTTTTTTCGAGATCGATCATCGCCACATATTCATTCAACCGGCATTCGGGCAAAGGCCATGGCGCAGCACGGTCGACCACGAGCTTGTACTCGCCCGTACGGGCTTGCGGATAGGTGGTAGCCAGCTGCATCAGTTCCTGATAATCCGGCTTGTATTGCGTATATCTTTCAGAATCACACAGGCCCGCTTCTCTCGCAGGGCAAACCCAACATTGCCCGATACTGCCTATGCCGGACGCATCGCCGATACCATTAATATACTCCCCTACCAGATCGCTTTTGAAATACACGTCATTATGGATCACAAGCAGGTACTTCTGGTCCGACTTCTCCCAGGCATACTGGTAGCGCACCGCATGCCGATACCGCTTGAAATTCAGCAAAAAATCGAATTTTACGTTCTTGGTCCAAAGCCAGACGTTAGGTTTATAGTAGACGATCTTATCACCAAAATGATCAAAAATAAATTTGAAATTCGGTGGCTCCGGCTGCCTGGCTTCTTCTACAAAATAGATTTTATTGATCCATTGGTGCGAATGCTTCATGAGCGTTAGCAGTGTAATCGCCGTCTGATACGGCTTACCATAGGCATTGATCGCCACATCCACACGTGCTTTTGGAGAGTTCATCATCGTGTATGTCTTTCTTTTTCCCAACAAGTAGCCAAAGGTTGCCATTAAATCAGAAACCACCTGTTTTTCGTTTGAAAAAATTAGTAAGTGTATCAAAGCCGCATTCTCGGTCGCTTCTCATGCGGTTCCTTACAAATATTTCAAAATAAGATACTTCGACGAACAGATCATACGAAATTTCATATTTTCATTGATCACAAATTTCGCGGGGCGTATATTTGAAAAAATTTTAATTAATCCGCGGAATCATTTTTAAAATTTTACAAAACTACACTTACTATTCATAAACCCGGACACCATGAACACCAACCGCCGCTCCTTCCTCCGCTTGTCGGCCTTCGCCCTGCCTTTCACGCGCATCAATCAATTGTTTGCCAAAACGCCCGTGGCCGGCGCCAGCGGTCCTGTGGTGATCTCCACCTGGGACAGCGGACAAATTTCAAACGCCGCCGCATGGCCGGTATTGGAAAAGGGAGGCCGTGCCCTCGACGCAGTGGAACAAGCTGCGATCGCCATTGAAAACGATATCAATTGCTGCGTTGGCCTCGGTGGCAATCCCGACCGCGACGGACATGTGACGTTGGATGCATGTATTATGGATGAGAAGTCGAACTGCGGCTCGGTCGCATTCCTCGAAAGGATCAAACATCCGGTATCGGTGGCCCGCAAGCTCATGGAAACCACTCCGCACGTGTTTCTCGTAGGTGCCGGCGCACAGCAGTTTGCATTGGCGAATGGTTTCAAACTGGAATCCGGCAAACTTTCACCTGACGCGGAAAAAGAGTACAAGAAATGGCTCAAAAAGGCTGAATACAAGCCTGTTATCAATATCGAACACAAGCAATCGAAAGGCCACGGCCCATTTGCTCCTGCACGGCTGGACAACGGCGATTTCAACCACGACACCATGGGTACCCTCGCATTGGATGCGCAAGGTAACCTTTCGGGCATGTGCACAACGAGCGGTATGGGGTTCAAAATGCGGGGCCGCGTGGGCGACTCACCCATTATCGGCGCCGGGCTTTTTGTCGATAACGAAATCGGCGCGGCTACCTCGTCCGGTCAGGGCGAGGAAGTGATCCGCGTGGCCGGTACCCATTTGGTGGTCGAGTTTATGCGCAATGGCTCCTCCCCTGAGGAAGCCTGCAAAAAAGCGGTGGAAAGAATTGTGAAACGTGACCCCGAGCGTGCCAAAACTTTCCAGGTGGGTTTTCTGGCCATCAACAAGCAAGGAGAAGTAGGTGCCTGGTCGGTACAACCCGGATTTTCCTATACCATCACGACCGGCGATGGCAAAGGCAAGGTTATCGAGTCGAAAAGCTATTTCGCGTAAACCCGCATACAGTATTTACCAAACACTTAACCATTACAATGAACCTCAAATCGACAGCGGCCCTCCTGGCAGGACTGCTATGGGCTTCCGGATCGTATGCACAGCAGCATTCGGAGCAAAATCACTCCAAATACGTTGCCCCTGCCGACCCGCTCGTGCAGCAAAAGCTTTCCAAATGGCAGGACATTAAATTCGGCTTGCTGATGCACTGGGGAACATATAGCCAATGGGGCATTGTGGAATCATGGTCGCTATGTCCGGAGGATGAAGGCTGGTGCGAGCGCCGCGGGCCGCATGCTCACGATTGGTTCGAATATAAGAAGGCTTACGAGGACATCGCCAAAACCTTCAACCCGGTCAAGTTCAACCCGGAGCGCTGGGCAAAGGCAGCCAAGGGCGCAGGTATGAAATATGTAGTATTCACGACCAAGCACCACGACGGCTTTTCGATGTTCGATTCGAAATACACCGACTACAAGATCACCAACACGCCATTCAAAACCAACCCGAAAGCGAACGTTACCAAGGAAGTACTCGCCGCATTCCGCAATGAGGGCTTCATGACAGGCACCTATTTCTCGAAACCCGACTGGCATACAGACTCCTACTGGTGGCCGTATTTCCCGCCAAAGGATCGAAATGTTTCCTACGACCCCAAAAAGCGCCCCGAAATCTGGAACAAGTTCAAAGACTTTACCTACAACCAGATCGAAGAGCTGATGTCCGATTATGGTTCGGTAGACATTCTGTGGCTTGACGGCGGCTGGGTACGCCCGTTCAGCAGCATCGATACAACCATCAGCTGGCAGAAAACGATTCCTTACGACCAGGACATCGATATGGCGCGCATTGCTAAAATGGCCCGCTCGCATCAGCCCGGCCTGCTCGTGGTAGACCGTACGGTTACCGGCGAATTCGAGAACTATGTAACACCCGAGCAATCGATCCCCGATCATTATATGTCCATTCCATGGGAATCCTGCATGACAATGGGCGACTCGTGGTCTTACATTCCGAAAGAGAATTTCAAATCGACCCAGAAACTGGTCCATACCCTCGTTGATATTGTTGCAAAAGGCGGTAACCTCCTCCTCAACGTGGCTCCCGGTCCTGACGGCGAATGGCACGAAGAAGCCTACGCGCGCCTGGAAGAAATGGGTAAATGGATGAATGTAAATGGTGTCGGTATCTACGAAACCAAGCCACTGGCCCCATACCGCGCCGGCAAATGGGCTTACACCAAAAAAGGCACAACCACCTATGCGTTCTATCTGGCCGAAGCTGGCGAAAAGCTGCCCGCAAGCCTGAAACCGGAAGGTCTGGAAATACCGGCAAAAGCAAAAATCACATTTGCCGGTAATAAAAAGGCATTGAAAGTGAAGAACGGAGCGATTGAGCTACCCGCAAAAACCGTCGCAGACGTTGGTACACAACCTGCTTACTTATTTGTGATTAATTAGGATTTCGGCGGAAACGACTTATACATTTCGCCCCGGTTCAAAACACGTAAAAAGGTAACGCCGGGGTGAATGTACCTGCTGACGAAAAATACTACCATCCCATTTCCTTTTTCAGGTCAGAGACCGGGAGTCTGGGCTCGTCTTTTTCGGCACGCATCAGTTCAAGCAAGAAATAGTCGTTCAGTTTTTCGTTTTCGATGATGGACAGGATTTGCAGCATTTCGTTTTCGCTCCAATTACCACGTTGCTTCTTGACACTGAACGTCGGCGCCGGAATCCCGATCTGCTCAGCCAGGTAGGCATTTTTATAACCTGATTTATTGATCAAAGATGCCATGCTCTTTTTCAAAGCGATATAATTCTCAACGATATTCAACATAACGATCTTGATTTTGCAAGAAGTTGATATTTCTATTTTCTAAATTAAAATTAAGCTTTTTGTTATGTTGTATCAAGTTTTCAACCAATACATATTAATGAGCCTATGGTGATCAGAGAGGAACATAAGCAAAAAATTTGTGAACTCTTTTAAAAAAACGATCTTCACTTTCAATTTGCATCACCCCTGTCTGTATCATCAGAAACACCTTTTCAAATGATCAAAAAAATATCCGGTCTCCTCTGCCTGACGGCGTCGATCGCTTTTGCCCAAACTCCTCCGAAACCTTACGGTGCACTGCCGGCAGCGCGTCAGATCGCATGGCACGAAACCGAAGTGTACGGTATCATGCACTTCACGCCTACCACATTCGAAAACAAGGAATGGGGCTATGGCGATGCAGATCCCAAAACTTTCAACCCAACCGATTTCAATGCCGACCAGATCGTACAAGCTGCAAAAGCGGGCGGGCTGCGCGGAATTGTCCTTGTCGCGAAACACCACGACGGCTTTTGCCTCTGGCCGACCAAAACGACTGACTACAATATCACCAAAAGCCCGTTCCGTGGCGGCAAAGGCGACCTCGTGCGTGAGGTGGCGGACGCAGCACGCAAACATGGGCTAAAATTCGGGGTGTACTGCTCGCCCTGGGACCGCAATAATGCCAAGTATGGCACGCCGGAATATATTAAGATCTACCGCGAGCAGCTCCGCGAGTTGTACACCAACTACGGTGACCTGTTTATGTCGTGGCACGACGGCGCAAATGGCGGCGACGGCTACTATGGCGGCGCCAGAGAAAAGCGTTCGATCGATAACACCACCTACTATCAGTGGGATTCGACCTGGACCAATTATACCCGCAAGTTGCAACCGAATGCCAGTATTTTCAGCGACATCGGCTGGGACGTGCGCTGGGCAGGCAACGAGGACGGCAGCGTAAACCCTACTTCATGGGCGACGCTTACACCGAAGCCATCCGAGGGGCAGAATGTAGCGGTACCAGGCCAGGCCAATGCCACCGAAAACCCAGGCGGTACCCGCGGCGGAAAGTTCTGGATACCGGCGGAATGCGATGTGCCATTGCGCAAAGGATGGTTTTACCATGCCAACGAGAAGCCCAAAACACCGGAAAAGCTTTTCGACCTCTATCTGAAAAGTGTGGGACGCGGCGCAGCCCTGGACCTAGGTCTTGCACCCGATACCCGCGGTCAGTTGCATAACGACGATGTAGCGGCGCTCAAAACATTCGGCGACCATGTCAAAAATACCTTTGCGACAAATCTCATCGGGCGGGCCTCCTCAAAAGCGGTAAATGTCCGTGGTTACAACTCCGTTTACAGTGCCAAAAACCTGCTCGACGGCAAAACTGATACTTACTGGGCAACCGACGACGATTTCAAAACCCCGGAAGTAGTCATTGAAATGAACCAGCCGGTCGTGTTTGACATCATCAGCTTGCAGGAGTATATCAAGCTCGGCCAGCGCATTGAGGAATTCGCTGTCGATGCATGGATCGGAAACGAATGGAAGGAAGTGTACAAGGGCACCAGCGTAGGGGCGAAGCGCATCGCAAAGCTCGACGTGCCGATCACCTCCAACAAAGTACGTCTCCGCATCACCAAATCGCCGGTAAGCATTGCGATCAGCGAGTTTGGGGTTTATAAGGATACGGAATAGCAGCGATAACAAAATAAAAGAGGGCCGGAACTTGATAGTTTCGGCCCTCTTTGTTTACAACCTGATATTACTCCTTCGCCAGCCGCTCCAACCTTGCATACATTTCCAGCATCGCGCCCTGATCGATGAGCGTTTTTACCGGTTTGCGGCCGAGAAGGTTTTTGCCGTCACGTTCTTCTTTCCAGATTCGTTCGGCATCGGCGATGAAGATTTGATAGTCCCCCGCCTGCGGGTCGATTTTGTAAAGTTCTTCAAAACCGCGTAACAGCACCACATTGAACCAATAATTGTCCGGCAGCTTGTTGTTCTTGTAGAAATGCCTTTTTGAACCGTCTGCCAATGCTTTCGCTTCGTCCAGGTATTCCTTTTTACCGGTGATATTATGCAGCAAAACCGCGGATTGCAGCATGGTACCGGTGTTATACGAGTACTTGGCTGAGTCAATTTTCAACGACGGGACTTTGATGGCGTCATAATACGTCCCATCGCTGGCGCGCAGGTTCTTTTTGGTCCAATCGTATAGGTTAATCGCTGTTTTGAGATATTCCGGCTCCTTTTTGATCTGGTACAACTGCAAAGCCACGAGTATTCCAGGCCCATTCGAACAGGTATTTTTCGTATTCTTTTCATCCTCCTTCCAATAGAGGCCGCCGCCCGCCTGATCGTCGTAGCCGGTCATCATAAACCGGTAAATTTCCTCCGCGATGCTCAGGTAGTCCTTCTCGCCTGTGCGGTTGTACGCATCCAGGCACGCGATCGCGATCCATTGGTTGTCGTCATAAAACCGGGAGTCCTTTTGTTCGCTCGTCACATACGCCTGATACCCCGGCGCAGGTGCGCTGGTGTTGTAATACTGGCGGATGGCCCCCAAAATCGGTTTCATATATTGCTTACCCGGGCTCACTGCTTCCGATTCGGTCGCTGCTTGGAGCAATGCGCAAAGCGGCCACAGATAGGAATGCGGCTTCTCGTTCTTGCCATTTGTTTCAATAAAAAGGCCTGTCGACGACTCGTAAAAGACACCCTCAATGTTGTGAAGAATTTGTCCGCGGCGCGATTTATAGTCGGGCGCGGCGGATTGCGACACGGCGAGGTCGAAGCGGGCAATGCCGAGTAAAACCAGCGCCGTTGTGTACATACTTTTCATAAAATTATTTCGGTTTTTGAGTAGAAGGACGCCCTGAGAGGTTCTCTACTTGAAAGATCCTCTTCAAAATTGCCGGTTTAAAAATCCGAATAAACGGCTTTCTGGTAAAATAGAATAATAAAATTTGGTTATTCCAATAATATACAAAACACTATTTCATATCCGGATCGCACCACCTATTTTTGATTAAATCCCCCATTAACCTGACTAACCTTTTTGGCTGCATTGGACAAACATACCGACGATGCCGTGCTTTGGAATTCGTTCCGTGGTGGGGACGAGCACGCATATACGGAGCTTGCGAGGCGCTATTACCGGACACTTTTTCAGTATGGCCAGCGGTTCACGCCCAATATGCAGTTGATCGAAGATGTGATCCAGGATCTGCTGATACATTTATGGCTTCACCGCACTACCATCAATGAGACTCCTTCAGTGAAGTTTTACCTTATCAAGGCATTCCGGCACCGGATGCTGAAAACGATCAAACCGCTCTCAGAGGAAACCTCACTGACCGACGGATGCGATAACCTCCTGTCCGAATTTTCGAGCGAGGACAACTGGATTGACCGCGAAAACGATCTGGCGCTGAAAAAACAGGTCCGCACAGCCATCCACCAGCTACCGGCGCGTCAGCAGGAAGTTATTTACCTGCGTTTTTTTCAAAACCTGATGCCCGAGGAAATAGCCGGGCTTCTGGCAATCAATGCACAATCGGTCAGCAATATCATCCAGCGGGCATTGTCCAATCTACGCGGACTGTGGCGTACGCCCCCTTCCATTTCAGTTATTTTTTGCTCTTTTTGCCAAATTTCCTCCTGGCTCTGATTTAGTTTTAAAAATTTTTAATCCAAAGCGAGTATTCCGGCGGAATAAACGGATAATGCATAAAAGCGCGTTACTCCATGTCTCACGACCGATCCGACCATTTACTGCAATCGCTCCTCGGAAATCCTGCATTCAGATGTTGGGCGGAAGGCCGGTGTGCCGAATATAACGCGGTGTGGGAGAAATGGGCTGCGGAACATGAAGATGGCCAGGCTATCCTCCGCCAGGCTGTGGAGATCGTGCGGGCCGTACCCGTTCGCGACGAACATTTGACGGACGAATACATCCATCGCAAAGTCAGCGACGCGTTGCAAGCCGCAAAACGGCAGGAGCAGATGGAGAATAGCGAAAAAAAAGAATCGTTTTTCCCCGTGTTCCTCTCAGGATGGAACGTCGCGGCGAGCCTGCTGATCGTCGCCGGGCTGTGCTTCGCATTGTTCCGCATTTACCACCGCGATCATCCTGCACCGAAGATGGCACAAACAAACCAGCCCGCGAATGCATTAAAAGAAGTGGTCAATATGGAACGGCCGTTCAAATATGTGCAGCTTCCTGATGGCAGTTCCGTGGTGCTGCACCGAAACAGTACACTTAAATACCCTCAGACCTTCACGGGCAAAAAGCGGGAAGTGTACCTGACGGGAGAGGCGTTTTTTGAAGTCACGAAGGACCCGGATCAGCCGTTTTTTGTATATGCGGGCGAATTGGTCGCCAAAGTGCATGGTACCAGTTTCAGCATCAAGGCCATTGCCGATGAAAAGGAGATTACCGTCGCCGTGAAAACCGGTAAGGTATCCGTGTTCAGTGAACGGGCTTCCCCTACTCTCCTGCTTACCTGCAACGAGCAAGCCACCTACGAGCGCGCACATGCAACGTTCGTGCGATCGGCGCTCAAAAGCTCTGTCCTACTGAATATCCCTATTGAAAATCAGGAATTTACTTATACTGAAACACCTGCCACGACGGTTTTTGACGCACTTGCAAAAGCTTACGGTGTGAACATTGCATTCGACCGGAACAGTCTGGCGCATTGCAGCATTACTGCGACGCTGGGCGACGAGCCGCTTGAAAACAAGTTGAAATGGCTCTGTACCATCCTGGAAGCAAAATACACGATTACCGAAGACAGCATTACCATTACCGGAAACCCATGCAACTGATTATTCACTTCAAAACCCGACTATTTGGATAAAAACAACAAAAGGTGAACGATGCTACCAACATCATTCACCCGAATGCAAATCCCCTCTTTCTGTGCTGGCGCTAAGAAGGTCCCCCGAATGGAAATTCGAGAAGGGACACGGGAATTATTTTGCCGATTTTTTTAAACCTACAAAACAGACAAAAGTATGAAAAAAACCTTTTACCGGCAGAGTTACCTGCTCAAAATTATGAGAATCAGCCTCATACAATTGTTCATCATCATCGGGTTCTCCGGGTTCGCCGTGGCGTTCGACGGCTACGGGCAGGAGGTACTCAACCGTCGTCTGACGATCAACATCCGGGAGCAGAAAATCGGTGCGGCCCTCGAACAGATCGGCAAGCTGTCCGGCGTGCATTTTATGTACAGCCCCGAGCTCATCCGCTCGCAGCGCAAGGTCACATTCAGCGCCCGTGAGGAGAAGCTGGAAGCTATTCTAGATAGCTTTCTGACTCCTTTGCAGGTTTCCTACGAAGTTTCGGGTAAGCAGATTTTGCTGAAAAGGGCTGCATCCAAGCCTGTCATCAATCTGCCGGAAGGAGCAGGAACGTCCGTCAAAACGATCCAGCCCATCGATTTTCAGATTAAGGGTACCGTAAAAGACGCGACCGGCGGCACCATTCCCGGTGCCACGATCGTCCTCAAAGGCAGCTCGTCGGTAGGGACCACCACCGATGCCGATGGCGGATTTTCACTCAATGTTCCCGATGGCAGCACCACGCTGGTGGTTTCGTCTATCGGCTTCCTGAGCCAGGAGATCGACATTACCAATAAAACCATGGTGGAAGTGACGCTTCAATCCGATATCAAGTCGTTGAGCGAAGTGGTGGTGACGGGTTATTCGTCCCAATCCAAGCGCGATATTACCGGCGCGGTTTCGACCGTTGACGCTACCGAACTGACCAAAGTAGCTGCCCCGAACGTGGCACAGCAATTACAGGGACGTGTGGCTGGCGTAACCGTTACTTCCAACAACACACCCGGCGGTGAAGCGACGGTCCGTATCCGGGGTTTTGGTACGATCAATAACAACGACCCGCTGTACGTCATCGACGGTGTGCCTACGAAAGGTGGTCTGAACAGCATTAACCCGAACAACATCGAGTCGATGCAGGTATTGAAAGACGCTTCTTCCGCTTCCATTTACGGCTCTCGCGCTGCCAACGGGGTGATTATCATTACGACCAAGAAGGGAAAAGTAGGCGCTCCTAGATTTACATTCAATTCCCGCGCAGGGTTTCAGACAGGCAAAGTGGACCTTGGCCTGATTAAAGACCCACAGCAATTCGGCGACCTTCTCTGGACACAGCGGAAAAATGCGGGCGTGCTTACAAACGGTAATCCTTCGCACCAACAATACGGCAACGGCCCTACTGCAGTGGTACCCGACTACATTCTGGCAGGTTCCAACTATGGCCTTTTTGAGGGAGACCCCAAAACAGACCCGTCGCTTTACAACTACAACCGTACCGGATTTTACCAGATCGTGAAAGCCAACAAGGAAGGTACCGACTGGCACAAGGAAATCCTCCGCCCGGCGGCCATCCAGGAATATAATATCGGCGCAAACGGTGGTACCGAAAATGGACGCTATGCCATTGCGCTCAACTATTTCAAACAGGATGGTGTATTGATTCACACCTCATTTGACCGCTATTCAATCCGCTCAAATACCGAGTTTACTTTCAAAAAACGCATTCGCCTTGGAGAGAACCTGGAATTGAGCTACACCGAAAACAAAGGCTACTACAATGCGAACGGTACCGCGAGCTCGACCAACAACCAGGACGGCAACCCGATCGGGAACGGCTACCGCATTCCTTCGATCATTCCGGTGTACGACATTATGGGCAACTTCGCGGCTACCCGCGCTGCCGGCCTCGGCCCTGCCACCAACCCGGTTGCGCAGTTATGGAGAAGCCGCAACAACCAGACCAATACGTTGCGCGCATTTGGCAATGCATACATCGAAGTGGACATCCTGAAAGACCTTACCGCCAAATCGAGCATCGGTATCGACTTCATTAATGCCAACCGCGTGAGTTATACCCTGCTTGACCTCGAAGAAGCCGAAATCGAAGCAGCCAACGCGATGACCAATGGCAATGCCTATGACGTCAACTGGACCTGGTCGAACACTTTGAACTATACCAAAAACCTCGGTACTTCCCACAAAGTTAGCGTGCTGGCGGGTACAGAAGCTATTAAAGGTACCGGCCGCGACTTCTCGGGAACGCGCACGACCTTCTTCTCGGAAGACCCGCTTTATATGTACCTCAACTCAGGAACCGCAGGCATTGCCAACACCGGCGCAGGTTACGAGTGGGCGTTATTCTCGATTTTCGGGAAAGTAAACTACGCGTTCAAGGACCGCTACCTGCTGGAAGCGACCGTACGCCGCGATGGTTCTTCGCGCTTTGGGCAAAACAACCGCTATGGCACGTTCCCGGCATTCAGCGCAGGATGGCGCCTGTCGGAAGAGACTTTTATGAAAAGCATTCCCTGGCTGGATGATCTGAAACTCCGCGCAGGCTGGGGACAAACCGGTAACCAGGAGATTGGAAACTACAATGGTTTCAGCACCTACCGTTCGAGCCTGAGCCAGTCGTCGTACGCGATTGACGGGTCGAACAATGCCGTACAACCAGGCTTCGACACCGAGGCATTCGGTAACCAGAATGCGAAATGGGAAACCACCACGCAGACCAACGTGGGTATCGATGCTACCTTTCTGAAAGGGATGTTCGGCCTGAACCTCGATTTGTACAACCGTACCACTTCCGATATGCTCTACCAGGTTGCGTTGCCGGCAACGCAAGGTGTCGCGACCATTCCTTTCGTCAATGTGGGTGAAATGAACAACAAGGGTATCGACCTCGGCATCGACTTCCATAACAAGGCATTGAATGGCGATCTCACCTACTCTGTAGGCGTCAATTTCTCGACCTACAAAAACGAGGTCAAAAAACTGAACAACAGCGCTACCGCCGTGCTCCTTGGGCCTGCGATCCGCAGTTACACCTGGACGCGCTCGGTGGCGGGCATGCCGCTCTATTCATTCTATGGCTTGCAAATCGACGGCATTTACCAGAACCAGGGTGAAGTGGACAACGGTCCGAAATATCCCGGCTATGCTGCTGTGGGTAAATACAAATACCACGATACCGACGGTGACGGCACCATTACCGACAACGACCGCAAGTTCCTGGGTAATCCACATCCGGACTTCACCTATGGTATTAACCTGAATGTAGGTTACAAGAATTTCGACCTTTCCGCATTCTTCCAGGGTGTGAAAGGCAACCAGATCATCAACATGGTGAAACGCTGGGTGGATTTCAACAACCAGGCGGGTAACCGCAGCCTCCGCATGCTCAACGATTCATGGACGCCTCAGAACCCGGATGCGGTATTGCCGATCCTCGATGCGAACGACAGCCGCAGCCAACAGCCTTCGAGTTACTTCATCGAGGACGGTTCCTACCTCCGCATGAAAAACCTGACGCTGGGTTACACGCTGCCTGCCGGGATGTTGTCCAAAATCGGTTTCGAGAGCGCACGCGTGTACTTACAGGCACAAAATCTTTTCACGATCAGCAAATACAGCGGCATCGATCCGGAGGTGACCTCGGTAGGCTCTACACCTGGTAGCACGGTCCTCGGTGTGGATCAGGGGAATTATCCCAATTCGAAGATGTACCAGATCGGTATCAACTTCGGATTCTAGTTTGGTTTAATCAAAATCTTTAACACGGCATCATTCTCATTATCAATATGAAAAAGAGCGTATTAGCATTAACTGCAATGGTCTGCGTGGGCGTACTCACCTCCTGCGGGGACAGTTTTCTCGAAACCACGCCGCTCGGCGTGGGCAACGAGGCCATGCTTGCGAATAAAACCGGGGTCAATGCGGTATTGATCGGCGCATACAGTTTGCTCGACGGCGTCGGATCCGGACCGGTCAATACATCGTCGGTCAGCAACTGGATTTACGGTTCCATCGCCTCCGACGACGCGTATAAAGGCAGCGACGTAGGCGATCAGGCGCAGATCACGACCATCGAACGTTACATTGCCCAGGCCGACATCGGCGCCTATAACGACAAATGGGTGGCCGTTTACGACGGCGTTTCGCGCTCCAACAACGTGATCAACCTCATTGCCAAGGCTACGGATATGACTGCCGCCGAAAAAGCGCAGGCCCTCGGCGAAGCCCGCTTCCTGCGTGCCTGGTATCATTTCGAGGCGAAAAAACTCTGGAACATGGTGCCTTACGTAGATGAGACGGTCACCGACTACATCAACCTGCCCAACGACAAGGATATCTGGCCGAACATCGAGGCCGATATTCAGTTCGCGATCGACAACGTATCGGCAACCAAAGCACAGGTGGGCCGCGCAAGCAAATGGACCGCGAAAGCATTCCTGGCCAAAGTACATATGTATCAGCAGGATTACCTCGCTGCCAAACCTTTGCTCGACGACGTGATCAACAATGGCCCGTTCTCGCTCGTCAACAGCTTTCACGACAACTTCCGTATTACCACGGAAAACAATTCGGAATCCATTTTCGAAGTGCAAATGTCCGTTGCTGACGGCGGCGCGGGCCAAAACGGAAGCTGGGGAGATAACTACAACTTCCCTTACGGCTCGGCACCCGGCGGTTGCTGCGGGTTCTTCCAACCCACTCAAAACCTCGTAAATGCATTCAAGACCGACGCCAGCGGGCTGCCATTGCTGGATACATTCAATGATGCGGATGTAAAGAATGACGAGGGACTTTCTTCCACCGATGCATTCACGCCTTACGAGGGCACGCTGGATCCGCGCCTGGACTGGACCGTGGGTCGTCGCGGGCTGCCGTTCCTGAACTGGGGCGTTCACCCGGGTAAAAACTGGATCCGCGATCAGAGCTTCGGCGGGCCTTATACTTTCAAGAAGTTCTTTGCTTACAGTGGTGAAAATGCCGGCGCCGAGTCGCCCCGCGCCAATGCGAACAACTACCGCGCCATTCGCCTGGCCGACATCCTGCTGATGCGCGCCGAAGTGGCCGCGGAAGACAATGACCTCGCCACCGCATTGAAACTCGTGAACCAGGTACGTACCCGTGCAGCCAACGTGGTGGTACTCGATGCTGCGAACAAGCCCGCCGCCAACTACCTGGTGAAACCCTATCCGGCATTCGCGAACCAGGAATACGCGCGGAAGGCCGTGCGTTTCGAACGTCGTCTCGAACTCGCTATGGAAGGCCACCGCCATTTCGACCTCGTGCGCTGGGGCAATGCGGATGTGGTGTTGAATGCCTATCTGACCAAGGAAAGCAAGAAACGTACTTACCTCGCCGGCGCCACTTTCGTGAAGGGTAAAAGCGAGTATTTCCCCATCCCTCAGGCACAGATAGATATCATGGGTGCAAACGTTTTGAAGCAAAATCCATAAAAGTGACAATTTTTTAATATTATTATCCAAAATTATCACTCAATGGTACCTCACGAACAGGATAATACTTCACGGCGCGATTGGCTTAAAACCATCGCACTCGGCGGCGCGGCGGCTATGACCAGCCACGTCGCACAGGCCGAAACAGCTTCTTCTCCGGCCGCACGCAGGATCCCTATTGCCGTCTCGACCTACTCCTACTGGCACTTCCAGGAGCAGAAGTACCCGATCGACAAGGTGATCGAGGACGCTGCCCGGCTGGGCTTCGACGGCGTGGAGATCCTGCACCGGCAAATGGATAACGAGACAGTTCCGTACATGAACAAGCTGAAAAGGCTTGCATTCGACAACGGCTTGTCGCTTCCGCTTCTCTCTATCCATCAGAGCTTTGTGCAGCCTAAGCCGGAAGATCGAAAAAAGGACATTGAACATACCCTAAAATGTATTAACCTTGCGACCCAAATGGGCATTCCGGCGATCCGGATGAACACGGGAAGCTGGCGGACGGTGAAGCGCGATGCCAACTATTACAAGGATGGCAAAGAGCCGCCGATCCAGGGTTTCACGGATCAGGACGCCATCAAATGGTGTATCGAATCCATGCAGGAATGTCTGGTGGCTGCCGAGAAAGCGGGGATTGTACTCGCGATCGAAAACCACTGGGGGCTGTCGTCGAACATCGATTACCTGCTTGAAATATACAAGCCGCTGGCGTCGTCGCCGGCAATGGGGATGAATGTCGACACGGGGAATTTTGTAGGCGATCCCTACCCGCAGTTCGAACGCCTGGCGCCCTACGCGACGATCGTTCAGGCCAAGACATATTACGGCGGCGGGCATTATTACGACCTCGACCTGGATTACAAACGGATCGCGGGCATTTTGAGAAAAGCGAATTTCAAAGGTTACGTATCGCTGGAAATGGAAGGAAAAGAAGACCCGGCCACCGCGGTACCTAAAAGCCTGAAAGTATTAAGAGAGGCGCTGAGTTAGCCTTTTCAAGATTTTCATAATTATATTCTGTAGTTAATAAAGTGCTGCTTCTCTGGGGTTGCACTTTTTCTTTTTAATGCCACGAAGGCACTAAACATTACCTGCACCGACGCGAAGACCCTCTCACAACCAGTTCCGTACTCAATACCCGCTTCTCATTGACAATAATCTCCTCCGCATCGACCAGCTGTAAAATCCACTCTGCCGTGGTACGCCCGATCAGGTTCGTCGGCTGACGCACGGTGGTGAGGCCGGGGCCGATGTAGGCGGATTCCGCATTATCACTGAAACCTACTACTCCGAGTTCATCCGGTATAGAAATACCTTTTTCCATGGCCATCAGCATGATTTCGATGGCGGAAGAATCGTTGACGGCGAAGATCGCGTCGGGACGGTCCGCGAGGTCGAGGAGGTACTGGCCGTAAATGCGGGCTTTCTGCTGGGTGAGCATGCCCTGGATGATCAGCCGGTCCTGAATGGGTTTACCATACTTCTCCATCGCCGCCCTGTAACCCCTCAAACGCTCCTGACTCACCTGCAACGTGAGCGGCCCGCCAAGATGGGCAATGCGCTCGTAGCCATTCAAAATCAAATGCTCCACCGCTTTGAACGACGCCTCGAAGTCGTTTACAACTACTTTTGGTACATCAATCTGGTCGCAGACGCGGTTGAACTGGATGAGCGGAATACCGCGCTTGGCGAACAGGCTGAGGTGATCGAAGTTGTTGGTCTCTTGCGTGAGCGAAATGAGCAGACCATCGATCCTGTTCGCCAGCATCGCCTTTGTGTTCGATATCTCGACCTGGTAGGATTCATTACTTTGCATGATCGTCAGGTTATAACCAGCCTCGGTCAGGACCTCGTGTGCGCCGATGATCACATTGGGAAAAAACTGGTTCTGAAATTCCGGAACGATCATTCCAATTGTGTTCGTCCTGCTTTTCACCAGATTGTAAGCCAGCTGGTTGGGCTGGTAATCGAGTTGGGCTGCCTTGTCGAGCACAGCCTGGCGCGTCTCCGGGCTGATGTCCGCGTGCCCGTGTAATGCGCGCGAAACCGTAGAGTTGGACACCCCAAGCGATTTCGCAATATCGATGATCGTGGTCTGATGCCGCTTACGCTTCACGAGCGATGCTATCGAGTCGTCCTTTTCCGCATGGGTGAAATAGTAGTTGCACCATTTGCACAGGTACCGTTGCTTTCCTCTCACATAGCCTGCTTTCATGATACCATCCACCTGCGCACACTTCACACATTGAATCATAAACCTTGTACTTTTTAAATAATACCTCTTTCAAATCCTCCCACTCCTCCCGGATTCACGCCGTTCTACAAAAATATAAAAATCTCCTATTAATCATCAGCAAAACCATATATCGGTATCGTTTCCGCAAACGTTACCGATACTTTTTGTTCAATTCCCGGAAATTCATGCGCTAAACCCACATGTGTATCGCCTCTGTATGCAGCTATATTTAGGTAAAAACCGCCATCCAGCCCGGTTATTCAAAAGTATAGTGAGCCTTCGCCAAGGCCGTTTCAACGCGAAAAAATTGCACTATTTCAATTTTATCATTTTTGATCAAACCCTAATTTTTAACTACATGAAGAAAAAAATACGTGACTTGTTCCTGCTCGGCCTCCTGTGCCTGGGTATTACGCAGTTGCTGCTCGCGCAGGACGTAACAGTGAAAGGCAAAGTGACCGACGAAAAGGGCGAAATGATTCCCGGCGCAAGCGTGACCGTAAAAGGATCTCAGCAAGGAACACTGACAGACGCAGAAGGTGTGTATTCCATCGATGTGGCAGGCAATGCGACGCTCGTGTTCTCATTCCTTGGATATCTGAAAGAAGAGGTGCCCGTATCGAACCGCTCGAAAATCGATGTTTCGCTGAAAACCGACACCAAGGCACTGGAAGAAGTGGTCGTGGTAGGTTACGGAACCCAGCGGAAGGTCGAGACGACCGGCTCCATCGCGTCCGTCAAAGCAGCCGACCTCGTGCAGACACCCGTTGCGAATATCGCGCAAGGCTTGCAGGCACGTGTAGCAGGGGTGCAGATCAACCAGAACTCCGGCTCTCCCGGCGGTAACATCAGCGTGCGTATCCGGGGTACCAACTCCATCAATGGGTCGTCCGAACCCCTGTATGTTATCGACGGTATCCAGGTTTCGAACGGTGGCGGGATTACCGATGTCAGCCCGCTTTCGACGATCAATCCCAATGATATTGAATCGGTTGAAGTCCTGAAAGATGCATCCGCTTCGGCTATCTACGGGGCCAGAGCAGCCAACGGTGTGATCCTGATTACCACCAAACGCGGTAAAAATGGGGCTACCCGGGTGACCTACGACGGATATTATGGTTCTCAGAAAGTGAACAAAACCCTGGATGTACTCAACGCGTCTCAGTTTGCCCAACTTGAAAATGAAGTATTTAAAAACAATTACTATCCGGACCCGGCATCGCTTGGCGAGGGTATCAACTGGCAAAAACTGATTTTCCGGAAGGCCCCTATTCAAAACCATCAGCTTTCTATCAATGGCGGCAGCGAAAAAACACAGTTGGCTATTTCGCTCAACTATTTCGACCAGGATGGTACGCTGATAGGCTCTCAGTTCCAGCGCTACTCCTACCGCCTGAACCTTGATCACCGCATCAGCAAAAATGTCAAAATAGGTACAAGCATCCTGGGCAGCTACTCCATCGCGAACGGTATCCAGACAGGCGGCACCAACATCGGCGATGGCGGCGCGGTACTTTCATCCGTTCTGGGAGCGGCCATCGGAGCTCCTCCTATGCTGCAACCTTACCGTCCCGACGGCAGTATTTTCCCCTTCGGCGAGCAAGCCGGCGGCCAGTATCGCGAGGTGGTCAATCCATTGAATTTTTCGGCCGTGCTCAACAAACGTTCGATCAAAAGGACGTTGGCGAATATTTACGGCGAAGTATCTCTTTTTAAAGGGCTTACTTACCGTGCGTCGTTCAACCTCGACCAGAAAGGCGAGCTTTTCGACGGCTATTCACCCCGTTCGATCGTCAACAAAAGCGACCTGAACGACAATTCCGGTTCCGGTACGAAAGCAAATTCCAATTACCTGGCATTGCTTCACGAAAGCATCCTTACATACAGCACCACTTTTGCTAAAAACCATTCTTTCAAAGCCACAGCCGTATTTGGTACGCAGCTTGAACAAGGCAATTCCAACACTATGAGTGCGACGGGGTTCCCGAACGACGCGACGAAAAACGAGGCAATGCAGCTCGCATTGACCCGTACCATCAGCAGCGGCAGGAGCTCCCAGCGACTGGATTCCTATATGGCACGTGTGAACTATGGTTTCAAGGATAAGTTTTTCATAGATGTTACTGCTCGTGCCGACGGTTCGAGCAAGTTCGGGGCCAATCATAAATACGGGGTATTCCCGGCAGTTTCGGCCGCTTACCGGATCATCGAGGAGTCATTTATGAAGGATATCAGCTGGCTTTCCGATTTCAAAGTACGCGGTAGCTACGGTATCACAGGGAATGCAGGCGGGATCGACCCTTACCAGTCGCTGGCCACAGTGGCTTCGGGGAATAGCTACATGATTAACCATACCTATGTAACAGGCATCGAACCTACCGGCATCGCAAACCCGGACCTGCGCTGGGAGCGGTCGAAACAAGCTAACATCGGAATCGACATCAGCTTGCTGAACAACCGCATCAGCGTTATTGCCGACGTTTACCACAAGAAAACGGATGACCTGCTTTATGTGAAAACGCTACCGCTAAGCTCTGGCTATGGCGCTATTACCGGGAACTTCGCCGCATTGCAAAACAAAGGGCTCGAACTGGCTGTGAACGCGCGTATCCTGGATGGAAAACTGAAATGGGATGTTTCAGCTAATACAACGATTAATCGCAACAAGGTACTCGGTCTCGATGGCGGCGTTACCACCGAGCGCTTCATGACGACCTACACGGTTCTCAAAGTGGGACAGCCGCTGGGGATGTTTAAAACCTATGTTTTCGATGGCGTTAACCAAACCGGCGAAACCATCCTCCCTGGCTATGATGGTCGCATCGGTGGCCATAAAGTAAAAGACATAACCGGCGACGGCCAGATCACCGCGGCCGACCAGGTGCTGGTGGGCAACCCGAACCCTAAGTTCATCTACGGTTTTTCGACCAACCTGTCTTACGCCGGGTTCGACCTTGCTGCATTCATCTCAGGCTCGCAAGGCAACGATATTTACAATGCCAGCCGCCTGTCATTCGAAAACCCGCTCGGACAGCGTAACCTGCTGGCCGGTGTTGCCGATCGCTGGTCGCCGACCAACCCCAGCAATCAGTATGTCAGCGGTTTCCAGGGCGGCCGGTTACCGATCACCAACTATGTGGTGGAAAACGGCTCTTACCTCCGCTGTAAAAACCTCACGCTGGGCTATACCGTGCCGAAGTTCAAGGGCTTGCAAGGTATCCGTTTGTACGTGAGTGCGAACAACCTGTTCACGATCACCAAATACAGCGGATATGATCCGGAAGTAAATACCTACGCAGGTTCCAACACGGTTATCGGGGTCGACAACTTCGTGTACCCGCAGTCTAAATCATTCCTGGGGGGTATCCAGGTTACATTCTGATCCAATCCTCTTGTCGACTTCGAGTCCCATTTAATATGAAAAAGCTACTAAAAATAACGTCATACCTCAGCGCTGCCGGCGTAGCGCTGCTCGCTCCTTCCTGCCAGCTGGACGAAACGATTTATTCTTCCATTTACACGGAAGATTTTTACAAAACAGCTGCCGATGCTGAAAAAGGGCTGGTTTCCGTTTACGGCGCATTGGGCGGCCTTGGCGGTGGACCTGCGTTGACGTTGATCGCCGATTTCAGCGACGACCAGACCTACCCGCGCGGGGTGGTTGGACGCAACACGTTGACGCTGTTCACCTACGATGTGAATTACACCACGCAAAAAAGTAATGCGCGTACCAACGAATCGCCCCAGCAGATATGGGCATCGTGCTACAACGGTATCGAAAAGGCTAACTGGGTAATCGCCAAAGTACCCGGCGCGAATATGGACGAAACCCGCAGAAAGCAGATCATCGGTGAAGCATATTACCTGAGGGCATTTTACCACTGGTTCCTCACCAAGAATTTCGGCGATGTTCCGGTTAAAATCACGCCAAGCTACACAGCGGAGGAAGCGCTGACGGCCAAAAGTTCAAAAGCCGATGTTTACAAGCAGATTTACGCCGACCTCGACCAGGCATTGGCGGCGGGCCTGCCGTCATACCCCAATGTAGATAAGGGACGTGTTGCCAAGGAGGTTGTGAGCGCATTGTACGCGAAGGCCGCCCTTTATAACGAGGACTGGGCCAAAGCACTGGAAAAAGCCAAGGATGTAATTAACTCCGGCAAATACACGCTAATGCCGGATGTACGTGATGTTTACAAATATGATAAGGAAGATGCTGCCCGCATAGAAAACATGTGGGCGTATGAAGCCGACCCTGTTTCTCCGGGACTGGGCCACCAGCTTACCGGCCTCTGCGGTCCTCCGGGTAGCGCCGGCCCCGAATTTGCCCGCACTTCGTTCGGGTCTATGTTTGCTTATCAGGCATTCTTCGACTCATTTGACCCTACGGATAAGCGGCGTACCCTGCTGGATACAAACTATGTAAACAAAGCCGGCACCATTGTACCTCAGAAAAGCATCACCCCTATTACGACCAAAGGTGTGCTGATCAAGAAGTACCAGGACCCTGTTTCAACGGTCGGACTAATCCCGAACATTCCGATCTTCCGGCTCCCCGACATGTACCTGATCGCAGCCGAAGCCGAGGCACGGCTGAATGGTGCCACGGCGATAGCTTATGATTTTATCAACCCAATAAGAAAACGCGCGGGACTGGCTGACCTGAAAACCGGCCTTACCAAAGACGCATTCGTCGACGCGGTTTTGCAGGAGCGCGCGTGGGAGTTTTTCGCTGAGGGTGACCGCTGGTATGACCTCACCCGCACCGGCAAATTCCTGACGGTGATCCCAAAGGCCGTGAATGATGTGTACCCGACCCGCAACGTAACCGCCAAAAACAAGTATTTCCCTATTCCGCAGGACGAAATCAATGCCAATCCGAAGCTGGAACAGAATCCTGAGTGGAAATAGCGAGGTGCCTAAGGAGGCTCCTGCCGGAGCCCGGATGTTTATAAATGTTACATACTCGCTATAAGCAGGATGTCCCTCCGGGATCGTCATTGTCCTGAATGCCTCGGAGAGGCAGCCTGTTTATAGCAACCGGCGGATTTCAACTTCCGCCGGGCCCCGGAGGGGCCTCCTAAAACCCGAACGACCAGGTAAAACGATGATTCAACTAATGCTTTTGTTTTCGCTCTGCTGCGCCTCCCCAACCCGGGAAGGACGCATCCGTGAATACAAAATCACTGAGAACGATACCCTAACCTACACCCTGAAACTCGCGCTCGACGAAAAGGGTCAGCCCCAGTATTTTTTCAGGAACATTTTTACGCCGGTTTGCTACACCAACGAATGCAAGCCTGTGTATATCAATTTCTATTGGGACTTGCTGGGCAACTACGAACGCTACGACCTGCCCGAAGGCAAGGTACTCACCAAGGTTGATCACGACGAGTTCAAAGAAGAGGATTACCAGAAATTGCAGGATATCCTCGCGCAGAACAACTCCATTTTCGCCGACCTCAAAATGGAAGACCTGATTACCAAAGGCACGGATAACCTGACGGATTCCGTCGATGCAAAAGCAGGCGCTACTTTGAAAACCATTAAAAACCAGGTCATCGACGGGGCAGTTTACACGTGCTACACGCTGTGGCACATTGCTTACGGTAAAGCGGTGCCGGAAATGCAGAAGATCATCGAGACCTATTCCAATGACGCATTGCTGCACCGGTTTCTGGAAAGCAAAAACCATTACTACCAATACTGGGCAATGGCGAAAGTGATGGATACCGGCGGCACGGTGAAGAAGCCATTTGAAAAAGACATCGAGGCGATCATTGCCGGAAAGAACGGCTTCATTGCCAAATATGCCTTGCAGCATGTGGGAAATGATTTTTTTAAAACAGAGCAAAGACAGAACTGGCTTTGGGAAACCTATCAGAAAACAGGCTATGCAATACAAATAGCCATCCTGAAAAAACTAAATACCAGCAAAATCCCCATTTCCAAACCCCTGGCAGCAAGCCTGCAAACCAGCCTGCCCAATGCCAATGAAGAACAAACTTTACTGATCCAAAACATCCTGCAAAAACCATGAACATCCCCCATATCCCCGGACTAAAGTCCGGGGCAATAGATTCAATATTGCCTCCGGCAATGTTGCCAAAGACAATATTGCCGGAGGCAAAAAAATCCCCTTGCCCCGGGTTTCAACCCGGGGATTTTAGAAAGTTGTTTGGGCTATTTGTGTTAATGATTTTGATGTTTCCGGCAATGGCTCAAAATCATGTTTTTGTCGAGACAGAATCTTTTGAGGACAAAGGCGGCTGGGTGATCGACCAGCAATCTTTTGTGGTGATGAACTCGTCCTATATCATGGCACATGGGATGGGACGGCCGGTGAAGGATGCTACTACGACTGTTCAATTCCCTAAAACCGGCAAGTACCATTTGTGGGTACGCACCAGGGACTGGGCGCCCTTTCCGAAAGGACCGGGCAAGTTTCAGGTGCTGGTGGATGGCAAATCCGTGGGACAGACTTTCGGTGAAAGCGGCTCGGATGCCTGGAAATGGTATGACGGCGGCGTGATCGACATTAAAAATACGGCTGCAAAACTCGCATTGAAGGACCTTACCGGCTTCAACGGCCGCTGCGATGCATTGCTTTTCACCGACGATCTGAAATTCACCCCGCCCAATGAACTGGAAGCACTAACGGCATTCCGCAGAAAGCTCCTTAACCTGACCGAAAAACCCCAGGAAGCAGGCCGGTACGACCTCGTGGTGGTGGGCGGCGGCATCGCCGGTACCTGCGCGGCCATTTCTGCGGCACGGATGGGCCTTACTGTGGCATTGATCCAGGACCGCCCGGTACTTGGCGGTAACAACAGCTCCGAAGTGCGTGTGCATTTAATGGGCGATGTGGACAAAAACCATTATCCGAAACTCGGTCGCATTGTGCGGGAAATGGATAACGGTGATCCCGGCAATGGTAACCCGGATGCCAAAGAATATGGCGACGCCCGCAAAATCTCGATCGTGAAAGCCGAAAAGAACATTTCCCTCTTCCTGAATACCCACGTTTTTAAAGTTGAAAAAGAGAACGACATTATTACGGCAGTGGTCGGTCGTGACATTGCCACCAACCAGGAGCGCCGTTTCTCAGGCTCCTTCTTCTCGGATTGCACGGGTGACGGCACGGTAGGCTTCCTGGCCGGCGCGGAGTTCCGCATGGGCCGCGAGAGCAAAGCTGAAACCGGCGAGTCGCTGGCGGCGGACAAAAGCGACGATTTTACATTGGGTACTTCCAATCTCTGGGCTTCAGTGGACCGCGATACCGTTTCGTCCTTCCCCGAAACGCCCTGGGCGATGCAGTTCTCGGATGAATACCATATTGATGAGCCCAAATCCGACTGGCAATGGGAAACCGGTTTCGGGAATTTCAACACCATTACCCAGGCCGAACAGATCCGCGACCATAACCTCCGCGCCATTTACGGTAACTGGTCGTATTTGAAAAAGAACAAAGCCGCCAAATATGGTAAAAAGGAGCTGGCCTGGGTAGCCTACATCGGTGGCAAACGCGAATCGCGCCGCATTATCGGTGATTATGTGCTGAACCAGATGGACATTCAGGAAGGCAAGTTCTACCCCGACGGCTCGGTAACAGCCACCTGGACCATCGACCTGCATTTCCCAGATGCCAAAAACAGCAAGTACTTTGAAGGACAGGAATTTTTCGCCGGTACCAAGCACATCAAAGTGGCCCCTTACACGATTCCATATCGTTGTTTGTATTCCAAAAACATCCAGAACCTGTTCATGGCCGGGCGCAACATCAGCACCACGCACGTGGCGTTCGGGAGCACCCGCGTGATGCGTACATGCGGGATGATGGGCGAGGTCGTAGGATTTGCCTCGTACATCGCAGCCAAATACAAAACCAGCCCGCGCGGCGTGTACAAAGACCACCTACCCGAGCTGACCGGCATTCTGAAAGGAGAAACGCTCGCTCCCCAACCCTGATTTTACATTGAAAAACCTTGTGATACATATTGCCGGAGTAATATCCACGCTTCTCCTGACGCTGCCGTTGGTAACAATGGCAGCCCAGGTGGGCGATACTGCGATGATTTCCATTAATGGCGAGGCGCAGGGCACTACCTATCACATTCGGTATTTCGACGCACATAACCGCAATTTCAAGCATTCCATCGATTCCATTCTAGCCGATTTTGACCTGTGCCTGTCACTCTACCGACCCGATTCCGAGCTTTCTGCATTCAATCGTACTTCGCATCATACTTTCAGGTCGCCATGGTTTTATGAGGTTTTGGTTAAATCAAAAGAAATCCATGAAGCGACGGACGGAGCCTTTGACCCGACCATTATGCCGCTTTCGGAGGCTTATGGTTTCGGGAATAAAAAGAATGTCGATCCGGAGCAAGTGAACGTCGATTCATTACTGCAATTCATTGGTTTTAAACAAATTGAATTCAATCAAAAGGAAGTCAGAAGTCGTCCGGGCGTGAAGCTGGATTTCAACGGCATTGCCCAGGGGCACTCTGTGGATATTGTCGGGGCATTTCTGAAAAGCCGCAGCATCGATCGCTTTATGGTGGAAATCGGCGGGGAAGTAATTTGTTCGGGCACTAAAAACGGTGGCAACGGCTGGGTAACCGGCATCGAAAACCCATTGAAGCCTCAGGCACTCGCGGCCACAGCAACGCTCACCAACCGCGCCATGACTACCGCCGGCAACTACCATAACCACATTACCCGTAACGGCATCACCTATAACCACATTATCGACCCGCGTCCGGGCGACCCACATCCGGGCGACCCACGTCCAAGCGACCGGCGTACCGGCTCTATAGAGCAAACCTTTCTGCTGAGCGTGACCGTATTCGCTAAAGACGCCATAACCGCCGACGGCTTCGACACCGCCTTCTTCGTGATGGGCCTCGAAGCGACCAAAACCTTTTTGAAAAACCGGAAAGATATCGACGCATATATGCTTTACACCAATGAGGAAGGGCATTTGATGTCCTATGCGACCGACGGTATCAAAGAATTTATCCAGGAAAAATGAAACGAATAACCCTACTACTCCCGATTTTACTCAGCGTTATGACTGTTTTGCACGCCACTGCCCAAAGGACAGTGGTGAAGTCGTTGGCTAACAACGCGATCCGCATACAATGGCGTCAAATCGATGGGGCATTAAAGATCGAAGAAGTTTCGATCAGGCAAAACGACCGCTGGGCGAAGACCATTCCTCCTTCCGGCGAGTACACGTTGTTGTATTCCGAAACCAAGCCTTCGACCGAATCTGCCGAAACTTTTGAGAAAATCACGGGTGGAAAATTCCCGGAGGACGCCTACCATTACCAGCAAACCCAATGGAAAGAGAGTACCACCGGCGTGGCGCTCAACACGGCCGGACAAGCCTTTCATTTCTACCCGCAAACAGGTGAAGCGAAAGATCAGGGATTGGAATTCAAATCCGAAACCGATGTAGCGACCGTCACCTCGCATTGGAAGTTCGATCCCCGTTTCCCAAACGACATCCTGGTAACGATGACCCTGAATGCCAAGAAAAAGGGCTTTTTTTCGCTGGCGACACCTACATTGGCCGTATTACCGGTAGAGCAAACGAGCTGGGTGTCGGTGCCAGGTTATTTCCAGGGGAATTTTATGCAAAAGAACTTTGCCTTGGCCTATGCCTACGGCCACGGTATCCCCGACCGCCCCGTGGTTTACCGCGAGCGGTGCGCTTCTACGCTGAGCCCGCTGATGAGCAGTAAGAATGGATTTACGCTGTCGGTCGTTCCCGAGCCCGGCCTCGCGCGTGACCCGTGGGCGAAGGACCAGATTACACAGATCGATTGGCACCTGGGCATCTCCCATATGAACCGCAAGGCGCAGCTTTCGCCCACTTTATATTATCCTGTTTTGGGAGAAGAAAAATCGGAAATGGATGCAGGTCAGTCGATCTCCTACTCTTTCCGTTACAGCCTCATTGCGGGCGACTGGTTCCAGGCTACCAAGCATGCCGCGATCGATATTTACAAATTCCGCGAAACACTCGCCCTTCGCCAGAGTAAGCAGGCATTGACCGACCGCATTGAGAAAATGCACCATTACCTCACCGACCCGAAGACTTCCCTCTGGAATATCGAGGAGTTCAAAGGCAAGCAAATCGGGGCACAGTCGTACCTCGGCGGCGTGGTGGGCTCGGATAAGGATGCCATGAAGAACTCGGATTACGGCGCCATGTGGATGCTCGCCAATGCTACCAAAGATCCGGAGCTGACCCAAAAAGTGCTGCCCCCTGCCGAAAACTTCAAACTGGTGCAGCAGCAAACCGACGAGGGCTTTTTCAAAGGGGCCGTCGAAGGCCAGTATTATTTAGCCAAGAAAAAGAAGTTCGTCGAAGAATGGGGCGAGGTGGTTGAACCTATCGCATTGACGTACTATGTAATGCTGGACGTGGGCAATATGCTGCTTTTCGAACCGGATAATGCGGAATTGAAGGAGCGGCTGCGAATCGGGGCCGAAAAACTGCTGAGCTGGCAGCGCCAGGACGGCAGCTTCGCCGTGGCCTACGACCGCAAAACCGAGGAAGAAATTTTCAAGGATATTCAGGATGTGCGGCCTACGTTTTATGGTCTCATCGTCGCGCACCGTATTTTGAAAGACGGAAAATACCTGAAAGCCGCCGAAAAAGGGGCCGAATGGTTTCTCAAAAATGCCGTAGAAACAGGCGCCTTCCTGGGCGTATGCGGCGACGCGCGCTATGCTCCCGACTTTGCCACCGGCCAGTCGGCACAGGCATTGCTGGATTTGTTTGATTTAACCCAAAACAAAAAGTACCAGGATGCCGCCATCACCTGCGCGAAGATTTATACTTCGTCCATTTACACGCACCCTATTGCCGACCACACCCCCAAAACCGTGAACGGCATTGCCCGCGAAGATTGGGAGATCAGTCAAACTGGCCTCAGCTTTGAGCACGGCGGCATTTTCGGTTCGGCCACTCGGCACGGCCCTATTCAGCTGGCAAGCCATGCCGGGATGTTTATCCGAATTTACCAGCTTACGGGAGACCTGTTTTTTGCCGATATGGCCCGCGCGGCAGCTATTGGCCGCGATGCCTTCGTGGACAGCAAAACCAGCGTCGCGTCGTATTACTGGAATGCCATGAACCGCGGCGCCGGTCCATACCCGCACCACGCCTGGTGGCAAATCGGCTGGATCACCGATTACCTGCTCTCGGAAGCTGCGTTGCGATCCAACGGCAAAGTCACTTTCCCCCGCGGCTTTGTGACACCCAAGGTAGGCCCGCACCAGACCTACGGCTTTGCGCCGGGCGATGTTTTCGGCGACAAGGCAAACCTGATTATCAAAGAAGGCTTCGCAGTGGCCGACAGCCCATCCATCGACCCGATTGTTTCGAAATCGACCAGCCAAAACACTTACTACGTGACGCTGCTCAACAACAGCCCCCAGCCGACGGCCTTCAATCTAAAAATCGACCATAGCAAAGTATCCGAAACGAATGCACCGGCGACCCTGAAATGGGCCGAAACAAATCAGAAAGCCGCTATTTCAAATATCAAACTGCCGGCATTCGGAAGCAGAACGCTGGTAATAAGCTATAAGCCGTAGGCTATAAGCTTTAAGTCATTCGATAAACAGGAAAATAAAGCTTATGGCATATAGCTTATAGCTTACAGCATACAGCTTACAGCATTTACAACATTTTTATGAACAATACCACCGACACGATCGTCATTCTCGTATTCTCCGCATTCGTGATGGGCATAGGGATGCTTTTTGCCCGAACGGGGCGTAACCTTAAGTCCTTTTTCGCGGGGGGAGAGGCCGTGCCCTGGTTTATAGGCGGGTTATCGCTGTTTATGAGCTTCTTTTCCGCCGGTACATTTGTAGCGTGGGGCTCCATTGCCTACAAACACGGCTGGGTGGCCATTACCATTCAATGGACGATGTGCATCGGCGCGCTGATCACCGCCGTTTACCTTGCCCCACGCTGGAAACGGACAGGTGCTTTAACGGCCGCCGAATTCATCCGCGAGCGCCTGGGGCTAACGGTCCAGAAAACCTACATATTCATTTTTACGCTGGTTTCGGTGTTTATCAAAGGTTCGGTGTTGTACCCGGTGGCAAAGCTGGTGAGTGCCTCGCTGGATTTGCCGCTGGTCCCCTGCACGATTGGCCTCGGACTCTTCATGATCGCCTACACGGCTGTCGGAGGGCTTTGGGCGGTGATGGTAACGGATATTCTGCAATTTGTGGTGCTGTCGGCCGCAGTATTCATTCTGCTGCCGCTTTCATTCGATAAAGTCGGCGGCTGGGAAGGGTTTACAAGCAATATTCCCGACGATTTTTTCAACCTGCTCAATGGCGAGTACACGCTCGGCTTCGTGGCTGCATTCGTGATCTATCACATCTGCTACATCGGCGGTAACTGGACGATGGTGCAACGGTATACGAGCGTCGACAGTGAGAAGTCGGCCAAAAAGGTAGCATTCCTTTTTGCGGGCTTATACCTCATCAGCCCGGTGATATGGATGTTCCCACCGATGATTTACAAGGCAATCAACCCTGCATTGACCGGTCTGGACACCGAAAATGCCTACCTGATGATTTGCAAGCTCGTCTTGCCTCCCGGCCTGCTCGGCCTGATGCTCACGGGTATGTACTTCTCCACATCCGCCAGTGCCAACACCGCATTGAACGTGGTATCGGCCGTTTTCACCAATGACATTTACAAAGGGATGGTCAACCCGGCCGCGTCCGACCGCCAGCTCATACGCGTGGCCCGAGGTTCGTCATGGTTTTTCGGACTAGGCATGATCGGCATCGCATTGCTGGTACCGGCAGCCGGCGGCATTGTGGAAGTGGTACTCAGTATTTCGGCCATTTCCGGCGGCCCGTTACTTGCGCCGCCACTCTGGGCGCTGTTTTCCAGGAGGCTGAATGGTAAGACTACGCTTTGGATTACCGGGATCGGGCTATGTGTCAATCTGTTTTTCAAGACTCTCGCCCCGCTCCTGCTCGACTTCAAGCTCTCGCGCGGTATGGAAACGATTGTTGGCGTCGGCCTGCCGTTGTTGCTGTTGCTTGCTTATGAGCTTTGGGCCCGTTCCAGAAATGTGATTGCGGATGAATACACCATTTACATGCTTTCCAAAGACCAGCGTAAACAAGTAGCTGAAAATGCAAATCCGGAAGAAGCATTTGAGATAAAAAAACAGAACCGTTTTGGCTTGCAGGTCATCGCCGGGGCGCTGCTGTTTACGGCGGTAATGCTGTTTATTCTGAGCTTTTTGACAACCAATGGAACACTGGTGACGGCTGGTGTCGCGACCGTCGTACTGATTTCCGCTGCGATACCTTTTTCGGCGGCTCGGAAGGCGGTGTTAGCGGAGCAGGATGAGCCGCGCGTCGCAGCTTAGTTTTGGTTGTTACATGCCTGACGGCATTTTGGGCAAATGCGATCGGTATGATACTACCAATATTACATCCCTGACGGGATTAGGGCGATAGAAAATTGAAGTTCAAAAGCAGTGTAAAGTAAAAGCAAGTCCCGCTAGGGACACAATATTGGTAGCAATATGGAATTTAAACAGACGATAAAAATGCCGTCAGGCATGAAACAGCAATATAAACGGCAATCCGACCCGAAGAAAAATCAACCTCCCATAAAACAAAACCGCAACTGAACGACATCACATAATGAAACGATTAACCCTTTTTACCTTCTCCATATTACTGTCAATAACCTGTTCGAAACTCACGGCCCAGCCGGGTGCGGCCCAGCCGAGTGCGGCCCAACCGGGTGCGGCCTCTTACCATATCCGGCAGGCAGATGCAATACCGCTGCACGGCGAATGGTGGTTCCTGCTCGATCCGGCGGGAGCAGGCATCGCCGGCCAGTGGTACAGGGAAGATTTTGCGAAAGAGAACCGCCAGGACAAGGTTACCGTCCCGCATTGTTTTTCGACGGATCCCCGCTACGAGTTTTACACCGGTACTGCCTGGTACCTCAAGAATTTCGCCTGGAAAAAAACCACCGGTAAGCGCGTAATCCTGCATTTTGATGCAGTTTTTTACAAAACCGATTTGTGGTTGAACGGCCAGAAAATCGGGGTACATGAGGGCGGGTACACCCCGTTCAGCTTCGATGTGACGGAACAATTGAGGGCCGGCAACAACCTGCTGGTAGTGGCTGTGAATAACGATACCTGGAAAACAAATACGATTCCTGGCCTCAAAGACGGCGGCAATATCAACGACGGCTACCCTGCCTGGGTGAATTATGGCGGTATTATCCGTCCGGTTTACCTCACGATCGAGCCGGAGGTTTATACGGAAAATGTAAAAATCGAGACAACGCCCGATCTGGCGAAAGGTACGGCGGTTGTCAAGGCTAAAATCAGGGTGCGGAATGCATCATCCACGGCATTATCTCCCAAAATCGATATGACGGTTTTGCAGGATAAAAAACCGTTGACACTCCGCTGGAAAACGAAAACGGAAAGCATTCCGGTGGGACAAACGGCCATACTCGAGGCGGAAGCGGCACTGACCGCAGCGCAGGTGAAGCTCTGGGATTTGGACCAACCCAATTTATACGAACTGAAAACAGTGGTTGGTGCAGATACGCTGGCTTCGAACTTCGGGATCAGGAAAATTGAAGTAAACGGCGCACAAATTCTTTTGAATGGAAAACCGGTCAAAGCCGGCGGGGGCAACCGGGTGATCGATTATCCCGGCATGGGCTCACTCGAGCCGGATTGGCTGGTCGAGAAGGATTTCCGCCTGATGAAGGAGGCCGGTATGGAATTCCAGCGCCTTACGCATTACACTCCCTCCGAATACTTCTACGACCTCGCCGACCGCTACGGCATGCTGATCATCACCGAGGCCGGCAACTGGCAGCTCACCCCGAAACAAATGGACAATGATTCGATGCGCGTCAAGTTCCGGTCGCAGTTCCGCGAAATGGCCGAGCGCGACTGGAATCACCCGAGCGTGATCGCATACAGCGTTGGTAATGAATATGGGTCGACCGTTGCCAGCGGCCAGCGGTGGACCAAAGATATGATCGCCTACGCACGCGAGCTCGACCCCACGCGCCTGTACACGTTCGCAAGTATGCTCCTGAACACATTGCCGGAGAAGCCGGACGACGAGGCCAGTCAGTATGTCGATTTTGTTTCAACCAACACTTACGGCGGTCATGCCAAATCGCTGGACCACATCCACAAGCTGTATCCAGACAAACCGGTCTTCATCAGCGAATGGGGCACACGTTCCGACGGAAAGGGCGGCGAGGTTGGCCAGGCGCAACATCTGAGTGATGTGATAGTGGAAATACGGAAACGACCATTTGTAGCCGGTGCGTCGTGGTGGACTTATAACGACTACCGCAGCAAGTTGTTCGGTACCAACGTGAATGGCTTCCGTCCGTGGGGCATTGTAGGGCCGGATCGCTCGCCAAGGCTGGCCTACCCGGTTCACCAAAAAGAATTTTCGCCGGTTGTTATTGAAAAAACAAGCTTTCAGACAGGCGAGCTGGGCATTCACCAGTTAACCCTGAAAATTACCTCCCGCGGAGACTTTCCGGCCCGGTCGTTGAAAGGCTATACTCTGAAAGCAGGTGATACGAACATCGCATTACCGGACCTGAACCCCGGAGAAAGCAAGGATTTAGTGATCCCTATCCGCGGGTTTGATAAACAAATCCACATCACCGTAATCAAACCAACGGGTTTCATTACTACCCAAACAGACATCGACCTTAAATAACTATTGCACGCCGCAGAGGCCCGGCCACGTTGGCCGAGCCGCGCAGGCCGGGCCGCGCAGGCCGGGCCGCGTAGGCCATGCAAACAACGACATATAAAGACCTGACAAGATGATAATCGGAGAATCAACACACAAAAGAGAACCCAAAACCATCGCGCTAGCCGCAGACCTCGTCATTACCGGAGGAGGATTAACCGGCACCTGTGCGGCCATTACCGCGGCGAGGGCGGGATTGAAAGTGATATTGGTACAGGACCGGCCGGTGCTGGGAGGCAACTGTTCGAGCGAAGTGCGGCTATGGATCCTGGGTGCCACCTCACACATGGGCAACAACAACCGCTGGGCACGTGAGGGCGGCGTAATCGACGAAATCATGCTCGAAAACGCTTATCGCAATCCCGATGGCAATCCGTTGATCTTCGACACCGTGCTACTCGAAAAGGTCACGCAGGAAGAAAACATCACGTTGCTCCTCAACACGGCGGTTTATGATCTTGATAAAACACAAAATGGTAATAAAATCGAAGCATTGCATGCATTTTGCAGCCAGAACAGTACCAAATATGTATTGACAGCCCCGCTGTTCTGCGATTCATCCGGCGATGGCATCGTCGGGTTTCTGGCGGGAGCGGCGTTCCGGATGGGTGCAGAGTCTATGGACGAATTCGGGGAGAAGTTCGCGCCGGACAAGGGTTATGGCGAGCTCCTGGGGCATTCTATGTATTTCTATTCCAAAGATATGGGACGCCCGGTAAAGTTTATCCCGCCCTCATTTGCTTTGCAGGATATTACTGAAATCCCGCGGTACAAGACGTTCAATCCCAAAGATTTCGGCTGCCGGCTATGGTGGCTGGAATACGGCGGCAGGCTGGACACCGTGCACGATACCGAAAAGATCAAATGGGAGCTTTGGAAAGTTGTTTACGGAGCCTGGAATTATATTAAAAACTCCGGCGAATTTCCGGAGGCGGAGAATATGACGCTCGAATGGGTTGGTACGATACCGGGAAAGCGCGAAAGCCGCCGTTTTGAAGGGGATTACCTGTTAAAACAACAGGATGTGGTAGAGCAAAAGGCTTTTCACGACACCGTGGCATTCGGCGGATGGAGCCTTGATCTCCATCCTGCCGACGGCGTGTATTCCGATCAGGCCGGCTGTAACCAATGGCACAGCAAAGGCGTTTACAGCATCCCTTACCGCTGTTTTTACAGCAAAAACATTGACAACCTGTTTATCGCGGGCCGGATTATCAGCGCTACGCACGTCGCGTTCGCGTCTACACGCGTGATGGCCACGAGCGCGACGGGCGGACAGGCAGTCGCTATTGCCGCAGCAGTGGCTAAGAAGCACCATTGCTCGCCGCGGGAAGTGGGTGAGAAGTATCTGGAAGAACTGCAATTGGAACTGTGGCGCTCAGGCCAGTATTTACCACAAACCGCGGTTTCCGACCCTGATAACCTCGTGAATAATGCGCAGGTGACGGCTTCTTCGACATTGGAATTGCAGGCATTATTCGGCTCCGACCAATGGAAAACGATCGCACATTCGGTAGCACAAATGCTACCGGTTAAGGGTGAAATGCCTTCTTTGACGGTTTGGGTGGAAGCTTTGCAGGAAACAGAGTTGCTTGTGGAACTCCGCAAGAGCAGCAAGCCGTTCAACCATACGCCGGATGTGACTCAGGAGACAAAAAGTTACCGTTTGATCGCGGGCAAACACGAACTGGTCCTCGACTGGGATAGCGACTTCCGGGAGGAATGCTATGCTTTTGTATGTTTCCTGAAAAATGAGCACGTCAAAATCCAGTACAGCGAGCAACGGGTAACCGGGCTGGTTACCGTTTTCAACGCGACGAATCCTGCCGTTTCCAATTACGGCAAACAGGAACCTGCCGGGGACCTCGGTGTCGACACCTTCGAGTTCTGGTGCCCGCAGCGCCGGCCCGCCGGATTGAACCTTGCATTCACATTAAACAAGCCTATTTCACTTTTTGAACCAGCAAACCTGAAAAATGGCTGGCACCGCCCAATCGCCGGGCCGAATGCCTGGGTAGCAGCAGCGGACGACCGAAATCCCGAACTTCTACTACAATGGGATGATAATCAATGCATTTCCAAAATCGATTTCGTGTTCGACACCGATTTCGACCACCCGATGGAAAACGTGATTTACGTCCATCCCGAAACTGTCATGCCTTTTTGCACACAGGATATTGAGGTGCTGGACGATGCCGGTAATGTAGTCGGAACAATCACTGACAACCATTTGACCAAAAGAACATTGGCATTTGCCAACCCAGTAACAACGCATTCGCTGAAAATCAGGCTGCGAAACAGTCATGCGCATGTCCCGGTATCGCTCATGGAAGTACGCGTTTATTAACGCGGCTTCCGTTTTTATTCTTTGAAAACTAATAAATTGATCTTAAATTTGCCGTCCTGAAATAGCAAACTTCTGTTTGCTATTTTCTTGAAAGTTTACTCTATAATTATAGTATACTACATAGACTTTGAAGGAAGCGGCGGATTTTACACCCTCTACTGAAAACACCGAAAAGAACTGGGAATCGTTACACGTTGCCTATATCGCAAGTGGTGATCCTGAGGAAGATCGGCGTTTGGCTGCGCTTGCACGCGAGCAGGGAAAGGCGGTTTTTCTGCGTGACCTGCCCGAGGAATCCGACGATATCTTCCAGACAGCGGCCGTTAGGAAAGAAAACGACTTTCTGACCAATGCTGTTTCCAGAAATAATACAAAAACACCTCTTACCTGGGAGACCATTCAGCAAAAGCTTTGGGCGGCCACTGTAAGGAAACGGAGCCGCACAGAAGTAGCGGTTAACATCTTCTCTGCGATCGCATTGATGGTGATCGGGCATTTGCTTTTCACCTTTTTCTCTTACGATCGACTGACGCTCCTGTGGAACGAGCTCGAAGTGAGCGAAGGCTTTTTTTACTATATCCTCGGGGGCTTTGTGGCCCAGATGATCGACGGCGCATTGGGTATGGCCTACGGTGTAACGGCGTCCACATTCCTGCTCACCTTGGGTGTTCCGCCTTCGGCAGTGAGTGCCAGCGTGCACACTTCCGAGATCTTTACCAGCGGCGTTTCGGGTTATATGCACCTGAAATTCGGGAATGTGAACAGCAAATTGTTCAAGAAGATCCTGTTTCCGGGCGTGCTTGGGGCGATTACCGGAGCTTATGCCCTCTCTTCCCTCGAAAAATACATTTACATCATTAAGCCATTAGTGGCAATTTATACGCTCATCCTGGGAATCCTTATTATCCAGAAAGCGTTAAAGAAACGAGTTGAAAAAAGGCCGATCACGAAAATCGGCTGGCTGGCGATGGCAGGCGGAACGCTGGATTCCATCGGCGGTGGAGGCTGGGGGCCGATCGTAACTTCGACGCTCATTGCGCGTGGAAGGCATCCCAAGTACACCATCGGGTCCGTAAACCTCGCAGAGTTTTTCGTGTCGCTGGCAAGCTCGGTTACATTCATCAGCATTATCGGATTTTCACACTGGCAAGTGGTGCTCGGCCTGATCCTCGGTGGTATGGTCTCCGCGCCCATCGCCGCCACACTATCCCGTCGCCTGCCGATCAAAACCATGATGATCATGGTAGGCACGATCGTCATCATCGTGAGTGTGAGGATTATATACATGGTTTTGAGTACGCTTTAAGCGATAGGCTTTAAGCTGTAAGCCATAGGCAATAAGCTATATTGGAGCAGGCCATTTTATTTACATTAATTGATTTACAATACATTACACAAAGGGCTTATAGCCTAAAGCATACAGCCTAAAGCTTCCTATGAAAAAACAAACCAAAGCGATACGCACTCAAACCGGTAAAACCAAGTATCGCGAGCATTCGACTCCCCTTTTCCTGACCAGCAGCTTCACATTCGAGAGCGCGGAGCAGGGAAAAGCGCTTTTTGAGGAAACCGAAGAAGGTAACATTTACAGCCGCTTCTCTAACCCGAGTGTGCAGGAGTTTGTGGACAAGGTTTGTATGCTGGAAGGCCTGGAAGACGGTGTAGCCACTGCAACCGGTATGGCGGCGGTGTTTGCGAGTATGGCCGCATTGCTGAAAAGCGGCGATCACATCCTGGCATGTCGTGCGTTGTTCGGCTCTGCGCATCAGATCATCACGCAGATTTTGCCTAAATGGGGTATTTCTCACACCTACCTGGACGCGGACGCGAGCGAGGCAGAATGGGAAGCGGCAGTACAGCCCAATACCCGGATGATCTACCTCGAAACACCGTCCAATCCCGGTTTGGACCTGGTAGACCTTGCCATGATCGGTCGCATTACAAAAAAACACAATATTATTTTCAATGTAGATAACTGCTTTGCCTCACCCGCATTGCAAACCCCTGCCGACTTTGGCGCCGACCTCGTGCTGCATTCCGCCACGAAGTTCATGGACGGACAAGGCCGCGTTTTGGGTGGTGTGGTTGTAGGTAAAAAAGAATACATCAAGGAGCTGCGCTTTTTCTGTCGCCAGACCGGGCCGTCGATGTCACCATTCAACGCCTGGGTATTGAGCAAAAGCCTTGAAACGCTGAGCCTGAGAATGGAGAAACACGCTTCTAACGCATTGGCATTGGCTACGGCGTTGGACAAGCATCCTGACGTAAAATCGGTGAAATATCCATTCCTGGAATCGCATCCACAATACGAACTCGCGAAACGGCAAATGAGCGCTGGTGGGTCTATCGTCACCATCGATCTTGAAGGCGGTTTCGAACGCGTAGCAGCATTTATGGACGCATTGGAGATCGCATCGCTGTCATCCAACCTCGGCGATACCCGCACAATCGTCACCAACCCGAACACGACTACCCACGCCAAGTTGAAGCCGGAGGAGAAAGCCGCACTGGGTATCACCGAAGGTTTGATCCGCATTTCGGTCGGTTTGGAAGACATTGAAGACCTCATCGAGGACTTCACGCACGCCGTGGAAGTGTCAGTGAAAAGTGCTATATTGGAGTAGTATAGATTGTTCAACAATGTCGATATGAAAACATTGACCATCAACTTACCGGAGTCGCTGGATTCAGAAGAATTTGAAATAAAAATGCTTCTGGCCGGTCAGCTATATGAGCGCGGCAAGGTAAGCGTTGGTCAGGCTGCAAAGATTGTCGGCATTAGCAAAAGATCTTTTATCGAAATCATGGGAAGGTTTGGGTTTTCCCTTTTCGGTGAGTCCTTGGAAGAGTTAAAAAATGACATTGCCAATGCGTGATACGCTTGTTATTGCGGATTCCAGCTGCCTGATTTTATTATCCAAAATCGAAGAGCTTGAAATCCTGAGAAGCATTTACAAGCATGTTTTTGTCACGAAAGAAATTGCAGGAGAATTTGGTCTCGATCTGCCTGACTGGATCGAAGTCAGAACAGTTGAAAACAAAGCACTGCAATCGCTGTTCGAAGAAATACTGGATCTCGGAGAAGCATCTGCATTAACCCTTGCATTTGAAACGCAGGGCTGCACGGTGATCCTTGACGATCTGAAAGCCCGGAAAACGGCGTCGAAAATGAATATTAAAGTGACTGGTACGATCGGGGTAATTGTGAAAGCCAAAATGGAAAACAAGATACCATCGGCCAAAGCGGTTTTTGAAAAGATAATGGAAACTGATTTCCGGATCAGCGACCGCATATTAAAAGAGGCTATAACACTAGCCGGAGAACAACCATGAACGAAACATTAGCATCTTTAAACGCTGCCATCGAGGGCAAAAGTGAAACGGAATCGCTGGCGATACTGGCGGACCTTTTTCCCGGTGAAGTCGTTTTTTCAACCAGCCTCGGTTATGAGGATCAGGTGATCAGCGACCTCATTTTAAAGAATAATATCAATATCGGCATCTTCACGCTCGATACCGGAAGGCTTTTCGCGGAGACTTACATGACTTTGCAAAAAACCAATAACCGCTACGACACTAAAATCAAGGTATACTACCCGCAAACCGAGGCGGTGGAGAACCTGGTGAGTACGAAAGGGCCGCTGAGCTTCTACGAATCCATCGAAAACCGGAAGGAATGCTGCTTCATCCGCAAAGTGGAGCCGCTGAACCGCGCATTGAAAGGTGCGAAAATCTGGGTGACGGGTATCCGGGCAGAACAGTCGGGCAACCGTCATGATATGCCGAGACTCGAATGGGACGAGGCGCACCAGCTTTTCAAATTCCACCCGATTTTACATTGGTCGTTCGAAGAGGTGAAGCAATATGTCAAATCCAACGGCATTCCCTACAACCCGTTGCACGACAAAGGCTTCGTAAGCATCGGCTGCGCGCCTTGTACCCGTGCGATCCAGGAAGGCGAGGATTTCCGCGCCGGAAGATGGTGGTGGGAAGATGAGTCGAAGAAAGAGTGCGGGTTGCACGCGAAGTAGCTATAAGCTGTAAGCTTTAGGCTTTAAGCTTAAAAAACATATGGCTTACAGCTTATAGCCTAAAGCTTACAGCTATTAACAAAAAATCAATAACCAAAAATATGTCAATTTCAGTGAACGAGGCCTCCGACATCCAACGGGAGATTAGTGAACGCAGCGCTCCGGATTACCTGGATCAGCTGGAAGCAGAGGCCATTTACATTATGCGTGAAGTAGCCGGCCAGTTTGAGCGCCCTGCCCTGTTGTTTTCAGGAGGTAAGGATTCGATCACATTGGTTCATTTGGCGAAAAAAGCATTCGCACCCGGCAAAATCCCCTTCCCGCTGGTGCACGTCGATACCGGTCATAACTTCATCGAAGCGATAGAGTACCGCGACGAGCTGGCCGAAAAAATCAATGCGAAACTGATCGTTCGTTATGTGGAGGATACCATCAAGGCAAAAGGTTTGAAAGAACAAACCGGTAAGAATGCAAGCCGTAACTGGTTGCAGACTTTCACTTTGCTGGATACCATCGAAGAATTTGAATTTGACGCATGTATTGGTGGCGCACGCCGTGACGAAGAAAAGGCACGCGCGAAAGAGCGTATCTTCTCGTTCCGCGACGAGTTTGGTCAATGGGACCCGAAACGCCAGCGCCCCGAGCTTTGGAATTTGTTCAACGGCCGCATTCAGAAAGGTGAAAACGTACGCGTATTCCCGATCTCGAACTGGACCGAGCTGGATGTTTGGGCTTACCTGAAAAGAGAAGGTATCGCATTGCCTTCGATCTACTTCGCACACGAACGCGAGCTGATCCTCCGCGACGGCAAATTGCTGAACAACACGCCAGTAATCGAACCCGATCCGGAAGACCAGATCGTAACCCGCCAGGTACGTTTCCGCACCGTGGGCGATATGACCTGTACCGCGGCAGTGGAATCATCCGCAGCTACCCTCGACGAAGTAATCGCCGAAATCACCATTTCAAGAATCAGCGAACGCGGCGAAACCCGCATCGACGACCAGCAGACGGAAGCGGCGATGGAAGATCGGAAGAAGGGCGGATATTTTTAAAGAGTTCAAAGTTCAGGAGTTTATGAGTTCAAAGCATGAGTCTCATGAACTCTCAACTCATAGACTCTTAACTCATAGACTTTAAACTATTACCAGTGGATTTACTAAGATTTATAACAGCAGGCTCCGTGGACGACGGCAAAAGCACATTGATCGGTCGCTTGCTTTACGATACCAAAAATATCCTGGCCGATCAGATGGAAGCCATCGAACGCGCCAGCAAAACCCGTAATGCGGGCGAAATCGACCTTGCATTGCTGACGGACGGCCTTCGTTCGGAGCGCGAGCAGGGCATTACCATCGACGTTGCCTACAAATATTTCCAGACACCGAACCGCAAGTTCATCAGTATCGACGCGCCGGGGCACATTCAGTACACCCGTAACATGGTGACCGGAGCCTCCAACGCAGATCTGGCCATTATCCTGGTTGACGCACGTCACGGCGTGGTGGAACAAACCCGTCGTCACTCGCTGATCGCTTCCATGCTGGGTATTCCCCACGTAATCGTAGCGGTGAACAAAATGGATTTGGTTGGTAACTCGGAGGATGCATTCCTCGAAATCGCCAAAAGTTATAAGGAACTGGCTGAGAAACTGTCTATTAAAGACCTTACCATTATTCCGGTGAGTGCTTTGAATGGTGACAACATCGTAGACCGGTCAGAAAGCATGAGCTGGTACACCGGCGAAACATTGCTTTCGGTACTGGAAAATGTGAATGTGCTCAAAGACCAGAACCAGGAAGACGGTCGTTTCGCGGTGCAATATGTGATCCGTCCTCAGACCGAGGAGCTGCACGACTACCGTGGCTATGCCGGTCGGGTACAAAGTGGTACTTTCAAAAAAGGCGACGCGATTAAGGTATTGCCTTCGGAAAGAGAATCTAAAATCGCTAAAATCGAATTCGGCGGAAACGAAATCCAGGAGGCATCTGTTCTTCAATCTGTAACGATATTGCTGGAAGACGATATCGATATCAGCCGCGGCGATACGATCGTGACCGTTGACAATTCACCGATCGTAAGCCAGGATATCGAAGCGCTGGTGTGCTGGATGGACGACAAGAAGACGCTGAAACCAGGTAACAAATATGTCTTGCAACACGGTACGGCACGTTCGCGCTGCTCGATCCGTGACATCGAATACCAGATCGACATCAACTCTTATGAAAAACTGGATGAGGTAGAGGCCCTGAAACTGAATGACGTAGCAAGAATCGTGCTCAGGACAGCTCAACCCATCGCATACGACCCCTATCAGAAGAATCGCGCAAACGGCGCAGCGATCCTGATCGACGAGACGTCCAATGTGACGGTTGGGGCTTGTATGATCGAGTAATGTTTGAGGGAATACCCTTCGACTTCGCTCAGGGTGACATTCCCGTGCGGCTTGACATGAGCAATGTCAGGCTGAGCGGAGTCGAAGCCGGGCTATTGAAGGTCAAACACCCAACGTCACCGCACTATTGAATAAAAATATACTATCCCGATAGACGATTAGAATATCATCATGAGCGATTTAATCATTTCTGACAAAGTATCCGCCGTTGCGAAGCGCGATATCATTGACCTGCAACAAAAGATCGGTGCATTCAACTCCGGTGAGACGCCGGAAGAGGCATTCCGTAAGTTCCGCCTTACACGCGGTGTGTATGGTCAGCGTCAGCCCGGCGTGCAGATGATTCGTATCAAATTGCCTTACGGCCGCATCACAGCCGACCAGCTGGTCCGCATTGCAGATACATCCGACAAATATGCGACTGGCAACCTGCACGCAACTACGCGCCAGGATATCCAGCTGCACTTTGTAAAACTTTCGGACTCGCCCCAGTTGTGGGCCGACCTGGAAGACGCGGGCATCACGTTGAAAGAAGCTTGTGGTAATACGATCCGCAATGTTACGGCATCGTCTGTCGCGGGTATCGATCCGGATGAGCCATTCGACGTGACGCCGATCACCCATTCGATCTTCTCTTATTTCCTCCGCAACCCGATCAACCAGGATATGGGCCGGAAGTTTAAAATCGCCGTTTCTTCTTCTGAAAAAGACAGCGCATTGGCGTTCATCCACGACGTGGGCCTGATCGCGAAATTGGGTCAGAACGAAGCAGGAGAAACCGTTCGCGGTTTCAAAGTGCTGATCGGCGGCGGCCTTGGTGCACAGCCTTTCTCGGCACAAACGGCATTTGAATTCCTCGAAGAAGACAAGGTTATCCCGTTCATTGAAGCATTGCTTCGCGTGTTCGACCGCTACGGCGAGCGCGTACGTCGCCACAAGGCGCGTATGAAGTTCCTCCTCAACGACCTCGGCCTCGAAGGCATGATGGAGAAAGTGGAAGAAGAACGCAAAGCCGTTAGAAACAAAGTGTTCCAGATTCCGGAAGACCTTTTTGGCACCAATGAATACGAGGCAGTTAATCACGCGCCGCGTCCTGCATTGTCCGAAGCGGAAATCCTGAAAATTGCAGCCGAAAGCATCGATGCCGACAAGCTCGATATTTTCACCAAATGGCTGCGTACCAATACATTTGAGCAAAAGCAAAAAGGCTGGTACGCCGTGCAGCTGCGCGTGTTGCTGGGTGATATGAACTCGGATACCGCCCGCAGCCTGGCTGATGTGGTTCGCCAATATGCTGCCGACGACATTCGTGTAACCGTAAACCAGGGCTACATTCTCCGTTTTGTAAAAGGCGAAGATCTCGTAGCTATCTACCACGAACTCGCGAAACTCGGCCTTGCAGCGCCGGGCTTCGACAGCACGATGGACATTACCACCTGCCCTGGAACCGATACTTGTAACCTGGCCATTTCCAGCAGCTACGGGATCACCCGCGTGCTGGAAGACGTAATGCGCGACGAGTTCCCTGAAATGATTTATAACCAGGATATTAAAATCAAGATCAGCGGCTGTATGAACGGTTGCGGCCAGCATAATGCGGCCAATATCGGTTTCCACGGCAGCTCGATCAAAAATGGCAAATTGGTACTACCGGCATTGCAGGTGTTGCTCGGCGGCGGTTTCTCCGGCGACGGCATTGGTTTGATCGGTGATAAAGTCATTAAGGTTCCTACCAAACGCGGACCGGAAGTATTGCGCCTGCTTTTCAATGATTATGAAGCAAATGCAATGGATGGAGAGTATTTCAACCAATACTATCTCCGTCAGACTAAAAACTACTTCTTCCAGTTGCTGAAACCACTCGCGGATCTGACAACGGTACAGGACGACGATTACCGCGACTGGGATCACGATGAATTGTTCAAAACAGAAATCGGGGTGGGAGAATGTGCTTCCGTGCTGGTTGACCTTGTGGCGACGACTATCATCGAAGGTCAGGAAAAATTGAACCTCGCCAAAGAATCTTTCCAATCAGATGTTTGGGCAGATGCGATATACCACGCTTACAACGTGTTCATCACCGGCGCGAAAGGTTTGCTGATGTCGAAAGATGTGACCACCAACACGCAATACGGCATTATCAACGATTTCGAAACACATTTCGGACAGGATTTCAAATATGAAGTGCACGCCGGATTTGAGGTAGAGAATCAAGCTGAAACGCCATTCAAAGCATTGGTATTCAGCATTAATAAATTCGAACCAAGTGAAGCATTCGCCAGCTATTTCATTAGCACGGCAGAAAACTTCCTGAACTTCGTCCGCGAAACCCGCGAGGCGCAATTGGTCGAAACCGGCGAGCCTGCATTGCAAGAGCTTTCGTTCGGAAAGGATAGTTAAATTGGCTGTCGGCTTTCGGCTGTCGGCAGTCGGCTTTTTCTTGTGCTGATATTTGCACAAAAAAGGCCGATAGCCAACAGCCGAAAGCCGAAGTCCCACTCACCATGAAACTGACACTCATCGGTGCAGGTCCGGGCGATCCCGACCTGATCACCCTCAAAGGGATCAAGGCCCTGCAAAAAGCACGGGTCGTTTTGTATGATTCCCTTGCCCACCCCGCTTTACTGGATTATTGCCCGGACGATTGCGCCAAGATCCTCGTCGGCAAACGCTTTGGCAAAACCAGCTGCGGCCAGGACGAGATCAACGATCTGATCGTCGAAAAAGCGCGTCAATACGGCGAAGTTGTACGGCTCAAAGGCGGTGACTCGTTCATATTCGGTCGCGGGTATGAAGAGATTCTTTTCGCCGCTGAACACGGCATTGAATCGGAAGTCATTCCCGGCATTTCGAGTAGCTACGCCGCGCCGGCATTGGCGGGTATTCCGCTGACTTCACGCGGAATGAGCGAGAGTTTCTGGGTGATTACGGGCACGACCAAAGCACACGAGCTTTCCAAAGACGTGCGCCTGGCAGCGCAGTCGACCGCCACGGTGGTTATACTAATGGGCCTTCACAAGTTACAGGAGATCGTCAGCATTTATTCCGAGCTCGGCAAATTCGACGAATCCATTTCTATTATCCAAAATGGTACGCTCGAAAACCAGAAGGTAGTTACGGGCAAGATCGGCAATATCGTGCCGCTTTCACAAGTAAGCGAAATAGCTTCGCCGGCGATCATCGTGATCGGGAAAGTAGCGGCATTACCGGATCTTTCGTACGGAAAAGTGCGGGAAATGATGCAGAGTTCGCAGTCGGTAACCGATTAGAGCAGACCCAGCAGCCAATCGAGGTTAATGCTGTTTTCGTGGCCGCGGAATTCGAGGAAATAGATCAGCCCGGCCAGAATTACGTAGCTGATAAACAGCCACTTTTTCTTCACTTCATACTGATCGCGGTGGTGGAAGTAATCGTACACCATCGATGCGGAAAAAGCAAAGACCATCAGCATCAAACAAAGTATTCCACAATCCTGGCGATAATGCTTGTACACATGCAATGCAGGCGCGCCCAGCGCAATGTACATCAGCCAGAAACCAAAACCGGTGCGGTACAGATAGACGCTTAGTCTGCGATCATTCTTGATATCAAATAATCCTTCCAGCATAGCATTAGTTCTACTGTTTGAATCAGTGAATATAAACAAAACGAAAGTGTAATCCTAAGTTTCGCGAAAGGTTGGAGTGTCGCAACCGTCTAATTTACAATACTTCTAAGCAGCTAGCCCCTGCCGATCAACCGGTTCTGTCAGGTAAAGTGCAATCTAAATATTACCTTTGCACACTAATTACCGTTTTAGTACAAGATGTTCCTCACATGAAAGCGTTCTCTACCCATTTGTTTCTGATGCTGCTCAATGCGGTTTCGAAGCTGTCCTGGGGAGCGCTCTACAAGCTTTCCGATATCGTCCGTTTCCTGATCTTCGATATAGGTCAATACCGCAAAAAAGTGGTGCTGCAAAATATGCGCAACAGTTTTCCCGAGTTCAGCGAAACGAAAATCCACGAAATCGCCGCAAAATTTTACCGCAATTTCACGGACATCATCTTCGAAACCATTAAAATGAAGTCGGTTTCGAAAGACGATCTGCTGCAACGCTTCGATCTGGAAACGCCGATCCTGATGCATTATTTCGAAAAAAGGCAGAATGTTGTCGTGGTGGCCGGGCATTTAGGTAACTGGGAAATGCTCAACCTGTTCGCGTCGGCCAAATTGCCGCACCAGATTGTGGTCGTGTACCATGAATTGCAGAACGATACTTTCGAAGACTGGTTCAAAAATGTACGCACCCGCTTCGGTACCGAGATGGTGACGATGAAGGAGGCCATTTCCAAAGCATTCGAGCCGCGTGACAGGCCGTTTTTATTTGTATTGATCAATGACCAGTCGGCCGTGCCGGAAAAAGCTTTCTGGACCCGCTTCCTGAACCAGGACACCGGCGTGTACCGCGGCGTGGAGCTGATCGCCCGCCGATTGAACTCACCGGTACTTTATATGGGTATTCTCAAAAACGAACTGCGTCGCGGTTTTTATAAAGCGTACTTCCGGCCGATCACCGAAACACCCAAGCAGGAACCTACCAATAGCATTTTGCAAAAACAGATAGGTTACCTCGAAGAAGATATCCGTCGCCAGCCGGACAACTGGCTTTGGACGCACAAACGCTGGAAGCACCCGCGCCCTGCGCATCTGAACCCGTTACAATTATTACAGGAAATCCAAAGTGAATAAACCGGTCAAGTTCCTCATCCTGCGCTTTTCCTCCATTGGCGATATCGTGCTCACGACGCCCGTGGTGCGCTGCCTGAAAAAGCAGATGCCGGAGGCCGAAATCCACTATTTTACCAAAAGTAAGTTCGAGTTCCTGCTGCGGGAAAATCCCTACATCGATAAGGCCTGGCTGCTCGAAAAAGGCAACGCGAAGGAGCTGCTTGCGTTGCTCAAAAGGGAAAAGTTCGACTACATCATCGACCTCCACCGCAACATCCGCACGCTCCGCATTAAATGGACACTCGGCGTACCGGCATTCAGTTTTGAAAAGCTGAATGTACAGAAGTGGCTGATGACGCAATTCAAGATCGACTACCTGCCGCCGGTACACATTGTGGACAGATGTTTGGATACGCTCAAAACTTTCAATATTAAGAACGATGGTGAAGGGCTAGACTATTTCATCCCCTACAAAGACCAGGTGGAACTCGAATGGCTCCCGGAAACGCACCGGAAGAGCTACGTCGCCTACGCGATCGGCGGACAGCATTTCACGAAGAAAATGCCGGCGCCCAGAATGATCGAGCTTTGCCGGAAGATCAACCATCCGGTTATTCTGCTAGGCGGGCCGGAGGATTTTGAAGCCGGCGAGACTATCTGTACCGCATTGGGTGACACGCAAGTTTTGAATGCCTGCGGTAAATACAATTTCAACCAGTCGGCTTCATTAATACAAAAGGCGTTGATCGTCTTCACGCACGACACGGGATTGATGCACGTCGCGGCCGCATTCAGAAAAAAAGTGTACTCGATCTGGGGCAACACCATTCCGGAATTCGGGATGTATCCCTACCGTACCACATTTGAAAAACTGGAAGTGAAAGGCCTCGATTGCCGCCCATGCTCGAAGATCGGTTACAGCAAATGCCCGAAAGGTCATTTCAAATGCATGAACGATATTTCGTTCGATTTCCCGATTCCAGAACTACCCCAGTCAAATTAGTGTTGCATTTCCGTCCGTTATTCATCCACACAAACATCCAAAATGGCAAAAAAAGTAAACATTGGTCTGGTGCAAATGAGCTGCACGTCGGACATTGATGCTAACTTTCAGAAGGCTACCGAAAAAATCCGCGAAGCTGCGCAAAAGGGCGCGAATATTATCTGTCTGCAAGAGCTGTTCAAATCGCTCTATTTCTGCGATGTGGAAGATCATGCCAATTTCAGCCTGGCCGAGGCTATTCCCGGCCCGTCCACCGAGTCGCTGGGTACATTGGCCAAGGAACTGGGCGTGGTGATCATCGCGTCGCTGTTCGAAAAACGCGCACATGGATTATACCATAATACCACCGCCGTGCTGGACGCCAACGGCGCTTACCTGGGCAAATACCGGAAAATGCATATCCCCGACGATCCGGGTTACTATGAAAAATTCTATTTCACCCCCGGCGACGCGCCGGGCGACGGTTCGCCTGTAACCGAGCAGGATACGGATGGCTACCGGATTTTCAATACCCAGTTTGCCAAAATCGGCGTACTCATTTGCTGGGATCAGTGGTACCCCGAGGCGGCGCGCATTACCAGCCTCATGGGCGCGGAAATCCTTTTCTACCCAACCGCGATCGGCTGGGACGTGAATGAGAAAGACCCTATTATTAATGAAGAGCAATACGGCGCATGGCAAACCGTACAGCGCGGACACGCCGTTGCGAACGGCGTATATGTCGTATCTGTAAACCGTGTAGGCCGCGAAGCCGACCAGCAGTTCTGGGGTGGGTCGTTCATTGCCAATCCGCAGGGAAGGTTGCTTTACCTGGCCCCGCACGAGGGCGAGGTTACGCACGTGGAAGAGCTAGACCTTGAAAAACTCGATTTTTACCGCACGACATGGCCATTTTTACGCGATCGCCGCGTGGATTCCTACCGCCCTATTTTAAAGCGGTTTATCGATCAGCCATAGTACAGAAATATAATTATTTTAATACACAACAAAAGAGCGCCCTCCATCCGGGGTGCTCTTTTTTATTACCTCCACTTTCAGCAGGCTCCGATGGGGCAAAAAACCAATAGTAACCCAATGTTACAATTTTATAAGAATCAGATTTTATTAAACGCCTATATTTTAGACAATTAAGGCCATAAAATTGAAGTATTAATCTATAAAATCGATAGGAAGCGCTAAAAATCGGATTAGTAAAACTTATTATCAAATTATTACAATAATAGTCTGTATTAATTTTAAATGACCAATTTTTATTGTAAAAAACTTCAATTTTTAAATCTAATCTCTTGCATTATTTGACATTGTCAGTATATTTGAAAAGTCATTAAACGAATGACAGAACTTCTAAACCGAGGATATATTCCAGCCGCACATGAATATATCTGACCGTGTTGAGAGGGCCTTGCTGAAAGCCGGATGTACCGAAACACGGACGCCGGGCGAGTCACGCTCCAACACAATATAATTTTTTTAATACAGGTTTCTTGACACCGTGGACAAACACCGCTTGTCGACGTCTGGCTTTTTTAAGCCTCACTGAAACGATTTGACCTGTTTGTCCTCGATTAAAGAGGGTATTGCTTTCCGGAAAAGCAGTGTTGCAAGCTTATGGCCGTGTTGTTTTGTCCACGCGAAAGTGTGTGCGGCGCACGGAAGTGTGGACTCCACACGGCCATAACTTTTTTCTCCTCCTACTACTACCACCTAACAATTTTAACCCCTGATTCCCCATGCGTAAAGTTCTACTCTTATTTATATGGGTTTGTCTGTGTTCCCCGGTAGCTTTCGCACAAGTGCGCCAGCTCACCGGAAAGGTAACAGCGGCCGAAGATGGTCTCGGACTTGCAGGCGCGTCAATCATTTACAAAGGCACCAATGTGGGTACAAATGCCGATGCTGACGGTAATTTCAGTTTTTCGGTACCGGGTGATGGCGTCCTCGTCATCTCCTATGTGGGTTTCCTGATCAAAGAAATGCCGATCGGCAACCAAACCAAATTTGACATCAAGCTGGACGCCGACACGCGACAGCTCGCCGAGGTGGTCGTAACCGCATTCGGTATCGAGCGTGAGAAAAAGGCGTTGGGATATACAGTACAGGAAGTGAAAGGAAGCGCATTAACAGAATCGCGTTCGACGAACGTAGCAAATGCACTTTCCGGTAAAATAGCAGGCGTTCGTGTGCAATCGAACGGCGGCCCGGGCAGCGGCTCGACGATCCAGATCCGTGGCTCTTCGTCCGTTTCGGGGAACAACCAACCGTTGATCGTCATCGACGGCGTGCCAATGGAGCAAACCGCGAACAAAACATGGGGCGGCGGCATTTCGGAGATCAATCCCGACAATATCAAGGAAATGTCCGTACTGAAAGGCCCGAATGCGGCTGCGTTATACGGTTCCCGCGCTGCCAACGGGGTTATCCTCATTACTACCAAAAATGGCCAGGGCACGAAAGGGCTGGGCGTGGATATCAATTCCAACATCACTTTCGAGCGTCCGTGGATCAAACCGAACTTTCAGAACACTTACGGCGGTGGCAATGGCTACCGCACCTGGTATACCGACGGATGGAGTGGCAACATCACCGATCCGGCAGAAATTGCGCAGTATCGCGCCGTTTATGACGCAAGATATCCTCTGGTTGGATCAGAGGGAACCGACGAAAGCTGGGGAGCTCCGATGGACGGGCGCCTGGTGAGACAGTGGTGGACGGGTGACGATGTTGCACCACTGACTCCTCAGCCCAACAACTGGGACGAGTACTGGAATACCGGCCGTACTACCACCAACAGCGTTGCGCTGAACGGCGGTAACGATAAAGGTTATTTCCGCCTTGGCCTGAGCCGCCTGGATCAAACGGGTATTATGTATTACAACGACTTCCACCGGAATAACTTCCGCATTAACTCGGGCTATAACCTGACCAAAAACCTGAGCATTACGCTTTCGGGCGAGTACATCAAATCGGGTTCCGACAATAAGAGCTACGGCAGCGGACAGGAGTTCATCTGGTCGCACCGCCACGTTTCGTGGGCACAGCTGCGTGATTATGAAAGCTATATCGATGTGCACAACCAGCGCGGCAACGACACTGATCCCCCTAACTGGCAGCATACCTTCTTCACGAACCCCTATTTTTCCCAAAAGAAGCTTCCGCAAAGCAACGAGAAGGACCGCCTGCTGGGCAACATAGCATTGAATTACAAGATATTGCCTTCACTGAGCCTGATGATCCGCAGCGGGACCGATTACTGGACCGACACGCGCATTAACGTATCCAACTTCCTGCGCGTCCGCAACGGCGTGCGCACGCCGGGACGCTACTCGGAAGAAGTGCTCCGCAGCCAGGAAACCAATTCGGATTTCATGCTGACTTACAACAAGAATATCAATGCGGATTTCGGATTGAACGTGCAGGTAGGCGGTATTAAACGCACCAATTATTACAAAAGAAACTATTTCTATGTAGGCGAGTTGGTGGTGGATGGCCTGTACAATGCAGGTAACTCGGTACCAAGTCAGAATACGATCGAATCGGAAATCCGTAAATCGGAGACGCAGAGCGTGTTCGGAACGGCTAACCTTTCGTGGAAAGACGCATTATTCCTCGATCTCACAGCCCGCAACGACTGGTCGAGTACGCTGCCTGCCAATGCACGCTCGTACTTCTACCCTTCTGCGTCGTTGAGCGCGGTTTTGACGGAGTTGTTTGATGTAAAAAGCAATGTATTCACGTTCGGGAAAGTGCGTGCGAGCTATGCACAGGTGGGTAATGATGCGACCCCTTATCAGCTGGCACAAACCTATCTCGCCAGCGGTTCGTGGAATGGTGCGGTGCCCAAATTCTCTGAAAACACCCAGATTGCGAACAGCGGTCTGAAACCGGAGATCACGACCGGGCTCGAACTCGGCGCCGACCTGCGCTTTTTGAAAGGCAAAATAGGCCTGGACGTAACTTACTACAGTCAGACGACTAAAGATCAGATTCTCGGTGTGGAAATCTCCAAAGCGAGCGGCTACAACACCCGTATCCTGAATGCAGGTAAAATCACCAACAAAGGAATCGAAATTTCGATCAGCGGAACGCCGGTAAAACTGCCGGGTGGTTTCAGCTGGGATGTGTCGCTCAACTGGGCGCGCAACCGCAACAAGGTAGTTGAACTCGCGGAAGGCCTCACTACCTATACGCTCGCAACGCAGCGCGGTATGTCGTCGGAAGCACGTGTAGGACAACCTTACGGTACATTCTACGGCGTAGGTTTCCAGAAGTACAACGGACAGGTGGTGTATGGCCCCAATGGTCTGCCGCTCACCGCTGCCGGACAGAAGCTGGGTAACATCCAACCCGACTGGATCGGCGGCATGCTGAACACCCTCAACTACAAGGGCTGGTCGCTAAGCGCATTGGTGGACGTTCGCATGGGCGGCGACATTTATGACGAAGGTACAGGAACCGCCCGCTGGACAGGCCAGTATGCCGAAACCGCATTGGGCCGCGAGGAAGGCGTGATCGGCCAGGGTGTACGGGAGGTAACAGCCGCGGATGGTACGAAATCCTATGTCCCTAACGACATTATTGTAACTGCCAACCAGCTTTATGGCTATTCCAACCCACGTAACTACCATGAGTCGGCGATTTTCGATGCGAGCTATGTAAAACTCCGCGAACTGACCTTCGGCTATACATTCAGCCCATCGCTTTTGAAAAAGGTTAAAATCCAGTCGGCCAAGATCTCCCTTGTGGGCCGGAACGTCTGGATGATCTTCAAAAACACCCCGCATATCGACCCGGAGATCGATGCGAAAGGGGGTAACCAGCAAGGATTCGGTTATGGTGAGCTCCCAAGCTCCCGCAGCATTGGTGCAAACCTCTCACTGTCGTTCTGATCCTCTCTCAACTATTTGAAGACCTAAAAGCATTACGAGATGAAAAGCATTTTGACCCATAAAAACATCTGGATGACAGCTCTGGCAGGCGCGATGAGCATTACCAGCTGTACCAAGGATTTCGACAGCATGAACGTGAGCCCGAACAGCCCGACGGCTATCGGCCCGCAGTACCTGCTCCCTACCGGTATCGAAACATCCGTTGACCGCTACTGGGGTCACCGCGACCGCTTCGAGCGCATCAATATCGACGCCGCCGAACTCTATGTGCAACATTTAACCCGCAACATTTACAGCAACGAGGGCGACGATTACACGGTTTCGCCCGCATTGCTGGCCAATAACTGGAAAGGTTTTTTCAACGACGGCCTGCTCAACTTCCAGCGGATCATCAACCAGACAAATTCGGAATCTAGTTCACCTAACGCTAATTACGAAGGTGTGGCATTGGTCATGCGCACCTGGGTATTCTCGCTGCTCACGGATATGTACGGGTCTATCCCGTACACCGACGCAATCAAGGGAACAGCTACCGAGGCGATTTACACGCCGAAATACGACTCGATGGAAACCATTTACGCAGGTTTGCTAAACGACCTGAAAATGGCGAACGAGAAACTGTCGGTAAGCGGCCCGGCTATTGCAGGGGATATTTTGTATGCAGGTGATATTTTGAAATGGAAGAAATTCGCCAACTCGCTCCGTCTGCGCCTCGCTAACCGCCAGGCTGCCAAAAAGCCGGCAGAGTCGAAAGCGATATTTGCCGAAATCCTCGGAGACGCCACCAAGTTCCCGATTTTCACCAGCAATGCCGACAATGCCGCATTGAAATGCACCACTGTCCTCCCGAGCAACAACGAATGGAACCAGATCCTGATCCAGGGCGGTCGTACCGACTGGAACATCAGCAAGACGCTGGCCGACAAGATGAATGCATTGGGCGACACCCGCATTACCGTGTATGCCAACCCTAACAAGGATGGCCTTTACCAGGGCCACGCCAACGGCCTTCCCGACGCGATCGCTACCGGCTACCTCGCCACCAGCTCGACTATCGGCAAAGCATTTACGGACGCAGCTGCACCGGAAGTGATCATGACCTACGCCGACCTGAACTTCATCCTCGCAGAAGCTGCGATCGATGGCGACATCGCGGGCGATGCTAAAAAGTATTTCGAAACCGGCATTACCGCTTCTTTCGCGCAATACGGGCTCACGCCGCCAGCCGACTACGTGACCAAAGCAGGCCCGGTGAGCAAGGAAAAAGTGCTCGAACAGAAATGGATTTCGCTCTTCGGACAAGGCGTAGAAGCCTGGATCGAATGGCGCAGAACCGGCTTCCCGGTATTCCCTGCACCCGATCCGCGCGCAGTCCTGAACAATGGTGGTATCCTCCCTACCCGCTTCAACTACCCGGCCTCCGAATACTCGCTGAATGCTACTTCGGTAGGCGACGGCGTGAAGCTCAACGGCGGTGCCGACGACATGAAAACCAAACTGTGGTGGGCCGAGAAGTAACGGTTTATTTCCCATTCAAAGACTTTCAAGAAGATGAAAAATATCAAATCGCTTTTCCCCTACCTGCTACTCGCATTGTCGCTTGGATTTGTAGCCTGCAAAGAAGAAGACCCGTTCCTTGACCGCGACGTAGCCCCTGTGCTGGTTGATATCGTTGGCGCTCCATTCGGCGCACCCATTGCCAGTGAACCGACCGTGACCTACTCTGCTACTGCCGAAAAACTGACGCTCTCAGCCCGACTACTGGAACTAGACAAAACCAATATTCTGGATCACACCAAAGGCATCGACTCGATCCCGGTCCCCAACCTGGCCATCAAGATCACGCTTCGGACCGGAGCAGTTCTGGGCGAGGTCACTTCCGACGCGCAAGGTTTGGTAAAACTGGAAAAAACCTGGGCCGACCTGGGCGTTGCAGCACCGAAAGCGGGCAGCATCACCAAAATATCATGGTCGGGCAGCCACAAGGGGATCGCATTTACGCGGTTCTCGCAAGTACAGGCTAACTAATTGAAAAACAAGTAATATATACTTCTAAGTTGGCCTGTTTGTTTGTAACTTGAATTAAGACTTTTACTCCTAATATTTATCGTCACGTACTTAAACAATTGAACAATGAATCAAAAAATTGACCGTCGGAACCTGTTAAAATCCGGTTTAATGGCATTGGGCGGCATCGCCGTAGCACCACACCTTACTGCTGGCGCATTCGAAAACACACCATTATCACTGGATCCTGAAAACCGCATTTACCGCAGCCCAATGGTAAGAGAACACTTCTTGCCAGATGATTTCAAGGCGCCAAAAATCGTTGCCAAACTAAGTGCGAACGAAAACCCTTACGGACCACCGATGTCGGCGCAGAAAGCAGTCGCGGAATCCGTGAAAAACGGGAACCGCTACGCATGGAAAGAAATGTACGACCTCATCGATAAAATCGCCAAGAAGGAAGGCGTTACGGCCGACCACATTATGATGGGCCCCGGCTCTTCCGATTTGCTCGAAAAAGTGGCGTTGGTCACTTTCATGAAAGGCGGCAATATCGTGTCGGCCGACCCTTGCTACATGTCGCTCGTAAGCGTGGCGAAATCCGTGGGTGCTACGTGGAAGCCCGTTCCATGTACTGCCGACTGGTCACACGACCTGAAAGCGATGGAAGCCGCTATCGATAAGGACACCAAACTCGTTTACATCTGTAACCCCAACAACCCGACCGGCGCCATCACCAAAGGTCAGGACCTGCTTGATTTCTGCTCGCGCGTTTCTGAAAAAGTACCGGTATTTGTGGACGAGGCGTATATCGAGCTCGCAGTAGGCGCCGATACCCAAAGCATGGTTTCGCTTCTGGCACAGAAGAAGAACGTAATCATCGCGCGTACATTCTCGAAAATCATGGGTATGGCCGGTATCCGGGTGGGTTACATTGCGGCACAACCTGAGTTCCTCGAAAGCATCAACAAAATCACCCGCGGCGGAATGGGTATTTCCTACACATCGATCTTCGCGGCATCCGCCAGTCTCGATGACAAGGATTTCCAGGGCAACACCCGCAAGCTGAACCACGAGGCGAAAACATATCTCTACGAAAGCCTCGACAAGCTGGGTTACAAATACATCCCGTCATATACCAACTTCGTGCTCTTCCCGATCAGCATTTCCGGCAAGGAGCTGCTCACCAAAATGACCGCCAAAGGCATCGCCGTCCGCTCATTCGACGTCATGAACAAACCATGGTGCCGCGTAAGTATCGGTACGATGGATGAGATGAAGGCATTTGTAGGCGCGTTGAGCGGGTTGAGCTGACATCTCGCAATTATCCTTCGACTCCGCTCAGGATGACATTACCATTGTCACACTGAGCGAAGTCGAAGTGCATGCGATAACGATACCATATTTCACTCCTATTACAATACCTCATTACAACACCCCCGCGAAAGCGATACCCTTCTTAATCTTCGATACACTCCTATTACTTAAATATTCCTGACCATGAGTGACGCATTGCAAAAAACCATTACGCTCTTATTATTAATTGCCTTGGGTTTGTTGCTCAAAAGCAAATTCAAGAACAAGGATCAAACCAACGGCATCAAGGAGATTATCCTCTCCGTGGCGCTGCCCTCAACGATATTTATCTCCTTAATGAAAATCGACATCGATTCGTCGATGTTCGTGATCCCGCTCGTTACGCTGGTCTTCAACTTCCTGATGTTCTTTTCCGCGCCGCTCGCGTTCGCATTGTTTGGAATAGAAAAAAACAGCCCTACCGGCCGCACGCTGATGATGCTCATTCCTTCCCTGGCACCGGGCTTGTCCTGCTTCCCGTTCATTGCCGAGTTTTTGGGAGAAAAAAGCCTTGCGATTGCTGCATTGGCCGACGTCGGCAACAAGTTTTTCGTACTCATTTCATTGTACATTCTGGCGATGAATATGTTTCTCAAAAACAGCGACGACAAGGAAACCAAAATGGGAGGAAAGTTGAAAAGCCTCTTCGCGAGCATGTTCCAGGAGCCGATTAACCTGTTGATTTTTATCGCCATCATCCTGCTAAGTCTGGGAATCAATTACAGCAAGCTGCCCCCATTGGTGGTGGATATTTTTGATAAAACCAGCGCAATGATGACGCCGCTCGTATTGCTTTTTATCGGCCTGGCCGTGCAACTAAAAGAGGGCAAGAAGCGTATCGTTGCAAGTATACTGTTCTTCCGCGCAGGCATTACGATGCTCATCAGCGCGGGAATGATCTACGTCCTGAACATTACCGACATGAATATGGTATTGCTATCGATCGTGATCCCATTGAGTGCCGCCAGTTTCTGGCCGCTCGCCCACATTTCCGCATTTAACCTGCGGGAGGACGCGAAAGGCATGGCCAAGGAAAAAAGAACATTTGATCTGGAACTGGCTGTGCTGTTACTTGCATTTTCTTTGCCATTCTCAACGATATTAATTTTGGCCATTTTGTCCTCCGGTTCATTTTTTGCGCATACCTCTACGCTCATCACCTCCGGGCTGGTGTTAATCTGCCTGGGCGCTGTGCCGAATGTGCTGAGCAAGGTATTCGTTAAAATGTCGAAGGCATCTTCATAATCCAACACCGCATGAAATTTCTGACCACCAGTATTTTTTCACTCCTGTCACTCACCATCTTTGCCCAAACCGAAGTTACGGCCGTCAGCAGCATCCAGTCGCAGGCGACGATCCGGATTTCGAAAAGTACCAAACGGTGCAAATATTTCCCGGCCAGCGCGCCCGTGACGATGGCAGATGGCAGCCTGAAATCCATCGCGGACGTGCGCGTGGGCGAGCATGTGAAGACGTGCAAGGATGGCAAAACGACCATCACGCAGGTGAAGCAAATCGACGTTTTCAACCAACCTACTTCGCCGTTGACGGCCGTGTACCTGCGACCGGCGGAAGACAATACCTCCGGGTCGCCGATTGTACCTGCATTGCTGCTCGAAGCCACGCCGCATCACTATGTGCAGACGAACCACGGAAGAAAGCGCATGAAAAAACTATCGAAAAAGGATATTCTTTATCATTATGAGCCTTCCACCGGCATTGTATCGTCGTGGAAAGTGGGAGCGGTGCAGGAAAATGCACGGCGTGTGAACAAGGCCTACAACCTCGAAACGGTGGATGGGACTTACCTGGTCGACAATGTGATGGTCGCCAACAACTGATCCTGCGTATTTACTCAACAATCCGGTAAGGCCCCGCTCGCGGGGCTTTATTTTTTTGGTCTGCTTCAAAACCTTTTACGACCTTTGCACTTCATTTTTGAGCAGAACAAATACATTGAATACATTTTGGCAGCAAATACCGCTTCATCCACACCCCGCGAGCTAGGTTTCACTTTCCCAGCCGAATGGGCTCCGCACCGCGCCACCTGGCTTACTTTCCCGCATAACGACGCCTCCTGGCAGGGCGACAAACTGGCCAAAATGCGGCCGCAATATCTGGCATTCATCAAGGCGATCAGCGAGGGGGAAAATGTAGGCATTATCGCCAACGATGAAGCTTTGAAGCAGTTTATCATCGGCGAGCTCGATAAAACGGGAGTCGATTTAGCTAAAATTGAATTTATAGTAAAACCCACCAACGACGCCTGGTGCCGCGACCACGGACCTTCTTTTGTGGTTAACCCCCAAACCGGCGAAAAAATGATCGTCGACTGGGGCCATAATGCCTGGGGCGGCAAGTACCCGCCTTACGACGACGATAACCGCACACCCCGCGCCGTAGCCGAATACCTGAACCTCCCGGTCGTCAATCCGGGGATCATCATGGAAGGCGGTTCGGTGGAGTTCAATGGAGCAGGTAGCCTGTTAACCAGCAAATCATGCTTGCTGAACCCTAACCGCAACCCACATTTGAACCAAGGTCAGATCGAGCAGATTTTGTGCGATTACTACGGCATCGAGCAGGTTCTGTGGGTCGAAGACGGCATTGTAGGCGACGATACCGACGGCCATATCGATGATACCACACGTTTTGTAAATGAAGATACCATTGTCGCCTGCGTCGAAACCGATCGTAATGACGAGAACTATGCCGTTTTGAACACCAACCTGCGAATGCTGAAAGAAATGCGTTTGCTGAGTGGGAAACAGCCGGATATCATCGAACTCCCAATGCCGAAAGCAGTCATCATCGACGATTTCCGCACGCCGGGGTCTTACGCCAACTTCCTGATTTGCAATGCCGGCGTGATTGTGCCGGTATTCAACAACCCGCACGACCAGGTTGCAATCGACATTCTGGAAAAAGCATTTAATGGAAGAAAGATTATTCCGCTTTTAGCCACGGAAATCATCTGGGGGCAAGGGAGCTTCCACTGCCTGAGCCAGCAGGAGCCTGCTGAATAGCCATTGGGCTGTGGTGGTCAGGGATTGTCAAGAATTGTCAGATATTGTCAGGACAGTTAAACAACACTTGACAATACCTGACCAAACCTGCCCTTCATTGTTTGATAAACGGCTACTATTGCTTGTCAAACTCATACCAGGCCAAGTGCGTGGCATCATCTCCCTGCAATGCTGTGCTCGTCATCGTCAGTTTTTTTGGAGCGGCCAGTAAAGTAACCTCTACCAACCGGCGATTTGAGTCGGTATATGAAAATTGAAGCCTTTTTTCGTCCTTAACCTCCACTTCCGTCGCCGTGTCGCGACTCAAAATTTCGGATCCGTCACTTCTCACAATAACTTTCTGCATATCGAAGTCCAGCAAATTAACCGAACGCCGGGTGATAACCCAGGTGTATTTAGAAACAAAACCATTGGGTGAAGCGATGGCGAACTTATAGGTTCCTGTATAATTTTCAGAAGCGTCTGCCCGAACAGGATCGCGGTTCGAGCAGCCGGTAAAGAACAACACGACGAGAATGAGGATAACGTTTTTCATAGCACCAGATCTGTTGAGGATGTAACTGATACTAATACGTAAGTAACTGATGATAAATTATTCAGCGTCCGCCAAATTTTCCCAATCGGCACGTTCGTGCAGGAATACATTATAATCTACAAAACCGCGGATGCCGTCTACCCAGCCTTTTTCGCTATGCTGCCAGAACAGCACATGCGCATCGGACGCGAGGTCGTTCAGGTGTGTGCGCGAATAGCCAGCAAGCCAGAGCGGGTATTCATCGAAGTTTCCGGCGATGTACTTTTTGTAATAATGCTCGTTGACGTAAATGATTGGTTTTACGCCATAATGCGCCTCGATGAGTGTGAGCCAGTTGCGGACGCCTTTAATGATAATGTCGTCAGGCTTGCCTCCATTCACTTCCAGGTCGAGCACAGGTGGCAAATCGCCGGCCTCCATCCTCACCTGGCCGATGAAGTTATCGACCTGGCGGTCGGACATGACACGCGGATTGTAAAAATGATAAGCGCCGCGCTTCATCCCTACCCTTTTTGCTTCTGCCCAATTCCGTTTGAACTGCCTGTCGAGATGCGTGGCGCCTTCTGTCGCTTTGATATAGACGAAATCGATACTCACGTTTTCGGAACGGGCACTTTTGAGCTTATCCCAATTGATCTTCGCATTGTGGTGCGAAACGTCGATTCCGTGGACCGCGTAACGCAACGGCAGTTTGATCCCGAACTTGCTGATAAACTCCCATTGATTTTCGTCGGTCCGGTCGTTCCACCAGATCAGTCCTCCAATCACTACTACAACGGCACCGATAATGGCCCAACCCTTCGCGGGAAGTGGTTTCAGGTATTTTACATTACTTAACGAGGTGCGGGTCTTCTTTTTTGCCATACCATGCAAAATTAAGAAAGATCGCTATTCCCGGCATATCGCCATTCATTTTCCATAATTACCACTCGTGTACTATGTAATGCATAGTACCTGATATAGCACATATATTTGAATCAACAAAACGGAATTATTAGCCATCATTTAAAAGAACATAGCCATGAAACCTTCAATGAAATCCATCGCAATGACAATGGTAATCGCTGCCACCTTCGCATTCAATTCTTTTGCAGAAGATAAAGAAAGCAAAAAAGCAGCGGCGTTCGGAACCGGCATTTTCGCTTCCAACAGCGGTAAGATCCACGTCAACGTTGACAAGTACACAGACAGCAGAGCGGTGGTATTGATCACCAACAAAAGCGGGCAAGTCATGTATCGCGAAACGATTGCCCGCGACACCGACAAGTTCAGAAAAACTTTCAATGTGAACGAATTGCCAGCCGGCACTTACACCATCGAAGTTTCTGCCAATGGCCAGAAAACTGAAAAGAACTTTGAGGTAGCTGAAATCCGCACAGAACGCCAGATTTCCATCAAGTAACCTGCCCTATCCTGTAAACAAAATGGCCAGCCCGGTTTTTCCGGAGCTGGCCATTTTGGCATTCTTATTTCAACAGCGGCATCAAATCACCACGTTCACGATGCGCTTCGGCACCACGACTACCTTCTTGGCCGGCTTGCCTTCCATCCATTTCTGAACGGTAGCGTCCGCCAAAACTTCCTTCTCGATTTCGGCAGGCGGCGTGTCCAATGGGAAGGTCAGCGAAGCACGGACCTTTCCGTTGATCTGCACGGGATATTCAAATACCGATTCCTGCACATATTTCGCTTCAAACACCGGGAATGCGGCTTTGGACACCATTCCGGCCTCGTTACCCAGCGCTGCCCACAATTCTTCTGAAATGTGCGGCGCGTAAGGCGAAAGCAGAACCACCAGTTGTTCCAAAACCTCCTTGCTCTGGCATTTCTGACTGCCCAGCTCGTTCACACACACCATAAATGCACTCACGGCCGTGTTGAATGAGAAGTTTTCGATATCCTCTCCGATCTTTTTGATCGTTTTATGCAAAATCTTCAGCTCCTCGGGCTTCGCCGGAACATCTTTCACCTGCCACTGCCCGGTTTCGGTGTAAAACAGCCTCCACAGCTTGCGGATGAAACGGTAAGTACCGTCGATACCGTTCGTGTTCCACGGCTTCGCCTGATCCAATGGCCCCAGGAACATTTCGTACAAACGCAGGGTATCAGCCCCGTAGCGCTCGACGATATCGTCCGGGTTTACGACATTGAATTTGGATTTGGACATTTTCTCCACTTCCACGCCGCAAATGTATTTGCCGTCTTCGAGAATGAATGTCGCCTGCTCGCCCGCAATGTCCGGACGCGTAGCCTTGAACTTCTCGACATCCAGTACATCGTTTTCGACGATATTCACATCCACATGCAATGCGGAAACCTCATATTGTGATTTCAAACCGGCACTTACAAACACTGGTTTGCTGAAATCTTCACTCTTCACCCGGTACACAAAATTGCTGCGCCCCTGGATCATCCCCTGGTTAATCAGCTTTTTGAAAGGTTCCTCTTCCAGCACGAAGCCGCGGTCTTTCATGAATTTATTCCAGAAACGGCTGTACAGCAAATGGCCTGTCGCGTGCTCCGTTCCACCGATGTACAAGTCCACGTCTTTCCAGTAGCTGATCGCTTCTTTCGACGCAAATTCGTTTTCGTTTTTCGGGTCCATATAGCGGTACCAGTACCAGCTGCTGCCCGCCCAGCCCGGCATGGTGCTCAGCTCGTAGCCATTGCCCGAACCGTGTTCCCAGCCTTGCGCGCGCCCCAGCGGCGGCTCGCCATTTTCAGTCGGCAGGTATTTGTCAACCTCCGGCAGGTTCAACGGCAGCTCGTTCAAGTCGAGCAGGTATGGTACCGGCTGGCCTTCGCTGTCGTTTTTGTAATAAACAGGTACCGGCTCGCCCCAATAACGCTGGCGGCTGAATACCGCGTCGCGCAGGCGGTAGTTGATCTTGCCCTTACCTAATCCTTTTTCTTCCAGTACATTAATCAACTTGTCGGTCGCCTCTTTGTAGGTTAATCCATCGATAATGCCTGAATTGATATATTTTCCTTCCTTGGTCGCGTCGGCCTGTGTTTCAATGTCTTTTTGCGCGTCGAGGATCGGGATAATGGGCAGATTGAAATGCTTCGCAAAGTTCCAGTCGCGCTGGTCGCCGGATGGCACGGCCATTACCGCACCGGTTCCGTAACCTGCCAACACATAGTCGGCAATGTAAACCGGCACCTTCTCCCCGCTGAACGGATTGAGCACGTACGCGCCCGTGAATGCTCCCGAGACGGTTTTCACATCCGACATCCGGTCGCGCTCCGACTTCTTCTGCGTCATCGCAATGTACGCATCGATTTCCGCACGTTGCTCCGCGGTTGTGATCACGTCCACCAGCTCATGCTCCGGTGCGATCACCATGAATGTTACACCGTAAATCGTATCAACGCGGGTCGTAAATACTTCAATATTAGCATCAACGCCATCCACCGCGAACTTCACCAACGCCCCTACCGATCGTCCTATCCAATTCCGCTGCTGCTCTTTCAATGACTCCGTCCAATCCACCGTATCCAAACCATCGATCAAACGTTGTGCATATGCGGTAATGCGCATCATCCACTGGCGCATCAGTTTCTGGATCACAGGGAACCCGCCACGCTCAGAAACGCCGTCCTTCACCTCGTCGTTCGACAATACCGAACCTAATCCCGGGCACCAGTTCACGGTGGCGTCCGCCACGTAGGTCAGGCGGTATTTCAACGTCATCTTATATTGCGCCTCTTCCGACCATGCATTCCACTCTTCCGCAGTGAATGCCGGGGTATCTTCATCGCAAGGCGCATTGACTTTCGCATTGCCTTCCTGGCTGAACTTCGCAGTCAGCGTTGCGATCGGCTCTGCCTTGTCGGCATCGTTGTTGTACCAGCTGTTGAACAGCTCGGAGAAAATCCACTGCGTCCATTTGTAATAGCCGGGGTCGGAAGTCCGCACCTCGCGGTTCCAGTCGTAGCTCAAACCCAGGTTTTTCAACTGCTCGATATAGCGGGTAATATTCTGCTCCGTCGTAATCGCCGGGTGCTGGCCGGTCTGGATCGCATATTGCTCCGCGGGCAATCCAAAGCTGTCGAAACCCATCGGATGCAGCACATTGAAGCCTTTCAGCCTTTTGTAGCGGGAATAGATGTCGGAAGCGATGTATCCCAGCGGATGGCCCACATGCAAGCCCGCCCCCGAAGGATAAGGAAACATATCCAACACATAATACTTAGGCAAATCCGACGCGTTCGACACGCTGAAAGTGCCGTTTTGCTGCCAGTAGTCCTGCCATTTTTTTTCTATTTCCCGATGACTGTACTCACTCATATCCTGTTAGTTGTTATGCTTTTCCCGGGTTTTCGGTGTGTATATCCGACCAAAATACTGATTATCAGAAGGTAAAGCTTTGATTTATTTTCTATTTCTTCAAATAAACCGCAAAAATAGCGTTTTTTGATCGGATTCGGGCGGTTGTCGATAATCCGGCACAGGATTTTACCGTTAAGCAGCAGTTATCCATCTTACCCCAGTTTTTAAACACTATGAAAAACGTGACGATTGCGCTGCTTGCATTATTGATCAGCTACTCCGCTTCCGCTCAGTACGACCCCGCTTTCCGCTTCGGTATCAAGGCGGGAGCCAATTTATCGAACATCAACGGCAGCAACGACCTCACCCTCGCGCCGGGAGGAAATGCATTCAACTTTAAGGATAATTCGAACCGCTCGCTGGGGTTTGCCGGCGGCGTTTTCTTCCGCTTTGGAAAAACATTCTACATACAACCTGAGTTACTCTTGTCCCAGAAAGGGGGGAAATTCAACGTTTACAAGGACGGCCTGACCAATTCAGAGGGCAAGGTCGACGTCAGGTTCAGCAACTTTGACGTGCCTGTGCTTTTCGGCTTCCGCGTTGCCAAATTTTTCCGCGTCAATGTGGGCCCCATGGCGTCGCTCAGGTTATCTAGTAACGGCAAGCTCAGCGATTCATTCGACGATTTCACGGGCGACAATTCGGACGTCACTTTCAAGAACCGGTTAGCCTATGGTTATCAGGCCGGCGTAGGCTTCGATTTCGGGCGGATGAGCCTGGATGTACGCTACGAAGGCAACTTCACGGAGATCGTAAAAGTGAATTTCAACAATGCGACGACCGCTTCTCAGTTTGGTAAAAAGGGTAACCTATTCCAGGCCACGCTCGGCTTCGCCATTTTTTAGAAACGAAGAGAATTAAAGCAAAAACAGGAAACGGAATCTGTGTAAACGGTTCCGTTTTTTTTATTCCTCATGAATGCCGAATGCGGGGCTATTTCTACTTTTGTGTTTCATTCGTTAAATTGCCTGTAAGCAAAATCGCACAAAATCAGGCCCATATCTCAGCACAGTGGCTATCAATCAGGATAATGTAAGACTTGTTTTCGGACTCAAACTCAAACAGCTCCGGCTCGACAAGGGAATGTCGCTCAGCGAACTTTCCCAGAAATCGGGGTTGTCGATTTCTTATATCAATGAAATTGAAAAAGGAAAGAAGTACCCGAAATCCGACAAAATCCTTGCATTGGCGAGCGCCATTGAGGTCGATTACGACACGCTGGTTTCATTAAAACTGAGCAAACGGCTGGAACCGATTTCCGATCTGCTCAGCTCGAATATCCTGACGGAACTCCCCCTCGAATTGTTCGGCATCGACCCCGCCAACCTGCTCGAAATCCTTTCCGATGCGCCTACCAAAATCAGCGCGTTCGTGGGAACGCTCATCGAGATCGCCCGGAATTACAACATGTCGATCGAGAAGTTCTATTTCTCGGCCCTGCGGACGTATCAGGAAATGCACGATAATTATTTCGAGGATATCGAAGAGGAAGCCGAGCGTTTTCTGGGGGAGCAAAATGTGGAAGCAACGCAGTTGCTCGATGAGCAGCAGCTCGAAACCATTCTCAAAGAGCAGTACGGCTACACGATCGAGCCTATTAATGAGCGCAATAATCCCGAGTTTGCGACGGTGCGGTCGCTTACAATCCCTAATGCAGCCGGCACGCGCCTGTTGATCAATGCACATTTATCCTCCGTGCAACGGGCATTTATTTACGGGCGGGAAATAGGGTATTTGTATCTCAATCTGAAAAACAGGTTGCACACCACGGCGCTCGTCGAAGCGGAATCGTTCGAGCAACTTTTGAACAATTTCAAAGCTTCCTATTTCGGCAGTGCCATTATCATCAAAAGAAGCCTGCTGGTGCCCGCCATCGCCGATTTCTTTGCACAAAAAACCTGGCAACCGGAGAAGCTGATCCAACTCATTCATGACTTCAATACCACGCCGGAATCTTTCTGTTACCGCCTCAGCAATATCCTGCCGCGTTATTTCGGCATTAACCAGATTTTCTTTTCGCGTTTCAACAATTTCGTCGGGCAGAACCTGTTCCATATGACGAAGGAAATGCACATTTCGAGAAAGCATTACCCGCACACCGTCCGCGACGAGCATTACTGTCGCCGGTGGGTAGCGCTCACGATCCTGAACGATCTGGGGGAGATAATCCAGGCGAAACAGCCACCCCGCATTTTGTGCAAGGCCCAGAAATCGACGTATATCGATACACAGGACCAATATCTCGTGGTGAGTTTCGCACAACCCATGTCGCCCACGCCCAACCTGAATGTGAGCGTGTCGATGGGTATTTACCTGGACGAGCAAACACGGGAGAAACTGGCTTTCCTCGATGACCCTTCCCTGGCCGCCAGAGAAGTAAACCAGACCTGCGAGCGCTGTTCCCTGTTCGATTGCCGGGAGCGGATTGCAGCGCCGGTAATCCTGCAAAAACGGCATAAAAACGAGGAACTCCGGAAAGCCCTGAAGCGGATGATTAACTGATCATTTCCGGTTATCTATTATATTTAAAACGTAAACCCGGGAAATTTTGAACCTTCAATGGGGGTTTCCTGTCAAATAAATGTCTGATAAGTACCCTGCCGGTTGCTATTAAAAAAATCTTAGAAATAGGCAGGCGGAAACTTACAGTTCTCTTCTCAACTATCTTTGTTTATTATTTGAAGAAATTGCTATGCCCGGCACTTATGATTTTGAGGATCTCATTTTAAAACTGTCGACCCCATTTTATATATGTCTGATCGGTCTTGAGATCTTTTTAACATACAAAACACCCCACGAGGAACTGGCCAAACGTCCGGCCTATTCTCTGAAAGACACATTAATGAACGCGGTGCTGATGCTGCTCAACGGCGGCATCGATTTGCTTTTCCGCGCTGCGTACGTGAGCGTGCTGATCTGGTTTTACAATTTCTCCTTCTTGGAACCGATCGCTAATCCTTACTGGTACTGGCTCGCATTGTTCCTCGCCGAGGACCTCGCATTCTACACGTTACATTACGTCGATCACCACTGCCGACTGTTCTGGGCTGTGCACGTGACGCACCATTCGTCAGAGCATTTCAACCTGACCACAGGCTTCCGGTCGTCGGTATTCCAGCCGCTTTACCGGTTTATTTACTTCATCCCGCTCACATTGGTGGGTTTCAACCCGGCTGATATCATCGTCATGTACTCCATCACGCAGATTTACGGCATTATCGTCCACACCGAATACGTGGGCAAACTGGGCTGGCTGGAATACATTTTCGTAACGCCTTCACACCACCGCGTGCACCACGCGAGCAACGTCCAGTACCTTGATAAGAACATGGGGATGTGCCTGATCATCTGGGATCGACTGTTTGGTACTTTCCAAGAGGAGTTGCCTGGTGAACCTCCGCGATATGGTCTCACCAAATCCATGGAACAGCAAGGTCTGGGGCAGACCGTTTTCCACGAATGGAAGGCTATCAGTGAAGATTTCTCGCAGCCGATCGATTTGAAGACGAAGCTGAAATACCTGTTCAAAGCCCCGGGATGGTCGCCGGACGGTTCGCGGGAGACGAGTAAGGATTTGCAGCGGAAGCTGGCGAATGGTACTTCGGCTGTCGGCTATCAGCCATCAGACCATTCATCAGCCAATTTCGAAGCCCGACAGCCGACTGCCGAGAGCCGAAGTACTATTTAAACGCCTGCACCCCCGTAATCTCCGCGCCCAGAATCAGCAGATGAATATCGTGCGTCCCCTCGTAGGTAATCACCGATTCGAGGTTCATCATGTGGCGCATAATGGGGTACTCGCCGGTAATGCCCATAGCGCCGAGGATCTGGCGGGCCTCGCGGGCGGTATGTAAGGCCATTTCCACATTATTTCTTTTCGCCATGGAAATCTGGACGGTAGTAGCTTCGCCGGCGTCCATCAATTTGCCCAGGCGCCATGCGAGCAATTGCGCTTTTGTTATCTCTGTCAGCATTTCGGCCAGTTTCTTTTGCGTAAGCTGAAATGCACCGATCGGTTTGTCAAACTGAATGCGCTCCGCAGCGTACTTCACAGCGGTTTCATAGCAATCGATCGCCGCGCCGATAGCGCCCCAAGCGATGCCGTACCGCGCTTTATCGAGGCATTGCAAGGGAGCTTTCAGCCCCTCAGCGCCTGGAAGAATATGTGTTTCAGGAATCAGTACATTGTCAAAAACCAGTTCGCCCGTCGCGCTCGCGCGCAACGACCATTTGTGATGGATTTCAGGCGTTGAAAAACCTTCCATACCGCGCTCGACGATCACACCTTGTACCCTCCCTGCTTCATTCCGTGCCCATACCACGCCGACTTGTGCAAAAGGGGCATTCGAAATCCACATTTTGGAGCCATTGAGCAGATAACCACCTTCGGTTTTCACAACATGCGTCTTCATCCCACCAGGATTCGAACCATGGTCCGGCTCGGTAAGCCCAAAACATCCCAGCCATTCCCCGGTCGCGAGTTTGGGCAAATATTTACGTTTTTGTTCCTCGGAACCAAATGCATAAATAGGCCACATCACCAGCGAGCTCTGCACCGAAATGGTCGAGCGCATACCCGAATCGCCCTTTTCGATCTCCTGGCACATCAGTCCGTAGCTGGTATAGTCCAGCCCGCCACCGCCATATCCAGCCGGGATCGTCGGCCCGAAGACACCCAGCTCTCCAAATTTGGGGATTAAGTGCAAAGGGAACTCCGCCTTTTGGGCATAATCTTCGATAATCGGCTTGATTTCGCGATCAGAAAAGTCGCGCACAGCCAGCTGAATGAGGCGCTGCTCTTCGGTCAGCAGGTCGGCAATGTTGAAAAAATCGGTTTGGCTCATTTCAGGGTCAGGCTTACATCAGTTGCCATTGGCTTTGGGAATTTTCCTGCCCAGCGCCGTTGCAGTAGCAATCCATTCCTCGATCACTCGTTGGGCATTTGTCAATGCTTCGCTTTGCGTTGCACCATCAGCCATGCATCCCGGCAATTCTGGAACTTCCACAATAAATGATCGATCTTCCTCGCTCCAATACATGATCAATTCGTGATTACCTGGCATAAGCAAAGGTTGTTTACAATTTCAGAATTAATCTTAGACCATCAAAATGCTCAAACCCCAAACACCTTCTTTACATAAACCAAATCCTCCTTATGTGCCTCAACGCCGTCCATCGTCTTCGGCGAAGTTTTTTCAAGGCATTGCTCCAAAACCAAATGCGGCTTTACACCCAGGTTATCCAACGCATGAGCCAGTCTCGGATAATCGATATCTCCTTCCGTGAAAGTTTCCTGCCAGATACCGCCTTTAGATTGCCGTAAATGCAGCTCGGCAATGCGTTTGCCATACAATTTCACAATATCAAACAACGCTACCTGCGAATTGCCAGAGCCGCGGTAAACCCAATGCACATCGAGGCACAGCGACACGTTTTTCGGATCGGTGGCGAGCAGCATATGGTGGAACTCCCGCGCAGCCGCACGCAGCTCCACGTCGTGTGTGTGGTATGCGAGGGTCATACCCCGTTTTTTGAGCTCCGCCCCAAGTTTATCAAGGTTTTGAGCCTGCCGGGTCAGTTGCTCGTCGGATTTATTCTTGTCGCTGCCCCATTGAATAGGACTGGGATTTGTCACAATGATTTTGGTATCCACCGCTTTGAGTGCATCAGCAATGGATAGCACCGATTCAATGGATTTGACGCCTTCCGCTGCCTCGTGCAATGCGGTATTGACGTACACGGATGGCATTGCCAGCCGGTGTTTTTTAAGTACCGGGAGTAGTTTCGACACTTCGTCAGCATTGTTGAACGCAGGTTCATAGGCCTTCAATCCCGTCGAAGCAAATTCGGCCAGCGAGGCGTCCGGATCCTTGCCCCAGTCTTTCCCGTCGCGGGCATAAAAGGTGATCCACGAGTACTGATTGCACGACAGCGGCAGGGCTGCGGCATGCTGCTCGGCACGGGCGGCTTCCGAAAGTACTGCGGCCCCGGCCGAAACAGCCAGGGTGTTCAGGAATTGGCGGCGATTTTGCGACATGGATTTATGGGTTTGAATAGTGTTTGACGATCGTTATGCATTAAAGTAGCACCGCGCGGTTTGCTACCCGGGTATGCTGCCAAGGGTGGTCAGGTGTGGTCATGGATTGTCAGGAATGGTGAAGGGTTGTCGAGATGCGGTCAGGTACTGTCAGAGGTAGTCATGTGTTGTCAGGTGTGTCAGGGATTGTGCGGGGTTGCGTGCTGTGAAAGTATCCGTACCTTTGCAGCATTAAAGGATAAATCCCTTTCCGGAATATGCAACATACGCTCCAATTGACCCTGGCGCCTGAGATCGCGCTGGACGATGACAATTTTCGTCGTTTTGTCATCCAAAAACTCCGCCTTCGCGAAAGCGACAACCCATTCATTCGCAAAACGCGTCAATCGATCGATGCCCGTAGCCGGCAGGTAAAAATTAATGTGCAGGCAGAAGTTTATGTGGGCGAAACACCACCCGCGCTCGTAGGTTCCCGCATCGTGTACCCGGACGTGAGCAAGCGCCCACAGGCATTGATCGTCGGTTGCGGACCGGCCGGGATGTTTGCCGCATTACGGCTGATCGAACTCGGTATCAAGCCTGTTTTGTTTGAAAGAGGCAAGGATGTGCGTACCAGACGGCGCGACCTGGCAGCGATCAACAAGGATCACCACGTCAACCCGGAATCCAATTATTGTTTCGGAGAGGGCGGCGCCGGGACCTATTCCGACGGTAAATTATACACCCGCTCCAACAAGCGGGGCGATATCCGCAGGGTACTGGAAATATTCGTAGCGCACAGCGCCAGCGAACAGATCCTCATCGACACCCATCCACATATCGGCACCAACAAACTACCGGTTGTGGTTTCTGAAATGCGCGAGAGCATCCTGAAAGCAGGCGGAGAAATTCACTTCGATACCAAAGTCACGGATTTGATCGTCCGCGATAATCGGATTGACGGTGTGATCACCAACGATAAAGACGAGCATGCGGGAATCGGCGTCATACTCGCGACCGGCCATTCGGCGAGGGATATCTACGAACTGCTCCATGCCAAAAACATCCTGATCGAAAGCAAATCTTTTGCTATGGGCGTACGGATCGAGCACCCGCAGAATACTATCGATAAAATACAATACCATTGCGAGGTGGACCGCGGCCCCTATTTGCCCGCTGCTTCTTATAGTCTGGTCACCCAAACCCGCTACAAAGGCGTGCAGCGCGGCGTCTTCTCCTTTTGCATGTGCCCGGGCGGCTTTATCGTCCCGGCGGCAACGGCTTCGGGGGAGGTGGTCGTCAACGGCATGTCGCCCTCGCGCCGGGATTCGCCGTATGCCAATTCCGGCATGGTTGTGACGATCGAAGACGCGGACCTTGTACCTTACAAGGAGTTCGGGCCGATGGCAGGGCTTCAATTGCAGCGTGAACTGGAACAGGCCGCTTGCAAGCTCGCAGGAGCCACTCAAACAGCCCCGGCCCAGCTCGCGGTGGATTTTGTCAAAGGCCGGACCTCTGCCCATTTGCGGGACACTTCCTACCAACCGGGCCTACAATCGGTCGACCTGTACGACGTACTCCCGGGTCATATTGCCTTCCCGTTGCGCGACGCGCTATCCGATTTCGGCCGCAAAATGCGCGGTTACCTGTCAGGTGACGCCCAGTTGATCGGCGTCGAAAGCCGCACCTCCTCGCCCGTACGCATCCCCCGCGAGCGCGAGACGTGCGAGCACCCGGAAATCAAAGGATTGTTCCCCTGCGGCGAAGGCGCTGGTTATGCAGGAGGTATCATGTCGGCTGCCATGGATGGGGAAAGATGTGCAGAGCAACTGGTGAAGTTGTATGCCGGAGACCAGGTCTAGCGCAGTTACAATCGATGCAAGTAATTATTATATTTGTATTGATTGTAAACAATTATCACACACTATATTATGCCAGAAATATTCAGAGGTTCGGCATGAAGTTCTTCTTTTATAGCCTGGAACATCTACCCATTCACATCCATGTCAGAAATGCCGATGGCACGGCCAAGTTTAAAGTAAATCCAGTAAAATTAGTGGAAAGCCACGGAATAAAACCTAAAGACCTGATGCTCGCAGAGGCGTTGGTTGAGCAACATTCGGAACTGATTATTAAAAAGTGGCACGAGTTTCATGGTGAATGATTTTAATCCACAAAAAGCAGAAGCTATGAAGATCAACAAAGTTTGGTTCGACGAAACCAATATATACCTGGTGCTCGCCAGTGGTCACACCATAGGCAATCCGCTGGCTTGGTTCAAACGACTGGAAAAGGCCACTTCGGACCAACGACTTCGATTTGAAATCGGCCCGTTAGGCGGTAGCATTCATTGGGAGGAACTGGACGAAGACCTGAGCCTCGAAAGCTTTTTTGACTTCAAAAGAGAGCTCAACTACGCAAAGATTTAGGTTTCGTGCGTTAACTTGGGCGTAATGTTCTGCCACCTAACTCTTCAACAACTCAGCCAACATGGCCGCACTGGAATCATTTTCCGCTTTTACCGATCAACTGACTCATAAACTGAAATTCCCGCTTCCTGGTGAGACGGCCCACCGGGTAATGCAGGCTTCTTCCCGGCTCCGCCTGACTTTCAAGCCCAATCACCGTACGCGCCGGAGCGCGGTACTAATCTTGTTTTATCCCCACCAGAACGAAATCTACTTCCCGTTGATCCTCCGGCCCGCTTACGACGGTGTGCACAGCGGACAGGTTGCATTTCCCGGCGGACGGTATGAACTGAGCGATGAAAATCTGATCCGCACGGCCTTACGGGAGGCACAGGAGGAAATCGGGCTGCGATTGACGGATGTCCGAATCCTGGGCGCATTGACCGAGCTGTTCATTCCGGCCAGCAATTTTCATGTGCTGCCCGTGGTAGCGGCCATGCCCTACCGCCCCGACTTCTACCCCGACCCACGCGAGGTGGAAGATATTTTCGAGATCAAGCTGGAAGAAATCTCTGATGTTGACATTATCGGTTCGAGCGACATCCAAGTACGTGGCGAACAGGTACATGCGCCGCATTATATGGTGCAGGGTTATAAAATATGGGGTGCCACAGCCATGATGATCAGCGAACTGCTGGCGGTGTTGAATGCGCCGGATCCTGCACCTGAAAACTAAGTTTTATCGCTTATTTTGCTATATTAGCAGTTAATTCAACCTGATCTTCCGGTAAACTTCACCCTGTTTCTTTCTTTTTGAATGAGCCAGTCCCCCATGAAGACCGGGAAGCGAATGGCTGATCATTTTTTTCTGAATACTTAAAACCTGGTTCCTCCTGCATTTATGGACGAAAACGGAGCTGCGCCCGACGTAGAAGATAGCGGATTGCATGATAAACTGCCCATTTCGGGCCTATACGAAAACTGGTTTCTTGACTATGCCTCTTATGTAATTCTGGAACGTGCCGTTCCGGCGATCGAAGACGGTCTGAAACCCGTTCAGCGGCGCATTATGCATGCGCTCAACGAAATGGACGACGGCCGCTTCAACAAGGTGGCCAACGTGGTGGGATCTTCCATGCAGTACCACCCGCACGGCGACGCGTCTATTTACGACGCGATCGTCAATATCGGCCAAAAAGAGCTGCTTTTCGATACGCAGGGCAACTGGGGCGATATCCGTACGGGCGACGGGGCCGCTGCCGCGCGTTACATCGAGGTACGGCTGTCGCGGTTCGGCAAAGACGTCGTTTTCAACGACGACACCACCGAATGGCAGCTATCCTACGACGGCCGGAAACGCGAACCGATCACTTTGCCCGTCAAATTCCCGCTGTTGCTCACGTTGGGTGTGGAGGGTATCGCGGTGGGTTTGTCGACTAAAATACTCCCGCATAACTTCTGCGAGCTCATCGAGGCGTCGATCACGATCCTGCAAGGCAAGGAGGTCACGATCTATCCCGATTTTCTCACAGGCGGCCTGGTGGACGTCTCCAACTACAACGACGGCCAGCGTGGTGGCAAAGTTCGGGTACGTGCCAAAATCGAGGAAGAGGACAAAAAGATGCTCGTCATCCGCGACATTCCTTTTGGTACCACCACTACTTCCCTCATCGAGTCGATCATCAAGGCGAACGACGCGGGTAAGATCAAGATCAAAAAGGTGGTGGATAATACCGCCGCAGATGTGGAAATCCAGGTACATCTGGCGCCGGGTGTTTCACCCGACATTACGATGGACGCGCTGTATGCGTTTACGGAATGCGAGGTTTCCATTTCGCCGAACGCCTGTATCATTATTGCAGAAAAACCGCATTTTGTCGGCGTAACCGACATTTTGAAATACAATACCCAGCAAACCGTTCACCTCTTGCAGCGCGAGCTGGAAATCAAGCGGCTGGCCTTGCTGGAAAAAATCCTTTACGGCTCCCTCGAAAAGATCTTCATCGAAAACCGCATTTACCGCGACATCGAAGAATGTGAGACTTTCGAGGCCGTGATCCGCACGATCGACAAAGGCCTGGAACCTTACAAGCCACAGTTTTACCGCGAAATCACCGACGATGACATCGTAGAACTGACTGAAATCCGCATTAAGCGTATCTCGAAATACGACAGCTTCAAGGCCGACGAGCTCATGCGTAAATGGGAGGAAGACCTCGCCGAAACCGAGGACAACCTGGCGCACATTACCCGTTTCGCGATCGAGTATTTCAGGGAGTTGCTGAAAAAATACGGCAAAGGAAGAGGTAGAAGGACTGAAATCCGGGCATTCAACCAGATCGCCGCCAATATCGTGGCAGCCAACAACCAGAAGCTTTATGTTAACCGGGCGGAAGGTTTCATTGGTTATGGTTTGAAAAAGGATGAATACGTCATGGACTGCTCCGATATCGACGACGTTATTGTGTTCCGTGCCGATGGCCGTTGTGTGGTGACCAAAGTGCAGGATAAGGTATTTGTCGGCAAAGACATTATCCATTGCGCCGTTTTTGTTAAAAACGACGAACGGAAGGTCTATAACCTTGTTTATGTGGATGGTAAAACGGGCGTTTCGTATGCGAAGCGCTTCCAGGTAACAGCCGTCACGCGCGACCGCGAGTACGACCTCACACAGGGAACACCGAAATCGAAAATCACCTATTTCACGGCGAATGACAATGGCGAAGCCGAGATCATTACGGTTAACCTTCAAGCGCAAAGCAAAGCGAAGGTCAAACAGTTTGACTACAATTTTGCCGACCTTTTGATCAAAAATCGGAGCGCGATGGGTAACATTCTGACGAAATACCCCGTCAGGAAGCTGACATTAAAATCGGCCGGCCGCTCTACCCTGGGCGGTGTGGATATGTGGTTCGACCCGATTATCGGTCGCCTCAACCGTGACGAGCGCGGCGAATACCTGGGCAACTTCGGCCCTACCGATAACATTGTGGTTATTTACAAGGATGGCAGCTACGAGCTCACCAACTTCGACCTGACCAATCACTACGAGCCGCACGAGGTGCTGCTGGTCAAGAAATTCGACACCAAACTTCCTATCACCGCCATTTATTTTGATGGTGGTCAAAAACAGCATTTCATCAAAAGGTTCAACATCGAGACTTCTTCGCTCGACAAGAAATTCCTTTTCATCAGCGATGCCAAAAACAGCAAGCTGATCCTCGCCAGCACGGATATTCGTCCACGGCTGGAAATCGTTTATCCTAAAACGGCACAGAAAGAGCAGACTGCCGACGAATACCTGGTGGAAGAGATGGTCGATATCCGGGGCTGGCGTGCACAGGGGAACCGTATCCCGAACGATAAGTTCAAGGACATCCGCTGGCTCGAACCACTTGCAGTGCCCGTAGAAGAGCCGGAAGAGGTACCGGGCGACGACGCATCAGGCGCGGAACAGTCAGAATCGGGAGCGGATGAAGTAGCCGACGACGACAACAGCGACGAGGCGGCCGGCGGCCCGGCGCCCGGCGAACCGGCGACCGGCGACCCGGCGAATGCTTTCCCCGAAAATACTGTTAATCCGGAAGAAGAGGCAGACGGCGGAGAAGATACCGGCGGCGCGGAAGATCAGGATGGCGGTGAAGTGTCGAAAAGCGAGTCAAAGCCCAAAAAAGAGGGCAAAAAAGGCTCTGATCCCAAAAGTCAGCTCGGATTATTCGAATAGGCCCGGCAACAAAAACACCCGCCGTTTGCGTATATCAGCATTAAATGCCGATGTACGCAAACGGGCAGAATTTCCAGGAACTGAAAATTCAACAGGCAACGCGTGCACAGGTGAAAAAATTGATCAAAATCATATTAGCCTTATTATTTGCCTGCATGGTTTTCATCTTGCTTTGTAATTTCTGGGTAGTTTACTGTACACGCCAGTATACCTATTTCTCTATCGAAAGCCTGCCGCCCAACGACGTGGCGCTGGTGCTCGGTACCAGTAAAAAGTCAGAAAGGGGTACCGAAAACCTCTTTTTCAAATACCGGATGGAGGCTACCGCGCGACTTTTCAAGGAGGGGAAGATCAAATACATTATCCTGAGCGGCAACAACGATTCGCAATACTATAATGAGCCGCTGGATATGCAGCGCGCACTCCTGAACCTGGGCGTTCCTGAGAATGTCATGACGCTCGATTACGCCGGCTTCCGTACGTTCGATTCGATCGTGCGCTGCAAAAAGGTTTTCAATCAGGACAATTTCACGATCATTTCGCAGAATTTTCACAACGCCAGGGCACTCTATATTGCCCATAACGAAGGTATTAATGCGATCTCCTTTGCAGCACAGGACGTCCCTGACGGCTATTCCTTCCGCACGCTCGTGCGCGAGTACCTCGCCCGCCCGAAGGCTGTACTCGACGTCCATATCCTGCGCCCGGCCGCGGACGTGACTTCCAATATTCAAATTGGTAAAAATGAACATGACGAATGAAGCTGCGCCGGAACATTACCGCCCTGCTTCTGCTCGTTAGCCTCGTTTGTACCAAAGGCTTTTCACAAACCACCTATACCGTAAAAGGCCGCATTACGGATGCTTCTACGGGCGATCCCATTCCTTTTGCCAATATCGGCATCCGTGGGCAACTCGGCGGTACTACCACCAATTTCGATGGCATTTATGAGCTGAAATTCAGCCCACCGGCCGATTCGGTTACTGTGACATACGTCGGCTATACGAGCCGGAGTAAGGCCATTGTCCCGAATATGAGCGAACAAGTCATTGATGTCCAGCTTTCCCCGGGCATTATGCAGCTTCGCGAGGTGAAAATCCTGGCAGGAGAAAATCCGGCCTATGCGGTGATACGCAAGATTGTGGCACGTAAGAAAGCTAACAACACCGACGAGCTCACTGCTTACGAATACCAGGCTTACAACAAGATTCAAATCGACATCGACAATCTTTCGAAGGGGTTCAGGGACCGGAAAACGGTCAGGAAAATGGCCCATGTGCTCGAAAAATTCGATGAAGTGAAAGGCGAGAATGGCGAAACGATTATTCCGATCTTCATTTCCGAGTCCGTCTCCGATGTTTTCTACCGGCGCGATCCGCAGAAAAAGAAGGAGGTTATTAATAAAACAAAAGTCTCGGGCGTAGGTCTTAGCGACGGCAGCGTGGTTTCCCAGCTGATCGGCTCCACATTTCAGCAGTATAATTTTTATAATAACTGGCTGAATATCCTGCAAAAGGATTTCGTTTCACCGATTTCCGACAGCTGGAAACTTTACTACGAATATTACCTGGCCGACAGCGTCTACAATGGTACCAGCTATGATTACCACATCGATTTCGAGCCCAGGCAAAAGCAGGACCTCGCATTCACGGGCTCGCTGTGGGTTGACGGTCAGACATTCGCATTGACGCAAATTGACGTGAGTGTGGACAAGCAAGCTAACCTCAACTACATTGACCGTATTAAAATCCAGCAGTCGTATGAGGTGTCCGACGATGAAAAGAACTGGCTTCCCCGCAAAACGCGGGTACTGATCGACGTCGACGAGCCTACCCCTCAGGCTGCGGGCATGCTCCTGAAGTTCTATTCAGCCCAATCCAAATACAAACTCAATGTGCCGCGCGACGGCCGCTTTTACGACACGGCCATTGAGCTCGCGGAAGATTACCGCGACCATGATTCGACATTTTGGATAAAAAGCCGGCCGGAAGAGCTCAGTCCCACGGAACAACTGACATTTGGGATGATCGACTCGCTGAAAGCCCTGCCGGTTGTCAAAACCTATACAGAGCTCCTCAATATTTTTGTAAATGGCTATAAAAGGATCGATAAGTGGAATATCGATCTGGGACCTTATCTGTTTTTGTATGCCAACAATAAGGTAGAAGGTAACCGGTTCCGCCTGGGCTTCCGGACCGATCCGGGGTTCAGCAAAAAATGGATTTTCAGCGGCTACGGGGCATACGGCACCCGTGACCGCGAGTTCAAATACGGGGGTGGATTGGACTACATTATCAGCCGGAAGCCCTGGACAATGGCCGGCGTTTCCTACTCCAAAGACCTGGAAAGGCTCGGACTCTCCGCCGATGCGATCGGCCCCAGTACGATATTCGGGGCATTATCACGGTTCGGAGCATTCCGGCGGCCGTACTGGCAGCAGGATATTTCGGCCTATTTCAAAAGGGAAGTCGTAAAAGGCCTTACAGGCAGTGTGCAGCTCCGTCACCGGACCTTCGATCCGCTTTTTGCTTTCACCTACCGCACCGACCCGGCGGCGGGCGACAATTCACCTGTGAAGAGCGCATTCGACATTACGGAAGTCAATTTCGAGGCAAGGCTCGCGCCGAAAGAAACTTTCCTTCTGAACGATAACGAGCGCATCAGCATGGGTAACGGCAATTCCCCCGCATTTACGTTACGCTATACGCACGGTTTCAAGCATTTATTGGGCGGCGATTTCAACTACAACAAGTTTTCCTTCAACATCCGGCAGAGCTTTCGTGCGGGAGTGATCGGGCGCACCTATTACAACGTTACGCTCGGATATATTCCTTCCACCCTGCCCTATCCGCTGCTTTACACGCCGCTGGGCAACGAGTCATTCTTTTATGTAGAGAATGCATTTAATCTGATGCGCTATTTCGAGTTTATCAGCGACCGGTATTTTGCCCTGCGCATGGAGCACAATTTTGAAGGATTTATATTAAACCGCATTCCCGCGATCCGACGTCTGAAACTGCGGATGCTGGCTACCGGAAGGCTTTTCTACGGCAATATCAGCGGGGCCAACGAGAAGCTTACCACTACTACCGACGAATCGGGCAAACAGGTTCCCGCATTCAGCCGACTCAATTCAAAACCTTACATTGAACTGGGCTACGGAATCGACAACATTTTCCGCACGGGTCGCGTCGATTTCATTCACCGGCTTACCTATCTCGATAATCCGAATGTCACACCGTTTGCTGTGAAGATTTCCTTCTGGTTCAAATTGTAGTGTAAGCTAAATGCTTTTGAGGTCTTTGGAGGCGTAAGTCAAATGCACTTCCTGTCCGATTTCAAGGTCAGGTTTGTTTCTATAAAAGGACAATTGCTCCTTACCTTTTACACAACGGATTTCCCAATGGTTTCCATGAAAACGTATGGCTTCTACCTTGCCTATCCAACGGCTTTTCTCCGGGTTGCGCGTCGGTTTGATCTTTTCCGGACGAATGTAAAACTGCTTTTTGCCCTGCTCACCGGCGATCCAGTTAATGTCGCCTGTTAGTTCGGCTACGTAGCTGTTCGCGGGGTTGTTGTACACCTCTTGCGGCGTTCCGATCTGGATAATGCGGCCATCGCGCAGCACTGCTATTCTGTCCGACCATGCTAATGCGTCAGCAGCTTCGTGCGTAACGAAAATGCAACTCATTTTCTGTTGCTTCCGCAGGCGCTCGATCGCGTCCGCGAGTACGCGACGGTTATGGTTATCCAAATGCGCGAATGGCTCGTCCAGCAGCAGTACGTCGGGCATTTCAGCAATCGCTTTGGCAATGGCCGTCCGCTGTTTTTCGCCGCCGGAAAGCAACTTGGCCTTGCGGTCTTTGACGCTTTTCAATGCAGTCGTTTCCAGCAACTCCGCTACTTTTTCGAGCCGGTAATCGGGCTCGTAGAAGCGCAGGGAATAGGCGATATTCTCTTCGACCGTCTGGTTGGGAAACAACTCGAACTCCTGGTGAATGAGCCGTATCGCCTCATGACCGGGCATGAGCTCGCTCGCCACCGGTTTCAGCAATTGCCCTTTGAAAAAAACATCACCTTGCTCCGCATCCAGGAAACGTCCCAGAATGCGTAGCAAGGTGCTTTTCCCCGACCCGCTTTCGCCCAGGATACCCAGCCACTCGCCCGGTGCCAGTTCGAGGTCGATGCCCGCAAGGACGGTGTCGGTACCGTATGTCTTGGTGATCTGTTGCGCGCGCAGGGTCGGTCGGGACTGTTTCATGCTCAGGCCCAGGTGATTTTCTCCGCGATGCTGCTATTACGGCGTACCGGCGTTTCGGGCGCGTTGTGGTAGCCTAAGTAGTACAGGCCGAGGCATTTCTGTCCTTCGGGCAGGCCAAGGTATTCGCCCAGCTCCTTCAATACCGCCGGGCTGCTCCAGTACGAGCCGATGCCGTAGGCAGTTGCTGTAAGCCACATGTTTTGTACCGCGCAAGCTACCGCCGCCGTTTCTTCCCATTCGGGCAGGTCGTTCGGGTGAAGCTGTGCATTGATCGCGATCACGCAGGCCGATTTCAGGATCTTCTCGCCCGCTGCCTCGTAACGTGCCTGCGAGAAAGATTCAGCCGGGGTATTGTTGCGGTAGCGCTCCATGAAAAAGCTGGCCAGATGCTGCAATTTCTCCTCTCCTCTGAACACAATGAAACGCCACGGTTCCGTACGCTTGTGGGTAGGCGCATAATTGGCATTTTCAAGAATATTTTCAATGATTTCCTGCGGGATCTCTTTTTGAATGTAGTTCGGTGGGAAAATAGCCCGGCGTGTGCGGATGATATGATTAATGGTTTCTACTGTCTGTTCCATTACTGATTGTTTTACTACTCGGATTTGGTCAAGGAGCAAAACTAACGATTATACCCAAAATTTACCCAGAACTCGTGCTACTTTGCCGCTAAACCATTATTTTCAACCTCCTCTTTGACAAAACCGTAATTTGGCCGGCCAAAATCAACACCAATCAAACCTGAAATCGCATGCTTGTCACTACTACCCCGAATATCGAAGGTAAAAGAATCACTAAGTATATCGGACTGGTGAATGGTGAAGCCATTATCGGGGCCAACTTCGTCAAAGACTTCCTGGCAGGCATACGCGACGTCGTAGGCGGGCGCTCGGGCGCCTATGAACAGGGATTGCGCGAGGCCAAAAGCATTGCCATCCGCGAAATGATGGAGCAGGCTCAACGCCTGGGCGCCAATGCGGTGATCGGCGTCGATATCGACCTCGAAACGATTGGAAACGGCAGCTCAATGCTCATGGTAAGCGCCAACGGAACTGCGGTGTGCTATGAGTGATAGCTGAGGCCGCTTGCCGTGCACATGGCAAGCGGCAAGCGGTTATCAGAATACGCCGCGGGCGATCTGCGACACATTGTCGGATTTACCCATCGTGTAAAAATGCAGTACGGGCACGCCATAAGCCAGCAGCTCCTTGCATTGCTGTATACCCCATTCAACACCTACCTGACGCACTTCCTTATCGGTGGCGCATTTTTCAACTTCCTTTACCAGCTCCTGCGGAAATTCCAGGTGGAAAATATCCGCCAGTACGGTTAGTTGTTTCCGCGTCGATATGGGTTTCAAACCCGGTATAATCGGCACGGTAATGCCCTCCGCACGGCAGCGCTCCACGAATCTGAAATATTTTTGGTTATCAAAAAACATCTGCGTCACAATGTAATTCGCGCCGAGGTCTATTTTCTTCTTTAAAGCCGCATAATCCGAATCGAACGACGACGCCTCGAAATGCATTTCAGGGTAGCCGGCCACACCGATACAGAAGTCGGTTGGTGAAGTTTCGGTTTCCGCGTTGAGCAAAATACCCTTGTTCATATTATCTACCTGCGTCACCAATTCGGACGCATACGAATGCCCGCCCGGTTTCGGCCTGAAAACGCCGGCAGAACGCTCGGCGTCGCCGCGCAGCACCAGCACATTGTCGATGCCCAGGTAATGCAGGTCGATGAGGACATCCTCGGTTTCGTCTTTCGTGAAGCCACCACAAATTACATGCGGAACAGCATCTACCTTGAAGCGCTCCATCAGGCGTGCACAAATGCCGACAGTACCCGGGCGCTTGCGGATGGGAATCCGCTCAATGCTGCCATCCGGGCCAACCCTGTCGATCAGCTCTTCGCGGTGGTAGGTCACGTCTACAAAAGGGGGATTGAACTCCATCAAAGGCTCAATGGAATTCAGCAGTTCGTTAATATTCTGACCTTTCAGCGGCGGAATGATCTCGAGGGAGAATAAGGTCTTTCCCTCCGCGCGGCGAATGTACTCGGTAACTTTGGTCATTTGGGAGTGATGTGGTGTGTTTTAAGAGAGTACAAAGAAAGCACAAAAAAAATGGCCTACCGCATTACAGTAGGCCATTCCACGTAAACCCTCCTCTATCAGTGTTCGTCAAAAATGTTAATTGGGTTGCTGACAGGGCGTCAGTCCCAAAGCAACAATTTGCTTGACTGAATACTAATAACTAAAATTCTGTGCCAAATTAGGAAAGAAAGCGTTTACGAGCAATTTATATCAAACTTTTTTTATCGAAATGTAGATTAGTTACTACAATTTTCTCCAAATATCCTGTTTCAACTCCGTTTTAACACATTTTGCGGTTACATGCAGTGTTTACTATTTCAACACTTTTGGGAAACGATTCCCCAAAAGGTCGCACATTTTGTAAATTCTACTGATTTGGCCTCGTCATTTCGATATGTTCGATGGCATCTTCGAGGTAAACATCGCCCGACTGCCTGAAACCGAACGACTCATAGAACCTTTTGAGGTACAGTTGAGCGCCGATCCGGATCGGGACATTGCCATACAATTCTTCCAGTTTTTGAATGGAAACGTTGAGCAGCTCGATGCCGTACCCTGCCCCGCGGCCTTTCGGCGAAACGACGATCCGGCCAATCGCCGGATATTCGTACGACAAACCGGGTGGAACGATGCGCGAGAAGGCCATGAGCTCGCCGTCGCGATAGCCAGAAACATGATAACTAAGCTGGTCTTTGTTATCCGCATCGAGATAACAGCACCGTTGTTCGCGTACGAAAACCTCGCTGCGTAGCCGTAGTATAGCATAGAGCTCGGTTGTAGTCAGTTCGTCGAATGTTTGAAAGCGCCAGTCGAGGTGATAATCCATGAAAATTGGGGGCAAAAGAATTTATTTTATCTGATATTGACCGTTTTTATAAATTTGCGGCACAATTGACAATACCAAGTTACCAACATTAAAATAACTAATAATACATTATAAGTATGGGAAGGGCTTTTGAATACAGAAAGGCACGGATGTTCAAGCGGTGGGACAAGATGGCCAAAACTTTCACCAGGATTGGTAAGGAGATCGTTCTGGCCGTGAAAAACGGTACTGCCGACCCGGCCACCAACTCCAAACTCCGGGTACTGCTGCAAAACGCCAAAGCGGTGAACATGCCCAAAGAAACCGTTGAACGGGCTATCAAGCGCGCCACATCCAAGGATCAGGAAGATTACAAGGAAATGGTGTACGAAGGATACGGCCCGCACGGCATTGCCATCCTCGTGGAAAGCACCACCGACAACCCTACCCGCACCGTTGCGAACGTAAGAAGCTACTTCAACAAGCTGGGAGGAAGCCTCGGAACAATGGGCATGCTCGACTTTATCTTCGACCGCAAATGTATTTTCAAAATCAAGAATACCGGCAAGGATATCGAAGAGCTTGAATTTGAACTGATCGACGTGGGCGGCGAAGAGGTGTTCCTCGATGAAGAAACCGGCCTGATCAACGTGTACGGTGAGTTCCCTGCATTCGGTGCGTTACAGCATTATTTCGAAGAGAACGGCTACGAGATCGTCGAAGCGGATTTCGAGCGCATTCCGAACGATACCAAGACATTGAGCGACGAGCAGATTGCCGAAGTCGAGAAACTGATCGAGAAAATCGAGGAGGACGACGATGTGGTACGCGTGTTCCACAATATGGCTTAATGCAGCGCCACGATCCGGTGTTGTTTTTTCATAAATTCAAAAAAAGTCCCGGGTTCTTTTCCTAACAACGAAGCACCTACGGGCGACGAAGATGAGACTGCGATGACGGTCTCATTTTCTATTTTAACGGCGCCCAGGCTCACCGCGATAAGGAACCAGCCAGCCGTGGTTTCCAACAAAGACCCTACGGCGCTGCGGGCAGGCGCATCCCCTTCACCGATCTTTTCGAGGATCAGTCGTTCCTGACGCGCCTGCTCGTACTGGCGCGCGTGCATATTACGGTCGAGCTGTCCCATCGACCGTGAGGTTTCATATTTATCCCCCATCGAGCTTTTCCCCTGATCGTTCGCCGATTCCTGTGCCGCTTCCATAGCGGCCCACGCTACCTGCATACGCTCATCCAGGAGCGATTTTACGTGAGCGATCACCTTTGCTTTATCCATATTCTAAATATTTGCCGCTGTTGCCCGAAAAGCTGCAAATATAATGGCCAGGGTCAGAGTTTGGTAATTTTCTTCCTGACAACCGCCCCAGCCCCGGTTTTGAATTCCACAATGTATTCGCCGCGGTTCAGTGCCGACACATCGACCTCATCACTATCCCGCTTTTCGAGCAGGGTATTGCCATTCAAATCCAGTACTTTCAGCCCTACAACCGCCGAGCCGTCGTTGGTTGCTACTTCAATCAGGTGCTGCGACGGATTGGGGTAGACAGCGGGATCGGGGGCTGCATTTCCGTTTCGCACCGACACTATCCTGGAAAGCGTAGCCGTTCCGTCGTAGTCAACCTGGTTGAGGCGGTAATAGGTCGTTTGCAATCCGGGAGCCTCGTCGGTAAAATGGTAGTGGTTCGTTTCCTTGCTGTCGCCTGCCCCTTTCACGTTCCCTATTGTGTTAAAGATCCTGGCATCGGTGCTTTTCTGTATTTCAAAGTAATCGTTGTTAGTCTCGGAAGTTGTTACCCATTCGAGTTCATGGAAGCCGTTGACCGACCTTTTCGCATCGAAACTGACCAGTGTAACGGGTAACGGCGGAGGCGGCAGCGGTGGAGCGGTGGCCATAAATGGCTTAGCATTAGCCAGCACATTCTCTGCCGGGTCGAGGATCGCATCACGCCAAAGGCCGGCCGCCATAACCTGTCCCAGTTCATTGAAATGCAGGCCATCGTAACGCCCCTCATTCCCGATCGCATTCAGGTTTGCTCCCCGGAATATATTGGGATCGTCGTTGATCAGCGCATTTTGGGCGTCGGTAATCTCCTGCCTGACACCGTTATTATAACAGGCCGTCGCCACCAGCCACGCCAGGTCCTGGTAATTCGCCTCGTTACGGCTTTTTTCAACGACTTTCTGACTCCTGAAATAAAAGCCTGCGCCCGTTGTATCGCCGTCGTTGATGCCGTGAGCCGAAAGAATCGCACGTAATCCCGTCCGCGGCGCATATTTGGACATCGTATTCCGAATGTTGACATAGGGCATGCGGATATTATACCTGATGAAACCGTGTGTAAAGGGGATATCGTAGGCCGCTTTGTAAAAATAACCCATATTACTGCCTCCGAAAGCCGCGCTGTAAAAGAGAATGGGCACGTTCAATGCCTTCACGAGCGAATCACCCAGTTTGGACCAAAACCACGGGACATCCACCATTGGCGCAATGCCGCAGGTCTGACAGAGGTGCGTAGGTTGCAAGTCAGGGAGATTACTGGCGCTGCCTGTCTGAAGATAAAGATCCCGCAACGCCTGATTGGGATTGGGGTCGATACTGTTGACCAGGTCGCTGGCGGCACCAGTCATAGCTCCTGCCGCGGCAGCGGCATTGGAATGACCGACAATGAGAAACACCTCCCCCACACCTACTTTTTCGATGGTGACAGCATTCCCCACTTGTTGATCGGCATTGTTCATCCCTCTTACTTCCAGATCGAAGCGTCCTCCGGGCGAAGTCAGGAACCCGCCGAATACCCCGGTTGTGAGGTTCGAAGCGATGGTCGTCCATCCCACGGCATTACCCGGCTCCCCCGCTCTGGGATTCAGCCTTGCTTCGATATGAGTGATCTGATTACCGGTGTAGGTCCCCGTCACAAATACATTTGCATTACCACCCTGATTGCGTTGAAAAACCATACGCGCAGGTGGGAAATTCACGTTGAGCTGCGCCAGCACCGGGGAATACGTAACTACGAAAACGAAAAACACATAAAGCTTTACGCGCATAGGAATTAGGTTTAAGTATGAGAAACTTAAAACGAGCGGGTGCTGGGGCAATCAAAAAAACGGGGGGCGCTATTCCATCCGGGCGGACAGAAAAAAATTGTCACTCATGCAAAGGTTTATTGACAGCGGGAGCCATACCTCTACCGGATAGTCGACAGGGCAAGACACAGCAATAAGCCGTCAGTCCTTTTCATGAATGAATGATACTATTGAGCTGATTATCAAGAAATAGGGAGGAGAAAACACTAACGAAGTAGTGGGCAAGCAACCGGTTGAAACAAAAATAGCAGAGAAATCAAGAAATAAATTGATAGGTTAAAATAAATTATTCTACGGCAATTAAAGATTATTTGACTCCAAAAAATGAGGTTCATTTAACACTGATTTTCCTGAAAATTTCGCCCGGATTTTCGCATTGAGCGCTTCCTTATTATCTTTGCCAAACTTTCTTGAATACAAACAATGACACAACTTTCGGTCCGGCACTTACTTGGAATCAAAAACCTGAACGAGAACGACATTCAAACTATCTTAGATACAGCGACTCAGTTCAAAGAAGTCATTAACCGGCCCATCAAGAAAGTTCCCTCCCTTCGCGACATTACCATTGCCAACGTTTTTTTCGAAAATTCCACCCGTACCCGGCTTTCTTTTGAGCTCGCGGAAAAAAGGCTTTCGGCCGATGTGGTCAATTTTTCGGCGTCCGGCAGTTCGGTCAAGAAAGGAGAAACACTGCTCGACACGGTCAATAATATCCTCGCCATGAAAGTGGACATGATCGTGATGCGCCACAGCAGCCCGGGAGCACCCCATTACCTCTCGACACGCATTCCTGCGAACGTCGTGAACGCAGGCGACGGCACGCACGAACACCCGACGCAGGCATTGCTCGATGCGTTTTCAATGCGCGAAAAACTAGGCGACCTGGCCGGCAAAAAAATCGCGATCATCGGCGACATTACGCACTCACGCGTAGCATTGTCCAATATATTCTGTCTGCAAAAATTGGGGGCGGAAGTAATGGTATGCGGCCCTTCCACCCTGATACCTAAGCATTTGGGAGAGCTAGGCGTAAAGATTAGCCACAACGTCAAAGAGGCATTGCAATGGTGCGACGTGGCCAACGTGCTGCGTATACAGCTGGAACGGCAGCAAATCAAATATTTCCCATCGCTGCGGGAATATTCGTTGTATTACGGTATCAATAAGGCCATGCTCGACGAGCTGGACAAGGAAATCGTACTGATGCACCCGGGCCCTATCAACCGCGGTGTCGAGCTTTCTTCCGATGCGGCTGATTCACAGCATTCCATCATTTTGAACCAGGTAGAAAACGGGGTAGCCGTGAGAATGGCTGTGCTTTATCTGTTGGCCCAGCAATAACAAACTACCGATCAGCACCTTACTTCTTTTCGTTTTCTTCCCAAAAGGCCTTTGTCCCATACTTTTTGAATGTAGTCGGGCGAATAAGGCACTTTACATTCGGTATTCCCCATATTGACCGTCACTATTCCAATCCGTTTCCCGACTTCCATTGCCTTCTCCGCCAACGGCGCATAATAGGAACCTACCGCGATCACGAAGCCGTTCATGACATACCGGACCTGATTTTGCGCCGAATGCACCTCGCGCTCTACGCGATCGAGCAAGCTGTCAATTTCCTGCTTGTCGAGCTGCTCGTCGGGTGTCAATGCCAGAATGTATCCCCAGGTTGCCCATCCGGCATCAGCAGTGAGTTCATGGTCGGATTCGATCCATTTTCGCGCCATTTCAAATTTGTAGGGACTTTCCGCCGCGTTCCAGGCCACAGTATATTGACTAATCATATGCCAGGATGCGCCTTTGATCCATTCGTCGAGCACTTCCGGCGTCATTAGTGCAGGTTTCGCCATCAGCCCGGCCAGGTACATCGCGTCCGAATTACCGGTTTTGAACAATTCCAGTGCGAGTTGATGGTTGTTTTTATGTCTTTTGAGGATCGGCTTCATATCGCCTATCCGCACGCCATAGATGGGCTCCACCGCGCCATGGTTCCGCATTGTTTTGAGTGTCTGTTCAGTCGCCAGCATGGCCAGCTCGTTCATGATTTCCTTCACCTGCTCCATCTTCGGGCGATTTGTTTTTCATTCAAAATATAATGTTTTTAAAGAAAAATTTAACTTTCATCCCATTCTAAAAACACATTCATCATGACCTACAATGAAGGCATGCTGCGCGACGGCGCACTCGAAAACAGGACGATCATCGTCACCGGAGGCGGTACCGGGCTGGGAAAATCGATGGCCGCCTACTTCCTCTGCCTCGGCGCGAATGTGGTCATTTGCAGCAGAAAAGAAGATGTTCTTGAGAAAACGGCATCTGAACTCAGCCAAAGTACAGGCGGTAAGATCATTTATGTGGCATGCGATGTAAGAAAACCTGAGCAGGTCGAAAACGTGATCGCCAAAGCCGTTGAAACATTCGGGCGCGTCGATGGATTGGTCAACAACTCTGCCGGGAATTTCATCAGTCCCACGGAGCGGCTTTCGTACAAAGCGGTCGATACGGTCGTCGATATCGTGTTGCGCGGTACCTATTATTTCACGTTGGCTTTGGGCAAATACTGGATTGAAAATCAAATCAAAGGCTCGGTACTCAACATCGTGACTACTTACGCCACCACCGGCTCCGGATGGGTGGTGCCATCGGCCATGGCCAAGGCCGGCGTACTGACGATGACCAAATCGCTCGCATTCGAATGGGGGCGGCATGGCATACGCCTCAATGCAATCGCTCCCGGCCCATTTCCTACAAAAGGAGCCTGGGACCGCTTGTTCCCCGAAGAACTGGCCACCAAATTCGCATTCGAAAACCGCATTCCCCTCGCGCGCACGGGCGAGCACCAGGAACTCGCCAACCTGGCAGCCTATCTGATTTCGGATTTTTCAGCCTACATGACCGGCGAAGTAATCACGCTCGACGGCGGTGAAGTACTGGCTGGCGGCCAATTCAATTTTCTGAAAGAAATCACTGATAGCCAATGGAATGCGATCGAGGAACAGATCAAATCCGCTACCCGTGGCGGCAAGAGTCCGGAATAAAAATTTTATTACCGTTTTATTGGGTAATTTTGCCCGTTCGTTCGTTATTTGACAAACGATGAATACACGTACATGAGAACAAATCTTCGCTTTTGTATTTATATAATGTCTGTTTTGGTGATGGCCGGGTGCGCATCATCCAATAAGTCTATGAAGCAGATTCCCGAGGCCCAGGTACGCCCGACGGAGCAACAGCAGGCCCCCGCACCGGTGAACGAAGAGCTTTCCCTGGTCGCTATTCAAAGTAAATATTTGTTGAAAGACACGACCCAAACGTCGGTTTTTCTGTACGTGGATGCCTTCAAGGGAAAAAATCCGATGGGTGTGGCGGATTTTGTGAAACTCTACAATCTCAACTACGTCATCTACTCCGATTACGGAACACGCGAAAGGCTCGGCTACGGTAATGTGAAACTCGATTCTACAAACGTTTCCCGCATGGGCGACAAGATCGTGATTTCCTATGAGCTCAAAAGCCCCAACCGGGACTATGGCGTGCTTTTGAGTGAAATCAGCCAGACCGGTACACTGAAGAAGGTGTTGAACGATCTCACGATCCGGTTCAAAAAACTGGCTGTCAACCAAACATATGGTGTCTACGCGGGCAACTCTACCCAGCCTTTGCAAAGACATTATATCAGTTCCACTGAGCAGTTTACGATCAAGAAAGCAGGCGAAAACGCCGACCAGCTGCACGTTTATTACTACAATCACGACTTCGAACCGGCAGGATCGCCGATGAACATTGCTCCAAAGAACGTGGGGAAATCGCTGGAAGTGGATAGTACTTTCACGATTAGTGCCAACCAGCCGCTGCAATTCACCAAAGAAGGCCTTTACAATATTTTCGCAGACACTACCCAATCGGAAGGCCTGGGCATTCTGGTGGTAAATGAGCGTTTTCCGAAGGTTACCCGTCCGCAATTGCTGCTTGGTCCGTTGCTTTACATGAGCACCAACAATGAGATCAACGAAATCAAGAAGGCCGAGGACTATAAAAAGGCGCTGGATAAATATTGGCTTACGCTCATGAACGGCAATGCGCCACTTGCTCAGCAATCGATCCGTTCGTTCTATGGCAGGGTCGAAGAGGCCAACCAGCTTTTCACCACTTACAAGGAAGGCTGGAAAACCGATAAAGGAATGATTTACATCGTATTGGGCCCGCCGGATAAAGTACAGCGCAGCAAAGACCGCGAGGTGTGGACCTACGATCACAGAGGCAACGCCCAAAACGTCAATTTTACATTTAACAGAAGAAACAATCAATTTGTGGATGATCATTATGAACTGGTTCGCTATGCCGAATACCAGCCGATTTGGTATCCAGTAGTAGAAGCATGGAGAAACGGAAGTATACGGTAAGAAAACCCGCCCCCAGACAGTCCCAGGCCGATATGGTTTTTGGTACGCAGTCGGTACTCGAAACCCTTCGTTCGGGCAAAGAAATAGAACGGTTATTTATTCAGCGCGAGTTTGGTCTTGCGGAGATTGAAAAGCTCGCCAAGGAGCTCGGCGTCCCCTATCAGCGTGTACCGGTTGAAAAATTGAACCGGGTAACGCGCAAAAACCACCAGGGTGTCATCGCATTTGTATCGCCTATTCAATACATGCCTTTGCACAATGTGCTTACGCAGGTGTATGAAGATGGCAAAACCCCGCTCCTGCTTCTACTCGACCGCGTTACCGACGTCCGCAACTTTGGTGCGATCGCGCGTACGGCCGAATGCGCAGGCGTGCAGGCCATCATTGTCCCTACCAAAGGCGGTGCGCAAATCAATGCGGATGCGATGAAGACGTCGTCAGGCGCATTGAACTTCCTGCCCATTTGCCGCGAACCGAATCTCTATGAAACGCTGACTTACCTTCGCAACAGCGGGTTGCAGATCATCGCTTGTACAGAAAAAACGGACAAATCGCTTTACGATATTGATTTCTCCGTTCCAACCGTGATCATCATGGGATCAGAGGAAGACGGTATTTCCAAGGAATTCATCGACCTCTCCGACAGCGGCGCAAGAATCCCGCTTGCCGGGCAAGTCGAGTCACTGAATGTATCGGTGGCGAGTTCTATCATTCTGTACGAAGCTGTGAGGCAGAGGATAAAGATCTGACAATAAGACTTGTTTTTCAGATAAAAGTCTTATATTTGTGTAACACCTGAACCGGCATTGGATTGCATCTCCTCTAAGCACGTCGGGTGTTTTTTTATTCCAGCGTTTCCCAGCGTATCGATTCTGTGATCGAGTAAAGAAAATAGCGGTTCTGAACCGTCAACTGGACATTAAAATAGGCGGTTTCACCGCCTATTTGCGTTTCAAAGAAATGATATCCAACTACGTGGGGTCTGGGATGATTTTGATGTGATGTAAAACCTACATAAGTAGCGCTTCTCAATGCACCTTCCAATCCATCGATTAGCAATAAGATCTTGTCGCGGTAGAGATTGAACGGTTGATTGATGCATTCTTTAATCCCAGCCATATTAAATTCGATTTCCCCGCCGAGTTCCTTGCGAAAAATCCCTACATTCTTTGAGACCAAATCCAATCTAACCCTTTCCTTCGCCATCCGGCGCAAGAGATTTAAATCCATCTGTAAGTTTGTTGATGATAAAACTTTACAGAGGAACTATTTGAGTAGATAATGGGAAGCTAATTTAGAAATAATTCACCACTCTCACTCCTGCTTGAAGCTCTTCATAATCCAGCCGCCGCCGACCACATCATCGCCTTCATAAAAGACAGCGGCCTGGCCTGGTGCAATGCCGTTGACGCCATCGTGGAAGCGGGCTACGATTTGATCCGGGCCGGTTTGTTCGATGATCGCCGGGGTTCCGTCGTGTTTGTACCGCACTTTGGTTACGGTTTCCAGCGGCTTTTCGAGGGAAGCGTATTTTTGCAAATTCAATTTGCTCACGTTCATACCGTCGCGGAAAAGATCGGGCATGTCGCCAAGTACCACTTCGTTAGAATCTTTCCGGATTTCCGTCACGAAAACCGGGCGGCCTAATGCAATGCCAAGCCCTTTGCGCTGGCCGACAGTGTAGAATGGATAACCTTCATGCTTGCCTACGACCGTGCCATCCGCGTAAATGAAATTACCGCCTGCTACCTCAGCTTCCAGTCCTGGAATACGTCTTTTCAGAAAGCCGCGGTAGTCGTTATCCGGCACGAAGCAGATTTCATAGCTTTCAGATTTATTAACCAGGTCAATAAACCCTCTTTCACGCGCCATTTCACGGATTTCGGTTTTATGTAAATAACCCAACGGCAGCTTGGTACGGGCCAGGCTTTCCTGCGATACGCCCCAAAGCACGTAGCTTTGATCCTTCCAGGCATCAATGCCTTTGGACACATAATGGCGACCATTATTGAACTGCATATTGGCATAATGCCCGGTAGCGATAAACTCGCAATCGAGCCTGTCGGCGCGACGGAGCAATGCATCCCATTTGATGTGGGTATTGCAAAGCACACAAGGGTTGGGCGTGCGGCCTTCGAGGTATTCGCCTGTAAAATGGTCGATCACATAATCGCCGAACTCGGCGCGGATATCGAGAATATAATGCGGGAAACCGAGTTCCACCGCGATATTGCGTGCATCGTTAATAGAATCCAGCGAACAACAGCCGGTTTCTTTCTTGGTACCGCCACTGCTGGCATAGTCCCAGGTTTTCATGGTCATCCCAATGACCTCATAACCTTGCTCGTGGAGAAGGACAGCTGCGAGTGAGCTGTCAATGCCGCCGCTCATAGCGACAAGAATGCGTCCGTGTTTACTCATGGTGGTAATCTGGCGAAGGTTGAATGCCTTCCGATTTTGGTTAATTTGAAAAATTGTAACAGCGGCGAACCGCGGCACAGTTCCACAAAGGTACGGATTAATTGCCGGAATCTTGTCCAGCCGTCAAAACTTCAAGCAATCACCATCCTGATCACATTCTTAATATTCAACTCGATAATCTCCGTCATGGTCTCGCATTTGTGGTAATGGGCATCGGAATAATGGGCTGCAAGACTTTCGCGTAACTGATGAATATTGTCGGTGGTTGAAATTTTGTCTTTGATACAAACATCCCGCAAATCCCGCAGGCGGTAGCGCTCGGCCTTGGCCTGATACATAATCGACGACTGCTCTTCTTGCTGGTATTGCACCACCGTTTTGTCGGTCAGGTATTCCATCGCTAACTGCACGTAAGGCAGGTTTTCCTTGAAAAACTGCGGCATATACACTTTCAGATTGCCTTCGTAAAATTGCTGATCGAAGTCGATAGCACGGAGGCGGAACTGGAAATCGTCGAAATCCGGGGTAATCTGCATCACAAAATTGTAAGAACGCATATCGCCCAGCAGTGTGATCTTGCAGCGCTCATTGAACTTCACAAATTCCTTGGCGATCCGGATCGGATTGTAGTCGGGGTCACGCATGCGTGTGCGCGCAAACTCGTCGCCCGGAATACCGGCAATGTGTTCCTCGATCAGCGTTTCACCGTCGACGATGTAGTTGACCTGGTTGGGTGAGAAGATTTCTTCCAGTTCCAGTCCGTAAATGCGGGAAGAATCGGCCTTTTTGACGTAGAAATAATCGTAGATATCATTCAGTCGGTTCACGATTTTAATGCGGAACGGGTTGGAATTACCGAATTTGCAATAATCAATGCGGTCGATGTATTTGTGCTCGACAATGCGCAGGTTACCCGAAGCTTTGAGCATTGCATACACCTTTTTCAGGCCCGCGTGCAATCGTTCCAGCTCATGCGGCGGGTAAAGCGGGCTCTCCCAAAGCGTATCCTTCCCGTTCTTATCAATGACCGGAAACGACTCATAGAAATTCAGCAGATCGTGGTAAGCCACCGGCAAACGGGCGTCGCGCTGGTAAAAACGCAGGTATTTGCGCAGCTCAGAGCTCACCGGATAAATCGGTTTTTTCCTTAATATTTTAACATCACCCATTTCCATACAAGGAAGTTACGCATATTTGACCGATTAAAACCATTGAACTGCCACTATGAGCTTATACGGACTGGTGATTTGCGGCGGCGAAAGCACGAGAATGGGGACGGACAAAAGCCTGCTGGTGTATTATCAAAAACCTCAGCACGAACACGTTGCAGACCTGCTCGCGCCCTTGTGTGAGCGCGTAATTCTGTGCTGCAACGCGGAACAATACAGAACATTCCGTACCGTCTACCCGAAACTGGCCGACCTGCCCCAATACGGCGGGGCCGGCCCTATGACCGGGTTGCTCAGCGCATTTGAAACGTTTCCGGGAAATGACTTTCTGGTGGCCGGCTGTGATTATCCCTATTTGACTACCGACGAACTGGCCAATTTTCTGCACGACACCGATAAGGATTTGCCTGCCGCGGCCTTTTATAATCAAAATGCCTTCTACGAGCCGCTGCTCGGGTGGTATGCGCGATCGGCGGGGAATGCATTGTTGAAAGCTTTTGAAAACGGTTCGCGCTCGTTGCAACGTTTTCTGGTAGCGGAGAATGCAGGAAAATACCGGCCATTGTCGGAAAAAACGATGCTGAGCGTGGACACGATCGATGATTTCCAAGCCATAAAAAAAGCACTCGAAGCAGAAAATGACATTCAAGATGGAGACCAGTTCGATAACCAGCCATAAAATTATTCGCATTAACGGAGATGACGCCGAAGAGCTCGACGACCACCTCGCCGTGGAAGAGCCGCTTGAAATACAGGTTGCGTTTCAGTCGGAGGGGCGAAAAGAGCGCAAAAGCATTTCGGTAACGATGCGAACGCCCGGAAACGATCACGAACTTGCCGTCGGGTTTCTGTTTACTGAAGGCATTATCCATTCCCAAAGCCAGATCGGCGGCATTGCGCATTCACCTTTCGACGAAAACCGCGTGGTAGTAACCTTCTCCGCCGGTTTCGAGCCGAAACTAGGTTCGCTGGAACGTAACTTCTATACCACTTCCAGCTGCGGCGTTTGCGGCAAGGCGAGCATCGATGCGATCAAAACCAAGTCGGCTTACGCAAATGCACAGGATAACTGGGTTTTGAAAAAGGAGCTGTTGTACCCGCTCACCGAGCAGATCGCTCGTCACCAGAACACCTTCGAAACTACGGGCGGACTGCATGCTTCGGCTCTTTTTGACATTTCCGGGCAATTTCTGATGTTGCGCGAGGATGTGGGAAGGCATAATGCCCTGGACAAACTCATCGGTGCAACCTTGCTGGCGAATCAACTGCCACTTGATAAACACATCCTCCTGCTCAGCGGCCGGGCGAGTTTTGAACTCATTCAAAAAGCCGCAATGGCCGGAATAGCGGTCGTGGCGGCAATAGGCGCGCCTTCGAGTTTAGCGGTACAATTGGCGGAAGAGAGCGGCATGACGCTGATAGGTTTTCTGAAAAGCAATAAATTCAACATTTACACCGGCCATCACCGGATCCGATAACTATGAAAATCCGCATTCACGGAAACTCCGTACGTTTCAGGCTTTCGAAAACGGAAGTCGGCAAACTTGAAAATGAAGGATACCTGGAAGAAACGACCGATTTCGGTCCGGCGCAGTTTGCCTATGCAGTACAAAAATCGGCAGTAAGCGAGCTGCTGGCGCGATTTGAGGATAGCAAAATCACCCTGGAAGTCCCCGAAAAGTTCCTTACTGGCTGGGCTGCGAACAATACTGTCGGATTTAACGGCAATATGCCGTTGGCCAACGGTAGTTCGTTATTGATGTTGATTGAAAAAGATTTTAAATGTCTGGATAACGTCGCCGAAGACCAGTCCGACAATTACGATAACCCCAAAACCTGCTGAACCATGTCCGAAAACCTGCTCCCTGTTCCGGGCGCTGAAAACCCGGAAAAACTGACCGGTTTGAAACAAGGTCCGATCAAAAAAGTGGCTGCGGGTATTCCCGCCGTAGTTTCTGCCCTGGAAATGACCATCAGTGAAGCCGGTTTGGAACGGGGTATGAAAGCACTTTTCAATCTCAACCAAAAAGGCGGCTTCGATTGCCCCAGTTGCGCCTGGCCCGACCCTGACGACGAGCGCTCGGGCATTGCCGAGTATTGCGAAAATGGCGCCCGGGCCGTTGCCGAAGAAGCCACGGCAAAGAAACTGACCGCGGATTTCTTCTCGCAACATTCCGTGCAGGAGCTGGGAAAACTTTCGGATTACGAGATAGGCGGCAAGGGCCGCATCGCCGAACCGATGTTTTTGCCCGCAGGCGGCACGCATTACCAGCCCATTACGTGGAATGCTGCTTTTGAAAAAATCGGAGCGGAATTGAATCGCCTCGCATCACCCCATGAGGCAGTGTTTTATACCTCGGGCCGCACCAGCAATGAGGCCGCGTTCCTCTACCAGTTGTTTGTGCGGGAATATGGTACGAATAACCTGCCCGATTGCAGCAATATGTGCCACGAAAGCAGCGGCACGGCATTGGGCGAGTCGTTGGGAATCGGGAAGGGCTCCGTCACCCTGCATGACTTTTATCAGGCCGAGGTCATCATGATCCTCGGGCAAAACCCGGGTACCAATCACCCGCGGATGCTTACCGCATTACAAAAAGCCAAAGCCAACGGCGCGACGATCATCTCCATTAACCCATTGCCCGAAACCGGCCTGATGGGTTTCAACAATCCGCAAACCGTGGCGGGCGTGCTGGGTTACAAGCCCGGGCTGACCGATATTTTCCTGCAAGTGAAAATTAATGGCGACATGGCATTGCTCAAAGCCATTGAAACGCTTTTGCTAGAATCCGAACAAAAAGCCCCCGGTACCGTTTTTGACCAGGATTTCATCCAACAGCATACACAAGGATACAACGATTTCCTCCAAGACCTGAAACAATACAATGCCGAACAGCTCGCCGCGCAGGCGGGCGTACCTTATGCGCAGGTGCAGGAGGTTGCGCAAGTACTCACGGGAAAAAGCAAGATCATCGCCTGCTGGGCCATGGGACTGACGCAGCACAAGAATGCTGTGGCGACTATTAAGGAAGTGGTGAATTTGCTGTTGCTGAAAGGCAGCATCGGCAAGCCCGGCGCGGGGACCTGTCCGGTGCGCGGGCATAGCAACGTCCAGGGCGACCGCACAATGGGCATTTTCGAGCGCCCTTCTGCTAAATTTTTGGATTCAATTGAACAGAATTTCCATTTCGCCGCGCCGCAGAAACATGGGTACGATGTCGTGGAATGCATTAAGGCTATGCACGCCGGTGAAGCAAAAGTGTTTTTTGCCATGGGCGGGAATTTTCTTTCTGCCACACCCGATACACGTTTTACCGCCGAAGCCTTGCAGAAATGCAAATTGACGGTCCACGTGTCTACCAAACTGAACCGCAGCCACCTTGTGCACGGCCAGGAAGCATTGATATTACCTTGCCTCGGCCGGAGCGATAAGGACATGCGTAATGGCGAAAACCGGTTCGTATCGTGTGAAAACTCGATGGGCGTGATACAATCGTCCCGCGGTGTGCTTCAACCAGTGTCGGAACACCTGCTGAGTGAGCCGGAAATCGTTTGCAGGTTGGCAAAGGCCACATTGGGCGGACGCAGCAAAGTGAGCTGGGATAAGTACATCGAAGACTACGACCTCATCCGCACCGACATCGAGCGCACGATCCCAGGCTTTGCGGATTATAACGAGCGGGTACGACAGCCGGGCGGTTTCTATTTACCCAACTGCAATCGCGCGGGCGACTTCGACACTCCTACCCGCAAGGCACATTTCCACATTGCCGCGCCGGAAAAGCAACATTTGAATGCAGGCGAACTGATGATGATGACCATTCGCAGCCACGACCAGTTCAATACCACCGTGTACGGCCTGAACGACCGCTATCGGGGCATTTATAATGAGCGACGCGTCGTTCTGATGAATGCAAAGGACATGCAGGACCGCAACCTGAAAAATGGCGATCTCGTGGATTTGCACAACCATTATGATGGTGTCGAGCGCGTGGCACACAAGTTCGTAGTCGTCGAATACCCTATCCCCGAGCAATGCACGGCCACTTACTTCCCGGAGACCAACGTACTGGTACCCATCACGAGCGTCGCGGAAAAGAGCAATACCCCTACCTCCAAAATGGTGATCCTGACGGTTACACCGCACCAGGGTTTTTAGGATAACTTAATATTGGCCTAACAGACACTCGCCCAGGTTGCCGTAATTTCGCCGCTGTTTTGCCGCATTGGGGTAAAATGCGCCGAAAAATGTCTTTTTAAGTAAGTTTAAATAGAATACAATGAAAAAAGGATTTTTAATGCTAGCAATCGGGCTGATGAGCCTGGTGTCGATGGATGGTATGTCTCAAAAGAAAAACAAGGTGATCGCGCACCGCGGCGCATGGAAAAATACCGGTGCTACCGAAAACTCGATCGGTGCGCTGGAACATGCCATTAAGTTGGGTTGCTACGGTAGCGAATTCGATGTGCATATGTCGGCCGACTCGGTTTTGTATGTACTCCACGACCACTCCATTCAAGGAACAAATATCGAGACAACCAATTCGGCTGAGCTTTCTAAGATCAAATTGGCTAACGGCGAGCCGCTGCCGACTTTGGAGGCTTATTTGAAAGCGGGTTCGAAGCAAAAGAAGACGCGCTTGATCCTGGAAATCAAAACTTCTAAAATCAGCAAGGAGCGCTCATTGGCATTGGCTGCGAAATGCGTGGAACTGGTGAAAAAAATGAAGGTCGAAAAGATCACCGACTACATTGCATTCAGCTGGGACGTTTGTCTGAAAGTGAAGGAACTCGCACCAAAAGCACACGTGGAATACCTGAACGGCGACAAAACGCCTGACGAAATCCAGGCTGCCGGCCTCGACGGTATCGATTATCATCTCAGCATTTTGAAGAAGAAGGAAGATTACATTCCCGCAATGCGCCAGAAAAAACTGACTACCAACGTGTGGACAGTAAATGATGAAGCAGATTTGAAATATTTCCTCGAAAAAGACGTGGATTACATCACCACCAACGAGCCAGAGCTGCTGCTAAGCCTTTCGAAGTAAATAAAAAGAGCAAAACGACTTTCGTTGTCACCCTGAGCGGAGTCGAAGGGTGACAACTTTAACCAAAGTTTATACAATATCTTTAAATACCAATAAGAATACCTTAACGAATGCGCGCCATCTGCAACTGTCCATTCGTTTCCTGCCATGCCCTGATCACTTGCGTAAGCTGCTTGTATTCGATCAGGAAGCCATCGTGCCCATACAATGAGTCGATCTCCTGAAACGCGGCATCGGGAATATGGCGGGCCAGGAATTGCTGCTCCGAAAGCGGGAATAGCAAATCGGATTTGATACCCAGCACCAGCGTTTTCGCCTTCACAAGCCCGAGCGCATGTACGATCCCTCCACGGTTACGGCCCACATTGTGCGAATCCATGATCTTGGATAGCGCCCAGTACGAAAATGCATTGAAACGCTTCACAAACTTGTCGCCCTGGTACTGCTGGTACGACGACGCCCGGAAATCATCGATCTGATCGGGATTATCGCGCGCCTGCGTGAAGTTGTAAGTATCGTAATTGCGATAGGACAGCAATGCGATCGAACGCGCCGCTCGCATTCCCATTGCCCCTGCTTCATCACTATCCTCTTTGTAGGTAGGGTCCGCCTCGATGGCCATCCGCTGCGATTCATTGAATGCGATACCCCACGGCGAATGCAATGCATTGGAAGCGATCAGGATCAGCTCCTCGAATAAATCGGGCCTTTCCACGGCCCACTCCAGCGCCTGCTGCCCACCTAGTGAGCCCCCTATGCATATTTTGATTTTGCTGATCGCCAGCTCCTGCCGCAAAAGGTCAAGTGTTCCTACAACGTCCCGCACAGTGAGCGTCGGAAAGCTGTGGTAATAGGGTTGGTTTGTTCTCGGGTTAACCGACAATGGCCCCGTGGACCCGTAGGCCGAGCCTAGCACGTTCACACAAATGATGAAGTGTTGGTCCGGATTAAAATATTTCCCTTCTCCTACCAGTCCGTCCCACCAGTCGGCCGCATTGGAGCTTCCGGTGAGCGCATGGCAAATCCAGACGATATTGGTATCGCTGGCATTTCTCTCTCCGTAAGTAGTGTATGCGAGTTCAAATCCGGGTAGTTCGCCACCCATTTCGAGGGCGTAAGGATATGGGTACTTAAATGTCTTCTGTTCCGCTTGCATAAGAGCCACAGCACGTGGTTAAATTCAACACATGGTAAAATTGACAGCCGAAATACAAATTTTCGGTTGCAGCTGCGAGACTAAAGCCAATCGGCTTACGGAAATTTCTAACTGTAAGAGCACACGAATTGATTTTATATCTCCTAATCAACTTAGGTGGGAATTAGCACCTTTCTCCATCGCGGTAGCAGGTTGCCAGAGGTTCATAGAGCCCATTCTCTCGCCTCTTCTTTATAAATCAACCGCTGTTCAGGGAAGCAATTGATTGATGGTGCAATATTAAGCGCGGATGCCTGAAAATACAAGCAAATGCAAAAATTCTGTCCTTCCGTGAGGCCCGCTCGTGCCGCGGCAGCTTATCTTTGCCCGTCAACCATTTTTAGTAGAATGAGAATCTTTTTTCACAGTCTGCTGCTCGTTTTCGGCGTTGCGCAGGCATTTGGACAATCCGTTTCACCCTCGCCGGAGAACATCCGCAAGCACATTTCGTACCTGGCTTCCGACAAAATGAAAGGCCGGGGCACCGGAAGCAAAGAGAATGAGAAAGCTGCGAAGTATGTGGCGAAACAATTCAAGAAGTACCACCTTTTACCCAAAGGCACCGAAGGTTATTACCAGCCATTTACCGCAAAAATCAGGCGCATTGTAGTGCCCGACAGCATCCGTGAGGCAGGGAATGTAATCGGGTTTCTCGACAACGGGGCGCCATATACCATCGTCATAGGCGCTCATTTCGACCACCTTGGCCTGGGTCGCCAGGGAAGCTCCAAAGCCGAAAAACCGGAAGGACAGATCCACAACGGGGCCGACGATAATGCCTCGGGCGTGGCCGGGCTGCTCGAACTGGCGCGGTATTTTTCGGGAAATGACAAAAAGGAGCCTTACAACTTCCTTTTTATCGCATTCGGGGCCGAAGAACTGGGGCTTGTGGGCTCCCGTCACTTTGTGAACAATCCGACATTGCCGTTGGCCGACATCAACTTTATGTCGAACATGGACATGATCGGGCGGTACGACCCGAACCGGGGAGTCGGCATTGGCGGCTACGGCACGTGTGCCGAATGGCCGGCGATTTTTAAGGATGTAAAAAGCGATACGAAGTTTTTTACGGATAAGGCGGGAAGCGGCGGCTCTGACCACGGTTCGTTCTATGCCAGGCAAATCCCCGTATTGTTTTTCCATACCGGCGGCCACGACGATTACCATAAACCGACCGACGATGCAGAGAAGATAGATGCCAACGCAGAAGCGGGGATTCTGGGTATTCAAATTAAACTCATTGAGAATGCAATGTCATTACCAAAACTCAAATTCACAGAAGTCAAATAAGTCATTGTCCATTCGGGAGAATCCCTAAAATCAGTTTGTTTTGTACGGTTTTGTTGCTCCATCATTCACTTACGGTCAGGCCCACATCTCTCCTGAAGAGTTGTACGGAACGCTATTTCGTGACGTGCAGTGCAGCCATATTTTCTCCGATTCCAAAACATTCGCCGATGCGATTCCGCTGGAAGACCCGGTACTGATCATCGAGCGCTATCACCAGGAAAAAGACGCCCCGGACTTCGACATGGAAACATTCGTCCGGGGACATTTCAGGATACCGGCCCAGATTGCTTCGGAATTCATTTCCGATAAGAATGAGCCGGTTTCCGAACACACAGGAAAACTCTGGTCGGTACTTACCCGCCAGCCCGAAAACCAGGAACGGGGCGGATCCCTCATCCCGCTACCCCATCCTTACGTGGTACCCGGCGGGCGTTTCAGGGAAATATATTATTGGGACAGCTATTTTACGATGCTGGGCCTCAAAGAGTCGGGACGGGTGGAGTTGATAGAGCATATGCTCAATAATTTCGCCTATCTGATTGATACCTTGGGATTCATACCGACTGCCAACCGGACTTATTATCTGAGCCGGTCCCAGCCACCTTTTTTTTCCCTGATGGTGAGACTATTCAGCGAAATGGAAGGCAAAAAAGTACTGAAAAAATATTTATCCCAATTACAAAAAGAATACGATTACTGGATGGATGGATGCCTGGAACCTTGCGAACCTTTCACCGCTCACCGGCGCCTGGTTTATCTTCCGAACGGCGCGCTGCTGAACCGCTATTGGGACGATAAGGCTACCCCGCGACCAGAATCTTTCAGCGAAGACACCGAGCTGGCCCATGAGGCCTACGAAAAATACGGCACCGCCCCTGAAGAGCTCTACCGCCATATCCGCGCGGCTGCGGAATCGGGGTGGGATTTCAGCAGCCGGTGGTTTGCCGATGAAACCGATTTTGCCTCGATCCACACGACCGACATCCTGCCGCTCGACCTTAATTGCCTGCTTTACCACCTCGAAAAAACCATTGCGGAAGCCTACTTGCTCTCTGACAACCGGCGTATGCATTTGCTTTACGAGGAAAAGGCACGGCAGCGGAACATCGCTATCCAGACCTATTTCTGGGATGAGTCCAAAAATTATTACATGGATTATGATTTCCGCAAAAGGGATTTCACGAAAGCGATCACCATTGCGGGGGCCTTTCCCCTGTTTTTTAAGCTCGCGCCCAAACCGCACTCGCATTATGTACGTGCATACATAAGGCTCAATTTCCTGAAATCAGGCGGGCTGCTCACGACCATGGTACGCACGGGACAGCAATGGGATGCCCCCAATGGCTGGGCCCCGCTGCAATGGATCGTTTACAAAGGTTTGCGTAATTACAATTTTCACAGGACAGCCAACGAGCTCAGCGACGAATGGCTGGGGCTCATCGAGAAGGAGTTCAGGCATTCGGGCAAGATGCTCGAGAAGTACAATGTATCGGATACCAATCTGATCGCCGGAGGCGGCGAGTATGAAATCCAGGAAGGATTCGGCTGGACGAACGGGGTCTATCTCCGAATGAAAAACCGCAAGCGATAGCCGGATTTCGACGAAATCCACTTTGATTTCTTATCTATTTCCAATAAATTATATTAAAAATTGGCAGGAAAATCTTCCCGTAGCGGATATTTTTAATACCTTGCTGTTATCAAGCCCATTTGACTTCATGAAACTTCCCATATACCAAATCGATGCTTTTACTGATAAGTTGTTTGGTGGAAACCCTGCCGCAGTAGTTCCTCTGGAACAGTGGCTGCCGGAAGAAACGATGCTCGCCATCGCTGCCGAAAACAACCTCGCCGAAACCGCATTCTACGTCCCGACCGAAAATGGCTTCCATATCCGGTGGTTTACGCCGACGGTAGAAGTAGACCTCTGCGGACATGCGACGCTCGCCGCAGCATATGTGATTTTCAATATTCAGCATTACGAAGGGCAATCCATTAGCTTTGATTCACGGAGCGGCGTGCTCACCGTCGATTGCAAGGAAGACTGGCTTACATTGAACTTCCCTGTGGATCAATACCACATTGCCGTACCGCCTCCCGGGCTTGTAGAAAGCCTGAAAAACACGACGCTACTCGAAGTTTACAAAGGCAAAACCGACTATCTGGTCGTGCTTGAATCGGAGGAAGTCGTGAGGGACCTTGATTTTGACATTATTATTCTCTCGACCATTCCGGCACGGGGCGTTATCGTAACTGCGGCAGGTGACGAGGTGGATTTTGTATCGCGTTTCTTTGCACCGCAATCGGGCATTGACGAAGATCCCGTGACAGGCTCCGCGCATACGACTTTGATCCCCTACTGGGCCGACAAGCTTTGCAAAACACAACTAAACGCCCGCCAGCTCTCACGCCGCGGCGGCTTTCTGAAATGTGAATTGCAGGGCGACCGTGTTTACATTGGTGGTCAGGCGAAGTTGTATCTCAAAGGCGAAATCCTCGTAGACTAGGCGTCCCCGACTAGGCGCGGCCGGCTAGGCGCCTCCGACTAGTTCCTTTTATTTCCGGCAAATTTCGTGCGTTGCCCGGCGTACAAGCCTGCAACCACCAGTACCGTTCCTCCGACGGTGTACATTGTCACGGGCTCACCCATCAGCCACCATGCGAAGAAAAACCCGAAAAGCGGGCACAAAAACAGCCAAAGCGACGCTTTGACGGTATCAATCCGGAGCAGGTAAAACCAGCATATCAATCCCACGATCGAAACGGCAAGGCTGAGCCACAGTACCGAGCCCCAAAAGACGGTATCTAATTTAGTAGTATTAAAATCGGCCATGAACAATGTCGCCGGTAGCAAAAAAACACCGCCGAGGAAGACCTGCCAGCCATTAATGAGCAAATTGGGTAATTCCCATTTCACCGTGGCATAGTAAACGCTCGCCGCCGACACGGCCATCATGCTGATCAGCAGCAATGTAATGCCTCCGACGGTCGTATAGCTATCAGCAAGCAGCGGATAAGTTGCTACTGCCACGCCACCCATGCCCAGAATTATCCCGGTCCATTCTTCCGCTTTGGGTTTTCTCTTCAACCACCATGACGACAGTAATACGATAATCAGCGGATTGGTAGACACCGCCAAGCTGCCAATGCCGGCAGCAGTATACTTCATCGCGTACACGTACAAGCCGAGGTAAAGCGTTGTATTGAGGAAACCGAACAGTGCGAGTTGCTGCCATTCTTTTTTCGTAGGCAGCCGGTAGGCTTTATCTTTGACAAACACGTAGGAAAATGACAGCAGCAAGATACCAGCTATAAAGAACCGAACGTTTGCCAGTATCAAAGGGGCTGCCGATTGCACGCCGAATTTCGTTGCCACGGAGGCCGACGACCAGAGAATGGAAAAGAGAAGACCGATACCGATGTTTTTCACGCGCAAGAATAATAACAATCCAAAATTACAAGTTGTACTTCGGCTTCCGCCCCCACTTTTCATATTTTTGGGTATGATTAATAAAAAAAATGCGCTGCGGGCGGTGCTGATGGCCCTGCTTTGCGCCCCGGCGCTGTGTGTTCACGCCCAAAACCAGTGGACTTATGACTTCAACAACGGTTTCTTGCCTATTGAAAGTGGCGGCCCTGCGCTAAAACCGCTCGGACGCCCAGGGCAGATCATCAAAGAACAAATTCCCGGTTCCGATGGCCTTTCACGATCGATTTATGTTTTTGAAAAAAACAGCGGGCTGCAATTCAATAGCGGCGAAGCGAAGGGATTCCTGAACAAATCATTCACCGTCGAAATTTATTTCAAACTCGACTCGCTCGATATCTGGAAACGCGTACTCGATTTCAAGAATCGCAAGAGCGACTACGGCACCTATATTTATCACGGCAAACTCAATTTCTTCAATTTTGCCATGAGTGAAAAGGCTGCGGTGCGTGCGAAGCAATGGGTGCATTACGTCTACTCGAGAGATTACGAGACAAAAGTTATCCGGATGTACATCAATGGTATCCTGAAACTGGACTTTAAAGATCCGGGAACGGAAGGGGTGCTCGACGCCGACCAGGTACTGAATATCTTCCAGGACGACCTCATTGCAGGTAACGAATCCAGTGCAGGAACCGTAGCGCTGATCCGTATTTACGACCGCGTGATGACGCCCGTATTTGTGCGCCGGAGCTACCAGTCGATCGCGAAGACTTTTAAAGAGCCTGTCGCTCAAAAGGAAGAACCAAAAGAAGAACCCAAGCCGGTAGAAGAAAAGCCGGAACCCGCACGGAATAAGAACCTGGCAGTGGTTACAGGCCGGGTTTACGACAGCCGCAACCTGAAACCCGTCAACGACGCGGAGGTACACGTTCGCAAATCGACGAATGATTCCCTCGTTGCACACACCCGGACCGTCGACGGTGTTTACAATGTGGAATTACCCCCTCACGAGACTTACCGGATCACCGCACAAGCGGATGGTTTTCAATCCAAAAGTGTGACCGTTCGGACCAATAACCGATTCGAGGAAGTAAAGGCGCTCATGAATATGGCGCCCGAGACGCATTCTACCCCACTTTCGACGCTTTATTTTAGTCAGGGGACCGAGGTATTGGAGGACAGCGCCCTTGCAGATCTCGACTCGATCGTAAACTATTTCCAGAAACGCCAGGATTTGCGACTGGTACTGAAAGGCCATACCGACAACACCGGAAGTTTTGAGAAGAACCTTGAACTCTCTAACAAGCGCGTCGAAACTGTGCGGGCGTACCTGATCGGCAAAGGCATTATCGCCAGCAGGATCGAGGGGTCTGGCTACGGGTCCGCGCAACCGAATCAGGTCAACCGGACCGAAGCGACAAAAAAGTCGAACAGAAGAGTGGAAGTTTGGGCGGAGTCGGTAAAAAGATAAAGCCATCTCATGGAGATGGCTTTATACTGACTATTCCTAAACCCTTAACCTTTTCTTATCTTATATATCTTTTAGCTTTAAAGCTGTTTTTTCTTTTTCTTTTTAACGTATCAGACTTCCCGATCGTTTCATTTGTTTGTAAAGAAAGAATACTACCAATAATACTCCAATTTTTCTTCTTTACAAAATTCAGAGAACTTAACCAATATACGCTGTTAATTATTCTCCAGATCTGACGAAATCTTGCTGCTTCGTCCTTTTTTCTCTCCGGTCTCACATCATTTCACCGGATTGCAACCCTGAAATTCCATTATCGTGCAAAGATAAGAATACTTCATTTTGGCCTCATGGATTTATTCTATTTCCCTTGTGCCTTATTGCATTACAAATGTCGGAATTAATTTTGAAATTACAAATTGCCTCAAAATCATTATTCAAAATATTCTTTGGAATTTTATCGCAATACCCGCACTTCAAAACTTATTTTATACTAACAATCAGCAATTATCTTTTATCAAATTTCGAAAAAATAATCAAAAACCAAATAAATACAATTCTTGAAATATTTATATTTTCTTAAAAAAGTACAATCATTGGTTATAATTGTTCATTGTCGATTGTATCCCCAAAGTACAAAACGATGTAACCATGTCGCCCGCTTTGTCCAAAATGATGGGTAGCTCCGCCATTTCCTCATTGGAAAAAGGTTTTAGCACGTAATCTACTTGCCTCCCACGTGGAAAATTATTTCCGATCCCGAAACGTAGTCTGGGGTATTCTGTGGTGCCCAATAATTCCTCAATATTCTTCAAACCGTTGTGCCCGCCGTGGCTGCCTTTGGGTTTGATCCGCAAAGTACCGAAAGGCAATTGCAGCTCATCCACAATGGTTAACGTATTTTCCGCAGCCACTTTGTACTGGTCCATATAATACCGGATCGATTTTCCGCTCAGATTCATGTAGGTAGTAGGCTTTATAAAATAAATATGCCTGCCCTTATACTTCCATTCAGCCACAAAGGCCAGTTTTTCAAAAGAAAACTTAAAACCGTGCTGCGCTGCGAGGCGGTCGAGCACCATAAAGCCGGCATTATGTCGGGTGAAAGCGTACTCCGGACCAATATTTCCCAGCCCGGCAATCAGATATTTCATTGAATAAAAATTTTAATTTCGTCTAAGAGCACTTTAATTTAGGCTAAAATTCAGGGAAATTTCATGATACCCCAAAAACGATTAGTACTTAGCAGTCCCCTTCTGGAAATAATGATCAGCCGGCTATGCCAACAACTGATTGAAAATCACCAGGATTTTTCAAACACGGTTGTCATGGGTTTGCAGCCCAGGGGAATCCACTTTGCCGAACGCATTGTGAAAGAGCTCCGCGAAATCACCGGACAGCATATCCTTCTGGGACATTTGGATGCTACGTTCTATCGTGACGACTTCCGTCGCCGCGAATCTCCCCTCGTACCGAACAAAACCAATGTACCTTTCCTGATCGAAGGCAAAAAAGTGATCCTGATCGACGACGTCCTCGCCAGCGGCCGTATGGTACGTGCCGCGCTCGACGCCATGACCGCATTCGGCCGGCCGAAAGTAGTGGAGTTGCTTGTACTGATCGACCGCCGCTATAACCGCGAACTACCCATCGATCCCGATTATGTAGGAATGCAGGTGAGCACGGTGGAAACACAGCGCGTACAGGTGGAATGGACCGAGCAGGGCTTTGACGCCGACCACATCTGGCTCGTCGACTAGGTGCCGCCGGCCAGGTGCCGCCGGCTACTCAAAATACATCAGGGTTGGTGACCGGGCCGGGAAGCTTCTTCTTTGGCCTCCATTTTACCGATGTCGTCGGTTTTGTATGTGAGCTTGTTGACGTAAAATACCTCACGCCCCTGTACAATGGACGATGTCCCGATCCGCTGCATACCGTACGCCAGGAAATATTGGCCGTACCACGGTGAAAGATAGCCATCTTCATTGTTCAACACCTTTTCCTTCTCCGATTTCGGGTTGATTTTGAATTTCTCCGTTTCAACCACCACTTTATTGCGGCTGATCACCTCGGTATGGATTTCTCCCTCCTGCGGATAAGCCAGTACAAAATAGTCGTCGACAGGTGTTACCTGCACCATTTCCTGTAAGTCGAAGCTTGTCAGGTCTTTAATAGTAATGGTATTGTCCCACATCAGTTTGCCGCTACGATCAAACCCGCAGACGATTGCGTGCGTATACCGGTAGCCTTCGAGCGCGCGTGCTACGTACGGGCGCGAAATCCCGCCGGAAATAATAGGACTAGTAGACCGCTGATTGGGGTAATAAACTTCGGCCACCAGCACAATTTCCTTTTCCGTCTGGAACAGCTGATGTACCAGCAGCCGGTAGCGGAACCGGTTTTCTTTACCCAGGCTCTTCCGCTTACCAATCTTTTCGAGTACCCGCGCCCGCCGCTTGGGCTTCATATAATTGAAGAAGTTTTGTAATTCCGAAAATTCGATAAACTGCGGCTCTTCCGGCGTATCGTCGGAAACATGCGTCACGTAAAGTCCCTGGGAATACTGGGTACATCCCACGGAATAATTACCGATCAGGTAAGAGTCATCGGCATTGAGCGGGACAATCTGGCCTGAAATGAAACTGTAACGGGGATCACTCAAACTGGTCCTTTTCAGCAACTTACCATCATAATTGTAAGTTTTTATTTCAAAAACACAGTTTTTCTTACGGTAAGCATAGGTGATTACGTTGATATATCCGTCGATCTCATTAATGTCGACATTATTCAGCTCAGTATTTTTTTCAAACAGGCCTGGCAGCACGCGGGTAGTGTGATCGAAAAATGAATGCACGATCACAATCGGTCGCGACCGGTAGTAACCCGATACCAATGCCTTGCTGCCAATCACCTTGAAATGCTGCACATCGACCCCCGAGAGCAGGTTACCTTTATAAGTATCAATGGAACCGTCCTGGAAATTCAGTTGCAGGAACAGGAATTTGTCGGTATCCGGCTCGGCAAACAACCAGTAACCGCTTTCTTCCGCCTTGTAAGCCATTACCGGAATGTACCGGAAATCGAGTTTGTAGGAAGTCCGCCAGAGCGCTTTCAGGGTTGTGTCATATTTCACAAATTCCCATTGCTCGTTGCGGTTCGAAAATTCATTTCCTCGTATGACGGACAAAATACCCTTCTCGCCAAGGCTAAAAACCTCGAATTGCTCGGAAGAAGATGAGCTGGTCGGGATTTCCAGGCGATCGGATTGCTGCAACTGTGCCAGCACCCCCCAGAGCGGCGCGAAGATCAATAGCAGCATTAATTTCAACCCGAAATAGTTTATAGAACGGTTATGCATAACTTCTTCCTTCAGGGGTGTGACACAGATCAATAATTCGCCTAATTTTGCATGCTGCAAGGCTCACATTGCTATTAATATTAGAAATAATTTCACTTAAATAAAAACTTGCGGGAATGTAATCCCCGATTTTTCATGACAATTGAAGCAATACTCAAGGAGGATATTCAAAAAGCCGTCCAAAAACATTTTCAACTGGACAACCAGGAGATCATTCTGCAACCTACCAAGAAAGAATTTGAGGGATTTTACACATTTGTCACTTTTCCTTTGACCAAGGCGGCCCGCAAGGCGCCGGCTGAGATCGGGCAGATCATTGGCGATGAGCTCATTGCGTCGTCGTCGCTGGTTGCTGGCTTTAATGTCGTGCAAGGCTTTCTGAATATCAGCCTGAAAGACAGCACCTGGCTGGATCTGTTCGGCAAGATTTCTTCCGATGCGACGTTCGGCACACTGCCTTCAAACGGGAAGTCGGTGATGGTGGAATTTTCTTCGCCCAATACCAACAAGCCGCTTCACCTGGGGCATTTGCGCAACAACTTCCTCGGCGATTCGCTGTCAAAAATCCTGAAAGCGAGCGGCTATGACGTGGTGAAAACGTGCCTGGTCAACGACCGCGGCATCCATATTTGCAAATCCATGCTGGCCTATCGCGAGCTCGGCAATGGCGAAACTCCCGAGTCGAGCGGCATCAAGGGCGACCACCTGGCGGGCAAGTATTACGTCCTGTTTGATATTGAATATAAAAAGCAGATCAAGGCGCTGGTAGAGCAAGGCATGAGCGAGGAGGAAGCCGCTAAAAAGGCGCCGTGGATACTGGAAGCGCAGCAATTGCTCTTGCTTTGGGAAAACAACGATCCCGAGACGGTAGCGCTTTGGCAAAAAATGAACAATTGGGTTTATGAAGGATTTGCGGAGACTTACAAGAAAATCGGCGTAAGCTTCGACAAAACTTATTATGAATCAAATACTTACCTACTAGGAAAGGATATCATCGAAGAAGGTCTGCAAAAAGGGGTGTTCTTCAAAAAGCCGGACAACTCCGTCTGGATCGACCTTACTGAGGAAGGACTTGACGAAAAGCTCGTACTCCGCGGCGACGGGACCTCTGTTTACATCACCCAGGACCTCGGCACGACCGAGCTGAAAAACAGCGATTTCGGTAACGACCGGTACTTATGGGTGGTAGGTAATGAGCAGGACTACCATTTCAAGGTTCTGTTCGCGATCCTGAAACGCCTGGGCCGCACTTACGCCCACGGCTGCTACCACATCAGCTATGGCATGGTGGACCTGCCATCTGGCAAAATGAAATCCCGCGAAGGTACCGTGGTGGATGCCGACGACCTGGTGGGCCAAATGGTACAAACCGCTTCCGACCGTACGCAGGAGCTGGGAAAAATCGACGATTTCAACAGCGAGGAAGCCAAACAGCTTTATAATCAGCTGGCATTGGGGGCATTGAAGTACTTCCTGCTGAAAGTAGACCCCAAAAAACGAATGCTCTTCAACCCCGAGGAATCTATTGATTTCCAAGGACATACAGGACCATTTATTCAGTACACCTACGCACGTATCCGCTCGATCATGCGTAAGGCGGAGCAGGCCGGCATATCCGCGGAAATCCCTGGCGACAGCTACGCCATGCACCAGGCTGAGCGTGAGCTGGTATTTGCATTGTCGCAGTACCCGGTGAAAGTCGTGGCGGCTGCCAATGAGTTCGCGCCGTCGCTCATTTCGCAATATGCGTTCGACCTGGCGAAGGTTTATAACCAGTTCTATGCGGAGGTTTCGATCTTCTCCGATCCCGATCCGGAAGCGGTGAAATTGCGCGTCGCATTATCGGGTGCGGTTGCGGAAACGATTCGCAAGGCTTTGGGGTTATTGGGCATAGATGTCCCCGAACGGATGTAAGCAACTTTTTTGAAAATCGGGCCGTATAGTGTTTTGGAGAGTCAATAACCCGATTCGTGCATGCAATTCACTTTATAACTATATGTACTAACCATAACCAAAACCTATTATGAGCTTAATTAAGACACTTTTCATTATGATTACTTCATTGATTACCGGACTTTTCGTCGACAAATCCGAAATAGCGAGCCGTCCGGAGAATGCTCCTGTTGCAAAACAAACGCTGTATGACTTCAAGGTGAAATCGCTGGTAGGCGGCAAAACCGTTGATCTGAGCAAGTACAAAGGCAAAAAAGTGGTGATCCTGAATGTAGCTTCCAAATGTGGTTATACCAAGCAGTATGCCGACTGGGAGAAGTTTTACAAAGATCACGGCGACAAAGTGGTCGTACTCGGCTTTCCTGCCAACAATTTCGGCGGGCAGGAGCCAGGCACCAGCGAAGAAATCGCCACTTTTTGCTCCGCGACTTATGGTGTAACATTCCCGATGTTCGAGAAGGTGTCCGTACTTGGCGACGACCAGGCGCCAATCTACAAATGGCTGAGCAACAAAGATCTGAACGGATGGAATGACAAAGTTCCTACCTGGAATTTCTGCAAATATGTCATCAATGAAAAAGGCGAACTAACTAACTTCTTCGCTTCGAAAGTATTGCCTACCGACGAAGAATTTACGAAGGCGGTAGGAATTTAAGTATATTCACTGTCGGAGGTAGCCTTTGGTATTCCGAAGGCGCTTCCGACAGTTTTTTAATACATCAACTATACGCAACTATGAAAAACATGAACGAAGCCCGCCGCTACCTTTTAAATGCAAAAGAGATCCTTCGCGAGAAAGCAGTTAAAGAAGATGGTTATTACAAAGATCGGAAGTATGTAAAAATGGCCGGTCATACTGCATATGTCGGTGTTCTGGAAGCGCTGGATGTTGTATTCGGAAACAAAAAGAAGGGTCGAAAAAGTATTGAATGGTATCAGGAAGAGTTGGCGTCCGTCGATAAAAAGATGCTCAATTTGTTCGGGATAGCTTATGACACCCTTCATCTTGCCATGAGTTACGATGGTAACCTTAGTGCTGCAATTTCAAAAGAAGGACTCGAAATCGCTGAAAAAATTATTGACTGGGCTGAGCAAAAAACAGCAGCCTGAAATACCCGAATTAACAATACCCAACAATGAATCCCTGGATTGAAGCCGCACGTCCCCGCACATTACCTCTCGCACTGTCTTGTATTTTAATGGGCTGCTTTCTGGCTGCGGCCTCGGGGCAATTCAGCTGGCCAGTGGCTGGTTTAAGCGTGCTGACGACCATTCTCCTGCAAGTACTTTCCAACTTTGCCAATGATTACGGCGATGCCGTGAATGGCAAGGATACCGAACTCCGCGAAGGCCCACGCCGGGCCGTGCATTCGGGGCATATTACCGCTGCGAAAATGCTGCGCGCAATCATTCTTTTCTCGGTACTGGCATTGATTTCGGGCATCACCCTGCTGACGATCGCATTGAAAGGGGCACCCGCAAACACATTCTGGGTGTTTTTGGGAATCGGCATTGCCTGCATTATCGCGGCTATTACGTACACAGCAGGCAAGCGCCCCTATGGCTACGTGGGCCTCGGTGATCTTTCCGTATTAATCTTTTTTGGATGGGTGGGCGTTATCGGCAGCAACTTTTTGCACACGCACGTATGGAACTGGGGCTTGCTCCTGCCCGCGACCAGCTGTGGCCTCTTCGCAGTTGGGGTGTTAAATATCAACAATATCCGGGACATCGAATCCGACCGTGCTACGGGCAAAAACTCTATCCCGGTCCGCATCGGCCGTGAAAAAGCAATCGTCTATCACTGGTGCATTCTGCTGATCGGCATGCTTTGCGTGACCATTTACACGGCGCAGCATTTTTCCAGCTACACCAGCCTGATCTTTTTCCTCAGCTTTCCGCTATTTGTCAAAAACGGGCTCGCTATTTCCCGGCTCACGAAAGCCAGCGAACTGGACCCCTACCTGAAACAAATGGCACTCTCCACATTGCTTTTCGTAATCCTTTTCGGGATTGGTATTGTGCTTTAATGCCTATTTCACAAAAGGCTTGATCGCATTGCCCAGCAGGCTGTAACCCTTTTCATTGGGATGCAGGCCATCAGAAAATAGCGATTCGTCGATTTTGCCATCTTCTTTCAGGAACACTTTACCCGGGTTCACAAACAGCACATCGGCTTCGCCGGTGATCTGTACCAGTTTGTCGTTCAATGCAGCCACGCGTTGCTCTTGCTGGCGGCGTGGGTAAATGCCCATCATCACGATCTGCGCCTGCGGCTGGCGATATTTAATCGCTTTAATAAGTTGCTTCCAGCCTGCCGCAATTTCCTCGTCGCTGTTTAACCCGAGATTATTCGTACCGATATTGATGAAAATCTGTTTCGGTTTGAAACCATCCAGTTCTCCGTGATAAACACGCCAAAGCACATTCTCGATACGGTCCCAACCATAACCCATATTCACTGAATTTTTCCCGAAAGTGTTGCCCCAGGAAGATTCACCTACCGCTCTGGGTCCTTTGGGTAAGCCGCCCCAGAAATGGGTGATCGAGTTACCGATCACCACCGTGACAGGCGAGGCCTTACGGTTTAGTTCGAGTACTTCCGAATGCCTCTTTTCCCAGTCATAATTATGCAATTCGCGCATTTGAGTTACCGGGCGGGTCGTCGAAAGGTCACCTGACGGTTCATGGAGAATCTGTCGCAAATGCTTTTCATAGCCATCGGCATATTGCAGCATTCCCAGGTCCGTTGGATGCGTTCCATCCACTGTCGATTCGTAGGTTTGTCCGAAATCTGTTTTCGGTATCAAATAAATATTCTGAAAACCCTGCGACTTTAATGCCGCGAAAGCGTCCTTCAAAACCTCATTGACTTCTACATAATAATGCTTGCTTTGCGGATTGATATCCTCGTCGGTATATCCGGCGTGCTCCGCAACGACAATGGGAACATCCGGCCGCTTCTGGCGAAGTGTTGTAACGGTACTGATTACGCGTCTTTTAATTTCCTCCTTCGTAATGCCGAGCTTGGAATCCGGCCTGATCGTCAGGTTGGGAAGGCAATCCAGCACGTAAACATTTGCATCGATCTCTCCCAAAAGGTCCACTACTTCGCTTTCCAGTCTCCCATTTCCCGAAAAACCAAGGTTAATCAACGGCCGGTCCATTTTCCGGCTCAGTATCGATGTCCACGCCATACCCGGCCGCGATGCACACGCCCCCTGGGCAATGGACGTGCCATAAATGACGATCGGTTTGTCGGGTCGTACCGCCAGAGGAGTGAACTCCGTTCCTTCCGGTGTGCCGATTTCGAGCCATTTCACACTGTTATAAAGCGGCAGGAACAACCGGTACTCCCTTCCATGTTTGTGGTAGCTATCGTTCGCGGACAGGTTTCTGAAATCGTAGGTAATAGTATCCCCAAATGCATATTTGCCGGCACACCAGCGCCAATCGCCGTCACTCGTGATTGCGTAAAGGTCCACACCGCTCACGCCCGTCGCAGGCATATGTGGGAGCGCGTGCTTACCCCCGACTGCGTAGCGGATCTTGATTTCGGAAGAATTGGCACGGAAACGGATCATCAGCCCCGCCGACTGGTTCGACAAATTCCAGACGACATCCCGCACCTGCTTTTCGGCCCGCGCCGGCAGCCGGTCATACGGATTTTTCAACTCCCTGGTAGGCCAGGCCTGCCCTTCCACGACAGGAAAAGTAGCTGTTTGAGGATTCCACCAGACATACTGGCTAGTCTGTGCTAAAACCTGAACGCTTAGCAACAGGCCCAGACACATATTTGAAATTGATCTGAAAAGCATAAAATTGAAAACGGACACCAATGTATCGCTACAAAAGTGTCCGTCAGGCTATTTCTCCCGTTTGGAAGAGCATTATTTCACGATCACGCCATCCGCAATAAACGTCAGCTCATCTTTCGACTCTGTGATATTCGCTATTTCCTCCTTGCTCTTACCCGCATCCTGCGCATAGTGCTTTAAATGCTCCACAGGTACTGTTGTTTTCCTGGCTTCTCCTTCAAAAACCACTGTTTTACCGGCAATATCTTTGGGCACAAAAAACGCGTAGTCTTTAAAAACAACCCGCATGGTTTCGCCATTATCCAGGTTAACCTTCATCCAGCAGCCCTTCACCTGGCAAACCGACTCCACGGTACCCGTCACCTTCGCCTGCATTTCATTCTTATCACCCATTTTCGCCGGAAGCGCCGTCGCCGCAATCGCCTTTTTATCATCAATCTGCTTGCCGAAGTTGCTTTGAGCTCTGGCGAAAGATACCGTTAAAATTACCACGAATATTGAAAGCAGTTTTTTCATAGTGCTAATGGTTTAGAAGTGTGTTTCATTTGATCAACATAAAGTTAACACCTCCCGCAATACAATCAAAACCACCCTATTCCAGCACCTCCACCCAGCCCTTGCAGTGATTCCCTTGCGGTGTATCGACGACGTAGAGGTACGTGCCGTTGGCAATCCCTTTCCCCCAATCGTTCTTGTAATCAGTCGATTTGAAAATTGATTTCCCCCAGCGGTTGAAAACTTCCAGTGACGATGAAGCGACGGGGACGATGAAAAAATCGTTCTTCCCGTCGCCGTTCGGGGTGATAACGTTACTTAATGTGAATGCGGGTTCCGCACTGATTTTTTTGGAAGCCGTGAGCGAGCAACCGGCCGTATTGTAGGCCGTCAACGTAATGGTATACTCCCCGGGGACTTCGTAAATATAGTTCTTCACCTCCGTGTCGGTTATGGGATTACCGGTTCCCATATTCCATTCGTAACGCTGCGCTTTGCCTGTTTTGTTGGTTAAGGAATAGGAAAACGGCTCATTACACGCCCCACCCGATTGCACCACTTCAAAATCCGGTGCGTAAGACTGGTCGACTCTTACCGTAATTTCACGCAGCGGACGGCAGCCATCTTCATACATGCCTTCGATCACGTAGGTGGTTGTTTGCGTCGGCTTTACAGTCACCGATTTCCCGATCGTTTCTTCCAGGCCCGTTGTTGCGTGCCATTTGTATTTCGGCGCGTTACCCGAGACAGTCAGCGTCACCGTAGCGCCCTGGCATACCTCGGTGTCGGGCATGCCGATGAAGTCGGCCTTTCTCTCGACAGCCAGTTTTACTTTTTCAGTTACTTTACAACCGGCATTATTGCTGATTTCAACCGTGTATTCCGTCGTTTCTTTTACCGTAGCAACCGGCGTAGCAATGTTCGCATTATCCAGCCCTGTCGCAGGTGACCATTTATATTGCGTACCGCCGGCCGCACTCAGTTTAACAATACTGTTTTCACAAACCGTCGTATCCCCGGTAACTTTTGTCACCAGTGTTTCGACTACAACTTTTTTTTGGGCCACATCCATTCGCTTGCAGCTCAAACGGTTGTAGGCCGTAAGCGTGACGGTGTATTCGCCTGGCTTGCTAAATGTGTATTCCGACTGCCCTTCATCCCTAGAAATTGTATTTCCATTAACCTCCCATATGTAGTCCACCCCGCCTTCACTCGTGTTTACAAATGTCAGTTCCAGGGGTGCACAGCCGCGAAGCACGCCCTTGGTTTGGCCCTTGTAAACATCGAAATCTGCCTTTAACCGGTCGATATCGATTTTAAAAGCCGCATTATTGCAGTTATCGCTGTTGTTGGTTTCCGACCAGGCTTGTGGCGTCGTTGGGAAATGGCTGCCTCCACAGGCGCAAGTAGCGTGGTAAATCATCCCATTTTTATCAAACCGGCTCGTTCCTCCATCCACATGATCGCCTTGCAGGCGCGTGTCACGGGCAAGACTTCCAAAAAATGTGGCGTAAAGGAGAGATTTTGCGCCCTGTTCCAGAATGGCTATATAAAAGTTGTTTCCGTTGGTAGTGGGCTGAATGGCATCATCCGTAACGGGTAAGCCGGCCGTGCTGCTGGCCACGTTGTTATTGGTCCCGCTATTGACATTCCCTCCCCAGCCAGCGAGGTAAATGTTCCCGCATTCGCTTACCAGGAAGGCCGTCGGCGAAATATCCGGCGTACCGCGCCCGGAACCTATGATGGTCGAGAACAGGGTTTGGGTCAACGACGCATTCAATGCATGTACGAACTGTCCGCTTTTTGCATTCCGGTACACGCCCTGACTCACCGGATAGCTGCCCGTTGTGAGCCCATACACATACACCTGGTTACCCTGATCGATGTCCAGCAAATAAGCACCATCCTCCTTATCGGTGCCAAGATAGGTCAGTGCCGATAGCTGATCATTCACAAAACGCGCTACGAAACCATCTTCTGTTCCTTTCAACGCCGATTGATAAGCCCCTGCTTTGGTCTGCAAATTGCCGCTTTGGGATATCCCTGCCACAAATACCTCGCCATTCGCAGCTACTTTCAATGAATGCGCCGCGTCCCATTTGTCGCCGCCCAGGTAGGTCGACCACAGCAGTTGATCCAGGCCGGCGGAGAGCTTCAAAACCACGCCATCCTGTCCGCCTCCCAACTTACTTTGAGCGGGGTTTTTCAAAGGAAAATTGGCAGAATTGGTCGACGAAACCACATATACCTGGTCGTTTTTATCCACTCCTATTTCTCCCCGAAAACTATCCCCGTAATTCCGTATCGTTACGTTACTCGTCACGCTCACGCCATCGTTGCCGCTACCGCCTGCGAACGTGGAGCCTGTAAGCTGGTTACCGGCAGCGTTGAGTTTGGAAACAAAAAGATCACTTCCATTCGTCATCTCGATTCCCGAAATCGGTTCTGTACGTGTCCCACCTCCGAAAACCTTCTGAAATGCATTGCCTCCGGTTGGAAAATTCCTGGAAGAGGTCGTTCCCAGAATCAGCAATTCCTTCCGGCTATTTACAATCAGACTCGCAGGAACATCCCCATCATTACCTCCGAGAAAAGTCGCATAGAGCAGATCAGAGCCATCGGGGTTGAACTTCATTATCGAAACATCGACCAAACCACCAAATTTGACTTGAAATGCCCCCTTTGTCGCGGGGAAATTGGTACCAAACACGGTACCGCCCGAATAGAGGTTACCCTCATCGTCATACGTCGCGGTGTGGCCCCAGTTGTCGGCTACGGAACCGGAATAAGTCGAGAAAATGAGTTCCGGGTCGATTGTCAGCGGCAATGACTTATTATAACCTGAGGGCAACTCAAAATGCACGATATCATCTTCTGAAAGACGAAATGCAGACGGCACCTCCGTGGCACGCGCATTGCTGCCTGACTGGAATGAATACGGTTGCGCCTCCCTGATGTCCCCCACCGAAGTTTTGATCACGATCTGGCCCGATTCATTTAAGGCTACCTTTTCCGCTCCTTTGTATTGAAAACTGATCCGGGACGCATCCGCACCGGGTTTGACTATGAATTCATATTTGAGTTTCGCCTGATTGATGTAAACACGGAGGTTGATATCGGGGTAAATATTTTCATAAATCACCTCCTCAAAACCATTCACGCCACTCGCCCAGGTACTGGCGTCATTTCCAAGGAAGTAGTTGAAACGTCCTTTACTTGTCTTTAATGGCTGGTGTCGCACATTCTGAGAAGTATTAAGAAACGTAACTTCCACCCCATGCGCACGAAGGCCGGGGGCGCTCATGTCCTCGCGTGTGCCGGGCGCCTGTGCGTGACCCTTCGCGTGCATGGCGGATACTTTTGCGCCGTCATAAAGTACGTAAAGCAGTGAATGCGACTGCAAAAACAGAAAACCGCCAGGAATAGCGGCCCGGAAGCGGATATCGCTGTCCCATTGTCCTTTGTTTTCGATAAAGTAGGCCGAAGCAGCCCGGGAATGGTCGGCTGTGCGGACGATAATCAGAAACGATATGAAGAGAAGCCGTAAAGTTTTCTGCATAGTCCGCGCGGCAAAGTTTTTCTATTTGAACGCAGAAACCGAGATGATATTTTTACAAAATTCGTATTCCTGCTGCACATTTGAACCCAGTAAAACTAACTGATTCTGTGTATTATCCATTACGTGATCGAGGTACCAATTGATGCCTTGCACATCCAGATTTGTCGTTGGTTCATCGAGAAAAACCACTGGCACATCCGACAGAAACGCCAGGCCCAATTTCACCCGTTGCTTCATACCCGACGAAAAATGCCGGATAATCTTCCCGCTGGCGTGCGGAAGCTGAATAAAATCCTCGAAATCCTTCGCCGAAATCCCGTTTTTGAACGGTTTGAACTTGCTATGAAACTCGATCTGCTCACGCAATGTAAACTCCTCGATCAGTTCCAGATAGGGAGCAGCGATAACCATGTGCTTATACCAATGGTCAGTCTCGATTTCTTTACCACTTCGGTCCGTGTACGCTATTCTACCTTCGGAAACGGGGATCATCCCTGTTAGCAGTTGCAGTAGTGTCGACTTACCGCTTCCGTTCGGCCCCACAAACACATACTTTTCACCGGCCTCGAGCTCGAAACTGGCATTTCTGACAATCCACTCTTTGATGAACTTCTTCCCTATTTTATCAACTGTTATCTGCACTGGTTCTTTCTGATATTCTTTTATTATTTACCGCCGTAGTAATCCCATACGGCCTTCGCGATCCGGGCAATCACCAGTTCGCGCGTATCGATGGCTGCGGAAGCGTCTGAGACGAACACTACCACCGCAATGGCCCTTCCATCGGGCAATTTCATAATACCTGCGTCGTTCGTCGCAGCCGCAATACCCTTGTCGTTGGTATTGGAAGTCCCCGTTTTATGCGCCACTTCGGTACCCTTCGGCAACAGTCCCTTGATCCTTTTCAAACCGGTAGGACCTTCAACCAATATTTTCCAAAGAACATCATGGCTCGTTTTCGACAACCTACTGCGCTCGTAGGCGATTTGCAGCAATTGAAGGTAGGCCGACGGCCGGGCGTAGTTGGTGTACTGTACTTCCCAACCCGCCTTCATTTCCTTTTCGGTCGCAACGATCGCAATATCTTTCACACCCAGTGAATGAATGTAGTCGTTCACCTTTTTTGTCCCGCCCGCCAGTTCAAAAAGAATGTCGCAGGCATTATTATCGCTTTCCGAAACGGAGTAGCTGAGCAGTTCGCCAATAGTAATATCAAAATCCTGGCTGGAATGTTTATCCCGCATCGGACTGTGCGTCTTCTGGTCGAGCTGTGCCTGGGTGACGTGTATCTTTTGATCCAGTTTCAATTTCCCTTTGTCGACCAGATCCAGTACCGCGATCGCCAGCGGGAATTTGAATGTACTTTGCATCGGGAACTTGTGATTCTGGTTGATCAGCAGCGTTTCCTTTGTTTTCAAATCCATCACTCCCACGCCGACGATACCTTTCGCTTCCGCGCTAATTCGCTCGATTTCAGATTTGAGCTTCGCCTGCTGGGCAAATGCGGTGATGGGAAACAGTAATATGAAAACTGAAAACCGGGCGAATCTGATCATACAGTATTTTGAGGCTTGATGATGATTGTTAACTATGAACGTTCGGCTTTCCGGTCTTCGATGGTCAGTTTCACGAGTTCGATGCGTGTGTCCTGAACAGAAACGATCTGAAAAGAATAAGGCGGGATATCTACCACTTCATTTTCATCGGGCAAGTCGCCGCAGAAATGAATAAGCATACCGGCTATTGTATCATAATCGCCTTCGGGAAGCTCCCAGCCATATTTTTCATTCAAATAGTCGAGCTCATGACGTGCGCTGAGCATGTACGTATGATCGTCGAGCTGTCGTTCGGTCCAGTCTTCGGTGGTATCATATTCGTCCTGGATTTCTCCGAAAATCTGCTCCACGACATCCTCGACGCTTACCAGGCCGGATGTACCACCAAATTCGTCGACTACCAATGCAATGCTGCGGCGCTCTTCGAGAAAGCGCAGCATCAGGTCCCGTGCGGGCATGGCCTCGGGCACGATCAGGATCGGTGTGATAATGCTGCTGATTTCTTTCGGCTTTTTAAACAATGACAATGCATGACAATAACCCAGCACCTCATCGACAGACTCTTTATGCACGATGATTTTGGAATGGCCGCTCGTCAGGAATGCAGTACGGAGGTCCTCGATAGTCGCATTTACATTCACCGCCGAGATTTCCGTCCGCGGGATCATACAATCCCGAATTCGCAAATCTTTGAAATCCAATGCATTGATAAACATCTTCTCTTCGATGCTGTGATCGTCGAAATCGGGATCGTCGGCCGAGATAATGTCATCACGCAGCGAAGGTGACAGGATATTTTCTTTCACAAACGGCTCGATCACCCAATAGAGCGGCGTCATAAGCCATTCGCCAAAACGTACCGGAAATGCTTTCAGGTCCAGTACTTTGGGAAAACTACGTCCGATTTTGACCCAACTCGAATAGCTGCCCATCCACAAAACAGCCAGTGCGGCGAACAATGCGATGATTAACAGCCAATTCTGTGTGCCGCTACTAAGCTCGAACAACGGAAAAATCGCGATCACCCCCATAAAACAGCCCAAAGCGACCGATGCCAGGCGTATCATCCGGAGAATGCGCCGCCAGTAGAGCGTCTGCTCGACCTGCTCATTCTTTTCGTGCCTGAGCGCGTACCGGTCGATCCACACATCCAGCAACACCGATCGCACCGCTCCATAGTAGCCCGCCAGCATGAAGAATACGATGGTCGTAACCAGGAATATCAGGTTCATTTCTTTATTTTTTTAGCCGGTTTGGAGTGGATTGCAGGACCGCCGACAGCCGATGTCTTATTCGGCGCTGCCCCCGGCTCACCTCCCTGTTTCGCAAGCGTGGCAGCTTTCAAGCGGCTGAATTGGAATAGCAAAAAACAAACAATGCACAATAGTAAAAGCCAGTAGCTTTCTAATAGCCCGGCGCGCCGGAATTCGAGCACCCAAAGCACGAGAAACCCGAATGCGAGGGCCAGGAAAATCGTCCGGATCAGTTTGGAATTCATTAATGAAGGATCTTCTTAAACATGCGGGGTTTAAGGCCCCATTTTTTCATTGATTTTCAAAGATACCACAGATTGCGCCAAAACGGTCATCCGTGTATTAATCTTCGTTTCAACGCATAATAAACCATACATAACTCGGTCATTTCCCCCTAAAATAGCTAACTTGCAGGGATTGCCGTACAATTCAGGGCCGACACTTGAATTGTAAAATTAATTCTTGAAAAAATATCCTTTATTACTATGAGCGAAACGACAAAACGCTTTGCACCCGGTGTTGTAACCGGCGATGGAGTTAGTGAAATTTTCCGCCACGCCAACGAAAACAACTACGCCCTTCCGGCCGTGAACGTGGTAGGAACCAATTCAGTGAATGCGGTCCTGGAAACAGCCAAAGCGGTTAACAGCCCTGTTATCATTCAGTTTTCGAATGGCGGAGCTATATTTTATGCAGGAAAAAGCCTTTCCAATGCCAACCAGCAGGCGGCTATCGCCGGCGGTATCTCCGGTGCACAACACGTACACCAGATGGCGGCATTGTACGAAGTGCCTGTGATCCTCCACACCGACCACTGCGCGAAGAAACTCCTTCCCTGGATCGACGGTTTGCTGGATGCAGGCGAGCGCTATTTCGATCAACACGGCAAGCCTTTGTACAGCTCGCACATGCTCGACCTTTCGGAAGAGCCGATCCACGAAAACATCGAGATCTGCGCTAAATATTTCGAGCGCATGGCGAAGTTGGGCATGACCCTGGAAATCGAACTCGGTGTTACCGGTGGCGAAGAGGACGGTGTCGACAACTCGGATGTAGACAGCTCAAAACTGTACACGCAGCCTGAGGAAGTGGCATTCGCTTACGAAGAACTTTCTAAAATCTCCCCTAACTTCACCATTGCAGCGGCATTCGGTAATGTGCACGGGGTATACAAGCCAGGTAACGTGAAGTTGGAACCGAAAATCCTCCGCAACTCACAAGAATACATCAAGCAGAAATTCGGAACCGGCGACCTGCCCGTTAACTTCGTATTCCACGGAGGATCGGGCTCATCCCGCGAAGAAATCCGCGAGGCGATCGAGTACGGCGCGATCAAAATGAACATCGACACCGACATGCAATGGTCGACCTGGGAAGGTGTTCTCAACTATTACAAAGCAAAAGAAGGCTACCTGCAATCACAACTCGGCAACCCCGAAGGTGCAGATTCGCCGAACAAAAAATATTACGACCCACGCGTATGGCTACGCAAAGGCGAAGAGAGCATGATCTCCCGTCTGAAAGTGGCGTTCGAAGATTTGAACTGCATTAATCAGCTGGGATAATTATCAGCCCGACAGATATGAAAAGAGCAACCCTTATCGGTTGCTCTTTTTTTCTTCTTAACTCTCCACCATCATCCGCTTCCTATGCGCTACGCCCCAGTCGCGCAGCGTCTTGATCACGATCTCCAGTGAATGCCCGTATTCAGTGAGTGAATATTCCACAACCACGGGAATGGAATCGTAAACGGTTCGCTTCACCAGGTCATTGCTTTCCAGCTCACGGAGTTCTTTCGAGAGCATTTTGTCGGTAATGCCCGGCACTTCCTTGGCGATTTGAGAGAAGCGTTTGTTGCCGAACATAAGGGATATGATGATGGGCAATTTCCATTTGCCGCTGAGTACTTCCAATGCGTCGCGCACGGGGAGGATGCTTTTCGTGCATTCATCCCAGGTGTGCGGCTTCGCTTCTTTTGTTTTTTCCATAGCTGATTTTTTCACTATCCTTTTGTATACTACTTACAAATGTATAGTAAATTTAATTAAGTTTGCATGCCGATTAATCATTGGCACTTCAAACTTAGATAAAAATGAGCGAGTTAATAAAAAAATTGAACTGGCGTTACGCCACCAAACGCATGAATGGCCAGACCATTCCCCAGGAGAAACTGGACAATATCCTTGAAGCGATCAAGCTGGCGCCGTCTTCGGTGGGTTTGCAGCCTTACAATATTGTCATTGTGGAGGACAAGGCGTTGAAAGACAAAATTTACCACGAGGCGGCTACCCGCCAGGCGCAAATCCCCGACGCTTCGCATTTGCTGATTTTTGCGGCATGGGAGAAGCTGACCTCGCAGCATGTGGAGGATTATATCAAATTCTTCGCCCAGACTCGCAACGTGAGCGTCGAGTCGCTGGCGGGTTTTCATAGCAGCATTAATGGCGGTATCCTCAGCCGTAGTGAGGATGTAAATTTCGACTGGTCTGCACGCCAGGCATACATAGCATTGGGGCATGGGCTTGTGGCGGCGGCTATCGAAGAAGTGGACGCAACACCAATGGAAGGTTTCGACGCGGCAAAAGTGGATGAAATCCTTGGACTCCGTGAAAAAGGATTGCGCAGCGTGGTGATCCTGGCATTGGGCTATCGTGACGCAGAAAAAGACCCGTATGCAAATGCGAAGAAGGTACGCCGGCCGCATGAAGAACTTTTTATCTCCATCTGAGCTTTTTAGTAACCGGAGGTTGAAAGTCAGGAATGGTCAAGGTTGGTCATGTGTAGTCATGTGTAGTCAATTATAGTCAAGTGTAGTCAAGAATGGTCAGGGTTGTAATGGATTGTTGAAACAACAAATGACAATACCTGACTAAAAATGACAATACCTGACAACAAATGACAACACCTAACAAACAATGCCTCCCCCCGGAGTTACAATTACGAACAAGCGATATTATGAAAGTAGAAATATGGAGTGATGTAATGTGCCCGTTTTGCTATATCGGCAAAAGGCGCTTTGAGAGTGCGCTGGCGGAGTTTCCGCAGCGCGACCAGATTCAGGTAGAATGGAAAAGCTTCCAACTGAATCCGCAGATGAAAACCGAACCCGGAAGAAGCATTAACGACTACCTGGCCGAAACCAAAGGCTGGACGCCCGATTATGCGCAGCAGGTGAACGACCACGTGACGAACATGGCTGCCGAAGTGGGTCTGGAATACAATATGGATAAGGCCGTATTGGCCAACTCTTTCGACGCGCACCGCTTTTTACAGTTTGCCAAAACCAAAGGCCTGGGCGATGCGGCGGAGGAACAATTGTTCAAAGCCTATTTTACGGATGGCAAAAATACCGCCGACCACGCTACGCTGATCGAGCTGGGAACTGCCATCGGGCTGGACGCTGCTGAACTGAAAGCTGTCCTGGATGGCACGCGTTTCAGTGAAGATGTGCGTCACGACATTTACGAAGCGCAGCAAGTGGGCGCGCGTGGCGTTCCGTTCTTTGTGCTTGACCGCAAATATGCTGTTTCAGGCGCACAACACACCGAAACTTTCCTGAACGCATTGCAACAGTCATTCGGCGAGTGGGAAAAGGCTAATCCCAAACCGCTCGTGAGCCTGGCCGACGGTGCGAACTGCACAGTCGACGGGGAATGCAACTAAGGTAAAATATGGATTCAAAAGGGGCATGTCGGCTATCCGGCGTGCCCCTTTTTCATATCAGGCTGCATCACTGGTATGGTTCTATAAGTAAAGTCGGGAGCGCGGGTCCGGAATGTCACGCAATTTGTGCTAATTGCGATAATTTGTTGCACAAAATACCACACCTCCAACCACCGCTGTCAGCACTTTATACCCGACTATATGCGCTTTCTGGCATTATTGCTGCTCTTTCTGGCCATACAACAGTTCTCCCGGGCTGGCGGGATAAGGGGACGCATTACCACAAAAAATGGCGAATCCCTTCCCTACGCGGGCATCGCAATAAAGGGTACGAGCAACGGCACGATGGCCAACGAGGAGGGCGAGTATGAGTTTAGTCTCGCGCCCGGGAACTACGAAATCGTCTTTCAGTATCTGGGTTTTAAGAGTGTTTCCAAAACCATCACAATCGGCAACGATTTTACCGAGCTGAATGTGCAGATGGAAGAGCAGGCGCTCAGCCTGCAAGAGGCCACGATCGGCAAGAGCAAAGAAGATCCCGCGTACACGATCATGCGCCGCGCCATCGCGAAAGCTCGTTTTCATCAGTTGCAGATACGGGGTTATACGGCCAAAGTCTATTCCAGAAGTACAGGTGTGGCTACCAAAATCCCCTTTTTACTACAAAAACGGCTAAAAAAAGAAGGCGTTCAGCAAGGCAAGGCCATTCTGAATGAGAGTGTCGCGGAGATCAGGTACCGCCGCCCGAACAATTACAGCCAACGCATTATTTCTACCCGAAACAGCCTCGATAACAGCATACCTTCACCCAACGAGTACATCCTGGCCAGTTTGTACAGCCCCGAGATCGCCGGAACGATTTCACCATTATCCCCCAAGGCATTCGCCTACTATAAGTTTGAGTATGAAGGATATTTCGAAGAAAGGGGCGAAATCGTCAACAAAATAAAGGTTATTCCAAAAGCTTACGGCGAAGGGGTTTTCCGGGGAAGCTTGTTCATTCTGGAAGATCGCTGGGCGATCCATAGCTACGATTTGCAAACGACTACCAGCGGTTTGAACATTGCGGCGAAGCAAATTTTCAGCCCGGTGCAGGGGGTATGGATCCCGGTCAATCAGCAGTTCCGGTTGAATGGCAGCTACCTCGGATTCGCAGGGGAATTCCGCTACCTCGTTTCGCTTACCTACGATAAGCTCGATGTAGATCCGGGTTTAAGGGAAGACATTGTCATTGCAGACCATAAAAAAGAGGATGCCCCAAAAGTAAAAGGTGGCAAAGACCTCGAAAATCTGATCCAGGCGCAGAAGGAGTTTTCAACCAAAAATTTCAGAAAACTCACCAAACAATACGAAAAACAGCAGAAGAAGGAACAAAAAGAACAGCTTGGCAACGACCGGCTGGTGCGGCAAGATTCCATTGTGATCGATTCGATGGCCAACAAACGCGATACCACCTATTGGCAGGCATTACGCCCTATTCCGCTAACCAGATCGGAGGTTTCGAGTTATGTTACGCAGGACAGCATCAAAGTTGTCAAAGATTCCCTCAGGGTCAAGACCAAGCCCGACTCCACCCATTTCAAACCTATTCACCTGCTTTTGGGGAACACCTATGCATTGGGTAACCGTAACACTTTCTATTTCAAAAGCCCGTTCCTGTCGGTCAGCTATAATTCGGTGGAGGGCAATGCGGTTAACTTTATCACCGAATGGCAGAAGCGCTGGGCGAAATCGTCATATCTGAGCGTGCGACCGCTCGTGCGCTACTCGTTCGGGCGGAAGCGGTTGTACGGGAACCTGGAAACCCATGTGGGTGGAAAAAACTGGAACCTGGCGTTGGCAGGTGGCGAAATGGCCTCGCAGATCAACAATCGCGAACCAATTCCGCCCTTGCCCAATAGCGTCGCCGCCCGCTTTGTCGACCGGAGCCTGATGAAATTGTATCAAAAACAATACGGCCACATTCAATACACGCTCCGCAACATCGGCGACGTCCTGAGCCTCAACGCTAGTCTGGATTTTGAACATCGGAAGGAGCTGTTCAATCAGGAAAGTGCCCGACCAATCATTTTCTGGAGCCAGTTCGGGTTCACGCCTAACAGACCGGTGAACCGGGAGCTGGAAAACACCGGTTTTCAGGAACACAATGCATGGATTCTCGACGTCACCGCCACATTACGCCCCTGGAGAAGGTACCTGATCCGAAATGGTGAAAAACGGTATCTGAGGAGCCGTGGTCCAGCTTTTAGTGTCAATTACAAGAGCGGGCTGGGCTTTTGGGGAGACGTGGATTATTCACTGCTGCAAGGAACGATCCGCCAGGATTTGAACCTCGGGCCACGCAGCAACCTCGAATATCTGGTAAATGCCGGCGGTTTTTTGACTACTAAAAAAATGTACTTCCCCGATTACCAGCATTTTATGGGTAACGAATTCTTCTTCCAGTACGTTTATCCGCCCGATCAGTTCCGGATGCTACCCTACTACCGTTACAGTACGGCGAAATGGTTTTTCCAGACCCATTTGACGTGGTCGATGCAGCATTTCCTGCTCACGCGTGTGCAGTCGTTACGCGTGACGGGTATTTCGGAGACGTTGCAGCTGCATTACCTGCGTGCACCAACGATCCGGAATTACACGGAAGCAGTTTATGGAATTGATAATATTATGCGGATCGTCCGGTTGGAGGCCGTCGCGCAATTCCATGGCTCGCATTTTCAAGGCATGGGATGGCGCATCGGGGCCTCCTTTCGGTTCGGACGGTAACTATTTTACTTTGGTAGCCTTGAAGCGTGGGGCGGTTTTAGGAAGCGTCGGCCACACGTTGTTATCAAGATCGATATCAGCCATGCGCTGGCTCGGATCGATTACAATGGCTTGAATATCCGAAATGCTGCGGTCGATGGTAAAGGAATACTCCGGGTAAGTCCAGCCCCAATCCGCCATTTGGGTGGTCTTGGAATAAAGTTTCTCATTCTTCTCGCCCCGCATAATTTCAAGCGGAATGTAAAAATTCTCCTGAGTGCCGTCCTTGTAGCTTACTACGACATCCAACGGCATCGGCATTTGCCCGATCCTTTCCAGCACAACGTCTGTTTTACTTCCATTGGCCACCGCTTCACGAACGCTGTAATCGATCGTTTTGGTAGTGCCTACAAAATTCTCCCAGAACCAGTCCAGTTCCAGCCCCGATTCCTTTTCCATAATGCGTTTCAAATCGGTCGGATTCGGGTGTTTGAACTTCCATTCATTGAAATACCGCTTCATGCCCCGCTGAAACGTTTCCTTACCCATGATATAATTAAGCTGATTCAGGAAAACGGCGCCTTTGTTGTAGCTGGCAATGCTGTACGCTTTATTGGTATTATAATGATCAGCGTGGGTCGTGAGCGGCTCTTCCGTACCCGACTTCACCAGGCTGCGGTAGCTCGTCGTGGCGCTTCTTTGCGGATCGCCTTTCGCAGGAAACAGCTCGTTCATCACGATGTTTTGCGCATATGTTGTGAAGCCTTCGTCCATCCAGGGATATTTGGATTCGTTGGTCCCCAAAAGGCCCTGGAACCAGCTGTGGATGGACTCATGGACTGTCACGCTCGTCAGGGAGTGCAGGTTCAGCCTTCCGGTGATCAGCGTCGCCATCGGGTATTCCATACCACCGTCGCCCCCCTGGATTACCGAATACTGCTTGTACGGATAGCGACCGAACTGCTCATTCATGATTTTGAACGAACGCACCGCCAGCGGCTCCATTTGCTTCCATACATTGGCCAGGGTGTCGGTTTGGTAGAAGAAATGTAAATCCAGGTTATCGTCTACTTTCACGACATCGTGCTGGTAATCGCGGTCGGCCGCCCACATGAAGTCGTGTACTTCCGGCGCTACGAAATGCCAGGTAAGGCGGTCACCGGGTTTGTGGGTTACATTTTTGTTGGAGTAACCGTGCCCAATTTTATCAGGGTTTTGCAAATAACCCGTTCCCGCGATCGTATAAGCAGCATCCATCGTGATTTTCACGTCGAAATCCCCCCAGATCCCGTAGAACTCCCGACCGATGTAGGGATTGGCATGCCACCCTTCGTAATCGTATTCCGACATTTTGGGGTACCATTGCGCCATCGAGTAGTCGATGCCTTCATTATTATTGCGGCCTGTGCGGCGGATTTGCAACGGCACCTGCGCCTCAAATTCCATCTCGAATGTGTGATTGGATTTGGGAACGATCTTCTCGTTCAACGTCACTTCCAGGATAGTGCCCACCACTTCGTATTTCAGTGGCTTTCCATTCTGTTTGAGGGAAAGCACCTTTTCATATCCGATCTCCGAAGGCGACAGTTTGGAAATACGGTCCTTCACGCGGGGATCGGGGTCGCTGATCGAGCGCGAGCGGACGTCCATCTGGCTGCCGGGCTGGAATGCGTTCAGGTATAAATGATAAAATACCTTTTGAAGTGTATCAGGGGAATTGTTGGTGTAAACGAGCTTTTGGGTGCCTTTATACTGGTGTTTGACAGCGTCAAAATCAATCTCCATCTGGTACTTCGCGCGCTGCTGCCAACGGTCATTTTGTGCTGAAACCCGGAACGCCAGCGCGACCAGTAAAAGCACGGAAAATTTAAACTTCATTATAAGGTTAGTAATTTGATTAAACCGCAAATTAACTTAAATCCCCTTGAAACTGTGCATCATTCTCCACAAAAAACCTCATTTTCAAGCAGAAACAGCAGTTTAGGGCATTGAGGGCGCATTTATGCTTCTGGCATAGTGTTGGTAATTATTGGTTCAGAAATCAATAATTAAGAACCTAAATATTTGTCAATCATGCTTAGATGGACCGTCATATTTCTCATCATCGCTATCGTGGCCGGGATCCTCGGATTCGGTGGTATAGCGGCAGGCGCAGCAGGCATTGCTAAAATTCTTTTCTTCGTATTCCTCGTTCTCTTCGTGTTAAGCTTATTAAGCCGCGGAGTCGGGCGATCCTGACGACTTCCGGAAATACAACAAATGAAAAAAGCGGACTCGGTGTCCGCTTTTTTCGTATGCCTTATTCCCATTCGATGGTAGCCGGCGGCTTTGAAGAGATGTCGTAAACGACCCTGTTCACTCCTTTTACCTTGTTGATAATGTCATTGGAAACTTCCGCTAGGAAATCGTAGGGCAAATGTGCCCAGTCGGCGGTCATACCGTCGACGGACGTCACCGCGCGCAGCGCAACTACACGCTCGTACGTACGCTCGTCGCCCATTACCCCTACGCTCTGCACGGGAAGGAGCATGGCACCCGCCTGCCAAACGTCTTTGTAAAGATCCCATTTGCGGAGACCGCCGATGAAGATCGCATCTACTTCTTGAAGGATAGCGACCTTCTCCGCTGTGATTTCACCGAGGATACGGATCGCAAGGCCTGGGCCCGGGAACGGGTGACGGCTGAGAATTTTCTCGTCGATACCCAGTGTACGTCCAACCGCCCGCACCTCGTCTTTGAACAAAGTATTCAGCGGCTCTACTACTTTCAGCTTCATGAAATCAGGCAAACCACCCACGTTGTGGTGCGATTTGATCGTCGCCGAAGGGCCTTTTACCGAAACGGATTCGATCACGTCGGGATAAATGGTACCCTGACCGAGCCATTTCACGTCTTCGATCAAATGCGCTTCCTGGTCGAAAATATCGATAAACGACTTTCCGATCGCCTTGCGTTTCGCTTCGGGATCGCTCAGGCCGTCGAGCTGTTGGTAAAAGTGTGATTTAGAATCTACACCTTTAATATTAAGGCCCATATCCTGGTAAGAATGCAGCACTTGCTCGAACTCATCCTTACGCAGCAGCCCGTTATCTACGAAAATACAATACAAATTCTGGCCGATCGCGTGGTGTACCAGCGTAGCAGCCACTGTTGAATCCACACCACCCGACAATGCCATTACCACTTTGTCGTTGCCGAGCTTCTGACGAAGCTGTTCGATCGTATGTTCTACAAAAGATTCAGAAGTCCAGTCCTGCTTGCAGCCGCAAATATTCACGACGAAGTTATGCAGGAGTTTTTTACCCTCGGTCGTATGCGTAACCTCCGGGTGGAACTGAATACCATATGTCAGTTCATCTTCCACCTTAAATGCGGCGACCTTCACCGACTCCGTTGAAGCGATCACGTGGAAGTTCTGCGGTGCGCGAACGATCGTGTCACCATGCGACATCCACACCTGTGACGACTCCGACAAACCGGCCAGCAATGAAGAATCGGTATCATCGATTTCCAGCTTCGCACGGCCGTATTCGCGGTGCTGCGAAGGCTTCACATCGCCGCCAAGTTCCTGTGCGAGCAATTGTGCGCCATAGCATACACCCAAAAGAGGCAATATTTTGCGGAATTTGTCGAGATCGACCCGGGGAGAATCCTCGTCCCTCACCGAACAGGGGCTACCTGAGAGAATGACACCTTTGACGTTGGGAGTGAGTTCGGGGAAGTTGTTGTATGGGTGGATTTCACAATAAACGTTCAGTTCGCGAACTCTGCGTGCAATTAACTGGGTGTACTGTGAGCCAAAATCTAAAATCAGAATTTGTTCAGTCATATATATGCTATCTAAAACGCAAAGGTAGGGAGATTGGGTGAAAAGCAAAAAACGAAGTTGAAACTTCGCCGCTTTGATCGTTCAAATAGCTATTTAACCGTTTAAACTTTTTTCCAGCCGATATGCAACTTCCTTTTATCCCTTTGTATCTATAAGCCGAAAGATAGACACACACCACTTATATAACATACACGCCTTTTATGTAATCAAAGGTTCTATGTTATACCAAGTACCTATCTTTGCAGTGTACCTAATGGAACAACTCACCCCGGGTACGCTGAACTTTTAACTATTAGCCATGAAAATCTTAATGAACCTAACTGCAGCGCTGTTGCTGGGAACCGGCTTTGTGCACGCACAAGCTCCCCAGCCTCTTACCGGAAAAGGAAAAGTCACCGGCGCGGTGCTTGATGAAAAGTCGCAACCATTCCCGTTTGTGAACGTTCTCCTGTTGCAAGCCAAAGATTCGGTGCTTGTAAAAGGGCTCGCGGCCGACGAGCAGGGCAAATTTGCATTCGACCAGGTAGCAGCAGGCAAATACCTTACCCTGATATCGATGGTTGGTTACCAGAAAGCATACAGCGAGGTGTTTCATGTAAAAGACGCTCCCGTAAACCTTCCCACTGTCAGTCTGAAATCGGATATCAAATCACTGAGCGAGGTGACAGTCGTAGCGAAAAAGCCATTCATCGAACAGGAAATCGACCGGACGGTTGTGAACGTGGAAAACAGCATTGTTTCAGCCGGCGCTACCGCATTGGAAGTGCTCGAACGCGCTCCCGGCGTGACGGTCGACCAGCAGAACGAGCAATTGAAGCTGCGCGGCAAGGAAGGGGTGATCGTTCAGATAGACGGGAAACAGACCTTTTTGTCTCAACAGGAACTCATCACGCTCCTACGCAACACACCCAGCGACAACATTGAGAAGATCGAGCTGATCACAAACCCGTCGGCCAAATATGATGCCGCGGGCAACTCGGGGATCATCAATATTAAAATGAAGCGTAACAAAAACTACGGCACCAATGGCAATATCAACCTTGGCGGGGCGTGGGCAAAATATGGTCGTGCCAATGCAACCGGAACGCTCAACCACCGGGCCGGAAAAATCAGCACGTTTATCAGCGGCGGCGCTTTTTATAACAAAGGATTCAACAACAACGACATTTACCGCACCATTCCTTACGACGGCAAAGTGACGATTTTCGACCAGCATACCGAGCGCATCAACCGATCGGAGTACTATAATGTGCGTGCCGGCCTCGATTACTTTGCAACGGATAAAACCACTGTGGGCGTACTGGTTTCCGGGTTCTATAACGATTGGAGCAATCCCTTCGGACAAACCAACACCCGGATCCTGAACGAAGACCTGAGCCTGCAACGGACCTTCCGGACCAACGTTTTCAACGGCGGCAAGATGAATAATATCAGTTCCAACCTGAACCTGAAACACCAGTTCAACGACAAAGGAAAAGAACTGACTTTCGACCTCGACTACGTGCATTACGGCGGCAAAAAGAAAAGCGACCTGGATACCCGCTACTTCAAAGCAGACGGTACCCCGGATGAAGCAGCCACCGAAATGGTACGTAACGACATGCCTTCGGACATCAACATTGCGATGGCGAAACTGGACTATACCCAGACGATCGGCAAAGGAAAGTTCGAGACCGGCTTGAAATCGAGCTACGTGACTTCGGATAATGATATGGTATTCGAAACCTTTGTTGACAGCTGGCAATTCGACCCGAAACGCTCGAACCGTTTCAAATACACCGAGAACGTGAATGCAGCTTATGCGAACTATGCCGGTGCTATTTCGAAGAAAATCAAATATCAGCTGGGCGTCCGTGCCGAGCACACGCATTCGATCGGTAACTCGGTCACGCTGAACCAGAAACGCGACAGAAATTACATCAATTTCTTTCCGAGTGTATTCCTTTCGAACCAGCTTGATACGAACAACGTGATCAACCTTTCGTATAGCCGCCGGATCGACCGCCCGAATTACCAGTCGCTCAACCCGTTCGAGTTTTACCTCGACCCGTACACATTCCAACGCGGTAACCCGAACCTGAGACCACAGTACACGCATTCGTTCCAGCTGGTACACGTTTACAAGAATGCATTGAACACGACGCTGGCGTACAGCCGCATCAAGGATATGATCGCGGACGAGCTGCCCCAGCAGATCGCTTCGGAGAACAAGACTTTTGTAACGTCGGATAACCTTGACAACCAGGACAATGTAAGCCTTACCATCTCTTTCCCGATTCCGGTTACCAAATGGTGGCAGGTGCAGGCGAACTTTACGGGTGTATACAACCATTACAAGTCATATTACCTGGAACAGCAGCTCGAAATCAAGCAGACATCCTGGAATATGTATGCGAGCAACCAATTTACGATCGGCAAAGGATGGTCCGCTGAGCTCTCCGGATGGTATAATAGCAGACAGTTCTACGGATTGTACGCCGCCCGTCCGATGGGGATGATCAATGCAGGTCTGCAAAAGAATATCCTGAACAAAAAAGGGACGATCCGTTTCAACGTAAACGATATCTTCTGGACCAACCGCTTCAATGGTACCGCGGTGTACAAGGATATCAATTTCAAAGTACGGTCCGAATGGCCTAGCCGCCAGTTCAGATTGACCTTCACTTACAACTTCGGTAACCAGAATGTGAAGGGAGCCCGCCAGCGCAACACCGGTTCGGATGATTTGCAGAAACGCGCAGGAGGCAATTAAAAGTGGAATTCCGGCCGAACGAGGCCAGCGTTCATAAATTAGTTAGGTTTGTTATGCAGAAAATCCATCCCGCGATGTGCGGGATGGATTTCTTTTTTGATATAAACCTAAGAAAGTGAATGCTTATGCTTGCAGCGCAGCCACACCCGGAAGCACTTTGCCTTCCATGTATTCGAGCAATGCACCGCCACCGGTCGAAACGTAGCTTACACGGTCGCCATAACCAGCATTGTTGATCGCAGAAGCTGAGTCGCCACCACCGATCAGAGAGAATGCGTCGTTGTCTTCCGTTACCGAAACTACCGCCTCGGCGATTGCGTTGGTTCCTTTCGCGAAGTTAGGGAACTCGAATACGCCCATCGGGCCGTTCCAAAGCACGGTTTTCGATTTTTTAATGATATCAGAGAAAATCTCGGCGGTTTTTGGACCGATGTCGAGGCCTTCCCATTCGTCAGGGATACTACCTGCCTCCACCACCTTGCGGTCGGCGTCGTTGGAGAATTTATCGGCAATTACCGTATCCACCGGCAATACCAGGTTGATACCCTTCGCTTTTGCTTTTTCGATCAGTTCGAGTGTCAAATCCTGCTTGTCAGCTTCCAGCAACGATTTACCGATGCTTCCGCCTTGCGCTTTGGAAAATGTGTATGACATACCGCCGCCGATGATGAGGTTATCCACCTTGTCGAGCAGACGTTCGATGATCAGGATTTTGTCGGAGATTTTGGCACCACCCATGATCGCCGTGAAAGGTCTTTCCGAATGTTCCAGAAGACGTTCCGCGTTATCCAGCTCAGCTTGCATTACATAACCGCAAACTTTGTCTGTAAAGAACTTACCGATTACGGCTGTGGAAGCGTGCGCACGGTGTGCGGTACCGAATGCATCCATTACCCACACATCGCCGAGTTTCGCAAGTTTCTCAGCGAACTCTTCGTTACCTTTTTCTTCTTCTTTATAAAAACGCAGGTTTTCGAGCAAAAGAACTTCTCCTGGCTGCAATGCAGCAGCGAGCTCAGTAGCGCTTGCGCCAATGCAATCGTCGGCAAATTTTACCGACTTACCCAGGATCAGGGAAAGCGGGTTTACCAGGTGTTTCAGGGAATACTTTTCGGTAGGACCGTCCTTGGGACGACCCAAGTGTGACATTAAAATGACGGAACCGCCGTCATTAAGAATCTTGCTGATTGTAGGAATGGTCGCACGGATACGGGTATCGTCCGTGATCTCAAATTTTTCATTAAGCGGGACATTGAAATCCACGCGAACCAGGGCCTTTTTCCCTGAAAAATCATAAGAATCTAATGTTGTCATGGGCAGGTAAAATTGTTTTCCATAGAGAGCAAATGTAAATCAATTTCTTAATTATATACTACGCTTTTCACAAAAGGCGGCGCCCATAATAGCTATAATCCTATTTTTACCTTTCATTTTTCTATAAAACCAGGATTTAACCAAATTTTAATATAAACCATCCCGCACCTACCGACATTGCTCTTTTCACCAGTCGAAACCTCTATTCACTCATTCAGTCATTCACTCATTCAGTCATTCACTCATTCAATCATTTTTTTGGTAACTTTATTTCTTCATCAACTAAAAAAGTAACCGTTTTGTCCGCCGAGCTGACCGATCCGTTCGCCCAGGAACAGGTGTTCCCCACGGATTTACCCCCCAAGTACTATCTCGAATATTTCAATTACGTGCTCGCGTTCGTACGCAAGCGCTACGCACATATCCTGCACGAGAGCGAGCTGGAATTCCTGGACCATTACGAGTCGCTTTCCGAGGATGCGCAATGCCTTTTCATCCGTTTCAGCAACCGCAGCAAATCGTTTTTCCGTACCAACAGCCTCTCCTACTCAGAAATCGAGGACATGCCTGCAGTACTCACCGAACTGCTCGAACGTGATTTCATCGAAACGCTTTGCGAAGTCCATGAAAGCCGTTTCGGGGAAGTAATCGACCTTTTCACCAAACCTGAATTGCTCGAAGTCACCAAGCTGCTCGAACCGGACGTAATGCCTTCCAAAAGCATCAAAAAGCCCGATCTGGTTCGCTGGCTGCTGCATGAGTACGATTTTGGGGTGCTTTGTGAAGTGCTCGGCGAAATGGAGCCGGTCGTGAAAGTGTCGTTCGAAGCGGAGGTGATGCTAATGAAATTCCTCTTTTTCGGTAATCGCTACGCCGATATGACCGAGTTTGTCGTTCGAGACCTCGGCCACGTGCGGTTCCAATCGTTTGATGAGCAGTATTTGTCCATTCAGTTCGATACACGGAAGGATGCGGACGATACATTAATGGTATCGTTGATGAAAGAAACTTTCGACGTCATCAAGCAGGACCTGCCGCCCGAAGAAATCTACGACTGGTTTATGAACTGGCAAGCCGCAAGCGGCACTGGTCTTAGCCACAAGGCATTACCCTCATTCAATTCATTTATATTAAAGGTAAGCGCGTGGTTGGAACGTAAGAAAATGCTCTCCCAGGCGCTCACCATTTACCAGCTCACCAACGACGCCCCCGCCCGCGAGCGGCGCGTGCGACTGCTTTACAATCTTGGTGAAATCGACGAGGCGCTCGCATTATGCGAGGAAATCGCCGAAAGTCCGCAAAATGCCGACGAGCGCTTTTTCAGCCTCGATTTTTATGAAAAGATCAAAAACAAAAAAGCCCGGACCGTCAAAAGGACGACCCAGGCTTTGAAGGCTGCCGAAGCGATTGAAGTACCTATTTCGTATCGTTTCCGCGTGGAATTCGGTGCGATCGCTTACTATCAGGAGCAGGGTTACAATGCATTTTTCAGCGAAAACGAGCCGTGGCGGGCATTGTTCGGATTGCTGTTTTGGGATATTATCTATGATACCAATGTCCAGACGATCCATAACCCGCTGCAACGCATTCCGTCGGATTTCTTCCTGCCCGACTTCTATTTCAAACGGTCGGAGCAATTGAAGGAACGGCTCGCCGCCGCGCATTCGCGCGAGATCATCGACGAGCTCGTGACACAGACTTTTGCGGATAAATACGGCATTACCAATGTGCTCGTGCCGTGGTATGACGGCGCACTGGAAAAGGTATTAACCCTCACTTCCCTGCTCAGCCCTGAGAAAATCCACAAGATCATGCTCGAAATGGCGCTGAACCTCCGCGAAAATACCCGCGGCTTTCCCGACCTGCTGGTTTGGAACGACGATGATTATGCATTCATCGAAATCAAGTCCCCTACCGACCACCTTTCGTCGCGGCAGCTGCATTGGCAGCATTTCTTCGCCGAGCATGGCGTACAGAGCCGTATTGTGCGGGTGAACTGGATTAAGGAGAATATTAGTCTAATGTAAATTCGGCCGTTACGGGCAGGTGGTCCGAAGCATATTGCTCGTCGATTACCTTCGTGTTAGCACTTTTCAATTTGCTACCCTGCTTGTGCATGATGAAATCGATCGTCTTTTTAGGTACTTCCACCGGGATCGTCGGCTTGCATTCGGTGCAGGAGCGGGTAAAATATTTATCGAAATAAGCGATCACCGGGCTTTCAGGAGTTGCATTGAAATCGCCACCCAGGATCATGGGCAGCTCCGTATCGCCGAAATGCTTCAAAATGGTTTCGGCTTGCAGCAGGCGGTTAGGTTCTTTCAAACCCAGGTGCGTGCTGGCGAAGATCAGTTTACGGTTATCCGGCAATTTCACCGTTACCGCTGCAATCGTGCGATCTTCTTCCTTTAATTCCGGGCGAATAGGCAATGCAAACTTCGCCGAATCCACGATCGGGAATTTCGTCAGAACCGCCACGCCGTAGTCGCCGCCCTGGTGATCGATCGCTTTGGAAAAATAGAATTTCATGCCCGTCAATGCAGCCAGTTGCTGCGCCTGGTTCTTTCCCTTACCCGAGCGTTCGGTATTCACGTCCACTTCCTGTAATGCCACGAAATCGGGCTTTTCTGCATTGATTACCTTCGCAATAGCCTCCACATCGATTTTGTCCCCGGCCGACGGCGGGTTACAATGGTGGATATTGTAGGTCATAACTTTAAAACGCTGCTTTTTGGCAGGCTGGTCGGGCGACGTACCGGCTAGTACGTTGACGGACAGGAGAATGAACAGAGAAAACAATTGCTTTTTCATCGGTGGTACGAAGATTAAGGTTAATAATGCGCCAAAAATAGCGTTTGAAACCCGGAAATAATTCCGGCTGATAACCCATTTAAGTATATCGTCCGGTCAGATTTCAGCCCGAAGGGCATTTTTCATTATCATTACACATTCATTAACAATCCTCGCTTCATGAAGCTAAGAAAACTCCTATTCGCTGCGGCCGCGTTCACGGGCCTCGGCGTCGCGCATGCGCAAACCAGGCCGGAGGATGTGAAAACTTTCACGCTGGCCAACGGCATGAAATTCCTCGTCCTGGAAGACCATTCGATCCCCACTGCGAATATGTACCTTTTCTGGAAGGTCGGTTCGCGGAACGAGGTCCACGGTATCACCGGCCTCTCCCACTTCTTCGAACACATGATGTTCAACGGTTCCAAAAACTACGGTCCGAAACAGTTCGACCGCGTGATGGAAGCCAACGGCGGCTCCAACAATGCTTACACCACCGAAAATGTAACCGTCTACACCGACTGGTTCCAGAAAGACGCATTGGAAACGATTTTCAAACTCGAATCCGACCGTATCGGCCATCTCACCATCGACCCGAAAATGGTCGAAAGCGAGCGCGGCGTGGTGCTTTCGGAGCGCAGTACCGGTTTGGAAAACAGCAACTACCGGCTGATCGGCGAACAGGTGCAGTCCGTTGCCTTTCAGGAGCATCCCTACATGTTCCCGGTGATCGGCTTCGAATCCGACATCAAAAGCTGGACGCAATCAGACCTGGAAAACTATTTCAAAACCTACTATTCACCCAATAATGCGACTGTCGTGGTAGTGGGTGATATTAAGTATGATGAGGTCAAAAAGCTGGCCGACCAATATATGGCGCCACTGGCTGCGCGAGGCCTGCCACCTAAGATTCGCACCATTGAGCCTCCGCAGAATGGCGAGCGCCGCGTAACGACTTACAAGGATATTACGACGCCCAACATTCTCCTCGCATATCACGTGCCTGAAACCGCCCATACGGATTACTATGCGCTGGACCTGTTCAGCAGCCTGCTGAGCTCGGGCAATTCGTCGCGACTGGTGAAATCGCTGGTGATGGATACGACCATCGCATCCAGTGTTTCGGCTGGCCTGGACAATGGGTTCGACCCAACCCTGTTCGCTATTTTTGGTGTGGCCGGCGATAATGTTTCCGCATCCGACCTGGAAAAGGCTATTGAAAAACAGATCGATATGATCATTCAGAACGGTGTCACGGATTCCGAGTTGCAGAAGGTGAAAAATCAGAAACTTATGGAATTCTATCATACGCTGGAAACCATCAATGGCAAGGCCAATAGCCTAGGGACCTATGATGTGTTTTTTGGTGACTATAAAAAGATGTTCGAAGCACCAGAGAACTACAAGAAAGTTACGGTGGAGGATATCAAACGTGTGGCTGCCCAGTACTTCACCGAGCGCAACCGCACCGTAGGCTACCTGCTTCCTGAAAAATCGAAATAACAGCCATTCAAATTCAAATTGGAATGAAAAATATCCTGATTCTGGTACTCGCCCTATGCGCATTCGCGGCTAAGGCGCAGAATAATTTCAAAGTACCTCCTTACGAGACATTCAAACTTAAAAACGGGCTGACGGTGTACCTGATGGAACAGCACGAGGTACCGCTGATCAACGTTTCGGCCGTATTCGATGCCGGTGCGATCAACGATGGTGAGCGTTACGGCCTTGCCAACCTCACAGCCGACGCGTTGCTCTTCGGCACGCAGAAATACACCAAGGCGCAGATCGAGGAAATGACGGACTACGTCGGCGCCAGTCTTTCCACTTATGCTTCCAAAGACAACGCAGGCCTTGCAGCTTCATTTGCTGTAAAAGATCAGGAGAAGCTTTTTGAGCTGATCCAACAAGTGCTTATCCATCCGGTTTTCGATGCCACCGAATTTGACAAACACAAACAACGAACGCTACTCGAACTCGCGCAGGCGAAAGAAAGCCCTCGCTCTGTGATCGGAAACTATTACAACGCGTTCCTGTTCGGCAATTTTCCTTACGCGACGCCGACAACGGGCAGCAAATCAACTGTCGAGAAAATCGATGTGGCGGCGGTGAAGGCATTTTACCAAAGCAATTATACTACCGGAAAGGGCGCCATTTCGATCGTCGGCGATTTCAAAGCGGCGGATATGAAGAAAAAAGTGACCGCATTGTTCGGTGACTGGAAAACCGCTCCCGCCAGAATGGTGAAACGCGTGGCGCCTAACCTGGAATTTGACAAAGCCCGGGTGTTGCTGGTAAACAAAGACGACGCCCGCGAAACCACTTTCATGATTGGTGGCAAGGGAATCGATTACAATTCACCGGATTATGTGCCCGTGGTCGTCATTAATACCATTCTGGGAGGCCGGTTTACTTCCTGGCTGAACGACGCATTACGTGTGAACTCGGGGCTTACTTATGGAGCTGGCAGCCGTTTTACCCGGTACAAATATGCGGGTACATTCGGAATCAGCACATTTACCAAAAACTCCACGACCGTTCCGGCGATCGACATGGCGCTGAACGTGCTGGATAGTTTGCATAAAACCGGTATCAATGAAGAAATCCTCGCATCCGCGAAGGCGTACGTGAAGGGCGATTTCCCGCCGGATTACGAATCATCCGGCGCATTGGCCCGGTTGCTGACGGATATGTTCACGTATAATTTCGATGAAAGTTTCATTAATACTTTCCAATCGAAAGTCGACGGACTGACGATCGCTCAGGCGAAGAACATTATTGCAACCTATTTCCTGAAAGACAAGCTGCAATTCGTGCTCGTAGGCAAGGCCTCCGAGATTAAGGAACAGGTCAAAAAATACGGAGAGTTGAGCGAAAAGCAGATCAAGGCCGACGGGTTTTAGTATATCAATCCTGGGTGTTGCTTTTGGCAATACCTATCTAAAACATTCAACGAGATGACAATGAAAAAACTAATCGGTCTGGGCTGTCTGGCGGTTGCATTGCTGGGCGGAAGAGACCTTTTTGCACAGGGTAAGCCAGTGTACACTGCGCCGATCGGCTTACAGGCATATACTTTCCGCGGGAGTTGGGGCAAAGGCATCGAAGCGACGCTGGACACCATCAAATCCCTTGGCGTTACTGAAATGGAAGGCGGCCCCATCGCCGGCATGACTACCGAAGAACTCCGCAAGCAGCTCGACAAACGCGGTATCGCCATGCGCTCTATCGGTGCCGACTACAAAAAGCTCAGCGAAAGCACTGCGCAGACGATCAAAGACGCAAAAATCCTCGGCGCCAAATATGTGATGGTAGCCTGGATTCCTCACGAAAAAGGCAATTTCAACCTCGAAACTGCGAAAAAAGCAGTAGCGGATTTCAACAAAGCCGGAAAAGAACTGAAAGAAGCGGGCATTTCGCTCACCTACCACAACCATGGTTACGAGTTCGTGCCTTACGAAGGCGGTACGCTGTTCGATTACATTGTCAAAAACACCAATCCGGAATATGTAAACTTTGAAATGGACGTTCTCTGGACCGCATTCCCGGGACAAGATCCAGCTAAATTGCTGCTGAAATATCCGACCCGCTGGAAACTGATGCACCTGAAAGACCTGAAAAAAGGAGTAAAAGGCGATCTCTCAGGCGGCACGCCAACGACCAACGACGTAGCATTGGGAACCGGCCAGATCGACATCGCGGCGACTTTGAAGGCTGCTAAGAAAGTGGGGATCAAGCATTATTTTATCGAGGATGAGAGTCCTTCGTACTTGAAGCAGATTCCTGTGACGATTGCTTATATTAAGAGTATTAAGGAGTAGGGCTATGTCACGCTGAGCGAAGTCGAAGCGAATGCGATATGGCACAATACATGTTGCCGTACCGACTGTCTTCGACTCCGCTCAGACTGACATTGAACATCCTCCTTTCCTCCCTAAAACATTACCATCCCGGATTCTGCTTCAAGGTCGGTGTGCGCTGCAACTCGTCCTGCATAATCGGGAAGAGATAGTGCCTGGGCGTTACGAACACGCGGCTTTCTACGAAATAGCGTTGCATGCGGTATTTTTTCCCGTCCACTTCTATTTTCCCGTTCGGATCTTCAACGGGCTTCATACCATTGATCATCCGTTGCGTTTTGGGATAAGGCCAGTAGCCTTGCGAACGCTGCTCGTTGGTCGCGCCCGCGCTCTGCCATGCCTGCTCACGTGCGAGTTCCTTTTGAGAGCTGGCTTCCAGGTACAGCCTCGATGACCATATCCGGTTGTTTTCATAAAAGAGCTCCACCCGTCTTTCGCGTTTGATATACTCGTCCATCAATGCCTTGTTGCTCTGAGCTTCGGGTGGGATCGGCGCCATGAAGGAACGCTTCCGTACGTCGTTCAGCATTTGGTAAATCTCCGCATTGGGCCCTGCCGATTCGTTGACCGCTTCCGCATAGATGTAAATAAACTCCGGCAAGCGCCAAACCGGCGGTCCGCTGATGGCGAAACTCTTGTCGCGGTTCCAGGATTCGCGCAGGATCTTGCGCAGGAAATAGCCGGTCGTGGATGAGTTGGAAGCGCCGATTTTGTCCGGGCCGGTGGCTGTATTGATCACCTTTCCTTTGAATGTAGAACCGTGGTACACGATGTCGCGGTAGAAACGCGGATCTCTTTTCACACTTTCGTAGGGGTTACCATCGTCGTAACCGTCGCTTTTGGCACGACTGCCGTAGACCGGGTAGCCAAATCCATTGGGCGCGATGTATTCATATTCATCCACCTGCTCCTGAACCGGCATCTGGCGCGAGCTTCCACCCCAGCTTGGCGGGTAAATATCGCCTTGCCAGTTGTTGTCCTTGTCGCGGGTGACGAAGAAAACCGCCTCGTTCTGGAATGCCTGCATGTCGTGATACAAATCCCAGAGACGCGCAGGCACTTTGGAATTATTGTTGTTATTCCCGGCGTCGTCACGAAAATCGGATGCGTCGTGGCCCTGGTAAAGGCTGTAACGCTGGCGACCATCGACTTTGAAATCAATAACCGCCTTGGCTGCTTCTTTGGCTTTCACCCAGCGATCGACATTGTAAGCATACTCCGAAGCAAACTGGCGCGTATCGTTCGGAAAAGTGCCACCGTTCCACATGGGCGTGGCGGCCATCCAGGAAATCATTGCTTTCAGGCCCAGACAGGCACCTTTGTCCACCCGGCCAAAATCCGCTCCTCCCCAGCTGCCCGGTACCAATGCAAATGCCGAGTCGCAATCCTGCTTGATTTTTGCCGCTATGGCATGGAAAGATTCCTGCTTGAAATCCATCGCATCGGTGGGTTGAATGGTATGAGTAACATACACTACTTCCCCGTACATGCGCGCGGCTAGGTAATGGAAGTAGGCGCGCATGAAATAGGTTTCGCCGAGGCGCTTGTCGAGGTCGCCGGCTTGCAGCGGGTTATCGGGCGTATTGTATTTTCTTACACCTTCCAGGATCACATTGGTTTTGCGGATGCGGGCATATAAATCCCACCAGTACTGCCCACGGCTGCTACGGTCGGGCATGGCGTTGGGGTTCCAGTCGCCGGTGTTGAACTTGTTCGTAAGGCTTCCCTCCGCTGTCGAGCCCTCTGCCTCGTCGGTCACGGGTGCTGACGAGAAGTGCGAGAAAAAGACCAGCGGACTGTTGGAGCCTTTTGCATTGTCATACAGGTCGGTTACCAACTGGTTCATTTTATTGTATCGGGTAAAAACCTGCTCGGCATCTACCTGGTCATCGGGCTTGCGGTCGAGGAAATCCTGCTGACAGCCCGACAACACTACCAGGCCGAATGCGATGCTCGTCAATATTTTTGTGGTATTCATAAAAGTCAGGTTAAATCAGAATGAAATGTCGACGCCAAAATTCACCACCTTCTGGATCGGGTACCAATCCCCCGAACCCTCGCGGGTCTCAGGGTCCATATCCACGTCTTTGAGTCCGTCCCAGGTCAGCAGGTTCATACCCTGCACGTAAATGCGAAAGCTGTCGATCCCGATCTTCTTGATCGCCGTTTTAGGCAAATTATAGCCCACCTCCACCGTTTTCAGGCGTATGTATTTCGAATTATACAAAAACAAGCTGCTGCTATTGTTCTTATTGTTGCTGTGGTCTCCGAAATGCAATGCCGGATACGTCGCGGTAGCCGCAGTTTCAGGAGTCCAGCGTTTCAGGTGCATGGGTTTCACCTTGCCATATTTATCCTGGTTGAAAAGCGGGAAATCGTAGACGGCCGCACCCGACAGTTGTACCGACGCCCTCGAAGCACCTTGGAACAATGCACTGAAATCGAAGTTCTTGAAACGGCCGCCCACCGGCAAACCGAACATCAGTTCCGGGTTACGCGGGTTACCCACAGCGGTGCGGTCGCCCAGGTCGTCGATCTTGCCGTCATTATTCAAGTCCTTGTACACCACATCCCCCGGCCGCAGCGTGCCAAACGACTGGAACCCGCTGCCGTTGTTCATCGCATTCAGCTGATTGGCCTCCTCCTGGTTCGCCACGAAACGGTCGAACAGGTAGTCGAAATGCTCGTCGATCCGCTTGCCGGTGTTAGCCCTTCCCGGTGAGGCATAGGGAATCTCATTCATAAAAATGATCTTATTGCGGGCAAAGGTCATATTCGGACGAACGAAATAGGTAAAGTCCTTCCCAATGCTGCCTGTCCATCCGATCTCGAAATCGAAACCTTTGTTATTCACGATCCCCGAGTTCAGGAACGGTGCATCTTTGCCGACGATGTCAGGAAAGCCCAACTTGTTACCACCACCCATATTGGTGATAATGTCGTACCGGTGCTCGCGGAAGAGATCGAGTGTCAATGTGAGGCGTTTCAGAAATGTAGCATCGATACCGATGTTCGTCTTGCGCGCCTTCTCCCAGGTCAGGTTGGGGTTAGCCAGGTCACCTTCCGACAGGAAGCCACCCGCGCCCGAGCCGAAGTTGTCCGTGCCGAAGTTGTAATCGCCATCCCGCCGACCGAAATATTGCAGGTAAATAAAGCGCTTGTCATCCGGTATCTTGTCGCTTCCCACCAATCCGAATGAGCCACGGATTTTCAGGTTATTCAACCAGTTTTGCGTATTGGTCATGAAACGCTCCCTGGTGAGCACCCAGCCGGCTGCTACCGACGGAAAGAAACCGTAACGCTTCCCCTTGGCAAAGTTTTCAGATCCATTGTAAGCCGCATTGACTTCCAGCAAATAGCGGTCGTCGTACCCGTAGGTTGCACGGGCTGTCACACCCTGGTAACTGAACGGCACCTGGTTGTTGATCACCCGTTTCGATCGGTTGAAAAGCACCATTCCCGTCACATCGTGCAATCCGAAGTTGCGCATATAGTCGAGCTTGGCCTGAAAATAGGCGCGGCTTTCGTTGTTGTTGTTATTGTACCCGTTCCCGATCGTCTGATCGATATTGTACTTGTTCCCCGACTTGTATGCCCCGATGTAATGTCCCGGTGTACGGTAAATGTCACTTCCTGCGGTCGGCACGAAGGTGGCATAACCCGGATACTCCCGATAACCCTCCGAATAAGTACCTACCTTGCGATCGATCCAGCCGCCATCGTTGGCGTCGTAGGAGAACATTCCTTCAATGGCCAAACCTTTGGTAATAAAGTTCAGCTTATGCCCCAGCGAGAACGAGCCATTCAGATAGGTGTTTTTCTCATTCAAAAAGCCGGTACGGCTGAGCTCTCCCAGAATGTTGAAGCGATAGATCTGGTCGCCATACAGCATTCCGAGCGGGTTGTTGGTCTGAAAAACCTTGTTTGCCGGATCATCGTTCGATTCCACGACGATGGGCAGGTACGATGGCTGCGTATTGGCCAGTTCCACAATGCGGGCGGCAGTCGTTCCCGGTGCGTTCCGATCGGTAATGCGGGCCCCGAGGTCGAGTTTAGCGTAAAAATTGTCCGTAATGTCGATATCAATGTTCGAACGGAAGTTGTAGCGCTTGAAAACCGCCTGGGTATTATTGGCCGTCAGATCGGTATGGCGGTAATTACCATCCTGCTGGAAGTAGTTGGCCAGGACAAAATACCTGGCCCTCAACGATCCACCGCTAATAGATAAACTGTAATCATGCTGTACGCCCGGCTTGAATGCATAATCGAAATAGTTCCAGTTGTAACCCAGTCCATCGGAGTTATCCCCTTTCGCCTTGCGGAAATCGGCAATAGCCTGGTCCGAAAACAGGTTCAACGTAGCCGGGTCCGCATCCGGGTTATCATTTCTCCTTGCTTCGTTGTAAAGCATCGCGTAGTCTGCCGAACCGAGGTAGGTTGGAAACTTCACAGGTCTGTTCACCCCAACCGACGCCTTGAAATTCACCGTCGCCTTATCCTGCACCTTCCCACGACGGGTTGTGATCAGGATCACGCCATTTGCACCGCGCACACCATACGGCGCGGTCGCCGATGCGTCCTTCAAAATCGTGAACGTCTCGATCTCCGAAGGGGCCAGGTAATCCATGCTCCGTTCGAGGCCGTCGATGATCACAATAGGCGCTTTGTTTCCATAGGTCGCAGTACCGCGGATGAAAATATCGCTTCGGTCCACGCCAGGTTCGCCGCCGCTGAACTGGTTCGCAAACAACCCCGGCAACCTTCCCGCCAATGCATTGGTAATGCTGGCGGTTGGGCTCTGCTTCAAATCTTCGGTGGTAATCGTGGCAATCGACCCGGTAATGGTCGCTTTACGCTGCGAGCCGTAACCTACGATCACGATTTCTTCCAATCCATTTAAATCTTCTTCCAGCTGAATGCTGAGCGTCGTCTGGGCACCAACGGTTTGCTCTTTTTTGAGATAACCGATAAAAGAGACTACCAAAATGTCGCCCGCCTCCGCTTCCACCGTGAATTTCCCGGTAGCATCGGCCGACGTACCTTTATCCGTCCCTTTTACGATCACCGTCGCCCCTGGCAGCGGATTCCCTTTCGCATCGGCAACGGTACCGGTGATCTCCCGGATAACCGTTTCGGGCACTACCGGCATCTTAATGCCCGGCACGGGGCCCGCCCCGTCAATTTCTTCCTTTTTGTAGATCGCGATTTGCTTACCTATTACCTTATACGTCAGATCTGTTCCCTTGAGCGCGGCGTTCAGGATAGCCGGCACGGTTTCGTTTTTCAGGTTCAGGGTAATACTGACCTCCTGCTTTCCCGAAAAAAGATCATCCCTGTAAAATATGCGATAACTGGTTTGTTCCTGAATTTGCCTGAACAGCGTGCCCAGATTTCCGTTCCGGATTTTGACATCCATCCTGCTTTTCTGGGAATACCCCGTTGCATGCACGCTCATCATCCCGATCCATAACAGCATAACTGTCAGTTTCATGATTCTCAGCAGTTTTGATGGGTGCAATTTTCCCAAAGGGCAATACCCTTTCTGGTCAAATTTTTTCATAAATTTGATTTGACTTTTGTTGATACAATGGTTTAAGGATCACTTGCTTGCCGGCAAGTGTGAAGATTCGGGAAACGTTGCCGCGTTTCCCGTTTTTTATGGTCTGATAGCGCTTTCCTCCAATACGTACCTCCTTTCGTTAGGTTGTTGTTTGTAATCGAGCCCCGTAGTTACCGAGACCGCTTCCAGTATATCGCGAATGTTTTCCTGCAAATCCAGCGTGCCGCCAAATCGCACACCCGCGAGTTTCGGTTGTTTTAGAATAATATCAACACGGTAATACCGCGACAGTTTTTTTAAAATCTCGGTCAGCGGTGCGCTATTCAGCACGAGGTAGCCGTCCTTCCACGATACATATTCCTGCACATCCACCTGTTCTGTTTGCAATGCGGCACGTTGCTGGTCGTACACCGCCCGGGTCCCCGGCGTGATCTTCATTTTTTTCGAGCCGAAGAGCGATTGGCTCTGGCTCGTCAGCTCCACGCTGCCGGTTGCGAGCACGGTAGCAGTGTAATCGTCATCGGCATAGGCACTTACATCGAACTCCGTACCGAGCACTTTCACCTCCATATCGCGGGTATAGACATGAAAAGGCACGTCATCTGAATGCTTCACCGAGAAGTATGCCTGGCCTTCAAGATATACCTCACGCTGCCTTTTATCGAAATGCGACGGATATACCAGCTTAGAGCCGGAGTTCAGCCAAATACGCGTCCCGTCGGCAAGCGTCAGCACCGACCGCTTACCATAAGGCACAACTAATGTATTAAACTGCTGATCCCCGGCCACCTGCTGGTCTATTGTCGATGAAGAGTCAACCTGAATGAGCGCACCATTCTCCTTGTAAACGACACTGGAATTTTCCTTACGCAAGCTGATCACGCGTTTATCGCCGAGGATGAGCTGGGTTTCGTCCGGTCCGTTCGCACCGCGGGCTGCGAATTCCTGCATGGTGCGGGCGGTGTTCTTGTAAAACACCAGGTAGCCTACGCCCGCCAGCAACAGCAATGTCACCGAAGCCGCCGCAGCGATCCAGAATGTGTTAAATGATCTTTGCTTTCTCTGAGAGACCGTTTCTTCTACCTGGTTCCAGAGTGCATCCTTCTCATCCGCTGAAAAGGTTTCGTTACGGAGGGTCTTGAACAGCAGTTTCGCCCTTTCGCCAGCCACTCTTTCCGCTTCGGTCAGGTGTTCCGGATCCGGTTTCGGTTCCTGCTTGTTGCTCTTTCTTTTCATGGAGATGCGCTTGTTTAAACTACAAGAGCGCAACCGGTCCCGGATATAGACTTCTGAAAGGATTTATTTTAACAAAAAATAGAAAATATTCTCTAACAACACATTATCAATAAGATAGCACCAAATTCAAGTTTCCCGCGCAGCTGTTTGAGGGCACGGTATATGAATGTGCGGCAGGTAGGAACGGAAATCTGCATGATCGCGGCGATTTCGTCATAGTCGAGGTCCTGGTGAAAACGCAGGTACAATATCTCGCGCTGGCGGTCGGGAAGCAGGTTGATCTCCGCCGCAAGATGTTGCAGTATCTCCCGCTCTTTCTCGCTGATAATCAACTCTTCCTCGATACTGAAACTGAATGTATTGATCGCCAGCGAATCCTCGGTATCCCATCGGTCGAATCGCAGCATCGACGACTTCCGGTGCGCCAAATGCAATTTCCGGCGGAGAGATTTGAGGAGATAGAATTTCACATTGGCATCCCGCGCCAGATTTTTCCGATAGCCATGCAAATCGATGAACAGATCGTGAATACAATCCTTTACAAGATCCCGGTCGGTGCTGTACCGCATACCGAATGCGTACAGCACGCCGGTGTACTGATCGTAAAGGTCGCTAAACGCATCGGGTTCGCCGGAAATGAAGCGTAACCAGGTATCATGGTCCGGGTCTGAATGTGTCATAGCGCAAAGTTCAATGCATATTTCCCAAAACGTTTCACCAAACGGGCATTAAATGTAATGAGTATCTATTAAAATTATTAAATATCTCCTGTTTGTTCCCCCTATTTTTATACCCGACTATTTGGTAGGGCCGGCGTGCTTGCCAAGTCTGAAGATACTTTTTACTTTGCATCAAAAAAGCAATCAACATGGAACCAGCACTATTGAATGAAGTCCCGTCGCTCGATTTGGCCGATTTTACATCGGGTGATACCCAACGCAAGCAGCAGTTTGTTAAAGACCTGGGCGCCGCATTTACCAACATCGGTTTTGTAGCCATTAAAAATCACGGGTTAAGCGATGCCCTGCGCAATGATCTTTACGAAAGTGTAAAGGAATTCTTTTCGCAGCCGGACGATGTCAAGAAAAAGTACGAGTTCCCCGAGCTGTTCGGTCAGCGCGGTTATATCGGCAAAGGCAAAGAAACTGCAAAAGGTTTCAAAGTGGCCGATTTGAAGGAGTTTTACCACGTAGGCCAGCCCGAGCCGGTCGGACAAATGCCGTCCAATATCTTTCCTGACGAATTCCCCGATTTCAAAAAATATACGCTCGAAGTTTACCAAACTTTCGAAAATACCGGTAAAACGCTGCTGCGCGCCATCGCCATTTACCTTAACCTCCCGGAGGATTACTTTGAGGACAAAGTAAAAAACGGCGACAGCCTGCTCCGCGCATTGCATTACTTCCCGATCCCCAACCCCGAACTGGTGCCGGAAGGTGCCGTAAGGGCCGCGGCGCATGGGGATATCAACCTCATTACCCTGCTGATGGGCGCCAGCGCGGAAGGCCTCGAAGTGCTCCGGCGGGACGGTGCGTGGATAGCCATTACCGCATTACCCGACCAGATCGTCGTCAATGTGGGTGATATGCTCGACCGATTGACGAATCATAAGCTCAAATCGACCATTCACAGGGTGGTGAATCCGCCACGTGAGAAAATGGGGACATCGCGTTATTCCATTCCCTTCTTCATGCACCCGCGCGCAGACATGGATCTGACCAGCCTTGAAAGCTGCGTTACTGCCGAATATCCGAAGCTTTACACCGACATGACGGCTGGTGAGTTTCTCGATGAACGTTTGCGGGAGCTCGGTTTGAAAAAATAAAAGTACCCTCAGCTTGTCTTACCCACCTATCCGTCGATTTCGTTACATCATTTACCTGATGGACATCCTCCTGCTGTCGCTCACGGCATTCGGAGGACCGCAGGTACACCTGATGATGATGATCGAGCGGCTGGTGCACAAGCGCAGGTACGTCACCGAGGAGGAACTACTTGAATTACAAGCCCTTTGTTCGATATTACCTGGCCCGAGCTCCACGCAAACCGTTACGGCTATCGGATTGAAAATAGGCGGGCAACCGCTCGCCTACCTGACCCTGCTCGTATGGTCGCTGCCGGCGATGATCCTGATGACGCTCGCAGCAATCGGCATCCATTACCTCGAAAGGAATGCGATTTCACTGGACTTTACACGATTTGTGGGGCCAATGGCGGTTGCATTCCTGATGTATGGTGCCTCGTCCATTGCGAGAAAGGTGATTCACAACACGCAAGGCTGGACACTTCTGGTTATCTCGACGATCCTTGCATACATGTACCCGTCCCCGTACATGACGCCGGTGCTCATCGTCTGCGGTGGTGTAGCAGCTTCGCTCAATTTCAAGAAGCACGAGAAAATGGAGAAGGGCGAGATCCGCATCAAATGGCGGCCGATTATCTTCTGGATTTCCGTGCTGATTACGGCGGCTATCATCGGTAAAATCACGAATTCGTTGCCCGTGAGGCTTTTCGAGAACTTCTACCGCAACGGCAGCCTGGTCTTCGGCGGTGGGCAGGTGCTGATCCCGATCTTGTACAACGAGTTTGTGGAGTTTAAGCATTACCTGACCGAGCAGGAGTTCCTGGCAGGGATGGCGCTTACGCAGGTCGTGCCCGGACCTGTATTTTCCATCGCCACATTTGTCGGAAGTGTGTCGCTGCAAACGCACGGCTGGTTTGGCCAGATTGTCGGAGGGTTTGTGGCAACTGCCGGAATCTTCCTTCCCGGCACGTTTTTCATCTTTTTCGCCTACCCTTTCTGGGACCAGTTGAAACGCTACCGCGGCATTCGCGCCTCCCTTGAAGGCATCCATGCCGCCAGCTGCGGCCTCACCATTGCCGCCGCCATTTCGCTCTTTCAACCGATGATGACGAACATTCAGCCCGTCGTAACCGTGATTGCTACACTCATTGTCGTCGCATTCGGTAAGGTCCCCTCGTATTTGATCATTCTGGCCGGGTTGTTGCTGGGGTTGCTCTTCTAGCTCATTTCGCTGGGAGAACGGGAAAGGTTGTGTATATTTACTTAGACTTCATTCAAAAACTTAATATCGAAGCATATGCTTTTGGAATTGGACGATAACGTAATCAACAGCACCGGACTTAGCGAACAGGAGTTAAGGATCGAGCTTGCTGTACGTTTGTATGAGGACGAGAAAATTACTGTCGGGCAGGGAGGCAGGATGACCGGACTGGGAAGCATTCGCTTCCAGCAAGAACTCGGAAAGCGTAAAATTGCATGGCATTATGATGTCGAGGACTTTGAAGCAGATTTGGAAACACTAAGAAAGTTTTCGAGTGATCGTAGTAAGTGACACTTCTGTTATCAGCGGACTTGTGCAGTCGGGGCATTTAGATGTCCTCCAAAATCTCTATGAGAGGATAATAATACCGAACCAGGTATACCTGGAATTACAGGATTTGAATGTTGCATTCCAGCAGAAACTTGCATTGGATTGGATCGAAATCAGAGAAGTTTCGAGTACCTCACTTTTGAACGAATTAACCGAACTTCTTGACCCTGGCGAGGCGGAAGCAATTGTGCTCGCAACAGAACTCCGTGCGGATTTGGTTTTAATCGATGAAAGAAAGGGCCGGGCAATTGCTACGCAGATGGGTTTATCTGTGATCGGAACCTTGGGCGCTCTGGTGGAAGCAAAGGAGAAAAACTACATCAACTCAGTGAAGCCGGTGATTGACATATTAGTAAACCAATGCGGGTTTTGGATCAAGCCTAGCCTAGTTGAAAGAGTATTAAAATCAGTAAATGAATAATAATAGTACCAGAATAAGCATTCCCAAAACCCAATGACCAGACACCACCTGACCCTATTTACACTCCTTTTCCTGACAGCATTTACAACAAAAGCCCAAATCAGCACTCCCCCGGGCTTTTTGCAAAAAAACAAGACGAACGCATCCCGCCAATGGGTCGATTCGGTATTTGCGACGCTGACGCCCGACGAACGCATTGCACAGCTGATTATGGTCGCGGCGGTGTCGGATACCAAGCGTGCGTTGATCGACCCCAAAACCAGCAGCCCGGCGGCAGTCGGGAAGCTGATCCGTGAAAATAAAGTGGGCGGGATTGTCTTTTTCCAGGGTGGACCAATGCCGCAAGCGCGACTGACCAACTATTACCAATCCATTTCGAAGGTGCCGTTGCTCGTGGCAATGGATGCGGAATTCGGTCTGGCGATGCGGATCGACAGCACCGTCCGTTACCCGTATCAAATGACTCTGGGCGCTATTCAGGGCAACAATGACCTGATTTACGAAATGGGTGCGCAAGTTGCGAAACAAGCGCGGCGGTTGGGCATGCATATCAACTTCGCGCCGGTTGCCGATGTGAACAACAACCCCAGTAACCCGGTGATCAGCTTCCGGTCATTTGGAGAAAACAAATACAAGGTTGCCGAAAAAGCGGTCGCATACATGCGCGGAATGCAGGATAACGGCTTGCTCACGAGCGCAAAACATTTCCCCGGCCACGGCGATACCGGTACCGACTCGCATTATGACCTGCCGCTGATTTCACATTCCGTACAACGCATCGATTCACTGGAACTTTACCCGTTCCGTGCGCTGATCGACAACGGACTGAGCGGTATGATGATCGCACATTTGAGCATTCCGGCGCTTGACAAAACGCCTAATCTGCCTTCCACACTCTCCAAACCCATTGTAACGAGTCTTCTCCGCGACCAGCTGGGATTTGAAGGGCTTATCTATTCCGACGCGATGAATATGAAGGGGGTGACCAAATATTTCCCCGACGGCAAAGCCGACGCCATGGGGCTCGAAGCGGGCATGGACTTGCTGGAATTTACCGAGGACGTGAATAAATCCATTGCCGAGATCAAAAAAAGCATCGCCGAGGGCAAAATCACGCAGGCGGAGATCGATTACCGCTGCCGTAAAGTATTGGAAGCAAAGGCCTGGGCGGGTCTTAACCACTACCAACCGGTCGATCTCAACAATTTATACGAAGACCTGAATCCCAAAGCCGCGGAGCTAACCAACCGCTTGCTTACCGAAAAAGCCCTCACAATACTAAAAAACGACAACAGCATTCTGCCGCTTCGCGAGCTGGATACGCTCAAAATTGCCTCCATTTCCGTGGGAGCCGATACAGTCACTACTTTCCAGAACACGTTAGGTCTGTACACGACTGTCGACCATTTCTATATTCCTGCTAAGGCAACTGCGGAGCAGATCGAGGCGGTACGTTCGAAATTGAGTGCTTACAACCTATTACTGGTAGGCGTGCATTTGGGCAGCATTTCCCCGCGTACAAGTTATGGCCTCACCGAACCCATGAGCGCCGTGTTGCAGGAATTGATCGCCACTAAAAAAGCGGTTGTTTCCGTTTTCGGGAATCCATATGCCCTGAATAAAATGCCCAAAACCGACGATGCGAAAGCATTGATCATGGCATACCAGCTCACCCCCTACACCCAGGATTTGTCGGCTCAGCTGATTTTCGGCGCTATTCCGGCAGTGGGCAAGCTGCCCGTGACTGTAAATGCACAATATCCCTACCTGGCAGGCATCGGAACGCCTGCGCTGGGCAGATTAAAGTACACCATTCCCGAAGAACTCGGACTGGATTCGAAGGTCATTACCTTTAAAATAGACTCCATTGCCAACGCCGCGGTAACGCAAAAGGCGACACCCGGCTGCGTAGTACAGCTGGCTAAGGACGGCAAAGTTTTCTTCCGCAAAGCCTACGGCAAACATACCTATGAGGGCAATCATCCTGTAAAACTGACGGATTTGTACGATCTGGCTTCGGTGACCAAAATTACCGCCTCTACACTGGCATTAATGAGCCTCTGGGACGCGAAAAAGTTTGACCTGGACGCGACGATGAAGGATTATCTCCCCGACTTTGAAGGTTCCAACAAGGCCGATCTGCATTGGCGCCGCGTGCTTACACACAGTGCGCGCCTGAAAGCGTTTATCGTGCTATGGAAAGAGGCGCAGAAAGCAGATGGAAGCTGGAAAAAGAAAACATTCAGTACCAAACAGTCGAAGCGCTACCCTACTTCGGTGGTGGGCGACAGCTTGTTTATTTTCAAAAATTACGACAAAACGATCTTCAAATCCATCCGCAATTCTCCTTTGAACGAAAAGGAAGGCTACGTGTACAGCGATCTTTCCTTTATTCTCTATCCGCAGATCGTGAAGCGGTTGAGCGGTGAGAATTTTGAAGATTATATCAAAAATCACTATTACCACAAACTGGGCGCGAATACGCTCACATTCAACCCGAAACGTTTTTACAAACTGGACGACATCGTGCCTACCGAGCGTGACACGTTCTTCCGGATGACGCAGTTGCACGGCCAGGTACATGACGAAGCGGCTGCTATGCTGGGCGGACTAAGCGGTCATGCCGGACTTTTCGGCACGTCCAATGATGTGATGAAGGTATGGCAGATGTATTTGCAGGATGGCTATTACGGCGGACAGCAGTTACTGAGCAAAGATGCTTTGATCGAGTTTACACGCTATCAGTACCCGGAAGAGGGAAGCCGTCGCGGTATCGGGTTTGACAAGCCTACATTCAAATACACCGGTAACGCACCGAGGTATGCGAGCCCGTCGAGCTTCGGCCATACGGGGTATACGGGCATTATGACCTGGGCGGATCCGGCCTGGGGCCTGAATTACGTCTTTTTGTCGAACCGGGTGTACCCGACGCGTGAGAACAACAAGATCTCGACGCTGAATATCCGTACGTCGATCATGGATGTCGTTTACGAGCAGCTTTTAAAAAAGTAACCCGGGTTACCCGCACCGAGCCCTGAACTTGCTACCTTTGTGTTACTCACGAACCAGGTTATTACTATGTACTATCGATTTGATAAAGAAAAAGCATCCCGGCGGCCCGGAATAACGCCGTTGAAGGAGGCTATCGATCAAATGCTCGATAGGTACAAGCTGCGTAGCCGTTTCGACCAATCCTATGTGGTTGCGCATTGGGACAAGATCATGGGTTCGGCCATCGCGACCCGCACCCAAAAAGTGTATATCAAGGACAACATCCTGTTCCTTCAAATCGAATCCGCTCCGCTCCGCAACGAGCTTTTCCGTGCAAAGGCCAAGATCATCGAGCTTATTAACCGCGAAATGGGAAGTACGTTGGTGCAGGATGTGATTTTTGTCTGAAGTTATCAGGACAGTTCTTTTGAGAAAAGATGTAAATTCAAGTCTGGATTAAACTATTAAGGGACATGACTACGCTGACAATAAAAACTGAGAGCGAGGAAGTGATGAATGCTGTCAGAGCTCTTCTGAACGGGTTTAAAGTTGCTTTTGAAGAGGCATCACCCTATGATCCTGAGTTTGTAGCCAAAATAGAGAAAAGCAGACAACAAGTCCGGGAGGGGAAAACCGTTAAGATTGATCTTGACGATATATGGAAGTAGTATCTTCCACTGAGGCACAGGAAGATCTGGCACATTGGAAGAAAACAAATAATGTAGTCATTTTGAAAAAATTGAGGGCATTAATAGAATCAATTACAGAAAATCCTTACGCGGGAATTGGGAAGCCAGAATTGTTAAAGCATAACCTTGCAGGATGCTGGTCCAGAAGAATCAACCAAGAGCATCGAATAGTTTATGAAATCATCGGAGATGTGATTCATATTCTTTCCCTTAAAGGTCACTATTGATATTCTGCCTTCAAAAATGAACATTTGCGGTTACTTGAGCCAAAAATAGTTTTGACGCAGGTAACTTCCCACAATCCAATTGAATGAATCCAATCCTATTTCCTGCATTTCTGAAACCCGGCGACCGTGTCGGGGTTTTGGCTCCGGCCAGTATTGTGAAGTATGAAGACGTCGTCCCAGGCATCCGGTTGTTTACCGAGCAGTGGGGACTCGAAGTGGTCGAGGGAAAAACGCTGAGGACTTCATTTAACCAGTTTTCGGCTTCCGACGAAGACCGACTGGCGGATATGCAGCGAATGCTCGACGATCCTTCCGTTAAAGCCATTATCGCCGCCCGCGGCGGCTACGGCTGCTCCCGGATCGTGGATAACCTCAATTTTGATAATTTCCTCAAAAACCCGAAGTGGATTGTCGGTTTCAGCGATCTGACAGCCTTTCTTGCCCGAACTTTTCAGTTGGGCTATGCCAGCATTCATGCGCCAATGGCTAAGACGATTACGTGTGCCGGCGCTGAGGTAGCGGCAGAATCGCTGCGGCAGATGCTTTTCGGTGAATTGCCCGGTTATGAAGTGCCTGTTCATCGCTTAAACCGCACAGGACAAGCGACTGCACAGGTGGTAGGCGGTAACCTTTGCCTGCTCGCACATATGATCGGGTCGGAGACAGAGACGGACACGGACGGTAAGATCCTTTTTATCGAGGATATCAATGAGTACCTGTATAACCTGGACCGAATGATGATCCAGCTGAAACGGTCGGGGAAACTCGACAAACTGGCAGGATTGGTCGTGGGCCAGTTTACAGACATGAAGGACAATAACAGTCCCACATTCGGGAAAGATTCTTACGAAATTATCGCCGAGCATGTGGCTGAGTTCGATTATCCGACCTGCTACGATTTCCCCGTGGGCCACGTGGGCGACAACCGCGCCATGGGTGTGGGCATGCGGGCTGCATTCAAAGTATCGGAGCAGGCCGTTGAGCTCCGTTTTCTATCAAATTCCACAGCTGTTTAGCTTAGAGATATGACAAATTTCAAGGATAAAGTTGTCTGGATAACAGGCGCGTCATCGGGTATCGGCGAAGCATTGGCCATGGCTTTTGCCAAAGAAGGCGCAAAACTGGTGCTTACCGCACGTCGACGTGAGGAATTGGAAAGAGTAAAACGGCAAACGGCATTGCCTGACCCGGATGTGCTGATATTGCCCCTGGACGTTACACAATTCGAGCAGGCCGGACCTGCCGCGGAACAAGTAATTGCCCGTTTCGGAAAGATCGATGTCATGGTGCATAATGCGGGTGTTAGCCAGCGCTCCTACATCGACGACACCGACCTGGAAGTTTACCAGAGCCTGATGAATGTTAATTTTTTCAGCACGGTAGCGCTTACGAAAGCCGTTTTGCCGCATATGATGAGGCAGCAATCAGGGCATTTTATCGTCATGAGCAGCGTCGCGGGGAAGATCGGTACGATCATGCGCTCGGGCTACAATGCTGCCAAACACGCATTGCAGGGTTTCTACGACTCGCTACGCGCCGAGGGTTACCAGCACAATATCAAAGTCACAACCATTTGCCCCGGCTACATTCGTACGAATATCTCTTTGAATGCCTTGAATGCATCGGGTGATAAATTTGGTAAAATGGATAGTAACCAGGCCAAAGGCATCCCGGCAGACGTTTGCGCCGACAAAATACTCGATGCCGTCAGGAAAGATAAAAAGGAGATCTACATTGGTGGGTTTAAAGAAGTAGCCGCTATTTACCTCAAAAGGTTCTTCCCGAGCCTGCTGTTTGATCAGGTCAGGAAGAACATTCCGGAATAGCCGCTATGGAATAGCCGCTATGGAATAGCCGCCATGGAATAGGCTTTATTTCGTTTTCGCCTTTTCGAGATAATCCGTCGCGAGGCGGGCAATGGAACGCACGCCGAGCACCAGGCTACCTTCATCGACATAGAAATCAGGTGTGTGATGCGGTGCGGCTTCTGCAACGCTTTTGCCCTTTGGCATACCTCCCAGGAAAAAGAAGAAGCCAGGGACTTTCTGTTGGTAAAAAGCAAAATCTTCGGCACCAGTTTTGACCGGAATTACATTTACATTCTCTTTCCCGGCTACATTTTCCAGGGTACCGATCATTTTGGCCGTCAATGCCTCGTCATTATGCGTGACGGGGTACATGATATCGATATCGACCGTCGCTGTCGCCCCTGCACTTTCCGCAATGTTGGATGAAATTTCATTCAACCGCTTGTGCACGTATGAATGCATTGCTTCGTCGAAAGTCCGGATGGTACCAATCATTTTCACCGACTCGGGAATGATATTCTGCCGCACGCCGCCATGAATTGCGCCAATGGTCACGACCGCGGGTGCGTGTGTGAGATCGAGATTACGGCTTACGATCGTCTGCAATGCAGTCACAATTTGCGAAGAGGTCACGATCGGGTCAACGCCCGACCAAGGATAGGCGCCGTGCGTTTGTTTGCCTTTTACGTCAATGCTAAAAAAATCCACGGCAGCCATCGTTGCGCCGGGGCGGTAAGAAATCTTCCCTACTTCGATTTGGGAGTCGATATGGAGGCCAAAAATTGCATCGACCTTCGGATTTTCGAGAACTCCTTCCTTCACCATCAGTTCGGCACCACCCTCTTCGCCTTCCGGAGCACCTTCCTCGGCCGGTTGGAATATAAACTTAACGGTCCCCGGAAGCTCGTTCTTCACCGACGCCAGTACCTCCGCGACGCCCATGAGTATAGCTATGTGCGTATCATGTCCACAAGCATGCATGACGCCGGTATTCTGTCCTTTATATTCCGTCGTTACTTTTGATTTAAACGGAATATCCACCCGCTCTGCTACCGGCAAGCCGTCCATGTCGGCCCGCAGGGCCACCACAGGCCCAGGCTTTCCTCCTTTTAGAATGCCTACTACACCGGTATGCGCAACGCCGGTTGTTACCTCGATGCCCAGCTGCTTCAAATGGTTTGCAACCTTCTCGGCTGTTTTAAATTCCCGGTTGCCGAGCTCAGGATTTTGATGAAAATCACGCCGCCATGCTACCAGCTTCTTTTCCAGCGCAGGCGCTTTCTGGTCGATCGATTTGGCCAGTGATGATTGCGCAAATGCCGATTGGCCGGTCATAGCGGCTACGAGCACTGCCATGGATATCCGACAAAATTGATTTGAGATCTTACTTGTAAAAGGAGTTGTCATATGGAATTAATAAAAGATCAGGTTTTTCAAGATCGGAAAGAAATTCCAGGCTTGCAAAATCGGTTTGCCAGCCTACTACTTATCGGTTCTTTCCAGACCAAAAACAAAAAAGGCCTTACCCGTTATGGATAAGGCCTTGAATAAGCAAATAGCTCGAATCAATGCTCGTCTTCGAGGAAGCCTGTACGACGGTAGCCGGCATATTCATACTGTGTACCGGGATCATCCGAAAACTCAAACTTCACGTAAAGCGAGTCTGTTTTGTTGCCCCCGGGTGTTGTCGCCGCTCCTTTGAGGATTTTACCTTCGATAACCGACACCTTAATCTTATCGCTATATGCGTTCGCAAGATCTTTTGCCGGATCGAAAGTCATCGCAGGAAGGTTAACCTTCGTGACAATTTTGGCGGGCCATGTCTCATGGTCGTCCAGGATCAGATCTGTCTCATTATTGGCAGCCGTGTTAGATGTCGTCACAAGGTGGAAGCCAGCGCCTATGTCCTCACCATCAACCAAAATGTTGATCCACCACTCGCCACACATAGCCTTCAACTTAGTCCCTTCGATGGTCGGTTCGCTGCCCAGATCACAAGACAAAAGGCCGAACACCAATAATATCAGAGAATACTTTATATATTTCATAAACCGCAATTTTAAAGTTTTACAAAAGTACGTAGCGCTGTACCAAAGCCCGGGTTGATTACCACCCAGCTATAAGACACTCCTTCCTTAATCGACGCGTTGGTGCATTCGAATGCATTACCGGGAGTGAGCTGGTAAGGAACACCTATTTTGCCTTTATCGAAATAGTAGAACAAAACGGCATCGCCCGGTGAAGGCACCGCAACACCGCCGACGTTATCCGCCTTATACAGGTTTCCGCTTACTTTCGTCACTTTTGAAACGCCGTTTGCACCAGCATTGCGCTGATAACTTCCTGTAATATCGGCGGTCGCCGCAGCAGAAATCACCCCTATGTAGCGGTACTCGGTCGATGAGTAACCATCCTTGTTCACAGCGTCGTAAGTGAGCACATAAATACCAGGTGTTTTTGTATCCACCGTTCCGGACACTTTCACCTGAATCTCCGTGTCTCCTTCCTTGGCAGTAGCGCCAGGATCTGTAAAAGTGCCTCCCACCGCTACCTGATTCCATTGCTCACCTTTCAAGGTGATCACCGGATAATAGGTAATGCTCGAGATACCTTCTGTCACCTTATCCTCTTCGCACGAAAATGCTGCAAACAAGGTCAGGGCTATCATTATCAGTTTTATTCCTCTTTTCATAGTTTCTGTTATCAATGACCTGTGTTTACTTCATCCACCAAATTTTGGCCGTAACAGGTACGGCAGCAGGTGCGTTAATGTTACCATCGCGCGAAGCGGAAGTGTAAGGAAGTCGTTTAGGCAACTCGTTTCCAATTACAGATTCCTCCGACACCGTCCACTGACCTGGTACATAATTATTGGCTGTTGAACGTACGGGAGATTTTTCAGGATAGCCTGTGCGCGCCTGATCCAGGTAGGATTCGTATCCCTGACGGAACATCGCCACCCATTTCTGGTACATAATCGTTTTCAGCTTTGCTTCCACGGTTCCGGTTGATGGGTACTCGTAAACACCACCCTTAGCGATCTTCTTGGCATCAAATGCAACGTTGAATTTCGCATAAGCAGCAGGAACAGCTTTCTCGTAAAACTCCTTCGCTTTTGCGTCATTGCCGATACGCAGGTATGCTTCCGACAGCAAGAAGTAGACCTCGTCGATGCTGAAAAAATAGAATGGATCAGTCGCAGTCATTTTGGCTACGCTCGGAGTGGCGGGAGCGATAACCGCGTTGTTGAAATCACCCTGTTCCAAGCCGCTTTGACCGGTTGGGCCCGGCGTAAAGTACGCCGCGAGACGTGCATCGTCTTTATTCTCCTGCAAATAGGTCATCAGCGTAAGGCTAAGACGCAGGTTGGTTCCTGTGTTAAGCTGGCGGACGTTGGTTTCATACAATGGGTTACTGCGGTTGGGCTCATCGACAAATTTGGTCAATGCAGCATGGTCTTGCAGGAAAGGCGTATTCGCATCCAGCATGGCCTTGATTGCCGCAATCGCCTGAGCAGAATTAGCGCTCGCCGTCTGACGCAGGTACAATTTCAATTTCAGCGTATTCACGAAGCGCTTCCAGTGATCGATCTGGTTATCGGCACTCATTCCTCCGAAAATCAGGTCGGAAGATACCGCCGTGGATTTGCCGTTGTTAAAGTCGAGCGCCAGGGCAGCATCGAGTCTTTTCAGCAACTCGGCATATACCGCAGGGCCGTCGTCGTATTTAGGCGCCTTAATGGTTTCTACCTGCAAGGCTTCCGTTAAAGGAATCTTGTCAAAAAAGTCAGCCAGCATCTGGTAACCGAAGGATTGCACGGCTACTGCCTGCAACACCATATTGTTATTACCGGTAGCGGTGGCTTTAATTTTGACATCCTCGAGGTCATTCAATCCTCCCGCGTAAAACTCCGTCCACATGTTGTTGTAATCGGAAGCGTTGAGATCGTAAGAGTCGATGTTACGGTACTGGGAGCTTGCATTGGACTGCGTCCAGTGCTGCGACCAAAGTCCGCCAATAATAGCCATATCACTTCCGACAGAAGCTACGATAGACGCTTGTGCAGCCGGCAACACAAACTCCGGCGCCACATTGGTCGGGTTGTTCGGGTCTTCGTTCACATCCAGCCAATCGTTGCAGGAGCCCAGTGAAAGTGCTGCAAACAGCAGAACACTATTTTTTATAATACCTTTCATTTGAAGCCTAATTAGAATGATAGATTTAACTGAACACCATACGTTGCAGTAGATGGACCCGCCGCAAATTCACCATAAAGGTTTTTCAGGCTGGTTCCAAACGTATTGGCTTCCGGGTCAACAACGTGATTGGCTTTGGGCGTCCACAGTACGAGGTTACGACCAAACACACCCACAGATGCACCTCTTACCGGCAGTTTTGTCAACGCCTTCTTAGGTATTGAATAAGTGAGTGACACGTTTCTCAGTTTGAAGAATGTCTTCGGCAACACGTGGTTGTATTCGTTCGCCGAGGTCGATCCGCCATAGTAAGTGAATACGTCAGCACGTGACACCGGAGTGGTGTTAGGTGCGTAGCTGTCTTCGCCTACTTTTACAACAGAACCCGGTACAACAAACGGCTCACGGTCGTTGTATTGTGACATGTAAGCGTTTCCGTTGAAGTAATTCAGACGGGCGGTGTAAGAGTAGAATACCCCACCATTACGATAGTCGCCATTCGCGCTGAATTTGAATCCTTTATAATCCAGGTAAGTCGAAACCCCCAAAGTATAATTCGGGTTGATCGAACCTCTGTACGTTTCTTCGGAGCTAACAAGCGGCAATCCGTTTGTCGGGTTCACGACGATGTTTCCGCTTGGGTCACGCAGCACATCCGGTGAGTAAATTGCGCCCAGCGGCTTGCCTACTACGGCACGCAGTTTCACGTTGTAGCTGCTGTTGAGCAGGATGTTTCCTGAACCACCTTCCAGGCCGAGTGATTCTACCTCGTTCCAAATCTTGTTGTAGTTCACGGTAACACCCCATTCCAGTTTCTCCGTGCGAACCGGTATCAAATTCAATGCAAGTTCAACCCCTTTGTTTCTCACGCTACCCAGGTTGACCGTCTGGGTTGTGGCACCTGTTGCAGGTTCAAGAGCAAGGCTGATAATCTGGTTTTTGGTCAGCTTGTTATAATAGCTCAGGTCGAGTCCGATGCGTCTTCCGAAGAAGCCCAGTTCAAGACCACCTTCGTATTCGGTTGAAATCTCCGGTTTCAGATTTTGGTTTCCAAGGTTGTTTGAAACCTCGTAAGCATTCAGGCCGCCGAAGGGGAAGTTGATATTACCAAAACCACCTGCGCGAACAGAACCCGGCACATAAACTGAATATACCTGATAAGGATCGGCATCGTTGCCCGCCGATGCTGCTGCAAAACGTACTTTCACGAAAGGAATTTCCGCCGGCAATTTGAATACATCCGACAACACCGCACTGATGCTGGCGCTTGGATAGAAGTAAGAATTTTTGCCTTTTGGCAGCGTACTGGTCCAGTCGTTACGAGCACCCACCGTGAGGTACAACCAGTTGTCGAAACCGAATGTAGCCTGACCGTAAACACCTACGAGCCGACGTTTGCTTGTAGTAGCGAACGTGGTAGGTGTCACAGAGCTGTTGGAAAGGCTGTAAAACCCAGGAAGGTCGAGGTTGGTAACTTTCGCAAAGTTGGTTTGCGCAGTTCTTTCATTGAGGTTATGGCCCAGGAATGCCTGCACATCGAAACGCGACCCGAAATTATGTTTGAAATTGAAGATCAGGTCGCTGTTGAACTGACGGTTCTGACGTGCCAGTTGCGAAACCCCTCCGAAAACGTCGTTAGCTGTGCTGTTAGGAGCGCTGTCAGAGATTTTACCGACGTTACCCCAGTCTTTCTGGAATGCATCGGAGTAGTCACCACCCACTCTATATTTCACATCCAGGTTTTTCAGCAACTGGTAACCGAATTCGATGTTACCGAAAATGCGGTCTTCGTCGTAGTTGTTACCCTGGTTGTACAATGTCCAGTACGGGTTCTGAGCGTATGGTGTAAAATAGTTATCCAACGTCATGAACTTGTAGTAAGGGCTGTTAGGATCCAGCAATGCTTTCGAATCAACGATCGAGTGGTCGCGCGGGATCTGGATGATCTCCTGCCATACCACCTTACCGCCGCCTGCGTCATCGCCCTGCCCGGTAGCAACCGCTTTCTGATTTTTGTGAACGTAGTTGATGTTGGAGTTCACCGAGAACTTATCCAGCTTCAAACCACCATTCAGGCTTAGTGTATTACGCTTGTAAGAGTCGGCATTGCTCGGAACTACCCCGTCAGCTGTCGCATTGGAATATGCTACGCGATAGTTGGCTGTTTCAGTACCACCGGATACCGCAATGCTGTTGTTCCATTCGTAACCTTTGTCGAAGAAATCTTTCAGGTTGTCTTCCTGCGCCGAGAAAGGTTTCAGCATTTGGGAGTTATCCACAACGTTGCCCCAGAGGCGTGTTTTGCCATCGAGTCGTGGTCCCCATGAACCGTTTTCAATGCGGTCGAACAAGCCGCTCCATCCCTGTCCATAGGTGTTTTGCAGGTGTGGAACGCGCAATACCTGTGATCTCGCAAAAGAGGATGAAATGTCAACCTGAGTCTTGCCTGATTTACCTCTTTTGGTCGTAATCAGGATCGCACCGTTGGCTGCGCGGCTACCGTACAATGCGGATGCCGAAATACCTTTCAGTACGGTAATGCTTTCGATCTCGTTAGGGTTGATATCGTTCATCTGGTTACCGAAGTCCATCGAACGGTTGAAGTCATCGTTGCCGTTTTGCGCATTGGTTGAAGAAGTGTTACCGCGGTTGTTCATCGGCACACCGTCAATCACAAACAATGGCTGGTTATTACCGGTCACAGAGTTGAAACCACGAATGTTCAGGACGGTCGACGCTCCCGGTGCTCCTGACGCGGTATTAACAGACAGACCGGGCACGCGCGCGTTAAGCGCATCGAGCGGGCTGGTGTTACGGGCTTCTGTAATGGACGTATTGGCAATGGTGGCGGTACTGTAACCGAGCGATTTACGTTCGCGCGAAATACCGAGTGCAGTTACAACCACCTCGCCTAATTGTTGAGCATCTGCCGCGAGCGTTACATTAATCGTAGATTTGGAACCGACCACGATGCTCTGACTGAGATAACCCACAAATGAAAACACGAGTGTTCCGGAAGAGGGGGCTGTAATGGTGTACTTTCCGTCGATATCGGTGGTGATACCTCTGGTTGTACCTTTCAGGGTGATGTTTACACCGGGGAGTACGCTTCCGTCGTCGGCGGTTACAACTCCCGATACTTGTTTATCCTGGGCGAAAGCCTGCCAGCCAGGAATCAATAAGCACCCTAAGAATAGAAACAGTAGAGTCTTTCTCATACAAAGGATTTAAAGTTTGTTTAAATAGGATATTAATTGCGTCAAGGTTACAAAACTAATTCTTGTTTCAATCAATTACAATGCCCTGCAAATCAATGCCCAGAATATAATTTGGCATAAACTGGGTTTCATTGTCAGTTTGTTAGCAGGAACGGAGAAATTGCCTCCATAAACGTATTTGTTAGAACTTCATGCTTTCTGCGTATTAGCAATCAAAATTGCAACGCCTCCTTCCTTTCCTTAGATGATTTTCAAACAATTCAAATATTTACTAAAAGTTAGCTTACTGTGGAGGGTGTATTTTTCAGGTCAGAAATGACCTTTTTTGGGGCTTGAAAATTTATATTAAGCTACAAACAATATTAAAATAATGCAAATATTTATCAAAAATTCCTCGATAGGCGGGCATTCTTAATGCACGCTCTTTTTCAGAATCGCTTTATTTAGATTCATTCTTCAATCACATCGCGTATACGGGTACCGTAATTCAGGTGCTTGCATTTTCACCATCGGGCATGTTTTTCCCAATAAATGTAAATTCCTCAAAAAAAGACATCTATTGTTAACATTTAGTTAAAATCAAGCCGTTTTTTGAAAATTTCACATATTTGAAAAAATTGCAAAAAATCGCTACTTCTACATAGAAAATTCTCCATATCGCACAGTCCAGCCAAAGTAAATTTTGAAATTTCGCAATGAAAAGGTTGTACTGGTTAAACTAATAGTTATTTTTGCAACAGTATGTTTACATAACAAACCTAACTTTAAACTTAATTTATGAGGAAGACTTTATGCTCCTTAATGGGGTGTTTGCTGCTATTTCTGTCGCAGCTTCACGCCCAAGATCTCGCCGTGACCGGCAAGGTCACCGCGGACGATGGCTCGACACTTCCGGGTGTTAACATTTCTTTGAAAGGTACTACTCGCGGTACCACCACCGATAGCCAGGGCCAGTACACAATTACCTCCTCAACCGGTGCTACACTTGTTTTTAGTTTTATCGGTTTTCAAACACAGGAAGTGATCGTTGGGAACCAGTCCGTCATCAACGTAACGCTAAAAAGCGATGTCAGCCAGCTTCAGGAGGTTGTAGTAACGGCCCTTGGACAAGAGCGTAAAAGAAATGAGCTCGTCTACGCGGCCCAGCAGATCAACAATGAGCAGATCGTACAGGCGCGTAACCCGAACGTAATGAACGCGCTCGCAGGTAAAATCGCCGGTCTTGATATCAAAACCAACAACAACATGGGCGGTTCGACCAGCGCGATCATCCGCGGTTACAAGTCCATTACCGGTAACAACCAGGCATTGTGGGTAATCGACGGTGTGCCAGTTACCAATGCCAACACCAACTCTACCGATCAGCAGACCGGTCGCGCCGGTACGGACTACGGTAATGCCGCTTCCGATATCAACCCGGACAACATTGCGTCCGTCAACGTATTGAAAGGTGCTGCGGCTACCGCACTTTACGGTTCGCGTGCTTCCAACGGGGTAATCCTCGTTACCACCAAGCAAGGTCGTAAAAACAGCTTCGACGTAACCGTGAACAGCGGTGTTACCTGGGGCAAGATCGACAAAACCACTTATGTGAAATATCAGAAAGAATATGGTGCGGGTTATGGCGGCGATGGCGCTAAGGACCAGTTCTACCGCGGCAACCTGGGCTCAGGCGAAGGCGATATTGCCGTATTTGACGCGGATGCCTCTTTCGGCGCTAAGTTCGATCCAAACAGAATGGTTTACCAATGGGATGCTATTGACCCTTCATCGCCCACTTTTGGCAAAATGACTCCGTGGGTCGCCGCTAAAAACGGTCCTGACGCGTTCTTCGAAACAGCCGTAACATCCAACCAGAGCGTGAGCATCCTGGGCGGTGGCGAAAACACCACATTTAAAGTAGGTTATACCCGTAGCGACGAAAAAGGTGTTCTTCCAAACAGTAAACTGGGTAAAAACCTTTTCAACTTCTCGGCTTCATTTGACCTGACCAAGAAACTGACGATCTCTGCAAACGCCAACTACTCACAAGTGAAAGGTATGGGACGTTACGGTACAGGTTACGATGGCAAAAACCCTAACCAGCAGTTCAGACAGTGGTTCCAAACCAACGTTGACCTTCTCGAACAGAAAGCGGCCTATTTCAGAAACAAACAGGATGTAACCTGGAACTGGGGAGATCCAACCGCTCCTTTCGACGACAACGGTCCGATTTACTCGGAAAACCCATACTTCGCACGTTACCAGAACTACTCGAACGACTCGCGTGACAACTTCTTCGGCTACGCCGCAGCGGTTTATAAAATCGCTCCCTGGATTGACCTGACAACGCGTTTCGCCTATAACGGAACACAGGATATGCAGGAAGAGCGCATCGCATTCGGCAGCTCCGATCCTGCACAGTACAAGCGCTTCAACAGAGGTTTCAACGAAACCAACCTGGATGTGATCTTCAACTTCCGCAAAGCCATTACCAAGGACATCAACTTCTCCGGTTTGGCAGGTGGAAGCATGCGTCGTTCGACAGAAAACTCGATCCGCGCACAAACGAATGGCGGTATGGTCGTTCCGGGCCTGTTCTCTCTTTCGAACTCGGCTAACCCGATCGAAGCACCGACTGAAACATACAGAAGAATCGGTGTGGATGGTCTTTATGCACAGGCGTCATTTGGTTACAAAGACCTCGTAAACCTTGACCTGACCGCAAGACAGGACAAATCGACCACCCTCAGCAAAAACAACAACACTTATTTCTACCCGGCTATCGGTGCGAACTTCAACATCTCGAACCTGGAAGGTCTTAAAAGACTTGGCTGGTTGACCATGGCGAAACTGAGCGCCAACTATGCGGAAGTAGGTAACGATGCGCCATGGGGAAGTACATTGGACGTTTACGACAAGCCAACAGGCCTCGGCAACATTCCTTACTTCACGCTGAGAAATACCAAAAACAACCCGGATCTGAAACCGGAAAGAACCAAAAACTACGAATTTGGTCTTGAAAGTGCATTCCTGAACGACCGCGTAGGTTTCAACTTTACTTACTACCGCTCGTCGACCCTCGATCAGATCCTACCTGTATCGATTACCGCTGCAACTGGTTACGCGTTCCGTTATGTAAACTCTGGTGAAGTACAGAACAAGGGTATTGAAATCTCTGCCTATGTAACGCCAATCAAAGTTCAGGACTTCTCGTGGACCTTGAATGTGAACTTTGCGAGAAACCGCAACAAAGTAATCAGTCTGTACGGTGAAGGCGCTACCAAAGTAACCAACGTACAGATCGCAAGTCTTCAGGGAGGCGTTTCCATCAACGCTGCCGAAGGACAGCCATTTGGTGTGATCCGTGGAACGAACTTCGTTTACCACGAAGGAACCGGCCAGAAGGTGGTTAAAAGCAACGGTATTTATGCGGCAACCGCCAGCTCTTCCGAAATCATCGGTAACCCTAACCCGGACTGGATCGGCGGCGTAAGCAACACATTGAAATACAAAACATTGTCATTGAGTTTCCTGCTTGACATCCGTCACGGTGGCGATGTATGGTCATTGGATCAATGGTATGGTGAAGGAACCGGTCTTTACCCGATCACCGCTGGTTTGAACGAGTTGGGCAATCCAAAAAGATCTCCTGTTGCACAAGGCGGCGGCGTATTGTTCCCAGGTGTACAAGCCGACGGAACACCTAATACGGTACGTGCTGCGAACGTAGACGGAAACGGTGCTACCGCATACGGCTACCCAGGTAACCCACCGCGTGCAATGTACATCTACGACGCGAGCTACATCAAATTGAGAGAGGTAGCATTGACCTACGCGCTTCCACAGGCGATCGTAAGCAAACTGCGTGCATTCAAAGAGATCGACATCTCAGTAATCGGCCGTAACCTTTGGATCATTCACAAAAACATGGAGTTCCAGGATCCGGAAGAAGGTCTTGGTTCAGGTTTGCTGAATGGTGCGGGCGGTTACCAAAGCGGTGCTTACCCGGCTGTAAGAAACTATGGTTTCAATGTTAAATTCCGTTTCTAAGCGATATGAAAAAATTACTCATACTTTTCCTCCCGTTCCTGATGCTGACGTCGTGCGTCGACAGCCTGGACGATTATAATGTGGATACCAAGCGCCCTTCTACGGCACCGCCTGTTACCCTGTTCTCGAATGCATTGAAAGGCCTGGCCGATACACTTACCAGCCCGAACGTCAATGTAAACAACTACCGTTTGTATGTTCAACAGTGGACGACCACCACTTACCTGGACGAACCTCGTTATAATGTTACTGCCCGGATCATTCCGGAATCATTCTGGCGCGGATTATACAAAGGTGTCATTTCTGATTTGAATGAGTCGAGAAGACTTATCAACGCAGATGCCCTTCTGTCACAACCTAGCAAGGACGTGCAGCTTGCGCAGATCGAAATCGTGGAGATACTGACCTGGGCTGCATTGGTAAACACTTTCGGTAACATCCCTTATTCTGAGGCGATGAATCCGGAAAACCCGCTGCCTAAATACGATGATGCGAAAACCATCTATGATGCGCTCCTGGTTCGTCTGGACGCAGCGTTGCCAAAGCTCGAATCGAAAGGAACGCCTTTCGGTGGTGGTGACCTGCTGTACAAAGGCAATATTCCGAAATGGGTAAAATTCGGCAACTCGCTAAAACTGAAACTGGCGATGATCATCGCCGACAGCGACCCGGACAAAGCTAAAAAGCTGGTAGCCGAAGCAGCTCCGAAGGTATTTACCAGCAATGCCGATAAAGCAGCTTTCCCTTACATTTCCACGCCGCCGAACTATAACCCGGTCGCTCAAAATATGAACTCGCTTTACACGAGTCGTCAGGACTTCATTCCTTCGGCAACCATCGTGACCCCAATGAACGAGCTGAGCGACCCAAGAAGACCTTTCTTCTTTACAACGATCAACGATAAATACGTAGGTGGACAGTACGGTTTTCTGAATACCTATTCAGCATTCTCACACGTGAGCGACAAGATCATCGATCCTGCTTTCGAAGGTCTTCTACTCGACTACTCGGAGGTAGAATTCCTGCTTGCGGAGGCTGTTGAAAGAGGTTTCATCGCAGGCTCGGCGGCTGACCACTATAACAAGGCTGTTACTGCGTCAATCACTTACTGGGGCGGTACTGCAGCGGAGGCGACAGCATACCTGGCGCAACCGAAAGTGGCCTATGCAACGGCTGCCCCGACCTGGAAGGAGAAAATCGGTTTCCAGAAATGGATTGCGCTCTACAACAGAGGCTGGGAATCATGGGTTGAATGGAGAAGACTCGACTACCCTAAATTGTCTCCTCCGTCAGGTGGAAACGTACCGGCCGGTCTGGCGATCCCAGTGCGCATGATCTACCCGATCGTGGAGCAAACCCTCAACGGTGCTAACCGCGAAGCAGCGGCAAGCGCTATCGGCGGCGACCTTGCATCGACCAAATTGTGGTGGGATAAGTTCTGATATCCAAACCAGCGATACGTGGAAAGGTGGGCTTCGGTCCACCTTTCTTTTTTTGTAACAATCATAATCTCTTGGAGGATATTATACCGATTAAAAGCTCAACCCGGCCGGACGCTGGATGCATTCCGAATATGCGCTTCTAGTCATTGTAAATTCAGAGTCATAAGGTTTTCGAAAACCCTTCCACCTACAAACCTGACTTTGATGAAATCACTGCTACTCATGATCGGAGCCGGTATGCTCGTGCTCTTTTTCAACAACGCCTACGCACAAACGCGCGAACTGACCGGCAAGGTTACTGCCGAAGACGGATCTGCACTTCCTGGTGTCAATATATCCTTGAAGAACACTACAAAGGGTACAATTACTGACAGCAACGGCCAATACGCTATCTCTTCCGAACCAGGATCTACCCTTGTTTTCAGTTTCATTGGTTTCAAAAGCAAGGAAGTCCCGATTGGAAATCAAACAAAGCTCGACGTTATCCTGACCAGTGACGAAACACAACTTCAGGAAATAGTCATCACGTCGCTTGGCATTGCCCGCGAGAAGAAAGCACTCGGCTATGCCGTACAGGAAATCAAAGCCGACAAACTCACGCTCGCCCGCGACCCGAATATCGGTAATGCACTCGCCGGGAAAATTGCCGGTGTGCAGGTACTTGGCCAATCCGCCGCGAAGTTTGGTACACCCAGCATTCGTATAAGAGGAATCAACTCGCTGGCGGGCAGCGACCCTCTGTATGTAGTGGATGGCACACCCACCGACATCAGCATGGTGAACATGGATGACGTGGAGTCCCTGACCGTTTTGAAAGGCCCTTCTGCAACGGCATTATACGGGAACCGTGCATCGGCAGGTGTGGTGGTAGTAACGACCAAAAGGGGAAAAACCGGCGAAACCTCACTGTCCTTCAACCATAGTATGACAATGGACCAGGTGTCGCTTTTGCCCAAATATCAGAACGAATATGGCGGTGGCTATTCACAGGAATGGGAGACTTTCAAATTTGACCCCAAAATACATCCCGCCGCCTGGGCTTCTTTTGAAGGACAACGGATACTCGATTATTCCGCGGATGAGAGCTGGGGGCCTAAACTGGACGGTTCGATGCACCGATCGGCCTTCTCGTGGCAGCCGGGAGAAGGTTTCGGGAAGGAAACGCCGTACATCGCACACCCGAACAATGTCCGCGATTTTTTTGAAAAGCCTGTCAGCTATAATTCCAACATCGCGTTTTCCAAAGCCGGCGACAGCTACTCCTCACGTATTTCCTACACCCATATTGTCAACAATGGCATTGTCCCGAACAGTCGTCAACTCCGCGACTACATCAGCGCGAAAACCTCGGTAACTTTTGCAAAAAAACTGACTGCCGAACTGAATGTAAGTTACACAGGAACAAAAACGGATAACACTCCCGCCGACCGCTATGGCAGCTCGGGTGGTACCGGGTCGGGGACGAACCTTTTCAGCACCAGCAATTCCACCCTAAATGGTTACAATCAAACCACAGGGTCATTCAATCAATGGTTTCAGCGCCAGTTGGATATCAAAGACCTCAAAAATTATAAAAATTCAGACGGCACTTTCAGAAGCTGGAATATCGGAAGCCCAACCGATGCCCGGCCTAAATATTGGGATAGCCCTTACACGCAAGCCTACGAAAACACGAATGTCAACCGTCAGCAACGCATTTTCGGCGACGCCGGCGTCACCTATCACATCGCCGACTTTCTGAAAATTACAGGCAAATTCCGCCGCGACTATGGTACTTACTTCATGGACGGACGTGTCGCATCAGGAACGTTAAATGCAGGCGGGCTGGGTGCATATGCTTATCTGACAGGAGCTATACTTGAAAACAATTATGAGAGCATCGTGAGCTTCAACAAGGAGATCCATAAGATATCGATCCTTGTAAATGCCGGTGGAAATATACGCTACAATCGCACGGAGGGAACACTTCAAGCCACTGCCGGCGGGCTTACCACACCAGGTTACTACAATATAGCTGCGTCGAAAGACCGCCCGACAACGGCAAACTACCTGTTTGAGCGGAAAGTGAATAGCCTGTTTGCGAATGCCAGCCTGGGATACGGAGAATTTCTTTTTGTCGAAGGATCGGTACGAAACGATTGGTCGTCGACACTCCCCTCATCAAGCAATGCTTATCTGTACCCGTCGATATCTACGAGCCTGGTGTTCTCGGAATTTGTCCCCACGAATCGGATTTTAACGTTCGGAAAGCTCAGAGCGGGTTACGCGCAGGTTGGGACAGACCTCGGACCATATCAGACTGCGTTGAGTTACACGGTCGGAACATTTTATGGAACAAACCCTTCAATGGCGCTCCCCGGCACCCTCCCCAATTCCAGTCTGAAACCGGGCATGTCGTCATCCTATGAAGGTGGAATCGATCTGCAATTTTTTGGTAACCGCCTTGGATTGGAATTTACGGCGTACAAAAACGACAACAGCAATCAGATCATCCCCCTGGCGGTGGCATCCACAAGCGGCTATAACAATGCGGTCGTTAATGCAGGTTTGATTACCACCAAAGGGCTTGAACTTCACATTTCAGCTCAGCCGGTCAAAACGGGCGCCTTCATTTGGGAGCTGGATATCAATGCCGACCGAAATCAATCCAAAGTGGTCGAACTGACCGAACAAAGCAATAACTATCGCCTTGACGGCCCGCAATGGCGGGCGCTTACGCTCAATGCGCGTGTAGGCCAGGATTGGGGAATGCTGGAAGGCGTCGGAATCAAGAAGGATGCGAATGGCCGGAAAGTGGTCTACTCCCCCACTCCTGAAAACATCAAAGCCGGTAAAGCGGGATTATATGTAAAAGAAAACAATGTCAATTTGGGCAATGTCCTACCCAAGTTCAAAGGTGGGATGATCAATGCATTCGAGTACAAAGGGCTCACACTGCAAGCCAGTACCGATTTTGTAGTAGGCGGCAAGTTCTTTTCAGTAACCCGTATGTTCAACGCAGGATCTGGCCTTGCCGCGGAAACTGCCGGAAACAACGAATTAGGTAACCCCAAGCGCGACGATCCCGACAAAGGGGGCGGTGTATTACTGGATGCAGTCACGGAAGACGGCCAGCCGAACACGCACCGGGTCGATACCCAGAATCTCTACGAAAACTGGCTTTTCGCGCTCAATGAGGAATGGATTTACGACAAAACCTACGTAAAACTCCGTGAGCTGTCGCTGGGCTATAAGATCCCCAAAAGGTATTTAGGCAAGTATCTAAAGTCAGCCAGCGTTTCGCTGATCGGCCGCAACCTGTTGCTGATTTACAGTGCCATTGGCGGCGGAATCGATATATCGGAAACGGAAACGCTTTGGTATGAAGGCGGGCAGCTCCCGCCGGTAAGATCCGTAGGCGCCACACTCAGAGTCGGTTTTTAAGTACCCATTTACCTCAATTCCGTGTCATCATGAAAAAATATCGGGCATTATCTATCATCACAATTCTCCTCCTTACGCTGGCGTCCGGATGCAGCGACTTCGGAGATATCAATGTTAACCCCAACAATCCGTCCACCCCGAGTACAGCCGGCCTGCTTACCGGCGCACTGCGCAACGTAGGCATCGTCAACTCGCAGGTAGGTCCAGGCGGGGCGAACATCGTCCCGGCGATGTATGTGCAACAGTTCGGAGATGTGATTTATATCGAAGATTCGAAGTACAAAACGATTAACTTCAACTACAATGGCTGGTATGCCGGCCCGCTTGTTAATCTGCAACACATCATCCAGCTTAACACCGACGAAAAAAGCAAGGTTAATGCATCCACATTTGGTTCCAATGCCAATCAGATCGCCATCGCGCGAATCCTCAAAGCTTACTTTTTTCAATGGATCACCGACCGGTGGGGCGACATCCCTTATTCCGAAGCATTGAAAGGCGACGCCGACTTCACCCCGGCATTCGACAAACAAGAAGCCATCTACACGGACCTGTTTAAAGAATGGAAAGAAGCCGCCGGCCAATTCGACGAAGGCAAAGCGGTTCAGGGTGATATTCTTTTGAACGGAAATGCAGCGAAATGGAAGAAATTCGCCAACTCCCTCCGGCTCATCGCCGCATTGCGACTTTCGAAAGTCAAGCCAGACTTAGGTAAAAAAGAATTTCAGGCAGCATTGGACGATGGAGTTATCAGCTCAGCCGCCGACAATGTTCAATACAAGTTTCTCGCTGAATCGACCAATGAAAACCCTGTTTACACCAATTATGTAGTGAGTAATAGAAAAGATTACGCGCTGAGCGACGTATTTGTCAACTATTTGAAAAAAACATCCGATCCGCGGCTTCCTTTTCTGGCAGGCAAGAACGTCTCGGGGGAATATGTGGGCGTTCCCTATGCGGTAGGCGGCGCAAAGGCACAGGATTTATCCCTAATCGGCACGGCACTTTCTCAGCAAAATTCTGCGGTAAACATTATCACCTATGCACAGGTACTATTCGCGCAAGCGGAAGCAGCCGCGCTGGGCTGGACCAATGGAAATGCCAAAATGCTGTACGAATCTGCTGTGGAGGCGTCATTACAGCAGTGGATGGGCAGCAGCTATACCGAAAATGCATTGAAAAACTATCTCGCTCAGCCAGAAGTAACTTACTCCGCCAATTCCGCCATCGAACACATCAGCACACAGCGGTGGATCGCACTCTTTTTTCAGGGTACGGAAGCATGGTCGGAATGGCGACGAACAGGTTTTCCTATCCTGAAACCAGCTGCTACGACGCTCAACGGAGGCACCGAAATTCCCCGTCGCCTCGCCTACCCCGTAACGGAAAACACAATTAACCACGATAACTACCAGGCCGTCATAAGTAGCCAGGGTAAGGATGACCATTACACGAGAGTGTGGTGGGACAAACCCTGACCATGATAAATTACAAGTTTCCCAATAGTACATTTTCAGCCACGTGCTTCACGTGGCTGAACTTTTTTTACGAAAAATCCACACAAAACCTTCAAAACAATGCCATTGTATCGTTGCGTCATTTGATTTTCTTTAACTTTGAGAATTATTCAACTCTTGAAAAAATGGAATTTTTAAAAAGTGACCGTCTGAATCATCTCAAATACGAGATTCGCGGTGCTACCTACCAAAAAGCGTTAGAGCTTGAAAGTCAGGGCTACAAAATCCATAATCTGAACATCGGTAACCCCGCACCGTTCGGTTTCGATTCGCCTGACGAGATCGTCCACGACATTATCATGAACATCCGCAATGCGCAAGGCTACTCGGATTCTCGTGGCTTGTTCGCGGCGCGTAAGGCGATCATGCACTACACACAAACAATTGGTATTCAAGACGTTGAAATCAACGATATTTTCATCGGAAACGGTGTGAGCGAGCTGATCCTGCTCTCTATGCAGGCATTGCTCAATCCTGGTGACGAAATACTCGTACCTTCCCCGGACTATCCCCTCTGGACAGCTGCCATTTCGCTCAGCGGCGGCACACCAGTACATTATATATGTGACGAAGAGGCTGATTGGAACCCCGATCTGGATGATCTCGAAAAGAAAATTACTTCGCGTACCAAAGGGATCGTAATCATCAACCCTAACAACCCGACGGGTGCGGTGTATGATAAAGAAGTACTCGCCCGCATCGCACGGATTGCGGAAGAGCATGGCCTGATCGTTTTCTCGGACGAGATCTACGACAAGATCCTTTATGATGGAGCTGTACACCATCCGATGGGCTCGTTTGTTACCGACACGCTCTGTGTGTCTTATGGCGGACTGTCGAAAAACTACCGCTCAGCTGGTTTCCGTGGCGGATGGATGATCCTCAGTGGCGCGAAACAAAAAGCCAAATCTTACGCGGAAGGCCTGCTCCTGCTCGCAAGCATGCGCCTGTGCGCGAATGTGCCTACGCAATATGCGATCCAAACGGCACTGGGCGGTTACCAGAGTATCAAAGAACACGTGGTACCGACAGGCAGGTTGTACAAACAGATGAACCTCGTTTACGACAGACTGACGTCCATTCCGGGCATTACCTGTGTGAAGCCGAAAGGATCATTGTACGTGTTCCCAAAAATCGACCTGAAAAAGTTTGGTTTCAAAGCCGACGACCAGTTTGTATATGAGCTGCTTTCCGACCAGAAAGTGCTGGTAGTCGCCGGAACGGGCTTCAATTACCATCTGGATCCGCATTTCCGGATTGTGTTCCTGCCGACCGTCGACGAGTTGAACCAGGCGATGGACAAGCTGGAATTCTTCCTGACCAACCGCCGCATTATGTCGACCCGTACAGTTGAAGATATGATTGCGTAAGTAATATTTAACCTAAACCTCCACTGAAAGTACTTATCGCCCGATGACCATACCCGACAGAACCATTCAGGAGGCCAAACGCCAACGGCTGTTCCTCCTCCTTTGCGGTATCTTTCTTACCAACGCGCTCATCGCGGAGATTATCGGCGGTAAAATATTTTCAGTGGAGACCCTTTTGGGTATCGCGCCGGCCCAGTTACCGATCGGTGGTCAGAAGCTGGATTTCAACATGACGGCAGGGGTGATCAGCTGGCCCATCGTATTTATCACGTCCGACATTATCAATGAGTATTTCGGTCGAAAGGGCGTGAAAAGAATCTCTTACGTTACCTCGGCGCTGATCGTCTATACATTCCTGATCATTTACGTGGCTACCAAGGTGCCGCCTGCGCAATTCTGGCTTGAACTCAACAATACCGACACCCAGGGTAACACATTCAATATCAACGACGCATTCTCCAAAATCTTCAACCAGGGCCTGGGCATCATGATCGGATCAATCACCGCCTTTTTATTGGGGCAATTGCTGGACATCCTGGTATTCTCCTGGCTCCGCCGGAAAACCGGCAGCCGCTTCATCTGGCTCCGCGCCACCGGATCTACTATGTTTTCACAGCTGATCGACAGCTTCGTCGTGATTGGTATCGCGTTTTATGTGTTCGGGAACTGGGATTTGAAACTGGTCTTTTCAGTAGGCACCATTAACTACCTTTATAAAGGCGTGGTGGCGATCCTTCTGACCCCACTTTTGTACATAGCGCATTATTTCATCGATAATTACCTCGGCAAGGAGTACGCAGAAGAGCTCTCCCACCATGCCGCGCACGAGTAGCATCTTACAGCGGCACCTGTCTGCGCATATTATCCAGCATCACGGCGGTCGCGATACCGACATTGAGTGATTCGGCCTCCCCAAAACGTGGAATCATGATTTTATGGGTCACAAATCGCTCCACCTCTCCGCTGATGCCATTGGATTCATTGCCCATCACGATGACCCCCCCACGGGTGGGATATTTAAATTCATACAATGAGTCCCCTCCCAGAAATGCCCCGATGACCGGTTGTTTCAGATCCTGTATTTTTTCAAAATATTGGGTCAAATCGGTGTAGTAGAGTTTTACGCGCGTAAATGACCCTTTGGCGGCTGCAATCACCTTGGGGTTGTAAACATCGGTCGTGTCGCGCGAGCAGACGATTTTGGTCATGCCGTACCAGTCGGCAACGCGAATGATCGTACCCAGGTTACCCGGGTCACGCACGTCATCGAGCATGAGCATATATTCCCCTTGCCCGGGAGACAAGAATGTATTTTCCTTCGTTTTAGCCACAGCGAGACACGAATCGTTGGTTTGGAACGATCCCAGGCCTTCCAGTTCCTGCGCGGTCACCGTTTCGAAGGCTACGTTATGGCGGGTTAAAATACTTGAGTATTTTTGCTGAAATTCCTGTGTTACCAGTACAAACTCAATCTTAAAGTCGGAATCCAGCAATTCCAGTACACTTTTGGCACCTTCTATCACAAAAGCCTCGTGAAGCTGCCGGTACTTTTTGATTTTAAGCGAGTTAATATACTTGATACGATTTTTTGACAACATTGAATATTAATTGTAGGACGATATACGGCTGGTTGATTTTCCTGATTCTAACGGGACTGTTTTCCTGCGCACCCAAACCCACTTCCAAAGGCTACTTACTCGGCAACTCCGCTATCAAGGGTAATCGCGTAATCAGTGATTCGGAACTGGATGCGTTAATCCCGCAAAAACCGAACCGGCGATTGCTTGGCTTCCCCATATTTCCTTACGTTGGCCTTTACCGCTTTGGCGAATTGTTTTACAACCGCGAGGAAAAACAGCGCAGGGTGATCGAGGTGACGCAAAATTACCAGAAAGAATCCCAGGAACACGCAGATTCCCCCCGAAAGCTTGAAAGAATCAACACGCGGTATGCCAAAAAGCTCGAAAAAGCGCAGATACGAGCTACCCAGGGCAACTTCTGGATGCGGGTATTGGGCGAAGCACCGGTATATTACCACCAGGCCGATGTGGCGCTGAATGCCGAGAAGATGCAGAAATACCTGTACAACAACGGCTTTTTCGATGCGAAAGTGACCTTTGACCCCGATACGATCTTTAAAAGAATCCGGGTCAATTACCTGGTGACTGAAAACCGGGCGACAATGATCCGCAATATCCATTATCAGATCGGTAATGAGCTGGCCGACAGCCTGATCAGGGCCGATTCGAAAAACGCCGCATTGCTACCCCACAAGCGCTACGACGGCGACGCCTTCGAGGAGGAACGTATACGCATTGAAACACTGCTCCGGAACGAAGGCTACATGGGCTTTTCGCGGCAGAATGTCAGTTACATCGTCAACGACACGATCACCAACCGGCCGACCGACAGCCTTTTCAAATCTGTGGATGTGCGGGTAAGGGTGGACATGCCGGCGCCGGCCAACAAACGTTACTCGGTCAATTCGGTCAATTTCGAAGTACTTCCTCCTTCCGGTGTGCCGGATTCGATTTTCCGGAAGGATACCAGCATGTTTGAGGGCATTAAATATGTGTTCTCGGATAAGAAATTCTCGCGGAAAGCACTCGACACCAAAATGCAGGTGCGTCCGCATACCTGGTACAGCCAAAAACGGGAGCGCGATACGCAGCAACAATTATCACTGACCGACCAATTCCGGTTTGTCAACTACAACTACACGCTCGACTCGACCGGGCGGGGCATTAACAGCTATTTTAAAGCGATCCCGCTTGACAAATACCAGATTTCTACCGACGTCGGCTTAAATGTGATCCAGCTGCAAGGCACGCCCGGACCGTTTGCCAACTTATCGTACAAGATCAGGAATGTGTTCAATGGTATGGAAAACTTTGAAACCAACATTCGGGGAGGTATTGAACTCGTGCCGAACTTTGTAGGAAACCGGGAGATTTACAAGAGTGAAGAGATTGGCCTGACCGCCTCACTCACGTTCCCCCGATTGCTCACACCACAAAACCTGTTCAAAAAACGGGTAGCGAATAGCAATCCGCGGACACAGTTGAGTTTGGGTTATAACTACGTCAACCGCCCGGAATATACCCGTACCAACGTGAAAATCAGTACCAATTATTCCTGGCAGCCTTCCCGAACGACGTTGGTTAACGTCTCCCTGATAGACCTTAATATTTTGAATACCAGGAATATAAATCCTCAATTCGATACACTTCTGACCGACCTGGTAAAGCGGGGGAACAATCTGATTTATAGCTTCAAGCCATCCTTCGTTTCAGATATTAACGCGAATTTTGTTTACAACACCAATTCATTGATAGGCCCTCAGAAGAAAGCGCAGTATTTCCGGTTTGCGCTCGAATCCGGCGGCACGACATTGAATTTCCTTCCCCGGCAACAGGAGGTGATCAAGAAAGCATTTGGTGATAGCCTTCAATTTTACAAATATATCCGCTGGAATGCCGATTATCGCCGCTACTGGCCCGCCGGGAGAAAATCGGCATTTGTTGCCCGTGTGAATACAGGCGCCATTTACAGCTACGGCGATTATAAAGTCCCTCCCTATGAAAAGTACTTCTTCGCGGGGGGATCCAACAGCGTCCGCGCCTGGTTGCCGAGGAGGCTCGGGCCCGGTTCAGCCAAACCGGTTACCTATAATAACTTGTCGATCGAATCCCCCGGCGAATTCCTGCTGGAAGGGAATCTGGAATGGCGGGGATTTCTGGCAAAATTCTTTGGGGATATCAACTATGCGTTGTTCATCGACGCTGGAAATGTGTGGCGGCTGGGTAGCAATGCCACCAGCGACGACCAAAAATTCAAAGCTGATAAACTTTTGCGGGAAATCGCCGTCGGGACCGGCTTTGGTATTCGATACGACCTATCATTCTTTATTCTCCGCTTCGATTTCGGGGTCAAAGTATATGATCCGTCGCAGGACAGCGGGGAACGCTTCGTGCTGGATGACCTCAAACTTAAACGCCTTTTCAGACGCACGGAGGCCAATTCACTGAATATCAACCTCGGTGTGGGTTACCCATTCTGATCGCATTCCGGCGGTTACCAACATATGACAGTTTGTCAGTTTTCTTCCAATTTTTCCTATCTTTGCACTTTGTGCGTTTAAGAATTCCTTCTCATGGAGCATAGAATTGCAGATTCATTAAAAATATTGACAGAGGCGGATAAGGAAGCCTGCGAAACAGTACGGGTTTCGGAAAACGAACCGCTTTCAGGAAAGAAAAGACTATTTATCGAAAGCTACGGCTGTCAGATGAACTTCTCGGACAGTGAGATCGTGGCGTCTGTCATGCGTGACGCCGGTTTTGCAACCACCTCGGACGTGAACAATGCCGATCTGATCTTCCTGAATACCTGCGCCATCCGCGATAATGCGGAGCAAAAGGTACGGAACCGCCTGAAACAGCTCAATTTTATTAAGAAAAATAAACCCGGCATGCTGATCGGCGTATTGGGTTGCATGGCCGAACGCCTTAAAACGAAGTTCCTGGAAGAGGAAAAAATGGTCGATATCGTGACAGGCCCGGATGCATACCGGGATTTACCACGATTGGTAGACGAAGCCGAAACCGGTCAGAAAGGCGTCAACGTATTCCTTTCGAGGGAAGAAACTTATGCCGACATTTCACCTATCCGACTGAATTCCAATGGTGTAACCGCCTTCATTTCAATTATGCGCGGTTGCGACAATATGTGCAGCTTCTGCGTCGTGCCTTTCACACGCGGGCGTGAGCGCAGCCGCGACCCGTATTCGATCGTCAAAGAAGCGGAAGACCTTTTCCGCGATGGTTACCGCGAGGTAACGCTGCTCGGACAGAATGTCGACAGCTATAAATGGAAGGCCGAGGTGAATGAAGGAGTTGAGGTGGCCAATGACACGGTTGTAAACTTCGCGAACCTGCTTGAAATGGTCGCCAAAGTAAGTCCCGAATTGCGCATCCGTTTCAGTACTTCGCACCCGAAAGACATTACAGACGAAGTGTTGTATACCATGAAAAAGTATGACAACATCTGCAAATACATTCACCTTCCTGCGCAGAGCGGCAACACCCGCGTACTGGAAATCATGAACCGGACTTACACCCGCGAATGGTATATGGGGCGCATTGACGCGATCCGCCGGATTCTGGGTGACGAATGCGGTATTTCGCAGGATATGATCGCCGGATTCTGTACCGAAACCGAGCAGGAGCACCAGGATTCGCTTTCGTTGCTGACCTATGCCAATTTCGATTTCGGTTATATGTTCGCATATTCCGAACGTCCCGGAACACTGGCCGCGAAGAAATACAAGGACGATATTCCGGAGGACGTCAAGAAACGACGGCTTGCGGAAATCATCGAAGTACAGCGCGGTATTTCTCTGGAACGCAATCAGCGACTGCTGGGAACGGTTCAGAAAGTGCTCATTGAAGGTCCTTCCAAAAAATCGGAAGATGATCTTTGCGGGCGTAATGACCAGAACAAAATGGTGGTATTCCCCCGCGAAAACTTTGAAAAAGGCCAGTATGTGAATGTGCTGATCACCGAATGCACTGCCGCAACCCTGCTGGGGCGCGTATTGCAGCCCGAGCCGGTATAGGAATAAGGCCTTGACTTATTCTTTTAGAACCACTTTGACAATTAACTAAGGTTTTCGGCTTGCCGGAAGCCCTCAGATATTTCATGGATTCATCGGAAATACAAGCCATAAAGAACCGCTTCGGGATCATCGGCAACTCGTCGGGCCTGAACCACGCGATCAATGTGGCCGTGCAGGTCGCTGCGACAGACCTGACGGTTTTGATCACCGGTGAAAGCGGTAGCGGAAAAGAATCTTTTTCCAAAATCATCCATAGCCTCAGCGCACGTAAGCACGGGCCGTTTATCGCCATTAACTGCGGTGCGATCCCGGAAGGAACGATCGATTCCGAATTGTTCGGGCATGAAAAAGGTGCGTTTACCGGCGCATTGGACGCGAGAAAAGGCTATTTTGAAACAACTAACAGCGGAACGATTTTCCTGGACGAAGTAGGCGAGATGCCGCTGGGCACGCAGGCAAGGTTGCTCCGCGTATTGGAAAATGGGGAATATATTCGTGTAGGATCGTCCAAGGTTTTGAAGACAAATGTCCGTGTAGTAGCGGCCACGAATGTCAACCTGCTCGATGCGGTCAATCATGGAAAGTTCCGGGAAGACTTGTACTACCGGTTGAACACCGTCCCCATTTACGTGCCGCCGTTGCGCGACCGCGGGGAAGATATCCTGCTGCTTTTCAGGAAGTTTACCAATGATTTCTCCGAGCGGTACCGCACCAAACCCGTAAGGCTTGACAGCGAAGCTCGTGACCTTTTGCTTCAATATTCATTTCCAGGCAACATCCGTCAGTTGAAAAACATTGCGGAGCAGATTACCATCCTGGAAACGGATAAGGAGCTGCCTATCAGCATTGAGACGCTCAACCATTACCTGAATCCTGTGCAGCCGTCCAGCCGCAAGGCATTGGTACCACTCCGATCCAATGATGGCGACGGCACTTCGTTTTCGGAAAGGGAGCTGTTGTATAAAGTGCTTTTCGATATGCGGCGGGATATGACGGAATTGAAAAAACTCGTCAGGAACGTCCTCGAAAACGAAAAGTATGGCGGCGATATCCTGAAAGACCATCAGGAGTTGTTCAGTTCGCTCAATAACGTGGAGCCGATCATTACCACGCCTACCATCGAACCGGCTCGCCTGCTCACGCCCCCTCCGTCACGTACCGTGGACCTCGATCGCTATTCCGACGAGCGGGACGAGATTGAAGACGTGGTACACGTGACAGCCGAGGAAGAATCGCTTTCATTGGAAGACAAGGAAAAGGAAATGATCATCAAGGCCCTTCGTAAGAACAATAACAAGCGAAAATACGCCGCCAATGCATTGGGCATTTCCGAGCGCACGTTATACAGGAAGATCAAACAATACGACATTGAAGAATAATAGTAACGCCCGGATATTTTGGGCATTCCTGATACTGATTTGCCCGGTTTTCATGTCGGGATGCGGGGTGTATTCGTTTACGGGCACCAACCTTTCTCCTGATATCAAGACATTCAGCGTGCTGAATTTTACGATGGGCACGGCAGGTGGGCCGGCAGACCTTCCGCAACGCCTTACCGAGGATTTGAAAGAATATTTTCAAAGAAATACGAGTCTTGTAAGTCAGCCCGGCGGTGGCGACCTGGTACTGGAAGGTTCCATTACGGGTTATGACGTTACGCCCGCAGCTCCTACCGCGAACGACCAGGCCGGCCTTAACCGCCTCAATGTGACCGTACAGGTGCGCTACACGAACGGAAAAGACGAAACTAAGAACTTCGACCAGTCCTTTACCTACTACGCCGATTTTCCTCAGGATCAAACTCTTAACCAGAACGAAGCACGACTTCTGCCGACAATCCGCGAAAACCTTGTGCAGCAGATTTTTAATAAATCGGCAGCAGACTGGTAGGAAAAGCCCTGCCCGAACTTTCAATTTCAACTACCCGAATTTCTCAACACAACCCGGAATATGGCGCTCATCGATAAGGAAACATTTGATCAGCTGGTGAAGAACCCCTGCCTGATTACGGCAGATGTGATCCCGCAGCTGGAAGCCACCATCAAGGCATTTCCCTATTGCCAGATCCCCTACTCGATGCTGGCCAAGGCGTCGAGCCTTGCCAGTACCGAAAAACTGGAAGAAACCCGTCCTCGTGCGGCCGCCTACGCGCTCAGCCGCGTGGCATTGCAGCAGCTCGTAGAAAGCGACAATGAGCGTTACGATGCTACCGTGGACGTAGACGACATTCTCGAACCACAACTGGCACCCGAACCGCTCGATAGCGACGACATATTAATTAGTACCGTCGAGCAGCAGGCTTCCGCCGAATTGCAACGCACAGAAGAGCAGCGTCGCCAGCAGCAAATTATCCAGGGCTTCATGAAAAAGAATCCGCGCATCGCGCGTCAGGACAACAACCTGGAACCTGTCAGCATCGATCTCAGCAGTCGGTTGGCCGGTGGATCGGAAGGAGGCATTGAAACCGAAGCATTTGCCAATATCCTCATTCGTCAGGGCAAAATTGAAAAGGCGATAGACGTCTATCAAAAATTGATTTTGAAAAAACCGGAAAAAAGGAATTACTTTGCGAAAAAATTGAGCGAATTATACGCACGGACGTCGTGAGTTCAGGAGTTCAGGAGTTCAAAGTTAAGAGTCAAGGAGTCAGGAAGTCATTAGGTCAAGTGTAGTTCGTCATTCAATTATTCGCATTCACTCATTCACACATTCAGTCATTCAAAATTCAGTCATTCAAAATTCATTAAAGCATGTATTTGGGTTTAATTATTCTGGTTGCCATTGTTGCAGTATTGTTGATTTTGGTCGTTCTCGTCCAAAATTCAAAAGGTGGAGGGCTTTCAAGCGAGTTTAGCGGCGCAGGAACTACCCAGATGTTTGGTGTTAAAAAGACTACCGACCTTCTCGAACAAATCACGTGGGGTCTGGCGAGCGCGGTGATCGTCATTTCACTGGCTTCTTATATTATGGTGGGCGGTTCTAACGCCGGCGCCGGCATTAACAGCGTAAACGTAGAAAGAGCTCAGAATGCAGTGGTACCAGGCGGAAAAATCGCTCCTGCACCTGCGAAAGAGGGCGCTGCACCGGCTGCGGGCGAAGCTACACCTGCGGGAACAACCACACCAGCTGCTACGCCTGCCGACACTGCTAAGAAATAATGGAGGCATTTGCCTAAAAGAAAATCCTGCGACTAACATCGCAGGATTTTTTTATGCCTTACATTTTAAGATCACAACTAAGCTACATTGATCTCCCGCAGCATGAGCCGCTCCGCCACCGGCAAAAGCGTCTCGTGCAAAGGATAGTCATATCTGGATTCGACGACATACGTAGCCGGGTTCGGCATAGTGCGGTTCCGTTTTGTAAGATCGACTTTAAGCTGCGAAATGGTGTTCCCAAGGCCAATCCGCACGGTATCGACGTAAACCGTTTTCAGATACCGCTCCTTCAATGCATTGTACAATGCAAGCTGGTACTGGAAAATGCTCACCAGTGGCTGGAATGTGTGCAAAAACAGCAGGTAGCCTTCCTGCAAACGCAACGGCACAATACCCACCGGCGAAACCTTCACATTCTCCTCCACTTCTGAAAACCGTTCCGATCCTTCTTCTATGGATTTCGAAAAGCGCGGTATCGCAAAGTCCAGAATGTAATTCAGGTCGGACATGAACGGATCGTCCTGGTGCGTCTCTTCGTACTGCAACTGCCAGGTTTTGACATCAATACCTGTCAGGTTTTTGGGTAAACTGGTCCTGATCCTACTTTTATTATGCTGGATGCTGACACAGGCGTCGAGGTGCAGCTTCAATTCTGGCAGACAGGGGTGCAATCGGTTGTGTGTGAACTGGTCCCGAACGTGCTGGAAGTACGCCATCAGCACATATTTTTTGTATTCAAAATCAAAAATTCCTTCGGTTAGCCAGTTTTTATCGAGCTCTGACATAGGGGCTTTCAATTTGGTGCCGATAAAATTTAGTGAATTCCATCGCTGAAAGCAAGATTTCAGCATTCCTGACACGCAAATGACATTATAGTACTATAACGCCACGCAGGAGTACAAATTTGTCACACTGGCAGGAAAAAATGTCAGAGCAAACCGGCTGGCACAGATTGTGCTATCGGGATGGAAGTCTAATCATTACTGACAATTAAAATAAACGTTTAATATTTATGTCAACTTTAGCAGAAATACAAGTGAATGTACAACCGCTAGCTGACCGCGTTCTGATCGAACCTGCCCCAGCCGAAGAAAAAACAGCATTTGGTATCATTATCCCTGATACTGCAAAGGAAAAGCCACAACGCGGAACCGTATTGGCAGTAGGCCCTGGTAAAAAAGACGAGCCTCTTACAGTAAAAGTTGGAGATACCGTATTGTACGGTAAGTACTCAGGCACTGAATTGGCATACGAAGGAAAAGACGTCCTGATTATGCGCGAGTCGGATATCTACGCAATCGTAGGTTAATCTAAAACACTCAGATTCAATAGTTTCTCTTAAAGTTTTTCAAATTCAAATCAGTTATGTCTAAGAAAATATTTTTTGACACAGAAGCACGCGATAAAGTAAAGCGCGGTGTGGACACCCTGGCTGACGCCGTTAAGGTTACATTGGGCCCACGTGGTCGTAACGTTGTAATCGACAAGAAATTCGGTTCTCCAAGCATCACAAAGGATGGCGTTACTGTTGCCAAAGAAATCGACCTGAAAGATCCTATCGAAAACATGGGAGCTCAGCTGGTGAAAGAAGTAGCGTCCAAAACTGCTGATTCAGCAGGTGATGGTACTACTACTGCTACCGTTTTGGCACAGGCGATCTACTCGATCGGTGTGAAAAACGTAGCGGCTGGCGCTAACCCGATGGACCTGAAACGTGGTATCGACAAGGCTGTCTCTACCATCGTGAAAGACCTGGAAGGCCAAAAGAAAAACATCTCTACTTCCAAAGAAATCGCTCAGGTTGCAACTATCTCTGCCAACCACGACGAGGAGATCGGTAACATGATCGCCGAAGCGATGGAAAAAGTAGGTAAAGAAGGTGTTATCACCGTGGAAGAAGCGCGCGGAACTGAAACAGAAGTTAAAACTGTGGAAGGTATGCAGTTCGACCGTGGTTACCTGTCTCCATACTTCGTAACCAACACCGAGAAAATGGAAGCTGAACTCGAGCGCCCATTCATCCTGATCTCTGAGAAGAAAGTTTCTTCTATGAAAGAGCTTCTTCCTGTGTTGGAAGCAGTTGCACAAACCGGCCGTCCCTTGCTGATCCTTGCAGAAGATGTTGACGGAGAAGCATTGGCTACCTTGGTAGTAAACAAAATCCGCGGTGCATTGAAAGTAGCGGCTGTTAAAGCTCCTGGTTTCGGTGACCGTCGTAAAGCAATGCTGGAAGATATCGCTATCATCACTGGCGGTACCGTTATCAGCGAAGAGCGTGGTTTCAAACTGGAAAACGCTACTTTGGACTACCTCGGTACTTGCGAAAAAGCGATTATCGACAAAGACAATACTACTTTGGTAAATGGTAGCGGTGCATCTGAAGACATTCAGGCTCGTGTTAACCAGATCAAAGCGCAGATCGAAAACACTACATCTGACTACGATCGCGAAAAATTGCAGGAGCGTCTGGCGAAACTGTCAGGCGGTGTAGCTATCCTTTACATCGGTGCTGCTACTGAGGTTGAAATGAAAGAGAAAAAAGACCGCGTTGATGACGCCCTTCACGCAACCCGTGCTGCGGTTGAAGAAGGTATCGTTGCAGGTGGTGGCGTAGCGTTCATCCGTGCTACTGCTTCTCTCGACGGCCTGAAAGGCTCTAACGAAGACGAAACAACCGGTATCAACATCATCCGTGCTGCTTTGGAAGCTCCATTGCGTACGATCGTGTCTAACGCTGGTGGCGAGCCTTCGGTAGTGATCAACAAAGTGAAAGATGGTTCAGGTGCTTTCGGTTACAACGCGAAAGACAACACTTACCAAGACCTTTTGGAAGCTGGTATCATCGATCCTAAGAAAGTATCTCGTCTGGCTCTTGAAAACGCAGCATCTATCGCTGGTCTGTTGTTGACAACAGAATGCGTGATCGCTGACGAACCAGAAGAAGCTCCTGCGGCAGGTGGCCACAGCCACGGCGGCGGAATGGGCGGCATGATGTAATCAGCCTCCGTTTCTTCGGAACATATAAAAAACGGGTTGTCAGGAAACTGGCAACCCGTTTTTTATATGGCCGCACAGCGGCCCTCTGTTAGTAGAGATAGGATGTTTGATTTTGGTCAACGCGGCCACAGAGTGCCCTCCTAAACAGAATGCTGGACCATTAACCCATCCTGCATCACCAACCTCCGGTCAGCCATTTCTGCCAACTCTTCATTGTGCGTCACGATCACGAACGTCTGCCCCGTCTCATCACGCAACTTGAAGAATAACTGATGCAAATCCAATGCATTATGTGAATCAAGGTTACCGCTCGGTTCGTCGGCTAGTACGATGGCGGGCCGATTCAACAATGCACGGGCGACGGCGACGCGTTGCTGTTCGCCACCGGAGAGTTGTGAAGGCAAATGGTCCATTCGCCCGCCTAGTCCGAGCAGTTCGAGCAATTCTTTCGCACGCTTTTGAATATCCTTTTCATTCACATTTCCATTGATATAACCCGGCATACATACATTTTCCAATGCGGTGAATTCTGCGAGCAGGTTATGGAACTGGAAAATGAAACCGATCTTCTCATTTCGGAAGCGCGCGAGCTCTTTATCCTTTTGTTTGAAGACATTTTCACCTTCGATGAACACCTCTCCCTGCTCCGGTCGGTCGAGTGTTCCGAGGATGTGCAGAAAGGTGCTCTTCCCCGCTCCCGATGGTCCTACAATTGCCACTACTTCCCCCTTTTTAACTTCCAGATCTATGCCTTTCAAAACCTGCAATGACCCATAAGTACGCCTGATCCCGCTCGCCCGAAGTAGCTCCATATTGAAAAGATAATTGCGTCGAAAACTCGCCCGTTTTGATTAATTCCTTAATTTGCCGTGAAAATACCAATTTACTTTTATACTCATGAATATTCACGAATATCAAGGCAAAAGCGTTCTTAAAAAATACGGTGTGCGTATTCAGGAAGGCCTCGTAGCCGACACTCCGGATAAGGCGGTAGAAGTTGCACGTGAGCTCAGCCAGCAGACAGGCACCAAGTGGTATGTTGTAAAATCCCAAATCCACGCAGGCGGTCGCGGTAAAGGCCGTATCGTCGGCAGCGAGCAGCGCGGTGTGGCGTTGGCTAAGTCGGTTGAAGATGTCAGGACCATCTCCAACAACATCCTGGGCAAAGTATTGGTAACGCACCAAACCGGTGCAGAAGGCAAGCGAGTAAACAAAGTCCTGATTGCAGAAGACGTATACTATCCAGGCCCAACCGAGCCGAAAGAATATTACCTGTCGATCCTGTTGGATCGTGGCAGAAACTGCAACGTGATCATGGCCAGCACCGAAGGCGGTATGGACATTGAAGAAGTAGCAGAGCATACTCCTGAGAAAATCATCAAAGAATGGATCGATCCTAAGGTTGGATTGCAGCCGTTCCAGGCACGTAAAGTGGCATTCGCGCTGGGTCTGGAAGGTGACGCGTTCAAGGAAATGGTGAAATTCATTTCTGCACTATACAGAGCTTACGCGGAAAGCGACTCGTCGATGTTCGAAATCAACCCGGTTTTGAAAACATCTGACAACAAAATCCTCGCCGTAGATGCCAAGGTTGACCTCGACGACAATGCATTGTACCGTCACCCTGAACTGGCTGAAATGCGCGACACCAACGAAGAAGATCCTTTGGAGGTAGAAGCAGGCGCCAACAACCTGAACTACGTAAAACTGGACGGAAACGTAGGTTGTATGGTAAACGGAGCCGGTCTGGCGATGGCTACCATGGACTTGATCAAGCTTTCGGGCGGTGAGCCCGCCAACTTCCTCGACGTAGGCGGTGGCGCGAATGCACGCACGGTAGAAGCCGGTTTCCGTATCATCCTCAAAGACCCGAACGTAAAAGCGATCCTGATCAACATCTTCGGTGGTATCGTTCGTTGCGACCGTGTTGCTGCGGGCGTGGTAGAAGCTTATAAAGCTATCGGCGAAATTCCTGTACCTATCATCGTTCGTCTGCAAGGAACCAATGCAGAAGAAGGCGCACGCATCATCAACGAATCCGGCCTGAAAGTATATTCAGCGATCGAATTCAAAGAAGCTGCTGCAAAGGTTTCTGAGGTGCTGGCTGAGCTGGGCGTTTAAGAAACAGAGCTTCGGCTGATAAGTGCAAATGTTTATGTCCCCTGGCGCCATTGTGCTCAGGGGACATTTGCTTTAAATGTCTTCGCACATATTTTTTGGTTACCATTCTCACGGTGTGCCTGCAACTTCTCCAAAAAACCAACAATCATCCCATTTCTACAAATATTATGGTGCTCTGCACCTTTTCGTCATGCATGAAGGTACTGCGCGCCACAATATTTGTACAATAACAGACGGCAATCATTAACCCCGAGGCCCAGGTGCAGAGCACCGCAATAATTGTAGACGCCAATCATTAACCCCAACGCCCAGGTGCAGAGCACCGTAATAATTGTAGACGCCAATCATTAACCCCGAGGCACAGGTACAGCGCACCGCAATAATTGTAGACGCCAATCATTAACCCCAACGCCCAGGTGCAGAGCACCGCAATAATTGTAGACGCCAATCATTAACCCCAACGCCCAGGTGCAGCGCACCGTAATAATTGTAGACGCCAATCATTAACCCCAACGCCCAGGTGCAGCGCACCGCAAGAAAGCAACATCCGACCATGCCCGACAATACCTAACCTCCTGCCTCCCGTGTCCTATCCGATAATAAAGTACAAAACCATCGTCGCCGCAAAACTTGCAACGCCCTGCAAGCCTGTGAGAATGGTGTGCGTGCGATAGGTATCCTTCGCTGAAATGCCGGAGAATTGCGACACGACCCAGAACCAGGCGTCGTTCGTGTGCGAGACGATCATTGCGCCGCTTCCTACGGCCATCACGACCAGCGTTATTTGAACGGGCGTTACAAAACCGAGCGATGCCAGTAGTGGCGCCAGAATGCTCGTGGTGAGTACCATCGCGGAAGTAGTTGAACCCTGTGCGGTTTTGAAAAATATCGCAATCAGAAAGGCGATCACCAACAGATAACCTCCCGACATCTCATTGTGCAGCAGCCATTCGCTGACCATTTCTTTTAGGGAAGTTTCCTTCAAAATCGCGCCGAATGCACCTCCCGCACCTACGAGCACGAGTGTGGTACCGCAATGTTCGATCCCGCTTTTGAAACAGGCCATCATGCGCTGCGAAGCATTTTCAGGGAAAAGTGAATAACTGAAAAAGATCGCGAGCAAGAACGACACCAGCGGACTGCCGAGGAAACTCAGCCAACGCGTCGATTCCTCCGGGAAATGCAGAATTTTGGCGAACGACGCCAGGGTAATGAGCAGAATGGGCAGCACAATGGGCATAAATGCCTTCCAGGCGGGCGGTAGCAAGTGCTCTTCAATCATTTTCGGCTCTTCCACGGCTGCGTCGTCGATCAATTTCACATTCTTGGCATATTTCCCGGCAAACCAGGTTGACAGGAAAAGACTAGGTATGGAAACAACGAGGCCGACAAGGATTACCAAACCGATAGAATCCGGGATACCCAGGTTACCGGCGGCAGACAATGGCCCGGGAGTTGGCGGCACTAGTGTGTGTGTCGCAAATAATCCTCCCGAAAGCGACAAGGCTATGGTAGCAAGCGGTTTACCAGTTCTTTTTGCAACGATCTGATTGAGTTTATGTAAAATAATGAACCCCGAATCGCAGAATACGGGAATACCGACAATGCCGCCGATCACGGACATCGCAAATGCAGGCCGCTTCTCGCCAAAAAGTTTCAGTATCACACCCGCAACCTTAATCGCAGCACCGGATTTGTCCAGAATAGCGCCTATCACACAGCCGAGGATCACCATCAGCCCTATTTTCGACATCAGTTCCCCAAAACCTTTTCCTATGGTTTCAGCCAGTTTATCAATTGGCAAGCCGGCAAAAACGCCTACGCCAAGTGCCGCCAGCAGCAGCCCGACCAGCGGGTGCATTTTCAAAACGGTGGAACTGAGAACAATAAATGCGATGGCGGCCAGTACAATGACGAAGATCATGCTTACAGAAGTTTAAGCACGGCTTCGTCACCCATTACCGCATTCGCCGGGCGCGGATGGGCAGCATCAAATACTGCCAGGTCTTTTTGTTCGAGCACTTTGGCTGGTTCTTCGTCGATTTGACCGTCCTTATTGGTCACTGCTTTCAGGTCCAGTTTCAGATGTTTGGCCATGAACGCGTACATCGCTTTCCGCTTCGACGGACCGTAATCGTGCTTTTCGTTGGCCAAATGCACGGCTTCCAGGTTATCCTTTTTGTTGTAAAGCGCATAAATCTTTTGCATGAAAGGATATTCTACTTCCGGCGTATTCTTGGTCCAGTCGCCCCCGTCGGAGATCATGATCATCGGGCGCGGGGCGGTCAATGCGACTATTTCCACGTTGTTTGTCTGGTAATCCCCTTTTTTATGGATCGGCAAGCCACTTTCACACACGCAGCCACCAAAAAAATAAGCCGAAACCATCACCACTGGCACCGATACTTTCACGCGGTTATCCAATGCCGCAAGCAGAAATGTCTGCGTTCCCCCACCCGATTCGCCAGTACATGCCACGCGGTTCGGGTCGACGCCGGGAAGGGATAGCAGGAAGTCGAGCGAGCGAATGCTATTGATTGTCTGCAATTTCAATGCTTTGGCCATTTTATGCTCACATTGTTTGGCGTCGCCCTGTCCCACCATGTCCCACACGAACACGATCGCGCCCATACGTGCGAGCGTCGCGCAGCGCTTTTGCGTCTGCTCGCGGAAGCGCCCGTGCGGGTTCTCGCCATGCCCATGCGGCGCGAGGACGGCTGCGTAGGACTTCTGCTGTTTTATCGGCCGGTACAAATTGCCCGTCACATAAATACCAGGCATGCTTTCGAAGGCCACATTTTCGATGGTATAGCCATCCATTACCTTTTTTGAATGAATAATCGGTTTGGAAGCCGGCTTTTCGGGTAATGTCTGCAAGTCCATACCATTACGGATCTGCTGGCGGATCTGCGCGGCGCGCGCTTCCCATTCTACCCTGGAAGTGGGGATACGTTTTTCGAGAAATGCTTTGCCTTGCTCTTCGGTGAAATAAGCGCCCTGGCAGAGTTCAGGCTGCTGGGCATAGGAGGTGGAAGTGAGGCCAAGTATGCCTAAAAGAATGTTATATGCGATTTTCATAAGGGAATAGCAGTTTGGTCACAAAAGCACAGCAATTCAAGAGAATACTGTTACAATACGATCCTATTTGGCCCGGAGGGCCATCCTGTTTCTAGCAAAACATGCTACCGCAAAAATTCCCACCCCAGCGGGGTGTCCTGTATGATTCCGTGGCGTCGCGAGAACAGGAGGCCCCGCTGGGGCCAAAACGTCGGTAATGCGATCGTTGCTGTAAACAGGGAGCCTCTCCGGAGCGCATTTTGAGGCGAGATACGGTTATTCAACTTTACCATTAGCCGTTAAAATCGGCGTCACACCTCCTCCCGCAGCCCCACCGGAATCGCCACTTTTACATACCTCTTCAATATCACCGCCTCCAGCACCTCCACAAGCCCCTTGTATTCCCCGTCAATCTGGAAATGTGCCGCTTTCTGCACACATTCAATCTTCGCCTTTTCCACGGAAATTACTTTCATGATTTCGGGATTGAAATCCGTGCTGCCGGCTAATATTTTGGCTGTTTCGATAAAATCCAGCTTCTTCGCGATCACCAGCTCAAAAAAGCCGTCGCACATATCCCCTATCGGATTGATACTCACACCTGTACCATATTTTTTCGCATTAGCAATGATTACGATCAGCGCCTCGGTTTCGAGAATTTCATCGCCGGCCGTAATCCTTACATCGAAGTTTTCGTGCTCGCTCAATGTCCGCAGCATTTCGCGGGCATAACCCAGCTTGCCCCGCGTATCACTGTCTTCATAGTTTTTGACCAGCAATGCATTCAAACCAATATCTGCCAAATGCAGGCTGATTTCTCCATTGATTTCCACCGCATCGATCGCGGATACCTCTCCTTCGAATGCGACTTCCAGCGCCTGATCAATAGAGCCAGTCAAACCGAAATCGGCAGAGAGGCCATTCGCCGAGCCCGCCGGAATAATGCAAAGTATGGCATCGGTACCGTGTAACGCCTGGGCAACCATGGAAATGGTACCATCTCCTCCCGCCACCAATACGCGCTCCGGCCTGATATTTTCCACCATTTCTCTGATGGTCTGCTGATCATCGTCGCCCGTAGTGTTGTAAATACGCAGGTCGCAGCCCTCGGCTTCTGATTTTTCAATAACCCTTTCAAAAATTACATCCTTGTTCACATCCCCGGAAATAGGATTTACTACAAGCAAAACTTTCGGTTGTGAAGACATATTCGATAAATTAGGGACCTGATGTCGTAGAGGATAAAGATAGTTATGAAACGTTGTGACTTAAAACTATACCGTGGCTACGCCAACAAAAAGGAACTCTGTGTGTTTGGCCATGTGGTGAAAAAATACCCTTCCGGTGACCGGAAATATACCAGACGAGGATTTCGCTATGCCAAAACCATCATCGAGCTCTTCTCCATTAAAACCATTCCGTTTCTGAAGATTATCCTGCATTTGGGGGATAAAACCTTTGAAACGACCGCCGAAGCCGACGGCTATTTCCGCTTTCAGGTGCCGCTCGACGCCGAAATGCCGGGTGGATGGCACACTTACCGCGTGACATTAGACGACGAAATCAACGGCAAGAAATACCACGCCGAAAGCTCTGAAGAATTTTTCATGCCTTACAAAAGCTCTTACGGGCTAATTTCCGACATCGACGACACATTCCTCATTTCCCATAGTCGCCGTTCGTTCAAGAAGTTATTTGTTTTACTTTCCAGAAACGTGCAAGCCCGAAAGCCTTTCGACGACGTGGTGAAGCATTATCAACTGCTTTCGTTCGCGAGCCGCACGCACCCGCACAAGAATAGCAACATCTTCTTTTATGTGTCGAGCAGCGAGTGGAATCTGTATGATATGATCGTCCGGTTCGCGGAACTGAACGGGTTGCCCAAGGCTGTTTTAAAATTGAAAAAAATCAAATCGGGGCTGGACGACTTTGTGATGACGGGCAGTGGCTCACATGAGCATAAGTTGCGGAAAATCCACAACATCATCACTTTTTACCCCGAACTGCAATTCATCCTGCTCGGTGACGATTCCCAGAAAGATCCGGAGATTTACGAGGAGATTTGCCGGACGTTCCCACAAAGCATCCGCGCGGTGTACATGCGGCAAACGCGCAAGCGAAGCAAGCCCCACACCACGGCATTGCTGAAAAACATCCAGGACCTGGGTATCGATATCTGCTATTTCGCCCATAGCAACAAGGCGATCATGCATTCCCTCGATCACGGCATCGTTTTCCAGACGCCCGCTGAACCAGAGGTGAAGGAAATTGTGGAGAAAGCAGTTTCCTGACATATTTTCCCACCACGGATTATCTGCCGGTTGCTTTTGGCAATTTTCAGCACTTTCGTAACTTGACCTCTCCCATCTTTGGAAACACATGAAAAAAATCCTGATCGTTGAGGATGACCGCAGGATCGCGCAGAACATTTTCCGCGGACTGGCCGCCGAAAATTTCGAGGCGGAGATCGCCTATGACGGCATTACGGGCAAGCAAATAGCCCTTGAAAAGAAATTTGACCTGGTATTGCTGGATGTCAACCTGCCGGGTATGAAGGGCTACGACGTTTGCCAGCAGATCAGGATTTATAAACCGTCGCTGCCTATTATCATGCTGACGGCATTCGGGGAAATCGAGGATAAGGTGGAAGGGTTGAATAGCGGTGCGGACGATTATATTGTCAAGCCATTTGATTTCAGGGAATTACTTGCCCGGGTGAATGCCGCATTACGCATTTCGGATCTTTTGAACCCCGAAACCTCCGACAAAATCCTGCGCATTGCCGATCTCGAGATGAATCTCGGCACCAAACAAGTGAAACGCGCGGGCAACATTATCGACCTCACGGCCAAAGAATTTGCATTGCTGGAATATTTCCTGCTGCATCGCGGGCGGGTAGTTTCCAAAATGGACCTGGCCGAGCATGTCTGGCATCTCAATTTCGACCCCGGCACCAATGTGGTGGAGGTGTATATCAATTATTTACGTAAGAAAGTCGATAGGGACTTCCCTACCAAGCTTATCCACACACGACCAGGAATGGGTTACATCATGAAAGAAGAATAAACCTCCCATGAAGATCAAAGACCGTATCGCCCTCCAATTCACGCTCCTGGTAGCGGGGGTGCTGCTGTTGTTTTCCATTGCCATTTACAGTGTCTCGGAGCATTACCGTCAGGAGGAATTTTACGATCGCCTGCGCAGCCGCGCACGCACGACCTGCCGGCTGCTCGTGAAAGTGAAAGGGATTGATAAAGACCTGCTCAAATCCATCGACCAGAACACGCTTTCAGAAATGCTCGATGAGAAGGTACTCATCTTTGACCCGGCCAACGAGCTGATTTATTCCAGCGTCGACGACAAGCTGCTGACTTACCACACTTCACTGCTCAATGAAGTACGTGAAAAGCAATATATGGAGTTTCACCAGGGCGAAAACGAGGTGATTGGCCTGCTTTATCAGGAAGGCGATGACCCACTGGTGGTACTGGCGTCTGCTTATGACACTTTCGGACATAGCAAGCTGCAAAATTTAAGAAGTACGCTGGGCTGGGGATTGCTGGCAGGGATCGCGGTGACGGTCGGATTGGGGATTTACTTTGCCGGCAATGCCTTAAAACCCATTAGCGCCATCAACGCGCAAGTCTCACTCATTACGGCCCAGAATTTGTCCCAAAAGCTCGACGAAGGTAACCGAAAGGACGAAATCGCGCAGTTAGCGATCAACTTCAACACCGTTCTTTACCGGCTCAACAAGGCATTTGAACAGCAAAAAAGCTTTGTTTCGCACGCTTCCCACGAGCTCCGCACGCCCCTGGCGGCGCTCAAATCCGAAATCCAGCTCGGGCAGCGTTTCAATAAGAACAACCCCGAAATTGAAGAGGTTTTTGCGAACCTGTTTTCGGATACCGAACGGCTTATCAGCATTACCAACAACCTGCTTTTCCTCGCCCGCTCGTACGAGAACATGGGCAACATGAAAATGGCACACGTCCACATTGAGGACCTTGCGTTTCTGGCCAAAGAAGAATTGCTCTCTTCTCACCCGGATTACAACGTCGTGATCGATTATGAAACAATTCCCGAGAATGAGAATCAAACCGTCATAGAAGGCAACGAGGAATTGCTCAAAAGGGTATTCACCAATTTGCTCGATAATGCCTGCAAATACTCGTCCGATCATAGTGCACAGATACTGATCTCCTCCGACGACAAATTGTGCGTCGTTAAGGTCCGCGACCACGGCATAGGGATCAGCGAAGACGACCTCCCGCATATTTTCAACCCGTTTTTCAGGTCATCCAACGCTACCGAGCTTCCCGGGTTCGGGATAGGCCTTTCCATATGCCAGCGGATCGTGGAGCTGCACCACGGCACTATCGCCGTAACCAGCGAGATCGGCAAAGGCAGCGAGTTTCAAGTCCAGCTGCACCACATCTGACCCGCCGTGCCCGGCCCCGGGGGGCATTCTAATTTTTTTCTAATGTTTTTTTAAGGCTGGTGTAATACCGGTGTCGGAATATCGCACATTCTAACACGGAAATTATGCGAACCTACCTCACCGGGCTCTTTGTACTCCTAACAACCGCTTTACACGCGCAGGACACGCTGCGGCTCTCGATCCGGCAGGCCGATAGCCTGTTTTTGCAAAACAACCTTGAAATCCTGGCCGAAAAGTACCAGATAGATATTGCGAAGTCGGTCGAGATACAGGATAAACTTTGGAACAACCCCACTTTCGGGGTCGAAATCAGCGCCTATAACCCCTCGCGCGGAGCGCTCGACGTGGGCAAGAACGGCCAGAAAGCATTCACGATCCAGCAACTCATTACGCGCGCGGGCAAGCGCAACAAGCAGGTCGCATTGGATGTAGAATCGACGCGCAAAACCGAATTTCAATTCTACAACCTTATCCGCACCCTAAAATTCGAGCTGCGTCAGATCTTCTTCGAATCGTATTATCTAGAACAAACCATCACACTCTACGATAACCAGATCGGCACGCTCAGAACGACCGTCAATGCATTCGACAAAGAGTATAACCGGAAGAATATCTCGCTCAAAGAGGTGGTCCGCCTGAAAGCACTCCTTTTCGAGCTGACCAACGAGCGGGCTAATCTTCTTTTTGAATTACAGGAGAATCAGCGCATCCTCCGCACGCTGCTGAGCACAGAGAATCCTGTTAAATCGCTCGTTGATAGCACAGAAATCCAGCGCTATCACCTCGACCGCTATAACATCGCCACGTTGAAGGAAAAGGCATTGCAAAGCCGGGCGGATTTGAAAGTAGCGCAATCGGAGACAAAACAAGCCGAGCTCAATTACACCTTACAAAAGGCATTGGCCAAACCGGATGTGCAGGTAGGCGCGATTTACGACCAGTCGAGCAACTACGTGAGCAACTACTTCGGTGTGAATGCCTCCATTGCATTGCCCTTTTTCAACAGGAACCAGGGTAACATCCGCGCGGCCAAAAGCAGCATCAGCTACTATAAAACAGCCGAGAACGCAAAGCAGAATGCCGTGAGCAACGAAGTCGACGCCGCCGTGCAGAAGGTCGGCATTGCCGACAAGGCTTTCCAGAGTGTCGAAGGGCAGTTCACTGACCAATTCCAACTCCTGAGCAACGGCATTTACGACAACTTCCAGAAACGGAACATCTCCCTGCTGGAATTCATCGACTTCATCGAGACCTATAACGAGAGCATCAAGGAATATAACCGCCTCCAGGCCGACCGCATCAAAGTATACGAGGAGCTCAACTACGTCGTCGGTGAAGAGCTATTCAACTAACCATTCAAACTGAACACAACTTATTCACGGCATTGCCATTAATGCATTCCCCAATGAAAAATTCACTGTATGTTGTCGTGCTCGCCGCTGTTGGCGTATGGCTGACCTCCTGCGAACAAAAGAAAGCCGAAAATGACGAATCGAAGGCGTTCATGCTTTCGGATACCATGATGAGCCGCATTAAAATCGATACTGTGCGGACGGAACCGGTCCGGAACGAGCTCACGCTGGTGGGTAAGGTCGTTCCCGACGAAAATCAGGTCATTAAAGTATACCCGCTGGTAGGTGGTAACGTAGACGAAGTGGATGTGGAACTCGGCGACAATGTCCGCAAAGGCCAGAAACTGGCGACCATCCGTTCCGGTGAGGTAGCTGATTTCGAGCGGCAGATGATCCAGGCACAGTCCGACCTGCTCATTGCACAGAAAAACCTGTCGTCGACCGAGGATTTGTTCGAAAGCAAGCTTGTACCCGAGCGGGATGTGATTTCAGCTCGTCAGATTGTGGATAAAGCACAGGCAGAGCTGAACCGTGTGAAAGAGGTCTTTTCTATTTATGGTTTAGGTAAATCCACCAACTACACCGTAAAATCGCCCATTAACGGCTTCATCATCGACAAAAATGTGAACCGCGGTATGCAGCTGCGCTCGGATAACTCCGAAAGCCTGTTCACCGTGGGTCAGATCGCCGATGTGTGGGTAATGGCCAATGTGAATGAGAGCGACATCCCGCGCGTGAAGCTGGGTATGCCAGCGGAAGTACGCACGATCAGCTTTTCGGATGAGGTTTTCAAAGGAAAGGTCGATAAAATCTATAATGTCCTCGACCCCGACACCAAGGCGATGAAAATCCGAATTCAATTGCAGAATGTAGGTTTCAAACTTAAACCTGAAATGCACGCAACCGTTACCCTCAATTTCGAGGAAGGCGAGCAAATGCAGGCGATCCCGTCCCAAGCGGTCATTTTCGACCGGAGCAAAAACTGGGTGATGGTTTATCACAGCCGTACCAAAATCGAAACGCGCCCCGTGGAAGTATACCGCTCTCTGGCAAACACCACCTACGTCCGCGACGGCCTCAAACCAGGCGAAACGATCATTTCGAAGAATCAATTGCTGGTTTATGATGCGTTGAATGATTGATATCAATTTTGAATGACCGAATGATTGAATGACTGAATGTTGCTTATGCCTAAGTACTCATTCAGCCACTCCGATCTCGCTCATTCAAGAAGAAGATATTCGGTCATTCAATCATTCAGTCATTCAATCATTAGATACCAATGAACAAATTCATCCGAGGCATCGTGGGCTTTTCGCTCAAGAACCGGTTCTTCATATTCTTCATGACAGGCCTGCTGATCATCTCGGGCATTGTCAGCTACCAGAACACCCCGTTGGAAGCATTTCCCGATGTGACCAACACGCAGATCATCATCGTAACGCAATGGAACGGGCGTAGCGCGGAGGAAATAGAGCGTTTCGTAACTGTGCCCATTGAGGTCGCGATGAACTCCGTGCAGCAAAAAACCAACGTACGCAGCACGACCATGTTCGGGTTGAGTATTGTCAAGATCATTTTCGACGACGGCGTCGAGGACTTTTTTGCGCGGCAGCAGGTTAACAACCAGCTCCGGACCGTTTCACTGCCCGACGGCGTCGAGCCAGACGTGCAGCCGCCTTACGGCCCTACCGGCGAGATTTTCAGGTTTACATTACAAAGCAAAGACCGCGACAGCCGCGAGCTGCTTACCCTTCACAAATGGGTGATCGACCGCCAGCTTCGCAGTGTACCGGGCGTGGCCGACGTGGTGGCATTCGGTGGCCGCGACAAGATTTACGAGGTACAGGTGAACCCTACCAAACTCGTGAAATACAACATTACCCCGCTGGAAGTATACCAGGCCGTTACCAAAAGCAATATCAACGTCGGCGGCGACGTGATCGAGAAGAACGGACAGGCGTATGTGGTACGCGGGATCGGGTTGCTGAACTCCATCCCCGACATTCAGAATATCATTGTCGAGTATATCAAAGACAACCCCGTATTGGTGAAAGACGTCGCGGACGTACGCGAGTCGGATATGCCGCGCGTGGGACAGGTGGGACTCGACGGCAATGACGACGTCGTGGAAGGGATTGTAGTGCAACGGAAAGGTGAAAATCCTAGTGAAGTACTGGCGCGGGTAAAGGATAAAATTGAGGAGTTGAATACCAAAATTCTTCCACCCGACGTCAAAATGGTCACATTTTATGATCGCGACAACCTGATCGAGTTCTGCGCCCATACGGTGAAACACAATCTTGTGGAAGGGATCGTGCTGGTAACCGTAATCGTGTTCATTTTCATGGCCGACTGGCGCACGACCGTCATTGTGTCCATCATCATCCCGTTGGCGCTGCTCTTCGCATTTATGTGTTTGAAATTGAAGGGCATGTCCGCTAACCTGCTCTCGATGGGTGCGATCGACTTCGGGATCATCATCGACGGTGCTGTGGTGATGGTGGAAGGGATATTCGTCGCCCTCGATCATTTGGCCCACCGGAACGGCATGGACCGGTTCAACAAGCTATCCAAACTCGGACTGATCAAACGCACCGGCGGCGAGTTAGGCAAGGCTATTTTCTTTTCCAAACTCATCATCATCACCGCATTGATACCCATTTTCAGTTTCCAGAAAGTGGAGGGTAAAATGTTTACACCGCTTGCCTACACACTGGGTTTTGCATTGCTGGGTGCATTGTTGTACACCCTCACATTGGTGCCGGTGCTCTGCTCTATTTTGCTGAAAAAGAATGTGCGGGAAAAGAGTAATCCCGTCGTCCGCTTCTTCGATAACATCGTGATCCGGGGCTTTGAATGGTGCTATGCCCGCAAAAAACTCAGCGTCGTACTCGCGACCGCTTTCCTGGGTATTACGCTATTCTCGGCCAAATTCCTGGGTACCGAGTTTCTTCCGACGCTGAATGAAGGTGCATTGTGGGTGGAAGCCAAAATGCCGATGAGCAGCTCGCTCGCCGAAACGGTGAAGATGGTAACCACGCTTCGCGCCAAACTGAATGAATTTCCGGAAGTAAATGGTGTATTATCCCAAACCGGCCGTTCCAACGACGGTACCGACCCGTCGGGCTTCTATTATGTGCAAATGCAGGTGAATTTGAAGCCGAAAGAAGAATGGAAACGCAAGATCAGCCAGGACGACCTGATTGAGGAGATGGATGCGAAGCTGAAACAGTTCCAGGGTATTAACTACAACTATTCGCAGCCGATCATCGACAACGTGGCCGAGGCCGTGGCCGGTATGAATGCGAGTAATGCGGTGAAAATATATGGCGACGACCTCGAAACACTGAACAACAAGGCCAACCAGGTACTGGAAGCGATCAAAAACGTGCCGGGTATCAAAGACGTAGGTATTTTGCGGAACATCGGCCAACCGGAAATCAGTGTGATCCTGCACGACCACAAGATGGCGCAATACGGTGTAAGTATCGCTGATGCACAGGCCGTGATTGAAATGGCGATCGGAGGTAAAACCGCATCCATCCTCTACGAGGGCGAACGGAAATTCGACATCCGCCTCCGTTATGAGCAGCAATACCGCCGCACGGTCGATGATATTCAGCAGTTAATGGTACCGACGCTTACAGGAGGCAAAATTCCGTTGAAAGAAATCTCCACGATCCGTACCGTTACCGGGCCCGCATTCGTGTACCGCGACAACAACAAGCGCTTCATCGGCGTGAAATTCTCCGTTCGCGAACGCGACCTGGGTAGCACCATCGCCGAGGCGCAATCGAAGGTAAAACCTTTGCTTTCTTCGCTGCCGAAAGGTTACCTGGTAAGCTGGTCGGGCGAATTCGAAAACCAGGTACGCGCCACGGCGCGGTTGGGCCAGGTAGTACCGATCAGCCTCGTGGGGATATTCATTCTGCTCTTCATCATGTTCAGTAATGCCAAAGATGCCGGGTTGGTGCTGATCAACGTTCCATTTGCGCTGATCGGCGGAATCCTCGCGCTGCACGTCACGCATATGAACTTCGGTATTTCCGCGGGTGTAGGCTTTATAGCCCTTTTCGGGCTCTGCGTGCAGAACGGGGTGATATTGATTTCAGTATTCAATAAAAACCTCGCCGCACGAATGACACTGGACGAGGCGATCAGGGAAGGAGTGAAATCGCGTATCAGGCCGGTAATCATGACGGCATTGATGGCGGCTATCGGCTTATTGCCGGCTGCGGTTTCCACCGGCATTGGTTCCGAAACCCAGAAACCGCTTGCTATTGTAGTGATCGGTGGATTGATTACCGCTACGGTACTCACGCTGCTGGTATTCCCGATTATTTACGGGTTTTTCAACAGGAAGATCAAGGTTTCGAAATATGCTTAAATGTCAGCCAGAGCGGAGTCGAACGCCCGCGGTACTGCACCGCGCTTCGACTTCGCTCAGCGTGACGTTTAGCGAGCAGACCAGCTGGTCATTCGGTCATCTTCTAAATTTTGCCGCCGTGATTCAAATTGGAGAAATCATAACCGATATGGAACACATAGCGTAGCGAAATGCCAAAGTTCCAACCCGAACCGTCGCCTTCAATACGCGCCCGCTCGGTTTCAACACCATTAACCTTGTAAACCAGGTCGGTCGTGAGGGAGTTGCCCATACCCCATTGTTTTCGGGCAAAAAGCGACATATCAATCGTTTTGGCGACCTTGATCACATACTCCGCCGACGCTTCCACCAATCCTGTCATGGATGGGGCAATGCGCGTGTCGCTTGACATGAATAACGTATCCACGCCCTGCCGCCGGCCCTTCTCCCGGTAGCCCGAGAACTCCATATAGTCCTTTGATTTACCTGAATTAGGCACCAGCCCAGCGCCCGCGCTGATCCAGAATGCCGACTTACGTACGGAAGGTTTTCCCCAGAGCAGCCGCATTTTCCCACGGACAATCAGACTATTTTTATCGTTCTCCATCTGGTATTTCAGGGGATTATCACCATAGATCATCAGCACATTATGAATCGCCGAGCGGTCGTATTCCAGCTCGACATTCCATTGTTCTTTGAAAACCCATCCCGCAGTTACACCCCAGGCCGACACAGTGGGAGATTCGGTTCCAATCAATTCGTCAAAATCGTTGTTGATCGTGTTCTTATCATTCCGTACAAAACCACTCACGCCCACATACCAGCGGTCATGGACTTTTACATCCCCGAATTTTTTGAGAAACGATTCGGTATTATAAGGCTTTGCACCAATGGGCTTGGTATAAATTTTCTGGTAATAATCCGCGTCCTGAGCCCGGACATGAAGAAATGCGGCAAAGAAGAGGATCGTAAAAATGGGTTTCATAGAAGTGCTCCTTTTTTCTCTCCTTACGCGCGCCTAAGCCCGATCGTTGCATAAAAATCGCCGGCCAATTCGGTTGGAAGCAATTACTTGCCGGTTTGAAAACTGATGATAAAAGTAGTACCCACACCAAGCTCCGACTGTACTTCGATACGTCCGTGGTGCGCGTGGATAATGCTCATGGTGGTGGACAACCCGATACCCATTCCGTTGTTTTTCCCGGTGAAATATGGTTCAAATATCTTATCCATATGCTCCTCACTGATCCCCGAACCATTGTCGACGAAGACGACCTGAATGTGGTCCCCGTGATTTCTCGTCGCGATCCGCAGTATGCCCCTGTCCTCTTCCATCGCTTCGATGGCATTGGTAATGAGGTTCAGGAAAGCCATTTGCAGTGAAACCCGGTCGAGCGGCAATGCGAGCTCTTCGTCGGCAAATTCATTGACGATCTGAATCCTTTTGAGCTGTACACGGTCAAGCGCGGCACTGATCGCCTGGCTCAGTACCGAATGTATCGAACTCTCCACCAACTCAATATCCTCGGAAGAGGACGGCTGCAAGAGTTGCGTAATAAGGTCGTTAATGCGCGTGCAATTGCGCTTGATAATTTGTGTGTAGAATTTGTGATCCTCGTCGGTCAGCTCCATTTCCAGCTGCTCCGCCGAAAGATTCACGTTCGTGAGCGGGTTACGCACCTCATGCGCGAGCATGCGCACGAGCCTGCCCGTCACGGCCATTTTCTCGGAAAATAGTCTTTCCTTTTCCGATTGTTTCCTGGCCGTCATATCATGCAAGCGCCCCTGGATATAGGGATGGTCATCGTCCACCTCCACCGACGCCGAAAAGAGGCAGTACTTTTTATCCGCATCTTTGGTCAGCAGGCGCACCTCATGGTCGTGAATGGGCTGATCGGCAATGTCTTTCCAGCGCATTGCGAATAAAGGGTCATCCACCAGTTGGGTGATTTTCTTCTCCTTCAACTGTTCCGCAGAATAGCCGGTGAGAATACTCGCGGCTTCGTTGAAATCGATGATATTGCCTTCCAGGTCGCTGATAAACAGGAAATCATTCGATTCTTCAAAAACCCTGCGGTAGCGGCGTTCGCTGTGGCGCAATGCTTTCAGAACGGACGTACGCTCCAATGCGTACCGGATGCTTCGTTCCAGTTTTTCCGCGTCCAGCTCGCTTTTAATGAGGTAATCCGCCGCTCCAAGGCGCAATGCCTCGACGGCAATCTTGGTGTCGCCTTTGCCTGTCAGGAGGATAATCGGTTCCTCGCATTCGAAATTGCATGCGAGCTCGATCAGGTCGATACCCGTATTTTCTCCGAGCAGGTAATCGAACAGGTACAGGTCAAATTTGTTATTCCTGATCTGGATTTCCGCCTCTTTGAAAGTGGCACACCAGGTGATATCAAACTTCCAGTTGACCAGATCCTGAAAATATTCACGGGTCAGGAAGTAATCGTCCTCGTCGTCGTCCACCAACAATACCCTGATCAGTTTACTATTCATTCCCGCTGCTGTTCCGCTGTCAGATGTCAAATTGTTTCATTTTGTTGTAAAGCGTCTTCCGGTCGATATTCAGCAAACGCGCCGCCTTGCTTTTATTGAAATTGACGTCCCGCAACACCTGCATGATCATGTCATATTCCGCTTCGTTCGCTACGGTTTTAAGGCTTGGTTTGGTATCTTCCCCATCCACATTATCCAACAGCAGCGACGCTGCCGGACTTACGGCCGGAACCGGCTCGTCGTCCAGGTCTTTCAGGCGCTTGTAGTTGACGATCTCGAACGGCAGGGCCTTTTCCTCGATCAACTCACCATCCGAGAGCAGCGTGGCACGTTTGATCACGTTTTTGAGCTCGCGGAGGTTGCCCGGCCAGGAATAGTTCAGGAAGTCGTTTTTAACTTCCTCCGAAAACCCTTTGACATTTTTGCCGAGTTCCACATTGGTCGTTTCCAAAAATGCGCCTGCAAAAAGCATCAGATCATCTTTGCGGTTACGCAATGCGGGCACTTCGATCGTGAATTCATTGAAACGATAGTAAAGGTCTTCCCGGAACTTGCCGTTACGCGCCGAATCCAGGAGTCGCTCGTTACTCGCCACGATAATCCTGACGTCCAGATCGATCTCCTTCGATCCGCCGATACGGCGCATTTTACGCTCCTGCACCACACGCAGCAGCGCTACCTGTATTTCATAGGATAGGTTAGAAACCTCGTCCAGAAAGAGCGTCCCCCCGTTCGCCAGCTCGAAATGTCCTATTTTGGTTTGCAAAGCACCGGTGAACGAGCCTTTTTCATGTCCGAACAACTCGCTGCCCGCCAGCTCTTTTGAAATGGCACCGCAATCCATCGCTACAAATGGCATATCCTTGCGCTTCGACCGGTTATGGATTTCCTGAGCGATAGCTTCCTTACCGGAACCACTTTCGCCGTAGATAATCACACTGAAATTCGTGGGGGCCACCAGGTCGACCTGGCGGAAAAGGTTATCCGAAACATCGCTGCTGCCCATTACGTAGCCGGCTTTGGTGCGCGCCTGGTTCTTGCGCGCGGGTTTCGCCGGTTCGGCATTACCGTCGGACGACGCCGGAGCGACGTATTGCTGTTCTTCATTTTCGGAAGCCTCCGCATCAGCAATCGCCTTTTTTACGGTAACCAGGATTTCGTCGGGGAACAGCGGCTTGGTAATATAATCGTACGCGCCCAGCTTCATCACATTCACGGCCACCTTGATATCCGAATAACCGGTAATGATCAGGACGGGCACGTTGGGCCTTTTGGATTTAATGGTCGTGAGCAATTCGGTCCCGGTAATATCTCCGAGCCTGAAATCGGTCATGACGAGGTCGGGCGAAATGGATTCTATCAATGCGAGCCCGTCTTTGCCGTTCTGGGCTGTTTCAACTATAAAATCATTTTTTGATAAAAAACGCTTCAAAAGGAAGCAAATATCCGCTTCATCATCAACAACAACTATTTTTTTCATGCCGGGTATCAGGGCTTAACTTGTTTGCTTTAAATAGTAACTCTCAACCTCGCGGTAGGAATATTCAATTGCTCCCGGTACTTAGCCACCGTCCTTCTGGCAACGGAATAGCCTTTTTCGGCGAGCATGTCTGTAATTTGTTGGTCATTGTACGGGTGGCGTTTGTCCTCCTCGCTCACAATCTCACGAATGGCCTCCTGAATCTCACGGTTCGAAACCTCGGTACCATCCTCGTTTGTCACCCCCTCTGTGAAAAGGTCTTTAAGCAGCACGATCCCGAACGGTGTCTGCACATATTTGTTGGTCGTCACGCGGGATACCGTCGAAATATCCATATCGATGATCTCGGCCACGTCTTTCAGGATCATCGGGCGGAGTTTCTTGATGTCACCGGTCTGGAAATAATCGTATTGCAGCTTTACGATCGCTTTCAATGTGTTCAGCATCGTATTTTCCCGCTGCTTAATGGCGTCGATGAACCATTTCGCCGAGTTCATCTTGTTTTTGAGGAACTGGTTGGTAGCCTTGTCCTGCTTCTGCTCCGCCATTTGGGTAAATACCTTGTTCAGCTTCAATGCAGGACTGTTCCCCCAGGTTAACTGTACCTCGATCTCTCCATCCTCGGTATACCAAAGCATAAAGTCGGGTTTGATGCTTTCGTTCACAATGGAGTCGTTGCGCAGTCCCGACGCCGGTTTCGGATTGAGCGTGGTAATCAGCTGAATAGCCTTTTTCAGCGACTCTTCGTCCAGCCCGGTGATCCGCATGATTTTGTCGTAATTGCGCGAACCGAGCTCATCGAACGCGTCCGTCACAATCTTGCAAGCCCATTTCCAGGTCTCGTTCTGGTTTTCCATGCGGTTGAGCTGGATAAGCAGGCATTCCCGCAAATCGTTGGCGGCGATACCAGGCGGGTCGAGCTGTTGGATGATTTTCAGCATTGTGTTCACTTCGTCGGTATCGATAAACATGCTGTTCGCAAATGAAATATCGTCCGCAATCACATCGCTTTCCCTTCTCAGAAAACCGTCCTCGTCGAGCGAGTCGAGGATAAAGTCGGCGATCAGTTGCTGACGTTCATCCAGTTGCAGAAAGTGTACCTGCTGTTTAAGATCATCCCTGAACGAGATCGCCTCCACCATCGGCCGGGTGTACAGTTCATTATCAGCCGACTGGTTATTTGCATATGTTTTGTAATCCGGGATATCATCGTCGCGGAACTCATCCCAGTCGTAATAATCTTGTACGGAATTGTCTTCACTACCCGACGAGTTATCCGATTCGTCGAATTCTTCGGGCGCATCTTCCGACGTACTTTCCTCCTTCCCCTCTTCCAGTATAGGGTTTTCTTCCAGTTCTTCTTTAATCCTTTGTTCAAGCTCCATTGTAGTCAGGTGCAGTAAATTCAGCATCTGAATTTGCAAGGGAGAGTATTTTAAAGTCTGTCTCTGCGTCTGCGTCTGTCTTTGCATATAGCAACTAAGGGTAAAATTTACATTCTCTTGGTGCTTTAAATTTACGACTCTTTATCCAATCTTGCCTCAACGGAGAGGTGCGTTACCGAAGATTGCGTAGTTATTTCCACATACTGAGTATTATAATTCAGAATGTAGAGCTAATCCCCATTCAAAAACGCCTCCGCGGCCACTCTGGTCGCCTTTTGGAGCCTCCCAATAGCCAGGCGGGTATTCGGGCCAGTTCCGGCAGCACCTGCTCACCGACCGCTTCATCTGGCTGAAAATCAAAAGATATCGTACCTTCAAATGGATTCAGTCTTTCGTTTCCCCTATGTTGTCATGCCGCCGGTGCAGCATTTAACGTACGAAAACCATAGAGTACGGAATGCAAAACCCTTGCCTACCCCTATAAACGACGAAACCCTCCGGCGAGGGAGGGTTTCCTATCAGGTACAGCCAGGTCAGGCCGGCTGCAAAGGTTTTTCGTCTGTCGCGTTCTTGACCCAGTACAAGCCTTTCAGCAGCAATTCACGTCCTTCCTCCACACCGTGCTTCATGATTACCTTTTCGATCAGCAGCGGCGCGAGCAGATTGAACGGGGTCGGAAGCCGCCTTAGTGCGGTCCTTCCCAGCAAGGCTCCCAACCCTATTTCCACGCCCCGGCCTGCAATGCCTTCGGGGCCGGCTGCCATCAGGTCCTTGAAATAGTCGACCGTCTGGGAAGCGGTTCCCTTTTTCTTCTGCGACTTCGTCAGATCACCCTTTGGTTTCATAGCTATTCCGGTCAAATGTTTCCTACCTGTTCACGGGCGGCGTCCACGTACTCTTCCGCGTACGTTTCCCCTTCCTTTTTCAGCTGTTCGGCAGCGTCGGCTGCTTTCGCCTTGCTTTTTTCCAATGCCGCTATCAGATCACCCGCCAGCTCATTGGTTTTCTTTTTCAATTTTTTGACTGTTTTCTTAGTATCCTCCGGTGCCAGCAGCAAGCCGATCACCGCACCGGCTACTGCCGCTGTTACTATTCCTAAAATGATTTTGTTCGTCGACATAACACACTTGTTTTAATGTGGATCATTTTGTTTCATCGGGAGTCGCCGCAAATCCTGTACCAATCGGGAAATGCCCTTAGCCACCTCAGATGGCAGGGTTATTGCTTTCATTACAGGCAAAGGTTAGTTCAAAATTCAAACGCCATGCGAATGGCGCCGGAAAATACCTCCGCTACCGATGGCTGAAATTTTACTTCTCACACAGCGCTATGAAAATTGTTATTATTGAAGATGAACGGGATTTGGGAGTGTTGATGCGCAATTTTCTAGTCAGGCAATTGAATATTAAAACGCCCGACGGCAACGTCAGGGTGGTAGCCTCATTAATGGAAGGCATTGATTGTGTAAGGGATATGCGTCCCGATTGGATATTCATAGACAACAACTTACCCGACGGAAAGGGTATACAGGCAATCCGGCAAATACGAGATGTACACCCGGGCAAACGTGCAAAAGTGGTGATGATGAGCGCCATGACGAACCTGAAAGAAGAAGCGTTCAGGAACGGCGCCGACTTTTTCCTCGATAAACCCATAAGCTTTGTAGAAGTCAAGAATATCTTCACAAAACCTGCAAACGAAATCTGAGCCTCGCAGCTACTGGCACCCCAACAAATCGTGGAAATACTTGCATCAATTGTGGATTTATCCCGGTTGTCCGTAGAAAATATTGCTCAAACCGACCCCTCCCCGCTGTTAAATCGCAGTTAACTTCTAAAACAGTACAGGGCATTTCGTCCCCGACCTGGCCCTGCCGCCCGGCATTTTCACCTTCTGACTACGATAGCGGACACGCTTCTTCTTTTCTGTATCCACTTTCTTTTTCTCGTAGGGGACGAGCTTGAAGTCATATTCGGGAATAAAATAATCTTCCTTGTACTCCGCAACCGGCAGGGGCATGTAGTGACGCCCCGGGAAGCTCAGCACGTCGTATTCATAGTCGTAAAGGTAGATGGTCACGAAACCGTCGCGGCTGTACTTAATCCCGATGTCGGAGAAAGGACTGTTTTCGTCTGACGACGCAACGAGCCGCATAATTTCCTTTTGCTTTCCTTTCATGAGCACCGACATATTGTACTGAAATACGCGGTGGAGCGAATCGATCTGGATGGCGATGCCCAGGTAGTACTTCGCATCTTTGAGCCGCTCCTGGCCTGCATACATCACGGCCGTATTGTTGAGCGCACTCTTGTCCTGGTAGGTCTGATAACTCAGCTTCGCATCGTCGTACCGTTCCATGTACCGGTACACATTGCCCTGGTTTACATTATAGAATTTCCGCGCGGGTGCGGCCGCCATAGCAAGTTTGAAATCTTCAAATGCGCCATCGTACCGGGCGTTGGCTTCGTTCACCTGATGTTTCTGGGAATGCCGGTTACCAATGTAGGCCTGCACGATCCCGTGGTTATTGTGCAGGAATGGCAGCTCCGGCTTTTCACGGACAAGGCTGTCAAATACCGCCATCGACTTATCGAGCTGATCGTTTTCCAGCAGCACGATACCCCAGCCATTCTGCGCATTAACGTTCGACCGATTCAATGAAATGGCCTTTTTGAATACCTGATACCCTTTTTTATACATATCAAAATGCAGCAACAGGTTCCCGTAGTTGCTCCACATCAGGTCGTAGCCCTGCTCGTATTGTAACGCCTTTGCCAGATACTGCCCTGCTTCCGAAAACCGCTTTTGATCGATCATAATGCCGCTTAGCCCTGCCAGTGCTTCGTAGCGTATCGGATCCAGCTTGATGGCCTTCTGGAAATCCTCCTGTGCCTGAGCGCTCTTTTTCAGGTAGTATTCCGAAAAAGCTTTGGTAACAAAAAGGTCGGCAAAGAACTTGTTATCCTCGTTCATCGCCTTCTCCCCTTTCTTGAAATCTTTCAATGCGAGGTCATACTTCTTTTGCCCGTAGTAGGCCACCGCGCGACCGAGGTATGCAGGCAAATAGGTCGAATCCTTTTTGATCACCCGGTCGAAAAGGGTGAAGGCAGTCTGGTACTCATGTTTGGAAAGGTGTGTATTGGCGATCCCGGATTGCAATGCGGGCGTTTCGCGCTTTAAGGTCGATGCAAGTTTATAGTACCGCTGCGCCTCGCTTGTCTGTTGCAGACCATAGCACGAATGCGCCATTCCTAGATAAGCATCGCCACGGAATGTCCGGTCGTCGGTTTCAAGGTACTTTTCAAAAACGGCTTTCGCCATCCCGAACTGATTGAGCGAAAGCAACGCATTGGCGTAACGTATCTGTGCTTTCGGGTGCGTCCGTGCGACTTTCTCGAAATCCTTCACCGCCCGCTTCTCATTGCCTGTGCGCATCAGAATGTCGCCGCGTTGGAGGCGGTAAGCCATTTCGTCTTTCTGGCGTATCGCGGTAGTCAGCTCATCCACGGCTTCCTCCATACGGCCAGCATACTTATGGACCATCCCCAGGTTGAAATTCCATTTCCCGCCGGTGTTCCTCGCAGAATTATCGGTCGCATACCTGGCCGCCTCGTTGTATCGTTTCTGTTTCCCGAGCGCCACAAGGGTATTCACCGTTGCTGCCGTACCACCGGGCGCATCGAAGAAATCTTTCCGCGCCGCATCGAACTTACCCGATAGCATGGCAAAAAGGCCCCGGTTATAATGCAAATACGGATCGAGCTCCCCGAGATCCAGCGCTTCCATGATATGTAATGCTTTGAAATAATTCCCGGAAAGCGCGAGGATCACCGCCTCGTTGTTCATGCGCTGTACGGAATCGGAAGGCTGGAAGGCTTGCTTGTGATAGGCTGCATAAGCGGCCTGCAAATTGCGTACGCCGCGTTGGTATTCTTCGTCGCGCAATAACGCAGGATTATTCTCTTCGAATGACTTGTTAAAAATAGGTAGAAGTTCTTTTACAAGCCGTTGGCACTCACTAAAATCCTGGGCTGAGAGCTGCCGCGGCGCTAACACCGTCAACATCAGCAACATACCTGTCATTACAAGTAGGTGGATTTTCTGTACCATAGGGGTGCTTAATGGTTCAAAAGCCCCTAACCTACAAGTAATCAGGGAAAATTACAATTATTGCTAAGACCGTTTGATAAATTTCGGTTAAAATATAATTTTTTAAATAAATAACATTATTTTAAGTAACCCACCGGTGATTAAAGTTGCACGGAAGTCAGAGCGCCGATAAACACTTTTTTATCATTAACCAGAACAGTGAGAGCACTTTCCGACGCGTTTTCGATGAAAATCGCCTGCTTTGAGACCGAAACTTTCAGCAAAATGCCCCTGAAACCGATCCGGAATGAATATCCTTCCCATTGTTCCGGAATGTAGGGCTTGAACGACAGCAGGCCGTCGGTCACCCGTTGCCCGGCGAAGCCTTTTACAACGCTCATCCAGGTGCCGGCCATCGAAGTAATATGCAGGCCATCCTCAGTATCATTATTATAATCGTCCAAATCCAGGCGTGCTGTCCGCAAGTACATTTCATATGCCTTCTCCCGCAAGCCCAACCCTGCGGCCAGGATCGAGTGAACGCAAGGCGATAGCGACGATTCATGAACGGTCATCGGCTCATAGAACTCGAAGTTGCGACGAATGGTCGCCGCATCGAACTCATGTTCGAAGAAGTAAAGGCCCTGCAACACATCGGCCTGTTTGATAAAACACGACCGCAGGATTCTGTCCCACGACCACCGTTGATTAATCGGGCGCTGCGCTGCAATGTCAGCGACGGTCAGCAGTTCCTTATCCAGGAAACCCTGTTGTTGCAAATACACCTGCCTGTTTTCATCAAACGGATAATGCATATTGTCGACAATGTGCTTCCAGTCGGCGAGCTCCGTATTCAGTTGGAGGTTGGTTTTAAAAATCACTTCGTTCAGCTTGCGGGAATCTTCTTTCCACAGCTTATCGATCACCTCCAGCGTGTAGCGCAACGTCCAGCAGGCGATGTAGTTGGTATACCAGTTGTTATTGACGTTGTTTTCGTACTCGTTCGGCCCCGTCACGCCCAGCATGACGTATTGCCCCTTATCCTCCGACCAGTTGATCCGCTGCTTCCAGAACCGCGAAATACCAATCAGCACTTCCAGGCCGCCCTCGGCGAGGTAACTTTCATCGCCGGTATAGCGGGTATAATCGTAAATCGCGTAGGCAATGGCGCCATTGCGGTGAATTTCCTCGAAAGTGATCTCCCATTCGTTATGGCACTCTTCGCCATTCATGGTTACCATTGGGTACAGCGCCGCGCCGTCCGTAAAACCCAATTTCCCCGCATTCTCGATCGCTTTTTCCAAATGCTTGTAACGGTAAACGAGCAGGTTGCGCGCCACTTTTTCATCGGCGGTAGAAAGGTAGAACGGAATGCAGTAAGCCTCCGTATCCCAATAGGTGCTGCCGCCATATTTCTCTCCGGTAAAACCCTTGGGCCCGATGTTCAGGCGCTCGTCCTCGCCGGTGTAGGTTTGACCCAAATGGAAGATATTGAACCGGATACCCTGCTGTGCGGCCACATCGCCGGCGATGGTGATATCGTTCTTCTCCCATTTACCCGTCCAAGCCTGCACCTGCTCCGCATACATGCGATCGAATCCCTTTCCGGCAATGCGGGCAATGTATGCTTTCGCTTTCGGCACCAGTTCGTCGTGCGGGTAGTTAGCCGATGAGAGATTTACTGCATATTTATAGACGGCAACTTCTTGTCCTTCCGGAACTTCTACCTGCATAGTACCAGCTACATATTTCTCCCTGGAAGCAATCTGCACAGTGGCCGTTACAGGCATGCCATTCACTTTCACATCAAACAGCATCCCGGTCGCTACGCGGAACTGCTCTACCTGGTAGGGATTGCTCTTCGTTTCGAGCACCAGGTAGCCTTCCTGCCCGTACGCCTCGTGCGCGATGCCGTTCCAGAACGACTCATCGTAATTCGAATCCCGGTTGCGGATATGGCCGTCGAGGAACGGGGTAATGCTGAAATGGTCGGTAAAATTGAGCGGCACCATGCTGTAACTGATCGCACCGGCCTCGTCGTCGGCCATGCTGCAAAAACGTTTGGAATGAATCCGAAGCCTTCTGCCCCCCGACAGCGTCACCGTTGCGGTACGTTCCAGCACGCCTTCCTTCATGTTCAGTACACGGCGGAAGTCATCGATCTTACATGTATTCAAATCGAGCACTTCGACACCGATCCGGATTTCGATGCCGGTCCAGTTGCAGGCATTGAGTACCTTGGCGAAATAGTTGGGATAGCCGTTCTTCCACCAACCCACCCTGGTTTTATCCGGGAAATAAACGCCCGCTACATAATTTCCGAGCAATGTTTTGCCTGAATATCCTTCCTCAAAATTACCCCGCTGCCCCATCCGGCCATTGCCGAGGCTCATCAGGCTTTCCGTGATTTCGTTGTGTTCGGGGTGAAAACCTTCTTCTACGATGCACCATTCATCGTGCGTGATGTAATTCTTCATATGTTTTCCAATTGGGGCAAACCAAAATTTTCAAAACCGGCGATCACAATATCTGCTTGAGTGAGCACTGACGCCTCTCCCACTCCGACGGCCAGCATTCCCGCCGCCTTCGCCGACTCGATACCGGCTACTGCATCCTCGAACACCGCGCAATGCACCGGTGCAACATTGAGATCTGCCGCGCCCATGAGGAACACCTGCGGATCGGGTTTGCCCTTGGTAATGCGGTTGCCATCAACGATCGTATCGAAATAATGCAGCATATCGATCCTTTCGAGAATAACCTTCGCATTCTTGCTCGCGGAGCCGAGGCCGCTGCGGATACCATTCTGTTTCAATTCGTCGAGGAAGCGGCGCACGCCGGGCAATGCGTCGTCGGGCGTCATCTGCATACAAAGTTCCAGGTAGCGGGCATTCTTGGCGGCAGCTCTGCGAAGCTTCTCTTCTTCGGACAATGTGACGCCGCCGATCGACAGCACGATTTCGAGAGACTCCATGCGGCTGATACCTTTCAGGCGTTCGTTTTCTTCACGCGTAAGGTCGAAACCAAGGCCCTGCGCCATTTCGCGCCAGGCGATGTAATGGAATTGGGCGGTGTCAACGATTACCCCGTCGAGATCAAAAAGGCAAGCTTGTATTGAGGGCATATCATTTCAAATTTAATATCTTGCAAAATAGTAAAAAATAGCAATTTGCTGCGCCAGGGCCGAAATACGGGCTATCCGGTCTTACCGGGCCCTTTCGCCGGCGTTCCCAGAACATTTACAAAACCGAAAGAGATGCCCGCCGTTAACAAGGATAAATTCGTTATATACCAGCTATTTACACGCCTGTTCGGCAACCGGAAAACGACCAACAAGGTCTACGGTACGATCGAGGAGAACGGGTGCGGAAAATTCAACGACATCGACGACACCGCCCTGGCGGCATTGAAGGAATTCGGCGTGACCCACCTTTGGTATACCGGCGTGCTCGAACATGCCACACTCACCGATTATTCACAATTCGGCATTAATCCCGACCATCCGCTGATTGTGAAAGGCATTGCCGGATCGCCTTATGCGGTAAAGGACTATTACGATGTAGATCCCGACCTGGCGGCGGATGTGCCGAACCGGATGCAGGAATTCGAAAGCCTCGTCGCACGTACCCATGCGCACGAGCTGAAAGTAATTATCGATTTTATCCCCAACCACGTTGCGAGGCAGTACCATTCGGACGCGAGGCCTGAGGGCGTAAGGGATTTCGGCGAGGATGATGACAATACAGTCACTTTCAACCCGTCCAACAACTTTTATTACATCCCGAACCACGACTTCGTGGTACCGGAAGGCCACCAGCCGCCGCTGCCGGTAACGGCTCCCTACCATGAACGGCCTGCCAAAGCGACGGGTAACGATGTGTTCCAGGCCCAGCCCACCCAGTTCGACTGGTATGAGACCGTCAAACTGAACTATGGCGTCGATTACCTCGACGGCCGCTCCCTTCATTTTGATCCGATTCCTTCGACCTGGCTCAAAATGCGCGACATTCTCCTTTACTGGACACGCAAAGGCGTAGACGGTTTCCGGTGCGACATGGCCGAAATGGTGCCGGTCGAGTTCTGGGGCTGGGTAATCCCGGAAGTAAAAAAGGAAAATCCTGCGGTCATTTTCATTGCCGAGATCTACAACCCATTCGAATACCGCAATTACATTTACACTGGCCACTTCGACTATCTGTACGACAAGGTAGGGCTGTACAACTCGCTGCGCCGGATAATCGAGGGGCACGGAAGCGCCTCGGATATTACGCGCATCTGGCAGCACGAATCGGGTGATTTCAGCGAGCATATGCTTCGTTTTCTAGAAAACCATGATGAACAGCGTATTGCCTCCCGTTACTTTGCGGGAAACCCATGGACGGCATTACCAGCGATGGTACTGAGTGCTACACTGCATACGGGCCCGCTGATGCTCTATTTCGGCCAGGAGCTTGGTGTTGACCCTACCCAGCAGGAAGGTTTCCAGGGCGAGGACGGCCGTACGACTATTTTCGACTACTGGGGTGTGCCCGAATTCCAGCAATGGGTCAACGGCGGCCAATTCAACGAAGACCTCCTTACTACCGAGCAAAAGACGCTGCGTCATTTTTACGGCAACCTCAATGCATTTGTGCTCAAAAACGAGGCGGTGTATGCAGGTGGTTTCTATGATTTGCAATATGTAAATGCCGACGGGCAATCGTTCAATTATGACGGAAATATCATTTTCAGCTATTTGCGGCACACCGACCATCAAAAAATGCTGTTCGTGTACAATTTTCACGAGTCCAGAACCGTAGAAACGCTGATCAAAGTGCCGCAGGATGTCTGGACGAACGTGCTCAAATTGGGCAACACCGGTGAATATAAATTGAAACCTGTGTTCCCGCTCGAAGTACCTCAGGTACAACTGCACGCGGCCGACATTACTTCCATGGGTGTACATATTGAACTCCCCCCGATTTCCGCATTCGCTTTCGAGATCGTACCGAAGTGACCTGGCTGCCCGCTCCGTTTGCCATTGCAAAAGGGGCTTTTGATCATTAATTTTACATTATCCACGAATTTGTGGCTATTTTATCCTGGCAAGTTTTTTGTCGTTAACGTACCCTGGTTTTAAAGAATTTCAAGTATGATCCGATTTGTAGTGCTTTCCATTTTGTTGCTGGCTTCTGTTGTTTCTTTTGGACAGGCCAACCTGCAAAAGACTTTCGTGCAGAAAATGGAGCTGCCCGCCAGTCCGGATATCGGCACGCAGGTCCTTCGTATCAGTGAATCGTTCCTGGGTACGCCATATGTTGCCGGCAGCCTGGAAGGAAACCCGACCGAGCGGCTGGTATGCAAGTTCGACGGGTTGGATTGCACCACATTGGTGGAAAGCGTGATCGCACTGGCCGTTGCCAAAACCGAAAATGCAACTTTCGACGAATATAAGAACGAGCTGACCCGACTCCGTTACCGCGACGGCGTGATCGACGGCTATCCTTCACGGCTGCATTACATCCTCGACTGGATGTATGAGAACCAGAAACGCGGCCGCCTCGAAGACATTACCTCCAAAGTGGGTGGTGTACCTTTCAACAAGGAAATCAATTTCATGACTACCCATGCCAATTTGTATCCTTCCCTGGCCGCCAGTGAGGTTTATGAAAAATTGAAAGAACAGGAAGCTGTGATCAATTCAAGGGAGCACAGCTATATTCCCAAAAGCAGCATTCAAAAAGCCGAGCCGATGCTGCACGATGGCGATATTGTCGCATTCACTTCGTCGGTGGAAGGGCTGGATGTGAACCATATGGGCATTATTTCGAAAGTCGGTAGCCGTGCTTACCTGATCCACGCGTCGCTGACGGGCAAAAAGGTAATCATGACGAATATTCCCCTGGCCGAATATGTGGCTTCCGTCCCGAAACATACGGGCATGATCGTGGCCCGTCTCAACGATATCTGAACCGTGAATGGATTTAACCGACCTGATTAACTACCGGAATTCCCCCTGGCTGTTGTTGCTACTCGCCGGCACCATCGGATTGGTCATCAGCATTCTCATCATCAGCCTGATCAAAATAACGGCTTCGAGGAAAGAATGGACTGTGGTACGCGCGGTTCGTGAAAATCTCACCAGCGTGCTGCATTTCTTCGTGCCAATCGTACTCATTACGGCCGCAGCCAAGACCTATTCCTATTCTAACCCGCAATACGACTGGGTCTTCGCATTGAGCAAAACGGCGCTCATTGGTATCACAACCTGGCTCATGGCCCGGATCGTGATCATCGTCGAAAAGATCCTGATCGCCAAGCTCGATTTCAATACACCCGACAACAACCAGGCAAGGCGCCTTTTTACCAAGATCAAATTCATCAAGCGCATTGTGGTGATCATGGTCGTGACCATCGGTGTTTCGATATTACTGCTCAGCTTCGACAGCGTGCGGCAATATGGCGTCGGAATCCTCACGTCTGCCGGTATCGCGTCGGTGATCATCGGTTTCGCAGCACAAAAATCGCTGGCGAACCTGATGGCGGGCATTCAAATCGCATTCACGCAGCCGATCAAAATCGACGACGTGGTGATCGTAGAGGGCGAATGGGGCCGCATCGAGGAGATTAACCTGACCTACGTAGTCGTCAACATCTGGGATTTGCGCCGCATTGTACTGCCCATTACCTATTTCATCGAAACGCCCTTCCAGAACTGGACACGCAACGAAAGCGCATTGACCGGCGCCGCATTCTTTTACCTCAATTACCACACACCTGTTGACAAGCTTCGTACCAAATTGAAAGAAATCCTGGAAGCTACCCCGCTTTGGGATGGTCGCGCATGGGCGTTACAGGTGACGGACACACAAGGGCAGCTGATGGTGGTGCGTGCGCTGATGTCGGCGCGTAATTCCAGCGAGACGTTCGATTTACGCTGCCTGGTACGCGAAAAAATGATCGAATACATCGTGAACGAACATCCCGAGGCGCTACCTGCAAGCCGCGTGGAAGAGACGACGCAGACGAAATTCAAAATATCCGAAACCGGTATATAAAAAATTGGCCTCCGGAAGATCCGAAGGCCAGTCTTTTCTTACTACTCACCTAACTCAATTTAACTCAATACAGTTTTTCTTTGATATTTTGATCCGTTTGTCACCGCATCGTAACAGGCGCCGCTTGGTATGAAAAAATGATATTGACGGCCTGCAAAAAACGGGGAAAACCAACGGGTGAAAGCTAATGGAAATGCCTGACGGCTTGCGCAAATCAGCACGTGCGATTTACACTACAAAAGAGCTTTTCCGTTGTTAAAGAGGCATTAACGCTGAATTAAAAAGGAATTAAAAAGGCGGGAATTTCAAAATGAAGGTCGTGCCGGTGCCTAATGTAGACTCCACTTCGATAGTCGCACCCTGCATATTGATAATGCGTTTGGTGAGCGCAAGACCGATGCCATAACCTGCCTTGCTGATAGTGGATTGGCTGCGGTAGAAGGTATCGAAAATGTAAGGTAATTCTTCCCGCGCGATGCCGATGCCCATGTCGCGGAAATAGATAATGATCAGCCTGTTTTTGATTTCAAGAAAAACGTTGCACGTCTTGTCGGGCGAATACTTGCAGGCATTGTCCATCAGGTTCAGGAATGCCGTCCGGAGCAGGCTTTCGTCGCCAAAGCGTTTCAATTGCTCCTCGTCCTCCGGGATTTTATCGTAATGAATATGCACCTGGTAACCCGGATTTTTCTGTTGCACCGAGCCTTTCGCCTGCCATAGCACCTCGTCGATCCGGATCTTCGAAAACGTTACCCTGAATGCATTCTCCTCCGTTCGCGCGAGTTCGAGCAGGCGGCTTACCAGCTCATTCATTTCCTTCGCTTCGGACCAGATCCCTTTCAACGCGTCCTGGTAATCGGCCGGAGAGCGTTCTTTCATCAAACTCAGCTCGGCCTCGGTCATGATGAGCGCCAGGGGCGTGCGCAGCTCATGCGACGCGTGCGAGACGAAGTTTTTCTGGGCTACAAATGCGATTTCAAGCCGTGTAAGCATCTGGTTGAATGTCTCAGCCAGCAATGCAAGCTCGTCCTTCTCCCGCCCTACCCGCACTTTTTCGTGCAAATTACCTGCCGAAATGTTGTTTACCTGATCGATAATGTCGGCTACGGGTTTGATCGCATCATTGGAAAATTGCCAGCCGGCGACGCCCACCAGGACCATCGACAGCAGCCAGCCGATCAGCAGGATTTCGCGCAGGCGGTTCAGCTGGTTCATGCCGAGGTAGTCATTGGCAATTACTGCCACGACCCACGGCTTCCGGTGATCCTGCAAAATGTGCCGGATGATGATGACCTCCTTTTTCTGATGCTTGGTGTGGATCTCCTTTCCGGCCCGTGCCTCAATAAGCATTGGTTTCGACAACTTGAAATGCTCTTTCCCACTAACGAATATCACCGAATCGGAACCATCATAAATCGTAATTTCCTCATCTAACAGGATCGTTTTGTTCTCCTTTTCGATCTTTTCGATATCTGCCTTGCTGATGCCGTGGCTAGCCTCTACGAGCTGGGCCACCGTTTGCCCGCGCTCGTTCAGGAAAGAATAAAACTGCGTTTCCCGGTATTGGTCGTAGAAAAAGTAAATAGCCAAACAAAACAGCGCCATAATGGAGCCTACCAGCAAGGTAAACAACAGCGTCAGGCGCGATTTGATATTCATTCCTCTTTGAAAATATAACCCATACCTACCACCGTGTGGATCAGCTTGGTAGGATAGTCTTTATCGACCTTTTTACGGAGAAAATTGATGTATACGTCAATCACATTGGTACCGGTATCGAAACGGATGTCCCACACCTGCTCGGCAATGTCCACGCGTGAGACTACGCGCCCGCGATTGCGCATGAGGTATTCGAGCAATGCAAATTCTTTGGCCGTAAGATCGATCCGGTTGCCGCCGCGTCGGGCTACCTTTTCGTCGAGGTTGAGTTCGAGGTCCGCGAGGGTAAGTACCTGGCTGGATTGCTCGCGGGCGCTGTTGCGTTGCGAAAGCACCTTGATACGCGCAATGAGTTCGCGGAATTCGAAAGGTTTTACCAAATAATCATCGCCGCCCGCTTCGAAACCGTCGAGCTTGTCATCGATCGTACCCAATGCGGTGAGGAACAGGATGGGGGTTGTCAGGCCGTCGGCACGGAGCTGCTTGGCAAGATCGTAGCCGTTGAGCAGCGGCAGGTTTACATCCAGAATGATCACGTCGAACCGGTAGTTGGAAGCCATTTTCTTACCGACTTGTCCGTCGTAAGCCAGTTCCACCTCCCACGACTGTTCTTCGAGGCCTCTTTTAAGAAAACCTGCGAGTTTCGGTTCGTCTTCAACGATTAGTATTTTCATAGAATGATCAAGCGGTTTAAAGTGCCAAATGTTGCACAGATTTTTGCTTAAAAAAAGGCTGCCCGAAATATCGGACAGCCTTTTCGTCTATATCCACACCATTAGAACGTTGGCATTTCTCAACATCCCACGTTCCATTATAATGCAAAATATAAAATTTAAATTATAAACAATAGGTAGTTGCCTATTTTTACAAAATTTCATGCAAGTATCAGTAATAATCTGCGGAATTGTCGTAATCCGAACGATCGCCATAAGCGCCGTAGTCATCATCCTCTTCCAGACGCATGGCTTTCGCTGCTTTTTTAATGAGTCCGATCTGGCCTGCGTGGTAAACGTCGTGCTGGATCACACCGTGGATCAATGTATAGTAGGAATAGTCGCGGCCCGGCACAAACTCTTCCAGGAAGCTATCGTCCTCGATCTTTTCCAATTCCGAAACCAGCTCCTCCTGCGAAAGGCTTAGCTCCATCTGGATCGCCTCCCATTCAAACTCGTCGACTACGGGGAATTTTTTCCAGTCCTTATCCTGCGTCTTGATATCGAACTCCGCATCACCCTGCAATTTGCGAACGGCAAAAATGCGCCAGGTAGTCATGTGGTACACGATTTCCGCGATAGAATGCGTGTTGCTGCTCAGGCGCGCCTCTGCGATTTTCGGGGTTACGTCCCGCAATGCTTCTACCACCGACGGCCCATACCATGCCTCTTCGCTTTCGTAGGTGTCGTTGAGTACATCTATAATTCTTAAAATCTCTTCTTTTGCTTCCATATGATTAGATTAAACAGCTGCAAATTTACGGGGATTCGGGCGAAGATTGTCTAAATGTGTTTTCAATATTAAAGAGACATTTTGCCGGCTTCCATACTCTCCTGATTGCGTGCCGGAAACATGGCCGTTCCAACCAATCGCCGGATGATACCGTCACCTCTGTGAGTTGATGAGTTCAGGGTTTATGAGTTTAAAGTGTGTTGACTGGAGCCATTGCTCATTTAGCTGAGCCTCGCAGGCTCAAACTTCAAACTCATAAACTTTAAACTCATGAACTTTAAACTCATAAACCCTGAACTCATGAACTTTAAACTCATGAACTTTAAACTCATCAACTTTAAACTCATGAACTTAAACACTCATAAACTTTAAGCATTTCAATTTTCGTTTATTTAACAAAATTTTAAATACCACTCAAATGTTCAAGAAAGCCTCTTTCCTCTTACTGATCGTCGGCCTTGGAGTGATGTCGTGTTCGAAAGACCCGATCAGCGACCTTTCCAATGAGGAGTCGTTGGTATACATAACAAATCACGATAAGTCGGCGAATTTCAATCAGTACAAAACGTTCAGCATTGTCGACTCGGTGCTGATCGTCGAAAATAGCCGCGCCGGCACGTCCCTGGACGATATCGACCGCGCCATGCTGCAACGTCTGATCACTAATATGGAAGCAATGGGTTACAAGCATGTGGGCCGCAAGGAAAATCCGGATGTAGGTATCAACGTCTCCTGGATCACCAATACCTACCTTAACGTTTACCAACCTCTTTCTTCCTATTACGGCGGCTACTGGGGCGGTTATGGCTACGGCTACCCAAGTTATTACAGCTATTACCAAACCAGCGAAAGCTCCTGGGTGATCTCGATGCTCGATTTTAAAAATCCGCAAACCACATCTTCCGGCAAGACTTTCAATGTGATCTGGGAAGCACAAATCCGTGGTGCGGCTATCGGCGACCAGAAACTCGTAGACAAAATGACGGATTCCATTTTCGGCCAATCCGGTTATCTTAAAATCAAGTAACAAATGAAACGCATCATCATCATTGCCCTCTTTTTGGGAAGTGTACTGCCCGCCCTGGCTCAGGAAAAGCCCAAGTTATATACCATTGCCTCCCCCTTTGAGCGATATACCTATTACCTGGCTACGGCGCGCTATGCGGTAGGCATACCAATGGGCTCTTTCAAGGATAATTATATCGACAAGACTTCATTCCAGAATGCCTCAATCTCAATCGAATGGGTCTTAAGAAACTCCCAGCTTTCGGTGGGAGGTGAAATCGGCTCCACCTATTTCGAGAAACGCGTGCCCCGGGCGCTGTATGAAGGTTCGGAAGGCACCATTTCAGCCGTACAGACGCGCACCGTTTCGCAATATCCGGTGGAACTGTTCGCCAACTACCACTTCCCGCCCCGCAACGCACAGGTGCAGCCTTACGTGCAGATCAGCGGTGGTGCGAGTATTCTGGACTATACTGTTTACTATGGTACTTTATCGTCGCAGGACCAGAAAGTACGCTTCAAATACGGCATTGGAGCCGGCTCCAAATTTTTATTCAAAAAAGACGGTAACGTTGGCCTTGATGTGCGTGTCAAGTATGATGCCACGGCTTACAAATATGACTACATCGACAAAGGCATATCATCCGTGAGTGGTTCGATAGGCCTATTCTATCGTTGGTGGTAAACAACGCATCGTGACACATAAAAAAAAGGTTTTGACCAAAACATCGCTTATCTGGCTTAGTGGCATTCTAGCATTCCTGATCGGTTCCGGGCTTTGGGCCTGGAACCGCTTTGGCCCCAGCAACCACAAAACTTACGTACAGGTTACAGAAGGCTTCCCCATGGCGCGTACGCTCGATTCGGCCTCCCATGCATGCGATCTGACGATCCGGCGGTATCGCCAGATCGGCCGTGAAATGCAGTTCGAACTCGCCGCCAATGCCGGCGGGCTTGCACCTTATGACGTAAAAATCACCCAGAACGGCCAAACACAAACCTTTCAGTCCGTACCGCATCGCTACGGCACATGGCTCACCATCCCGGATGTGCAAATCAAAGGCGGTGAGGCGCATATTCAGGTTTCGAGCCTCGGCCAGCAGGGTTGTGAGACAACCGCGGCATTCAACTTCGAAGCAGCCGCTGCCAACGAGGTGGTGGATGCGAAGGACTGGATACGTCAGGGGAGTAAGGACAACTGGCTCGACGTGCGGCCAATTCGGAAAGAGGGTAAACTCTATCTTCGCGACTTTGCCAATTATAACGACAGCCGCACGAAAGTGGTCATGATCGACGGCATTGTCGTGCAGGGGCTGGAAAATGGTATTGAAATAAAACCAGGTTATTTGTACTCGGTAACCGCCCGCTGGATAGACGCTCCTTACAACGACTGGTGGAATTCCGCCAAAAACCGCAACGTCCGCCAGCAGAATATCTACATCGCAGGTAAGCCAAACCCGACCTCCTCCAATGCATTAACGCGTATCAGCATTCCCGACTGGTTTTCCCCGTCGCGTACCATCAATGTCGATTTCGACACCAAATTCCCTGAATTCACACCTATTCAAGGCAAACTGGTGATGCAGTACCGGCTGAACAATTATGTCCCTTCCGACAACTATTACAAACGGGGCATCGGGTATTTATCCAATACTGAGAAAGAGTACCCGGCGGAAAAGCTGCATTATACCGCCACTCCCAATTATTTTGGAGATAAGGATGAAAAATGGTTTGCAAGTCTTTCTAAGGAACAGGTCGAAGCGCTGGCAGGTGTACCGGGCTTCGGGGTATATGCCTATGATTTCGAGTTTTGGAACCAGCACTATTCCAAAGACGTCATTCAACGATTAATATGGTTTTCAAGGGTGGTCAAAAAGAACCATCCGAATGTGCATCTGATGGACTACTGGGGTGGCGGGGCTTATACCAATCCGCACATCAATACTGTCGGCGGGGCGAACCCAAAAGATTTTATCAAAGAATACAGCGAACCGAAAGCCAACAACCCGAATTTCGACCCGCTGCCTAACGGCGATAGCTTCCGGGACATATTTAACACCGTCCCGATCGATGTCTACCCCAAACCAATGTTTGCGATCGACAATGCGGGTAACTCGCCCAACAACTTCGTGTTGCTATCGGCAATCCATTCGCTGCGCATCAACAAACTGCTGCCTTATCAAAAAAACAACAAGTTCATTTTCTACGGCTGGAACCGGTACATGCCCTTGTACAAAGACCCCATTGTTCCCTGGAATTACCAACTCACGGATCCGAAGGGCGAACTCATCATGAACCAGCTCGAAATGATGCCGGCAAGTCAGGCATTGAGCTTTTCCTTATTCTCCTTAGTCCTGTTCGATGGCTATTACCTCTGGCACGACGGCGCTCCGAGTGCCCAAAATCCAAATGCATATAAAGTGTCGAAAGATATGTGGGGCTGGGGCTACGAATGGTACCCGGCCGACGGGAAAACGCCCGAAGGCGAAGTAGGGCGTAACACCACTGGCGGCACCGCGGCGCCATACTGGGATTTTCCGACCGAGTATTACGCATTGGGCAACTGGATGGCCAAACAAGTGGAGGATGTCATTGTGGGCGGCCAAAACCGGGACCTGGCATTCCAGTTGAACGGACAATGGGTTCAGCCTCGGGAAGAACAGGCTTTACTCGCTATTGATGGCAAACAACCATTTGTTACCTCTGTTGTAAAGGGAAACCAGATTGTGGTGCTGGCGGTAGATTCATTTCAGCAACCTTCGGCACAACGGAAAATGAAGGTACGCTTGCCTGATGGTACGGAAACCGAAATAGAATTGTACGGTAACTGGCCGTCGCTGTACCGCGGGACGTTGAAGAAATAGTTTTAGAATACATGATAAAAGCAGAAAGCTCGCCGATGAAGCGAGCTTTCTGCTTTTTTGCAAAGTTATGTCATGCTACTCTAACATAGCTTCCGAGCCATTTCAAATGCGTCCCGTATTTGTGCATGATCTCCTGCACCTGCGGGTCGTCCATATGCCCGAGGAACTCGACCAGGAACCACGCCCGGAACGACGCCTCACCTCTCAACGGGCGGCTTTCGATTTTGGTCAGGTTAATACCGCGGTCATTGAAATCTTTCAGGAACTCGTACAACACGCCGGGACGGTTGGTGTTCGGCAGATTGGCGATGATCGTCGTTTTGTCATCGGTGCTCCTCATGTTCGTAAAATCCTTCGCCAGGATCAGGAAGCGCGTCTGGTTCTGGTCGCTGTCTTCGATGTTGTCGAAAAGAATAGGCACCCCAAACAACCGCGCTGAAATAGACGAGCATATGGCCGCCGCATCCGGCTCTTCGGACGCCAGTTTGGCCGCCTTGGAAGTAGAGTCGACCGCGATCAGCTCAATACCCATTCCTTCCAGATATTCCCCGATAAACTTCCCGCATTGCCGGAATGCAATATCTTTCGAATAAATCCTTTTGATTGATTTCAGATTGTCGGACTGTGACGCGAAAGTAAAATGCACTTTCAGGAGCATTTCAGCCACGATGGACAGATTCTTTTCACGCAGGAAATCCGCCGTTTCTACTACGATACCTTCCTGGTTATTCTCGATAGGCACCACCCCGAACTTCGCACGACCGGTCTCCACACTTTCAAACACCGAGTGGATCGTAGGCAACACGAGATATTCGCTCATCGCTCCGAAACGACCTTCGGCCGCCTGGTGCGTAAAGCTGCCTTCCGGCCCCAGGTAGGATACACGCTCGGGCAGTTCCAGATTACGGGATACCGCAAATATTTCGAAGAAAATGGCGTCGATCGCCTGGCGGGTGAGTAAGCCGTTGTTATGTTTCGCCAGCCGGTCGAGGATCTGCTTCTCTCTTTCGGGGCGATAGATAATCGACTGGGAAGACCGTTTCAGCTCGCCTACCTTTTTGACGAGCTCCATGCGCTCGTTCAAAATGCTCAGCAACTGATCGTCCAGCCCATCGATCCTGTTTCTTAAATCCGTTAATTCCACAAAGACACTTTAAATAGGTTGATCAAACCGGGAGGTGCGTTTACACTTTTGAATAAAGGACTTCCCGGCCCGATATTACTTGACCGCGCCAAAGATAATACATGGCATGCCTAGCCTGCGAGTGCAAGTTCTTCGACATTCTTCTCCACTTTGAGATTATCGATGATAAAGCGTTGTCTTTCAGGGGTATTTTTACCCATAAAATAACTCAGCAGTTTTTGAATGGATGTTTCCTTTTGCAAGATTACCGGTTCCACCCGCATATCCTCCCCGATAAATTTACCAAATTCCTCGGGGGATATCTCTCCTAAGCCCTTAAAACGGGTAATTTCCGGCTTGCTGCCCAGCTTGTCGATCGCCGCCTGCTTTTCTTCTTCGCTGTAACAATAGATCGTCTCTTTCTTGTTGCGGACGCGGAATAAAGGCGTTTCGAGCACAAACAAATGGCCATTCCGGACCAGATCCGGGAAAAATTGCAGGAAGAATGTCATCAACAGCAGCCGGATGTGCATACCATCCACATCAGCGTCGGTAGCAATGATAATGCGGTTAAAACGAAGGTTTTCCACACCATTCTCCACATCCAATGCATGTTGCAGCAAGTTGAACTCCTCATTTTCGTAAACGATCTTCTTCGTCAGCCCGAACGAGTTCAAAGGCTTACCCCGCAAACTGAATACCGCCTGGGTTTGAATATCCCGCGATTTGGTGATCGAACCACTCGCCGAGTCACCCTCGGTAATAAAAAGCGTGGTCTCGTATCGCTGCTCGCTTTTCAGGTCGGTCAGGTGCAAACGGCAGTCCCTGAGTTTTTTATTATGCAAATTGGCTTTCTTCGCACGATCGTTGGCAAGCTTTTTGATACCTGCCAGTTCCTTTCGTTCCCGTTCCGATTGCTCGATGCGTTTTTTCAGCGCATCGCGTGATTCGGGGTTCATGTGCAGGAAATTGTCGAGCCTTTCCTTCACAAAATCATTCACAAACGTCCTTACCGTAGTGCTGTTCGGATCGGGTGTAATGGTGTTGGAACCGAGCTTGGTTTTGGTTTGGGACTCAAAAACCGGCTCCTGAACGCGGATCGCAATGGCGCCGATAATGGACGAACGAATGTCTTCCGGCGCATAATCTTTACCGAAATGCTCACGTACCGCTTTAACAACTGCTTCCCTGAATGCAGCGAGATGGGTACCTCCTTGTGTCGTATACTGACCATTCACAAAAGAGTAATATTCCTCACCATATTGGTTACCATGAGTCATCGCCAATTCAATGTCATCGCCCTTCAAATGAATGATCGGATAACGCAGCGATTCGGCATCCGATTTGCTTTTCAGAAGGTCGAGCAGCCCGTTCTGGGAAAAGTATTTCTGCCCGTTGAAATTGATCGTGAGTCCTGCATTCAGATAGCAGTAGTTCCAGATCATGTTGTCCAGGTATTGCGGGATGTAGCGGAAGTTCTTGAAAATCGTACCATCTGGCTCAAACGCCACGTGCGTGCCATTGCGCTGGCTGGTAGGCCCCTCCGCAGATTCGTTCAGCAGTGCTCCCTGGTTAAATTCCGCACTTTTGGTCTTGCCGTCGCGGAACGACTGTACTTTAAAATGACTGGAAAGCGCATTCACCGCCTTGGTACCCACGCCATTCAACCCCACCGACTTCTGGAACGCGCCCGAATCGTATTTACCGCCGGTATTGATCTTCGAAACGCAATCCACGACTTTGCCCAGCGGAATGCCGCGGCCATAATCGCGCACTTCCACACGGTGTTCGGAGATTTTGATCTCGATCGTTTTCCCGTTGCCCATCATGTGTTCGTCGATGGAGTTATCGACCACTTCCTTCACAAGCACGTAGATTCCATCGTCCACCGACGAGCCGTCGCCGAGCTTTCCGATGTACATCCCGGGCCTGAGACGGATGTGTTCTTTCCAGTCAAGCGACCGGATACTGCTCTCGTCGTACTGAACATTTGTACTTTCCATATTTATAACTATTCTTTTAGGAGTATTATCGCTTTTGGAGCCGGTATTTTAATATTTTGAATCTTTTGTCGTTACCCTGTTATAACTTTGCGGGGCTTCCGGCAAGGAACCCCGATTAATAGAAATTCTTTAAAAATAGGAAAAATCTAATTTACTTTGCCATGATATACACTACCACATTAATGCGTGTACTCGAATCCCAAATTCAAAAATACTAGTCTTATACATAGTTTTAATGAATTTTCAGACTTTCAATAGTACAATAATTCTTCTTATGAACAGATCCAGGTTGGCTAAAAGTTATAAATCTATACTTCCCTATTTCCTGAGTTTCATCATTTCGTTACCCGCTTTCTCACAGGTTACTGCCCCCACAGCCCCTTCCGGAACTGCCCCGACGTCAACCGGCGCCCAGGGTACAACGCAATCGGGCCCGAGAGGTAATGCCACGGGTACCACGGGTGGAAACACGCAATCGGGACCAGGCGGTCAGCAAGGCACAGGCCAGCAGGGCGCGAATCAGCCCGGAGGCAACCAGCAGCCGGGAAACCAGCAGCAAGGGAACGACGGACAAGGTGGCGATAAAGGTAAAAACGCCGCCAACCAGAACGGTCAGAGCCCTGAGGGCGGTGACCAGAGTAAGATCAACACCAGCACCAGCACCAAGCTGTCTCCCGAAGAACAAGCAAAAGAAGCATTTCGTCAGAAAATCTACGGTTATTCGATTTTTGCGGATAAAAACCTGGGTCTAATCCCTGATCTACAAATCGTTACGCCAACCACTTACGTTGTGGGTCCGGGTGACGAATTGAAGATCTACCTCTATAATTACGCAGAAAGCACTTACGAAACGATCGTCAATAAGGACGGTTTCATCAGCATTCCCCGCGTCGGAAATGTGATGGTGGCGGGTCGTACGATCGAAGAGATCAAGAAAATCCTGATCGACAAGTTTGCCAAATTCGTACCGGGAATGATCGGTACAGGGGGCGAAGGAGCCCGTACGAAACTGATGGTTACGCTCGGAGAAGTTCGCTCTGTAAAAGTTTTTGTAACAGGTGAAGTGATCAATCCGGGGACTTATACGGTGTCCTCCCTCTCGTCCGCGTTTAACGCATTGTACCAGGCCGGCGGCCCTAACGAAATTGGATCTTTCCGTGAAGTACGCGTCGTTCGTCAGGGCAAGGTTGTATCCAAACTGGACATTTATGACTACCTCGTAAATGGCAAAATCGACGGCGACATCCGCGTTCAGGAAAACGACAATGTGGTGGTAGGCTACTACCTGAAGCGCGCCGAAATCGCCGGTATGGTGAAACGCCCGGGGATTTATGAGTTGACGCCGGAAGAGAAACTGGGCGATGTGCTCCGCTACGCAGGCGGTTTCAGCGACAAAGCATACCGTGCGCGATTAAAAGTACAACGCATTACCTCCAAAGAGCGTAAAATCCTGGATGTACCGGAAAGCCAATATGACTCCTTTGAAATGGCTACCGGCGACTCTATTAATGTGGAAACGGTACTAGACCGCTTCGAGAACATTGTAAGGGTCCAAGGTGCGGTAATGCGCCCGGGCGAGTACTCCCTCGATAACAGCCCGACTTTGAAAGCCCTGATCGAAAACGCGCAGGGAATGCGTGAAGACGCATTCGTTGGGCGCGTGAATGTGCTCCGTACCCGTGAAGACCTGACGATCCAGACCATTCCTCTCAACTACACCGACGTGCTTAACGGCACTACACCTGACCTCGTATTGACGCGCCTCGACGAAGTAATCGTTCCTTCAAAGTTCGAAATGGCCGAAACGGCGTATGTGAGTGTGGAAGGAGAAGTAAACAATACTAAAATCGGCGAGAATGAAGGTAAATTCCCATATACGACCGATATGACGCTCGAAGACGTGCTGGTGCAGGCCGGCGGTTTGAAAGAATCGGCCTATACATCGGAAGTCGAGGTGGTCAGAAGAAAAAGAAACTCCGTAGCCGGTGCAGCGAATGCACAGATTTCCGAGGTCTATAAGTTCAATGTAAACCGGGATCTATCCCTGAATGCCAAAGCGACCAATTTCGTATTGTTCCCATTCGACCAGGTGATCGTACGCAAATCGCCTAATTATGTGGAGCAGCAAACTGTTTTCGTGGAAGGCGAAGTATTGGTAACAGGTCCGTATACAATCGTCAACAAAAACGATAAGATCAGCGACATTATTAAAAGAGCCGGCGGCCTGACCGAGCTTGCTTATCCGGAAGGCGCTACGCTTTTGCGTCGCACGATTGTCAAAAACCTTGATCAGGCCGTGGATTATGCGGAAGTTCAGCAGACAGAAAAGCAAATCAAGCAAGGAACACTCACTGGTGACCTGCCGAATGTAAAAGAAGAGAAAATTGGTATTGTGCTGAAAAACATCCTGAAAAACCCGGGTTCATTCGAAGATCTCGTGGTACAGGAAGGTGATATTATCCGCATTCCGAAGCGCCTGGAAACTGTTCAGGTAACAGGTTCGGTACTCTACCCTACTACCGTGAAATACGGCAAAGGGATGAACTTCTCGGATTACATTTCACAATCGGGCGGTTTTACGGTGCAATCGCTCAGAAAGAGCTCTTACATCAAATATCCAAACGGCAATATCGATCGTACGAGAAGATTCCTTTTCTTCAATGTGTACCCGAAAGTACAGCCTGGGTCAGAGATTTTCGTTCCGACGAGAAATGCTCCGGCTTTGAACACGCAGCAAAGCATTCAAACAGCTACAACCCTGTTAAGCTCGATTATGGGATTGATTGTAACAGTATTGGCATTCCGTTCACTTAAATAACTATGGCAACAACGACACAACAAATCCCCGACGACGAGTTATCTCCCAAGGAAGTCGTCGAGAAAATATTGGTAGTCAAAAATGCATTGATCCGTAACTGGCAATGGCTTTTGCTCCTGCCAGCCTTAGGTTTCGGTATCGGGTATGCGATGGATACTTACCAAAACAAGCCGCCTACCTATGAAGCGACGGTGGTGTTTAACCTCGGTGCTGCGGGTGCAAGTTCCGGCTTTGGCGATGTAGCTGGTCTGCTGGGTATAGGCGCACAACCGGACGCGAATATCTTTACCGGAGAGAACTTCTTCTATTTCGTAAAGTCCCGCCCGGTATTAGAGCGGAACCTGCTGAAAGAGATCGAAATCAATGGGAAAAAGCAACTTCTTGCAAACTTTTACATCGATTCGAGCGGTATCAAAACTTCCGATTGGGCAGATTATCCCGACTTGCAGAAGTTCCATTTCACGACCAATGACGTGAAGAAAATGGACCTTAACTCCCGTATCAACCTCAATACCATCGTGAAGCGTGCCGCCGAGGCAACGGAGATCGCATCCCTCGACCGCAAATCGTCCTTTACGCAGATTTCCACCAAAATGGAGAACGAGCATCTCGCTGGTTTGTGGGTAACCACACTTCTGGAAACGGTGGAAGAAATGTATACTGAAAACCAGACGCAAAAAACGCGCAAGACGCTCCGCCTGCTCCAAAGCCGCGCCGACTCACTGGCTGCGGTATTGGGTATCGCGGAGCATAAACTGGCGAAACAACTCGATTACAGTGCCCAGATCATGATGCCGGAAGCCAAAGTGTCGGCGACCAGCATGGAAAGAAAATCATCCTTCCTGCAACAGTTGTATTACGAGGCTATGGCTAACGCCGAGAAAATGCGTGTTTCCCTTGTAAAAGAAGCTCCCTTGTTCACAGAAATCGAAGGTATCAAAGTACCGCTGGATGTGAAATATGAAGATAAGCGTAATGCCAAAATCGGGGCTTTGGCAGGTTTAATGATCGCACTGATCTTTATTTATTTCAGAACAGTGTTTTCTACACCTACCACCACAATCGTGCGTAAGGAGGCGGTAACGGCGTAATCATGGCAACTCAACACTCTATTACAATCAAGGCCGGCGGGTCTGAAAAGGATTATTGGAAGGACCTTTGGCTGAACAAGCAGCTACTCTGGATTCTTTCCAAAAGGGACCTTTCCGTTCGCTACAAACAAACATTACTCGGCGTCGCATGGAGCGTACTCCGCCCCCTTATGACGATGACCGTCATGGTGTTTGTTTACAGTTATGTAGCCAAAATAAAAGCAGACCCCGGTATTCCATATCCCCTCATGGTTCTTGGAGGGCTCACGATCTGGACTTTCTTTGCCAACACTTTCACGCAGATCAGCAACAGTATCCTGATCAACCATAACCTGGTTTCGAAAGTATATTTCCCACGGTTGCTCATGCCATTGAGCTCGGTAGCCGTTGGTTTTGTGGATTTTTTGATCACATTCGGAATTTACTTGCTGGTAACGGCCTTCTTCCAAACCCCCATTAGCTGGCAGATCATATTTCTTCCTTGCTTCATTTTGCTTACATTTATTACATCGATGGGCTTCGGTCTGTTTTTTGCTGTGCTGAATGTACGCTTCCGGGACATCGGACAGTTGATTCCCTTTATGGTACAGGTGGGCATGTATGTTTGCCCAGTGGCTTATCCCAGTAGCCTCGTCAAAGGCACCTGGTATGAGAAATACTATAACCTGAACCCGCTTGTTGGGATTATTGACGGTTTCCGCTGGTGTCTTTTGGGAAGCAAATCCTATTTCAACCCGCAGAGTTTGTATTCAACGGTTATTACATCATCGATCATTTTGGTTATTTCGCTGATCTATTTCCGCAAAAAAGAGAATACTTTCGTAGACCATATCTGAAATAACTACTCTTGGGCATGTCTGTAATTGTAGCTGAAAATATCAGCAAAAAATATATCATCGACCATCAGCGTAAAAACGGGTCTTCCGGCCTGCGTGATATTGTTTCCGATACGGTTGACAAATGGTTTCGCAAGCAGGAAAAGAACGGTTTCGCCGAGAAAGAGGAGTTCTGGGCGTTGCAGGATGTGAATTTTAGTATTGATAAAGGGGACCGCATTGGTATCGTAGGCCACAATGGCGCCGGTAAATCGACGTTGCTGAAAATCATGAGCCGGATTACCGAACCTACCACCGGCCAGATCAAGATCGACGGCCGTATTGCCAGCTTGCTGGAAGTAGGTACTGGCTTTCACCCTGAGCTGACAGGACGCGAGAATATTTTCCTTAACGGCGCTATTCTCGGAATGTCAAAAGCTGAAATCCGTGAATCGTTCGATGCGATCGTGGATTTTGCCGGGGTTGAAAAATTCCTGGATACACCCGTTAAAAGATATTCATCAGGGATGTACGTCCGCCTCGGTTTCGCGATTGCGGCACACCTTAATCCGGAAATCCTGATTGTGGACGAGGTACTCGCCGTAGGTGATACCGAGTTTCAAAAGAAATGTCTCGGTAAAATGCGCGATGTTTCAGAAAGTGGCCGCACGCTGCTTTTTGTAAGCCATAACCTTACCGCCATTCAGGCACTTTGCAACAAGTCTTTTTATTTTGAAAAAGGCCGGTTGATAGACCAGGGTGACACAACGCACATTGTGACCAACTATCTTAGCAAGGTTTCGCATAAATCGCTGGAAAAGCACTGGGATAATATCGACTCTGCTCCCGGAAACGACCAGGTACGCGTGAAGAGTTTCAAACTTTTCCCGGAATATCAGGACGACCTCTCGCATATCGACGTCCGTACACCGATCAACTTCCAGTTCGAGTTCTGGAACCTGGTGGAAGGCGCCTCACTGAACCTGAGCATGCACCTGTACACATTTACCGGCGAATGTATTTTCAATGTAGGCACGCAGGCCGAGAGTTTCTCCAAGGGCCTTGTAAGTGGCACTTGTGAAATCCCGGGTAACTTCCTGAACGACGGCTCGTACGTGGTCTCGATGATGATTGTGAAAGACACGAGCACCGTGCTCTACAATATGGAGGAAGCCCTTGTTTTTGATATTGAGGATTACCGTGAAAATGTGACCTGGTATGGCAAATGGCCCGGATACATTCGCCCTCAACTCAATTTTTCCATTCGCCAATCTGAACACGTAGTGAATGATTAACGTCACTAAAACTTTTCTACCTGACCAGGAAGAATATCTGCAATATGTCCGTGGAATCTGGGAACGTGGTTATCTGACCAACAACGGCCCTCTTTTACAACAGCTCGAAGGACAACTTAAAGAATATCTGAAAGTCGATCACCTTTACTTCTGCGGTAATGGAACGATCGTTCTGCAAATAGCTATCAAGGCGCTGGAACTGAAGGGCGAGATCATCACCACGCCTTTTTCTTACGTGGCAACGTCCAACGCGATCCTGTGGGAAAACTGCACGCCGGTATTTGTGGACATCGACGCCGCTACGTTCAATATCGATCCAAAACTGATCGAAGCAGCCATTACACCGGCAACGTCGGCAATCCTCGCGACGCACGTCTATGGTAACCCCTGTGATATTGAAGCAATCGAAGCGATTGCCCAAAAACATAACCTGAAAGTCATTTACGACGCTGCACACGCGTTTGGTGTTACCTATAAAGGGAAATCCCTGCTTTCGTACGGCGACCTGAGCACTTGCAGCTTCCACGCTACAAAGGTTTTCCACACGATCGAAGGCGGTGCGTTGATCTCCAATCACCCCGAACTTGACCGCAAGTTGCATTTGCTGCGTGCTTTCGGGCACCAGGGCGACGAGCATTATGAATTTGCCGGGATCAATGGAAAGAATTCCGAATTCCATGCTGCGATGGGGCTCGTGAACCTGCCACAGGTACCCGCGATCATCCAGGCGCGCAAGGAAGTTTTTGCAGCGTACGACAGCCTGCTCAACTGGGATATTTTGTTTAAACCCACATTGAGTGCTGATATTGAATATAACTATGCTTATTACCCCGTGGTGTTTCCTTCTGAGGCAGTCATGTTCAGGGTAATGGATGCATTGAAAGTCGAAGAAATCATTCCAAGGAGATATTTTTATCCGTCGCTTAACACCCTTTCCTTCATGCCAAGGCAAATTGCCTGTCCCGTTTCGGAGGATATCGCGGCAAGAGTGTTAAGTTTGCCATTATATGTAGGGCTTCCTTTTGAAGATATCGAAAGAATATCCCGCATTATCAACGGTCATTTATCACCATAATCGCATGGTCATTTTTTATTGGCTAAGTTTTTTCCTGTTTTTATACGGTATCAGCTTTGTTGCAAAAAAGATTGCTCAACCTTCGCTCACGGAGCTGATTATTACCTTCTTCATCCTCTTTGTCGGTAGCATTATCCCCACCGGCTTTGTTTTGTCGGCGCTGGATCTTACTGCGAATGTCCTCGCCTGGATCGGCGGCACCTACATCGTCCTGGCATTGCAATACCTGCTCTGGACAAGGCTCGTACCACAGCAAGCACCTTATTCCATCCGCGGCCTGATCGCCAACCGCCTGGGTACATTCCGTTTATGGACCCGGGAACTTTCGGTGTACCTGAAAGTGATTTTCGGTGGGCTGTTCCTGACACTGGCGGTGATCGGGATCACCAACCTGATACTCGTGTTGTTCACGGCTCCCAACGAATGGGACAGTATGACCGGGCACCTGAACCGCGCGATCCGTTATATTCAGCGGGGCACGATGGAGCATTTCGGTGGTGCTAACTGGAATATGGATACCTATCCGAAAAGCCTCACGACGATCCACATTTATACTTACCTGATCAGCGGGAACATTGAGAATGCCTTCAAACTCATTCATCAGATGGCCTACTATGTCACACTGGTGTCTGTTTTTGGCATTGCCCAAAGAATCGGCAGGAACTTGTCGGCCAGCTTCTTTTGCGCCCTGGCATACAGCCTGTTCCTCGATTTCCTCATGCAGGCCGTTACCACGGAAACCGATATTGTACTCACCGCCTACCTGAGCTGCCTGCTTTATTTCCTCTTTACTTATTACACCAGCCGCGACAACCGCTACCTATACCTCGCAGGAATTACATTCGCGATCGTCACCGGCCATAAGGCGACCTTCGCATTGCTCATGCCATCGGTATTCGTGATCATGATCTACACCGTTTTCCTTTCGCCCGGTTTCAGGGTTTTCTTCGAAAGGACGCTACGACTCGGACTCGCGATTGCTTTTTTTGCATTGATTTACGTTCTCCCAACCGGTTATATCCGCAATATCCAGGTTTTCGGGCACCCGATCGGCCCTCCCACCGCGCGTTACCACCAGTCGTACGAGCGCGCAGGCGGAGCAGCCAATCTTTTTGAGCAAGGCAGCCGGAACGTGATCCGCTATACCTACGATTTCTGCAACCTCGACGGCATCCGGAACGCGCAATGGGGTTACGATCTCAATACTGCTATCAGGAAACCATTGGTATTGCTGGAAGACAAACTGAAAATGCGCCTCGACGAAGAGAAAGACTTCACTATTGTCCCGTTCTCTTTCCAGCGTGGTTTTTACTATTACAATGCAAACCCCTACTGGGGCGTATTCGGATTCGCATTGATCCTGCCGCTGATGTTCCTGGTCTTGATTCGTGTTTTCAGGTCGCGGGTACATTTTTTCCTCGTTATCGCATTCTGCCTTAACCTGGCTACTATCTCCTATTCGGCTGCTTATGATCCGTTCAAAGGCCGGTATTTCATGGAGGCCGGGCTTTTCGGGGTGCTTTTCCTGCTACTGCTTTTCTCGCACCATCGCTTGTCGATCATCAAGCCGCGCAGGAATATCTGGAAAGGCTACATTATGCTGGTTGTAGGGCTTGCCTGCATTTCCGGCATTATGGCGGTTTATCTGAACATCCGCTGTCTCCCGTTTCCGTCGTACGGCATGGAATCCGCATTAACGATGGACCGTATTCCTTACCAGACATTTGCAAGACCTGATATCACCAAAGCCTATGTCCGCTTCGACTCGATCGTGCCTGAAAACGCCACCGTGGCGCTCGCAACCGTAAATAGTGATTTCGAATACCCGCTATATGGCAAGAACCTCACGCGGAGGCTGATTTCCATCAACCCGTTCGAAGAAGGCCTGCGCCCGATCCCGAAAGACGCCGATTACCTGTTCTATGCCCGTAAAGTGGTGAACGACACCAGCAAGATCCGTGCATTGCCGACCGATATCCGCCTCGGCTCCGACACAACCCTTTACCACCACATGTTTTTGAGTGAAAAGGGAGAAGATTATTATCTGAGAAAACTCAAATAGCCCAAGCCATGACTATTGCTATCATGCAGCCGTATATTTTTCCATATATCGGCTATTTCCAGCTGATCAATGCCGTGGACAAGTTCATTATCTACGACGATGTGAACTTCATCAACAAGGGCTGGATCAACCGGAACAACCTGCTCGTTGGCGGAAAGGCACACCTTTTTACCATCCCGTTGAAGGACGCAAGCCAGAACAAACTGATCCTGGAAGTGGAGCTTGCCAGACATGAGCAGTGGCAGAAGAAATTATTGAAAACCATTCAGCAGTCATATCAGAAGGCTCCCTGTTATCAAAAGGTTTTTGAACTGATAGAAGAAATCGTAAATTTAGAAGTTGATTCAATCAACGAGCTATGTATATACGCCTTGCAAAAAACTTGCGCGTACATGGGCATAGGCACGGAGATTGTTCCCTCTTCAACGGTATATAATAATAAACACCTGAAAGGACAGGATCGCATTCTGGATATCTGTAAACAGGAGCAAGCAAACCACTACATCAATCCGATTGGCGGGGTGGAATTGTACGATAAAGGGAAATTTGAAAACGAGGGAATAAGACTGGACTTCATAAAAAGTATATCTAGCCCGTACCCCCAATTTAAAAATGCTTTCGTACCTTGGTTGTCTGTTATAGACATTCTGATGTTTAACGGTCTCGACGATATCAGGAAACAATTAGAGGCATACGAACTGATTTAGTAATGGCGAAAGTTATCGTTTTTGGAGTACTCGACACAGCAGAATTAGCGCACTATTACTTAACCCATGACTCTGATCATGAGGTTGTTGCGTTCACCGTCAATCGCCAATACATCGAACAAGATCATTTTCACGGCCTGCCTGTGGTAGCGTTCGAGGATGTAGAAACCATCTTTTCCCCTTCGGAATACAAGTTTTTTGCGCCCATGACCGGCCGCAATATGAACCGTAACCGCGAGGCGATCTACAACCACGCCAAAGCGAAGGGTTATCAGTTCATATCCTATATCAGTTCCCGTGCGACGCTTTTCAATAATCAGATCGGCGAGAACTGTTTCATTCTTGAAGACAATACCATCCAGCCGTTCACCACCATTGGTAACAATGTTGTGTTGTGGAGTGGCAACCATATCGGCCACCATGGGCAGATCAAAGACCACGTTTTCTTCACTTCGCATGTGGTGCTTTCGGGGCATTGTGTGGTAGAATCGTACTCATTCTTTGGTGTGAACAGTACCATCCGCGATTACACGACGATCGCGCAGGGGACACTCGTAGGAATGGCGTCAGCGATCATGAAAGAAACCGAGGAATGGGGCGTCTATGTTGGAAACCCCGCGAAAAAAGTACCCGGAAAGTTGAGCTACGAAGCTTATTGAGCGATCCGGTGACGAAAGTTTGAGCTAGCTAATATCGGTAATGGAGCAGAAGAAAATACTTTTTGTAAGTCACGATGCGAACAGGGCGGGCAGTCAGCTGCTGCTACTGCAGTTATTGCGACTGTTAAAAGAACGAGGCGTTCCGATGCACCTGCTGCTCTGTAACGGAGGGGAACTGGAAGCGGAATTCGAAGAAGTGGTGGGTGTTACCCGTCTTTTTCAAACCAAAAAAATCACCACTCCCCCCTTCACCGGGAAGCTGCTACGCAAAACAAACCTGCTGAAATTCTACGAAGAGCATTCGCAGCATAAAGGAAACGAAAGGGTCCTGGCCGAACTCGAACAACAGAATATCGGCCTTATTTTCATCAATTCCATTGCCAACGCGGAAGTTTACTACGAATTTCTAAAACCTTTTCACGACTTGCCTCTCGTGCTTTTTGTACACGAGCTGGCCATGTCTGTCAAGATTTATACACAGGAAGAGCAACTTTCTTTCCTGCTCAGGAAGACGGACCACCTGATCGCCGTTTCACACGCCGTGGCAGATCATTATATCCGCAAATATGATTTTCCTGCCTCGCACGTCAGTACTTTTACGCTGATCGACCACGAGCACATCGACCAACGGCTGGCCGACGTGCAGCACGACATTCTTGAAAAAACTTATAAGATCCCCGACGATGCCATTGTAATCGGTGGCTGCGGAAATGCCGAATGGCGCAAGGGGAACGATATATTCAACTGGATTGCCAGCAGGGTTATCCGCAAGACACAGCCGCTTCCCGTTTACTTTGTGTGGGTGGGCGCGGGCCCGCAGCACGAGATCTACGAGCTGATTGAAAACGATATCCGGCTCATGGGACTGTGCGACAAGATCATTCTCATACCGCCTACCCCGCGTGCGCTGGATTATATCAACCGCTTCGATGTACTGCTGCTGAGCTCCCGCGAGGACCCTTATCCGCTGGTGGTGATGGAAGCCGCATTGCAGGAAATTCCAGTGGTGTGTTTCGAAGGAGCAGGCGGTGCTCCGGAACTCATTGAGGGCGATGCCGGGTTTGTAGTACCGTACATGGATATTTCGGCGGCCTCGGATGCAATCATCCAACTGATCCTCGATCCGTCGTTACGGAACACACTGGGCCAGAATGCACGTAAAAAAGTATTGGAAAGGCATAACACGGATAAAAGCGTAGCGAGCGTCGAAGCCATTATTCAGAAGTATTTACCTTTGCAGGTTTCGGAACAGCACAATCAATGACCATTGCCTTTACCATTTGCTCCATCAATTACCTCGCGCAAGCCCGGACATTAGGAGATTCGCTCAAAGCGACCAACCCGGATGTCCGGTTTTTCATTGGCCTGGTGGACACGCTTCAAGGAATTGCATTTGAAGATTCGTATGCACCCTCCTACCCGATGATCGAGATCGACAAGATCGAAATCCGCGATTTTCAGGAAATGTGCGCACGCTACAATATCACCGAGCTGAACACGGCGGTAAAACCTTTCTATTTTACCTATTTTTTCAAGCATTACCCCGAGGCGAAAAACGTCATTTATTTCGACCCGGATATCATTGTCTTTCAGCCGTTAACAGAACTTGAAAATTCGTTGGCCCGGCACAATGCCGTGCTTACGCCGCATATCAACACGCCGATCAACGACCGGCTGACGCCCAACGAGCTGCATCACCTCAATACCGGTGTTTACAACCTCGGTTTTGTGGCATTCAGCCGTTCGGAGGAGAACGACCGCTTTATCGCATGGTGGGAAGAAAAACTACGCTATGAATGCCTGATCGACCTCTGCAATGGGCTTTTCGTAGACCAGAACTGGATGAATTTCCTGCCGGTTTTCGTACCGAATACCCACATCGAAAGAAGTCCGGGTTACAATGCGGCTTACTGGAATTTGCATGAGCGCACATTTTCGCAGCGCGACGGCCATTGGTATGTGAATGAAGAAAGCCCGCTGATTTTCTTCCATTACAGCGGCTACGATCCTGCTAAACCCGATATTCTTTCGAAATACCAGGACCGCTTCGAACTGAGTACGCGCACTGACCTTACAGCCCTTTTCGCATTGTACAAAAACAGCCTCATCAATAATGGGAACGCCTATTACCGCAAATTCCCCTGTGCGTACATCAAGCCTGCGCCTGTGCGCCGGTACCTGCGTGTGAGGAAATATTTGAAAATGCCTTTCAACTACCTGATCGGCAAGCTGCAAACGATCTGATGAAAGAGCTGGTCACTGTTATAGTTCCGATCCTTGAACCTCAGATCAATCCAACGGAGGAAAAACTGTTGCATCACGCATTGAAAATGCTTGCGGACTACCCGATCATTTTTGTCGCCGGCGAAGGCGCCGACCTTTCGGTCGTCCGCGAGCATGCGGAAAATATCGATGTAGTGCATTTCCCGAAACGCTTTTTCGAATCACGGCAGCATTTGGGCCAGCTGTTGCTGATGGCCGATTTCTACGATCGCTTCAACTGGTGCGACTTTTTATTGATCCATGAGTTGAATAGCTGGGTGGTGAAAGACGAGTTGCATTACTGGTGCAAGCAGGGTTACGACTACCTCAAAGCCAGTCCCCGATTAACGGAGCCTCATGCCGCACCTGGCGTTTTGAAACGCATTTCGGGGCTGTCGGACGAGGAAAAACGATTATTCGGGGCGGGTTATACCGATAACGGACTTTACCTTTGCCGCATTGAGCGGATGACGGCCGCTTTGAAAGGCAAACGAAGCGTTGCCCATCAATACCGCCACAATGCGAACCTTCCCAATGCCGATTCGGTGTTCTGGGAGCTCGAAGCAAACAGGTTTTTACCGCATTTAAGGAAACCTACCGACGTTGTACGCAGCCATTTTGCGCAATTTGGTGTCCAATATCAAGATGCAACTTTACCTTTTGCCTTAACGGGCATTTCGCGGGACAATATCCACGAAATACCCTACTTTAAAACTTTACCTGAAACGGAATAGTCGTTCATGAATATTATATACACAGTTTGTAACCGAACCAACCTGGCGCATGCACTGGCTCTGGCGGATTCTGTGTTACAACACCAGCCTGAAAGTAGATTTTACATCGGATGGGTTGATTCCCTCAATATTGAAAAACTCCCCGAGCACGTAAAGCTGTTTCCGGTTTCGGAGCTGGCTATCCCTGATTTTGAGAGAATGGCCGCTGAATATTATGATTTTGAGCTCCTGCCTGCCTGCCGTCCCTGGATTGCATTGGGTTTGTTGAAAAAACATCCCGAATGCCGGCAGCTCAACTTTCTAAGCCCGACTGTTCAGCTTAAAAGTTCGATCAACAGCCTGCTCGATGCGGATGCCGAAATGTTTCTAACGCCCAATCTTTCAGCGCCATTGAAAAGTTCGGCCAATCTGGACGACAAGCGGATTTTGAATGCAGGCATGTTCCATTCGGGGAGCTGGACGCTGCGGCCTTCGGAAAAAACGACGGCGGCGCTGGAATGGTGGGCACACCGGACCATCGATCGCGCTCATTTTGACCTTTGCAACGGCATGAACACCGACCAGCTCTGGCTGAATTACATGCCGGTGTGGATTCCTGCGACGAAAACACTGCACAATCCCGGCTGGCATTATGGCCTGAATGCCGTGTTGAATAAAAACCTTGTTACTCAAAACGGCGCGCACGAAGTCGACGGCCAGCCTCTGGTCTCGCTTGATTTCGCTGGCCTCGGATATTTCGACCCGATCTGGTCGGACCATGCTCCACTGGTGACGGAAAACAAAGCATTTCAGGCATTGTTCATGCAGTACCAACGCATTGTCATCCAAAAGAAACAGGAACTGGAAATCAGCGGTGAACCGGCGTTCGGAAAGTATGCCAATATCCTTCCTAACCGGCTCATGCGAAAAGGCATTGCGGCCAAATTGAAAGAATTGACCAATTATATCGATCAGTTTTAAACCAGCGAAACAGGATTCCATGCATTTTTTAGAACAAACCACACAGGACCTGCGGAACTTTGTATCAGCACTGAAACCAGCCCAAACGGGCAGCAATGCGCAGCAATACCCCAAACTGACGGTCATTACCCCCTCCTACAACCAGGCGCCATTCCTCGAAAGGACGATCCTGAGTGTGCTCAACCAGGGCTACCCCAATCTCGAATACATTATCGTCGACGGCGGCTCAAATGACGGGAGCGTGGAGGTCATCAAAAAATATGAAAAATACTTGTCGTGGTGGGTTTCCGAGAAAGACCGCGGGCAGGTACATGCCATCAACAAGGCGCTGGAACGAGCAACGGGCGAGTATATCAGCTTTCAAAATTCAGACGATGTATATTTCCCGGGCACTTTCACTCGTTTTGGAGAAGCAGCATTGAAATATCCGGTCGATATCCTTTACGGTGACCTATACATGATCACTACCGACGACGAAGTGACCGAAATACTTAAAACGACTTCTTACGACTTCGATTGCCAGATCCTGGAAGGGATGCAGATTCATAACCAGTCGCTTTTCTTCAAGCGTTCGCTGGTGGAAAAGTATGGCATGTTCGATGAATCGTTCCGTTTTGCATTCGATTACGACTTCATTACGCGGTATACTTCGCATAAGTCGACGACCACGAAAAAGATCGACGGGCTCGGGGGGGCGTTGCGCGTCCATCCGGAAGCAAAGTCGTCGACCATCGCCACGACGATCGGACGGGAGGAGCACGCTAGGGTACAAAAATTGTACATTTCAACGATCGGTTCCCCGGTAGTCAACAAAATCAAGTATCTTTGGTGCCGCGTCCGTAAAATCGCCTATTTCATTCTGCGGTTCGATATTCAGTACATCAGATTCCGGCTTTCCAGATGAATTGGAGCTTATTTAATGTAGCCAATAATTTTAACTATCTCCGGTATTCGATGGGCATCGCGATGATGTTCAACGGGTTTCCGCTGATATTTTTTATACGCGATACACTCGGTGTAGGCCCCGCGAGCAGCATTTTTACCGCCATTTTCTTCTCGCTGGCGCTGTTAATGATGGTTCCCTCAACACTTTTCAAACGACTTTACAAACCAAATGTCATCCTGATCAACCTCGGGGCGGGTTTCCTGCTGCTGACTCTCTGGTACTTCATGTTCATGAACCATCAGGGAAAATCCATCGCAGATATCGGTAACTTTGTATTCACGTTCGGGTTTCTCGCATTGTTGATGCATGTCCCTAACGATGTGAAAGACACGCTGATACAGGTACTGTTCGTATTTTCGTTCTTCACCAACATTACCCTCGTTTACGCGCTCATCACCGATCCTAACTGGACGCCGGGGATGCGGGCCGCGGTAAGCTTTGCGAATGAAGGCGCCCAACCGGGCGGTAATCCGCACATTACGGCGCGAAACGGGGTGATTACCCTGCTCTCGGCCATGGTTTTGCTCGGCAACACCAAGCACCTCCTCACCAGGCTCTTCCTGTTCTTTTCCGTCTTTTTCGGATTGGGCGTAGTGGTCCTGTCGCTGGCGAAATCCAGCTACCTGGGCCTGGGTATTGCTTTCGGGGCATATTTCCTCTTCCACTTCAAATTTTCGGACATCGGCTCGGCCATCGGCAGCGCGTTCAAGTTCAGGAATATGGTGTTTATCATCATGATATTGCTGGTGATCTACTATTTCCTCGCCCGCTATGGTGACATTCTGAACCTGCTTTTAGGGTATTGGGACATTTTCCAGGACCGGATCATGAACGTGATTTTTACCTCCACGGGGGTACGGCTTTCCGAAGAAGCCGATGTCGATTACTCGGCAATGGGACGCGTAAGTGGTTTTGGAGAATTTTTGGAAACACTGTATTCATGGGACATTTTCCTGGGCAGGGGCTATAAGAATGACTATCTCGACGTGCCGATCCTGGAATCGTGGGTAAACCACGGAATTTTCGGATTCATTTTCTTTACGAGCTTCAACTTCTTCCTGTTCATCTACGTGATACGCGAAGTGCGCCGCCATACCAATCCGCTGACGACGTTCCTCGCCTATTTCTTCCTGTCCATGATGGTGCTGCTCTTTACCGGTGGCCGGCCTTACGATATCGCATTCTGGTTCCCGTATTCGGTCATGATCCGCTTCCTGGGTATCAAATATCTGGACGCTATCCCGAGATTTAGAAAGGTTTCAAGGCCACAGCCGCAACCCGTTAGCACCGTAACCACCTGATACGCTCCCCCGAGCCGTGGAACCTTTCCGAGCGGTTCCCAGCATTCCGCACATGAAGAACAGAGTTGAACAACTGGACGGGTTAAGGGGCATATTTGCCGTCCTGGTCATTGCCCATCACCATAACGCATTCAAAGAGTCGATTCTTTACAACAACTTTTTCGTCATCAATGCGAGCCTGTTTGTCGATTTTTTCTTCGTGCTGAGCGGTTTCGTGATTGCACTCAACTATGTCGACCGCATCCATAGCACAGGCGATTTCCTGACTTTCCTGAAAAAGCGCTTTATCAGACTCTATCCGCTGCTGTTTTACACGGAAGTCGTTTTTGTCGTTGCCAATCTGCTCGGTGAGCACAGCGCATTGAAAAATGTGGCCGGAATGGGTTTGAGCTACTATTTGTACACGTCCCTGGACGCCCTCACATTCATGGGTTCCAGCACGGTTTTCGGCGGATGGATCAGCAATAATTACCCCTCGTGGTCGATTTCCGCTGAAATGATTTCCTACGTCGTGTTCGGGCTGGTCGTTTTGATACTGCCCCGGTTCAAGTATGCGGCATTTGCCCTCATCGGGCTATTATCCGGCATTTTCATCTATTCGAGGGGCGAATACCTGCTCGCCTACGACTACGGCTACGTACGCGGGCTGCTGTGTTTCTCGCTGGGCATATTCACGCACCAGTTGTTAAGGCAAAAAACATTTCAGCTTTCTGCGTTCGAAATTCCTTTCCTGCTCTTTATGGTGGCGGCTATGTATTGCGTGCATCATTGGGAGCTGAATCTTTGGAAACTCATTTTTCCGTTTATTTTCTCGATTGGCATTGTCATTTTCGCCAGCTCGACAGGCATTGTGACACAAATGCTGAATAGCAAGCCCTTCCAATATCTCGGCAAAATATCCTACTCTATTTACCTGAACCACGCAATCGTGCTGATATTCGTCAACATCGTGCTATTCAGGTTCTTCAAATCGCCGGAAAATGAGGGCATGTTCGCTGTTTCCCTGCTCAGTTCAATCGGGCTCACCATCCTCTATTCGCATTTCACCTATGAATGGGTGGAAAAACGCGTCGGTAAATTTCTGAGGGACAACTGGAATTGATGGCATGATCTTTACTCCCGCTTTTCCGTTGGGCTTTGATTAAACCTTTCGGGGCCCGGATGGGTTATCAGTTAAGACAAAACAGTAGCGTTATGGCAACATTCTCAGAATTAATCAACAGCGATAAACCGGTTTTGGTGGACTTCTCGGCCGAATGGTGCGGCCCTTGTAAAATGATGAAGCCGATCCTCGAAAAAGTAAAGGCCGATTTGGGCGACTCGGCAACGATTATTAAGGTCGACGTGGATAAAAACCAGTCGGCGGCGCAAGCGTACCGCATTCAGGGCGTTCCTACGCTGATCGTCTTCAAAAACGGCAAGCCGCTCTGGCGCCAGTCGGGCGTAGTACAGGCCGACCAGCTGAAATCCGTTATCAAGCAATACATTTAATACCTCTTTGGCTCAATGCGTAGTACCCGCAATTTCGACACGATTGAAAATAAAGATTTTAACATTGAGCCACTGCTGGAAAGCAGCTACGAGCAGGTCCGGTTTGTGCAATGCAACATCCCGGACCTGTCTGGTATCGATTTCATCGACTGTGTATTCGAAGATTGCAATCTGAGCAACGCGTCGGTCAAAAATTGTAAGATTTCCGATATAACGTTCGTCAATTGCAAGCTTACCGGCGTCAATTTTTCCGAGGCCAAAGACTTCGCATTTACCGCCTTTTTCGAGAACTGCATTCTCGATTACGCGATATTCGAGCGTAAGAAGCTGAATAAAACCGTTTTCAGCAGCTGCAAAATTCACAACGCCGATTTTACCCAAACGGACCTGTCGAAATGCAAAGTGCATAACTGCGACTTCTGGGACGCGGTTTTCGACGGTACCAACCTCGGTGGTGTCGATTTTTCGACCAGCAAAAACTTCACGATCGATCCGACTGCTAACAATATCCGCAAGGCTAAATTTCTCTCGTCCGACCTGGCAGGTCTCCTGACCAAGTTTGACATAATTATCAAATAGTGCTTTGAACGGCTCTACGTTTTTTGTTTCTTGGGCGCTTCTAAACCAAGCCTTTGATTATGTCCACCCAATTTTTTGCAGAGAAAGTCTTTACAGGAAAAGAGCTCCTATTTAACCAGATTATCGTCGTCGAAAATGGCCGTATCCGAAGTGTAGAAAGCGGCACGCCCAAAACCGGCATGCCACAGGTGACTAACCTTGCTCCCGGGCTTTTCGACAGCCATATCAATGGCGGTGAGCAGTTCTATTTCACCGAACGCGCCGACGAGGAAACGATCGACGACATTTACCAGGCGAGCGTGAAAACCGGAGCCGCTTACGTCCTCCCGACCCTCATTACCTCCCCGCACGACAACATCCTGAAAGGCATCGAGGCTACGCGCAGCTACATGACCAAAAACCCGGATTCCGGCGTACTGGGAATGCATTTGGAGGGCCCATTTTTAAATCCCATTAAACGGGGCGCGCATTTGGCGTCGTTTGTGCGCAAACCGACGAACCCGGAACTGGAAGAAATTATCCGTTACGGCAAAGACGTGATCCGCCTGATCACCATCGCACCCGAAATGTTTACCGAGGATCAGCTACAAATGCTGCTCGAATCCGGCATCACCGTTTCGGCAGGACATTCCAATGCTACTTACGCCGAAGCTATGACCGCATTCGACCAGGGCATTCAGCTGGTGACGCATTTGTACAATGCCATGTCGGCATTCGGCCATCGCGCTCCCGGGCTCGTAGGGGCTACTTTCGACACCGAATCGGTGTACGCACCGGTGATCATCGACGGCACCCATTGCGATTTCGGTGCGGCCAGTGTGGCCTACAAAATCAAACGCGACAAGCTTTTCCTGATTTCAGATGCTTTGTTTTTAGGGCAGAAAGTGACCCAGTTCAAATGGGGGGAATTTGATGCAAGTCTGAAAGACGGGAAATACATTAATTCAGATGGCAACCTTGCGGGCGCAACCATTTCACTTGGCAATGCTGTACGTAACGCCGTTGAGATCATCGGAATACCCGTTCAGGAAGCGATTGAAATGGCTACCATTCGTCCGGCAACCGCATTGGGAATTCAAGACAAGATCGGCAGCATCGCACCGGGTTACCCGGCCGTTTTCACAACATTCGATGATAACCTCGAAACTTTTGAAGTGCTGCGTTACTAAGGCTTACAACACCAGCATACCACCATTTTTCAACTCCTGCCACGTGCGGGAGTTGAGAAATGTTTCAAAAACGCCCATTCCTGCAACTTCGAAATCATTTTTGAATTGCTCAAAAGCGTATACTTCCGGATTGGTGATGAGCAGTTTTGGAAGCATTTCAGTAAGCCACTCTCCTACTTCCACCTCCGCTTCCACGGCCCATTCTTTTTTCTTGTTGTAAAACACGAGTTCAGCAATTTCCCTGACCTTCTTGCCTCTTTTCTCTTCGAAAACCGCCATTTCGGGTAAGCTGCCCGTCCAGACGATCACCGCGTTCGGGCGCACGGCCAGTTCCGCCGGCTCGTGGATGCTTTTTTCAATATAATTCGGTGGAATGGAAGTCGGCGGCGTTTTGAATTCAAACCATTTGGACAATGGAAAATCGAGGCATACGCCGTGCATATAATTGAAAAGCGACTTGCGCAGGCCTTCCGCGAACCGATCGTGATCGGCACCCAGGGGATCGTCGTGTTCCAGGTCGTTATTAGCAAACTTACCTGTATCAGGGCCTAACCGCATCACGTCGAACTCTTCGGGATGCAAGCCCACGGGACTGTGCGCCGTCATCGCAAACCGGTGCCAGAAACCCGATTGTACAATACCCAACTGAAACATTTGACGGACCATTTCCAACGAATCGATGGTTTCCTGCGCCGTTTGCGTCGGGAACCCGTACATCAGGTACGCGTGCACCATGATGCCCGCCTGCGTGAAGGCGTCCGCCACCCGCGCAACCTGCGCCACTGTAACGCCCTTTTTCATCCGATCGAGCAAACGATCGGACGCCACTTCGAGCCCGCCGGAAATGGCAATGCAACCCGACGCTTTCAATAACAGGCAAAGGTCGTGTGTGAAATTCTTTTCAAAACGGATATTGGTCCACCACACGACGGTTAGTTTGCGTCGGATAATTTCCAGCGCCAGATCGCGCAACAATGCTGGCGGCGCAGCTTCGTCTACAAAATGGAAACCGTTCTGCTGCGTCTGCGCGATGATTTCCTCAATGCGGTCACAGAGTAACGAGGCCGTCATCGGCTCATACCGGCGAATATAGTCCAGCGAAATATCGCAGAAAGAGCATTTGCCCCAATAGCAACCATGCGCGAGCGTCAGCTTGTTCCAGCGGCCATCGCTCCACAAACGATGCATCGGATTTACAATTTCGATCACCGAGAGGTAATCGTGTAAAGGCAAATCGCTATAATCCGGCGTGCCTGTTTCGCGTTGCGGCACATCCTTTTCCTTTGCGCCATTGTGGTACACCACTTTCCCTCCGACCCGTGAATACACGCGTTTTAAGCTCGCCAGGTCGCGCTCGCCATCCAGGTGTTCCAAAAGTGATTGCAGCGGTGCCTCGCCGTCATCAAGGCACACAAAATCGATATAATTGAAAACTCTCGGCTCTTCCAGCGAACGCAATTCCGTATTGGCAAAGCCTCCGCCCATTATGATCCTAATATGCGGATAATGCGTTTTCAGATACTGCCCGCATTTAAAGCCGCCATACAAATTTCCCGGGAAAGGCACTGAAATACACACAATATCAGGCCGGTATTGCTTAACCTTCCGTTCCAGAACGTCCTTCAATGTCTGAGAAAGTAAGGTATCCGGCGCTTCGAGCGCGGCTTCCATTTCGTCGAAACTTGTCGCCGAACGGCCCAGGCGCTCGGCATACCGGCTGAAACCGAAATGCCGGTCTACCGCTTCCTGGATCAGGTCCCCCAGGTCTTCGAGGTACAAAGTTGCAAGGTGCCTGGCCTTGTCGTGGATACCCATCGTCCCGAACGCCCAATCGAGGTCTTCGAGCTGTTGGAAACGGCTTGCTTCCGGCAAATAGGAACGGTCGCAAATGCTGTGGGCGAGCGTGGGATTGCTGTTTTTAAGAAAACGGATTACCGGATCGATCGTCGAAATGTACTCGTCCCTAAGCGCGTAAATGCGGAAACTATTGTCTGTCAGCTCGATATCTGACGCTTCCAGCATGGCAAACAGCTTTTTCAATCCTTTGGAAGAAAACAATTCCAGGATCACATCGATCCCCAGGTCAGCCTGATACGACTCTCTTCCCAAAGTGTTCAGAAACCCTTTCAGGTAAGCGGTAGCAGGATAAGGCGTATTGAGCTGGGTAAATGGCGGGGTGACCAGGAGTGTCTTCTTTTTCACGGATGCACGTTTTCTAAGGTGCAAAGGTAGAGGTTTTGGAATTGAAAGAATACTGGTAACTTGGTTGGTTGCCGAACCCACGCTGTTTCGCTCATGAAAATCCTGTCCGATATTTTACTGGAAAGTTATCGAAACCAACCGGGTATCGACTTTCAATCCGCGTTACGGCAACTGGATGAAACATTTGTCAGATCCGACTCTTTTAACTTTTATACCTCCGTTGCCGTCATTACTTCCTCCAAAATCGAAGGAGAACCGATGGAGATCGACAGTTATGTCAAACACAAAATTCAGCAGATAGAATACCTCCCGGAGCTTACCCATAAGCCCAACGACCTTTTCCGCGCTTATATTTATGCGAAGGAAAACAGATTGTCCAGCAGCCATTTTTCCCAATCCCATCGACTTCTTGCCGAGCATCTGCTACCGGAACATTCGCGCGGCATTTACAGGCAGAATCCCATGGTGGTTTTGGAACACAAATCCGGCCGTATTCAATTTGAAGCGGCATCAGCCCATTTGGTACAAGAGGAAATGGATAAGTTGTGGGAAGATATTGACGAACTCCTGCGACGCGAGCTCTCGATGGAAGAAATCTTCTATTATGCATCCTTCATCCATCTATTGTTTGTCTGTATCCATCCTTTCAACGACGGAAATGGCCGGGCCGGGCGGCTGCTTGAAAAGTGGTTTCTTTCAGATAAACTGGGGCCAATGGCCTGGTACATTCAATCGGAGCAGTATTATTACCAGCATGTCGCGGAATACTACTTAAATCTAAACCGACTAGGTATGTTCTACGAGCAGCTTGATTTCACAAAAGCTGAACCATTTTTGATGATGCTGCGGGAGGTATTGAGAGGACAGGACCAGGTTAACTAAATGTTGTTGAATTGCAAGAATACTGCTAACTTTCTTCCGATTCAATCAATTTTACACACTATAACCCTTCTCAAATGCCCTCTCACAGAATAGGGGTCAAAATTGACAAACTGACCCGTTCCATCGAAAATGCTTCGACTGGAGAAAGCCTGCCAACGGAAGTAGTCCTGGTCTCGTCTCAAGACATGCTTGCTCTGAAAAAAGCGGAATGGCTTTTCGATTGGCCCAAGGAATTTTCAAAAAAGGAGAAGAAAGTCTTCAAATTGGTTCTTCGGAGCGATCCAAAAGTAATTCAAGGGCTTGTATGCTTGCAGGATAAGGGCGATCATATTTTATATGCACCTGATAGAAAACAGTCAAGCTAACAAGGCGGCAGCCAAACGGTACATCGGTGTTGCCGGTAACCTTATTGCATTCGCATGCAAGCTTTCTTTTGACTGCGGATACGACGGTTATATTTCTTTTGAAAGCAAAACCAAGTTGATAGCACATTATCAAACACATCTTGGAGCCCAATTGCTTTTTGGCAATGTGATGGCCATTGATACTCCGGCAGCGTCGAAGTTAGTCAGGCAATATTTCCCATAAATTTTGTATATTTATACTATGCAAAACGATGCCAAACATATCGACCTCGCCACAACCGGCAGGCAACCTTCCGACAGCGATTTCAATCGTATCAGCCGGTGGATCGAGCAACAAAAAATGGAGAAGGCTGCCGCATCAAAGGGTAAACCCGATAAAAAAGCGGTTGCTTCCTCGCGCTAATTAATGCGGCTCCGGATGTTCCAGATACTGATGAAAGTCAACCTGCCGCATCCGCTTACCCCTTCCGGGATCCTTGTATTTTGAGAACGCCCAGAGCACATAGGAGGTAATATCTTCGTAAAAACCCGAGCGGATCGGGAACAGGCCGTCGCCATTGCGTAGTGCATTGGTAAAAAGGACGACGGTAATATCTTCCGGGCAATGCATCCATACGCTCCTGAAACCTTTCGGATTGATAGGTCCAAGACTCGAAAACCACCAGCCGTCATGATAGCTGAATTTCCCTTCCGGCATCACGGCGCTGTAACTACCCAAACCGTTGTTCACAATTTCGTCACGAATGTCTTGTGTGATGACAGCATTGTTTTCGGGCGAAAAAAGCGCCGCGTACAGCTTTACACCCTCATTGGCCGTAAGATAAATACCATAACCGCCGGTCGTAGAGCTGAAATCCCCCGGATCGAAACCATATTCTCCCGAGTACGGGAAGTCATAGCCGAATGTAGGCGTAGGCAGACCATTTGAAAAGGGCGTGTCCAGCACCACTCCTGCCTTTTCGAAAATGTTTTTCCGGACATATTCCTCATATCCATCCACTGCGGACACCGCATCGTTGTTATCGTTACCTGTAAATTCCAGCCCGTTGATCGCCGGTATCAGCACCCTGAAAAGTCCGAAATTTGCATTCTGGTAGCAGCTCGATCCATGGTTTTCTTTTTTGATACCACTCTCAATAAGCAATTTCAAGCCGTACCAGACATTCTCGGTGAATGCACCATTTTTGCAATTTTCGCTCATGCCCACAATCCCGCTCGTGTGCGTGAGCAAATCTTCAAATGTAATGAGTTCGATATTCGGCCCTTTAACCCAGGTTTTGGGCAGATAATCGATGATTTTGTCGGTGGTTTTGATCCCTTTTTGTTTCGCCAATTTGAGGAAAGCAGCGGAAGTGATAGTCTTCGTCATACTCGCGATCTGCATTTTGGTATCGGCCGTTATGAGTTTATCCTCCTGTATTTCAGCTTTTCTGGCGTAAAAACCGCCCACGCCAGTGCCGATCATCCGGTCCTTTTGGTACACCGCAAAGCTGTAACCGAAACCCTTTCCTTTCAGCGAATCGTCGAGGATTTTAACAAATTTCATGGCGGACTCTTCCTCTGGTACCGGGTCCGGGGCCTTGTCCTTCTTACAGGCGACAACAGTTGCGATGAAAAGGCAGGAGATGTAAATCAGTCGTAGATGTAGCTTCATGGCGTTCAATATTATCAAAATGTAAAATGAAGATAGCAACTAGTCCGATTGCTTTCCAAACGGGTAATATTGTGACCAAATTTGCCATAGACTAACATGCAATCTTTCAATCATTTATACTCCAAATTCCTTATCGCGGGAATTCTACTAACTGCCGGGGCTGCAACCGGTTACGCACAGCAGAATAAAATATACCCACCTTCCGCCTTTCCCGACCGTATCATATTGGGCTACAAGGGAAACCCGGCTGTGTCCCAGGCTGTAAACTGGCGCACCGATTCGACCGTGACGACCGCCATTGCCGCAATTCATGAGGCAGATCCGTCACCTGATTTTCCGTCCAAGGCGCGTACGGTGCAGGCAGCTACACACCAGGTTGTGATCGACGGCAAAACGGTCCATTACCACGAAGCGAATTTCGCGGACCTGAAACCCGCCACGCAGTACGTTTACCGGGTCGGCGATGGCAAGTCATGGAGTGAATGGTTCCATTTCAAAACGGCGTCCGACAAGCCGGAACCGGTTTCATTCCTCTATTTTGGGGACGCGCAAAACGATATTCGTTCGCTATGGTCCCGGGCCGTTCGCGGGGCGTTCGCGAATATGCCCAAAGCCAACCTCATGATCCACGCGGGTGACCTGATCAACAATTCCAATGTGGATTACCAATGGGGTGAATGGTTCGAGGCCGGCGGCTGGATCAACGGCATGGTACCAAACCTGGCCACGCCCGGCAACCATGAATATTACCGCGACGAAAAACGTAACCTTTTCGTTTCAAAACACTGGAAACCACAGTTCGCACTACCTGAAAACGGCCCGGATGGCCTTTCGGAAACCACATATTACATCGATTACCAGGGCGTCCGCTTCATTTCACTCGATTCGCAGGCGGCCATACTTGATTCGACGACCATGAAGAAGCAGGCTGCATGGTTCGAGCAGGTCACAACCAACAATCCGAACCGCTGGACGATCGTGGTGCATCACCATCCTATTTACTCCACCAAAAATGGCCGTGATAACGACGAATGGCGGGCTACCATGGAGCCGTTATACAAAAAGCACAAGGTGGACATCGTGCTGCAAGGCCATGACCACACTTACGGACGCGGGCTGAACATTCCGGTAGGCCAGAGCCGTAAAAAACCCGATGGACCCATTTATGTGGTATCGGTGAGCGGCCCTAAAATGTATGACATTGGCTTGCAAAACTGGATGGACCGGGCCGCTTCGAATACGCAACTGTATCAGGCTATCACGGTTGACCACGACAAACTTGCCTTCAAGGCATTTACCGTCAACGGCGATTTGTACGACGCATTTGATTTGAACAAGGATAAAAATGGCGTCAATACGCTGGTTGAGCTTTCAAACACCCTGAAAATGAAAGAACGGCTCGATCTGCCGGAACATTACCTGAAAACTTTCAAGGAAGAAGAGTTGAAAGAATACAACCTGCGTTACCAGGAGTATAAAAAACGCAAAGGTATTAAGTAGGATAACCAAGCAATAAAAGGCTGGCATTCGCACTGAAATGCCAGCCTTTTTACTACTTCAACTTCACTGCATACAATGTATTACGACCGGTAATGAAAAGCGTATCGCCTGCTACCGTCACCGTCGAGGGCCTTTCCGGTGTTTCAATCATATTGATTTCCCTCCCGGAAGGATCGAACACATACACCTGGCCATCCGCGATATAAACGTTACCCCGGCTATCCACCGCAGCGCTGAATTCCCCTTTTTCAGCGAACAACTGAGGTTCTGACAAATGCCCTTGCGATCCTACATTGAACCGGACAGTTCTTTTCAAATACTCGTCGGCACCGTACAGCACTTTTCCCGGATAGCCCTCCACCAATGCATTCGACCGTGCCAGGTCGTAAACTACCGGCACGATCGTCACGCCATCCGGTGCCAGCCAGCATTCTTTGAACTGGTTGGTGCTCACTTTCAAAAAATCGCCCGAATCTCGGCGACGATTCGAAGGATTAAGTGTTTTGACAATGCCCGTCACTTTTTCAACAGGTATTTTTTGAAGCAAATGCATGGATTCCTCAGGCTGATCAGGATTCATGGCGTACACCAATGTCCCGAAACCGCTGTTTCCCCAGCCGCTGAACGACGTACCGGCAGCATCGGGCGGATTCGGGAATGCCTCAGGTTGCCCGGCGATGAGGTAACCTGGTTTAGGGGCATATTTAAACACCACGATCAGATTATCCTTCGTATCGACACCCAGCGAAAGCGGTTCCCATGGAAAATCGGCCACGAGGCTTAACTTATTCGTTTCGGCCGACCATTTATAAATCCTCCGCGCCCGCGATTCGCTGAAATACACATTCCCCTTGCTATCATGACAAATGCCGTCCGCAAACTCGAAGCCTTTGGCCAGTTGCATAGCTTTACCGATCTGTAAATCAATAGCACGCGATTGGGGATTATCCATGACCAACCTGTTGAATTCCCACGGGCGCACCTCCATATCTGTATTCACATCGTATAATGGCACTGTCGACGGGTATTTAGTCTGACTGTAATTATGCACATTCAAAAATTCCAGCTTCCTGTTGTTCCAGGAGCGGATTGAATGCGGATAAGGCGTACTCACGCGGATTACACGGAACATATAGAGGTTGGCAAACAGCATGTTATCGCAAGATTCGATTTCCAGCGGCTGGCAACCCGAACTTTCCTTGCTCTCCTCTTCGAGCTGCAATGCATAAACCTTCCAGTTTGACACATTTTTAAACCGCACCTCATTACGCACATGGTGCTCTACCGACATCGCATACACGCGCCCCGGCGTGGACGTGTTCGACACATATGTGCCCGCAGATGCGAAGGTATTCGCAGTCCAGATGTTCTTAAATGTGCCACCGCCGCCATTAGTTATCCAAAGGCTCCAATACTGCGTGTCCCAATGCTGTTCATTACCCACATGCGACGAGTTGTTCAAAACCTCCTGCCCCGGTCGTTGCCGTGCAATGTTACCATGCCCACCCAGGAACTTCACATCATTCACATAGGAACTGGCGCCTGCCATCCATTTCAACCCTACTGCCCGCGTATTGCTCGCTGCCGTTGAAATGCCTATGCCCGTAAGGATATTGTTTCCGCCTTGCGACGATTCCACCATCGGTTTTGGTGGCCCGAAGCTTCCGAATGCCTCCGTGTTATCCTGCAAAATGAACTGGGTAGAAACCGGGTTGAGACCGATCAACACCGTCTTTTCTCGCAATTTCAGCGTTTCGGTAATGCGGTACCACCCTTGTGGAACGTAGATCGCCTCATGCAGGTCGATAGCTGCTTGAATAGCCCTGGTATCGTCGGTAACGCCATCGCCTTTTGCGCCCAGTGTTTTAAGGTTTACCCAGGTATTGATATCGGGGAAAGCCGGAATGTCCTTTGCCGCCGCCGCTGATTCGGTTTTGAGCGTTTCGATGTCCTTTGTGGTCATATGCACCGGCTTTGCATTGATCGCCGCCATTTGCAAACCGTGATTCAGGCTCTTCACCCGGTACATCTCCCCCTGCCCCGTAATTTGTTTTCCGCTCATGCGAAAATGTACCAGCACAGGTACTTTTTTGCAATTGACATTCCGCAAACTGACCTGGGTATACGCATTATTCTCATTGCTGATCACCAATGCCGGGCCGCTTACGTTTTCAAAGCGGCTGTCTTCCATAAACAGCTTTTCATAAAAATTGGGATTGACTTCGAGCACCGTCGGTACATTCTTTACAGTCATCCGCACGATCGTCAGCCCGGATTCCTGCGAACGGATCGCCGCTTTCCGCTGCCCTTCGAACCAGGTGTCGACCATCATAAACTGCCAACCCGGCGACGGTTTGAAAGTATAAATGCCGTAGTCGCCCCCGAAAAAGCGTACATCTTCCATTTCGTTACCCACATCGAACATCCCCGCTTTGCCTGTGCCCGCGTGGATATCGACGTGCGAAATAAAGCTGTGCTGCGCGAAATGCGTCCGCAATGCCACGGCCGACGGGTTACCCACGCCAATTCGCAGATCCACGTTCGACATCGCACTATAAAACGTACTTGCGCCGGCATCCGGCACCGGCTGCCCTTCCTTCGGGATCGAGGACGTGAACCAGAACATATATTTGGCATTGCCTTTGTCCTGCGGATATTCCTCCTGGAAGCCGGGTGCGTTATCTGCGAGCACGATCAGCGGCCGCCTCTTTCCATAACCGATCACACGTACGGCTGTGGGAATGTAAATCGTCTTACTGATCTTGTAAGTGCCTTCCGGAATAAAGACAATACCGAAATTGTAATTGATTTTCACCTCATTGATAGCCCGTTGCAGTTCAGCAGAAACGTCCGTTTGGCCATCATTGGTGATTTTGAAATTTTCAGGGGTAAAATAAGTGGCGTCCCCGTCGTCCAGCCGTGTCTGATAAAACGATTTGCTTTCAGGCACCGGGTTAGTTTTCGACTTTTTCTTTTGCGTAAAGCCGATTTGCTGCGCCAAAATCATCAGCGCGAGCATTAATATTCTGTTCAGCATATCCGTCTATTTTTGGGCGGCCCAGAGAATGGCGTTTTTGAAAATGGTTTTATACACGGCGCTTTCGAACAGTACCGGCGAATGGCCCATAAAAATGTACACATTCTTCGCCTTCTTTCTCGGGTTCGACCATACGACCGGATGGTCGCCCATTTTGATCTTCGAATCAGGCTGGTAAGTCGATTCGTCGACACTCGCGATCACATTCACGCTGGCACGTGGACTTTTATCGTAGATATACCACTCTTCTTTTTGGACCGGAAACGACGCCGGTACGCCTCTCATAATCGGGTGCTTGCTATTTTCCACTTTCACCGTCGCCGCAGCGAAATCGGCAATGTAGTTTTTGTAGCGAATACCGCCCATAAAATCCGAGAACCACGGCCATATTTTGTAGCCGTCAAACTCTCCCAGCAAGGTAGCGTGGTGAAAACCGATCCAGCCGCCCCGCCCTTCGTCGATATACTTTTCAAATGCCGCAGCCGCTTCCGGTTTCCAAGCATAAGGCACATAGTCTAGCTGGATAATGAGCTGATATTGGGCCAGAAATGCCTCGTTGACCGGATCCGTTTTATCAATATAGTCGATACTGAAATGCTCTTTGGCAGCCAGGGAATCCAGCCACGGGCGGGCGGCTTTGGAATATGCGATGTGGTGCCCGCCTGGCTCGGCCATGGCCAGCGCGCGAAACCTGGGCTTCGTTTGTGCCCAGGCGGCCGCCGTGCCGGCGAGCAGCCACAGCGCGACGTAACAAACCGGGATTTTCCGGAATACTCTTTTCATTGGATTTAAGATTAAGGGATTTAGGATTTAAAGGGCATTCCTATTATCAGCGCATTACCGGCAATGTAATGCTACTGGGGTTCTTCGCATCGTGATGGATCGTGATCCGCGATTTTTGAAAATCCGACTCGGATGCTTCGAAGATGTTCACGAATTTCTGTGGGTTACGGTCTACCAATGGGAACCAGCTGCTTTGTATTTGTACCATTACACGGTGACCTTTTTTAAATGTATGCGCTACTTCGTTCAGTTTCATAGTGACCTTTTCGATTTTGTCTTTTACAAAAGGCTCCGGTTTCGAGAAGCTGTTCCGGAATTTCCCACGCAACACTTCGGCCCGTACCATTTGCTGGTAACCATCCATGACGATCGGCTTATCGCCTTCATTCGGGGCCGGCACCGTCGATCCGGCGGGCCATACGTCGATCACCTTCACGATGAAATCCGCGTCCGAGCCGGTCATAGACACCATCAGGTTGGCCACGATTTCACCGGTTAACGTCAAATCTTCCATCAATGTGTCGGTCTGGAAACTTACCACGTCAGGACGGCGCGAGGCAAACCGCTGGTCTTCGGCCATGTACTCATTGTTTCGGTGCCCGCTGATGACGTTCGTGTAAGGTACCGGCTTCGCGGGGTCGCTTTCGTAAGTCGTGGAGCCACTTGCATTGCCTTGCTTTTGTGACGACAAACTCCCTTTCTCCCCAAAATAGTAGGAAACAGGCGCACTATTCTTCGGCGGCCAGACCTCATAGTGTCGCCATTGATTGGAGCCGGTTTCGAAAACAGTTACCTCCGGTTGATCAAAGGCCCCTTTGCCTTTGAGGTAAAAATTAAAAAATCGGGTCTCTATTTCTTCCTGATAATACCTGTTTACATCGGTACCAAACTGGTATTGCGCAAAGCGCTTCCAGGCCCGTGCTGCCCAGCCACCGTGCGTCCAGGGGCCCATTACCAGCCGGTTGTTGTTGCCCGGACTTTGCTTTTCGATCGCCGCGTAAGTTTTCAATGCGCCGTACAAGTCCTCCGCGTCGAACCAACCGCCTACTACCAGCACCGCCGGCTTGATGTTTTTCAAATGGTTCTTGATATTCCGCGACTGCCAGAATTCGTCGTACACCGGATGTGCGGTGGTCTGTCGCCAAATACAATTCGGATCGGCGAAATACGGGGCCGCATTGCTCTTTTTCAACGGGCCGAAATCAAGGAAATACTTGTAAGCGTCATTATACTCCGCATTGAAATGGCTCTTATAATTCGTCCCATCATTGCTTTTGGGACCGTCGAAGCCGCTGTAAAAACCAAAATTATCCATCAAAAAGAACGCCCCGTTATGGTAGCAGTCGTCGCCGATAAACTCATCGGACATGGGCGCCTGCGGCGAAACGGCCGCCATGGCAGGGTGCGCATTCGGCAATCCCGCAGAAGAATAGTAGCCCGGAAACGAAATACCCCATTGGCCCACCTTTCCATTGTTTTTGGTATTCTTCAAAAGCCATTCGATGGTGTCATAAGTATCGCTCGACTCGTCCACATCTTTGTTACTCTTCTTGTTTTCGATCGCGGGCGTCATTTCGCGGAAATTACCTTCGCTTTTGTAGCGGCCGCGTGCATCCTGGTACACAAAAATGTATTTTTCGCGCATCAGGTAACCATTAGGCCCCAGCGTGCGGCGGTAGCTGTTCTCCCCGTAGGGCCTCACGGAATACGGCGTGCGCTGCATGATGATCGGGTAGGCCTGCGAATCGTCTTTGGGAGTGTAAATGGCCGTGAATAGTTTCACACCATCCCGCATGGAAATGTAATGCTCTGTTTTGGTGTAATTGGCTTTGACCCAGCTTGTATCCTGGACTGAATTTTGAGCGATAGCCGCCCATGATAAAAGGCATAGCAAATAGAACAATACACTTCTCTTCATGACGCTTTGGTTTTGTTTGTTTTAGTAAATTCAAAAATACGTAAGAAACCGTACATTCGTCCAGTTTAAACTTTCACCACTCCTCCACATGCTATGCGTAAACGGATCATTAAATTTTCCTTCATGATATTCTTCATTTTTCTGGCATTGATCGCCCTTGGCGTGTATGCATTCATGCAGCAACCATTATTCGGAAGACACCCCTCGGGCGCACGGCTCGAACGAATCCAAAAATCGCCCCACTACCGCGACGGACAGTTCCAAAACGAAAGCTTCACCCCCGACCTCGCTGAAGGCAACAGTTACCTGAAAGTGTTCACGAAGTTTTTTTTCGGCAAAAGCAAATACAATATTCCCGGAGCATTGATCCCCTCCCAAAAAACAGATCTGCTGCATTTAAAACCGGAAGAAAATGTGCTGGTGTGGTTCGGGCATTCGTCCTATTTTATGCAGATCGACGGCAAAACCATCCTTGTAGACCCGGTTTTCAGCGGCAGCGCGTCGCCCATTAAATTCACAACCCCCAGTTTCAGAGGGAGTGATGTGTATAAAGTAGAAGATTTACCGGCCATCGACTACCTCTTCATTTCCCACGATCACTGGGACCACCTCGATTATGAAACTATCCTGAAACTCAAAACGAAGGTCGGCAAGGTCATAACCGGCCTCGGTACGGGCGAGCACCTGGAATATTGGGGTTACGACGTGGCCAATATCATTGAAAAAGACTGGAATGAAAGCGCCGACCTCGGCGACGGTTTCAAAGTGAATGTAACGCCCGGAAGGCATTTTTCAGGCCGCGATTTCAAACGCAACCGCGCATTGTGGGTATCATTTGTTTTGCAGACGCCTACGTTAAAGATTTTCATCGGCGGAGATTCGGGCTATGACAATCATTTCAAAAGGATCGGAGCCGAATTTGGGCCATTCGACCTCGCTTTGCTGGAATGCGGCCAGTACAACGAAGCCTGGAAATACATCCACATGATGCCCGAAGAAACCGTAACCGCAGCCCGCGAACTTGGCGCGAAAAAGCTCATGCCGGTCCACTGGGCCAAATTCGCCCTCTCCATCCACGACTGGAACGAGCCCATCCTCCGCGCCAGCGCCGAAGCCCAAAAGCAAGGCATGCCGCTCGTAACCCCGCTCATCGGACAAAAGGTGGAATTAAAAGGAGATCAGACATTTACGCAATGGTGGAAGGAAGCAAGGTTGCAGCCGGAGGGGTAGGAAAAGATATTACTTGACAAAAGGTAACAAATTTGTTACCTTTATTATTCACACACTATCATTCCTGGTTTATGACTTCAAAAGAAGTTTTAAGACAGGATGGCTGGTATGAAAAGGCACAGAAAGGCAGCCACTTACAGCTAATCCATGATTTTAAGAAAGGAAAAGTAACCGTTCCGATGCATGGCGGTGATTTGAATCCCGCTACATTGAATAGTATCTTAAAACAGGCAGGGTTAAAAGATTGAGACAGTTATGGACACCTTCAAAACACCAGAAAAGGAAGTAATCACATTGATTGTGGAGACCGGCAAAGCTTCACTTTGGGGGCGCATTCATTATGACGACAACCTAATAGTAGACGAAGCAGCGACCGTCGAGGAATTACAATCCAAAATGAGAACGCTTCTTTTGGACTTTCATGATTTAGACCCAAAGTCATACGACTTCAGGATCGAATATGACCTTACGGTATTTTTTGAAAAATTTGATTTTCTTAAAATCACAAAGGTAGCCGAGCTTTCTGGGATCAATGGCAGCCTCCTCAGGCAATATGCTACCGGAAAAAAGTATCCGTCTGCCAAGCAAGCCGCGAAGATTGAGAGCGTAATTAAAGAGTTGGCAAGTCATTTAGCCGAGGCGCATATTTACGTGCACTAGAAGCCTCTCTGTGAGTGGAATCTTAACACACTATAAAAATGACACAGGAACTGGTTGACAAAGTACGGGCTTTTCTGACCGAGCGCAGTCCTTCAATCCCAATCGACTATCGTCATGCTAAAACAACCTCTCTTAACTTCTCTCCCAACTCATGGATCGCGATTTCCAGCTTCTTGGCTTGTTGCGGTGAGGGATATTTTGAACCGGCGACATAGTGCCTTACCAACGAGGGATTAATACCTGCGCGCCGGGCGATACCAGCGACCTTTACATCGTCGAAGACTTCAAAGAATGCACTTAGATCATATACATGATCAAAATCAATATCGGAAGCCTTTACCAACCTCCATTCATTGTAAGCACTACCTTCATTTTCAATATAGTCTTCAAGCAATTCACGCAAATTCTGCTCGATTTCTTCGATAGTTGATCCGGATGTCACAGGCAGATAGTCCGGCACATTTTCTATGCGCCCCCAAAGTTCCCCTTCATTTTTCTCAATTATTATAGTCAGTTTCATGATGACACTATTTAAGACCTGCTTCTTTTAGAATTCTATTTAATGTTCCCACAGGGATATCTTTGCTCCCGTGGTACGCGACAGGAATTGCATTTGGCATGTCGGGATGCTTGAAAATCCGATGACTACCCCGGCATCTCGCCTCTCGCCAGCCATTTTGTTCAAGCAGTTTGATCAATTCCTTTGCATCCATCTTGTTATAGTGTGTATAAAAATAAAGGTCGCAAAAATGCGACCTTTATGCAAATATCAAGCACTGTTTTATTTCCTCCCCAATTCCCGCTCCAAAGCCGCGATCCGCTCATCCTGGTTTTGCAATGCCTTTCGCTGCAAATCAATGTATTCGTCTTTACTTATCGTGATAACATCGGCATTGTTGACAAACTCAGGGTCATTGCCGCCACGTCCAAGTAGTAGCCAATACGGATTCACATCGAATAGCGTGACGATTTCACCGATCGCCTCCGCTGTCAAACTTGCTGCGCCCTTTTCAAATCTATGATAGGTACTTTGAGCAACACCAATCTTCTTAGCAAACTGGGTCTCACTAAGTTGCAAATGCTCGCGAAGTATTCGAACTCTTTGATAGTCAAACATCAGTAAAAAAGTAGCAAATTTAATTCATTTTGAATTGCTGTTAATTTGAAATGAATTAAATTTGATAAAACACAATCTGTTAACCGCAAATTACACATTATGCACATCGAAACAAGTTTGACCGATCCGGCGGTATTGCCGATCAAACAACGGTTGTTACAACGCTTCGCAAAAGCCAAGGAAATCGTTGGGCCCAAATGGCGCGAAAAGCTGGCGTTGAACGACCCGTTTTTCGATACGCGTACAGGCGAGGCGTATATGCGCTCGGTCGCGCAGGCATATTCGGACGCGAAACGCGGGCACGTCGACCGCATCGAGCGTGTGACACTGGCGCTGGAAAGAATTGCCGGAATCAGATCGGTCCCTATTTAAAACATCATTTCAATAAAAAACGGCCGGGCTTCAATAACCCGGCCGTTTGGCATTTGAATGCTATCTGATGGATCACTCAGCTTTGATAAAGCGCAGTTTCGTCGCTTCGCCGCCGTGATTGATCTTCATAAAGTAATGTCCGCTGCCAAGCTTTTTCACGTTAATGCGATGGTTGTTGCTACCTTCCGAGATGGCGATCGTTGAGCTACCTACCGGTTGGCCGGCGATGTTGTAGATCGTTACTTCCGAAGTCCCGGCAGTACGCGATGAGAATTGAACGTTCACATACTCCTGAGCGGGGTTTGGCGCAATTACTGTACCAGAAATGAGGGCCGGTTTAACCGCCACGATCTTACTCCTGGTGTAAGTACCGTCGATATCGATCTGCTTCAATTGGTAGTAATTGGTGCCCAGCAACGGATTTTTATCCAGGAAGCTGTATTTGCCGATACGCTGGTCGGTGAGGGCCACTTTACCTAGTACTTCTTCGTTCTGCATACGATCGTCGAAACGCAGCACCTCAAACTCTTTTCCATCTTTTTCCTCCACCACATTCCAGGTCAGCTCCACACCTTTCTCAACGCTTTTTCCTTCAAAATTCGAAATGTAGATAGGAAGCGGAACGTTCACGCCAAATGCGATGGTCGAAGTAGGCGATTTGCAGTTTCCACCCTGAATTTCGAGGGTATATGCACCAGTTGCCAACGTATTGTAACCGATCGTCGGTGTATTGCTTGTTGGCGCAACGCGGTTCTGGCGCAGGAGAACGCCGTCTTTTTTAACCTTCCAGTCGATCGCAAATACATTATCGCCATCGAAAAGGAATTGCAGGCCTGTTTCACCAGAAGACACGATCGACTGCAAACTCGGTCCACGTGTACATGCAGTACGTGTGTCGGTTGACGAGATACTGAAACTCTTTGTAACCACCGATGCTGCTTTGCAATCCTCGGCTTTCAGCTCGAAAGTATAAGTACCATTTTGCAGGTAGCTGAATGTCAGGTTAGCTGTATTGGAAGTAAGTGTACCAGTTTTACCACTTCCGACGGCAAAATTGCTGCCATCCAGGATTCTCCATGAAAACACGTGCAGGTTGGTACCACCGTAGTTGATCGTCGCGCTACTTGGTGTAATGGAGGTGATGCTCGTTACCGACGGTCCGTTCTGGCAATCAGGAACCACCACCACAGGTTCGTTGATCGTAAATGCGCGGCTGCTCACTGCCGAAGAGCAGTTGTTGCCTTCGATTTCCAATGTATAGTTACCCGGAGCCAGCGAAGAGTACGATATACTGGTAGAAGTGGCGCTGCCGAAATCGTTGGTCGTGCCTGATCTAACCTCGGTACCGCTTGATTTGATCCGCCATTTCAGACTTGTAACGCCTGAACCGGTAAAAGAAACCGTCAGGGCAGTCTGGCTGATATTGCTCACGTTGCTGATGGCCGGGCCAGACGCACAGTTATTATCAGGTAGCGGAGTGGCAGTTTTAGGAGCCGTAGGCCAGAAACAGCCATTCACCATTTCGGGAGTCAATACCCCTCTCCATTGCGGATCCAGATAACTTCCGCCGCTACCCTGGATTGTTTCCACGAGGAGTCCCATGTAATAGTTGTCGGTACGGGTATCGTTCTCACCCTGCTTGATCATCACGCGCAGAAGGCCGTTCACATATTTGATAAACTGATAAGTATTACCTGTGCTACCCACGAAAACGCCCAATCTGTTACCATCCGGCATTATCACGCCATTACAGGTGATCTGTCCACCACTGCTACCCAATAAGTTTACCGGTGCAGTGCTGGGGTCAACCGGGTTCACACAGCCGTTGATCAATGCGTCGTTGGCGGAGTTGACCGGAAAAGTACCCTCCTGAAGGTGATAAAGGATCCAGATGTTATCAGGCACACGACCATTCCAGTTGAGATAAACCCTGTTATCGGTAATCTGCGTATACACGGGTTGACCATCCCCCGTTTTTCCCAGATATTCTCCGTGTGTCCATGTCCGGCCGCCGCAGGAAACCCTGGTAGCCAATGGCGCAGCCGTTTTGGCCGCAATGGTAAATGATTCGTCCGCAGACTCTGCATAGGGGTTCCTGATTTCGTAAGAGCCGTTCAGGTCACTTGCAATACTGCTTTCCAGATTTACACTGTCCGCAGGCATTGCCATGCTTCCAGCGTCGTTGTTAGGAGCCGCTGCCACTGAGCTTATCACTCCTCCCGCAAAAACAAGTTTCAGTAAAAATTTCATAGAGCGTAAAAAATAAGTGGGCGATGCGAACGGAATAATCGAATGTAATACAATTTGAAACCGACATTTTCGTTCGTTCCAAATATACTACAAAGACCTAGAAAAGATTTTATACTTGTAGAATAATATTGCTCGCTAAATCATTGAAATGCCTCGCTCGATAAACGAAAAATCGACAAAATCGCCTCTGGTGTATTTTCAGACACAATTTTTGTGACAAGCACTCCTGAAATTTAATGAGAAAATTAAAAGTTAAAAAAATGCAAAATCCGCAAATAGCTGAACCTAAGCGAGAACTAGCTCTATAACTTATTGAACTAGTTAGCGAATTCATATGAAACCAGAAGCAATTTTGGGAAGTGTTCAGCTGTGAAAGGCCATTAGCCGGCTGCTATATTCGAGGTACCACCGGGCAAATTCTGCGATTCCCCGGCTAAGCGATACCTGGGGTTTGTAATGCGTTACTTTTTCCAAATTCTCGCCGCTTGCCCAGGTTCTGGGAACATCGCCTGCCTGCATAGGTAGAAAATGTTTGATCGCTTTTGCGCCCATACTCCATTCAAGTTCTTCGATAAATTGCATCAGGTTGACAGGCGAACCGTTACCGATATTCAATACGCGGTACGGAGGCTCCTCTGCAAAATTGGCCACCATAGTCTGCGCCACACCTTCGACAACGTCTCCGACGAATGTAAAGTCGCGCTCCATTTCTCCATTGTTGAATACCTGAATCGGCTCCCCTTCCTGAATCGCGCGGGCGAAAAGCATCGGTGCCATGTCGGGGCGCCCCCAGGGGCCGTACACCGTAAAGAACCGCAGGCAGGTGACAGGTATTTTATAAAGGTGACTATATGCGTGTGCCATCAGCTCGTTGCCTTTCTTTGTCGCTGCGTAAAGGCTCATTGGCGAATCGGCTTTGTCGTCTTCCATGAAAGGAATTTTGGCATTCGCCCCATACACCGACGACGACGAAGCATGCACGAGATGTTTGGGAGGGAAATAGCGGCAGGCTTCAAGGACATAATGAAACCCGATGATATTGGACTGTACGTAAACGTCCGGATTCTCGATCGAGTAGCGTACACCCGCCTGCGCGGCGAGGTTGATCACGTAGTCGAACCGCTCCGCCTGGAACAGGCTAAAAAGCTGCTGCTTGTCTTCCAGGTTCATGCGCACGAAGCGGTAGCGGGTACTGACCGAACTTTGCACGAGCTGGTACCATTTAATCAGCTCCTGCCGGATACCCGTTTCTTTTAGCCTTGCGTATTTGAGCTGGGGGGAATAATAGTCGTTGATATTATCGAGGCCTACCACTTCGAAACCCTCTTGAAGCAGCTTCATCACAGTATGAAACCCGATAAACCCCGCGCTGCCGGTTACCAATACTTTCATAGAGAAAGATACCCATTGCCCCGATTGGATATACCTGCTCAATGCAGATTTAACGAATTCTTCACATCGGAAACCACGGCCACCACGCCTGCGCGAAGCCACGAAACGGCCCGCCCGTCAGCTAGCGCAAGATCTCTTAACCACACTATCGGTCACAAAATATGTGATGAATCACAAATTATTTCGACGAATAAATTATTGTATTAACTAGAAATACTTATCAATATTGAAGCACCTAACGACTCTTTTGGAAGTGTCGCTCCTCGCAACTCAACGTTTTCAGACATTACTTCCTTATGATAACCAGCACTATACACATACCCAATCAATACCATTCTACCTCCTTCTCTCACCAGCAATTTGGTACCGGTCGCGACTGCCTTGATCGTTAGGCTTTGGCACCGGTTGGAGTGTACAGAAGTTATTGCGGACAACACGAGAAGCAAATGCCGGGCACGATCATTATTTCAGGGGCTTGAAAGGGCCGGGGCTGTTTTTGATGTCATGTGTTAAGGGTAAATCACACATCCTATGCAATCTACAACGCATTAAACGTGAAAGCGGTGGCATAAAAACCTAGAAAAATCCTATGCGCTCCACAAGTTTTGGCATTGAGCCGGCTCACTCATGAAGAATTTGGGATTTGTTTCACCTATGTTTCACTAGGCGAAAAGAAAAAAGCCAATCAGAGTGTTATATCTGACTGGCTTTTAGATAGTTACTTAAAAGTGCCGTTGCACGGTTTTGTGACCCATAGGGGAATCGAACCCCTGTTTCAACCGTGAAAGGGTCGTGTCCTAACCGCTAGACGAATGGGCCGACTGGTCTCCTACTTCGTGCGTTTTTTCAACACTTTCTTTCACTTTTTCCGTTTGCGTTTCCGTAACGTGGTGCAAAGATGCAGGGTCGGATTTTAAAAAGCAAGTGCCGGCCACAAATAAAGATGAATTAATTTTTAGTTAACTCATTCTCAACAACATTTAACACAAAGTTTTTTTTCTCACTTTCCCCATGGTTGTAATTCCGGTAACTTTTTAACTTTGGGTTTACCTACTTACGCCGTTTCACTTCCTATGACCAGACTGATCCGCTTCCTCTTTATTTTACTTTCGATTCAAACTGCATTTGCCCAAAACAATACGCCGGATCAATTCCTGGGCTTCCCGCTCGGTTCCCGATTTGCGTACCACCATGTGATCGTCGACTATTTCAAATCCGTTCAGTCGCAAAATACCGACAGGATGAAACTCGTCCAGTATGGTACCACCAACGAAGGGCGCCCGCTGATGCTCGCGTTCGTGTCTTCACCGGAAAACATCGCGAAGCTCGAAACGATCCGCACCAATCACCTGAAAAGTATCGGTTTGCTGCCGGGAAAGCCTGACGCCAGCGTTCCGCCGATCGTTTGGTTGAGCTACAATGTGCATGGCAACGAGTCGGTGTCGGCCAACACGAGCATGAAAGTGCTCTACGAGCTGCTCAACAAAGACAATGCGCTTACGCAGGACTTTCTCAAAAACATGGTGATCCTCATCGACCCGTGCATTAATCCCGATGGCTACGAGCGCTACACGCAATGGTACAACCGGGTCCAGAATGCAACGCCCGACGTTACGCCATTTGCGCTCGAACACGACGAACCGTGGCCCGGCGGACGTTTCAACCACTACTTATTCGATCTCAACCGCGACTGGGCCTGGCAAACACAAAAAGAAACCCAGGAGCGCATCGCATTGTACAACCAATGGATGCCGCATTTCCACGCTGATTTTCACGAAATGGGTGCTGCACGTAGCTATTACTTCCCGCCGGCCGCGAAACCCTACAATAAGGATGTGACGGCCTGGCAGCGGCAGTTCAACGAGCTCGTCGGAGAATATTGCCGCAAGTATTTCGATCAAAACAACTGGGCGTACTTCACCCGTAACGACTACGACCTGTTTTATCCCAGCTACGGCGACACCTGGCCCACCGCCAATGGCGCCATCGGCGTCACGTACGAGCAAGGCGGAGGCGGGCGCGCAGGCCTCGCGCTCGAACGCGTGAACGAACACGATACCCTTACCCTTAATAACCGCATTGCGCATCATTACGCCACAAGTCTGGCTACACTGGAAGCTGTCATGTCACAAAAGGATAAAGTGGTAGCGGAATTTATCCGGTTTCATCAGGATGCAGCCAATGCGCCCGCCGGAAACTTCAAAAGCTATGTGATCAAAGCAGGTAATGGTGAAAATACAAGGGCATTCGGCAAGTGGCTCGACCGGCAGGGGTTTAACTATGGCATTGCCGGTAAATCGTCGTCTGTGAAAGGCGTAGAACTCACTACCGCAACCGAGCAGACAATCAAAATAGACGATAGTGACCTGTTGATCAGCGCCTATCAGTCCAAATCCAATTTGCTGCGTATCCTGTTTGATCCTAAGCCCGCCCTGGAAGATTCGGTGACGTACGACGTTACCAGCTGGGGCCTCGCATACATTTTTGGGTTAAAGGCTTATGGTTTGAAAGAAAAACTGACGCCTGCTGCCATTCCGGTAACCACCGCTGAAAACACCATACCTACCTCTGCGCCTTATGCATATCTGGCGAGTTGGTCAAATGCCGGAGACGCTGCGTTCCTGGCCGAGCTTCTGAAACATGGTGTACTGGTTAAAACTTCCAATACGCCGTTTGAAATGGACAAAAACAGTTACCCGGCCGGCACATTGATCATTACCCGAAAAGGCAATGAGCGCATTTTGTTCGATAACATTGTCACATCGCTCGCGAACAAACATTTCGTGAAGCTCACGCCCGTCAAAACCGGTTTCGTGAGCACCGGTCCTGATTTCGGAAATGATAATGTTGTTGCGCTCAAAGCTCCCAAAGTCGTGGCTTTGGCTGGCGACGGTGTTTCCGCAACCGCATTCGGGGCTGTCTGGCATTATTTCGAACAGCAGATCAAATACCCGGTAACGATTGTCAATGCCGCTAAACTGGCAAGCCTGCCATGGAACGAAATCGACGTGCTGATCCTGCCGGATGGCCGCTACGGCGACATCATCCAGGACAAACAGCTCGAGGCCATACAAGGCTGGATCAAAAACGGGGGAAAGCTGATCGCCATGGAGCATGCGACTGATGCATTCGTCAATAAAACGGGCTTTGGTTTAACCAAAAAGTTCTCTGAAAAAAAGAAGGACGACGACACTTTTAAAAAATACGGCGAACAGCAGCGTGAAGACGCGAGCGACTCTTCGCCGGGCAGTATGTTTCAGATCACGATGGATCGCACGCATCCGCTCGCTTTTGGCTGCGGGGACGCCTATTTCACGATCGTCCGTGATGCGTATGAGCGCGACTACCTCAAAGATGGCTGGAATGTGGGGTATTTGAAGGAAGATAATTACAAAGCCGGATTTGTGGGCACCAAAATGGCTGGCCGGCTGAAAAACACGCTCATTATCGGCACCCAGGAAATGGGCCGCGGGCAAGTGATCTACCTAATGGACGACCCCGTCTTCCGCGCGATGCTGGAAAAAGGCAAAGTGTTGTTCGGGAATGCGGTGTTTAGGTAATTTTGAATGTGCGAATGAGTGAATGCGCATATATCGACTCATTCGCATATTCACTCATTCACTCATTCACTCATTCTGTCATTCACTCATTGAAAATACCGAACCGCCAGCTCATATCCCTTCAGCCCCAATCCCGCAATAATGCCCTTGCAGCGCGACGTAAGGTAACTATGGTGCCGGAATGATTCCCGTGCGTGGATATTTGAGATATGGACCTCAACAGCGGGTGTGGTAACAGACGAAAGCGCATCCGCCAGGGCAATGGATGTATGAGTATAACCGCCCGCATTGATAACGATCCCATCGAACGAAAAGCCCACTTCATGGATTTTATCGATCATGGCTCCCTCATGGTTCGATTGGAAATAATGCAGCTCCACGTCCGAAAAAATAGATTTCAGTGTTTCGAAATAGTCTTCGAATGACTGATTTCCGTACACACCGGGCTCTCTTTTGCCCAAAAGATTCAGGTTCGGGCCGTTCAGGATCAATATCTTTTTCATTTGCTTTGTAGCATTCATTAATTCTTCTTTCACTATGTGGCAAAGCTACATCAAACATTTTAAAAATTATCTCCGCCTCGAACGCTCGCTTTCCGGTAACTCGGTGGAAGCCTATGTGCGGGATGTGGAAAAACTGGAAGAGTTTCTCGAATTGAGCAAAATCGATGTTTCGCCTGCACGCGTACAGGAAGTACATCTTTCCGCATTCCTTAGATACATCGCTGAGCTCGGCCTTGCCCCTCATTCGCAAGCGCGTATGCTCTCGGGAATCAAGGCATTTTTCAAATATTTGTTGCTGGAAAACGAGATCACGGAAGACCCGACGGAATTGCTCGAATCCCCTCGCCTGCCGCGCAAGCTACCCGACGTGCTTTCCTATGAAGAAATTGAAACAATGCTCAGCGCCATCGACCATTCCACGCCCGAAGGTACACGGAACCGTGCGATCATGGAGGTATTGTATAGTTCGGGATTACGCGTTTCCGAACTCACGGACCTGCAATTGACTAATTGCCATTTCGATATCGGTTTCCTGCGCATTATCGGGAAAGGCGACAAAATGCGGCTCGTCCCGATCGGCCGGGAGGCCATTAAATACACACAAATTTACCTCGACCATGTACGAGGTGACATTGCGCCGCAAAAAGGGAGCGAGGATATTGTCTTTCTGAACCGGCGTGGCGGACAGCTTTCTCGGGTGATGATCTTCCTGATGATCAAGGACACCGCCGAAAAAGCCGGTATCCACAAAAACGTTAGTCCGCATACGTTCCGGCATTCATTCGCAACCCACCTGATCGAAGGCGGCGCGAGCCTGCGCGCGGTGCAGGAAATGCTTGGACACGAGTCGATTACCACTACCGAAATTTACACCCACCTCGACCGGGATTACCTCCGGCAGATCATCACCGAGTTTCATCCCAGAAGTTGAGCGGTTATTCTTCCACTTCTTTCAGCAGCGAATCCAGTTTCAGCGAATCGGCATCGGGCGTCGCTCCGGGCAATGCCCGTTTCAGCTGCTTCGGTTTGTTCCATGGCGCTATTGTACGGCTCGACATATCGTATGAAATGTAGGCAAACAACGCGACGAAAGCGATAAATACGAAAATGAATATCTTTCTGTTACGATTTGGCTGTTCCATATTACTCCTCTTCTTCTCTTACCTGCTTGGGTGTCTTGTAAACCACCAGATCACCCGTTTTGGCAGATATCTCTTCCCATTTCTGATCCTTAAACTCGATGAACGCTGCGCTACCCTTCTTCATGGAACCGATGCTCGCACCGGACAAGTATTCCGCGAAATAGGTGATGTCAGGGTTATGCCCGAACAACATCAGCGTGGAATGCTCTTCCGAAGCACTGGTGACCGCTTGCAGGTATGCCCTGGGGCCACCATCGTAGATCCCTTCCTGTTGCTGGATCGCGTCGACTGATACTTTATATTGCCCCGCAATGATTTCGGCTGTCTTAAATGCACGTGACGCCGGGCTCGACACAAAAACGTCCGGTTTTACGCCCTCCTGCACCAGCCATTTCCCCATCGCGAGCGACTCCGACAACCCCTTACTGTTCAGATTTCTGTCAAAATCCTTGATTCTGAAACTCTGGTCTTCGGCAGTCGCGTGCCGGACTAAAATGAGGGTCTTTTTCATGTGCTGGTTTTTTCTCCAAAAGTAAATAATCTGCTTTTGTAAAACTGCCGGTTCGCGTCGAAAAATTGGAACCGTTATTTTCAACCACTTAATACCGATAAACTACCTTTTGACATTATTTCCTCCACAAACCGCGACAATTAATACGTAATTTTGTTCCTTGATCAACTTATAGAGAAGAAATCCATTTGCAATAGATTATGTTACAGTTCCTTAAATATGTCCTGGCAACTTTCGTGGGCATTATCCTCTTCGTGTTCCTCTCCTTTTTTATCCTGGGCGCCATCGGTGCGGCGTTTTCTTCGGATGAAAAAGTGACGATTTCAGAGAAATCCGTACTCAAACTCGACCTGAACCAGCCCATCAGAGAAGTGGGTGTCGACAACCCGCTCTCGGAATTTGGGTTACCCTTCACCGGCGAAGAAACCGTTGTGGGGTTGAAGGACATCCTCGATGCATTGAAAAGCGCGCAGAATGACGACAAGATCAAGGGAATTTACCTGAAAACAGAAGGCCCGGAAGCCGGGTGGGCGACATTGGAAGAAATCCGGAACCAGCTTTTGGAATTCAAAAAATCGAAGAAATTTATCGTAACCTACGGCGAAAGCTATTCAGAAAAGGGTTACTACATCGCTTCCGTAGCCGACAAGATTTACCTCAACCCGGCGGGCGGCATTGAATGGAACGGGCTCTCGGCAGAGTACAGCTTTTTTAAAGGCACATTCGATAAACTTGAAATCAAACCGTTGGTATTCAGGGTAGGTGAATTCAAAAGTGCAATTGAAATGTTCTCGCGCCAGGACATGAGTGAGGCCAGCAAGAAACAGTCCATCGAACTGATTGGCGCTATCAATAACAACTTCCTGAAAAACATTTCGACGTCCCGCCATATCGCTGTGGACGAGCTTAAAAACCTTGCCGACTCCCTGGCCGTTGAGAATCCGAAATCCGCATTGAAATACAAATTTGTCACACACCTCGGCTACCAGGATGAACTGGAAACTGCATTGAAAAAGGAATTGAAAGTCGATGCCGATAAGCCTATCTCCTACCTCGGTGTGAGCAAGTACCTCGACGGCGCCAGCTCAACTGAAAAAGGTGATTTCAACAAACGTGTGGGCGTATTGGTAGCGGAAGGTGAAATTACGAGTGGCGACGGGGGCGACGAGAACATCGGCTCCGACAAGTTCGTCAAGGAGCTGAAAGAAATCCGTGAAAACGACAAAATCAAGGCAGTGGTGATCCGCATTAACTCACCGGGCGGCAGCGCATTAGCCTCGGATGTGATGTGGCGCGAGATACAAATTACTGCTAAAAAGAAGCCTGTCATTGCATCAATGTCCGACGTGGCGGCTTCCGGTGGTTATTATATGGCCATGGGTTGTGATACCATTGTAGCCCAGCCTAACACGATTACCGGCTCCATCGGTATTTTCGGGCTGATCTTTAATGTAACCGACTTCATGAACAACAAACTGGGTATCACTTTCGACGGTGTCGGTACCAGCCCGCACGCCGATTGGCCAACCGCTACCCGCGAAATGACCGAATTTGAAAAGTCGATGATCCAGAAAAGCGTAAATGAAGGTTACGAGACATTCACTCGCAAAGCGGCCGAAGGTCGTAAAATGCCGGTCGAAAAGTTAAAAAGCCTCGCACAAGGCCGGGTATGGTCGGGCGTGGAAGCAAAACAGAATGGGCTTGTGGACGTGTTGGGCGGTGTAGACGACGCGATTAAAATTGCGGCGAAAGCAGCCAAACTCGACGAAGGCGATTATCGTGTACGCTACTATCCGGAGAAAAAACGCCCATTGGATGAAATGATTGACAAGTTCCTGGGCAGCAACGAGGAGAAAGCCACGAACAAAGCGCTAGGAGACCTCGCCCCATATGTCAAAATGTATCAAAAACTGATGAATATGGGCGGTATGCAAACCCGGATGCCTTTCGAACTGGTGATCCGCTAAGCTCTCGGTTTATATTATCAAAGTTAAAGCCCTGCATTAAAGGTTGGCCGCGAACGGCCAGCCTTTTTTTTAGTCCGTCACATCGGCACCGGTTTTCTTATCAAGCTCCTTCCTTACAATCAATACGGCGTGCTTGTTTGGCGCTATTGCAATGCCATCCAGGCGTGCATAAACCTTCGTAAACTCGGCCCCGAAATAGAGAATGATCGACGAGTAATAGATCCAGGTCAGCAGGATCACGATCGATGCCGACGTACCGTATGCCGCCCCGAGATCAGATTGCCCGAGGTAAAAACTGATGACGAATTTTCCGATGAGGAACAAAACAGCCGTAAATGCTGCTCCTACAAGGCACTCTTTCCACCGCAGGTCGCCGTCCGGCAATACTTTGAATATCACCGTAAACAGTGCGGTAATAATCGAAAGTACCAATGCGAGGTTAACAATATAGAAAACGACTACGGAGGCCTCCGAAAACAACGCTTCCAGCCGCGAGCTTAGCAGATCAACCAGGGCGCTCGCTCCCAGCGAAACTACCAGCAAAAAACCCAGCGTAAGGATCAGAGAAAAGGATATCAGCCTGTTTTTCAGGTATTGCAGCCAGCCCTTTTTTGGCTTGGCTTTGATGGCCCAGATAAAATTGATTGAATCCTGCATTTCCGCGAACACTCCCGTAGCACCCACCAGCAATGTACCGATACCTATCGCCGCGGCCATGCCGGATTTATTCGACAGCTCCGCATTTTTCAGGATTTCCTGCAATTGCGAAGCGGCGGAAGCCCCAACCAGCCCGCTGATTTGCCCGAATAACTCACCCTGTATGGCATCTCTTCCGAAAAAAATACTAAACACCGAAATGATTACGAGCAACATCGGTGCCAGGGAGAATATGGTGTAATACGAAAGCGCGGCACTCAGCTTCATGCCATTGTCGTTCAGAAATTCATTGAAACTGTCTTGAAGTAAAGACCAGAAGAGTTTGATACGTCTCATCATACAATGTATTGATATGGTTCTTCGAATGCTGATAGCTTGCTGGTAAAAACTTTTATGCCAACCAAAACTGCAAGTCCCGAACGGGAGACCTCCCAAAACAGAAAAGAGCAACCAATGTGCTCTTTTCATGTTCATTTGAATATTATTTATAACCTCTCTTACAAAAGCAATCCGGCCAGGGTAGCCGACATATAGGAAGCCAAAGTACCTGAAATCAATGCTTTGAAACCCAGTCGTGCCAGATCGGCCCGGCGCGAAGGGGCGAGCTCACCGATCCCACCCACCTGAATGGCAATAGAGCTGAAATTCGCGAAACCACACAATGCGAAACTTGTAATGACGATGGTTTTATGGTCCAGCGTATCTTTCATTTTCACCATGTCGAGATAGGCTACAAATTCGTTAATCACCATTTTGGTGCCCATCAACGAACCGGCAGCTTCGATATCCTTTCCAGGAACCCCCATAGCCCACGCAAAAATGGAGAATATCTTGCCGAGGATAAAGTTGAAGCTCAGTTGTGGGAAAGCGAAAATGCCTCCGATATAGCCAAGTAGGTAGTCAAGCAACGCAACGAGCGCAATAAAGCCGATGAGCATGGCAATCACATTGAAGCCTACCTTGAGCCCTTCTCCCGCGCCCGCAGCGATCGCGTCCAGCAGGTTGGCGTGCGTTTTTTGAATTTCCAGCTTCACCATTCCCTTCGTATCCGACTTATCAGTTTCCGGAAATACGATTTTAGCGATAACCAACGCGCCCGGCGCGGCCATCAGGCTCGCGGCGATCAGGTAAGGCGCCGGCACTCCCAATGAAATGTACACCGCCATTACCCCCCCGGCGATACAGGCAAAACTTCCGGTCATGGAGGCCATGAGCTCGGAGTTGGTCATGTTTTTCAGATAGGGCTTGATCATAATCTGCGCTTCAACCTGCCCTACAAACGTACTCGCCACGTTCGACAGCGCTTCCGCTCCGCTCACGCCCATGAGCCAGTACACGGCCCGCGCAATGACCGACACGACACGCTGCATAATGCCCAAATGGTAGAGCATATTCACAAGCACAGCCACAAAAATGATCGTCGGGATAACCTTGAAGAAGAAAACGAAATCGTTGCCGGGTCCGAACGCACGCTGCATTAGCTCAGGCCGCACCAATGTACCGAAAACGAAATCGGCACCTTTATCGGAGAAAGAGAGCAGTTTCTGGACTTTCTCGCCCAGCCACTGGAAGATCGACTGACCTATGTCGGTACGGAGGATAAAGACTGCGAGCCCGAATTGCAGGCCCAGGCCAACGGCAACTGTGCGGTAATTAATGGCCTTTCTGTTGTTCGACATCGCAAATGCAATGCCCAGGATCAATATGATACCCAGCAATCCTGTAAATCTCTCCATTCGTAGTTTGTTGTCACTTTTTAACCAAAGGTGCAAAATAACAACAAATTAGTCGCATGGTCGCAACTAACTCAAAATATCGGGAAGAGAGGCAATTATTTAGACGTTTTGTCTGATTTTACGTCAGTGGAAAGGGTGTCGGCCTGGCGGTGTGCGATTTTCCAGACATTATTTTCTTTCCGGAACAGGACTGTGACATGCAAGTCGGTCTTGCGGCCGTCTGCGAAGCGGTAATGCTCTTTTTGAATGAGGTAACCTTGTGTACTACCTTCCTGGCTCGCGACTTTTTCATAAGTATACGCCGCATTTTTAGCAGAAACCGACAAGGTATTGTTCAGACTTGCTTCCACCGCATTCCAGCCTTTTGCGTCCAGGTTTTCGACACCTCCAAATAAGGTAACGTCATCCTGATGCGACCATAATGATTTAAAAAATGCCGGATTGCCTTTCGCCATTTCAAGATTGGCTTTATGAAGGTCGGCGATTGCAGCGTCCAGAGAGGACACTGCAAAGGCCTTGGGTGATTGTTTGCCGTCGTAACCGGCGGTAATGACTGGCTGGGTGTTCTCTCTCGTCATGCTTCTGTATTTGAAGGACGATGCCAGCAGGATCAGCAAGATGAAAACAGAGATATTTCTTTTCATGGCTAATAAACTATTAAGTTCTCACTTAAGTAATGCAAATATCAGGCGTCCAAACTTCAAAAAATAGCGTATAAATACCTGATTAAAATGCGGTATACCACCTAATTACGCCCTTTTTTAAAAAATAGTATGTTTTGGGCACAAAAAAAGGAGAATAGTAACGAACTATTCTCCTTTTGCACTTTTTAAATAATACTGTCTTAATATCCGAGCACCGGCGAAAGCCATTTCTCTATCTCCTCTACTGGCATGTTCTTACGCCGCGCGTAATCCTCGACCTGGTCTTTGTATATCTTTCCAACCGGGAAATAACGGCTGTCGGGATGCGAGAAATACCAGCCGCTTACGCTGCTCGCCGGGTACATTGCGAAGCTTTCCGTAAGCGTGATGCCGAGTTCTTCTGCCCCAAGCAAGTCGAACAAATGACGCTTTTCGGTGTGGTCCGGGCAGGCCGGATAGCCCGGAGCCGGACGGATGCCGCTATATTCCTCTTTGATCAGCTCTTCATTCGTAAAGCTTTCCGCTTTGGCATACCCCCACAACTCTTTGCGTACTTTCTCGTGCATCAATTCCGCCAGGGCTTCCACCAGACGGTCAGCCAAAGCCTTGATCATAATGCTGTTGTAGTCATCATGATCTTTTTCATATTTTTCCAGCAATGCTTCGATACCCACGCCAGCCGTCACTGCGAAACCGCCGATGTAATCCGTGTGACCAGATTCCAGCGGGGCCACGAAATCAGACAAGCAATAGTTGGGCAGATTGGCCGCCTTCTGGCTTTGCTGACGCAAATGGTGCAATACCACCGCCGTATCCGCTACCAGCTCTCCCGCATTGAGGTTCTCGATACCTTGCTGGCTGATTTTGTATTCGATATGCTGATGCGATCCATGGCGTTCGCAAGGCACTTCCTTCGTTTCTTCCTCGAAATGATGCAGTACGATATCATCCTGGATTGAGTTGGCCGGCCAGAAACCCACCACAGCACGTGCTTTCAGGGTTTTATCACGAATAATTTCGCCCAGCAGTACCGCAGCGTCTTCGTACAGCTTCATCGCTTCCTTACCTACGACTGCGTCATCGAAGATTTTCGGATATTTCCCGTGTAGTTGCCAGGTCTGGAAGAACGGCGTCCAGTCGATGTATTTGGCGATATCGGCCAGATCGTAATCGTCGTATACGCGCGTACCCAGGAATTGTGGTTTCACGGCTTTAAAGTTGCTCCAATCGATTTTGGCCTTATTATCCCTTGCATTACCAATGGCCACGTGTGCTTTTTCACCGCCGCGTTTCGAATGGTCGTCTCGCAACTTCGCATATTCCGCTTTAATATCTGCTAAAACTTCCGCCTGGCTCTGCTCGCTCTGGATCAGTTTTCCGGCCACGGGCACGGAACGCGATGCGTCGAGTACGTGAATAACCGGCCCCGAATAGTTCGGATCGATTTTCACAGCCGTGTGAATGCGGGATGTAGTCGCGCCACCAATCAGTAGCGGCATTTTCATGCTGCGGCGCTCCATTTCCTTGGCAACACCCACCATTTCGTCCAGCGATGGCGTGATAAGTCCCGAAAGACCGATGATATCTACATTATGCTCCTGCGCAGCGGCGAGAATTTTGTCCGTAGGCACCATCACACCCAGGTCGATGATCTCGTAGTTGTTACAGCCCAGTACCACACCCACAATGTTTTTACCAATGTCGTGCACATCGCCCTTTACAGTAGCGAGCAATATCTTACCTGCGGATGAACCGCCTTCCTGTTTTTCAGCTTCAATAAAGGGCTGCAAATAGGCCACGGCCTTCTTCATGACGCGTGCCGATTTCACGACCTGCGGAAGGAACATTTTACCTTCACCAAACAAGTCGCCGACGATGCTCATACCATCCATCAAAGGCCCCTCGATCACTTCCAGCGGGCGGTCGAAGAGCTGGCGGCATTCTTCGGTATCTTCATCTACGTAATCCGCAATACCTTTTACCAATGCATGGGAAATGCGCTCCTTCACGGGAAGCTGTCTCCACGACAGGTCAGGACCGGTTTGCGTTTTACCTTTATCTTTTACGGTTTCCGCATAACTTACCAAACGCTCGGTTGCGTCCGAACGACGGTTGAGCAACACATCCTCTACGAGTTCGAGGACATCCTTCGGAATTTCGTCATAAATACCGATCTGGCCGGCATTCACGATCCCCATGTCCATTCCCGCCTTGATCGCATGGTAAAGAAATGCGGTGTGAATTGCCTCGCGCACCGGCTCGTTACCCCGGAAGCTGAACGAAACATTGGAAACGCCACCTGACACTTTCGCATGCGGAAGGTTTTCCTTGATCCACGCTACGCTTTTAATGAAGTCGACGGCGTAGTTATTATGTTCTTCCATTCCCGTCGCAACGGTCAGGATATTCGGGTCAAAAATGATATCCTCGGCTGGAAAACCTACTTCATCAACCAGAATACGGTATGCGCGTTCGCAGATTTCGATCCGGCGTTCGTAATTGTCGGCCTGTCCTTTTTCATCAAAAGCCATTACCACGGTTGCCGCACCATAGCGAAGCACGGTCCGCGCCGATTCCTTGAATTTCTCTTCACCCTCTTTGAGCGAAATCGAATTCACGATCGATTTTCCCTGTACGCATTTCAAACCCGATTCGATTACTTCCCATTTGGATGAGTCGATCATCAAAGGCACTCTGGAAATATCTGGCTCGGATGCAATCAGGTTCACGAAAGTCTTCATGGCCTCTACGCCGTCGATCATACCTTCATCGAGGTTAATATCGATCACCTGCGCGCCGCTCTCCACCTGTTCGCGTGCGATGGTCAGCGCTTCGTCGTATTTGCTTTCCCGGATCAGGCGGGCAAATTTCTTTGAGCCTGTCACGTTACAACGCTCGCCGATGTTCACAAAATTGGTCAGCGCATTGATTTTCACCGGTTCCAGCCCCGAGAGCTTCATCACCGTCTCCGAAGCCGGTAGTGTACGCGGGCTGTGCTTCCCGGCGATGTCCGCGATCACACGAATGTGGTCAGGCGTGGTACCGCAGCAACCTCCGATGATATTGACCAGGTTGTCCCTCAAAAACCCGTCGATGATCTCGCCCATTTGCTCCGGCGTCTGGTCGTATTCGCCCATTTCGTTCGGCAAACCCGCATTAGGGTGTGCAGAAGTATAAAAAGGGGATTCCTTGGCCATGATCTGCACGTAAGGACGCATTAAATCGGCTCCCAATGCACAGTTCAGACCCACTGATAATAATGGTAAATGCGATACGGAGGTCAGGAATGCCTCGGTCGTTTGTCCTGAAAGCGTGCGTCCCGACGCATCGGTAATCGTTCCTGAAATCATGATCGGCAACGCCTGGCCCGGCTCGATCCGCCATGATTCCAGATGCGGTACCTTACCCGCTTTCGCGTCTACAAAAAACTGATCGATCGCGAAAAGCGCTGCCTTCGCATTCAAAGTGTCAAAAATTGTTTCCACGAGCAGCACGTCACAACCGCCATCCGTAAGGCCTTTTACCTGCTCGTAATAGGCTTCCACCAATTGATCGAAACTGATCGCACGAAAGCCAGGGTTATTCACATCCGGTGAAAGCGATGCGGTACGGTTGGTAGGACCTATCGAACCTGCCACAAAACGCGGCTTGTGTGGTTCCCGCGCAGTAAAATCATCGGCTACTTCCCGCGCCAGCCGTGCTGATTCGTAGTTGAGTTCGTACACGATCTCCTCCATGCCGTAATCGGCCATGGCGATGGTCGTGCCTGAAAATGTATTGGTTTCGGCGATATCCGCCCCTGCCGCGAAATAAGCGGCGTGAATTTCTTTAATAATGTCCGGGCGCGTCAGTGAAAGCAGGTCATTGTTCCCTTTCACATCGTGCGGCCAGCTTGCAAACCGCTCTCCCCGGTAGTCGTGATCCTCCAATTTATACCGCTGGATCATCGTACCCATAGCGCCATCCAGTACCAGAATACGGTTTTTAAGAATTTCGCGGATATCTGCTTTTTGAGTTGCTACCATAAGTGTTTTAAATGTCTGATTATCATTTCGCCGGAAAAGCACATGCTTTTTGAATTGACAAATTTAAGTCAATAGATGTTTTGTTCAATAAAATCAAAAAATTCAGACTAAAAGTCTGGCAGTTTCACCTAACCTAAATTATTTATCTATATTCGAAGCCATCTCGGAGTGAATAAAGATATTCTATCTATGCATAATCTGGACGATATTGACGCCAAAATCCTGCATTTGCTGCAACAGGACGCCACTTTGAAAACACGTGAGCTGTCGGAAAAGTTGAACCTCTCCTACACGCCCGTGTACGAACGCGTGCGAAGGCTCGAAAAGGAAGGAATCATCAAGAAATACGTCGCGCTGGTCGACCGCGAGAAAGTAGGTAAGAAACTGATGGCCTTCTGTAACATCGCCTTAAAAGAGCATTCGAAGGTGATGGGCGAAAAATTCGTAAAGGCCGTTTCGGCGATGGGCGAGGTAATGGAATGCTTCAATATCTCCGGCGACTATGATTTTCTGCTGAAAGTAGTCGTGAATGATATGTCGCAGTACCAGCAGTTTTTAATGCAAAAGCTGGGTTCGCTGGAAAACATCGGCAGCACACACAGCTTGTTTGTCATGGGTGAGATCAAAAACTCGTCGGCACTGGAAATGCTACCCTCTAAAAAATAAATACGGCCCCGGAAAATCCAGCACCGTATTCCAACTCACCCCTAACAAAATATCGTTACGATCGGTATGATCGGTTAATGTCTTTTATGTGGACGCCCAAATGCAGGTTTTTCCAATTCCTTGTTAAATGATCCGTCGGCATTGAATAGCAGTATTTTCACTTTGCTGTCCACCAGAATGCCCACATAGTATTCCCCCGCATCATTGGTTGCGGCGAGTTTGATCTCAGCGCCGGAGTAATTTGAAGTAATGTAGGACGTCACATTCGCAGGTAGCGCGCTCACTTCGATCCTGGTCAGCTTAGCCTTTTGGACGTGCTGTTTCAGTTCCGCTTTAAATGTCCCGTTTGCATCGAAAAGCAATCCTTTCACCGATCCGTCGGCCAGCGTGATGGCTACTACGATTTTTCCAGATTGATCTTTTGCAGCGTATTTGATTTCGGAGCCCGCATAGGCACTGTCAATGTAAGCTGTCGCCGTCGCGGGCAAATCTGCCGTTGCCACTTCTGTAAGTTTTCCTTTACACCTGCCCAACGTCACAGAGTCCGTCTCCACCGCAAGTCTCGCGGCCGATTCCACCACGTTATCAAAATCACTCGCCTCAGTTTCAGGGCTCAACGACTCGCTATTCTTCTGACAGGCTGTGAACCAGATACCTGCCAGCATCACCAGTAAAAGAGAAACTTTTTTCATGATATACCCACGGGTTTTTGTGAAAGTATCAAACTGTTTTCTGCCTTTACGCCCCCTCTAATGCCCGTGTTGCATACCTGACGCATTTTTTTGTGATTTTTTTCATGACATCTCCTATTTCCTAACCAGGAAAACTTTTCGTATTTTTTTGCAACAGAATGGACACCAGGGACGTATTCGAATGTGAGAAATTCTATCCCTGACAATTTGATACCCTGACTTTGCTTTTTAGAAGAAAAATATCTTTTAACGAAAACGACTTTGAGTCGGTGGTAGCGGCATGTATTGCCGGGGATAACCAGGCGCAGAGATATTTGTATAAACAGTTCTTCGGCTATTCAAAAAGCATTTGCCTGCGGTACACATCGTCGACGGAAGAGGCAGAGGAGGTATTGAATGAAGGTTTTTTAAAAGTGTTTAACAATCTGGGGAAGTACGACGCCAACCACCCCTTCAAGGCATGGCTGCGTACCATCATGGTGAATACGGCGATCAGCTATTACCGCAAGCACAAGAAGCACACGGAAGATGTGATCGCCCTGGAAGACGCCCCTTATCCCAAATTTGATGAAGATGTAATAGGCCAGATCACTGCTGAGGAAATACTGGAACTGATCCAACAGATCAAACCGGTTTATAAGAATGTATTTTTGTTATACGTGGTGGATGGCTACAATCATCGTGAGATAGCAGACCTGCTGCAAATCAACGAGGCAACCGTAAGATCGCATTATGTGCGTGCCCGGGCCCGGTTGCAGCATTTGATCAAACAATATTACCCACATCTCTTCCCAAGTGATTGGGCTGTCAAGTCATTCAGAGGCAATGAAAACTAATAGATTTGAAAATACTATACGCCGAAAATTAGAGAGTATTGAACCGGACTTTCAAGAGCAGGACTGGGCCCGTATGCAAAATTATATGCAGGCACACACACCTCCGTCATTCCTGCAACAATACGGTTCCTGGATCGGGTACGCCGCCGCCGCCTCGGTAACGTCGGTGATGGCGTATATGTACGTCAACCAGCTCTCCCAAAACGATCATCTGGTGCAGGATGTCCGAAAACTGCAAAGCCAGATCGAGGTAATCCGCAACCAGCCTGCGCAAATAGCGAAAACCGATACGGTTTACGTGCTGCAAACCGCGCCTGACGGCCAGAATCTTCAGGCCAGCCTGCAACAGCGCGATTATGGCAACATTTCGTCACGGGCCGATGTACAGCCACAGGATTTGGGTCGGGAAGAACTCGCGAGCACGGAACCTGCGCGTGAGACGTCCGTACAAGAGCGGGAAACGATTGCTAGCGCTCACGATACAGCAATTCCGGCTGACCCGAAGGCTGCGCGTCAGATCCTTGCAAAACCGGGCGAAACGCTTTCCGCGGTTCAGCCTTCCAATGAAACGGTTCCGTCGGAATCGGGTGTGGCAGGTGAGGCAAATACGACAAAACCAGAAGCTGATCAATTACCAGGGGCATCCTCCAATTTGACCGGCAGCAGAACTTTCGGTAGCGAATTCCGCATTGCCGCTATCAACAGCCCGGTTGAAATGCATACCGGTATTTCCCTGCAACGGAAAATGCATTACGAACTCGCCAGCAAGCTTTCGGCGCGGCAAGTGCAAAAAGCGCTTGTCGCCAACAATATGCAGATCGCAAAGGTACCTATGAGCAGCAAAAAGGCCGAGCAGGTAGCTCAGACAGAAAATGTAATCCCGAGATTGCCATTGAAAACGCCTTACCGCTTCGGCGCAGGATATCTGGTGGAAGGCAACGGCCAGGGCAAAACAGTGTTGGGGGAAGTCATTGTCAAAAAGAAATTCTCCATCGCGGCAGGTATTACATGGCTGAAAGTAAAACCAGCTGAGTTCTTCACCGAAACAGTTTTCAGGACCAGGGCCCGAGCCGATTTCAAGGAAACACATCCGGGCCAGGTACCGCTGATTTTCGAGCTATATAATATTAAAATTGACCAGAATGTGGTTCAGATACCGCTTACTCTGGCATTCCGTAACACGATAAAGGGCGACTGGGCTTACTATGCAAGCGTCGGGACAAACTTCAAGGTATCGTCCAAAGAGACTATTTCCTATGATTGCCGCGGGCCCAAAAATGAGTTTTTCAGCCAGAGCTTCACCAAAAAAGGAGACGTTTCCCCCATTACTTCAATGAACTTCGCGGTGGGGATCGAGAAATCGTGGCACCCGATTGTGGTGCAGGCAGAAGGTTACTGGGTCAATTATTTCAAACCGCTTTCGCCGCTCAGGCAGAGTGCCGGTCCCGGCGTGAAAGTAAAGCTATTGTATCAAATAGGCCGTCAAATGTAGCTTTTCCCTACGAAGTTTCGCGGGCAGGATATTGAAACTTGTCCGCGAAATTCTATTTTTGGCCTTTATTAACTCCCCTACCTGACGAGCTTTTGAAATTCGCAGCCATAGATATCGGTTCCAATGGTGCCCGTATGCAGATCTCATCCGTCTTGCATGACGAAGGCATTTCCCGTTTCAAGAAGGTCGAATATGTCCGGTTCCCGCTTCGCCTCGGACACGACGTTTTTACCCAGGGACGCATTACCCCGCAAAGCGAGGACCGCATGATGAAGCTCATGCTGGCTTACCAGTTGCTGATGGAACTCCATGAGGTCGATGACTTTATGGCTTGCTCTACATCAGCTATGCGCGAAGCATCCAACGGGCAGGAGGTTCGTGACCACATCGAGAACCGTACCGGCATCCATATCCAGATTATCGACGGGCAAAAAGAAGCCGAATTGGTCAACAATGTAGTGGTACAATCGCTGGGCGACGGCCAATATATCCACATCGATGTAGGTGGCGGCAGTACCGAGTTAAATCTGTACCAGGACAGACAGAAAATCAAGGCTAAATCATTCAAACTGGGTTCGGTACGCCTCCTGGAAGGAAAAGAATCCAAAAATGCCTGGTTGAAGATCAAGGAATGGATCAATCAGAATGTAGATTACAGCCAGCCCATTCAAGCCGTAGGCACGGGTGGTAATATCAATAAGCTTTTCGATTTGTCCTCCAAACTCACCGAAAGCTCCACCAGTCTCGAAGAAATTCAGCGGATGCGCGACTATATCGATCAATTCTCCCTCGCCGACCGCATTAACAAACTGCAACTCAACCCCGACCGTGCGGACGTAATCGTCCCGGCGGGCGACATCTATACTTCCGCCATGCGTTGGGCGGGCGCGGACGTCATTCACGTGCCCGATCTGGGCTTGAAAGACGGTATGCTCCAATTGCTCTACGAACGCGCATGCCGCAAAAAAAAGGCCTGATACCAGGCCTTTTTTTGCATTTAAGTATTTTGCTCTCCGGCATTACCAGACCTGTTCCAGGTCCTTTGCCGAGTATTTGTGGTTTCTTTCCGTAAACACGCTATCGGTGTCCTCTTTCTTCAAATGAAGCGGGTTTTTCTTGGTCAGCTTCGCAATGAGCGCAACCGGGAACAAGACAACGAAGAATACCAACGACAAAAGGATTTTCCCGTTAATTGCGCCCAGCACTTCCGCGATTTTATACCAGCCTTTCACTATCAGGTCCCCAAAAACCGGAATGGCCAGACTGCAAACGCCTATCACAGCAGCGGCGATCAGGAAATAGGGATATTGAGATTTAAAAATAAAGTATAGCACCACCAGCCCGGTGACGATCACCAGCTGCGCTTTGACTTTTTCTGATTCACTCATTTTAATAAAGTAGTATGTTATTGGCAGCAATGCGTTGTGCATTGCTGCCAGACGAAGTTTCAGACAAGAACCGGATTGATCTGCGTTGTGCTGAAAGAAATCAGAACAAAGTGTAGATGAAAGGCGCAACAGCCGAACCACCACCGATCACGATAAGTACACCAATCAGAAGCAGAACGATGATCACAGGAGCGAGCCACCATTTCTTACGCTCCTTCATAAAGGCAAATAAATCAGTTAAGAAATCCATCTTATATAGTGTTTAAAAATTCAAATTTAGAACTTAATTACTTTTCTGCACACTTCTAACCCGTTAATTCTGAGTTATCGTTTGCCCATTGCCTGGTAGAGCCTGTCGGCAATCAACTGGTTGAGCGTTGCACTGCCATGGCCGTCGTTCTTACCCACAACACGCTCTTTTTCCGGAATTTTAACCACACCGTCGTTGATCCCCACTACCGTCACATTGTTCGCTTTCAGGTAATCTTCCACCGGTTGGGTATACCCGGCACTTTTATCCACCTGGAACAGGAACGGAATGAAAACGGCGTACATCTGTGCTTTCGTACTGTCGCGATAGGCAATCATCCCGGAAAGGTCTCGCAAATGCGCATTCAGAACCGTGGTGTCGGTATATGCAGTTTGGACAAATTTCTCAAACGTACTGAAACCGGTGTGTGGTAGTTGCCAGTAAATAAAATTCGGCAAATAAAAGCGCTTCACAATCGTCGCCATCGGCCCTTTGAGATCGGCATAAGGTTCCGCTCCCGTGAGGGTAAGGCCTTTTTCGCGGCCTACTTTCTCGATATCATTCGGGAAATACTCCAGAATGATAATGTCCGGTTTTACAGGAAAATCCTGCAAGCGTTTCACCTCGTCGCGGGTGTCGGCCCCCGACATTCCCAGGTTATAGACAGTATATTTATCCGGCCCGAGCTTGGCTTCGAGCATATTGGAAAAGCGCTCATTAACATCCTTCAAACCGTGCCCTGCCGCAAATGAATCGCCGATCACAAGGACTTTTTTCTTTCCGGGCTCATTCTGTACCTCCTTATCGTGGTAACCCAGCGCATTCACCGGATGCCAGTATTTTTCCCACCAGATCTGCGACGCTTTCGAAAGCACGCCCTCATGGCTTTGCGGTACGTACATGAACACGATTTCAAGGAAAATCAAAACGACAATCAGCGGCGTAATGATCGTTACGACATTGGCAACAAGCCCTTTGGCCTTGCTTTTTACCACCCCATAATAGAAGACGCGCAAGATCTCGATGATCAGCAAAAACCAGAATGCAAATTTGGCGAGCCGCACATGCCAGCTATCGCTCTGAGGATATCCCGGGTAATCGAATTTGATGTGGAACTTGTCCGGATAGAACAGGAACACAAAGAGCAATCCCAGGAACAGGATGCGGATAACACTGGTAACGATTTTAGATGCCATTATTTTGGGTGCTCAATGATACGGGATTAGTCAAGAACGAACTCTTCTTTCCAGTTATCTTTTTCCAGCCATTCGGGCTGCTGCTTTTTATCAAAAATATAGTTACCCACTACCAGGTAGTCCATTTCCGTGCGCATGAAGCACCGGTACGCGTCGTTCGGCGTACACACGATAGGCTCTCCGCGTACGTTGAAGCTCGTATTCACAATCACCGCGTAGCCTGTCAGCGCCTTGAAGGAATCGATCAGATCGTAGTAGCGGGGGTTGGTTTCCTTGTGTACCGTTTGAATACGTGCCGAGTAATCGATGTGCGTGATCGAAGGCAGGTCGGAGCGTTCGAAATAGAGCTTTTCACGCAAATCCAGCGAGCCGTAGTTCGCCGGTACCGGCTTCCGGCGGCTTTCCGCAACCGGGTGTACCAATAACATATACGGCGAGATCCCGTCGTAATCGAAATAGTCCTGACAATCCTCCGCCAGCACGGAAGGCGCAAAAGGCCGGAACGATTCGCGGTACTTGATCTTCAAATTCAATTTTTTCTGCATTTCGGCATTCCGTGGATCGCCCAGGATGCTGCGGCCACCCAATGCACGCGGCCCGAATTCCATACGGCCCTGTACCCAGCCTACCACATTACCTTCCGACAATAGCCTTGCTGCTTCCTGCGTCAGGTCTTTGAAATTCTCGTAATGCGTATAAACCGCCTTGTACTTCTTCGCCGTCAATGCAACATCGAGGTCGGAAAAAGTAGGCCCCAGGTAAGACCCGCGCATGGCGTCGGCCTTCCAGGTGATCTTTCTTTCCTGGCCAAAATAAATATGATAAGCCGCTTGCGCCGCACCCAGCGCACCTCCGGCGTCACCGGCAGCAGGTTGGATGAAAATATCTTTGAAAATATTCGCTTTTTGCAGCTTACCGTTAGACACGCAGTTCAACGCGACCCCTCCGGCCATACACAGGTAATCGGCACCGGTAAGGCGTTTGGCTTCTTTCGCCATGCGCACCACAGCTTCCTCGGTAATGTTCTGGATCGCGAGGCCGAGGTTACAATGCACCGCCTCGAGCGCATCTTCCGGCCGACGGGTTTTAAAGCCGAACAATGCTTCCCATTTATGCTCATTCACCATTTTCAGGCCGGTAGCATAGTCGAAATACTCCTGGTTGAGCCACACCGAACCATCCTCTTTCAGATCGATGAGTTCTTTCAGGATAATATCTTCATAGCGCTTGATGTCCGGCGACGACGGGTCACCATACGGCGCGAGGCCCATCAGCTTGTACTCGCCCGAGTTTACACGGAAACCCAGGAAGTAAGTGAACGCAGAATAAAGCAACCCGAGCGAATGCGGGAAGCGAAGTTCTTTGAGAATGCTGATATCTTTTCCTTCACCGAGACAGATCGATGCGGTAGCCCATTCACCTACACCATCGATGGTAAGGATAGCCGATTTTTCGTACGGGGAAGGATAATATGCACTGGCTGCGTGCGAGAGGTGGTGCTCCGGGAAGAGCATTTTCACCTTTTTCTTCTTTTTATCGTAACCCAGTTTTTCCAGCTCTTCGTTGATAAGCCGTTTCAGGAACATCTTTTCCTTGATCCACACCGGCATCGCGGTCAGGAACGAGCGGACGCCTTTGGGCGCAAATGCGTAGTAGGTTTCGAGCAGTCTTTCAAATTTCAATAATGGTTTGTCGTAAAAAACAATCGCATCGAGCTCGTTAATGGACAAACCGCCGTATTCAAGGCAAAACGCAACTGCGTTGGAGGGAAAACCGGGGTCGTGCTTTTTGCGTGTAAAACGCTCTTCCTGTGCTGCGGCAACAATTTCGCCATTATCTATAAGAGCCGCGGCCGAATCATGATAGAAAGCCGAGATACCTAAAATTTTCATTAAAGCGTGATTAGAATAATGTGTACAGTTTTCTTCTACACCGTTCAAAAGGCGTGCAAGATAAGCATTTTGAGCAAGGCTGCAACCCGGCGCCAGAGGCTAATTACCGTCATAATGTTATTAAACGGTTCGGAATCAACCAAATAAATGGCCCGGATAATGAAATGATAACAGATCCCCCCGCCGACCCGCATTTAATTGATTAATTATGAACCACTTCGAATGTGTGACCTATTTGCTACACAATTCGGTGCCGTATGATAAATTGTACAATTTCGTAAACGACCCTTCGGGCTTCGGGATTGGCTGATGCGGCTGTATTTACAGAATTTTGGTAGGCTTATGATGCTCGTCCAGCGCCACAAATGTAAAAATCCCCGTCACGGCCTTTTCACGGCTTATCTCGTACATCTTTTCGACGAAAATATCGACACGAACCTTCATGCTGGTATTCCCGACGGTCTCTACCCGACCTACCAGCTCGATAATGGTTCCCGCAGGAATGGGGTGTGTAAAATCGATACGGTCGGACGATACAGTCACGCACCGCAACCTGGAAAACCGCGTGGCGGCAATAAAAGCGACCTCGTCCATCATCGACAGCGCCGTGCCGCCGAAAAGCGTATCATAATGATTGGTGTTATTAGGGAAAACCGTTTTAAATACACGGGTTTCCGAGGCGGTGATTTTTTCTTCTAATGTCAAAATGAAAACGTGTTAATTGTATTGATATCGGTTGGGGTGGTCAGGTGTGATCAAGAATAGTCAGGAGTGGTCAGGTTTGGTCAAGAATAGTCAGGTGTTGTCATGTGTTGTCAAGAATAGTCAAGTGTAGTCAAGTCATGCATAATCGGAGCGGCCGAGATTGTCTGGTGACAACTTGACACAATTTCTCCTTCCTATAAATTCGCAAATACGTCTTACTACTCCTTACTACAAATGACCACATTTGACCATTCCTGACAACACATGACTACAAATGGCCACACTTGACCACTCCTGACCATTCCACCTCTCCGCTAGCCTATGACCGCGACCGATTCGCGCAGCAAGTTAGCGGCAGAAATCATGTTACGCAAAGCGGCTTCGGTTTCCGGCCATTTACGGGTCTTCAGTCCGCAATCCGGGTTCACCCACAGATTCCGCGCCGGGATTACCTTTAATGCCTTTTCGAGCAACACAATCATTTCGTCCACGGTCGGCACGCGGGGCGAGTGGATGTCATACACGCCAGGACCGATCTCGTTCGGGTAATTGAATTGCGCGAATGCGTCGAGCAGCTCCATTTGCGAGCGCGATGTTTCAATGGTTATCACGTCAGCGTCCATCGCCGCGATGGAATCGATAATGTCGTTAAACTCCGAGTAGCACATGTGCGTGTGGATCTGCGTCTGATCGGCCACACCCGCCGCGCTCAGCCGGAATGCGTCCACAGCCCATTTCAAATAGCTTTGCCAGGCATGTTTCCGCAGCGGCAGCCCTTCCCGAATCGCCGGCTCGTCTATTTGTATCACCTTGATTCCCGCCTTTTCCAGATCGACCACCTCGTCGCGGATAGCCAATGCAATCTGGAAAGTAGTGTCTTTTCTGGGCTGGTCATCGCGCACGAACGACCATTGCAGGATAGTCACCGGCCCTGTCAACATACCCTTTACCAGTTTTTCGGAATTGGCCTGTGCAAAAGCCGACCATTTCACGGTCATCGGCTCTTCACGCTCTACATCACCGTAAATAATCGGTGGCTTTACGCAGCGGCTGCCGTAGCTCTGTACCCAGCCATTTTGGGTAAAAACAAAACCTGAAAGCTGCTCGCCGAAATACTCCACCATATCGTTTCGCTCGAACTCTCCGTGCACCAGCACATCGATCCCGAGCTCCTCCTGCCAGCGCAGCGAGTCCACGATTTCCTCCCTAATGTGGGTTTCATACTCGTCGACCGTCAATGCCCCTTTTTTGAACTGCGCCCGGAGCTGCCTTACCTCGTCGGTTTGTGGAAAGGAGCCGATGGTTGTCGAGGGAAACAGGGGTAATTTCAGTTTATCCAACTGAATGGCCTGCCGGATCGCAAAGCTATTCTGCCGGTCAAAATCGGATTCCTGTACCTGGCTAACCCGTGCTTTAACGGCCGGCTTATGGATCAATATGGATGTACGGCGGCTTTCAATCGCCTTTTGGTTATCCAGAAATGCGCTATCAATCGAATAATCCATCGCTGCGAGCCTTGCCAGTGTAGTCACCTCATTCAGTTTCTGTTTGGCAAATGCCAGCCAGTTTTTGATTTCCGGCGTCAAAACCGCCTCGTTCTTTTCAAGATCCAGGTCATAAGGGCTGTGCAGCAAAGACGACGATGGCGCCACTAAAACACGTTCTGCTCCCAGCATGCCAATCGCCGTTTGAATCCATTCCAGCGACTTCCGATAGTCGTTCTTCCAGATATTGCGTCCATCCACGACGCCCAGCGAAAGCTTTTTCGAAGAAGACACGAATGCTTCCTCGGCCAGGATTTGCGGCAGCGTTTCCACGCCGCGCGTCAGGTCTATATGCAATGCATCCACCGGCAATGCCGTCGCGGTCGACAGATTATCTTCCAGCGGGCCGAAATAGGTGGTTACCAGAATACGCAGCTTCGGAAGTGCCTCCCGGATCTGGCTGTATGCGCTCAGAAAAGCGAGCTTTTCCTTTTCATTTAAATCCAGCACCAATCCCGGTTCGTCGAGTTGAACCCATTCGACGCCTCTTGCCGAGAGCTCTTTAAGTATTGATATATAAACAGGCAAAAGACTATCCAGCAGATCAATCCGCTCGAAACCACCTTCTTTTTCCTTACCCAAAAGCAAATACGTAACCGGACCAAGCAGAACAGGTTTGGTGAGAATGCCTTTTTGCAATGCATCTTCAAATTCCAGCAAAACCTTCTCCGAATACCGTTTGAATTTTTGGTTTTTTACAAACTCGGGAACGAGGTAATGATAGTTGGTATCAAACCATTTTGTCATTTCCATCGCATTGATATCCAGTCCGTTCTTCTGGTATCCACGCGCCATCGCAAAATACAGCTCGAGTTCCTTGTTGGACTTCCCGTCGAGTAATTGGTGGTAACGTTCTGGAATGGCGCCTACCATCAAAGAAGTGTCGAGAACATGGTCGTAGAGCGAAAAATCATTGGAAGGAACGAGGCCTATGCCTGCCTGCTGCTGTGTTTCCCAGTTCTGGTGGCGGATCTTCCGGGCGATCTTCTGTAAAGCATCCCGATCGATGGTACCGGCCCAAAATTGCTCGTTGGCCTTTTTGAGTTCGCGGAGGCTTCCCACGCGCGGGTAGCCGAGGTTGTGTGACAACATACTTTTGTGTTTAAAGAGTTAATAAAAACCCTGTGAAAACACCCTCCCATCCCTGCAAACGCCTGTTGCGGACGCTAGCCGGTACTTCATTCCAATGCGGCAACACGCGGCTACCCTGCGAAACGAACAGTCCCCCGAGCCAGCCGGGAAGCCTGTGGTACTGCAATAAAATGTGGTAAATCAATACTTGACTGCTCCCCACCCGTGAGGGAAAAGCCATTGAGGATGATGGCAAGTCTCCTGGCTTGTATCATTTTTACCGCCCTTCTCGCCGCGCCGGGGCGCTGCAATGGGACGCGAGGGTAAAAACAGGCCCTGTATACTCAGGGCGGATACTTACAGTAGCACGACTGCCCGTGAATTGCACACGGTTCCTTTTTTGTTTTGCTGTGTTTTGGCTGAGGGGGCCAAAAGCAAAAACCACCACCCCGATTGACGGGCGTTCACAAAGAACTGCGTCAAATTTAGGCGTGACGGGCATTCGGCTGTAAATGACTTGCCAATTTCAGTGAAGTGAATCGAAATTCGCCTTTGTGCAGGATAAAATATCTGAATTGGGTCTGAAATGATGGCTTGAAAAGTGATTTTATGAATAGTTATCTTTCGATAGTAAAGAGCCAGGATTCAAAATCACGCTTTTCGTCCTCCGTTGCTAAACCACTCTGCAATGCATCCATCAACGCAATGTCCTCTTGCTCTTCTTCGACCGAAGTATCAACACTTTTATTTGTATTGACAGTCTTCATAAGCAAATTCAATAAACAGTCATATATATGTCTATGCAACCGACTACGAAACCAACTCCGCGGCGTCCGCATCCAATATAAACTCCGCATTCATATGATTCTGCAAAACGGTCGCCGGGAAATCCTTGGAGACTGGAAATGCGAGCGCGCGCTGGATCACCGGGGCTTTTGCGCGCCCGGAAGCGAGCAGAATCGCCGAACGGGCTTCCAGAATATGCCGGATGCCCACGGTAATGCCACGTGTGAGGGCGGTGGGCTGTTTGAAATACTTTTGACCTACCTCCACGGTTACCAGATCGAGTTCGGAAATGTGGGCATAGGCGTCCCAGGGCGTGCCGGGCTCATTGAGCGCGAGGTGGCCGTTCATGCCGACACCTAATATAATAAGGTCGAGACCGCCGAGGCTTTCCACTACTTTATTGACACGGTCGCATTCTGCCTGCGGGTCGAAGGCCTTGCCATCGAAAAAGACAATCTGGTCGGGACGGAGGCCGATAGGTTTCAGAAAATCGCGGTCTAACAGGTCGCGGCAGCTGCCATCATCGCCGGCGCCAAGGCCTATCCATTCATCGAGGCCGATGAAAATGCATTTCGAAAAATCGACGCGGCCGTTCTGATTGGCGGTTACCAATGCGTCGAACATGCCTTTCGGCGAGCTGCCCGACGGGAAGCAGATCACCGACGTCGGCTTATGGTTCATCAGGTCGATCACGCGCTCGGCAGCAGCAGAGCTCATATGTGCATAGTCAGGATAAATACTGATTTTGGGTGTCATGAAAAGCGGTGTTTAGGATCCCGGGCGGTCAATCTAAACATTCTTTTTTCAGACATGAACATTTATCCATAAAAAACTCCAGAAACTGCAAACCCGATCCTAACTTTACCGCACATTGTTCAATTACATTATCATTCTACTTCAAAAATGGAATACCGTATAGAAAAAGACACGATGGGCGAAGTGCAGGTCCCTGCCCACGTATATTGGGGCGCCCAGACGCAACGCTCGATCCAGAACTTTCCTATCGCACAGGATATTAATAAAATGCCGAAGGAAATCATCAAAGCCTTTGCATACCTGAAAAAAGCAGCCGCGATCACCAACTTCGAGGCGGGCATTCTTCCAAAAGAAAAAAGCGACCTGATCGGCAGAGTTTGCGACGAAATCCTGACCGACCAGCTCGACGACCAGTTTCCATTGGTGGTGTGGCAAACAGGCTCCGGGACGCAGTCGAACATGAACTGCAACGAGGTGATCGCCTACCGTGGACACGTACTGCAAGGCGGCGACCTGGCAGATAAAACCAAGTTTTTGCATCCGAACGACGACGTAAACAAGTCGCAGTCGTCGAACGATACCTACCCTACCGCGATGCACATTGCGGCTTACAAAATCCTGGTGGACGTGACCATTCCGGGCATTACGAAGCTCCGCGATACGTTGAAAGCAAAATCCGAAGCATTTAAAAATGTAGTTAAAATCGGCCGTACGCACTTCATGGACGCTACGCCGCTGACTTTGGGTCAGGAGTTTTCAGGCTACGTTTCGCAGCTCGACCACGGTTTGAGAGCGATTCACAACACATTGGCGCACCTTTCGGAACTTGCGCTGGGCGGTACGGCTGTGGGAACCGGCATCAACACGCCTGCCGGCTATTCGGAAAATGTAGCGCGGCACATCGCTGCATTGACAGGCCTGCCTTTTATTACTGCTGAAAACAAATTCGAAGCATTAGCAGCACACGACGCGATCGTGGAAGCGCACGGCGCATTGAAAACCGTGGCGGTAAGCCTGATGAAGATCGGTAACGACATCCGTATGTTGTCGTCGGGCCCGCGCTCAGGTATCGGCGAGATCCACATTCCTGATAACGAACCGGGAAGCTCCATTATGCCGGGCAAAGTGAACCCTACCCAATGCGAAGCCATGACCATGGTAGCGGCACAGGTAATGGGGAACGACGTCGCTATCGGCATCGGCGGTTCTAACGGCCATTTCGAGCTGAACGTTTTCAAACCATTGATGGCCTACAACTTCCTGCATTCAGCCCGTTTGATCGGTGATGTGTGCGTGTCGTTCAACGACAATTGCGCAGTAGGTATCGAGCCACTGCACGAGAATATCAAAAAACACGTGAACAACTCACTGATGCTGGTAACTGCTTTGAATACCAAAATCGGTTACTATAAAGCTGCTGAAATCGCGCAGACCGCTCACAAAAATGGTTCTACGCTAAAAGAAACAGCCGTTGCGCTGGGCTACCTGACGCCCGAAGAGTTCGACGCATGGGTAAAACCCGAAGACATGGTGGGTGAGATCAAGTAATTGGTCCTACTTGAAGTAATGTCTGCGAATGCCCTGCCGAAACGTGGGGCATTTGCCTTTAGATCGCTCAATATCATGAACATCAAGGAAGAATTACTGGCCGATCCCTATCAATCCAAGCGGAAAGCTACGGAAGTAGCCATGTACGCCTGCACTTCGGAGGACGCATTCAGGCACCTGATGCATTGCTTCGAGTCCGACGAGTACCGTCTCGCGCAACGCGCGGCGTACAGCGTGAGCATTGCCACGCACGAGCGCCCGGAGCTCATCCGCCCGTACATAGGCGTGCTCATAAGCCAGCTGAAACGCACCGACATTCATGATGCGGTGATCCGTAACAGTGCCCGCATTTTGCAGGACATCAGTATCCCCGATGAATTTCACGGTGAGTTAATGGATGCGGCATTCAGCATTATCGCGAACCGCCAGCTAGCCATTGCAATCCGCACATTTTGCCTGACCATTCTTTTTAACCTGTCGAAAATTTACCCGGAGATCCAAAAAGAACTTCGTGTGTTCCTGGAAGAGTCGGTCGAATATGAGCCGGCGGCATTCCAGTCCCGGGCCCGGAAAATCCTAAAAAAGATTTGAAAGTACTCCATTGTGGAGGATAAAGGCCTATTTCACCGTCTGATAAACAGATATTACAGGTAAATCATTTTACCTTGCTTCTTTAAAACAAAAACAATAGATGATCATATACTGCCACGCATTACTCGACGGCTCGCTCAATGCCAAACTGAGCGAAGCGCTTACCCCGCAGCATCAGATCCATTTCCGCACCGAATCGGCCAGTAATGAGGAGCTTAAATCCTGGTTTGCCAGCGCAGATTACATCCTGGGCAACCCGCCGGTAGCGTGGTTCGAAAGTATTCCTACCAATCTGAAATTCTGGCAGCTCGATTCAGCCGGGTTCGATCAATACTCGTCCATAGCCATTCCCGATCACGTCAGAACGGCCAATATGGGCGACTGGTTCGCACGTCCGTGTGCCGAATCGATCGTCGGTGGCGTGCTCGCATTGTATCGCGGTATCGATAAGCTGACGCTTTTGAAGCAGAAAACAGAATGGATCGGAACGCCGCTCCGCGCTGAGTTAAAGATTTTATACAAACAGACGGTGATCGTGCTGGGCGCAGGAACGATAGGGCAATCGGTGAATGCGATATTGAAAGGACTTGGCTGTACCACGCATTTAATGGCGCGTACGTCGCAGGAGGCCGATCTACGCAGCAAAGAAGATCTTTTCAATGCACTGCCGCATGCCGATCTGGTGATCAACACATTACCCGGAACCGCGCAGCATTTCGTGAACGCAGAGTTTATCTCGGCCATGAAGGACCAGAGCGTTTATGCAAGCGTTGGACGCGGCAGTACTACCGATGAAAATGCGTTGATCGACGCATTGAAGTCAGGCAAACTGGACGGTGCGGTGCTGGACGTTACAGAAATCGAACCATTACCTGCCGATAGTCTGCTATGGCAAATGGACAATGTGATCCTGACCCAGCATACCGGTGGCGGGCACAAAAATGAGCATATGGGTAAAGTAGATTTATTTCTGAACAACATTTTTGCAATACAAAGCGGCGCCGCAATCGCCAATGAAGTGACCCTTGTAAAAGGATATTAAACCGACCGAAACGAAAATGCTACTGACAGAAACCGATATCGCAGAAGGTATCCAGGATAAATATTTCTTAAAATTTGGCCCCGCCACGCGCGAAGTTGTGCGCGTGTTCCGCTCCCCGGGCCGCATTAACCTCATCGGTGAGCACACCGATTATAATAATGGCTTCGTACTCCCCGCGAGTGTGGACAAGGCCGTGTATTTCGTGATCGCGCCGCGCGAAGACGACCAGGTGATCCTCTACGCCGCGGACCTCGACCAGACTTATTCTTTTTCACTGGATGATCTTTCCAAACCGGAAAAGTCGTGGCCGCATTACCAGATTGGCATTGTAGAGCAAATCCAGAAGAAGGGCTTGAAGATCGGAGGTTTCCAAGCGGCATTCGGCGGTAATGTGCCGGTAGGTGCCGGGCTATCGTCGTCGGCGGCATTGGAATGCTGCCTTTTATTTGCATTGAATGAAATCTATGGGCTTAACCTCGACCGTTTCAGCATTGTAAAAATGTCGCAGAAAGCGGAGAATGAATATGTAGGCGTACAATGCGGCATTATGGACCAGTTTGCTTCGGCATTTGGCAAAGAGGAATCGGTGATCCGCCTCGACTGCCGCTCGCTGGAATATGAGTACTTCCCTTTCCCGATGGACGATTACCTGATCGTGCTTTGTGACACAATGGTGAAACACTCCCTAGCCAGTTCGGAATACAATACCCGCCGGCAGGAATGCGAGAAAGCCACCGCCATTTTACAGCAACATGACTCCAAAGTCCTTAGCCTCCGCGACGCGACGCCAGCCTTGGTAGAGGCACATAAGGAGGAGATGGGTGACGTGGTTTATCGCCGTGCCAAGTTCATGACCGAGGAAATCCAGCGCGTGCAGGACGCCTGCGACCTGCTTGTGCAAGGTAATCTCCCCGATTTTGGCAAAAAAATGTATGCGACCCATTTCGGATTGCAAAATGAATACGAGGTAAGCTGCCCGGAACTGGACTTTCTGGTGGCGCAGACACTCGACGATGATTCGGTACTCGGCGCGCGGATGATGGGCGGCGGTTTCGGAGGTTGTACCATTAATCTGGTGAAAAAAGAAGGTGTGGACGCTTTTGAGGACAAAATGAAGCAAGCCTATCTTGAAAAATACAAAATCGACCTGCCTTGCTACCGCGTGAAAATCACCGACGGCACGGAGGAAGTTGCCCTCGGATAAATCTGACCATTTACACAAACTCTTAACCTTTGACCATGAGAAGAATCCCTTTTTTACTCACTGCGCTGGTTGGCCTGGCCATTTTCAGTTGCTCAAAAACCAAGAATGAAGAAAAAATGATCAGTACTATTTCCAAAGAGGCTTTCGGCCAGCTTCCCGACGGCCAGCAGGCCGACCTGTACACACTGACCAATGCGAACGGCATGACCGTCAACATCACCAACTATGGCGGGATCATCACCAAGCTCACCGCACCGGACAAAGATGGCCAGTGGGCGGATGTGGTGCTTGGCTTCGACTCACTCGCACCTTATCTGAGCGGCCACCCGTTCTTTGGCGCATTGGTTGGCCGCTATGGCAACCGCATTGCGAAAGGAAAATTCAAGCTGAATGGCCAGGAGTACTCGCTGGCGATCAACAACGGACCAAATGCATTGCATGGCGGGACAAAAGGCTTCGATAAAGTGATCTGGAAAGCAACCGAAATCAAGCAGGATTCGGTGGTAGGATTGCAACTGGAATATACCAGTAAGGATATGGAAGAAGGCTACCCGGGTAACCTGACGGTGAAAGTGGTTTACACGCTCGACAACGAGAATGCATTGACGATCGACTACACCGCGACCACCGACAAGCCGACCGTCGTGAACCTAACCAACCATTCGTATTTCAACCTCACCGGCCTGAAACGCGACATTCTCGACCATGAAGTAACCATCGCCTCGGATAGCATCGTGCCCGTGGACACCACGCTCATCCCGACCGGTAAACTCCGCGCCGTGGAAGGAACGCCATTCGATTTCCGCAAGGCTACCAAAGTGGGCGCCGGTATCGACAAGGTAGAAGACGAGCAGATTAAAGCCGGCGGCGGCTACGACCACTGCTGGGTGCTGAAACGCAGCGGTGATGGCCTGGAAAAATTTGCCACCGTAAAAGATCCTCAAAGCGGCCGCGTGATGGAAGTTTTCACGACCGAACCTGGCGTGCAGTTCTACACCGGTAACTTCCTCGACGGCAAACTCACCGGCAAAGGCGCAACCTTTTCAAAACGCTTCGGCCTCTGCCTCGAAACCGAGCATTACCCGGATTCCCCGAACCAGCCTCAGTTCCCGACTACGACGCTGAACCCGGTAGAGACGTATAAGACTACTACGAAGTATAAGTTTTCGGCGCAGTAAGTAGCAGACTCAACATTCCTCATTACAACCTTGGCGAAGAACAGGCCGCATCAGCGACCAGTCTTCGCCTTTGTTCTTTTCTGCCACTTTTTAGCTAATTTTGGTATGCTAACCGTGTTATATATTAATGGCTTTCGGTTTTTCTTCTGGATGAACGAGCACGAACCGATTCACATTCACGTTGAAAAGGGCAAATGTAATGCGAGGATTGTCCTGGTTCCGGAAATAGAGGTTTCCTACAACCATGGTTTCAAGAAAAATGAAATGAGAGTGATTAAGGATATAATCGTCTGCAACTATGAAAAAATCATTCAAGCCTGGCATAACTCCTTTGATAAGTAAACAGCTTCAAACTCTTCTTAGTGAGGCTGGTGACGATGATGTCATCGACATTGCAGATGATCTTGATCAGATGATTCTGGATAAAGGATTGCAAATTCGCCATTTTGGCTTCGCGAGAGATCTTGACTTGGCACTTTTCATCTTGAATGACAAGCGTGTAATCACCAGGACATTGTCGTCTCTTCCATATCTGGCAAATGCAGAAGACTATGATCTGGATCAATATATTGTCTCAGAAACCGGCATCCATTGGCCTGATCTCGACGTGGACATCAGTCTTCGCGGGCTATTGCAGGAAGAGAAGGTTTTAATCAAATAATTTAATATACAGTACTGTTTCAATGCTTACTAAAACCGTAAAAATCAGCAATGTTACCAACCTCTCCGACGCGCGTTATTGTGCAGGAATGGGCGTTGAAATGCTTGGTTTTTCTATTGACGAAGATTCTCCCAATTATATTTCTCCCAAAAAATTCGAAGATATCTGTTCCTGGCTCGCAGGCGTGACGCTCGTCGCCGAGACTTCCAAAACCGATCCGGACGCGATCGTGAGCGCGCTGAATGACTATCCCGTGCACGCGGTGCAAGTGAATGACCCGGGCTTGCTCAATTACCTGCGTACCGAACTGGGATTGCCGCTGCTCTTGCGCGTGAGCGTCGATCTCTACGAAGCAGGCGAAATCGTTCCCATTCTGAGCCGCTACGAAGGCGAAGTAACCCATTTCCTGCTGGAAAGCGATAGTGAGGCAGAACTGTCCGAGTCGTGGATGCAGGTGTTGAGTACCGTAGAAGCCGACTACCCCGTGCTGGTAGGCTTCGGGCTTGACAACGAGTTTACGGTGAGCGCACTCACCGAACTGCTCCCGAATATCGGCATTGCATTGCGCGGAAGCGAGGAAATCCGTCCCGGCTATAAGGATTTTGGCTCGATGATGGATATTCTGGAAGCGCTCGAAGAGCAATAAGACCGTTTTTCACCCAATCAAAACATATTCTCACTAAAAATATCCGCTTAACACGCCCTTTCGCCGATAATAATTTTCCGGTTTACAGTATCTTGCATTACCTACTACCTTTGATTACAAATAAATACTAAACTAATCATGGAAAAGAAATTGCATCGCATACCTGACCAGGCAGTTTTCGGAGGAGTTTGTGCGGGAATCGCTCAGTATCTGCAAATTGACGTCGTAATTGTCCGCGTGATCTTCGTCGTCATGGCGCTGCCGATATTGCCTCCCGGATTTGGAATGACCGGACTGCTTTATATTATCCTGTGGGCAGTGCTGCCAACCGGCCCTGCCGGCGAGGTCTACACTACCCACAATGTGTTCGGGTCCGAGCCTTCCAAACCATCTGATCCGGTATCCGACAAAAAAAGGTCCGACCAGACGATGATGATCCTCGGTGGCGTGCTGATCTTTTTCGGTGGGTTGATGCTGATAGACGATCTGCCGATCTGGTGGTCGTTTAAAAAATACTTCTGGCCGATCGTCCTGATTGCCGTGGGTGCTTTCCTGATCTTGCGCCAGCGCGATAAGGAGACTGAAAACAAATCGACCGTATACCCTACGACGCCTCCGCCCGTGGAGCCGGTAGACCCGGGCCCCGATCCGCAACCTTACACGCCATTTTCACCAAGCGCTTCGCCGGAAACACATTTCCCCGAAGATCCTGAATTGAAAAAGCCGGACAATGGTGACGACGACGTCATCAAAGTCAACTAACCTTCCTGAATCGTACCATAAACCATAAAGCCATGAATTTCAAAAACATTTTCTGGGGTGTTATCCTCATCGTCATCGGTTCGCTGTTCCTCGTGGAGGAGCTCACCGCATTCGACTTCGGGCGTTTCTTCTGGCCCATTATCCTGATCGTGACCGGCGGGTTGCTGCTGTTACGCAACTTCCTGAATACCGACAGTACTAACCGATCAAACATATAAGATCATGAAAAACTCACGTGGCATTGTTTGGGGCGGCTTGCTGGTCATTCTCGGGGTGATCTGGCTGCTTCGAAGCATGAATTTGCTGAATATCGATTGGGATCTGGTGTTACCTTACTGGCCGGTGCTGCTGATCATCGCTGGTGCCATTTTGATGGCAGCCGGCCGGGAGCGCGGCTCGGGTGGCATTGTGGCATTGCTCATTACCCTGGCCGTTTTGGGAGGTGTAGTGAATAAAACGCACGAGGCGTTTGACGACCACGGCAATAACTGGCATTTCGGCTGGGACGACGACGACGATGACGGCGATCATGAATACGGCTACCACCACGACGACGATAATGACGACGATGGGGACGAAAAAGACAGCGATTACCAGAGAGAGCATTGGAAAGAAGGCGACAAGCCTGTCAACAGCACCTACAATTACGAAATGGAAGATTTCATCCAAAAAGCCAACTTTAACCTGGAAGGTGGTGCAGGCTCGTTTTCATTGAATGGCAATACCGCCAAGTTGTTCGAAGCAGCCACTACGAGTACAGTGGTCGGTTTCCGGTCCAACACGTCCGTCAACAAGCTAAACAACTCTGCCTCCGTTACTTTGAAAATGGAAGAAGGTAATGTGAAGATCAAAAACGGAGAAATATCCAACCAGGCTAAAATTCAGCTGAATGAAAAGCCGGTCTGGAACATCGATCTGGGTATCGGCGCCGGAAAAGGTGATTTTGATTTCAGTAACTACAAAGTTGAAAAGCTGAAAGTAAGTACCGGTGTTGCCGATATGGACATTCGCCTCGGTGATAAAATGCCGACTGCCAATGTTGATATTGAGGCAGGCGTAGCTTCGGTAACACTTGAAATCCCCGAATCCATCGGCTGCGAAATGCGCATGGACGGCGCCTTGAATGCCAAAAACATGGACGGGTTAAGTAAAATCGGCGACGGGCTTTACCGCACCTCGAACTTCGACACCGCAGCCAAGAAAGTGATAGTACATTACGAAGGCGGGCTCACCAGCATCAATATCAAACGGTACTAGTCGACCCTCCCGAATTCAGCAAAAAGAATATCTTTGCAGCCTTTGCAAGGATATTTTTTTATGCTTAAAACTGCTTTTTGTCTGCTGGTAACAGGTTTCGTTGCCTCTCTAACTTTTGCCCAGTCCCCGAAATCCCTTCCCGCCATCGAGCAAAAAATGGTCGATAGAGGATTGGTCGATATTCAAAAGGTTGACCCCGAAATTCTGGTTGAACTCAAATATTCGACCACCGACAACTTCATCGGACGTGATGTTTACGGCGAGCTTACCCGCGCCTACCTGCAACCCGAAATGGCCAAAAGACTTGCCAAAGCGAATGCATTATTAAAAAAGGAGAAGCCAGGCTACCACTTGTTGGTGTACGATGCCGCGCGTCCCAATTCGGCCCAGTATGACCTTTGGAATGCACTGGATCATTTGAAAATCCCCGCGAGAAGCAAAACCCAATATGTCGCCGATCCCAAAATCGGTTCAAACCATAATTTCGGATGCGCTGTTGATCTTACAGTGGTCAACGAGGACGGGAAACCGCTCGATATGGGCACCAAATTCGACTTTTTCGGGCCCCTAGCCTATCCGCGTTCGGAACAGGAAATGCTGCAAAAAGGAAAGCTGACGGCCAAACAAGTTGCAAACCGCCAGCTTTTGCGTAAAGTCATGACCCAGGTGGGATTCAAGGTCAATACCACGGAATGGTGGCATTTCGACGGCATGTCGAAAGCGCAGGCCCGGGCTAAATATGGAATGATCCCCTGAAAATTCTAATCAGCACGGACACTACTCCCACCAGTTACTTCCTTTTCCACTTTCGGGTTGCCGCGGTAACGCACATTGCTCGCTCCCGAAGCCTTAACATCCAGCAGGCGTGTCACCCAAACCTTCGCATTGCTGGCTCCCGAAACATCCAGATCTGATTCCTCGGTTTCGAGATCGAACGCATTAAGCTGTGACGCGCCGGAGGCTTCTCCGTCGAGAAATTTCATTTTACCCAAAGCATTTAATCGGGAAGCCCCGTTAATATCGAATTTTAATGTGGTGCCGCTACCGTCAAAATCGCACTGGGAAGCGCCGGAAAGATCTATTTCTATGCTAGGCAGGTTTTCAAAATCATGAATCTCCGCATTAACAGCGCCCGAAAAATCCACTTCGGCCAGATCGGGCATGGTAATGTCGATATCCATTCGTTGGCGCTTCCTCCATGAATTGTTGTAGCGGGCAGTCAGCTTGCCGTCCTGTACGAATACATTGAGGTCGTCGAGGTCGTTCCGCTCACCGGTGGCGGACACTTTAAATGAAGTCCCGGCTGCGACGTGGACGCGGATTGCATCGCTTACTTCCAGCTCATCGAAATTCCGGAAATCATAAGTGCGTGTGGCCTCGCCGCGCGGCGGGATATCGTCATCTTTGTTAATGTAAACACAGGATTGAAAAACAAAAGCGATGGTGGCGGCAACCGAAAGTGTTAGAAAAGTTTGTTTCATGGCTAAAAGATGATGTTTACGCTAGGACAAGTGTCCCGCTTTTTCCCCCTATTCAAAAAAATCTTTTTTCTTCATAGGGGTGTACGGTAGCTAAGTTGTCACATTCCAAAGGACATCTATAATGACCGCTCTTCTATATCAGGAACCGCTAATCGAAAGAGATTATCTATTTTTGACCGAAAATCAAAAACAGATAACGGTGCACTCTTCCGACCCAGAAATAGTCAGCGCAATAAGGCGGGGCGATGAACAGGCCTTTGAGCAGACCTTCCGGACCTATTATCCCAGGCTGTGCAATTATGCATGTACGATGCTCAAAGATGAAGAAGAGTCGGAAGAAGTCGTACAGACGGTATTTCTGACGATCTGGGAGAAGCGGGAGGAGCTTGAAATCACGCTTTCATTAAAATCCTATTTATACCGGGCTGTGCATAACCATTGCCTCAACCGCTTCAAGCACGCCAATGTACGGGAAGCGCATAGGGATTATACCATGTATGTTTCGAGCGGGTCGTACGACTCTGTGACAGAGGTGATCCACGCCGGGGAGCTGGAAGAACGTATTGAAAAAGCCGTAAGCACCTTGCCGGAACAATGTCAGAAAGCATTCAGACTGAGCCGTTTTGAGGAATTGAAATATCAGGAAATAGCAGATCAGTTGGGAATATCCATTAAAACGGTGGAAAATCAGATAGGGAAAGCATTGAAAATTCTGCGCGCGGAACTGGCGGATTACCTGCCGGTTACGCTTTGGTTGTGTGGTAGCATTGTTGAACAGTTAATCGGATCGTAAACATGAACTCATCTCATGCCAACATATCGGAGGAACTGCTCGCACGTTACCTTGCCGATACCGCCTCGGAGGCTGAAAGAAATAATGTGGAGGCCTGGCTGGCCGAATCGGAAGCCCATGCACGGGAATTGGCAACTTACCGGCTGATCTGGGACCACACGGCTGCTATGAAAAAAAGCAGCGTCAAAGTCGATACGGATGCTGCCTGGAATAAAATGAAGGGCAAAATGGCAGCCGGCAAGGCACCGGCAGCTGTATCCGGGACAAAAGAAGCCCGGACAATCGAATTCCGACCTGAAGTACGCCAACGCAGATTACCGGTGATAGTCTGGGCGGCCGCGATGATCGCCATTCTGGTAATGGCTTTCGGCTGGTTCTTCCTGATTTCCGACAAAGCGCCTGAATCACTGCAAGTCGCAACAAACAATAATACCGTCGAGCAACGCCTCCCCGACGGCACCAAGGTTTTTCTCAATTATAATTCCAAACTAACCTACCCCGAAAACTTCACAGGCGACCTGCGGACTGTCTCTTTGCAGGGAGAAGCGTTTTTTGATGTAAAACCGGATGCCGCGCACCCGTTTGTGATCCAGGCAAACGGCACGGAGATCCGCGTTTTGGGAACGTCTTTTAATGTAAAGGCCTACAATGAAGCTCCTGTACGGGTAGATGTCGCGACCGGGAAGGTACGCGTGAGCAAAGATTCGCACCGCGTTGAACTGGTGAAAGGGCAAGGTGCGGAAGTACTGAAAGATTCGATCCGCAGCCTGCAAGCCAATATGAACCTGATGAGTTACCGCACGCAGATTTACGAATTCAACGCGGCAGACCTGCAAGATGTCGTCAGCTCGATCCGCGACGGCTACCATGTGGATGTCCGGCTGTCCAATGAAAAGATCGCGCAATGCCGGCTCACGATCCGCTTCGAAAAAGAACCGGTAGACGCCACATTGTCCGTCATTGCCGAAACCCTCGATCTTAATCTTCGGAAAGAAGGACAGGTGTACTGGCTCGACGGGAACGGTTGCCAATAGAAACATCATGTTATCCTGCTTTGAAACTACTTTACAGAATTACTTTCTGCTGTGCCTGCATTTGCCTGTTCCCCGGCCTCCTTTCAGCCCAGGAATTGCTGGAAAAGCGCATTAATTTGAAAGTAACCAACCAACCGCTCGACGAAACTTTACGAAAAATCGGGAATGCCGGCGGTTTCAGTTTCTCGTACAGCCCCGATATGATCGACGTCAAAAGCCGTGTGTCGATCCAGGCCGAGAATCGGAGTGTCCGGGAAATACTGGTGGCAATCTTTAAAGACAAGGTCACATTCAAGGAGCGTCGCCATTATATTATCCTTCAAAAAAAACCGGAAACCGAAAAACCGGAGAAGCCTGAGAACTTCGACCTCAACGGCTACATTATCGACAATAAAACCGGCAAAAAACTGGCTAATGCCAGTATTTACGAGTCGGTGACACTGGCATCCGCAGTGAGTAACCAATATGGTTATTACAAAATCCGCCTTCCTGCGGCCCGCTCTTCACTCCGGTTGGAGATCAGAAAAGAGGACTATATCGGCAAATCCATCCCCATTCCCACGCGTAAGGATACATATTTACAAATTTCTCTCAACCCCGACACCCTGAAGCCGATTTCCGGGAAGGTCGCTACGCACACGCCCGTGCAGGTGGATTCGCTACGCACCAAGGTGGCCATTCCGCAATTTGAAGTGGCCAAAACGGAGCTGCCGCGCGATACCATATTTATCGACAGCTCCACAAGCGGCAAAGCCATCACCTGGGCCGACTACAACGCACTCCGCAAGAAATACCGGCGCGTTCAGAATAAGTTTGTCAGTGCATTCGCATCGGCAAAGCAAGCCATACACACCCGCAACATCGAGGACACACTGTATGCGCCCTTCCAGGCGTCGGTTTTGCCATTTTTGGGCACCAACCACGGGCTAAGCGGGAATATTGTGAATGAATATTCGATTAACCTTATCGCAGGGTATTCGTTGGGCGTATCCAAACTCGAACTCGGTGGTTTGATCAATGTCGTGAGGGGTAATGTCACGGGTTTTCAATTCGCAGGGGTAAGCAATATTGTCGGTAATGACGTAGTCGGCTTTCAATATGCCAATGCGCTGAACATGACCCTGGGTAACTTCACGGGTTTTCAGGGAACACATTTGCTGAACTATATCGGTCGCAACTTCACCGGCTTTCAGGTAGCAGGCGTGGGTAACGTAGTGGTAGGCGAGCTGCACGGTTATCAGTTTTCGACGGGTTATAACTATGCTCACACGGTCAAGAAAGGCCACCAGATCGGGGCCGTCAACTACGCCGACTCCACGGCGACCGTTCCGTTCGGGCTTTTCAGCTGGGTGCATAGTAACGGCTACCGCCGCTACGAATTCTCCACCGACGAGTTCAATTATTTCAATACGGCATTTAAAACCGGGGTCAGCCGTTTCTATAACATTTTCAACCTCGGTTTCAGCGGTTTGGTCAAAGAAAAGCCGCTGTTTACCATCGGTTACGGCTTTGGAACGGCCCAAAAACTGGGCAGAGGTTGGAGCGCGAATGCGGACCTCACAGGAAGCCTCGTACTGCTGGAAAATAACATCGAGGATGACATTAGCCAGGGACTGGTCAAATTTGCATTGGGAATAGAGAAAAAAATCGGTTCAAGGTTCGCATTATTTGTAGGCCCGTCGGTCAACACATTCTTCGCGAAGCACTCCGGTTTGATCAACCCGGAAGGCAAAAAAGGGCTTTCACCTGTTTGGGTAGGGCAAAAGCCGGATGGTTCCAGCAAAGTCTACGGCTGGATCGGCTTCCAGGCAGGAATCCGGTTTTTGAATAAAATTTGAGATTATTTCTCAGGAATTTCCAAAAGAAGCCGGTTCAGTTCATCGACAGAAATGTCCGATTGTTCTGATTTATCATAAATCGAAATCAGAAACACTTTGTTCCGAGCCACTTTGACATGAGTAATCACTCTTGCACCTCCCCTTTTGCCTTTGCCTTTCGATTTAATGGAGAGTCGAATTTTATAAAAGCCTTTGGGAAGTGCCGTCCCGATAAATGGATTATGTTCAAGTTGTTCAATTAGATCGAGAAGTTCGTCACCCAGTGATGCAAATTTCTTCCTGAGCCTCTTCGCCTCATTTTCAAAATTCGGGAGGGTCTCGACTTCGAAACTCATAATTCCTTCAAGAACTCCCTTGCTGGACGAGTTTGTAAATTGCCTTCTTCTACGAGGGTCATCTGTCTGATCCCTTCTCTGATATTTGCGCGAACCTCTTCATCCGAATCCTCGCGGACTTCTTCACTTACCTTAACAAAGGGAAACCTCTTTAATAGATCACGCAAAAAATTGAGCTCATTATCCTCTACTTCGACCGTTAGCGTAGCCATAGCGTCAATGTTAATTTTAATAAATATAGCTAAATTCTACCTCACTTCCATCAAAACCCAATCCGCTTGCGCCCGTTCTGCACAGTTGTGCCTTGTACATACGCTCGTAGCTCTGTCAGTTCTTTTTCAAACCCTCCGGACAGGATCGGGAAACGGCACCAGGAACGTGGGTCGAGGTTACGGTCGTCGAGATGGAAAGATGGCGCGTAACGCTCACGCTTCCATTGGTTGCGGCTCCATAGCTTGAAGAAACGTTCTGTCCAGCCAAGCAGCTGCTCGACGCTGTAAATACCTTTGTAGCGAACGTAAAGATTTCTATACGATTCCAAAGGCGACTTTTTGTCCCGGATCGCAAGCCCTTCCAGGTCATTCAAAAATGCATACGGCATCAAATCCGCCTCGTCCGTCTGCGTCTGTGCGAGTGGTCGCAATTCCGCGGTAGGTTGCAGGCTATTGACTTTCTTCAAACCCTCAATCCGGATATGCTTGCCTTTCACTTCACATCCCACTGTTTCGAGCCAACGGAGCCATTGGCGCAGGTAATGCTTGTCGATTCCCGCCAGCGGGCTAATACTGCCGGAAGTGTCGCCATCCATAGTCGCATACCCGACGGCCGCTTCCGAGCGGTTGGATGTAGCGAGCAGCAGGTGGTTCGACAGGTTGGTCAGCAACCATACTCCCGGAGCACGGACCCGCGCCTGAATGTTCTGTAACGCGATATCATCGTGTTCCCATGTCAGCTTACGGCCGATCTGGCCCTCGATAAGGCCTTTATATGTTTCAACAAGCCCGTTGATATTCACATTGTAAAAAGTAGATCCGATCGATTCTGCCAGTGATCGTGCCGATTCCAACGTATCGGAAGAGCTGTTTTCGGTTCCCTGGTAAATATTGTGGATCAACACTTTGGCAAGATCTTCCTCCGTTTTGGCTGACTGAATGTCCTTAATGTAAGACAACTTTTGCTTGAAGCGGTCCATACCGATACTTTCGTCAGCCAGACGGATCATCAACCCGCATAATGCGGTACAAGCGCAGGAATCGGCCCCACCCGAAAGTGATATGGTGAAACCGTTGGAACGGCTCTTTCTCAGGTAGTCAAACAATGCAAGACATTCTGCTCTCGCGAATTCTTCTTCCTTTAACGCCCCCCCTCTTTCAAATGGCTCGATTTCCGGGATTTGTGGTAACACCGGTTCAATATCGGGGAAGTCGAAACGGGCCGGTATACGCCACGTGCGTTCCTTGGCAGGAAGGGCAATTTTGCTTTGCACCTGACTTAACCGGGTATATTCCGTATCGATCACCGCAGTCGTGATCACGAAATCCTCATAGCTGAACCGCGGGCTGGACGCAAGCAAGTCCCCATTCGAGGCGATCATTGCATCGCCGTCGTAAATAGCCCTCCCCGCCTCATTCCCAAGGAGATTGGTATAAATATAACTACATGAAAACGATCTGGATGCATCAACAACCAGCTTTTCACGCACCATAAACTTATTGAATGCAAAATGGCTTGCGCTGGGGTTCAGGATAATATCCACTCCCCGCTCGTAATGCCTGCGGGCGGGACGGTTAGCTACCCAGCCATCTTCGCAAATCTCGAATGCGATCTTCACGCCGTGCGATCCACCCAGGATCGGGCCGGAGGCAACGTCAAAAATCAAGTCGCCGATCGGGTAAAACATCTGGTTAACCTCGATACTTTCCACCACGCCCGGCTGCCACGGTCTGAACCACCGCGCTTCGTAGTGAATGCCGTTGTTGGCCAGGTTTTGTTTGCAGTAAAAACCGGCGATCTGCTTGTTGGAAATCAGGCAGGCTGCATTGTACAAACTTCCGTTGTGCCGCAACGGCAGGCCCACCGCCACGATCATGCCGGCCGTTTCCGCAACTATTTCGAGCAGGCAATGCTGGGCTTGTTCCACCATATCGGGAGCGAAAAAGTAGTCGTCACAGCCGTAACCCGAAATACACAGTTCGGGCAGGCACAGCAGGCTTACATCCTGTTTCCGCGCTTCCCTGATCGCATCGACGATATTTCGGGTATTGGCCTCCCAGGCCATGGGTGTCTGGTTTACAACTCCGGAAGCAACTTTGATTAATGGCATGGACGATGGTATGTTTTTCGATTCGGTATTTCGTTGTGCTAAATCAAGACAGGAAACTTAATAAAAAAATGCCTTTCTCGAACCGCTAAGGTTTTTTCCTATTTTTGTCAACAACTAATTTAAAGAACAGATTCCTCTTGCAATTCCCCTCATTCATCGCCAAACGCATACGCCATAACGAAGCGGGATCATTTTCTGCTACGGTTTCGCGGATCGGCGTGGCCAGTATCGCTATTGGTATTGCAGTAGGGATCATCGCATTTGCGGTGCTGCTGGGTTTCAAGCAAACTATCCAGCAGAAGATATTCCTTTTCAGTGCACATATTAACGTAAATGCCTTTTCACAGGGCAATACTTACGAAGAAGCACCGCTCCCGGCGAAAAATGCAGTGTCTGAAGTATTACCGACCATTCCGGAAATCAAACGCTGGCAGGCTGTCGCGCACAAATCGGGTATCCTGAAAACACCGGATGAAATTAAGGGGGTGATACTCAAAGGAGTAGGAAATGATTACGATTGGCAAACTTTCAAACCCAACCTCAGGGAAGGCCAGCTGATCAGCCGCACCGATTCTTCCTCGATTAAATATGGGTACTCTTCCCAAATTCTGATTAGCCGGAAAATAGCGAGTCAAATGCGCCTGAAAACCGGCGATGATGTGATCATGTATTCGCTTCAAAATCCACCCAGGCCTCGTAAGCTGGTCGTTGTCGGTATATATGAAACCGAAATGGAGGAATTTGACAATAACCTGATTATTGGGGACATCGGCCTCGTACAGCGACTGAATGGCTGGGGTGCAGACTCCGTCGGCACTTATGAAATTTATCTCAAAGACTTCCATAATCTCGACATGGTAACCCACAAGCTTCGTCGCGAGCTTCCACCGGGGCTATTCCTACAAAAGGTCACCAGCCTATTTCCGCAAATCTTCGACTGGCTCGTCCTGCTCGACCGCAACACCGCCGTTTTTCTGGTACTTATCCTTTTTGTGGCCTGCTTTAATATGATTTCGATACTGCTGGTGATCATTATGGAAAGAACACCGCTGATCGGCTTGCTCAAAACGCTCGGAAGCCCTAACCGGCAAATCCGGATGATCTTTTTCCAGGTCGGCCTCGACATGCTCCGTAAGGGCATCATTATCGGCAACGTAGCCGCCCTGCTGCTATGCTGGCTGCAATACCAGTTCAAGCTGATCCCGCTCGACCCCGTCAATTATTATATGGACACTGTTCCGATCGTATTCGACTGGGGTATTTTCGCGATGGTCAATGTGGTCGCAGTCGTTATCACAGCCGCCATCCTGCTCATTCCCACACTCATCATCACCCGGATCCAGCCGATCAAGGCATTACTGTTTAAGAAATAGGTTTTCTGGCTAAAAGCCTGGTAAGCAACCGCAAGTCGGTCGAAAAATCAGCAGGTGGCAAAAACCGGATATCGCCGATTTTATGGGCGGAAGGATTCAGTATCACATTTCTTTCCGAGGGTACTATCGCCGACGGTGCAGTAAAAGCAATGATTTCCGGGTCACTCAGTATCTGTTCACCAATCCACTGAGAATAGGAAATATCATTTATCCAGTTCTTCTTCAACTGCTGGTCATCAACGTGAAATACCAGGTTATCATCATCAGGAATGTCGATGCGGAGCAATGCAAGGCGTTCCATGGATTCCCGGAATTCCGCATGGACGTATTTTTCCAGTAATGCGAGCGAAAGATTTTGGCTGGCATAAATGCACGGGCAACCCGCCGGATTCCACCGTCCGCCAAATAACTTGGCCCCTGAACCCGACAAATCATCGATGTAGGCCTTCGCAGCCAGGCGGTACGCGATCATATGTACACGCCATGTTCCATGCGCCCGAGTTCATTGCATATCAGCTTTACGCCCCAAAATGAGCGAAGTGTGGAAAAATCCTGTGTTTCTCCCAGAACTTCCCGCGGTGTGCGAAGCCATTTCTCAAAAGTCTTCGCATCGCCGAATATTTCCAGGCCAAGATCCGCCATATTTTCAAGCTGATATAGATGCTCGGCATACAGCCCCTCGAAAGGTTTATCTTCTTTCAGGTACCGGTGCAAAGTTCTGTCGCTGACATGCAATATCTCTGACCATTCCTGTTGGGTAAAAAGCAGCTTCGTAGAAAGCACCTGAAAACGCTCAACAGGAAACATATCGACCGTTTTCCGGGCAACATACAACACTTCGGGCTCCTGGGCTATCCGCAACGGAGCTACTTCATCGTACTTTTGATATTGTATCGTTTTCATGTATCCGAAATTTGTCATATTAAGTTACGACTTTTTTCGAATTTATAAACGTCAATCCAGTCTTCAACAATCTTTTTACCAACGTGCGGCGTTCAACAATCCTGCGGCTTTCAGCAAGGTTCCATCATGTTTGGCAAAGCAAAATCTAAGCGTCTTGAAGTCCGTTTCCCTTCCATAGAATGCAGATACCGGTATCGAAGCGACACCAATTTCCCTGGTCAGTCGCTCGGCGAGTGCGAGGTCGCTTTCTTCGGAAAGGTTGGCGTAGGAGACATTCTGAAAAAAGCTGCCTTCGGATGGTTTAAGGGCAAAACCAATATCCTTGATCGCGTTGTTGAACAGGTCCCGTTTGCGCTCGTAAAATGCGGAAAGTGACAGGTAATGCTCGGGTTCACTGAGGTATTCGGCCACCGCAAATTGAAATGGCGTCACGACGCTGAATACCAGGAATTGATGGATTTTCCTAAACTCGGCGGTAAGGTGAGGAGGTGCCAGGCAATAACCGAGCTTCCAGCCCGTCGTATGAAATGTTTTCCCAAACGATCCACAGACAAAGCTCCGCCCGGCAAGCGAAGGGATAGAAGCCACCGAAATATGCGTGCGTCCATCGAAAACAATGTATTCATAAACCTCGTCACTGATCACCACCAGGTCGTGCTCCTCCGCGAGGGAAGCCAGTGCCTGCAAATCCGAAGCCGCCCATACTTTGCCGGTAGGGTTGTGCGGGGTGTTGATCACAATCGCACGTGTTTTGTCCGTAACAGATGCTTTTACGGCCTCCCAATCGATTGAATCGTACTGTGGGTCGAGCGTTACGAAAACCGGAATGCCGCCGCTGAGCTCGATCGCCGGGACGTAACTGTCGTAGGCGGGCTCGAATACGATCACCTCGTCGCCCGGATGCACTACCGTACTGATTGCCACAAATAATGCCTCGGTAGCCCCGCTGGTAATGGTAATTTCTGTTACAGGATGGTATTCCCGGCCAGAGGCCTCAAAAGTCTTCCTGGCAATCGCTTCCCGCAGGGGTAATGCACCCGGCATAGGCGCGTACTGGTTTTTGCCGGACCGCACATATTTATCCACCAACCGCTGCAAGTCAGGCGAGCAATCGAATTCCGGGAAACCCTGCGCCAGGTTCAGCGCCTTGTGCTCTTCGGCCAGCGCCGACATTCTGGTAAAAATGGTAGTCCCGATGTTGGGAAGTTTCGATTGCAACCTGTTTTTCAATAACATATTCAAAAATGGTGTTAAACAAATACCGTGTCAGCGGCAAAACCAAAGATAATGCATGGTTGCCTGGCTGACACGGTATGAGCGCCAAATATGTAATTTCTATTGCCTGCCGTCGTAAACTGCTTTCAAAACAGTTTTAATCTCTGGCGTATTGTCAAAATTTTCGTCTACGAATGCGTATCCAATCCGGCGGTCGCGACCGAGCACAAACAGCGAAGGCGTAAAAACCTCTTCCGAAATCCCTGCAATGCGATCCCAGATCGGGGAAGTTTCAGAAAACACACCGTAGGAACGTGCTACATTGTAATTTTTATCGTGGTAAATCAACGCCCCGGTGTCCAGTTTTCTGGCAATGCGGCCGATTTCCTTTTGAGATTCGTTCGTCAATACCAACAGCTGCCCGCCCAAAGCTTCGGTCTGCGGAGCGAGCGCCTTCAAGGCTTCCAGGTGCCTGGGCGCGTAACTTCCCCAGCAATTGCAATAAAAACTGAGAACAAGCGGCTTGAAACGGACCAGATCGAGGACTGATCTCAGGTCGCTGTCCGGCGAAGTGCCCGTCAGCGACGTCACCGGAAACCCTTCCTCGTTCCGGAGATAAAACAGCGGTGCCAGTTCTCCTATTTTGGGTGGCTCAATCGGCTCTTCCGCAATCCTTTGTTTGAGTTGTAAGGTGGACACGTTGCCCAGTTCGTCTTCCATTTCGTAGTACATAATGCCAGGGGTCTTCTGAGTTCGAAGCTCAAATTTAGAATTATCCTATTTATCCTACAAATTTAATAGACTTATTTTACCACCATTATTTCTTAGTATAAAAAATCAATAACCACTTATAACATCGATCCAAGAGCCTCTAAACCCCATGCGCTACCTTAACCTAGTCCTTTCGACCCTGTTTTCAATCCTCCTCCCCTCCCTGCTTTTCGGGCAGATTATCACCTGGAAAGAGATCCACCCGGGTGTCTGGAAGGGTACCGCAGGCAAACCGGATGCCTACGACCTGCTCAAAGCGGCAGAAGCTACCGCCTCGCCCGCACTTGCGAAACTGTCCAGACAGGACTTTCCGCTGGATAAATCGGCTATTGCATTTCAATTGAACAATGGGAAATCCTACCTGCGGTTACCGTTACAGAGAAATGAGCAGCTTTATGGCTTCGGACTGAATTTCCAGACCATCCACCAACGCGGCCGCATTATGCAACTCCACGCCGACCACTACGGTAAATCGGACAATGGCCGCACACACGCACCGGTTCCATTTTATGTATCGTCACTGGGCTACGGCGTCTTCGTCAATTCCGCCAAGTACATCGACGTGTACGCAGGCTCGGGCGTACGCAAGGACAGCAAAAATCCGCCCAAAGTGATGGACCGCAACACCGATAAAAACTGGGAAGCCCATCCCTATTCCGACGCCGTTGAAATGCTGATACCTGCCGAGGGCATTGAAATATATGTTTTCGCCGGGCCCAAACCCGTCAATGCAATCGAACGCTTCAACCTGCTGAGCGGAGGAGGTTGCCTGCCGCCGCGCTGGGGGCTGGGCTTTACACAGCGCGTCCACCGGCTCTACACGGCCGATCAGGTCAAGCAGGAAGCCAAAGCATTTGAAGAAAAAGGCTTCCCGCTCGACTTCATTGGTCTTGAACCCGGCTGGCAAACCAAGTCCTATCCGTGCACGTTCGAATGGGACCGCTCGCGTTTCCCCGATCCGGCGGGCTTTGTGAAGGATATGGATCAAATGGGTGTTAAAATCAATCTTTGGACAAACCCGTATGTCTCGCCCGATGCCTCTATTTACAAGGCGATAAGCCCCTACACCGGTTCTCATACTGTCTGGAACGGTATCGTTCCTGACCTTTCGATGCCGCAAGCCCGCAAGATTCTCTTTGACCAGTTTGAAAAGGAGCATGTCAAAATCGGTGTCAGCGGCTACAAGATCGATGAGGTGGATGGTTTCGACTCCTACCTCTGGCCGGATGTAGCCACATTTCCATCGGGCCGCTCATCCGAGCAAATCCGCCAGACGTACGGACTACTCGTGCAGAAGCACAGTTTTGAAGTGTTCCGCCGCAACAATATGCGGACGTACGGGCTCGTGCGCGCGTCCAACGCAGGCGGCGCATCATTTCCCTATGTGATTTATAATGACAATTACAGCCACGAAGACTTCATTACCGCGCTCATCAACAGCGGCTACGCGGGCGTGCTGTGGACACCCGAGGTGCGCGCATCGAAAACCGCCGAAGAATGGCTCCGGCGCTTCCAGACGGTATGTTTCTCCCCCATGGCGATGATCAATGCGTGGTCGAGCAGCATGCAGCCGTGGACATTCCCTGAGGTGGCGCCGCAAATCAAGGCATTGGCGGAACTGCGGATGCGCATGATGCCCTATTGGTACTCCGAATTCGCCAAATACCATTACAACGGCACGCCGCCATTCCGCGGAATGAACCTCGAAGAAGGTTTTGGGATAAATATGGAAAAGGAAAAAACCGCGACTAACCTGCATGAAAACCCTTACGAGGAAGCTGTCACACGCGAGGTAAAAGACCAGTATATGGCCGGCGAATATCTGCTGGTGGCACCGCTCTTTACCGGCCAGACTTCGCGAAAAGTGATTTTACCCAAAGGAAAATGGTACGACTTCTACACCGGCAAACTGGCAGGCGACGGGGAGGTAATTACCGTTAACCCGGGAATGGACCAAATCCCTGTTTTTGTTAAAGACGGAGGCATTATTCCCATGATGCCTGCCCTGCTCCACGCGCCGCGTTCAGGAGCAAAAACGGACATCGAAATCCGGCATTATGGCGAAAAGAATGCCAGCTACAATCTCTACGACGATGATGGTGAGACATTTGCTTACGAAAAAGGCGCATTTTCCTGGCGTACCGTTAAGGTCGAGCGGCAGGGAGGGCAATTGAAAGGCAGCATTTCAGCGCCTGAAAATGGCAAGCCTGATACCATCGGCCGTGTGACCTGGCGCTTTATGACGAAATAAGTAATTATCCGGCGTCGAGATCCCGGAAGGCGGCGGTGAAGTGTCCTCTTTCGAGTGGCTTTTTAGCCAAAGCATCCGCCAAAAACTCCGGATAGACACGGATCGAATACAAATCCGTCACATCATGCCAGTGAAACAGTAATTCATCCTGCCCTTCCACACCGAGAAAATCGTCCTGGGAGGGCAGGTCTTGAATCTCCATTTCAAAGTAGAAGCCTATCTCGTGGTATTGATCTCCATTATAGAGGAAGAAATTCTCCGAGACCCACAGCATTTCGCCGGCCTCGGCGTCGAGTCCGGTTTCTTCCTGCATTTCACGCTGCAAGGTGTCTTTTGAAAATTCGAACAGCTCGCAGCGCCCACCAGGAAGCGTCCAGAAATTGTCGGAAGGAGTTTTATGCAGAAGCACCTTGCCATTCAGTACCGCCACGCCGGCGACCCTGTAATTGAACAATGCTCCATCGATGCGCAGGCTGATCATCCGTAATGCGGTTTTTCCACTAAACTACTGTTTTTCCCACAGAAGACTCCCGTATTGTCAGAGCAGTTTTGAGCGAACGCGTTTCGAATTTCTCGTCTTTTTGAGGATGCTCGATCAACCGGATCAACAGCTCAACAGCCTGCTGGCCCATTTCCATCGCAGGCTGCATAACAGTCGTCAACGGCGGGTTGAGCAAATTGGCCACGCTGATATTGGTAAAGCCGACAATCGCAATTTCATCAGGCACCCGGATGCCTTTCCTTTGAAATACCGACATACACCCGGTCGTAAGCCGGTCGCTGGCTGTGAAAATGGCATCCGGCGGCTCGGGCAGTGAGAGCAGTTCTTCTATGGCAGCCTCGTTTTCGGCCTCTATTTTGCCCCCATACAGGCAATATTTGACATACGACTCATCGAATGGGATGCCATAGTCTTCCAATGCTTTTTTATATCCCGCAAGCCGCTCGGTGGTAATCGACAAATAAATAGGGCTCGTGAGATGCGCAATACGCCTCCGCCCCGACAGGATCAGGTGCTCGGTAGCCTCGTAACTTCCCGTAAAATTGTCGGCCACAACCTTATGCGTCTCGATATCATTAGGTACACGATCGAGAAACACGATTGGCAGTCCTTTTTCCATCAATTCCTGAAAGTGTACAAGATTGGTGGTAAGGCTGGCCAGTGACACCAGCAGCCCATCCACACGCCTGGAAACCAGGTAGTTGGTATTCGCCACCTCCCTTTCGTAAGAATCATGACTCTGGAAGATCACCACATGGTAGCCCAGGTTATAAGCAATGGACTCGATACCGTTGATAAGCTGGGAGAAAAAATGATTGGCGATTTCGGGGATAATGACGCCTATCGACTTGCTTTTGCTATCCTTCAAGCTCAGCGCAATGGGATTCGGGCGGTAGTTCATCCGCTCGGCGTACTCCATCACCAGCTTTTTGGTTTCAGGGTTAATCTCGTAGCTATTTCTCAATGCACGCGAAACTGTCGAGGTCGACAGATTCAGTGCCTTTGCAATATCCTTGATGGTGATGGTTTCCAATGGAAAAATTGGTTTATTCCAACTTATTATTCGTTTCAAAACATCCTCTCAACCTCTTCCCCACTCTGCCGGACTGCCAATTTATCCTAAAATTTACAATCATCCGGCCCAACTGACAACGTTCCCGATAACGATTGCACAAAAAAAGACAATTCGTTATTTGATTTTTCTGATTATTCAGTCTAACATCGTTTGGTTCGGGTCTATTTACTACCGACGCTAAAATTATCGGATACCCCGAAAAAGACAAATCATAAACCCATTAATGAATACCGTTAATCTATTTGATCTGACCGGAAAGACAGCATTAGTAACCGGCTGCAATCGTGGCATCGGGAAAGCCATGGCCGAAGCGCTTGCGGAAGCCGGTGCGGACATTATCGGCGTCGCCTCTTCAGAATTTAAAGCGGACAACGAAACAGAACGTGTTATCCGGCAAACAGGACGGAAATTCCACCCTTATCAGGCCGATCTGGGCGACCGTGAAAAGCTTTATCAGTTTATTCTTCAGGTTAAAAAGGATCACCCGGTCATCGACATTCTTGTAAATAATGCAGGGATTATTCTGCGTGAACCAGCGGCCGGTCATCCCGACGAGTACTGGGACAAAGTACTGCATATCAACCTGGACGCCCCTTTCATACTCGCCCGCGAACTAGGCAGGGAAATGATCGGGCGCGGGTCAGGCAAGATCATTTTTACGGCTTCGCTGCTCACATTCCAGGGAGGCATCAATGTACCCGGTTACACGGCCTCCAAGAGCGCTATCGGCGGCCTGGTGAAGGCATTGGCCAACGAATGGGCCGGCAAAGGCGTGAATGTGAACGCTATCGCGCCGGGTTACATCAATACCGACAATACCGAGGCGTTACGTAACGACCCCGTACGCAGCAAGTCGATCCTAGACCGCATTCCGGCCGGACGCTGGGGCTTGCCGGAAGATTTCAAAGGCCCGACACTCTTCCTGGCTTCGGAAGCATCGAATTACGTGCATGGCACCATACTGACCGTCGATGGCGGATGGATGGGCCGTTAATCAATACCCTATTTTATACAGAGAACTTCAAAAGTAGCCGCATACATGCAAATCAGATTTGAAAGCAGCCGGAAAGAAGTAGCGCAAATGGATACCGATACCCTGCGCGACAATTTCCTTGTGAAAGATATCTTCCGGGATGACGAGATCCATTTCGTATACAGCCATTACGACCGCGTGATCATCGGCGGCGCCATTCCGCTGGCGACACCGCTAGTCCTCCCGACATTCGAAGCATTAAAAGCCTCCTATTTTCTCGAAAGACGCGAAATAGGCATTATCAATATCGGCGGCGACGGCGAAGTGATTGCCGATGGCGAACATTTCCCGATCAGCAAGTTGGGTTGCGTGTATGTTGGAAAGGGGACAAAAGAAGTGTTGCTAACGAGCAAAAATCCTTCGGAACCAGCCGCATACTACCTGCTTTCCTCGCCTGCGCATCAAACCCACCCGACGCGCCTTTTTACCAAGGAAGACGCAACGCCGGCCACTGTCGGCAGCATGGAAACTTCGAACCATCGTACTATTTACAAATACATTCATTTGGACGGCATCCAAAGTTGCCAGCTCGTGATGGGACTTACGGTACTGCAAACGGGCAGCGTTTGGAATACCATGCCTTCACATGTGCATGACAGGCGCATGGAGGCCTACTGCTATTTCGATGTCCCTGAAAATCAAAGGGTGTTACATTTAATGGGCGAACCTTCGGAAACCAGGCACTTGTGGGTGGCCAACCGGCAGGCCGTGATTTCGCCTCCCTGGTCGATCCACTCGGGATGCGGCACGTCCAATTACGCGTTCATTTGGGGAATGGCCGGTGAAAACAAGGATTATACAGACATGGACCCGGTACTGATCAGCGATCTCAGATAATGGAAGCACTCAAAGAAAAGGAATTCATCGCCGATAGCGAAATCGCCTGGGAAGACCTCGGAGGCGGCCTTAAACGCAAGATCATGGCCTACGATGCTAATCTGATGATGGTCAAGGTCGCATTTGAGACAGGTGGGATCGGCACGTTGCATAGCCATTTCCACACGCAGATGAGCTACGTCGAGAGCGGCGAGTTCGAGATTACGATCGGGGAACGGAAGCAAGTTTTACGACAGGGCGATGTTTACTACATCCCGCCACATGTGGTGCATGGTGCATTGTGCCTTTCGGCCGGCATGCTGGTCGATATTTTCACTCCCATGCGGGAAGATTTTGTAAGTATTCCAAAGGTATAACCCCTTGCTGATGGCCATTTCTCTACCCCGTTTCCGCTCTTTCACACTCTGGATCGCCTGCTTCGCGACTACCTGTGTGTTTGCGCAGGAGCTGCCGATGTCGCGCCGGATGGCGGATTCCTTTATAGCTAACCATAAGGATTCAATATTGGTGGGAAAAAACACCGCCACGAAATGGGACTACGAGCAGGGGTTAATGCTGAAAGCCATCGAAAAAGTATGGTACCGGACCGGCGAAGGCAAATATTTCGAATACATCCGGAAGGACATCGACCAGTACGTTCGCCCCGATGGTAGCATTCGCACCTACCGCGCCGACGAATTCAATATTGACAACATCCCGCCCGGCCGCGTCTTACTCACCCTGTACCAGCAATCATTACCGGATAAAGAGAAATACAAAAAAGCGGCCGATCTGCTCTGGAAGCAATTGGAAGAGCAACCTCGGACCAAAGAAGGCGGTTACTGGCACAAAAAGCGCTATCCCAACCAAATGTGGCTCGACGGCCTGTTCATGGGCGAGCCGTTCGCAGCGGAATACAGCCTCATTTTTCATCACCCCGAACATTTCAACGATATCGTCAAACAATTCGCTTTGATTGAAAAATATGCCGTGGATGAAAAAACGGGGCTCGTTTACCATGCCTATGACGAAAGCCGCGAACAGCCATGGGCCGACAAAAAAACCGGTCGTTCCCCCAGCTTCTGGGCGCGGGCGATTGGCTGGTACGCCATCGCGCTTGTGGATGTACTCGATTACCTGCCCGCGCAACATCCGGGGAGACCGCAACTGATAGGCTATCTGCAAAGACTGGCCCCTGTTTTGGCCAAATACCAGGACCCGGAATCCGGTGCATGGTACCAGGTGATCGACCAGGGCAAGCGAGCCGGAAACTACCTCGAAGCGTCGGCCTCGTGCATGTTCGTATATGCGCTCGCGAAGGGTGCGAGACTGGGCTACATTCCTGAAAAATTTGCGGCAAATGCCCAAAAAGGTTATCAGGGAATATTGCGAAATTTTGTAGAAAAGGAGGCCAATGGCACTTTAAGCCTTCATAAAACCGTGAGCGTCGGCGGCCTTGGCGGAACGCCTTACCGTGATGGTTCGTACGAATACTACCTCAGCGAACCCATTCGCAAGAACGATTTGAAAGGTATCGGGCCGTTCATTTTTGCGAGTATTGAAATGGAGATTGCCGCCGAGAATGCCATAGGAAAGGGTAAGACGATCGGTCTGGATTACTATTTCAATCACGAAAACCGAAAAGACCTTACCGGCGCGCAGGAGCAATTCCACTATACCTGGGAAGACCGGATGCATTCGGGTTTCTGGCTTTGGGGTAATACTTTCCGGGAATTGGGTGCCAAAACCATATCACTGCCCACTGCACCGACAGCTGCCAGTTTGAATAACGTCGACATTTACATTGTGGTCGACCCCGACACCAAAAAGGAAACTTCGGAGCCGCATTTCATCGACGATAAGGCCATTACTGAAATTGAAAAATGGGTAAAATCAGGCGGTGTACTGGTGCTGATGGCCAACGACACCGCCAATTGCGAGATCCCGCATTTCAACAAGCTCGCCGCGCGGTTCGGCATGCAGTTCACGAATAAGAACCGGAATATGGTACAAGGCACGCAGTTCGAGCAGGGTAAACTAATGATCCCCGCCGAGGCGAAGGCTGTTTTTCCTCACACAGAAAAAATTTACATCAAAGAGCTTTCGCCACTGAGTATCACGCCGCCCGCCAAATCCTTGCTGACCGACCAGGGCGACGTCATTTTCGGAATTTCCAGATATGGTAAGGGTACCGTGTTCGCCGTCGGCGATCCCTGGCTTTACAATGAATATGTTGACGGCAGGAGGATCGACACCAGCTTCGAGAATTTCGAGGCAGGCAAGGACCTCGCCGGTTGGTTGTTGAAACAGGTTGTCAAAAAGTAAATCTTAACGCTATGGGGCATCTCTTCCGGGAAAACCTTCGCCAGCTCAGGAGCCAACCCGCCGTGGTCGTGGCCGATGATTCCGTATTCCAACTGCCGGAAAAAGTGCTGCAATTCGGCACGGGCGCGTTCCTGCGCGGTCTGGCCGATTATTTTATAGACAAAGCCAACCGGCAAGGTGTCTTCAATGGCCGGATCGTGGTCGTTAAATCGACGGACCAGGGCGATACCAAGGCATTTGAGCGACAGGATAACCTTTACACCATTTGTTCGCGTGGCATTCAGGACGGCGAACCGAAGGAGGAAAACGTCATTTCTTCGGCTATCAGCCGGGTGCTTTCAGCCAAAACACAATGGTCGCTGGTACTGGACCTGGCCAAAAATCCGGCCGTCACCCTCGTCATCTCCAATACGACCGAAACCGGCATTCAACTCGTTCAGGATGACATTTACCAATGGCCTCCCGTGTCCTTTCCCGGGAAACTGCTGGCCTTTCTTTACGCGCGCTATGTCGCATTCAGTGGCAATTCCGATTTTGGAGTAGTGATTATCCCAACAGAGCTGATTGCCGACAATGGTAAAAAACTCGAATCCATTATCCTCGAACTCGCCCACCGCAACGGCCTGGAAGGCGCGTTCATCGACTGGATCGAACAATGCAATTTCTTTTGTAACTCCCTTGTCGACCGCATTGTACCCGGCAAACCCGACGAAGCGCGGCTGAAAGAGCTCGAAGAAGAGCTCGGCTACCGCGATGAGCTGCTCATCACCACCGAGCATTACCATTTGTGGGCCATCGAAGGAGACGAGCGCATCCGCCAGAAAATCGGCTTTTACGGCATCGACGAGGGGCTCGTCATCGAGCCGGATATCGAACAATACCGCGAGCTCAAACTCCGCCTGCTTAACGGCGCCCACACACTCGGGGGCGGGTTAGCACATTTATGTGGTTTCAAAACCGTGGTGGAAGCCATGAACGACCCGTTTTTTTCCGCATTCATTACGCATTTGATGGAAAGCGAAATTGCGCCCGCCATTCCATACGACGTCCGCCCCGAAGTTGCGCTGGCATTCAGCCGGCAAGTCGCCGACCGTTTCCGCAACCCGCATATTTTACACAAGTGGTTTAATATCAACCAAAATTATTCCGCCAAGATTCTTTCCCGGGTCATTCCGACCTTTCTTAACTATGAGGCAAAAAATAGTTATCTGCCCGAATACATGACTTTCGGGCTTGCGGTTTTCATTCACTTTATGAAAGCCGTGAAAAAGGAAGGCGACAGTTATTACGGCCGCCTCGACGGCGTTCCTTACCTGATCCAGGACCCCAAAGCCCCATTCTTTTACCAGAAATGGCAAATGGCATCTTTGCCCGACATGGTGCTGGCGATATTAAAAGAACAGTCGATCTGGGGCCGTGACCTGAATAAAATCGATTCTGTACACAGTTCCATTGTCGGACATCTTCAATCCATTGCGCAAAACGGCATTATTGAAACACTTAAAACGCTTTTAGAAAGAACGGAATATGCGCTCTCACAATCCTGAACCTACAGAACTCCAAGTGGAGACCAAAAAGACCAGCTATCGCTGGCGCGTAGTAGCGCTCCTGTTCTGCGCAACGACCATCAACTACCTCGACCGCCAGGTGCTCGGGTTGCTTAAACCGACGCTGGAAGCCGATTTCGGATGGACGGAATCTGATTTCAGCCACATTGTAATGGCATTTCAGGCAGCCTATGCATTTTCGCTGATCGGTTTCGGGGCTATTATTGATAAAATCGGCACCAAAATAGGCTACGTGATCTCGGTGGTCGTGTGGAGTATCGCGGCCATGCTGCATGCCGTCGCGACAGGCACATTCAGTTTCGGTTTCATGCGGGCCATTCTCGGGCTTGGTGAGGCGGGCAACTTTCCCGTGGCGATCAAAGCGACCGCCGAATGGTTTCCCAAGAAAGAGCGGGCATTGGCAACGGGTATTTTCAATTCCGGAGCTAACATCGGCGCGGTTGTGGCCCCTATTATGGTCCCCTGGATTCTGGGCGCATATGGCTGGCAGGAAGCATTTCTGATCACGGGTGCATTAGGATTTGTATGGCTCATATTCTGGTGGCGCTATTACGAGCTTCCCGCCAAGCAAACACGCGTCAATCAGGCCGAGTATGACTACATCCACAGTGACAACGAAGCCGATACCAGCAAGGAAGCACCCGTTAAGTGGCTCCAACTTTTCAAAATCCGGCAAACCTGGGCATTTGTGTTTGGCAAAATGCTCACCGACCCGATCTGGTGGTTCTTTCTCTACTGGCTACCCTCCTATTTTGCGGAAGCATTTAAATTGAACCTTTCCAAACCCAGTCCGGAACTGGTGATCGTATACACGGCAACCACCGTGGGGAGTATTGGCGGCGGGTATTTGTCGGGCTATTTTATCAAAAAAGGCTGGCCGGTGTTCCGCGCCAGAAAAACCTCGATGCTCATTTTCGCGTTCCTGGTAATGCCTATTATGGCGGCTCAGTACACCACTAACATTTGGCAGGCGGTCGTGTTGATTAGTCTCGCAGCGGCGGCGCACCAGGCCTGGAGTGCAAATATTTTCACGACGGCGTCGGATATGTTTCCTAAAAAGGCTGTAAGTTCGGTTGTCGGTATCGGTGGTATGGCCGGATCAGTAGGAGGTATCCTCTTTCCTCTTTTGGTAGGGATCATTCTCGACAACTACAAAGCTGCCGGAAACATAGGCGGAGGATACAACGTCATTTTCATCATCTGCGGGTGCGCATACCTGCTCGCGTGGGGAGTAATGCACGTTTTCTCGCCAAAAATGGAGAGGGTGGATATGTAGTACTTCGGCTTTCGGCCGTCGGCTATCATACCTGATCGTTTTATGAGAGTCCATAGCTGAAGTCCGACAGCCGATTGCTGAAGCCCGACAGCCGAAGTTTTATCCTAATTCCTTATTAATCGATGAAAAAAACATTTTTGCTCCTTGCGTTCCTTTTGATAGGTAATGCATTCGTATTCGCCCAAAGTGCCGATGAAAAAGCCGTTGCCGCGACCGTTGAAAAACTTAAAACCGCGATCATCAGCGCCAATGAGGCTGATTTGAAAAAACTGACTTCACCATCGCTGTCTTACGGTCATTCCAACGGCCTTTTGGAAGATCAGAAAGAATTCATCCGTGCCCTCGTGAGCGAAGAATCGAAATTCACCAAAATCGATTTGAGTGACCAAACAATTTCCATTTCCGGCGACGTCGCTTTGGTTCGTCACAAGCTGTTTGGCGACACGCATAATAAGGGAAAAGATCCGGCGCAAGTGAAGCTCGGCGTATTAATGGTATTTCAAAAAGTGAAAGGAAACTGGGTGTTGCTCGGCCGTCAGGCATTCAAGCTGGTTTAACCTTCTTCAAAATACATTCAAACGGGTCTGCTAGTCACTTGGCAGGCCCGTTTTTGTATTCAAAAAGTCGCGTTGCTCCATTTTGTGCCGTGCAATTTCAACCGCTTTGTGCAGCTTTTCCTGTAAAACCTGTTGCGAAGGCAACGCCGTCAGGTAATCGGCCACGCGAATGTTACTTTGCCCCAGCTGCATGAGCTCGATATGCGCGCCATGAATGCGAAATCGGTGCCCATTTCAATGATGAAGCGTTGCAACTCTACAATGATCGACGCTTCGAGGTCCTTTTCCGATTAGGCGTCTTTTAAGCCCAGAAAATCGAGAAAATACGGGTCTTTGAAAACAAGATCAGGGTTGAGTTTTTGTTCGGTTTTTAGTAGTTGGAGATCGTTGATAATGACATCCTCAGGCTTTTTGCTGATGGCGGTGCGTTCGTAGAGCATGGATTGAATCCGTTCCCGGAACGTCCGCACACTCCATTTTTCGTGGATGCACATTTGGATGTAGAATTCGCGTTTTATTGCGTCCAGAATTGGTAGGATCTCCATAAAATGTGACCAACTCAATTGTAGTATCAGCGATACGACAATTTGTTCCTCTGGGAAAAGCTCCGCAAACTGGATCATTCTCCTCAGACTTTTTTCTGAAAATGACTTTCCATACTCACCCTCCAATTGTCGCGACAGTGTCGCGACAATCTGTTTTCCATATTCTGCGCGCTCTTCTTTCAAAATTTCCTGTCGGATGACCGTTCCGATTTTCCAATACAACAGACTCATTTCCGCATTGACAGAAACGGCAATATACTGCCTACTAGCCTGTATTAGGTTTTTTACGGTGTTGAATAGCGTGTTATTCGTGATCGTGTCCATAGCGAATGAGTTTAAGTCTACCCATTTAGACGCTCACCTTCTATTTCGGTCACACACTTCTACAAAGTTTTTCATCCAAAAAATTGCGTAACAAAAAAGCTACATATAAGTTTACGTAACTAAAAAGTTACACATCATGAAGCGCGATATCAAACTCAAATGGTTTTACCCTTATCCACCCGAGATGATTTGGGAATGCCTTACTAATCCGGAAATCCTCACTAAATGGAGCCCTATGAAGGATTTCAAGCCGGAAATAGGCTTTGAATGCCAAACGCAGCAAAAGCCACGGCCGGCACAGAATTGGGACGGGATTATGTACCACAAAATCCTGGAAATCGAGCCGTTGAAAAGGCTTTCTTACAGCTTCAAAGGCGGGCCGAAGCCGGGTGTCACCACGCTCGATACCGTTGTAACATGGATTCTGGAGCCGAAAGACGGCGGCACCGAACTCCGTCTGGAGCATACCGGATTTGCAGGCCCGAAAAACATGCTCACGAGCTTCATTATGGAAATGGGGTGGAAAAAAATCGTTAATAAATCACTCAAAAAGGCTTTCGAAGCACATTTCCAATGAGTCCCGAAACAGCGGATGCCTTCCAGGCCCTGGCGGATCGGGGAAGGAGGGAGATATTAATGATGGTTGCTAAAGAAAAACGCTCGATCAATGCGATCGCGGAGAACTTCGACATTAGCCGACCGGCAGTTTCCAAACATATCAAAATCCTTCAAAATGCGGGATTTATAAATATCGAGGAGAAAGGTCGTGAACGATATTGCGTACTGAACCAGAATGGCTTCAGCGAAGTACAGCAATGGATCAATATGTTCGAGGAATACTGGACGACACAATTCAAAAGCCTGGAAAATTACCTGGCTGCCAATGTACCAACCCCTAAAAAGTAACCATCAATGCGCCGGTTTCTTCGGGGCCGGCGCAGAAGCATGGTATTTTTTCTGAACAATGGCGGCATACTTATCCATCAGCTCCAACACCTTGTCGCGGGATTTGGACCTCACCACCAGTCCCACGTGGTGCGGCTCGTTCATGCGCCATACCACTTCCGGATCGTTGAAAACCGACAGGTCAGGCCACTCCTGGCGTGCCAGCGAGATAATAATGCCTGAATACTCTTTTCGCACTGGGGGTAATTTGTAATTTTCACCCTTGGCCTCCGCGGTTTCCATCCGAGCCCATTCTTTCCACAGGTTAATGCCCGACGAGGCTTCGACCATCTCGGAAAGATGCGCGCCGCCAACGCGGGACGACGTTTCGAGGAAATAATATTTACCATCGTCATAGCAACGGATCACTTCGGTATGTGACGCGCTATGTTTCAATCCAAAAGCTTTAAGCAAATCCACGGCGAGTGTCTGCAATGCATGCTCCTCGGAAGAGTCGAGCGGCACCGTAACGGAGCGGAATATACCGCCCCCATGCGCTACGTCGAAAGGCGGTGCAAGGTATTTGCTGTTCCAGGAAAATATAACAATACCGTTGTAGGAAATCGAATCGACATGATAGACATCACCCGGCTTGTATTGCTCCACCAAATAGGCGTGACGCTTATCTCCCAGTTCATGAATGGTGTTCCAGAGTTCCTCGGCCGTGCTTAACTTCTGAATACCCGAAGCCGAAGCCTCCGAGCGAGGTTTGATCATCCACGGGCCAGGATATTTTTCGATGAAACGATTGATCTGATCATCGTTAAAAAGCGCCGAAAAGCCCGGGACAAGAATGCCTGATTCCAACGCTTTTGTACGCATAGCGAGCTTGTCGCGAAAATAGCGGCCGGTGGTTTGGCCCATGCCGGGAATCCGGAAATACTCGCGGATATGCGCCGCCTTCTCCACATCGAAATCATCAAGCGCAACCACGCGGTCGATCGGGCGCGTGCGCATCACGTACGCAAGGCCGGTAATGATCTCGTTCATATTATACGTACCATCCTCCCCCTCTTCCACATAAAAAAACTCATCCACGGCATCCCTGACCCAAGGTTTATCTTCCAGTTTTTTCGCGGTGATCAAAAAAACCTTGTTACCAGCGTCTTTCAGCGCCTGCAAAAAATCATTGCCCTTGAAATAGGTGGAAATGCAGAGAAAAGTCAGAGTTCGGGTCATAAAATGTGATTTGGTGAACGGTAGCGGCATTTGCGGACGAGGCATGCCGCAAAGCATATATTCTCAAATCTAGCAAAAAGAACCATTTTGGCAAGAAAAGCCCCGGTTAAATTTCCGTTATACCGGGGCTTTGTCGCTAACCTGCGAGTTTCGACAGGTAAGCGATCAGTAACCGCACGCCGTAGGCCGTTCCAGCGCGACCAGGAGCAAACTCGGTGTCACCGAATGCCATTCCGGCGATGTCGAGGTGCGCCCAGGCGGAATGTCCGGCAGTAAATACTTCCAGAAATTTGGCCGCGACAATAGCGCCAGCCAGTGGTTTACCATGATAGTTCTTCACATCCGCGATGTCGGAGCTGATCTCTTCTTTGTATTCATCCCAAACCGGCAGTCGCCACAACCGTTCGCCGGTTTCGTCGGCTGCATGAATGAGCTCCGTTGCGAGCTCGTCATTAGGTGTGAAAAGTCCTGCCGCTTCATAGCCGAGTGTCTGGATAATGCTGCCCGTAAGCGTTGCGAGGTCGATGAGCACGTCGGGTTCAAACTGTTTGACGGCATAATGCAGGCCATCGGCAAGAATCAGCCTGCCCTCAGCGTCGGTATCGATTACCTCAATCGTTTTACCCGCGTAGGAACTAATTACGTCCCCGGGTTTCATAGCCGAACCGTCGACTGAATTCTCAGTGGAAGGAATCACGCCGACAATGCGGACGGGCAGTTTCAGCCGTGCCGCCAGTTCGATAGTACCCAAAACGGCCGCCGCTCCACCCATATCGCTTTTCATCAAATGCATATTGGCCGATGGCTTGATCGAGATACCGCCCGTGTCGAAGGTAACGCCCTTACCCACCAGCGCCACCGTTTTAGCGTAATGCGCTGGTTGATAGTCCGAAACGATCATCACCGGCGGCTCATCACTTCCTTTGTTGACAGCCAACAATGCGTGCATTCCCTGTAATTCCAACGCAGCCTTCTCCAATATTTCAACCGAATACCCATGCTCCGCACCCGATTTCCGGGCCCATTCAGCCAGCGTTGCCGGCTTCTTATAGTTGGACGGCGCATTCATCAAATCCATTATCCGGATTTGTACCAAAGCTGTCGTCAATGCAATCCTCGCCGATTCTTCCACATCCGAACCTTCATCTACCAAAATCGACAATGTACCTGATTGAAAGAATGCACTCACCGCTTTCGGCTCCGTTTTGTAGAGTTGCAGGTCGTAACCTCCCAAAGCAATACCGTTTACCGCATTACCGACCCACTCCCCCTCTCGCCCGCGTGCGTCGAGCGTGATGTGCACGGGCCAGCGATCTTTTCTTTTGAAAAAAAGCGAGCGGAAAATTCTGGTAACAGCCGGGAGTTTCGGTTTTTTTCCCAGCCCTAACCATAGCTCCTTTGAAGAATACCACCACATTTCCCCCTTTTCCGCTTTGAACATTTCCTGGTTAGCGGGTTCGGCTCCTTGTTCGAACGGGCGGACGAGCAGTACATCCTCGATAGGCTCTTGTATGATCTCTATTTGCATTGTATTCGAAATTCGGGTTAATAAAAAAGCAAAGACAATATATGCCTTTGCTCTTAAAAAATGGGTTATGCAGGCATTAATCCAGTCCGCCGCGACGTGTGGGCTTGCGCGGTTCAGGCCATGCTCCCGGTACGCCTTTGGCACCCAGGGGCAAAATGCTCTTGTCACGGGAAGTTTTCGCAGGGTCTTCGCTCGCCTGATAAGCCAGAATTGCCGCCAATATCGCATTGCTGCGCACGTCGTCGAATACAATCTTATCATAAGTATCGCGGTTGGTATGCCACGTGTAGGTGCCGTACGACCAGTTCAGCGAACTCAATGAGAATGCCGGTGCACCCACCGCTACAAACGATGCAAAGTCAGAACCGCCGGTCCCGGGAGCGCCGGGAAACTTAGTCTCGATAGGCGTACGGATCGGATCGGGAACCTTGGAAAGCCAGCGGGTGAGGTATTCATAGGCATTCAAAAAGCCCTGCCCGGATAAATTAACCACCCTGCCTGTGCCATTGTCCTGATTAAATACAGCCTGAATATTCTGCACGATCTCCGGATGGTCCTCCACAAATGCGCGGGAGCCATTCAGCCCCTGCTCTTCGCTTCCCCAGTGGCCGACCAGAATCGTCCGTTTAGGATTAGGATACACTTTTTTCAAGATCCTCATGGCTTCCATCATCACCAGCGTACCGGCACCATTGTCGGTAGCGCCGCTGCCGCCGTCCCAGGAGTCGAAATGCGCAGAAAGGATCACATATTCGTTCGGCTTCTCGGTGCCTTTAATCTCTCCCACCGTATTGAATGTCTGGCTTATACCTGTCTCCTTCGCATCTGCGCGCACGCTGATTTTCGGCGTGTGCCCCGATTCGGCGAGGCGATAAAGCAATCCATAGTCTTCGAGTGAAATATCCACCGTCGGAATGGTCTTGGTATAAGCACCGAAAATTTTATTAGCCCCAAAACCTTTTGACCAATAAGACATGACCACACCCGCAGCGCCCGCTTTCTCCAATGCCAACGGCAATGCACGGGAAGTATAACCCGTCTTTTTCAGGCGGTTCGCCCACGCGTCGGTCTCTGCGTCGCGATCCTTTTTCATTTTTTCAAACGACTCCTTCGTCGCGAACTCCTGCCAGTTATAATCCGGCCGGCCAGTGGGCTGGTTCATGCTAATGAGCACAAACTTGCCTTTCGCCGATGGCAGCCATTTCTGAAATGCCACCGAATCGGCCACGTCGGGCAGGATTACCACGTCGGCGGTTACCGTTTTGCCGTTGGTGCCGGGGCTCCACGCGAGCTGCATGCCTTCGAGCGATTTCACGCGCGGCGCCACCATGTCGATGTGCGACACGCCACGTTCCCAGCCACGCCATTCACCCCATTTTTCATTTTTGGCGCTGATACCCCAGCCTTTGTATTTGGCCACCGCCCAGTCGTGTGCCTGCTGCATCTGCGGCGATCCTACAAGCCGGGGACCGATCACGTCCATCAGTTCATGCCCTAGTTTTTCCAGTTGTGAATTTTCGCTAGCCTCCTTTACGATGCTTTCAACAACAGGATCTTTCCCGACCGATTCTTTACTTTGCGCAAAAACAAAACCGGCCTGGCTCGAAAGGCAAAGGGTCAGGAGCAAATAGATTTTTTTCATGGAATTGGTGGTTTAAGAAATATCGTTACCCAATGTAGGAAATCACTATGACGCTTTCCGTACGCTCTTAAAAAATTCTAAATTGATATTTTAATTATATTATTCCGGCACCAGGCATTAATGGCGTGCTGGTTCACAGGCAGATATGTTAAACCGGATTATCGCATTTGTATTTTTTGCCAACTATTTCGTCGGACTGCTGGCGGTAGCATTATCGCTGGAAACTGCCTTCCAGCTTAACGTTCCGCTCAATTCGCCGGTCTATTACATTCTCCTTTTCTGCACTACCGTATTCTATTACACGATCGCGTATTCAGGACCGGTTATCCCGAAAGTTTCGGCCAATCCCCGGACGGAATGGTACCGGCTGCATTACCGGTTTGTGCGGGTAAGCCAGGTGTTCCTGTTCAGTATCTGCGGGCTGTTGGGAGTGTGGTATCTGGTAGAAAACTTCCATGCGATCATGCATTTGCCGCTCTACTACTGGCTGATCTTATCGGTTGTTCCTCTTGCCGCGATCCTGTATTACGGTTTACTTCCCAAATCGCTCATTTCATTCAATCTGCGGCGTACCGGCTGGCTGAAAGCATTCGTGATCGGGTTTGTTTGGGCAGGATGTGTCAATCTTTTTCCCGTAGCTGCCCTGCGGATCGAGCGGGGCGTTACTGTTGCCGAACCTTTGCTGATGCTCTGGCTTTTTACCAAAAACTGGATGTTCTGCACCGTCAATGCCATTATGTTCGACATGAAAGATTATGAGGATGACGCGAATATCGAATTGAAAACATTTGCCGTGCGAATGGGACTTCAGAAAACCATTTACGCCGTGCTGGTACCGCTTTTGCTGGTTGGTCTCGTTTCCTTCCTCGCATTTGCCATTTACAGGCATTTCGGCATTCCGGCGATCCTTTTCAACATCGTGCCGTTCGTGTGCCTGCTGGTCGTGGCATTTTCGCTGCAGAGGCGGCAAAGCATTTTGTTTTACCTCATCGTGATCGACGGGTTGTTGCTCGTCAAGGCATTATGCGGGATCGCAGGCAGCTTTTTTGTGCATCAAAACCTGCATTAGCCATGCTGAACAACTATGACCGCATTGCCTCAAACTACGACAGATTGAGCAGGCTGATATTCGGGAAAGCAATCGTGCGTGCGCAGCAGGCATTGCTACCGCTCATAACGCCTCCCGCACGCGTACTTATCGTGGGCGGGGGAACCGGTTGGATACTGGAAGAAATGACCAGGATTCACCCGTCAGGATTGTCGATCGATTATGTCGAAATCTCTTCCAAGATGCTCGATCTTGCCCGAAAACGGGATATTGGGGACAACCACGTGACATTCGCACATGCGGCTATCGAAGATTACGTCACGCCGGCTGTTTATGACGTGGTGATGACACCGTTTCTTTTCGACAATTTTAGTCCTGCCCGTGCCTCGGAGGTTTTTCAAAAATTGGATAATTTGCTCAAAACCGGTGCACTATGGCTCTTCACCGACTTCCATATCGACAAAGGCATGCATCGCATCTGGCAAAAAGCATTGCTACGGTTAATGTATGTTTTCTTTCAAAATATCAGTCATGTAGAAGCCAGTCAACTGCCTAACATGCAAGATCTTTTTGACTCTCATGACTATTACCTGACTTCCCAAACTTTACATTTCTCCGGCTTCATCCGTTCGGCTGCATACCGCAAATCAAGCGACAGCGGTGCGGCGACGGCCAAAAATAAACCGCTCGTTGAAAATAATGATCGATAGCAAGATCAATGAGTAGGCAGTGACCTGCATCGAATTGATCGGCTCATGGAAGTAGAACAAGGCGATCGCGAAGTTCATCAATGGATTGATATACAACAAAATACCCATTGTAGATGAAGTCACTCCCTGCAATGCATACAAATTCATAAACAGCGGGATGATGGTGAAAACAACCGCTATCAGGGTGATGAGTATGTAAAAAGATGCCTCCGTGGGTAGCGCCGCGCTATATTCGGGATAAAAAGGCAGAAGCAGCAGCGCAGAAAAAACGATCTGGATAGTGAGTACCAGAAATTTATCGATCCCTGCGTTCTTGCGCTGACTTACGAGATAGAACGCATAAGAAGCCGCGACGATCAGACTGTACAGGATATCGGCTATATTATTGAATGACAACAAAATGCAGCTCAAAACACTGAGCATCACTGCCGTCCATTGCCATTTACTGAGCTTTTCATCCAGCACGAAAAAAGCGATAACAGTGGTCATGATCGGGCATACGAGATAGGCAAACGAAGCCGCTTTCACGCTGATGTGGTTCATCACGTAAATGAAGAAAAACCAGTTGGCGGTCAACAACACACCGCCGATCAACGTCAGGAATGAGACCTGCCGTTTCCGCGCCACAGGCATCGCTTTGAACGCCGCGACGCTCTCTTTCAGCACTTTCACGCGCACAAACAAGCTGATCACCGCCATCACGGCAGCACACATAAAGACGCGGTAAAATAGGATGTCAAGCGATGGATATCCTTTCAACGGTTTAAGGGCCAGGCTGAAAAAGCCCCAGATCAGAAACGAAACAAATGCGGTGAGGTAGTACTTCGAAAATTTCATCAGGCTGTCGATGTGGTGTGGACCTTATTTCCGAAACAGCAAAAAAGGCGACCAGGTTCGTACCATGTGGCCGGGCAGGGACATTTACCTTTGAAATTTAACCTTTAAGCTATGCAACCGTTGGTTGACGTATCGTGTCAACCAGACAGTTTCCATGCCAAAACCCATGTCCATGAAAATTTTTTCCATCCTTCCCTTCCTGTTAATCTGCCAGATCGGCTTCGCCCAGCGAACCACATTTTCTGTTGGTCTCAACAGCGGCATTTCACGCTTCTCGGGCGCGAGCGCGCACGGCACCACTTCCCTGACCATCGGCGGCTCATTTTGTCACTGTGAATCGCAAGCGGCCAGTTCACTAGGCAATCTGCCCGCTGCTACCGTCGGGGCCTCCGCCATTGTCCAGCGTGAATTTAAGAGTCATTTCGTGGTCAGCCTTGAGGCTGGATATGAAATATTGCGTACCCGCATTAAGGTGGATCAATATCAGCTCGATGACATGATCGTAAAGACAGACGGCGTAAATATTACCCGGCATCAATTCGTCAATGCATTTCCCAGTGCAGGATACAATTTTCGTTTGAATGAAACACTTAATCTCACAGTTACCGGCGGGATCGATCTGGGTTTTGGCTTAAAAAGTTCGAGTAGAACGACTATCCCGGATTTCTCCGAAAATTTATACACCGACCAGGATAATCTGGTGCAGAAAGTCGATCACCGTGCAAGGATCCAGGCCAAACTGGACGGCAAACGGCTGGGCTTCACCGCCAGCTACGCACATGGCACCCGGAATTGGCTCAACGGCTGGGCGGGTGGCCCTACCGACCTTCATATGCGCGTCTGGCGCGTGGGCGTACAGTACCGAATATTCTAAAAAAGCAGTAAAAGAGGAACCATAGTCGGCTTATTTGGCTTGATTAGTAAGGCAATATTTAATCAAGTATGACATTTTCCGACATCCGGCTGGTGGCTACCGATATGGACGGTACGCTTTTGAACTCCAAACACGAAATCCACGAATCTTTTTTCCCTGTTTTCAGAAAACTTAAAAACCACGGAATCATTTTCGTCGCAGCCAGCGGTCGTCAGTATTTCAACCTCGCCAAAACCCTCGATGCAGTGAAGGACGAAGTCATTTTCGCCGCTGAGAATGGCAGTTATGTCGTTTTCAGGGACGAAGAAATCCACATTCAGGCTATCGATCCCGAGATTACCCGCGAGCTGATCCTGATTTCAAGAAAGATTAAAAATACCTACCCGATCATTTGCGGGAAGAAAAAGGCTTACGTCGAGGATGACGACGAGGAATTTATCAATCACCTCAAACTCTATTTTGAAAGATACGAAGTAGTAAATGACCTGCTCGAAATCACCGACGATCAGTTTTTGAAATTCACATTATGCGACCTGGCCGGTTCGGAAGTAAACAGCTATCCGCATTACAAAAAATATGAGCAGGACCTGCAAGTGAAAGTGTCCGGGCCGATCTGGCTGGATATTTCGCACAAAAAAGCCAATAAGGGCCGTGCAATGGAGGTTTTGCAGGAAAAATTCAAGGTAACGGCTGAACAAACGATGGTGTTCGGAGACTACCTGAACGACCTCGAAATGCTTCAAAAAGCGCATTACTCGTACGCCATGGCCAATGCACACCCGGATATCAAAAAAATAGCCCGTTTCATCGCCAAAAGCAACGATGAAAACGGGGTTGTGGAAGTCCTTTCGGAAATCACGGAGTAAGGCAATGCCCTACTCCGTATATTTTTTGAATATGGAAGTCGCCGTATGCCCTCCGAAACCGAAGGTATTGTTCAGCGCGTAGTTCACTGTCTGGTTCAACGACTTGCCCAGCACGATATTCATACCTTCCGGGATCGCCTCGTCGAGGTTCTCGGTATTGATGGTACCCGGGATGATATCGTTCTTCACCGCCAAAGCACAAACGATGCTTTCCAAGGCTCCCGCCGCGCCCAGCAAGTGGCCGGTCATCGACTTGGTAGCACTAATGGCCACCGGGTGATCTCCAAATACCGTTTTCATACCTTGCAGCTCGCTCATATCGCCTAATCCCGTGGATGTAGCGTGCGCATTCACGTAATCGATCTTGTCCGGTGTAATACCTGCTTCTTTCAAGGCTTTCCGCATACCTAATGCAGCCCCCATACCGTCCGGAGGAGTTCCGGTGAGGTGGTAGGCGTCCGCAGCCATTCCGCCACCGACGATTTCGGCATATATTTTGGCACCTCTCGCTTTGGCATATTCCAGGTCTTCGAGAATCAATGCGGCAGCACCCTCACCCATTACGAAACCGTCACGGTCCTTATCGAATGGTCTTGAAGCGGTCGCAGGGTCGTCATTTCTTTTCGAAAGCGCCTGTGCCGCGCTGAAACCGCCCAATGCCGAGTAGATAATCGCCGCCTCGGAACCACCGGCTACCATCAGCTTCGCCTTGCCGATGCGGATAGTGTCGAAAGCGCTGATCAGCGCCGTATTCGAGGAAGCGCAAGCCGAAACCGTGCAATAGTTCGGCCCATGTAATTTATGACGGATCGAAATGACGCCCGCTGCAATGTCCACGATCATTTTAGGGATAAAGAAAGGGCTGAAACGCGGTACACCGCCCGATGCGTGGAATTCCAGCAACTGGTCTTCAAATGTGCCCATCCCGCCGTTTCCGGTCGCCCAGATTACGCCCATATCGTGGCGGTCTTCCAGATCGATATTCGCAAAATCCAACCCTGCGTCCTTAATCGCCGTGTCCGACGCCGCAATCGCGTATTGGGTATGCAAATCGTATTTCTTGATTTCCTTCTTTTCGATATAGTCTTCGGGATGGAAGTCCTTCACTTCACAGCCGAACTGTGTTTTGAATTTGGAAACATCCATTTTCGTAATGGTAGCAGCACCGCTTTTACCATCTACAATATTTTGCCAGAATTCCTCCACAGAATTCCCCAGCGGAGAAATAACCCCCAGGCCGGTTACTACTACTCTTTTCATACAGTTTAATTATTTGATCCAAGACATCAGGAGCGTTTAGTCAACCTCCTGAGTCAGTGTATCTTTAAAGATGTCGTCGACCAGTTTCTGCACCTTCGGCCCAATCAGCAGGATTGCCGGGATGACGATCAGATACGACATGCTCCAAGATTTGAGCCAAATCACCAAAAAATTGGCAACAAATCCAATATTTACAGAGATCAAAGTAAAGGAAATTATCCCCGTTGTAACGATCCCCATGATCATGGCAAATGCGATTTTCTGTCTCATACCGGCCGTGTTTTTTGTGTATTAAAGGTTACTTTCCTGAAAGCTTATCTCAGGCAGTTTGAAGCTCTACACCCGGATTCATCGCCTGCAAAGCGGCAGCCGGGTTGCTCAAAAAGAGATTGAATACATCGGCGGTACGGCCTGTCAGTATTTCGTAGGTATTGTTTTCAAATGCTTCCACGAGCTCGTCAGCCACTTGTTTGGCAGGAATGCCATTCGTAGCGCCACCGATTTCTGCCGAAAACTCGGTATCGACCAGCGGAGGCAGGATTTCGAATACTTTGATTTTGGAGGATTTACTTAGTGCAATGCGCAGCGACTGGGTGTAGGAGTGCAATGCAGCTTTGCTCGCAGCGTAAGTGGGTAGAAAGTGGTTGGGAACAAGCCCTGCGATGCTCGAAACCGCCACGATAGCAGCCTCATCAGCCTTTTGAAGCAACGGCAGCAATTTCTGGTTCAGGCGGATAATGGCCAGATAGTTGGTGGCGATTTCCTCTTCGGCGAGTGTTGCAGCGTCCTCATCACCATCCAGGTGGTAATAAGCTGCCTTTCCCGCATTATTAATTACAACATTCAATGCAGGAAACTCATTTTCCAGGCGGGCAACGAGCGCATCCGTAGCTTGTTTATCGACCACATCGTAGACGATCGGCGTCACATTGGTCAGCTGCGCAGCGGCTTTTTGCAAACGTTCTTCATTGCGACCGGTAATGATTACATGATTTCCTTTTGCGGCAAATGCTTTCGCGAATTCGAGACCAATACCGGCACTTCCGCCAGTGATCAGGATTGTATTTCCAGTAGTTTTCATTGTTTTCGAGTTTAAAATATACCAATCGGTATTTTATTTGAGAAAATTAAAACCGGCATTTACCCGGCCCTTTCCGTGAATTGGAATTCACACGACAAAAATATACTGATCGGTATATTTTTGCAAGAAAAATCGTAAAAACTTTTAAGCTATCCATAAAAAACGGCCTGGTTATCCGCCAAGCCGCTGTTCTATTTCCCATAGCCAATAATTTCTTACTTCGCACTCACACGCCAAATAACGTTTCCCGAGTCGTCGTTGACCAGTAGCGATCCGTCGTTCATGACCGTCACACCCACCGGCCGACCAAAAACCTTTTTCTCGCTTTCGACAAAACCGGTAAGAAAGTCCTCCGGTTTGCCCGACGGCATGCCGTCTTTAAATGGTACAAAAACTACTTTGTATCCCGAAAGCGTCGAGCGGTTCCAGGAGCCATGTTGGCCCACGAACGCGCCATTACGATATTTAGCCGGGAACTTGCTTTTGTTATAAAATGCCAATCCGAGTGAGGCAGTATGCGCCCCGACCGGCACATCGGGGACAATGGTCTTGGCGACAAGGTCCGGTCGCTCGCCTTTGCGTCGCGGATCTTCGTTTGGGCCGAAATAGGCATAGGGCCAGCCGTAAAACCCTCCCTCCCTAACACTGGTAATGTAATCCGGCACGAGCTCGTCGCCCAGTTTATCGCGTTCATTCACTGCTGTCCACAGCACATTGGAGCCTGGCGCCCAGTCCATTCCCACGGGATTGCGTAACCCGCTTGCGTAAATGCGTTCGCCCGAACCATCGGGGTTTATTTCCAGGATGTTGGCTCTCCTTTTTTCCTCGTCGATGCCATGATCAGCCACGTTACTCGCAGACCCTACTGAAATGTAAATTTTGCTACCGTTTGCATTCGCCAGCAAGTTCCGTGTCCAGTGATTGTTATAACCTCCGGCGGGCAAATCCACTATTTTCTGGCCTTTGGAAGTGATTTTGGTTTCACCGTCTTTGTAAGGGTAACGGTAGAGGCCGTCGGTATTAGCGACGTAGAAGAACCCTTTCAACACCAGCATACCGAGCGGCTTATTGAGTTTTTCGAGGAAAATCTCCCGCATTTCGGGTGTCCCGTCCTTATTCACATCCCGAAGCAACGTAATCCTGTCGGCACTTTTACGTGTAGCCGATTCCGCCACAAAAATGTCGCCATTCGGTGCGATGTAGGTCCAGCGCGGGCTATCGAGCTTGTCCGCGAATTTGGTAACGACAAAACCTTCGGGAGCCACGGGTGTTTTACCGTCGGGCCAGCCAGCCTCTTCGGGCCGGTTTTCCACGGATTCCGTCGCGAACGGGGCGGGCAGCGTGAGGCTGTCGGTCGCAGTTGCCACGGAGTCGGGGCCGCTTTGCGCAGCCTCTTCTTTTTCTTGCTTTTCATTGCCACAACCTGCCAGCGATGCCAAAGCCAGCAGCGCAACTATTGTGAGGTGGTGTTTCTTCATGTTTGTTGATATTAATGTAAAAAGCTGGTCAGGAACATGACATTCCCGACCAGCTTTTACAATAATAATGCCACCCTACTGCGCTCAGAACGAAACAGGTACTTCTACGACGGTCTTTTCCCAGCCCATGTACATCTTGGCCTGCTTGTCGGATACCTTTTCAAATACAATGGAGAAATTCTCGATCGGCGCGTCCACATTTTTTACCGGCGCAGTCACGCGCAGCACGTCGTTGGCTTCCTTGTACTTAAATGCACCCCAGTAATCGACGTCGGAGCTGATGATGATCGTCCACTCCTTCTCGCCTGGTATCGCAAACAAGGAATAGGTACCCGCCTTCACTTTTTTACCGCCAAAAGTGGCGTCTTCATAAAATTTGATTTCCGTCGATTCATCTGCACCCAGACGCCATACTTTGCCGTACGGTTCCTTTTTTCCAAAGATTTCACGGCCATTCAGAAACGGGCGGCTATACGATACCTTCACCAGTGCTTTCTCGCCTTCCTTGCGGTCATGCGCGAAATGATCCGGGAAATAAGCAATATCCCGCGGGCTTTTATCCAGGCCTCTGAATTTCTGTGCATTCGCCCCGAATGCGATCACCATCATCAAAAGGGCCAGGAAAATGTTCTTTTTCATATTTGTGGTTTTTGTTAAGAATTTGAATGCTAATGTTAGGAAAAGTTTTTGATTTTGAAGGCTTTGCCAAGATTCACTTTTTGTAATGAAATCTGCATTTCAAGATCTTGATCGCATCGGGTGTTACGAAATATACCAAGCGGTGTTCCTCGTCTATCCTGCGGGACCAATAACCTGAAAGATCTCCCTTCAACGGCTCGGGTTTTCCGATTCCATCAAAAGGAGATCTTTTGCAATCCTTTATCAATTCGTTAATCCTTTCAGAATTTTCTTGTCTGTTTGCTGCCTATGCAGGTAGTCTTCCCACCCTTCATCGTGAAAGATTGGCTTCATTCTTCAATAAGCGCCCTTTCATGGAAGTTTTTTCCACCATTTTCCAGGTCTTCGATCGCTCTGAGCAACCTTTCCCTGTTTTCCTTGCTACTCAACAGGTATTCCGTAGTATCCTGTTTCTCCCTCTTGACTTTATCTGCGTTGCTTTTACCAGCCATTGCCAGTTTCAGTTTACTCCAACCAACCGTTATTCTCATAGTGTGATGTATTTAAATTAGGTTATACAAATATTAAAACCTGAACTGACAATCAGCACGCTCTACGCGATTACCTTACCCGTTAGCACCGGCCGCGGATCCTTCGTATTTCCAATGATCGCAAGGCTTCTTTTAAACTCGATTTGCAAGCCATCGCCTTCAAATTTGCACCGCACGGTTTCATAATGCGCGGTTTCGATGAAGCGCCAAGTCACTTCGAAGGTACTATCATCGATCCAGGCGCCGTTGGCAGCGATTTTTGTTTTCTTTTCGCCGGGAACGGGGGTTAGTACCAGTTTGAGCGGCATAGTCGACAGGTCGGTCAGGCCAATTTTCCAGTTCCCCAAACCATTTACCACAAGGTGCTCACCCTTATCATCGGTTACCCGGAAAAGGCACCAGCCCTTATCGAATTCGAAGGATACTTTATTAATTTTTAGCTCATTATCAGCCAACTTAAATGCCTTCCCATTCATTTTCGCAGCGAGTTCGGAGGCCGGCTTCCCGGGTGTAAGCGGTAGCGCGAGCGAGCCAAGTTTCTTCTGCATTTCCCCCTGAATGCCTTTATCAGCCGGCACGCCGGTCGCCTTCACGGTCGGCAGGATGTGGTTCCAGACGTGGTTCAGAATGGCCTGCATGTCACTGGTTTCACTGGTAATGGCTACTACCATGTCTTCCTTCGGCATCACGATACAATATTGCCCGAAAGCGCCGTCGCCGCGGTAAGCCCCGTTCCGGCAGCGCCAGAACTGGTAGCCATAACCCTGTTGCCAGTCGTCGTCCTCGGGTTTGCGGTTGCTGCCTTTCGACATGATATGCGAGCGTGTAGCCTCCTCGACCCAGGAAGCAGGTAGAATGCGCTTCCCATTATATTCTCCTTTTTGCAGATACAACTGCCCGAATTTGGCAATGTCCTCCGTTTTGACCCGTAAACCCCACCCGCCGGTGTTAATGCCTTTCGGGTCGATCTCCCAATCCACATCGTCGATTGCCAGTGGCTGGAAAAGTCGCGGTTTGAGGTATTCAAGCAAGGTTTGCCCCGTCAGTTTCTGAATAATCGCCGACAACATGTAGGTTGCTCCGCTGTTGTATACGAAGAAAGTCCCCGGCTCGTGCTCAACTGGCTGGGCCAGAAATGACTTCGCCCAATTATCGCTCCCCGATTCACGCAGCTTGCCCGTAGTGTCCTTGTCATGCCCGGTCGACATGCTGAGCAGATCGCGTACGCGCATTGCTGCGAGGTTCGCACTCACCGTCGCCGGCTTATCTTCCGGGAAAAACGAAATGACTTTATCATCGACTTTCAGCTTCCCCTCAGCCACGGCCAGGCCAATGGCACTGGATGTGAAACTCTTGCTGAGCGAATACAAGGTATGTTTCAAATCCGGTGCATACGGTGCCCACCAGCCCTCGGCAACGACCTTCCCTTGCCGTAGCACCATTAAACTATGCAGGTTGAGCCGGTCGGTTTCGACGGCGTTGGCAAAATCCAGAATGCCTTTGGCCGACATTCCCTGCGCTTCCGGCGAGCTGCGCGGCAACTGTCCATAGCTGAGCGACGACGCCCAGGCCGACGCCGGAATAGCGCTGATTACACCCAGTTGTAGGGCACCAAACCCTAATTTTTGAAGGAATTCCCTGCGGTTGTACGACATGATTGTATGAATGCTGGTGATCGAAAATTTCTGGCGAACCGGCGAACCGGCTCGCGGGTAGACAGGTAGCATTTGCGCAGGTAGTCCTATCTTTGCACCGATCACAAAACAAATGACCGCATGCCGGAGAACGCAACTTCCTTCCAATCGCTTGGATTGTCCGAACCATTACTAAAAACCATTGCTGAACAGAATTATACTCAACCGTATCCGATCCAGCAGGCCGCAATTCCAGCCATTTTGAAAGGAAACGATGTGCTCGGCATCGCCAAAACAGGTTCCGGGAAAACGGCAAGTTTTGTACTGCCTATTCTGGAATCATTTCAAAAAAGGCCACCCGCCAAAAACCGGCACATTACTGCATTGGTACTGGTCCCGACGCGTGAGCTTGCGGTGCAGATAGGTGTGGTTTTTCAGACTTTCGGTGAAAAGCTGCCGCGTAAGGTGAAAACACTGGCGGTGTTTGGGGGCGTCTCCATTAACCCGCAAATGATCGCCTTGCAAAACGTGGAAATCCTGGTCGCTACACCTGGCAGGCTGCTGGAATTGCTTTCTTACAAAGCGCTCAGCTTGTCGGAAACGCGCATTCTGGTGCTCGACGAGGCCGATAAAATGCTTAATATGGGCTTCGCCGATGAAATGCGCGACATCTTTTTCTTGCTTCCTCAAAACCGCCAGAGCATTCTGTTTTCCGCTACTTTGGGAGATGAGGTCGATAAAATCAATAAAAATCAACTGAAAAACCCGCTTCGTATTGAAATCGAGGAGGAAGAACAGAACCTGGATCTGATCAAACAGACAGGTTATTTCGTCGACCCCGATCGGAAAGGGCCATTATTGAGATATTTGATCAAATCACAGCAAATGAAGCAGGTGCTGGTGTTCGTTTCGGCCACGCGGACGGCGGATAACCTCGTCGAAAAGCTGAAAAAGAATGGCATCGACGCCATGGCCATGCATAGCAAAAAAAGCCAGGGCGCGCGCACCGAGGCTTTGAACAAGTTTAAATCCGGCAAGTTGAATGTGCTCGTGGCGACAGATCTGGCGTCACGCGGGATCGATATTCAGTTTTTGCCTTACGTGATCAATTTCGAATTACCGCGTTCGCCAAAGGATTATGTACACCGCATCGGGCGGACAGGCCGTGCGGAGAATCCCGGAGAGGCCATTTCCCTGATATGCCCCGAAGACGTCCATCATTTCAAAATTATCCAGAAAAAAATGGGTAAGCGCGTTGAAATGATGGAATCTTACGATATCGAGCTGCGGGGCTATTGAAATTATTTCTTCTTCTTAGTTGCCAGATCGACAATATCCTTCTTGCTACCGGTCCAGAATGCGATTTTACGGCGGTTATAAGTGTAGGTAACCGCCACCGAGTCACCCCAGCTGATTACAGCCGGATAAGAATATTCGTCCTCTTTCTTACCGGTTGCAATGTCGATTTTGTCGGTCCAGTTCTGACCGTCGTCGTAGGACAATATCAGTGAAAGCGGAGAGCGGGAGCCCCAGTTGTGATCGTCGGGGTTGTAGGCGAGTACGAGGGTACCGTCCGCCAGTTTGGCAAGGTCGATACCGCTATTCGGATTAGGCAATGAGGTCTTTTTGATGGTCGACCAGGTCTTACCATTGTCCTTCGAATCGCTACGGCCGATCACGCCGCCCGTTGTGCGCACGAGCATATGCACTTCGCCAGGCTTCGACTCCCACAATGTAGGCTGGATAGCGCCTTTCCCCTTGATTTCCATCGTATCGATCTTGAAATACGGACTGGCCGTCCAGGTCTTGCCCTTATCGGTGCTGCGGTCTACAAATACTTCCCAACGGTTCACTTCATTCGAAGCACCCGCCAGCCAGTCGCCGTTCGAAAGCTCGATCAGCTTGTCTTTCACCGGACCACGCCCGCCTTTGTCACCTTTCACGAGTTCATAGGCTTCTGACCACGTCGCACCATTATCGGAAGAGGTTTTCACCCAGGTTTCCCATTGCGCAATTTCCTTCCCTACTTTGAAATACAAAATCACTTTTCCATCGGCTGTTTTCTGCAAAACAGGGTTCCAATGCGCATCTTCGCGGATTTTAGCAACCTCGATCGGTGCACTCCAATGCCCGGGGCGACCTTTCGAAAGCCAGATACCTACATCCGGGTTTTTCTCCTCCGTACCGCCAAACCATGCTACGAGAAACTGCCCGTCATCGAGCCGCACGAGCGTGGAGGCATGGCATTGCGGGAATGGGCGCTGATCGCCGAATACGAATTCTTTGTCATTAGCGAGCGAATCCAGTTTCTTGTCTTCTGCCGTTTCCGTCTGTTTCGAACCGCAGGATGTCATCACAATGGAGCCCAGCAGCAAAGTAGCCGCCAGCCACTTAGATTGCCTTTTGTATTGTAGCATGGATTAAATGATGGGTTAAATGTTTTGCTGAATACCCGTCCAAACGGAAAAGAGGCTATTATTTGAGCAACTTCTTCAATTCGTTCATGACCGCGGCGGGAGTCTGTTCCTCGTAGAGAATGCCGTAAACCGCATTGGTGATGGGTAAATTAACGTGATAAGACTTGTTGAGTTCCTGGATACTCCTGGTGGCGTAATAACCTTCCGCGATCATCTTCATTTCAAGCTGCGCGGCCTTGACGCTATACCCCCGCCCTATCATATTGCCAAACAACCGGTTGCGGCTGAATTGCGAATAGGCCGTTACCAGTAAATCGCCCAGGTATGCGGAGGAGCTGAGGTTCCTTTCACGCGGGTCGAGGGCGGTAACCAGCGCCCCGATTTCCTGCATTGCATTCGACACGAGTACCGCCTGGAAATTGTCGCCATACCCGAGGCCGTGCGTGATCCCGCACGCGAGCGCGACGATGTTTTTCATCACAGCGGCGTACTCGACGCCATAGAGGTCGTCCAACGCATTGGCTGTAACGTAACGGCAGGTCATTAACTCCGCAAAATCTTCCGCAGCCGGGCATTCCGTCGACGCAATCGTGAGGTAGGATTGCTTTTCCAACGCCACTTCCTCTGCGTGGCACGGACCGGCGATTACACAGGTATCTTTCATTTCAATACCAAATGCCTCGGCGGCCCAGTCGGTAACGAGGGCATTCTGGCCGGGGACCATTCCTTTGATGGCCGACACAATGCGCTTGCCCTGCAAATGCTTTGCCGATAAATGCTGTAAAGACTCCTGTATAAACGCGGCAGGAACCGCGAGGATGATATAGTCTGCTCCCTTTACCGCGTCCGTCGTTTTCTCGTAAACCTTCACTTTCTTGGGTGAAAGCACCACGTCGCTGAGATAGCTCGGATTGTGATTGAATTTCCGGATGTGGTCGATGTCCTTCTGGTTCCGGAGCCACCAGCGGATCTGAACGTGATTTTGTTCGCAAAGGATCTTGATCAGGGCAGTCGCCCAACTTCCTCCGCCTATCACGGCAATTTTAGTATGATTTAAAAAACTCATCCGGCTGGAATGTCAGAATTTGGCTGAAATATGGGGCCAAAATAGCTGAAAATAAAAAATCCTTGCAGCAAAGCCGCAAGGATTTTCCTTTTTAACCTAAACTAAATCGAACTTATTACTTTTTTACAACGCATCAGTTCGGGTTTTCATTTGATTTTTTCCCATCTTTTTTCGGGTCTTCCTTCTTTTTTTCAACCAGGTCACCGTTATTGAGGTTTTTGGATACTGCTATGTAAGGTCCGGAGATAATCCTGTCGCCCGGTTTAAGACCCGAAAGGATTTCGATATTCTCAAAATCGCTGATACCCGTCTTCACTTCCTTCATTTCCGCTTTGCCGTTCACGTCGATAAATACCACTTCCTTAATCACTTCCTGTTTCTTAGGTTTCTTCTCGTCCTCTTCGACCGGCTGCGCATTATTATTCGATCCGTCGCCGGAACCCGGGATCACCTGCGGAGTGCCTCCTCGCGTGGTAACCGCGGCGATAGGCACCGATACTACGCCATTTTTACGCTCTGTAATAATCTCTACCGATGCCGTCATACCCGGTTTGAAAGGATAAGACTTTTTCGAACGGGCAGTCATCAGGTCTTTGAACGATTCATTCAGGATTTTCACTTTCACCTGGAATTCCGTTACCGCATCCGCCGAAGTACTCGCTGCTGCGGTCGACGACGAGGAAAGCGATGCCAGCCCCGCAGCGGTATTGGCGATTTCCTTCACTACCCCTTTGAACTTACGACCCGACGAGCTGTAAGCATCCACATCGATCTCGGCGGTATCACCAATCGACACCCGTACGATATCGTTTTCATTCACATTCACGCGAACTTCCATGTCGGCCAGGTTGGCAATGCGCATCATTTCGGTACCGGCCATTTGCGAAGTTCCTACCACGCGTTCACCCGCCTCGACGTTCAGTAGTGATACAATGCCGCTCACCGGCGCGAAAATGCTGGTTTTGCGAAGGTTTTCTGCCGCATCGCGCATACTGGCTTCCGCACTCTTAATATTGAAAAGTGCTGCCGCCACATTCGCTTTCGACGATTCCACGTCCTGCTGGGCCACGCCATAGCTGGATGCGAAGCCTTCGAAATCCGCGGAAGAAATTACCTTGTCGGCAAATAGCTTTTTATTCCGTTCGTAATTGGCCTTCGCCTGGACGAGCCTCGCCTCTGCTTGCGCTACCAATGCTTTGGTTTGCTCATAATTGGCTTTGCTCGAATTGACGGCGGCCTGGGCCCGGGCCATTAACGATTCATAGTTATCCGGACGGATTTTCAAAAGCAACTGTCCTTTAACCACCGAATCGCCTTCCGCTACATTCAATGCAATGATCTCACCAGAAACGTCCGGGCTAAGCTTCACTTCCACTTCCGGCTGCACTTTTCCCGACGCACTTACCCGTTCGATGATATCCGATTTTTTGACGATCGCGTACTCTACCTGAGTGGTTTTGGGCTTGCCGATGTAGCCTGCCTGCTTGGCTCCAAACAAACCACCGATGAGTAGCACCACGACACCTCCCGTTATCCACCAGATCTGTTTCGAAGATTTACGTGCCATATTTTTTTGATTACAATTTTTTAAAGATAGTTGCTGATAGTACGGGAATTCTAGAAATCAGAGAGCGGGCGGTTCATATAGAAATCCAGGATTTTAGTCCTGAAAACGTAATCGTATTTGGTCTGGACGAGGTTGCCGTTCGCTCTGTCGAGGTTGGCTTTCGCGATGTTATATTCCACCGAGTTGATCGCCCCCACATCGAAACGAACCTGCGCTACCCGGAAAGTCTCCTGCAATGCACGTACCTGGTTGGCGGTTGCAGAGTACCGTTTGGCCGCATTTGTCATGTCGATATATGCCTGTTCCACATTCTTGCGGATCGTCAATTGCACCTGCTGCGCCTGGTATTCGTAGGTCTTTTGCTGCAACTTGGCATTGGCTACATTGTATTTCGTCCTGAAATTATTGAAGATCGGGATCGAGAGGTTCAGGTTGATCGCCGAGTTCCGGTTAAAATCGAGCTGGTTGAAATACCGGAAGTTCTGGATAGAACCATTTGGTGCGGTAACACGCTGGATAACCGGCACTTGCTTGTTGTCCAGCATAATATAGTCCGTCGCGGAAGGGACATCGACGGTTGTATTTCCCGTTCCATCGCCCACAAACCGCTGCTTGGGTGCCGCGCTGGAATAGGCTGTATAAACACCGCCATTCAGCGTCAGCGTAGGCATTCCTGCCCCTTTTGCCAGATCAATGTTAATTTTGGACGCTTCGATCCGCATATTGGCAGCCTTCATTTGCGGCAGGTTGTTCAATGCGGTTTCATAAATCTCCTGAATAGACGCATCATAGGCCTGCATCGTCGGATCCTTAACCGGTATTTTCACCACGTTAATCACTTCGCTGCCCGGCATGTTCATATATTGTTTCAAGCTCAGTTTCGCGCTTTCGAGGTTGTTTTGGGCATTTACCAATGAAAGTTCGTCATTGGCCAACTGCGATTTCAGGTCCAACAGGTTGCTTTCAGCGAGCGTACCTGCTTCCACGAGCTTGGTAGTGCGTTCTACCTGTAACTGCGAAGCGTCCACCTGCCGTTGCGCTACCATAATGAGCTCTTCGTTGGTCACTACCTGTAAATACGACAATGCTACATTGAGCATAATATCGTTGCGCGTCGCTTCGAGGTCTTTGGCGCTCGCCTGATAGTTGGCATTATTAAATTTGATGTTATTGCTGATTTGAAAACCGCTGAAAAGCGTCACCTGCCCGCCAAGCTGGTAGTTGTTGGAGCTAACGTTCTGCTGAACAAACTGGTTGGTAAACGGATCGATGTTACGTCCTGAACGGAAACCCTGGCTGGCGCTGAAACTGATACTGGGCCACCGCTGCCATTTCGACTGCTCGTAGGTGTTGCCATTGGTTTGCACCGTAATTTCCGATTGCTTAACCTGCGGATTGGTTTCCAGGGCAATCCGGATGCAATCTTCCAGCGAGTAAGTATTGGCCGGCTGACTCACATTTTGCTGCGCCTGCGACACTGTCATTCCACCAAACAATGCCAAAACCAGTGCGGAATAGCGTAAAGAATGAAACATAAGCGGTTTAGAGTTAGATGATCAATATTAGTGCTTACCTCAAAATGCGACCATCCATTTGGTACGGACGGTTGCATTTCCGTGGTAAAGGGCGATTTATCCGCGATACTTTCGAAATCAGTGGAAAAACAGGTAACCAAGCCAAATTCCGGCGATGACGCCTATCAAATCGGCAATGAGGCCCGCCACAATAGCATATCTCGTGTTTTTGATCCCGACAGATCCGAAGTAAAGTGCGACAATGTACAGGGTCGTATCGGCCGATCCCTGGAAAATACACACCAGCCTTCCCACAAATGAATCGGGTCCGAATTCCTTCATGGCGTCGATCATCAATGCGCGTGCGCCGCTGCCGCTGAGGGGCTTCATGAGCGCTACCGGTAGGGCGTCGGTGAAGTCGGTATTCATCCCCGTTGAAGCAAACGCCCATTTCAAACCGTCGATCACGTAGTCCATCGCGCCGCAACTACGAAACGCGCTGATGGCCACCAACAGACCTACCAGGTAAGGAATAACCGTGACCGAAGTCGTGAATCCGCCTTTTGCGCCCTCGATGAACGCCTCAAAAACGTTGACTTTTTTGAACATCCCCCATCCCAGGAACGCCGCTACCACAAAAAGCAGCACCGAATTACCTACCAGGATCGAAATGGCCTCGATTTGCTCTTTCGGCAAGCCCGACAAATACCACAATATCAATGCGATCATCGCTGTAACACTGCCGAGCCCCAGCATGATCGTCCGGTTAAAAAGGTTGATCTTCTGCCACGCTGCCGTAATGATCATGCTCACGACCGTAGTTATATACGTACCTACCACGCACGGGATGAACACATCGGAGGGGCTTTCCGCACCCAGAATGGCCCGCTGGGCGATGATCGACAGCGGTATGATCTGCAAGCCCGAAGTATGCAGTACCAGGAACATGATCTGCGCATTCGAGGCGGTGTCCTTGCTTGGGTTCAATTCCTGGAGACTTTGCATGGCTTTCAGGCCAAATGGCGTCGCGGCATTGTCAAGCCCAAGGAAATTCGCGGAGAAGTTCATGATCATCTGGCCATTAGCCGGATGGTCTTTGGGAACTTCGGGAAAGAGTTTATTAAAAAATGGCCCGATAAACCGCGCAATGACGTGGACAATCCCCGCCTTTTCCCCCACATTAAGAATCCCCAAAAAGAATGTCATCACACCCGTGAGCGGCAATGCAATATCCATCACCGCCGTTTCCGCCATTGTGAGCATTCCTTCTGTAATGGCTTTGAAAGTCTGAACATCGCCCGTGAAAACAAATTGCAAAAGCGCGATCACGAAAGCGATGACGAAAAAAGCTACGAAAATGTAATTTAAAGCCATATCGGGTCAGGGGTGCAAAAGGCAGGATTAGTAATGATTTGTTTATAATGCATTGAGTAAAATATTTCTTTTAATGCAAATAACAAAGGTATATTGCAAACAGGTAGACCTATCAACAAACCTCAACGATTTTCCATGAAGCATTACAGCTTTTTACTCCTTTTGGCACTATTGTGCTGCAACAAACCCAAAAACAATGGCGAAAACACCGCTGCCAACAACGGTGAACCCACTAAAGCCATCAACGACACCATCCCGCTCACCCGCGAAAAAGTAGAAAACAGCCCGGTGGCGAGTTACAGTGAGAAGGTCAAAGACGAGCTGAACGACTGGCGCCTCGCGGTGGATATTTACGAAACAAAAGAGACCTTCAAATTTCTGATGAAGATCGAATACATGGTGCAGGAAGCGGAAGATACGCTCACCATCCCCAATTTCGGCATCATGCCTAAAGTAGAAATTCGCAAAGGTCCTCAAAAGGAATCCTGCATCGTCGGATTTTTGGATAAGCAAGGGGAATTTAAGGAGTATAAGCTGATTGCTTTGAAAGACAAGCAGTTGAAGATTTCAACTTTGAAGTACTACGCGAGGGCGCGATATAAGGTGAGTAAGTGAGTTTAGGGAAGCCGGGCGCATTGCCCGGGCTTCCGATCTGGATATCAATTTGGTGTTATTATGTATGCCTTCATATTGGCGCTGTTGTAAAGAATGCCATCTCCTACAATGTTATCATAGGTAAACCAGGTATTATTTTGCTGGCCACCTCCCCAACCCCAATTCATTTGATAATAGTAGCTGGTATACTCATAGCAATATCCGTTCTGATCCTGAAAAATTGCATGCAAATCCTGGACGCCATCGATTACCCAGACATGCATATTTTTCAGGCAAACGCTGCAACTCGATCCGTAAACAATGACTGGTCGCTGAGCCAGCAATTGATTTTTAATTGTTGTTTGATTTGCCGGATTAAAGAAATCCAGATCATAGGACATGAAGCCACGCGCCGCAAAGAAATCATCGGTCTTTCCAGGCTCCATCCATGTCTGGCAACCAGAACCCGACATTGGTATACCCAAAGCTGGTACAACCGTGTTGTATGTGGCGCCGGTAGCTTTGCCTATGTCTCGAAGCAGGTGTGATAAGTTTCCATTGCCCGTGTTATCCACAGGTGCGCAGTCACCAGAGTGCGTTAAAGGCATTCCGTTAAACATGGCCTCCGTATAGTTGGTACCTTCAATGGACACAGCCCGGTGATGGTATCGTAGAACTTCTCCTATCGCTAGCGGCCCGCATCCAACTGGTGCTTTGCTGCATGGGAATGTACCTGATTTCGTACAATTGGGAACTGCAATCCCGTTCGGGCAATGCGCATTGTAACCCTTCCCCTGCCCCCATTGAGCTACATTATGTGTCAAATGTGAAATCGTTACGTTAGCTGGAATCGGGTGTGTCACGAAATACTCACAACTTGCCTCTGGTGTCCAGACCGGCTGATCGGTTGTCTTGAAACCCGGCCCCTGGCCGACTTCAAACTGCCTCCATTCATTGACGACATCGATGTTTGCCTCCGGTTTAGTTCGAATACCTGCTGCATGTTCGGCGATAAAATCCTTCCACAACTGAATTCCCGGATTGTCGGTTTCCAGATTAAAGATTCCGGCGTCCGAAAATGCTAGTACAGGTTTCATACGCTTGTCGGCCGAAAGAAGTAGATGCCCCTTATCATCTTTAAAATTGATGACGTAAAAAATTGCCATTCCTGCACGATCAGTAAAAGTTGCTATGTCGCCTACTTCCTTACTGCTTGTCTCTGTGGTTCTCCTGTTTCGCTGCAAAGTTTCAACCAATGCCAGCGCTTCACTTTTACTAACAAAGAATTTCTTCTGCAGGAAACTTTGTGACTCGTTTGGCACATCCTTTTCTCTGTCGCAAGCCAGAAAGGCCAAAACCAGCGTAACAATCAATGCTACTTTCTTAAAACCTATTCTCATAATAGTGCGCTTTATGGTTAGAAATTTATCTATACTTTTTTGTACAAATAAAGGGAGTTCAAACCACACCGATTCTGGGATAAAACAGGATCGGACCTACAAAAAGGAAGGAAATTCAAGATATTATTGGCGCGCGGTATAAGGTAAGGAACGGAGAGTTATAGCACTCGATAAGCGCTATTCTATTCTAAAACGAGGCGCACATTTTCCGAAGAGCCGTCGCGGCTGATGAGCATTAAATAGTAAGTCCCTCTCGGTAAATCGCTGACTGGTATTGTGATGGTTCTGTCTTGTTCAAAAGCGGCTGTTGCATATTTTCTGTTGCCTGAAGGGTTTAATCTGCGCCGAATTCGTATTGCCGGGCGAATTCGCTGTAATACCGCCCGTAGCCACCCAGTTATAGCTTGTCGCATTGCTTGCAGTAGCGGTAATTGTTTTAGGGTTACAGAGCAAAAAATCAGGCGAATTGATGACAGGTTTAGACGGCACCGGTCTGGTTATCGTCAACTGCGATGACGTTGTCAGACCAGGCACATCACTTCTCGAAGTCGTAACTTTGATAACACCGCCTGAACCGGCATTCGGTGTAAGCGTAACGATATTCCCGCTTCCCGAAAGCGTCCAACCCGGAGGATAAATCCAAACGTAATTAGTTGCATTCGTCACCGGATCTACCGCGACATTGATCGGCGCAGTCCCGCAATTGATCTGGTAACTTCCGTTCTGCGCAACACCGTTGATTTTGATATTGCCAGGCGTGCCGAGGTAGCGGATGGGGATGGTTTTGGTTTGCGTTAGTCCTATGGGGCATTGTGAGCATTCGGCAATACCAGCATTTGGCTTGTCAGACGTCACTTTGACTGTTCCATTACCGTTGGCGTTGTTCCACACGACCTTGATTTGTATTTGGGAGTTCGCTTCAAGTACAGTGGGAGTTGCCGGAAGAGCTCCGATGAATGGCCCCAGGCTCAGATCAACAATTGTCGTTCAGGTCTCCGGAGACGAATATTGGTAGTTATTATTCCAATAAAGCCAGGCGTCCACTCCGTAGAGCAGTTGACCTAATTTGAGATTTCGTCTGAACTCATAACCAAAGGACGTAACGATGTTAAAAACTCGTCGGTGGAGCCAGAATTCCGCATCGGCGGGCAAAATCCCGCTCGAATCAGCGCCTCTGGCATCTTTTTCACTTAACCATGAAATGTCCCCAATTGACCACCGAAAAGCCCCTCTCTTATTAGGGGCATATCTTAGCGTGAAAAACGGGTTCATGCCCGAGGCGCCCTTGAGCCGATACGCGTCCAAACTGATATCCCACTTATAACTCGTACTGGAATGATTCTTAGTCATTCCTTCCGGAGGCTTCTTTTGCTCCTGACAATAAGCACTTTGCATTGAAACAAGCAGCCCGAAAAGGGCCAGGACAAGTAGATAACATGTTTTTTCATATTATTTATGTTTTTTGTACAAATAAAATGAGAACCCACCACACCAATTCTGGGAAAAGGAAGGTTCTGACCTACAAAAAGGAAGGAAATTCAGCGCCTCGCCCGGAGCTTGCTGACGTAGTTTTCGGAGATGCCGAGGTAAGATGCAATGTACTTCTGGGGCACGCGATTGAAGAGTTCGCGGGAGCGCGTCCGGAATGATTCCAGCTTCTCTGGTGCGGAAAGCGTGCGCATGTCGCGAAGCAGATCTTGGTGTTTCAGCAACAGGCGCTCGGCGATGATGCGGCCGATGCAGCAGGCCTGGGGATGGTTCATATAAAGCTCATAGAGGTCAGCCCTGGTAATGTAAATGAGTACGGAGGGTTCCAGCGTCTCGATGTATTCGCGGGAAGGGAGCTGCTTTACGAAACTGTCGGTGGCGTGGAAGAAATCGCCCTCGCTGGCAAACCAGTCGGTAACGTCGCGGAAATTGCCCTGTCCTTCGGCTGCGAAATGGTAGCCACGCACAAGGCCGGATTGCAGGTACGAGAGTTTATCACATGTTTCACCGTCCGAGAGCAGTACCCGTCCTTTCGGAACTTTCACAATTTTAAGTTTTTGCTGAAACAGGACCCTTGTTTGGTCTTCGACAGGCAGGATCTCACTCAGGGAGGATATGAACTCGTAATACATATGATATAGTGTGTTGATATAATCGCAAGTTGAAAATTTTCAACCACATTTCTATACTACAAACAAGGCACAAAAAAAGCCCGGTTGCCCGGGCCTTTTCTGCATTTGTAAGAAGTGTAATTACGCATTAAATACCAAGTCCATCTTCTCACGGATAGTCAATAAACGTTTGCGATCGCCGCCGGAAACTTCCGCGGAAGCCCAGCCCGAGTAGCCAACCTTCTGCAATGCCTTGTTCACTTCGGCCCAGTTGCAATCGCCTTCCATAAACTCCACATCGAATCCTTTCCAGAGGCCCAGGTCGTTTTGTTTTTTAAAACTGTATTCCTTCAAGTCCAGTTTGAGAATGCGCTTATTCAATGCTTCTATCCACGAAACAGGCCAGCTGTAACGCAGCACATTACCTACATCGAAATACCAGCCTACCATCGGGTGTTTGAATTCATCCACATAACGGGCTGCTTCCAGCGGACTGAGCAAAAACTGGTTCCAAACGTTTTCGAACGCGATTTTGACACCTGTTTTTTCACACACGGGCAACAACTTCCGGATCTCCGCCTGCGAGCGCTCGTATGCTTCCGCGTAGGTCACATTCGCATTCACGACGCCCGGTACTACAAGAACAGTCGTTCCGCCGTATTGCTTGGTGTCGTACAATGCTTTTTCAATGGATTTAACGCATTCTTCGCGCTTTTTGGGATCCGGATCGGACAACGGAAGCTTCCAGTGCATGGAGTTCACGGTTCCCGGCAGTTCCAGGCCCGTCTTGTCGCGGGCGGCCAGTACTTCCTTCATATCCAGCTTGTCGGGCGAATCGAGTTCGACGCCGTCGTAGCCAAGGTCTTTCAGGAGTTTGAATTTGTCCATGATCGACAAATCCTCTTTCACCATGCCCCATTTAAGGCTTTTCTTTACCATCGGACGTGCCGCCGGCGATCCGGCGGCAGCAGACATAGCAGCAGTTGCTTCGGTGCCAGCCAGCACCGAAGAGCCCACCGCCACGGCAGATGCTGCCATGGCGGTGTTTTTCAAGAAATCTCTTCTTTGCATAAGGTATCAGGAGAATGCAGTGATACCTGGTTTGGCCACCTCAACAACCGGTGGTTTCATATCAAAGCTGTAAGTATCAGGGCCCAGTTTCTCGGTAGAGTTCAATGCCTCGTTCCACGTAATGCGTTTGCCGGTGTAGGCGGCCATTCTACCCATAATGGCGGTCAATGTGCTGTGCGCCATGAATTCACCGTCGTTGATCAGCTTACCGCTACGGATAGACGCGAACAGTTCGTTGTGCTCTGTCTGGTACATATCGTTTTGTACGCCTTCGTATTTCCATGGATTGGCGCCGGTGATCTCGTGTACGTTACGCGCACAGTTCACCATCGCCGACCCTTTGGTACCGAGTGTTTGCACCAGGTAACTGTTTTCGCAATTGGCCTGCTGACGGGAGTGGTGGAAACCTTTCACGCCATTGTCGTAATCGTAAACAACCGAGAAATGGTCGAAGATATTACCGAACAGTGAATCGGTACGAACCTGACGGCCACCAGTACCTACCGCCGAAACCGGCAGCTTGCCGCCCATTGCCCATGCCATCATGTCGATGCTGTGGACAGCCTGCTCCACAATGTGGTCACCGGCGAGCCAGGTGTAGTAAGTCCAGTTGCGAAGTACGTATTCCGCATCCGTCCAGCCCGAAACGCGTGGGAACGACCACAGCGTACCGGTGTCGTAAGTGTTATAGATAGCCGTAATGTCGCCCACTGCACCATCGAGGATGCGTGCAAAACTCGCACGTTTCGGCTCATGGTAACGCCAGCAGAAGCCCGACATCAGGGATACGTTCTTTTGTTTCGCCAATTTCGCTGCGTCCAGCACTTTGCGGACACCGGGAGCATCCACCGCCACAGGTTTTTCGCAGAAAACGTGCTTACCTGCATTGATAGCGGCAGTAAGGTGCTCTGGACGGAAGTGCGGAGGTGTGGCGAGCAGTACTACATCCACTCCTGAATCCAATACTTTTTTGAAAGCATCGAAACCAATGAACTTACGTCCTTCGTCCACTTTCACTTTCGGGCCGTGCACTTTGGTAAGGTTTTCAAGCGACGCGTCCATTTTGTCCTTGAAAATGTCGCCCATTGCCCACAACACTACGTTCGGATCGGCTTTCAAAGCCTGGTTAGCCGCACCGGAGCCGCGGCCACCGCAACCGATCAAACCTATTTTGAGGGTGTCGGCATTTACGCCTGCAAAGGCGCGATTGGGGTTCAGAATTGCGAAGGTCGGCAATGTGCTGCCTGCCAATGCAACTCCCGCCATTTTCAAAACATCTCTCCGAGAAGTACTCATTGTCAATTAAGGATTAGGTGATGGAATGACTGTTTTTATTGAATTTTCTGTTGATTAAGCCAGTGATCGAGGATCTTGAAGGCATTAAAGTTAATGCAAAACCTCAATATTTCCTGCTAATATAAACCAAAATTTCCATTTGCGTGCTCGACCACACACAAAAGTTAAGATATGTTAAGTTGACATTTTATGTAGTTTTATATCTCCGAACGTTTGTTTCCTGAATATGGTCCTTGAGAATTTATTGCTCATTATATCACTCCTTTTTGTGGTTTCGATGCTCACGATGCTGAGCGAAAAAATTGGTATTTCCTATCCTATCTTCCTGGTCATTGCGGGCTTGCTGATCGGCGTCGTTCCCGGAATGCCCCACATCCAACTCGAACCGGACTGGGTTTTCCTGATCTTCCTGCCGCCCCTGCTCTACGAAGCGGCCTGGAATACGTCCTGGAAAGATTTCTGGGCATCCCGGCGGGCGATCGGGCTCCTGTCTATCGGACTGGTTGTATTTACCGCAACGGCCGTAGCTTATATTACCCATGCGCTCATTCCGGGTTTTACGTTGGCAATGGGTTTTGTACTAGGCGGGATCATCTCCCCTCCCGATGCGGTTGCAGCCACTTCTGTTCTACATGGATTAAAGGTACCTAAACGAGTCGTCACCATTCTCGAGGGCGAGAGCCTTGTAAACGACGCGTCGTCACTGATCGTATTCCGTGTGGCGCTGGCGACGATCGAGACCGGCAATTTCGTACTCTGGAAAGCGGGTGCGGACTTCCTGATGGTGGCCATTATGGGTATCCTCATCGGGCTTGCGATCGCACATGTGCTGTACGTGGTACATCGCTTTTTCCCGACCACACCCAGCATCGATACGGCGCTTACATTCATTTCACCCTATTTAATGTACATCGCAGCCGAGCACTTTCATTATTCGGGTGTATTGGCGGTGGTAAGCGGCGGGCTCTTCCTAAGCTTCCGCGCGCACGAACTGTTTACCTACCAGTCGAGAATGCAGACCAACTATGTCTGGCAAACAGTGGTATTTCTGCTGAATGGGATCGTGTTCATTCTGATCGGCCTGCAATTACCCGAGGTCATGAAAGGGTTGCATGAATACACCATTACCGAAGTGGTGACTTATGCGGTCATTATCAGCGTCGTTACGATTCTGATCCGCATTATCTGGGTTTTTCCCAGCACCTACATTCCACGTATTCTCTTCAAATCGATCCGTAGAAAAGAGGTAAGGCCCGGCTGGCAGCCGGTATTTATTGTGGCCTGGAGCGGGATGCGCGGCGTGGTTTCGCTGGCATCTGCATTGGCTATTCCGCTTTTGATAAATGGTAAGGCATTTCCGCACCGCGACCTGTTCTTGTTTATCACATTCGTAGTGATCCTTTTCACACTGGTATTTCAGGGACTAAGCCTGCCCTATCTGATCAAATGGCTCAAAATTGAAGTCGATGATAGCCTTGAAAAGGAGAATGCGATGATGAATTCGCGCCTGGCCACGGTAAGTCTGGACTATATGAAATCCAATTATGACGGCGAAATACAGGATTTCGAGCCATTCAGGCTGTTGAAAGACCGCTATGAAAAGATCATTGAAATGGCTGACTACAAGCTGCTGCATTCGGATGATGACACGTCTGTCAGCCACGTGCGGAAATACCGCAAAATGCTGCTGGAAATCATCGAGGTAAAAAGAGAGGAAATCCTGAAACTAAGGCAGGAAAGAACTTGCTCCAACGAGCTCATCAAGACCAAAGAACACGAACTTGATCTCGAAGAAGCAAGGCTCCGCAGGTCGCCCTAGTTCCATTCCACTTCCACCACGTAATCCCGAAGGTCGATGGTGGTAAATTTCTCGTTATTCTGGCGTTTGAGTGATACTTTGCCGTTCTGAACCTTCGCTACTTGCTGCGCGATCACGTCTTTTTCGTTTTTCTTGCGGTAAATAGCGACCATTGGTTCCTGGCTGGTAACATCTACCTCACAAGTACGGCCCTTGGCGGTTACCAACTTGGAGTTGTTAGGCAAATAAGGGGCCTTCGCCAGCGCCAGCGCGCGGGAGGCCTGCGGTACGCCATAACCTACGTAGTTATTGCCGTAAGGATATAAATGCGACGATTTCTCGATCAGCGAGATCAGTTCTTTGTTCGAAAGCTGCGGATTGGCTTGCAGCAAGCAGGCTGCAAAGCCGGTAATCACCGGGGCAGAAAGTGATGTTCCGTATAAAGAGAAACACGAGACATTCGGTTTCACGTATGAAAGAAACTCCGGCCCGACGCTGCTGTAACCGATGCGGTTCCAAAGCTTGCCGTTGGTAGCCCCTACCGAAAGTACGCCTTTCGCGTCGGCTGGAGCTGAAACGATCCCCCAACTCTTATCGTCGCCTTCATTACCGGCCGAAACGATAATCATAATGCCTTTTTTATCGGAAGCAATCTGCGCGGCTTTGCTGATAGCGCTGGTTTTGCCGTCCATTTGCGAAGGCTCGTAGTTCTCTCTTGGATCCGAAAAGCCTTTGGCATAGCCCAATGAAGTATTGATAAGACGCACCCCGAGGCTATCCATCCATTCCATGGCCGCGATCCAGTTATCTTCTTCGCCGCGGTATTCGCGCATCGAGTAATCCGTGCGGGCTAGGTAAAACTTCGCATTGGTGGCCATACCATACTGCACCTGATCCTGGTAATCAATGCCAGAGATAGCCGCAAGCACTTCGGTACCGTGCATGTCGGAGAACGATTCGGCGGTGCTGAACAGCAGGTCGCCCGGGCGGCCGGGCTTTACATAATCCCGGATGCCTAATATTCTTTTATTGGAAAAAACCTGTGAAAGCGAAAGGGAAGAATCCGCACCATAGAAGCCAGCATCGATCACGCCGATCGTTACATCCTTAGCTGTGATATTCTCTTTCAAAAATGCATTAGCCTGTACCTGCGACATTACCGGCGCCATTTGCGCTTTCTCGATCGGCTGGGTGCGTGCGATATAGAAACCCGGATCGATCATAACCACGTCGGCCACAAAATCCAGCTCCCTTACTTTCATCGCCTGCTCGCTCGTGAGGTTGGCTGAAACGGCATTCAGCCATTTGGAGCGGTTAATAATGTTGACCGACTGCTGCCGCAATACTGCTTCGTATTCCTTTTTAACCGGCAAATCAGTTTCATCCGAGCGTATCAGACCTAGTTTCTGCCGGTTTTCCAGCGTCAGTGCCGAAACGGCGGGACTTGCAGCAAGGTCTTTGTTTTTCAGATAAATCCAATATTTCGGGCTTGCAGACAACACCAACGGCACCAATACAAACGCAAGCAAAAGCAATCTTCTCATCAACGGCATTAGTTAGGTATTCTTAATCAATTTGGTATAATGTAACTTTCAAAACTGCTTTTGCACGTCATGAGACCATTTCGTACGCGAGCAGATGTTTAGAATTTTTGAACAAGATAAACGTAATTTTACAAATTAAATTACCGTATCCGAAAAAATACAGACATGCGATATTCCCCCATCGACCAAAAGCTATTCGTTGAAAACAGACGCCGTTTAACGACTTTACTCAAACCCAAATCACTCGCAATTCTCAATGCCAACGATATTATGCCTACCAATGCGGACGGCACAATGGGTTTTAAACAAAACAGCGATCTGTTTTACCTCACAGGCGTCGACCAGGAGGAAACCATCCTGCTCATCTTCCCCGACCACCCCGACCCGAAGTTCCGCGAGGTGCTTTTCCTCCGCGAGACCAACGAAACCATCGCCGTGTGGGAGGGTGAAAAACTGACCAAGGAACAAGCCCGCGCTGCGACCGGGATACAAAGCATATTCTGGACGCATCAATATGAAACCGTGTTCGGCAACATCGTTTTTGAAGCCGAAAATGTGTACCTGAACACCAACGAGCACACCCGTAACGACTCGTACGTACAGTCGCGAGACGCGAGGTTTATTGTTGATTTCAAAAACCGGTACCCATTACACAACCTAGTGCGCCTCGCTCCGCTCATGCACCAGCTCCGCGCGGTGAAGCAACCGGAAGAAGTCGCTTTGCTCCAAAAGGCTTGCGACATTACGAAGCAGGGCTTTGAAAGGGTACTGAAATTTGTCAAACCCGGTGTGCATGAATTCGAAATCGAAGCTGAATTGCTCCACGAGTTTGTGCGCAACCGCTCGAAAGGCTTTTCGTACCAGCCCATTATCGCATCCGGCGCTAATGCCTGCGTGCTGCATTACATTCAAAACGACCAGGTTTGCAAAGACGGCGACGTCCTCCTGCTCGACGTTGCCGCCGAATATGCCAACTATGGCGCCGACCTCACCCGCAGCATTCCTGCAAACGGCCGCTTCACCAAGCGCCAGCGCGATGTGTACGATGCGGTACTACGCGTTTTCAAAGCCGCCAAAAGCCTCCTCGTCCCCGGCAACATCTGGGACGAATACCACCAGGAAATCGGCCGCATTATGGAAAGCGAACTCATCGGCCTGGGCCTCATTACCAAAGAGGACATTGAAAAACAGGACCCAGAATGGCCTGCCTATAAAAAGTACTTTCCGCACGGCACCTCTCACTTCCTGGGCCTCGACATCCACGACGTAGGCAACAAATACCGCCGCTTCGAAGCAGGCATGGTGTTCACCTGCGAGCCGGGCATTTACATTCGGGAAGAAGGGCTGGGCATTCGTTTGGAGAATGACATTCTGATTACCGAGAATGGGAACATCGATCTGATGGCGGATATTCCGTTAGAGGCTGAGGCGATTGAGGAGTGGATGAATGCTAAGTGATTCTTTGTAAATTTGTTGGGTAGTCTTATTATTCACATACACTTAACTTATGGCCAAGAAGGAAGAACTCTCCGCACAGGACGCTGTAATCGAGGCAAAGCGCTATCTGAACAATGCAAAGGAAATCCTCCGGGAAAAAGGTGCAAAAGACGAAGGGTATTACCGGGATTCCAAATATGTAAAAATGGCCGGCCATACCGCGTATTCCGGAGTGCTGTTTGCATTGGACCACTATTTCGGCAAGAAGGCAAAAGGCCGGAAGGACGTAGATTGGTATAGGATAAACCTCTCGAAAGAGGATCGCAAAATGCTCGACTCTTTCACTACTGCCTGTGAACAGTTGCACCTTGTGATGGCTTACGACGGCGTAGGCCAGGACGAGATAGTGAAAATCGGATTCAGGGAAGCCGAGCGCATCATTGCCTGGGTAGAAACACGGACAGAAGCCGCCTGAAATAATTGTTGTTGCATGCCTACGGCATTTGCATCTTTGCCTCATGGCAGCTGCTACCAATATTGCATCGCTAACGCGATTCGATCCTGAAAGGGTAAAGTGCCGCTAGGCGCGCAACATTGGTAGCAAAAAAAGACACCAATTAAATCGAAAATCCCGCAGGGATGTAACAACATTTCAACACATATAACTTAAACATACACTTATGAAAAAAGGAGAACTCTCCGCGCAGGAAGCAGTAATCGAAGCCAAGCGCTATCTGAACAATGCAAAAGAAATTCTGCGCGAAAAAGGTGCCAAAGAGGATGGCTTTTATCAGGATTCCAAGTATGTAAAAATGGCCGGGCATACCGCTTATTCCGGTGTTCTTTTTGCGTTGGATCATTATTTCGGCAAGAAAACCAAGGGCCGGAAGGATGTGGATTGGTACAAGTCCAATCTAGCCCAACAGGATAAGAAAATATTGCACACGTTCGTATCTGTATATGAACAACTACACCTCGTAATGGCGTACGACGGTGTCGGAGATGCCGAGGTTATAAAGCTCGGTTTTCAACGGGCTGAAATAATCTTAGACTGGGTTGAAACGCGTTCGGCCGCCTAACCTGTAACCTAACATTAGAAAATACAAAGCCGGGAGATTCTACCTCTGCCCGGCTTTATTTATGAATACAATTTACATTGAATGGAACTCCTTCCCGAAGACATTTACAAATTACTGATATCCTTCGCGCTAGGCGCCATCGTCGGCGCGGAGCGCGAGTACCGAAGCAAATCGGCTGGCTTGCGGACGCTGATATTGATCGCGATGGGGTCGACGCTTTTTACGATCCTTTCCATTAAAATCAGTTCGGATGCGGGGCGCATTGCGGCCAATATCGTGACGGGTATCGGCTTTATCGGCGCAGGTATCATTTTCAGGGAGAATAACCGGGTGGTCGGGATCACGACGGCGGCGATCGTGTGGGTGACGGCTGCTGTGGGAATGGGTATCGGGGCCGGATTTTATGAGGTGACGATCTGTTGCTTCGTGATTTCAGGGATGACGCTGGTGATTTTATCGCCCGTGCAAAAGCTTATCCGTCAGAAAAGCCAGATACGAAACTATCGCCTGATGTGTGTTTACCAGAAAAAGACCCTGAAAACTTACGAGAACCTGTTTAAGGAGTATGATCTGAAAATCCTCCGTGGCGAACAGAGCCGCATCGGTACCCATATTACCGGCAGCTGGACGTTGCAGGGCTCTGAAAGAAAGCACGAAAAACTGACCCATCACTTGCTCAACGACCCGGATATTCTGGAATTTGATTTTTAACCATCAGTTACAAATGATATTAGTTTTTCATTAAAACTGATATCAATCATGCCCGAAAATGAGCCAAAAAGCAGCTTTGTATCGTTATAAATAGCCGGCGGGAAACTTTATACCGGCAAACAGGCATTATACCAATAACCCACACCCTCAAAAGATTTACACGGTGCGAACCGGTAAACGGGATCACAGACAACAGTTATGTCCGATATTATTAAACAAAAGATTTGGGAGATCATTGCTTCAAACACTTCAGCATCTGAGGCCGGATGGTTGCAGCAAAAGAGATCCTCTACTCCCATTGAACTGATGACCGCCTTCGTGGCAGCTCCCAGATTCCTACCCAAGAAAATAATCCACACCACCGATGCCGAAAAGGCCGCATTGAACCTCGAAATCCCCGGTTTCTCGGTCGATGGATGGTCGCTCGTGAGACTTAGCCGCGTGTGGCTGCTTACGCAACTGGATCCTTCCGATAAAGAAGGTTATACCAAAAACATCGAAACCCTTTTCGATACGGCGGAAATGAACGAGTTGGTGGCGTTGTATTCGGCATTGCCGCTGCTTTCGTACCCCGATCAGTGGCTGTTCCGTGCAACGGATGCAGTGCGTTCGAATATGGGCTTTGTGTTCGATGCGATCGCATTACATAACCCTTATCCAGAGAAATATTTCAGCGAACTGGCCTGGAATCAGCTGGTACTTAAAACGATATTCAACGACAAGCCTATTCATTTTATAGAAGGCCTGGAAAACCGCTCGAATGAGAAATTGGCGGTAACGCTTTCGGACTTCGCGCACGAGCGATGGGCAGCCGGGCGTAGCGTGCCCGCGCAGGTGTGGCGGCTCACCGGAAAGTACCTGAATACGGCGCTTCTGGCAGATATGCAGCATTTATTTGATTCGGAAAAAGAGGAAGATCGCCAGGCTGCTGCATTGGCCTGTGGTGAAGCGACGCTGCCGGCGGCCAACTACCTTTTGGCAAAATATACCGATCTGGAAAAATCCGTAAAATCCGGCGCATTGACATGGGCCGACCTTGAACATTGACATTATGTGCGCTAATCATACAGAAATAACCCCGAACCCTTCGCATTTCGAAGATAGCGAAGAAGCAAGCCAGGCACCCGCGCACCGCGACATCGCCTGGAACGATTATAAAGATTTGATCCAAGGAATGCGGTTTTTCGACCCGCATATCCACATGGTTTCCCGCACGACGGACGACTACCAGGCGATGAACCAGGCCGGTATCGTGGCACTCATCGAGCCCGCGTTCTGGGTGGGGCAGCCGCGGACGGGTTTATCGACATTCAAGGATTATTACAGCAGTCTGGTAGGCTGGGAACGGTTCCGTTCCTCGCAGTTTGGCATTAAACACTACTGCACCATGGGTCTCAACTCCCGCGAGGCCAACAACGAGCCGCTCGCGGAGCAGGTAATGGAGATCCTGCCATTATATATTTATAAAGAAGGCGTAGTGGGCGTGGGCGAGATCGGTTTCGACGACCAGACGCCCGCGGAAGAGAAATACTACCGTCTGCAACTCGAACTCGCCAAAGAAGCGAAGTTGCCGGTTCAAATCCACACCCCGCACCGCGACAAGAAGAAAGGTACCGAGCGCAGTATGGCCATTGCATTGGAGCACGGTATCGACCCGTCGTGGGTGATTGTGGACCATAACAATGAAGAAACCGTGAAAAGCGTACTCGACCAGGGTTTCTGGGCGGCGTTTACCATTTATCCTTTTACCAAAATGGGTAATGAAAGGATGGTGAAAGTGGTCGAACAATACGGCCCGGAACGCATCATGATCAACTCCGCAGCCGACTGGGGCATTTCCGATCCATTGGCAATTCCGAAAACGGCGGCATTGATGAAAATGCGCGGTATCTCCGACGAGACAATCCGCCTCGTGACTTACCAGAATGCCATCGACGCATTTGGCAAAAGCGGGCAGATCGACGTGACCGATTTCGAATCGGGTTACGCGGTAGATCAGACGGAGAAATTCCATGGAAACAGCATTTTAAGAGGTGGCCAGCAGCCTGCTCCTGTGAAAGACTTTTTAGTGATCAATTAAAGTGAGCAGCCTCAAACCTTATTTGCAGCTGACGCGCCCAGCCAACCTGGTAACCGCCATTGCGGACATCCTGGCTGGTATGGCCATCGCGCAGTTTACGTTTTCGGATTTTTCACCTGCATTACTCGTAGCTTCCACGCTAGGCCTTTACGGTGGTGGCGTGGTGATGAACGATGTTTTCGATGCCAAACTCGACGCTGTCGAACGACCCGAGCGGCCCATTCCCAGTGGTAAGGTACCGCTGCCCCAGGCAGCTACCATGGGCATTTCGCTCTTGTTATTAGGCATTATTGCGGCGGGTGCATTCAATTTACAAAGCGGGATGATCGCGATTGTAGTTGCGATGCTGACCGTCTTATACAACCGGTTTGCCAAACACCACGTTTTTTTTGGTCCGCTGGTAATGGGCATGTGCCGGGGCGGGAACCTCATCCTCGGCATGAGCGTATTGCCCGAGTCGTTTCAGAGTTGGGCGTTTATCGCCATTTTCCCGATTATGTACATCGGCGCGATCACGCTGATCAGCCAGGATGAGGTACATGGCGGGAAGAAACGAACATTGTATATCGCCGCATTTCTTTACCTCGCGGTACTGGCGGCACAACTGACCATCGCCCAGGGAAAGGGTAATCTTTTGTTCACCATTCCATTTGTATTGCTACATGCGTGGTTCATCTTCCGCCCGCTCTGGAATGCGATGCAGAATCCGATCGGCCCGCTGATCGGAAAGGCTGTCAAAGCCGGGGTAATCTCCCTGATTGTGATGAATGCTTCCTGGTGCGCGGCGTTTGGGTTACTGCCCATTGCGATTGCTGTACTTGCATTGCTGCCGCTGTCTATGTATTTGGCAAAGGCTTTTGCGGTGACTTAGATGATGGGAGAAAGGTGGCCCGCGTAGGGAGGAATGAGGATGGAGGAAGAAAGAAAGGGAGGTGGCTTCGATCTAATAAACAAATTGGACGATGGCGGGACGGGGAAAACCTGTTAATTTTAGTCTTTATATCAATGATTTTGAGCTGCGTTTGAACGGATCGTGTTTTCAAACGTTTTAATTGTAAATACCCATTTTGCGTGTAATGCCTGATTCAATGCAAACCATAAAACAACGTTTCCAGGTGGAATACAACTATGCCGTATTCTTCACCCAACACCTTTTTGACACCCAGAACCCGTTACTGAAAGATTTTTTTCAAGAATATACCGAGCAGGGCTTTCAACGCAAGGCCCTGGTGATCGTGGACGAGGGGTTTGAACAAACACAGCCGGAACTGAAAAATCAGATCCGCTCCTACTTTGTCGAAAATGTAAAGCATGTCCAGCTCGCACCCGAAATTATTTCGGTACCAGGCGGCGAGGCTTGCAAAAACGATCCGTCACAATTCGATAAGCTCGTGGAAGCCGTCGATGTATTCGGGATTGACCGTCATTCATTCGTAATAGGTATCGGTGGTGGCGCCGTACTCGACCTGGTGGGTTACGCGGCTGCGGTCTCGCACCGGGGCATCAAGCTGATCCGCATTCCAACAACTGTGCTCGCGCAAAACGACTCGGGGGTTGGCGTGAAAAACAGCATTAATTTTCACGGCAAAAAGAACTTTCTAGGCACATTCGCACCGCCTGTGGCCGTGTTCAATGACTTAACCTTCCTGCGCACGCTCGACGACCGCGACTGGCGTGGCGGGCTCGCGGAAGCAGTGAAAGTGGCGTTAATCAAGGACCAGGCATTCTTCGAATGGATTGAAGAACATGCAACCGCATTGGCCAATCGCGATCAGGAAGCTATGGCCTACCTCATCCATCGCTGCGCGGAAATGCACACCGACCACATTGCCGGCGGTGATCCGTTTGAATTCGGCTCCTCACGCCCGCTGGATTTCGGGCACTGGGCAGCGCATAAGCTCGAATTTTTGACGAATTTCCAGGTACGTCACGGTGAAGCGGTGGCTATCGGTATCGCATTGGATTGTGTGTATGCCAACAAAATAGGCATGCTGGCAGAGAGCGATCTGCACCGTATTATAGATGTACTCACCAAAGTAGGTTTTGAACTGTACCATTCAAAACTCGCTGAAAACGATAAAATCAACCTCCGCAACGGCTTGCAGGAATTCCGCGAGCACCTTGGCGGCAGGCTGACGATCATGCTTTTAGAGAAAATTGGAAAAGGAGTGGAAGTGCATGAACTGGATGCCGACATCATCGCGCAGTCGGTGGATTACCTCGAAAGCTCCAAAATCATTCCTGCATGATTACGCCTTACGGACACCTTACCTATTGCAGCAACATCCATCCCGGTGAAAAATGGGACGACCATTTCCGGTCGCTGCGTGAGAGCATTCCTTACATCCGCGAGCAACTAGCGCCTGGGAAGCCATTCGGCCTTGGTTTGCGCGTTGCGAATGAAGCTTCCATCGAGCTCAGCAAGCCGGAAGTGCTGGCCGAGTTCAAAAACTGGCTCGCGGAGCAGAATGTGTATGTATTTGTGATCAACGGCTTTCCCTACGGCGGCTTTCACAATACCCGCGTAAAAGACGATGTGCACACGCCCGACTGGACCACCGTCGACCGCCTCGCCTATACCAAACGCCTTTTCAACATTCTGGCCGCATTGCTGCCCGCCGATATGCACGGAGGCGTTTCCACCCCGCCGCTATCTTACCGCCTTTGGTGGAAAACCGAAGCCGACAAGCTGCAAGCCACCGAGAAAGCGACCGATCATATCCTCGAGTTGCTCGACGAGTTGATCCGCATTGAAAAGGAAACCGGCCAATTCCTTCATTTAGACATTGAGCCTGAACCCGACGGCATTCTCGACAATACGGAGGATTTCGTGACCTGGTATACCAATGTTTTGCTTCCTAAGGGCACCATTTATTTGGTAGAAAAATACGGTATCGATGGTGAAGCGGCGCAAGCGCTTATTTTAAAGCATATTCAGCTATGCTATGACATTTGCCACGCAGCTGTGGGTTTTGAAAAACCGGAAGATATCCTCGACTCACTGAATGAATATGGTATTAAAGTCGGTCGCATTCAGGTGAGCTCGGCTTTGAAAGTGAATTACACCAGCGAGCGGGAAATTAAGCGGAAAGCTATCGAGACATTCGACGAGCCTGTTTACCTCCACCAGGTAGTAGCCCGCCACGACGATGGCCATTTCACGCATTATCCCGATCTCAAAGAAGCATTGACCGACTGGGACGATACCCATGAAGAATGGCGCGTGCATTTCCACGTTCCCTTATTTGTGAATACTTACGGCGTGCTGGATTCGACACAAGGTGATATTGTTCAGACATTGGCTTTGCAGAAAGAATCGCCATTCTCGGCGTACCTCGAAGTAGAAACCTACACCTGGGGCGTGCTGCCCGAAGATATGCAGAAACCCATCGGCGAATCCATCGTACGCGAGCTCGAATGGGTAAAGAAAGTCCTCAATTATGAATAAAACCGTAGTTATCGATATAGTAGGGTTGAGCGCCAACCTGATCGGCGAGCATACGCCGTTTCTGGCCGCTTATGTCAAAAAGCGCCACCTTACGCCTATTAAACCAGTCCTGCCAGCGGTAACCACCACCTCACAAAGTACTTATGTGACTGGCAAATGGCCTGCCGAAAACGGGATCGTCGGCAATGGCTGGTATGATCGTGAAGATTCGGAAGTGAAGTTCTGGAAACAATCGAACAAGCTGGTGCAAGGCGATAAAATTTGGGATAATGCAAGAAAACAGGACCCTAATTTTACGGTTTCAAAGATGTTCTGGTGGTATAATATGTACTCCACCGCCGACTGGTCGGTAACGCCGCGCCCACAATACCACGCCGACGGCGTGAAAGCACCCGATTGTTACACCTACCCACCCGAGTTGCGCGACGAGCTGCAAGCCGAACTCGGTCAATTCCCGCTTTTCAATTTCTGGGGACCGAATGCGAATATCAAATCCACGCGCTGGATTGCGGATGCATCCATGTCGGTGGAAAAAAAGCATAACCCGACGCTGACGCTCATTTATCTGCCGCATCTGGATTACTGCCTGCAAAAATTCGGGCCGGATTTTTCCAAAATCAGCAAAGAGTTGAATGAGATCGATGAGGTTGTTAAAGACCTGATCCAATTTTACGAAGCGCGCCATGCGAAGATCATTCTGCTTTCGGAATATGGTATTAATCCGGTAAATAACCCGATCCATGTCAATCGCATTCTCCGCAATGAAGGACTCATTTCCGTGCGCGTGGAGCGCTGGTATGAGCTGCTGGATGCGGGCGTTTCCAAAGCATTTGCCGTGTCCGATCACCAGATCGCGCATGTGTATCTCAATGATCCATCGGTCAAAGAGCGGGTAATGCAGGTTTTGAAAAAAACACCTGGTATCGACCTTGTTCTCGATAAAGCAGCCCAGAAAGATTACCACATCGATCACGAACGCTCGGGCGATATTGTAGTCGTTGCCAAGCCGGACAGCTGGTTTACCTACTACTACTGGCTCGACGACGCCAAAGCACCGGATTATGCGCATTTGGTGGATATCCACCGCAAGCCGGGTTACGATCCGGTAGAAATGTTCATGGATCCTAAAAATCCATTGATCAAACTGCGTGCGGGCTACAAGCTGGCGCGCAAGCTACTAGGTTTCAGGTATTTGATGGACGTTATTCCGTTGGACGCGACGTTGGTTAAAGGCTCGCACGGCGGCATTAACATTCCCAAAGAATACTACCCGATCATCGTCACCGATAAGGCCGCCGAAAAGCCGGAACTGGAAGCGGTAGATGTGTACGATGTAATTTGGAAACACCTGATTTAAAACCGGTTCCAAAAACAAATAGGCTTTCATGACGTTGTTCTAGAAACTTACTACTACGACCTCATGAAAGCCATCCTTCGCCTGACGCTCGTTCCGTTGGCTATCGCTTTTGCATTTATTGCCTGCAAATCCGACGATCCGGAAACACCGCATGATCCGGAACTCCCAGAGAATACCATCGATTCCAAAGATGCTTTCCCCGCGCTCATATTCAGCCAGCCCGTTGATCTACTGCAAGCTCCGGGCGACAGTAGCCGGTTTTACGTTGTGGAGCAGGGCGGGGTCGTTAAGGTGTTTTCCAATGTTGAAAATGTCTCTTCCAGCTCTACTTTTCTCGATATCAAGAGCAAAGTTAGATCAGGCGGCGAGCGGGGTTTACTAGGACTCGCATTTCATCCTGATTTTAAAACCAACGGCTATTTCTTCGTCAATTACACTTCCGGCACGCCGCTTAAAACGGTGATAGCACGGTACAAAGCCACCAGCACGACACAAGCGGATCCTGCAAGCGAAGCGGTTTTATTTACTTTCGACCAGCCATTCGATAACCACAATGGCGGCTCGCTACAATTCGGGAAGGACGGTTATCTCTACATGGCCACCGGCGATGGCGGCAGTGGCGGCGATCCGCGGAATAATGCGCAGAACCTGAAAAGCCATTTGGGCAAAATCCTGCGCGTGGATGTGAATGGAACCGCGAAGGGTAATTACAGCATCCCAGCCGATAATCCATTCCTGGCCGGAACAACCGGAAATTTGCCTGAAATCTATGCCTACGGCCTCCGCAATCCGTGGCGGATCAGCTTTGACAGCGGTACCGGCAAACTTTTCGCAGGCGACGTCGGCCAGAACGAGCGCGAAGAAATCGACATTATCACTAAGGGCGGCAACTACGGCTGGCGCATTAAAGAAGGAATCGATTGCTATAACCCGTCGTCGAATTGCAATGCGCAAGGCCTCATCGACCCTGTACACGATTACAGCCAGAAAGACGGCGACCGGTCCATTACCGGCGGTTATGTGTACCGCGGCACCGCCATTCCCTCGCTCACGGGCAAGTACATTTATGGCGACTACATCAGCGGGCGCATATGGGCGCTCGAGCTCGACGGCGATGCCCGCAAATCCAACACGCTGATCATGGAAGGAAAGGGTAATATTTCTTCTTTCGGACAGGATATCAAGGGCGAAGTGTACTATTTGAACTACGGAGAGGGCAAGGTAATGAAGGTGGTTAACGGAAATTTAAATTGAAAAATTAACCGCTCGTCCTATCTTTGCCGGAAATTTAAAACTATTAAAATGTCCAAGGTTCTTATCATTGGCGCAGGTGGTGTCGGTAGTGTTGTGGCACACAAATGCGCATTGAACAGCAATGTTTTCACCGAAATAATGCTCGCAAGCCGCACCAAGGCGAAATGTGATAAAATAGCAGCCGAAATCAAGGAAATGCACGGCGTCGAGATCCAGACCGCACAGGTGGATGCCGATATCGTCGCCGAAACGGTACTGCTCATCAAACGTTTCCAACCCAAAGTGCTTATCAACGTGGCCCTGCCTTACCAGGATCTGACGATCATGGAGGCTTGCCTCGAAACCGGCGTGCATTATCTCGACACCGCCAACTACGAACCAAAAGACGTTGCGAAATTCGAATACAGCTGGCAATGGGCATATCAGGAGCGCTTCAAGGAGGCTGGCCTGATGGCTGTCCTCGGCTGCGGCTTCGACCCGGGCGCTACGCAGGTTTTCACCGCGTTCGCCGCCAAGCACCAGTTCGACGAAATGCATTACCTGGATATCATCGACTGTAACGCGGGAGACCACGGAAAAGCATTCGCGACCAACTTCAACCCTGAAATCAACATCCGCGAGATCACCCAGCCGGGCCGCTATTGGGAAAACGGCGAGTGGGTCGAAATCCCTGCGATGTCTATCCATAAACCGATCGATTACCCGGGCATAGGACCGAAAGAGAGCTACGTGTTATACCACGAAGAACTCGAATCATTGGTAAAGAACTTCCCTACCCTGAAACGCGCACGTTTCTGGATGACTTTCGGCCAGGCTTACATTACGCACCTGAACGTGCTTGAAAATGTGGGTATGACGAGCATCAAGCCGATTAAATTCAACGGTATCGATATCGTTCCTTTGGAATTCCTGAAAGCAGTGCTGCCCGCACCCGATACTTTGGGCGAGAATTACTCAGGCCAGACGTCCATTGGCTGCCAGATCAAGGGTATCAAAGACGGTGAAGAGAAAACCTATTACGTTTGGAACAACTGCGACCATGCTGAATGCTACCGCGAGGTACGTGCACAGGCCGTGAGCTACACCACAGGCGTTCCGGCGATGATCGGCGCGATGCTGATGCTGACGAACGACGAATGGATGAAGCCGGGCGTTTATAATGTGGAAGAGCTGAATCCGGATCCTTTCATGGAACTGCTGAATATTCACGGTTTGCCTTGGCATGAGGCGGTGAACATTGAGCTTCCTCACGAATATTGATACAAAGCAAAAGAGGCGGTTCAAAAACCGCCTCTTTTATTATCCTTCCATCGTTATCACCGCCCGGGTGCAAACCCCTCCTATCGGCGGATTGAACTTCGAGACTTTCACCGTCACCTTCTCGACCGTCGGGTAATGCTCCCGTATTTTTTCAATTACATTAAAACCAATGTGTTCCAAAAGCTTGGCCGGCTCTTTCATGACCTTGGCCGTGAGCTGGTAAATGGTTTCGTAATTGACGGTTTCACTCAGCTTGTCGTGCTGCGCGGCACGGAAAAAATCCGTGGTAATGGTAATATCCAGAGCATATTTATTTCCGATGCGTTGTTCTTCGGGGTAGTAGCCGTGGTATGCAAAAAACTCGAGTCCTTCGAGACTGATCGTTCCCAATGGTGGTTATTAGATTTGGTCAAAAAATGAACCGCCGCCTGATTTCTTCGGCTGACTGCTTTCTCTCGGCCGGTTGATGCCCGCCGAAGAATCCCTGGCCTTCTCTGCCACCCTGTGCATTTCCGCCAGCACCTCTTCGGCTTCGTCGGCCGCACTTTTTTGCGTTTGTCTTGGCCTGTTGTAAGCAACCGGTTCTTCGCGCACCGGCTCGGGAATCGGCGCTGGTTCAGGCTCCGGCGCTGCCGCCTCCACAGGGGTCACTTCGGGAACAACTGCCGCCGGCACTTCATCCTCGACTTCAACCGCCTCCGGCAGCTCGGGATCTACTTCAAAAACCGGTTCAGGCTCCGGTTCCTGCTCCTGAGCTACTTCAAATACTACTTCCGGTTTATCATCCTGCAACACTACTTCCACTTCCGGCTCGGCAGGCTGAACTGCCGGCTTCTCTTCCAGTTCAATCCTCACCGGCGCCTGGTACAGTGGCTTCTTCGGAATTTCAATCTCCGCGATATGCTTTTTAATGTCCTCCATTTTATTGAGGACCGATTCTTTGTCATATTTCTGCTCGAAACGTTCGACGGTTTCGAGCGCACTGTTGGCCAGTGAACTGAGCTGTACGATCAGGTTGTCACGGAAGTTTTCGATCGCCCGGAAATCGCGTTCCTGTATCTTCACTTCCTGTGCAAAGTCCTCCTTGAATTTCGCCAGCCTGTCCTCCGTTTGTTTGATAATCTGGCTTGTGCGCTGCTCCGCTTCGGTTACCAGATCGTTCGCCGCGACGCGTGATTCCTCTATTCTTTTTTCCGCATTTTCGTTGGCTTCTTTTTCTATTAACTTACTGGTATCCTCGGCTGCTTTTAAGGTTCTGAATAACGTTGATTCGATATCTTTCAACTTCGCCAATTCCTTCTCCGCGTAGTCCAGCTGCATCTTCAGCAAGTTGTTTTCGCTTGAATACCGCTCCCATTCCTGAGACAAAGAGTTCAGGAAAGCATCTACTTCGTCCGGGTCATAACCTCTGAAAATCTTTTCAAAAGTGTGCTTGCGTATCTCTATAGCGGATATTTTCATGATGCATTCTATGCTTTGATGCCTAGTTAAAAACGGTCGTGTAAGTTAAAGATATATGTGTCATTTTTCAAAGTATTTACCAACATTACCATATTATAAGTATTGGCTTACGCGACCTCCCAAACCGATATCATCCGGTCGTCACTGCACGAAATCAGTTGATTTTCAAAGCCCGTCCAAAGGAGCTTGTTCACCGATGTTCCGTGCCCCGCATGACGTGCGCGATCGATAATTTTTTTAAGCTTGAATGTGGCTGCATCCCACAATTTTATGGACTTATCCATACTGCAAGTAGCGAAGAGGGAGCGATCCGGACTGAATGTAATGTCGTTGATCGCGTACATATGCGCGGGGATGTCGGAGACGATGCCGTATGCATCATTGACGTCCCATATTTTCAGGTGCGCGTCCCGTCCGGTCGTAAAGAGGTATTTGCCGTCCGGTGAATACTTAACGGAAAATACCGAGTTTGTATGTGCTTGTATGGTCTTTTTTAATTTAAAACCGTCGAGATCGAAGATATGGACGTTGCAATCGCTATCGCCCGTCGCGAATTCGTTGGTTTCGATATTGACTGCGATACTGCGAACACTCTTGCCCGCAATCTTGATATGCTTCTGAACAGCAAATGACGGAACGTCCATTACGACCACCACGCCGTCGCCCAATGCGATGAGCGCCTTGTCGTCTGCGAAACGGATATCAAAAATAGCCGAGGTCGTGATTTTGGAGGTTTTTTCAATCGCATTTTCCCGGGTATTCAATAGCTGAATACCTTCAAAATTCTGCCCGATCCATAATTTGTCGCTGCGCTCGTGCAATGCGAGCGCGTATACGGATGTGCCTGCGCGCGCGACGAGTTTTCCGAGATCGGGCTTTTGCAGGTCCCATTGGATTACAAAGCCATCGGCCCCGGCGGAATAAAACCCGCGATCGCTTCCGTCAGAAATAATTGTATAAACACTGTCCCTATGACCGGAAAAAGTATCTACTTTGCGAATATTCATCTTGATAGTTTTGTAGCAAACAGTATTACCATGCCCCTCGTTCATTCCGAAAAGATAGAAGATAGCAGCACATTACTGCTTTGGAAACTGACGGAGACCGAAGCGGAACTTCAATATGCTCTGGGTAACGGCTTTAACCAGCAGGAGCTTGACAGAATCTCCCATCCGCAAAAAAAACGTGAATGGCTCGCCAGCCGGATGCTGATCAAAACACTGGCAGAGCAGTTTGGCATTAATTACGTGGGCATTCACAAGGACGAGCACGGCAAGGCATTCCTGATCGACAACGATTCGCACATTTCCATCACCCACACCGCAGAGTTCGTGGCCGTGGCCATTAACCCGACTGCCGCCGTGGGCATCGATATGGAAAAAACCGACCCGAAATTGCAGCGCACTTCCAAAAAGTACCTTTCCCCGCCCGAGTACAACCACGCTCAGGACGAAATGGACCGCCTTTGCATGTACTGGTGCGCGAAAGAAGCTTTGTATAAACTCTACGGAAAGAAAAAGATCAGTTTCAGGGATTCTATTTTTATCAGCCCATTCGAAGACGCCGACATTATCCTGAGGGGAAGCCTTACCGACGAAGACATTATCGTCCCTTCCAACATTTACATCCGCTGGTTCGACGGCCATTGTCTCGCCATCGCGCTCTGATATCAGCCTTCGGGCAGTTCGTCGAGCGTCGATTTCAGTATCTTCTCGATTTCCCGGATCTTGTCCTGCTCGCTGGTCTTTTCGTACGACAATATCAGGTTACGCAATACGCGCTGCACGATTTCGAGATTGGTGCAGGGTTGGTAGAATATGTCTTTGGATTTAATATTCAGCTGCGCGATATAGTGATCGATGTCCGTTTTGGAAAAGATAATCCCGCGATTGAATACATTAATATAGAACTGGGTCTTGTCGCTTTTATAGGTCAACACAAACAGATTCGGCAGATTCACGCCGTACACCGGCATACCCAGCTTTCTTGCAATCAACAGATAGATCACACATAAGGTAATAGGGTTACCGCGGCGGCTTTCGAGCACCGAGTTGATCATCGAGTTGGTAGGCGAATGAAAGTTCTTGGTATTGGCCGCGAAATTCATCACGCCGAAGAAAATGCTGTTGATCCGCTTCACCTGGTCCACCGCATTCATTTCCTCCTGGAACTGGATCCAGATGTCATAGTAAAGCTGTTCAATGGTGGTTTTCAACTTTTCGATCGACAAATCGGGGTAATGGTAGGTGGCGATGATCCACATGCCTTCCAGCAGGTCGAGCCCGCCGCCGTTCTTCCACGCTTGTAACCGTTCGATCATAATGCTGAGCTGCAATTCGTGGATCAGTTCCTCGATTTTACGCTGCACGATCGGATTGAAACTCTCCTCCCATTCAGTCTCCAGAAAAGGTATCACTGTCCCTCCCAACGATAATATCTTCCCTTCAACATGCTGACTCACTTCATGATCTTCATCATCAAGCAAGGATATCAGTGCCTTGATTTCTTTCTGGTTCATTTTCCTCAAATCTGCGTTTTACAACCAACGGATAAATAAAAACATTTTTTTTTAATGGACGTCAAATTTTCTACTTTTGCCCGGAAAAAAAGCCGGGTAGAAACCGCTTTGAAGACCATCTATACCACCAAATTTTAATAAAAACCGCACATAACGCATGAAAATTCTCGTTACCGGAGGGGCCGGTTTTATCGGTTCCCATACCGTTGTAGAGTTGCACAACGCGGGGTTTGAACCGGTCATTATCGACAACCTGTACAACTCCAATCTCAACGTTTTAGAAGGAATCAAAAAGATCACCGGCAGGGAGTTTCCATTCTACGAAATCGATTGCAATGATGCCGACAAAGTAAGGGCTTTGTTTGAAAAGGAAAAGTTCGACGGCGTGATCCATTTTGCAGCATACAAGGCTGTGGGTGAGTCGGTTGAAAAACCATTGAACTACTACGAAAATAACCTCATTTCCCTGATGGTACTGCTTCGTGCCGCTAAGGAATTCAATGTAGATAAATTTGTATTCTCCTCGTCGTGTACCGTATACGGCCAGCCCGAAAAGCTGCCGGTTACCGAAAGCACGCCGCGCCTGCCGGCTAATTCGCCCTATGGCAACACCAAGGCGATCGCCGAGGACATTATCCGCGACCATGTGCATTCACGTCCGGGCCTGAAAGCGATTTCGCTTCGCTATTTCAACCCGATTGGCGCGCACGAAACGTCGCTCATCGGAGAGCTGCCGAATGGCGTTCCCAGCAATCTGGTGCCGTTCATTACGCAAACCGCCGCAGGCCTCCGCAAATCGCTTACCGTTTTCGGTAATGACTACGATACGCCGGACGGCACCTGTATCCGCGACTTTATCCACGTGGTGGATCTCGCGAAAGCGCACGTGAAGGCGCTCGACCTGCTCGAATCGCAAACGGATACTAACTATTATGATGTATTTAATGTAGGAACGGGCGAAGGTTATACCGTTTTGCAATTGATTAATACTTTTGAGGAAGTAAACGGCGTAAAACTCAACTACACCATCGGGCCACGCCGTGAAGGGGACGTCGAGAAAATCTACGCGCAGTCCGACAAAGTAAATAATGTAATGAAATGGCGTGCCGAGAAAACCATGGCGGACGCATTGCGCGATGCATGGAACTGGCAACTAAAACTCAAAAGCTGAAAAATGAAAAAAATCTTGATTACGGGAGGAGCGGGTTTTATCGGCTCACATGTGGTTCGCCGGTTTGTCAACTTTCACCCGGAATATCATATATATAACCTCGACGCGCTTACCTACGCAGGTAACCTGGAAAACCTGCGCGACATCGAAAATGCGCCGAATTATACATTCGTGAAAGGCGATATCGTCGACGCGGCGTTTATCGACAAGCTTTTTACTGAAAACGATTTCCACGGTGTGGTACACCTTGCTGCGGAAAGCCATGTGGACCGTTCGATCACGGATCCGATGTCTTTTGTAATGACGAATGTGGTAGGTACGGTAAATCTTTTGAATGCTGCCAAAAAAGCATGGAAAGACGATTTTAGCGACCGTCGTTTCTACCACGTGTCTACCGACGAAGTGTACGGTGAACTGCACGATCCGGGTACATTCTTCGTGGAAACGACCAAGTATGACCCACGTTCGCCCTACTCGGCTTCGAAGGCATCGTCCGATCATTTTGTAAGGGCATACCATAATACCTACAAGCTGCCCGTGGTTATTTCAAACTGCTCGAATAACTACGGTCCGAACCATTTCCCGGAGAAGCTGATCCCGCTGATGATCCACAACATTATTCAGCAAAAACCACTTCCTGTTTACGGAAAAGGCGAAAACATCCGCGACTGGTTGTTCGTGGAAGATCACGCGATCGCGATCGATGTGATTTTCCATAACGGCGCCAACGGCGATACCTACAACATCGGCGGTCACAACGAATGGAAGAATATCGACCTCGTACACCTGCTTTGCAGCATTATGGACCGCAAACTGGGCCGCAACGAGGGCGAAAGCGCCAGCCTGATCACTTACGTGACCGACCGCGCCGGACATGACCTGCGTTACGCGATCGATGCCACCAAATTATCGGAAGAACTGGGCTGGAAACCTTCATTGCAGTTTGCCGAAGGCCTGGAAAGAACCGTTGACTGGTACCTGACCAACCAGGACTGGCTGAACAACGTCACCTCCGGCAATTACCAGAAATATTATGACGAAATGTACCAGGATCGTTAATCCGGCCATTTCTTTACTCAATTGAAACTCTATTTATGAAAGGCATTATTCTGGCCGGCGGTTCCGGTACGAGATTACACCCGCTTACACTGGCGGTAAGCAAGCAGCTCATGCCGGTTTACGACAAACCGATGATATATTACCCGTTGTCGATCCTGATGCTGGCGGGCATCCGTGAAATCCTGATCATTTCGACCCCGCATGATCTTCCGCATTTCGAAAAGCTGCTCGGCGACGGAAGCCGCCTCGGCTGCGAATTCAGCTATGCGGTACAACCGAGCCCGGATGGCCTTGCACAGGCGTTCATCATCGGCGAAGAGTTCATCGGTGACGACAAAGTTGCATTGATCCTGGGCGACAATATTTTCTACGGATCGGGCCTTTCGAGCCTGCTCCAATCCAACAACGACCCCGACGGCGGCGTGATCTTTGCCTACCAGGTACACGATCCGGAGCGTTACGGCGTTGTAGAGTTTGACAAATCCAATCACGTGATTTCCATTGAAGAGAAACCCGTTGAACCCAAATCCAACTACGCGGTTCCTGGCTTGTACTTCTACGACAACGATGTGGTTGAAATCGCTAAAACTATCCCTCCTTCCCCGCGCGGCGAACTCGAAATCACGGACGTGAATCGGGTATATCTCGAACGTGGTAAATTGAAAGTAGGTGTCCTCAACCGCGGTACGGCATGGCTCGATACGGGTACATTCCAGTCGCTTATGCAAGCCGGGCAGTTCGTTCAGGTGATCGAAGAGCGTCAGGGTTTAAAAGTAGGCTGCATTGAGGAGATCGCATACCGTATGGGCTTTATTAATGCAGAACAATTGCGTGAAATCGCCCGGCCCCTTGTGAAGAGCGGTTACGGCACTTATCTTGAACGCATTGTAGCCCATGTCTGACAGGCAGCGGCACCGGGATTAGCACATATTATATTCGAATGAAGTTTTTGGTAGAGGAAATCGAAGAATATTCCGCAGCCCACACGGAAGAAGAGAATGCATTGCTGAAATCCCTCAACAGGGAAACGCACGCCAACGTTCTCAGCCCCCGTATGCTCTCCGGGCATATGCAGGGAAGGTTTCTTTCCATGATTTCCAGGATGATCCGGCCCGACCGTATCCTGGAAATCGGCACGTATACGGGTTACTCCGGCATTTGCCTTTGCGAAGGCCTCAACCCCGGCGGAAAGCTCATCACCATCGATGTGAACGAGGAGCTCGAAAGCTTCACACGAAAGTATTTCGACCAGACGCCCTTCAAGGACCAGATCGACTACCGTGTCGGGAATGCGCTGGATATTATCCCGACGCTCACCGATACGTTCGACATCGTCTTCATTGATGCGGATAAAATCAATTATTCTTCTTACTTTAACCTCTGTCTCGACAAAACCCGCACAGGGGGCTTCCTGATAGCCGATAATGTGCTTTGGAGTGGCAAAGTCGTACAGCAGTTGAAAAAGATAGACAAAGACACGCAGGCATTGCTGGATTTCAACCGGATGGTACACGAAGATCCACGGGTTTCCAACATGCTGCTACCAATCCGCGACGGGTTGATGATTCTTCAGAAATTATAGTACTCAATAGTCAGGCGACCATTTACCTTTTTTATGGCCAGAACTTCCACTAACAACATCATCTCTTTTGTTATCGTCCTGCTGCTGACCGCCCATGCAGCTTTTGCGCAGGCCCCGGATATCCCGTCCAGCGTTTCCTTCGGCGGTATCACCGTCAAATTCGACCGGGGTGCGCAGGATATTATCGAGGAAGACGTCAAAAGCCTGATGTCGAACAGAAAGTTCTGGGAAGAAAAGATGGACCGTGCGATTATGCATTTCCCGATCGTGGAAGGTATTCTGATGGACGAAGAAGTGCCCATCGACTTCAAATATCTGGCTGTTCAGGAAAGCTCGTTCCGTCCGGATGTGGTTTCCAGTTCCAATGCGGTAGGTTACTGGCAGTTTAAGCCCGAAACCGCGCGCGAATTGAACCTGCGTGTGGATAATGATGTGGATGAAAGAAAGAATATCAGCTCCTCCACGCACGCAGCTGCATGGTATTTGAAAAAGAACAACCAACAGTTCAACAACTGGGTAACGACCCTGTATTCCTATTACCAGGGTGCGGGCGGTGTAAAAAAGGTGGTTCCTGCGAACTGGGCGTACGCACGGGAGGTGACACTCACCGGCAAAACGGACCGGTATATGCTCCGCTTTTTTGCACATAAAATTGCATTGGAATCGGGGATCGAGCGGTACAAGTCTCCCAATGCGTACATTTTGATGGAATCCGATTATGGTAAAGGACAGTCACTCGACGAAATCGCCAAATCGCTGAATGTTCCCGCAGGAGAACTGAAAAGCCACAATAAATGGCTCAACGATGACAAAGTCCCTAGCGACCGCGAGTACCTCATTACCCTGCCGGTACCGGTAGACCAGGTTGCTTCCGTTCGCGAAAAGCTTGCATTGCCTCCGCGCCAGACTGCCGTGGCGTCGGTTTACGAGGACACCGGCTATCCTGTGCTGAAAAAATCAGCCGTTCAGCTTCAGGAGCCTAATTCACCCACACTTTACGAAATCAACGGTCTGCCGGGTATCGAAGCCCGCGTAGGCGACAAGCCCAAAACATTGGCCAAGGCGGCAGGTATCCGCACACCTCGTTTCATGCGTTACAACGACCTCCTCGCAGATATGCCGCTTGTTCCCGGCCAGGTATATTACCTCTCACGCAAGCACAAGAAAGCAAGCGCACCATCGCACGTCGCCCGCCCCGGTGATACCTGGCTGAGCGTATCGCAGCAATATGGCATCCGGCTGGTAAACCTTTTGAAATTCAACCGCACCACCAGCCGCAACTACCCTATCCAAACCGGCCAGGTGCTTTTCCTGAACAAAAAACGCCCACGCAAACAACCAGTCGAGATCATCGCACCGCCGCAACCAACCGCGCCTGCTAAAAAGGACTCGCTCATTGCCGCAGCCAGCACAACGGTTGTTCCGCAAAAAACACCTGCCTCCGCAACCACAGCGCCAGCGGCATCAAACAACAACATTCCAAGCAATGCATCCGGACGCAAAAAATATACGCCGGTGTTGGTCGAGAAAAGCGAAAACAGCGTAGCGAAGGAAACCGAGCCTGCCGCTATCCCCGCTGCCACTACCCCATCGGCTGGAAAAACGGCGAGTAACGCAGCCGGGCTGTATAAGCCGTCCGGCAAAAGTTCTGGCACAGGAACATCGTCACCGGCAGCTGCAAATACAAACGATCGCGTCGTGATCATTACGCAGGACGATACCAACAGTACATTCAAATCGGCCGAAGAGGAAAAACCGACTGGCAAAGCCAACACACCTGGCAAGGTGGTAACGCCGAACACCACGCGTACGACCGCATCGTCCGGCTCCGTGTACACACGCATGCGTGCAGAACGCGCAGCAGAAGGGGAAACCGAAGTGCCGGCAAAGAAAGAAACGGAGCCTGCCCGTTGGAGCAATAGCGAAGAAAAAAGCACGCCTACCGCTTCTGCGGCACCCGCGTACCATACCGTGCAACCGGGTGACACCTATTTCGGCATTGCAAGCAAATACAACCTCTCTTTACGCGAATTGCTGACAATCAACAACCGGTCTGCGCAAAGTCGCCTGGTATCCGGCCAACGATTGCTGGTCTCCAAATCGGGCGAAGAAGCGGCCCCGGCCAAAGTGGCGGTAGAACGCCCCGCACCCGCTTCGACTTTTAGAACACCGGAAGAAATCAAGGAAGAAACCAGACTTGCCGCTACACCAGGTAGTGAATTCCACACGGTTCAGAGCGGACAAACCTATTACAGCATTTCAAAAGCTTACGGTATTTCCATTAAAGAGCTTCTCGAATTAAACAATCTCAGCGATTCGGATCGCCTGAAATCAGGCCAGAAATTGCGTGTAAAAAGAGGCGAAGGTGGCGAATCGGAGGCTGTAAGCCAGCCATCGGGCTCCCAAACACACACCGTTGCACCAGGCGAAACCCTTTTCCGCATTGCCCAAACTTACCATACCAGTGTGGATGATATCAAGAAATTAAACAATATGTCCGGAAACAGTGTTATGGTGGGACAAAAACTCAAAATACCTCAGCAATAAGCTGCTCCCATTATGATTCTCATTGAAAATACGTGCATTAGCGACGACATCGAAGACCAGGAGTTTGTCTGCAATCTGGACAAATGCAAAGGTGCATGTTGTGTGGAAGGGGATTCCGGTGCTCCGCTGGATGAGGATGAACTCGCGATTCTCGATGAGATCTATCCCGAAGTAGAGCCCTACCTCACCGAAGCAGGTAAAAAAGTAATCGCCGCGGAAGGCACCTGGACGAAAGACTGGGACGGCGACTACGTGACGCCCATTATCAACGGCCGCGAATGCGCCTACGCCATTTACGACCAGAAAGGTATTCTTAAATGCGGTATCGAAGAGGCGTACAACGATGGTAAGATCAGCTACAAAAAACCGCTTTCCTGCCATTTGTACCCGATCAGGGTGACCAAATACGAGCAGTACCACGCGCTCAACTACGACCGTTGGGAAATATGCAGCCCTGCGTGCAGCCTGGGTCAGCAATTAAAAGTCCCGGTTTACAAATTTCTCAAAGACCCATTGATCCGCGCTTACGGAGAGGATTGGTACCGCCAGCTTTCCGAAGAAATCGACGAGAGACAACAAGCCCGTGCAAAGGAGCATGAAAAAGGGGAATGACTTTTTCAATGACGTTTACGACGTGGTGAGGCAAATCCCGAAGGGCCGTGCGACTTCCTACGGAGCAATCGCCGCTTATCTTGGCAACAAACGCGGCGCAAGAATAGTCGGATGGGCTATGGGCAGCAGCTACCATGAACAGGGCATTCCGGCACACCGCGTCGTGAATAAAGCGGGGGAGCTCAGTGCGAGTCAGCTTTTTGAAACGCCCACTGCCATGCAGGAACGACTCGAAAGCGAGGGCGTAAAAGTAGAAAACAACCGGATCGTCAACTGGAAGGAATGCTTCTGGGACCCTGAAAAAGAATTGCATTGAAATAAAAAAATCCCGGCCTGCTGCAAAGACCGGGATTTTTTATGGATTCTGCGTTCATCATTGCAGCGAGATCATTTTGGAACTGGTGCTTTCGATATTCACTTCTTTCACTTTTTTGTCCTTCTTGTGGGACAGTTCAAAATAGTAAGTTCCATCGGACATTTCATCGAGGTTAAACACGCGGCGATATTTGGTATCACGCTGGTTGAACATTTCGGAGTAATAGATTTTACCGGCTTTGTCTTTCAACACTACACGCAGTCTTTCATTAGCATTTTTGTCAACAGAGAGGCGAACTTTGTTGGTATCGCCGATTTTGTACAACGCAGCGTCAAAAGCTACCACGGCCGCGGTTTCTTTTTCTTCTTTGTTTTTCTTTTTGTCTGCCGCAAAAGATGTGAAAGACAAGGTGAGCGCGAAGGCGCTGGTCAGGATGGAAGTGATGGAGATTTTCATGGCTAATAAGTATTTAAAGTTTGGCTCTGTACAATCGCACAGTTGACTTTAAATAAAAAAAGGATGTGCCAAACCTGGTTTCAACGAACCAAATCATGGCACATCCTACTTTTAATACACTGATGATGAGTAGCTTACAATTATTTTCAAAAATTTTTCCGCTACTTCCTGTCCGGTAGGAGGCTGTTCAGAACCGAACATTTGTGCCTGAAACCGAACGCTTTAAGGCGGCACGCGGGCGTATTGCACCGGGTCAAATTTTTCCTCTGCTTTCGTTGGCAATTTTCTGGATCATCGGCAGCCTGCTGGCGGGTATCGGGTGACGGTAATCCCAGAATGCCGATACGCATACGATTTTCCACTCTCCATTGATCTTTTCAAGCAGCCTCACCTCTTTACTGTGATGGAAGTTCTTTTCGGATTTGTCGCTATTGAACTGGTCCCAGGTCAAATAGGCCACGTCGTCGTCATAAAACTTGAAAAGCATATTTTTCCGCTCCACGATCGGGTGACTGGATACCGGTTCGGGGTTAGCGGCAATATACTTGCCGACCTGTTTGTTGATATCCGCCCAACCTACGTTGGAGTCGAAAGTACCGTCATCATTACTCCAAGCCTGAAAGGCATAATCGGTTTGCGCATAATTCGATTTCCAGGCATTATAATCCCGGGCGAAAAATGACTTCGTTTCATTCTCTATGACTGCTTTAATGGCTTGTTTTTCCTTTTCGAGGTTAGCCTGACGGGCAGCTTCCTCTTCTGCGGCTTTGTCCTTGCAGGAAACACAAAGGACAATGCCTAGTAAAATGACTGACAGTGTTTTCATACTGCAAAAGTTTAGTTTGTTACATAAATAACCGAACTCAATCTTTCAACGAAACATCCATCAGGTGGCATGAATTACACGCCTGATTTTATCAGAAAGTTAAGATTTTTTTGAATATATGCAAGAAAAAACCCCGGAATTGTGTAACCGTTTCCAGGGTTTTTGAATATCAAAATAACTGCAAAAATACGCTGCGCGCTTATGCCTGCGGCACGTAGCGTTTTCCTGCACGATCGTGCAGGAGCCACAGACCGACAAAAGTGATTAACCCATTGATAATGAGCCGCTCGAATCCAAACTTGTAGCCATTGAACCATTCGGCGGAGTGGTCGTTGATAATGTAGGTCAATATCGGCGCGAGAATGCAGACGAACGGAACGAAGCGATCTTTTACCGGCCGTTTCAGGAAAGCCCCAAAGGAGAACAGACCCAGCAGCGGACCATAGGTATAACCTGCGAGGTCGAATACCGCGGTAATCACCTCTTTGTTGTTCATCCGGTTGAATACCAGGATCACCAGGTAGAATATCACCGAGAAGCCCACGTGCACCCAGAATTTGATCGAAGCCCGCTTTTCTTCCGGACGTTTCTCAATGCCCATAAAATCAATACAGAATGCGGTCGTCAATGCGGTAAGCGCCGAGTCGGAGCTGGCGTAGGTGGCGGCGGTAATCCCCAGAAGGAACGTTATCCCGACTACCAGCCCCAGGTGATTCAATGCGAGCATCGGATAGAAATCGTCCGTTTTCGGAGTCGTAGGTATGCCTTGCGCCTCTGCATATACGTAAAGTAATGCACCGAGCGACAGAAAAAGGAAGTTCACAATCACAAGCACCACCACGAACCAGAACATATTCTTCTGCGCCTCTCCAATGTTTTTACAAGTCAGGTTTTTCTGCATAAGGTCCTGGTCGAGACCCGTCATAACGATTGCAATGAAAACACCTGCAAAGAACTGTTTGAAGAAGTTTTTGGGATCGTTGGTATCCCAATAGAAGATCTGCGAATACCCGCTTTTCTGAACCGTGGTCCAGATATCCCCAATGCCATTCAGATTCAACTCACTGGAAACCAGCACGATCGTCAGCACGACGGCAGTAATAAGGAAAAACGTCTGCAGTGTGTCCGTGACAATAATCGTTTTAACCCCTCCTTTAAATGTATAGATCCAGATCAGGAATATCGTGATCGCTACCGCCACTTCAAACGGAACGCCCAGCGGCTTGAACAATGCGAGTTGCAACACCTGCGCAGCCACGTACAAACGCACCGCGGAGCCTATTGTGCGCGAGAGCAGGAAAAAGCCCGAACCTGTTTTGTAAGACCAGAAGCCGAAGCGCTGTTCGAGGTAGGAATAGATTGAAATCAGGTTCAGCCGGTAGTAGAGCGGCATCAGCACCGTCCCGATCACGAAATATCCCAGGATATAGCCGATCACCACCTGGAAATAGGAAAACTGGATATTCGCCACCGCACCCGGGACAGATACGAACGTCACGCCCGACAGCGAAGTACCAATCATACCGAATGCCACCAGGTACCACGGCGACTGCCGGTTGGCGGTAAAAAAAGTATTGGTGTCCGCGCCTTTGGAAGTAAAAATGGACACCGTGATCAGCATTCCAAAATAGACTACCAGTATCAGCAGGGAAATATAAGGGTTCATTAAAGTGGGTATTTGGGGATTCAGGAGTGGATTAAAAGCCGCTTAAAAGCTTCGGATAATCTCCGTTTTTAATTAGATTTGCTAATCAAACAGAAATTTGGTTGTTATGCAAGCGCTCACAGAAACAGAGCTGGAAATTCTGGAAGAAACCGTAGATACGGACATTAAAAAGCTGATAATCTACAATGACGACGTGAATACCTTCGATTGGGTGATCGATACGCTGATCGAGGTTTGCGGTCATAGCAACGAGCAAGCCGAACAATGTACGATCATTATCCATTACAAAGGCAAATGCTCCGTTAAGGAAGGTTCTTTTGAAGAGTTGGCCGGGATGCGCAACGAAATATGCCGGAGAGGTATTTCAGCTGAGGTGCATTGAGCCTCTCACTCCCTGTCGCACTGCCAGCATCAACAAACGGGTTTTGATATCCTGTCAAACCCATCACTCAGCATCTTCTCATGAACTACCCCTCACGTCTTATTGAGGAAGCCGTCGCCGAAATTTCCCGCCTACCGGGAATAGGCAAAAAAACCGCATTGCGCCTGGCACTGCATTTGCTGAAAAGAGATGAAGAGCAAACCCGCTCCTTATCCGATGCACTGCTGAATATGCGCACTAAAACCACCTATTGCACCCGTTGCCACAACATCGCCGACGATGTGCTTTGCAATATTTGCAGCAATAACAAGCGCGATCAAACGACGATTTGCGTAGTAGTGGACACGCGCGACGTACTGGCTATCGAATCGACCAACCAGTACCGGGGCCTGTACCATGTGCTGGGCGGCATTATTTCCCCCCTCGAAGGCATCGGCCCGTCCGACCTGGAAATCGATTCGCTGATGTCAAGGATCGAAAAACAGGAAGATGACGAGGCGGTTCAGGAAGTGATATTGGCATTGAGCCCTACCATGGAAGGTGATACCACCGCCTTTTACCTGCAAAAAAAATTGAAGGGCACAGGAGTCAAAATAAGCACTATCGCAAGAGGTATCCCCATTGGCGGAGACCTGGAATATGCGGATGAGATTACCCTCGGACGCAGTATTGTAAGCCGGGTGGCTTACGATTAACACTAAACACTTAATTTACTATTATGAATAGAACAGACTTTTTGCGGACACTGGCCGGCAGCGCATTGACAGTCGGCGCATTGGCAGAGCAGTCACTCGCAGGTGCGCCTGGCACAACGTCCGGCAGCATTCTCGCGGAAACCGCTCCATTCAAACAAGCCGCACTTCCTTATGACTTCGGCGCATTGGAGCCCAGCATCGACAAACTGACGATGGAAATCCACTACGGCAAGCACCATGCGACTTATGTCAAAAATCTCAACGACGCTGTAAAAGGAACTGAATGGGAGAAAAAATCCCTCGAAGATATCATCAAGTCGATCAGCAAAGCACCTGCTGCGATCCGCAACAACGGCGGTGGCCACTGGAACCACACTTTCTTCTGGGAGGTAATGGGACCTAAAAAAAGCGCAGCGCCAACCGGCGCAGTTGCCGATGCTATCAATGGACAGTTCGGCTCGTTCGATAAGTTCAAAGAGGAGTTTGGAAAAGCTGCAACGACCCGTTTCGGCTCAGGCTGGGCGTGGCTCGTAGCCAAAGGCGGAAAACTCGCCGTAGGCTCGACCCCCAACCAGGACAACCCGCTCATGGACGTTTCCGATTTCAAAGGAACCCCAATCCTCGGTATCGACGTCTGGGAGCACGCGTATTACCTGCACTACCAAAACAAGCGCCCCGATTATATCAAGGCATTCTGGGATGTGGTGAACTGGGATAAAGTGGCTGAAAATCTCAAAAAGGCTTAAAATGGCGTAAAAAATGGCGCGAAGGTCCTCCTTCGTACCTACCTATTCGAAGGCCTCCGGCCGGGCAATACCGCAATATCGTTTTGCAGTATAGTCCGGCCGGAGGCCTTCAAATAGTAAGTACAAATCAGAGATTTGCACCAGCATAATGGCATCGCCTTTCCTCCCTTCCTTCTCAAAGAACTCAGTTACAATATGCCCCAATGACTTTATAAGCTTGCTGATACCCCAGCTCGCCCGCTTTGCTCAGGTCAAGGCAGCCATCGTTGATTTGCCCCAGGCTATTTTTTACAATACCTCTCAAATAATAAGCCTCCGGATAATCGGAGCGGAGCTTGATGGAGCTGGTAAAATCCAGCACTGCGCCCATTTGATCACCCGATGCCGAACGGATCATAGCCCGTGAGAAATAGGCATTCGAATACGTCGGATTGAGCTCCACCGCAGTGGTAAGATCGGCCATGGCCCCTTTTAATTCCCCTACTTTCGACTTCGCGATCGCGCGCACGTAATATGCCTCCGCGCGCTCGTTCGTGAGGGTTTCGATTTTTACGTGCGTCTGAACCTGGTCGCGCAGCTCGTCAAGCTTCTCTTTACTGATCTTTCCCGTAAATGCATTCTTCTTGGGATCGCCGGTGTAGGCATTTTTCACTTCAATCGCCTTGGAAAGATCCGCAATGGCGCCGCGCGGGTCGTTCAGTTTTCCTTTGGCAAATCCACGGCCATAATACGCATTATAGTTTTCAGGATCGAGCTGAATGGTTTTGTCAAAATCGATAATAGCTCCCTGGAAATCGTCTATTTTATTCTTGGCAAACCCCCGGTTGCTATAATATTCGCTTTCATTGGGGCTAAGCTCGATGGCACGGGTAAAATCGGCGGCAGCGCCCTGGTAATCTCCTAGTTCGAGTTTGGCCAGCCCTCTGCCTGCATAGGCACCGGTGCGCTTAGGACTAAGCTCGATCACCCGCGTGAAGTCGGCAAGACTCCCCGCGTACTCCTGCAAATCCTGCTTGCAGTTCCCTCTTGCATATAATGCCGCCAGTTCATCGGGGTTCAGCGCCAGTGCATGATCCAGATCGATCAATGCATTCCGGTGATTTTTCAACTTGGCATAACTCACGCCGCGGTTGTAATAAGCTTTGGGCTCTTCCGGGGCTAGTTCGATAGATTTGGAATAGTCTTCGATCGCCGAGCGGAAATCTTCCTGCAAGCTTTTGCTAACGCCCCGGCTTTGGTAGTACAATGCTTCTTTGGGATTCAACTCGATGGCCTTGTCGTAATCCTGCATCGCGCCGCGGTAGTCTTTGAGGTTGGCTTTGGCGAGCCCGCGATTGAAATAGCTTGGCGCGTGATCCGGATTCATGGAAATTACCGTGGTGTAGGCCTGCATCGCACCATTAAAATCACCCGTACCGGCTTTGGTATTCCCGTCTTCGAAATATTCGGCAGCTGAACGTTGGGCGGAGGCAGGGCAATAAAAGGTAAGCGCAAGGAGAAATGAAATGCCAGTAAATTGAAGTCTCATGAATGTAAACCTTTTCCTCAAATCGATGTTTTTTAAATAGTGTATAAAAGTATTCAAATTCCGAGTCAGCATCAAAAAAAGAAAAGCCCTATTTTTGGAATGGTCCATATCCACATCCAATCACCAGAACTACACCAGTTATGTCATCAACCACCAAAAAATTGTCGCTCATTTTGCTCCTGATAATGGCCGGGGCGGCTGTCTATTTTGTGTTTTTCAAATCTCCGGCACAGGAAGGTAACCCTATCGGCGAAGCGCCCGCAGTGCAGGAGTCGGTGTACCTGCCGCTCACCGACCTGACGGGCAAGGAAGTGTCGATGGATGAGAACAAAATCGCATTCGTGAACGTGTGGGCCACCTGGTGCGGGCCTTGCAATATGGAAATGCCCGGTATACAGACGCTTTATAACAAATACAAAGACCACAGCAAAATCGCATTCTACATCATCTCCGATGAAGACGCCGAAACGGTTAATCCGTTCATCGCCCGGAAAGGCTACAATCTGCCGTTTTACCAATATGCTGGCCCCTACCCTGCCCAGCTCGATGGCAATGCGATCCCGCGGACGTACATTATATATAAGGGAAAAATCCTCGCGCAGGAAATAGGTGCCTCGCAATGGGACCGCCCGGAGGTGATCGAACTGATCGAGAAGCAACTCGCCGAGATATAAAAAAGAAAAGGCGTCACACTAATGCGTGACGCCTTTTATATGAATTTCGGGTTCGCTTATTCAACGATGAAGCTACCTTTCATCAGCGCGTAGTGGCCTGGGAAGCTGCAAATGTAAGTATAAGTTCCTTTTGCAGGAGCTGTGAACTCGATAGTGTCGCTTTCGCCACCGCCTACCAGTTTGGTATGCGCAAGGATGCTCGCTTTTTCTGATGCAGGGATGTAATCTGTTTCTCTTGCAGCAGCAGCTTTTGAACCGAATGCAGCTACATCAGTACCTGGTTTCAGCAGAACCCAGTTATGTCCCATAGCAGCTTTCGCAAGTTTACCTGAGTGAGTCAGCGTAAGTTTCACTTTTTGTCCAGCCTTCACTTTGATCTCTTTCAGGTCGAACTGCATTGCATCACTTCCTTTGATCACGATCGTCTTAGCTTGCTTCACATCGCTTGCTACTTCTTTTGCAGGAGATGTTTTAGCCGAAACAGGGTTCAATGTAACTGCTCCGAAAGCCAAAACTGAGGCAAGAAGCATTACGCCATACTTGGTCCTTTTCATATTCTGAGTATTAGTAAACTTGTGTTGGTTAAGATTAACAGGTGCAATTTACGACACGCGTTCTGAAAAATGCAATGCATTAACAATTGTTTGAACTTAAAAGAGGATCTTATACTGGTCGCGGACGGCCCTTCCGACGCAAATGACCGATAACACCATCATATAGTGGTTGATATCCACCGGGTCCATCGGCAGCGGCAGCTTCCCCGACTTCGTCGAAAGCGCCAGCAGCATCATCGAGAATAGCGTCCATAATGCGCTCTTCTGCCGGTTGGCGAGGCCCACGCAGGAGATCAGCAATGTTACCAGAATGCAAAATGCTTTGATGATCAGCCCCACATACTCGACCCGGTACCAGGTAATGCAGTAAAACAGCAATGCGCCCAGCCCAACCGTCGAGTAAAACAGGAACGAGCCGCTTTCATACCGCATAATGAGGCACCACGACGCCGTCACCAGGCACAGCGCTCCAAGCGTCATTTCCCCCGCTTCGAATATCTCGTGAGCCATTCCCAGGCCTTCGACACCGGCGTAAAACAGCAGATCCGTAAAAGCGACAAGCGATATGCTCCCGAAGAAAATGCCCCAAAGCCACCTGATCAGAACGGGCTGCTGCCTGAAATACCGGAAGAAGACAAATAAACTGGTGATCGCCAAAACGAGATTAGAAAATATGTGCGGATTCAGAAATATGTTCATAAACAGCCATCATGTAGTCAAAAAAGCAATTTACAAATTATGCCTACATTTTGCTACTTCGTGCTTTTCGTCCTACTTTTACCGAAAAAACTGATTTACCAACATGAGCGTTTTAGTTAATAAAAACTCCAAGATTATAGTTCAGGGATTTACCGGTTCGGAGGGCTCGTTCCACGCCCAGCAAATGATTGAATACGGTACGAATGTCGTAGGTGGTGTTACGCCTGGCAAAGGTGGGCTTTCTCATTTGGAAAGACCTGTTTTTAATACTGTTGACCTTGCCGTACGCGCTACCGGTGCAGACGTTTCGATCATTTTTGTTCCACCGGCTTTCGCTGCCGACGCGATCATGGAAGCTGCTGATGCTGGTATCGGCGTTATCGTTTGTATTACCGAAGGTATCCCAACCAAGGACATGATGCAGGCGAAAGAGTATATCAAAGGCAAAAATTGCCGCCTTATCGGCCCTAACTGCCCTGGTATCATTACTGCCGAAGAATGTAAAGTAGGTATCATGCCTGGCTTCATCTTCAAAAAAGGAACGATCGGTCTGGTTTCTAAATCCGGAACGCTTACTTATGAAGCGGTAGATCAGCTTTCACGCGCCGGATTGGGCCAAACTACGGCAATCGGTATCGGCGGTGACCCTATCATCGGTACTACTACCAAAGAAGCGGTTGAGCTCCTGATGAACGACGACGAGACTGAGGCGATCGTAATGATCGGTGAGATCGGCGGAAGCATGGAAGCGGATGCTGCTGCATACATCAGATCAACTGGCAACAAAAAGCCTGTTGTAGGTTTCATCGCGGGTCAGACAGCTCCGAAAGGACGTCGTATGGGCCACGCAGGTGCGATCATCGGCGGCGCCGACGATACAGCGGAAGCTAAAATCAGAATTATGAAAGAGTCGGGCATCTTCGTGGCAGAATCACCTGCATTGATCGGCGAAACGATGCTTCTCGCACTTGGAAAGAAATAATCATTGCTAACTGACTTTGATCAAAGGGCTGGGGAAACCCAGCCTTTTTTGTACCAATGAAGTCCATATTTTCGGCTGTTTTTTGGGCTTTTTTTACGGCAGTAACCTTGTTGGGCTCACTGGCGCAGGGCGCGGCAAAAGTAAACCCGCCGGGTCAGTTCTTCCCGGTCTATAACTACCAGGACGACTGGCTTGTGTACAACGAGCAATATAAGAACTACGTACCCTTTTCTCAGGGGGTCAATGAAGGCACGCGCTTTGCAAGTCTTTACATTGATCTGGTCAAAAACAGAAGATATTCGCTTCTTGTACACTCCGAAAACGAGAGCTATCTGTTTCTTGAAGGCGCATTGCAAAACCGCATTGCAGCTGGCAAATGGCAGGAGCTCAACCTCGACAGCCTTTATCGCCTTTACCACAAAGACGAGCTGTTGCTGACCTTGTACGGTAGCCCGGGCATTGCCGACAAAACGGTAATCATCTGCAACAAGAAAAAGCGAACCGATTCCGAGTCCATCGGGCCGGCACGGTCGGGTTTCATCAATATCAAGCCGATTGCCTTCACGCCTTTCGGCACATTTGCCGGAATTGCATTGATTATTATCCTGATATTGAATGCGTGGATCTTTAACCTGAACCCGCTTTCTTTTATCCGTTTAATAAATCCCATTGAGTTTTTCAACAACGACCCGCGCGACCAGCTTTCGAAGATCAACAAGCCTTACAGCAACACGGTGATCTTCTTTGTCGCGATCAGTTCGATGATGATGGGTTTCACGGTGATTTACTTGTCGATCAACCGGCTCAACCTATTCTCTGTCAGCACGATACTTTCCGATAAAGTAAATACGGCACAAATCCTGGGCGACTTCTGCATCCTGTCGGTGATCTTCTTTTTGCTGATCTATGTAAAGTACATATTTATGGTCCTGGCGGGGAATATGCTCAATCTGGACAAGCAGGTCGACATTATTTTCATCAAAATCGTACAGTCGACGTACTTGTTCTATGCGCTCGTATTTCTGGCCATTTTCGGCTTGTACTCCAACCATATCAACTGGCTGGAAGCTAGCAGGCCTTATATCCTTTTGCCATTCCTTTTTTTCTATGCAGCCCGGTTCGTCGCGCTATATGTTGTAGCCAAGCCGGCCGGCTCGTTGATTAATCTCTATTTATTTTCTTACCTTTGTGTCATCGAAATAATCCCGCTCATTGTGAGTATGAAGTTTGCTTTGTAGTCAGGAAACATGAGTTGGGAATAAACTAATGAGGATTATACATGAGTGATACCATCAATTTTGATCAGGACAGGCTTAAAAAAGTAACCAGTCTTTTGGTAAGTCAATCCCGACCAGCAGACGAGAATTCACCTTATTACGAATTAGCCAGAAAGTATAATATCAAGGTTGACTTCCGGCCGTTCATTCAGGTCGACGGGGTTTCCTACAAAGACTTTCGCAGGCAAAAAGTTAACATCCTGGACCACACGGCTGTTATTTTCACAAGCCGGAACGCTATCGACCATTTCTTCCGCATTTGCAACGAGGGCCGGGTTGAAGTACCAGCTACGATGAAGTATTTCTGTATTTCGGAGCAGACTGCCAATTATCTTCAGAAGTACATCGTGATTCGCAAGAGAAAGATTTTCACAGGCACCAAAACGGCTGCCGAGTTAATCGAGCTTATGCGCAAACATAAAAAAGAGAAGTTCCTCTACCCTTGCTCGGACGTCAGAAAGAACGACATTCCTGAATTTGCGGATACCGAGGAATTCCACTTCACAGAAGCGACCATGTACCAGACAGTTTCGTCTGACCTGTCCGATCTGGAAGATGTATACTACGATATCATCGCATTTTTCAGCCCGTCGGGGATCAAGTCGCTTTTCGACAACTTCCCGGATTTCAAGCAGAACAACACCCGCATTGCGGCATTCGGTCCTACCACAGCGAAGGCTGTCGAAGACGCCGGGCTCTTCCTGGACATCCAGGCCCCGCTCCCCAATGCTCCCTCGATGACGGGCGCACTCGACCTGTACATCCGCAAAGCGAACAACGTATAAAAAGCTTTACAAAAAAGCGCTAAAAGCCCCGGAAAAAATCCGGGGCTTTTTCATGTATATATCAATTTTTTTAAGCAATATGCGTTATCAATCTAAATCCGAAAGCATATCAGCGTGATCCTTAAATCTATTCCTGCGGCATGACTTTGACCTTTACTCTTCGAAGTACCAGATATATCCGGCCCTTTGCATTATTGCTTTTCCTACCGCTCTGTGCCATTGCCCAAAAAGACGCGCAGTTCAGTTTGTTCTCACTGAACCAGCTTTATCTGAACCCTGCTGCGGCGGGCGCCGACGGGCTGACCAAATTCCAGCTCACCCACCGGACACAATATGCAGGTTATCAGGGAACTAACATCGACGACGCAGGCGGCGCGCTTTCCACCCAGCTTTTCTCATTCAGCATGCCGGTCAAAAATTTCGGGATCGGTTTCTATGCATTGAACGATAAAAGCGGCCCCAGAACGGACCAGGATTTCAAACTTACGGCCGCGTATCATCTGCCGCTTGGTAACGGTAAATTAGGCGTAGGCGTTAGCGCAGGGCTGTTCCGCCAGGCTATCGACTATGGCAAGCTACGCGCCCGCGACCCGGATGATCCTTTGATCCAGACCGGTACCATTGCGGAAATCAATCCCGATTTCTCCGTTGGCGCGCGTTATGAAAACGAGACATTTTATGCCGGTCTCTCCTTAAACCATTTCCTGAAACCTAAATACCAGCTGGGTTCCGAAACCGGTACGAACCCACTTCCGCGTACATTATATTTCAATGCAGGTGTAAATCTGGAACTCGGCTATTTGCTGGATATCCAGCCGATCGTCCTCGTGAAGTCGGACATCAACACCGTGTCGGTGGAAGGAGGGGCAACGCTGACCTATAACAAACGTTACTGGATAGGCGGTACTTACCGGCAACAAGATACGTACTTCATCATCATGGGGGGTATTTACCTGCTGGCTGATCAGTCTTTACGTCTCTCGGGCGCGTATGACATGGTCGTAGGCGGTAATAAAACCAAGTCGCCTTCTTCTTTCGAGGTAATGCTTTCTTATGCCCTGCCTTCGCCTAAATTCGGCAAAAAGGCCCCTATCCGTACACCGCGATTCCGCTTCTAGCAGATTCGCTCAAACGCTATTGGATATATTAATATTTTATCACCAAATTATTAAAAATCCAAGATTTGGATGTCAAATCGACGTTTTTTGCAAACCTCTTGGTAAGTCGTGTGAATCAGTTTGCGAAACTTTGATTTATATTTGTAAAATGTTCGGCTTCCATACCAATTGCATTATTCTTACGTTAAGTCGATAAACGCCTGATTTAGTAAGCGATCCATGACGATTTCAACGCTGAAATCCAGTGGTACTCATTTTGACAGACGTACACATTTTGTTTTAATTCAAGTATACTAGATATCATTCGTTGACGTTTTTAGGCTAGCATTTTATTATCAAAATTTACAAAACCACTATGAATGTGAAAGTGTTCTATCGGGATGGAGTCAAAAGCCTGCTTCTGGTAGCCGCATTGATGCTCTTGCAAAGCTGCGGTTTTCTTAAGAGCAAGTTTGGCAAGGGAGGAAAAGAAGAAAGCGGTATTCAAAACGGAGAAATCACTGCTACGGCCCGTAAAGGATTCAAGCAGACCACACCGGCAGGAATGGTCGTGATCCCCTCAGGTTCGTTTGTGATGGGCCAGGCTGACGAAGACATTGCTTCCTCCATGAACAACATGAACCGCCGGGTGACTATCAGTTCATTTTTCATGGATGATACTGAAATCACGAACAACGAGTATCGTCAATTCGTGAACGCGTTGCTGGTTGACTCCGTATCCGTACTCGGTGAGGAAGAAATCATGGCTAAGTACTATCCTGATACAACCGTTTGGAAAAAAGACTTCGCTTATTCGAACGGAGATCCATTCGTAGAATATTACTATCAGCACCCTGGCTTTGATACCTATCCTGTGGTGGGCGTAAGCTGGGTCGCTGCAACTTACTTCTCAAAATGGCGTACTAACCTGCTCCATGATTTCCAGAACAAGGAAGGGCAGTTCAACTCGACAGGCTTCCGTCTGCCGACAGAGGCTGAATGGGAATGGGCCGCAAGAGGCGGACGTGCCGTTGCGAAATATCCATGGGGTAACCCGTACACCATGAATGCAAAAGGTTGCTTCCTGGCGAACTTCAAACCACAGCGTGGTAACTACGATGCCGACGGATATCCTTACACCGGACCTGCAAACGCTTACAATCCCAACGACTTCGGCTTGTATAATATGGCCGGAAACGTAGCTGAGTGGACCTCAGACGCCTATACAGATAATGCAACTGCGATTGTGTGGGATATGAACCCACAATACAACGATCCGAACGAACCACGCAAAGTGGTAAAAGGCGGTTCCTGGAAAGATATCGCTTACTACCTGCAAACCGGTACCCGTACCTACGAGTTTGAAACGGAGACCCGTGCATTCATCGGCTTCCGTTGCGTAATGGATAATGTAAACGATCGCGGAGGAGCCCGCGCCCGTCGTCGCTAGAAAACACTTTCACTCTAAAAGAAGCAGCGTTTTTACTCTGCTTCTTTTTTACGATCAGACCGAATCAATCCAACACTTTACTTACTATAATTTTTTCACTGTAACCGATTTCAATTCACATGGCTAAGAGTAGCGGACCTAATTTTTTTTGGGATAAACTAGTACCAACAATATACAGTGCGGGTGCTGCCGTCGTAATTTTAGGAGCTTTGTTCAAAATCCAGCACTGGGACGGAGGTGGCCCAATGCTAACAGCAGGTCTTGGAACCGAGGTTCTGATCTTCTTGCTTTATGCATTGCAAACACTTACCCAATCGGTTGACAAGGATCCGGACTGGACCCGTGTGTATCCTGAACTCGCTGACGATTATTCAGGCCCTGCCATTTCCAGAAGCTCAGCCCCTAGCAGCAATATCACTGCCAAACTGGATAATATGCTCGACAATGCGAAAATCTCTCCTGAAATTTTCGATAGCCTCGGCAAAGGTTTCAAAAACCTGTCTGAAACAGTGGGTAAAATCGCCGACCTTACGGATGCTACCGTTGCGACAAACGACTATGCTAAAAATGTAAAGACTGCTTCAACCGCTATCAGCGACATGAACAAGTCTTACGGCGTTGCGATCAACGCAATGTCGTCGATGGCTGACGCTACCAAAGATGCGCAGTCTTACCGCGACCAGTTCCAGCTGATCACCAAAAACATGGGTGCATTGAACGCGGTATACGAACTGGAATTGCAAGACACTACCAAACACCTGAAAGCCATGAATGCTTTCTACGGTAACCTGACAGCCGCTATGGAGAACATGGCTGACGCTACGAAGGAATCACAGGTGTTCAAGAGCGAAATGGCGAGACTGACCAACAATATCTCTTCATTGAACGGCATTTACGGAAACATGCTGACCGCAATGCGTGGCGGCAATGCGTAACAGCGCTCAGGCGATGACTCTGTAATTCCGATCTGGATTGCAGAGTCATTGTTGTTAGTTAAATAATTCGATCACTGAAACTGATTACACAACAATATGGCAGGTGGAAAAGAAACACCCCGTCAAAAGATGATTGGAATGATGTATCTGGTGCTTACGGCGATGCTCGCATTGCAGGTAAGTTCAGCTATCATCGAAAAATTCATCCTACTGAACAATTCTTTGGAACTATCCTCCGGAGCAGCTAACAAGATCAATCAGGAAACGGTATTAAAAATCAAGGCGGCAGTTGAAAAGTCGGGGAACAGGGCAGCCGACGTGGCCGTTATCAAAGAAGCAGAACAGGTTCGGAAGCTGTCTTCGGACATGACCAACGAGCTGAACGCATTGAAAGAAGAAATCATCAAAGGTGCAGGTGCAGGTTTCAACGAAGAGGGTGCTATCAAGAATCCTCAGGAAGAAACAAAAGTGGCCGAACTGATGATCGGTGTCCGCAAGAATGGCAAGGCATATGCATTGAAGCAAAGATTGAATGCATTCACCGCCGAGTTGAACAAAGTATCACCTAATAAATTCCAGGCACTTGCCCTTGACGGTCGTGAGGATCCTGTTGCCAAAAACAACAAAGATCAGCGCAACAAAGACTTTGCAGAGCTGAACTTCGAATCAACCCCGGTTGCTGCTGCATTGGCCGTATTGAGCCAGAAACAAACCGACATCCGTCGCATGGAAGGCGAGGTGTTGAACTACCTTGCCAGCAAAGTGGGTGCTGCGGATATCAAATTTGACCGTGTATTGGCGATGGTAAGTGCTGACGCGAAAACGGTTGTAGCAGGTACCAAATTCAAAGGCCAAATGTTCATTGCAGCTTCTGCGTCTGGTATCACCCCTCGTATGAGCCTGAATGGATCACCTGTTAAAGTAGAAAATGGTGTTGGTCTGATCGAATTTACGGCACAGGGCGGCGGTTACAATGCAGAAGGCCTTGCCAAAAGAGAACTTCGCGGACAAATCACTATCCCTACCCCATCCGGTAAAGACACTACTTACACAATGACCCAGGAATACTTCGTAGTGAAGCCTTCCTACCAGATCGAAACAGGAACGTTGCCTCCATTGTATTTTGGCTGTGCCAACAAGTTGAGCATCCAAAGCCCAGCGCTCGGGCCTCTTTGGGCTCCCAGCTTTTCAACTGACGGTGGCGAGATCATTAACAGCGGTCAAAAGGGTAAATTCACCATCGTTCCTAATAAAGCGAGCCTGAATATCACGGTAAGCAATGCTGGTAACGTATTGGGTTCTGAACCTTTCCGCGTAAACCGAGTTCCTAAACCTTCTTTGGAAATACGTGTCAACGGTACCGCATTCGACGAACGTCGTGGTGCTCCTGCTTCCGGTACCAGAAGTATACAGGTGATTGCCGTTCCCGACGAGAGCTTCAAAAATTTCTCACCTGAGGATGCCAAATTCCGTGTATCACAAGTTGAGATCTCTCTGGCCCGTGGCGCAAGAAGAATTAATGGTGTGACATTGAATGGCGGAGGCGGTTCTATTTCCTCTCTAGCATCCCAAGCACAGCCTGGTGACCGTTATGTGATTTCGATCCTGAAAGTAGAACGTCAGAACTTTAAAGGTGCTGTGAGCGAGGTTGAAATGGGTAACCAAACTCGTACTGTACCGCTATACTAATCCACCGCTTTTAGTCGTTGATTGGACAATACAACTTTATGTATGATATGAGAAGAATGAACGGAAAAACGATTGCATGGTCTTTGCTGTCGCTGTCTCTTGCAAGTACTGCCGCATTTGCGCAGGAGAAAGAGGATTCGACTGCGAATCAGTTCTCGTCACGCCCCATTGCCGACGGCGACGTGATGATGAAAAGAACGCTCTGGAGACGGGTCGATTTGAAAGAAAAGCAGAACATTTCCATGTTCTCTAAAAACAATGAGATCACACGTTACTTGTTGGACGCAGCAAAAGCAGGTTTGATCGATGCTTATACAAACGACTCCTGCGCGACCAAAATCGGTGGTGACGACCTTCATAAACGCATCCTGATCCCTAACCAGACAGCAGGTCTTTCTGCCGAAGAAATTGCGGCAGGTTTCGGAGAACCGGCCAAAGCAGATGGTTGGGATTCAAAAGCCAAAACAGACCCCAGCAAACAAACCGCTAATACGGATGATGGATGGGGTGCGAAAAAGGATACCAAAAAAGAAGCTGAACCAGTAGACGACGGTTGGGGCCCTCCGAAGAAAAAGTCATCCAAAAAAGGTGCTAAAACTGAGGTTGCCAAAGAAGAACCCAAAGTGGAAGCTCCCAAGCCGGATAGCACATCCTTCGAAACTCAGCAAGTTGCCGCATCAGAAGAAGAATATTTCCCTGATCAGCTGAGCATACTGGAAGTGAAGGAGGACTGGATTTTCGACAAGAAACGTTCACGTTTGTACACCGATATCCAAACGCTGACAATCGTGCTTCCTGCTGATCAAACCGCAACAGGGCTTGAATTGCCGGTTGCTTCATTCCGCTGGAAAGATGTTGAAAGACTTTTCAGAAGCGATCCTAAGAAGTATATCTGGTATAACACCCACAATACCGCCCAAAACAAGAACCTCGCAGACGCTTTCGATCTGCGCCTGTTCTATGGCCGGATCACCAAGTTCTCTAACGCCAACGATAAGGCATTCCTCGACATCTATAATGGAGAAAAAGAGGCTCTTATCAAATCCCTGAACTACGAACAGGAGCTCATGGAACTGGAACACGGTCTTTGGGAATACTAGGAAATACAGCTATCAAAATGCAAAAGAGCTTCCAATTGGAAGCTCTTTCTGTTTACAGGCAATTCTGGTATCATTATGAGCGGCGCTGGATTCTCCCCTCAACGCGTTACACTCTTACGCAAGGTCAGGATGATGAAACAAGGCATTAAAAAGGCCAGTAAGACGGTTGAATCCGTATTACTGACCTTCGTCGTAAGCATTCAAGTTCTTAACTCGTTAACCTGTCGAATTTATTACTTCCTTTTCAGGTTGAATTTCAATTTGCCCGCCAGTTTCACTTGGGCTTCTGTCAAACCCAGCGCAGCGATTGTCTTGTTGTAATCTTTGAGAGTTTCGGCACTTAGACGGCCTCCCGTCAATATTTCGCCAGGGACGATCACAACACGGATATCCTCGAAAGATCTTTGTGGAGGATCGTTCTGGTTCTCACTCCAATTGGTCGGAATCAACCGAACGAAGAAAGTCTTCTCCTGAACAGCGTGTACAAAAGTATACGAGCTTACTTTTCCACCTCCAAAACTCACAACACCCGGCATTGGCCAGTAGACACCTTGTGCTTTTAGGTAAACCAATACAACAGAAGAGCTCAGGAGACTATCCTCTGCCGGAGTAAGGTCGGGTATACCGGTAATGAAGCCGCCCTTGTTATCTGCGGCAGTGTCAGTGACTACTGCCCCGCTTGAAAGAATCAATGCGCCGCCACCACTCGTTCCGTCTTTTCCATCCTTACCCGCAGGTCCTGCCGGACCCGCTGGCCCCTGAGCTCCCGTAGCACCAGCCGGGCCGACAGCCCCATCGTCCCCCTTGCAGCTTACCATAGCGATCATCAACACCACAGAGGCAAATAGTAATAATTTTTTGAGCATAACTGTTAAAGTTTAGAAAGTGATAAATTAAAAAACTGTATGAGTCAATACGCAGGCAAACCCCGTTCTGACGAGGACAGAGGCGTTTAACGCATAAATTATATAAAAAAATTAACTATTCCTTTCGGGTATCCAAAGAATCAATTTGTGCTTCCAGTGTACGGTAATGCGTAAACTCACGCAGCATAGCCACATTACCATCCGGAAGCTTCATTTCAACCGACCAGTTCATGGAAGCGGCCAACTGGAAGATCATGAGCTGTACCTGATTACCTGCAATACGCGGCAAATCGCTTTCCATAGCCTTGTCGTTCATCGTTTGCTTGGCTTCATTCAGGATGGCTGTATAATCATCACTGTGAAAGCGGTTGAGCCAGCCTTGCTCGATGTCGTAGAATTTGTAGTCTGTATCAATCGAAAGGATTTCGGGGGCGGGAAAAAAATCAATCACCAACTTACGCTCGCCATCCGGCCGGTGGAATTTCATTTTGGCGAAATCATACCCTACCAGCACTTTGGCCTTGGCGATAATCAAGGCCTTCTTTTTGTCATTAATGAGGTTCCAGATATTTTTATCATTCTGGTAATTATATATTTCGGTAAAATAGCCTTCGGCCATTACCACTTTAAACACTTTCTCTATCCTTTCGATCAATACCGAAGCTTCCTGGGTAGATACATATTTCTTCGACTTTCTGCCCTGCAACCAGGTGTTGAGTGAGGCTCCGGCCAAGCCGCCGGCGATGAGGGTAATGATCAAAAAAAATAGTGTAGTGGAGTCCATATCTCTATTTTTGTACTGAATAAAATTCAAATAAAAACGGCACAATGCCAAATAGCCCACAGAAATATCTGGTAACCGTAGCAGGACCCACAGCGGTAGGAAAAACCGCACTGTCAATTAAACTTGCAAAAGACCTCGGTACTGAAATCATATCCGCCGATTCCCGGCAATTCTTTCGCGAATTGAACATCGGTACCGCAAAACCTACGCCGGAAGAATTGATGCAGGCGAGGCACCATTTTGTCAATTCACATTCCATTTCCGAAGCATATAGCGCCGGCGATTTCGAGCGCGATGCATTGTCCCTGCTCGAAGTACTTTTTCAGCAACACGATATTGTAATCATGACTGGCGGTTCGGGCTTTTACGTCAAAGCCGTGCTGGAAGGCCTCGATGATCTCCCTGCCCCTCTCCCCGGGCTACGTGAGTCGCTTATGCAGAAACTGAATGATGCCGGGCTCTCACCCCTGCAAGAAGAAATCCGTCGGATCGACCCGGAGTTCGCGGCTACACCCGAATTGGCCAATCCTCAGCGTGTTGTGCGCGCGCTCGAAGTGTTTTATACCTCGGGTATGCCCATCAGTCAATTTAAATTAAACAGTACCCGTGCAAGGCCTTTTCTGCCCATTAAAATCGCTCTGGATCGCGATCGCGCCCAACTCTATCAAAGAATAGACCAACGGATGGATATAATGCTGCAAGAAGGGCTGGTAGAGGAAGCTAAAAGCGTAATCGCGTACCGGGAACACCACGCACTGAAAACAGTGGGATACAGGGAAGTTTACAGCTATCTGGACGGGGAGTACGACGAAAAGGAAATGGTGCGGCTTTTAAAACAGAACTCACGCCGTTACGCCAAGCGGCAGCTCACGTGGTTCAGGCACCAGGGGAATTTCGAATGGTTTCAGCCGGATGAATACGACCTCATCCTGGAATATGTGCGGGAAAAGGCAGGTCTACCATAAACCATTTGACGGAGCTTCTGCTCCGTCAAATGAACAGCTATTAGTCTTCCAGCTCGCGATACGCCAGAATTCCTCCCAGCACATTACGTACATTGGAAAAACCCTGCGATTCCAGGTAACGCGCAGCTTTACCACTGCGAGCCCCTGAACGGCAATGAATGATGATTTCCTCATCTTTCAGAGCTTCCAGTTCATCTAAGTGATCGGGCAGTTCTCCAAGAGGGATCAATATCGCGCCGAGGTTATCCTCTTCGTATTCATGTTCTTCGCGAACGTCGTAAAAGTGCAAATCTTCGCCCTTTTCAAGACGCTCCTTCAATTCTTCAACGGTAATATCCATATTAAAAAAATTTATGACGACTGGGTCTATTGAGAGATTAACATTTTTTGTACAAAAGAACGTTTCCCATCCGTAGCCTTAAAGATATAAATACCCTGACTCAGATGGTCAACAGGCGCTGATTGTTGATCGTGCGCAGGCACCAGGGAATGCATCAGGTTCCCACCGGTGCTGTAAACTTCAATCTTTTTGAGCGATTTGTTATTCCAACGCACTTCGCCCCTGGCCGGATTAGGATAAAAAATAGCATTGATTTGATCGGCCGGCTCATTACCGGTGATAATTCCCTGCGCCTTTTTGCCCAGGTACGGCCGAATCATGATCGAGCCTTTCAGGGCTGTTTCTTTCGCCCATTCGGTCCCCAGGTTATAATATACCGTGTTCCTTCCCAAAAGCGAATTCCGGTCGAAGCCCACCGTCACCGGCTGGTCATTGATCTGCAACCAGCCCACATAGAAAGTATCCGGTACTGCCACCGGAGTCGTGAATGCGTAATCGATAAAGCCATCACGAACAGCAGGATAGCGCACCGCAACCGACCGTTGGGCGATCACCTGGTCGGGTTTGCCACCTTTACTGCCATAAATCTGGATCGTAAAGCCTTGTCCCGAAATATCTTTATTGAATGATACCATCGACATCCGTACTCCGCCAATCGTATCTGCTTTGGCAAGCACATATTGCACTGCTACACGTCCAAGTTTCTGATTCACCTGCACCCCATACTCGGCGCTTCCGTCGTCGTAAGCGAAGTAATCCGTCAATGCAGCCTTCCCGATGATGGTATCGTTCATTTTGAGGTTCGCTCCGGGAATGGTATCGGTTGTAGCGATGAAGAATTTGCTGATCAAATGCAGGCTGTCTATCTGAGCGGCTGCATTAACAGGTGCTATTTTGACCCGTAATACCTGTGATTTCAATGATTCCACAACGATTGAACGCTGCACATTTCGCGCAAACTCCGTCCCGCGCTGCGCGTCCGTGAGCGTATAGGTACTCGTGAGGACGTTGAAGTTATTGAAATGATTAACAATATCGGTTTTAACAGAATCCGCAGTCGCCGCTGCCGGGTTTATACGATACTGACGCAACGGCATCGCCGTGTATTTTTTCAGGATATTCGAAACCGGCTTCCGCATGGCCACATCGAATAAATACGGCTGTTTCACCGATCGTTTTGAATTCAAATAGACATAATCCAGATGCCAGGTATCATACGGACCTGAACTTCTGCCGTAAGACCTGAACCGGAACTGGAATGCATCGTGCAGGTAATTCGGGTCCTTGATGGCAATAAATTGCTGATGAAACAGCGTATCAACCTCATACCCCAGCTGCCGCCAGACAGACACCCATTCACCTGCCTTGTTGAAAAACTCCACCTGTAAGAAATCACTGGAATCCGGCAATTCGCCCAGGCCTTTTGCAGCCCAGTAAAAACTGAGGTAAATGGAATCGCCTGTAACTTTGCCATTAAGGCTAATTGGTTGAGAAGTAAGTGTGTCGGTATATCCCTGCACCAGGGGGTTCACCAGGTTATAGGGAATTCCTTTGGCATTCAATCCGTCGAACGTAGCCACATTAACCGACGGGTGCGAGTTGGTGAGTGTATTATTGATATAAACCCCGCTGCCTGGCATCCAGTATTTGCTATTGGGTGCGAGGGTTTTGGTAGTCGAAAAATCGTCAAAAAAAGGCAGGTTCAGCGAAGCCTGAGTGCGGAGATTTGATGCCGATGATTCATCGTCTTCATGGCTGTACCTCGCCTGATCGATCGGCACGATGCGCAACTGCGCGCGCGCAACGTGGCTTTGTACCATGGCGAGTACACAAATCCAAATAAAAATCCTGTGTGTGAAGAATTTTTTACTGCTCCGGTTGATTCCCATTATCCGTCGATTCAGGCGCCTGCGGCGTGACCCACAAGTCGATTACGTCCCCTATTCTTACCTTGTTACCCGCGTCGGGATTTTGCCGCACAATCGAGCCCGGCGCCTGGCCTTCTTCGGCCGGCACTTCCATTACCTGGCCCACTTTCAGCCCCGCTCCCACAATTGCTATTTTTGCTTCATCCAATGGCATTCCAATCACCGACGGTGTTTCAAACTGCGCGGTACCAAGCCCTTCTCCCAATTCCAGGTCGATTTTCGAACCCTTCGCGATCGGCTGCCCCGGCAGGATTTCCTTACCATTATACATTTGCCTCAAAACCGCATTCTGCGCCATATCCGGAACGTAAGAAATGTTCCCTTCTTCCAATCCTACACTTTTCAGCAGCATTTGAGCGCTGCGGTGCGTCATATCTGTCAGCTTCGGCATTTTGATCAGCGGCGCGGTGCGGGAAACCACTGTTACGTAGATTTTCCGTCCCTCCTTCACCTTCGAACCCGGCAATGGATACTGGGAGATGATCGTCAATGGCGGCACGTTGGTCACAAAAGTACAGTCGACCTCATAACGCAAGTCACGGTCGCCGAGAAAGTCGTCGAGATCCTCCACACTCTTCTTTTTCAAATCCGGCACAGTAATGGCTTCACCGTGATTGGTTGTAAAAGGGAGGTAAACGAAGAAAAACCCCAGAAAAAGGACCAAAAGCAGCGAGACAATGATTCCGATGTGTATGAAAAGATCAGTTCTGGACTGTGTACTTATTTTGGCCATGAATGTATTGGATGGGCTTTTGGTATTATAAACGGGTAAAAATAAACGTAATATTCCAAGATGCAAATATGCTAAACCGCATACGAACCGAGAATTCTCTTGATGTATTTACCCAGAATATCAAATTCGAGGTTCACCGTGTCTCCCGCTTTTAACGAATGGAAATTGGTAAAGTTATAGGTGTAGGGGATAATCGCAACCCTGAATGTATTTTCACCGGAGTTGAAAACGGTGAGACTCACGCCGTTAATGCAAATAGAGCCTTTTTCGACGGTAATATTACCGGTCGAGGCGTTGTACTCAAAATCGAATAACCAACTCCCGTCTCGCTCCTGCACCTGCGTGCACGTAGCGGTCTGGTCCACGTGCCCCTGCACAATATGACCGTCGAAACGACCATTGGCCGGCATACACCGTTCTAGATTTACTTTACTACCTGACGCGAGATCGCCCAGATTAGTTTTTAAAAGCGTCTCCTCGATGGCCGTTACCTTATACTCGTCGCCGTCCGTCGCCACAACCGTAAGGCAAACGCCGTTATGGCTTACACTCTGATCTATTTTAAATTCGTTGGCAATGGCCGATTTGAAAGTGAAGGTCTTATTGGTTCCTTCCGTTTCAACATGCACCACCTCCGCGATTGATTCTACGATTCCTGTAAACATTTTAATAGGGGATTATAATGCAAAGTTACAATTTCCTAACCGCTCTCCTACCGCACAAAATTCCCGGCCGCGGCATTATTCGTCTCCAACTGCTTTTCAATTAGGCATTCTTTGCGAACTTTGCGGAAAAATAAGCGCTGCGTTAATGAAAAAAGTCCTATTTATCGATCGCGACGGTACGATCATTGTTGAGCCCCCTACCGATTTTCAGGTAGATTCCCTGGAAAAGCTCGAATTCCTGCCCAAAGCCATTTCTGCATTGCGCAAAATTGCGGATGAAACCGATTACGAGCTGGTCATGGTAACCAACCAGGACGGCCTCGGCACTGACTCGTTTCCCGAGGATACTTTCTGGCCTGCTCAGAATAAAATGATCAAAACCCTGGAAGGCGAAGACATCCGTTTCGCGGAAGTACATATCGACCGCAGCTTTCCGGAAGACAACCTTCCTACCCGTAAACCGGGCATCGGAATGCTCACTGCTTATTTCTCGAATGAATATGACCTGACCAACAGCTACGTGATTGGCGATCGCCTGACAGATGTCCAACTCGCCGTAAACCTTGGCGCCAAGGCCATTCTTTTCCGTCCCGAAATGCCGGCAGAAGGCATTACCGCCCAGATGAATGAAACCACCGCATTGGTTACCAGCGACTGGGACGCCATTTACGAACATTTGAAATTGCCTTCCCGCAAAGCTTTTGTGGAAAGAAATACTAAGGAAACCCAGATTAAAGTCGAACTGAATCTCGACGGCAGCGGCCGATCCGACATTCACACCGGGCTGGGCTTCTTCGATCACATGCTCGACCAGCTCGCCCGTCATTCAGGCGCTGATTTGACGATTCATGTCGAAGGCGATCTGCATATTGACGAGCACCATACGATTGAAGACACTGCCCTCGCATTGGGAGAGGCTTATCGACAGGCTATCGGCGACAAACGGGGTATCAGCCGCTACGGCTTCCTCCTGCCGATGGACGAAGCGTTGGCACAGGTGGCGATCGATTTCTCGGGCCGTCCGTGGATCGTTTGGGATGCAGAATTTAAAAGAGAAAAAATCGGGGAAATGCCGACGGAGATGTTTTTTCACTTCTTCAAGTCATTCTCAGACACTTCCCTTTCCAATCTGAACATCAAAGTCGAGGGAGACAACGAGCATCACAAAATCGAATCCATCTTCAAGGCATTCGCCAAGGCGATCAAAATGGCTGTGAAACGCGACCTTAAAGCGTTGGATTTCATGCCGTCGACCAAAGGAGTACTTTAATTTTTGTTGGACGGCGCGCCGATTTGGCTTTTTTTAGCTATTTTTGCTCATTCTACATTGCATTATAATCGAGTACAACTATGATGATGACCGTTATTATGATTGCTTTTTATGTCGTTCTGCTGAGCTCGGCGTTCCTGGTTGGGCGTTGGTTGGAGAACAATGAAAAGCAATGGAAAGCGAATAAATAAGGGTTGTTAATACGACCCTTTTTTTGTTCGTTCTATCCGGCGATTTAACAAAAAATTCATTTCCCAGTTACACTAAAAAGTGCCCAACTGAACGTTTTAGTGGCGTTGAGTGTTGAATTGGTTCTTAAAAAACTATTTTCCCGTGTTCAGAACACTTTGTCTCATACTGCTTACGGCCTTTCTCATCTGTAAAGCCACAGATGTTGCCAGCTTGTTGCTGGCCAAAGAAAAGGCATCTGTGGTTTGTGAATCAGGAACCTGCGACAACGAGGAAAAAACAGAGGTCGAAAAGCTGAACGACGACCAACTCCTGATTTCACATAGCGTCCATTTTGACCGTTCTGTAACGCTTATCCCGGTCAAAAGCTCATTCTTCTATACTGCGAATTTCGATAACGAGATTTACCGCAACCTGCTTTCTCCGCCTCCGGAGCTAATCTGATTTCTTTAATCCAAACTCTCTAGGGTTCGTTGCCGTCGTAACGCGATGCGGTATTTCCGCATCCCTACACGCATGTTCCTCTATTATTCATTCCATTATTCTAATCAAGAAATCATGATAAGGGCTTATAATCAGTTATTCGAAAACAATAAAAAGTGGGCGGAAGAAACAACGAAGGAAAATCCTGAATTCTTCTCAAATCTGGCAAAAGGACAGTCGCCGAAGTTCCTCTGGATCGGCTGCTCCGACAGCCGTGTACCTGCCAACCAGCTTACCGGTACGCAACCAGGCGACATTTTCGTACACCGCAATATCGCTAACATGGTGATCCACACGGACATCAGCATGCTCAGCGTGCTCGACTACTCCGTGAACGTACTCGGCGTTGAGCATATCCTCGTGTGCGGGCATTACGGCTGCGGCGGGGTGATTACCGCGATGGGCAACAAGCAGGTGGGGCTGATCGACAACTGGTTGCGTCATATCAAGGATGTATACCGCCTGCACGCGCAGGAATTGAATGCGATTGAGGATGTCAAAGCGAGAGCTGATCGCTTCGTCGAGATCAACGTTCAGGAGCAAGTACGTGACCTTGCCAAAACGACCATCGTACAAACTGCGTGGGCTAATGGCAAAAGGCTGCAGTTGCATGGAATGGTTTACGATATCTCCAACGGTATCCTGAAAGACATGGACGTAACGATCGACACCAGCAACTTTGCCGACGACGTATACCGTCTCGAAATACCGCAGCTTGTCTGATCAGCGGTACTGCATTCTGAGTAGTCCAATTTTTGATCCTTATTGAATCAATCGTATGTCATTGAATAATAAAAGTTTGTTCGCCAATATCAAATACGATTTACCTGCGGGGCTTGTCGTATACCTGGTAGCGCTGCCGTTATGCCTTGGTATCGCGCTGGCCTCGACCGGGCGTTCCGATCTCCTATTTTCGGGGGTTATCGCCGGTGTCGTAGGTGGAATCGTAGTAGGCTCCCTGAGCGGCTCCTCCCTGGGTGTGGCAGGTCCGGCAGCGGGTCTGGTTGTGATTGTACTCAATGCGCTCGATACCCTGGGTAGCTTCGAGGCATTTTTGCTGGCGGTGGTGCTCGCGGGAGTTCTGCAGGTAATTGCCGGTTTTCTGAAAGCCGGTATTATCGGCTACTATTTCCCTTCTTCGGTGATCAAGGGAATGCTGGCCGCCATTGGTATTACACTTATTTTAAAGGAAATACCGCACGCATTCGGCTACGACGCCGATTTTATGGGTGATGAAGCATTTGCGCAAAAAGATGGCCGCAATACTTTCACGGAAGTGTATTACTCGCTGCGTTACAACAGCACCGGTGCCATCATCATTTCAGCAGTATCGCTGGCATTGCTGATCCTGTTCGACAAGCCGTTTATGAAACGGATCCAGCTGTTCCGGTATATACCTGGTGCGCTGTTCGTCGTAATCATCGGCGTGATCCTCAACCTGGTTTTTGGAGCTGCTGCACCGCAATGGGCGCTATCGGGCGAGCATATGGTACAGTTGCCGGTAGCATCGAGTGCTTCGGAGTTTTTCAGTTTTTTCAAAACACCTGACTTCTCTGCATTCAGCAAGCCGGAAATTTACACGGTAGCGATCACACTGGCCATTGTTGCCAGTCTCGAAACACTGCTTTCCGTGGAAGCTACGGACCGTCTCGATCCATTCAAACGCAACACGCCTACCAACCGCGAATTGATCGCACAGGGTGTGGGAAATATCACTTCCGGGCTGATCGGTGGCTTGCCGGTTACACAGGTAATCGTCCGCAGCTCGGCTAACGTCGACTCAGGTGGCCGTACGAAGCTGAGTACGATCATTCACGGTACTATTTTGCTGGTTTCCGTGGTGTTCATTGCGCAATATCTCAACTACATCCCGCTTGCATCTTTGGCAGCGATCCTATTGATGGTGGGTTACAAACTATCCAAGTTCGAGCTGTACAAAGGAATGTACAAATTGGGCCTGGAACAGTTTATCCCCTTCACAGTAACCATTATCGCAATCCTCAGCACCGACCTGCTCAAAGGCATCGGTATAGGTATGGTGGTCGCGATTTATTTTATCCTGAAAAAGAACCACAAGCATTCTTACCATTATATCAAGGAGGAGCACCGCGACGGCCAGGTGATCACGCTTTTACTTTCGGAGGAAGTTACGTTCCTCAACAAAGGAAGCATCAGCGCAACGCTGGATAACCTGCCCGACGGCGCTACCGTGGTGATCGACGGTTCCAAATCGATGAATATCGACTACGACGTCCTCGAAATCATTCAGGACTTTAAAAAACACCAGGCGCCACTACGCAATATCATCCTGGAAACACGTGGTATTGGCGAAGTGGAAGCTGTGGGAGCTCATTAGCAATAACCTGTTTCATAAAGAAGGCCCGCCTCCCTAGGAAGCGGGCCTTTCTGTTTGTAATAAGTCGACAAGCAGGCTAACTTAATTCTTTTGCTTCAACCGCTGGATCAGCATGTCGTTGAATGTACGTTCGGCTTTGTACAATTCGATCACCTGGTTCGCTGTAATAACCTTTAAAAACTTGTTCTGATATTCTTTTTCCAGATCGAGCTCTTTCTGGCGAAGTTCCTGTACTTCTTTCAGGTTGTCCAGCACGGCCTCGTCGTTCTGGCCTTCTGCCTTTTTATCGTTGATGATCTTGCGCTGTGCCCGGTGGATTTCCCTTCTTTTCTGGGAATATTCGTTATACATCGGCCAAAAACCGGTGGATTGCTCCGGCGTGAGGTTCAGGCGGTTGGTAATGATCGCTACTTTGGCGTCCTGGATCTTCTTTATTTCTTCCTCGGAACGGCGCTGGGCCTGGGCTGCCGTCGATGCAACCCCGATGAATAGCAACAAAAGAGCAAAAGTGTTCCGATACCGTTTGAATTCAATTTGTAAGTTCATTTCGATTGTTCGTTAGGGTCAAATCTTCTCCGGGGCAACCATAACTTCCTCCAACTGCTGGCGAAGAATATCGTCTTCCAGGCCGTCGAGGTAATTCAGCACGGTCGAATCCGATTCGAATGCTTTCTGAACCACCTTGTGTTCGCTTAGATCGTAATAACTGATGTCCTGGTCTTCCAGGTAACTGATGATAGAGGCGTTACTGATGTCGCTCAGAGGCTCCTGCCCCAGCGATCCCTGGCGTTCCGGTACCGTTACCCACACGAGCACGAGAATCAGTGCCGATGCCGCTGCCAATCCGACGGAACGTTGCCACGACCAGCTGACGAGGGGTTTACGGACGGGCTCCACGGGGATCCGGGCCTGGATCATTTGCGGCAGCTTGTCAAAATAACCTTCCGGCACGGAAAAGGGTGTTTCCCTCTTCAGATCATCCAGCCGTATACGTTTTTTGTCCATGATTATTTATATTTCCTGTCTTGTGAAGGTTTGACCAAAGTGAACGCGAATAGTTTAATCTGTCTCGTTCAAAAAATCCTCAATTTTTTTGGAAGCCCAATGATATGAGGCTTTTAACGCCCCTACCGACGTTCCGGTGATTTCCGAAATCTCTTCATAGGGTAAATCTTCAAAATATTTCAGGTTAAATACCAAACGCTGCTTTTCTGGTAATTTTAATAATGCTTTCTGCAATTTCAGCTGAATGGCGTCACCGCTTACGTCGGGGTCGGCTTCCAGTTTTTCACTCAGCTCATTCTCAACATCGTAGATCGGAATAAAATATTTCCGTCGCTTTTTATTCAGGAAATTGATGGCTTCGTTGCTTGCGATACGGTACAGCCACGTGTAAAGCTTGGCGTCGCCCCGGAAATTTTCCAGCGCACTCCATGCCTTGATAAATACATCCTGGGTAATGTCATTGGCATCATCGTGATCGACCACCATCTTCCTTACCAGCCAATATACTTTTTGCTGATACTTCCGCACCAGCTGATTGAAAGCGTTCCTTCGCGTTTCGGGATTTTCAAATAGGGATAGTAATTCTTCGTCGGACATTTAATCAGTATTAACCTGATCGTTTTTTACAGGAAATCCGGGTGACCAATATTTGTACCGGGGCCCGAAGTCAACGCCGATCAATAATAGCTTATTTTTTTGTGGAGGACAAATAAAAAGAGCCCTGAGAAGCAAAAACAGCATTTTTGCATTCTCAGAGCTCAATTGATTCTAATCTATTAATCAATCTGATTTGATCAATATTCAGATTTGATCAATCTAATCTAATCTCTAATCAATTCCCGTCGACTTAAGTCGACGGCAAGGCGATGCATTCTTTTGTGAGATGTCTTGATGACATTCGGCACTCAATAATGCAACATGCTTTTTAATCCGATTCCGTCGACTTAAGTCGACGGGAAAAGCGATGCATTTTTTGCAGGATGTCATGATGCGCTGTGGCATGATGACAATGCAGGATGTTATTTTCTTGCAATCGCTCTTTTCGCAGCTTCTACGATGTGTTTCGCATCCAAACCGTATTTTTGGAGCAATTGCGCCGGCGTGCCGCTTTCTCCGAAGCTGTCATTCACAGCCACATATTCCTGCGGAACGAGTTTGTTCTTCACCAACACCTGTGCCACGCTGTCGCCCAGGCCGCCGATGCGGTTGTGCTCCTCTGCTGTTACCACGCAACCTGTTTTCTCAACCGATTTCAGGATCGCTTCTTCATCCAATGGCTTAATGGTGTGGATATTGATAATCTCCGCATTGATACCCTCTGCTTCGAGGATCTCACCAGCCTGGATCGCCTCCCATACCATATGGCCGGTAGCGATGATACTCACGTCGGTACCTTCATTTACCATCCACGCTTTGCCAATTTCGAATTTTTGGTCAGCATCGGTGAAAACAGGGATTACCGGACGACCGAAACGCAGGTAAACTGGTCCTTCGTAGTCAGCGATCGCGATGGTAGCCGCTTTGGTCTGGTTGTAATCGCAAGGATTGATAACGGTCATGCCCGGAAGCATTTTCATCATACCGATATCTTCGAGGATCTGGTGGGTAGCACCGTCTTCACCCAAAGTCAAACCTGCGTGTGAAGCGCAGATTTTCACGTTCTTATTGGAATAGGCTACGCTCTGACGGATCTGGTCGTACACACGGCCAGTCGCGAAGTTCGCGAAAGTAGTAGCGAAAGGAATTTTGCCTCCGATGGTCAAACCGGCCGAAACACCGATCATGTTAGCCTCGGAAATACCGCATTGGATAAAACGCTCAGGGTTTTCTTTGATAAACGGTTCGAGTTTCAAAGAACCAACGAGGTCGGCGCAAAGCGCTACAACGTTGGGATTTTGCTGCCCCAGCACGTGCATTCCGGCACCGAAGCCCGAACGCGTATCTTTCTTCTCAGTGAAAGTGTATTTTTTCATTTTTGAATGTCTGTTTTATGAAACCGCGTGCATGACCACGCTGGTCCGGATATTAATAATCTCCCAAAGTTTCGTCAAGCTGAGCCAGTGCCGCCGCCAATTGCTCGTCGTTAGGCGCTACACCGTGCCATTTGTGGCTGCCCATCATGAAGTCGACGCCATAGCCCATGCCGGTGTGGAGCAATACCATAATCGGTCTGCCATGTCCCAAACGGCCTTTGGCTTCGTACAGGCCTTTCGTCACGGCCGCCATGTCGTTCCCTTCTTCGATAGAGATTACTTCCCATCCGAATGCTTCATATTTGGCACCCAGGTCGCGGTTGTTCATTACCTTGACAGTCGGGCCGTCGATTTGCTGGCCATTCAGGTCAATGAACGCGATCAGGTTGTCCACCTGGTGGTGCGGTGCGAAAGTAGCAGCTTCCCAAACCTGGCCTTCCTGCTGCTCGCCGTCGCCCATCAGTACATATACGATTCCTTTGTCGTTGTTCAATTTCTTCGCTGTCGCCGCACCTAATGCTACCGACAATCCCTGGCCCAGAGAGCCTGACGCGATGCGGATACCTTCCAGGTGTTCATGCGTGGTAGGGTGTCCCTGTAGACGTGAATCCAGCTTGCGGAAAGTAGCCAGCTCCGATACGGGGAAATACCCTCTGCGTGCCAGCACGCTGTACCATACCGGGGAAATGTGGCCGTTCGAAAGGAAGAAAAGGTCTTCGTCCCTACCATCCATGTCGAATACAACATTGCCATCCTGCTCTTTAAGCTTCATGCGCTCAAAATACAATGCTACCAACAATTCGGTGCAACCCAGCGACCCGCCAGGGTGTCCCGACTGACAACCATGTACCATTCGTACGATGTCCCTGCGAACCTGGGATGCTACTTTTTCTAATTGTTCAATTTCCATTTTCATTTATTTTCTATTGGACTGTCCTTAATCGGGTTACCCGAAGCGGGACGATTTAGGCGGCGTAAATGTCCTGCTATTCGGAATGGTAAAATGACTGATTATTATTCAGTTTTTCCAAGAATTTGATCAGTGTGTTTCGATGATTCCACTTTGGAAATGATCTCCTCAATGATCCCTTTTTTGTTGATGACGAAAGTTGTGCGGAGTACACCCATGTAGGTGCGCCCGAACATTGTTTTTTCTCCCCAGACGCCGTAAGCTTCTACCATTTGATGCTCCGTATCGGCCAGCAAGGGAAATGGGAGGTTATGTTTTTTGATAAACCGCTGATGCGATTTTTCGCTGTCGGGGCTTACCCCGAATACCTTGTAACCTTTTTTCAGGAGCGCTCCGTAATTGTCGCGGATATTGCAGGCCTGATTGGTGCAGGTAGGTGTGTTATCTTTGGGGTAAAAGTACAAAACAACTTTCTCTCCTTTCAAATCCGACAGCTTAACTTGATTTCCATCCTGATCTTTTACTGAAAATGCGGGTGCGGGGTCACCGACTTGTAGTCCCATAATCTATCTTCTACGTTTTTTGGTTTTCTTAGGTTTAACAACCAGGTCAACCAATTCTGTTCGCAAGATAGTACTATTTCCCGCCCTATCCGTCACTTCCAGCACCAGTTCTCCTTCAAATGGCTGACTGTCATCCATTTTCTCCGACCAGATATAGCCTTTCTTGAAATCATAATTCAGCAAAACCCATTCTCCGTTGACCAACGCCTTGAAATTCGCAATCCCCGACAAACCATCGCCCACGTACCCGCGTATGCGATGCTTGCTATGCTCCACCAGGCGCACCCGGGGCGGAACTGTATCCTCCTGAATCACGAACGTGCCCAGTTCGCGGGTATCAAACCGGATCATCTCGCCATCCCACTTACCGCCCAGGAACCGGTAGTCCCCGTTCAGGTAACGGTACGCATAGGTGCGCGACTTGTCCTCTGGTGCTTTCTCGGGCGTGAATGCTACGTGAATGTAATCGTTCAAAGCAGTTCCGCGATTGTTAATGGTCAATGCATTAAAATTTCGCTGGCCCATTAAAAAAAGCGTATCGAACAGACTGGTATTATCCAGGTCCACTGACCATTTCGCGTCCTTGAATGACGACGCAATGCTCGGCAACACCTGACTGCGCAGGAAAGTCTTCACAGTCGTAGTGCCCACTTTCACCGAATCCGGCATTTCTTTTCTCAAATCCGTCAGGAACACCGCCGATTCGCCTGCGTACAGGTTAGGCACTTTCTTCTCCGGTTTTCCTTTAATATAAAAAGTCGCAAACGGCTCCTGGCTGCGGTAATATTTCGCTTTCACCACCAGCGTGTTTTCCCGAATTTCGGTCTGAACATATTCCGGGTTGACTTCGGTATTAAATGCAGGCAGCGGCGGATTCTGCGGTTCTCCTTTAATGGTGAATATCAGCTCCGAGAAGTTCTCATAAGAATCCGAAATCCGGACTTTGACTTCGTGGCTGAGCGTATCGGCGATATTCAGTTTGCCGTTGATTGCATTGGTTTTATATAAATTGAATTGATTCCCGTCCGGCACGTAGCATTTCAGGAAACGCTGCCCGGTCGCCTGCTCAGTTTCGTAGTCGATCAGGTTATTATAATCGCGGGTAGAAGCGTTTGGAAATACTTCAATATTATATGAAAACACTTCCTGTCCGTCCATTTTGATCTCAATGCATTGCAAACCATAGCGAAAACCGGTACCGGTCATCTGGTCGAAAGCAATGAGGTCGAGGCCGACAATACCGGTGGCGGAAACCGGCTCAGCCAGACGCCAGGTACCATCTTTCAATTTGACCGGCGTATAAACTTTGCGGTCGAACTGCCCGTTCACACGCCCGTTAATATCCATCGGCCTGATCGCCAGATTGACGAACCTGGGAGGCGTAACGTCTTTGATTTCATTAAACCCAAAATACAACGGGTTCAGATAGTTATCCTTCGAATCGCGCACCTCGAAATGCAAATGCGGTCCTGCGGAACCGCCTGTGTTTCCGGAAAGCGCGATCACCTCGCCTTTTTTGAATGTAAACTGGCCCGCTTCCGGCAACAGGTCGATTTCAAATGTCTGCTTCTTATATTGCTCCTGGCGCACCCATGTTGCCAGCGGGTCGCTGAACTTCAGCAAATGGCCGTAAACGGTGGTTTGTCCATTCGGGTGGCGCAAATAGATTACATTCCCGTAACCCGTGCGTTGAACCGCCACTTTGTAAACATAGCCTTCGGCGGCCGCGTAAACCGGCAGCCCTTCCCGCTGTTCCGTACGGATATCCAGGCCAGCGTGGAAATGATTACTGCGCAAATCGCCCAGTCCGCCGGCCAGCGAATTAGGTAACCCCGGGCGGATCGGAAACTGATAATACCCTTTCGGATAGGATTGTTTTTGAGCCAATGCTCCTCCTGCAAAGCCTGCCAACCCCAATACAAACAATCCTGAACGGACAAATGCCCGAAAATAATGACGCATGAAAAAGTGCTTGAATAGCCGGCACTACGACCGGGTGATATGACGAGTATGGTTTACTTAACGTACAGCTCGAGCATCTTCTTGCCTTCGATCGAGGCCGTCAGCTTGTCGCCGATCTGCACCGGGCCGACGCCTTTGGGTGTACCCGTGAAAATGAGGTCGCCCGTTTTAAGCATGAAATATTTAGAAACGAATGAGATGAGGTAGTTGATCCGATAGATCATCATCGACGAGTTGCCGTTCTGCCGTGTCTCGCCGTTTACATCCAGACTGAAATTGATGTCCTGAATGTCCGCAAAATCCGAAACCGGCACAAAGTCCGACACCGGTGCCGAGCCGTTGAATGCTTTGGCGAGCTCCCAAGGCAGCCCTTTCGCTTTCAGCTCGGATTGCAGGTCACGGGCCGTAAAGTCCACGCCGATTCCGATTTCACTGTAATATTTATGGGCAAATTTCTCTTCTATGTTCTTCCCTGCCCGGTTGACTTTCACCACCAGCTCAACTTCATAATGTACATCTTTTGAAAATTCGGGATAATAAAAATCCTCTCCGGGACGAAGCTGTGCGGTTTCAGGTTTCAGAAATATAACCGGGGAATCGGGAGTCTGGTTGTTGAGTTCGGCGATATGCTCTGCGTAATTCCGGCCTACACAAATAATTTTCATCAGGGGTCAAATGCTAATTTAAAAGGAATGAACGTCAGGGACAAAGCTACTTACAAAGCGGGGGCCTCACAATATTTGTTACAATTTTTCAGACCTAATGCAGTTAAAATAGTAAACACATTAATATGCAGTTAGCGCCGACGTCACGTCGGGGCACGCTATTAACCAGCGTCCCGCTGGCGAAGCAGATCGTAAGGCGTCCCGCCTGCGCAAAACCGATTTTTACATTATTTTTGAAAAAGTAATCAGGCCAATTTCGCTTACGCATGAAGAAGTACCTTTCCCAATCCCTTTCCTGCACGATTTTCATCTTCCTGATCACCACATTGCTTTCCTGCGAAGTATTCCGGACAACGCCCGAAAGAAATGCATCATCGCGCACGGCGTCGCGAGGCCGCACTGCACCTTCCCGCAGACCGTCTGACCGCAGACCGCCCGCACGGAAACCGGTAGCAAAAGCGCCAGTCAAAAAACCGGCACCCGCGCGCAACACCACCCCGACATACGCGCGGCCCGGCGATGCGAATACTGAGAATATCCCGCAAGTGGTGCAAATCGCCCGGACTTACACCGGTACGCCTTACCGCTCCGGCGGCAACGACAAACAAGGTATCGATTGCTCCGGCCTCATTTGTCAGGTTTATTCCGAAATGGGCGTAAAAGTCCCCCGCATTTCATGGCAGCAATCGGAATTCGGACAGGAAGTGGGCAGTGTGGAAGAAATTAAAGCAGGCGACTGGCTATTTTTCGTCCCGGAGGCCGGCAAGGAAGGTTATGTTTCGCATGCGGGTATCGTCACGGACGTTCGCGGGCGCGACGAAATCATCTTCATTCACGCGTCCACATCCCGCGGCGTGCGTGAAGACAACCTCTTTTCGACCTATTTCAAAGGGCGTTTCGTGAAGGCCATGCGTCCCTTCTGAGTGTAACGAACGTTCACGAAATTTGCCTCACTAAAATAAACAACTATCATAGGGGTAGCACGGAATCTGGTTGTCCTTTTCGAAATTTGCAGTCGTAACTCCATTTTCCTCTCCGCCATATGCAAGACACCGCAGCCCCGCCGCCATCAACCGGCGCCCGGACATTGACCATGCAGGCCAGTCCGGGCATCCCCGTTTACATTTTCGCCACCGTTTTCGCATCTTTTTGCGTAATTACCGGGCTCATCTGGGATATTTGCTGGCATATGAGCATTGGTCGTGACGGACTTTTGTCGCCGCCGCATCTGGTTATTTATCTGGGTGCCGTGGTAGCAGGTTTGTTTTCGGGTTATGAGATTTTGAGAAAGACATTCTGGGGAAATGACCTCGAAAAAGCAGCGAGCGTCAAAATCTGGGGCTTTTTTTACAGCTCACTCGGCTCCCTGTTCTGTGTCTGGGGCGCATTATCAATGCTTACCTCCGCCCCATTCGACGATTGGTGGCATAATACCTATGGGCTGGACGTGACCATCCTATCTCCTCCGCATACCGTATTGATCCTGGGCATTATCGGCATTCAGTTTGGGGCGATGATCAGCGTCATTGCCGTGAAAAACCAGATGAAACTTTCCAGTTTTGAAAGAGATAAGGCCAAGGCATTGGACAGGATACTATTCTGGCTGTTTGCCCTTTCAGCAGGATTTCTCCTGACCATCTGGTTTACATTAATATCCGAAGAACTGGGCAGAATGCGCACACATCGGTCCAGCTTTTACATATTTGCCGGCGCCGCGTTTCCGCTTCTACTAGTGGCGGTCGGTAGGGCCGTTTCGCATAAATGGGCCGTTACTGCCGTGGCTGGTGTTTACACAGCCCTCATGCTGGGTACGCTGTGGATTATTCCGCTCTTCCCTGCCGAGCCGAAACTCGGACCGATCCTGAACCACATTACCCATTACCAGGGTTTTCATTTCCCGCTTTTACTGATTGCTCCGGCTATTGCGATCGACATACTCCGTTACCGTTTTGCGCATTGGAACGAATGGAAGCTCACGGTGCTGCTGGGCGTCGCATTCCTGGCCGTATTTTTTGTAGTCCAATGGTTTTTCGGCGGGTTTCTGATGGAATCACCGTATGCCCGCAACTGGTTCTTTGGAAGTCAGTACTGGTATTTCGGGAATGACCCCAACTGGCAATACCGCTACAAATTCGGCCCCTGGATGGTAGAGGGCACGTCGCAGATGCTCAAAGGGCTGGGCGTCGCATTGGTTTTAACATTAATCTCGACCCGCATCGGACTGGCGTGGGGTAACTGGATGCACCGGATTCAACGATGAAAAAATATCTGTATCTCTTTCTCCTATTGCTGTCTGGCATAGCCTCGTATGCGCACGTGGGAAGCGCGGGCGTACAAATGCAGGCGCAAGCCGGCGCGTATAAAGTGCTTGTGAGCGTAACCCCGCCGGATGTCATCCCGGGCACAGCCCAGGTTACGGTTTTTATTGAATATGGCGAGGCGCGCAAAGTGTCTGTGCGGCCGATTTACTTTTATTCCGGCGATAAGGGCGCGCCTACCGCCGACCCGCTAACACCGGTTCCCGGACAAAAAGGCCAGTTCCAGGGATCAGTTTGGCTCATGGAGCCTGGCTCGTCCAGTGCGCAGATCAGCATTGAAGGCATCCAGGGCGACGCGGAGTTAATTATCCCCATTGTAGCCGTTTCAACCGCCGAGCGCGATATGCCGAAAGGACTTGGCATCGGCCTCGGCATTTTCGGGTTGCTGCTTTTCCTGCTGATGATCACGACCATCGGTGCGAGCGTGAGCGACGGTCTTTTAAAACCGGGCCAAAGCCTTACGCCGGCCCAAAAACGGAAGAGATGGATCAATATGGGCATTGCCACGGCGGTATGCTCGTTGATTTTGTATGGCGGGAGTAGCTGGTGGGATAGCTGGGCTTCAGAGTATAAACAATGGCTATACAAGCCATTGGCTGCAAAAACGGCCATCATCGAAGCCGATTCGCAACGTGTGTTTCAATTGAAAATCGACACCATCCACTGGGACCACCGGAAGAAAAGGAGCATGCTCAGCACCCTGATCCCCGATCATGGAAAGATCATGCACACGTTCCTCGTGCGTATGCCGGGACTCGATGCGTTTGCACACGTCCATCCGGAGCGCAAGGATAGCCTGACATTTGAAGCGGCATTACCGGATTTACCTGCGGGCAAGTACCTGGTCTACTCGGATATTGTCCAATACTCCGGGTTTGCGGAAACGATTGTCGATACCTTGGTTATCCAGGCTAAGTCTGTCAAAAACACCTCTCAGACAATATCCGAGGACGATACCTATATCATGACGGATCCGCTCGATACACCGGGCAAGGTGCCGATGGGCGAAAACGTGGTCATTTGCGGGAAACCAGGTACCAAAACCGTTTTCAAAGACGGCTCCTACGCCATTTGGGAAGGTAAGCCCGACAAGGCACTCGAAGCAGGGAAACCGTATCAGCTGAATTTTGAAATATACAATCCGGACAACAGCCCGTGTTTTCCCGAACCCTATCTGGGCATGCTAGGCCATGCGGTCATCATGCGTTCCGACGGCTCGGTTTACATCCACCTGCACCCGAGCGGCTCGTACTCAATGGCCGCCGAGCAGTCGTTTGAAAATCGTATCTCGGATACTGCCCATGTAGCCAAATGGCCCAAACCGGACGTTTTCCGTGACAGCATCGACAGGCATTTAGCCCATCTCAAAGCCATGCCGACCATTGACCGGGAGCTATTTCTCATGAAGGAAATGGGCATGTACAATGCCACCGAAGGCGGTATGACCGGCATGGAACACGGCACACGCATATCATTTCCCTATGCTTTCCCGAAAGGGGGACAGTACCGGATTTTCCTTCAAATCAAACGAAACGAAAAAGTTCTGACGGGCGCCTTCGATGTCAAAGTCGACGATCCCGTCACCTTATAGTAATCCAATATTTAAAAGAGTGCTGCGATCTTTCCGTATGAGAGATCGCTGTAATCGTTTATATACAGGTTGCACGGCGGCAATTCCTCGCGGGTATGCGAGCTTAATACGCCTACCACACGCATACCTGCATTAAGCGCCGCCGAAACACCCGAGAACGAATCCTCAAATACAACGCATTGCTCCGGCTCCACGCCCAGGTTTTTCGCCGAAGTAAGGTAAACTTCCGGATCGGGCTTATGCTTTTTCACGTCCTCGCTGGCCAGAATGGATCCGAGCATTTCCTGAATGGGCACTTTGCTTACGATCAGATCCAGGTTGGCCCGCGGGGCAGAGGTACCCACGCCCAATACAGCTCCATTCGCTTTCAAATCATGCATAAATTCGACGATACCCTTGATCGGTTCCACGTAAGGGGCGTACAATTCACGAAATAGGCCTTCCTTTTCCTCTTCCATTTGCAACAACTCTTCGCCTTCCACTACGCGCTGTAAAAAATGGCTTAAAATGTAGCTATTGCTTTTGCCATACATATGTTGGGCAAATTCCTCTTCGGTAGGCGAAAGGTTTCGTTTTGAAAAAAATTCGCGGAATGCGCGGGAGTGATAAGGGTTGGTATGGACAATCACACCGTCCATATCAAAAATGACTGCTAATTTCTCTTTCATCCCGCAAAGTTAACCATCCGCAATCCTTCCAGAAAATGAATTTCCGAACTAAAAAGTGGTACGGCAATTGAAATAGTTTGACAACTTTAATCCAAACTTTTTACAAGCAACTGACCTTTTTATGGAGCATTCTATTAAATTTACCCGCAACGCCCCACACTACTTGTTCAAAACTTCCCTAATTTCAACAGCATACTAAAAGCTCTCCGTTTTACCCGACCCAATATCCGATCAATTAATTGCCTATATGAATGAATTAGAACGAGCTGGCAATGGAGTCGACGGTCATGCACTTTCGAAGCCAAAAACGCTCACTTCCCTTGAAGTGTATGATCAATACGGCGCCATGGCATATGGCATTATATTACAAATCCTGCCGCAGGTACACCTGGCCCAGGAAGTCCTGGTGAGCGTATTTTCCTCTCCGCAATTGCAGTCTTGTAACAGTTATCCCTTTACCTTTGCCGCTTGCGTGATCAAGCTTGCGCGGGCCAAAGCGGTGGAAGCCAAACGCAAACTGACCGCCCTGGCACCTTCAGGAATTGAATATGCACAGGGAGATGCCTCTCCGCAAAGCATTTTCGATCTCGCATTCAGGCAAGGTTACACGCCGGACGAAGTCGCAGGCAAACTGAACATATCTAAGAAAGAAGTACTTCGCTCTTTTCACGAGTTTTTCAAATCATATCGCAACGCATAACCTTTACACCCATTGAGCAAACAGGAATTTATCGAGAGCGGTATTCTCGAATCACATTTAATGGGACTCGCCAACGAGGAAGAGCAAGCGCAGGTCGCGAAAATGATGCAGGCTGACAGCGAAATGGCCGAATACGTAAATGATCTCGAATACGACATTAAACGCTACTTCGCGGAAGGATCTGTACCTCCACCCGAAGCCGTCAGGGAAATTATATTGCTGAGAAGCATCCGTGAGAAAAAAGGCCGCAGCGGCAGCGAAGAGCCGGTCGATGCGAAACAATACCTTGACGTGGAGGTCAACGACACGCACATGAAAGTGCATAAACTGTGGCGTCCCGCATTCATCGCCGTTTTCATTCTGTCGAAAATCTTCCTGATCGCCGGTTTGTACTTCTATTTCAAATCGGTTGCACAGCAAGAGGAGATCGAAAAGATCAAAACTGAAACACAAGTGAATAAGCAATAACGATATTGACCTGTACACACGAAAGCCGGCGGACCTAGTGATCCGACCGGCTTTTTTATATTCATTACAAAACCCTATTTCAAAAATGCGCGCAGCATCCAGGCCATTTTCTCATGCTCTCTGAGCAGGCCCGTCACGTAATCGCTTGATCCCAGGTCTTTGTAAGTATCGGCAAATTCGGTCACCAGTGGGCGCAGGAGACGAATGATCGTTTCATGGTCGTCCAGCAAATTCTGCAGCTGGGTTTTCGGTTCGGTGGTATATTCCGGTTCGAGCAGGTCGGTCAGTTTGAGAATATCCGCCAGGCGCGCTTCGGAATAGTGCCCGATCGCACGGATACGCTCAGCGATATCGTCCAGGATTACTTGCAGCTGCTCGTATTGTCCTTCAAACAGCTTGTGTAGTTCGAAGAAATTCATCCCCCCGATGTTCCAGTGGTAATTGCGTGTTTTGGTATAAAGCACAAACTCGTTGGCGAGCAACTTGTTCAACTGATAGGCAACGGCCTGGCTATGCTCGTCAGATATTCCGATGTTGGTTTTCATGCGTCTTTATAGTTGATATTGTTAATTGTGTTGATTCATAAAAGTAACCAAAGCTAGTCAGTAAAAAGTTGCCCTGCAATGTCAAAAAAAGCGATTTTAATCACTTTTTTCACCGCTTGAAAATTGCTGTTCGATATATCGTTACCAATCCACCCGTCTTCCGTATAGGTAGGAAAGAATTGTTATATTTGTTAACCTATCTTTTATGAAAGACAGCGAAAGAATCAGTAACCTCGAAGAAATGACGGCAGATATCTATCTTATCCTCGACAGAATTGACAATGATCTCAAAAAGATACGGTTGCTCGACATTAACATGGCAAACGACATCCGATCCGTTGCTTCCTTGGCCGCTCGGACGAAGCGTCAACAGCAAATCTATGAGATGAAACACGCCAAGTTGCATAGAACGCTTCTTGACGTGTTTACAATCGCGCGAAAAAACGCTATCAATATTGAGAACTATGCGAGAAACACGCTCGGGAAGGACGATCTTTCACTATTGTACGAATACATGATGAGAAAGTTCGATCTGGCGAAGGAACATACTGATCGGCTGGAAGCTGCATTAGCGAAACACAGAGGCAAAACCAAAAGGCTTGACGACAGTATCGAGGCTATCAAAAGAAAATTAGACAACCTATAACACCCCCGAGTACCATTATTATGTTCCCATTCCGCGTAGGCCAGGGCTACGATGTTCACCAGTTAGTAGAAGGCCGGCCTTTTTGGCTCGGCGGCATTTTAATCCCCCACACACACGGTGCCAAAGGGCACTCCGATGCCGATGTAGTGTGCCACGTCATGTGCGACGCACTCCTGGGCGCGGCCAATCTTCGCAATATAGGCTATCATTTTTCCGACAAAGACCCGCAATGGAAAGGGGTGGACAGTAAAATACTGCTCGCCAAAGTGCTTGAAATGATTCGTGAAAAGGGTTACGAGGTCGGGAATGTAGATGTGACCATTGTATTGCAGAATCCGAAGCTCAACCCGCACATTCCGGCCATGAAAACCTGCCTGGCCGAAGTTACCGGCATCTTAGAAGAAAATATTTCAATCAAAGCGACCACTTCCGAGCATTTGGGATTCGTGGGAAGGGAAGAAGGCATTGCCGCGCATTGTGTCGCATTGATCTATAAACCCGGCATGGTCGGGTAATGCTTAATCAACGATCCTGTTAAATGATAGATTTGCATGAAAAAAGTCCTACTGTTTCTCTCCGTTTCCATTGGTGTTACGTTCTCGGCCTGCGCTCAGCAGCAGTCTGCACCACTCGCCGAACAACCCCTCGGTTTTGAAGAATACGACCCTGTTTCCACGCTAAAGGTGGAAGAACATCCCCTGAAAAAAGCCAAATTCCCGTTTATCGACGTGCATAACCACCAGTATCAGATGCCCTCCCAGGATCTGAAAGGGTTGGTAAAAGAAATGGATGCGCTGAATATGGCCATTATGGTAAATCTCAGTGGTCGGGGCTGGTCACAGGAATGGGCTGAGGGGACGGCTACTTTAAAGGGATCACTGGAAAATGTGGCTAAAAACGAGCCGAAGCGCATCGCTGTTTTCACCAACCTGCAATTCAAAGGTTTTGGCGAAAAAGACTGGTCCGCAAAGGCGGTCAAACAGTTGGAAGAGGATGTCAAAATGGGTGCGAAAGGCTTGAAAATATACAAGAGCCTTGGCTTTGCCGGCATTAAGGACGACAAAGGCAACCGCGTGCCGGTGAGCGATCCGCGTCTGCAGCCGGTTTGGCAGAAATGCGGCGAACTGGGCATTCCGGTGCTGATCCACACCGCCGACGTGCCCTCTTTCTGGGACCCCATGGACCGTTACAACGAGCGCTGGCTCGAACTGAAAACGCATCCCGGCCGCAAGCGTGGCCCCCATGACCCGATTCCGTTCGATTCGCTGATCGCCGAGCAGCACCATATTTTCAAGATGAACCCGAAAACGACGTTTATCAATGCGCATATGGGCTGGTATCCCAACAACCTCAAAAAGCTCGATAGCCTGATGATCGCCTTCCCGAATATGTACGTGGAAATAGGCGCGGTTATTGCCGAGCTGGGCCGCCAGCCGCGTACTGCGAAGAAGTTTTTTGAAAAATACCAGGACCGCGTCCTTTTTGGAAAAGATAGCTGGGTGCCGGCTGAATATGCCACCTATTTCCGGGTGCTGGAAACCGAGGATGAGTATTTCCCCTATCACAAAAAATACCACGCATTCTGGCGCATGTACGGCATGGGGCTATCCGACGAAGTTTTGAAAAAGCTGTACTATAAAAACGCCCTGAAAATCATCCCGGGGCTCGATAAAAGTCTCTTCCCTAACTAGCCGACTTCATTTAAATGCCTTGGCTTCGCGTATAACCGACCGGTATTCCGCTTTGCCAAGGCATTTTTTATAATACTCTTTGGCCTTCGCCTTGTTGCCTGCCCGCGCGGAAATGCGCGCGAGGCCTGCGTACGCAAATGCGTGATACTCTTTCGTGTATTGGTCGTCGTGAGGCGTTTTGAGCGCTGCCAGGTATTCCTTTTGAGCGGCAGCATCATTTTTCCGGTCTTTTTCTTCCAAAATCCCCTGAAACGTCCGCCAGGCAACCGGATAAAAACCGGTACTTTGCTTGCGAAGCAGTTGTACGCCTTCATAGGCCTCCTCGTATTTGCCTGACAGCAACTGTGCTTCCAGATGCTTCATCAGATAAATAGGATTTCGCGGGTACATATCCACCAGCTTCTCCATGTAAAAAACGGCCTTCTCAGGTTTCGCTTCATACTTCAGGTAAATGTGGGAAATGTAATAGCATGACTCCGCTTTCGTAATCGTCCCGACTTTCGTAGCCGTGTCTACCTGTTTCAGTCCCAAAGCCTTGTCGCCATTTTTGAAAAACACCAGCAATGGCTTCACGATCGGATGTTCTTCCGGATACACTTCCACATAATAATTGTACATCCCCGAAGTGAAGTAAAATTCCGGGTTCTTATGCATCAGCTTGAAACCTTCCACGAATGCATTGTAGGCCTTTTTCCCCTCGCCCGCGGCGGCCATCATTTCGCCGCGGTAGTTGTACATCATTGCCATATAGCCCCTCGCCACCATTGTGTAAAACACGGCTTCCGGATCGGTGCTATTTTTACCGTAGCGCTTGTTAATCGCTTCCAGGCATTGGTCAAGCTTTTGAATGTATTCTTTGGACTTGGCAGGATTGTCCTTGATGGGCAGGTATTTCCAGTAAAGAATAAATGAGTCGAGAATGTAGGAAACGGGGTGATTGGGATATTTTTTCTCTACCTGGTCGATAATCTGAACCGCTTCATCGAACTCGTAATTGTAAATTTTGTCGAGGCTATTTTGAATGTTTTTTAACGAGGCAGGGTCATTTAGTAACTGTGCATTGGCCTGCGTTGTGCATAGGGCAAGCAAAACCCATATGCACAGCGAATGAAGTGTAATTTGCATGGCTCTCAACTAAATTGGTTTGGTGGTGTCCCAGCTGAACAGTAGCTTTGTTTATAACCCATAATTGACGGTGCGGGTTTCGGCCGCCGGTTTTATTTTGGGCATATGCTCTCTATTCAACTTCCTTTTTGATAAAATATGATTCGCTACAAGCAGTTTACCTTGGGTAACGGCCTTCGGGTATTTGTCCACGAAGACTTTTCGACACCCATGGCTGCGGTAAATATCCTGTACAATGTGGGTTCCCGGGATGAAGATGAAGAACGCACCGGTTTCGCACATTTGTTCGAGCATTTGATGTTCGGTGGTTCCAAAAACATTCCCAGCTACGATATTCCGGTGCAGAACGTCGGCGGCGAGAACAACGCATTTACCTCTCCCGATATTACCAACTACTACATCACATTACCTGCCGACAATGTGGAAACGGCTTTCTGGTTGGAATCGGACCGGATGCTGAGCCTGTCGTTCGACCCCAATGTGCTCGAAGTACAGCGCAAGGTGGTAATCGAGGAATTCAAACAGCGGTATCTCAACCAGCCTTATGGCGACATGTGGCTCAAATTACGGCCATTGGCCTACAAGACGCATCCCTACCGCTGGGCAACGATCGGTAAGGATATCGGCCACATCGAACGTGCTACGATGGACGATGTACAGGACTTCTTCTTCCGTTTCTACCGCCCTAACAACGCGGTAATGGTCGTCGCAGGGGCTGTCTCATTTGAAAAAGTACAGGAATTGGCCGAAAAATGGTTTGGGGAAATCCCGGCCGGCCCGGCTTATGTGCGGAACCTCCCTGCCGAACCGGTACAAACCGAAGCCCGGTTCCTGGAAACTTCGGCTGCCGTTCCGCTCAATTCGCTGATCAAGGTATTTCATATGCCCGGGAGGTACGAACCCGGGTTCTACGCGAGCGATTTGCTCAGTGATGTTTTGGGAAGAGGTAAATCCTCACGCTTGTATCAGAAGTTGCTGAAAGAACGGGCGCTGTTCAACAGCGTGAGCGGCAGCATCATTTCTTCCCTCGACCCCGGCTTGTTGATGATCAAAGGCAATCTGAATCCCGGTGTCACTTTGGAAGAAGCCGACGCCGCGGTCACTGAAATCTTGCAGGAAATCGTTGAAAACGGCGCATCGGAAGAAGAAGTGACCAAAGTGAAGAACCAATCGGAGGCATCACTGGCATTCTCGGAGGTAGAGCTGCTCAACCGCGCGATGAACCTCGCATTCGCCGCTAATGCAGGCAATGTAGATTGGGCAAATGCCGATGCAGATATTATCCGGGCGCTCACTCCGGATGATATTAACAATGCTGCAAAAAGCATCCTGACGCCTGAGAATACATCGACAATGTATTACCGCGCCGAAGTAAAGTAGAAAAATCATAAGCAAAAAGCGCTGCCGTTTCAATGGAACCGACAGCGCTTTTTTGCATTAATATCCGGTATCATTCCTCCGGCAGGAATGTCAGGTAGCTGAAATTCTGCTCATTAAACAGCTCCATCGCGATTTCCTGCAACTGCGCGGCGGCAATCTGCTCGATTTCACCAAAAATCTCCGGCAGCGAATCCACCTTGCCGGTATCGAGGATACTTTTCGCCATCATGAGCATAAAACTCATATTGCTTTCTTCCGACATCGCGAGCTGCCCCATTAGCTGCACCTTTGTCTGATGAAGTTGCAGCGTGGTTAAAGGTACTTCCCTGATACGTTTCAGTTCTTTATTGATCAGCGAAATACTCTTGTTCAGCTGCTTTTTCTCCGTACCAAAGAAAATCCCCATAAACCCGGTGTCGAGATAGGGTGTATAATTGGCCTCGATGGAGTACACGAAGCCATATTTCTCACGCAACGAAAGGTTAAAACGCGAGTTCATTCCAGGCCCGCCAAGCAGGTTCACCAGCATAAAAAACGGCAACCTGCGCTCATCGAGCAATGCATATGCGGGCTGGCCCATCGCCACTTGCGCCTGCTGGATCGGGCGCTCGCGTTCCTGACGCACAGGCGTGTAAATCAACGGGGCTTTGCGCTCCCGGCTCGTAGTTCGATGCGGCACAGCGCCGAGATACTTCTCAGCAATGCGGATCACCTTCGAAAACGGCAAACGGCTCACCGACGATACCACAATGCGCTCGGTATCGATATTATGATTAATGAATTCATACAATTGCTCCCGGCCAAACGAATTGACCGTCTCCGCCGTGCCGAGAATGTTAGCGCCCAATGCGTGATCCGGAAAAATCAGCTGGTCGAAATCATCCTGGATGGCGTCCTCCGGTGAATCGACGTACATGGACATTTCTTCCAAAATCACATTCCGCTCCCGCTCGATCTGCTTGTCGGGAAAAACAGAATGAAAAGTAATATCGGCCAGCAGGTCCATCGCCTTCTCGAAATGATCGTCGAGAACCGAAGCGTGGAAGCATATTTTCTCTTTAGTCGTATAGGCATTCAACTCACCACCCACATTTTCGAGCCGGTTGATTACGTGATAGGAGCTTCTTTTTTCAGTACCCTTGAAAGCCATGTGTTCCCAGAAGTGGGCCAGGCCTTGCTGGTGCGGTAGTTCGTCGCGGCTGCCGATATCGAGCATAATGCCGCAATGCGCTATTTGCGTGTAGGGAACCTGCTTGTGTGCAATGCGGATCCCGTTGGCCAGCGTGTGTATCTGATATTCTTCGGCTAGTGAAAGGGAGGATGCTTTGGGGTTGCCCCGTTTGCGGACATTGTTTCTCTTCATTCCTTTGTAACACAAAATAGCCACCAATAATTTTCGGTGGTATCCGCAAAAATACGGACTTTTGCCCGGAAAGCCTTGCAGTTATACATGATGCGCATCGGATTCGACGCTAAAAGAGCGTTTGCCAATAAAACTGGTCTGGGAAATTACAGCCGCTTCGTGCTCGACGCGTTAATGGTCCATGAACCCGGTCACGAATATCTTGCCTACACCCCTAAAAACAACCGACATCTATTCGACGAACTCCCCAGCGGTTCAATACATTATCCCAAAGGATTTATCGACCAAAAACTTTCGGCCTATTGGCGCTACGCACGGATAACACGACAGCTTCGCGATGATAATGTCGGCATTTACCACGGCCTGAGCAACGAAATCCCGCAAGGATTGCAAGCAGCGGGCATCAGGTCTGTCGTAACCATTCACGACCTCATTTTCGAAAGGCTGCCGCACCTTTTCAAAACCGTCGACCGCGCCATTTACCGCCACAAATTCCAGTCCGCCTGCAAACGCGCCGATTCGGTCGTAGCAGTGAGTGATCAAACGCGCCGCGACCTGATCGAGCTATACGACGTTGAAGATTCCAAAATCAAGGTCATTTACCAGGACTGCAACCCGGTGTTTCAAAAACAGGTTACCCAGGAAGAAAGAAGTCGCATTTGCGCTGAATACGGTATTGACGGTCCGTTTATTCTGTGTGTGGGCACATTGGAAGAGCGGAAAAATCAACATCGGCTGATAGAAGCATTTGCGCAGCTGAGAAACCATGATTTCAAACTGGTATTGGTAGGAAAACCAACCGGTTATTTGCCAAAAATCAAGGAGACAATCCAGCGTTTGAAGCTCGAAGACCGCGTGCTTTTGTTGCATAATGTATCCACGCTACATCTACCGGCCTTGTACCAACAGGCAGAAGTATTTGCGTACGTATCCATTTATGAAGGTTTCGGCATTCCTATCGTCGAAGCATTACACAGCGGTACGGCGGTGCTGGCGGCCAAAGGCTCCTGCCTTGAAGAAGCCGGCGGCCCCGGCGGACTTTATGCAGATCCCTTTCAAACAGAAAACATCAGCGAACAGCTGCAAAAACTGGTCACTGATGTTCATCTTCGGAATACTTTATCGGACGCCGGCAGGCTACATGTTCAACAATTTGCGGCTAAGCATATTGCCGGGCAGCTTGTTCAGCTTTATGAAAGTCTGAGGTAATTATTTCTCACGATACTGCTCGATAATGCGGTACAATGCTTTCTGTTTTTCCAGATCAGGGAAGAAATCGAAAAGCTGCTCGTGGGCATCGTAATCCAGCGTCAAACCGATTTCGAGGTTCACTAATGCTTCGCGGTACTGCCCTGCGTGGATCTGATAAACTGCCATGCGGTAATACAAATCCGCTTCTTCCGACATTTCGTCGATCGCCGCCTGCAACAAGTCGCACGCTCGGGCGTAGTTACCTTGTTCAAACAGCACATACGACCATTTCAGCCAGATATCCGGGTTGGAAGGTTCTATTTCCGCTGCCTTTTCAAATGCTTCGAATGCGGAAACGACATTGCCGACCTTGAACTCTGTTTCGGCCAAAGCCAGCCAGTAATCGGGGTTCAGCTCTGTGATCTGGATTGCCTTGCGGAGAAAACCTACCGCTTCATACCAACGACCGAGCTCACTGAAACAGATACCGAGGCCATACCAGCCGTCGTCCCACTGGCTATCCAGCTTGACGGTTTGGCGGTAATATTTAATGGCGGTCTCAAACTCGCCCAGTTTTTCGTAACAGGTACCGAGGCAGCAGCATGTTTCCGGCTGGTCGCCTTCGAGCTCGATGGCGCGGAGGTATTGCACTTTGGCGTCCTCGTACTTTTCCAGGTTCATGTAAGAATTCCCCAATTGGAAAAATGCCGAAGCGAAATCATCCTTGATCAACGTTGCGTACTCGTATGCGTGCACGGCATCCTCATGACGTTCCAGCTTGCTGAATGCAATGCCGAGGTTATACCACGCGTGGTGCGAGAACGGGTCGCGATCGACGAGGTCGTTGTAATAGTCCAGATGGCTTTCCAGCTGGCCTACCAGGTCGAGGCAATGGGCCAGTTCGTAAAGCGCATTTTCATTGTTCAGATTATTGCGAAGCGACCGCTTATAATACTTGATCGCATCTTCATATTTACCCCAGTTCTGATAAGTCTGGCCAATCTGGAAATAGATTTCATCACGGTCCTCCACCCTGCCGAGCAAGTTCTCGAGAATTTCGATCGCCTCTTCGTATTCTCCCATCATATTGGCTACCGCCACTTGCATGAAAGAGATTTCGATATCGCCGGGGTGAAAGAGTGAGGCGCGCTCCAATATTTCGAGGGCCATTTCGTGCTCGCCGCGGTTGGCGTGCAACTGGACCATGCTGAGCAGCAGGTCGAGCGAATAGGGGTAATCCGACAGGCCCATCTCACAAGCTTTGAAAGCCTTTTCCCAATCCCCCTTTTCTATGTAATGTACTGTAACCTTTTCGTAAGTGTCCAAATCAAAAAAGACCGGCTCGCTGGTTTTCAGCATTCTTTCGAACCTGAGCAGTGTCTCCTTCATATAATCCTTCCTTTCACCAAAATTTTTCTCCATCATACGAACCGCTAGGTTAGAATCGAGGGCAAATGCACCACTATTAATGAAAGAAAGTTATAAAATAATTCCCCGGATTTCAAACTCTCCCGAGCAAACTTTCACTAATGCGGGACACCGTTTCCTCAATAGACTGAAATTGAAAATCCAATGCTTTCCTGACTTTGCCATTGTCATAGGTAATTTTTCTGGCTGCCGATTGTGCTGTCTCTCTGGTAATCAGCGGCTTCGTACCCAATAGCCAGGTCCTCACCGCCTCTACCCGCCATATCACCCCGGCCAGGCCAGAACCGACCTTGAACGACGGCCTTTTGCGGCGCATTTTATCCGCTATCATATTGAACAAATTATGAAAGGAAATGCTCCCCGCATTGAGCAGGAAGCGCTCTCCGGTAATATCGGAGCCGGCCAGGCGGTATACGATTTCGGCGACATCCTGCACGTCGACCACGTTCGCAATGCCTTCTGTGTAAAATGGCTTTTCTCTATATACGTACCTGAAAAGTTGTGTGCTGCTCTTCTCCCAATCGCCCTCACCGAGGATTATCGTCGGGTTCACAATTACGGCACTGAGGCCTTCCGCTATACCGCGCCACACTTCCAGCTCGGCCATATGCTTGGTTTTGGCATATTCCGAATTTTCGGGTGAATCCTCCCAGCGCTGTTCTTCATTTAAGATCACTGCCTGCCCCGCCGACTGCTTGCGCGGATCGGGGCGGCCGATGGCGGCGATGCTACTTACGTGTACCAGTTTTTGTGTTTGGTATTTCAAACACACATTTACCACGTTGGCGGTACCTTCCTGATTCACTTTGTACATCATCTTCCGATCACGCGGGACAAACGACACAACCGCCGCCGTATGAACAACGTAGTCCATCCCTTCAATGGCCTTTTCGAGGGAAAGCAAATCGAGGATATCGCCTTCCACCCACGTCAGCTTCGGGTGCGCGTCCGCGAGCAGGCGCTTATCCGCACCGGGGCGCACGAGCGCGAATACTTCATGATTTTCCGACAAGAACCTTCTGGCTACTGCACTGCCCACCAGGCCTGTCGCACCGGTAATGAGTACTTTCATTTAAATGAAACAAATTGTTTGGGTCAAAGTTCGTAGTAAAAAAGTAGTTTGTCACACCATTGCAAGCCTTTTTACTAATTTTACGTTCCGGCCACACCGGGGAGCAAAGCGATGCTCCGATGATTGAACCAAATCCCTGAATTCAAATGCCGATTTCAAATCCCGAAAGATATACCGTCACAGCAGCGTTGATCTACGCCAACGGCCCGATCCACATTGGCCACCTGGCGGGTTGTTATGTCCCTGCAGATATATACGTTCGCTATTTGCGTTCTTCCGGCAAGGAAGTAGCGTTTATCAGCGGCACCGACGAACACGGCGTCCCCATTACCATCCGCGCCAAAAAGGAGGGTCTCACGCCCCAGCAGGTAGTCGATAAATATTATGAACAAATCGACGCTTCTTTCAAATCGCTGGGTATTTCATTCGACATCTATTCGCGCACGAGCAAGCCGATTCATCACGAAACTTCCCGCGAAATTTTCAGGGATTTGTATGATAAAAAGGTGTTCATCGAAGAAACGACCGAGCAGTACTATGACGAAACCGCACAGCAGTTCCTTGCCGACCGGTACATCGTAGGTACCTGCCCTGTTTGTGCCAACCCCAATGCCTATGGCGACCAATGCGAGCGCTGCGGCTCCACACTGAGTCCATTGGAATTGAAAGATCCGCGATCGACATTGTCGGGAGCAAAACCGGTATTGAAGGCAACCAAAAACTGGTATCTGCCTCTGGACAAAATGCAGCCGGACATCGAAGCGTACGTCAACAGCCACTCCGAATGGAAGACCAACGTGTTCGGGCAATGTCAGTCCTGGCTGAAAGACGGGCTGAAACCCCGCGCGATGACCCGCGACCTCGACTGGGGCATTAAAGTGCCCGTCGAAGACACAGAAGGCAAGGTACTGTACGTGTGGTTCGAAGCACCGATTGGCTACATTTCCGCCACCAAGGATTGGTTAATCCAGAAGAACGGCACCGCCGAAGGCTGGCAAAAATGGTGGCAGCCCGCAAAGGATGCATCGCAGGGTGAAACCAAGCTGGTCCATTTTATTGGAAAGGACAATATCGTTTTCCACTGCATTATCTTTCCGGCTATGCTGATGGCCGAAGGAAACTACATCCTGGCCGATAATGTCCCTGCCAACGAATTCATGAACCTTGAAGGCGACAAAATTTCGACCTCCCGCAACTGGGCGGTGTGGCTGCATGAATACCTCGAAGAACTTCCCGACAAGCAGGATGTATTACGGTACGTGCTCACCGCGAACGCGCCCGAAACCAAAGACAGCGAATTTACCTGGAAAGATTTCCAGACCCGCAATAATAGTGAGCTCGTAGGCATCTATGGCAACTTCATCAACCGCGCCGTGGTGCTCACGCAAAAATTCTGCGAAGGCAAAGTGCCTCAACGTGGCGAATTGCAGGATATTGACCGCGCCGCGTTCGATGAGCTGGCTGCATTCCCGGCAAGGATAGCCGAGTCGATGGAAAACTACCGCTTCCGCGAGGCGCTCGCGCTCATCATGGACCTCGCGCGCACAGGAAACAAGTACCTGGCCGATACACAGCCGTGGCATGTGATCAAAACTGACCCGGAGCGTGTGAATACAATTTTGAATATCGCATTACAAATTTCAGCAACGCTTTCGATCGTTTCGGAGCCGGTGTTGCCATTTACAGCAGCGAAAATCCAGGAGCAACTTGGCCTTTCGGGTAAAAACTGGCAGGATGCAGGTCATGCTGATTTGCTGCCGGCGGGTCAGCCTGTTTTGGAAGGGAAGCTCCTTTTTGAGAAAATAGAAGACAGTGTGATCGAGAAACAGGTTCAGAAACTGCACGATGCTAAGCGGCTGAATGAACTGGAAGGTAAAACCGTGCTTCCTGTCAAACCTGAAATTCAGTATGACGACTTTACGAAAATGGATATTCGCATCGCAACGATCCTCGAAGCCGAAAATGTACCCAAAAGCAAGAAGCTGTTGAAGCTGCTGATCGATATCGGCTCGGAACAACGCACCGTTTTGAGCGGCATTTCGGAGCATTTCAAAGCGGAAGAAGTGATAGGCAAGAAGGTATTATACCTCGCAAACCTGGCACCGAGGAAGATGATGGGAATGGAAAGCCACGGAATGATCCTGATGGCGGAAGACCGCGACGGTAGCCTCGCATTCGTCCAACCGGGCAAAGATGTCTGGAACGGCGGAACAGTGAACTAAACTCATCGGCCCTGCATGGGCGGAGTACCATGCAGGGCCCCTTTTTACTGAAACTCCTTTTTCACCGAGTCGTAGATCGAGTTGACCCGCTCTACCAGCGAGAAACATTCTTTGTCGCTCAAATGATCGATCGTGTTACTTACGGCATTCGACACCACACGACCTTCTTCATTCACTTTGGCGCCTTTCTGCTTGATTACACTGAGAATGCTTTCCCACTCTCCGATCAATCCTTCCGAAAAATACCTTGGTTCGATAATGTTGAAGTAGGCCGACTGTGATTTCAGTTTCTGCCTTAGTTTGGACTGGTCAACTTTGAGTTCTTCGACCAACTTGGTAAGCTCAATAAAAGCGAAAATATTAGACTTTTTCATAACGTTGAGATTGACGAGCACTAAGGGAATTAATAGTGCAAGATACAGATATGTAATTCCTTTTTTGAAAAAGTGTGGAATCTTTACTCAATCTTAATGCATTCTATTGGAAGCGTACAACCGCTACCCGGATTAATACCAAACAGCACTTCGATTTACTTCGTTCTGGTCGTCAAAAAACCGCCTGAGATAGCTCCTGGGCAATAAAAAAGCCCGGCAAACTGCCGGACTACGTTATATTCCGCCGATAATTTTACCAACGTTCAATGTCCACCTTACGGTGATAATCCCCCTGTTCGTCCCCGAAAGGAAGGAACAGTACCAATTGACGACGACCATCGTCGTACCTTGCTGATATATTGTCTATATCTACTCCGTCCGGGATGACGAAAGTATTGATGAAACGGATTGTCTTCCACTGCTCTTCGTCGGGCAAATTTTCCTGTGAAAATATGGGCAGCAAGTGGAAAAGCTTTAAGTTATTTGAGTTCCTCTTGCCTTTTACAACCTCCAATTGAAGATCCTCAACCTCGATGCCTGGAATTTTCACAACTACTTCGAAACCGTCCGACCCTTTGTCAAGCTTGATAGAGGGCTCACTCATTCCACCGTTTACTGTGTTGATGAAGTCTATGTTCATCAACATCTCCCGTGGTATTTTCAGTTTGCTTTCCATAGCTATCGCGTTTTAGGTTCACAAGTTTTACCTATTAACGAAAAACTGCGTGCCAAAGATCGTTTCCGGACAGAAATGTGATGGGCGGTATAGTCTCTGTAACCCGGTTGTATGCGTGAAACCCAGTCATTGAGGCACACCAATGCATTTTCACCGCGTCTTTTCCTTTTGTCGAAAAAAGGAAAAGAAATAGTGCCAAAATTACAGTTTCCACCGATATAGTGCGCCAAAATGGCACCATTCCAACATCCCGGTCTGCTCATCGGTCGCTGTGACCAAGGCTGCGATCTGGCGCGATGATATCCCTTACCCGCTGTTTGATTTCCTTCGGTTCGGGGAAGTGACCTTCACGCTTCCTGTCCCAAAGCAGTTCCTCACCGAGTGTAATGAGGTACCGGCCGGCCACCTCCGAAGGCCGCAACTGCACGGCATATAAGTCATCGCTAAACGTGGTCAACAGCTCCTGCGCCATCCACGCAGCCCTCAGCAGCCATCCGCACTTGGGGCAGTATTCGATTTCTATGGTTGGTTTCATAACGTCATTGTATGTATCAATGCCAAAAATCGGCATTGGAGGCAAACAATCAAAAAAGCCGCGAGGGACATCCCCCGCGGCTTTCGACTATAACCTAACCCTTTAATCTTGATGAGAAAGCTTTTAAAAAGTCTTCCCTAACGCTTTACAAATGTACAAAAGCTCTACACAAGCATTTTAGCGCAAAAATCCCCGATTTTTAGCATGGGTAGGCTTACAAGTACGGCATCGTATTATTGCCCGGAAGTTATACGTAAAATTACGCGATTTTCGACCACCAGGAACAAATTGAATTGATTTACAATTAGTTACAAACTAACCGTTAAATCAATTGCAAATGGTTGACTTGCCCTTGGCAGCCTCCCTATTTACATTTACGTTGATTAATTGTTATACTTTAACTAAAACTATGGACAGCAAGAGATTTACAGGTCGGGAGGGTCGGCTGATTTCAGCATCGGAGGCTCAGGAGCTTACCATTCCACATCAAAAAAGGGAACGTTACTTCACCGACAAAGGTGAAAACTACGTGAAGGCTGAGTTCTTCGGCATTCACACATTCAACGAACTGATTAAGCTGCATGGTGACAACTGTGTAGGATTCAGAGTATATTACGGATTGAGAGACGAGGAAGAAGATGATGACACCAAAACAAAAAAGGCCAAAAAACCAACTCCAAGACTTGTTCTGGTTCCTGTCGATGCGGATGGCAAGGACATTATCAGGACTGCACAACTGGGCGGCTTGAAAGATATGCCGGACAGTGGCGAGGCCATGACAGGTGGGCCACTTTGCCCACGCCAATGTTAGGAACAGGAAAGTTCGATAATCGATTAATGTATGTTCGATAGCCACTTTGCATATATTGTCAATAATCCTATTTCTTCTATTGCAGTATTTGTCACAGTTTTACCATTAACACTCACTATAACCAGAAAAGCCTTTTTAGATAAATCTTTAAGGTTGCTTTTCTGCTATCTAGTCTCCAAGCTGATCATCGACATTATCATGCTTCACTTGGCATCCACCAGAACTAACAATCTGATATTGTACAATTTAAGCATCCCGCTTTTTTACGCCTTATTAAGCGGGATGTTCTATTTCCAGTTTACGGGGAAGGCGCAGAAGGGGTTCGTGCTGACTTCTATTGTCGGCGTCTTCGTGTTCAGTATCTGGGACATATTTAATTCTAATGAAAATTTGGGCGATCTGAATGAGCACAGACTCGTCCTGTATGCTAAAACGGTCGAAGGTGTTTTAATGATTTCACTTATTCTGCTCTATTTCTACGAAATCATTAAATCGCTTCAAATACCTAACTTGCTGACATTCCCATTTTTTTGGGTATGTTCGGGATTGCTGCTATACTATTCAAGTCTGATATTCCTGGCACCATTCCTCCATTATACATACACATGGAACAACCAAACGGATCTCGGGATAACCGAAGTTATTCCAAGTATTTTTGAAATCCTGTGCGCCGTGCTTTTCAGCGTGGGCATTTACAATTTTTCACCCCGGAAATATGCAAAATAGCGAAGAACTAAAATGGGCACTTTTGATAGCCTCCCTGGCTATGCTGGCCATGGCGTTTTGCATGATCGCGTTTGTGATGTACTACCAGAAAAAAAGGTTCGAGGAAGAAAAACGAATCAACGACATCGAGAAAAATTACAACCGCTTGCTCCTTGATACCGCGCTCAATTCCGAAGAAACGGAGCGACGGAGAATTGCGCAGGATTTGCATGACGATATCGGCACGATGCTCTCGCTTACCAAGCTAAGTCTCAACCAATTGAGTAAATTAGTAGCAAACTCGGGAGATGAGAAAGAGGAGAGCATTATGAAAAAGTCGCAGTCGCTTGTGGAAGAGACAATCCTGCACGTGCGGCGCATCACGCGCGACCTCGTACCGACTACGCTGGAAAGGTTCGGGCTAATGGAAGCCATTGAAGAGTTCATTCATAAGCTGGAAGAGGACAACAATCTGGTGATTGCCTTTCAATCCAATACGGAGGAGTTTCCGCGTCAGGGCCAGAAGCTGGAACTGACGCTTTACCGCATTATGCAGGAGTTGGTCAACAATGCGATCAAGCATGCAAGCTGCACAAAAATCGATATTGTGCTGGAAATCGACGAAGAAATGATAGGTTTGCGGGTGACCGACAATGGTGTCGGTTTCGACCCCGAAAAAATAAAGGAAAGCAACCTGGCGGGGCTGGGCCTGTTGGGAATTGAAAGCCGGCTAGCCATTGTAAATGGAACTGTCCAGTACGAACAGCCGGCCAGGGGCGGTTCCAGCGCCATCGCGAGGATTCCGGTGAACCCGGCATCCGGTAACAAACCTGAACCATTACATCCATTCCGCCGGGAACGAGTGAATATTTAATGCTATGAGCACCCTTAAACTAGGAATTGCCGACGACCACGAACTATTCAGAAAGGGGTTCATCTCCATGCTGAGCGGCATTCCCGATTTCGAATTTATACTGGAAGCCGGCAACGGCCAGGAATTGCTGGACCGCCTGCCCGCCAATACGCCCGACATCGTTTTTATGGACCTGCAAATGCCTGTCATGGACGGCATCCAGGCCACGGAAGCTGCCTTCGAACGCTTTCCGAATATCAAGATCATCGTGGTTTCGATGTACAACGAAGATCGCTTTGTGATACACATGCTCGAAAAGGGCGTACAGGGCTATTTGCTGAAAGATACAAGCCCCGACGAGGTCGAAAAAGCGATCAGAAGGGTGCACGAAGAAGGCTTTTACTACAACGACTTCGTCTCTAAGGCCATGCACCGCAAAATGGTGAACCGGCAGGTCAACAAGCATCCGTTTTTCCCGAATGCGTGTAATGTAGCGCTCTCGTCCCGCGAGAAAGAAGTACTTCAATTGATCTGCGACGGGCTTTCCACGACCGAAATCGGCGACAAACTGTTCATCAGCGTGCGCACGGTCGAAGGGCACCGGTTGCGGGTTTTGGAAAAAACCGGTACGAAAAGTACCGCAGCCGCGGTTGCATTCGCCTACAAAAACCAGCTACTGAGTTAAGGATAACGCTTTCATGATGAAAACTTCCGGGGTTTTACTATATTTCCCGGAGCCATTCCATGTATAGCTATGAAAGTCCTGATCGTCTGCACTAACCACGACTCATATCCGACCAAAACCTCTAAAACAGGTCTCTGGCTGAATGAACTGACGCATTTTTACGACTTGATGGCCAAAAGGCGCATTCTGATGGACATCATAAGTCCGCTGGGCGGCGCGATCCCCGTGGATGAAAGGAGCGTCGACCTAAAAGACGAATGCAATGCCCGATACTGGGAAGATGCCTCTTTCCGCGCAAAGCTTCAAAACTCCCTCAAACCATCAGATGTTAACCCCGGCGATTATCGCCTGATCTATTTCGCAGGTGGCCACGGCGCAATGTCGGATTTCACCGAGAATACCGAACTTCAAAACATCGCGAAAGCTATTTATGAGCGGAATGGCATGGTAACAGCTGTTGCGCACGGCGTTTGCGGATTGCTCAACGTCCGGTTGTCCGACGGCACATTACTCATTCAGGACAAATATGTGACCGGCTACTCCAATGTCGAAGAAGCGCTGGTCAGTTTTGTGAGCGAGGTACCTTTTTATCTCGAAGACAAGTTAAAGGAGCGCGGCGCGCATTACACCAAAGCTATGATCCCATTTGTGGAATTCATTGAAATGGACGAGCGGCTCATTACCGGGCAAAATTCGCATTCGGCCCGGAAAGTAGCGTCGAAAGCACTCGAAGAGCTTTTTGAAAAATAGTGCCGGGTTTTACTTGATCAGCTCACCAAAAAGTGAACGGAAGGTGGGCAGGATCAGGTCTTTTTCCGAAACGATCGGATCGGTAACGCCCCAGTTGATATTCAAATCCGGATCATTCCAGAGAATACCCGACTCGGATTCCTTGTTATAAAGGTTGGTGCATTTGTAGCTAAAAACAGAATCTTCCAGCGCCACAAACCCGTGTGCGAAGCCTTCCGGGATATAGGCAATATTGTTTTGCGTTCCGCTCAGTTCAAATACTTCGTGCTTGCCGAATGTCGGAGAATCCGGACGGATATCCACGGCCACATCCAGCACCCTGCCCGAGATCACACGCACCAGCTTGCCTTGTGCAAATGGCGCATTCTGGAAATGCAAGCCTCTTACCACACCCTTTTTTGAAAACGACTGATTATCCTGAACGAAGTTTACAGGCAGACCGAGTTTTTTAAATGTCTCCTCATTATACGATTCAAAGAATACTCCACGGTCGTCACCGAAGACCCTTGGAAATATTTCAACCAGACCGGCAATGGAAGTTTCTCTAATCTGCATATGATCGTTATGAGTTGGTTGGAGCAAAGTTTAATGTTGCGGCAAATTTATGAATCTATTGGAAGAGGTTGTAATTTCGCCGCAATATTTACAAAATCATGACTTATCAAGAGCTCTTCCAGCAAATTTCGACTAAAAGGTCCTATTTGTGTGTGGGTTTGGACACCGATATCCAGAAAATCCCGGCGCATTTGTTGAAAACTGACGATCCTATCTTTGAATTCAACAAGCAGATCATCGACGCCACCGCCGACTACTGCGTGTCGTATAAACCCAACATCGCATTTTACGAAGCCATGGGACCAAAAGGTTGGGAGAGCCTTCAAAAAACCGTCGAGTACATCCCGAAAAGCCACTTCACAATTGCCGACGCGAAGCGCGGCGATATCGGAAACACTTCCGGCTTGTATGCAAGGGCTTTTTTCGACAAATCGTCTTCCGGCCTCGAATTCGATTCCATCACCGTAGCCCCTTATATGGGCAGCGATTCGGTGACGCCGTTCCTGGCATTCGAAGGCAAATGGGTGATTTTGCTCGCATTAACCTCCAACCCGGGCAGCGCCGATTTCCAGCGGCTTGATGCGGAAGGCTCTGCCCTGTACGAAAATGTTTTGCGCACGTCGCAGACCTGGGCAGGTGCAGAGCGCATGATGTATGTAGTAGGCGCCACGCAAGCATCCGACTTCGAGCAAATTCGCACCATCATCCCTGATCATTTCCTGCTCGTACCCGGCGTAGGCGCACAGGGCGGAAATCTGGAAGAGGTTTCGAGGTTCGGCATGAACAAAAGCTGCGGATTGCTCGTCAATGCGTCGCGCAGCATTATCTACGCCAGCAATGGCACCGATTTCGCCGAAAAAGCGAAACTGGAAGCTGCGGCCCTGCAACAGGAAATGGCCATTTATCTCGACAAATATTTGTAGTTCAATCATTCCGGCACAGTACCTGCCGCCCATATCATACAATGCAACTTTCTGACCATTACCCATATTCTATTCAGGGAATCGACCCTATTGAGTTAATCAACCAGTACGGAAGCCCGCTTTACGTGTACGACGGCGCGACTATCCGCAGGAAAGCAGCCGAGCTGCAACATGCATTTGCCGGCGTGAATATGAAGATCAAATATGCCTGCAAGGCCAATACCAACCTGGCCGTGCTGCGGCTGATGCGCGAAATCGGGGTAGAACTGGACGTAGTATCACCGGGTGAATTTGAAATGGGGAAAATGGCGGGTTATGCTGCGAACCAGATCACATTTACGCCCAGCGGCGTACATTTTGAAGAAGTACGCGAGGCTGTCGAAGCCGGGGCGATTGTGAACGTCGACAGCATCCCGCTGCTAGAATGGTTCGGACAAACTTATGGCAATACCAAGCCCTGCATGATCCGCATTAAGCCCAATGTAGCTGCGGGAGGGCACACCAAGATCATGACGGCGCACGCCGACTCCAAGTTCGGGATTTCAGTCCTGCTGCTGGATCAGATTTTGGAGGTAATCAAAAAGTACGATATTAAAGTGATCGGCTTGCACCAGCACACAGGTTCGGATATTAAAGACGCCGAACCATTCCTGAAAGTCGCCGATATCCTTTTCGAAACCGCGAAGCATTTCCCCGACCTCCAGGTGGTCGATCTGGGCGGTGGCTTCAAAGTTTCCTACCTGCCGGGCGACGCCATTACGGATATGGATTTACTGGGCAAAAAGATTTCCAAACGATTTCAGACGTTCTGCCAGGAATATGGCCGCGAGTTACAGCTTTGGTTTGAACCGGGCAAGTTTCTCGTCAGCGAATCGGGCTTCCTTTTCGTTACTACCAATGTGGTTAAGGAAGATCCCGCACGCAACTTTGTGCATGTAGATTCGGGCCTTAACCACCTGATCCGCCCGATGATGTATGGTTCCTACCACCACATTCTCAATATTTCAAACCCGAAAGGTGAATTGAAGCATTACAATGTGGTAGGCTACATCTGTGAAACCGACACCTTCGCCACCGACCGCGAACTTCCCGAGGTCCGTAAGGGTGATGTGCTGGCATTCCTGAATGCCGGCGCTTATGGGTTAACGATGAGCTCGAACTACAATGCCCGCTTCCGTCCGGCCGAAGTGCTGATCGACAACGGCGTGGCAAAGCTGGTAAGACGGCGCGAGACGATGGAAGATTTACTAAGGACGCAAACAGAGATTTAAGATTTTGCCACAAATCAGTAGAGAGAAGCTGCACAAAAGTACCTGTGCAGCTTCTTGTTTTTGGTACCCGTCCGCATTCCTTTTCAGTCAAAATTTCAATACATTTATTCATTAACCTATACTTAAATCGATGACTGATGAAAACACTGTACGCCACACTCCTCCTGGCCTGCCTTTCGGCCGTTTCCTATGACGGCATTGCCCAATCCGCCAACGCAGCCTATGACTCCACGCTTGCCAAAAAGCTGAATGCGGATGAATATGGTATGAAGAAATATGTGATGGTTTTTCTGAAAACAGGAAGTGCGACGAATGTCCCCAAAAGCAAATCGGACAGTGCCTTCGCCGGGCATATGCAGAACATCAACCGCCTCGCCGAGACAGGGAAGCTGGTTGTAGCAGGCCCATTTTTCAAAAATGACAAATACCGCGGTATTTTCATCCTCAATGCAGATTCCATCGAGGAAGGTCGAAAACTCGTCGAGACCGACCCCGCCGTTCAAGCCAAGCTGCTCGACATGGATCTATTGATGTGGTACGGCTCCGCGGCGCTGGCCGAAACGCTCGAAATCCATAAGAAGATCGAAAAGAAAAGCCACTAACTTCTTGCCATTTTGTCCGAAACGCCCCCTTCACGTCACTCTTTTGAGACAAAATTTCCGATTTGATCAATCGGCACACCATTTTTCATTCAGCGTTGTACCATTAACAAAGCGATCAACGCCATGAACTTTAACCAATATACTATCAAGGCGCAGGAGGTAATCCAGCACGCCGCTCAAATGGTCCAGGGAAACCAGCAGCAGGCCATTGAAACGGGGCACGTGTTGAAATCCATTTTGGAGGAGGACCCCAATACGTCATTATTTCTACTTAACAAACTCAATATCAGCGCGGATGTACTCAACAACCGTTTACAGAAGATATTGGATGGGTACCCGCGTGTGAGTGGGGGACAGCCCTACCTGGGCAACGATATGGCCGCTGCCAGTGGCAAGGCACAGAATTACCTGAAAGAATTCGGGGACGAATTCATCAGCATCGAGCTGCTGATTCTGGGTATACTCAGCGGAAAAGATTCCACAGCCAACATGATGAAGGAGCTGGGATTCAATGAGAAGGAACTGATCAATGCAATCAAAGAACTAAGAGGAAAGAATAACCCTGTGAAAGATCAAAACGCAGAAGCCAAATACCGCTCTCTGGAACGGTACAGCAAAAATTTAAATGAACTGGCCAAAGCGGGTAAAATTGACCCGGTTATCGGCCGTGACGAAGAAATCAGGCGGGTATTGCAGATACTCAGCCGCCGTACGAAAAACAACCCGATCCTGCTTGGTGAGCCGGGTGTGGGTAAAACCGCCATCGTGGAAGGGCTGGCCCAGCGTATCGTGCAGGGCGACGTTCCTGAAAACCTGAAATCGAAAACCATTGTGTCGCTAGACATGGGTTTGCTCATTGCCGGTGCGAAATACAAAGGAGAATTTGAAGAAAGGTTGAAAGCGGTTATCAAAGAGGTGACCGATTCGGAAGGTGAGATTGTACTCTTTATTGACGAAATCCACACGCTGATCGGTGCGGGTGGCGGTGGCGAAAGCGCCATGGATGCCGCCAACTTGCTGAAACCGGCATTGGCACGCGGCGAACTGCACGCGATCGGTGCTACCACATTGAAAGAATACCAGAAATACGTCGAGAAGGACAAGGCTTTGGAACGTCGGTTCCAGGCTGTGATGGTGGATGAGCCTAATATCTCCGATGCGATCAGCATTCTGAGGGGTATCAAGGAAAAATATGAATTGCACCACGGTGTTCGCATCCAGGACGACGCGGTGATCGCTGCCGTAGAGCTTTCGAACCGCTACATTAGTGACCGGTTCCTGCCCGACAAGGCGATTGACTTAATGGATGAGGCCGCTTCGAAATTGCGCCTCGAAATGGACAGCGTGCCGGAAGAGCTCGATGAGCTGAACCGCCGCATTATGCAGCTTGAAATTGAGCGCGAGGCGATCCGCCGTGAAAACAATAAGGACAAGGAAACAGTCCTGAACAAAGAAATTGCCGACCTCGGCGAGCAACGCAATGCCCTGAAATCCCAATGGGAAAATGAAAAGGGGAAAGTAAATGAGGTACGCGCATTGAAAGAACAAAGCGAGCAACTCCGCCTCGAAGCCGAGCAGGCCGAACGTTCGGGCGACTTCGGAAAAGTAGCCGAGATCCGCTATGGCCGCATTCCGGAGGTTCAGGCCAAATTGAATGAGCTGCAAAAGTCCGAAAATGCGGAAAGCCTGATGCAGGAAGAGATTACGCCGGAGGATATTGCCGAAGTAGTGGCTAAATGGACCGGTATCCCTGTCAGCAAAATGCTGCAAAGCGACCGCGAGAAGCTGCTGCAACTCGAAGAGCATTTGCACCAGCGCGTGGCAGGCCAGAATGAGGCCATTGAAGTGGTGTCCGACGCCGTACGCCGCAGCCGCGCAGGTTTGCAGGATGCGAAACGGCCGATTGGCAGTTTCCTCTTCCTCGGCCCGACGGGTGTAGGTAAAACCGAGCTAGCGAAAACGCTGGCCGAATACCTCTTCAACGACGAGAATGCCATGGTCCGGATCGATATGAGCGAATACCAGGAACGCCACGCGGTAAGCCGCCTCGTGGGTGCGCCTCCGGGGTACGTGGGTTACGATGAAGGCGGACAGCTCACGGAGGCCGTTCGACGCAAACCGTACAGCGTAATCCTGCTCGACGAGATTGAAAAAGCACACCCGGATGTGTGGAACATCCTGCTGCAAGTGCTCGACGAAGGTCGTTTGACTGATAACAAAGGTCGTGTGGCGAATTTCAAGAACACGATCATCATCATGACGTCGAACATCGGCAGCCACATTATCCAGGAGAAATTCGCGGAAGACGAAGGCTGGAACCACACGCTGATCATCGAAGAGGCCAAACAGGCGGTACTCGATCTGCTGAAAGCGTCCGTAAGGCCCGAGTTCCTCAACCGTATCGACGAGATCGTGCTGTTCGAACCGCTGACCTTGAAAAACATCCGCAAAATCGTGGATATCCAGTTCAAAGGCATTCAGCACATGCTGAAAGAGCAGGGAATCACGCTCGACGCAACCGACGAAGCACTCACCAAGCTCGGTGAAGACGGTTTCGATCCGGCATTCGGTGCGCGTCCGCTGAAAAGGGTCCTTCAAAGAAGAATCCTGAATGAACTGTCGAAAGGCATTCTGAGCGGACAGGTTGCGAAAGACTCGGTGATCATGATGGAACTCGATTCGAAAGGTGAGCTGGTTTTCGAAAACGTCGGGGGCGTAGAGATATAATCGCGGAATAATGCTAATACAGGGAGCGGCAGCAATGCCGCTCTTTTTATTTTCCCCAAATCGGGATTTACCGGAGGCCTCATTCCCACGTTGTGGAAGCTGCGCACCGCCGCTTTGCCGCGTGCTCGACCCAAAAACAAGTCGATTTACTGGCATAGTTTTTGTACAATTATTTATTCTTATAGTCTAACCTTTTAATCCGCACCTAAATCCATGGAACAATCACTGAATTCAATCAAAGTCGCGATACTGGTTGCCGATGGATTTGAGCAGGTTGAAATGACCTGCCCCAGAAAAGTCCTAAACCAACGTGGCGCGACAACCCATGTCATTTCGCCCAGCAAGGACATTGTGAAAGGATGGAGTCATCTGGATTGGGGCGAAAACCATCGGGTCGATGTCCCGCTTGAAATGGCACGTGCCGAATATTACGACGCACTGCTGCTGCCGGGCGGAGTGATGGGCCTCGACGCGCTGAGGATCAACCAGAAGGCGGTCGACTTTGTGCGGTCGTTCTTTATCGCCGGAAAACCGGTGGCAGCTATCTGCCACGGCCCGCAAATCCTGATCGACGCCGACGTGGTACTGGGCCGCACGCTTACCTCCTACGCCGCCATCCGCCACGACCTCGAAAATGCCGGCGCGATATGGGTAGATCAGGAAGTGGTGACCAACAACGGGCTCGTCACAAGCCGTACGACCGACGACCTTTCGGCATTCGTCAGCACGATGATCCGGGAGTTCAATATGGAATTCCACCATTAACTGCATTAATCACAGATTCAAACGCTTAGCAAGGGCATCCGGCAACGGATGCTCTTTTTGTTTCCATTTAAAGCCAAAATTGTGGTATTTGCTCTTTCATTACCTGGCTTTCGCATGACACTCATTTCGCTTCAAAACGTCTCCGTCCGCAAATACGAATCAACGGTCCTTTCTGAAATCAACTGGAATATTGAACAAGGGAAAAATTGGGCGATCATTGGCCCGAACGGCTCCGGCAAGTCGGTATTGCTCGAAGTTATCGCAGGAAAATGGCCTGTGCTGACAGGCAAGGTCGTTTACGATTGGAACACACCTGTCCGTGAGAATATCGAGCTTGCCTCTAACGACTATTCGTTCAACCGCATTGTGAGTGCCGGGGCTGAGTATTACCAGCAGCGTTTTCACGCATACGAGTCCGAACGCGCACCCAGCGTGCGGGCGATCCTGACGGACCAATTGAAACCGGTAGGCACCGTAGACGACAAATCCGTGACACTCGCGCCATCCAAAGTGAGTGATGAAGAACTGGGCCGGGTAAGCGGGTTGCTGTCCATCACCCACTTGCTCGATCACCCGTTTGTGACGCTTTCCAACGGCGAAACCAGGAGAATGCTTTTGGCGAAGTCGCTGTTGAAAAAACCGAAAGTACTCATGCTCGACAACGCGTTCAGTGGCCTGGATGTGCATTCGCGCGAGGTGCTTCGCAATGCATTGACCGAACTGAGCAAGCATGGCGTAACCATTATCATGGCCACCACGGCAACCGAAATACCGCCTTGCATAACCGATGTGCTGGAACTGGAAGCCGGGAAGATCGAAGCCCAAAAGCCCGTGGCGCAATTTCGGTCGGCGGCAACCCATACCCATCACTTTCCACAGCCTGATCCGCAAAAACTGGCCCATTTCGGCCATCCGGAATTCACCGGCTTCCAATATGCGCTCGATTTGAGGAATATCCGCGTCAAATATGGCGAAGATCAGATTCTCGACGGGGTAAGCTGGCAAATCGCCAAGGGAGAGAAATGGGCGTTATCCGGTCCGAATGGCTCCGGCAAATCGACATTACTGAGCATTATTACAGCCGATAACCCGCAGCGTTTTGCAAATGACTTTGACTTGTTCGATCAAAAACGAGGCGGCGCAGGGGCTTCCATCTGGGATATCAAGCAAAAGATCGGGCACGTTTCGCCGGAATTGCATTTGTACTTCCCCAGAAATACCACCGTTTTCAAAACCATTGCGTCCGGCTTTTTCGACGCCACCGGGGTTTTCTTTAAAAAACTCACGGAAACACAAATCGGACGCGTACACGAAGTGGCCGAGCTCCTTCACGTTCATGAACTGATCGAAAAGGATTTTTCACAGCTTTCAAAAGGGCAGCAAAGGATGGTACTGCTTGCGCGGGCATTGGTCAAAAACCCACCGTTGCTGATCCTCGACGAGCCTTGCCAGGGACTGGATACCGACGCAATCGACTATTTCAAATCGGTTGTAAATGCCATATGCGATACCGATCAACGGACATTAATCTATGTTTCGCATTATCCGAACGAGATCCCGAGCTGTGTAACGCATTATTTGAAACTGGAAAAAGGGAAGGTGGTCGAATCTCGCTAGTGGTTCCAACTTTTGACGAAAAATAGTCATCCTCTTTTTTCTGCTTTAACCAAATCACCAGCTATGACCAGAAAAGTATTCGTTTACATTGCCGCCAGCCTCGACGGCTACATTGCCAAACATGATGATGACCTGACGTTCCTTTCCCTCGTCGAGCAAGAAGGCGAAGATTACGGCTATGCCGAGTTCATCGACACCATCGACACGGTGATTATCGGTCGCAAAACGTATGATAAAGTCCAGGCCATGGGCATTGAATACCTTCGACCCGATAAGGAATACCACATCATGACGCGTACCCCGCGTGCGCAGGAAGGCAATGTCCGCTTCCACACCGGCGACCTGAAAGCCTTCATCGAAGAGTTGAAACAAAAAGAAGGGAAACACATTTTTGTCGACGGCGGCGCCGAAGTGGTGAACCAGCTCATGCAACTCGACTTGATCGACGAGTACATTGTTTCATTGATCCCTATTCTGCTTGGCGACGGCATCCGTCTGTTCAAAGACGGTCAGCCGGAGCAAAACCTTACTTTTCAGAGCAGTAAGTCTTTTGAAAAAGGGTTGGTACAACTGCATTACACGCGCAGATAACGCATCACATCAGCGGGCGGGCCTGGCTTTCACCGGCTCGTCCCATTTGCTTCTGACAAACCCGTTTTTGAGGTTCATTACAATGGAAATGGAGCTACTGCCGAAGCCTGGTACATATTGCGCCCGGCCATAACCGACCTCGAATCTTTTAATGCGCAGCCACGCGCCAAAGGAAAACCCGGCCAGCGCCCCACGATTATTCAGGCGCAATTCCTGCCTCTTCAAATGGTCGTAGCCTAGCAGAATGCGAAAATTGGGGTGTGCCAGAATCTCCGCGCCCAGGGACAAGTGCCTGCCCAGCTTTTCCGCTACGCCTACCTTTTTGGATAACTTATTACCATTGAGATCATAGGTATAAAACAGGTTCGGATCGTTGTAAACCATATCGAAACGGTTCAGATGATGGGCCGTCATCGACACCCGAACGGGCATATACTTCGGTTTGAAAGTCACCCCCACCCGCATATCCAACGGCAACACCGGCGTATTCGCCCCATTGTAGGTCTGTTTTAAAAAGCCGAAGTTTTTGGCAGCGAAACCGATTGTAAGGTCCTCCCGCGGATGCCGGAATGTGGCGCCCCAGTCGAATGCCATACCCCAGGTCTGGTAACTTTCAATGGACGCGCCCACGAACTTGGCCGTTGCGCCGAGCGTAAATGCGCCCAATGTATGTCCGTACCCTGCGGAAAGACCATAGTCCGCCGCGCGGAACTCCCCTACCACGTTCCCGATGTCGTCGGTTTCCTGCATGGTACCGTAGTTCAGGTATTGCAGCCCAACCGCCCAAATGCCACCCGTTTTGCGGACTCGGTTGGCATAACCCATATTCACAAATTTGGTATCCGCCAGGTAAGGCATCAGGTTCAGCGATACATTGTTGATCTTCGCGGAATCGAGCAGTGCAGGGTTTTGCAGAAACAACAGGGGATCGTTCCCTTGTGCGGTAATGTGGCTGGACCCCAATGCGGTACTACGCGCCTGGGCCGGCAATTGCAGAAAATCCAGACGGCTACGGCCACCCGTCACCTGGGCGAAAGCGGCATTCCATGGCCAGCATAGCCATAAGATCAGGAAAAGCAAACCGCTGCCCGTCGACCTCATAAACATCCAATAATTTCCCGAATCATTAAAATGCAGCTATATTTATAACCGTTCACCAACAACAAATGTAACCATATCCCCGCATTACATGGAATCCCGATCAGCCGCTGTTTCAAAAAAAGAACTTTTAGATCAAAAAAATGCTGAGGCTGAGCTGGGCGGCGGTGAAAGCAGGATCCAGGCGCAACATGCGAAGGGTAAACTCACTGCCCGCGAGCGCATTTCCATTCTCCTCGACAAAGGTTCTTTCGAAGAAATAGGCCGGTTTGTGATGCACCGCAGCAAGGATTTCGGGCTGGATAAAGAGCATTACCTCGGCGACGGCGTGGTGACGGGCTATGGTAAGGTCAATGGCCGGCTGGTGTACGTTTTTGCGCAGGATTTTACGGTTTTCGGTGGATCGCTTTCGGAGACACATGCCGAGAAAATTTGTAAGCTCATGGACCTCGCCATGAAAAACGGCGCCCCGCTCGTCGGCCTGAACGACTCCGGCGGGGCCCGCATTCAGGAAGGGGTACTCTCGCTGGCAGGTTATGCGGATATTTTCTATAAAAACACATTGGCGTCCGGTGTCATCCCGCAAATATCGGCCGTAATGGGCCCATGCGCGGGCGGTGCCGTATATTCGCCTGCGATCACGGATTTCATTCTGATGGTCGAAAACACGAGCTATATGTTCGTAACGGGGCCTAACGTCGTCAAAACCGTAACGCATGAGGAGGTAACATCAGAAGAACTCGGCGGCGCGATGACGCACGCGACGAAATCGGGCGTGACGCATTTTGTGTCTGCCAATGAAGTCGAATGCCTGCAATCCATTAAAAAATTGCTGAGCTACATGCCGCAAAACTGCGAGGACGACGCACCGCGGTACCCCTACACACCCGGCGACGAGCTTCGCCCCGCTTTGAATACCCTCATTCCCGAGAATGCCAACCAGCCTTACGACATGCGCGAGGTGATCACCGAGCTCTCGGACAGCGACAGTTTTTTTGAAGTACACGAAAATTTTGCCGAAAATATCGTCGTAGGCTTCTCCCGCATTGCAGGCAGGAGCATCGGCATTGTGGCTAACCAGCCGGCTGTACTCGCAGGTGTACTGGATATTCATGCAAGCCAGAAAGCGGCGCGTTTCGTGCGGTTTTGCGACTGTTTCAATATTCCATTACTGGTTTTGGAAGACGTCCCCGGCTTCCTTCCGGGCACCGATCAGGAATGGAATGCGATCATCAGCAACGGTGCGAAGTTGCTGTACGCATTCTGCGAAGCGACGGTTCCGCGCATTACCGTGATCACGCGTAAGGCTTACGGCGGCGCCTACGATGTGATGAACTCCAAGCACATCGGGGCGGATATGAACTTCGCCTGGCCTTCCGCCGAAATTGCGGTAATGGGAGCCAGCGGCGCAGCTGAGATTATTTTCAAACGCGAGATCGCACAGGCCGAAAACCCGGAGGAGAAATTGAAGGAAAAAATCGACGATTATACACACAAGTTCGCGAATCCCTACCGCGCCGCGCACCGTGGTTATATCGACGAGGTGATCTATCCCGACCAGACCCGCGCGAAGCTCATCCGTGCCTTCGAAATGCTCGAAAACAAGGTGGATGTGCTCCCTAAAAAGAAGCACGGCAACATTCCGTTGTAACGAGCACGCAGCGCGTATTGCCCATTTTCTCTGATTTTATAGCCTATTCCGCGGCCTTACCCCATTAATATCGGGTAATGCCGTGGAATGCTTTGGCGCATTCTGAATATTGTCCTAATTTCACAAGCACTTAACAATCATTTTTACTTCCTAAAAGAACCTTAACGAATGAAAGAAGAGAATGGCACTTCGGCATCCCGGAGGAGCGCCTCCCGGAGGAGCTTTATCAAAGGCTCGCTGGCAACGCTGGCAACGTTTTCGATCGTTCCCCGCCATGTGCTGGGGAAAGGTTACCTCGCTCCGAGCGACACGCTCACCAAAGCCATCGTCGGCACCGGCTCCATGGGCCGCGGGCACATCCCTTACGCAGGTACCAAGGTGGTAGCATTGTGCGACGTGGATAAAAGGCACCTCGACATCGCGGTTAACATGGTCGACAAAGGCGTCAAAACCTTCTCCGACTACCGCGAGCTCATCCAGCTTCCCGAAGTCGACATCGTGCACGTGGCGACACCTCCGCACTGGCACGGCATTATCGCTGCCGACGCCGCCCGCGCCGGTAAGGATGTTTGGTGCGAGAAACCGATGACACGTACCATCGGCGAAGGTAAGCGCCTGGTCGAGGCCGTCCAGCAGCATGGAAGGGTGTTCCGTCTCAACACCTGGTTCCGTTTTGAAAGCAATTTCTACGGAATGAATACGACCGTTAAACCTATCAAAAAGCTCGTTCAGAGCGGATTGCTCGGCTGGCCATTAAAGGTAACCGTGAGCAAGCATACCGGCTTCGACTGGAAATTTTATTGGGTAGGTAAAACCAACAATGCCCCTCAACCGGTACCAGCCGAACTCGACTACGACATGTGGCTCGGACCAGCGCCGTACAAACCATACAGCGAACACCGCGTACACCAGACTTTCCGCGGCTATTGGGATTATGATGGCGGCGGCCTGGGCGACATGGGCCAGCATTACATCGATCCTATTCAATACTTCCTCGGGAAGGACGATACCAGCCCTGTGAGCGTGGAAGTGGATGCTCCCCAGCAGCACACCGAGGCCGTAGGCACGTGGCGCCGCATTACCTATACGTATGCCGATGGCTGCCAGATCGTACTCGACGGCGAAGCCAAGGACGATAAAGTAGCGTACATCGAAGGTCCCAAAGGCAAGCTGTACCAAAATTTCAAATCGGATATTCCTGACCTGGAAAAGAAACTCGCCGCGTTCCCGGATCCCGAACCGCAGGTTACTGATTTCGTAGACGCCGTTAAAAACCGTAAGAAATTCGCGTTGAACGAAGAAAACGGGCACCGCTCTTGCACGATCGTCAACATGGGCCTCATCGCATTGCGCCTGGGCCGCTCGTTGAAATTCGATCCGGACAAGCAGGAATTTATCGACGACGAAGGCGCAAACCGGCTGATCAACCAACCTATGCGTGCTCCCTGGACCATTTAAGAACTTAACCAGCTAACTGACAGGCCCTGTGGCTTGCAGCACCGGCATATCCGATGAAAAACAGACTTTACAATATCATGGCCCTCTGCCTGGCTTCCTCGCAGCTGATGGCCCAAACCGACAACCCGCTCGATGCCAAAGTCAAAGCGGTGTTGTCAAAACTGCCCTCCCAGAACGAGGCGGCATTGAAGAAAAACATGGAAGAACTCGCCCAGCTCGGCAAACCCGGACTCGTGCAGATCGCATCCATGCTGACGCCACCCGGCAAAGGGGATAATACCAAAATCCAGTACGCGCTGGGTGGTTTCACTTACTATGCCTCCCAGGCTGGCAAAGAGGCATTGCGCAAAGACGCGGCCGAAGCCTATGGCGAAGCATTGTCGAAAGTGAATGACCCCGACAGTAAAAACTTCCTGATTTACCAGCTTCAAACGGTTGGTAAAGATGAATCGGTGGAGGTTTTGAAGGGTTATCTCAAAGACGAGCGGCTTTCGCAGCCTGCCGCGCGGACATTGGCACGCATTGGCTCGCCAGCGGCAGGAGCTGCATTGCTGCAAGCACTCGGCAATGCCAGCGGAAGCGCACAACTGGCGATCACTGAGGCATTGGGCGGCAGCCACAACAAAGACGCCGCTCCGGCCATCGAAAAAGCCGCTACCAGCGCTGATACCAAACTCCGGAAGGTAAGCCTTTATGCGCTTTCTGAAATAGGTTCTCCTACCTCGGAAAGTATTCTGGCAGGTGCAGCACAAAAGGCCGCGTACGGTTACGACGAAGCAGATGCAACGGCTGTCTACCTCAAATATCTGGCAAACCTTGCCGCTACTGGCCATGCTGCAACCGCTGAAAAAGCGGCACTCGCATTGATCAAAGCTACACCTGATGTGAAGCAATCGGCGACACGTTCTTCTGCATTGAAGATTTACTCGGATATCAAAAAGAGAGAATCCGTTCCCGTGCTCGTGAGCGCATTGCAAAGCAGCGACGCACAGTACCGCGCTGCCGCATTGAAATTGGGCCAAAAATACCTGATGGCCGATGGCACTACACCGTGGCTGAATGCATTTAAAAAGGCTACACCCACTGTACAGGCGGAAATCATCACCATGCTCGGCCGCGCAGAATCGAAAGATGCATTGCCGGTGGTTTTGAAAGCGCTTGCTTCAAAGGATAGCAAGGTAAAAACGGCGGCCATCTGGGCAGCGGGTAAAATCGGACAGGAGAGCAGCGTTGCCAAACTGATCCCGGTTTTGAAAACGGCTAACGCAGATGAAATCGCAACGGCGAAAAGCAGCTTGCTGACGATCAAAGGCTCTTCATTGGTAGATCAGGTGGCAACGGCCATCCCTACCCTGCCCGCTGCCTCACAATCGGCTTTGATCGACGTGCTGGCTGCCCGTGGGGCGAGCTCCAAACTGCCGGTAGTTTCCGCACAATTGAAAAGTACAAATCCCGAAGTGCGGAAATCTGCTTTCGGTGCATTGCAATCACTGGCTACCGCTAACGATCTGCCACAATTGTACACCCTGCTGAACACTGTTTCCAATGCCGACGAGATTTCGGCTACACAGCGCGCTATCAACGTGGCGATCAAGGAAAGTGGTGATGCCAACAGCCAGACAGACGCCGTTCTGAAACAAATACAGGCTGCTCCTGCCGACAAGCAGGGCAATTACCTCGCAGTTCTGGCCGGTATTGGCGGTAAGAAGGCGTTGAAGTCAGTAGTGGAAGCTTATGGAAATGGTGATGCGGCGAAGAAAAAATCAGCTATTGCGGCACTTTCGGCGTGGTCGGATGCGAGTGCTGCTAAAGAGTTGCTGGCTATCGCTCATAGCACCGGCGACTCCGACGATTTCAATGCAGCATTGAATGGCTATGTGGCCGCTACCGCGAAATCGGGCAAGACTGCTGCCAACAAAGTGATCATGCTCCGCGAAGCGTTGGCCATCGCCAAAACCGATGCACAGAAAGAAGTTATTTTAAAGGAGCTGGGAAGAAACAGAACCTTTAACTCACTACTGCTCGCCGGCAAATACCTGGACAATGCAGGTACCCAGCAAGCTGCTGCCCAGGCGGTGATGAACATTGCATTGGCTAACAAAAACCTGTACAGCGCCGAAATCCGCGAACTGCTGACCAAGGCAGGACCTCTTTTGAAAGGTCAGGACGCCGATTACCAACGCGAATCGATCCGCAAGCACCTGGCTGAATTGCCCGCAGGCGAAGGCTTTGTGCCCCTTTTTAATGGCAAAGACCTTTCGGGCTGGAAAGGCCTGGTACAAAACCCGATTGCACGCCGCAAAATGAGCGCCGACACGCTGGCGTTCAAACAGAAAAAAGCGGATGAGGCCGCATTTAAGGATTGGTTTGCCAAAGACGGCGAACTCGTTTTCTCGGGCCACGGCGATAACCTTTGCACGGTGAAGCAATACGGCGATTTTGAAATGTACGTCGATTGGAAAATCCAGAAGGATGGTGACGCAGGTATTTATCTACGCGGTACCCCGCAGGTTCAGATCTGGGACACCTCACGCGTGAGCGTGGGGGCGCAAGTAGGCTCGGGCGGACTTTATAACAATCAAAAAAATCCAAGCAAGCCTTCGAAAGTAGCCGACAATGCGATTGGCGAATGGAACACTTTCCACATTACGATGATCGGCGACCGCGTATCGGTAGATCTGAATGGCGAAAATGTGGTGGACAATGTGGTACTGGAAAACTACTGGGACCGCAACCTGCCGATCTTCGCGAAAGAACAGCTCGAATTGCAGGCGCACGGCAACGAGATCCATTACCGCGACATCTACGTCCGCGAAATCCCTCGCCCGGAGTTTACATTGCCGGAAGCAGAACAGAAGGACGATTTCAAGGTGCTGTTCGATGGTACGAATATGTTTGAATGGGTGGGTAACAAAACCGACTATTTCATCCAGAACGGCGAACTGGTTGTCGATCCTAAGAAAGGCGGCAAAGGCAACCTGTACACCAAAGACGAATACAGCGATTTCGATTTCCGTTTCGAGTTCCAGCTTACGCCGGGTGCGAATAACGGTCTTGGTATCCGCACACCTATGGAAGGCGACGCGGCATACGTAGGAACCGAAATCCAGATACTGGACAACGACGCCGAGATTTACAAGGATTTGCACGAATATCAGTACCACGGTTCAGCCTACGGCATTATTCCCGCCAAAAGAGGTTATCTGAAACCGGTTGGCGAATGGAACTACGAGGAAGTCCGCGTTCAGGGCTCGAAACTAAAGGTAACGCTGAACGGCACCGTGATCCTTGACGGCGACCTGGCGGAAGCCAGCAAAAACGGCACGGCGGACCACAAAGACCACCCCGGACTGAAAAGGACCAGCGGGCACCTCGGATTCCTCGGTCACGGTTCCGAACTCAAATTCAGGAACATCCGCATCAAGGACCTGACCAAAGTGGCACCGGAGCCGGTTGAGACAGGTAAGAAAAAGAATAAGAAGAAAAAGTAATTTGAGAAATGCCCTGCTATTTTGCGGGGCATTTTTATTTTCGTACATTTAGTATAAAATTATACTTCATTTAGTAGAAATTTAAATCATCATGAAAAAACACACACCTAAGCCTTATCCCGAGCCTGATGACGCTCCAGGGGCCACTTTTAATGAACCTTACGCTGCCTATTACGGCGCACAACATCCCGGCATCATCTTCAAAACTCCCTTGCAACGGCCGGAAAGCCAGATGACCAGCTTTCAGAAAATCGATATGATCCGTAAAGGGATCAGCAAAAATGATTTTGAGCTATTCAAGAACAAGGCCGATCTGGATTACGATCAGTTAGCGCACGCATTGTCGGTAGCGCGGGCCACGCTCATCAATAAAAAGGGGGATGAAAAGTTTAACCAATCCCTCAGCGAGCGGATTGTGAGCCTGGCGGATATTTATTCTTACGGATACGAGGTATTCGAAGATACGGAGCGTTTCAATAGCTGGGTTTTCAGGCCCAATCAGGCATTGGGCGGTGAGCGGCCTTTTGATTTTCTGGACAATCAGTTTGGCCGAGAGGAGGTCAAAAATCTGATTGGCCGCATCGATTATGGGGTTTATTCTTAACACCGTAGCCGATGATCGTTTACAGAGTCGGGCGCACACGTTACGCCCGCGACCTCGATGGTGAAGGAGCACGCCTGCATGGTGGCCGCTGGAACCACCCGCTCACGCCGTGCATTTACACTTCGGAAAGCCGCGCGCTGGCTTTACTGGAATACACGGCCAATGTCAACATCGACGACATTCCAAGGGCGCTCAGTATTACCGCATTTGAAATAGACCCTGCTTACATTTTAGACTTGCCCGCAAGCGCCTTGCCGGGCGACTGGAAGAATGCCCCTGCACCCGCTTCGACCAAAGATTTTGGTACTAACTTACTCCGGAAGGCTGACTACGGGATTATTAAAATCCCGTCTGCGATCATGGACGACGAATTTAATTACCTGCTCAACCCGCTATTTCGCAAGGTCTTAATCTATTCCATCCGGTCGGTCCGCGATTTCGTTTATGACGTCCGGCTTAAATTATAGAAAAAAATTAAAAAATGTCCCCTTGGATCACTTTGGGCAATTTTATTTAGCTTTGATATAATAATCAGAAAATCAAGATCAAGAAAAGTAAATAAGCAGACTTTGGCTCTTGAGTGGATAAAGTAAAATATATTTATTACATCTAAAATCAATAAAATCAAGGCGTTTCATGGACATTTTTGTTGGTAGTCTTTCTTTTAAGTTAAAGGAAAGCGAGCTGCGTGAAGCTTTCGAAAAGTATGGTAAAGTAAGCTCGGCGAAAATTATCATTGACAAAATTACGCGTCAAAGCAAAGGGTTCGGGTTTGTTGAAATGCCCGATGAAACAGAAGCGAGAGCTGCCATTAATGCATTGAACGGGGCGGATATGTATGGCAGGCCTCTGGTAGTAAACGAATCCCAAAAGAGAGAACCCAGAAGCGACGGCGGCGGTACTTCCCGCCCCGATACGCGTAACCGGGAAGGCTTTAACCGGCCACGACCGGCGGGAAATGACGGTCCAGGTAACAGAACGCCTTATACTCAAGATAGAAATACAGGAAGAGATTATACCCGGCAAGAACCATCCCTTGACGACGACGATCAGGACGATGACGATGCACCAAGCGCTCCGGCAAGACCTGCGGAACGCAACTTTGGCGATCGGGGATTTTCGGGAGGAGGAGGCAACAACTTCCGCCAACCTGATAAGCAACGCGACAAGGGGCACCACGACCGCGGACATGACCATAATCGTCACCAGGGAGGCAGACCGAAAATGGAAGATCGTTACAGCAACAAAAAAGGCGGAGGTGGTTCGAAAGACTATGGCCGCCGGTTCGGTGGCGACGACGATTGGGATTAAAATATTACATTATAAAAAGAGCCTGCAAGCTTCCGCTCGCAGGCTCTTTTTATTTTCTGAATATGAAGTAAACCGCCAGCACCAGGAAAACGAACCCGACGAAGTGGTTCCAGCGGAAAGTCTCCGTTTTAAAGAAAAGCAATGTAAAAACCATGAAAATGACCAATGTGATCACCTCCTGGATCACTTTCAGTTCTACCAGTGAAAATGGTCCGCCATTTTCCTTGAAGCCTATTCTGTTGGCAGGAACCTGAAAACAATATTCAAACAGGGCTATTCCCCAACTGATGAGGATAATGGAGAACAGCCCCAGTTTGCTAAACCAACCCAGCTCCTTGAATTTCAAATGCCCGTACCACGCCATCGTCATGAAGGCGTTGGACAATATCAGAAGGCCGATGGTCAGGAATGATTTCATGCAGCAGCTTTAACTTTGTTGTCCCGGAAAAACAATACAAAAAGCACCAGTACCACCGCGGCAATGCCTGCCGGTACCATCCAGATCGACGTCCAGTTTTTCACATTGTCGACGGTATACATATCCGCCACTACACCAGCAATCCACGAACCGATACCCATACCGATGCCGTACGTAGCGATGGAGATCAGCCCTTGTGCGGAAGAACGGTATTGCTCACCTGCTTTGCTATCGGTGTAAATCTGGCCGGTAACGAAGAAAAAGTCATAGCAAACACCGTGCAGCACGATCGCGAGGTAAAGCAGCCATTCGCTGGATGCATCTCCGTAACCAAAACCAATGAAACGGATGATCCATGCAACGAGGCCTACGACCAGCATCCATTTCACACCGAAACGTGAAAACGCCAGCGGGATCAGCAACATGAATACCACTTCCGAAGCCTGGCCAAGGGACATTTTATTTTCTACATTGGTCATGCCCGAATCCGTCAGCGACGGATTGGCCATTGCATAATAGAATGACAGCGGGATGCAGATCAGCAGCGACGAAATGAAGAAGATCGCGAAAGAACGGTCTTTGAACAATTTGAAGGCATCCAAACCAAGAATATCCGAGACAGAAGTGTGTGAACTTGGCTTTGGAGGGGTATCGGGCAAAAAGAATGAGTAAACACCCAGGAATGCCGCAGTGAACATGGAAATCTTGAAAATCAATGCCGTGTGACCGATTTCATAGTATCCGATGATGTTCGTTACCGCGATCCATGCCACGGTTCCCATTACGCGGATGGCGGGGAAGTCTTTTTCCGAATTGGTCACTTGTTGCATCGCAATGGAAGTCGTGAGCGACATGGCCGGCGCGAAAGTGATACAATAGGCCAGGATTACCCAAAAGAACGTGTCGGGATCTTTCACTTCGGACAGCACGTACAGAATACCTGCCCCTACTATGTTTAATATTCCCAGCACTTTCTGCGCTGCGAAATAACGGTCGGCGATCATACCCACAAAGAATGGCGCGATGATCATTGCAATGGAGAATGCCGCGTATGCATTCCCCACCTGGACGCCCGTTGCGCCCAACTCGGTAAACATATACTTGCTCATTTGCCCGTACCATGCACCCCACACAAAATAGAGCAGGAACATCATGGCCATCAACTGAAAGCGGGTCGAATTTTTCATAAACTAGGTTAGCGGTTGTAGGAGATTGATTGGTATGACATTGAAAATAAATTTACTTCTTGATCAGCTTCTGGAACTCGTTCAGTTTCAGCAATGCTTCGATGGGTGATAGTGTGTTGACATCCACGAGCAGCAATTTTTCTTTCAATTCGTCCAGCTTCGGGTCCGCCGGTTCAAAAATGCTGAGCTGGAAATTGTTTTTAGGAATATCCTTCACCCGCTTCTTGTGCTCGTGCGCCACGTGGTCTTTTTCCAGGTGTTGCATGATCTCACTCGCGCGCAGGACAATCGGTTGCGGCATACCGGCGATCTGCGCCACATGGATACCGAAACTATGCGCACTGCCGCCCGGTTTGAGTTTCCGCAGGAAAACCACTTTGTTGTCCACTTCCTTTACGGCTACATTGAAGTTTTTGATGCGCGGGAAATCCTCCGCAAGCTGGTTCAATTCGTGGTAGTGGGTGGCAAAAAGCGTTTTGGGCCGGCAATCTGACTGGCTATGGAGGTATTCTGTAATCGCCCAGGCAATGGAAACACCGTCGTAAGTGCTCGTTCCGCGACCAATCTCATCCATCAGTACCAGGCTTTTGCTGCTCAGGTTATTCAGGATGCTGGCCGTTTCGGTCATTTCGACCATGAAAGTACTTTCCCCTTTACTGAGGTTATCGCTCGCCCCTACCCGGGTGAAAACCTTGTCGACCAGACCAATCGTAGCCGATTTGGCCGGGACAAAACTACCCATTTGGGCCATCAGCACGATCAATGCCGTTTGCCGGAGCAACGCCGACTTACCGGCCATGTTGGGACCGGTAATGATGATGATCTGCTGGCTGGCGTCGTCAAGGTAAACATCGTTGGGCACATAGCTCTCGCCCACCGGCAATTGCTGCTCGATTACCGGGTGGCGTCCTTCCTTGATATCCAGCTCGTTGCCCTCACTGATGACCGGTTGCACGTATTTGTTCTTCCGGGCAGCCAATGCAAACGAACTCAGTACATCCAGCGCCGATATTACCAGCGCATTCTGCTGAATGGCCGCCACATACTCCGAAGCCGTTTGAACGATTTCACTGAATATTTTGAATTCGATGGCCGAAATGCGATCCTCCGCATTCATGATCTTCTCTTCGTACTCTTTGAGCTCAGGCGTAATATACCGTTCCGCATTCACGAGGGTCTGTTTCCGGATCCAGTCGGAAGGTACCTTGCTCTGATGCGCGTGGGTCACTTCTAGATAGTAGCCAAATACCTTGTTATAGGCAATTTTTAACGAACCAATACCGGTGCGTTCGATCTCCCGGTTCTGGAGTTTGATCAGGTAATCCTTGCCTTCGTAAGAAATGGCGTGCAATTCATCCAGTTCGCTGTCTACACCGCTCCGGATCATCCGGCCCTGGTTGGACAATACCGGCGCGTCATCGCGAAGCTCGCGTTCGATTTTCTCGACCAATGCGTCGCAGGTATCGAGCTGGGAAGCAAATTTATTCAGCATACCGCCCGTCAGCAATTCTTTTACGGGGGTAATCTGTTTCAGTGATTTTTTTAGCTGAACCAACTCCCGCGGATTAATACGCCGCACCGCCACTTTGGAAATCAGTCGTTCCAGGTCGCCGATCTGTTTGAAGTATCCAACCAGCGACTCATGGAGCTCCTCATGTGCCAGGAGGTGCGCAACCGCGGCCAAACGTTCCTCAACCGGCGCTTTGTCTTTCAACGGCAATACCATCCATTTCCGCAACTGCCTCGCGCCCATCGGCGTAACCGTGTGATCGAGGATGTCGATCAGTGGTACACCACCTTCTTGTTGAGGATACACGAGTTCCAGGTTACGGACGGTGAAACGGTCGAGCCACACATATTTCTCCTCTTCCAACCGGGTAATGCGGCTGATATGCGCGACCTCCTTGTGCTCGGTTTCGCGCAGGTAATGCAAAATCACCCCCGCCGCAATAATGCCCAGCGGGAGCGACTCAATGCCGTAGCCCTTTAAAGTTGTAGTCTGAAAATGGCCTGTAAGCTGCTCATAGCCATAATCATAGCCGAAGCACCAGTCTTCCAGGTGAAAAGTATGGTATTTCCCTCCGAAGAGTTCGTTGAATTCCTGCTTATGTTTTTTGCAATACAACACCTCGGCCGGGCCGAAGCCCTGGAGCATTTTGTCTACGTAGGCCGCATTGCCCTGCGATGCCATGAATTCGCCCGTGGAAATATCCAGGAACGCAATCCCGTAAAAACCGTCGCTGCCTACGTGTATCGCCGCCAGATAGTTGTTTTTACGAATATCGAGCACATTATCGTTGAACGACACGCCCGGCGTAACAAGCTCCGTTACCCCGCGCTTTACAATGCCTTTTGCCGCAGCCGGATCTTCCAGCTGGTCGCAAATCGCCACACGCTCGCCCGCGCGGACGAGTTTGGGCAGATAATTATCCAATGAATGGTGTGGAAAACCTGCGAGCTCCTCGTGCGCACCGCCATTATTCCGGCGTGTAAGTACAATGCCCAGAATTTTGGAAGCCCTTACCGCATCCTCTCCGAAAGTCTCATAAAAATCACCAACCCGGAAAAGCAGCAGTGCTCCGGGATATTTGGCTTTAATCTGATTGTATTGTTTATTAAGCGGAGTTTCTTTGTGTGCCTTTGCCAATTATCAGCCTAATTTTAAGAACAAGGATTTGTACAAAATTAAGCCTTCTCTCCGGTTTGGCAAGTCAGGGCAAATGATTTATCCCCTCGTCAAAAGGTCCTTTCATAAAAAAGTTTAGCCTCTTTCGGCGTAACTTCCCATACGTCCCCTGGTTTAGGAAAATTTATTTTTTTATCCGCTAATGAAATTTTTCCGATAGACCAGCGAACTAGCCTGAGCGTCGGGAAACCGACCGCCGCCGTCATCCGCCGCACCTGCCGGTTCTTGCCCTCATGCAATGTAACCGACAGCCATGAAGTAGGGATATTCTTCCGGAAACGGATCGGCGGATTACGCTCCGGCAGCTCCGGCTCGTTTATTTTCGAGATCTCGGCGGGCAGCGTCTTGTACTGTTTCCCATTGATAGAAATCATTACGCCATTGGAAAGCTGCCGGCAAGCTTCTTCTGTAACCTCGCCTTCCACCTGCACGTAATACGTACGCGTGTGCCTGTTACGCGGTTCGAGTAGTTTTGTTTTGAGGAAATTGTCGTTCGTCAGGAGCAAGAGCCCTTCGCTGTCAGCGTCAAGCCGGCCTACGGGGTAAATGTCTTTGGCAAATGTAAAATCGAGATCAGCCAGCGTCTGATGATCGCCCTCGCGGGAGAATTGCGAAAGCATTCCGAAGGGTTTGTAGATGAGGTAGTATTGAAACAAAATAAAAAATTTTACATCTGGGCTATTTGATCAACTTTCCCAGATCAACTGTTAAGCCTGGAAGAACATTCTCACCCGAAAGTACAGCGGCGAAATCCTCTGTAGATACCGAGCCATCTTCACGAAAAATATATACTTTACGATCGAACCGGTCAATCATCCAGCCGAGACGGGTACCGTTTTCAATGTATTCCTTCATCTTTTCAAGTACGTATTGCTTTGAATCGGATTTGGAACGAATTTCGACTACAAAATCCGGGCACACGTGTGCGAACTTCTCTCTTTCTTCATCGTCCAAATCAATCAATCTTTCCGGACTGATCCAGGATATATCAGGCGATCTCACGGCCCCGTTTGGCAATGTAAAGCCGGACGAGGATTCCAAAAATTCACCTAAGCCCGTTTGCTCAAACCATTTGAACATAACCCCACCAAGGCGGAAATTCAGGCGCGAAGTAGACATTGTTGTTGGTGACATAACTATAATGTTTCCATGCGAGTCCCTTTCGAACTCTAGTGTGTCGTTTATTTGGCAGAACTCAAAGAATTCTTCGTCACTCATCGGGCTAACCATTTTTAAAGTCACCTGCATTTCGGCATCCATGGGTCATTGAGTTTTTGCTTCTATCAAAAATAAACAATTATCACCGGCATTGAAACACACATTTACCCCAATGCCCTACTCAATTTCCAACCACACCGGACAGTGGTCCGAATGGACGGCATCGTTGTACTGGCGGGCACCGGTGATGCGGTCTTTGATCGGTTCGGCTACGGAAATGTAATCGATACGCCATCCTTTGTTGTTGCCGCGGGCGCCGGCGCGGTAGGTCCACCAGGAGTATTGGCGGAGCGTGGGGTTCATGAAACGGAAGGCGTCGGTATAGCCGTTGGCAAACCATTCGGTCATCCAGGCACGCTCTTCGGGCAGGAAGCCGGATGATTTCTGGTTCCTGACCGGATCGTGGATATCGATTTCGGTATGTGCAATATTGTAGTCTCCGCAAATGATCAGGTTCGGACGCTCCTTTCTCAATTCATTTACCCAAACGAAGAAATCGGCAAGGAAGCGCATTTTCACGCTCTGCCGCACGTCGCCGCTGGTACCGGAAGGAAAATAGCAGTTCAGCACCGTGATATCGCCGAAATCAGCCCTTAACACGCGGCCCTCCGAATCGTAAGCCGGAATGCCGCATCCTTCCACAACAAGGTCCGGCTTGATTTTGGAAAATATCGCGACCCCGCTGTAACCCTTTTTCTCGGCGGCGTGCCAGCCCGCGAGTTCATAACCCAGTGCCCGAAAACCCGAAAGGTCGACCACATCCGGCGTAGCTTTTACTTCCTGAAAACAAAGAATATCGGCCGGTGTGGTTTGCAGCCAGTCGAGCAGGCCGTTTTTTAATGCGGCGCGGATGCCGTTCAGATTGTAGGTTAGTATTTGCATAAATGAGGGGCAGGCATTGACAGCCTTAGTAAAATAACACTTGCTTTCCGGTATAAGCCGATTTCCACTTCCCGGATTCATCGCGTGACATGATCCACGCGCGGTATTTTCCCTCGGGAAGCTTCGGCTTGTAAAGCGAGTACTGGTAATTGTTACTGTAATATGAAGCTTTTTGTAAAAAATCGGAAACCGTATTATGCTCCGGAACCGCAGGGAGTACGATCGTATGCCGCCCCGAATCCAGCGCAATGTAAAAGGTTTCTTTCTGCGCCCTCTCCGGCGTTACAAAAAATTTGAAATACTTGACGGGAAGATTGTTTTCTCCATTTCTGTACTGGAACTGCGCATCGAAGGTTCCCGCAAACGGTTTTCGCGACGCGGTCTGACGGATCAGGTCTTCCTGCGCGGGCATGTCGTAAAACTGGTAGAAATCCGTAATCCCATCCGATTCAAGATCGATGATCAGGTCGCGCATGCGCGTGGGGTGGTTCCAGAACGGGATGTCGGTAAACAGGTCCCCGATGGTCAAGAATGTTTTGTAATTCTTCCAAAAGTAGCTGTCGATCACCAGATCGTCGTGCAGTTTTCGTATCGATACGATGGAAGTGAAATAGCTCACAAAATTCAACCCGATAAAAAACACCATCGCAACAATAGCCGCCAGTTTTTTCCAGGATTTGAAATTCTTCAAAGCAATTACGACGCAGATATAGCAAGCAGCGACCAATACAATTCCGAATATCATGTACCGCCTCGAAAACACGGTACCGCCGTACATAACGTAATTGTTGATCGGCCGGCTGATGACGAACATCGCACCGGTACCCATGATGAACATCATTGTACCAAGCAGGAACCAGTCCGACCAGACAGGTTTGCGTGCCAGTAGTGTTCTTAATGCCCAGATCGCAAAGATTAATGCAATACCGGCCCCCAGCACAACACAAGCGATCATGTCCTTGTGAAACACCGGCACAAGCGGATGCCTCACGTCGAGGTACAAGGCATTACCCCAGAACGCCATCACGAAAATCGCATTGAAAAACGGGTGGTTCCAGACTTTTTCACCCGGGGAACTGACGAACTGGTAATCGAAAAAGAAGTAGAACAGCAATACCACAACGCTGGCCACAAGCCACCAGAGCAGGCTTTTGAAACGCTTCTGAAAGGTTAATATGATCATTCCTACGATCCACGCCAGCAATCCGCTGCCACTCGTGAAGGTTGTCAGCAATGCAGCAATCAGTCCGACGCGGAAGCCCTTTTCATCCTCACGTGCAAGGCCATGGACGGTAAGCATGGCAAAGAAGATCAGCGGTGTGTTTTGCAGCGCCGCAATTCCCCAATAAGCGTTTTCGAAGTAAACCAGATTGAAAAGTATGTAGGGCACGGGAATGAACCAGTACCACGAAATGCGCTCCTTTTTCAGGCCTAGGTAAAGCAAATAGCCTATTCCCAGCATGAAAAGGTCCCCGATGATGATCTGCGTTTTGATATTGACCGAGCCGGTCAGCGCGAACATGATCAACATGACGATCCGCTCGAAGCCAAACCTGTGCTGGTTCACCTGCTCGAAAAGCGCTTTCAGCATTCCTGTGAAACTCCCCGAGTTGCGCAGTTTCTGCACGGTTTCAAGTAGATTGAAATCGTCGGTATAAGGAATATTGACGACGTGCGCATCAAGGAGGATGAAAAAATAGAGCACGGGTAATACGACCAGTCCGATACCGGTCCACTGCCGCCAGGATCTTATTTTTTCTATCCAAAACGTAGCCCCAAACAGTATCAGCAGTACAACAACGAGACTGTAATACTCAAACAAATGAGGATCTTCGAGAAATAGCTTCAAAACATAGGGGAGTTTGGGAACTGACTGCGCCTGCTTACCGCGTTCCGGTGATCATCTGGCTGGTTATTTCTTTTTCAAAAGTAATATAACCGGGGTAATTGACCTGCTTTCCGGCAATATCCAGCGTCGGCCTTACTTTCACCACGAACTTCGAAGGCTTGGCGTCCGACTTGCCCGTCAGGGCGATAATCATGTTCACAAACTGATCGCGCGTTTTGTCGTTGGAAAGCAACTGGTATGCATTGGTTTGCAGGCTCACAGGTACGCGCGTAGGCGTGGTGCCCGGCATCACTTCGATCAGTTGGCTCAGGTAGCCGTTGAAAATTTCGCTTTCAGTCAGCAGCACTTTATATTCCAGCTGGTTGATCGCCGCCCGCTTGCGGGTAGGATTGGTGATATCCACATTAACCCGGAGATTCAGCGGCACGTCTTTTCTGAGTAACCCCATGGCCAGTCGCGGATATCTGGCCAGGTCGAAATCACTGAAACTCCTGATATTCCGGAACTCGCGAATGTCGATACCAGCGAGGTACACGCTGTCGACCGACGCAATATCATATTTACAATCACCAAAAACCTTCGCTTCCGAAACCTGACGGCTCACGCCGCAACTTGTCATTACAGCCACAACAACGACGATTACGGCCAACCAAATGTGTTTTTTCATTACAATGTATTTTTCGCAAGTTAAACAGTAGGTATCAGAACGCATACCCGGGGCGGGGATTATTAGTTTCTGGTGTTATTTTTTGCGTGCTTTCGAACCAGCCTCTACATTTGCACACTCTAATTTTCACCCAATCAACACGAACAATGGCCAGCTGGTATTTAGGAAAAATTCGGTATCAAAAAGAAGACGAAGCAGGAAGGTTGAAAACGATCAATGAGACGTATCTGGTAGATGCAGTTTCATACACCGAGTCGGAAGCGAGATTGTACAAGCAAATCCTTACCGACGCCAGCGATTTCAGTGTGACGGCCATCAGCAGAATGCGCCTGGCCGACCTCTTTTCTTATGAGGAAGGCGAACAGTGGTTCAAAGCCAAGGTCATTTACTTCTCCGTGGACGAAAAGAGCGGCAAGGAGAAGAAAATTGTGAATTATATGCTGGTCAATGCGGAAGGCATCCAGCAAGCACTCGACCGGATCAACGAAAGCATGCGCAACTTCCTGATCCCTTACGAAGTGACGGACATTAACCTCACCCCGATCCTGGATGTGTTCCCATATTCGGCGGATGAAGACAAGGAACCTGAAATTCCGGCCAATATGCGCCCGCTATCCGAGGTAATGGCCGAACGCGCACAGGCGGAGGCTAGCACGGAAACCGCGGTTCCAGTAGAGAATGCATAACAAATGTCACCCTGAGCGCAGTCGAAGGGCATGTGGGACGGCTCCATACTGACTGTCTTCGACTTCGCTCAGACTGACATTTATCAAACATCAGTCATTCACCTTCAATACCGCATAACCCTTGGCATTCGCCGTGTAAGGATCCTTGCCAAAACTTTTCAATTTCAAGACCAGGTCTTTCGAATTAATCTCTGAAAGCAACAAATCCGAAGGCAGCAGGTTCATGTAATCAAATGAAACCGGCAGACTTACGGCGCTTTCGACGAATTCGAGGCCGTAGAGCGGGTACACGCTAAATGGGGTTTTGGTAAGCCAGATCTTCTCCTGAGTGCCCGAAGTCGCGTAAGTGAGGTCATACTCGGTGCTGGTCAGGCCAAATTCTTCCCGTTTGTTTTCTGTGGGTACCACATAGGTCGCGAAATCGTCCTGCTGCTGCTTTTTAGTATCCGCATCCGGCTTAAATTCCTTCACCACTTCATTGATCCTGACTTTCTTACCGTCCTCATCGGTTCCACAGAAAATGTATTTCCCGTCGGGGAAGCCGATCACAAAATCAAATGCTTTACCGCCTTTTCCGAAACTCGTTTCCTTCACAAAACACATGGCGCCTGTAACCGGGTCCAGGTGAATTTTGATCGTCCCGGCGGTTTTATCCGCTTTATTCTGATAATCAAAAATCAATGCGTGGCTGAAATAGTACTGCCCCTTGTCGGGCTTCCAGAGCGTAACGCGCTGTTTGTCGGCGGGTATCTTTTTCGGGGCCTGCGCCAACGCTGGCACGACAACGCCCAGGAGACACACCGAGAGGGCAAAAATGGATAGGTAACGTTTCATTTCACAGGTTCTTTAAAATAGCTGCAAGCTAGAAAGAGCCTGCTGAAAAACCATACCATCGCTGCATTTTCCGCGAACATCGTAAATTGCACCGCATTTGTACAATCTACATGAGTCTTTCATTCCAGCAAAAAAACATTACCCTTGCCCCTGGGCGGCGCATTTACTTCGCGTCTGACTTTCACCTCGGCGTACCCACCGCCTCCGCGAGCCGCGAGCGCGAAAGGCGCATCGTAAGCTGGCTGGAATCAATCAGACACGATGCCCAGGTGATCTTTCTCGTGGGCGATATTTTTGATTTCTGGTTTGAATACAACCGGGCGATACCGAAAGGCTTTGTGCGTTTGCTGGGCAAGCTGGCCGAGTTGGCAGACGAAGGAATCGAGCTCGTGATTTTTACAGGAAACCATGATATGTGGATGTCGGGGTACCTCACCGAAGAGCTCGGTGCGCCCATTTACCGCAACCCGGTGAGCTTCGCTATCAGCTCGCCATCAGGTACTAAAAAGCTGCTGGTAGGCCACGGCGACGGCCTTGGCCCGGGAGACCATACTTACAAGTTTTTGAAGAAAGTATTTGAAAACAAGTTCTTCCAATGGCTCTTCCGGGTCGTACACCCGGACGTAGGTATGTGGATCGCCTCCGAATGGTCGAAGCGCAGCCGGTTGGCGAATGTGAATAAGGGTGAAGAACGCTTCCTGGGTGCGGATCATGAATGGTTATTCCAATATTGCCGCGATGTGGAGGCTACTGCTCCCCACGACTATTACATTTTCGGACACCGGCACCTCGTGCTCGACATGGACGTCAGTGCACATTCACGCTACATTAACCTCGGCGAATGGGTTACCCAGCAGCATTATGCCGTATTTGACGGCAATGATTTGCAATTGAAGAAGTTTGAACCGGCTGGCTAGTTTCCGCTCCGCTTTTTGGCAGCTTCCGCTTCGGCGGGGCTTGGCACGATGAAATCCTGCTTCGTGATATTTTCACGCGGGGTTGCATTCAGCTCTTTGCTCCAATCCTTCTGTTTCAAGTCCCCGTTTTTGACTGATTTGATAAATTTCGCCCATGCAAACGGGTTCAGGAACGGGAAGCTCGTAGCAAAACCTTTGTTCGCCGCCGATTCCCTACCAAACATCAGCTGGTCCATCGAGTACCGATAGTTGGTCTGCGCATTGTTGGGCATTTGAGCGGCAAGCCGATTGATATAATCCGGGTCGGTACTCTTTGCCAATGCATCACGCTCGGCCTGATCGGGCAATTTAAGTGCAAGAAAAGCCTTCTTAAATTCCTCTTCGGTTGAATAGGGGTAGATGGTAACGCCGGAAAGGGTCACTACATCTTCGCGCAGGGCCACGATCGCCGAATAGATATCCGAGTTGTAACCTCTTGGAACAATGTGGAATTGCTTTTTATAGCCTACATAGCTGAACACAATGCTATCGCCCGGGAAAACCGGGATAGTAAATGAACCGTCGGCTTTGGCAAGCGTTCCCCGTCCCGCATTCACGATAAAAATGGTGGCACCGGGCAAGCGCTCCGTGGTTTTACCTCCCACGACCACCCCCGAGAAGATAATCGCTTTCTGTTCACCCTGAGCAAATGCTTCCCGCCCACACAACATTCCCGCCAGCACGAGGAAAAATATTAAAAGACTCCGTTTCATTCCTTCCAGATTACGCCCCGGGAAAGCCCGGAAACTTTGATTAGCACGATGATAAATTTCCCTTCAAATAGTGTTTGCCGAATGCTTGTAAAAATTCCGTTCCTTATTTTACAAACGACCTGAGTAACCGGGCATTGCCCTATGAATTATACAAAGCGATTTTGCTCAGGAAAATAACTTCAAAAATGTAACAATAAATGGCGCCGACAGTAAAAGGCCGTCGAAACGGTCGAGGAAGCCTCCATGGCCGGGAATACTGCTCCCCGAGTCCTTGATGGCGATACTCCGTTTGAACAACGATTCCACCAGGTCGCCATACGTACCCACCACCACGATAATCGCGCCGATGCAATACCACTTCCAGGGCTCGAAGGTACGGAAATAATGCCCCAGCGCAAATGCGATGATACCCGCAAAGACAGCACTGCCCATTGACCCTTCCCAGGATTTTTTGGGAGAAATGCGCTCGAACAGTTTCCTTTTCCCAAACTTGGTCCCCGCAAAATACCCCCCGATATCCGACGCCCAGAGGAGCAGCAGGCTACCGAGTACGATCTCGTAGTTGTAAGTTCCTCCGCGCAGCGCCATCACGATGATCAATGCGAACGGCAATGCCACGTAAATAATGCCCAGGAACGTAAAACCGATATTCGTAAAGGGTTTCAGATCGTTCTTTTTATAGAGTTTGATAAAAAAGATCATCGATAGCAGCGGGCTGATAATGAAGTAGTTTTCAAACTCGACAATGTCCTGCTCTATCAAATACGCAAGAAGCATCATGACTGTGCCACAGAACGTGCCATAATATGTAAGTGGCTGGTTACCATCGAGGCCGAGCAGTTTGTAAAATTCGAGCTGTGTGAGGGAGCTGATGGCGCAAAAAAGCAGCAAAAATGACCATTCACTGTAAACAATGCAACTAATAATAACAAATACGCCCGCCAACCCGGTGATGGTCCTTTGCTGTAAATTACTCAGGTTGTTTAAGCGCTTCGTCATTTGTTAGTATTGTTTGGGCCTTTTCCAGTTCGACTGCGGGCACATGCACTTCAAAGTTTCCGAATATCGGGTAATTACTATCCTGCTTGTTCACAATCACCGCCCCGATTCCATTCTGTTCCAAAATTTCGCGGGCTATTTCGGCCCGGATCGCCTGTCCGCTCTGGTAGGCCTTCGCCCAGTTTTCCTCCATTATTTTTGAAATGTTAAATTATCTTAAAAGTTGCGCAGAACACCCGTTCCCGTCCCCTGGCCGTTTTTTCTGATCACCTGCAGAATGGCAGCAGACACAACCAGCGAAGCCGTAATGAGCATCAACGGCATCGATTTTGCCTCTTCTATATTAATCTCTATCAGGCCTACATTATGTAAATACATCATTACCAGCACAAAACCATTGTTAACGAAATGTGCCAGGATCGCGACCCACAAATTGCCGCTCCAATAATACAGATAGCCGAACAATGCACCAAGCATCATACGCGGCAAAAAGCCGTAAAACTGGAAGTGAATAGCACTGAAAATAGCCGCCGACACCCAGATCGCCACATGAATATTGCGTAATTCGAGGTACAATTTGGATTGTATCACCCCCCGGAACAGGATTTCCTCCCCAAGAGCAGGCAACACCGTTACTACGAACAAAGCGATCAGCAGCTGGCCGAAATTCGTATAACTCGTGAGAAACTCCGTCATCACCGAAAGCTGGTCTTCCTTATCGCGCATCCATTTTTCGAGGCCCGACAATGCATCCGGTAAATCCATCGCCTGATTCCATTCGATAAACTTGCTGTTCGCCGGAATAAATGCCAGTACCAGCAAAAACACCAGTACCCAAATGTACCATACAGGTTTGCGCTCCGTGCTCAGGGCGCTTATGGTGCGGCGTTCGATATAGAACCAATAAATGAGTGTCGGGAGCAAATAGGAAAAGAAATGGACCGTACCTTGCATGATCATCAGCGCGTTCCACCCGTTTGGTACTTTTTCAGGTTCGGCAAAGAGCTGGGTGAGCAGGGCTGTAACGCTTTCGGTGTCCGCGCCAAGGTAAACGGCGAGCGCCATTACAGCCAGTACGTTGCCTACGGCCATACCGATAAGCATGAAGCCGACCAGTACCAATAAACTGCCCCAGGTGCCGGGTACGCGCGAAACAGCCAGATTCGGGTTACTATTTTGCATAATTGGTGTAAATTTACAGTTTATTATCATATTACTGCGTAGTGGTGTTGAAGGATTATGGTTAAGATTGGAAATATAGAACTGAGTGATTTTCCGTTGCTGCTGGCGCCTATGGAGGACGTCAGCGACCCGCCTTTCCGTGCGGTCTGCAAGGAAAACGGGGCCGATTTGATGTACACCGAATTTGTGTCGTCCGAAGGGCTCATTCGTGATGCGGCTAAAAGCGTTCAGAAACTGGATATTTTTGAGTACGAAAGACCGGTGGGCATCCAGCTATTCGGCAGCGATGTGGAAACGATGGGCTCGTGCGCAGAGATCGCCTCGCGCGTGAACCCCGACCTGATCGATATCAACTACGGCTGTCCCGTAAAGAATGTCGCTTGCCGCGGCGCGGGCGCTGCATTGTTGCAGGACATTCCCAAAATGGTCAAAATGACGGAGTCGGTGATCAAGTCGACGCATTTACCGGTGACGGTAAAAACGCGCCTTGGCTGGGACGACAATACGAAGAATATCCAGGAAGTGGCGGAGCGCTTGCAGGATATCGGCATAAAAGCGCTGTCTATTCACGGGCGCACCCGCGTACAGATGTACAAAGGCGCGGCCGACTGGTCGCTCATTGCCAAAGTGAAGGAAAACCCGCGCATTACCATCCCAATTTTCGGCAATGGCGATATCGATACGCCCGAGAAGGCATTGGAATACAAAAATACCTACGGCGTAGACGGCATTATGATCGGCCGCGCGACGATCGGTAATCCGTGGATCTTCAACGAGATCAAGCATTACCTCAAAACCGGTGAAAAACTGCCGCCGCCTACCATGGAGCAGCGCGTGGATGTTTGCCGCAGGCACCTCGAATTCTCCATCCGCTGGAAAGGGCCGGTAGCAGGTGTTTTTGAAATGAGAAGACATTATACCAATTATTTCAAAGGGCTGGAACACTTCAAACCATACAGAATGCGCCTCGTGGAAGCGCCTACCTTCGACGAACTCGACAGCATCCTCAAAGAAATTGCGAACGATTACAGCGAAATGGTATGCTGAAAGTAAATGTGGGCAACAAGCCGCAGGCCGAGCAGCCTGAAAACAGCCATGCATTTGAAATCGACCAGCGGAAAGAAGGCTGGTTTATCAATGGAAATGCTTTCAACGGCGACATTGCGGCGCTTGGCAACAACCGTTTCCACGTTATCTGGAACAACAAATCCTACAATATCGAAGTGCTGGACCGTAACCCGACCGAAAAAACGACGCATTTGCTCATCGACGGCCAGCATTACCACACTACGGCAAAGGACGACCTCGATCTTTTGCTCGAAAAAATGGGCATGCAGAATGGCTCCGCTCAAAAGATCAACAACGTAAAAGCCCCTATGCCGGGTCTGATCCAATCCATCGCCGTGGCCGAAGGAGACAGCATTGCCAAGGGTGACAACCTGCTCGTGCTGGTGGCCATGAAAATGGAAAATGTGATTAAATCATCGGGAAGCGGGGTTATTAAAACGTTGAAAGTGACGCCCGGACAGATTGTGGAAAAAAACCAGGTATTATTGGAGTTTCACTAAATTACTTGTGAATCTGAACTTCGTCCGCTTATTTTTACGGATCAAAACACCACTCACAACCATGCCGGAACCAAAATACAAACGTTTATTACTGAAACTCAGCGGAGAAGCACTCAACGGGGGCGACAAAGCCCAGGTCATCGACTTTAACATTCTCGACAATTATGCCAAGGAAATCAAAAGGATTACCGAGGTAGGCGTGCAGGTTGCAATCGTAATTGGTGGTGGAAATATTTTCCGCGGAGCTTCTGTGGAAAAATCCGGGATCGACCGGGTTCAGGGCGATCATATGGGCATGCTCGCGACCGTGATCAACGGGATGGCGATCCAGAGCTCACTGGAAAAACACGGAATGAACACACGCCTGATGTCGGCCATCAAAATGGAGCAGGTTTGCGAGCCATTGATCCGCCGCCGTGCTGTTCGTCACCTCGAAAAGGGACGTGTAGTGATCTTCGGAGCAGGTACCGGGAACCCTTATTTTACAACCGATACAACAGCGGGCCTCCGTGCCATCGAGTCGGAATCGGAGGTGGTTTTGAAAGGTACCCGTGTGGACGGTGTTTACACGGCCGATCCGGAGAAAGATCCGACGGCAACCAAATACGACCAGCTATCATTTGACGAGGCATTGGCCAAAAACCTCAAGATCATGGACCTTACCGCATTCACGTTGTGCAAGGAAAATGACCTCCCGATCATCGTATTCGATATGAACAAACCCGGCAACCTGTACGATCTGGTGATGGGTGGAAACGTCGGAACGCTGATCTCGAACCAATAGAAAAATACAGCTTACTATAAAACAATGGAAGAAATAGAATTATATCTGGATGACGCCAAGGATACCATGGACGGCGCAATCAAACACCTTATTATTGAATTAGGTAAAATCCGCGCCGGAAAAGCATCTCCGCAGATGCTGGAAGGTCTTCAGATCGAATACTATGGTTCAATGACGCCGATCCAGAACGTGGCGACAATCAACACGCCCGATGCCCGGACGCTGGCGATCAAACCTTTCGAGAAGAAAATCATCAACGACATCGAAAAGGCGATCCGCAATAGTAACCTGGGCTTCTCTCCTTCTAACGATGGCGAGCTCATCCGGATTTCTGTTCCCCCATTGAATGAAGAGCGCCGTCGCGAGCTCGTAAAACGTGCCAAAAACGAGATTGAAACCGCGAAGATCAATGTTCGTAATATCCGTCAGGATGCCAACAACTCGCTGAGAAAACTAACTAAGGAAGGTGTTTCCGAGGATTTGGTAAAATCCAGTGAAGAGCGCGTTCAGAAACTGACAGACAGCTTCGTGGCCAAAATAGAGCAGATATTCTCCGTGAAAGAAAGGGAGATCATGGAAGTATAATACGACTGATTCCCTACCTTAACCAAACAAAAACCCGCCGAAAGCGGGTTTTTTGTTTGATTAAGGTCCCCGGACTGAAGTCCGGGGCAATGGGATTAAGATTGCTTAAAATTCAAAAAGAAACATGCAATGCCCTGGACTTTAGTCCGGGGAAAATATAGATTAATACAATTATTTGTTGGCGCTGAATCCTTCGAAACCGCGGTGGTTCGACTCTTCGTACAAACGCTCCTTCGGCAAGCTGCGGAAGTAATCGTAGGTAATGCGCAAACCTTCTTCACGGGGCACTTTCGGTTCCCAACCCAGAACTTCTTTCGCTTTCGAAATATCCGGCTGGCGCTGTTTCGGATCGTCCTGTGGAAGCGGTTTGTAAACCACTTTCTGATCTGTGCCCGTCAGCTTGATAATCTCTTCCGCAAACTGGCCGATCGTGATCTCCGCCGGGTTCCCGATGTTAACGGGCAACGAATAGTCGCTCATCAGCAGACGGTAAATGCCTTCTACCAAATCATCCACATAGCAGAACGAGCGGGTTTGCGTACCATCACCGAACACGGTAATGTCCTCGCCGCGCAACGCCTGGCCCATGAATGCAGGCAATACCCGTCCGTCGTTCAGGCGCATTCTGGGTCCGTAGGTATTGAAGATACGAACAATACGCGTTTCGAGGCCGTGGTAGCGGTGGTACGCCATCGTGATTGCCTCCTGGTAACGCTTCGCCTCGTCGTAGCAGCCGCGCGGCCCGATCGGGTTCACGTGGCCCCAGTAATCTTCGGTTTGCGGGTGCACGAGCGGGTCGCCGTATACCTCCGAAGTGGAAGCGATAATGAAACGTGATTTTTTGGCACGGGCCAATCCCAGCAGGTTATGCGTTCCCATTGCGCCTACTTTGAGCGTCTGGATCGGGATTTTCAGATAGTCGATCGGACTGGCGGGAGATGCGAAGTGCATAATGTAATCGAGCTCGCCGGGTACATGCACATATTTGGTCACATCATGATGATAAAACTCGAAATTCGGGTTGGGCATCAGGTGTTCGATATTGCGCATATCGCCGGTGATCAGGTTGTCCATCCCGATCACATACATTCCCTCCTTTAAAAAACGCTCGCAGAGGTGCGAACCCAGGAAACCTGCTGCTCCCGTAATTAAAACACGTTTCATTAAGATGAGTAAGTTAGAGTATTTACTATTTTATGATCAGGCCGGTACCACCTTCTCGCGACCGATGCTATAATAGGTATAACCCATTTCACGCATCTGATCGAGTTCGTACAAGTTTCTGCCGTCGAAAATCACCTTGTTTTTCAACAGTTTACCCATTTTCTCAAATTCCGGCGTGCGGAACTGAGGCCATTCGGTAAAGATCATCAACGCATCCGCGTCATCGAGCGCTGCGTAAGGCGTGTGGCAGAAAGTAACCTTATCGCCCAGAACGCCCTTCACATTAGGCATCGCCTCAGGATCATAGGCGGTCACTTTCGCGCCGGCTGCGAGCAATGCATCGATGTTTTCCAATGCAGGAGCTTCCCGGATATCATCAGTATATGGTTTGAATGCCAGGCCCCACACTGCGATCGTTTTGCCTTTCAGCCCATCACCGAAGAACCCTTCCACCATCGGAAGCAGTTTCTTTTTCTGGTCGTAGTTCACATCCATCACCGATTTCAGGATGCGGAAGTCATAGTCGTAATCTTTGGATGTTTTGGCGAGCGCCTGAACGTCTTTCGGAAAACAGCTACCGCCGTATCCGATCCCCGCGAACAGGAAGCGCTTGCCGATACGGCTGTCCGTACCGATACCGCGACGAATATCGTCCACATTCGCACCTACTTTCTCGCAAAGGTTCGCGATTTCGTTCATGAAGGTGATCTTCATGGCCAGGAATGAATTCGCTGCATATTTGGTCATTTCTGCCGAGCGCTCATCCATGAAAATAACAGGGTTACCCTGGCGTACCAGCGGGGCATACAACTTCTCCATTACCTTTTTGGCTTTTTCCGAGGTTGTACCCACCACGACGCGGTCGGGTTTCATGAAATCTTCCACGGCTACGCCCTCACGAAGGAACTCGGGGTTCGACACCACGTCGAAATCCACTTTGGCATTTTTAGCGATCGCCGCGTGTACTTTCTCAGCCGTTCCGACCGGCACCGTGCTCTTGTCGATGATCACCGCATACTGATCCAGGATCGGCCCGAGATCGTCTGCCACTTTGAGAATATATTTCAGGTCGGCAGAGCCGTCTTCCCCCGGAGGCGTTGGTAATGCGAGGAATATCACCTGCGCATCTTTGACACCTTCGGCCAGGTTGGTCGTAAACAACAAGCGTCCTTCGGCCACATTGCGGTCGAAAAGAACGTCGAGACCCGGCTCGTAAATGGGTATTTCTCCTTTTTGAAGGCGTTCAACCTTTCTGACGTCGATATCGACGCAAGTCACCTGGTTGCCGGTCTCGGCAAAGCAAGTACCTGTCACCAAACCCACGTATCCTGTTCCTACTACTGCAATTTTCATAAACGGTTAATTATATATAGCTGTTTTGGCACTTGTTTAATAAAATCCGGGAATTGTACTTAACTAAGTCCAGTGCGTGAGGACGGTTGCAAAAGTAATTTTTTTAGGCGAATGTTCACCTTCGCGATTTGTATTTGTTCGTTACTGGCTAGCGAATTTGTCGCATTCTCACTATCATTGGGTAGTCACACAAATATAATCATCAACACCTATGGACACACGAGAAAAGGACCTGACTATAAACCCCTCCGACGAAATTTGTAACCTCATCAAACAAACCGTCAGGGATTTCGCCGCGCTGCACATCAAGCCAAACATCCGTACCTGGGACGACCAGCAGCATTTTCCAAAAGAACTTTTCAGATCGCTGGGAGAGCTCGGCCTCATGGGTATGCTCATTCCTGAGAGCCTCGGTGGCGCAGGGCTCGGCTACCGCGAGTATGTTACGGCTATTATCGAGCTGGCGAAGGTCGATCCGTCGGTAGCCTTGTCAATGGCAGCACACAATTCGCTTTGTACCAATCATATCTACATGTTCGGCAACGACGAACAGAAGCAAAAATACCTGCCCGGCCTCGCTACGGGCTCGCTTGTGGGTGCGTGGGGCCTTACCGAGCCTAATACCGGTTCCGACGCGGGCAATATGCGCACAGTGGCCGTCCGGGATGGGAACGACTGGGTAATCAATGGTTCCAAAAACTTCATTACCAATGGCAAAAGCGCCGATGTGCTGGTCGTAATGACCCGTACCGGAGAACCAGGCGACAAGCATGGCGCCACCGCATTCGTGCTCGACACCAATACACCGGGTTTCACGGCGGGCCGCAAGGAAGACAAACTCGGAATGCGGGCTTCTGAGACCGTGGAACTGTTGTTTCAGGATTGCCGTATTCCGGACAGCCAACGATTGGGAGAGATCGGCGACGGGTTCATACAATCCCTTAAAGTGCTCGATGGCGGCCGCATTTCCATCGCCGCGTTGGGCGTAGGTACCGCCTGGGGCGCGTATGAGGCAGCTCTGACCTATTCCAAAGAACGCAAGCAGTTCGGCAAAGCTATCTGCGACTTCCAGGCCATTGCATTCAAACTCGCCGACATGTACACCGATGTCCAGGCTTCGTCATTACTCACTTTCCATGCCGCTGCATTGAAAGACGCCGGAGAAAAAGTGACGCTGGCGAGCTCGGTGGCCAAATACCACTCGTCGGAAACAGCTGTGCGCGTGGCCAACGAAGCGGTGCAGATATTCGGAGGTTACGGGTTTGTGAAAGATTATCCCGCCGAAAAATTCTATCGCGACAGCAAGCTTTGTACCATCGGCGAAGGCACAAGCGAAATACAGAAAATCGTTATTTCCAAGGAAATATTGAGGAACTAGTTCCCGTATCGCAACCTTTTACCCGGCTCTTTCAAAAAGAAACCCTGTTTATTCCAACCGGCCAATAAGTAAGCACCGCCGGTTGGAATTTGCTTTTTCTTCGCCTCCCTCCAAGGCACAAGTATGCTGCATTCCGTCACAGACCAAACATGAAATGTGATGGAAAGAACAATGCTACTGCTGCTCCTTCTGGTGACCAGCTACGCCAACGCCCAACCAGCCGGTTCAATACCCGGCAATCACGTGATAACATCGTCACTGATTTCCAACCGCGTTATTTCACTGACAATCAGTGAAAGATTCGACACCACGGGCTGCCATGATCCAAAGCGCTATTCGCTGCTATCAGCCATTGATCCTGATTATCAAACGTTCACCCAGCCCGTCCGGATTGGTCGGCATAGCTTCGTAAAGGGACTTAGCCCGTCCGACGAGCCGACCATCGTTTTTGAATTGTACCTGATTTTTGAAAAACCATTAAAAAACGGCACCTCCTACCATTTACAAGTCGACAACATTAGCGACACCGATGGTAACACTGCAAATCTGGACACCATCTTTACTTTCAGCGACGCCGAAATCCGAGGAAATGTAAAGGCTAATGAAGTAGGTTATCTGCCCGCGAGCCCTAAACTGGGGAAATTGGGGCGATTTTTGGGTGATGCCTGGTTTATGCCCATCGATTCGCTTGCACCGCCTGCGTTTCAGGTTATGGATGAGGATCAGCAGGTAGCATTCACCGGAACTTGTCAGTATCTCAAATCAGACTCGGCATTCAGTGGCGAAAGTGTGTTTGAAATGGATTTTTCCGCTTTGGAAACACCTGGCAAATACTACGTTTATGTGCCCGGATATGGCCGTTCCGAAATGTTCACCATCGCTTCGGACTGCTACAATACACTTTACCTGAACACCGCCCGGGCATTATATTACCAGCGATCCGGCGAACTTGACGCCATCCATGCCGGCGCATGGGCACGCGAAGGGTTACCTGCTCAAACCGCCCAAATCCATTCCTCGCACCTTAACTCAGCACTCTATTCAGCCTCCGACTACCCTCCGGGTACCGCATTACCCATGCTGGGCGGCTGGCTGGATGCAGGCGACTACGGGCGTTACGTTCCCACGGCGGCGAGCGCATTGTTCATTATCTTCACCGCGTTTGAAATTTACCCCGAAAAATTCCCCGACAACCACCTCAATATCCCCGAAAGCGGCAACGGCATTCCCGATTGGCTCGACGAGGCCCGATATGAAACCGACTGGCTCATGCAAATGCAGGCGCCCGACGGCGGCGTTTACTTCCGCGTCACTCCCGCCACGTGGTCTCAAGGTTTGCCGGGCGAAGAGCAAAACACCCTCTACATTTCTGAAAAAACCACGCAGTCGACCGCATTATTCGCGGCGGCGATGGCCATGGCAGCCAGAAATTTCCAAAACGCCAATGCCGCCTATGCCGCATTATGCCTCGAAAAAGCCCGCAATGCATGGTCATTCCTGAAAAACCACACCACTCCTACACCTCCGGTTAATGTTCCCGGCATTTCGGCAGGCCCTTATCCCGACCCTATCGACGCCGACAACCGCGCATGGGCAGCGGCAGAACTGTACAAAACAACCGGCGAAGCGCAATACAATACCGATTTTAACGAATGGTACAGTCAAATCCCGCATCAGTTCCATGCGACCATGAGCTGGCAGCAGCATACTTTCAAAGCCGCCTGGGCTTATGCAACCACGACTTTTGATGTAAACAATGCGTTTGTCGACGAATTTAAAGACAAGCTGAACAGCGAAATATTGGTGAATTATTTCAACCGAACCATGAAAATCCACGCCTACCATGGCGCCTACCACCATTTCAAGGGTTACGTGGGTTACGGTTCTTTCGGGATGGCTCAAAGCTATGCATTCGACTACATTTTGTTTGCGCATATACTGCAAAAGCCTGATTTGCTGAATTATGCTAAAATCCAGCTCGATATTCCTTTGGGCAATAATCCGCTGTCACAATGCTTCATCACAAATGCCGGCGTGCATTCGCCACAGTATCCTTTGCATTGGTCGACGCTTCCAGGCAAGTTTGCGCAGCCCGTACCCGGTGTGCCGGTTTTCGGGCCGGCCGCTTCTTTGCTGATGAACCGGCCTTCGAGTTTTATCATCCAGGATTCACTGAATCGCTACCCCTATGGCTATCTGAAAGAAGATCCATATCCTGTCCTTCGTCGCTATACCGACGCGCGGCAGGCTGTTGAAATGTCGGAATTTACGGTACAGGAAATCAGTGTGACGGCAGCGGTGTTTGCGTTTTTCAGCAGCACCGATACAGACGGCACATTTGAAAACTCCACCATCCGCTCTGTAAAATCGCCTTGTCGGCAGGTAAAATGGTCTGTTTACCCGGTTAGTCACCCTGTTTACAAAATCACAATTGAAAGTACTGCTGAACGAAACACGGAAGATTATACCGGCGAGCTTTACAATCTGTCGGGTCATAAAATAATGGAAATCACGCCGGCTTCCGACCTTACTTTCAATGCCTCGCACATGCCCGCAGGCGTATACATTTTGCGCTTGCGAACGCGTGCAGGCATCGATTTGGGAGGCAGGAAACTATTGATCCCCTAGTCGCGCGACCACTTATCCGGGAGATCGACCGACGGGCACCATTACCTTACATTAGTCCGAGAGCGATAGGAATGAACGCCACTTCGTGTTATTTTCGCCATAGACCTTAAACCGACTTGTTATGACCCCTTTCATTGTTCTGCTCGTCCTGGTGGTGCTCACCATTCTGATGACCGTCAAGGTTGTCCCACAGCAAAGTGCTTACATTCTGGAACGTCTGGGAAAGTTTTATGCCGTCCTGCAACCGGGCGTCAATTTTATCATTCCCTTTTTCGACCGGATTGCCTATAAGTACACGCTTAAAGAAGCCGCTGTGGATATTCCCGAGCAGATCTGTATCACCCGCGATAACGTGCAGGTGCGCATGGACGGCGTCATATTCATCCAGGTAATCGACCCGCGGAAAGCGGCCTACGGTATTTCGGACTATACTTTTGCCGTAATCCAGTTGGCCCAGACGACAATGCGTAGTGAGATCGGCAAGCTGGACCTGGACAAGACATTCGAGGAGCGTATGACGATCAACCGTGCGGTCGTCGAATCGATCGATGAAGCGGCCACAGGCTGGGGCGTGAAGGTACTCCGCTACGAAATCAAGAACATTACCCCGCCGCAAAGCGTACTGAATGCGATGGAAAAACAAATGCAGGCTGAACGCGAGCGTCGTGCGGTGATCCTGCAATCGGATGGTGAAAAGCAGGCGGCGATTAATGTAGCCGAAGGACAAAAACAGAAAGTCGTGCTGGAATCGGAAGGTATCCGCTTGCGGCAAATCAACGAGGCGGAAGGCGAGGCTTCGGCATTGAAATCGGTGGCAGAAGCGACAGCAGAAAGTATCCGACTCGTAGCCAAGGCTATCCGGGAAGAAGGCGGCACAGAAGCTGTACAATTGAAAGTAGCCGAAAATTACGTGGAGCAATTTGGTAAAATAGCCAAAGCCGGCAATACCCTGATCCTGCCTGCCAACCTCGCCGACATGGGTTCGCTGATCGCGACGGCATTAACCGTAGTCAAATCATCGGAACATAAGCAATAGTATCATGGATTTGACCTTACCACAGATTTGGCTCGTCGTAGGGCTGGTAATGCTCCTGGCAGAACTGGTCAGCGTCCTGCTCGTGTTCGTTTTCTTCGCAGCCGGCGCATTGCTCACTTCCCTGCTCACGTCTATCGGACTACTCCCTAGTACTGAAAGCCAGATACTGGCATTTTCGGCTATCTCGCTGGTTTCACTACTCGTTCTCCGAAAGCACGCCCGTAAATTGCTCGAACGACGTTCCAGCCCCGAATACAGCGAATTCACCGGGGAAACGGCCATGGTGATCCGCGACATTCCAGGTAATGGCGAAGGCCGTATATACTACCGCGGCGCCGAATGGAAAGCTGTTTCGGAAAACCATCAGAATATCCCGGCCGGCAGCAAGGTAGTGATCAAAAAAACAGAGGGCATCGTCCTGATCGTGGAAGAATCCTGAAACATTCATCCAAACAAAAAGCCGTGGGCCCGATTGACTCGGCCCCACGGCTTTTTGTTTTTATACTAAAATTACTTTTTCAGCGCTTCCTCCACCGGATGTCCGATGTTGCCGCTCGCCGGTAAAATGTGCAGCAGCGAAGCGATGGTTGGTGCAATGTCGCAAACGGAAGTTCTCTTCACCGTCTCCCCTTTGTTAATGCCCCAGCCGAACATTACAAACGGCACCTGGGTATCATAGTTATAAGGCGTACCATGCGAGGTTCCTGTGGAAGTTCCGTAGAACCACCCCGGTTGTGAAATTACCTGCAAATCGCCGCTGCGCTTGGCATTCACATTATTCTTGTACAATTCCAGCTGATAAGTATTCAGCGGCGCTTTGCCCATGTCGGTCAGGTCGATCACGTCGGCGATGCCCGGCACCGTCAATGCGGCGTCACGTACCACGCTGTGCACGGCTGCGATAGTGATGTTCTTTTTTCTCAAAAGGTTGTGGTCAAAATAAAGCTGGTTGTTGTCGGTAGCAACCACATATTTATCTTTTCCAAAAGCCTCATTCAGCGCGTCGGTAACGGCGTTGGTCAGCAATTTACGATCGACCAGGCCTGCGGGCAACTTGTGCTCCTTCGCGAAGCCCGGCACATCCACCACCCCATGGTCGGCGGTCAGGAATACGGTATATTGCCCTTTTCCTACCCAGCCATCGAGGAAGTTGAACAAATCAGCAAACTCGCGGTCCAGGCGCAGAAAATCGTCCTGCTGCTCCACAGAGTTCGGTCCCACACGGTGGCCAATCTTATCGGTCGACGAGAAACTGATCGCCAGGAAATCGGTATCTTTCCCTTTTCCAAGTTGTTCGCCTTTGATCGCCTCGATAGCCATTTCCTTGGTAATGGTATTACCCCAGGGTGTATCGGTCACAATACCGAATGCATCACCCGCCATTCCGACGAGCTCATAAGGGAATACCGGCTTTTTCGCGCCCGGCAGTTTTCCTTCCCAGGCCACATCGTCCGGAGAGCTTTGTGTATAGGCATCCGCGGTCAACAGAAGGCCCCAGCCTTTTTGTGCATATTCGGCAGGTCTTTTCTTTGCATTGTAATCCTTGGCCCATTGCGGAAGGTCTTCCATATAATAGGTGCTGCTCACCCAGTTGCCGGTTTTGGAGTCAAACCAATAGGCGGCATTCGCGGCATGACCTGCGGGCAGGATCGAGCCACGGTCTTTGATCGCTACACCGATGGTTTTGGAACGGAAGTTGGTCGCGATGCGGAGCTGATCGGTCACCGTGCTCACGAGCAGATTTTTGGGAGACATTTTACCTACTGCCACGTTGCTGCTTCCAACGGTTTTCACCGTGCTGTCTTCCACACAATACACGTCCTGTTTCGCGATCGGGTCGTACCATTCATTGCCCACAATCCCGTTGATCGCCGGTACCGATCCCGTGTACGCGGACGCGTGCCCCGCAGCCGTTACCGTGAGCGCGTAGCTGTAATGGTTGTTTTGGCAGTTGAAGCCCTCATTCATCATTCTTTTGAAACCGCCCTCGGTATACTGGTCGTAATAGCGGTACAGGTAATCGTAACGCATTTGATCCACTACAATACCTACTACCAGTTTTGGGCGGGCAATGGCCGAAGTTTTTGTTGCGGCAGCTTTGGCAGCCGCGGCCTGCGCGGCGCCGGCTTTCTTGGGGGTTTGTGCGGAAACGGCCGTCATAGCCATTGCAGCCAATACCCAGCAAGCTAATTTTCTCACAGTTAAGGGATTTAGATAAAACAAAAAAACTGCGGAGCCGGATACAGTCCGAACCCGGCATGGCCCGCAGCGAATACTCTTTTCAGGTTACTTTTTCAATGCTTCCTGCACCGGGTTGCCCACATTACCACTTGGCGGCAGAATGTGCAGCAATGCCGAAATGGTCGGCGCTATGTCGGCGATGGAAGTACGGCGAAGCGTCTCGCCCTTGTTGATTCCCCAGCCGTACAGCAGGAACGGCACGTGCGTATCGTAGTTGTAGGGAGTACCATGGTCGGTGCCGGTACTCATAGTTGAAGCAAACCAGCCCGGTTGGAGCAATACTTGTAAATCGCCGCTGCGTTTGGCATTGATATTGTTCTTAAAAAGCTCCAATTGGTAGGTATTCAATGGCGCCTTGCCCATATCGCGCAGGTTGATTACATCGGCTACCCCGTCCACGGCCAGCAATGCGTCACGCAATGTCTGGTACACATCCGCCACGGAGATCTTCTTCTCTTTCAGTATCGCCTTGTTGAGGTAAAGCTGGTAGTTCTCAAATGCAGAAACATATTCCGCCTCCCCGTAAGCATCATTCAATGTTTTCACGATGGTGCGGGTCAGGGTGGTCGCATTCAGCAACCCCGCAGGCAACTTATGCTCCTGCCAGAATGCAGGCACATCCATGGCACCGTGGTCGGCAGTGAGGAACACGGTGTAATTGCCTTTGCCCGCCCAGCTATCGAGGAAGTTAAAGAAATCGGCAAATTCCCGGTCCAGTTTCAGATAATCGTCTTCCTGCTCCACCGAGTTCGGCCCGAACATATGGCCGATCCGATCGGGAGAAGAAAAACTTACCGCGAGGAAGTCGGTGTCGGCACCTTTGCCCAGGTTTTCACCTTTGATCGCCGCAATGGCCATTTCCTTGGTAATCGTGTTACCCCATGGCGAAGTTGTCATCGGGCCATAGGCATCGCCCGCATTGCCTGTCAGATCATGCGGGAACACCGGCTTCGTCGCAGTCGAGAGTTTGCCTTCCCAGGGCACATCGTCGGGGGAGCTTTGGGTATATTCTGCGATAGGCAACATCGTATTCCAGCCTTTACCCATGTATTCGGCAGGCTTTTTCAGGTTATTGTAATCTGCAACCCATTGCGGCAGTTGATCCGTGTAATAGGTACTCGTCACGAAATTCCCGGTTTTGGAATCAAACCAGTAGGCACCCGTTGCCGAGTGACCGGCCGGCAGAATGGAAGCACGGTCTTTGATCGCTACGCCGATGGTTTTGGAGCGGAAATTGGTGGCAATGCGCAGCTGATCGGTAACCGTGGTAACCAGCAGGTTTCGCGGCGACATTTTGCCTACCGTTACATTGCTGCTCCCTACTGTCGCAACCGTATTATCATCCGTGCAATACACGTTTTTGGCTTGTGCGACATCGTACCAGTCGTTACCCACAATACCGTTCATCGCTGGCATCGAGCCGGTGTAAACAGCCGAATGCCCGGCCGCTGTTACAGTCAATGCATAATGGTAATGGTTGTTGCGGCAGTTGAAGCCCTCATTCATAAGCCTTTTCAAACCACCCTCCTTGTATTTGTCATAATAGCGGTACAGGTAGTCGTAGCGCATCTGGTCGACGACCATGCCTACTACCAGTTTGGGCCGTGCCAGTTTGGCTGCCGCCGTAGGAGCCGTCTCCCCCGTTTTACTTTTGGTTTGGGCAAAAACAGGTTGAACAATAACGAGTCCTGCAAACAAAACTCTGAGAAGCGGATGATAGATCAATTTCATTGTGATGCTATTGACAGCGTGAGGTTCCGTGTAAATATTACTCGGCAAAGATAAAGATGTACTACGTTTAAAAGCAGAAAACCGGCGTGCATTTCACGACCGGTTCCCTGAATCTTAATTTTATTTTAATCTTATTTTTTGTCGCTTCCACCAAGCTGTGCAGGTGCCCCACCGGTTTGAGCGCCTTTTTTGGCTTTCTCAAAATCACCGGCTTTGATGATCACCAGCTTATTGTAGTCGATATGCTTGTTAAATGCAGCCTTGATCTGGTCCGGCGTCAATGCTTCGATTTTCTTCTCAAAATCGGCATCCCATTGCATGGTACGGTTTAAATAAAGGTTGCTGCTGAGCGTGTTGGTAAGCGACGCGTCCTGCGAGCGCGCTACCTGCCGCGATTGCAGGTATCCCGACTTGGCTGCTTTCAACTCGTCGGCCGTAAATCCTTCCTTCATCACCTTCTCGATTTCCTCTTTGAATGCCGCTTCCAGTTTCTCCGCATTCTGAGGTGCGTAAATGGCGTACGACATAAATGTACCGTTCTTGTCCAGCGGGCTCGCCGAGAATTGGGAGCCAACGCCGTAGCTCAACCCTTCCTTCTGACGAATACGGGTAGCCAGGCGCGAATTCAGGAAGCCTCCGCCGAGCATGTAGTTACCCATTATCAATGCCGGATAGTCGGGATCGGTATCCTGCAATGGCATATTCAACCCGGCCACAAACATCGCGTTGGCCTTATCCGGCGTCTCGATCGCCTTGTTTTCGGCCTTTACTGCCTGGTAAGGCGAAGCAATGCGGGTGAACGGCTTTGCACTTTTCCAGCTTCCGAACTCGTCGTTCAGGATTTTCTGGATCGCATCCTTGTCGAAATCGCCCACCACGGTGGCCGAGGCGTTGTTAGCCCCATAAAATTCCTTGTGGAATTGACGGATCTGGTCAATCGTCGTAGCCTTAATGCTCTCGACATCCTCATCGAACGTGCCGACGTAGCGTACGTCGCTTTTGGGGTAAGGCGAGGTAAGGCGGCGGTACTGGTTAAAAGCGATGGCCTGCGGTTCGCTCCGCTGCGATTCAATGCCCGCCAGTTCTTCCTGTTTCAGTTTTTCGAATTCGTTTTCGTCGAATGCAGGGGTTTTCAACACTTCCGCCACCAGTTTCATCACGGCAGGCAGGTTCTCTTTGGTTGTTTCAATACTCGCCCCGGCCTGATTGGTATTACCGAAGAAACTGACACGTGCTTTCAGACGGTCGAACTCGTCCTTCACCTGCTGGCGGGTTTTGGTTTTCGTACCCTTGTCAAGCATTGAGCCGGTCAGATCGGAGATCGTCGCCTTGTTTTGCAGGCTCTTCTCGTCGCCGAACCGGAGGAAAACGCGCGCCGCAACTACATTACCGCGGGTCTTTTTAGGTAGCAATGCGGTTTCAATCGTATTCGCTTTCTCGACCCGCGTCGTACGGCTTTCCACATTGGCCGGCGAAGGGTCAAATGCCTCGCCTTCCGCTACCACAGCCTCTCCCTTGTAGTCCTTCACGAGATCGGCTACTTTCGGCGCTTCGGGAATTTCGGCCCTTACCGGGTTAGCCTCAGGCATGAATGTACCCAGAGTGCGGTTCGATGGTTTGAAATAATATTGTGCGACCCGGGCTACGTCTTCGGGCGTTACTTTGCGGATATTATCGCGGAAAAGGAATGCCAGACGCCAGTCGCCCGTAGCGATGGATTCGCTGATGCTCAACCCCACCCTTTCCGAGTTCCGGAATTCGAGGTCCCAGTTTTTGAGAATCGTTGTTTTGGCCCTTTCCACATCCTCTTTGGATGGTTTGAACGTGGCAGTCGAATCCAGCGTCGCGGTGAATGCTTTTTTCGCTTCATCCAGCGATTTCTCTTTCAGGATTTCAGCCCCGAACAATACGAAACCGGGGTCGTACAGCTGGAATGTGTATCCAAATTGGGACGAGGCTTTCTTGGTGTCCACCAGGTTTTTATACAACCTTCCGTTTGGCTCCGTGGTAAGCACTTCCGTGAGCACCTCCATGGCAGGGTAATCGGCGTGCGAGCCAGGCATAATATGGTACATCGCCATCAGCATTTGCACATCGCCTGTTCTTTTCAACTCCACAAAACGTTCGCCGTCCTGGGTAGGCTCCACGGTATACGAGTGTGGAAGGACACGGGTCGGTTTAGGAATTTTACCAAAATATTCGTTGATCAATGCCAGCGTTTTAGGCTCGTCGACCTTCCCGGCCACCGTCAGCACCGCATTATCCGGCTGGTAATATCTCTTGTAAAATGCTTGCAGGTTTTCGATGGGTACGCGCTCGATGTCGGAGCGGTTACCGATCGTCGACTTGCCGTAGTTGTGCCACAGGTAACCTCCCGAAATGACCCGCTGCATCAACACGCGGAACGGACTGTTTTCGCCCGATTCGAACTCGTTACGCACCACGCTGAATTCGCTGTCGAGGTCCTTCTTGGCAATAAATGAGTTCACCATCCGGTCGGATTCCAGGTCGAGTGCCCATTTCAGGTTTTCGTCGGAGGCTGAGAAAGTTTCGAAATAATTGGTACGGTCATACCACGTGGTACCGTTCGGTCGCGCACCGTGCTCGGTGAGTTCCTGTGGAATGTTGGTATGCTTCGGAGAGCCTTTGAACACCAGGTGTTCGAGCAAGTGGGCCATCCCCGTTTCTCCGTAACCTTCGTGACGGGAACCTACCAGATAGGTGACGTTTACCGTGATGGTCGGCTTGGAGGGGTCGGGGAACATCAGTACTTTCAGGCCGTTCTCGAGATTGTATTCCGTAATCCCTTCCACGGACGTCACTTTCGTAACGCCTTTCGGCAACTGCTGCGCTTCCGAAGGCATTGCCAGCATCGCAGCAAGCATCATTCCGACGAGCGAGCCCTGCCTGAACAAATTTGTTCTTCTAGATTTCATGACCATATTAAAATCAATTAGTTTAGATTTATAATCCTTGAAAATAGTGCAGAATATCACATTTACCAATGGATTGGTGACAAATGGCAAAATATATACGTTGCAACATAATGTCGCATCATGCGTGTATGGGTTGCATATGAATTTTCAAAACACGTCCCTCATCGAAAGAGAATGACCACAATTAAAAAAGCCCCGATCCTGTTTTCCTTCCTGGCTGCTGCCCTGCTATCTGCCTGCGCAGGCAACGGGATCCCCATTTCATCCAATACCAAATACCCGATCCAGGTCCTGTACGATAACCAACCGCTGGAACGTCCCTATTCCGAATTGGCGGTGGTGGAGATCGGCAGCGAGGATTCGCTGACGGCCGACCAAACCAAGGACAAGCGGATGATGTTCCGCGGAAACGACGCCAAAACAAAAGAGCTCCTGACCGCACGGCTGGTTATGAAAGCCCAGAAAATTGGCGCCGATGCCATTATCAATGTGAAATACAAATACTACACAAGCGTGAATAAGGAAGGCTATATGCTGAGCGGGCTGGCTGTGCGGTACCGCGGAGAATGACACTGCTAACAAGATAAATTAAAAACCATGCTGTTTACTGCCAAACTATCCGACATGCCCGTCGAGGCGGAATCGAGGGTGATCATCCGTTTTCAGGATTGCGATCCGCTGATGCATCTGAACAACTCCAAATACTTCGATTACTTCTTCAATGCGCGGGAAGACCAGGTTTCCAAATTGTATGGTTTCAGTTTTGAGGCAATGTTCCGCGAGCTGCGTACGAGCTGGGTCGTGTACCAGCACCAGATCGCGTACGTAAGGCCCGCGCGCATCAGCGAGTGGGTACGCATTACCTCGCGTGTGATCTACTACAATGAAGACACGATGGTGACCGAGTATTTCATGACCAACGACCTCCGCACCGAACTCAAAACCGTGCTCTGGACTACTTCCAAGCATATCAGCATTGCCTCCGGGCAGCGTGTACCGCATCCGAAGGAGGTAATGGATTACCTGGGCGCGACCTGCGTACCGGGCCTCGATTTCCCGCACCTGCATTTCAACGACCGCATTCACGCGATCAAGCAGGAACTGGCGGCGGGCGCTAGCGTGTAGGGTCTTTTTCTGAGATCAGCTTTCTTGTGGTATCCTGTTTGGCATCCTGCGGAGCATCCTGGCGGACAGAATCGGCAGGCAGGAAGGGGATTCGCACGCCTGGTTTAGGCGAACGGGTGAAGCGGTTGAAACTGTGGGTAAACTGCATGCTCACACCGCCCGTCGTGAAGGTACCGCTGTTGAACACCAGGTTATTCTGGATATTCCGGTTGTAGGCCTTCACCCGCACCGAACCTTTGGCATTCAACCAGTACTCCAACGTCCACTCACCGAGCAAGCTCGCAGCATCGTATTGAGAGGCACCCGTTTGCGACTGCGTCCCGGAAGTAAACCGGCCGTCTCGCGTTACGCGAAAACGGTCGTTCAGGAACCGGTACGAGAAGCGCAGCTGCAAGTTATTCAATGCATTCTGGTCCAGGGAAAGGCCCGAAACACCCACTTCGAGATTTTCGTTGATACCCGAAGCCCAGCGGCTGATCTGGTTCGATACGAGTTCGCTGATGCTGCTTCCGAGAAAGTTCTGGCTACCTACCGTCGCCAGGCTGCTTTCAGGCAATAGCTGGTTCACGACAAGCAAGCTGCTCACCTGCCGGCTCAGCTCCTGTTCGTCTGATTTCAACTTGTTCTGAAATGCTTCCAGCTGGCCCCGGTAAGCGCTCAGCGAGGGATTATCGAGGATTTTCAGGTCATACCGGATGGTGGGCGACATCAGCCGTTCCGACAGCCCGATGGTCACCTCCACGGGATACCTTCTCGACAATGCATCCCCGCTGTTATTCCCCAGATTCCCGGTATTGGGCAGCACGCCCGCCAGCGACACCATTTGGGTGTACCCCGCCTTTACGTCGAGCTGTGCGCCGTAAGGATCACCCGCCCAGACGATCCTGCTGCCCGGCTTGATATTGAATTTCTTGTTGATGACATTCTGTAAAGTAAAATTATACTCTCCCTTTTCGATCTCGTACGTCCCCGCCATGGTGAAATCACCCTGGGTATCGATGTTCAGGTTGAGACGTCCGCTACCGTTTCCGCGCAACACGTCGCCGGTTTGCCGGTCGAAGATAATTTCGCAGGTCGCGTCGGGAGTAAGGTTGAAGTTGAAATCCATTTTGATCCCGCCTGCAATGTGGCTGCGGGCTACGGAATCAACAGCGGGAGCACCGGTTGTACTGTCGGCGGGCACCATTTTGCTCACAAACTGAATATAATCCTGCGTGGCCACTTCGGTAGCACCATCCAGCGGGATATGGATACGCGTGCCTTTGTTACTGGTCACATTGGCCTCGATGTTCAGGTTATCAATCGGCCCGTACACCGCCACAGGACCGGTTACGTAGGCCGTTCCGTAGAACATGTCATTATCCTTCACGGTGGTATTCAGGATTTTGAAATTGCGAAGGTCTGCATTGAACCCGAGCGAGAAATACTTGAAACCATCATGAAAAACCCCGCCGCGCAATGTCGCCGTATTGCCGTCGGAATCGGTAACGAGAATGTTATTGCCGGTGATCTCGCTTTCACTGAAATTGATTTTATCGCTGAATGTAAACACCGATTGCAGGTAATCAAACTTCATCCGGCCTTTATCCACAGTGAGCGACCCTTCCAAAACAGGCGCGTCGACCACCCCCTTTATCGATACTACCCCCTGCGCGGTCCCGCTGATGTCGGAGACCAGTCCTTCCGCGAAAGGTTCGAGCGCTTTGAAATCCGCCTGATTGAAAATGGCTTTCAGATTCAGGGTGTTTGTTTCGAGTTTTGGGCGATAGGATCCCACGAGGCTGAAAACCCGGCGTGCATTCTTGTTAAGCTGGGCGTCGATCTGCAACTCGCTGGTGATCTGGTCCCAATCGCCGGTCCCCAGCAGGTTACCGAACTCGTACTGACCATACCCAAGGCCTTCGATCGCAAAATTCGCATCGAGCATAGCACTGTTGTAAATATCCTTCACCTTGGCAGAGCCGTCCATGATGCCCGATAGCTTGGTGGTGAAAACTGGGTTCAAGCTGGCGAGTTTGAAGTTTTTAATATCCAGCAAAAGGCTCTTTTCCGGATCTTCCGACGCGGTTCCGCTGAGGAAAATGCGTTGCTTGCCGCTCACCAAACCGAGGTTCGACATCGTGATATCGTCGCCCACAATCGAAATCAGGCTCTCGGAAGGCACGTTCCATTCTTCATCCAGCAGGTTGAGTTTGGAGTTTTTGAAACCAATATCCAGACCAGCCGGCAGGAATCGTATCTCACCCGCCAGGTTGGCCCTGTTGGTACTTTTAACCTGATGGATCGCGCCGTTGAAATCGATATGGTCCACATCCCAGGTCCCTTCCAGCTCCATTTTCTCGGTAGGCACCATTTTGCTGATCTGCTGCTTGTCGGAAGTCACAAGAATGGACGCGAGTACTTCGGCGCTGTTTACGAATTTCGAGGTGGTAACATCCACTTCCGCATTCATAAACTGGTTTTTACCATAACTCACCGTATCCGACACCGCATTGAATGTCAGTACCGCCGTGTTATCCATTTTAAAAATTCCCTCCGCTTTTGCACCGCGGGAAATGTAAATATCCGGGCTGAGGAAAGCCAGGAACTTCGACAGGTTATGGGTCTGAACCGAGTAGTCGATATCGTACCTGCGCGACAGCATTTTCAATGGCTTCCGTGCGTAGTATTCATTCCGGCTGGCCTCGTTTTCAAAGAAATACAGTTTATATTCTTCCAAAACCTGGCTCACGTCCTTCCAGGCCTGTGTCGGCAGGAAGTTGCCTTCCACCTTGGCCGTCAGGAACTCGCTGTCGAGTTGCAGATGCCGTTTTCCGAGGTGGTTCCTGGAAGACAATACCAGCGTATCCACGACAAGGTTACGCTCTTTATTGGTCATCACGAGGTAGGTATTGAGTAATTTGGCATGACCAACCAGCTCATCGACCGTGTTACCCGTCACATTCACATTCAATTGCGTGCGGAGCGTGATCGGGTCTTCGCTGAAACCGAGTTCTTTCAAATTAGCCTTTTCGATCACCCCTCTGACGTCGAACATGTTTTGCTGCTTCGAAAGATCGAACTCACCGTCGAGGTTAACCACCAGGTTGCTATCGCGGGTGCTCACCAGCCCATTGAAATACTGGTTCTGCAAATTGCCTCTCAGCCGGATGTTTTTATAATCATAATTTCTGAAACCTACCCGGTGCACCAGCGCATTCATATCCGCGGAAGCGACCGAGAGTTCCAATCCTTTTCCGTATACCTTCCCTTCAAAATCCAGTTCCTGCCAGTTGTCCTCGTCTTCCAGCAAAGTCCCTAAATTGAAAGCCGACGTCTTCACCTCACCCGAATAGGTGGTCGTTTTGGCGTCGGCAATGTGGAACACCAGATCTCCCGACAGCTCGCCCAACTCCGACGAAGCCGACGCATTTACCGCAAAATCTTCCAGTGTCCCCTTGAATGTGCCATCCAGCAGGGTATAGCCGAATTTTTGCAAATCGGGGTGCATGTCCCATTCCGGGTAATATTGCACGAGGTCGACGGGGTCTATTTTGGAGACCGATAACCGGATGTCCATCAGCACGCCTTCGATCGTAGGAAGGCCCTTAAAACCGATATCGCCAATGAGCCTGCTGTTCTTCCCGAAGTGCAGGTCGGTATTGGAAAGCATAAAATCATCGACCTTCCCATTGAAATCGCCTGATATCATCCAGGTTTCATTCAAGCCATCGATGTAACTCGAAAACAAGCCCAGATCACGCGAATCCACCCGGCTACCGACGAGGTGCCCTTTCATGCGGATCTTGTGATTGAAGTCGCCCAACTCGCCCGACCGGTTGTAATAGAATATCACCTCGTCTTTCAAATGCGAATTGCCAATGTGCGCATCGAGCTCCTTCAATTCCATTTTTTTCTGGCAAAAAAGGAATTTAGTGTCGAGGTCGTGCATTTCAAGGCCCGTCTGCTTATCGACCGTTTTCAGGTTTTTGGCACGAAATGCAATGGTATCTCCCTGAACGAGGAAATCGCTGAGCTCGCCATAGAGGTGTTTGAGGCTGAAATGGGAGTAGTCAAATACCCGTGAACCGCGATCGCGGGGCTGACGCGGGTCGTCGTAACCGAATGTACCGTCGATCACCTTCGCTTTGCCAATGATGAAAGGCGTGTTGTTCTCGGGCGCATTCGGCGGCCTGGGCACTGCCGGAGCGGTGAGCTCGTTAATGCGGGCGATGAAGCCGTCGATGTTGAGGTCGCCCGATTTCGGCACTATGACCAGGTGTACATCAGGCCGGTACACATTGACTTCGTCCAGAAATATCTCCTTCGCCGAGTCGCGGAGAATATTGTTAAGATTCAGATTGACATCCAGGCGACCGACATCGATCATGTCCGCACCCGAGGAATCCTTCACCGAAACGCCTTCCAGCGAAACCACGTCGAACCATTTGATATTAACCCTTTCAATGGAAATGGGATAATTCAGCTTGGCGGAGATATCGGCCGTTACGTACCCTACGGCCCAGGTTTGCACCGAAGGAAGCTGTAATGCGGTGGTAGCAATTCCAAGCGCCAGCAGCACGAAGATGATAACCACGATCAGACCATTACCAAGCGCCTTCAGGAATTTTAACATATATAGCTTCGCAGCGGGATACTGCTTATCTTATTGTTAATGCTTAATTTTGCGAATATTTTCCACAGTATGAATATCCTCGCCATTGAATCGTCGTGTGACGAAACCTCCGCAGCTGTTATAACAAACGGGAATATCCGCTCCAATGTTGTTGCTACGCAACTCATCCACACCCAGTACGGCGGCGTCGTTCCCGAACTGGCTTCGAGAGCGCATCAGCAACACATTCTGCCGGTGGTGGACAAAGCATTGAATGATGCAAAAATAGCAAAAAAAGACCTGGATGCCATTGCTTTTACCAAGGGGCCTGGTTTACTGGGCGCTTTGCTGGTAGGTACTTCGTTCGCAAAGTCCATGGCGCTCGGATTGGATATCCCGCTGATCGAGATCAATCACATGCAGGCGCACGTGCTCGCGCATTTCATAGATACGCCCAAGCCTGCATTCCCTTTCCTTTGCCTTACCGTGAGCGGTGGACATACCCAAATCGTAAAAGTCACCGGCCCGCTCGAGATGGAAATTATCGGCGAAACGCGCGATGACGCAGTGGGTGAGGCTTTTGATAAAACGGCCAAGCTCCTCGACCTGCCCTATCCGGGCGGCCCGCTGATCGACAAATATGCCGCGCAGGGGAATCCCCAAGCCTTCCCATTTCCGCTTCCGGAAATACCCGGGCTGGATTTTTCATTCAGTGGGATTAAAACTTCGTTTTTGTATTTCCTCCAAAAACAGGTCCGCCAGAATCCGGATTTCATCAAGGAAAACATAGCCGACATTTGTGCCAGCATTCAGTTTACTTTAATTGATATTCTCCTTAAAAAACTAAAAAAAGCATCCCGCGAAACGGGTATTAAGGAAATTGCGATCGCCGGCGGTGTTTCCGCTAACTCAGGTTTGCGCAAATCGTTGCAGGAACTCGGCGAACAGCTGGGCTGGAATGTGTATATTCCTGCTTTCGAATATTGTACGGATAATGCGGCCATGATCGCGATTGCGGCGCATTACAAATTCGAGGCGGGCGATTTCTGCGACCAGACTGTCAGCCCGCTTGCGAGGATGGAGTTTTGAGGTATTACTAATCTGGAAGGGATTGTATGAAACATTTTTGCCTGAGCATTCTTTTTCTTTCAATCCTGCCGCCAATCGGTCCGCTGCTCGCACAACAAGCGCGCACGCTCCGCAGTGACCTGACGATCAGGCCATTCTTCCGGATCGACAGCACTGACACCCAAACCAGGATCGCGTACGACGCTTCCGATCAATCGTTTTATACCATCGCCTGGAATGGCGACCTGTTTCACCTGACCCCGAACGGATCAGGGAATTACAGCATCCAAAGACTGACTTCGGCACAGGATCACGGCATTAACTACCTGCAAGGGCTTGCGCTACACGAAGGCAGCGTTTACCTGGCCGGTAATGTGGTCGTTGCGCAAGGCGTTTCAGGCTACGGGAAGGCGGTGAAAGCCCGGTTGACCGGCGGTAAGCCGGTTTGGACTGAAATCTTCAGAACCGCCGAACACGCCTCTTCCAAAACGCTTTTCGATCACGCATTCAGCGCCATCTGTTTCTCGCCCGACGGCAAGGATATGTACATCGCCAGCGGCTCGCGCACCGATCACGGCGAGGTGAAGGATAATGAGGGCCTTTACCCCGACCTGCGCGAAGTTCCATTGACAGCCTGTATCTTCAAAATACCCGCCAATACCGAAAACCTGCAACTGCCTAAGGACTCGGCCGCGCTCGCGCCTTACGTTCACGTGCGCGGGGTGCGGAATGCTTTCAGCCTCGCATTTGCTGCCAACGGCGACTTGTTCAGCGTCGAAAACTCCGGCGACCGCGACGATCCCGAAGAAATGAACTGGATAAGGCCGGGTGCACATTATGGTTTTCCCTGGGAAATGGGCGGAAACGATACGCCTATGCAATTTGCCGGATACAAGCCGGCGGACGACAAGCTAATCAACCGCAATTATACCGCTTACCAGATCGGCGCGTTTCATGACGATCCGCAATATCCCCAAAAACCCCAAAACCTGATTTTTCGCAAACCAATCCAAAATGCCGGTCCGGACGCCGATATGTACCGCGATCCGGCCACGGGGAAAGTGATGGACGCGAGCGAAACCGGTAAGACAATCAGCACATTCACGGCCCACAGATCGCCGCTAGGACTCGTTTTTGATACAAAATCAGCCTTTGGCGGGGAATACAAAGGCAAAGGGTTTGTGCTGAATTTCCAGGAGGGCTCCGCTACTTACGGACCGATGCAGGACCCCGGACAGGACTTGCTCATGCTCGATCTGAAGAAAAATACGGCCGGCGATGACTATACCCTGAACGCCTACCGCATCGCCTCCGATTTTTTCCAGCCGACGGATGCGACCATCGTCGACAATAAGTTATATGTGCTCGAAGGCCAGGGCCAGATTTGGGAAATCACTTTTCCCAAAGAAGTCGTCACAGCGGTGAAACCCGCACACGGCATTTTCACCGTATACCCGAACCCTATTAGGGGCAGAATGCAGATTGAAGGAACATCGACCTTGCAAAATGCCCAATTAACGGTTACCGATATGACCGGCCGCACGGTTATCCGCGAAAAAAGACGGGTAAACGGAAAAACGGAACTGGATGTTTCCAAACTCCCTGCTGGCACTTATGTGCTTCAAGTGGAGTCGCAGCAACAGCAGGTTACCACCCGATTTGTCGTCAACCCGTGAGAACGTTCGTGCTATCGGCACTCGCGATCGCTTCCGCGATCTGGTTGTCATGCGGCGACTCGACGACGCCGAACCCTCCTGCTACCGGCGGTAACAAGCCTCCCGAACTCACCAGTTTCTCCCCTCTTTCAGGCCAAAAAGGTACTGTCATCCGAATTCAGGGCAAGTATTTCAGTAATGATCTGTCGAAGGTTTCGCTTCAAATCAATGGTTTGAAAGCGACAATCAATGCTGTTACCGATACTGAAATAACCGCGGTGGTTCCCGATAAATGTGGTTTAGGAAAGTTGGAACTCACGGTAAATAGCAAAAAAGTCACTTCTGCGACAGCATTCCGCTATCTCTACACAGCCACCACGAGCTACTTCTCAGGCAGCGGGGCCGGCGGCTTTGCAGATGGCCCACCCGAAAAGTCCAAATTCGGGACGTTATACAACATTGCCATGGATAGCAAGGGCGTTATGTTCGCTGCCGACCTCGGTAACTGCATGGTCAGGCGCATCGAAACCGACGGCAGCACTTCCACTGTTGCGGGTGCGGCGAGTGGGGGATTCAAAGACGGCAAAGGCAACGAGGGTTTGATGAAGTTCCCGATCGGCATCGAGCTCGCACCCGACGGGTCGATATTCGTAGCCGACCATAAAAACAATGCTATCCGTAAAATATTCGCGAACGGCACACTCACCACCGTCGCAGGGGAGCCATCCCGTCCCGGATCTGCCGACGGCGGGCTGGCATCCGCCCAATTCAATGAGCCCTATGGTATAAAACTGGACAAAACAGGCACGCTCTGGATTTGCGATACCGGGAACGGGCTGATCAGAAAACTTTCGGAAGGACAAGTCAGTACTTTCGCCGGCAGCACGCCCGGCTATGCCAACGGTAAACTCAGGGAAGCAAAGTTTTACATGCCGGCTTATCTGAACTTTGATGCAAACGGCAACATTTTCGTCGCTGACAAACACAACCATTGTATTCGCAAGATCACCCCCGACGGCATGGTCGTCACATTTGCAGGGACACCTACCCAGGCCGGCTACCACGACGGCGAAGCCGGGCAGGCGATGTTTAACCAACCTTGCAATATCCAGATCGACAAACTCGGGAACCTCTATGTGAACGACCTGTGGAACCACTGTATCCGCCTCGTGTACCCCGACGGGTACGTAACGACGCTCGCAGGCAAGGGCGGGACGGAGGGTTATCGGGAAGGAACCGGTGATCATGCACTTTTTAAGCATCCGCAGGGATGTACTTTGGACAAAGACGGAAATCTTTTTGTTACAGATTCAGCTAACCAGCGTATACGTAAGCTGACCATCCAATAATCATGGCCATGACATTGTCAGAAATCTGGGTTTATCCTGTAAAATCCCTCGGCGGGATCAGGCTCACCAAAGCATTAACAGAAGAAAGAGGGCTTCAATATGATCGCCGCTGGATGATCATTGATGAAGAAAACGTGTTCATCACGCAGCGCGAACATTTGAAAATGGCGCTGATCGACGTCGCATTAACAGAAGGAGGATTGAAAATATACCTCCGTGCCGACCCGACGGATTTTGTACTCGTTCCTTACCAACCGGTCACCGCACTACCTGTGACCGTGCAAGTATGGGACGATACCGCGGAAGCGCTCACAGTCTCCGACGAAGCCGACGCATGGCTTACCCGGCAGCTTGATATGAACCTTCGGTTGGTAGTAATGCCCGATTCGACAGAAAGGAAGGCGGATCCACGCTATGCGCGGCACAACGAAAACGTAAGTTTTGCGGATGGCTTTCCTTACCTGGTCATTTCACAGGCTTCCCTCGACGATCTGAACGGCCGTTTGGCCGAGCCGATCGAAATGAGGCGTTTCCGGCCTAATTTCGTCATCAGCGGCACCGAACCATTTGCGGAAGATCAATGGAAGCGCATTACTATTGGCGACCTCCATTTCGAAGTGGTCAAACCATGCGCGCGCTGCGTGCTCACGACCATTAATCCCGAAACCGCCGAAAAAGGCGCCGAGCCGCTCAAAACCCTGGCAAGCTACCGGCGGAACGGCAACAAGATACTCTTCGGCCAGAATGTAACGGTGCAGAATTTCGGAGAATTGAAGATTGGCGACCAGCTCATGGTCCTCGAATAGCAAAAAAGCTCCGTTATCAGCGGAGCTTTTGCATTGTAATTGAAATCTTCAGAACCACAAACCACATCTTGCTTACGGCCTACGGCTTATTGCTTACAGCTTAATCGCCCAAAACATCACGATTGCGCTTCTGTTTCGCTCGCTCCGGTTGTCTGGAACGGGCTTTTCATAATCCCTCTTTCCGAGTTGCGGATAAAATTGATGATTTCGTCGCGTTCGTCCGAAGGCGCCATTTCGAGTTCGATCTTTTGAAGCGCTTCCGCATTATTGAGGCCCTTCATGTACACGAAACGGTAGATATTCTGAATGTCGATAATCTGCTCATTGGTAAAGCCTCTTCTGCGCAGCCCTACGGAGTTGATACCCACGTAAGAAATAGGCTCGCGTGCGGCTTTGGTAAACGGAGGAACATCCTTCCGCACCAGCGAAGCACCCGATACAAATGCGTGGATACCGATCTTGACGAACTGATGCACCGCACTCAATGCACTTACAATAGCCCAGTCGCCCACATGGACGTGCCCTGCCATTTGTACATTATTACCGATGATGACGTTGTTCCCAACGCGGCAATCGTGTGCCACGTGCGCATAAGCCATGATCAGACAATCGGAACCCACCACTGTTTTCCAATGCTCCTCGGTACCACGGCTGATCGTCGCATATTCGCGGATCGTCGTATTGTCGCCGACCACCGTCAGGGTGTATTCATTATTGTATTTCAAATCCTGGGGCGTAGCCGAAACGACGGCACCGGGATATATCTTACAATTTTTACCAATACGCGCACCCGAATTGATTACAGCGTGTGATCCTATCCACGATCCTTCCCCGATCTCAACATCGGCATGGATCATGGCAAAGGGTTCAATCTCTACATTCTGAGCAATCTTAGCGTCAGGATGGATATATGCTAATGATTGAGTCATTTTTTCTTTACCAGGCTTGCTATCATATCCGCTTCACACACCAGCTGTCCGGCTACATATCCCCGGCCGCTCATTTTAACTATCCCCCTCTTCATCGGCGAAGTGAATTCACATTTAAAAATAACTGTATCCCCCGGAAAAACATTGCGGCGGAAACGGCAGGCATCGATTCCGATGAGGTACGGCCAATAATTGTCCGGATCGGGAACGCTGGAAAGTACCAGGATTCCACCCGTTTGCGCCATTGCTTCCAATTGCAGGACGCCAGGCATTACCGGGTTACCCGGAAAGTGCCCCAGAAAAAATTGTTCGTTGATCGTCACATTCTTCACCCCTACCACGCTGTTTTCGTCGAGCGCGATGATCTTGTCGATCATCTGGAACGGATAGCGGTGCGCGAGCAGCTGACCTATCTGGTTAATATCGAATACAGGTGCTTTGTTGGGATCGTATTGCGGGATATCTCCTTTTCCCGATTTGATCAGTTTTTTGATCTTTTTAGCCAGAGCCACATTCGCAGCGTGTCCCGGACGTGCCGCAAGGATCTGCGCCTTGATCGGCCGACCTACCAGCGCAAGGTCACCAATGAGGTCGAGCAGCTTGTGGCGTGCCATTTCATTGGAATAATGCAGGTCCACATTGTTGAGGATACCTTTGGATTTGTCGACACTGACTTTCGGCTTGTTCAAAAGCTGAGACAAATGGTCCAGCTCACCATCCTTCACCTCGCGGTCCACGATCACGATCGCATTCGTAAGGTCGCCGCCTTTGATGAGGTTCTGCTTGTAAAGTGCTTCCAGCTCGTGTAGGAACACGAATGTACGGCACGATGCGATATCGTCTTTGAAAAGCGTGATATCGTTCAGAGAAGCGTGCTGGCTGCTGATCACGGTAGAGTTATAATCCACCATGACCGTGAGGCGGTAGTCCGAAAGCGGTAGTGCCACCAGCTCGGTATCTTTATCCTTATTCTTATAATGTACGTATTCCGGAACTTCGAAATAATTGCGGTAGGCGTTTTGTTCCTCGATACCTGCATCGAGCAACGCATCCACGAATTTGATGGAGCTGCCGTCCATGATCGGCGGTTCGGGTCCGTCGAGCTGGATCAGCACGTTATCGATCTGCAAACCTACCAGCGCGGCAAGTGTGTGCTCAACCGTATGGATCCGCGCGCCGTTCTGCTCGATGGTAGTACCGCGGGAAAGATCCACTACATTATCGACATCTGCATCTACAATGGGCTGGTCGGGTAAATCAACACGTTGAAACTTGTACCCGTGGTTGGCTGGCGCCGGCACGAATGTCATCGTAGCGACAACACCGGTATGTAAACCCACTCCAGTTACGGATACAGACTTAGAAATGGTTTGTTGTTTTTCGTTCATTATATCTATTTCCTTTTCTAAATAAGGTGCGTCCGGACATGCTGTTATTACTGAAAATCAGACGTTTCCTGCTTGCGTTCCAGGTCTTTCAGCCGTTCTTCCAGCTCAGGCAGCCTACGCACCAAAGCCATGGACCGTAAATGTTCGTTCAGGTCCCTGGCGGGGGAGCCCGATAGCGACAGGCCTTCCTTTTTAATGGATTTGCCAAGCCCGCTCTGAGCTCCGATCTTCGTATTGTTTGCTACCGTAATATGGCCAACCAAACCAACCTGACCGGCAATCACACATTGATCGCCCACAGTGGTAGAACCGGACACTCCCGACTGGGCCGCAATTACGGTATTTTTTCCAATCTCTACATTATGTGCGATCTGAACCAGGTTATCTATTTTCGCTCCCCGGCGGATAATGGTCGAGCCCATCGTCGCACAGTCGATCGTCGTGTTGGAACCGATGCTCACATTATCCTCTATTACCACATTTCCCAGCTGCGGGATCGTCTTGTAACTGCCATCGGCCTGTGGAGCGAAGCCGAAGCCGTCGCTGCCGATTACCGTGTTGGCAAAAATGGTCACATTCTTACCGATCACCGTGTTGTCGTAGATCTTCACACCGGGATGGATCACCGAATAATCGCCTACCTCAACCCCGTCGCCCAACCAGGCCTGCGGGTAAATCTTCACTTCTTTTCCAATCACGCAATTTTTCCCGATATAGGAAAATGCGCCTCGGTAACAGTTCTCTCCCGTCTGGCTGTTCTCTCCGATGAAACTCGGCTGCTCCACCCCCGACTTGATGCCGGCGAGGCGTTTCTGATATTCCTCCAGCAGGATCGTGAAGGCGGTATAGGCATTATCGACGTAGATCAACGTCGCTGCAATATCTTTTTTGGGGACAAAATCTTTATTGACAATTACTGCCGAAGACTGTGTGGAGTAGATATAATGCTCATATTTGCTATTGGCCAGAAAAGATATACAACCCGGCAGGCCCTCTTCAATTTTTGCAGCCGAACTAATTGTAATCTGATCATTTCCAACAACAGTTCCATTCAGCATCTGAGCAATCTCGCTGACAGTAAATTTCATATTTTATCGGCTAATTTCGGGTAATAGTATTCGACTACGTTGTAAAAATTATTAATTCTGCCTTCTTTTTTGGATCCTGATTAACCACGCAAAGATACATTTTTACCCCAACATACATAGTACTTGCGTACAATCTTAGTGAGGGCTTCGATGGTCGGAATGTCGGACGCATCGGCTATATCCAGTAAATTCCCTTTTTTCATTTTCACGCGGATCGGGTCCTGTTCTTTCGCGTAGGCCCAATTGGTTGTTTCGCCCGTGATCAGGAAATATTTCATATCCGTTTCGGAGATCCCGCGTGCCGTGAGTCGCTCGCGAAGCGGCGCTAATGCCTCTTCCCCCGGCGGCTCACTGAAAAAACTGATTTTGAACAGGTTCCGATCCAATAGCATTTGACATAACGTCGATAAAACAGGGTCCGGATGGGTTTTCCATCCTTTTACAGATGCCCATACGTCGTTATCATCCAATCCGTTGAATGCCGCCAGCAAATCGGGTTCATTATCAAAATCCGCGAGAGTAAACCGGTTGTAAAGGAAGCGAGCAAAATCGGGTGTGGCGAAAAGCGGCTCTCCTGCCGCCGCCAGTTCGCGGGCGCGGTGCATGATCTGCGTGAGCATCGCCTGCGCGCTCAGGAGCGTCTTATGCAGGTACACCTGCCAGTACATCAGCCTGCGTGCATGCAGGAAGTTTTCGATGCTCAAAAGCCCTTTTTCCTCCACCACCAGCTGGTCATGGCTGATATCCAGCATTTTGATCAGGCGATCGGCGCCGATGGACCCTTCGATGACCCCCGTGTAGAAGCTGTCGCGGTTCAGGTAGTCCATCCGATCCATATCCAGCTGGCTGGAAATCATCTGGTGGTAAAACTTGCGCGGATACTTCCCTTCGAACATCTGGATCGCGATATCGAGCCGGCCGTTCAACTGTCGGTTGAGGTCCTTCATCATCACCAGCGTAATCGCTTCATGTGGGACACCGGGAAGCACCACACTTTCCAGGACGTGCGAAAACGGCCCGTGCCCCAGGTCGTGCAGCAGGATCGCCGCCTGCGCCCCCTCCGATTCAGGCTCCCAGATCATATGGCCCTTTTCCTGCAGAGTCCGTAACGCCTGGCTCATGAGGTGCATGGCGCCGAGCGCATGATGGAAACGTGTGTGTAAAGCGCCGGGATAAACGATATCGGCCAGGCCGAGCTGCCTGATCCTCCTGAGCCGCTGAAAGTAAGGATGATCGACCAGATCGTAAAGCAGATCCGACGCGATGGATATAAATCCGTAGACCGGATCGTTGATGATTTTCCTTTTATTCAAAATCGATTTTTTGGCAAAAGTAATAAACAACCAACGGACAAAAGAAGCTAATCTTGTTGCTTTCATTTGGAGAATTGAACCGATTCGCTAATTTTGCACTCCAAACGAGGTTTGAGAATGAGTAAATAGCTCACAAACCATATAACCGATCGCTTAGGACAACTGACTCATAATCAGTAAGTATCAAACTCGAAGCAGATCACAAAAAAGGGCCTATAGCTCATTCGGTTAGAGCAACTGACTCATAATCAGTAGGTGCCTGGTTCGATCCCAGGTGGGCCCACTCTCAAAATCAAGGACTTAGCATCGAATTGCTAAGTCCTTTTTCTTTTACTAACAGTGCAACTAACAGTGATTGAGCTAAAACAAAAAAGCCCGACGTGTGCCGGGCCTGTGTGCTGCATATTTGTTTTAATGATCCCATTTAAGGCCTGATATATCAAAATCAATATACTTTGTTCCCGCTTCATAGAATTCCGCTCCGATCAGCAAATGCTTAGATTTCTTCATACGGCTAATAAATTCGTCGGCTGAGGCGATGAATATTAATTCCGAACTACCATTATCGGTCTCGTGAAAAACGAAGGTCTCGGGCGCTCCCTCATCAAACTTTACTTTAAGTCGATTCGCCTCTCCGATTCTGTAAATAAACTGACACTTATCGCATCTAAGCATTACGTCGTTTTGGCCGTCGGAATGTCTCACGATTAATCCGAAGGTAGTTCCGCCGTCGTATGGGAAGTCAAAATTAATCTCCTCTGTCGCGAACGTGTTTGCAAAATACCTCTTCTTCGATGTCATTCTGTCAACATCATCACTATACAGCCAGTCGCTTATTTCAAGGAGTGTTGTATCGGCGGCGGAGATTGTGGTATCAAGTCCAGCATTACTAATGGGTGCCTTGCTCCCGCTGTCTGAAAATTGGTAAGGAGATTGTTGGTTTTTTGATGCGACCCAGACCAGAATAGCGATATAAGCAATGCCAATCAAAGCCCTAATTGACTCTGGTAATACTCGCATTTTATAGAGTCCGTAGAATCCTGCGGGAGGGAAGACAAAAACAAGCAATACAACTAACCATATCTGGTTGTACCACTTGTGTTTATCGGGCTGATTGGAAGAGGTGTTCATTGTGTTAGTCAAGGGGTTCTGTTCGAGCCTTAACATAGTAGATTTCCTTAAATTTGTCAAATTCTGCAATTAATTCACTGGCAGAGTTGCGGCCTGTACCCAATGGGGTTTTTCGGTTTACTAAGTAAAATTTAGAGGAAGTTGGGCCCCTGGATTTCGATATCTTGTAATGGCTACAATTTCGTAAATTTCAAAGATGTCAGTGAAGGGTAAAGTGATGGCAGGAAACTTCGATTGATCGGGATGTGTCGAGGCTAGCTCTACCTCACTGGCGGAAATATTAAGATTCTTTATTTTTCTAACAAAAACGCCTTGTTTGGCTGTTATAATGGCGAGGTGCGCCGTGGAAAGGCCTATACGTCTGTTTTTTGGCTCTATTCGGATGCCAGTTACAATGTCTCCAATTCTAAGATCGTCCTCGTCATTGGAATTTAGCCCACTATCGTTGACATAAAAGGACCTGTATAACCCGAATTTGACAGATTCCACGGCCACCGCATGGCGGGCGAAAAGGTCAATTTCCTCTAAGTCGTCCCAAACCTCCGCGTAATAGTCATACCCATAATCACGACTGATGTACATCAAAGGGGTGGTAATTAAATATCTGTCCACGCCTCCCCGGAACCCCCAGAATTCTGTTGAGTTTTCGCGTTTTATCAATTCAAACCCGGCCGCTGACCAATTGTTGTTTTTATCTTGATCTGGACCGGCGCTCAATAAAGATTGTTCTCCGCCAGCCAGGGGGGTTCCGTCAGGATTGAAAGGGAGAGAGGTCTGTGAGCTATTTGTCATTCCGCCCTTGCCAGTAAGTAGCCAAATGATGTTTAAATCTGGGTACTGTACTGCAATCTTTGCAAGAACTGCTGAGCTTATATTGGAATTCAGTCTAATAGACTTGTACAATGCTCCTCTAGATAGGCCTATTTCGTTTTCAACGACATAAGCAGTAATTCCCTTATAGTCAAGGTATTGTGAAAATCTCTCAAACATTTCTATAAAATTATTGCGCAAACAGTTGCTTTGATGTAAAAATGTACACTACATTTGATGTACTAAATGACGCGTCAAATGTAATTTGTATGCATTTAGTATCCTAAATGTAGTTATTTAATGGTAAATAGTAAACTATTAGACGTAAATGCAAACCGTGGCAACAAGTATCGAAACTCTTCTTGGCAATGCGATCACAAAGATCAATACTTTGCCAGGCGCAAACGCAAAATTTTACGAACAACTCGGTAAGTCTAGAACAGTCGTATCTAATTGGAGAAGAGGGATTTCTAAGCCCTCTGATAACGATTTAGCTCTATTCTTTAAGACCGCAGCTTCAATTATCCGGGAATTCGAGGAGCTTCAAAAAAAACAAAAAGTATTAACGCAAGCGGCCATAGCTGAATTGGAATCCCTCATTTCGGTCTAATTAAGGGTACTGGCTATCTATAATGCGCAATGTCTCTTATAATCACCTCGTCACACCTAAAAATCTGTGCATCAAGAACCAACATAACCGATGGAACATCCGTATCAACCACTTTTCGACCGGCTGGACGACCTGGGCCGGCGCCTTGACAAGGCGATTGAAGGAAGCCTGAATGAACATGGACTAAGCAAATTCGAGTTCGTGCGTATTGAGGAGGCCGCAGGTATCCTCGGCGTAGCAATACCAACTGTCCGGGCTTATACCGCCAAAAAGAAGCTCCGACATTACAAGCGCGGGCACTACGTGTACTACAAAATTGGCGACCTTAACGAATTCATTGAGAAGGGTCGAATCGAACCCAAAAAAGCATTCAGTTAACCTTAACCGCTTTTATCTGAAATGAACACTTTACAACCCGGGGTACCTTCGCAAGTTGGCCTCGACAAGGAAAACGACATCAATTATTGGAAACGGAAAGCGAGCGGGCTCGCTGACCAGGTAGCCTCTCTTACCCATGCCGCGAATGAAGCCAAGCAGACCGGGTTTAAGGCGAAGTGCTTCTTAGCTGAGTTGGGATATCACCAGGATATGAGCGCGTTCGAAAGCAACAGCCCGGACATTGATGATTGGGAGGTCGCTTGGCGAGAGCACTACGCTAAAAGGGTTCTGTATCCGCGCGAGTTGCCGGAGGCCCTGCCTGTCCCGAATTCTGAACTGGCAAAAATTTGCCAACGTTTCATTGGGCACGAGGGCGCCGGCGAGGCCACCAAAATACTGAACGACCTGGCAAGCGCCTACATGTATCAAGAGCTTCGTAATTCTAACCTTGTCGACGCTCCGTCCTTGGAGGACTGCCTTGCCAAGGTTGATTATGCACATTCACTTGTGAATTTCCTTGTTGATGTCTCCGACGAGCTCCAAACGACGAATATTCAAATCAATGGGGAGAAATCGGCTGCTTAATTATCGCTCGCTATGGATACAGAATTGACTCCGCGGCAGCAAGCCATTGTGAACGCATACGGAGCCGCATGGGGCAAGCTTCCGGCTGTAACCCGTGACGGTTGGGCAATGATATGTGAGTTCGGGCCTAACGTGAGTTTGAATTGGGCGTCCTATGGATTTTCAGAGCAGCAGGTCCAAATCAAGAAAGAAGGACGTGACGTTTATTGGCGACCGGTCGGGTTGGTGGGGATTGAGGATAACAATGGATGGTACCGATTTGATAAAGACAAGCCATTGAAGAACCAGGAAGTCCACGCAATGCAAGCAGGGAAACACTACGTCGGGAAGATTACCGTTTTTGACCCGAAAAACGATTATTATGAGCGGACCTATTCGCACTGGCGGCCGCTTGAAGAGATGCCATTGCCAATTTATTGATATTTAGATTCCTGTCCATTTCTTAGAAAATGAAAGCAAGATCATTCAGGTGGTTGCAGCTAATTACTGGCATCCACCGCATTCACCATGCCCGATATTCATACGGGTGGGTTCACAAACTGTACCCGTTTGTGGGGTATTTTCCGAACTATAAGGAACGCTTCAAGCGCCTGAAAGCGAAAGCCTGGAATCGGATTTGGCCAGAAGATTGCCACGACTGTACGTGGACAGGATTCTACTAAACCTCATCTCATATGGATAGACAGACGTTCCACCTAACCAGCCAAGACCTGATCGAGGTCTTCAAAAAGTTAACCGAAGAAGGACTTTTGAGCGAAGTTTCTTTTAAAAGCATAATGCCAGTTCAATACTACGGCGAAGACCTCATAAAGGTTATCGCATCGGGCCACCCCGGCGCAGAAGCAGTTTTTCGAGAAGTGCTCGACAAGTAATTACCATCACTTAAAATTTCCAATTATGCTTATATCTCAGTTACCTCCCGGTTTACGGGAGCTGGCGCAGCGTCGGCAAATCGATTACCCAATGCCCAATCCGAAAGGGCCAATATCACACCTCGGTTCCGCGTTCGTGTGGGACTGGACGCCAGAAGGTTTTGATTTTTGGAGTAATGTAGTCCAGGGCAACTATTCAGTTTACTACGGGTGCAAAGTCACGAATTTGAAACTGAAAATAGCCGTAACGCCATGAAACCATTCTATCCTTTACCTCAGGAAATTCCCTTACTCTTAGAGGAAGTACAGCGGGCTCTGGTTCGGCCTCTCAGACAGCAGCCCAGGGGCATAATCAAGCAGGTGCTTCAAAACGGAAATCGGAAGGATATTTATCTACTTGTTGATGCCGGCAACTGGGATAACAACGTTTGTGAAAGTACACCCTTCGATCAACCCGGGACGATCCTGTGGTGCAGGGAAACGTTCTCGGGTTTCAAACAAATAGGTGGCCGCTACGTCCGGGAGAAACTTCACTTTAAGGCTACCGAACCTGAATTGCCGGGCGCCCGTTGGCTATTGCCTGTAACGATGCCGATATATGTAAGCCGGCTATGGCTTGAAGTGTTAGAGCTTAAAGTGTGCAGGTTAATGGATCTGACACATGAAGAAATGTATGAAACCGGGGTTCGTATAGCTGATTCTTACAGTCGAGGGATGGCCACGGACGAAGGCAGTGTCGAGGCTTTCAATTGCGGCGACGGCATCCGGCGGGTTTTCTATGAGATTTATGACGAGAGGTTTGGAAAGCGGGAAATATCAAATCCCTGGATCTGGTATGCCGCAGTCAAGAAGGTAGACTCTCCCGTTTAGCTGGTAGAAGGGCGCCTCTTCATTTAACATTCTAATCATACAAAATGGATTTATTAGACATTGCCATAGGCAAACACCGGAATACAAAGACGTGGCAGAACAAACAAATGAGCGTCGAGACTTTGGCGAAAATGTGCTCAGAGCCGCAGGTTACCAATGAAACCTTCGCAGAATACCTTAAAATGCCCACCGGCGAACAAGATCGAATCAAGGATGTGGGCGGGTTTTTCGGTGGGTATCTGCCCAACGGTGTCCGAAAGAACACAAACGTTCTTCACAGGTCTGTTATTACGATCGATTTGGATTTTGCAAAGCTGGGATTCTCCGAGGATTATGAGATGCTATTCGGGTACGACGCCATAATCTACTCAACGCGTAAGCATTCAGCAGAAAAACCCCGACTTAGGCTAATACTAATTCCTGACCGAGAACTCCGTCCAGACGAATACGAGCCCGTGGCACGTAAAACCGGAGAAATGTTTGGTATTGAGCAGTGTGACCATACTTCTTTCAGGGTTACCCAGTTCATGCACTTGCCCTCGGTCAGTAAAGATATGGTCGGTGAATTTATTTTTAAACGGATCGAGGGGCCCCGGATATGCGTCGACGAGGTTAAAGGGATGTATCGGAACTGGGAAGACCAAAGCGAGTGGCCTCGAACAAGCAGGGAAACCAAACAGATCAGGGACGCTGCGTTCAGAAAGCAAACACAGGCAGACCCGCGGGAGAAAGGTGGTCTGATTGGTCTCTTTTGCCAGGCATATCCGACTGTATCGGACGTAATTTACGAATACCTACCTAACGTATACGAAGAAACTGATATGTCGGGAAGATGGACCTATAAGGCTGGCAGTGGGCATGCCGGAGCTGTTGAATATACAGATGGGCTCTTCCTTTACAGTAACCATATGACGGACCCCGCGTATAGTCGGCTATGTAACGTCGTCGATTTGGTTCGAATTCACCTGTACGAGCCAATGGATGCTAATGTGGCCGAAGATACCCCGATTAATAAAAAGCCTTCTTTCATGGCAATGCTGGATTTGATCAGGAACGATCCAAAGGTGAAGGCGTTAAATGCCGCGGCAAAGTTTGCGGAGGCTGGGGTTGATTTCGCGGATATACCTGGTGGTAAGAAGGAATTGGACTGGGTTTCCAAAGCAGAATTCGATACCAAAGGTAGATTTATCACTTCGCCCCATAACATCGAGCTCATTCTTAGGTCAGATCCAGCATTGAAGGGGCGTTTTAAATTCAACGAGTTTTCAGAACACATCAATATAGAAGGCCCCGTCCCTTGGGACTCAGTGCCTGGGATCCGCCAAATAGCTGATAATGATGTTAAGGGGCTTCGGAACTATTTGGGGAAAAACCCTTACAATATTAAGCGAAGCCCCATAATTGATGATACCTATCCGTTGATAGCAAAAGAGAATCAGTTTCACCCGATCAGAGAGTATTTATCAGGCCTGAAATGGGACGGCGTTCCACGAGTAGACACGCTACTAACCGACTACTTAGGCGCCGAAGATACCCCTCTCGCACGCGCATTCATACGTAAAACGTTGTGCGCAGCGGTGACGAGGGTGTTCCGGCCAGGGGCGAAATTTGACTACATTTTGACTTTAATAAGTACGGAAGGGACCAAGAAAAGTACATTAGCAAAATCATTAGGAAAGGAATGGTTCTCTGAGACCTTTAATTTTTCAATGCTACATGGGGGTAACGGAGTTCGGGCGCAAGAACAAGTGCGAGGTGTTTGGATCATTGAAATTCCGGAGATGTCAGGGCTTAACAGAGCTGAGGTTGAGGCTGCAAAAAGTTTCATTACGACGACTGTGGATCGATATCGGGTGACGCGAGGGGAGCACCAGTCCTCATTCAAAAGACAGTGCGTATTTATAGGGTCGTCAAATAATGAAGAATTCTTATCGAGCCAAACGGGTAACAGAAGGTTTTGGCCTGTTGTCGTATTCGTAAATCCGCCAAAGAAAATTATCGAGGGTGAGTTTCTCGACCCATATGAAGTTGACCAAATTTGGGCAGAAGCTTTCGTACTGCATAAAACGGAGCTGCTGTATTTAACTCCGGAATTGGAGGCCTTAGCACGAGAAACTCAGGCTGATCATACTGTATCAGATGAGCGCCAAGGGCTAATTCACAGGTTTTTAGAAATGAAGTTACCGGACGGTTGGGATTCTATGGAGCCGGTCCAGCGAAAAATCTATTTCGAATACGGGGATTCGTCAAAACCAGGACTCACCACGAGAACCCGAGTTTGCGCCGCTGAAATATGGGTGGAAGCCCTTGGGGGTTCGACAAAAGACATGTCGTCCCAGAACACCCGATTTATACACAACATAATGCGAAAGATGCCAGGGTGGAAGCCCTATAAATCAAAGACTGAATTTAAAGTCTACGGGAACCAAAGAGCATATCGGCGTGTGGATTCTGAAAACCCGACCGGCGGAACCGCGAGCGAAGTGAGCATACACGGGACGGCCAGGAAATCATTGGAAGTTTTTGAAAATAATTAACTATTTGAAATTCAAATAGTTAATTATTTTCACTACTTATACTACCGTTAATTATATAATAACATAATATTTAAATAGGGGTAGATTATTTATATAGAGTATAAATAACTACTGCCTATGGAGAAAATATGGAAATATGGAAATTAACGGTAGCGAAGTGCATAACGGGTAGTATCCACCTTATTTTTTAGTAAAATGGAAAATCAATTTTTTGATAATCAAAGGCATAACTATTAACCTTGCTTAATTTAGATCAATTACCAGTTTTTGAGATCACGGAAAATTCAGACGCTATTGGCAATACGTCTGCGGTGCCCAATTGCTGGACTAAAATTTTATTATTTTCACTTAAGACTTAATCCCCTCGATAATGAAAAAAGAACAATTCGGAAATCTCTTTTTAGGCCAAAGAGTATGGGTTATTAACAAACAGCTACCGGGGACAATTTTTGCCTTGCATGACGGGTATAAAGCTCCAGAAGTGGACATTATGTTGGACCCACACAGAATTTTCAGGAACGGTAAACGCATGTATCTTGCGTCACCTAGAAATCTTAACGCCTCACCTTATATTGAAGGGCAGACTATTCGAGTGGACGATAAATATGTCGGCATGATTACTAAAATCGAGCCGTCTGTCAATGGCCGATTTTGGTACACATTAAAAACATTTGGAGATACTAAGGATGAGGAAAGATCATACCCCAGCCACGAATGTAATATTGAGGCCGTTACAAAGCCGGTCTTTAACATTACGGACAGGCCCCTCACGAATTATCCACCGCCTACGCCCAATTGGGAGTCAAAATTAACTCTTAAAAGGGGAGGTAGTCCAGAAGGATCTATCCCAAACCATAAACTGATTTTGCAAAATGACTCAAAATTGGCAGGTAATATCGCATTTAACCGTCTGACTCACAACGTGGATGTTATTGGGGAGCTTCCTTGGAGGCGTGAACCTGAGTACAAAGCATGGAACGATAGTGACGCGTCATGTCTGAGGCATTACCTCGGAGTCAATTATGACATTTCTAGCCGGGGATTAGAAATCGCTTTTTCTCTCGCTACTCAAGAGTACAAATTTCACCCGGTGAATGATGCAATTCAATTCGAACCGATTTAAAAATAAAACGGGAGCCTCGCAGCTCCCGTTTTTAGTTACCTATCGTTTCAAAACTTTACTCCGAGCTGGTCGAAACAATCCTTTATGATGTGTAATAGCTCTTCTTCGGTCGGTAACCCTTCAACCTGTGGGCCTGCCGCGACGGCCGTCTTCGGCACTGGCGTCACTTTACGAATGCTTGCCGGATCTCCCTCGTAAGTGAAAAAGCGCGCCTCATGCCGCGGAAGGGTTTTAAAAGCAGGATTTTTGAACTTCGCCGCGGCATATTGTCTGAGTTCATCCGAATCGGCGAATGTCTGGCAGACGACTTTTACCTGGTTCTCGAAGGTGTTAAAAATTACAAGTATCGTCGGAGACTCGTACGATAAAATAGCCTCGTAGACTGGCAGAGCGGCATTTTTACTGTTATCAGAAGGTAATTCTTCAAGTTCAGGCCAATGCTTTCGAGTAACTTCGATTGCTAGTACAATAAATTCTTTCATTGTTTAGGGGATTTTCTGATTTTGGGCGAACCGGTATGTTTTACTTTAGCCAATGGAGGAATTTTGGCACCTTCTGCTTGCTCGGGAAGGGCTTTTACCCGCGACTCCACCGATTGTAGCTGTTTGATATCCGGAAATTTCTCAGGACCGTTATTCGCTTCCTTCAAAGAAGGTTGAACTTCTGCACCTTTTATAAACAACTCGTGCATGGCCATGATGGATTTGGCCAGTTGAGATCGATATTCAGGGTCAGCTTTTAATCCATTTCTCGTAATAATGCCTGAGACTTCTGTCTCCACATGGTCGCTGATAAGCTGCTTCTGGGCGCCCAATATCATCTCCAGATAATCGTTTTTTAATTTATATGATCTCACCTCTTGAGCTACCATTTTGTTATCCAGAACCTTTCTCCAGATGACTGCGGCCGACCAGCAGATATCGTTTATTAACTTATATGCCATTTTCCCAATTCCAAGAACCTTAACCACTAGCCATACGGACCCGGGCTCGCCTCGAAGTATCTGAATCGTGCCGTCGACTTGAGGGTGGCGCAAAGGAAGAGTGAACGCTATTTTGAAGGCGCTCGTGTACTTTTCAAGATCTTGAAAGCCGTTGCCATCAGGTAGTCGTATCCGCAAGCTATCTTCGTCAAGGGGAGGAAAGGTTCTAGATATGAAGTTGCTTACAGCAACGAGAGCTTCTCGCAATTCGATTGACCTGGTTAAAATGTACTTCATAGTCTCAGAATCGGCCCCCAATAGGTCGGAGTTAGGATAACTATGAAGAAATATTGAAAAGTCGCCAATTGTTTTTGACTCGATTCCAAGTCGACGAAGTTCTTCCAAGATAATTCGATACCTGGAAAGTCCCCTGACCTCTGACGGGTTATCCTCGTTGTTGAATTTTAATGGGTATGTGATTGCTTCTGTCAGCAATGATTGTATTTCGTCAAGATTCATGGATAGTAGGAGAAGTCGAGGTTGTAACTGGTGACAAAAATGTTGTACTATTTGCAGAAATAGAAATAGATATTGTCTATTGAATGGTATTAATAATAACTATTATCTATATTTGGGCTTGTTGAGTTTGGCTACGCCGTTAGCAGACCGATTGGCTGACCCAGACTATGCATCACTTCATCAACAAACAAATTAACATGGTGCCAACCCAACGAAAAGCTCGCAGGTCGAAGTCAGAACTCGTCGATGCGGTCCCATTCGATCGCTCCCCAAAGAATTCAGATGTAGCCCGGATTGTGAATCTGAAGCCCGGTATGCGCATGCTGATCGAAGTCGAGGCTCTGGCAGTCGAGGATCGTGCCTGTGTTGCCGGGAATCTTTGCATTATCGACGGACCCAATCACCAATCGTTCCCTGATCTCCTTTTGCAAATCCACGAAATCCGATACAAATCATGAGTGAAGCAGCTTTACTACAAAAAAGCTTTGAAAACATAAAGCTTTACAAAAAGCACTGTGATAGCCTCAGGGAGGCAGACGAGGGTATCCCCGGCAAGCAGAAGTTTCATCCAGGGCAGGTAGCATACTACGTTGAAACCAAGGATACAGTCCAGTCTTGCACTGTCGACAGGTACCAGGGAAGCGAAATCCTTGTTTCCAAGGACGGGAAGCCGTTCGGATGGTTTTCGGATGATACTTTGTTTCACACAGCCTCAGAGGCATATTCTTCATCACAACTATGATCACTGTTTCATTGCTTTCCGCGATTTGTACGAGCATTTTATGGCTTATCATTTGGCTGTGTCGAAAACGCCGCTGGCTGAGAGTGATTGAGCGATTAAGATACGAGAAGTCTCAAACAGTCATCGGGCTTGTTCGCCAGCATGAACGAGCGTCATTGGCTGAGGACCGATTAATTCAGAGAGAAGATGAATGCCGACGACTTAGGGGAAAGGTCAACGAATTACGCCGGAACAAACGATTCATCGAGTCATGAAGATCCACGCTATTCGCTTGAAAGAGTATCAGGCTAAGCTGGTCATTGACCAGGAATTAATGAGAAAAGCTGCGAATGACCTCATAGCGACTTACCAGAATTTACAGTTTGAAATGGTCTGTGGCACGTTGGCGGCTGCGACAAAGTCAGTAAATGCATACTGTCGTGCAATCGGCAGGTGCCTCGTTTTAGCCGCTTATGAGCGAATTAATTGGACTCACCCCACGAACCGCCGCCGAGGTAAGAAAAATACGCGATTGCAGAGAGTGGCGCGACAGGGTACGGCCTCAGCAGCTGCGGGACTTTCCATATTGTCAGATTTGCGACAGAAAAGGGCGTTTGGTAGAGGCCGTTCAGGTTGATCATATTGTCCCGTTGGAGGTTGGAGGCGCTCCCTTCGACCCCAAAAACCTGCAAAGCCTCTGCAAGCGCTGTCACACAATAAAAAGCGCTGAGGAGGCGAGGCATAGGAAAAAGACTGATCAATATGGACGGCCAGTATCTTGAACGGAAAGTATATCAATAAGTTGACTAATTATTTCAGCCCCACAAGCGAATGACTCTACTATATCAGCATCCTTCGAAGCGAAATCTATCAAAACCAGCCGATATTGATCGGTCGCCTCCATCTTGACGATGGAGAGCGATCTACCGCCTTCGTCGGTAAACTCGACTTCATTGCGGGTAAAATAATCAATCGGGCAACATTTCCCTTTTTGATCAATATAGATGACCGGAAACAGTGAAATGAATAATGCATCCGGATTATCCCCGAATTGGGAGTTCGAAATTTGAAACAGGGTAGGCGGTGACCAGTCGACGGAAATTGTCGATTCGAAAACATTAGGCGTTACACCCGGTGGAATTTCAAGCAGTACATTCGATCCTGGGAATTGCGTTAAGATCGAGTCCTTGATAGAGAGGTAGAGGTCATACATATGAATAACGGTTGATGTACGGCCAAGAATGCCGAAAAGTTCAGGATGAAGCTCAGTTTAAATAAAAAACATCAAGTCGGCGCGCCGTCCCGTTTTGCAATGTTATTAAGGTCTTTCTCAGGAAGTGCCCCGTATATTTCAGCAATTTTCTTTGGTTGGGTAATGAAGTAATGGCAGATAACATTTAAAAGGCCGAATAGGGCTCTTGCTATTTCAGGATTGTCATTCAAATCTATTTGGCCAGGATGAACAGCATTGTTGCCGATCACTCGAATAGAGTCGAGAGCCTGCTGAAACTGTGCTGGGAGACCGCGCTTGACAAGGTTTTTGATGTCATCGTTGATGTTATTGCCCTTCTCGCCTATGTGAGCTAGAATTTTTTGAAGTGCAAGTCGTAGTAATGCGGCTGAGCTCCTTGGGGATGTATTGAGTATATCTTTGGCCTCATTGTAGTCTGCTTTAATATCGTCCGGCAAATCTGGATTTGCTTCTTCAACGGTTGAAACATTTGGAAATAGTAGTTTTTCTCTTTTCCAAAAAGAGAGATCCTTGCAATGAGTACATTGGGCAATTGAGTAGTTCAATGTAGGGTCGGCTTGATGGAGGTGAAAAGCAACATTGCTCCTGTCATAATAGCATAATATATAATGTGACCAGGTCTGATTTGCTAGAACATTGCAGTTTGGGCAAGAAAATGCACTTTGATCAAATTTAGGTGGAAAGTACTTACTCATGAAGTGATCGGTAAAGGTGAATTCAAGCTAGAACCATAGTTAATGTCATTAAAGGCAAATTATCATATTAATTAATCATTTAGCAACAAAGTATCATGACAAAGGAACAATTAGATCATGCGACCAACCTGCATGCTTATGTTGTGCACCACGAGCAGCACATGAATAAACTGTCGGAAGCACTTGAAAAGAGGTATCAAACGAAACGGGGAGATCGCATGGTATCCGCTTTTGGAATACACTTTGATGCAGAGGATGTAGCTGACGTCATCCAGATTCTTATTGAGAAGGAGCAAGCAGCATTAGAACGTGCGCAGCAGGCCTTCGATGCTTTGAAGTTGACAGGAGAGACAGCCATATCAAATGGAGAGCTCTTGGTCATTGCGAAGCGTATGGGGATGATAGTGGGTGAATTAGGGTGAAAAAGGGACTATGATAGAGAAAGGCCGTTTCCAGCGTTCTGAGCCGTTTTTTGGGCTTGTAGTAGTCCTACTACAGGGGAGGGGTCAAAACTTTAAAGGTGACCCCGTGACAATGCCCGCCGCCCCCATCTGAGTACAATGTCAAAATTCAGGGGGTGGGGGTATCAAGAGTAACAATTGATTTTTTTTTTGAAAAATGGGACCAGGTAGACCACGTAAACCGACTGCGCAAAAAAAGCTGGAAGGTACGGCCCGGAAGGATCGCGCGAATACAAACGAAATCATGCCGTCAACTATCGAGCACCCGCCATCGGCGCCGAAGTATTTATCTGCCGCCGCCAAAAAGGAATGGAAGATGGCATGCACCGAACTGATCAAGATGGGCATCCTCGCAAATACCGATCTGGCCCTGCTTTCCGCATACTGCAATGAAATGGGATCGTACATTGAAGCGTGCGACGTGATCCGAAAGGAAGGTATGATCATGACTTTCGAGCGAGGCGATGGGGGAACCTACTCACAGCAGCACCCGGCCGTCGGTATCAAAAATGCCGCTTTGTCTAACGCGTTGAAAATTGCAAATCAGTTCGGCTTTACACCGGCCGCCCGGGCGAGAATCGAAGCTCCGGAAAAAGGTGAGGATCCGCTAATGGCGGCAATGAAAAAATTGCAACAATTGAATGGCTAATACGCTTGAATCTGGCTTAAAGTATGCTGAGGATGTCCGCGATGGTAAGATCATTGTCGGCGAACTGGTGCGACTTGCTGTTAAGCGCCATTTCAAAGACTTAGGCAGGCAGGACGGAAAGACACTACGGTTTAATGAGGGGCTGGCTACGTTTGCGATTTCGTTCTTTGATCTGATATCATTGTCGAAAGGCGAAACCGATGGCGGAAAATTCGAATGCTCGCCCTGGCAAGCATTCGTAGTGATCAGCTTGTTCGGTTGGCAGTCATACGATTCAGAGAAAAATCGTTGGAAACGGAGGTTCCGAGAGGCTTACATTGAAATTCCGAAGAAGAACGGGAAAACCACTTTCGCCGCCGCCATTGGGCTACTGCTTCAATTTTGGGATGGTGAAAACGGACCCGAAATCTATTCTGCGGCATTCACCCGCGATCAGGCAATGCAGTGCTTTGATGAGGCGAAAGCGATGGTCGAGCGATCGCCGGCCCTGATGAAGCATGCGAAGGTTAGTCTTTGGAGCGTGATCTACAAAAAGCTGAGGGGTAAGTTCATGGCCGTTTCGCACGACAAGCGGACGACAGAGGGTAAAAACCCGCACGGTGTAATCCTTGATGAGTACCATGTTCACGAAAACGATGGTGTCCGGAACAGTTTGCAGACCGGTATGGCAGCTCGCAAGCAACCTATCTTCTTCATCATCACTACGGCTGGGGACAATAAGCAAGGCCCGTGCTACAAGTACCGGGAAGTCTGTATCAGTGTACTGAAAGGAAAGTCAAAGCTCGATCAATCATTCATCCTGATTTATGGCATTGACAAGGACGACGATTGGAAAGATGAGAAAACGTGGCGCAAAGCAAATCCTAACCTCGGCATTTCCGTTGAAATGGATCACCTTCGCGGCCAATTCCAACAGGCGTTGCTTTCGGGTACCAAGGAGGTTGACTTTAAAACAAAGCACCTCAATATGTGGGTGGACGCAGCCATTACGTGGATTCCTTCGGAAACGTGGGATGCGCTGGCCCGGCCGCACATTGCCAAATCGCTTTCCAACCGGAACGTGTGGTATGGCGGCCTTGACTTGGGGCAGTCCCGTGATATCTCCTCACTTGCTGCATTCTTTCCAGAAGAAAAGTTCTTGCTGGTTCGGCACTATTGCTCGGAGATCGCAGCGGAAAATGCAGTGCGGTCCGGGATCGATTACAAGCAGTGGATTGAGGAGGGGCACTTAATTCCGACGCCCGGTAAAACGACTGATTACAACTTCATCAAAAGGGACATTTTCGAGGCGGCGATGGAGCAAGAGCTCATGTTTCTCGGCTACGACCCATATTCGGCGCCCTATTTCCGTGATGAATTGACTGAGGAGCTGGGCACCAGGTGGGCAGCAGTAACCAGAGAGGACGGATCCTTGAATTGGGATTACTACAACAAAGTGCAGGTCTTCCAGCAAAAAGCCGCGGGTATGGCTCCGGCTACCAAGTTGTTCGAAGAAATGATACTGAACGGCGAGATTTTTCACGATGGGAATCCAATTACCTCCTGGATGTTGGGGAATGTGGCGATGCGGGTTGATGCATACGGCAACTATACGCCCGTGAAGGACAAAAGCCGCGACAAAATCGATGGCATTATTGCGAGTATCATAGCAATAGGCACCTACTCGAAATGGAATACTACAATGGGCGAATCTAAAAACGACGGATCATACGGCGTGTATTAACATGAAAATTCAGAAAACAGACTTACAACTGACCAAAACGGCTTTTTTTAAGCTGTTCAACGACCATTTAGCCACAGGAACCACCGTAAGGCGCGCATTTGATCACGTAGACCGGATCTGCTGGACTGACGGCTACAAGAACTATTATTCCTCGTTTGAGTCGTTCAAAGCGGCTTATTACGGCAACAAAGCAAAATAATTTTCAAAGGAGGTATTGGGAATTACAATTATTGGGTTTTCGCCTCCGTACCTTTCGAGCAAACTTATATTTCATTGGCTAGTTGGACAAACATCTTTCGATTTGGCGAGAGATCCCAGCCCGCACCTGTTGAGCCCGTTGAAGAGCGGTCGGTTACGCCGGCTACTGTTTCGGACGGATCCGGTTCTGTTGCATCTACGAAGGATGCGGCGGAAGAGTTTGCGCGGAAATTGGGATTGGATGAGCTGCATGTGTCTGTGACGCCACGGAACGCGATGAGTATCGCTGCGTTTTACGGTTGTGTCAGGTTTATCAGTAACATCCTTTCGAGCCTGCCGTATACTGTATACCGTTCTGAATCGGGAGGTGGTAGTAAAAAATTCACAGAGCACCCGCTCCATTGGGTTTTAACCAAGCGTGCGAACCGGCATATGTCGCCATTTATCGCGCACCGTACAATGTTAATGAACTGTCTGGTCTACGGCTGGTCAATCGCAGAGATCAAACGTGATTATCTGTACAGGGTAACCGAAATCATCCCTTATCCATGCTCGAAAGTGTTCATCCTGCATGACACTTCTTCGGATGAGTTCTATTTTAAGATCCCTCACCTCAATAAGACACTTTCCGAGGATGAAGTGATTTGGTTAAAAGACCTGAGTTTTGACGGCAATTGGGGAGGCTCGATTGTTACGTGGCAGGCCCAAACGATCAAAATCAACCTGCTTGCAAAGCAATTTGAGGATAAGTTTTTGTCAAAAAGCACCTTTGTCGGCGGGATTATCGAAAGTGGCGACGCAAAAAACGAGGATGCTGCAAAGATCATCAAAAAGCGGATGGTCGAGGGGTTGCAGGATGGCGATGATGGCGGGTTTGGCCTGGTAGTCCTTTCTCACGGGACCAAATTCACAAAGGTCGGTATGACGCCGGTTGAGTCTCAGTTGAACGAACTATTCAATCACTCCGCGAAAGAGATCGCGATGATGTTCGGCCTGCCGCTCTCGGTTTTGGGGAACACTGAGGTTCAAAGCTCATGGGGAACTGGCGTGGAGCAAATGTTTATAGCGCTCACGAACTCGGTACTGATCCCCATCGCGACTCAATTCGAGCAGGAGCTGGATTACAAGTGCCTGCGCAAGGACGAAATATTAAAGGGGATTTTCACCCGACACAATTTTAAAGGTCTGCTGAAAGGCGACCAGAAAGCACAAGCAGAGTACTACACCAAAATGGCCGGCGCTGGCTTCTTCAAGTTGGATGAAGTGCGCGACCTGGAAGAGATGGAGAAACTACCAGACGGCACCGGCGATACAGCCTACATGAACGGCTCAAACCGTCCGCTTGCTCTGCTCGGCAAAGAGTTTAAACAGACCAAAAACAACAAAAAAAGCAATGGAAACGAGGATAGTGCCTCAGAATCTTAGTCAAGTGCGGGCGGTTTCCGGAGCCGATGGCGTTGTGCATATCCCCGGTACTGGCATCGTATTCAACCAACGGTCGCAAAAACTCGGTTGGTTCTACGAAATCATTGATCCAAGGGCATTGAATGGTGCCGATCTGGAAGATATCGTGTCCTGTTTTAACCACAACATGGTTTATGTGCTCGGCAGGACCACAAACAAGACTCTTACGTATACGATCGACGAAAAGGGATTTCACTATGACGCTGTGCCGCTGCCTACGCAGACGATTAAAGACCTGGTAATTGAACCGATTCGCAACGAGTACGTAACTGGCAGCTCATTCATGTTTACAACCGCCGAAAATGGCGATGAGTGGGATTTTAGCCAGGAAAGAGACGGTATAATCCTGAGATATGTCACTCGGATTGAAAAAGTGTTCGAGGTTGGGCCCGTAACCCTGCCAGCTTACACTCAAACTACTACCGACGTGGTTCAACGCTCGTACGAAGCGGCAATGAAGGCCCATAAGGAGCAGGAAAGGCAATATCTGAGCCAGTATGTACGCATGCGGATGCAGATGATTTAAAGATTAGTAACAATTTCATCAACAAACAAAGTAATGGATAAGAAAACTCTTAAAGAGCTCCAAGAAGAGCGCGCTGTTATGCGTACCGAAATGGAGAACCTTGCGAAGGAGTCCGACACCAGGGCACTTACGCCGGAGGAGCGTACGCGATTCTCCACTTTATCGGATGAGGCAAAAGAGCTCGATGAACAGATCAGGAGTGCGCAGCAAATCCAGGCGTTTAAGGCTGGCCGTGCAGCATCTATTGGTTCTGGCGAAGATGGGCAGCGCGACGTTTCGAAGCAGGACGAACGTGATTTGGCTCGTTTTAGCTTGCTTCGCGCACTTGACGCGAAACTGCATGCGAGAGAACTGGATGGTGTTGAAGCGGAGGTCCAATCAATCGGTATGGAAGCAGCCAAGCGCGACAATATCGAGGTGAACGGAGCGGGGCTCATCGTTATGGACTCTATTTTCACCAAGCGCGGCCAGACTGCGACCGGGCAGACCACCAATCCCGGTGACCAGGGCGGCGTACTGATTCGTGAAGATGTTCGCTCCGTCTTGGAAGTTTTGCAGGCCAATACTTTCCTGAAAGAAGTAGACGCCACCTTTTTGACCGGGTTGACTGGTAACCTCAAAATTCCTGTGCAGGACACTGTGCCAGCGATTCAGGAGCTCGACGAGATCGAAGAAATGATCGATGCTGAAATTCTGTTCAGCTCACTCGGCATGGTGCCTGAGCGTCGTGGTGTGACCATTCCTATTTCCCGTCAGATCATGATCCAGGGAAGTATTGACATGGAGCAATTTGTGATCAGCCAGATCGGCGAAGCATTGGCGCAAAAAATGAACGTTGAGGCAGCTATCAAGCTCCTTTTGATCATCACCAGCGCAAACGGCAACCTGCTCGGACTGGACACTAACGGTGCTTTGCCTACCTACGAGGATATCGTAGAGCTGGAAACTATGGTGGCTGGCTACAATCACTTGCGCGGCAAGCCTAAGTATCTGACCAACTCAAAAGTCCGCGGAATCCTGAAAACCACGCAGAAATTCGCAGGTACGAACGGTGAAGCTGTTTGGGATACCCGTGACAACCTCTTGAATGGTTATCAGCCGGTTATTTCCAACCTGATCCCATCGAACCTGACGAAAAACACAGGGACGAACCTATCCGCGCTGATCTACGGAAACTTCAAAGACTGGATCGTTGGACAATGGGGTGGTACTGAGTACATCGTTGACCCGTACACTGCGAAGAAAAAAGCAGAGATCGAGGTAACTGTCAATGCATTCTGGAACCAGCGCGAGTCTCGCAAGAAGTCTTTCGCCGGGATCAAGGATATCGTGACGGTACGTCCGTAATCAGCAAAAGTAAGTTTTCAACCAGGGCCCTTATGGGGCCCGCTTCCATAACAAATAATGGCAAAAACCAGAAAACCCGTCGAGGGCGCCGAGCTTGAAACAAAGAGAGTTCGCATCGTCAAACTTCACCCTTTGGTGGTGAATGAGCCAGGCGAAACGCCGACTCTCCCTAAAACAGTGGCTGACAAGCTGCTCGAAATGGACTACGCAGAAGAGATTGAGGAATAATGCAGAGGAGCTACCCGATATTGAAAGAAAAGTACACTGTTTCGCCCGTCACCCTTGTACAGGCGAAACAGTGGCTTAAACTTGATATTCCGGGATACGTGGCCGAAGATGCCAAGATTCAGGAACTGATTGATGAGGCCATCGGGTATGTGGAGACTGAAACCAACCTTTCGTTGGCCGTTTCGGATTATGAGTGGTATACCAATTCCTTGCCGTGCGAAATCCGCGACAAATACCTGATCCAGAGCATTACCAGCATTGAAGAGGAAGCAGATTCAGGATTTACCGTGATTCCGGCCAGCAACTACTCTCTCATCCGGGAAAGTGAATTACGGTCACGCATTCGGTGGGCTGCTTCGTTCCGAACTTCAAAAACTTTCTTTCGGGTGACATTTAAAGCTGGGTATCCAGAGGGGAAGATTGAAAAGAATCTCCTTCGGGCAGTCCGCGGATTGATAGCCGAGTGGTATGAAGCCCCGGGCGACTATGTGCGGGAGAAAAAGACAATGGTTGACCGGCTTTTAGCCCCTTTCGTACTCCCATATGCAGGATAGAAGACGTGGTGTAGGTCAGTTTGACCGACGAATCAAGCTCGTCAAGCCGGTTAACGTGCCTGGCAGGTTCAACGAGTCCAATACTGGCGAAGCGATCGTTTACGAGATGTTTCCGGCATATCGGGAAGAGCCCGGGCCTGTCGATGAGTCTCAGACAAAGAATAACGCAACCCGGTCCGTAACGCAGATAAACTGGCAGATACCATTTATCCGTGAGCTGCTGGTTGGCGAGAACAAAATTGTCACTGACTGGAAGATCATCGACTTTTTTACCGGGCAGGTTTACAAGGTGGTCTCAACGGCTACCGAGATAGGCAGGGGTTACAGGATTCAGATAAATACCGAACTGGTAGGATGATCAAGGTTACGGCAGACACTTCCGGATTGAATAAAGTTGATCAGGGTTTGGCAAGATACAGCAAGATCATGCCGACTGACACAACAAACCGGATCCTGAGAAAGGCAACGAAGCCAATGCTGAACGCGGCAAAGGCCAATGCTCCCGTTTCGAAGGGCGGCAGGACACGGATATCCCTGAAACACCGTAGTGCCGGAAAGAATGCCAATGCTTACGCCCAGGGAGGAGCTACCCGCCGCGATTTACGCACCAAGGTAGTGCCACCTGAGAAAGACGAATCCGGCCGTATTCTGGTCGGCGTCAGTAAGCGGTCCAGTAAAGTCGGTTGGAGAACGAATTTCATCACCCGCGGTACCCGGATCCGCTTTTCAAAAACAGGAAAGAGTCTGGGCAGGGTGAGCAAAAATAATTTTTTACAACGCGCCTATGATCAAACCATGCCGATGGTACGGGTGGATGTAGAACGCGAATTCCGGTTAGAGTTCATGAAATGGGCTCGTCAGAATTTACCTCAATCACAGCAATGATCGAAGAGGCAATTATCGAACTACTGCTGACCATTCCGGGCGTAATCGGAATCGTTGGACAGAGGATATACCCGAATATCATCAAGGAGGGAACGCCGCTGCCGGCTATGTATGTGGCCGCAAACCGTATGTCAAAGATGAATTGCGATAACCCTATGGGAATCAAAACCGGTGTGGTTGAAATCGGAGTTCATGGCGCGGAATATTGGCACTGTTCCGATACGATCACGGAAATGCGGAAAGTCCTGGATGATTATGCCGGCAAGGTTAGCAATGTCGGGCTGACCTTCAACAGTGGTGAAGAAGTCGCCGACGGCTGGGACGACGACCTCGATACTCATGTGAAAATTATTGAGTACGAGGGATATGCAATTGCAAAATCAACAAACTAAATAAATCAAAATGGCAGAAAGGATTAACCCCGCCGTGATGAACAAGGAAGTGAACTTCTTTGTCAACAAAGGCACCGAGGCTGCGCCAAATTGGGTGATGGTGGGTTGCGGTAACTCCAAGGACTACGGAGGCGCCGTGAACATGGTCACGCTGAATTGCGATAGCGGCAAAAGGAAGTTCCCGGATGGCGAGGAGGCGGATTATGACGCCCAGCTGACCGGTTTTGTGTTCGAGTATGCGGCAGCAGATGCGGCAACAAACGTTTCAGCGCGCGAATTCGAGGAGTGGTTTAAAGCCGTTCCGCAGGTACGCCGTCAATACCGCCTGGCTGGCAAGTACGAAAACGACACTGTGAGTACTTTCTGGGCATTCATCGCAACCTTCCGTACGTCCGGAAGCAACGGAGAGGCCAGAACTTACACCATCGCATTCACTTTCGATGGACTGCCGGTGCTGACAGATCAGACCGCCACGCCGTAATCTTTCATTTCATCAACAAACTGACAAGCTCCTCAATCGCGAGGAGCTTGTTTAAAACTAAATCGTAATGAGTAAGCTTGATAATTTTTCAGAAACCAGCGTCAAATTAACGCTCGGAGGTCATGAATACGTAGTTCGCTTTGGGATTACATCCCGCAGGCGGATAGAGGAACTACATCCCGGATTCGACTTGACCAAAACAGAAATGCCGGAGTTCGAGATTATCCTTTTCCTTATCCAGAATGGTATTGAGCCGGAAGATCGGAAGTGGAAGAATGAAGCCGAGTTCATCCGCATTTTCGAAGAGTGCACCGATGCTGAAACCCTATCAAAAGTTCCTTTGGCATTCATGAATGCAATGGGGTTTACCGGTCGAGTGTTCGCGCCGGCAGTTGGACGACTGTTTCAAACGATTCAGGAGATCAGGGAAGCGACACAGGCGGAAGCGCAGTCACAGAGTTCGACTGGCGAGACTACTGGCGAGACGCAGCCAAAATAGGCGTATCGGTTTCAGATTTCAAATACATAACGCCCTACGAATTCAATTTGATCAGGGAGGGCTATTACAAAAAGTTAAAGTATGAGCAGGACCGGGCGTGGGAAATAGCCCGCTTCCAGGCGCATACTACCTATTCGACCATTACGGCCGCACTTGGCGCCGATCCTGTGGAAATCAGTGAATGGTTCCCGCTGGCAATCGACAAAGAGCATGAAGCCGCGCTAGCCAAACTAAAAACCGGCCGCGCCATCGATCCTGATTACAAACGTGAGATGGAGGCCAGAATGAATGCAATACCATGAGCGACGTAGTAGGCGGCACCAATATACGGGTTGGCGTTAACCCATCGGGCGTGGCTTCCGGATTATCGGAGGCCCGCAAGCAATTCAAATTGTTTGCCGGTGATGTTAACGCTACCCTCATTCAATCTTACCGGTCAGCAGATACCGCACAGCGACAGTTTCGCGGCGGACTCACCCGTTTAGGAAACGAGCTGCAAGACGTTTCTAAAAAAATGGCATTGGTGTCGGCCGGCACCATCTTTGCCGGTGCAAAGTCGTTTAAAGACTTCGCTACCCTAGAACGGATGGAGAAAGGCCTGAACCTATACGGCGAAACCCTTCAAGACGTTCGCAGGATTGCAAAAGAACCAGGCGTCGGATTATTCGACGGTACAAAGGCTTTGGTCGGCCTTCGTGCGGTTCGACTCGAATCAGGACTCGCCGAGCGTGCCGTCAAATCGTTTGCGAATGCCATCGCGTCCTCGGGCGGGGATTCAGCCGATCTTGAACCGGCGCTTTTCAACCTCAAACAGTTCAAGGCTACCCAGAACATCAACACTGTTGACCTTCGGCAGTTGGCAAACCGGATACCTCAGACAATGGAGGTACTGGAAAAGCAGTTTGGTACAGCAGATCCAGCGAAGCTAAATCAGCTGGGCATTGACAAGTTTATCGAAGGGTTTGTTTCAGGGATGGAAAAGCTGCCGAAGGTGTCCGGCGGCGCAAACATGGCCCTGGAACAGCTGGGAGATTCAGCAACCTTCTTTTCCGCTACGCTCGGCAAGGGGATCGATATGACCTACGGCGTTACCGGCGTGCTCAAAACGCTCGGCGGTGTCCTGGATGATTTGTCAACCAATTTTGCCTCGCTGAATCCGGAAGCTCAAAAAGCTATCCTTTTGGTTGGTGGTCTGGCTGTGGCCGTTCCGTTGCTGGTTGGCGCGGTAGGCACGCTTATTAAATTCCTCCCAATCACTGCCGCCGGGTTTGCCGGTATTTCGTGGCCGGTCGTTGCAGTGCTCGCTACCGTCTCGGCGCTGGCCGGGCTGGCTGCAATTATGCCGCTGGTGACCAGTAAGACAGCCGAGTACAATAAACAGCAGGAAGTAGTTGCCGGATTTGCTACAAAGCTCGACCCGCTTATTGCGAAGTATGAGAAGCTTAAAAACAGCACGGGCAAGGAGGAGCAGGCTGAGCTTCGGGATGTAATCAAGCAAATCGCCGAGGTAGTCCCGTCCGCTGTTGCTGGATGGGACAGGTACGGCAATGCTATCGGCATCAACACCGATAAGGTAAAAGCCTACACCGAAGAGCAAAAAAAGCTACTCGTGTCCATGCAGGCCGTCCGCCGCGAACAGCTCCTTGCAGAGAATAAGCGCGGCGAGGTTCGGGTTGCCGAGTTGCAAGGTATGATCAAGTCCGGCCAGAAAACCGATTACCTCGGTATGGGCCAATACCTGCCAAGAAAAGCAACTAGCGGAGAGCTCGTTGATGCTGCGCAACAGATTTCGGATCTTAATGCAAAGGCAGTTGCTAACCGCCGAGAATTGGCCAGCATTGGTAGTTCCGGGCTGGATGCGGACATTAAAAAGCTTAACCAGCTTCGCGCTGATCGTGCCAAATACTCCAAGGAGCTCGACGAAGTACGTGCGCGCCAAGGTAAGGGCACCTACGAGGAGGATAAAAAGGCCGCGCTGGATTTGCTCAAAATCAAAGGTCAGTTTGCGAAGGCGGACCGAGAGGTTGTTGAGCAGCAAGAAAAAGTCCGTAAGTCGAATTACGGAATATTGCAATACAATCAGGCAATCGCTGAGGCGAAGGAGCGCGCGGCCAAAACCGACGGAGCTACGCCGGGCGGCAAAGGAAATCCCGCCGGCCAGTCGATCAACGATTTGCAAGATCGACTCAAAGCGCTGCGCGATGAATACAACAGTCTCGATCCTACTGCCGCCAACTACAAAAAGCGTCAGGCAGAGATTGCTGAGGAGGCCCGGAAGGTAACCATAAGCATAGATTCTCAGGGCAAGGCCTTTGAAACGGCTTCCAACGCTGTGAAGTCCGCGGCGAAAGAGGCAAAAGAAGCAGGCAAATACTACAAGCAGCTTACGGAGCTCGGCTACGTCAACTGGCAAATAGACCTGGCAAGCAAGTACCTCAAAGAGCGGAAGGCTGTAAAGGATGCCACTGACCAGTATAAAGAGCTGGTCGGCGTGGTGAAGAACCTGAATGTTCAGCGCTTAGGCCTGAGTAATACGACAGGCTCGATTATCGGTCAATCAGCCTATGATAGTAAGAACCTCGCAAGCGCCAAGCTTTCCGGGCTTGCGGATGTCAGAATGCCGCAAACGCTCAGAAGTATTGAGAACGAGAATTTCCGAGGTTCAATCCGAAATTCAGCGGCAAGCGAAATGCAGGAATTCATGGGGCCCCAAACAAGTCTCTCTGAATTCCGGAAGTATTTCGAAGAAATCCCCAAGATAGCCGGTGAAAGCGATACGCAATACGCCAACCGGGTTTACTCAATTGTCGATCGCACGAAGCAGCTAAGCGCGGCACTTTCTTCTACTCTGAAAGATGCGGCAAATGAGACGGCGGCAGCATTCGGCGAGCTCCTGGGGAATCTTATGACAGGTGCCGGCGGAGTGGAGCAGTTCGGCAGGCGTGTAATCGGCTCTCTGGCCACCATGCTCAAAGACATGGGTAAATCCCTGATCGCAGCAGGTACCGCGGGGATTGCGCTGAAAGTATTCGCCAAGAACCCATACCTCGCTCTCGCTGCCGGTATCGGGTTGGTTGCGCTCGGTCAGGCCACTCAGAACAAAATCGGTAACGATGCAGGCAAAGCGGTGACCCGATTCAAAGACGGTGGTTTGGCTTTCAAGCCTATGCAGGCGATAGTCGGGGATAACAACAACTCATGGAATGACCCTGAATTCATTGCCCCATATTCGAAGCTCGACAATTCGATCAAAAAGAGCGTGAAGGGCGCACTTCCACGGGCAGTGGGCGGCTCTGAGATAGTGGCAGAATACAGCATCCGGGGAGAGGACTTACACACAGTTTTGAAAAGGGTTCAAGTGAGAGATTCAGCAATTTTTGGCGGATAATGGGATTAAAATATTTTGCACGTTACCGGGATATAAATCAGACCGTTAAGGAGATCAGATTTTTCAAAGATGATTTCTCCGGCGAGCCGACGGAATGGTTTTGTACAAATGGAGCTGTTGACTATAACTTCGGCAACAGTGATACCTCATTCTTTCCCGAGCAGCCCATTATTGCAGGACAGGCGCGTATCAGCCTATGGCTTACCGAGCACTATGATCTGAAAGATTTTACTACGAATAGAAAGACCTATTTTGTTCAGATTGTTGATGTGTGGGTTGAAAACGTTGAGTTCAGCGGATGGGTGGAGCCCTGGGATGCCGCACGCCCGTACAAAAAAGCTCCCTGGCCGGTGTCGCTCACTGCCAGCTGTGGACTCGCTCACCTTTCCAGGAAAAAATATGCCAGCCCTGACACTGTTTTCAAGAAAACGGGCCTGACGATCATTCAGGAATGTTTGGGCTTGATACAGGCAGGCGATCTACCGCTGAGGCTATCTACCCATATTGTTGAAACCAGTTTCACCGAGGCTGACCTGCTCGGGCTGACTTCGTACGAGCAAAGCATTTTCCGGTTCTTCGACTCCAACGGCGAGGCGATGTACTGCGACGTGATTGTAAATGACATCCTGAATCACTTCAACGCAGAAATCGTACAGATAGACAATTGCTGGGTGATCCGCGGGATAGTTGATAATGCCGCAGGGCTTGCCAATAACCACCACGATATCGGGGATGTAACAGGTAAAGCCTGGCCGCCGACATTTGAGGTCAATAGCCTGCAATCATTTACCGAGGATGGTGGACAGGTGCGGATATTGCCAGCAAAGAACAAGTATCGTACCGAGGTTGACTTTGGTACGCAGATGCCGTTTTTTGAAAACGGTAACATGATCATTTGGACTGAGAACGGGCTCGTTGGCTGGGACTTTTCGCACATGCCGAAGGGTAATCCGGGATGGGAACAGTATAATCTCGGAGGGGAGAATAGTAAATCTATCTTGAAGGTGAACGGCAAGGCGCCGCAGCCATACCGGAAGCGCAAGAAAGTCGGTCTGTTCAAAAAGCTCACAAACCAGGCGATCAATGTCGCCATTGCTGGAACGGGAGCGGTCGGGGCGCTCTTCAATAAGCCTGTTCTGAAAGGTGCATGGTATGATGTGGAGCCGTCCGAATGGATTGAAAGTTCAGGAGGTACAATCTCCAAAGCGGACCGAAGCGTAACGATATCTTTCGACTACGAGACAGAGGCTTTTTCGTCCGACATTCTGATATCGATTCGCATCCCGCTCCTCAATAAAGATGGCAGCATTACTAATTTTTGGGTAGATAAAAATAGTAATCCGGCCATGGCAGGAGCTGACAAGACGAATTGGGGAGGAGACACCAATTTCCATCTTATTCGCGTCGAGCCCGTTGACAGAGGAAGTTTAATTAATAGGGGCGAACTCAATGCATCCGGAAATCCAAACTACCCGGCCGCGAGTGCCGCGAATTGGACGTGGGCTATAACAGGTGTTCCCGCTGGGGAATATCGGAAAATTGGCGGTGTCAATGGTGTAAATGTTGAGAACGGAGATTTGATCATTGCGCGCGTTCCAAATGTTGGCGGGACACAAGAAGCGGTCGGAGGTAATTTCGAAGTTGTCAGCATTCGCAACAATACCAAGAAAGGCACATTTAGCGGAACCGTAGCCCTCAATACAGTTATCTTAACCAAACCAGACCAGCCATTCCCGGCTGATAAAGTCTACGTGCGCTTTTATAAAATGGCGGACGACGAAGGTAAGCCGGGTGACTGGTACAAGATTTACAACCTGAACGGCGCCCTCGAAGGATTTGTGCCGTCCGAGGAATCAGCAAGGTACGCTACCACCTTGGAGCGCGGGGACGTGACCGATGAGGAGGCTACGAAGATCAACTTGATTTCCGGTGACTATACCAAATACTACGTTGGTGCATGGACCAAGCCGGGGTCGAATGAAGTTACCAAGTCGTGGAAGCGCCGCGGTAACCTAAACGAGTCAATGAGTATCTACCGGGCGATGATGAAAGACCGGTTGTGCATGACTACAAAACCTTTGGATCTGATTGAGGGAACGATTAGGCTTATGCCCGAATCTCCGAGGCTCACCTACATGCACACATTGACGTTCGGCGACCAGGGAGGCAGGCGTTTCAGGATCCTCAGTTTCAAGTATAATGACTACAATCGCACGGCGCGGGTCGTTGCGGCAGAAGCCCATTTTGAAGCGATCCCGGACGCGGAGCTCAAACAGAATTCTTATATCCCTGGATCAGGCAAGCAGCTGAATACAGTTCCTGATCAGGGAGACGGGATTTACCCGAGCAAGGAGGATACGACTACGGGCAGGCTCAACGCTGAGGATATGCCATTGACCGGCGAAGAGATCCTTGAAGCGGTACAGGCTGTCGGACGTACCGGCGCACTGTTCGAGGGCATCACACCGTTGACCTATGTTGCCGGCATTGAAAGCGAGGATTCTATCGATCTTCATGATTTCATTTCCGAAGCGTTCACTGAATATGAGGAGGATCTAGACGCAGAGGATAAAACCGACTTTTCAACGCTCATTTTCAAGGTTGTCTCAAAGCCAACTTGGATTTCCGCGATCGATGTTGAGAACCTGGTTGTGACCGCGACCGCGCTTGCACCAAAGTCAGGCTCGTTCTTCGTTGACTTTGAGGCATACGATCCGACGGATCCCGAAAATGCGATCCCTATCCGCGTACCGGTCCTGGTCGAGGAGAATGAGGATTACGTCGAGACCTGGCCGCCGGAATTCGAGCTGTTCCCGGTTTTAAGCTTCGTGTTGGATAAGCTGACGACAACCGGCTTTGATTTCCGGGATTACATGCCCGACGGCCACAAGTTTTTGACGTACCGATTTTTCTCGGTTCCGGAATGGGTTACGGCTCGCAGCGTGGTGAATGATGGCTTTTCTATCACCGGCAAGCCGACTATCATTGAGAAGCGCCAAATCACGGTTGAAATCTGGGACGGCGTCGCAGAGCACCGCCCGTATACCGATGAGATCACCTTACAAGTAATCGAGGCGACGGAGATCACCGGCGAGCTCATGGATACTTCCGCAGGCGACGCCAAAATTGGCGACCTGCCGGGCGCATTCGAAGTGTTGGCGCAATGGGATACTCCGATAACGGTTAAAGGGCTGCACGACCGAGTTTTGATAAAAATAACTGGCGGCGGCGACCTTGGCACGGAGCTGGATGTTACCAAAAACTTCCCGCTATCCAATCCAGTTACACAGGGCATTTACAGGCCGTTCGCTGATACCAGCGGAACAACTGCCGGCGTAGGGCAATACACGATCGAGGCAACGGCATTCCTTGGAGAGAACGAAACGGTTCAGCCGTTTGACCTGACGCTTTACGATGAGGAGTACCTGGCTAAGATGAAGAAATTCCTTGTCAAGGGCTTTGATTATGTCGGGGAGATCATGCCGGATGGTGCGACGTCATTCGTGTATCCAGGGCCGGTGAACGCGCGCGCCGAGATTCACGATATCGACTACGACGAAATTTACCTGTCCATCGAAAAGGATGGTGAGGTTATCGGCGAGCAGCACATTACCGATGTGAATCCTACGCTCGCATGGTGGTTCGAAGTGTTCGAGGAAAATACAGAATTGGAAGCTGGCGTATATACATTTCCGGTACGCCTGCTGAAAGACGGGGTAGAAGTTTTTAAGCGGACAGATAAGTTCACCATCGAGAGCAAGGATGCCGAGCCGAAGCCGCTGCTTTCGCTTGCTACTTTCCCGCCCGGAACGACCAACGCGACGATCATTGCCGAAAACATCCCGCTGAAAGGTGCCGAGTATGATCTTGTGCCGTGGACGCTGGTTTTCAATGGTTTTGGCCCGGGCGTGGAATGCGTTACAGGCGAATGGGAATTACAGTTTTTGCGCGGCGGTTCGTTCGCTGAAATGGACCTGGAACAGTTTACAGGATATCCTCAGAAGTTTGCTTATACGTCAGGGAAAACGCTTATCTTTGGCAACAAATCATCTTTGAAAATCGGGGATATTCATCAGGCGCCATCCCGCGTGCTGGCGAAGTTTATCGGCCGTGATGCTGACGGAAAGATCGTAGGCGTCGCCCAGGCTGATTTTAGCTTTCGTGTTGCATTGGATCCGGAAGATTATTCAGGACTTCGTTTCCTAACCATCGATCGCACCAACGGCGGCGAAATGACGCTGCTCGATGCCAATGTTCCTAAAACCGGGCGTCAATATACTATGCCTCCTGACGGGTTCTGGTGGACGGTATCCGCCCGAAGATTCGGCGGGGAGGAGTTCGACGGGGTAAAGGTGAAGCTTTCCAAAGTAGTCGGAGGCATCGAACAACCTGCATGGGTTTTTGGCTCGGACTACCTTATTTATCACAACGTTGGGAGTGTAGTTACGGAGCTTACAGACGACGATAAGGCCTACATCTTCGGTATGGATACTGACGCCGACGGGATCCGGGTAGTGTTCCGCGTTGGCGACGATGTTGAAATGCCGCTCGATGGCGTGGACGGCCTCGGATTCTGGAAAGTCACAATGATTGCCTATCTGGCCTCCGTGGAGGTCGCAACCCTTTCGGCAACCATTGAGTTGATCGAGGACGTAGAGCCGCCCATTAAAGATTGTTGCGCATGCGACTGCGAGGGCGAAGCTTCCGAGCAATTGGAATTTCCGTTCAATACACCCGCTGAGGAGTGGATTGTAACCCACAATCTGAATAAAAAGCCTGACCCCAACATCCTGGTGGGCGGGATGAAGGCTTTCAGCGATGTGCAATATATCGACAATGACGTATTTAAAATCATTCATACCAAGCCTGAAACGGGCATGGTCATCATCACAAAGTAAAAACCAAAGAAGGAGATGAAATTTCTGAGTAATGTTGACATGGATAAAAACCAGCTTTTGCAGGTTGTTATCCACTCTGCGGCGGTTGCCCCTGGCTCGCCGGTTGATGGCCAGATTTACTACAACACCGGCACAAACCTGTACTACTATTACCGGCTCACTGATACTACCTGGATTCCCTTCGGCGGAGGAAACGTAGTTGGCGGCGCTGGTCTGGCGGAAAGTGTTGCTGCTGGCGTTACTACGCTATCGGTCAACGTGGATGGTGTAGGACTGGAAATCAATGCCGATATCGTCCGCTTGAAGGACTTGGGCGTTGTTACCGCGAAACTCGCCGACAATGCAGTAACCACCATCAAGGTAACCGATAAAAACATCACGTTTGCCAAGATTCAGGACATTCCGACCATGACCTTGATCGGTCGTGTAGCAGCTGGCTCCGGCGTAGCTTCGGCGATTTCGATCATCGACGATAATACGATGGCATCGGCGCTGTCTACCAATCTCGCGACGGCCGGATCGATTAAAGCGTATGTCGATAGCCGTATATCTGCAATCGGAAGCTTGCAAGGTGCATTTAACGCAACTACATCCACGCAGTTCCCCGGAGGTGCAACCACTTTCAAGGGGTACTACTGGTATGTTACTGTTGCCGGTACCGTACAGGGAGTTACAATGAACGTAGGCGACGTATTGATTGCCAACAAAGACAATCCATCGCTTACGGTGGCCGCTGACTGGATATTCCTAGAAAGCAACCGCGATCAGGCAACTGCTACTGTCCTTGGGGTTGTGGCTTTGGCTACTGCCGCGGAAGTTCAAACCGGAACGGACGCGAACAAAGTGGTTACGCCATCGACATTAAGCCAGCGGACCGCAACGGAAACGCGCACCGGTTTGATCGAGATTGCAACGCAGGCGGAAACGAACACGGGCACCGACGATACAAGAGCGGTTACCCCGCTAAAATTGAAAACGCTTCTCGACGCGCAGTTGGTGGCGTCTGGGTTTGCTACGAACGTCGGCGACGCTACCGCGCTCGCTTATACGATTACCCACAACTTCAACACCAAGGATGTGGGCGTTGAGCTTTTTGACGGTACAACCGGTGCAACGGTTTACGCCGATGTAACCCGCCCGACTGTCAATACCTGCGCTATTGCGTTCGCAAAAGCTCCCGCCCTGAATGCTTACCGTGTGATTGTGAAAAAGAACTGATATGAAATTTCTCAGTGACGCAGATTTCGATGGAGCCCTTACAGCCGCCTCCAAAATTCGGGCGGCAACGAGCTACGTTATGCTTGCCGTTGGGGTGGCAAACAGCGCATACTCCAATGGTGCAATGGAAGCGTACACCCCACCGGGAGCGTATGCCGCTGGCGCGCGCCCTGGCTACGGCTTCCATGCGTCGGGAAGTTTCGGAACCTACCTGTATGCGCAAGCCGCGT
>NZ_JAGIAS010000002.1 GCF_017744695.1 Dyadobacter sp.
GATTCAACACCGTTGGCAGGCGCTGGATCAAGAAAATCAGGCTATTGAAGACGCCAGGCAATCCGGCTTGGTTTACCAGCCTGAGATTCTCGCCAATGGGGATACACTTAAACAGCTGCTGGTCAGGTGGATATTGCGGACCAAATTGACCGCTTGATTCGGATGAAATTGCTCTGTGGGTACCGAGGCAAAACTGACCACCCCTTCATTCGTAAAACCACCGTACCCGTTTCCGGGTTCCAATATAAAAGCATGTAATAGCCTGATGCAAGCGATTGTAATTTAGTGCTTCCCTCGTCAGTGTCCCGCTCGACCGAGTTGGCTATTTGTAGCAATAACCGGCTGTGCCCTGGTTATTGCTACGGAACTTTGAGAATAACCAATTTCAAAAAAAACACATATACATGCTACCGCACAACCTCAGCAAGCCGTCTTGTTAGTAAATCGTCACCTATCTTTTGAATTTAGGCTTTGTATGAAATGATTAACAGACATGTCTCTACTTGCTATTTGTTAATTGCAGTGCTTTTAAGCGGATGTAACTCCGTAAAAGAGCCCCAACCTGGTCCTCAATCTGAGGAAATCCCGCAAGAGGTGGCTTCAAATGTTTACAACCTTTTTCCTGGTGCGACCGAATTGGTGGCCAGGACATTTATCCGTGATAAAGTCTGGAAAGTGAATTTCAAGCAAGATCACTCACAATTCGTTTCCGTGTTAAATAAGACTCAGCGCTTGGCGCATGCTAAACTGTTAGATGAGCAGGTTCCGGAGACACTTCGTCGGATTGCGGACAGCCAATTGATTCAAGGCGGCACGTATACAAATTTTAGGGAAGATGATTCCTCGCCTGGATATCCTCAGCAGTTTTGTGCGGAATACCGTTGGAACAATCAGAACTTCACCATTCGTTGGGTCAATTCAGTTGATGATTGGTCGAGCCTTGATAAGGCTATTTACATGTTCCCGGAAACGGAACTGACCTACTATTCCTCCTACGAAGAACTCCCCGATAAAATACAAAGTTTGCTCATACCTCGGTACTTTCAGCCTGGTGGCGCGAAAGTCTATGTGCGAAACGGTACTCCATCCGTATTCGCAGTGGGTGGACTAACGACTTCTCTCTCCTATAATGACATGCTCATCGACGATACAGGGAAAGTATTTTTTTCCATGATGGGCAACATTGAATACTATAACGCACTTGACGAATTCCCTAAAAAGATTCGAGACTATATCAAAAATAATACCGCCTACGCGCCGATGGTTTATCGCTACGGTTTGCGCTTTGAAGACGGGCCATTCGGTGGGTATCGGGTGGACCTTACACCGGCCCAGGTCATGTTAAGCAGGCAAGAAGTAAATCTGTATTTTGACAAGGACGGCAATCTGGTCGAAACCTATTTTACGGCGCTTTTTAGGCAGTAGATACCGGCTTGAACATCACCAAATTCTTCTATCAATCTGTCGTAATGGACTTACCCCTTCACATTACGGCGAAACGAAGCAAACTGAATGCTTTTTAGAAAAAAGAAAAGATATCAATCAATCGAGGAGTTGGTCATAGGCTGTCAGAAGTCGGAAGCCAGTGCACAAAGTATGCTTTATGAAATGTACAAAAAGCGAATGATGAGCATTTGCCAACGGTACGCCAGGACGTCAATGGAGGGTGATGAGATTTTTCAGGACGCGTTTGTGAAAGTTTTTAAGAATATAGGAGAATTAAGAAATATATCAGCGGTCGATGGTTGGATAAAAATGATCGTCATCCGGACGGCCATTGACTACTATAATCGTACTACTAAGCAGCAACTTATGCTGGCACCGATGGAAAGTACGGAGATTTCGTTGGAATCGGAGGACTACAAAAGGATCCTATCGGATATTGATATGCAAAAATTGTTGGAGATAATAAGAAGTCTGCCTAATGGCTATCGCACCGTGATTAACTTACATCATATCGATGGTTATACACACGAGGAAATTGGCGAAATGCTTTCGATTAGTCCAGGCACCTCCAAATCCCAAACGGTACGTGGTCGCAACCTCTTATTAAGAAAATTGGAAGAACAAGGAATTATCGAACATGACAGACTCGGAAGAAAATCTTGATGACATCCTTCGAAGGGGACTTCAGTCGCGGTTTGACAAAGAAGAAGCGGAAGTCAAACCTGGGCTCTACAAAAGTATTTATGATCGTCTGCATCCTGATAAAAATACGGCTGTTTGGTATTTGCTGGGAGCAGTTTTGCTGATTGCCTGGGTTGTTGGAGGATCAATTACCAGAAAGTATCGGGCAGTGCTCAGACCTTCTGCGCAACAGCTCGACAAGCAAGCAAGTGTTTCTCCGATGAAGCAAACGGGGATAATTGAAAGCGCGGAACGCAACGTATTACCTGATAGTAGTTTACATGCAACGCTGCGGTCCGAAGCAAATCAACAGCATTTTGTATATCCGAAACATCCTCGGCCTGATGTCCACCAGGGTAATTCACGGGAGCTTGGATCTGACCTTATCGAAGCAGAGGCGATTGAACAGCTCCTGGTACCAGATATGCCGGAAGGCCCTGCTCAATCCGATGAAATTATAAGAGAGCCTGCTATACTAGGAATCGCATCGTTACATCCAGTCGGTATCAAACCTTATCCAGTTTTGCTAAAACTCCCTTCTGTGTTTGTGGTTGCAGATACGGGATTTCGGGGAAACACTTATACGCAAGGCGATATCAAATGGATTTTTCTGGCGAATTCGTCTCAAACTTTTCTGACGCTTGATGCCCGCCCAAGCCAGGGATTATATCAAAATTTTCGCTTTGCTCCTATTTGGTCGGCTAAATCCAAGGCGGTGAGAATCGCTGCCGGAATTGAGAAAAATGATATTCAGATACTTGCAGGATACACTTATCGCCGGAACTGGATTTATTATGAATTAGGTACCGAGGAATTTGATATCCGGCCTGATGGCAAGAATGGCTACCAGGTTCGACGCAAAGGTATGGCACAAATGTATGATGAAGCAATTCATACTGCGGGGGTAGGGATAAATAAGGTTACCCACTTTAAAACAGGTTTTTTCAGAGATTATGAAGCAATTACCGGCATTCAGTACCAGACAACGCTTCATAAGGACTCACAACATTTTCTATCCGTAAATGCATCACTGAGTAGACAAATTAGGATCGGCGACCGGAGTGTTATTTCAATCGGGCCGTTTATTGAATACGGTCTCAACAGACAGCGTATTAGTGGGCTAGACTGGCAATATCGACCATATCAATTCGGTGTTTCTTTAATGAACAAACTAAATCATCTAAAAACCAACAAGTAAGCCAGTATGTCCAGAATTTATAAAATTTCAACGTTTTTAATCATGATGTCGGTAGTCATTCTATACGGCTGTGATAAGAAAAAGAGTGATGTATCTCCTAATGAAGACGAAATGGAGAGTATGGTCATCGTAGCTTTAAACAACAAGACTTTGTCCTTGGATGGGCGAACGGGAACTATTAAATGGGAAATCAACAAGGTCGGGAAGTTCGGAGTGGGGAACAGAAAGCTTTACATGGAAGCCGGCGATCGTTACAGGCTTAACAACCCAAATGATACTACGGCGCTCTACGCAATGCCAGATACAATGAAAAACCTGTTTATTCTGGATGGGTTCAACGGGAAAGCGATTTGGGCTAAAAATACACTGTTAAGGCCCAATTTCGTCCACGTTTGCTGTACACCCTCAGAGCAAAGCGAACTTATTGGCATTGCAGGAGATATTGCATTATTCCATTCAAAACGCACCGATGCGGTTGAGTATAACCATTCGAAAGCCATTTACGCCTATGATTTGACGGCGGAAAAGATCAAATGGGTGGTCCTGATTGAAGATATGGTTTATCCGTCCCTGATCAATGGCAAAATACAGGTGGATGCTCCATTTAGCCATGAATGCTATTTTTTAGATGTACAAACGGGTAAGGAAATACAGAAGTATAGCTCGGATTCACCGCATATGATTTCCGGCGGATATTTTTTTAGCATAAAAAATGCCGAAACTTTGATTGCAATAGATGAAATATCTAAGGAAGTCAAATGGGAGTTCCACGACGAGAATGGTGGGCCAGCCTCGAACGGTTCGTTTGTGGCGGGGGATAATGGTGTGTATTACGGAACCGATTGGGGAATGATCTATGGTGTAGACAAAAAGACAGGCGTCAAAAAATGGGAATTCAAAACCGATCGACAGGACTTTATAGGCGAAGGGCGATTTTGGGAAGGCATGGTCATTTTCCCGGCGCGGGAAGGAAGGATATATGCCCTGGATTCCGAGACTGGTCAACTTAAATGGCGGGCGTGGGTTGGAGACGGGATATGGGAGTATCCGTCTCGTCTGACTATCAAAAACGGCCGAATCTTCACAAGTATTTCCGGGAAAAGACTTTTCTGTCTGGATGCTAAGACGGGTAAAAAGAAATGGGATTTCAATTTTACCACACCACAATATTACGGGGTCGTTAATTTCTGGATCTTTGACAAAATAGAGTTGGATTTTTAAGGTGAAGATTCAGGTAGTTAACTTTGGAATATAGCTCGAAAGGCCCAAGATTTCAATTGGACTTAGAAAGTTGTTAATGGTGTCCATACGCGGTGGGTTAGTATATGTGTAGAACAAGTACTTATGTGCTGTTTAACCTGGGATTAATACGGGATCTGGTGCAGGCTCAATATTTAGCTAATTCTATAACAATTTTCGGGCCTTCCATACGCTTTTCTAAAAAGCCAAATAACATTCATGCAGTACCATCAAACACCAATTCATGAAACAACAAATTGTCTCCCTTATTGCATGCGTATTATTGTTAGCTGCATGCTCAAAAGACCCTAAGCCGGACCGGGCGACACCATTTATCGGAAGTTGGAGAACAGAGCTTGCAGACTCTAGTTTTGTTACTTTTCAGACATTTTGGAAAATCGAACGAAGTGGTCCGAATATGGTAAAAATCGCCACCACAGATAGCGTCGTGTCTAGAATGGAAGACTTTATTCCTTCTTTTGCGGTTGAAAGACAGGTGTATAACGTAAGAATAGACGAATCCGACGACATGATACTAAATTATTCAAGAGCCAGCCCTAGCACAATTTTTACGTATGCGGGAACGGCAAGCATTGTCGACGGTAAGTTAATCGCCAAAATTCAAGAAACGAGTGGCATCGATGGATCTACATGGTCCAAAACTACAGTATTCCATAAATAGCTTATTGAGTCGCAGTAGTTCCAGGCACTGGTACTTTAGTGCATCCTCAGCGATCATAGCTAGATCTCTGAGGGTAGGAGTCCGCCGCCGATGAGGAAAGCGAGGCTTATCGCAATTACCTCATTAGGATAGTGTGATGCAGCGGGATGGCTGACTACCAGGTCTATGCGAACTAAATTTCAATATGCTACTTAACCAAGGCTAATTTCTATGAGCGTCTTACCCAAATGGCAACAGGTGATTCTTTCCCTTCCCTGTCGTCCCTGGTTTTTTCATGTAAAAGAAGGAACAATGTCGTTCCCGAGCCGATTCGTTGGTCAGGTGTATGCACTTGATAGAGAGACCAGCGTCCTTTCGTGGAAAGTAAGGACAGGAGACGGAATTTGAGAGTATCCCAGAAAAGTGATGGTAAGAAGCAATTTCGTGTACATTTTGATTGGCGAGAAAACGCTCTTAGTGCTCGATAAAAAATCCGGTGAAAAACGATGGGAATTCACCTCGCCTGACTTCAATTACCCCATTTTGGATGTGTTTGATGAAAATGAGCTGGACTTTGAGTAAAATGCCTAGTGTCAAAGGTAATTGTCCCACGTTAGGGGCGACCGCTTGTAAGCCTGTATTCCATAGATTTGCGCTTCTGTGGGGCAAAAAATTGTGGTAGGATGAAGTTTTGCACTTGACGCAACAAAAAGGCGTCCAAGTATTTTGTAAGTTCTCACCATTTTTTGTGTTTGACTTCTGATGAAAAAGGCAATGTACTTTGCTTGCTTACTTACTCTTGGCTGTTCTCCTATGCGGGTTCTTCTCCCTAGAACAGACTCAAAATCGTTTAAGAGCATAGATTTCTGCGAATTGCCGAAGCATAAAGGTGATTTGGTGTGTGTCAAAGGGAGGTATTCTGGTGTTGAAGAATATTGGTCATTTAAAACTACAAGTGTAAACGGATGTCCCGATAAGTTGGATGTAGAATTGAACCTGCAAGAGATGAAGTATGCCAAGCTAGGGTTTGACCGTAAATCCAATCGGGTACATAATAACTATATGAACAGCTACCTTCTTATTGAAGTCATTGGGACTTACTCCGATCAGGAAAAGGAATATGGTCACCTGGGACATAACAATTCAGTATTTGTCGTACAAGAGATAGTCAGTGTAACTGTAAAAAGAAGCAAGACGTTTTGATTCGAGAAGGTGGGACGGAAACGTCGGGTGGCGTCGAGTATCTCATTCTCTCGCCGTCGAAACGCGGCAAATATGTATTCGGAAAGTCCTATGAATTCGACTCGCGACGAAAATTGGTCAAAGGCCCTTGCAGAGGAAAAATTGATCCAAAAACGTTACAGAAAGGTCTTAATGTGCGCCCAAAGGGTCAATTATGGGTATTTGGAGTCAGAAAGCGCTCCAAAGAGTCAAAAAGGAATCCAGAAAAATCAATTAAAGGAAAAATTGAGCCAGAAACGGTCAGGAAAGATCCTGCACGGTGGTTTTCTCCTTAGCCAGCTATCGCCGGTACGTCGCAAAAAGCGACTCCCCGGCGGGAGCTGGCCATGGGAAAACCCCTGGACCCCTGCTATTCGCCTCCTGGCTCATAGCTTGCGGATGAGTTAGAATATTGATTAACCCAGATTTCACGTAGAGAGGCCAACTAGCAGTTTTTGTTATGGTCTCGGATGGGATTGCAAAATGTTGACGAAAGTGATTGAATGTCAGCTGTACTGTTACGTAGACCTGATCGAGCGGCGTTCATTTTGCAAGCTCAGAGAGTTAACACGTTCTTCAGTACCCATGTGTGAATGGTGGGGCTTTCTTAAGTACTGTGATTCAACCTATCCAAGAAATCACAAGCGTTTACGATATCCTCAAAAATCAATTTGCTCGTTTAAAAGCACCTGCCTATCTTGGATCAGCTTAGCTAAATTTGCACTTCGCGACAAACTATATGATCAAAAATTATTTTTCCATAGCAATCCGAAGCTTTCGGGGGAACCTGCAATACACCTTCGTAAATCTTGCCGGATTGAGTGTCGGCCTGATGAGTGTATTTTTGATCATTTCATATCTCACCTTTGAACTGTCGTTTGACACGCATTATTCCAACTCCGACAGAATTTATCAGATCATCAGCGAGGAAAAGGGAACAGAACCGTTTATTAAAACCGCCGAGGTTCCAGACGTGCTTGGGGCTACGCTTCATGCCGAATTTCCGGAAATAGAAGCTCATACTGCCTTCTCGGATTTCGAACGTACCGTTTGGGTCAATGATAAGCCACACACGCTAAATTCCGTAATAGGAGCCAGCAATTTTTTAGAAGTATTTAATTTTCCTTTTGTTTACGGGAATGCATCCACCTGTTTTTCTCAGCCGGAGTCGGTAGTTCTAAATCAAAAAGCCGCAGACGAGCTATTTCCGGGAGAAAGCCCTATCGGAAAAAGCATTAAACTCTCAAAAAAATCGTCCCCGGTATACACAGTGACGGGCTTGATCCGCAATGTTCCTCCTAATACAGTGTTCAAAGCAGATATTATTTTTGAACTCAATAAAGATAATGCGCCCAATACATTAGACTTTACATCTTACAGCGCTTTCGGAACTCAGTATATTCTTTTAAAGCCAGGAGGCGACATTGATAAATTGCAGCAAAAGATAGGTGGGTTTCTGAAAAAATATAAGACGAATCAAAAGCAAGACATAGGCTTTATCAAACTTACCGACATACACCTGAGAGCATCTGATATTAACGCCGAACTCGACAATACGGTCAATATCAAATACATATATATCCTCTCCGGGGTGTGCGCGCTAATTCTGATCATCGCGTGTATCAACTATATCAACCTAACAACCGCACGATCTCTGCAAAGAATTAAAGAAGTGGGTATTCGTAAAACTTTGGGGAGTAGTAGAAAGCAGCTGGCGTTCCAGTTCATCGGCGAATCCTTCTTATTCTTTGCAGTCGCCCTTGCATTAGCGATGCTGCTGAGTTCCTTAGTATGGCCGTTTTTTATTTCTATGTTAAATATCCAATTGCCATTGTCCTATCTTTTCAGCATTCCAAACATCTTACTTCTAGTCGCAGCAGGTTTGCTTTCAGGCATTCTCTCAGGGGTTTATCCTTCTCTTCTTGTAAGCGGAGCTCAGTCCGCGGGCATATTGAAAAAGGAACCACGGAGCTTCCTTCTAAATTTTAGATTAAGAAGGGTTTTGATTGTGACACAATTTGCCTTATCGACTATTTTGATTATTTGTACATTGGTAATATGGGATCAATTCAAATACCTTAGAAACAGCCCCCTGGGTTTCGCTAAGGACCATTTATTGTTTCTTCCTAAGGCCGATATTGAAAAACATCAATACACCTTCAAAAAAGCGCTTATTGACTATCCAAATGTAGAGAATGTCAGCTTCTCAAATATTCAGGTAGGTGGTGGTTTCGGCGCTTATTCGAGCAATACGAATCCATCCGACACAGCCAAACGCTTAGATTTTGCATACATTAGTGCAGATTATGATTTTGTAAAAACTTGGAAAATAAAACTGAAAGAAGGCCGGCTATTTTCAGAAACCATCACCCGGGACGCGATCAATTTTGATTCGCTTGCAAAAAAGAGCAAGGACCCAAATGTATATTCCACGCGGCCCATAATTGTTTCGGAATCACTGGTAAAAGCGCTTAATATCGCCGACCCGATTAACCATGTCTTGCACGAGGGATCACCTTCTGGAACCATCATTGGCGTACTTAAAGATTTCCAATTGACTACCTTAAAAGAAACAAGCCCTTTATTGATATACGACCTCTTACCCAAAAGCTCATTTGCTTATACGTACATCCGTATAAAAGACAGCAACTTGCCCGAGACAATAAGCCATATTGAAAATACCTGGAAAACATTTTTTCCAAACGAGACTTTCACTTACACATTTGCAGACGACAAACTGAATAGCTTATACGACTCCGAACGGCGACAAACCCAGATTTTCACCTACTTTGCATCGATTGCCATTATTATTTCGGCGATTGGGCTTTATTGTCTTGCTTCGTTAGTTGTGAAACAGCGAAATAAGGAAATTGGTATTCGGAAAGTAATGGGTGCTTCGGTTTCAAATATCGCGATTATGATCTCCGGCGATTTTTTGATCTTGATTGCCACAGCATTGATCATCGCTTTTCCTGTCGCTTATTTTGCCATGAAACATTGGCTTCAGGATTATCCGTTTAGGATTGACATGGGATGGGTCACCTTTGCTATCGCCGCTATCTTGACGGTGTCAGTAGGTATGCTCACAGTAGAGCTACAAGTAATTTCCGCTGCGAAACTGGATCCGGTTAAAAGTTTGAAAACCGAATAGCAATCCATTTTGCCTTTAAAACTGAGCTGCTATCGGCTCAAGGGCGAATAGTCTGATTATCGAGCTTAGGAGAAACTCTCAATCCAGGTGTGACGCTCCATGATGTCAAATACATCCGAGCTGAATTGAAAAAGTGGAAGGGCAGCAAATCACAGTTCAAAAAAGTGAAAGGCGCAGAATCTCAGATACAATCCATTAGGATTATAAATACCATGTTTAATACGGCCTTCCGATCCACCTTAAAATGCCATACGCTTATACCCGATGATTCATATTGGAACGGGTTGATGCCAGGTGTAACCTGCGCTTTCAGTCATGCTTGGATATCCCCCTTGTGGAAATCCGTGCGATCTCAATGGTGACAAACCTGATTGTGTAGCTCACTTTTGATGAAGCAGCAGCGACATTCTAATATTATGTAAACAAGCCGAACGAGTTCCGAGTGAGGCGGCCTCGCAGAGCCAGATCCAAATGAAGCGCGCGGCGGGGCCGCGTGATACATTTGTACATCTGGCCTACCACGGAAAGACAGGTGGTAACATCAAATTTTTGAAGGTCTGCACTGAGTGAAATTCCAGATATGGAAGCAGATGTTCGGGCCCGAATCGTCGCTATTGAGCCAAATTGGGCGGGAAAAAGAAAATTTAGTCACAAATGCGTCTTCGAGATCGTTTTGGAACAAAAATGCTTTTTTTGACGCTTTCTGGACCACTTTTTGCTCGATCAAGACGTTTTTGCCTCAAAAGCTGCCTTTTCACTCGGGAGTAGTTATGCATCGATGAGATGGGTGGTCAGATTTCTATCTCGAAACTTATTGATCATTGTCCATAGAGTTAACCAAATTTTTTCTTGCAAGCCCCTCTCACAATTACGGAGGGGTTGTAAGAAAAAATTTAAAGAGATAAAAGTGTCGGAATAGGAACCTTGGTTGCGAGCAACTATGCCGGAGAAATGCAAATGCCTTTGGTTGACCTGTCAGAATGATTGAAAGAGTTCGTAGATGGTCTTTTCCGGGTTGGGCTGATTGCGATATTTCTTTAACCGGTCTTGAATTAATGCGGTCGATGGAAATGCCAGAACGGCATTGAAACGGTCGCTCATTTGGACAATTTCGAGGTCTGTAAATTCCTCAGGATTGCGTATAAGCAAGGTCCATCCCACGGCGTTGTCACTGTTTTGCACAACCTGCTTTCTGATGAATTGACTGATAAGGTTATTGTAATGTTCAAACATGGATGAAATCCCGCCGGAATCGCTACGATTGTCCATTAGCGACACAAACGAATCCGAGCGTTTGTCACTGAGATCCAGTATTTCAGACAATATCGAGGTATATCGAAGACTCAATGGCGAATTCACAGCTTTGCTTTGTCGAAAGTTTTGTGAATCGATCGATATCTGTATATAATCCGAATCAATGAAAATATAGAAGCACTGATTGTTTTTACACACTTCGACAGGGCAGTATTCGCCTACCATTATCTCGAAAGTCGTTGAATACCCCAGATCAGCGTCGGCATATTCCCGTACCGGTTGAAAAGGCTCCTTGACATAAATAGTTATCGAGTCAGGCTCGTCTGGGTGTGCAGTTTTATCGAGCTGTGGTTCGAGGTAAAATAGGTCAATCTTGACTGCTCGCTGTGCAAAAACCGGATTGCCAGCCGACACGATTATCACTAGTAATGTTTGATAGGTAATCGCGAGAAAAAGCCTATTGGTATGAACGAACATGGCCTGGGATGATTTGACTTATTAAACTTTAAATCAGCAACTAACATTGCGCCGACTGATGCGAAATTCTTAGAGTGTTTTGAGCTATCACTCTTTTATTTCAAATAAGAATTACCTTTGCATCCGAAATTCTTGATAAACTCCATAAATGCACCGCGTTACGTGCCTGTGACCTTCTAACATATTGCCAACCCAGCTGTCAACCGACAGCTCACTTACAATTGTTTAATTCAATCAAGAACGCAGACAACTTGTAGGCTAGTATTGCTATGCCTATCTGACTGTTGTCGGCTTTCCCAACGCAAATTGCTTTGGGCCAAACGCGTTATGCTATGGAATCAAGAAAATACGAAAGGACATATCATTTACCCTGGTCGCCGGGCAGAACCAGCGACGACAAAGTTCAAACGGATTACTGGCAATATTTGAACAGGATGAACCAAATTGTTTTTACCGAAAAGCTCGACGGGGAAAACAACTGCCTGAGCCGTCATGGCGTTTTTGCCCGCTCACATGCTGCGCCTACGGCTTCTCCCTGGACTGCGCGGCTGCGGGAAAGGTGGGCGCTTGTCAAAAGCGATCTGGGTGAGCTGGAAATATTCGGAGAGAATGTGTATGCCCTGCACTCCATTGAATATACGCGACTCGAAGACTATTTCTTTGTGTTCGCAGCCCGGTACCTGGATCAATGGCTGTGTTGGGAGGAGGTATGCTTTTATGCAGATGCACTGGGCTTACCGGTCGTGCCGGTTCTGGGCGTTTTGCCTGTACCTGCGGATGAGCAAACATTCAAAAAGATGGTACTGAGGTTTGCCAGCCCTGAAAGCGTGTTTGGGTCGACCGATGCGAATAGCGGATTGCCTTGCAGCCGGGAAGGTGTAGTCATACGAGACTTTCGCGCCTTTCCAGTCGGGCAGCTATCGACACATGTATTGAAATACGTTCGCAAGGACCATGTACAAACCACCGAGCACTGGACGCGCAACTGGCGACCCGCCAGGCTTATTAATCATTATTAGAAAAAAGGAGATGCAAGAAATATTATTTAAAAACTGGAAAGAGCTGGCCGGCCGCTACGACTGGATTGCTGACATGCACGGTGTGCCGCAGGATGCGGTCCATCATGCGGAGGGAGATGTGGCAATACATACGCAAATGGTACTCGAAGCATTGGTGAGCCTGGAAGAATTTAAAGACTTGCCTGAACAGGAAAAAGCAGTATTGTGGATTGCCGCTTTGCTGCATGATGTAGAGAAGCGCAGCACGACCTATCAGGAAACGGACGGAAGCATTGTTTCGCCGGGTCATGCGAAGAAGGGGGCGATGACTGCACGGCAAATTTTATTCAAACAATTTGACGTTCCGTTTGAAACCCGGGAACAGATTGTGGGGCTTGTCAGGCACCATGGTTTGCCGCTTTGGGTGTTTCATAAGCCCGATCCGCAGAAAGCGCTTTTGCAGGCATCGCTGGAAGCAAATACGAAGCTACTGGCAATCCTGGCCAAAGCGGATGTGCTTGGTCGTATTTGCAGCGACCGGCAGGAACTTCTTGACAGGATAGGCCTTTTTGAGGAGTATTGCACAGAGCAGCGATGTGATGGTCAGCCTTATCCATTTGCCACAGACTTATCCCGCTTTCACTATTTCCATGCTGAATCAGCTCCGGTAGATTACATTCCGTTCGATGACACGACCTGCGAAGTAACGTTGATGAGCGGCTTGCCTGGGATGGGGAAAGACAGCTATATCAGCCAGCATTTGCAGGGTCTTCCCGTAATCAGTTTGGATCAAATCCGTCAGGCCCATAAGATTAAACCCGAGGACACCTCTGCTAATGGCTGGGTGGCCCAGCAAGCGAAGGAACAGGCGCGGGTATATCTGCGTGCACAGACTGATTTTGTCTGGAATGCGACCAACGTGTCAAAGCAGATGAGGGGCCAGCTCATCGAATTATTCGCGTCTTACCGCGCCCGCGTAAGGATCGTTTACATCGAGCAGCCGTATAAGCAATGGAAGTTTCAAAACGGGTCGAGAGAAGAAATGGTGCCTGTCAAAGTCTTAGAGAGGATGCTGGCCAAATGGGAAGTCCCTAAGCTGCACGAAGCGCATTCACTGAAATATGTAGTGGCGGCAAGGGCTACCCGATAGACGTTAAAAGACACGGTCGTTTAGATTTAACATATGACCGTGTCGAGTTTTGAATGGGATTGAAGGTCAAACGTTGGCCTTCCGTTTGTGCAGGTAACAGGTCTGAAATGACCCGTTCACCAGCAAAACATCTTGCCGGTCAATTCAAATATCGCTAAATTTGAATCATTGGGATCAAGGCAAAAAACGAGGAAGTATGTCCAGACAAGTGATTAATGACGGGAATGGCAAACCAGTTTCGGTACTCATCGACTACCAGGAGTGGCTAAGGATCGAACAGCTTTTGGTAGGGAAAGAGCTTGATTTCGCTGCGCCGGCCAACCCGTTGGACTGGTATATTTTGACGGAAACTACGAATTCACTTTTGAATGAATTGATCGCCTATTCTTCAAGGGAGCGCAGAAAGGAAATGAAGCGAGCTATTCCCGATCATCGCAAGATCCAGGAGCTCCAAGAGCTATTTGAGGAAGTCCATACCATCAACTCAGACCCTGAAAATTTCAAAAGTATCGGCAGGATGGAAGCGATTATCGGCCAATATGGTCCCAAATTGAATGCGATTAATAGCGCTGCATGAATCGAGCGGAGATTCCGTTGTTACAGGAGCTGATCGCGAAGTATCAGCTATCTGAGCCCGATTATCAGGAAATTCTTCTGGACATCATTCGGGATACTACCTACAAAAAAGCAACATCGTCGAAACCAACAGTTGTTATCCTGGGTGCTCAGCCCGGTGCGGGCAAGACAGAGCTTCAGAAGGAAGCTGAATTGCAATTGAATCGTAACGCGGTGATCTGCAACGCCGACAATTTTCGCGATTACCATCCTCTGGCGTCTGAAATAAAAAAGGACTATCCTGGCTTTTACCCGGATATCACCGTCCAGTTGGCCCAACGCTGGAATGACTCATTGGTCAAGCATTGCCTCGACAACAAGTTTGACTTTATTTTGGAAACAACCTTTTCCTCCCGCAGCAGACTAAACCAGACAATCCATTCTTTCAAAGAGGCTGGCTACCAGGTGGACATAATGCTCCTTGCAGTTAATCCTAAGCTCAGTCTTCTGGGTACCTACCTCCGATACGAACACAGTGTTGCAAATTTTGGGACCGGCCGCCATGTATCTCAAATTTCGCATGACATCAGGTTTGAATCGATCCCAAAGACCATTACAAGTATCGTCCAGACACCCTTATTCGACAACATTAGTTTGTACGCAAGGCGCATGGCTGCTGACGAACACGGGGCAACCGAAGGTGTAATTTGTGTTGCGATCAATCCGCCAAACATATTTTCTGCTTACCAAGCCGAGATTGATCGTTCCTGGTCAGAGGAAATGACTGTGTACTTTCAGAAAAAGGTGGACGAGGTGCTATCGCTCATGGCAAAGCGTAATGCGCAGCAGGAGGAAGTGGCGCATTTCAAGGAAGCGTTGGGCTTAGAAAGATCTCAAAGACAGGGAAAAAGACGGAAACTGGGCTTGTAAACGTTTCGCACATAAATAGTTACAACTGCGTAAGACTTGTTACGGATTTGAAATTCAGAAATCTTGGTGTACATCGGCACCGCATAAAACAGGCGTAAACGCAAACTGGAATTCTGAGAAATTCTGATCACAAACCTGTTAATTCAGTATTCGCGTTTCTGCCAGGGCCTGTTGCCCTTCTGACAAATTAAAATCGATTCCCGTCCGCTTTTGAAGCTTTATTAATCTGTTTCTGGTTTCGATACTGTGAAGACCGATTTCCTTTCTTAGTTTATTTACATGAGTCAATTGATCTCGGGTAAGTTCGATTTGCAAACACCCGTAGGCAGTTTGAGTATGGGCGCTTTTCACGGCAACGTACCAATCCTGAATCAATGCAAATCGGTAAGGGTGTATTTGCCCCTGTTGCAAGGCTAATAGCAATGTGGGCCTCAACCTGGGGTATAGCGAATCCTGTAAAACATAATTCTGGCTTATAGAGTTATGGTGGAGCAGGATAATTGAGGCCCATGATTCGTTACCAATCAATTTCTCCCCTGGATAACCCAGTGAGTCGATGATGATGCCCAGCTTTCCAAGTTGCTTCTCGCTATGTGGGGCAAATTTCTTTTTTGCATACCGATCTTGCCCGTTAGAGCTGAAAGTGAGCAATGCACCCAAAGCCATTCGCTGATCTCTGTGGTACATTTTCTTGATAACATATCTTGTTACTGGATCCAAACGTGACTTGAAGATGTCGCTAAGCGAGTCGGAAACCGCGGTTATTTCAAGCCATTTTGAGGGATGAATTTGGCTTTTCAGGATCTTGTGTTTTCGAACAGACTTCAATGCCCAGCCATTTTTGATTCCCTCTTTGACAAAAGCGATCGCGTCATCATTTTTATAGGCATACGCAGCGACTTGAGCAGCTATTTTGCAATCGCGAAGAAAAACAAAGTCGTATCGCTCAAATAGCTGCTTGTACACCAGTACTGCATCCTCCCATTTTTCCGCTGCAATTAGGTCTTCCGCATAGCCGATCGCTGAGTGATACTCCCCATACTCCTTTTCTGATAACACTTCATATGAGCAATCTACCGGTCGCTCAGCAAAGCAAACGGGTGTTGTCAATATTATCAACCCTATCGCAATCTGGAAGATGTCCATGGTGTGAAGCTTTATCGTTGAATACCGACTGGGTTTAATTTCAGTGACAAAAAATACAGTCGCCGCTAAACATTACGCACCCGTATCCATTTGTGTTAATTGCGATGTAGCGGTAATGCAGGTAAGATGCTCGGATTTAAGCAAAGTCAACAATCCAGAACAGCTTTACCTATTTGAAAATCGAATGGGTTTAGGAATCACACATAGCGAATCTTAGCTTTGCTTTGTTGGCAATGCTAAAACAAAAAACAATGGAAAGGATGAGGGGAAGGGACGAGGCCAAAAGCAGCCTGTCGCTAGATCAATTAGTCACGCTTGCAGACCTGAGAAGCGTTCGGGACGAGCTATTGGCAGCGATTACCAGAACGAGGGAATCTTCGCCGGATACTGCAAAGAAATGGCTCAAATCGTCTGAGGTTAGAAAACTGCTTAATATTTCACCAGGCAAGTTGCTAGCCCTCAGAGCTAGTCGTCAGCTCGCATTTGTTAGATTGGGAGGGGTAATCTATTACGACAGGGAAGACATTGAAGCTATGATTCAAAAAGCTAGAACTCCAACATTGATCGGAAAGGCATGAATTCCGCGAATCAAACCTCTGGGCGTGGCTGTGATATACCACCCGATCCAAGCCATGTGGACATTTACTTTCTTCAATGTAAGATGAGTAAAGAGGCGGCCAGTGAATTCTATCGGCATTACTCACGACGATACTGGCGTGCAGCGACTGGGAAAGTCATTCAAGACTGGAAGCGACTGGCCTGGCAATGGATCTGGAATAGAAACTAACAATTATCCAAATGGCCTACTAATCTGACAGAATAGGAGGCTTTTTCTAATCTTATATCTTGTATGCATCAAATTCAACGAGTATACATCTACTTATTTCTGACAATAAAGGACTTGCTGGGGTATTCGTTTGACGATCTTCGGGAGATCAGGGCGGTTGGAATACTCCTGGTTATATAAGTAGGAATTTTGGGGGGACTGCTAATGCCCTACTTAATTCAATACAGCATACCAGATTCAAGTAAAGGTCTGACGTTGGGCATTGGCTTTTTGGCCGTATTATGGATCATCAATTTCCGCCTGTTTCTGTCGAATAAAGCTTGGAGAGCGCAGGAGAAAGCTTTTTTATAGGTTAACTCCCCTGCAACTTAATCTTATGCGGCTAGGAATAGTCTTTCTACTGTTCCTTAGTATTTGGCTCTCTTTTGGACGATATCTGACAGCGTAACCAAATGAGTGATGCCGGTAAACCCGGATCAAGTTTTGATCTACTTTTTCCTGTCAAAGCATTCGTGGCCGTTGAGATACTATCGTCAAAACCATTGGTCTACCAATCGATGGGTTATCACTTGGCCAGCCTGATTGCAGGTTACTTGCAATTTTCACATCTTGCCATTAAAGGTTGAACCTACATAAGGATATGTCAAAATGGAAACCAATATCGCTGGCTGAGCTGGAGTGTCTGCTGCTCACATCGGGATGGGAGGAAGAACTTTCAAATTTTTGGAAGCTTATAAAAATTGATCCAGTTAAATGGATCGAAGAAGCCTATGGAAACGAAGGAAACGGCTTCTGGGCCGTTGCAGTTTGCGGTACAAACGTTGTTTGGTACAATGATATCGAAGATGGCTTCAATATTTCTAATTACCACACATTCGGCATAATAGAAGAATATTATTGCAACCAAGATAGTCTAAGGGTGACAGTTCAAAATCTCTTCCAGACAATCGCCTCCGGTAAACTCTCTGCAACAAAAAGGGGATTAAGCGAACCACTTGCTTAATTTTGTTTCTGGACGCAAACCTACGTCGAAAGCGGCTATTAAATCGGTATTGAACTTAGAGGCAATATTTTCGACAATAATGTCTGAGTTAAATTTGCCACCAAATTGTTTAATGGGATTGATGGTGGACTTTTGGGCATCGCTTTATAGTCTCCCTGAATGATAGATACTTGAAATGTGAAAAGATAAAGGCAGACCAACACTCGGTAGCCACGCTGACGAATAGTGGCCGCCGATCCACATTCCGCCGCACTTCCCGCGGCGGCCGATGATCAGATTCTTTGAATTGGTAGGACAGGAAAGCTACCGTGGACCAGTCGGTAGCTTTCTTATTTCTACATCACTGACCTCAATTTTCCAGAATCCGTGAACAACTTCTGCTTTAAAAAGGCCATATGATCACTAATCCGCTGCTTCCTCACCCGAGCATAGCGCTGGGTCGTACGAATGTTCTGATGTCCAAGCATTTTACCGACATCTTCCAAGGGCACGCCATTGTTGAGCATCATGTCCGCGAACGTATGACGGGCAAGGTGCGTATTAAGCGGCCTCTTTATCCCACAAATCACCGCAAGTTCTTTTAGGTAGACATTGTACCGGAAATTACTGTTGACCGGTATCAGCCGGTTATTGACTTTGCAATAGGGATGGTTCTTGTATTTGTCGATCAGCTCCTGCACAACCGGAAGAATCGGCACCATTTCGGTCACCTCAGTCTTGCCTCTGTCTTTGATCAGCCATTTTTCGCCCGATCTACCAACTTTCACAACATTCTCAGGCGAAAGGTTGTACATATCCTGGTAGGCAAATCCCGTAAAGCATTGGAAAATGAAGGCATCCCGCACTTCACTGATCCGATCAATGTCTATTTCTTTTTTATGGATAGCCTCCACTTCAAATAGCTCCAATGGCATTACTTCTTTGTTTCCGCCCGAGCAAACAAATCCTTCCAAAGGGTTTGCGGCAATTACTTTCTTTTTGACGCCTATTTTGACGATCTGCCTTGTCCATTTCACCAGCTTCTTGGCTGTGACCTCGGAAAGCGGCTCATCCAGGTGAAGGGTTAAATAATCGTAAAACTCTTCGGCAAAACACTGATCGATATCGATCATTTCGATATCCTTCCGCTGATACCGGAAGCGGATAAATGCTTCCACCTTCCGTTTGGTCGAGCGCCAGTGGCGAAGCGTCCCTTCCGAGCGGATTCCTTTCTTGGCTTTCTTTTCGAAAATAGCGATGAATTCATCGAAGGCAGCTAATAGCGTTTGGCTTAGCCCTGCGGCCTTCTCGGGCTTTGCTTTGGAATGAGACAACGGCAAGCCTAGATAGGCGTTTTTTAGCATTGCAGGTGTTACATGGTTAACCTGGGATTGCAGTACCAGGAAATGCTTCTCGATCTCAGCCTGCGCCTGAACGATTTTCAAGTTGATCATCTTGGCTTCCGCTGCGTAGCGGTCACCAGCTTGGTATCGCTGTTCCAGAAGTCGGGATGGATCTTTTTGCCAAGAGAAATGTCCGTGTCGGTTCCGTCGATGGTAATCCTGACATAGATGGGTGCTTTTCCGTCTTTGGAGGCCTTGCCCCGGTACAGCCAGAATAGCAATGACAGATTTTGTTTGAACTTCATGCTCGCACATTTTAAGGTTGGTAATTGTGTCCGTGGAGAACCCTAAATCAAAACCGCCTCAATCAAACATCTGATTCGGTCACCTAATTTACCGAATCCAACAGGTGACCGAATAGGTGACCGAATGGATTGGTTCGTTATGATTCAGACTGACCTGCCTTTTTGTGAAATGTGCTGATTATCAATGCATTTTAAACAAAAAAAGGCACACTTTCGTGTGCCTTCTGTGATCCCGCTGGGATTCGAACCCAGGACCCATACATTAAAAGTGTATTGCTCTACCAGCTGAGCTACGGAATCGATCTATATGTTAGTGGCGCTTTTTCTGACTCTTTCGAAACTTTGTCCTTGATGAAAACTTAACATTCAGGCCTTTTTTCGTTTCGATCTGTCTGCCGCAGCGCCGTATCGTGGTGCAAAAGTACAATTGGGATTTTATCAAACAAATTTTGAGAGCACTATTTTTTGAGCGGAAATGCATGAAATTTCGCAATTGGCTCAGATTTAGAAATTTAAATGCCTAAAAAAATTTAAATTTTTTGATTTCACATCCCGGTAATATTCAGGTCGGGTGGGAGGAGGGATTTCATTGATTGTACAAGGTTACGACGGGGCAGGGAAAAATGAGGAGGGGAACCGGTTTCCGGATATCAGGTGCTTTCTGCCGGCTATGCGTTGACGGGTGCCGGATTTGAAGCTGCGGCCATTCCGGTGTCGATTCTAGCGATTTTTAGGACATATCAATCAAAAATCAACAACAGGCGTATGGAAAGAGGAGGTAACCCGGCAAAAAAAGAGGGGAGGAGGTTGGTTAAAGGGGCGGTCAGGAAATTTTTTGAGCGGGAGTTCGACTGGATTGCCTTGCTGCTGATCGCAGCAATGATCCTGTTAAGCCTCGTATTCTTTTGAGCGCCGGTCACACATGTACTTATGAAGACATTTTTAGCTTATCTTACCTTTGCGGCCCTGCTCGCGCTGTGTTATGTCGAGCGGATGAATGCCGAAGTTGCCAGAAGCCAGGCGCGCGGCGAGAGCAGAGGGCATTCGCCGAACCGACCAATGCAGCATGCAACGGTGGCGCAGTTGCGAGAGTAAGAAGCCCGGCGCTTTCGCTTAAAGATATTATTGGCCCAGCTTTCTTTGACCCGAATGCGGATTGTCGTTGTTTTAAAGCTCGTTTTTCTGCTTGGCGCGAATGTCTGCGCCCAGATGCCCGTCCTTTCGCTCGAACACCTCACGACCAAGGAGGGCTTGCCGTCGAACGACATCTGGTGTATCAATAAGGACCACCGCGGGTTTCTCTGGATTGGCACGGGGCGGAACCTCTGCCGTTACGACGGTTATTCGTTCCTGCGGCTGGATAGTTTGCAGCTTGGCTATTGCTCAGGCGTGTCGACGGATTCCAGGGGCGATTTATACACGTCGGTGGATACCCGCGGCATTGCCCGCATTGATCACAATGCGATGGAAGTGAGTACATTGGTGGCAAATAATTACGACGACGAAGATACCGGCAACGACCTGCACGAGCAGGGTATGGTGGATTCGTACGATCAGATGTGGGTTTGTGATTATACTTCTGTACAGCGGTACGACATCGCCCGAAAGAAGCTGTTTCGTTACACTTTTGCGCCTTCGGACAAAGGGGGCGACGTCTATCAGTATGCCAGCTTTTTCGAGGATCGCCAACGTGTATTGTGGATCGTTTCAGAGCTGGGGTTGTATTATTACGACCGGCAGCGCGACAAGCTCGTGTGCGTGCTGGGGCCCGCCGCAGTTTATCCTGAAAACCGCATCACGATCCGGTTAAGCCGTGGTTCGCAGGATTCAGCGGGGAACCTCTGGATTGGAGGTTATGAATACGGGTTGGTAAAGTATTCGCCGTCGGACCACCGTTTTTCAATCCGTAAGGCTGGTTTTGAACAAAACAATGTCGTCTGTGTCCGGGAATCGCAGGATGAGAACGGCGGTAAAGCACTGTTTGTAGGGACAAACGACGGCGTGAGCGTGTATTATCCCGGGCGGGACGAGCTCTACCATCTTCCCGAATTCTACAACCAGGGTATCCGGATCAAAGATATGTATGACGATGTAGCCAACGGCATTCTGTGGATGGGCACGAGCAACGGCATTTTTAAATACCGCTATCGGAACATCGGCGTCCGCACGGTGACGATACCCGCGTCTGTTGTGCGCCTGCCCGTACAGGTGACGAGCATCCAGCCGGCGCGGGAAGGCAGTTACTGGCTCGGTTTGTCGCATTCGGGCGTGCTGCATTGGCAGCCGGCAACCAACCGGTTTAAACTGCACGGGTATGCACAGGAGGAGGCATTTGCGGATAAGGTCAGAAGCATCGGCGGAAAGGCTTTTGCATTTACAGACAAAGGCATTTTCAGGGGAGATGCTGCATCGGACGGTTTTCAACCCTGGCAGGCGGGTACGGGACTATTCCGCAATACCGATTTCCGGGACGGGCTGATAGACCGCAAGGGGCGCCTTTGGATCGCCAACCTGAATGAAGGCCTGAAAGTACTCGATCCCGTCACGAACCGGGAACTGCATTTGTGGGCGCCGGAGCAGGGTAGGAAGCTGGTTCATCAGAGTTATATCAAAGCGATGCGCGAAACACCCGACGGAAGGATCTGGATTGCTACCTGTTCGAGAGGATTGTTCTTTTTTGATGAGAAAAAGGCTGTTTTTACCAATATCCGGGAGTTGGCTATCAATAAAAACCGGCGATTGGGCGGTGACTGCATCAATGCCATTCAGGTAGCGCCTGATGGTTCCATCCTGGTAGCCAGTTGGGGCGGTGTTTCCAGAGTCACACCCGACGGTTTGATCAGAGATTCGTTCGATTTTAAATCCGGTACTTTAAAAGATACCTACTGTTCCAATATTGCGGAGACAGCCGATGGCAAGCTGTGGTTTAGTACCAATGAAGGTATCCACATTGCTGATCCTCAAACACGCTCGGTTCGTTACCTGACGACGATTGAGGGCCTTCGCAGCAACGCGCCGGTGGGTTTTTATTTTAATACGCCTGGTGAACTGCTATTGGGCCATATTAATGCATTGAATGTCCTCGATATGAAGCGGCTCAGCGCCAACGTCCGTTCGCCGGAGATTGTGCTGGCTACCGTGGAAGTGAAGGGAAAAAAGGTATTTCAGGCGGAGACGAAAGAAATAGTCCTTCAACCGGATGAGAATACGGTCTCTTTCAGTTTTACGCCGCTGAATTTCGAACCTGCTTCGCAGAATCGTTTCAATTATCAATTGGAAGGGTATGATAGCGAATGGATTGACCTCGGTAATGAGCATACGGTTTCATTCTCGAACCTGCCCGCGCGCTCCTACACATTACGTGTGCGAAGCAGCAATGCATCGGGCGCCGCAAGCAGGGAGCCGTTGGTCATCCGGCTTACGATCCGGCCATATTTCACCAGCACTTTGTTTTTCAGGGTGCTTATAGGCTTGACGATCGCCGGCCTGATCGTTGCGATGATGCGCTGGCGGGTAAACACGCTCGCGGAGCGTAACCGTCTCGACCATCAGATCACCGAATGGCGGCTCAAAGCATTGCAAGCGCAAATGAACCCGCATTTCCTGTTCAATTCCCTCAATTCGGTTCAGAACTACCTGCTTACGAATCGAGGGGTAGAAGGGGCTAAATATCTTTCCAAGTTTTCGAAACTGGTGCGACGTATTATGGAGAATTCCAATCATCAGTATCTGTCGTTCGAAAAGATCATTGACACGCTGAGGATGTACGTCGAGATTGAGTCGTTCCGGTTCAATCATGAGTTTACCTATTCATTTGATATTGAAGAAAATGACGTGCTCCTGGATGCGCAACTGCCGCCCATGCTTTTGCAGCCTTATGTGGAAAATGCGATCTGGCATGGGCTGATGCCCAAAGAAGGGGAAAAGAAGTTGACGATCAAGGCACGGCTCGGCGACCGTCACATTGTCTGCACGATCGAGGACAATGGGGTAGGCCGCGATTTTGCACCGCGTACCGAGGGCCATATTTCGAGAGGGCAGGAAATGACACGGGGTATTTTCGAGGCACTGCGGCAGAAAGATGGCCAGGCGCGCATTGAAATGATAGACCTTTTTGACAATGAGAAGAAACCGGCCGGAACGCTGGTAAGAATGATCATTCCGATTGAAAACGTATAGTTTATGAACCCATCATTACGCGCCGTCATCATCGACGACGAAACCAATGCCCGGGAGGCGCTCACCAATCTGCTCCGGATCGTGAGCCCGGAAGTCGATGTATGCGGGCAGGCGCGGAACGCCGATGCAGGTATCGAGCTGATTTGGAAAATACGGCCGCACCTTATTTTCCTGGACATTCAAATGCCGGGCAAAAGCGGTTTCGACTTGCTTTCCAGCTTTGAAAAGATCGATTTTGGGGTCATATTCACGACGGCCTACCAGGAATATGCCATTCGAGCGTTCCGTTTCAGTGCCATCGACTATTTGCTCAAACCCATTGATCCGGACGAGCTGCAAACGGCCGTTGAGAAGTTCCGGGACCGGGTAGGCAGTGTAAACCCCGAGCAGCTTCAGATTTTACAGGAGCAGCTGGATCCCGTTCGTACGCCAAGGCTCATCGAGCGGAAGCGCAACGACAACCAGCGCATCGCGCTGCCAACCGCGGAAGGCATTCATTTCGTACAAATGACCGACATTATCCAGTGCGAATCGCTGGGCTCCTACACCAAATTCCACCTGGTGAAAGGCCCTTCGATAGTCGTTTCGCGGCTTTTGAAAGAGTATGAGGAGATCCTGGATAACTACTATTTCTTCCGCGTACATCAATCCAACATCATTAACCTCGAACACATCAAACGGTACGTCAAAGGCGACGGTGGCCAGGTGTGGATGAGCGATAACACCGAAATCGAAGTGTCGCGGCGGCGTAAGGACGAGTTCCTGGCGCTTTTGTCTGATTTTTATGTGAATTCGGGTAAGCTCAAATAGAGCGAGCCACGATACAGCCCTGATACGCGAAACGGACAGGGTTTTTCTTTGTCATTTTTTGTTGTTTAGATTTAGTTTAAATAATATGTTTGTGCGAAATCTAAACTTATGCTATGACAAAAAAGCTATTTCTACTCGCATTAACCTTCTGTTTTGCTGCTGCAAGGGCATCTGCACAAAGCGGTACCATCAGCGGATCGGTGCGTACGTCCGACGGCGAGCCGGTGGAGCTCGTAGCCGTCAATGTGAAAGGTACGACCAAGGGCGCATTAACCGACCGCAATGGTAAGTACCAGATCAGGAATATTCACCCCGGATTGCACAGGCTGGTAGCGTCGTTTATTGGCCTGGAAAAACAGGAACAGACGGTCGAGGTGACGGCCGGTGGCATTATCTCGCTGGATTTTACACTGAAAGAAAATTCTTCACAGTTGCAGGAGGTGATCGTATCGGCCCGAAACCTGAACCGCGAGAATGTAATCGTGGCCAAAATACCGCTGAAAAAGCTGGAAAACCCGCAGGTTTATAGCACAGTTTCCTCGGAAATCATGAAGCAGCAGGGCATTACCAGCTACGACGACGCCCTGCGTAATGTGCCGGGCATTTCGCGTACCTGGGAATCGACGGGCAGGGGAGGAGACGGCGCTGCCTATTTTGCACTGCGTGGCTTCGAAGCACAACCATTGCTCTACAACGGCCTTCCGGGTATCACCAGCGGGAACCTCGATCCTTCCAATGTCGAGGAGATCCAGGTGATTAAAGGGCCTTCGAGCACATTGTTCGGCGGCTCGTTTTATGGGTATGGCGGCATCATCAACACCATCACCAAGAAGCCCTACCATCAGTTTGGCGGCGAAATCGGTTATAATGCGGGAAGCTTCGGGCTGAACCGGGTTGCCGCCGACATTAACACGCCCCTCAGTAAGACCGACAAGATCGCATTACGCGTCAACACCGCCTACCACTCCGAAAACAGTTTCCAGGATGCAGGGTTCAAGAAGTCGTTTTTCATCGCGCCTGCGCTGATGTATGAGGTGAACGACAGGCTGACATTCCATTTCCTGACCGAAATCCTCCAAGAAGAAAGGGCCGTGGCGCCGGTATTCTTCCATTCCGACCGTTCGAGCCCGTTGCCATTCAGGAACCTCGCGGAATTGAACCTGGATCCGCGCCTGTCGTTTACTTCCAATGATCTGTCGATCCGTAACCCGCGCTTCAACTTGCAGGCGCAGGCGGTTTACAAGCTCTCGAATCAATGGACCTCGCAGACCGTGTTTTCGAGAGGAACAGTGAAATCGAATGGTATTTACACCTACATCTGGGACGATGTTTCGGGGGATAACTGGTTCAGCCAATACTTTCACAACGAGCAGCAGACGACCAATACCACCGATATCCAGCAGAATTTCAATGGCGATTTTAAGCTCGGTAACATGCGGAACCGCCTTTTGGTAGGGGTGGATTATTTCAAAAGGAATGTGATCGATAATGGCTCCGGCTGGGGCCGGGCACGTAATGTAACGCCGCAGGGGGATGTGAATTATGTCGATCCCTATTCGGGCGACACGCTTGCACCGGTGTATCTCACACAGGCGTCGGTAGATAACCTGCTGGCAGGCACCGAAGGCGGAGCGAGCAATATCAGCAACTCGTCCCTGGGTTTTTATGCTTCCAATGTCCTGAATCTGACCCCGAAACTGAGCGCGATGATCAGCTTGCGTGCCGATCGTTTTGATTCAAAGGGCGACCGGACCACTTCCGATGACGACTACGACCAATGGGCGCTGTCGCCGAAGTTCGGGATCGTGTACCAACCGGTGATAGACAAAGTTTCGCTTTTTGCGAATTACATGAATGCATTCATCAATGTCGCGCCGCGCAGGGTTACCGATGCCGACGGCGCGAATCCACGGGTCAAATCGTTCCGGCCCGAACATGCCGATCAATGGGAGTATGGTATTAAAACCAACCTGTTTTCCGACAAGTTGGCTGCTACACTCTCGGTGTACGACATCAAGGTGTCCGATCGCGTGATGACGAATCCGGCCAATATTCTCGACTATACCCAAGGCGGAAAAGTAGGAAGCAAAGGTTTCGAACTCGACATCGTGGCGAACCCGCTTACCGGCCTGAACCTGATCGCCGGTTTCAGTCACAACAAAACCAAGGTGATCTCGGGCGACCCGGAAGACTTTTACAGCGAGCCGGGCCGTGCCATCGGCGGGCAAGGGCCGCAGAACCTCGCCAACTTCTGGGCCACCTATCGCATCAGCAGCGGCACACTGAAAAACGCCGGCTTCGGTATCGGCGGAAATTATGCCGGAGAATACAAGGTAATCGATAACAGCAAGACCGGCGTATTCATCCTGCCGGGCTATACGCTGCTGAATGCCAGCGTGTTTTACAATGCCAGTCATTTTCGTATTTCAGTGAATGTCAATAATATTACCGATAAGCAGTACTATATTGGGTACTGGTCGGTGAACCCGCAGAAGCCGAGGAACTCGACGTTAAGCGTGGCCTATAAATTTTAAGTAAATGAATGAAGTACAGAGGCCGGAAGCAGCGTTTTTGCTTCCGGCCTTTCTATTTTTTAAAATTCCTGCTATCTGCTGATAAGGTCGGACGCCGGGCGGTATAAACAGACATCGATTACCAGTTTGTCACTACCCAACTTCCTTTACAGCTCATGAAAGCATCAACCAAAAAGAATTACCGCACGCTGACCGACCTCGTCAGGGCTTGCCAGCAAAACGACCAGCGCGCGCAGACAATCTTCTATAACCGCTTCCGCACCGAGCTCATGCGCATCTGTGTGCGTTTTGCCCGGACGCGCATGGAGGCGGAGGATATCTACCAGGAATCATTTGTGAAGATTTTCAGGCATCTCAATGAGGTACAGAACATCGAGTCGACCGAATCCTGGATGCGTGCAGTAGTGACCCGGACGGCCATTAATTATTACCACCGTGTCACGAAAAAAGAAGCAAAAAACCACTCGATGGACATGTCGCCGCTCGATTTTGAATCCAATGATCACACCTGTATGATCGACCGGCTGGGTGTCGGGATCGTCGACGAAATGATCGCACAGTTGCCGGAGGGTTACAAGCGGATCATCAGCCTGAGCCTGATCGACGGCTATTCCCACATCGAAATTGCCAGGGCGCTTTCCATTACCGACAGTACCTCACGCTCCCAGCTCCTGCGCGGCCGTAACCTGCTCATGAAAAAGTTGAGAAAACAGGGCATTACAGGTTATGAAATGCCCTGACCTCAGGCCAGCACCGGGTTTTCGGTTCCGAGCAAGGCCGATTGTATCATGCTCACCAGCCCGCTCAGCGCGTCGCTACGGTTCTTATGCGTGCATGCGTACCAGTGACGTGTACCGACCTCCGAACGAAAGGGCAGGGTCATAAGTCCGCCGGTGCTCAGATACTGGCGGGCAGCCCATTCGGCCATGACGGTAATACCCATGCCAAACCTGACCATTTCCACAATGGCTTCGGTCATCGGGATGTAGATGATTTTTTGGGGAGAAAGACTGGAAACCAGGTCGGGTGAAAGCAGGTTGCTATGGCTGCTGATCTGGAATGCAACCAATGTTTCAGAATGCATATCCGAAAATTCGAGCGGCATATTGCGTACTGCCAGCGGGTGCTTATCCGAAAGTAATGCCACCATCCGGTCCTCGAAAAGCGGTTCGAAATGCAGGCTGCTATTGTTGTTGGTCCCGTTTACCAATGCCAGTTCGAGCTTTCCGGCTTCGAGGTACTCCATCGGGCGGCGGGTCGCTTCGGCAATGATCTGGATGTCGGTGCCGGGATATTCCTGGTGAAAACCGGTGAGCAGCCGTGGCAGCCAGTGGTAGCAGGTGTAGCATTCGGTGCTGATGCGGATCGTTTGTTTCTTTCCTTCGCGCATTTCTTTCAGTTCCGCTTCCAGTTCGCGGATCACCGGCAGCACTTTCTGAGAGCTGGTCACCACACGCTGGCCGGCTTCGTTCAGTACAAGCTTCTTCCCGATCCTGTTGAAGAGCTTTATGCCGCTGGCCGCTTCCAGGTCGCGGATCTGGTGGCTCAGGGCCGATTGGGTGAGGTTCAGTTTCTCGGCGGCTTTGGTCACCGATCCTTCGCTCGTGATTTTCTCAATAATATAGAGGTGTTGCAGCGTTAGCATGACATGAGTATCGTTCATTGATTTGATAAAAATAAATCATTTTTCTCATATATCTAAAACCAATACTTTTGTCATGTACTAAAAACAACAGCACATGAAACTTCAAAGATTATCCTGGGCAGGCCTGAAAGTGGAATCCAATGGCCAGATATTACTCATAGATGCCGTACAGAATTACCAACGCGGCGCATCCATCGGGCCGAAAGAACCGTTTGAATTTGTAGGAGATACGGCCGCGGATGTGGTGCTGATCACGCATTTGCATTCGGATCACTACGACCCCGGCGCGATACGCGCCGTATTGAAACCGGAAGGCCGCTTCGTCGTTTCCGAGCAAATCGCCGCCGAGGTAACCAACGACGGTTTCTCACCACTGGCACTGGCGCTGAATACGCCGCAGCAAATCGGAAACTTCACGGTCACAGCCGTGTTTGCAATGGACGGTGTCGGCGACAAGCAGGTTTCATGGGTGATCGAGGCGGATGGTCAGCGCATTCTGCACGGGGGCGATACGATGTGGCATAACCAGTTCTGGCAGCTGGGCAAAACCTGGCAGCATTTCGATGCCGTGTTCCTGCCCGTGAACGGAGCGGTGGTGAACATTCCGCGCGTGGAACCCAGCCCTGTACCCATTACGCTTACGCCCGTCCAGGCGATTACGGTGACACGCCTGCTGCATGCCGATGTGTTGGTACCCATTCATTATGGCTTTCACAAGGAGGGCATGTATCATCAGTTCCCGCAGATGGAGGCCGAACTGGCCACTCAGGCGGAAGTGCAAAACGTGAAGGTGCAATGGGTGGAACAGGGCGATGTAGTGGCCCGGCCGGTGCCGGAAGAGCAGGTTTAATGCGCTGTCCTTAGACTTTTTTGTATAGCTTGTTGTTATGGTTCTCAAACACTGATCAGCAAACTTGATGAAACAACTAAGTCTGTTCGGCGCTGAGGAGGCGCTCCAATTCCCCGAGGATCTGCTCGAATACTATCCCGGTTTCGTTCCGGTGACAGAATGCACCGGGTTAATGCGCCGGTGGGTCGCGGAAGTGCCGTGGCGCCAGCAGGTCATGCAAATGTACGGTAAAGAAGTGACCGCCCCGAGGCTGATGGCCTGGTACGGCGATACCGATAAATCGTATACGTTCTCCGGCACACGGTTTGAGCCGTATGCGTGGACGCCCGAACTCGCCAATCTCAAACAGCGGATCGAGCAGAAGACGGGTTTTGCATTCAACAGCGTATTGCTCAATTATTACCGCGATGGCAACGATTCCGTGGCGTGGCACGGAGACAACGAGGATGAACTCGGCCGCAATCCCGTGATTGCGTCGGTAAGCCTGGGACAAGAGCGGCGTTTCGAGTTCCGATACCGGCCCGACCATTCCAGAAAATATGGCCTGACGCTGGAAAACGGCTCGCTATTGATCATGAAGGGGGATTTGCAGCATACCTGGGAGCATCGCATCCCGAAATCGAAAACGCAGAATGGCCCGCGGATCAATCTGACGTTCCGGACGATCCGTAGGTAGCGACCGGGAGAAATGCATGGTTTGGGTTACAAAATTTTCCGGCTTTTCCAACGAAAGGAGAATAGGCTGAATCTATGTAACCGAAACCAATTTATTTCTTAGCCCATGAAAACTACCCGCTTACTCCTTTCGCTGATGCTCCTCTGGACGGTAATAGTCGCCTGCAAGAATGATACCGCCGATCCGGTCGACGACGGGGCCAAAAGAGCCATGAAAGAAAACAACGGCCTGGTCGGCAAGTGGAAGATCGTCGAATACCTCGCCGATCCGGGTGACGGCAGCGGAACCTACCAGGCAGTGACCGACGACGTCGCGCACATCATCGAGTTTAAGGAAAATGGAGAATTTGTAGAGAAAAAGGCGCAGGGACAATCTTCGGTACCTTTGTTTAATGCATACAAAGTGCTCGACGACAAGCGGATTGAACTAATCCCGATCGATAAAACCGCGCCGTCGCATATCTGGTATTATTCGGATTTGTCGACGAGCAAGCTGACGCTCGGTTATGGCTGCATTGAGGCCTGCTCCGGCAAATATATCGCCGTCGAGTAAACCAAGTTTACCTGGCCGCGCCATATTGTTTTTATGTTTTTATAGTTGAAATGGGCTGGATTTTCCAGCCCATTTTTTTTGCCGGCATTTTGTAAAACAAATTCTGGTGTTGATCCAGGAATGTAAAAGACTAGTTTGAATGGCGAAAGTGCCGGTGTGTGCGGACACATTTTAGTATTTTTTCTTGTTAATCTCGGTTACACGGTTAATTTTGGTGTGGTTAGAATTCTAACGAATTTATTCTACTCATAACTCTTTAACCAATTCTTAAATCTATGAAACCGAGATTTACCCAAATTCTGTTTCGGACAGCCGCCATGGCCGGGCTCGCCATGCCGCTGATGATCCCGCTGGATTCCGGCGCGCGGCCGCTGGGGCGGATTACACCTTACGCGGCCCGGTTGAATGCCGGTCCCGTGAAGGGAAAGGTGGTTGACAGCAAGGGCGTACCGCTTACGGGTGTCAACATCGTGATTCAGGGAACCACGGTCGGAACGCAGACCGACGTGGACGGGCAATTCACCCTCCATTCCAATAGTCCCAATGATGTGCTCGTGGCCAGTTTTATCGGTTTTAAAAGTCAGAGCATTCCGGTGCAGAACCGCTCGGTGATCGATATCACGCTGGTGGAAGATGTTTCCAGCCTCGACGAGGTGATTGTGACGGGTTATTCGAGCCGGTCGAAATCGGAACTGGTGAGTTCCGTATCGGTGATCAAGGGCTCGGAGCTGCAAACGGTCACCAGCAACAATACCGCCACCATGCTGCAAGGCCGCGTGGCAGGCGTAGTGGTGTCGAGTGCGAGCGGTGCGCCGGGCACGGAGCCGAGCGTACGCGTACGCGGGACGGGTTCCATTACAGCCGGCGCCGAACCGCTGTACGTCATCGACGGGCTGATCGGCGGTACCGCGAACCCCAACGATATTGCCTCGATCTCCATTCTGAAAGATGCGGCAGCTACCGGTTTGTACGGTTCGCGCGCCTCCAACGGGGTGGTCGTGATTACGACCAAGACCGGCAAATCGGGCAAAACGCAGATCAACTACAACGGCTCGGTGGGTTTCAGCAAGGTATTGCGCGGCAATTTTGAAGTCATGAATGGTCAGGAACTTTATGACTTCACCAACAAGATGTACCAGAACGACTATGATGCGAAACGCGCCAACTACATCGCCCAGCTTAGCGCCACCACGCCGAACCCGACCGACGCGCAGATTAATGCATACCTGACAGCCAACAATTTTCCGACGGCTTACGCAGGTTACCAGAGCCGTTTCCTCCCCGCGACGCCCGGCAACACCGATTGGCTCGACAAAACGTTTCGCACCGGTATCACGCATAACCACGCATTGTCGATGTCGGGCGGAAACGATCGCACACGTTTTCATTTCGGGGCGAACTATTATAAAGAAGAAGGGGTGATCCTGAAAACGGGCTATGAAAACGTCAACTTCCGTGCCAATATTGAGCACAACCTTAATGACAAAGTGAAGCTGACGGCCCGTGTGAATACCTTTTTCAATAACCGCCAGAACGACCAGGGCTATTTGTACCAGGGCTATATCAACCTGCCGTGGGATAACCCGTATAGTGCTGATGGTTCATACCGGTACGTGGATGCCAACACGACCGACTGGTATGGCCGCGACCGTAATAATTTTCTTTTTAACAACCAGTATAATTTCAACCAGAACCGCGGCTCGGGTATTCAGGGGGATGTAAAACTGGAATACAATATCCTTGATTGGCTGACCTTTTCGACTTCGAACCGGTACGCGGTGACTAACACCCGCACAGAGTCGAACGTGGATGCGCGTACGCCGACGGGCAAGTCGTATAACGGCTCGCTTTCGAACAGCTACGAATACACCGGTAGCTTCATTACCTCCAACCTGCTGAACGCCAACAAATCATTTGGCGCGCACACCTTCAATGCGATCCTGGGGGCGGAGTTCCAGGGCAATAAAACTGATGGAATGGGTGGTACCGGGCAGGGTATTTTCCCTTCGCTGGACATCCTGAACGTAACCGCTACCCCGACGTCGCTTACCGGCTATAAAACCAAGAATGCATTTGCATCCGCCTTCATCAATGTCGATTATGACCTGTATAACAAGTACTTCGCTACCGTTTCATTCCGCCGCGACGGTTCGTCGCGTTTCGGCAAGGATAACCGTTATGGTAATTTCTATTCCGTCGGTGCAGCCTGGAATATTTCGAGCGAGGAGTTTTTTGGTTCTTTGAAAGACAAAATTCACTTGTTTAAAGTACGCACGAGCTACGGGACGACGGGTAATGCCAACATCGGCGATTTCGTGGCCCAGGATCTTTACGATTTCAATGCCCAATATGGCGGGCTGCCGGCTGGCTTTCCGGCGCGTAAGGCAAATCCTAACCTGACCTGGGAAAAAGCTTATACTTACGATGCGGGTATCAACATCGGCTTCTTCAACCGGATCGACCTCGTGATAGACCTTTACAATCGCCTCAATAAGGACGTGTTGCAGAATGTGCCGCTGGAAGCGACAACCGGTTTTACGACCCAGATCCAGAATATCGGATCGGTGCGTAACCGCGGTATCGACCTGGAAATTACTTCGAAAAACATCCGCGGCGCATTCAACTGGGAGACGAGCTTTAATTTCTCTGTCAATCGTAACAAAGTGCTGGCATTGAACAAAAACGAGCCGATCGAGAGTGGTAACCAGCGCATCGAGGTAGGCCGGGAGCTGGGATCGTGGTACATGCGGAAATGGATGGGCGTAGACCCAACGAACGGGGACCCGTTGTGGCTGCTGCAAACCAAAGATGCCTCGGGTAATATCAAGGAATCGACGACCAATGTCTACAACAGCGCAACACGTGTTTTTGTGGGTTCAAGAAATCCGAAGTTTACGGGAGGTATTACCAACACATTCAAATACGGCGGCGTGACGCTTTCTGCATTCTTCACGTTCGTGTCGGGTAACAAGGTGTACATCTACAACCGGGAGCTGTTTGACGACGACGGCGCGTATCCTACCTACAACAAAATGCGTTTGCAGGACGGATGGACACGTTGGGAGAAAGAAGGCGACGTTGCCACGCACCCCAAGGCGGTGGTGAATGGCAACAAGAATTCGAACAAAACGTCGTCGCGGTACCTCGAAGACGGCAGCTACCTTCGCTTGCGTAACGTGCGCCTGAGTTACGAAATCCCCAAAGTGTTCACCGAGCGGCTGCATATCAGCGGGTTGTCGGTGTTTGCCAGCGGCGATAACCTCATTACCTGGACCAAGTTTTCGGGCGTCGATCCGGAGGTCGATCTCAGCAATGGTACCAATAGCTCGCGTTATCCGAGCAGCAAGAAGCTCATGTTCGGTGTAAACCTTAATTTCTAAGCCATTACGATGAAACGTCATATCAAATCAACCGCATTGGCCGCCATGTTGGGCGGTGTGCTGCTGACCGGTTGCTCCGAGGAGCTCACCATTACGCCTTACGACGGCCTCACTTCGACGCAGGTCGTGAATACGCCCGAAGGCCTTAAAGCGGCTACCCTCGGAAACTACGCCATTTTGAAGGACGGAAACTACATCCGTTCGTACCATATGATGTCGGAATTCCCCTCGGACAATGTCTCGCTGAGCGGTACCACGTCCGACCCGCTGTATTTTTCATACAATTACAATCATATCAAAACCAGTGCATTGGCCACGAACTTTTATACCAAGTCGTACCAGGCCGTTTATGGCACCAATGTGATTATCGGACTTTTGAAGGAAGGGCAATCGGCGGAGCTCGATCAGGTTTTGGGGGAGAACTATTTCCTGCGGGCATTGCTGCATTTCCACCTTGCCAATGTGTTCGCACGCCCGTATGCCCCCGACGCAGGCGCGTCACCGGGCGTGATCGTGGTGAAATCCACCGAGCAGCCCGCTCAGAAGCCAACCCGCGGGACGGTGAAGGAAGTATATGCGGCCGTGATCCAGGACCTCGAAAAATCGATTAGCCTGATGACCGTCGCGAAGAACAACAACTTTGCTTCCAAAGAAGTGGCCTACGCGATGCTGAGCCGCGTTTACCTGTATATGGAAAACAACGAGAAGGCGATCGAGTATGCCAACAAGGTGATCAGTTCGAACCGCTATGCGCTCGTTGCGACGGCCAATTTGCCTAAATACTACACCACCGTGCCCGAATCGAACACGGAGACGATTTTTGCCGTTCGCCATACGGTGAAGGACAACCGAGGCTATTCGGCGATCGGCGCCATGTATTTGTCGGACGGTGAAGGCTGGGGTGAAATGTATGCTTCGGAGAAATACCGCAAGCTTATCGACAAGTTCCCGAACGACAGGCGTCGGGATTACATTATTCCGGTTTATGAGAAGAATGCGGACGGCTCTATCAAGACCGACGCTGCCGGGAACAAGGTGCTGGCTACCCGTAACGGCTATCCGAAGTATTACATCAGCAAATTCTCGTACCAGGAAGGTTATCCGATGCTGAGCTCGCCGGTATTTTTCCGTTTGGCCGAAATGTACCTGATCCGTGCGGAAGCGAATGCCAAGCTGGGTAAAAATGCGGAAGTGCTGGAAGACGTGAACCTGATCCGCAAACGGGCCGGTTTATCGGGAACCGAGCTTTTCTCCGCCGCCAATATGATGGGCTATGCCAGCGTGCTGGATGTGGTGCTCGAAGAATCGCACCTCGAATTTGCCTGGGAAGGCTTGCGGAAACATGATGTTTTCCGCAACAAGCGGACCATGGAGCGCAACTACCCGGGTACGCATTTGCTCGCGGGCGCTGTGAAGCAGGAGATTCCGTATACGCACCCACGGGTGGTGCATTTCTTTCCGGAAGCGGAAACGGTACTAAACCCTTCACTGGTGCAGAATCCGGAATAGCGGGTACCGTTCAACCGATACACAAAAAATGCCCCGTCATCTGGCGGGGCATTTTTGTTCGGTGTAAAATGATTAATTTTAGGTCATTCAGCTATTTGAAAGATGAAAGCGCTATCTATTATCCCGATCTTGGTTTTCAGCACGTGGGCGTTGCTGTTTGTTTCATGTTCCGACGATGTGGCATTGACCGGCGAGCAGGAGATTTATTTTGAAGTACACTATACCAACCAGGCCTGGGGTAACCAGTTTAAAGGTTTTCTGATCGACAAACAGGGGCTGGTGAGAACTTACGATAAGCCCGCCAGCTGGAAAGATATTGACGGCGCCTTGACGCTTTCAAAGGAAAATATGGACGCCAATATAGGCCAGACAACCGTTTCTTCAACCCAAATTGCCGCCAGCGAGCTCGACAAGTACATCGCAATCTCCCGCAAAGTCAATAGCGACAGCTTCTCGAAGCCGGCCAATGGCGGTGCAGATCTCGGTCTTGTGCGCCTTTACAGCTACACTTATAATGCCGACCAGAAAACCTACACCGCCGTATTGCTCCGGCAAACAGGTAATGTCATCATCCAAAACCAGGACGCCAATGCCGCGGAACTTGCCGACTGGCTGACGAAAGTGATGGACGAGGTTTATTAACCCCGTCAGGGTTTGAACACCGACAACCGGTAATTGACCGCGTCGTTGGTGAGCAGTACCTGGTAAATTCCCGACGGTAATTTGCCCAATTGGAGGTGCAACCTGCCATTTTGAATGACAGCTTTCTCCTTCACAAGTACCTCCTGTCCCGAGGCGTTGATCACCCGTGCATTCACCCAGTTACCTTGCAGGTTGGGCAGCTCGATGCTAAGCGCCGACTGTACCGGGTTAGGGTAGAAGCGGAGGTGCCCCGCCGACGGCGCATCGATCGCAATCATGCGGCTGTATGCGTACTTGCCGTCAAAATCTACCTGTTTGAGGCGATAATAGGTAATGCCCTTATTGAAATCCACGTCCGTGAAGCTGTAATGATTCGCAACAGACGCATCGCCGATGCCCTTCACACGTCCGGTTTCGATGAAGTTTTTGCCATTGCTACTTTCCTCAATAGCGAAATAATCGTTGCGGCTTTCCGAGCTGGTTGTCCATTGGAGCACATTGCCTTCCGATGTGTTTTTACCATCGAAACTCACCAGCGTTACAGGCAACGGAGCGCCCGGAGGGGCATCGGATAGGCCAAACCCGGAGAAGCCGGTACTGAATGTGGCTGTAAATGCATAATCGGTGCCCAGTATAGGCGCCGATGCTACCCCGACCGTCGTGGAGTTCGATGGTTGGCTGGCGGCGATGCTGACAGGGCTCTTACCCATCGACTTGATGTTGCCCGGTGTGAAAGTGGTCAGCTCTGAACCTTTGTAGTAGAGCGTGATTTCGTACTGGCCGGTCGGGTTGTTGTTCGTAGGCGTTACTTTGAAGGTTTTGTTGGTAACCTGGTAGCTTCCTACCCACGAGGTTCCATTGGCCCCCGAACGGTCGATTTCCACGGTGGTGCAGCCATAGTCATGCGCGCTCAGGTTCTTGATTTTAGCCATGAGATTGCCGGTTGAAGGATCGTAGAAAACCGCCGTTTCATTCGGCCCGAGGTATTGCTGCGCCGCACTGCCCGTATTGACTGTCGATAGGATCTGATTCGAATGGGCGGCCGTCAGTTTCACATCGTCGATCGCCCACCATATTTCCGACCGGGACACATAACGGAACCGGAATTTCATATTCACGTTCGCATAAGCATCCGGAATATTAACCGTCGTAGGCGTCGAGGTGTAGCCGTGGAGGTTGCCGAGGTTGCCGGTAGCTTCGTTTTGCGTGAGCAACAGCTGCCATGTCGTGCCATCCCATACTTCGAGGGTGCCTACTTCGGGGAAGTCGCCGAGCTGCCTTTCCCAGACCTGTTTGAAAGTCAGCGTCAGGTTTTTTCTGCCGGAGGTGTTGATAACGGGCGATTCCAGGATTTCATCCAGCGTGTAGGCGTTGTTAATGGCGCTGTTCATAAAGAAGAACGGCGATCCGTCTTCGAAACCTGCGTTGCCGTACTGCGCTATTTCCCATGTATGATAGGAATTACCGCCATTAATCGGTTTCCAACCCTGCATGCCATTGTTAAAGTTGGAATTCAGAAGTTCCTCGGTGTAATTGCCGGGGGCGAGATCGTCGTCGTTAATGGTCAGCTCGAAGTTTTGCATCGTGCCCGCCGCGTAACCATTTCCGCCATTTGCATTCAGCGCATACGACAGGTTGATGGTTTCGGGACCCTCCACATAGGCATCGTTCAAAACCCGTATCGTAACGTTCTTGCTGAGTGATCCCGCATCGAGTGTGACGGAGGCAGGTGAAATGGTGTAATCGCCGTTTGCTCCCAGTTTGGCCGTTCCCGTGGGTGCATTGAATGTCAGCGTTACCGGCTGGCTCGGCACCTTGTCGATCCCCACTGTTACAACTTTATCGACATATTTGAGACAAGTCGAAGGATCCACCGTGGTCGCTTCGCCCTCGTTGATGCTGGCGCTTGCCGCGACAAAGTGAACCGCCGGCGTAACGGCGCAGGTGAACACCCGGATATCATCCACATACCATCCCTCGACACCACCGCAAATATCGGTACCCATTTCAAAACGGAGCTGGATGGTGTTACCGGCAACGAGGCCAATGCCGGCAGCGCTCAGGTTAATCTGGCTTTGGCCCCACGAGCCGGTTACCGATCCCTGATCCGTGCCCGTAAATGCGAACTGGCCGGCCATCGGATTGGAATTGCCCGCGCTGCTCGAATTAAGGGTATTGTTGTAGCCATTGGCTATAAACGCAGCAGGAGGGATTTCCGCCCAGGACTGGCCATTGATACTGAACTTGATATTCCCGCCATCCCAGGTGTCTTCTATGGCAATGTAGTGGTCAAAAGCCAGCACCAGGTTACCGGTAGTCCCTGCTGGAATGGCAATGACAGGGCTTTCAATACGAATAATACCCGACTGGTTGGTGGCCGGATCGCAATTTCCACCCTGGTAGTCAACCCCGAATGCTGCATGGCCCGGGCGTCCGCCGGGGGATACCACTTGTTGCCATTGGCGATTTACCCAGCCGGCCGAGGTGGTCGTGAACGACGGCGTGAATCCGCCGAGGCCCGATTCGAAACCTTCGTAGAAGATCGCGAGCCCGGCGTTGGCGCCCTCGCATAGTGCAGGTGCCGGTGCGAGCGTGGCTATGAAGCCGCAGTGAGTTGTTGAGCGCAGCTCTACGGCGGTAATTACTTTCACCAGCTGGGCTACATCGCCCGCCGTGATGGTCTGTCCGGAGGCACCTGGTGCAGAAGTGCCTGTCGACAAGCCCATCAGGTTAATGCCGATCAGGTCGTTTGCGGAAGCTTCCAGGATATCGGCTTGCGCGGCAAAGTCCGTTGTGGCGGTCATGTAGGTCGACTGCGCCCGCCAGAAAATGTGGGCAGCCTTGGTGAGGCCGATGCCCGTGATGGTCTGTCCATTGTAAGTACCGCCGTCGACCAGCAATGCGTAAGCGTGATTAAGCACGCCGCTGTTGGTATGCACGCCCCCTTCGTCGCTATTGGCACACCAGTACTGCGGGTCGGATACTTTGCCCGGGTCTCCTTTACAAGTCGGGTCCCACATATCTCGGAGCGCGCCGCCGAATGCAGTCGCTTTTTCGCCCACTTGCCAGCGGTCGGAGCTTGCGCAACCGGTCCGGTTGGCGTTGGATTCGCCGCTGTCCATGTAGCCGTCGAGCTGGTCCACTGTTTCACCCCAGATGTCCGAATAGGCCTCGTTCAATGCGCCGGGCTGCCATTGGTAAATCAGCCCGCTGGTGTATTCGGTGTAGGCGTGGCCCCATTCGTGCGCCACCACGTCGTCGGTGGCTGTTCCTGTGCAATAGTTGGCGGTGGAGCCGTTCCAGTTGGCATTCGGGCAATTAATGTTGGGGTTATTGTTGATCGTCACCATCACCGCATCCCCGCCGTTGAATGAGACATATCCGAATGCATTTTTCATCAGGTTGTAAATGAATCCCGAGCTTTCCACTTCGGATTGCTGCCATTGATCGAGCGTGCCCGGAAAAGGATCGCCTTCTTTCCATTTTAAATTGGGCGGGGTGGCGGAAGTTTCATAGAGTTGTCGTGTAATGTTGTGCATTCCTTTGAATTGCTCCACGAGCTGGCCGTTGTGCGCGTCGATGAACAGAAACTCGCGCACATCGGCGTCGTTCCGTACTTCCACTTCATACACGAGGAACTTCGAGCCGTTGTACCCCTGGGCGAGTCCCTTCTGGAAAATGTAAAGCGAGCTTTTGTTAGCTTTCACCGGAACGGAGGATTTGCCCAGTTGCTGTGTTGTTACAAGCCCGACAGCGATCGATTCGGCCTCATGCTGAGCCAGGGTAGGGACGACATTGACTTTGATTTCGGAAATAAAATTGCCGTTCAGCGCGGTGAGGCCTTGTGCGCCGTTGTAATGGAATTTCATCTGACCGTCGTATACCGGCACACCTTTGTAAGTTTGCTGCAAAGTGACGTTTTGCAGGCCGTAATTGTCTGTCTTTTGCTCCCTGAGGCGGAATTCGTCCTCACCGTCGCGGAGCGCGAAAAGGGTTTTATACTGTGAAATAAAATTCATCGACTTCTGCTGAGCGTCGCCGCCGTTGACCTGTAAAGCCCTTTGGGCGGGAAAACGGAGGAAACTCAGAGACCCTGTGGCAGGGTCGATCGTAGGTAGCGCGCCGGTGCTGGCTGCAAATGCATCAATGGCCCCCTTCGTCTGCGAAAGGGATACATGGGCATAGAGCAATAGCAGGGGGATAATGAGTAAACGGTGTTTCATAAAGTATGTAGAATAACGAGGTGACTTGTGTCGAATTTACTGAAATTATTGATTCAAATCTTGCATTAATCGATGACGCTGAATGGTGCCGACTATTTTCATCTCCGGGTATCGGTTTTTTAGCAAAATGTTTCCTTAATGTAATGAAATAGAAAATATTCACATCATATATAAGTTGTTTGTTATCAAATTATTAGGAGTGTTATTAGTGTAAACCAATCGTAGAGAATCCTTTGTTTCCGGGGACAGGACCCCGACGTCCGTTCACATCAACAACCACATCGTTTCGATTAGAATGGAAGGATTTTTCGATTTACACGCATCGTATGATTTGTTTCCTGAAATACGGAAGAAACACGCTTACCAGATTTCAGTAGTCATTCCACTTTATAATGAGCAGGAAAACGTGCCCCATCTGCTCGTAGCGGTGCATGATACCCTGAAAAACTTCGATTACGAGGTCGTTGCGGTCGACGATGGCTCCACGGACAATACCGTAAAAATGTTGAAGCAGGCCAGCGACGAGCGTTTAAAGGTCATTGTCATGACACGCAACTTCGGGCAGACCAACGCCATGGCCGCAGGCATTGCCCACGCTTCGGGGGAATATATCGTTACCCTCGACGGCGACCTTCAGAACGACCCGGCGGATATTCCCCTCATGCTCGAACACGCCCGCAGCGGCCATTGGGACATTGTTGCCGGCTATCGCGCCAACCGCCTTGATGGATGGCTGCTTCGCAAACTGCCCAGCCGAATGGCCAATGCCATGATCCGCAACCTTACCGGCGTACATCTGCGCGACTACGGCTGTACGCTGAAAGTGTTCCGACGGGAAGCGGCCGAACGCCTCGGGCTATACGGAGAACTGCACCGGTTTATTCCCGTATTGGGCAATATCACCGGCGCCCGCATGACGGAAGTGCCTGTACGTCACCACAAGCGGCGCTTCGGGAAATCCAAGTATGGCCTCGGCCGCACCACGCGGGTACTGGGCGATTTACTCCTGATGGTTTACATGCAGCGGTGGATGAGGAAGCCGATGCACCTTTTCGGGGCGCTGGGCGGCGCTTTCCTGGCCGCCGGGATATTGTTGTTGCTCTGGCAGGTGGTGCACCTGTTTTCTGGAACCACCGGAACGCTGGCGGGCATAGCGCTGGCGCTGACCGGCGTCGTGATTGTGCTGATGGGGCTGATCGCCGAAATGCTCATGCGCAGCTACTATGAGGGCTCCGGCAAAACACCTTATACCATCCGGGAGATAATCGAAAGGCCGGCCGAACCAGCTACCCGGAATGGGCACACACCCAAACAGGAGCGCAGAACGGGCGAACCTGTTAGATCCTGAGATTTTTATGCAAACACATCCGCTTTACATCCGGTACCTCTATGCCGGACTTATCCTTTCGATTTACATCCTGGGGCTGCTGCTGCCACTTTTCGACAACGACAGCGCGCACCACGCGCTCATAGGTATGCATATGCACCTTACAGGCGATTACGTGAGCCTCATCGACCGCGGCCGCGACTATCTCGACAAGCCGCATATGCTTTTCTGGCTTTCCGCATTGGGGGACATGCTCCTTGGGATAGGCACATTGTCGTACAAGTTGCCGAGCCTGTTGCTGGCGATCCCGGGCATTTACGCCACATTCCGGCTGGCTGCGAGGCTTTACGGCCGGCAGGCGGGAATGCATGCGGTGCTGATCCTGGTATCCACCCAGGCCTACATTCTCGCCCATAACGATGTGCGGATGGACGCATTGCTGCTTTCGTTCATCATTACGGCCACCTGGCTGCTTTACGAATACACTGTAACACTAAAACCGGTAATGCTGATCGCCGGAACGGCCGTGCTGGCATTGTCGTTTTCGACGAAGGGCATGTCCGGGGCGGCGGTGCCGGTGATTGCCGTTGGTTCGCAGCTGCTTTATACCCGCAACTGGCGGTTCCTGTTTTCGCTGAAATGGATCTGGGCGATACCGCTTTTCTTCGTGTTTATCAGCCCGGTGTTGTATTCCTACTATTTGCAGTACGACCTTCACCCCGGGAAAGTCATTCGTGGAATAAGCCGCACTTCCGGCGTCGCATTTATCCTTTTTCACCAAAATACCGAGCGGCTCAATGGCGTAAACTGGGGCAGCTCCGGCGGCAACGACCCCTTCCTTTTCTTTCATTCCCTGCTGTGGGCGCTTTTGCCCTGGTGTTTGCTCGGTTACTGGGCCGTTTTCAGAAGAGGGTTTGAGTTGGTTAAAAGAAGGTTTTCTCCTGAAAAAAATGGCGAGATACTCAGCTGGACTACGATCGTGGTGATGTTCAGTATTCTCTCGGCTTCCAATTTCCGCTTACCGCATTATCTCAATATCCTGTTCCCGTTCTTCGCGATCCTCATTGCCGGCGAGTTGGAAAAAGTGAAGGCCGAAAGTACGGAAAGTAAGGTGCTCAATGGCATGCAGAAGTTCGTGGCAGTGGTGATGATCCTGCTGGGGCTTTTGATCAACCTGTACTTGTTTCCGGTAAAAGCCTATGCGATTGTTTTGCTTGTCGTGCCGGCGCTGTACCTGGTATTCTACGAATGGCGTGTGACCAAAGGCTGGCCGTATCGCCTGATCGGCATTTCGCTGAGTGCTTCGGTGCTGGTGAACGTGCTCATGAACGGCAGCTTCTATTATGAGCTGCAAAGGTACCAGGCTGGCCAACATATTGCCGGTAAAATCAAGGACATCGGGCTGGAAGAAAACAATATTTACGTCATGAACTGGGAAAGTCCCACGCTGAATTACTATTCCGGGTATTTTTACACCGAGGCCGATTCGGCGGCGCTGGTATCCCGGAAGGATTTCTGGGTAGTGGGGCCAATCGACGAGATATTTGCATTGCAACAAGCGGGAGGGTTACATGCGCGTGAGGCGTACCATTACCTCGATTTTGACACAACCAAATTGAAAACCGGTTTTATCAATCCCCAAACCCGCCTGGAAGCATGTAGAAAAATCGGTCTTGTGCATTTGAAAAGAGACTGACGCATGATGAAATACCTGAAATGGCTGCTGAAATTTTCCATCACGGTAGCGCTCCTTGGGTGGGTTTTTAGCCGCATCGACCTGGAAAGTGTATCGCATGCCATTGACAAGGCCGATAAATTGCTGCTGGTCTTGGCGTTTGTGCCTTACCTGGCTTCCCGCATTACCGCAGCAGTGCGGCTCACTACCATCCTGCAAGCGCACGCGGTAGGGCTGTCGCATTACGGCGGGTTGCATTTGCATTGGATCAGCATGTTTTACGGTATGTTTCTGCCTGGCGGGCTTGGCGGGGATGCCTACAAGCTCCTTCGTTTGAAACAGCATTTCCCGGCACAAGGTACGATGTTGCTCACCCGAATACTGCTCTGGGACCGCATTGTCGGCTTTGTCATGCTGGGACTCCTGGCCGGCATCATCGGCATGACCCGGTTTTACGACAATATGCTCATTGCCACCATTCCCGCATTGGCATTACCCGCTGCGGGAATACTCTGGTGGAGTGCCAAAAAGTGGCTGCCGCGCATTATCCCCGTGGTGGGCCGGGTATTGCTGCTGTCTTTTGGTACCCAGGTTTTTCAGATCATCTGTACCGGTTTCCTGCTTTACTCCATGGGTGAAACCAGCCATTGGGCCGACTATGCATTGCTATTCCTGTTGTCGTCCATTGCCACCGTGTTCCCGCTGAGTATCGGCGGAATAGGCGTGCGGGAGCTGGTGTACCTACGCGGCTCGGCGCTGCTGGGTGTCTCGGAGCCTATTGCCGTAACAGTGAGTGTTTTGTTTGATATTATCGTCACTGCTACGGCTATTACCGGGGCTGCCTTGGTGATCGGTGAGCGTTCCGACGCCTTGCCGGGCGTGCGTTCAGCGGAACGGGATGGAGAAGTCGTTTTGAAATAACATACTTCACTGCGCGTACTCGTTATGTACAGCCGCCGCCCAGGCGATCCCGCCCATGATGTGTTTCATAGCGGTGGGATCGCTGTAAGTGGATGCATTGTGGCCGATAGCCGTATAGAACATCCTTCCTTTGCCGATAGGCCGCGCCCAGGCAATGGGATGATCGCCACGCATGGCTTTGGGCCAGAATGCCGGATAACTGCTTTCATCCACCGTCAGCAATACCTGAAAACCGGGCTTCCCGCGCACGCTCTCGCGGAAGTTGTACCATTCGTCTTTTTTCGACCAGCGTGCGGGCAGACCGTCAATGGCCGGATGTGATCCTGGTTCGGTCACGATTTCGGCCTTTGGAATAGGGTAGGGCAAAAAAGTGTGGTTCCTGAACCGGGTACCGAGTAGCGTTCCGTACCAATCCCAGTCGTATTCGCAATCGGAGGCGGAATGAATGCCCGCATAACCGCCTCCGTTTTCGATGTATTTTTCAAATGCGTGCTGTTGCTCGTCGGTGAGGAAATCGCCGGTAGGAGAGAGGAAAACAACGGCGCGGTAGGATTTCAAGCACACTTCATTGAAATACCCGCCATTTTCGGTCGCTACCACTTCCCAGCCACGTTTCCGTCCGGCCTCCTTGATCGCCTTTATACCTGCTTCGATGGATGCGTGCCGGTAGCCATTTGTTTTGGAAAAGACCAAAATGGCCTTGCCCGTTGCGGATACGCAATTGGCCGGCGGTGCCGTTTCGAAAACCGGCTTTTGCCACGGCAGCCAGCGCATTGCGTTGAGTGCATATCCGGCCGCGCCTACCGCGACAATCATGACAAAGGCTGTTATTTTCAAAAGCATATCCCGCGAAGCAAGTTTCATTTCTTTTGCACGATGCCCGTCGATTTGTAGGTGTGAACGTAGTTTTTAGCGACGCCCGGCGTGGCGACGCCCGACGTAGCGACGCCCGGTTGTGTCACTTTGATACCTTCAAAAGTTGCGCCGTGAAGGTCGTCGGTGACGATGGCAGTGCGGTAGTCTTTCTTTTCGCAGGTCAAAGTAAGGTTGCTGATTTTGATGTCCTTCGCGTGGCGCACGTATAGCCCCCATGCGGGAAGCTCGTCGAACATCGAGAACTCGGGGTAGAATGTGGGCTTCTCCGGCACTTTGTCCAGTTCATCCAGCCCTATTTTGGCGTACATCGGATTGCCGCCGCCGGGATGTTTGATCTCGATATTTTTAAGGGTCACATTCGTAATGAGGGCATCTGGCATGCCCACGATCGAGGAGGGCGAAATATTGCGCGGCATGTCTTCGACAGGCCCTTCGTATTCGTAGCCGGCATCCGGTTTAGTGGCCGGTACTTCGACATACATATTGGAAATACTCACATTCTCCATCCTCCCTTTCTTCCCTTTAATCCTTTCTCCAATGCGCAAAAAGATCGCATTACCGGTATTGTAGGCCTTTAAACTATCTACAATTACATTTTCGACAAAACCGCCGTCCACGGCCGCCAGCGTCACCGCCGAGCGGTAGGTATCGAAGATTTTTACATTGTAAATTTTAACATTGCTGAAACCACCGTACGAGGCTGTGCCGAACTTGATCCCGTTGGCACTGGACCGGATGGTGCAATTTCTGACCAGTACATTCTTGCAAACTTTGGAAGCGTCGTGCGATTTGAGGCAAATGCCGTCGTCGTCGGAGTCGATGAATGAGTTGGTGATCGTAACGCCGTCGCAATCGACAATGTCGATGCCGTCGTTGTTCCAGTAGGCTTTGCTGTCGACGGTGATACTATCGATGGCTACATTTTTGCATTGGTCGTAAATCTGCACCCAGCTCGACGAGTTCTGCATCGTTACGCCTTTGATATTCACATTCTCACAGTTGCGGATGTACGCGAGTACGGGCCGGGTTTCGGCTTCGGGGCGGTCCTGGCGGAAGAGATCTTTGATCAGTCCCTTATGGATCATATCCACGATATTCCGGGCAATGTAGCGGCCGCGCCCCTCGATCACGCCCTGGCCGGTGATGCCGATATTCTGCTGATCGTGTGCGAAAACAATGGCTGTCCATACTTTTTTATCATAATCCCACGGGTTCAGCGAGCCGAGCAGCACGGCGCCTTCTTCCAAATGCAGGGTCACATTGGATTTCAAATGGATGGAACCGGTGAGGTAACGTCCCACATTGAACACCAGCCTGCCGCCGCCGTTCTGTGAAATGAAGTCGATCGCGTATTGAATGGAGCGGGTATTGAGGGTAATTCCGTCGGAATGGATGCCGAAAAGCGAAGTGCGGTAGTCTTTTGCTTGTAGTTCCAGGCAGGTGAGGGTTAGCAGGGCAAAGGTCAGGTAATTTTTCAGGCTCATAGAAAAAAGGATTAGGTTGGTACAAATGGTTACTTCACTCAAATCCCCGTAATAAGCTGATTTTGTGGTGGAATTACCTGCAAAAAATAAAGATTCCCCCGAAGGCCAGGGGAATCTTTACAAAAAACCACATCCTAGTTAATCTATCAATTCCATCCGCCTCCGAGTGCCCGGTAAATATTCACCATGGCATTCATTTGGCGCATTTTGGTTTCGATCAGTTCAAATTTCGACTCCAGTGCGTCGCGCTGGGTCAGCAATACTTCCATGTAATCCGCACGGGCCGAAGCAAACAAGCGGTTTGAAATGGTAGTCGACTGATTCAGCGCTTCCACTTCTTTCGTTTTCAGGTCGAAGCTCTTTTCGAGGTTGTTGATATTCGAAAGCTGGTTGACGACTTCGATGTACGCATTCAAAACCGTACGCTCGTAGTTGTAAATGGCCTGGATCTGACGTGCATTTGCATTGGCATAACCCGCGCGGATCGCGTAACGGTTGATCACCGGCCCGGCCAGGTCGCCGATGAGCGATCCCATGATCGACTCAGGTACGCGGGCGAGGTAAATCGGGCTGAACGCCTGGAAACCCAGGCTCGCCGACAATCCCAATGAAGGATAGAAGTTGGCACGGGCTACGGTCACATCGATTTTGGCAGCTTCCAGGTCGAGTTCTGCCTGCTTGATATCCGGCCGGTTTGAAAGCAGCTGCGAAGGGATACCGGACTGTACCACGTTTGGAACGAGGTTTTCGAAGCCCTGGCTGCTGCGCTGTACCGGCTGCGGGTAACGTCCGACGAGGAAGTTGATCCGGTTTTCAGTTTCGATGATCTGCTGCTGAATACCGTATTGCAGGTTTTGCGTTTTGAGCACCTGCGCTTCGAACCTGCGCACGGCGAGTTCGGTCACGCGGGTTGCTTCTTTCTCCATCCGCACGATCTTCAACGCATTGTTCTGGATGTCGATGTTCTGGCGGATAATGGCCAGCTGCGTATCCAGCGCAAGCAGTTCGTAATAGGAGTTCGCGATTTCAGCTGCGAGGTTGGTCATCATGAAGTTTTTACCTTCAATGGAAGACAAATACCGCGTCGCAGCTGCTTTTTTCGCATTACGCAGCTTGTGCCAGATATCGACTTCCCAGCGTGCCACTGCCGCGATGTTTACGTCCGGCAGCGGATCAGGCGTTTCTTTGCCTGGTTTGATATCTGTCGTCGCTTCGCTGGCACCGATATTGGTGTAGCGCGCCGCTTTCTCCACGCCAGCACCGCCGCGCAGGCCTATGAATGGCAGGTATTCCCCTTTGCGGGCCTGGATCTCGTTTTGCGAGATCGCGATTTCCTGCATGGTGATATTCAGCTCCTGGTTGTTTTTGAATGCCGTGTCGATCAGCGCATTCAGGTTGGGATCTGTGAAAAACGTTTTCCAGCTCACCTTACCTGTGTTGGTGGAATCCTGTGAGCCGTTGAAGCTCACAGGTACCGCGCGGTTTTCCGTTTTCTGGGGCAGCGTCGGGATGTTACAGGCCTGGTAGGTCAACCCGATGAACGCGATGCCTGCCCAATTCAATATTTTCTTATTTCGCATGTTCGTCTTTATCTTCTGATGTTGGGAAAGCGTCAATGGCGTGAACGAATCCTTCGGACAGCGGGCTGTCTTCTTCGTCGCGGATCAGTTTTCTGCCATCAGCCAGTTTGGCGAATATGTAATACAAGCCCGGGATGATGATGACCCCGAAGACCGTACCGAACAACATACCACCCATTGCGGAGGAGCCGATGGTGCGGTTACCGATCGCGCCGGCACCGGTAGCCATGATCAACGGGATCAGACCGGCCACGAATGCGAACGACGTCATCAGGATCGGACGGAAACGTACTCTCGCACCTTCGATGGCAGCTGCCAGGATAGTGGCTCCTTCGGCGCGCTTCTGCACCGCGAATTCCACGATCAATACGGCGTTCTTACCGAGAAGACCCACAAGCATGATCAGACCAATCTGCGCATAGATGTTGTTTTCGAGGCCCATCAGTTTCAGCATCAGGAAAGATCCGAACACCCCGACAGGCAGCGACAATACTACCGCGAGCGGAATGATGAAGCTTTCGTACTGTGCTGCCAGTACCAGGTACACGAACGCCAGTACGATCGCGAATACCACTACCGATTCGTTTCCGCGGATCGATTCGTCGTAAGAAAGACCTTCAAATGCGATATCGTATCCTTTTGGAAGCGTTTTGCCTGCTACTTCACGGATCGCCGCGATGGCTTCCGCCGTGGTGTAGCCTTTCGCAGGAAGTCCCTGGATCGCCGCAGAGTTATAGAGGTTGAAACGCGTGATCTCGTTAGGTCCCTGTCCTTTTTTAAGCTTCATGAATGCCGAGTAAGGCACCATTTCGCCCGCTTCGTTTTTCACGAAGAGATTCAAAAGATCGGAAGGGAGCCTTCTGTACTTCGGATCGGATTGTACGTATACTTTAAAGAACTGGTTGAACTTGATGAAACCCTGCTCGTAAGTACTACCGATCATGATGTTGAGGTTATCCATCGCTTTTCCGATCGATACGCCTTTCTGCATGGCCAGTTTGTTGTCGATTTCCAGTTCGTACTGCGGATAGTTTGCCGCGAAGAAGGTGAACAAACCGGTCAGCTCTTTGCGTTTGCCGAGATCTTCGAGGAATTGTTTGTTGATCTTGTCAAACTCCTGGTAATCGGTATCGGTGTTTTTGTCGAGCAAACGCATCGAGAAACCGCCGGATGTACCAAAACCTGGAATCGCCGGTGGTTCGAAGAATTCGACCGTCGCGCCAAGGCCTTTGGAAGCGTGTTCGAGCTCTTCCATGATCTCTTTCACATTCTGCTCGCGCTCGTGCCATGGTTTAAGGTTGATCAAACAGGTACCCGCATTGGAACCGCGGCCTTCGGTCATGATCTCGTAACCTGCCAGGGATGATACCGATTCGATACCTTCCACTTCCTCGCAAATCTTTTGCAGACGACGCGATACTTCATTGGTTTTTTCCAGCGTAGATCCCGGAGGTGTCTGGATAATCGCGTAGATCGTACTCTGGTCTTCGTTAGGGATAAAACCTGCCGGTACGATCGAGTTGGCCCAGTAAATACCGAAACAGAACAGACCCAGGACGAGGAATGTCACTAAGCGGCGGGCTACAATGCGGTTCAGCAATGCAACATAGCGACCGGTAAGTTTCTCAAAGCCACGGTTAAATGCATCGATCCCCTTATCCATAATGGATTTCTTTCTCGGGTGGCCATGGTGGCTCTTCAAAAGCATCGCACACAATACCGGTGTAAGCGTCAAGGCGATCAATGCCGAGATAACGATGGAGCTGGCCATAGTAATGGAGAACTGGCGGTAGAATGTACCCACAGGACCCGACATGAACGAGATCGGAACGAATACCGACACCATTACCGCCGTGATCGCGATGATCGCACCGCTGATTTCGGCCAATACCTTTTTCACGGCATTGTAAGGCGTTATCCCGGGTTCCTCTTCAAACTTGGCATGGACGGCCTCGACGACGACAATCGCGTCATCGACCACAATACCGATCGCCAATACCAATGCAAAGAGGGTGATCAGGTTGATCGATAGCCCGAAACCCTGGATTACAAAGAATGCCCCGACCAATGATACCGGAACCGCGAGGATCGGGATCAGGGTTGAGCGCCAGTCGCCCAGGAAGAGGAATACTACCAATGCCACGAGGATAAATGCATCGCGCAGGGTGTCGATTACCTGCTCGATAGACGCGTCGAGGAACTGGGAAACGTCGTAGCTGATCTTGTAGTCGATGCCGGGAGGGAAGGAGGCCTTCATTACATCGAGCTTTTTCTTCACTTCCTCGATCACGTCGCTCGCGTTACTACCATAGTTCTGGCGCAAAACGATCGCCGCGGAGGCCTTGCCGTCCAGGTTGGAGTAAATATCGAAGAATTCACTACCCAGCTCCACTTTCGCGATATCTTTCAAGTGAATGCTTTCACCTTCCTTGTTGGCGCGGATGATGATGTCTTCATACTCCTTCGGTTCACTGTACCGGCCCTTGTAAGTCAATACGTATTCCAATGACTGCGCGGCGATACCGGAGCTTTGTCCGATACGGCCCGGGCGACCGATGATACTTTGTTCAGCCAGCGACTTCATTACTTCTTCTACCGAAATGCTATACGCACGCATACGCTCAGGATTGAGCCATACGCGCATCGCGTAACGGCGGCTACCGAGGATCTGCGCCCGCGCTACCCCTTTGGTCCGCTGGATTTCAGGGATCATTTTAACGGTAGCGTAGTTGAAGAGGAATTTCTCGTCGATGCTCTTGGTCTTGGAGTACAGGTTGACGTACATCAACATACTCGGCTGGATGGGCGTGATAATTACCCCTTCACGCTGAACGAGTTCGGGGAGGAGCGGCATTACCTGGTCAACCCTTGTTTTCACCCTGATAACGGCGTCGTTAGGGTCGGTACCGGGCTCGAAGATGATCCTTAGTGTAGCTTCTCCCGCACTGGTGGCGTCGGTAGCAATATAACGCATATCCTGAACACCGTTAATAGCCTGTTCCAGGGTAATGAGCGTGGATTTTACCAACACGTCGGCACTTGATCCCGGGTAGGCGATAAAGATGTTAACAGTGGTAGGAGCAATGTCCGGGAACTGCGAGATAGGCAGTTTCTTGATAGCCAGTATACCGATAAAGACTATCATGACCGATATCACAATCGCGAATACAGGTCGTCGTATGAATTGATTAAACATATCTTTTGCTTTCGGACCTGATTATTCCGCGTACAGGCTTAGGTGAGAGATAACCGAATCGGGCTTCTGGAACTTGTAGCTGATCTTCTGGTTTTCGCGTACCTGGCGCAATCCTTCCAGCAATATTTTGTCGTCCTTTTGAAGACCGTGAGAAACCGCGAAAATGTGCGGCAATTCGGCACCGATCGTGATCTCGCGTGACTGTACTTTGCCATCTTTGTCGATCACGTAGCAGTATTTCTTTTCCAAAACCTCGAAAGTCGCTTTCTGCGGGATCAGCAACGCATTTTTAAGCGGCACGCTGATCTGTACGTTACCTGTTTCGCCGTGGCGCAGCAAGCCTTTCGGATTCGGGAATGTGGCACGGAATGCGATGTTACCTGTTTCGTTGTTGAAATCGGCCTCGATGGTTTTCACTGCTCCGGTATGATCGAAGATCTTTTCGTTGGCCATTTTGAGTTTTACTTTCAGCAGGTTACCGCTATCTTCACCCGATTTGTAGTTCAGGTATTCGGCTTCCGGAACGTTGAAGTAAACCCACATTTCACTGTTGTCGGACAGGGTTGTGAGCAGATCACCTTCGTCGACGAGGCTACCGAGCCGTACCTGGAAATGGTCCATGATACCACTGAACGGTGCGCGGATTTCGGTAAATCCAAGGTGGGTTTGCGCGAGTCCCAGTTCCGCTTTCGCTTTGTCGAGTTTGGCTTTGGCCAATGCGAGCTCGTTTTTGGAAACTACATTGCTATCGGCCAGCGCCTTGGTGTTTTTGTATTCGATTTCGGCGAAGTTGGCTTCCGCTTGTGCCTTTTGTTGCTCGGCCTGGTACACCAGTGGCATGATCTGGAACATGAGCTGGCCTTTTTTCACCAACTGACCTTCATCCACATATATTTTTTGCAAATAACCTCTTTCCAATGCACGAAGCTCGATGTGGCTGATCGCCCGGATCTGGCTCACATACTCTTTTGTGATGGTGGTGTCTTTTTGTAAGGGGCTTGTTACTGAATAGTTAACCGCTTCTTCTTTTTCTTCTTCGTGTTTGGATGTACAGCCTGTCTGATACAACAATGCACCCAAGCTCACGAGCATGAGAATTCTTTTCATGATGATTTTTGGAGTTAGCTAATTTGAATTTTTGATAGTTACTGTTCGTTATGGGCGTGCCTGAGGCACATTGCAAGCAGCCGTGAGCTACCGGGGGAGATGGGCGCCACGACGACCGTATGGACAGGCCGTAGATAGCCTGCCGTTGAGCGGGATCAAATTCTGAGTACGCGAAGCCTCAGATATCGGCGAGAGGAATTAAATGACCCGAACCGTCGGATAGGTTGGGCCGTGGCGATGCTGTAAAAGGGGAAAAGCTGGCGCGAAGCAAATGCGGCTGCAAGAATGCCGCCGGCGCGTGGTGATTTTTTCAGAGAGAACGACTCGCTGGAATCTTCTTCCTTTTCTTCGGAAATCGTCCGAACGAATTCGGCAAACTTCCGGGCTGCATCCGGCAGACGAAATGCCGGCTTGCTGTCATCGAAAGCCTGTACAAAATTCGGGTGTTCCGATTGCGCGAGGATCTGAATAGGGGAATTGCAAGCCTCCTGCGAACCCGCATACATATTGCTGTATCCGTCCACCAGGAGAATGCACAGGGGCAGGAGATATTTCAGCAATTCTTTGATCATCTTAACGTGTCGCTATTGAGTCTTTTGTATAATTTGAAGCCGCACGGGAGCGGCCTTAATGGGTGTTATTATTCCAAGTCTTTGAAAATGAGCATGCGTTTAGGCGCTGTTTATATGGCGCGGGGTTTGCAAATTGTTCTTTTCGTAGGTGTGCGGCTCTTATACGCATACAAAAACCGCACTTCATCCTTAACTCTATGTTAAAAGGAGGTTAAAAAGGGATTAAAATCTTGGAATAGTTGTCGCGCGTGATTCTGCGGCGTTGAGGTAGGAATGTTTTGGATAAAATATTCCTGTAATTGTTATATTATTGGTTACATTTAGGGAAAAGGAGAATGGAGGAAGGGGAGGATGGTGTGAAGCTACGACAACCTGATCAAGCCATGCATTTCAGAAAAATTCACTTACTGCTACGAAATTCCGGGAATTCAATGCGGCTTTGATGAAGCTGAAAAAGGAAAGCCCGGATACGCCGGTGCAAAGCTCCTGCTTTGCACGCTCCATTCGCAGGCCTCTGGCCGGTCAGTACCGAAAAGCTGCATCGCATAATTGGCCGGCCAGAGGCCTGCGAGTAGCGCGCACGAAGGTCACCTTCGTACCATCTTAGTCGATTTTTTTTTATCGGTATGACGTCCGTTCCCATGCGGGTATGGACGATGATCAGCCACAACGAAGCGAGTAGCCCGACCATTATAAATACCGATAAACCGGTGAAATCATACAACCAGGCCAGTACCCAGGCCGAGTTGGCGGCACAGGAGATCACAAACAGCCAGCCGATCTTTTCCACCACTGCAGGCGCTTCCCGGTAGCCGGAAACACCGCGCGTCTGGTAAATCACGAATGCCGTCAGCAACAGGTAAATCACGCCCCAGATGGAGAATGCATAACCCGATGGCGTGAAGAAATTCTGGTACTGTGCCGAGACGCTGGCCATGGTACTATTGTTGAAAATACCGGTATTCGAGAGGTAGTTGACCACCACGGTCACGATCAATGCAATGATGTTGGCTATTTGCAACGTCCTTTTCATCGTTTTTGAAGTTTCTTTTATTGTTATGGCGCGAAGCTCCGGCTTCGTGCCTATTATTCGCAGGCCTCCGGCCGGTCTTTACCGCAAGGCGGCAGTACACATCTGACCGGCCAGAGGCCTGCGAATAGTATGTACAAAGCCGGAGCTTTGTACTATCGCCGACAAAAATTATGCCTTTGAGCAAACAAAAAAGGACGCCACTTATCAGCGACGCCCTTTCCGATTGTTTCTTATCTATCTTACAAACCTAAATGCTAATCTTTGGTGAGCAATCCGGGTAGACGTTGCCGTCGGCCGACGAGAAGTTTCGGCGCAAGCGCCAGCGCGGCATTCGGATGCTTGCACGCGCGGGGAGCCGGTTTTTGTATTCATTCAAAATAGATCAGAATGAGTAGCGAAGGCCGACCTGGATCTGGTAGGGGCTACCGTTCAGGCTGGATACACCCGCACCTTTATTGACATTGTATACAAACTCGTTTTTAGCCTTATCGAAGCTTCTGATTGTGTACAGGTTTTGCTTGCCAAGGTTGGTACCCACGCCCCAGTCTTTGTTGAGCAGGTTGGCGAAGTTGAACACATCGATGGAAGCCTCGATGGCGTGTTTCTTATAGATTTTGAACTTCTTGCCAAGGCGTACATCGAACACGCCATAGAAGCCGTTCACACCCCCATTACGCTCGGCCATTTTGCCCGAGTCCCTGCGGATAAATTCTTTGATGCTCTCTTCCGCCTCAGGGTTGTCGAGGATCGCTTTCAAGCCTGTACGGATGTATTCCGGCGTTGCTGCGCTGTTGTGGTCATATATGTATGGCAAGTCGTTGGAGGAAACGAAGTCACCGTTCATGTTGCCGCTTACCGCCAGCGAGTAGCGGGTACCACCAATGCCCGAGTAACGTACACCGAGCGAGAAGCCCCAGAGGGTAGGAGAGCTACCGTACACGACGATTTTATTGCGGAAATGATTGTTGGCATAGCTCATGCGGCTCAGGTCGCGGGGATCGTCTACCACCATCTGGTCGAGGGTAGCGGTATTCGCTACATTTCCGTTGTAGGACGTGTTGTCCTTCGAATCGTTCCAGGTGTAGGATGCGGTGATTTGTCCGTCTTTGAAATACTTGTAAGTACCGTCAATCACCAATGCATACTGATTTTTCTTACCGTCGCTCACGAGTTCGAGCACGCGGCCCACTTGCTTTGTCCTACGGCTGTTGAGCCAGTTGGTAGCACCATTGGTTTTATTGATACTCTCGGCAGGCACGTACACGCCGCGGTTGGCCTCGGCGGCAATGCGGAAGAACGGCTCGTCCACCATGTTGCGGTCGATGTACATGTAGTTATTACGTGCCCATGACGCATATCCGGTCACACCAATACGCAAACGATCGCTGAAAAAGTGGTTGTATGAGATATTGGTTTTATACAAAACCGGAACCTTGGCGTCGGGGCTGTTGGTATTGATTGTCACCAGGCGCTCGATACCCGGGATATTGAACAACTCTGCACCGGGTGCTTTGCTGGGGTCCTGGCGGTAGAGCGGGAAGTTAGGCGAAGGAACAAGGTCGCCCTGTATTTCTACCGAAGCCACTTTCGAACCGTCGAACAGCATATTGTTCACCATCGAATAAGGGTTCAATGCGGAACCGAATACCCCTGCACCGAGACGGATCACGTCCCTGCTCTGCTCGTTTACGTCCCAGGTAAATTGCACGCGCGGCTGTAACTGAATGGTATTAATGCGGTTGTTGGTTTTGATACCCAGCTCATCGAACACCACCTGGCTGAAATTCGCACGATTGAGATACACGGTGTTATCGAGGCGCAAACCAGCCGTCATGTCGAGGCCGAAGCCCAGCTTGGTATCCATCTGTGCGTACAAACCGGTGCTCAAAGATTTTACTTTATTGCTCTGGTCTTCATTCAGATAAATCTCGCGGGCGTAGCGGTAAGGTTTCAGGTTGTTGAAATTATCGATACCCGTGAAATAGAACCGGCCGTTCATTTCACTCCCGTAACGCGAGTGCATGAGGTTGTACATCATGTCGATACCGAATGTGAAGTTGATCTTTCCGGTATTGTAATACAGGTTGTCAACAGCCTGAACGACCGTTCCTTTAAACCATTCGGGCGAGAAGCGCTGACCGCCGATCTGGATCGAAGTCAGGTAATTGGCTGTTCCGGAAGTGGATTCTACGTTCTCGACAATCGCACGCGGAATACCTGCCGAAGGAAGCTCTGAACTGGGAAGTACCTGAACATCCTCGTAGAAATGCTGCACTTTCAGTTCATTGATCACGCGCGGATTCAGGGTCGTGCGGAGCGAAGCCATGAGGCTGTTGTCGAACTTTTTCCTGTCGATGTACGACTCATAGAAGTTGATACCCGAATTGTCGCCTTCCGAAAGCGCGTCGTTTTCGATCACCATGTTATTGCGGATCGTAAGGAGGTTCCTGGCGTTGAGCTGCCAGTCGATGCGGGCAAAAATGGCGTCGGTACCTTTGGCTTTGTCGAATGCGCCATACTGCGGGTTGCCCGATACACCGTATTTATCGCGTGCAATGCCAACGAAACGTTCCAGGGTGGCATTGGTAACCCGGTTGGCAGCCTCGTCGGCAGGGCTGAGGATGTTGGCAATGTAAAGTGGACGGGAATCGGCCTGGTGGTCCCAAGCCACGAAGAAATGCGCCTTATCCTTGATGATTGGGCCTCCGAGTGAAAATCCATACTGGTAAGTTGAAAACTCCTGCGTGCGTTTGTTACCGCGGAGATCGTATTTGCTCGAAAGCTGGTCGTTACGCATGAAGGCGAATGCGCTACCCGAAAGCTGGTTGGTACCTGACTTGGTTACGGTGCTGATCGTACCGCCGCCTGCACGGCCCATCGTCACATCATATTCGTTGGTTACCACTTTGAATTCGCGGATGGCTTCCATCGAAATCGAGTAGGCACCCGATGTACTGCCGCCCGCGATGGTACCGCGCGAGGTCATCCCGTCGATACTGTAATTGGTTGAAGACCCAAGCTGGCCGCCAAGGCTGTTACCGTTGCTTAATGGTGAAAGGTCGATGAGCGTCGAAAAGTTTCGGCCGTTCACGGGTAGGCGAGCGATGTCGCGTGCCGTAACGGGTGTAGAAGCACCCAATGTTACTACGGTATTTTTCAGTGAGTTTGCGACGACATCGATGGCTTTAAGCTCGTTCGAAGCAGCTTCCAGCGCGAAGTTCAGCCGGAGCTGATCGCCCTGGTTCAATGAATATCCGGTCTTTTTTTGCTCACCATAACCGATAAACGAAACGGTGATGGAGTAAGGCGACCCGAGCGGCAACTGTTTGATAATGTAGTCACCATTGGCATCCGTGACCGTACCCGTGCTGAAACCCGTGGATTCGTTTTTGACAAAAACCGTAGCGCCTACAACCGGCCCGGCTTGCCCTTCGCTGACCTTCCCGACAATGGACGCTTCATTCCCCTGTGCCCGCGTTTGGGGGCCCCAAAGCAGGAGGAATGCGCATAGTCCGAGACGTGCAGTAATTAATTTCATCATTTTTTCTGTTCGTTTGGTTATTGGTACTTCGTTCAAATGCATGGCACAGGCATTGCCTCCGAAGCTACGGTATCGTAACCCGGAAATAGAATGTGTTTCGGTTCGCAGTTATGAATACTGCCGCTTGATCGTATACGTATAGAGAGGGGAAGTTTGACCGCTAAATCCGCCACAAAAGTAGGTTGGTAATGTTATCGGTCCGTTAACGACACGTTACGGTTGGATTAACATTGCGAAAGAAAATGAAAGAATTTTAAATAAAAGTAAATCAAAATAAAGTGCTATTGGAGGGCTACCTGATCGGCTGATAACATTGCTTGGGAGACCAATGTCAGATGAAGGTTCACTTGAAATACCCCGTTATGATGCCGTATTACCAGCTTGTGCCGGCCGGGGTAAATGAGGTCGAGACGGCGCTGCACATTTTTGAGGCCTATCCCGCCGTAATGCAGGGCTTGTCTGGTAGCCTGAGGGGAAGTACTGTTGGCAACTTCAAATTCAAGTATGTTTTCCTCCATTTGCAGGCGTATCCCGATCCGGTTGGCGCGGTCGTGGTCTTTGGAAACATGTTTGAAAGCGTTTTCAATGAAAGTCATTAAAATGAATGGCGCAATGCCCGCGTCGGGAGGGAGTTCGTCGGGAATATCGGTCGTAACGGTCACGCTGGTATTCTGGCGTAGCTTTTCGAGCGCGATAAAGTTATGCAGGTACGTAATTTCCTTGCCGAGCGGAACGAGCTCGTCGTTGCACTCGTACAAATGATGTCGCAGCAATTCCGAGAACTTCGCCAGCGACGAGGATGCAGCGTCGGGGTTTTTATGAATAAGGAAAAAGATCGAATTGATGCTGTTGAACAGGAAACGCGGGTTAAACTGGTATTTCAAAAAACGCAATTCGGTTTCGAGTTTTTCCTTTTCCAGCAGCTGCTTCCGCCGCTCGGTACTGATCCAGTTTTTGGTAAGTTTAATGCTCATGGCCAGCGTCGTACTAGCCAGCGTCGAAGGCATTGCTTCGCCGAAGAAATAGAAGAAGCAATTGGTATCCCTTCCAAAAAGCGCTTCCACCGACTGATGCGCAAGCCATGCGCTCACGTAGTAGCCTGACACAATGGTCAGCGCGGTGCCCAGCAGGGTAATGCCCAGGTAAGCGATATAGGGTTTGAGACGCCCCTTTTCCAGGAATTTAGGAATGAGGTAATACAAATTGAAATACACCGCCACCGCTTGCAGCACCACATAGAACGCAAACTTGACGGCGTAAGGCGAAAACAGAATGCTGTGCGCGGCCTTCCAGGGATTACCCATCGCGACCACCCACCACAAATAATGGTAAGCGAGCCAGAACGGAATGTGGTACAATTTGGAAACGGCCTTTTGCATACCCTAATTTATCAAATATTGGAAAGCAAAGGCAACTTTCTCACGCGCTTGCCCGTGGCGGCGAAGAATGCATTCGCCAGTGCCGGTGCGATGGGCGCGACGCCTGGCTCCCCGGCACCGCCCATTTTTCCGTCGTCCTCCACGATGTATACGTCAATGGCCGGGGCTTCTTCGATTCGCAACATGCGGTAATCGTGGAAATTGCTTTGCCGGATAGCTCCGTTTTCAATCGAGATTTCGCCGAACAATGCCGCTGTGAGCCCGTAAATGATACCGCCTTCCATTTGGGCCTTCACACCGTCGGGATTCACCGCGAGCCCGCACGCGATGGCGCATACTACGCGGTGGACTTTCAGGTTCTGGTTGGAATAGGATATTTCAACGACCTGGGCCACCACACTGCCCATCGCCTCGTGCACCGCCACGCCGCGGAAATGACCGGCCGGCAGCGCATTGCCCCAGCCCGCTTCTTCGGCGGCGGTAGCCAGCGCCGCGAGATGCCGGGGATGGCCCGCCAGCAGTTTTTTGCGGTATCCAACGGCATCGACGCCCGCGCGAAAAGCCAGTTCGTCGATGACCGTTTCCATCACAAACGCCGTATGGGTATTGCCAACGGAGCGCCAGGCGAGCACCGGGACATTGTTGGCAGTGGTATGCAGCACAACGGAATGATCGGGGCAACGTGTAATGTACGGCGAGCCGTTCACGCCGTCGATCGTACTGTAATCGAGCCCGTTGGGCGCAATGTCTTTTTCAAGGACCGTATTCACAAAAAGCGACTGCCCGACGACATCGTGCTCCCAGGCCACGGGCAATCCGGCCGCATCCATGCCCACTTTGACCTTATGTAAATACACTGGCCGGTAGTAGCCGCCGCGAATATCGTCTTCCCGCGTCCAGATCAACTTCACAGCCTCGCCGCTGGCCTGGGCAATGTGCACAGCCTCCATCACCCAGTCGTTCCCGAATGAGCCGCGCCGGCCGAAGCTGCCGCCCATGGCAGGCGTGTAGAGCGTTACCTGCTCGTCTTTGAAACCCAGCGACCGGGCCACTTCCTGCCGATGGAGCAAATTGGATTGCGTGGCCGTCCATATTTCACATTTATCCGCCGTCAATTTTACCGTGCAATTGAGGGTTTCCATAGGCGAATGGGCGAGAAAAGGAAAATAAAAGTCCTGCTCGTACACAGATCGGGCCTGCTGCCAGGCGTTTGCTACGTCTCCTTTGGACTGTGCCACTATGCCCGGTTGGCTGGCCACTTCACGGTACTGCGCGAACAGCTGTGCGGTATCCGGATTGCCGTTGTCTTTGGTATCCCATTCAACATGCAATGCCTTTCGCCCCTGCAATGCGGCCCAGGTGTGATCGGCCAACACGGCGACGCCCTCTGGCACCTGCACCACTTTCCGGACACCCGGGATGCGCAGTGCGCCCGAAGCATCGTACGATTTGACCTTCCCGCCAAATACCGGAGAGCGTTCGAGTACGGCGGTAAGTAGCCCGGGGAGTTGAATATCAATGCCGTATTGGGCTTTCCCATTCACTTTATCCGGCACATCCAGCTTTCGCGGCGTGTCGCCGCCCGGCGGAGCGCCGATCAGCTTCCATTCGCTGCGACTGCGAAGTTTTACTTTTGGGACCGGCAGGCGGGCCGCTTCGGCAGCCAGGGATCCATAGCTGAGTCGGGTGGCTCCCGCGTGCACGTAGCCACCCGCGGTAGTGCATTGTTCGGGTGGAATACCAAGGCGCTGTGCAGCCGCCTGGATGAGCATCGTGCGTGCGACGGCGCCCGTGGTGCGATAGCGGTCAAACTCGGATCGGACCGTATCGGAACCGCCGGTGGAGAGTACCCACATGCTTTCGTCCAGGTGAGGGCCTTCGATCACCCGGTGCTCCACACGAATGCGCGCCCAGTCGCAATCCAGTTCCTCGGCAATGAGCATGGCGAGCGTCGTCCAAATGCCCTGGCCCATTTCTACTTTGTTGAGAATAATGCCGATAGTATCGTCCGTATCAATCCGCAGCAGTGCATTGGGCGAAAAAACCTGTGCCGGCAAAGTAGCAGCCATAGATTTATCAGGTATAAAAAATGAAAGCAGCAGACCACCCGTTGTCAGCGCGGCTGTTTGCATAAAATCACGGCGATCCATCATGTGAGTCATCCAAAGTCCTGCTGCAAAGGAAAGATGCCGGGTGCGCGCCGGGAAATTGATTTGACGACAGGCGGCGGAAAGCGGATCAAATGCAGCTATCGGACAATATGCGTATCCCGCTTAGCTTCATCAGTTCACTGGCATTAAAATCGGTACAAATGCCCGGCGTAAGGTGGTAGTCGAATGAGATTTGCCCATCCCGGATGGTGCTATTGAAACTGTAATTTTCAATAGCCAGGTCTTTGGTGAGCCGGGCCAGGTCCAGATCATGGGTGGAAATGATACCCGAGGCGTTGAGCTCGCCCAGCTGGCGGATCAGCGACACGCCTCCACGGAAGCGGTCCTGGGAGTTGGTACCTTTGAACATCTCGTCGAGCAGGAAAAAAATGGGCTCGCCTTCGCTCACGAGTTTCAGCAACTGCTCGATCCGCTGCAATTCCGCGTAGAACGACGACACCGATTCTTCGAGGTTATCCTGCGTACGCATGCTCGTGAACACCCGCAGTGGCGATACGCGTGCGTATGACGCGCAGCATGGCGCGCCGGCAAATGCGAGCACGAGATTAATGCCCACCGTTCGCAGAAAAGTACTTTTGCCGGCCATATTGGAGCCGGTGATCATCGTGGTGGCTCCGCGGCCCTGCATGGCGAAGTCGTTGCAGATCCGCTTCTCTTGCTTTAACAACGGGTGGCCAACGGATTTGAAATCAATCTGATACGACTCGGTGGTTATTTCGGGAAAAGTGTAATGAGGGTTCGAATGGGCAAACCCCGCAATGCTGGCGAGTGCTTCCAGTTCACTTACCGCCGCAATCCAGGGGCCGATATGCGCACGGTTTCGTGTTTTCCAGGCTTCCGTTTTGAGGATCAGGTGGACGTCGATCAGCCAGAGGTTATTGATCATCCCGTAAAAGGCATTCTTGCCGATGGTATTGCGCGTGCCTTTTTGCTGGAACATTTCCAGTATGTTTTTCAGCGCACCGATTTCAGTAGAGGCCGGATTGCCTGTTTGGGCAAAAATCGTTTGTAGCTCGTTTAATGATTTTGCTTCAAACTGTTCTTTTTCAGTTGTTCGAATCAGGGACTGATAGGCCGCGATGACGCCGATATTCTGCTGCGTGCCCGATATAATTTGCTCGGCAGTTTGTCTGAATTTCCTTAGATAAACGGCGTTGATGATCAAAGTAAGGACCAATGGGAGCAAATGGCGGGCGGTGAGGTCGGGGAGGTGAAAGAGGAAATGGTACACGAAGTAGCCCAATGCCATGCTGGATGCAGCCGCGAGCGACAGGCTGACCGCCCGTAGCGTCTTGCGGGACGACAAGAACCACGGTTCCTCCGCGACCCATTTCAGGAGCAGCTCGTAGTCGCTATTTGTGGATTCAAATGACATGCCCGAAGCCTGGAATTTCTGCCGCCAGTCGAGCTTACCGGCCAGTTCGCGTATGGCTGCCTGGCGGTCAGTGATGGTTTCGTGGTCGGCAGGGACGGTAAGCCAGTCCGCCAGCAGCCGCGAGCCGGATTCGGTGGTTGTTCTGTTGAGCAGTTGAAACAGCGAATGATGCCCGAAAATGTCGAGATCGGCGGCGTAATCGTGGCCTCGATGCAGAAACTGCGCCCCGGCCGGAAAGGCGGAGAGGTCGTTATCCATCCGCCGGAGTTCAGCTTCGTTGATTTGAATCAAAAACGCAATATGCTTTTTGTCGGCGGTAAGCCGGTTATACCTGCGTAAGGTAAATGCGAACCAGGTAGCGCCGATAAAGCCCGTCAAGACGACGGGAATAACCCAGCCGAAGGCAGCAAACCGCATGATCAGAATGCCGGTCATCAGAAAGACGGCCAGCCGTGTGTAGGAAAGGCTGTTGAGCTCCGGTACAAAGCCTGCTGCCGTTATTTTATAGGCCTGTACTTTGTCTTGATATATTTCTTTCATGGGACTAATCACCGCCGCGAGGCAGGCACAATGTACGCAATGGGTATACCCACCGCGACGATCAGGATTGTTATGCCGAGCAATGCGGCTCCGGGATCGGGGAGGGGTATCCCTTCGAACACGATCTGCAAAACACCGAGGTTCATCACCAGCCAGATGAATATGCCGTAAAGAACACCACTGACGAGCTTCCGACGTCGCAGAAAGGACAGACCGGGGTAGATAAGGTAGTAAAACACCGAAAAAATAAAGGCGATCAGGAAATGCAGCAGCAGGCCGGTAATGATCATCGGCGTACCGCCCGAATAAGCCGCTTTGCCGAAGATACCGCTGGCAATCGACATCAGTATGCGTGCCGGACTGGTTTTCTCCAATATGACTGCATACACCAGAAATGCCGCCAGGATATCGAGCGTACCGGCAACCAAAGTGGCGGAAAAAATGGCATTCCGGCCCGACCGGCCGATTTTGAACACACTCATAAACAATCCCGGATAAGGTGGAAAAGCAAGCTTACCTGATAAAGACAGAGCCGGTCGGAATCTGCTCGGCTTTGGCGAACGCACGCTCGTATTTCGCCTTAATGCCCGCTATTTGCTTTGTCTTCCGCTGTGCTTTCAGACTTTGTGACAGCCCCACCAGCGACCAGCCGTTCGACGGGTTATAGACCAGGTCATCAAGGTAGACCTTTTCAGCCAATGCAGGTTTCCCCGATTTCAACAGGTAAGCACCCAGAAACTGGCGGGATGGCAGCGGCCAGTCCTTGGGTTCCGTGTAAATGAGCCGGTCTTCCAGTTTAACGGCTTCTTCCAAAGCGGCAATGCCTTTTGTGCGTTGGTTCCGTGAGATGGCGGTTACACCTTCCAGTACTTTTTCGGCAATGGCGGCTATTTCCACCGGCGAGTTGAACGGGATTCTCCGTTTGGTCAAAACGGGGTCCTGAATTTTAAGTTTTAGGGCTGCCAATCGGGCAGCTGCTGAATCGGGACGGCCCGTGTTGGCGAATGCAATTCCTTTGGCAAAATCGGACAGCAGGCTGGCATAGGTCCATTTCGGATCGGGTGTGACCGAATCGGAGAGGATCTGTTGCCATTTGCCCATTCTTACCTGCGCCATGACCGGCAGCATGTAAAGGTATTGATCGTAAGTGGTTTCTGGTTTTGGCGCTACACTCCGTCGGCAGCGCTGCGCATAGCGCATCGCGTCGTTATACATGCCTGCGCTCAGCGCACAATAGGTTTGTACGGCAAAGTAATGGGGGGAATGCTTGCTGAGTGACAGGTTTTTTGCCAGCATATCATAGTTCAGCAGCGCATCATCGGCGAGATTATTCACTTCCACGCCTTCGGCAAAGAGGCCGTTGCGTTCGTACTCGTGGCTGGCCATGTGCACCATGTGCGCAACGCCCGGAAGCAGGTCGCGCAGAGCCTCCGCGCTCGCGAGGGCCACTTCGGGATGTTTGGAGGCTTCGGTAAGGTGAATGTGGTAATGCAGGGCAGCCGGATGTTTCGGGGCGGCTTTCAGGGCCTTTTCACACAATGCGACCAGTTCGGGCGTCCAGGGTTTGGCAGTACCATCCTTTTTCCAGAAATCCCAGGCGTGCATCAGCATTTGGGAGTCGATATAGAGCAGCTTGAACTCATTTTCTTCCGGATAATCGGCTACCAGTTTTTTGAGCTTGTCGGAATAGGCCTGATTAAGTTCGGCGCGTTTGGCGTCGGCAGGATCGTCGGAATAACGGGCATTCATAGCGTCGATCAGCAGCTTTTCCTTTTCCGTGGCGTGAGCGGTCAGAGCGTTCATTTTAGTCAGCGCCTCCGCTACTTCGGCTGGTTTGGTGTAAAGGTGCGCCGCATTATAGTAAGGACCCATCGCCAGCGCCTGGCCCCAGAACGCCATAGCATTGGCGGAATCGATGCGGCCGGCTTCCCGGAACGATGCGACCGCCTCTTTGAAATGATAACCATAATACATATTCAGGCCCTGATCGAAGTAGAACTGCGAGCTGTCGGAGCTGGTCGAAACCTTGTAGGAAAAATCGCCCCAACCCGGAAGTGCTACCACATATTTTCCATTAAGCATGGGCGCCCCGGGATTCTGGTACGAGGGGCCGCAGACCGCAATTTCGCCCGCGCTCCGGTATGAGGCGGATCCCGGCGATTGACGTTCGGCTGGAACAATGCCCGTCAGCAACGAAAGGGCAGCGATAGGTATAATCGTTTTCATGAGAGTATTTAAGGCTTCAATCCCAATATAGTGATTAAATTGCCTCTTTTCGTTGAAAATATCTTTAAATTGTACGAATAATAGGGTTTTAGACCGACGGAAATTGCGGTTGACGTTTATTTGCTATCGTTAGGGGAACTGTGCATCAGGCCGTTTTGGCCGACAAACGATATGATCGATCATTATTTGAGTCAGGTATTCAAATTTCTTCCTTCGCCAAGTATGGTGGTGCTTCCGGATATGCCCCAATTTACCATCGCCGAAGTGAACGATGCTTACCTGGATATGGTGCGCATGGATCGTAAGAAGCTGGTTGGTAAGGGTTTTTATGAGGCATTCCCCAATAATCCCTACAACCGCGTGCCACCCTGGAACAACCTGCTCGAAAAGCTCGTGGCGGACGGCTTACCCAACCAGTCGCCTGCTACGAAATACATTTTGCCGCCGGATACGGAGGGGCGGCAGGACGTCAAATACCTGCTGGCCACCAATACGCCCGTGAGGGATGAGGCCGGCGAAATTGTATGTATTCTCCGTACGGTGACGGACGTGACCGAAGTAACCATGGCCCGGCAGACGCACAGCCCGTTCACCTCCGAAAAATTTTTGAACGAAACGCTTCGCATTGCCCGTATTGGCAGCTGGGAGGCCGATCTGATCAACGAGGTCATCAACTGGTCGGATGTGGTGAAGGATATTCACGAGGTGCCGGCCGATTACCAGCCCGGCTTTACGACGGCCATGGAGTTTTACCGCCCGGGCGCGCACCGCGATGCATTTATGCAAGCCGTGCAGGAAACGATCGTGACAGGTAAACTAATGGACCTCGAACTGGTTATCGTGACCTGGGCCGGTAACGAAAAGTGGGTTCGCGTGACGGGCAAAGCCGAGATCGTCGAAGGAATTTGTACCCGGATTTACGGCGTTATCCACGATATCGACGAACGTAAGAAGGTGGAGCAGGAACTCTTGCAGTCGCACCGGCAGTTCGAGTCGCTCGTGCAGACGGTCGACGGGATTGTGTGGGAGGCCGATGCGGATACTTTTAAATTCAGCTTTATCAGTGACCAGGTAGAGCATATTCTGGGTTATACGCCCGAGGAATGGCTTGCGGACCCGTTTTTCTGGAAAAATCATATTCATCCCGAAGATCGTGAACAGGCGGTCCGCTATTGCCACCGTGAAACGCAGCATCTGCGCAACCATACGTTCGACTACCGCATGTTGAAGGCCGACGGCAGCCTGGTTTGGATCAAAGACGTGGTTTCGGTGATCCTGGAAGGCGGAAAGGCCGTTGCGCTGAGGGGATTAATGGTCGACATTACGGAGGCCAAGCGTCTGGAAAACCTCGAACACCTTGAAAAGATCGTTCTGGAAATGAATTCGGTGAAGGGTACGCCGCTGGCCAATGTGCTCGACAAATATGTGCGAGGCGTGGAGGCGATGTTCCCGCATTCGAAATGCTCGTTGCTGGCTGTTAAAAACCAAAGGCTGTACACGCTGGCATCGCCTTCGCTACCACCTGACTATGTCGAGGCGATCAATGGCAGGGCAATAGGGGAGAATGAGGGATCGTGCGGTACAGCGGCTTTCCTGAAACGGCAGGTGATTGTGAGCGACATCGGTACCGATCCCAGGTGGGACACCTACCGGCACCTGGCCTTGCCGCTTAACCTGCGCGCCTGCTGGTCGCATCCGGTCATTGTCGGCGATGAAGTAGTGGCGACGTTTGCGATCTATTATGACCGCATTTCGGTACCGGGAGAAGACGAGCTGAAAGTAATCGAGCGGGTCGCTTCGATTCTGAAAGTGATTTTCGAGAACCGGCAAAACTCGGAGCTCGTACAGAATGTGAACGAGCGGCATGAATATGTGAACATGGCCACCAACGACGCGATTTACGATTGGGACCTGGCGCGCGATCACATCGAATGGGGGGATGGTTTTTACCGGCTTTTCGGGCAAGAACCGGAAAAAACGCATTACCCTTTGGCGTGCTGGGCAGAACGGGTGCACCCGTCCGACAGGGAGCAGGTTAATCGAAGTCTTGAATTGCAGCTCGCCGACCCGGAACAGCACAAATGGAGCAGTGATTACCGGTTTATGAAGGCCGACGGGGAGTATGCCTATGTAGAGGAGATTGGCTACATCCGGCGCGACCAGTCGGGGAAGGCTACGCGGATGATCGGTGTGCTGAGGGACGTCACCAAGGCCCGCCAGGAAGAGCATGAACTGAAACTGCTGGTATCGGTCATTACCAATACCAATGATGCGGTGCTCATAGCGGAATCCGACCCTCAGGATATTTCAGGGTTGAAAGTGTTGTACGTCAATGCGGCATTTACGCGCATTACAGGTTATTCCCCCGAGGAGATAGTGGGTAAAAGCCCGGCATCGCTGCGGGGTTTCAGCCCGGCCCGAAATGATTTCGATCGGCTGCAGGACGCCATTTACAGTCTGGAAGCGCTCAAAGGCGCCACCTTGCGCTATGCCCGCGATGGCGAGGAGTTTTTCATTAACCTGTCGCTGTTGCCTGTCGCGGATGCGCGTGGCGTGCATACGCACTGGATCGCGATCGGCCACGACGTGACCGACCGCCTGCGATACATCGGCGAGATCGAGGAGCGCAATCACAAATTACAGGAAATAGCCTGGATGCAGTCGCATGTCATACGCGCGCCGCTCGCGAGACTGATGGGCCTGATCGATCTGATCCGCAACTACCAGCATTCGGATACCGAGAAAAACGAGTTGCTCGACCACGTGCTTACTTCGGCTTACTCCCTCGATGAAATCATCCGCGATATTTCCTCGAAAACCGAGCGTATTTAATCGAAACCGAATTTCACGCCCAGCGAAAGGCTCACAATGTCGGGCAGTTTCAGGAAGCTTTTGTTTTGTACATAGCTGATAATGAGCAGATCGTAGGTGCCTAGTTCGTAGTATAATTCAAAAGATCTGCGCCGGTTGTTCAACACCACGTTTCGTCCTGCCTTTCCGCCGATGTAAGCGCCTGGTCGGATGGCCGTGGCCCACCAGTAATAGCCCGAGGGGTAGTAGGAGGGCCATTTGGTATCAAATTGCGGTCCGAAGGTATAGCTCAGGTAAGCCCCGATTGAAAAAGGCCGGATATAATAGCTGTCGCGCAACCCGATGCGCCAGGGAGAATAGGTCGTTTTGAGCGTCGTGGTTACCAGCGCATCGCCGCCGTACTTTTGCGGTAAAAAACCGAAAAGCAAATCTGTTTCCAGCGTTTTGTTCCGCGAGACATAGCCGGGCCCGCCGGAAAGGAAGCCGATATTCCCGGCAAACTGCAATTTCAGATGATCGGGCAGGTACCAGGCGCGACGGGGCCTCAGGCCCACTTCCTGCGCCATGCCGTGCAGGCTGAGTAACAATAGGAGTGATAGGAAATACTTTTTCATGGCTTTCAGAAATTGACCCGTTCAACATGATAACCGCCTTCCCAGGTCGAAACCACCATGTAGCCACGGGCGCCCATGGACGTAGTGAGGTGGTAATTCACGCCGTCGTCGTAAAACTGGCCTTCATAGAACCGGTGCTGATGGCCGTAGAGGGAGAACTTCACGGTAGGGTCGCTGGCGAGGGCGTCGGTGTAGGGTTTTTCAAGGTTTTTGTCAAAATCGGCATCGAAGGGCGGGACATGGCCGACTACGATCGTATTCTGGTGTCCGGGGTTGTCGGCGAGCTGCGCTTTCAGCCAGGCGATATCGGGTACCGAACCGTCGAATGCGTATTCGCGGGAATTGGTATTGACGAAAATAAACCGGTCGCGCCCGAAGCTGAATGCATAATTGAGCGGACCAAACATTTTGCGGTAGGTGGCCGAGCCGTTGGCCACAATGTCATGGTTGCCGATCACCGTGACGTACGGATATTTAAGGCGGGTCATGATTTCATTCACCCATTTGAATTCCTGGGTAAGGCCGAAATCGGAAATGTCGCCTGCGTGCAGCACGAAAGAAATGTTCTTTTGCTGGTTAGCGCTGCGTACAAAGTCTTCGCACTCGTCGTACCATCGTTGCGTGTCGCCCATCAGGATAAACCGTGTGGTGTCCGAAACCGGCAACTGGCTGATTCTCGCAATGTTTTTGGCGGTGAGGTCCTTGTCCCGGTCGAGCAGCGTTTCCTCGTTGGGATTGTACTGAAAAAGATCGTCGCAGGAAGTGAGCAGGAAAGCTAATCCGAGACTGAGCCCGAGGCGGGGCCAGCGTAACATATTTTTCAATTTGTTGATGATTTAATGAATAATAAGAGTGATCCCCCATCGCGGGAACGTTATGGATTAACCCTTAAAATCATTGTTTGATTCCTGCAAGAGCACTATATTTAACGACGCTCCCAGGCACGGTTTTTGCGTGGGAGAGGTTTCTATCATTTATTTAAATTAAAAACCATTATGAAAATCAAGGACATAATAGGAGTATTGGGACTTCTGCTGATCACAATGTCAGTGTCGGCCCAGGTGGTGTCCAAAGACTCTATCAACATGCTGAAAGACCAGAAACAGGTACTCGAAGTCAGCAAAAGGCTGAACGACCGAAAGCTTGAACTGGCCAAACTGGAAAATCAGGTTGCTCAAAAAACCAACGATGTGGCGACTACCGCTGAGAAAGCACGGAAATCCGCCGAAGAAAACAAGATAGCGGCAGAGAAGCTGGGCAATAACCCGCAGGACAAAAAAGACGCACGGCGAGCCAGCAAAAGTGCGGGTTCGGCCAACCGCGACGCCAAACGGGCTCGCAGGGCGGTACAGAACCTCGAAAAGCTGAACAAGAACATCGAATCGCTTAAAAAGAAAATCGCGGACGATGAATCCAAATTAGCGTCCCTGCACGGAACCGGCCGCTAGTTAAATGTGAATAAGCTGGAAGAAATTTGTACTTTTTAATTTCAAACACCCGGCTGTCACCCTGAGTGCAGTCGAAGGGCATCTGCACACGCATTTCCCTTCGACAGCGCTCAGGGTGACAGTTTCGATACAATTTCGCTATTTTAAGAAGCCTGCGGTTGATTTTAAGGATCCCGTGAGTTACTTTTACCGCCGTGAGAAGGCTATTGCGAAATATCATTTTATTCATAGTCATCCTGGACACGACTTCGTTCTGCCAGGTGTACAAGATTCCTTTGCTTCTCAAACACTTCGCCGAACATCAGTCGCTTAACCAGGAAATCACATTCGCCGATTTTCTTTCCATGCATTATCTGGGAAAGGACCTGAACGATAACGACGACGACAAGGATATGCAGTTGCCTTTCAAAAAAGTCGAAGCGCATACGTCCAACTTTATCTTCGTTCCGAATACCCCTGTTTTTACATTTAAGCGGGTTTACCTTCCTGTCAGGGCCGAATACGGCCCCGCTGTGCCGCAGGTCGATTACAGTACTGTTCTCGGCTCACTCTTCCGTCCTCCGCGGGCATAAATACACAAAACCGGGGCTTCCGCGCCCTGCAATGTCCGTGCAGCTGCTCACGTAGCCATGCGCGTATACGTGTATTTATTTTCCGACCAATATGCTGAACAGAATCATCAGGTTCTCCGTGGAGAACAAGCTGGTGATCGGGATATTCATGTTGCTGTGGGTTGCCTGCGGTATCTATGAGTTGACCCGGTTGCCCATCGATGCCGTTCCCGACATCACCAATAACCAGGTACAGATCATCACCACCGCACCGTCGCTCGGTACCGAGGACGTGGAGCGGCTCATTACTTTCCCGATCGAACAGGCCACGGCCAACATTCCGGGCCTGAAAGAAAGCCGGAGCATGTCGCGTTTCGGGCTTTCACTCGTTTCCATCGTTTTCGATGACGATTCCGACATTTACTGGGCGCGCCAACAGGTTACCGAACGCCTTTCCCAGGTGGATATGCCCGAAACTGCCGGTAAGCCCGAGCTGGCACCCGTCACAACCGGCCTTGGAGAGATTTATCAATACGTTGTCAAGCCCAAAAAGGGTTTTGAAAAAAAATACTCGCTGGCCGACCTGCGTACCACGCAAGACTGGCTTATCCGCCGGCAGCTACTGGGTACCCCCGGGGTCGCGGATGTTTCCACTTTTGGCGGGGAGCTGAAACAATATGAAGTGGCCGTCGACCCGTCGGGGTTGAAAGCGATGGGGCTTACCATTACGGACGTGCTCACGGCGCTCAGCCGCAATAACCAGAACACCGGCGGCGCCTACATCGAGAAAGGGCCGACTGTGCTGTACATCCGCAGTCTGGGTCTGGCCGGGTCGATCGACGACATTAACCAGATCGTGGTCTCCAACCGGAGCGGCGTGCCAGTGCTTGTAAGCCACGTGGCGCAGGTACGTTTTGCGCCTGCCATCCGCTACGGCGCGCTCACGATGGCCGGTTACGGGGAAGTGGCCGGGGGCATTGTGATGATGCTCAAAGGCGGAAACTCTTCGGAAGTGATCGGGAATGTGAAAGAGCGGATCGCGGAGATCAGCAAGACGTTGCCCGAAGGGCTTGAAATAGAGCCCTTTCTGGACAGGACCAAAATGGTGAACAACGCCATTGGAACGGTGGAACATAACCTGCTCGAAGGAGCGGTGATCGTGGTGATTGTGCTTGTGTTGTTTTTGGGAAATCTAAGGGCCGGTTTTATCGTAGCGTCGGTGATCCCGCTGTCGATGCTTTTTGCGGTGGCGATGATGAACCTGTTCGGAGTGAGCGGTAACCTGATGAGCCTCGGGGCATTGGATTTCGGGCTGATAGTCGATGGTGCGGTGATCATTGTCGAGGCGATCCTGCACCATTTACATACCTCCCCCCAATACGCCGGAATAGGCAGCCTTAACCAACGGCAGATGGACGACGAAGTGTCGGGCTCGGCCAGCCGGATGATGAATGCTGCCGTTTTCGGGCAGATTATTATTCTCATCGTGTATTTGCCGATCCTCTCACTGTCGGGCATTGAAGGAAAGATGTTCAAGCCCATGGCGCAGACGGTCGCATTCGCGATCCTGGGAGCGTTCATTTTGTCGCTTACCTATGTGCCGATGATCAGCTCGCTGCTGATCAGCAAAAAGATCAGCCACGCGCCTAACTGGTCAGACAGGATTATGGAAAAAATCGAACGCGTGTATGAGCGTGCGCTTGCGCGTGCATTGCGCTTCAAGCGCGCGATGGTAGCGGGCGCATTTTTGCTTTTCGGCGGCGCGGTGCTGCTTTTTAGTCAAATGGGTGGGGAGTTTATCCCGCAGCTCGAAGAAGGGGATTTTGCTACCGAGACGCGCCTTTTAGTGGGGACCAACCTCAGTACCACGATCGACGCGATCAACCGGATTTCCGACCGGTTGAAAAAGGACTACCCGGAAGTGATCAAAGTGGTATCGCGCATCGGCAGCGCCGAAATTCCCACCGACCCGATGCCGATCGAGGGAGGGGACATGATTATCGTTTTGAAAGACAAATCAGAATGGACCCATGCCAAAACTTTTCCTGAACTGGCCACCAAAATGGCCGCTACGGCACAGGAAGTGGTTCCCGGCGTGACGACCGGTTTCCAATACCCGGTTCAAATGCGGTTCAACGAGCTCATGACCGGTGCGAAGCAGGATGTGGTTTGTAAAATCTTCGGGGAAGATCTTGACAAACTCGCGGCCTACGCCGATCAGCTCGGCCAGATCGCCCGCCGCGTAGACGGCACCGCCGACTGGTACATTGAAGAGGTAACCGGTATGCCGCAGATTGTTATCGATTTCAACCGAGCAGAAATCGCCAAATATGGCCTGAATATCGACGATCTGAACAAAACTATCAACGCCGCATTCGCAGGCGCAGCGGCCGGTCAGATTTATGAAGGCGAAAAGCGGTTCGACCTCGTGGCACGCGTAGGCGCGGAAGGCCGTAGGAGCATTGCCGATGTACAGAATCTGCTGGTATCGACGCCGGCCGGCTTGCAAATCCCCCTCAGCCAGGTCGCGGCCGTGCGGGAAATCGAAGGCCCGAACCAGATTCAGCGCGAAGACACGCGCCGACGCATTATCGTCGGGTTTAATGTGCGGGGCCGTGACGTGCAGTCGATCGTGGAAGAGTTGCAGCAGAAAGTAGAGGCGAAGATCAAGTTCGAGAGCGGCTATTCCATTACCTATGGTGGCGCATTCGAAAACCTGCAACAGGCGAAAGCCCGGCTGGGGATCGCGGTGCCTGTGGCGCTTTTACTGATTTTCATGATGCTGTATTTTACGTTTTCCTCGGTGAAGGACGGGGCGCTCATCTACACGGCCATTCCGCTCTCGGCTATTGGCGGCGTATTCGCATTGGCCATACGTGGGATGCCTTTCAGTATCTCGGCAGGCGTTGGTTTCATCGCATTGTTCGGCGTGGCAGTGCTGAACGGGATTGTTCTGCTTTCGGAATTTAACAGGATCAAAAAGGAGGGGCGCATTACCGACGCCTGGCAGCTGGTCATGACCGGTACGCGCAACCGGTTACGGCCGGTACTGATGACGGCCGCCGTTGCGTCGCTCGGATTCCTGCCAATGGCGGTCAGCAATGGTGCGGGCGCCGAAGTACAGCGCCCGCTGGCGACAGTGGTGATCGGCGGATTGGTGACGGCTACATTGCTCACGCTGTTTGTCTTACCCGCCTTGTATCTGTTGTTTAATTCAAAAAATAAACCGGAGTTGAAGCCGCGGCGGGTTGCCGCTGTAATCGGGCTATTGCTGGTGTTTACGAATATGGCGCATGCGCAAAACAGCCCGGTGAACCTGGATGAGGCAATACAAAAAGCATTGGCACATAACCGGAGTATTAAGGGAAGCAGGATGGGCGAGCAGGCCGCGGATAAGCTGCGGGGCAGCGCGTTTGACATCGCGAAAACGGGTATTAGCGCCGATTACGGCAAATTCAACAGCCCGAATAACGATATGCGGATTGGCATTACCCAGACAATCGCATTCCCTTCTGTATACAGCAACCAGCGTAAAGCGCGCGAAGCCGACTACCTGGCGGCGAAGGCCCGGACGAAGCTCAGCGAGCAGGAAGTACGGACCGGCGTCCGGCAGGTCTTTTATGAATATGCGGTATTGAAAGAGCGCGAAAAGCTGCTGCGCTATGCCGACAGTATTTTCACCGGGTTTGAAAGCAAATCCAATCTGCGTTTTGAGCGCGGTGCTTCCAATGTCCTGGAAAAAACAGCCGCCAGCTCTCAGAAGCAGCAGATCGCCAATCAGCTCAATCTTGTGCGGAACGACCTCCGTATCGTGCTCGAACGGTTCAATTTCTGGTTGCAGGATTCATTGGTATACACACCGGAATGGACGACTCCCCGCATAGCTGCATTGAACTTGTCTGCAACGGACGGCGTGCAGGATTTGCCGCAAATGGAAATCGGCAGGCAACTTGCCCAGTCGGCGTACTTTCGTTACCGGACGGAGAAATCCAGAATGCTTCCCGAATTTTCGGCTGCTTACAACAATCAGAGCCTTCGGGGGACGCAGCTGCTGAATGGACAGGAAGTAAACCTCACTGCGAAGGACCGGTTTGGTTACTATGGTTTAGGAGTCAATATCCCTATTTTTTTCAAGGCCCATACCGCGCAAATCGCTGCCGCCCGTATCGACTGGATGCGTGCGCAAAACGATGCCGAACTTACGGGGCAACGGTTGCGCTCCGAGTGGCGCAATGCGCAGGAGCAGGTTCGGAAGTTTGCCGAAAACCTGCGCTACTACGAAGAGCAGGGCCTGCCCAATGCCGAGACGATCATTACCGTCGCCGATCGTCAGTTTGTGGCCGGGGAGATCGACTACCTGCAATGGGTAATTCTCGCGGGGCAATCCATTGCTATCAAAAGCGAATATGTGAATGCGCTGGGCGGCTATAATGAAGCGGTGATCCAGTTACTCCATTTGAATAATCAATAAGTCATCATGAAAACATACATTTTAATATCATTCATGTTGTGGGCAGGTTTTTCTTGCACTAGTCCCGGCGGAGACCGGCAATCGGCAGACGTACCGGCGGCGGATACCACTACAATAGCCGCCGGTGATCCCGTGATGCGGCAAGTGTCATTCGATCCACAGCAAATTCGCAATGTGGGGATCGAAGTGGGCAGTCCGGTACTGCAAAATATAGCCGGAAAGCTGACGTTGCAAGGTAAGATCGATGTGCCGCCGCAAAGCACGATCAGCCTCAGTTTCCCGTTGGGAGGCTACCTCAAATCGACAAAGATGCTTCCCGGCATGCGCGTGAGGAAGGGACAAGTACTCGCTGAACTGGAAGACATGCAGTTTATCCAGCTGCAGCAGGATTACCTCACGGCGCGCGCCAAATTTGAGCTGGCCGAAAACGAATATGCACGTCAGAAAGACCTGAACCAGAGCAAAGCAGCCAGTGACAAGGTTTTCCAGCAGGCTAAGGCGGAAATGGAAACCCAGCGGATCCTGATGAACGCCCTGGCAAGAAAACTGGAAGTGATTGGGATCGCACCGAAGCAGCTCAACCCGGACAATATTTCAAAAAGCGTCCCTATTCTTTCTCCGATCAACGGGTTTGTTTCAAAGGTGAATGTAAATGTGGGCAAATACACGGCGCCTACGGATATGCTTTTCGAGCTCGTCGACCCGAAGGATATCCATCTGGCGCTGAGTGTGTTCGAGAAAGATTTGAATGCATTGTCTGTCGGCCAGCAAGTGACGGCTTACGCCAATGCCGACCCTTCGAAGAAGTTCACCGCCGAAATTATCCTGATTGGAAAGAGCCTCACTGATGACAGAATGGCAGAAGTACATTGCCATTTCGACCAGTATAGCGCGTCGCTGGTACCCGGTATGTTCATGAACGGAGAGGTGTCGATAGCGCGCAAAAAAGCATTAACTGTTCCCGAAGACGCGGTAGTCCGCTGGGAGAACAAGTCGTTCGTATTCGTCGAGCGAACGTCAGGTAATTTCGAAATGGTCGAAATCGAGCCTGGGACGGTCAGGGACGGGTTTCAGCAGATCAATGGCGCGGGAATCGATACAGGCACGAAGGTCGTTTTTCGCAATGCCTATTCGTTGCTGATGAAGATGAAAAATGCCGATGGAGAGGGATAACTGGCCGTTCGCTCAGATTTTGTATGACATTAGTGCGCACAGGCATTATATTTTCAGCTGCATTGGACGTACAGTCTTTTGTACACGTTGAGTAAAGCGAAAACACCTCCCGGGGCTTCCTGGGAGGTGTTTTGTTTTTGCTATCTGAGCGCCAGCTCGTCGGGAAAAGGTACGGGCTTGCCGGTCGCTTTGAAAGTAGGCCATTGTGCATCCCAGGCTTTTAATTGCCTGGTAAGCAGGACGGCCAGTTCTCTGACTTTCGAAGGGTTGGAGGCCGCGAGGTCATGCGTTTCGCCGATATCGTCGCGCAGGTTGTAAAGTTCGAGTTTGGCCTGCCGGTAATCGTAGATAAGCTTCCAGTCACCTTGCCGGAATGCACTTGCATAGTGGATGTTAGGGCCTTCGGCGGCAATCCAGCGATTGGGATGATGCCAAACCAATCCGCGCTTTTCATCTCTGAATGCCGCGTTTTTCAGGATTGGTAAGAATGTCTTTCCATCTATTTTCTGAACTGTTTTTGCATTACTTATGCCCGCGATGTCGAGGATGGTCGGAAAGAAATCCTCCACGATCACGTATTGATCCGCCACTGCACCGGGTTTAACCACTCCCGGCCATTTTACGAGGATAGGCTCGCGGATACCGCCTTCATAAACAGACCCTTTTCCTGCTTTTAGGGGCAGATTGTGCGTCCAGGCTTTCCCGCCGCGTGCCGGTGTAGTGCTCAGCCCCCCATTGTCGGACATGAAAAGCACCACGGTATTATCCGAGATTTTCTTCTCGTCGAGGTAATGGAGCACGTCGCCGAGGCTCTTGTCCATTCCTTCGATCAACGCGGCGTATTTGGCTTCGGTACTATCCAGGCCTGCCTGGAGGTATTTGTTCAGGAAACGCGGATCGGCGGTAAGCGGAACGTGCACAGCGTAATGGGCCAGATAGAGGAAGAACGGTTTCTTGTCGGTTACAGGTTTTTCAATCGCTTTGAGGGCCTCAATAGTGATCGCGTCGCTCAGGAAGGTATCTGTGCCATGGTAAGCCGCCAGTCCGGGCACGGCATTGCGGTTCGGTTTTCCATTGGCCGGGCTGTCGTAATTGGCCCGGCCCGAATAGCTCGCCGGGTGCCCGATCGAACTTCCGGCGATGTTGATATCGAATCCCGCATTCAACGGATCGGATCCCGGGGTCCCTTCGGAGCCAAAATGAGCCTTGCCGCTGTGAACCGTGTAATAACCGTTCCGGCGCAAGACCTCGGGCAGGGCGGTGGCATGGAAAGTATGTTCCACGCCGGCAACCGGACTGAAACCATTGATGTTCCAGTCGACGGCATTGAGCGTTGCATCGGCGTAGTCGGTATTCTTGTTTTTATCGGGCGAGGTCCAGTGCGTCACGCGGGTATGCGCGGCGTTCACGCCTGTGATCAGGCTCACGCGTGTGGGTGTGCACACGGGCATTGCGTAGGCGTTCGTGAACTTCATGCCTTCGCGCGCAAGCCGTTCCATATTGGGCGTATGGTAGCGGCGGTTGAAATCCGTAGGCTTGTTCCAGAACGGTACGGAGGTATCCTGCCAACCCATGTCGTCGACCAGAAAGACGATGATATTAGGCTTGTTTCCGGATGTGGATTGCCCCAGTGTGGGGAAGTTCAGGAGAAGCGCGGCCAGCATGATCGCACATGACTGCCAGGCCGCAAAGCGGATATTCATTGGCTTAAAAGGATCGGGTTAAGGAATTAAAAATGGCGGAAGTTCGGCAAATTTGCTATACAAAACCAATTGTTTTATGCCCTGAAACAACTTTTCCTCCCATTGCTTTGAAGAATGCTATTTTTAACTTTACTTTGTCTATAAAACAAGTAGACTAAAATAATTCCGCAATGAACCACCTGTTGTTGGAATGGGATTTGGAAGCAAAGGACATCAACTCCTATTTAACTGGAAACCATTATGCTATTAGAAAAGACATTCCACCTGAGCGTGGACCGGGAGGCCAAGATTATCGTAAGGGGGCAGGTGGCCCGTAACCGCAACGAAATCACCATCGATTACGAATTTCTCATTCGCGAAAAACACGATACAGATTTCCGTGAGCCGATCGGTCCGAACCATCCGCAATACTGGAAACTCAAAAAATCAACGCCGGAACGCTCGCAACTGCTCCAACTGGAATACAGCGGCATTTCTCGGAAGCAGATCAGGGAAGTTACCCGGGAGTTTAAACGCCTCGCCGGGCCGGGTTACGTCTTCCGCTATCAAAACGAAATCGAGGAACGCACGAAATATTTGAAAGGCATCCGCGTGAGCGCGTTAAGCAGACGGATGTTGTCTGTGGCGTAACCTTCTGATCATTTCCCAATTATCCACCGGACTACGCGCCGTTACAGTTTGCACGGACTTTCAGGAATTGTTATTTTTGAGAAAAGCAATTCCCCAAAGCTATGCAGCACACTTTTCATTTGAAGGCTGGAAGTCTGACTCCTGCATTCGTCGATCTTGTCAGGAAAATGTTCGGTGACAAGGAAATCAAGGTCGTTGTAGAGGACGTGAAGCCAGTCCAGATGTCACAACAGGACCTGTACAGGTCCATAATGGCGCTCCGCGAGCAGTTTAAAGACTTGAAGATCGATCCCAATGTTGATATTTCGACGCTTGCAGACGAGGTGAATTTATGATTTACCTCGACACAGATGTGTTGATTCATTTTTTGGTTCCGCAAGATGTTTCAAAGTATCGGTTGGCGAAGGACATTTTTGATAGGTTAGTTTCTACTGGAACACTCAAAGTGTCTTTTCTAGCTTTACAGGAAACAGCATATGTTTTAAATCGGTTGGGATTAGGAAAGGAGGATATAGAATCAACTCTAACAACCTTCCTGACTTTTGCGCCTGTAAACTACGAAGCAGCTGAAATGCAACGTGCTATTGCGCTTTGCAAGAATCTGGGTTTTCAGCATATTAATGACTGCCTGCATACCGCCATTGCCGAACGACATTGCCATGAGTTGTACACGTTTAACAAGTCCGATTTCAGAAGAATTGCCCAACTTTCGAAATTGAAGATGACCGTTTTGGAATAGCAAACAACCACAAAAAGCCGCACCACCATCGGCAGTGCGGCTTTCATCTTGTCCAATCACCATTTACTTTACAGGATGTTCGATAACGCTTGTGCCGAAGGCCGGCTTGCCGTTGGTAAGGCCTTGCGTGAAGACCGTGTATATTTTCCCGGCTTCCAATGCGAGGCTGGCGGTTCCTACTTTTGCGGCGGTGGCGGCGTCGAGGTAATCGACGTTGAGCGTGCCGGCGTCGACGGTTTCAAAAGGGCCGAGCGACCAGGCGCCTAATGTTTCTCCCGACAAGGCAGAGTTGGCAGCGCGGCCGTATGCTACCTGGTTGAAGAGCGTTTTGCCATTTTGAACAACATTCAATGTGCCTGCGCCGGGCGAAAGGTTGATGAACCGTAGCTTGGCCTTGCCCGCAGGCGGGGCTTTGAGGTCGTCGTAAAAGAGGATCAGCGAATCGGCTTTGTTATTGGCGGTGCGGGCGGCCACTACGGTGTGGTAGAAAGTCGCAATGGGGCCATTGGGGCGGCCTGTGGCGGTGAAGGTCGCCGAATTGCCGAACTGGTAGGACGCCTTGTAGCTCGTGTTGGTACCTTCGGTGAAGTTGATCTGCACGTTGCCGAAGACGGTGGGCAGGTACTCCGACGCTTTGTTGATGGCCACGGGCGTTGGCGTCACTTTGTCGGTGAATGTCCAGAAATACAGGCCGGCGTCGATGGGGCGGGCATTGACGAAGCTGATGTAGGCGCTGAGCGGAGGCCGGTCGGCGGCGTCGATATCGAGATAGCCCGTGTCTTTGCAGCCGGAAGCGAGGAAGAGGGCCGGGATAATGCCCAAGAGCTGAAAAGCCGGGCGGGCCAGTCGCTGGAATGTTTTCATAATCTGGTTTGGATTAAAGTTTTGCGGTAACGCGGACAAACGGCTGGATACCGGCACTGCCGTTCTGAATGCCGATCACCGAAGGGTTGTTCAATGCGCTCAGTTTCGGGTCGGAATAGTCGCCCAGCTCGTTGAAGAGGTTATTCACGCCCAATGTGGCCTGAATGGATTTGGACAATGCATAGGATACCGATACATCGGCCACCCAAATGGGTTTCAGTTTTTGGTAGAAATAATCGGGTTTAGGAAAGGTTGCATTCAATGCCGAGGCGTTGGTAACCGAGCCGAAATAGACGGCGCGCGCCAGGTAAGTCAACCGGTTTTTCTTGAAAATGCCCTGCAATGTGATTTTCTGACCCGGAATCTGCGAAGTCACGCGAGCCTTTTCTCCGTCGTTGAAAATAATGTAGCGGTAGGCTTCCAGCCCTTTCGGGGTATTCACTTTGGTAACCTCGTTTTGGACGAAATTGGCACCCAAAAGCAGGCTCAATGTGCCATTTCGGAATGGTGTACGGTAACTTCCGGTAATTTCAAGCCCCTTCGTACGTGTGCTGAACGAGTTGTAAAAAAACTTGGCCTGGGTAGTGCCCGTTTGCACGAACAGGGTACGTACTTCCGCCGGCAGGTTGACGTCCGTGGCCGAGAAGTTGCCGGTATTGCCCACGCGGTTGTTCACATCCACGAGATAGGCGTCGGCAGTAAGTTCGAAGTTGCGGAATGGTTGGGATGTAAAGCCTGCGGTATAGCCTTTCGACTTCTCGGGCGTAAGCGTAGGGATGCCCAACGCGCGGGTGGCGGCGCTCTGGTTGGAGGCGGTTACCTGGTCGATGGCGCGGCCCTGCTGGAAGCTGGTGGACGTTTCGGTGTAGTAATATTGGGCCAGATCGGGTGCGCGGAAGCCGGTGTTGTGCGAAGCCCGGATACCCAGCCAGTCGGTAATACTGTACCGGGTGGCTACTTTGTAAGTCGTTACATTTTGGAGCTGGGAGAAGCTTTCGAGCCGTACCGCGCCCGACAGCAGCCATTTGTTCGTGATATTCGCTTCGATATCCGCATAGCCCGCGAGTATCGACCGGTTGACGCTCACCTCGTTTTCAGGACGGAAACCGGCGTGGATCTGTGAGCCGGGGGATAGCCCGTTCAGGCCGATACTGCCTTCTTTGGTCTGATAAACAATCCCGGTGGCTGTCGTGTCGAGCCCATAAATGGCCCGGAGGTCGGCTTTGGAATAGGACGCTTCCTCGCCCGCGATAATCTGGTAGGTTTCCACGCGGTACTGTGCCCCGAACGCAACATTGATACCTTTCAATGCCTTGGGGAAATAGCGGCTGATATCGATGCTCCCGGTATTCTGGCTCGCATTGTAGCTGCCGGCATCGAAGGTAGTGGGTGTTTTCAGGCCCAGACTGGCATTCAGCGAATTGGTAATCACGTTACCGAAATCGTTTTTGCCATACACATTGGAAATATCGACGTCCCAATCGCGGATCTTGCCTTTAACGCCCACCGCGAATGATTTGTCGGTAATGATGTTCTCCATAGCCGGCAAGAAGCCGTCGGGGTAGAGGAACGAGTTGTTGCGCTCCGTCCATCCTGGTAGCCGGTATACGGCGGTGAACTGCGAATTGCGGTGGCTGATACCCCCAAATGCGTAGAGTTCGGCATTCTGACGGATCGGAACAGCGGCGTTGAAGAACAGCAATGCGTCCTTGGCCTTGTTGGAACCGCCGCCGCGGCGGTCGAAATGATGGCGGTCGATGCCCCGTGATGTGAGAATGGCCTCGTCGATCTCTTTCGTATAGATGGCATCGTAATTACGCGTGTTGGCGCCGCCCCCATAGATCGGCCCGAGGTACAGGCCTGCGTCGTCCCTGCCGGGCAGGATGGAAATCGCCTGGGTGGCAAATTCAGCAGTCGTGTTCAGATAGCCGCCGGTTTTGCCCAATGCGAAGCCGTAGTTGGCATTGGTGCGGGTGGTTACGCCATCGCCGCGTCGGCGCGAACTGGCTGTCGAGCTCAGCGTAAGCTGGTCGACGCTCTTATTGAGCACGATATTGATTACACCCGCAATGGCGTCGGAGCCGTATTGCGCAGCCGCGCCGTCGCGCAGGATCTCGACCCGCTCAATGGCTGCTGTTGGGATCGCATTGAGGTCGTACCCCGTGGCTCCGTTGCCGAGCCCGCCCCAGTTGATATTGGCGCTTTTGTGACGGCGCTTGCCGTTGACGAGCACCAATAACTGGTCTACTCCCAGGCCACGCAGCTGCGAAAGGTTCAGGGCCGAGCCTGCATCACCCGCATTGGTGCCGTTCACAGAGTGGAAGGAGGGCGAAACATATTGGAGTAACTGCGTAATACTGACTTGTGGGGCCGATTCCAGCAAGGGTTTCAAGTCGATGATATCCACCGGGACCGGCGAGTCGATCTTTGTACGGTTCGCATTTCGCGAGCCTACCACCTGTACTTCACCTAGCGTGTGTGTGCTCGGCGATAGCGTGACATTGTATTCGTTGGCGCTGGTAATGGGTAGTTCCTTCGCGGTGAAGCCGATGAAAGAGAATAGGAGCGTTTCACCCTTCACGAGCGTCAGAGCGAAATGACCGTCTGCATCGGTAATCGTGCCCTGCCGTGTGTTTTTGATGGCCACGTTCACGCCCGGGAGTGGAACGCCGTCTTCTGCGCGCACAATGCCCGTGAGCGTACGCTGCTGGGCGAGCAGGGGAGTTGATATTAAAAGTATAAAAAGTAATAAATGTTTCATAAGTATTCACAGGGATATTGAACTGGAAACCGGAACTGATCCGGCGATGGCGGAAGTGGCTGGCGGCCGGAACAGGTCCGGTGTATGCCGTACCGTCGGAGAGCCTGCAGTCCCGACGATACCCATTCCGCACATCGTCGGATCAAGTATTATCATAGTAAATCTATTGATTTTATAGACTAATGTGATTTTAAAAAAACTTAACTCCGCCAGACGTCAGCCGGACAACAGCGATGGTGTGTACAAGTGCTTTTCGGCACAGAATGCTTTGAATGAACAGGTTTTGACATGATTTGTAAATTTATAGTTTCCGAAAAAGACGGCGGCCGGCGCCCGGCTTCACCTATAAATCCACATTTACTTTGCAGGTAGTAATTGTAAGACGTCACAAAGGTAATGCTGCTGCGGCCGGTTTATCAAAACTTCCCAAACACAAATCGGGCACATTGCCACCAGCTACGCAAGCCGCATTATAGGTACGTGCGTAGGAGTTTGGTGGTACGAAAAACGAGTTTATTCTACTTAGTCTACGAAAATTGTAGATAATTAAAATCGGTACTTTATATTTGCTGCATGATTCAACGGCCGGTCACAAACCACCACGGACCCGCCGATGATCCGGGCCAATCCTGCAAAATGCCTGGATCGAAAAAAGAGTACTTCCGTCACGAAACGGGACGCGTAGTCCGGGACGCGTAGTCCGGGACGCGTAGTCCGGGACGCTCTTAGTCCGCGATGTGCAGCCAGAGGCGCTCACATGCGTTCGCTAAGCCGTCGGAGGCGGGAAGACTATAAGCATTTTCATTTTTCAAAAACCTAAAAATTTCCAGTTGTATGAAAATCAACAACCAGATGAAAGCCGTGGCATTGGCAGGAGCCACATTGTTCGGCAGTGCAGCGTTTGCGGGCGAGGGGCCTGATGCCAAAGCGCCGAAGCAAGGCGTGTGGCGCGGCGAGTTCGTGATCAGCGAGACACACATTCCTTTCAATTTTGAATACAATGCCAAAGACAAGGACCATCCGATCCTGACCTTGCTCAACGGGACGCGCCGCGACGATTTCAAGGTGACGAAAATCAGCGGAGACTCGATTTTTGTCAAAATGAATACCTACGACGCCGCGCTCGTGGCGAAAGTGGAAACCGACGGCAAAATCACCGGCGAGTACCGCAGCCTGGTACCGGGTTTCCGGGGCAATGCGCTGCCGTTCTCCGCCGAATATGGTAAAAACTACCGCTTCGTTGAAAAAGGAAAAGAGCAGCCTACCAAACATAACCTTTCGGGTAAATGGGATTTGCAGGTTTTCAGTAAAGCCAAAATGCCTGATAATGTGGCGCTCTTAAAACAGGAGGGCAACAAACTCACCGGTGTAGTGATGTCGACAGTAGGGGATAGCCGCGAGCTGGAAGGCGTCGTACAAGGCGATGAGTTCGTGCTGTCGCACTTCTCAGGCCCGAACCCGCGTGTGTACAAGGGGAAAATCAACGAGGATGGCAGCATTACCGGCGTCATTAGCTCGGGTATTTATGATAATACCAAGTTTGAAGGCAGCAGGAATGATAAAGCCGAGCTTCCGGACCCTTATAAACTGACCTATTTGAAAGAAGGCTACAAAAAACTCGATTTCACTTTGCCCGACCTCGACGGCAAACAGGTTTCGCTCAGCGACGACAAGTACAAGGGAAAGGTGGTGATCGTAGAGATTATCGGTACCTGGTGCCCTAACTGTACCGACCAAACGTCGTTCCTCGCACCCTGGTACCGGGCCAACAAGGGCCGCGGCGTAGAGGCGATCGCCATCGGTTTCGAGCAGAAAGACGACCTTGAATATGCCAAATACACGCTGGGCACGCTGAAAAAGAAATATGGCATTGAATATGACATCCTTTTCGGAGGTATTGCGGACAAGAAAGTAGCCTCCGAGAAGCTGCCCGCGCTCAATCGCATGATGGCGTTCCCGACTACGATCCTCATTGACCGCAAAGGGGAAGTCCGGCAGATCCATACCGGCTATACCGGTGAGATCACGGGTAAATACTTCGAGGATTATGTGGCGAAATGGAACAAGGACCTCAACGAGCTCATCTCTGAACCGGTGCCTGCCGGGGTTAGTTCGGCAGCGGTGGGGACGACCAAGCACTCGAAGTAACGTCTGGCCGCCGCGCGCACTTTTGTTACATCCCTGCGGGATTCTCGAACCGGATTGGATTACAATGTCCTACCGATGTTACGTGCCCGACGGCACCGAAAGGCAATGTGCCAATCGCGTAGCGATGTAATATTGATAGCCATAAAGTGAAAACCCGCATTCGGAAATGCCGTCAGGCATGCAACAACAATGATTACGCATCTTCGGACGCATCAAAATACTTGAACTAAATCGTGAGTTCAACTAACTAGGTACGTGGTGATTTGAGACAACTGCAAGGCCTGCCGACCAGGTGAAAAGTGCTTTGCAGTTGTTTAAATTTTCATTCCAAAACATTATTTCAATGATTTACAGGATTTTAATGCTCCTGGTATGCTGTGCAGGCACGGTTTTCGGCCAGGACCTGAAAGACGTTTCGCGATGGAAAGTGAGCTTTTCGAAAAGCGGCGCTAAACCCGGCGAGCAGGTGGAAGTGGTGTTTTCCGCGGAAATCAATAAAAACTGGAAGCTCTATTCGTCCGATTTCAAGGGAGATATCGGCCCGCTTCCCACCGAATTTGCATTCAATTCCAACAACGCCTACCAGCTTGTGGGCGATATACGGGCGGTGGAGCCGCTCAAAGCGGTAGACCCGACCTGGGACAAAGCCTATACCTATTTTACGGATAAGGCCGAATTCCGGCAGACGATCAGGGTTGCGAAGGCCGGCGGCAAGGTTTCAGGGACGATCAAAGGGCTTTTGTGTTCCAACGAGGATGGCCTTTGCGTGCCTTTCAAGGAATCTTTCGAAGTGCATTGATTTAAATTAGAGTTTCAGATGGGTATTACAAAATGGCTGGCGGCCGTGCTTTGCGGCGGTTCGCTGGCATTGGTGTCGTTGCAATCCAACGAGGCGTCGGTGGAGCTGAATACGAAGGAGGAGTTGGGGGAGAAGTTGTTTTCGGATCCGATCCTCTCACGCGGCCGGGCCATCAGTTGCGCTTCGTGCCATATTCCACAATTCGCGTTCGCAGACACGGCGGCGTTCAGCATAGGCGATAAGGGTACGCGCCTGACGCGCAACAGCCCGGCGCTGACGAATCTTTCGGGCCGCACGGATTTCTTCTGGGATGGCCGCGCAGGCTCTCTCGAAGAGCAGGCACTGGGGCCGCTCGCCGCACATGACGAAATGGATTTGCCGATCAATGAGGCCGTAGAGCGCCTCCGAAAAGACGATTTTTACAGCGCGGCGTTTCAAAAGGTATTCAAATCGGAAATTAACAGTAAAAATCTTCCGGGCGCGATTGCCGCATTCGAGCGCACGCTGGAAACTACGGACACGCCCTATGACCGCTACCTGGATGGAGACGTAAATGCCATGTCGGCCGCCGCCGTTCGGGGCAGAATGCTGTTCATCGGCAAGGCGAACTGCGCTACCTGCCATTCCGGCGAGGATTTCACCGCCGACCGGTTCAAAAGCATTGGCTTGTTCAATGGCAAGGAGTTGAATGACCCCGGCCGCTTTAAAATCACGAAGGACAGTTCGCATATCGGCCTGTTCAAGGTGCCGGGCCTGCGCAATGTGGCCGTTACGGCTCCGTACATGCACAATGCGATGTTCAAAACGCTGCGCGAAGTGGTCCAATACTACAACACGCCCGACAAATTCGTGCGCAATCCCATCAATCGCGATTTGTCGCTCGGCAGTTCGCTCAATCTTTCCGATAATGAGGTCGAAGATATCGTGGCCTTCCTCGAAGCCCTCACGGACGACCGTTTCAAACGAAAATAGCTTTGCTAGCATATTCTTTCTCCGTTCATAGGTAGAATTTCGCCATTCCTAACTTATTTTGCTAAACAACTTGCATTTACTAAACAGTGTTTATTATATTCACATTGTAATTACAAAAGCATGGCAATTAAGGAAAGAAAAGAGCGGGAAAAGCAGGAAATGAGGAACCTGATTATCGAATCGGCGACTCAGCTGTTTTTGAAGCAAGGCTACGATAAGACGTCAATTCGTAGCATTGCCGACGATATTGAATATAGTCCGGCTACTATCTATCTGTATTTCAAGGATAAAGACGAAATTTTCTTTGTAATTCATGAAAACGCGTTTGAAATCCTGGAACAGCACCTGCGTCGGAACGACGTGATTGCCGACCCGTTCGAAAGGCTTGCCGGGTTGGGTAGAACATACATCGAGTTCGGTTTGCAGAATCCGGATTACTACGATCTGATGTTCATCATGCGCGCGCCGATGGAGCAGATCAAGAATGAAGAAAAATGGAAGTCCGGTGAATGTGCGTTTGGTTATTTGCTGACGACGCTTTCGGCTTGCCTGGAAGAAAGCAAGATCAGGCAGGGCGATTTATATGTGACTGCGATTCAGGTATGGTCGTTTGTACACGGGCTGGTTTCGCTTTACGTACGCGGGCGGATGTGCATCCTGATGATGCCCGATGACGCTACGCGGGAAATACTGTATAACTCATTCGATTTATTTTTAGCCAATCTGAAAAAGTAAAAAATTTTGCCACTCACTAAACACTGTTTATAAACTAAACATTACTTACAATGATGCGATTATTGAAACCCATGCCCCGGCATTGGCAGTACCTTCTTGTGCCTTTGCTGAGCCTGTTCGCACCCGTTCGAGGGCAGGACGCGCATTTGCAAGGCTATATCGACCACGGCCTGCGCAATAACCAGGGCCTTAAACAACAGCGCTTTATCCTCGAAAGAAACTTGTTCGCGCTGAAAGAAGCCAGAACGTTCTTTTATCCCGAAGTCAATTTCAGCACGTCTTATCTCGACTCGCGCGGGGGACGGAAGATCAGCATTCCGATCGGTGATTTGCTGAACCCCGTCTATAACTCGCTGAATGAGCTGACCAACTCGTCGGCTTTCCCGAAAGTGGAGAATGTGAGCCAGACGTTCAACCCGCGGAACTATTACGATGCCAAATTCCGCACCTCCCTGCCGCTTTATAATGCGGAAATCGCTTATAACACGAAGATCCGCAAGGAACAGATCCATTTGCAGCAGGCGGAAGTCGACGTTTACAGGAGAGAGTTAGTGAAGGAAATCAAGCTGGCTTATTATGCTTGCCAGCAGGCGGACGAGGCGGTGCGCATCCTGGAAAGCGCCGTTTCACTGGCGAGGGAAAATTTGCGGTTCAATCAGGCATTGGTGAAAAACGATAAGGCGATCCGCACGGTGGTAAGCCGCTCGGAGAACGAGGTGATCGGTTTGGAAGCAAGGCTGGTAGACGCACGGAATCAGTCGGTCAATGCAAAGGCTTATTTTAACTTTTTGCTTAACAATCCACTGGAAACCAGCCTGGAAATAGGCACGCCCAGCGAGTCCGAAGTGCTGACAGACACGGCTGCGGCTGGCAGGAGGGAGGAACTGGCTAAGCTGGAAACGCTTTCGAGGATCAATGCATTATCCGGTCAGCTGGCCCGGGCCGGCGCATTGCCAAAGCTGTCGACATTTATAGACCTGGGTTCGCAGGGTGATTTTGTGAATTTCAACCGGGATACGCGCTATTATCTTTTCGGCGTGACACTGGATTGGCGGGTTTTTGCGAACAACCGCACTCAATACAAGGTGAAGCAGGCTGAATTGGAGCAGAAAGCCACCGGCGAGCAGATCAGCCAGGTAGAACAACAGCTTCAATTACAAAACAAAACTGCGGCCAATACCTTCCAGTCGGCTGTGCTGACTTACCAGGCTACCAAAAGCCAGACTGCATTATCTCAACAATACTACCAGGACCAACAGAAACTCTACCGCGAGGGCCAGCTGCTTTACATTGAGTTGCTCGACGCTCAGAACCGGCTGATCAACGACCAGCTTCAACAAAGCATTTCCTATTTGAATGTCCAGACCCGCGCAGCAGAATTGGAACGGGCCCGGGCGAGCTACTTATTCTCAAACTAACATGATATGAAAGCTACAACACATCCCATCATATACACCTACGTGCTCGCGGCCGCGCTCCTGACCGCCGCGTGCAAGGAAGAAAAGAAACCGGAACAAACTGACGACACGATCCCGGTCAAAATCATCAGCTCGGCCGCATTGACGCAAGCCCAGGCAGTTGAGACCTCGGGCCTGCTAGGCTCCGAAAATGAAGCACGTTTATCGTTCAAGATTGGCGGTATTATCAAGGATATACTGGTAAAAGAAGGCGACAAAGTGCGCAAAGGCCAGCTTCTCGCGACGCTCAACACCACTGAAATAGCGGCCCAAATGGGCCAGGCAGAAGAAAACTTCCTGAAAGCCCAGCGCGATGCCCGCCGCGTGCAGAACTTGTACCGCGACAGCGTTGCAACAAAGGAACAACTCGAAAATACCCAGACAGCATTGGTACTGGCTGAAAAACAGCTCGATATCGTCAAATTTAATTTGTCCCAAACCAAAATCTTTTCGACCGCCGACGGCGTCGTAATGCAGAAATTGCAGAATGCGGGTGAGCAGGTACAAGGCGGCACGCCCGTTTTGCACATCAGCAGTACCAGCAGCAGCGACTGGGTCGTGAAATGCGGCCTTACCGATAAGGACTGGGCACGGCTGAAAGGCGGCGAGAAGGCGGAGATCAATTTCGACGCGTACTCCCAGACATTTACTGGCAATGTGAAAACCCTAGCGCAGGTGAGCGACCCGGTTTCGGGGCTTTACCAGGCTGAAATCACGCTCGATAAAGCGGCTACCAAGCTTGCCAGCGGCCTTTTTGCAAAAGTGCACATCTACCCAAAAGAAAAGACCAGCATGGTTTCCATTCCCGTCGACGCATTGATCGAAGGGGAGAACGACAGCGCCTTCGTGTTTGTGGCTAATGGCAATCGCGCGCAAAAGAAGCAGGTGAAGATCGCATTCCTCGATGGCGACAAGGCATTTGTTTTCGTTGGTATAGACGCAGGTGCGCGGGTGATCCGCGAAGGGTCGGCCTATCTGGCCGAAGGATCGGCGATTAAAGTAGTTCAGTAACCTGTTTCAACCGCAAAGACCATGAAATTACCTGAATTTGCAGTCAAGAATTACCAGTTCACGCTGGTGATATTCCTGGGTGTGCTGGCGTTGGGGCTGTACTCGCTCTTCACCATGCCCCGAAGCGAAGACCCCGATATTCACCCGCCGCAATTTACCGTCGTGGTGGTATACCCCGGCGCTAACCCGAAAGATATGGAGCAGCTGGTGGTGGACCCGATGGAGAAGAAAATCAACGAACTCGACGATATGAAGCACGTTATCACCGACATCCGCGACGGCCTGGCCGTGATGCAGGTGATATACAAATACAGCTCGAATCCCGACGATAAATACCAGGAAGTGGTGAGGGAAATCAATGCGCTCCGTTCGCAGCTCCCGGCCGACATTGCTGATATTCGCATTAATAAACAGATTCCATCCGACGTAAGCATTTACCAATACGCGCTGATCAGCGAGAATGCTACTTATGCGCAGTTGAAGAAGTATTCGAAAGATTTCAAAGAGCGGCTGGAAAAAGTCAAAACGCTTAAAAAGGTAGAATACTCGGGTATCCCCGAACCACAGGTGAATGTAAGCCTGAATTTGCAGAAGATCGCGCAGCAGCGTTTGACCCAGGACCAGATCGTAGGCGCATTGCAAAGCGAGGGCGTGAATATCCCCGGCGGGAGCATCAGCATGGCTACCAAGAAGCTCAATATCAAAACGAGCGGCAGTTACCGGACGCTCGATGAAGTAGCCAATACCGTGGTGTCGCGCTCGGATGGTAAAATTGTGTATCTCAAAGACGTGGCCGATGTGAAAATGGGCTATGAAGATGAAACGCACATTACCCGCCTGAATGGCTTCCGGTGCAGCTTTGTGAATGTGAGTCAAAAGGAAGGCGAGAACATCATTTCGGTGCGTGACCAGGTAGAGCCGGTGGCAGCGGCGTTTGAAAAGGACCTGCCTTCGAACATCGACATGATTAAGGTATTCGATCAGGCCAGCAGTGTCGATACCCGGTTATCACATTTTGCGCGGGACTTTGGAATTGCCATTTTACTCGTGTTGCTCACATTGTTGCCGCTCGGCACCCGGGCGTCGCTGGTGGTGATGATCTCCATCCCGCTTTCACTGGCGATCGGCCTCACGATGATGAACCTGCTCGGGTACAATATCAATCAGCTCAGCATTGTCGGGATGATCGTCGCGCTGGGAATCCTGGTCGACGACAGCATTGTGGTCGTGGAAAACATCGAGCGGTATTTGCGGATGGGCTACGGCAAGGTACAGGCGGCCATTCAGGCGTCATCGCAAATCGGCCTTGCGGTAGTAGGCTGCACGATCCTGCTGATATTCGCCTTCCTTCCGCTCGTGTTCCTGCCCGAGGGTGCGGGTGACTTCATCCGCAGCTTACCGATGTCGGTGATCACGACGGTATTCGCTTCGATGCTCGTGTCGCTGACCGTCGTGCCGTTCCTGTCGAGCGTGATATTGAAACCGCACGCTTCGGAAGATGGTAACTGGCTGTTGCGCGGCATGAAAAAGGGTATTCACAAAACCTACGGCAGCGTGCTCGACCGCGCATTACACTGGCCTAAAACAACATTGGCGATTGCCGGCCTGATATTCGTCGGTTCGCTGGCATTGGTGCCGCTTATTGGCAACAGCCTCTTCCCGAAATCGGAGAAACCGATGTTCCTGATCGACATTGAAACGCCGCAGGGTACCAATCTCAAAAAGACGAACGAAGTGGCGCGTTATGTGGAAGGTATTCTCAAACAGGAGCCGCTCATTACCTCCTTTGCAACCAACGTGGGCAAGGGTAACCCGCGGGTTTATTATAATGTAGTTCAACGGAATGAGAGCGAGAATTTTGCCGAGATTTTTGTGCAGGTAGAGGGGTTGGAAACCGAAGAAAAGGTGGAGGTGATTGAAAAGCTACGCAAAAAGCTGGAACGGTACCCGGGTGCGGAAATCAAGGTGAAAGACTTTGAACAAGGCCCGTTGATCGAAGCGCCGCTGGCTTATCGTATTTATGGTGAAAACCTGGAAGACCTGCGCAAGACTGCCTTCCGCGTCGCCGATCTGCTCACCAAAACCGAAGGTACCATCTACGTCAACAACCCGTTGCTGGTACAACCGACCGACTTACGCATCAACATCAATAAACAGAAAGCCGGAACGCTGGGCATTTCCTCGGCCGACATCGATCGTACGGTGCGGCTGGGGGCTGCCGGGCTGAACGTGGCTACTTTCCGGGAGGATGTTGGTAAGGCGGATAGCTACAACATCAATGTGTCGGTGCCGCGCAATGCCGCCATCCAGGATTACAGTGTGTTTGACAAGCTGTACGTCACCTCGGCCTCGGGCGCGAGCATTCCTTTGAAAAACATTGCAACCATTGAAATGGAAAGCTCGCCGAACCAGATCCGGCATTATGACAAAGACCGCTACGTGACGGTTTCAGCGTTTACCAAACCGGGCTATAACGTCCAGAAAATGAACGACGACATCACTGCGAAGCTCAACCAGTTCAAATTTGAGAAGGGCCAGCACTTCACAGTGGCCGGGGAAAAGGAGAGCCAGGAAGAAAGTTTTGGCGGACTGGGATTGATCATACTCATTACGGTATTCGGTTTTCTGGGGGTATTGATATTGGAATTCAAAACTTTCAAAAGCATCCTGATCGTATTATCGGTCATCCCGCTGGGTATTGTGGGTGGTCTGGCGATGCTTTTCCTGACGGGCGAAACGCTTTCGTTCACCGCTACCATCGGTTTCATCGCATTGGTAGGTATCGAAGTGAAAAACTCACTGCTGGTGGTTGATTTCACCAACCAACTGCGCGAGCAGGGCAAGAGCATCGAGGAAGCCATTATCGAAGCCGGTGAAATTCGTTTCGTACCGATATTGCTTACTTCCCTGACGGCGATCGGAGGCCTGCTGCCGCTCGTGATCGAGTACAGCGCCTTGTATTCGCCGCTGGCATTGGTGCTGATCGGAGGATTGATCAGCTCCACATTGCTGTCGCGTCTGGTGACGCCGGTGATGTACAAGCTGCTGCCGCCGAAAGTTGAACAAAAGGCCGTCGTTGAAGAAGCTGAGCTGGAAGCAGCCTATTAGTAACTCATCGGGCGGGTTTTTCGGGAGCGTTGTTTATTTTGCAGGAATCGAAATGTGAATGATCATGAGGATTTCCTATCAGAATGAACCGCTGTTTCCCGGGAAACCCGCTGCGGTGTTTACCAGCAGGCCGCTTTACAGCCATTATGAGCAGTCGGAAGCCACTTTAATGCAGGGTGTGCATTGGTTTGATTTTCAGACAAATGTCGCCCATACGTTAAACGTCAGGTACGAGGCACGGTTTTACAAAATGGTGCTTTGCATTGCCGGTGAGTCCCGATCGGTCCCGAGGCATTCGGAGGCGTACGGTTTCCGGACAGGGCAGGCGCTGTTCTACCGGACGGAGGAAGAACCCTACCAGGCGACATTACCGGGTAATACGGATTTTAAGGTGGTTCACATACACCTTTGCGATGCGCATGTAGCGATGCTGCAACGCGATGCACCTGCTGTTTTTGAGAAGGAACTGCATATGATGGATCTGTCGGCGGAATGTACCGAAGCATTTTTGCAGCTTAAAAACATGTCAGGGGAAAATCAGGGATTGCTCCACCTGTTTCAGGAGAAACTCATTATCGGGCAGCTTTTCAACCTCGCGTCACGGGCGCTTCCGCGTGCGTCGCGCTCCCGCGGGGAGGCTATTCTGGAAGAGGCTGTCTGGCACATTCACCGCGCCGAGCGTTATTTGACGATCGCGGAACTTTCCCAACTGGCCGGCACCAACAGCTTTCGCCTTAAACAACTTTTCCGCGAACAATTGCGGACTTCTGTTTTCCAATACCAATACGATCTTCGCCTCGAACGTGCCGCAAATCTACTGCTGGACTCCGACTTGGACGTTTCAGCCATCGCTTTGCAATGCGGATATGAAACTGCCGCCGCTTTTTCCAATGCTTTTTTGAGAAAATACGGGACACGGCCAACGGCATTCAAAAACTCCCGCCCGAGCAAATAGCGCTCCCGTTCGCATAAGTACGACCGTCGCCGTCACCCCGACATTTGCTTAAAAATCAAACTCATGAAAGCAAATGTAATTACAGCCCACGGCCCGGCGAGCGAAGTGTTTGCGATGCAGCAGGTGACTGATCCCGTTCCGGCTGCGGACGATCTTATTTTAAAAGTACTGACCACAAGCATTAACCCGCTCGACTGCCGAATCCGTAACAAGGCTTCCGTTCCCCGGAATTTCCCGCTTACACTCGGTTTTGATGTCTGCGGTATCGTGGTCGGCAAGGGCCCGGATGTGACGGGGTTCGAAGTCGGCGATCGTGTAATCGGTTCACCGACGCCCTTTCGCAATGGGGCCAATGCGGAATATGTGACGGTCGATCATCGCTCATGTGCATTGGCGGGCGCGCTCTCTGATGCGACAGGTGCGGCTATACCGTTGGTCGGTATCACCGCTTACGAGGCGTTATTCGACCGGCTGCGGGTTCGATCGGGTGATTGGGTGGTGGTCCATGCCGGCGCGGGCGGGGTAGGGCACCTGGCGGTTCAGCTCGCCAAGAATGCCGGGTGCAAAGTCATTACCACCGCGAGTCGCCCCGAATCCCTCGATTATTGCAAATATGAACTCGGGGCCGACCATGTACTGAACTACCGCGATACGGACATAACGGCCGCCATCATGGCCATCACCGCAGGCGAAGGCGCAGGTTTGATCATGGACAATGCCGGGGCGGAATGCTTCTCCCATTGCCTCGACTATGTCGCCCACCACGGCCACATTTGCACGATTTTGCCGGTCGCGCCGGACGGGCAGCAGGGTTATCGGTTGTTGTTGAAGAACATCACCCTGAGCTACCAGTTTATGGGCGCCCGAAGCTCCGGCCATAAGGATAACAAACAGGGGCAGGTATTGCAAAAACTGGTGGAAATGGTCGAAAGCGGCCAGTTACGACCACACATTTCGAAAATTTACGACTGGCACGACCTCGCACGGGCGCACGAAGAAATGGAGCGAGGGCACGTAACGGGTAAGCTTGTGGTGCGCGTCACAAATTGACCAGTACCCGTTTGCCGGAATTTTGCCGGGCAATGCCTTGTCGGGTAACCTTGTTCAGGGCCCGGCCTATTCCTTTGGTAAAGCCTTCGCCAATCTCAGCATAAGCCAAATCCGTATTTTCAATGATCAGCTTGTGAGCCAGTTCGTCGTAGCTCCATTTCATGCCGGCCATTTTCTGGTCGTTGGTGGAAGCCTCCGTCGGCATGGTGCATGTATTCGCCTCATGGGCAGGGGCGAGGCTCGTGTACCATTTCCATAAAATGAGCGTGGCCACAAATGCAATCAGGAAAATGGCCTGGCGTTGCCCCTTGTGGTTGTGGAGTGCGGCCGATAGGGCTGAGGTTAAGTTGGTGGTAGATTTGAAGAACATGGCTAACGGATTTATTATAGTTAATGTCGGGGATGGCTGGCCGCGGAAGCGGAAAGCTATCTTGTCTGACAAATTTGTATCCCAAATCGTTGAAACAGGTACGAAAAATGTCTGATCTGGACTTTTTATTATTTAAAGCGTGCATTTCAAATCGTGAACCGTATCGGCCGCCTAACCCATTTTCGTGATAAATGCCTTGATATTGTCGCGGTAACCACGTGTCCATTTCACTTTTTCACCGGTGGATAAATGGATGATATACTCCCCGTTGAAGTAAGTTTCGAGCTCGGATATGAAATTCATGTTGACGATATTCGAACGACCCACACGGATCATGATCGACGGATCGAGCCGGCTTTCGAGGCTGCCGAGGCTTTCGTAAATGGTGTAAACCTTTTTCTGGGCAGTATAAACGGATATATAGTTGCCGTCGGCCGAGAAGTGTGTGATATCGTCCGTTTTGACCAGGTACATTTTACCGGCTTCTTTCACCAGCAGCCGTTGCAGATAGTTTTCTTCCTTTTCCTTCTGGTCGCGCAGGAGGTTGTTCACCAATTCCTCGATCCGCGGCTGTGATTTCTGGCTAAGCCGTTCTTTCAAGCGGCCGAGCGACTGATGGAAGCGGATCTCGTCAAAGGGTTTGAGCAAATAATCGATCGCATTCACTTCGAAGGCGCGCAGGGCATACTGGTCGAACGCGGTAGTGAACACCACGAATGGCTGATGGTGCGGCCACACCTCGCGCAGCACCTCGAAACCGTCGAGCTCGGGCATTTGAATGTCCAGAAAAACGACGTCGGGCCGGTGTTGGAGGATCTTCACTACTGCCTCCGAGCCGTTAGCGGCCTCGTCGGTGATTTGAATGGAGTGATCGTGCTGAACAAATGTCCTGATTACATCCCTCGCCAGCACTTCGTCGTCGATGATCAGGCAGCGGTATTTCATATTCTTTCGGGGTTGTTTTGGTGTTCGTCAGGCCCCGGAGGGGCGTACTGTTTATAGCAAAAAAGCCAAGTCACGAATTTGCACCCCCGCGGGGTGTCCTGGGGCCAACAACAGGAGGCTCCTCCGGGGCCACCGTTTGATTGTCTCGTATCATTTTGTCAAAGATTTCCATTGTGCCTTCTCCTTTCTCCAACCTCCATCGTCCCTTTCCTCCCTTCGAAACAAAGCGTTACCGCCGTCCCCCCTGTCGCCGGCTGTACAAATTCCAGCTGTCCTTCGACGCCGTAGGCTTGTTGCAACCTGAGCAGCGTGTTCTGCAACCCCAATCCCATTCCTTTGGACTGTTTACGGGGGGCAGCGCCAATGCCGTTATCATACACCGTCACCCGCATACCCGTAGCGGTTACGGCGCTGGTAATGCGTATCAGCGCGTTGGTTGTGAGGTCGGAAATGCCGTGGGTAATGGAGTTTTCAACGATCGGTTGCAGTATGAGTTGCGGTACCGGATAAAGTTCGGATGCCGGATCGATGTGGTATTCGACTTTCAGCCGGTCCTGGAAACGGATTTGCTGAATGTCGAGGTATTGCCGCGTCAGTTGAAGTTCCTCCTGGAAAGGAATGAAATCGGCCGACTGGTTCACGAGTACCGCCCGGAGCAGGTCGCTCAGGGTGGTGATCATCAGCGTGGCCTTCCGGATATCGTTTTTGACCATCAGGCTTACCACACTATGCAGCGTGTTGAAAAGAAAATGCGGGTTGAGCTGCATCTTGAGCGATTGCAGCTGGGCATTCGCCAACTGTCCGCGCAACTGCTCGTTGTGCAGCTCGGTTTCGAAATTCTGCTGTTTGAGTTCCTGGTAGCGGTAAATATAGGATACCTTGTTAAAACCGACCACCAGGAGCAGGTATTGGCCGAAACTGGCAGTGTAGGCGATGAAAAATGAAAACAGGTAGTTTTCCAGCGGCACGGATTTGCCCACCGCGCGGTACATGAGCGGGTTGGTAATATAGTAATGCAGAATGTTGATGAAAATATTCAGAAACGTCACGATCGCCAGGTGCACCAGGATCGGCTTGAAAACGGAGGAGCTTTCACGAACCTTGAAGGCGATCGGTACCTTGATGGAAGCGTACAGGACAAGCGGACTGGTGGACCACCAGAAAAGGCCGTCGAGCAGCCATATAAACATTTCGTGAGGCTGCATGACGACCCCTTCCTTCAAAAGCCACAGCATCATAAGCTGACCGAACGTTATAACCGCGAAAATGCTCCAATAGCAGAAGGAATACCACCAGAACTGCCCGACCGAGAGCGGGAGCCTGGATTGTTCCAACATACGTTTTAAAAAGGTCATGACAGGATGGATGATCGGAAAACCATAAGGAGGATTCAAGTGTAAATCTAATTGTCCGGGGCCGGGAAGTAACCCGCATTTACGCAAAGCGGGCGAATCATTATCTGAAATACACTGTGGCTGTACAATGCGTTGGATACGCCGGAAACACGTTATGTGTTTATTTTTAGAAAAAATGTTAAAATATTTGCTTCGAAATTTTGTTTGTTTAATCGATTAATCTACATTTGGTCACACTATTTCCTTATTACCAGTTTCCTCCTGCGACCCGACATAGTTCCGGTAAGCCGTTTAAGTACCCGATACCATCACAAAACGACCTGACTAAGACATTATAACCTGACTTTTTGTTTTGATAAGTTGCTTAATCGTTTAAACAAAATATTTTAATTCAAACATAGTCCGTTTCCCGCGCCAGGTAGGCGTGAGCTGCGCCGACGACGTCCTGTTGGCAGCAGAATGGTTTCTTTTTGTTTTCGTATATAGATAATCGTTCGGCTTTGGCGGCCGTTTCAGTTCTTTTTTTGCCCGTACTATTCCTGGCCTTCGTGTCCGCAAGCAGTTGCGGTTTTCGTGTACGTTTTGCGTAGCCCCATTCACCCTGAATTTTGACCCGATTAGAACTGATGAAGAAATGTTTTACGATGATCGTGCTGCTCGCCACGCTATGCTGCGGCCCGGTTTTTGCCCAGACAGGCCGGGTTACCGGCACGGTCACCGGCGAGAATAAGGAACCCTTGCCCGGCGTGAATATCCTGATCAGCGGCTCTTCACAAGGTACCGTTACCGATTCTGATGGTAAATATGCCCTGGAAGCCCCAGCCAATGCAGCGCTCGTTTTCTCTTTTATAGGTTATGTAAGTCAAACGGTTGCCGTCGGTGCCCGGTCGGTGATCGATGTGCAGCTCTCGCAGGAGTCGAAAAACCTGACGGAGGTAGTTGTAACGGCGCTGGGTATCAAAAGGGAGGCAAAAACACTCGGTTATGCCACGGCGACGGTGAATGCGGATCAGATTTCTACCAATCGTACTCCTAATGTAATCAGTTCTTTGCAGGGGAAAATGGCAGGTGTGAACATCACCTCGTTATCGACCGGGCCGGGTGGAACGGCCAAGATCCGTATCCGCGGGCAGTCGTCGTTCAGCGGGCAGAATAACCCGCTCATTGTCGTCAATGGCGTACCGATTGATAATTCCAATTTCGCCGGGGGCGGGGACTACGGTCCGCGTGCAGCGAACAGCTCCGACGGAGGCGATGGCCTTTCCAGTATTAACCCGGACGATATCGAATCGATGACCGTGCTCAAAGGGGCTACTGCCGCAGCGCTTTACGGCTCGCGAGCGAAGGACGGGGTGGTGATGATCACGACCAAAACCCGGGGCACCGGAAAGGGCATCGGACTCGACTACAATATCAACTTCACGACGGATACCCCGCTGGATTTTACCGATTTTCAATACGAATACGGCCAGGGCGAAGGTGGTAAGCGACCCACGACCACCGAGCCTACATCGGGCGTATGGAGCTTCGGCGAGAAGTTCCAGCCCGGTATGACCCAAATCCTGTTCGACAATCAAACCTGGCCTTACGAGCCTGTGCGAGGGCGTGTGAAGAAATTTTACCGCACCGGAACGAATATGACCAACACCGTAACCGTTTCGAACAATGGCCCGAACGGCGGTTTCAGTTTGTCCCTGGCCAACAGCGATAACAGGGGTATTGTCGAGAACAACAAGTTCAACCGGAAGGTGGTAAACCTGGGTTTTACGCAGAACATTTCGAAACGCCTTACCGCTTTTGGAAATATCAACTATTCCAAAGAAAAGAATACCAATCCGCCGCAGATCGACACCCAGGATTTCGCGACTTCGACGGTCATTTTCACGCTGGCCAACTCCATGCCCTTCGAAGCTTTGAAACAAAATCAGACCAAAGCGAACGGCGACGAGTTTGTGTTTTCGCGGTTTTTGGTGAGAAATAACCCTTACTATTCCCTTAGCCACCATTTCGAGAACATTTCCCGCGACCGGCTGTTTGGCAACGTGGCTTTGAAATACCAGTTCACCGACTGGCTCTACCTGCAACTCCGCGGTGCCCAGGACTTTTACGTGCGCGGCCAGGATTACAACATTCCCAACGGATACGCGCCGATTGCCAAGGCACCGGTGGGCTATGTCAACGGTTCATTTACGCAGGATGTTCGCCGCAATACCGAACGTAATTTTGACTTTATCCTCGGAGGTAACCACACCTTCGGCAATATCGGTCTGGATGTGACACTTGGCGGTAACCAGCGTTATGCGCGGATGGATTACAACAGTGTTACAGTGCAGGATTTTATTCAGCCTAACCTGTACACGGTCATGAACGGGCGCGTCAAAAATCCGCTGTACAGCCTTTCAGAAAAGAAAATCAATTCACTGTACGGGGCGGCTACCATCTCCTGGAAAGAATTCATTTATCTAAACGTAACGGCCCGAAACGACTGGTTTTCAACGTTGGCACCGCAGAACAGAAGCATTCTTTATCCCTCAGTTACGGGTAGCTTTATCTTCTCACAAGCCTTCCCGAACCTGCCGGCGTGGATTTCGTTCGGCAAGTTGCGTGCGGCCTACGCGCAGGTGGGCTCCGATAACGTGAACCCCTATTCGAATGCACTGTATTATGCGGTGGATAACAACTCGTTCCCGAACCCGTCGGGCCAGCTGGTGCCGGTGGGAGGTATCAATGCTTCCGTCGTTCCTAACAAAAACCTCCGTCCGCTCCGCATTAAGGAGGCCGAGGCAGGTTTGGAGATGAAGTTGTTCAACAACCTGCTTGGTTTTGATTTAACATACTACCACAAAACCACTGACGACCAGATCCTTGCCGCGCAGATTTCTGACGCATCTTCCTATACTGCGCAGCTGATCAATGTCGGTCGCAGTATGAACAAGGGTATTGAGTTGTTGCTGACAGGCTCTCCGGTGAAAACCAAAGACTTTACCTGGGATGTGAGTTTCAATGTGTCCTATAACACGTCCAAAGTATTGAAACTGGGCCTGGCCGAGAAAGATACCGTGATTACCGTCGGTGGCGGAGGCGGCCGGACGCTCAACATGGTGGTAGGTAAGCCGCTCGGCCAGCTTTACACCTTCACCTACCTGCGCGATGCGCAAGGCAGACAGGTGTTCGACAAAAACAGCGGTATGCCTTTGAGAAACAACACATTGATGAATGTCGGAAACGCATTGCCTAAGTATTTTGGTGGTATTACCAACACATTTACCTACAAAGGCATTATGCTCTCGGCGCTTGTGGACTTCAAGCTCGGACATAAGATGATCGCCGGACGGAACATCAACTACATGCGTCACGGGCTGTCGAAGCGCACATTACCAGGCCGTGCCGAGGGTTATGTGATCGGGAATGGCGTGAACCCGGATGGTGAAGTGAACCAGACGAAGGCAGCTGTTCAGCCTTTCTATGAATCGATCAACCCGTTGGGAATTAATGAGGATTTTGTACAGAATGCTGGTTTCTGGAAACTGCGCCAGCTCACATTGGGATATGACCTGGGCAAGTTCCTGCCTGAAAAGGCATTTGTGAAAGGCTTGCGCCTGAGTGCCGTCGCGAACAATGTGCTCGTGATCAAGAAGTGGACGGAGAATATGGATCCGGAGGAAGTGCTGAATTCGTCGGATAATGCGACCGGCCTCGATTTCTGGCCCGGTTTGCCGCCGACCCGCAGCATTGGTTTCAATCTCCATGTAAAATTCTAACTGCCGAACCCATGAAAGCTACATTCAAATATATGCTGGCACTCGCCTTGTCGCTGACGTTCATCACCGGTTGCGACGAAGGGTTTGACGAGATCAATACCAACAAGGTGGATCCAACGTCCCTGGCGCCGTCCCTGATCCTGAACAAGGCGATCATCGCCACTACCTACCTCGACGGCGTGTCGACGCTCGGCATGCTCTGTTACAACTTTGGCATTGTGCAGCAGGTGATTACACCTTATGGGAGCTCTTTGTCCGGTGGAAATTACAACCAGCTCAACAATGCCAACTCGCCGCTGGTATGGGTTAATTTTTACAGGAATGTAATCAAACAGCTGGTGGCAGTTACCGAGCAAACGAAGGGCGATCCGCTGAGTGCGAACATTTACCATGCTGCACGCATCTGGAAGGCCTACGCGTTCATGATATTGACGGACACCTATGGCGATATTCCGTATTTCGATGCGGGGAAAGGCTATATCAGCGAAGAGATCCGCCCTAAATATGACCCGCAAGAGGCTGTTTACAAGGATATTCTCAAAGAGCTGGAAGAAGCGGCCGGCGCACTCGACGCGTCGCAACCCGCAGTTACGACCGATATTCTCTACGGCGGCGATATCGCACGCTGGAAAAAGCTCGGTTACTCGCTCATGCTCCGCGCCGGAATGCGTCTTACCAAAATCGACCCCACCACGGCCAAAACCTACGTGACCAAGGCGGTTGCCGGCGGTTTGTTCGCGAGTAATGCGGACAACTCGGTCATTCGGCATACGTCGCTTTATAATAATTTTATTGCCAATCACCTGGCAGCGCGCGAGAAGACCAACTTTTACCTCGCCGCGCCATTTGTGAATTACCTCAAAGAAAACAACGATCCCCGCCTGCCGGTGTTCGCGGTGCGGTATGTGGGAGCCAAGGGCGGCCCGGAGCAGACGCCCGAACGTGCCAAATCGGATCCGAACTTGCAGATCGGCATGCCAATGGGCTACAACGACGTGACGATCAACAGCGTTTTGGCCGAAAACGGGGTGGTAAGCCTGTGGGATTTCACGCAAATCAACCTGACGACGGTTTTGAAACTCGATGCGCCCGAATTCCACATTACGTACGCGCAGGTACAGCTCCTGCTCGCGGAGGCGGCTGTACGCGGGTGGGTGACAGGTGAAGCGGCGGATTACTATGCCAAGGGGATCCGCGCCAATCTCGAACAAATGGCCTCGTATGACGTGAAGGCGACCATCAAGGAAGACGCCATACTTGCCTACCTGAAAGCGCATCCGCTCGATGCGGCCAAAGCATTGGATCAGATCAATACGCAGTACTGGGTGGCAACATTCCTGGACGGCAACGAGTCCTGGGCCAACTTCCGGCGAAGCGGGTTTCCGGCATTGAAGAAGAATCCGTATCCCGGTTCGGAGATCAAGGAGGACTTCATCCGCCGCATGCCATACCCCGACAGCGAGATCGTCGTGAATTTGCAGAATGTGAATGACGCGAATGCACGCCAGGGGCCTAATGATTTGAATACGAGGATGTGGTGGGACAAAAAGTAGTATCTTCTTAAACCTTTAACCTGATACAAATGAAAGAGAACGGAATGAGTCGGCGAGACACGATGAAGGCGCTGGGACTGACCGGTTCCGCGGGGATCCTGGGCTTGTTCGGAGGTGCCCCGAATGCCCGCGCCGACCGTCGGGCCGCCGACCGTCGGATCGCCGACCGTCGGACCGCCGACCGTGAGACGCCCCAGTATGCCAAAGGGATGAAGCCGTTGACGATCAAAAGCGTTCGGGCGATTGCCACGGCGCCGCAGGGCTCGAACCTCATTGTCGTGAAAGTAGAGACCTCCGAGCCGGGCTTGTACGGCCTGGGATGCGCCACGTTCACCCAGCGGGCGGAGGTGGTGCTCGTGGCTATTAATACCTATCTCAACGAATTTTGCGTCGGAAGGGACGTCGACAATATCGAAGACATGTGGCATGCCGCCTATGTGAGTTCCTACTGGCGCAATGGTCCCGTGCTGAACAATGCGTTGAGCGGCCTGGACCAGGCGCTTTGGGATATCAAAGGCAAGCGTGCGGGAATGCCGTTGTACCAGCTATTGGGCGGCAAAGTGCGTTTCGCGGTACCATGTTATACGCATGCGAACGGGCGTACACCCGAAGAGACCGTGGAGAGCGTGAAAAAGATCCAGGAGCAGGGGTATCGGTATATCCGTATCCAGCAGGGTGGTTACGGCGCAGTAGGTAGCACGACCAAGCAGCCCGATTTCAAAGCAGCTGGCTTTGGCGGGGCCACGGACAACTACATGGACGAAAATGCCTATCTTAAAGCCATTCCGATTCTCTTCGAAACAGTACGCAAGCAGTGCGGCGAGGAAGTGGAATTGCTGCATGACATCCACGAGCGCGTGCAGCCGATGAATGCGATCAATATGATCAAAAAACTGGAAGAATTCCGGCCGTTCTTTATCGAAGACCCGTTTTCTCCCGAAAATATGAAATGGTTCAAACTGCTGCGGCAGAGTACCACGGTACCACTGGCCATGGGCGAGCTTTTCAATAACATCAATGAATTCCTGGAACCGATGGCCAACCAATGGTTTGACTACATCCGCATCCACGTGTCGCAGATAGGCGGTGTTACGCCCGCCATGAAAGTCGCCCGGCTTGGGGAATGGTTCAATGTCAAAACAGCCTGGCATGGTCCTGGTGATGTGTCGCCGGTAGGACATTCGGCGCATGCACATATCGACCTGGCAGTGTGGAACTTCGGTATTCAGGAGGCGGTACAGTTCAATGATAAAACGCTGGAAGTATTCTCCGGTTGCCCGACGATGAAGAACGGGTATATGTCGGTGAACGAAGTGCCGGGCATTGGCGTGGACATCGATGAGAAGGCGGCCGCCAAATTCCCGATCAGCACAAAATCGAACTGGCAAGTAAGAAAATTCGACGGTACGCTTATACGTCCATGAAAAAAGCATCGCTCAAAGATATCGCACAGCAAGCGGGCGTCTCTACGGCACTGGTTTCCTACGTTCTCAATGGTAAGGAAAAGGAAACCAGGGTGGGGGAGGTCATCGCTCAGAAAATCAGGCAGATAGCGAAAGAATTGAACTATCAGCCGAACCATCTGGCCAAAAGCCTCCGAAGCGGCAAGACGTACACCATCGGGCTCATTATCGCCGACATTTCCAACCCGTTTTTCGCCAACATCGCGCGTGTGGTGGAGGATGAGGCCAAAAAGAATGGCTACACGGTGATTATCGGCAGTTGCGACGAGCACGCCGAGAAATCGTGGGACCTGCTCAATGTGCTGATCAACCGGCAGGTCGACGGCTTCATTATCGTGTCCTGCGAAGGGTCGGAGAGCCAGGTGCATTATCTCAAAGAGCGGAATATCCCTTTTGTGTTGCTGGACCGCCATTTTCCTGAAATACAGACCGATTTCGTGGCGACCAACAACTACAAGGCCTCCTACGACGCCGGCGTTCACCTCATCAACAGCGGCTACTCGAAGATCGGGATCATGGCTTATAAATCGAATATGTACCATATGGTGGAACGTGTGCGGGGATACAGGCATGCCTTGCGCGATAATCACATCGAATTTCATGATTCCTGGCTGAAAGAGGTGCATTTCGAAACGATGGACAGCGAGGTACGGACTGCCATCGACGAAGTACTGGCCTCCGAGCAACGCGTGGACGCGATGATTTTTGCCACTTATGGTTTGGCGATCAACGCATTGAAATACATCAACGAATTGCGCCTCAAAGTGCCGTCGGACCTGGCGATCGTCAGTTACGGCCAGGCGGAGGTTTTCGACCTGTACTATTGCCCGATCACCTACGTACAGCAGCCGCTGGAAATGCTGGGCAAAACGGCCGTTGAGTTCTTGCTGGAAAAACTGAAAAACCCGGAGGAAGGCATGAAGCAAATATTAATGGAAGCCAAACTGATTGCCCGTGATTCGTCGAAGGCTAAACCGACCGCTGCGAGTGCTTGACAGTGGTTATAAGTGGTCAGGTGTGGTTAGGAATTGTCAAGTGTAGTCAAGAGTAGTCAGGTGTTGTCAAGAGTAGTCAAGTATTGTCAGGAATAGTCAAGTATTGTCAGGTGTGGTTGATCTTATTTGCTTTAACCTAACAATCACGGACCCGACCTGACCACACCTGACCACTGATGACTATTCCCAACCACACCTGGTCACACCTGACTATTCCTGACAATACCTGACCACAAAAGACCACATCTAACAACACCTGACCACACCTGACAATTTCTGACAATACCTGACCACAAAAGACCACATCTAACAACACCTAACCACACCTGACAATTTCTGACAATACCTGACCACAAAAGACCACATCTAACAACACCTGACCACACCTGACTATTCCTGACTACATCTGACTAACCCCGACACATTACCAGTACCATTATGCAAAGAAGAAATTTCATAAAAACTGCCTTCCTGGGCACCGCGGCGGTTGCTACCGGCTTTCCGCTGATAAAGGCGCAGGCGGCCTCCAAAATGAAGATTACCAAAATCCGGTACTATGCCGCGCCGGGCTACAACAAGCCGTTGTTCAACCAGGCGCGGGGCATTGTTGAGATCGAAACCGACGGCGGCATTATCGGCATTGGCGAGGGCGGCTCGAAGGATATGATCGAACAATGCGCCCAGATGATGATCGGGGAGGACCCTTTCCGGATAGAGCACATCTGGCAGAACGTTTACCGCGGGATGTTTTACCCGCCGGGGCGCGAGAAGTTGCATGCCCTGGGCGCGTTGGAAATGGCGCTTTGGGATATCAAAGGAAAGGCGCTGAATGTGCCTGTGTATGAGTTGCTGGGCGGTGCCACGCGCGATTACGTGGAATGCTACGCCACAGGTTTCCGCGCATCGAAGGCCCAAACCGAAGAGGAACGGGCGAGGGATTGCATCGAAGCAGGTTTGCGGGCCTATCGCATTGGTCCCACGGGCGGCAATGGCGATCAGCCTTTTGATTTTTATGAAAATGTGAAGAAAACGATCGATTTCTGTAAGCGGATCGATGAAGCTGTCGGCGGAGGCGGTAAGTGGGCCATTGACTTGCATACCCGTTTCGACATGACCGACGGCTTGAAAATCTGTACCGCGCTCGAATCGCTCGAACCTTATTTCGTAGAGGACATTATCCGCTCGGAGAACCCGTCGGTGTACAAAACCGTGCGCTCGATGACGAAGGTGCCCATTGCCGTGGGCGAGCAGTTCGGCGACCGCTGGGACAGCAACGAGTTCATCGAAAACCGCTGGATCGATTACACCCGGTTTACATTGCCGAATACGGGCGGCATCAGCGAGTTCAAGAAACTGGCCTCGATGTGCGAAACACATTATGTGGGTATGATACCACATTTCACCGGCCCACTGGCCACCGCGACATTGGTACACGTACTGGGTTCGAGCAGTCCGGCGCGGGCGCTGATGGAGCTGGGCGGTGGTGAACCGGAGCGGCCGCCCTACTTCAACGAGGATTTTATCAATTTCAAAAACGGTAAGCTGTATCTCAACGACGCGCCCGGACTGGGGGTGAAATTTGATCCGAAAAAGGCGACTTTCATCATGGAGGTCAAAGAGAAAACCAAATTCCCGCACCCGATCCTGAAAAGTCCGGACGGCTCTATCCATAACTGGTAATTCTATGAAACCTAATTCCAAATCCGGCGCATTATCTCGTCGCGCCGCCATTCAGTCGGTCCTGGGTATTGCTGCGACCGGCACGATGCTCCTGCCCAAAACTTCGTATGCAGCCAATCCGGCGCCTTTTCAGGCATACGGGAAGGTCAAGATTACCAAATTGGAAACGTTTTTGGTGAAGCCACGCTGGATTTTCCTCAAAATCCACACCGACGCCGGCATCGTGGGCCTCGGCGAGCCCTTGCTCGAAGGCCGTGCGCTGACGATCCAGACCGCCATTAAAGAAGTGGAACCCTACCTCGTGGGTAAGGACCCGCGTGCTGTGGTGCATCACTGGCAGGCTATCTACCGTCATGCGTTCTATCGTGGCGGGCCGATCCTCACCAGCGCATTGAGCGGCATCGACCAGGCATTGTGGGACATTAAAGGCAAGCTCCTGGGCGTACCCGTGCACGAGCTCCTGGGCGGGCCCACGCGTGACCGCGTGCGTATATATGGGCGTGCGTCCAACGCGGAGGACATGAAGAAGCGCAAAGCCGAAGGGTACACGATCATTAAGACCGGAGTAGCCAAGAAGAACCCTGCCAACATTGTCGAGAACCCGGCATTCATCAAATATGCTTCCGACAATTTTGCCTCGCTGCGCGAAGCCGGCGGCCCGGAAATGGATATCGCGATCGATTTTCACGGTTCGGTTCCGCAGCAGACTTCGAAGGTTTTGATCAAAGAATTGGAGCAGTACCAGCCTTTTTTTGTGGAAGAGCCATGCCAGGCACAGAATGTCGACACGCTGGTGGATATTGCCAGAGGCACGCACATACCCATTGCAACAGGCGAGCGCATCTTCACCAAATGGGGCTTCCGGGAAATCCTTGAAAAAGGCGCTGCCAGCATTATCCAGCCTGATTTGTGCCACGCTGGTGGAATTACCGAAGGCAGGCTCATTGCCGGAATGGCCGAGGCCTATTACATTCCGATAGCCCCGCATAACCCCATGGGCCCGATTTCGCTCGCTACCGGCTTGCAACTCGCAGCCAGCGTCCCGAATTTCCTCGTCCAGGAGCAGGTAACATTGGGCGAAGGCTACCTGAAAGAGCCATTCAAACTACAAAAAGACGGGACCGTGATGGTGCCTACTAAACCCGGCCTCGGCGTAGAACTCGATGAAGACGCATTGAAAGACAAGATCGGCCACGACTGGAAGAACCCTGAAAGCTATAACGCGCTGGATGGCTCGGTGGTGGATTGGTAGCGCGACTGCGAAACGGATTGCCTGACTAACATTTGATATTTTAAAAGCAGCCCGTGTCTGGCCTTAAAACCGGCTAGTGTGGTGTTATTTGTCCAAACGTGTTTAAAAATAGTATTATTTAATTTTTACATATAAATATATTTATCTCAATCCATGAAAAAACTACTGAGTTTATGCTTGGTTTTACTCGGCTTGGGGAGCGGAAGTTTGCTTGCCCAGAATGCCCGGGTGACCGGAAAAGTGACGGATCAGGATAATGCGGCGCTGCCTGGCGTGAGCATCCTGATTAGCGGTACCTCGCAGGGGACCGTGACCGACGGAGAGGGGAATTACACAATCCAGGCGCCGGGGAACGGCACTCTGGTATTTTCGTTTATCGGCTATGAAAGTCAGACGGTAGAGATTGGTAACCGCTCGGTAATCGATATTAAACTCGCGCAGGGATCGCGGAGCCTGGATGAGTTGGTAGTGGTGGGGTATGGTACGCAGAAGAAAACAGACGTCACCGGCGCATTGTCGGTGGTATCTACGCGGGAATTCTCACAGCAACCCATTACCCGCCTCGATCAGGTATTGCAGGGACGTGCGGCCGGCGTGCAGGTGACGCAATCCAACGGCGCACCGGGCGGGGATTCCAAAGTGAGGGTCCGCGGCGCGAATTCGGTATTGGGCAACAATGATCCGCTCTATGTGATCGACGGTTTTGTGGGAGCTAACTATAATTTGCTGAACCCCAATGATATCGAATCGCTGCAAGTACTGAAAGATGCGGCTTCAACTTCTATTTACGGTAGCCGGGGTGCCAACGGGGTAATTATTATTACGACCAAGAAGGGTAGTAAGGGCATTAGGGTGAGCTACGAAGGGCAGGGAAGCGTTTCGAATGTGATCAAGAAATTCGATATCCTGCCTGCGGGAGAGTTCGCCGAAATCGTGAATGCACGTGCCGCCGCTACGGGCTCCAATGCGCCATTTACACAAGCCCAGATCGATGATTTCAAGAAAAATGGCGGCACCGACTGGCAGGACCTTGTTTACCGCAAGGGAAGCGGCCAGCAGCACCAGGTCACGGTTTCGGGAGGTGGTGAAAAGACGTCATTTCTGATTTCGGGTAACTATGTGAACCAGAAAGGGATCGTGAATAACAGTGGTTTTAAACGCTATGTTTTGAGAACTAACCTGAACACGCAGATCAACAAAAACCTCGCATTGAGGCTCAACCTGTCGGGCGCGAAAACCGCCAACCATAACACGGACGGTGGCGGCGCATTGATAGAGGCGTTGCAATGGGCACCTACCACGCCGGCCTATGGCTCCGACGGCCAACCTACATTTGCGGATCCGACCGGTTCGGTTTCGAGGAGCCCGCTGGATAATTTGTACGATAAATCCAATGACATCGAGCGGATGAATATCAATGCGATCGGCGGATTGACCTACCAATTGCCCATCAATGGTCTCTCGCTCGACCTGCAATATGCGATCAACTACCTCGATGCGCAGAACAAGAATTTCAACGGCAAGCGCCTTTCGAACAATAACCCGAATGCAACCCGCTATTCGGCCGACCAGGTGACTTTGCAGAATACCAATGCGCTGAATTATAACCGCACATTCGGGAATCACTCGATTACCGCAGTAGCCGTATTGGAAACACAGCAGTTTACCGACAAAAACTTTACAGCAACGGCCAACGGCCTTCGTTTTCCGCAACTGGGCTACGATAACATCGGCGGTAATTCGGCCGCGACGGTTAGCTCCGGTTTCTCGAAATGGACGCTGCTTTCGTTGCTTGGCCGGGTGAATTATGCTTTCAAAGACAAGTATCTCGTGACAGCGGCCATTCGGCGCGATGGTTCGTCGAAATTCAGCAAGGATAACCGGAATAGTATTTTCCCGTCGGTAGCGCTGGGCTGGCGGCTTTCTGAGGAAGAGTTTATCAAGAACCTGAATGTTTTCTCGAACCTGAAATTGCGTGGTAGCTGGGGTAAAACCGGTAGTCAGGCTATTAACCCGTACGCGACATTGTCGCCCTACAACTCTACGCAGGTCGGTTTCAATAACACCGGTGTAACAGCGGGTGTGATCCAGGGTAACCAGGGCAACAAGAACCTGAAATGGGAGACGACCACGCAAACCGACGTGGGTATTGAAATGGAAATCCTGAACGGACGCCTGCATTTGGAGGCGGATTATTTCAACAAGAGCACGACGGACTTGCTGCTGAACGTGCAGCTGCCCAACTACGCGGGCGGTGGTACGCAGCCGCGCAACGTGGGCGAGATCAGAAACCGCGGATTCGAGTTTGCAATAGGCGGTACGGCTATCGAGAAAGGCAAATTCAGCTGGGAAACGAACCTTAATTTCTCGACGCTGAAAAATGAAGTGGTAAGCCTGGGCGGGTTGCCGCGCCTTGGAACGGGGACCGGTGCAGGAGGCGGTATGTCTATCACCAACGAGTTTATGCTCATGCCTGGTCAGCCGCTGGGTTCCTACTGGGGGCTCAAATACCTGGGTACTTTCAAGCCTAATGAAGCGGATATCGCCGCGAAGCAGGGCCGCGTTCCTGGCGACCCGCATTATGAGGACGTAAATGGTGACAATGCGATCACCACCGACGACTTCCAGATTGTCGGCCACGCGTTCCCGAAACTGACCAGCGGTTGGAATAACACCTTTACCTATGGCGGACTGACGCTGAATGTCTTTTTCCAGGGCGCATTTGGGGTGGATAAGCTGAACTATACACGGGCAGGAGCGATGTCGGGTTCGGGAGAAGCACGGCAGTTTCTGCTAACGGAGATCCGCGATTACTACCGCGAAGGCAATACCGATTCGGATATCCCTGCATTCACCAAAACCTACCAGCCCTTTACCCAGTCGAGCCGGTTTGTGGAGAATGGAAGTTTCGTAAGGCTGAAAAACGTGAGCCTGGCTTACAACGTGCCATCGTCGGTTTTCAAGGACAAGGCCAACATCCGCATTTTCGCAAGCGCTACCAACCTGTTCACGATTACCAAATACTCCGGGCCCGATCCGGAAACCAGCAACGTCGGTTCCAGTACCGATACAGCGATCGGTATCGACCGTGGTTCATACCCGAATGCGAAGGTGTATACGATTGGGTTGACGGTTGGGTTTTGAGGGCTGTAAGCTTATAGCTTTAAGCTTTAAGCTATAAGCAGGGTTTAGGTAAAACCGAAATCAACCTATGCGATTGCTAAGCAAATGCAGCTTAAAGCTTACAGCCTAAAGCCTTGGCCATAAACTGCGATTCTTTTTGTTTAGTTAAAATAAAATTCAATCTGTGCGATCAGGAGCATACGCAGCTTATAGCTTAAAGCTTACAGCTTATAGCATAAAGCTTACAGCCAATCCAATCGCACATCATAAAACTTTTACCGATGAAAAAACTAACCATACTTCTTTTAAGCGGCTTGCTTCTGACGGGAGCCGGTTGCAGTGATTACCTGGACGAGGATACGACGGGGCTTTTGTACGGACCTAATGTACTTTCGACGCAGGATGGCCTTGAATCGGCATTGACCGGCGCATATAAAGGCCTGGCCAACCAATGGACTTACGGCTTTTTGCACCCTTCGGCCAATGCGGCTGTGCTGGGTGCGGACGACGTGACTACGCACCCGGCGAGTAACAAAGCCGACTGGCGCGAGTTCGACCAGTTCAATGTTTCGACAACCAACCAGCGCTCGAATGCGGTTTACAATGGCTGCTACAAGGCCATTCAGGGAGCGAATAATGTGATCAACAATTACCAGAAAACAGTTGGTACCAAGGCGACGATCGACATTATCGTGGGTGAGGCGCATTTTATCCGTGCGTTCTCCTATTACTGGCTCACGCGTTTTTGGGGTAATATTCCCTTGATTATGGCCGGTGAGTATTCCGATGATTTGCTAACTGTCAAAAAATCGACGCCTCAGGAAATCTATGACTTGATCGTGGCGGATCTGAAAGTGGCGGAAACCAATCTGCCGAATGCGAAACGTGATCCGGGACGGCCCAACAAGGGTTCTGCCAAAGCATTCCTGGCCGATGTATACCTGACTATGGCGGGTTGGCCCTTGAAACAAACGGACAAATACGACCTGGCTGCGGTCAAAGCCAAAGAAGTGATCGACAATGCGGCGACCTACGGCTTCGAATTGCTGCCGACTTTCGCAGCGGTTTTCGAAAATGACCCTGCGTCGTCCGGCACGAAAGAGGCCGTGTTCCAGATCAGCGGTTACCTGGGCGGAAGCGGCACGGCGAATGCGACTTACGGCAATACCACGATGCCCGGTGAGGAAGGCGGCTGGGACGATATGTTTGCCGAGCTCAATTTCTTCCGTGATTTCCCGGCAGGGCCGCGTAAGGATGCCACTTTCCGCACGGAATTCGGGCTGGGCGCTACCAAAATACCCTGGCAAAACAGCTTGACCAAACACCCGTATTACCAGAAATGGTACATCAAAGGCAACATTGTCACATCGAGCATTTCCCTGCCTTCGGTGATGATGCGCTACCCGCACGTGCTGACGATCTACGCCGAAGCCAAAGCCCGCGGAACGGGTGGCCCCGATCAGGCGGCTTATGACGCGTTGAACAAGGTACGTTTGCGCGGACGTGCGGCCGGCACCAAAGCCCTGGCACCTGCTGACGGCCTGACGGCCGCGCAGTTTGCTGATGAAGTCGTGCAGGAGCGTGCGTGGGAGTTCGCCTGCGAGCGTACCCGCTGGTTCGACCTCGTGCGCCTGGAAAGGGTGGAGGAAGCCAATGCCAAGAAGAGCGCCGACGATTTGCAGCCGATCAAGCCGATCGTGAAGGCTAATTACTGGTTCCCGCTGCCTTATACGGATACGTCCATTAACCCGAATTTGAATCAGTAGGATTCGGGGCTGTTGTGATTGTTGTTACATCCCTACGGGATTTTTCGAAACTGGTTTGGGACCGGTTTTGGTACCAATGTTGCGTCGCGACGCGACCTGGCGTTTCGTAGTTTAGCGCTGCGGCACTCTTTGTGAAATTTCAAGTCGCGTTAGCGACGCGGCATTGGTAGCAAAAATGCAATTCGACCAACTAAACAATGCCGTTAGGCATGTAACAATAAGAACAACAACAGCATACTTATGCAGCTATACTTTCGGGCCGTTTTTAAAGTACAGATACCTTGATAAACACTATGACGATCCGTTTCCAGATCATATGTTTGATATTCATCGCGGCGACATTGTGCGCGCTCGTACCGGCTATCCGGGATCAGGACGACACCAAAGATGCGGACTGGCCGGTGTATGGCGGCAATAATGCCGGTAACCGCTATTCTTCACTAACCCAGATCAACAAAGACAATGTGAAGAACCTGCAACCCGCCTGGACCTACGACACTGGTGAAAACAAACCCGGCGAGCGGGGCATGGATATACAATGCCAGCCGATCGTGATCGATGGTGTAATGTATGGCACCACACCAAAGTTGAAGGTATTTGCCGTCGATGCTGCCACAGGTAAGGAGCTTTGGAAGTTCGATCCATTTGAAGGAAAACGGCCGCGGTTTCATCCGATGCGTGGGGTTGTGTATTGGTCGGAGGGGAACGACAAGCGTATTTTGTTCACAGCCGGGGCGTCATTGTTTGCGTTGAATGCGGAAAACGGCCAGTTGGTTGAAAGTTTTGGCAAAAACGGTGAGGTCGATTTTCACGATGGCCTGGGCGACGAGGCAACTTACGGGTACGACCCTTACCAGTTCAATATCCGCAATACCACGCCCGGGGTGATTTTCAAAAACCTTCTGATTACCGGTTCTTCGGTTTCGGAAGGCGGCGATGCATTGCCGGGTCACATTCGTGCTTTCGATGTGCGCACGGGCAAGGTCGCCTGGGTGTTCCGGACGATCCCGCTGCCGGGTGAGTATGGATATGAAAGCTGGTCGAAAGATTCGTACAAAAAACTCGGCGGGGCCAACTGCTGGGCTGGAATGGTGATCGACGAAAAGCGCGGGATGGTATTTCTCGGCACGGGATCTCCGTCGGTGGATTTTTATGGAGGGGCGAGAAAGGGCAGCAACCTGTTTGCGAACTGCGTGATCGCGCTCGATGCGGAGACGGGGAAACGGATATGGCATTTCCAGACGGTCCATCACGATCTGTGGGACAGGGACATTCCTTGCCCGCCCAACCTGATCAGGGTCAGGAGAAATGGTAAGATAGTCGATGCTGTGGCGCAAGCTACCAAGGATGGCTATATTTTCCTTTTCGACCGAGATACTGGTAAGCCGCTTTTTCCGGTGAAGGAGGTCGCTGTTCCGCAGGCAAAGTCGCTACCCGGGGATCAGCCCTGGCCGACGCAGCCGGTACCGGTTAAACCCGCCCCTTTCGCCTATCAGACATTGACCGAAGCAGACATCACCACACGTACGCCCGAGGCGCATGCATATGTGCTCGACCGCTTCCGTTCCAGTAACAAAGGTCCTAAAAACCAGCCTCCCGACCTCACCGGCGGATTGCTTTACGGCATCGGCGGCGGCGCGGAGTGGGGTGGTACCGCAGCCGATCCGGAAGGAATTGTGTATGTCAATGGTAATAATATGCTCTGGTGGCTCAAAATGAGGGACGCGAGGGAGGTGCAGGGTGGTGAGAAAAGTCAGGTATTGTCACGGGGTCAGGTGTTGTTTAATACCAATTGTGCGGCATGCCATGCTACCGATTCCCAAACTTCTACTGCTTCTGCCGCCACCCAGGCTTACCCGGTTTTAAAAGACATTGGCCAGCGTATGACCCGTGAGCAGATCGGTCCATTGCTTGAAACCGGAAGAGGGAGAATGCCGTCGTTCCAGCACATTTCGAAGGAAGACCGCGCGGCTATTGTGGATTTCCTGCTGAAAACCGAAACCAAACCCGCCGGGAACGACATTCACGTGCAAACGGCGACGATCGCAACGAAGCGCGATGCCAGCTTCCCGTACCAGCCTCCGTATGTCAACAATGGTAATGTACAGTTCCGGGATCCGGATAACTACCCGGCTGTCAAGCCTCCCTGGGGCATGCTGAACGCCATTGACATGAATACGGGAGAATACCTCTGGAAAGTGCCGCTCGGCGAATACCCCGAGTTGGCGAAACAGGGCATTCCGCCAACCGGCACCGAAAACCATGGTGGTCCGTTGGTAACCGCCGGTGGGCTGCTCTTCATTGCAGCTACCTACGACGAGAAGCTCAGGGCGTTCGATACCCAAACCGGCAAGGTCGTTTGGGAATACCCGCTCCCTGCGGGTGGTTTTGCTTCTCCCGTTACCTATATGGTCGATGGAAAGCAATATATTGCGATCGCCGCCGGAGGTACGAGATACGGTCTGAAACCCGGCGGCAATTATATCGCTTTCGCATTGCCCTAATAATCTTTTTCTGTCCCGTCGACTAAAGTCGACGGCTGGAAATTTCAATCTTGTTCCCGTCGATTTTATTCGACGGTTAGAAATATGAACAAAAAAGATACTATGAATAAACACCTGCTAAGTTGTGACTGGGGAACGTCCTCATTTCGGTTGAGGCTGGTCAATGTAAAGGATCATGATGTGGTGGGGGAGGTGACGTCAGCCGACGGGATCGGGGCGGTGTACAACGGCTGGCAGGAAGCGAAAGAGCTGGATCACATACCGCGAGGATGGTATTACCGGACGATTATTTCGACGCAGATCAAGGCGTTGACTAAACAAACCGGCGTCGACATGACCGACGTGCCGATCGTAGTTTCGGGAATGGCCTCGTCGTCGATCGGGATCGAGGAATTACCTTATGCCCGGCTTCCGTTTGCGTTGGACGGGGCGCATCTGGGCATGAAGCAATATGAAGGTTACCCGGGTTTTCCGCATGAAGTTACATTGATTTCGGGTGTGAGAAGCGACCACGATGTGATGCGCGGAGAAGAGACGCAGCTGATCGGCCTGGGCGCGGCGATGGACCTTTCGGGCCGGGACGCGATATTCATTTTCCCCGGTACGCACTCCAAGCATATGTTCGTACGCGACGGCCGGTTGATTGATTTCAAGACTTTTATGACGGGTGAGCTTTTCAATCTGATGGCGAACCAGAGCATTCTGAAAGACTCCATTGATCATTACCGCCAGCCCGATTTCGATGCCGAAGCCGCCGAAGCATTCCGTTCAGGCATACGCGAATCGGGGTCGGGGAATATTTTAAACGCATTATTTACAGTAAGAACCAACCAGCTTTTTGATTTATTAAATAAGCGGGAAAACGGAATGTTCCTGAGCGGGCTGCTGATTGGCTATGAAATCCGCGATCTGACGAAGGAAACGAATGCACACCTGGTGCTCTGCGGCGGAAATAACCTGTACCAGTTGTACAAAACCGCGATCGAGGCGCTGGGATTGGCCGGCAGGGCAACGATCATTCCTTCGGAGATTGTGGACCGCGCGGCTACCACCGGACATATCCGGATTTTTGAGAACCAACATTTAACATTGAATAAAACAAATTTATGAGTGAGCGTACATTTTCGTGGGAGTTGTTCAACAAAGCACCGCTGGTCGGTATTATCCGGAATGTTTCGCCGGAAGACGTCAAACGTATCCTTCCTATTTACCGCGAGGCGGGCCTGACTACCGTCGAAATTACCATGAACACGCCCGGGGCGACGGATATTATCCGCTATGCGCTTGAAAACGAGCATTATGGTCTGAATATCGGTGCGGGTACTGTTTGTACCAAAGACGATCTGGATGCCGCGCTGGATGCGGGTGCACAGTTTATCGTGACGCCGGTTTTGAGTAAAAAGGTAGTCAAATCCTGTGTGAAAAAAGGCGTTCCGGTATTTCCCGGGGCCTATACACCCACTGAAATCTTCCAGGCATGGTCATGGGGCGCGTCGATGGTGAAAATCTATCCAGCTACGGCATTGGGCCCGGGTTATATTAAAGATGTTAAAGCACCTATGAACCAGCTGAAACTTCTGCCTACCGGCGGCGTGAGCCTGGAAAACATGGAAGCGTTCCTGAAAGCCGGGGCTAGCGGGCTGGGAATCGGCGGACAGCTGTTTGACAAAAAACTGATCCAGGATAAAAACTGGGACGGGCTGAAAGCACATTTCCTTCAATTCGCACAAAAACTCGCTTAGCAAATGGGTAAAATCAGGAATTACCGCTGGATCATCGTGGTCCTGCTCTTTCTCGCCACGACCATTAATTACCTCGACAGGCAGATCATCGGTCTCCTGAAACCCATTCTGGAAAAGGAATTCGTCTGGACAGAAACCGACTTTGCGCGGATTGTCATGGCATTCACCGCTGCGTATGCCCTTGGTTTGCTGGTTTTCGGCTGGCTGATCGACAAGATCGGTACCAGGGCCGGGTACTCGTTTACGATTATTTTCTGGAGTGTTGCGGGTATGCTGCATGCGGTCGCGCGCAGCGCATTCGGGTTCGGGGTGGCGCGTGTAGGCCTGGGCCTGGGAGAGGCTGGTAATTATCCTGCGGCAGTCAAAACGGTAGCCGAGTGGTTCCCGAAGAAAGAACGGGCATTGGCAACGGGCCTTTTCAATGCCGGTACCAGTGTAGGCGTGGTGGTCGCCTTGCTCCTCGTACCCTGGATTCTGAGCCATTACGGCTGGCAGGAGGTATTCTGGATCACGGGGGCGCTCGGTTTTGTCTGGCTGATTTTCTGGTTGGTTTTTTATGATATTCCGGGCAAACAGAAACGATTGAGTTCAGAAGAGCTGCATTACATTCTCAGTGGGCAGGACCAGGACGAAAACGAAGCCGAAAAGCAACCTGTTAAGTGGATCAAACTTTTCACTTTCCCTCAGACCTGGGCCTACATTACCGGCAAAGGGCTCATCGACCCGATTTACTGGTTTTTCCTGTTCTGGCTGCCTTCCTATTTTGCTTCGACATTCAATCTGGACCTTAAAAAACCGAGTTTTGAACTAATGCTGATTTACACGGCAACGACCGTCGGGAGCATTGGTGGCGGCTATCTGTCGTCCTGGCTTATCAAACGGGGCTGGCCGACGCTCAAAGCTCGCAAGACTGTTTTGCTGGGGCTGGCATTTTGCGAACTATCCGTGATACTGATCCAGTTTTCCAGCGGTGTATGGATGGCCGTCGGTCTGATCAGTCTGGCTGTGGCATTGCACCAGGCGTGGGCGACCAACGTATTTACGCTGCCGTCCGACCTTTTTCCCAAACAGGCGGTTAGCTCGGTAGTGGGCATCGGTGGAATGGCCGGAGCCGTGGGCGGTATTCTTTTCCCAATCCTGATCGGCAGCCTGCTCGACAGCTACAAAGCGGCCGGCAACATTCAGGCGGGCTACAACATCATTTTTACAATCTGCGGTTTTACTTATCTTGTGGCGTGGCTGATTATCCATTGGCTCACCAAAACGCCCAAAGTGGTAGAACTCGAAGAATTACAATGATCATTTTAAGGAGAACCGACTCCGACGATCCGGATTTCAAAGCATTGGTACAACTGCTCGACCGCGATCTCGCCGAACGTGACGGTGCCGATCACGGTTTTTATGCCCAGTTCAATAAAATAGACAAGATCCGCCAAGCCGTGGTCTGTTACGAAAACGGCTTGCCCGTCGGCTGCGGTGCGATCAAGGCATTCGACGACCAGGCGATGGAGGTCAAACGCATGTACGTCGCTCCCAACGGCCGCAAGAAAGGCATCGCGACCCGCGTGCTCTCGGAGCTGGAAACCTGGGCACACGAACTGGGTTATGCCCAATGCGTGCTTGAAACCGGCAAACGCCAGCCCGAAGCCATCGCACTCTACGAAAAGAACGGCTACGCCCGGACCGAGAATTACGGGCAGTATGCAGGCGTCGAGAATAGTGTTTGCTTTGCGAAGATGTTGGGAGGTTAATGTGTAACCTATCACGAATTATGCCAGCTCTATTTGGAGCTTGACATTTGCCTGCAAGGCGCCAAACACACGAAGAAGGGTGTCGAGGGTCACATTTCCGGCGTTGTTTTCAAGTTTTGAAATCTGTGATTTTTGAACGCCTATTAACTCGCCAAGCGCTTCTTGTGTGATTTTTCTTTTCTTGCGCATTTCTTTGATTGCCACCCCGACTAATTCCATTTGAAGGTCGTACTCGTAGCGGTCACGCTCCGGTGTACCAATTTTACCGATGATCTCATCTTCAAGCTCTTCAAGCGTGTACGTCTTCATAAATTCAATTTCTTATCTGAAAAGTATCTATTTCGATGAATCTGCGCCTTTCTTATTTCAGAATCGGGTACCTTACTTTGTTTCTTAAGAAAGCCATGCGTTGCAATGACCAGTGTGTTCAAATCGTCAGTTTTATCCCAAAAAGCTAGCATACGGTATTGGATGCCTTGATAGTGCGTGCGGAATTCCCAAATATCTGCATTCAGCTTCTTAAACAGAGCCGGATCTTTATGAAACCGCGACTTTTTGATGTTTGCGATAATTTTCGCAGCCGTTTTTTATCCAGTGATTTAAGAAAGCGGGCTGCCTGATCAAGAAAGACTATGTTAAAAAAACTGTCGATCATTTCGATGAGTAAAGATACTGAAAGTTGTGTTAAAAGGAAACTTTCTGGATGGCGCAAGGAAGATACATGCGCGTATCTTAACTCATTGAAATTGACGAGCAAGAAGTACCGATTGGTTACCAAGCGGTCAAATGCCTTTATGGCTGTGATTTCAATAGGTGGGTATACGACTGCCAAAGTAAAGCGCCTATCTACCTTCGACGTTCCAAACTATTTTTTCATCAAACCATTTCTGAACTGAAAACTCGCACTTTGGTACCACGCAATGGCTTCGTCGAGCAAATGCGTGTTCTGTGAGGCGGGCGTGGTGGAGCCGTCGGCAAAGTTAGGAGTGAACGTCGCCGCAATGCGCTGCGGCTTCAATACGATGAGCGAATCGTGCTTGATGTATCCGAGGCTTTGATAGGTACTCACAAATGCACGTTCGCGGCCGGGTTCGAGTTTGAAAATATCATATCCGAAGAACTTGCTGCGATAGGAGAAATTAAGCAGGCCCAACACGGTCGGCCCGATATCGATCTGACTCATAAGCCGGGGCATCATACCCGGTTCGACAAATCCCGGAGCGTACATCATCAATGGGATCTTGTATTTGTTGACGGGCAGGTCGGTTTTGCCGGCGCTGGATGCGCAATGGTCGGCCACAATGATAAACAACGTGTTTTTGAACCATGGCTGGCTTTGAGCATTGTGGATGAACTGGCCGATCGCGAAGTCGGTGTATTTTACGGCACCTTCGCGGCTGGTATGCGAGGGGATGTCTATTCTTCCTTCGGGATACGTATAAGGGCGGTGGTTGGAAGTGGTCATGATGTGGGCGAATACAGGCTTGCCGGTCTTCGCCGCAGAGCCGATTTCGCGGGTAGCCAGCTCAAAAAGGTTCTCGTCCGCGACACCCCAGATGTTTTCATAGTCGATCTCCTTTTTGGAGAGTGCAGTCCTGTCGACTACGCGATAGCTATTGTGGCCAAAGAAATAGCCCATATTATCGAAGTATCCATAGCCGCCATAGATGAAGCGGGTCTGATAACCTTTACTTTGCAGGACGCTGCCCATCGAAAACAGGCCTTCATTGTGCGGCCGGCGCACGATCGATTGGCCGGGCGTAGGTGGTGTGCATAGCGATAATGCTTCCAGCCCGCGGACCGTGCGTGTGCCCGTCGCGTAAAGGTTGGTAAATAGCAGGCTCTGGCGGGCCAGGGAATCGAGCGAGGGCGTGATGCCTTGCGTATTCCCGAAACTTCCCAGGAAGTCGGCACTGAGGCTTTCGACGCTGATCAGGATGATGTTTTTGTGCAGCTCGGCGCCAGTATTCACGATATCCCTTTCAATGGAGAATTGTTTATGGTCGGTAAAACGGCTTTCCGGTGTTTTTACCAGCGAGCGTATGGTGGACGATGCCTGTTGCTCATCCAGTTTGATATAGAACTGGTTGTAATCCAGCTCGTTGTTGAGGTAAGCCGCGAAGAGCTCGTACATTCCATTGCCGGCCAGCTCGTTGACGAAAACATTGCGGCTAAACTGTCTGACCTTGTTATCGATCGTCATGAAGGCCGTCGTAACGATCAGCAAATATACGCCCAGCACCAGCGATCGCTTTCCGAACCGCATTTGACCGAAAGCGAACCGGTTCGAAAGACGGGACACCAGTACCGTCAACAAAATCGCCAGCACGAGCAGGATGCCTATGATCGTTTCTACCGGATAAGACTGGCGGATATTGCCCACCACTTCCTGCGTATACACCAGGTAATCGACGGCGATGAAATTGAACCGGGAGCCGAATTCATCCCAGAATACCCATTCGGATACCGCATTGAGCAAAAGCAGGAAAACCAGGATGAACAGCAAAATACCGGCGGCTATTTTAAACCCGGGTTTACCGGCGTATTTCGAGGGAGTTACCCAGCCGAGCAGCATGACCGGGATGAGGAAATACAGGGAATTGAGGACATCATAAAATAAGCCGATGCCAAAAATGCCGAGCATGTTGATGAGGCTGTAATCTACGCCGCTGCCGGCTTTCAGCATCAGCGTAATGCGGGTCAGCATCGATATCCCGACCAGCAGCACCGCAATAACTAGAGGGCGAGATAAAAACTCTGATTTTGAGCGCAGTGAGCTCGGTGTTCCAACTCCTTGAGTGGCAATGTCCATTTAGTTAGGTTTTGTTAGGTCGTGTCAGTTGGGCTAATGTACCGTGTCGGGCGCCTAACGTACCACCGAATTCTGAATTCTTTTTGAATTTTTGATTGTAAGGCGGCAAATGCATTTGAATGTTGAGGGATTGCCTGACCAGGCTGCGCTTTGTCGATAAACGACTGTTGTTGGTCGACGGTGTGGAACAAATGTGAGCAGCTGCGGATTATGCCGTCAGTTTAGTATTCGTTAGCCACATTCAAATGTCAGATTTAAAAATAGCAAAGACAGATTGGGAGCCTGCGAGCGGGCTCATCATTACGCATATCAGCGGCGATTTGGAGAAAGACGATGTGATCCGGTGGGAGCAATCGCTCCACGAAGCGCTCGACCGGATCGAAGACGGGGGGACGTTCAGGATATTCGTGAACCTGCATGGCTTTACCGCCCTGAACCTGGACGCCCACAAGCATTTTCGCACCATTGTGCCCCTCACATTGGCGGATTACGGGTGGAAAGTGGGATACGTCGCCATGTTTGAAGAGGATGCCGATAAGCTCGTACTCTCCAATAAGCGTAATATTCGGTGCGTGGCCGCGGCACATTGCCACCAGGATGAGACGAAAATCGAGAAGTATGAATCGCTTTACAGCAGCCAGAACGAGCGGTTTTTTACGGACCCTCAAAAGGCGGAAGCCTGGATACGCAGCATTGCCTGATTTTAACCGGCCCATCGCCAAACGGTGGGCCGCACTTTTTTGTCGGGTTTCAGGCCTCTTCCTGAATGTATTTTTTATGTTCCTTACCCCATTCGATCATCGCCAGAATGATGTTTGCGAAGGTTTTGCAGTAGGGCGTCGACTCGTATTCTACGAGCACCGGAGAGTCGGGATAGACCGTGCGCTTGATCAGCTTGTTCATTTCCATCTCTTTCAGTTCCCTGGAAAGCATGCGTGTGGTGATGCCGGGGATACTCCTTTCGATTTCCCTGAACCGCTTGTTTCCGTTGCATATCGAGTTGATAATGGGCAACTTCCATTTGCCTCCGATCACGTAAATCGTGTCTTGCAAGGCCTTTACTTCTTCCGTCTGATTCCTGACTAACGCTGTATTTGCCATAACCGTAGTTGGTATACTCTGTGATACTGATTACAAAGTTATACCAATAGCCGGTAATTTTGTCTCATTCAAATCAAATCTTAATTAAAATGAACGAGCAAAAGACCATTTTCATAACAGGTACCAGCAGCGGGCTGGGTAAATTAACTGCTAAATATTTCGCTGAAAACGGCTGGAACGTGGCCGCGACCATGCGTACGCCGGAAAAGGAAACAGAGCTGACCGCGTACGAAAATATCCGGGTGTTCAGGCTGGACGTGACCAATCCCGACCAGGTGAAGACGGCCACCGAGCAGGCGATCCGGGCATTCGGGAAGATCGATGTCGTGCTCAACAATGCGGGCATGGGTACGTATGGCGCGCTCGAACTGGCGAAAGAGGAGGACATCGACTGGCAGTTTGCGGTGAACACACGCGGCCCCATTAATGTGATCCGCGCGTTCCTGCCGCATTTCCGGGCCAACGGAGGAGGGATGTTCATTAATGTCAGCTCGTTTATGGGCGTTACCACGGCGGTCCCGCTGGGCTCGCTTTACAATATGTCGAAATTCGCTTTGGAAGGATTGATCGAAGGGTTGTACTACGAATTAAAGCCGCTGAATATCGAATTACGTCTGATCGAACAGGGCGGGTCGAAAGGAAATAACTTCCAGGAAAGTATCGTCTGGAACACGCATCCGGAAATAACAGCCTATGATGGGTTAACCGAAAAGCTCCGGTCGATTATGGCGGGCGCCGACGACAGCCAACTCGACGATCCGATGGAGATTGTCAATGTAATTCACAGTCTCGCGACGCGGGAAACCAATCAATTCCGGAATGTGATCGGTTCAACAGGCAATCAATTAATGCAACTGCGTCATTCGCTGCCGATAGAAGAATACATGGACACAATGCGGAGCTATTTTTAAGTTTGTTTAAAACGGTGGCGTAAGATCCCGCCGCCGTTTTAACGGTTTGCCAATGGATATTGCAGGTAAATGATGATCAGGTTAAGAAATAGAAACGGAAGCTCAATGGCCACGCCTTTCAGATCTTTTTCCAGTAAATGAAAGCAAATGATCATTAAGATGGTGGCGGCCATCAGAAAATTACCCCAAACAAATGTTTTTGGAAATAAAATCAACAATGCGCTGGCTATTGTGACGATTCCGTTGATCATCACGCCGGTTTTGGTAAAGCCCCATTTGCCGAACATTTCAAGCATTTCGGGCTTTCCGCTGGTCATTGCCCATCCTTGTTTGAGGCCCATGAATACCGCGATCAATATCAGAATTCCATTGATTATTTTAAGGATCATTGCAGTGATTAGTTTGGAGGTTAACAAGGTTAATTTAGGTCAATTTTTGGTTTTAATTTGTTGGTAACCGAAGTTATATTATTTTGGTAAAGAATATAACTACCTGGGATATGAACATACTAACCTTTCTCGGCCTTGGGCAAATCGAATTGATGCTGATCTCCGCTATGCTGCTTCCGATGCTGCTGACGCTTTGGGCATTGATCGACGCTATCCGCAGCGAATTTGTAAAAGATGTGAATAAGATAGTCTGGATTCTGGTAATTCTTTGCGTACCCCTTGCCGGCGGGATTTTGTATTTTATTTTTGCCCGCAAACAGAAACTAACGGCATAAATAAAGCCGGATTATTGATAACCCTGGTTCTTACAACGGCCGGGTATAACCTTGTGCCTTTTGCTTTTCTAAAAGCGCTTTGAGCTCCTTTGCAATTTCAGGTTGCTTTTCAAACAGATTCGTTGTTTCCGACGGATCGTTTTCAATATTGTAGAGCTGTCCCTCCGGGTCTGAAGCCTCGCCTTTCGATGACCACCCGCCGCTTCCTTTACCATCTATGAATTTCCATTGGCCGCGGCGGATGGCAAACATGCCGTCGATCGAATGATGAATGACGCTTGGCCTCACAGGCGCACGATCGCCCGCACTACGCAACAGGTGGGCGAAGCTGAAACTGTCCTGTCCGGCATTCCGGCCGAGCTTTTGGCCGGTAATGGACGCCAGCGTGGCCATTAAGTCTGTAAGGCAAATGGTCTGAGCGCTTTTTCCACCTTTTTTCACGACAGCAGGCCAGCGCAGAATGAACGGAACGCGATGGCCACCTTCCCAGATGTCCGATTTTTCGCCCCGGTAAATGTAATTGGCGCGGTGGGCCGGGTAGGTTTCCTGATCACCGGGTTTCCAATCGGCACCGTTGTCGGAAGTGAAAATAACCAGCGTATTGTTTGCAATACCCAGGCTGTCGAGCAAATGCATCACCGTGCCTACGACGGCATCGGTGTGGTGTACGAAATCGCCGTAAATTCCTGCTTTGGAGCTGCCCTGATGCGCTTCCGACGGCAGCCACGGCGTATGTGGGCTCGATAACGGCAAGTACAAAAAGAATGGCCTGGACTGGTTTCGGGCTGATTCGGAAATGAACTTTTTAGCCTCCTGGCCGAAAATGTCAAGTGTTTGCCGGACGTCGAAGCTTTGAGAGCCCTTACCGTCGCGCCAGAAAACACCGCGGGGAGTTTTGTTGCCGGCAATGTCGGTCATGCGCGGATCGAGCGGTTTGCCATTTTGGAGGTAAACATAGGGGGCGATATCCAGTGAGGCCGGGATGATGAAGCTGTGGTCGAAACCGAGGTCATTGGGACCGGCGGTGACGCCTTTTTCGAGGGCCAGGTTCTCGTTCCTCGTCCAGTCGGCATCATACTCTGCGTGATCAATAGTTTTAGAGGCATCGGTTTTTACCCAATCGAGGCCCAGGTGCCATTTTCCCACAACACCTGTCCGGTACCCGGCCTTTTTCATCAGATCGGCTACGGTGAAGCGGTCGTTTTCAATGAGCATGGGGGAGTATCCGCCCAGAACCCCTTTTTTTAGCCTTGAACGGAATGCATACCTGCCCGTGAGTATCCCGTAACGCGTAGGCGTACACACGGCCGAGCCCGAATGTGCATCCGTGAAAACAAGCCCGTTGGAGGCGAGTTTATCCAGATTCGGGGTACTGATCTGAGAGTTGGAATTAAGGCAGGATAAGTCGCCTGAACCGAGATCGTCGGCAAGTATATAGATCACGTTCGGCTGACGTGCCGTGCCTTCGGCGAGGCTCTTTTTACGGAATACCAGCAACGCCGACGTCGCCAGCAACAGCATCAGGACCGTATAACTCAGATTAGGGTAACTTCGGAACATAACGAAATGGGGTGTCACCGTTCGGAACGGGGCGGGTTAAGGAGTATTCTACTAACTTACTAGACAAATAAAGGGAAAGGCCGAGAGATTTGCAAAAAGTGCAGGGCAAAAAAATGGCGGCCATTTACAGGCCGCCTGCAACCCACAACAAAGAGTGGCACAGCATTAATCTGCGCTTACATAATTGTAGTCCTTGACTAATCTTGGGCTTTTACAAGCCTGTATTTGTGGTCAGCTATCACATTAACTCATGGAAAACAGCAACTGAGTTGCTTGCCGTTCGTTCGTTGGTCCGACCGGCGCCGGAAATGAGGTCGCCCAGAAATCCGGTTCCTGTAATGTGATAAAAGAGGTTGCGACAGCAAAATTAACACATTCATTTCTTCCCGCAAAACCTTATCGGATTGATAGGCCCACTCACTTTCTGATAGAGTCGGCCAGATCTGTCAAATGGCAATATACGCCGCATTTGTTGTATCCATAGGTGGAATTGGGGCTTAAAAGCGCCTTTTGGCATGGCTTTTGAGAGCGTTTGGGCATATTATGGAAAGTTTATCTCAGTCAGTTAATGCGGGAAGGCTCATTATTGTCGCATACCGGTTGCCGTTCAAGGTGGTCCGTGATGGTGACGTTTCCCGACTATTTCAAAATTCAGGCGGGTTGGTTTCAGCGGTCCTTTCGCTGGTAAAAGATCAGCAGAACGAGGCCTTTGATGCCCATCAGAAGATCCAGTGGATTGGTTTTTCCGAGAATACCCCGGAAGAGCTGGAAGGGCAGTCGATGGAGAATGAAAACTTCCGGGCGCACCCGGTTTTTATCCCCGACGAACTCAACGAAAATTATTATGAAGGCTTCTGTAACAACCTGATATGGCCGCTTTGCCATTACTTCCCTTCGCTGGCGCGGTTTCATGATGTCTATTTCGATGCCTACCGCGAGGCGCATGAGTTGTTCTTCGAAAAAGTGAAGGAAGTGATCCGTCCGGGCGATGTGGTGTGGGTACAGGACTATCAGTTGATGCTGCTTCCGCAAATGATCCGGAATGCATTTCCCGAGAACAAAATCGGCTTCTTTTTTCATATTCCTTTTCCCTCTTTCGAGCTATTCAGGATGCTGCCGGTGAAGTGGAGAAAGGCAATTGTGGATGGTATCCTGGGGGCAGATGTAGTAGGGTTCCATACCAATGATTATGTGGAATATTTTTTAAAAGCGGCGAGACTTGTCTCCGAATTGGGGAATAAATTGCATTACATTAACCTGGGCAACCGCATTGTAAAGGTCGATTCATTTCCGATCAGCATCGATTTCGATAAATTCAACGATGCCTACGACGATCCGGATGTGACAGCCGCCCGTTCCGACGCCCGCCAATCGCTGAAAGAAAAAATCATATTCTCCGTCGATCGTCTCGATTATTCCAAAGGCATTATCCACCGCTTGCACGGTTATCAGCGCTTTCTCGAACAAAACCCGGATTGGCACGAAAAGGTATCGTTTGTGATGGTGGTCGTTCCGTCGAGGGATACCATTGAACAGTACCAGCAAATGAAGTCGGATATTGATCAGACCGTTGGGAAAATCAATGCCGATTTTGGCACGATATCCTGGCAACCCATCATATATCAGTACCGTTCGATGCCCTATCATGAAATGGTAGGTATGTACACAGCCAGCGACGTCGCGCTCATCACGCCCGTACGCGACGGGATGAACCTCGTTTGCAAAGAGTACGTAGCCAGCCGGAAGGATGGCCTGGGCGTGTTGATATTGAGCGAAATGGCAGGTGCTGCAGCCGAGTTGGGGGAGGCCCTGATCATTAATCCCCTCGATCGCCAGGACATTGCGGATGCGATCAAAACCGGTTTTGAAATGCCCGAAGACGAGCAAAACAAACGAATGGAGGCCATGCGCGAAAGGATCCGGGATTATGATGTGTTTGCATGGACGAGTGACTTTTTTACCCAAATGACAATGCTAGAATTAGAACACGACCGTTTGCGCCAGGTTTTCCTGAATAACAAGGGCATCGACGCAATCCGGCACGCTTATCAGTTATCCAACAACAGGATTCTCTTTTTCGATTACGATGGTACGCTCGCGCCGATCGTCCCCGATCCGGCCAAAGCGATCATGAGCGAGGATGTGAAGAAATTACTGAATGAAATAGCCAAACGCGACACCGTGGTGATCGTCAGCGGCCGCGACCGCTATTTTCTCGACAAGCTTTTCAGTGACCTGCCGGTTCATATGATCGCCGAGCATGGCGCGCTGATCAAAGCCAAAGAGTCCGGTGAATGGCAGTTGAATGAAAATTATGAGGAAAACTGGAAGGACGGTATCCGCCCGATGATGCAGATCTATGCCAAACGTTGTCCCGGCGCATTCGTAGAGGAAAAAGAAACCGCATTGGCCTGGCATTACCGGACTGCCGACGACAAAGAATACGCGAGCCGTCGTGCGCAGGAGCTGCTCTGGCAACTCAAAAACTATATCCAGCCCGAATTGAATTTGCAGGTGATCGACGGCAATAAGGTAGTGGAAGTCAAGAAAACCGCTTTCAACAAAGGGACTGCCACGCGCACATTTGCGGAGGGGGGAGATTTCGATTTCATCCTGGCTATCGGCGACGATACGACCGACGAAGACATGTTCGAGGCATTGCCTGAAACGTCTTTTACCATTAAAATCGGGGATGATCTTTCTGCTGCGCGAAACCACATTCGCAGCCAGGACGAAGTTTTCCACTTCCTGCATTTTATGGTCTCGCCCGTAGGCGAGTAGGAAGCGCTTTCGTATTTTAGCGGTTCTATGGAGGAACCGCTAAAATTACTTCATTCGGTCGTTCAGGCCATTCATCCACTCGATCAGTCCGATTGGGAAGCGCTCTCGCAAATTTGGAAACCGTTCCATGCGCGGCGAAAAGAGATCATTACCTCCGCGGGTGAAACCGAGCGGTACGTCTATTTCGTTACGGACGGCGTCCAGCGTATTTATTATCTGGACGACCAGAGCCGTGAGGCGACTATCGCGTTTACATACAGACCTTCGTTCGGCGGCATTATCGATTCGGCATTTATGGAAGGTCCGTCGCGGTATTATTACGAAACGCTTACGCCTTCGGCCTTCATCCGGGCATCTTGCAGTGAGTTTAAGGAGGTCGCTTACGAACGACCGGGCATTGAGCGGATGTTGCGCGCAGGCATGACGCAGACACTTTCCGGCATTCTGGAACGCCTGGTAGAAGTGCAATGCTTTTCTTCGGAGGATAAATTCCGTAATCTGCTGAAACGCAGCCCGCACATCCTGCAACTGGTGCCTCATAAATACCTGGCCAATTACCTGGGTATCGATCCGACCAATTTCAGCAAGCTTGTGAATAAGGTACGCATTTGAAAATGTTGGTTTTTACCAAATATTTCAAACAGCCGGATGCGCAACTTTGCAATATCAAAGTATAGAACGCCCATGAAAACCATTAGCAAGAAGGAATTACTGGAAAAACTCGATGACGTGGTCGAGCAACATATTGCGGACGCTGTCGCTCTGTTTCAGAACAGGGACAGCGAATTTCTGAATCGGCCGTCGGCTATCGGTGGTTGGAGCATTGTGCAGTGCCTGGACCATTTGAACAGCTACGGGCATTACTATCTGCCCCGCATGCGCGACAAACTCCGGTCTGCGCCACCGGCGGAGACGGAAGGTTTTACCAGCACCTGGATGGGAGCCTACTTTACGAAAATGATGGACCCGGAAACCGGAAAACGCAAGTACAAAGCTTTTAAGGGACATATTCCACCTTCACAACTGGATTCGGCCAGTGTGGTAAGCGAGTTTATCCGGCAGCAGGAAGAGTTGCTGTATCTCTTGCGCGACGGCCTGCACAAGGACCTCGACGCCATTCGGATTCCTGTATCGATCCTGCCATTTATCCGAATGAAAGTCGGGGATGTTTTCCAGTTCCTTATAGCGCACAACGAACGCCATATGCAGCAGGCAAAACGGAACCTGGTACCTGAAAGCATTTATTAGCCAATATACACGTTTGACGCCGGCTCGCTCAGGCCGGCTTTTTTGCATAAAAAAAGCAGTCACCTTAAAGATGACTGCCTGGAAAAGGGAGATGGATAGCCGTTAAACGTCAGTATGTTATGCGATTGCAAGGCCGTTGGTATCCAACCGGGCCTCATTCATGTTTTCGAGCTTGATAAAGTGGCAAACATAACCGGCCGACCGCAGGGCAAGCTGGATGCGCGTAAAATCCGGTAGTTCGGAGGTAAGGGTCAAAAGGAAGTCCTGAAAATCGTAGGCCCAGTGTTTGACATTCAACTGTTTCAGGCAATCGTGCAGCTTTTGCAGCGATTTGCTCGCCTGGATATGCGTGCGGAAGAAAATTTTATATGTATTGGCCATTGGTCGTTACGTGAAATTTAGGGGTCGGATGTTACCGACCTGATTTAGATCGTTGATTTAATAATTCAAAGCTAGGTCTTATTTAAAATGATTCCAAATAAATTCGGGCCTTTATTTGGTGTAAAAACAAAAAAAGCTCCGCAACCATGGTACCAAGTTGCGAAGCTTTTTTGAGAACTCCTTTTAGTGCTATATTAAGAATTTATTAGATTTTATAAATTCTTGCAAAATAGTAGGCTAATGCCGTCAGGCCCAGTTCCTTTCCAGAAAATCGACCCAGTTGCGCCACATAATGCGTTCGATATCGTTTGCAGAATAGCCTCGTGCAGCCAGTAGGCCGGGGATCGTTTGAAGATCTGCGATGGAATCGAGGTCGCCCGGTGACTGTTCTTTCCCATAGGCGCCATCCAGATCGGAGCCGATGCCGACATGCAATGCATTACCTGCAATCTGGCAAATATGGTCGATGTGCTGCACGACGTGCTCAATTTTCAGGCCGGTGCTTTCAGGTGTCGATTTGCCGCGTATCCAGCCCGGGATCATCATCCAGGCATCGAACGCCATACCGATCACAGCTTCGCGTTCCAGCAAAACCTTGATCATTTCATCGGAAAACTGACGGTTGTGCGGCGTAATGGCGCGAACAAGGTTATGGCTCGCCCAAACAGGGCCTTTGTATAAATCCATTGCCTCCCAGAATGCCGTATCGCACAGGTGGGTCGCATCGAGGATCATATCGAGCAGGTCCATTTCGCGGAGCAAGTCTTTTCCCTTCTCGCTCAGCGGCGCGTCGGAATCCGTCCCGTACGCGTACACGCCCGGACCATAATGCGCAGGCCCGATCGCCCGCAGGCCATAGCCATAAGCGGTTTCGAGGTTTTTGAGACTTACAAATGAATCGGCACCTTCCAGGCTCAGAATGTAGCCGATAGGTAAGCCCTCGGTCGATTCGGCATTCTGCCATAGTTCCAGGTGGCTGCGGAGACCGGCCAGTCCGGTGATCTGTACCATCTCACCGGCTTCTTCCATGGCCTTGTACCAGGCAACCTGCGCCTGTGTAATGGCCCACGCCTGGGCCTGAGAATGCCAGCCGGGTATTTTGCTGTCCGGCTTAATGTAGCGGCCTATTTGCGTGGCCACACAGAGCCCGATATTGCCTTTACGCATTTCCGGGAAACTCACTACCCCTTTACCACGGTCGGGCTTGTCGGTGAGGTTCTTTTCCCGGTTGCGGATCGAATACAGATCTTGTGTAAGGTCCCGGTTCCATTCCACGGCATTCATGGAAAGGTCGAGGTGTGCGTCGAAGAGGAACATAATGAATTTCGAATGAGTGAATGAGCGAATGAGTGAATGAGTGAATGCGAATACTATTCTCTCATTCACTCATTCGCTCATTCAAAATTATTTAAATGCTAATACGCCTGCTACGCGCCGTAATCTTCCATTCCGCGACTACGTTGCCGTCTTCAATAACGGTTGCGAAGTCGTGCAGCGCTACGGTCGGGCAAATGTGGTAGGGGAGTGCGTAGAATACATCGCCGATCTGAATCGCTTCCCAGGCATCGGCGCCTACTTGCAGCACGCCGTGCTCTTCGCTTTGGCCCATTAGCGTGTAATCGGGCAGATTGAGCAGACGCAAGCGATTTTCGATTGGATTTTCAGCGGCAATGGCCTTGTGACCGAGATCTATTGTCACAATCCCGGGCGTTGGTTTGGAAATAACACGGGTCAGTATCAATGCGGCGTGCTCGAACGGCTGGCCGTCGAACCGGTCGCCGTAACCCCAGTCCCAAAGTACATTCGTGCCCGGGCTCAGGTATACATCGGGCCTGAACGTATGAACGGTAAAGGATGGCGAGCCGCCGACAATAATCATTGGTTCATAGCCGCATTCGGTTTCAATACGGTCGAGCAGGGGAAGTACCTTTTCGTAATCTCCATCGGCTGCGGCTTTGCGTTCCGAAAACTCGGGATTGCGGATGTGGCCGTCGTAGATATGTACTCCGCCGAAGGAGAGACCTTCGAGGCTGCTTACATAGCGGTAAAGGGAAAGCAGCCTTTCGTCGGTAGCATGGCCGGTGCGGTTCATGCCGTTGTTGACGTCCAGGAACACTGTCGACCGCAGCCCTTTTGAAACGGACGCGTCGTTCAGCAACGTCGCAGTCTGTTCATTATCCACCAGCGAGGCAAATGCCGTATTGGGGAATTTCACGCGTAATGCAAAAAGCCGGTCGATATTCGGACCGACGAGCTGGTAGGCGATCAATACCCACGGGGCACCGGTGCCGGCGACCATTTCGGCTTCGGCGATCGTGGCGCATTTGAACTTGGAAATGCCCGCAGCAAGCTGCTTTTCAACGACCTCCGGGCATTTGTGTGTCTTGACATGCGGCACCAGTCGCTCAGCCGAGCCGGCAATGTTCACCATACTCCGAATGTTGCTTTCGATGCGGTCTTTATAGAACAGGAGCGACGGGGAAATCACAGCTCCGGGGTTGGTTAGTTGGTACCAGGACATTGGTTGATGGTTTTGAATAACGTATGGTGGTAAGTCAATGAGTGAATGAGTCAATATTTTAAGTATTCATTCACTCATTCGCACATTCACTCATTACTTTTCTTCCAATTCAAACATCGCCTCAATCTCCACCGGAATGTTGTCGGGCAATGTGCCCATACCTACTGCACTTCTTACGCCGATACCGTTTTCCTCACCCCATACTTTTGCGAACAGCTCGCTGCATCCGTTGATGATGAAGGGATGTTTTTCAAAATCGGTGGTACAGTTCACCATCCCGAGGACTTTGATAACTCTTTTGACGCGGTTGAGACTGCCGAGATTAGCTTTCAGGGTGGACAGGATAGCCAAACCTACCTGACGCGCAGCGAGTTTGCCTTGCTCTGCATCGAGGTCCTTACCAATGCGGCCTTTGATGAGTGAGCCGTCGTCCTGTACGGTACCGTGGCCGGAGACATAAACCCAGCGTTTGTCGACGATCAGAAGCGGTTTGTAAACGCCCAACGGTTTCGGGGCAGGAGGAAGGTTGAGGCCGAGGGCTGCGAAGTTTGATTCTGGTGTGTTGTTCATTTTAATGAGTGAATGATTGAATCAGTGAATGATTGAATGAGTTGCTGGTTTTCTGAAATTTTAGTCTTTTGAATTTTCTCTATTTTATCTAATCTAAAATCAAAAATCTAATCTGGAACCATTCGTTAAAACGAACGGCAGGGCGATAGTACAAAGATTGATAACTCTGGTCGCAATACTCTTTATTAATTGAAAAAGTATCTGTTTCTGTCCATTTTGACCGATGGCAGAGGCTTCCGGAGTATAAAAAATCTATTACCGTCCGTTTCAACGGACGGAGCGGGCTAGCCGGCTAGCCGGAGAACGGGGAACTAGTCGATTACACGAACAAATTTAGGGCCAAAACGCCTAGCAAACCCATTATTGAGACAATTGTTTCCATTACCGACCAGGTGAGGATCGTGTCTTTGATGCTCAGATTGAAGTATTCCTTGAAGAGCCAGAAGCCGCCATCGTTGAGGTGGGAGAACATTAAACTGCCTGAGCCAATGGCAAGTACGAGCAGCTCTGCGGGTACGCCTGCATTCGCGAGCAGGGGTGCGAGAATACCGACGGTCGTAAGCCCGGCGACGGTGGCGGAGCCCACACAAACGCGGATAACCGCCGCAATGGCCCAGCTGAGCAGGAGCGGGGAGATGTCCATTCCTTTGAGGCTTTCCGCAATGTAGGTGCTTACGCCACTGGCAGTCATGATTTCTTTGAATACCCCTGCACCCGCGATGATCAGCAAAATAGTGGACACGCCTTTGAAAGCTTCTTCCATGGATTTACCTACTTTTTTCATGCTCATGCCCCTTTTCACGCCCAATGCATACGCTGCGAAAAGTACTGAAATCAGCATGCCGAAATAAGGCTCGGCCAGCAGGGCGATCAGCTTATTGTCGGGATAAACGCGCTTGACACCCGACATGGTCGTAAGGAGAAATACAGGTAGCAGAGCGGTAACGACGCTAATTCCAAGTCCGGGCAGCTCGGAAGCGGGCCGTGGTTTGACGTCGAACAGGTCTGCGTCAGGTTTGGGTTGGAAGCGCTTTAATGTTTTTCCAAAAATAGGACCGGCCACCGCGATAGCAGGCAGCGAAACGATCATGCCGTAGAATAGGGTCTTGCCCAGGTCGGCGTGCAGCTGACTCGCGATCGCCGCCGGAGAAGGGTGGGGTGGGAGGTACCCGTGCGCGACCGACAATGCGGATAACATGGGAATACCTATATATAATAATGGTAACCGTGCGGTTGCACTAATCATGAAAATCAGCGGGATCACAATGACGAACCCTGCATTATAGAACAACGGGATACCTATCACGAACCCCGCGAGCGCCATGCCCCACTGAATGTATTTCTGACCGAAAAGGCTGATCAAAGCATCGGTAATGCGTTGAGCCGCTCCACTGTCCGCTACCATCTTCCCTAGCATCGCTCCGAACCCGACAATGAGCACCAGATCGCCCAGGGTCCCTCCCACACCTTTCTGAATGGCTTTGCTGACCGTCTCCACTTCCAGCCCGCTCGCAAGCCCGAGCGCGATAGAAACCAGCAAAAAGGAAATGAATGTGTCGATTTTAAGCCAGGCAATGAGTAGGATAAGGGCGAGGATCGCGATAAAGGTTAATAGTAAAGGCATAGGTGAAATTGTCGAAAATTAAGCTAATGCTAATAAGCAGGAAGAACGGGATTTTTAATGATAGATGCCAATTTAGTTTTCCCCCGGATATTTCTCGGAGGTAATGCGCGGATAGTCACGCATATACGCCCCAGGGGCCGAAATAGCACAAAAGATAGTTTGTTAGAATGCTTTAAAATAGCGAAATTTGACTTTTTAGTACCAACAAGATTGTATTAATCCGCTGGGCAATCTAAACTATCGGTTAGCCCATTTAAAATTTTGTTTCTTTTCTAATCGTTTATGGCAGAATCTTCTGGTGAAAACATTATCCCGATTAATATCGAGGATGAAATGCGTGGAGCCTACATCGATTACTCGATGTCCGTTATCATCTCCCGCGCTTTGCCCGACGTTCGCGATGGTCTGAAACCCGTTCACAGACGGGTCCTTTATGGAATGGACGATCTGGGCGTAAGTTACAACCGGTCCCATAAAAAATCGGCTCGTATTGTTGGGGAGGTTTTGGGTAAATACCACCCGCACGGCGACTCATCGGTCTATAATACGATGGTGCGTATGGCCCAGCCATGGTCGCTGCGCTATCCGCTTGTCGATGGTCAGGGTAACTTTGGGTCCGTCGACGGTGACAACCCCGCGGCGATGCGTTATACGGAGGCAAGGCTGAAAAGAATTGCCGATGAGCTGCTTGCAGACCTGAACAAGGACACGGTTGATTTCCAACCCAACTTTGATGACTCGCTGAGCGAGCCGTCGGTGCTTCCCGCCAAATTCCCGAACCTGCTCGTCAACGGATCTTCCGGTATCGCGGTAGGTATGGCCACCAACATGGCGCCGCACAACCTGGGTGAGGTGGTAGACGGCGTACTCGCTTACATCGACAACAACGACATTACAATCCCGGAACTGATGGAGCACGTAAAAGCTCCTGATTTCCCGACGGGTGGTATCATTTACGGTTACAACGGCGTACGTTCGGCATTCGAAACGGGGCGCGGAAGCATTATCATGCGTTCTAAGGCTCAGTTTGAAGTAGCTAAGAACGGCCGCGAGCAGATCATTGTAACCGAAATTCCTTACATGATCAACAAGGCGGCGATGATCGAACGGATCGCGTCGCTGATTAACGACAAGAAACTCGAAGGTATTTCCGACATCCGCGACGAGTCGGATCGCGAGGGTATGCGCATTGTTTTCGATCTGAAAAAAGATGCTATACCTAATATCGTATTGAACCACCTGTTCAAATACACGCCATTGCAAACTTCTTTCGGGGTTAACAACGTGGCGCTTGTGAAAGGCCGCCCGGTGTTGCTGAACCTGAAAGATCTGATCAAACATTATGTAGACCACCGGATCGTGGTAATTACCCGCCGGACGGAGTTTGAATTGCGCGAAGCAGAAAAGCGGGCGCACATTCTCCAAGGTTTGCTGATCGCCCTGGATAATCTCGACGCCGTGATCGCATTGATCCGTGCGGCGCGTGATCCGGAAACGGCGAAAGTCGGATTGATGGAGCAATTCAGCTTGTCGGAAATCCAGGCGCGCGCGATCCTCGATATGCGCTTGCAGCGTTTGACCGGTCTGGAAAGAGAGAAGATCGTGAAGGAATATGAAGAGATCATGCTCCTGATCGCCGACTTGAAGGACATCCTGGCCAACGAATACCGCAAGTATGAGATCATCAAAACCGAGCTGACCGAAATTAAGGAACGCTACGGTGATGCGCGCAGAACGCAGATCGAATTCTCGGCTGAGGAATTTAGTGACGAAGACATGATCGCCGACGAGGAAATGCTCATTACCATTTCCAAAGAAGGCTATATCAAACGTACGCCGCTTTCGGAGTACCGTACGCAAACAAGGGGAGGGGTTGGATCCCGCGGTGTGAAAACCAAGGACACCGATTTCACCGAGCACTTGTTCTCGGCAACAATGCTCAATTACCTTTTGATATTCACCGAATACGGTAAGCTGTTCTGGATGAAGGTTTATGAGGTGCCGGAAGGAAGCAAAACTTCAAAAGGCCGCCCGATCCAAAACCTGATCAGCCTCGAATCCGGCGATTCGATCCGTTCGGTGATCAACGTCAAGACGCTGTCGGATGAGGATTATATCAACAACAATTACCTCATTATGTGTACCGAGCAGGGCACTATCAAGAAGACTTTGCTCGAAGCATACTCACGTCCGCGTACAAATGGTATCATCGCTATTTCCATCAACGAGGGTGACCGTTTGCTGAACGTAGCATTGACCAACGGTGACAACGACATCGTGATCGCGTCTGCGGCCGGTCGTGCGGTTCGTTTCAATGAAAAAGGCGTTCGACCAATGGGCCGTACCGCAGCCGGTGTGCGTGGTATCAACCTGAACGATCCTGAGAACAAGGTAATCGGCATGGTGTGTATCAGCCGCGAGGATGCGCAATTGCTGGTGGTTTCAGAACATGGTTACGGAAAGCGCTCGGCCATAGATAGTTACCGTGTTACTAACCGTGGTGGTAAAGGGGTTTCGACCATGAATGCAACCGATAAGGTAGGTAAACTGGTGGCGATCCGCGAAGTGACGGAAGAGGACGATTTGATGATCATCACGCGCAACGGTATCGCTATCCGTATGAGCGTGCAGGATATCCGTCAGGCAGGACGTAACACGCAGGGCGTGAAACTGATCCGTCTGAGCGGTACGGATGAAATCACTTCGGTAACCCGTATTCTGAAAGATCCGGATGAAAAGGCCGAAGAAGAACTGGATGAAGAAGGCAACGTTGTTCCCAAACCGGTAGCACAGGTTGAAGGTGCTTCGGCGGAAGATGTAATTGTTACGGATGATGAGTTGGACGAGGATGAAGAAATTGCTGACGACGAGGAGGAGGACGATGAAGAGCCTTCCGACGACGCAGAGGCATGATTTTTGTAAAAATTATATTAATTGATTTATATTTAGAACTCGAACAATCAATCACAACCAAAGTTAATATTTATGAAAAAACTGTTTTTTGTTTCTGCACTTAGCCTGTTCGGCTGTGCTGCGATGGCGCAGGACGCTGTGAACAAGGCTTTGGTAGATGGATTTCGTAAGGACAAAGAGAAAAGCGATAAAGATGCCACTGATCCGAAAGCAAGTGCAAAGGCTTCATTCTGGCTCGAACGCGCTAAACTTTATGAAAACATAGCCCTACAAGGTTCAGAAGTAGATTCTAGTGCAGCAAAAACGGCTTTGGAAGCCTACAAAAAGGTTGTTGAGCTGGATGTTACGAAAAAAGGGGAGCCGGGAAAATCGTCTAAAGAAGCGTCTAACGTAATCGCGGGCGGCGAAGGAACCCAGCTTTTCAATGCGTTCGTAAAGCAAGGTGCTGAAAAATACCAGGCTAAAAACCTGGGCGGTGCATTGGAAATGTTCCAGGCTGCTCAGGAGATCAACAAAAAGGATACTTTGGCATCCCTTTATGGTGGTATCGCAGCGCAACAGCTTGACAAAAAGGATATTGCGAAATCTTCTTTCGAGAAATATGCTGCTAACGGCGGTAAAGACCCCAGCGTTTTCTATGGTTTGGCTCAGCTTTACCGTTCAGAAAACAACTTCGATAAAGCGATCGAAACTTTGAACAACGGTTTGAAGCAATCGCCAGGTAACAAGGATTTGAAAGCCGAAGTTGTTAACATTTTGCTGGCATCGGGTAAGGAAGATCAGGCAATCAAAGAACTCGAAGCTTTGGCAGCAGCTGATCCTAAAAACACCCAGAATGTGGTAAACCTGGCTATTTTGTATGATAACATGTACAGAACAGCTACCGACAAAGTAAAACAACTGAGCGCGAAAGCAGGTTCAGGTGCAAATGCTGCCAGCACTGCTGAGAAAAATCTTGCCGCTGAAAAAGATAAGATCGCAGTTTACGACGGCGAGGTAAAACGTATCGGCGCACTGATCAAGAAGCAGCCTAAAAATGCTGACCTGAAACGCCAGCTCGCAGATGTAACTGCAAAGAAAAAGGAAAGCGTTGAAGCAGTTGCAAAACTAGAAGCAGATTTGAAAACTGCACAGGAAGCTGCCAAAGGACAAGACGTAGCTGCTGCTGAAAAAGAACTTGCCGATGCGAAAGCAAAACAAAAAGAAGCAAGCGACAAAGCAGTAGCTAACTACAAGAAAGCTTTGGAGATCGATGCAACAAACTACGACGCGCTTTACAACCTGGGTGTTTTTTACTTCAACGAAGCTGTACAGCTGAAAGGCGAAGTGGATAACATGAACATGACCGAGTATCAGCAGCGTGGTAAAGAAGTTGAAGGCCGTGTTTGCGGTAAATTCAAAAAAGCAAAACCATACTTCGAAAAAGCGATCCAGGCTAAGGACGAAGCTGAGGCTAAGGACAACCTGACCAACCTGAACGGTGTGTTGGAGCAATTTGCTGCGAAAGGCGTTGCTTGTATTGAAGAATAAGAGCTGATCCGCGAAGCTCTTGCTTTGCGGGTGTTATTCGAAGGCCTCTGGCTGGACGGATAGGCAAGACCGGCCAGAGGCCTGCAAATGGTTAGCACGAAGCAGAGCTTCGCGCCGGCACACCAAAGAGAAGAGAGCATCGGGTTATCGATGCTCTCTTCATTTATAAATATCTATTTAACATAATATAAATTATACAACAAATGTGTCAGAAACACCTATAAGCTGGAACAGCCATTAATGTTTTAGCTTTGTTACTACCTGTCCAGTTCTAATCGCCTTCACCGACGCTTGTGCAATCGAATCTTAACTAGAGAGATTGATAGCTGTGAGATTTTAACAGCTCGTCCGTGATATCAGGTTGAAATTTCTATCGAAATCTCAGGCGGTGTATTTGCTAGATTTCACGCTTTAATATTCTGAAATTGAGTGGCTTTAAAGCGTTTTTGGGTTGACTAAAAGTGGCTCGTTGAAATGTAAAATTGCCTGAAAACACCGTTTTGAGCACGTTTTGGGTGTTTCAAACAGCTTTTTCAGGCAATTCTGAAAAGAATATGGCGATTATTAGCGCATTCTTGTCAGACAATATCACAAATCTTCACGCATTCAGCCAGAGAAACCAGCGGCTCGCGTTTCGGAATAAACTCTTGCGCGACGAATCCTTTGTAGCCGGTCTCGACAATCGCTTTCATGATCGCCGGGTAGTATAATTCCTGACCTTCGTCGATTTCGTTGCGGCCCGGAACACCACCGGTATGGTAATGGCCGATGTATTGATGATATTGTTTGATCGTCGCGATCACGTCGCCTTCCATGATCGACATGTGGTAAATGTCGTAAAGCAACTTGAAATTTTCCGAGCCGACCATCTCGCACAGTCCAGCACCCCAGGCGGTGTGGTCGCACATGTAATCCCTGTGGTTGACCTTGCTGTTGAGCAATTCCATGATCATGGTAATACCGTACTTTTCGGCAGACGGCATCAGGCGGCGCAGACCGATGGCACAGTTCCGCATACCATCATAGTCGGACATCCCGCGACGGTTACCCGAAAAGCAGATGACGGTCTTATAACCGGCTTCTTTCAGTTTTGGAAAAATGTCCTCGTAACTTTTGACAAGTTCATCATGCAAGGCCGGATCGTTAAAGCCTTTTTCGATTCCCATGCCCGCGCCATTTGGCAGCGCGCACGTGAGTCCGTACTTTTTCAGTGTTGGCCAATCCTCCGGCCCGAGGAGTTCAACGGAAGTAATTCCGAGCTTCTTGCATTCCTGGGCGAACGTATCTAGCGGGATCTTACCGTAGCACCATTTGCAAACCGAGTGGTTGATCTTCCCATTCAGTTTAGTACCCAGTACAGATTCGGTTTTTGCAAAAACTTCTGAAATGGACATCATGCCGGCTGCGGCCCCGGCTGCTGTTCCCGCAGCAATATTTTTTAATGCGTTTCTTCTTGTTGACATAATCTAAGGTCTTGAATATCAATATTAAGCGATATCGCAAATGGTGACTCCCTGCTTCAATGAAGCCAGATCGTCGCCACGGCTAGGGACGAACTCCTGCCCTACGAACCCTTTGTAACCGGTTTCTACAATCGCTTTCATGATCGATGGGTAATAGAGCTCCTGGGTCTCGTCGATCTCATGACGCCCCGGTACGCCGCCCGTATGATAATGGGCGATGTATTTGTGGTACTTTTTGATCGTCGCGATTACGTCACCCTCCTGGATCTGCATGTGGTAAATGTCATAGAGTAGCTTAAACTTCTCAGAACCAACCGCTTCGCAAAGGGCCGCACCCCACTCCGTCCGATCGCACATGTAATCTTTGTGGTTGACCTTGCTGTTCAGCAGCTCCATGACCAACGTCACGTTATGTTTTTCACAAGTTGGGATCAGCTTACGGATACCTTCGGCGCAGTTCCTGATGCCGTCGTAATCCGACATTCCGCGGCGGTTACCCGAAAAACAAATGATCTTGTCATAACCCGCTGCACGTACTTTCGGGATCACATCTTCAAATCCTTTGATCAGTTCCTCATGATTTTTAGGGTCATTGAACCCCTTATCGATGCTGCGGGTAAGTCCTTCGCCCCAGGGCAATGCACAGGTAAGTCCATACTTTTTGATCACCGGCCATTCCTCGGGACCAAGCAGTTCTATGGATGTCAAACCGATCTTCTTGCATTCTTGCGCAAAGGTCTCCAACGGAATTTTACTATAACACCATTTGCATACGGAGTGATTGATTTTGCCGTTCAACTGAGGGCCAAGCGCTTTTTCCGACGCAGCAAATGCATGGGCGAGGGAACTTGAAAATGTACCCAGCCCCGCCGCCGCAGCCATGTTTTTCAGTGCTTTTCTTCGATTTGAAAGTGACTTCATTGAGTGATTAACTGTCTGGAATAAAATAAGTTAGCAAGGTTTTTGGTAGGGAACCCCCTACCCTTTTCAACGAATGAACGCGTATTGGTATACGTCCATTCAAGCAATTGTTTTGTTTTACAGTACCAATAAAAAAGTAGTGATGCTACCGGATCCGTTTTTGCTTTGGAAGCATCAGGATCAACACGCAGCACCACTATCTTAAGCCTAATTAATTATAATCTACTCAAAAAATCATATGATCTATTTTCCGCTTTTCGGCGCGCCGGATTCGGAATAGATCGGGTTATTTTTATTACCGCCGGCCATCAGGTAGGCCACCAGGTCTCTCAATTCGTTAGGGTTCAAACCGTTGATCAGGCCTGGAAGCATGATAGACACCGGAGAGATTTTGCTGGATACTACATCCTTCTTCGCCACTTTCCGGATCGTTTTCGGATCGAACGGGTTCTGGGATACGTAATAGAAGTTGGCATCCTGATTTACCTCACGGCCGACAATAGACTGCCCGTCTTTCATCTGGAACGAAATGGAGGCATATTGGTCAGATACCGCTTTGTCGGGCTCGATGATTGCTTCGAGCATGTCTTTCACCGAGAAACGGGTTCCCAGCTGGGTCAGTTCCGGACCAACGTCAGCACCTTCGCCCTGGATCGTGTGGCAGCGGCTGCAAAGTACGGCAGAGAAAATCTGCTTGCCGCGTTCGAAATCCCGGTTGGCAAGACTGTCTTTCACGAGCTCCACAGCCTGATCCACCTTCCATCCGCGGCCGGGGCCTTTCGGTGTATAGAGCTTCGCCAGGTCGTTTCCGGTTCCTGTAAGTAGTTCAGAACCAGATAATTTGTTGTAATAAGCCACTTTGTCGCTAGGCACGTGTTTCAAAGCAAGCTGGCGGGCCTTGTCGATAAAGCCGATGTAGCTGCGTCCCCCCTGGTAACTGAATGCCTTGTGGAACCATTTGAAATACTCTTCGCGCGAAGCAGGAGTCCAGCCGGTTTTGGCACTGCTCAGCATAATTGCATAGAACGTCTGCTGCTGCGGCGGCATTTTTTCCAGGAGGCCAGCCAGATCAAGACCGTATTGCGGGTTACGCAGGATCAGGTCGGCCGAAGCAGTCACCATTTCATTATCCTTGTCATCGAACTTCTCGTTTTTCGCGATCAGCGCAAGGGTTTTTTCAACCACCTTCGGCGCTTCGATGGTAATAAGGATTTTAGCTAAAAATCTGTTTTGTAGTGCATTAGCCGACGGATATTTCGGATTCAGATACGCTACCAATGCAGCTTTCGTTGCAGCGTCGGGCTGGCCTGTGCGGTACAGGATCACTTCCACAGCGCGCAGGAGCGCTTGCTTGTTCAGGTCGTCGAGCTTCGCGTAGTCGATCGTGGTCAGTTTTTTCAAAAGAGGCCCTCCTACTTTTGTAGAGTCACCCTGGCGGCCCAATGCAATGGCTGCATAAATGATCGACTGAGGGTCTTTTTCAGCATAAACTTTGCTTTCCCACTGGCCGACAGGCTGGTGCTCGATAGCCAGACGGCCTGCATAGCGAAGGAAGCGATCCGGGCTTTTCAGCAATGGCCAGGCCTGATCGATTGCTTTCGGGTCTTTCTTAACATGGTACTCTTCAATGGCGGTGCGCTGCTTATGCTCTGGCGTAATCACCGGCGTAGCTGCATTGGATCCAGGTGCAATATTCTTATAATCACCATAATATACGCGGTAGAGATCCGATTCGAGGCGACGGCCGCCGGTCAGGAAATATAATGCACCGTCAGGACCGATCGCGCCGTCTGTCAATGGAAGTGGCGCTCCCGAAAGGAATTCTTCGTGTTCAGCTGTGTAGGTAGAGCCGCTTGGTTTCAGGTGCAAGCCGTGAACGATACCAAATGACCAGTCGAATGCGAGCAAGGTATTTTTGTACTTCGCCGGGAAACGTGCGTCTTTCAGGTAAATGAGGTTGGTAGGCGATCCCTGGCCGATGTTCATAACTGGCGAGAGGAAATCGGCGAATGCAGGTGATGTGTTGGCAGAACCAGTTCTCCATCCGAATTCGCCACCGCTTACCGCATGGCAAACGCGTGTTGGACGATACCACGGTGTTCCGAAATCCCATTCCATATCCGAGTCATAGGCAAACAGGTCGCCCGCTTCGTTGAATGCGATATCGTACGGGTTGCGGAAACCGGCCGTGTACAATTCCCAGTTTTTACCTTCCGGATCGGTATGAGCAATCCAGCCGCCCGGTGCATTACGGTCGGTGGCATGCCCACGCGGGTCCTTGATGAATGGGAAAAGGTTGTCGTTTTTCCAGTTCGGCATCAAACGGTAAATATCCATTTGCGGGAGATCAGTAAAGTTACCGGCTACCACAAAAAGCGATTTCTGATCCGGCGCCATCACGATACTGTGCGGACCGTGCTCGCCCTCGCCTTTCAGCGGTTTGATGAGCGTGATCTTGTCATACTGGTCGTTATTGTCGGTATCCTGCAAACGGTACAAGCCGCTGCCTTTCGGGAAACGCGCGTTTGAGCGGTTGTTGATCATCACATAGAGGCTGTTGAATGCATAGAGCAAACCATGCGCATAACCCATCGCGACTTTCGCGGTATCCCCTTCTATTTTAAGTGCTTCAACCTGAGGCTTGTCGGCAGAGCCGATGGCAGGCAGTACCAGGCGATACAATCCGCCGTACTGGTCGGAAGTGATCATCCTTCCCTTGTTGTCGAACGTCATGGATACCCACGAGCCGTTCTTTTCTTCCGAAACACTATATAAATGATCGGCTTTGAAGCCATCCGGGAGTTTCAGTTTGTCGACCTTTGAGCCGGGAGGACGGTGTTTGGCAGTTCGGTTACTCAGCATCACTCCGCTGAAGACCCCTACGGCAACGAGTACCGCGAGCGTCATCGGAAGTTTTAACCATTGTTTTTTTGTGTACATTTTACAGCTCAGAGTTTTAGTAAATATGATTGATAAAAAAGGATGAAGCGTGGGCTATCTAGCCTGGGATATACCCTATGGGCGGTCGTTTGACTGGATTTGTTTCATCTTAAATAAAGCAAACTAAAACTTTAAATAATCTGATATTGCAATATTAGATTGAAACATTCACGCGACTATCCTGTTCTGTGGGGTATCGGGCAGATAAGTATGCTCATAATGCAAAAAGTGCAGCGAGCTCGCGCTTGCTGCACTTCTTTATTCTTTTACATCCATCAGAAATGAGGTGTCAATGCAGCTTCAACAGCAGGGAGACCGTAATAGTCGTCCAGGACTGTGAATGCATTTGGCGGAGGTACCGCTCCTTTCGGGAAGTAGTATGCCGCCGGATTAGCCTTCACTTTCGCGCCATAAGCCCCGATGATTTCTTTCACACGGCCGGTACGCGTGAGGTCGAACCAGCGTTTGTTTTCAAATGCGAGCTCCACGCGTCTTTCTTTGAAAATCGCCTCACGCAGGTCCGCCTGTGAAGCTGCCTTGGTTGCAGCAAGGCCTGCACGGGTGCGAACCTGGTTCAGGTAGGTGGCCGCGTCGCCCGGCTTGCCTCCTTCGTTCAATGCTTCGGCCAGGAAAAGCAGCACTTCTGCATAGCGATAAACGGGCCAATTCTGACCGGTGTTCTGATGGATCGCATGCGGGCGAGCGTACTTTTTGATATAAGGATAAGTTTTATTCTCAACCGCCGATCCGCTCAATGTCACATAGCCGATCGAAATATCCTTCCTTTTATCGCCGGCTTCGTAGGCGGCGATCAGATCAGGTGTTGGAATATTGTTACTTTCCTGGGAAGTCTGCTGCGGGTTAGCCGTTCCGGTGATCGGTGCGATTTCAGCCGCAGTGATCGGTGAAGGAATGAAGCGGTAAATCTGGTTACCGTTGTATCCGGCCGATCCTTCCATGTACTGGATCTCAAACAACGATTCTTTGTTGTTTTTGTTCGCACTCGTGTAAGAGAATGCATCGTTGTAGTCGGGCATCAGTGTATACTGGCCGCTGGTCACGATTTCCTTCAACAATGTTTCCGCAGCTCCCCATTTCTTTTGGGTAATGTAAAGGTTGGCGAGCAGCATTCTGGCAGTACCGTTTGTAACACGTCCGGCTTCCTGCGTGGCTTTATCGTACAATCCGCCGATGGCATCCTTCGCATCTTTTTCGATCTGGGCGTAAATCTCGTCGGTCGAAGCCAATGGCAGCGGTGCATCGTCGCGGCCGGTGGCAGGCACCAGGTGAAGCGGTACTTTACCGAACAGTCGCACCAGGTCGAAGTAAGCAAACGCGCGCAAGAATTGTGCCTGGCCTTTGAGGTTCGCTTTGGATTTAGCATCAAAATCCACCCCGTCAATCTTTGCAAGCACCTGGTTGGCCCTTGCGATGATTCGGTAGTTGAGGCGGTACTGAACGAGTACGTTGTCGTTCGCCGTGATCCCGTTCGCAGTCGGAACTGCAAAGTCGGCCACGTTTTCGGTCGGGTCTACCGCGCCGTAAAGGACGTTACGGGCATAATAGGTGTTGTCGGAATGCATTTCCTCCAAAACCCATGCGCGCTCGTTGTACATCTGGCGGAAAGGCTCGTAGGTAGCATTCACCGCCTGTTTGAAATCACTTTCTGATGTGAAGAAGTTGTTAGAACTCAATGCCGTTTCCGGGTTCACTGTGAGGAACTTATCTCCGCATCCTGCCATCAGGCCTGCCGCCAGGATCCACGCCGCTATATATTTTGTTTTCATCTCTATCGGAATTTAATGGAACTGTTTTACAAGTCAGGTTAGAAGTTTAAGTTCACACCCAATGTCCAGGTACGTGGTACAGGGTAGTTCGAAAGATCCACACCCTGGCTCAGGTTGCCACCGTCGCCCTGTCCGTCGCCTTGCGCGCTGGTTTCAGGGTTTGGCCCGCCCCAGTATTTGGTGAATACATATACCTGCTGCACGCTCGCATACACGCGCGCCGACTTGAAGAAACTCTTGATACCGCCCAGGTTATAGCCCAGTGTAATGTTTTTGAGCGTAAAGTAAGAGGCGTTGGCGAGGAAGTGCGAGCTGTTCCAGTCGCGTTCCACACCGGTGAAGTTACCACCGTTGTTAGTAGCGCCGTACATGCCTTTACCCGGAGTGATTACAGTTTGAGCTTCAACCGCGCCGGTTACCGGGTTGACGCCGTTCTTCACGCGGAAACGATCTTTGGCACCTGCCACCATGTTGAATACACCGTCGAGGTTAGCTGTGCTGTACAAGTGACGTACCCAAAGCTGGTTACCCTGCGAACCGGATCCGGTGATCGAAAGGTCCCAACCGCCATAGCTGAAAGTGTTGGTGAGGCCGTATGTGAATTTCGGGAATGGGCTGCCGATAATGGTACGGTCATCCGCATCGCCGCCGTTGGTGATTACTCCGTCGCCATTCACATCCTTGAACTTGATCGTGCCGATCGCCGAGCGGCCTGGAATGATCGGGCTGCTGGCCAATTCTTCCTTACTCATGTAGAAGCCTTGTTTCACTAGTCCGTAGAACTGACCGAACGGCTTGCCAACCTGCGTGATGTGGAATGTACCATATACACGGTCGATGCCCGGTGCCAGCTCCATTACCTTGTTACGGTTGAATGAGATGTTTGCATTGGTAGTCCATTTCAACTTGCCCACCAGGTTACGGGTAGTAAGCGATATTTCATGACCCCAGAATTTGATTTCACCAATGTTGTCATTGTAGTTAGAGAAACCCGACTCTTGGGGAACCTGAACGGCGTAAAGCAAATTCGTGGTACGCTTGGTGTAGAAATCGTAAATCAATTGGATGCGGTCGTTGAAAAGGCCCACATCCAAACCGGCGTCGAACTGCTTGGTTGTTTCCCAGCCCAGCTTGCTGTTGGACAGTGACGTTACCTGCGCACCGGTAGCTACCGTACTTCCGAAAACCGCATTGGTCGTGTTGTTCACCAATGCATACTGGGTGTAGTTACCGATGTTGTTGTTACCGATCACCCCGTAGCTGGCACGTGCTTTGGCAAATGAGATCTTCGGAATCGACTGCATGAAGTTTTCATCCGAAATAACCCAGCCCACAGACGCCGAAGGGAATGTACCCCAACGGTTGTCGGAACCGAAACGGGAAGAACCATCGGCACGAACAGCGGCAGTGAAGAGATATTTGCCTTTGTAGTTGTAGGTCAGGCGCGAAATGTAAGACATCAGTGCCCATTCATTAGCACCATTGAAAGTGTTGGAGCCTGAAATACCATTCACGTTAAACGAGCCACCGCGGTCGATGTTGATCGCACCCTGGATTGTCGGAAGGCGGTCGTCGGTATAGGTGTTGGCCGTGATCCGGTCGAACTCCTGACGAAAACGTTGTTGTGTGAAACCCGCGAGCAACTCGAAATTGTGCTTCTCGTTGAAGCTATGCGTATAGGTTGCAAGGTTTTCGTTCAGCCATGAGAAGTTCTGATAGTTCTGACGGATCGACACCGCGGTGGTAGGCACCGGTGTGTTGATCGCGCTCGTGGCCGTCGACGGGTTGAAGAAGAAAAACTTGTTTGACTCCTGTTCCACATTCAAGGTCGATTTCAATATGAGGCCTTTAATCGGGCTGTACTGCACATAAGCATTACCTAGAAGCTTGTTGATTCTCGTTTCGTTGGTCAGCTCTTTCGCCGCGCGTACCCAGTTGGGATAATCGAAGATATTACCGGTGCCTTGCGGAAAGTTGTTGTATTTGGTCAATTGGCCGTTGGCATCATAAATAGGCATCACAGGCCAGGTATGCAATGCATTGAAGAGCACACCGGTACCGCGGTCACCATCCGTCCGTGGGGTGTTGTCATATACAAACTGCGGTGCCAGGTTGAAACCGATTTTAATTTTGCTTGATAGGTCATACTCAGTATTCATACGAAGTGAGTAGCGCTTGTAATTGTTGTTGAGCACCACCCCTTTTTGATTGAAAACACCCGCTACGAGCGATGTCCGCATATTCTCCTTGTTGGAGCTTACCGTGAGGTTATAGCTCTGAATAGGTGCTGTGCGCAGCAATGCGTCATACCAGTCGTTGTTTTTGCCTGCATATTCCGATGGGTTCTCAAATGCTTTGGGAACCGGTTTGTTCTCATCCTCGTACATTTCTTTCTTGAACTGCGCGAATTCTTCGGCGTTCAGCATTTTTACACGACCCCTCATAGGTACCTTCTGGATACCCGCGTAGGCGTTGAAGCTCACGGCCATTTTGCCAGGTGTACCGCGTTTGGTGGTGATCAGTACAACACCGTTCGCTGCACGGGAACCGTAAAGGGACGTGGAAGCTGCATCTTTCAAAATGGTAATGTCCTCGATTTCGTCGGGGTTCATCTGGCCTATTGTACCGGTGATCGGGAAGCCGTCAATCACGTAAAGCGGGTCGCTGCCGGCTGTCACCGACACCTGGCCGCGGATACGTACAGCCATCCCCTGCCCCGGCTTACCGGTGGTTTGGTTGATCTGCACACCGGCAAGACGTCCTTGCAGTTTTTGAGTAACCTGCGATACCGGAATATCTTTCAGTTCCTCACTTTTAACGGTTTGCACCGCACCTGTAATTTCTTTTTTCAACTGGCTACCATAACCTACTACCACCACTTCGGTAAGCGCCTTGGCGTCGGTGGCAAGTTTAATATCCACCGTTGAGGCAGCTCCCAGGGGAACTTCCTGTGTAAGGAACCCTACGGAAGAGAAAATGAGGACACCGCCTCTGTCGGGGACGTTAACGGTGTAGATACCGTCCGCATCGGACACGGTGCCTATGGTGGTACCTTTGAGGACCACGCTTACACCCGGCAGCTTTTCGCCGGAGTCGTCGGTTACCCTTCCCTTGATCGTCCGGTCGGCGGTGATGTTACTGCTCACAACCAGCGGGTTAAGATTTAAACTATTATCGGCCATCGCGTTGAATCCGCAAGCCACTCCAATGAGCGCCTGGCCCACCGAGAGTTTCAGGATCGAATTCAATCGGGTGCCGTAAATGGATTGTCGAAATTGATTCATAAGCTTCATTTTTAGATTTAGTAATTAGCAGAGGCCCGGAGCATTGTCTAAAACGTCCGGGTAGCGGGGTTAATCGGTTAAGCTTTGTATTCTCATAGTAATCGGTTTAAGTGAACAATTGTCGGGATTGGGAAAAGCAGCGTTTAGGGTATGTCAAAAATAGATGTGGTCTGATCACGAAACGGATGGCTTTCCTGCATGTAAAACAGGCTTGAAAGCGCGCAGATCTATGGTTGATGAAGAGTTGGAATACTTTAAGAAATAAATGCCTTTGTGATGTATAAAAGACAATTATTCATACTTAAAGTAACATTTATGCAATAGTAGAACGAATGCAAGAACTGACTGTCCTGCTCTGTCTGGTTTTGATTAATATTTAATTAACATGAGTTTTTTGGATATATCTTATATCTGGCATGAGGAAGCCGCCCGTTCGCCGGTTGGCGACGGTCCACAATATAGGATATGAAGAAGGTGAGATAGTAAGAGATAGATCCGCCGGAAGGCTGGCTATCAGCATCTTCCGGCGGGTCGAACCGATAATCAGACAAGCAACTCTTTCACGGCAAGACCTTTGCCATCGGGCGTCGTATAGAATGGCCGTTTTTCAATTTCATATTGGGTATCTGGTGGAATACCTAATGCATGATAAATCGTCTGGTGAATGCCGTCTATCTTCACCGGGTTTTCGATCGTCTTGCAAGGACGTTCATCGGCAGTTTTGCCGTAGACGAACCCTTTTTTAATGCCACCGCCGAACATCAGCATCGAGCAGCCGTCGGTGAAATGGCGGTGCATACCGTAGAATTTGAGATCCGATAGAATGTCGGGCTGGGCAACTTGCTCTTTTACTTTGGCGTCCGGACGACCTTCCACCATCATGTCGCGGCTGAATTCGCTGGCCAGAACGACCATCGTGCGGTCGAGCAGGCCTTTCTCATCCAGGTCTTTAATGAGCTGCGCAATCGGGCCGTCGATCTGTTTCTTCATATCCTGTAAACGCGTGTGGCCGTTTTCGTGCGTATCCCAACCTTTGAATGGCTCATATTCGGTGGTGACGCTGATGAAACGCGCGCCCTGCTCGGTCAACCGGCGGGCGAGCAGACAGCCTAGCCCGAACCGGCCGGTGTTGTAAATATCGTAGCTCTTTTTAGGCTCCGTACTGAGGTCGAATGCCTTCGACTCCGGAGAATTGAGCAATGCATACGCCTGCTCCATGGAACGTTTCAACGACTCGCGCTGGTAATCGCTGCCGAACTCTCCTACCGGGCTGTTATTGATCAGCTCATTGTACAACTGGTTGCGGCGCTCGAAACGCTTCGCGTCCATACCCACGGGCGGGCGCACGCTTTCGAGTCCCTGGCTGGGGTCCGGAATGAAGAATGGGCCAAACTCATTGCCGAGGAAGCCGGCCGTGTGGAATGCTTTCAGCTCTTCGGCCTCGCCTACTGTGAACCGCTGGCCGATGTCGATGAACGCCGGGATCACCGGATTTTTGGGTCCGAGTTCCTTGGCGATCCACGATCCCATGTGCGGTGCGGCGACCGTTTGCGGTGGCTCATAACAGGTGTGCCAATGGTACTGATGGCGTGAATGCAGGATGTGTCCCATATCGGCTGCGACGTACGAGCGGATGAGCGTACCCTTGTCCATCACCTGCCCTATCGACTGCAAGCCGTCCGAAAAATGGATGCCGTCGAGCTTCGTCGGGAACGATTTGAATGTGCTCAAAACGCGGTTACCTTCCATGTCTTTTTCAAACGGCGTGTAGGCTTTCGGGTCGAACGTTTCCGTGTGCGCCATACCGCCGGCCATCCATAAAAGTATCACTGTGTCCGCCGAAGAATTGGCTCCCGCCTTGCCCCGGCATGAGGTAAGCAGGTTTGATATGGGGGTTCCTGCCGCCAAAGCTGCCATCGTAGCGGCACTGGCCCGTTGCAGAAACTCCCTCCTATTCCATTGGATATTCATTTCTCTGTATATTTTAAATGGTTGTATTTCAATTATTTATATTTATTTACATTTCATACTTTAAATACTTTTTAAATTTATAATTAATACTATAAATTTTATTCTTTGTATACATTGTAAATGTATTATGTGCATTTAAAGTGCTATTCATTTGATATTATAAGTATGCTATATATGTACTGCACATTTAATATATCAACTGAAACTCGGGCACCAATGCAATCGCCCAAACCAGGTCCTGAATGCCTTCCTCGCTGGGTGTTGGACCGAGGATTTTTTTCGCGGCCGCGAGCTCTTTCGGTACCGGCGAACGGCCCAATGCTTTCCGGTAAAGGGCGGTCACGAGCGAGTCGGATGTCGGGTATTGCGACTTCCAGATCTTCGATCCTGCTTTGAGCGTCTCGGTGAATTTGGAGCCGTTCGTGAGCTCTAATGCCTGGAGCAGGTTGGCCTGCGAAGTGCGGCCGGTACTCACCGTCTCACGGTTCGGCCTGCCGAGCGAAGTAAGGAACGGGTCGTTCTTCACGAACGCCGCGCGCGGGAACGGCAATCGGGATTGGATGTCTTCCGGGAGCTTCTTCAATGCAAGCGACGTGTCGGCATACATCGGCGTGAAGCTCGTGCTGATCGCATCGGCAAACTGCTCGGCGGTGAGCCTGCGGCGCACCATACCGGTAAACTTGAAATCGTTCGCCATAATATCCCCTGCTTCTTTCACCGATGTGGACGGTAGCTGGTAAGTTTTGGAAGTGACGATCGTATAAATGAGTTTTTTGACATCATAGCCATTCGTGACAAAGTCGGATGCCAGCCAGTCGAGCAGGTCCTGGCTCCACGGCAAGTTGTCCATTGCATCCACCGGCTCCACAATGCCGCGGCCCATCAGCTGCGCCCATACGCGGTTCACGAGCGTGCGGTACAATCTGCCGTCTTTGGGCTGCACCAGGAAATCGGCCAGTTGGCGGAGGCGTTTTTCTGTATTTGCATTCACTTCAATTTCCCCAAGTTCCGGGTACAAAATGCGAGTCCCCGCGATTTTGCCGGTCGGTTTGTCGCAACGGTTGATTTCAAGCAGCGTGTCCGCGAAAATGTTGGCAAATGCGTAAGCGTCGGCCAGTTTCCAGTCGCTGATGAAGCTGTCGTGGCAGGAAGCGCATTTCAGATTCAAACCCAAAAATACCTGCGCCACATTCTGAGCCGCCTGCATTTCGGTGCGCTGGCTGGAATTGATCGTCCCGCGCCATTTGATACCTTTGATGAAGCCCTCTGATTCCTTGTTGGGGCTGATCAGCTCTTTCACAAACCAGTTGTAAGGCTTGTTATCCAGCAGACTCGCATAAAGCCATTTGGAAATGCCGAAGCGCCCGCCCGTAATGTAGCCGGTCCCGTCGTAGTCGTTCCGGAGTGCGTCGTTCCAGAATGTCATCCAGTGTTGCGCGTAGGCGTCGTTTTGGGATAGTAGCTCTTTGGCAAGCAATTCCCGCTTGTCGGGACGGGTATCCGCTACAAATGCATCGATCCTCTCTGGGGCCGGAAGCAGTCCGATAATGTCGAGGTAAACCCGACGAATATAAGTGCGGTCGTCGACGACCGGTTTCCAGCTGCCCTTATTCTTTTGGAAGTAGGCATTCACAAACAGGTCGACAGGCTTGTTCAGATCGGCTGTGGCGGCTGGTACCTGAGGCGTGCGAGGTGCCAGTTCGGCCACACGGTAAATGCTTTTCTCTTTGCCATCGGGCCATGGAGCGCCTTTTTCGATCCAGAATTGAAGCAGTTTTACTTCTTTCTCGCTTAGGCGCTTGCCTTTGGTGGGCATGGCTTCCTTATGGCCTTTCGGCAGGGAAATTCGTCGGATCAGCTCACTTTTGTCGGGATGGTTTGGAACGACTACCACCCCGTGTTCACCGCCTTTCATAATGGCGTCCTTGCTGTCGAGCCGAAGCTCGCCTTTCATTTTGGTTTCACTGTGGCAGCTGTAACAGTTGTGCGCCAGGATTGTCCTGACTTCCACATTGAGATTTTGTATTTGTTCAGGGGTTAATGCACCATTGTTAGTCAGCACAAAATCAGCTTCCGTCTCACCTTCGGGCTCCACGGTTTGGTTAGCACCGGGCAATACGCTTGTCAGGTAATCTTCGCCATGCGTGAGCATCGCGCCGTAATGCCCTGCAAATGATACGCCGAATACAGTGGTGAGCAACAGCCCGCGGAACAGGCTCCTGTTGCCCGAACGCAACGTAAATGCCGTGACCAGGGAAAGTACCATCGTGGTTATCCCTGCCCAGCGGTGGATTTCGAGATTGGTACCGCTGGAATCTTCGGAGCTGGCCAGCAATAGACCAAATGCGACGGCGAGCACAGCACTTCCCGCGCTCACCCACGTGATAATGCGCGTGCCGTCGCGCAGGACGGTCGATTTGTGCTTCCAGTCGATGAGTTCAAAAAGCAATGCAATGCAAAGAAGTCCAATGGGAAAATGGACCAGTAAAGGGTGCAATCGTCCTAAAAATTGCCAAAGCCAGAAAGTTTCGGTTGCTTGGAGTAACACAAGTTCAAGGGGTTAGTGGTTCAGGAATACCGCCGGGGGGATTCCGCAATATCATACAATACTAAAATGCAACAAGGGGAATAGTATCCTGTTCTGTCTTGCTATAAATGATAAATATTCATGTTTTTCTAAAAAGGTTCATATAAACAGTAATGCAGGTACTCGATTGACTATTAGGATTATAACGCATTTTTTCGCGGATTAGTTATAAAATTTAACAGGAGAGGCATATGGGATGCCCCTCCTGTGCATTGCAGGCACTTAGCCGATCAATAACCCGGATTTTGAATCAGCTTGGAGTTGATCAGAATCTGTGGCGCAGGTAAAGGCAGGAAATACTCATTCTCGGTATAGACGTAGTCTGTCGAGTTGAACGGCACATTACCTCTTGCTACCGTTGGCTTTGCGCGTTCCTGTGCGCCGTGAGCGTTCATTAAAGCGGCCCATTCAGCGGGTGTCTTGGTTCTTTTGAGGTCAAACCACCGGTGATTTTCGAACGCAAGTTCAAGCCTCCTGTCTTTCAAGACCGCCGTTCTGAACGCGGCTTTATCCGCAAGGGCGAGATCTTCCAGGCCTGCTCGTTTCCGGATCTGGTTGAGGTAGCCCAGCGCCTCGCCGGTCGGGCCGGACTGCTCGTTGATTGACTCCGCCAGCATGAGCAGCACATCCGCATAACGCAATACCGGCCAGTTGGAATTGGTACGGTTCACGATCGTATGCGGGTAGTTGTATTTAACTACGTAGGGAATGTTATAAGTGACAGTATCCAGTTTGAAGCTGGTTTTTAACGAAATATCCTTACGAAGATCACCTTTTTCATAGGCTGCGATGATATCGTTGGTAGGGACATTCCTGCCGCCGTTCGACCCGGCGGCGAAGCCGGTTACTGCTCCCTTCGAAACCCGCGGAGCGAACAAATATTCGAAGTTGCTCCATTCGCCAAGGTCGTTATCGCCCATGTACTGGATTTCGAAGATCGATTCGACTCCGTTCTTTTTGGTGATCGCGAAATTGTCGGCGTAGTTGGCATTCAATGCGTACCCAAGCGTGGTTACCTCTTTGAGCGTCGTGATGGCGTCGGCGTACTTCTTCTGTGTGAGGTACGACTTGCCGAGCAGGCTCAATGCAGCTCCTTTGGTTGCACGGCCGAGATCGCTGGCGGCGGTATATTTGACAGGCAATGCGGCGGCGGCTTCTTTCAGGTCTTTTTCAATTTGTGCCCAAACATCAGCCTGCGGCGACCGCACCAGGTCGAATGCAGGATCGGGGATCGAGAGTGTCGACGTGACGATGATCACATCACCGAAATACTGGACAAGGTTGAAATACATATAAGCACGCAGGAATTTGAGCTGGCCTTCGGCTTGCTTGCGGCCATTGTCGGTCATCTCGGCATTCACCATCCGCTCCAACGTCAGGTTGCAGTTGTACATGGCTGCATAGTAACCGTTCCAGAGGTTGGCGATTTCACCATTCCCGGAGTTGACTGTCCCAAATTCGAACGCTTCCCAGCCGCCCGCGCCACCGCGGTCGGAAGGGTTCAGGTCGATAGTCGTGTTATCTGTTTGAAATTCCCCAAACAGATACGCCGTATTGGTAAGGCCCTGAATCTGGCTATAAACCCCGCTCACAGCCTGCTTCACCTGTTCTTCGTTCTTATAGAACAAATCGACCTTTACTTTCGTCGGGTCGGTCTGGTTGAGGAAGTCTTCGCTGCATGACGACAGTACCATGGCCAGCGCGATTCCCAGTATCGTTAGTTTTTTCATCTTCGTCGATTTTAGAAGTTTACTTTAATACCTGCGGAAAATGTTCTCGGTACCGGATACGACTCGTCGTCGTTGTTCAGTTCAGTACCGCCGCGTACCCCGGCGTCGGGGTTGTTGCCCGGATATTTGGTGATCAGCAGCAGGTTAGCCGCATTGACGAAAATGCGCGCATCTGACAGGATACCGTTCACTTTGGGCAGCGTATAGCCGATCGTCACATTTTTGATCCATGTGTGCGTGCCGTCGTACACGTAACGTTCGCTACTCTCGCGCGACCATTTGAAGTAGTCGGTACCACCCTGCGAGTGCTTGTCGTTCGGGTTCGGGCCGGGGTTTTCAGGTGAGCGCCAGCGGTCTTTCGCCTTTTCGAGCACATTGAAAACGCCGTCCATGTTCATGGTCGAAGCCTCGATGTTCCGGTAAATATCGAATTTGTAAGCGCCCATCAGCAACACGCTGACATCGAAACGTTTGTAATCGGCAGCAACGGTCCAACCCCAGTTGAATTTCGGGTTGGGGTTACCAATCTCGGTCATGTCCTTGGTATCGTAAGATACAATGCCGTCAGGCCCGCCATCTGGTGCGCCGTGCAGGTCTGCAAACTTCATCGCGCCCGGTACTGCTCCTTCCTGTACGGGGGAGGCATCGATTTCAGCCTGGGTGTTGAAAATGCCCAGCTTTTTATAACCGAAAATCATCCCGATCGGCCGTCCCACCTGCTGAATGTTATAGCCGCCGTACTGGCTGCCTTGCAGAATGAAGTCGTTCTGGCCGCGGATTGCGAGGATCTTGCTCCGGTTGAAGGTGATGTTTGCATTCGTCCTGAAATTCACCTGGCCGATTTTCATCCGGTAGCTACCAGCAATCTCCACACCCGAGTTGCGAACTTTTCCAAGATTTTTCAAAGTTGTAGTAAAGCCGGATACCGCGGGAATGTTATAGCCGAGCAGCATATCGTCTGTAATCTTTTTGTAATACTCCACAGTGAACACCAGGCGGTTATTGAATGTCGCAAGGTCGAGACCGACGTTCAGCTGGTTGGATTTTTCCCAGGTCAGTTCGGGGTTCGCAAAACGGGTTACGGTTTTCCCGATCGACAATCCATTGTTGAATACGTAATTGTTCAAACCGAGGAATGCGAGGCTGGCATAGTTACCATCGTCACCGGCATTTTGTCCGGTACCGAAGTTGTTGTTCGCGCTCACCTGATAGGTATTGTTACCCGTCATACCCCAGCTGCCGCGCAGTTTCAGGTCGGTAAGCCATGCTGCTTTTGGAATAAATGATTCCTCTGAAAGCCTCCAACCCACGGAAACTGCCGGAAAGTTGCCAAACTGGTGCCCTTCGCTGAAACGGGAACTACCCTCGCGACGGAACGATGCCGAGAAGAGGTAACGGTCTTTGAATGAGTAGTTTAATCGTGCCAGGTATGCGAGCATAGTCCATTTACGCTCCATGGAGTTCGACGAGCGAATGGTAGCATTGCCTAGGTACGGAGCGAGGTCGTCGGGGAAAGTGTTACCGGATCCATATAAGCCTTTTACGATTTCCTGCTGGGCAGTGTAGCCAAGCATGGCATCGAGGTGGTGGTTTTCACCGAGATTGACATTATAGGTAAGCAACTGGTCGGCTGTATAATTGCGCAACTCTTCCGAATCGTCCCGTTCCGCAGCAATGCGGGGAGGCGCGCCGTTAGAGCCCGTCGCCACGGCCAGCCCGATCGTAGAAGGAACGTACTCCTTATATTGGTTATAGTTGATTTTTGCATTTATGGAGGTCCTGAACTTCAAGCCCTTGGCTATATTGAAATCGATGTAACCATTGGCCAGTACGTCGGCGATGTTGCGGTTACGCTTGATCGCTTTCAGCAGGTAAAGCGGGTTAGGGAAACCAAAAATATCGCCGACGCCATTGTAGTAAGGGATCAATTCGCCTTTTTCATCATACGCAGGGTAGCGCGGATCGCTGATGAGGGTCAGACCGACCTGCGCATTACGTCCGTCGGTGGACGCGAGGCTCGACCGCGAGTAGCTACCGGCTATGTTCACACCCATTGAAATGTACTTGTTAATGTCCCCGGCGAGGTTCGTGCGAACGGAAGCGCGGTCATAATCAGTGTATTTCAATGCGCCGTCTTCCTTGTAATAGCCCAGCGAAACCATTGACTTGATAGGGCCTTTTCCTGACGAAAGCGACACGTTTACATCCGTATAAGGTGCGTTGTTGTGCAGGATCAGGTCGAACCAGTTGGTGGAATATTTGGTATCCTCGGGGTTGCGGAAGTCGATGGGAATTTCCTCATTCGTAGGTTGCCGTTTCTTGTCCAGTACGAACCTTCCAATAAATACTTCCTTCTTGAACTGCGCAAAATCCTTACCGTTCAGCACTTTGGTTTTTCTCGATTCAGGGACATTCTGGACGCCGTAGTCGATGGAAACGTTCAGGTTCGTCTTGCCCTCCTTGGCCGATCTGGTGGTGATCAGAACTACCCCGTTCGAACCGCGTGCACCGTAAATCGCTGTCGACGCCGCATCTTTCAGCACTGTGATCGTCTCGATGTCGTTCGGGTTGAGGTTCTGGCCGACGGAAATACCTACCGGGAAGCCATCGATTACGTACAAAGGATCGCTACCGGCTCCGAGCGAGCTGATCCCGCGTACTTTCACTTCGAATTGTTGGCCTGGCGTACCGCTTTTCTGCTTGATGATCACCCCGGGCGCCTGTCCCTGGATCATCCGGGTGACGTTTGACTTCGGTACTTCTCCGATGTCTTCAATGTTAATGTTGGACACCGCCGAAGTAATATCGCGCTTGCGCTGGGTACCATACCCTACCACGACCACTTCTTCCAGCGCTTTGTTATCCACGGCCAATTGAACGTCCAAATTCGTCTGATTTCCCACTGTAATCTCTTTTGGTACGTACCCGACAAAAGAGAAAACTAAAACTGGACCGCCTGCGTCAGGTACATTGATCGTGTAGCGGCCTTCGGTATCAGTTACGGTTCCGGTGCTGGAACCTTTCACAATAATACTCACGCCCGGGAGCCCGGAGCCATTTTCATCGGTCACTTTCCCTGCAAGCGATCGGTCGGCGGTCGCCAGCATTGGGTCCTTCACTGGGGCGGCTGTCGCCGGGGCTTGATGGAAGCCTGCGAGCGCAACGCCGAACAATACCTGGCCCAGCATCACCTTTCGGAGCGAGCGCAGGCCGGTATTGAATCTTAATTGTCGAGATTGATTCATACGTTCAGGATTGGAATAGTTAATGATTGGACAAGTAAAATGGGTTTCAAGCTTGGATTTTTTCCATAGGCAGTTGGTTTGGGTGGTATATTTTTAGTGGAGGAGGAATAATAAAATTCAAACATGTTGCCGGGAGACAAAATGATTGGGCTTGAAGTACATACCCATACCTATGTTTGATATGTACAATTAATGATTTGAATTATATTATTTCTGCAATAGTATCGGTATTTGAATTCCATACTGTCCTGTGCTGTCCGGTATGCTACCAAAATTGTGAGTACGACACAATTAAATTATCGGTGACTTACCGACAAGAAATTTAACAGTATCTTAAAGTAGTGAGATGCAGTCGTCTCGATCGGCCGGAGCGGAGTTGTTGTGCCGGCCCGTGGGTTAATGCTGAAAATTTTGAGAAGGGAAACGGACCCATGTCCCTGCATTTTCGCGGGACAGTGACGGTTATCGTAATACGTCTCGAATTTTCGATGCCGGTCGACGGCATCGAAACAGATATGAGGTTAAAATGGCACTTTCGAGGAGATCTTACAAATTATTGAATTTGGCAGGCCCAGTTTGTCACCCCTGTTTGAATTCCTGAAAAGTGCCGTCAGAATAAAAAATAAGCACTTTTTCGATCTTTTTCTCCGGCAAAACGACCGGTTTCTCCTTTACGACATTTGTTTGTGCGGGCTGAGGCGCGGGAGCTGCCTTTTTACGCGATTCTAAAACGGGTTCATTTACCGTCATGGAGGCTGTTGCCGGCAAGGGTTCGTCGTCCAGTATCCAGCTGATACCAAGATCCGGAAAGCGCTTTACAATTTTCTGCACCATATCCAGACTTGGCTTATTTCTCCCGGCAAGTATATGCGACATGCTGGATCGCTGTATACCTATTTCATCAGCGAAGAGCGACGGCGTGATATTTTTATCAATCAATATCTGTTTAATCTTGTTAGTGAGATCCATATTGTAATTTGTAAATTTTAATACAAAGTTAAATAATTGGATCGAAAAGCAAATACCTAAAAAGTAAATTGACGAAATCTGTTGATTTAAATAAGTGAACTGTAATGATTTAATATATTAAACATTGATTTTAGGTATCGTATATATTTGTAAATCGTGGATTTGGGGCAAAAAAAAATGCGACACGAATAATTCATGCCGCACTCAGATTGCGTTATTCGGATGGTTTCTCCGAGAATTACACCGCTACGCTATTGTCGCGAAGAGCATCGTTCAGAGAAGTTTTGAGATCCGTGCTTGGTTTGCGCTTGCCGATAATCAATGCGCAAGGCACGTGATACGTACCTGCGGCGAACTCCTTAGGCAATGTTCCCGGGATTACAACTGAGTCCTCAGGTACATACCCTTTGTATTCCACAGGTTCGCTGCCAGTAACGTCGATAATTTTCGAGCTGCCCGTAATTGTTACTCCTGCGCCCAAAACGGCTCTTTTTCCAACGCGAGCACCTTCTACAACGATGCAACGTGAGCCAATGAATGCACCGTCTTCAATGATTACGGGCGCTGCCTGAACCGGTTCGAGTACCCCTCCTATTCCTACGCCACCGCTCAGGTGAACGTTCTTCCCGATCTGTGCGCAGCTTCCCACGGTTGCCCAGGTGTCGACCATGGTACCTTCATCTATATAGGCGCCAATGTTTACGTATGATGGCATGAGCACTACACCTTTTGAAATATAGGCGCCATACCGCGCCACGGCCGGAGGCACTACCCTTACACCAAGTTGTTCGTAGCCGGATTTTAGTTTCATCTTATCATGGTATTCAAAAATGCCAACTTCGCTCACGTGCATTTGCTGGATTGGGAAGTAAAGAATGATCGCTTTTTTTAGCGCTTCGTTGACAGTCCATCCTCCATTAGCATTAGGCTCGGCCACGCGCAGTCTCCCTTTATCGACCTCCTCGATGATATCGCGGATAAAATTCTTTGCCGATTCTTCCTTCAATAATTCCCGGTTGGACCAGTAATTTTCAATTTGTTCAGTAAAATTCATGTTAAAGTATAGAGTTAATGATATTCATTTATTATCCTGTAAATCAATAAGTTATAATCTGTTTCAGAATGAAACATACGAATAAACTTACAGGTGAAAAGAGAACCCTCTCGCGAGGGAACTGTGACGCAATATTATAGGTTCTTAATGTAGAATCAAAACAAATCAAAACAGAATAAAGGCCTTCAATATACTACTCTAATTAGCAAATTCAAAAGTAAAAATGTTAATTCAAATCGAACAACGGTACTAATTTGCTAATTTAAATGTCTTTTTTATCATCGAATACCTAATTTGTTATATTTCCTTTATATACTTTTCATCCGTATACATTTTTATTAATATTGCGGCTGAAATAACCAATCTACCTCGATATGTCAAAAGTAAAAGTTGCAATCAACGGATTTGGCCGCATCGGTCGTCTTGTTTACCGTCAAATCTATAACATGGAGGGCATCGATATCGTAGCCATCAACGATTTGACTAGTCCAAAAGTGTTAGCACACCTCCTCAAATACGATACTGCACAAGGACGTTTCGACGCAGATGTTAAGTCTACCGACAATTCAGTTGTCGTAAATGGCGAAAACATCGTTATCTATGCGCAACGTGATCCTTCACAAATTCCCTGGGCACAGCACGATGTTGATGTAGTTCTTGAATGTACTGGTTTCTTCACCAGCGCAGAATCTGCAAGTGCGCACATCAAGGCAGGTGCTAAAAAAGTAGTTATCTCCGCTCCTGCTACCGGCGACCTGAAAACAATCGTTTTCAATGTAAACCACAACATCCTCGATGGTTCCGAAACCATCATCAGCGGTGCTTCTTGTACAACCAACTGCCTTGCGCCAATGGCTCAGGTATTGGAAGAGAAATTTGGTATCGTAAACGGTTTGATGACTACCATCCACGCTTACACCAACGACCAGAACACCCAGGATGCTCCACACCCGAAAGGTGATTTGAGAAGAGCGAGAGCTGCTGCTCAGAACATCGTTCCTAACAGCACTGGTGCTGCAAAAGCGATCGGTCTTGTATTGCCTTCATTGAAAGGTAAACTGGACGGTTCAGCTCAGCGTGTTCCTACATTGACAGGTTCATTGACTGAATTGACAGTTGTTTTGGGCCGCGAAACCAGCGTAGAGGAAATCAATGCTGCTATGAAAGCTGCTGCTAATGAAAGCTACGGCTACACAGAAGATGAAATCGTGAGCAGCGATATCATCGGTATCAGCTACGGTTCACTCTTCGACGCAACACAGACCCGCGTTCAGAAAGTAGGTGACGTTCAGCTTGTTAGAACTGTTTCATGGTACGACAACGAAATGTCTTACGTGTCTCAGCTGGTAAGAACTGTTTACTACTTCGCTGGTTTGATCCAGAAGTAACAACTTACTTTAATATAAAAAGGCCCGTTCCGGCAAATGCTGGAACGGGCCTTTTGCTTTATAGCTCGTCTAAACCAGCTCCGCTTTAATGTACTTGATGGTATAACCCTTCGCAGTAAAAATGCCTTCATAATGCGTCCGCACGCCGTGGTGTTCATCGAGCAAATGCGATTGATACAAGTCGTAAGTATGCTCGACAATCCGGAAATTGGGAGCATCATCGAGCGTCTGCAAAGTATATTCGTACAGGAAATCGCTATCCGTTTTCAGAAAGAACATCCCTCCTTCTTTCAAAAATGCCGCATATTTAGCCAGGAAACTGGGATTGGTCAGCCGATACTTCTCGTTACGGTCGCGCACCTGCGGGTCCGGATGAACGAGCCAGATCTCGCTCAACTCACCTTCTCCGAAAAATTCCTCCGAATATTGGATGCCCGCCCGGAGAAAAGCAACGTTCGATAAATTCTGCTCCGTAGCCAATGCACTGCCGCGCGCGATCCGGTCGCCCTTGATATCGACGCCGATGAAATTCTTTTCCGGGAATTTTTTACCTAATCCAATCGTATATTCGCCCTTACCGCATGCCAGTTCCGCAACAATCGGGCTTTCGTTATTAAAGTATAGCTTATTCCAATTGCCTTTTATTTCCGAATAAAGCGGTTTACCCGCCTGAACTACATTTTCTGCCTGCTCGCTAAACTTGTAATGATGTAACTTTCTTCTTGCCATTATACTTATATGCTCTATAAACTTTCAATATCTGCGACTACAAAGGTACTACCACCCACGTAAATTGCGTCGTTAGGTGCCGAATCCTTTATAGCCTCTTCCAGCGCTTCGTTCACATTTCCGAAGGTCTTCCCTACCAAACCGTGTTCACGCGCTCTGGACTGCAATTCTTCGGCCTTTAACGCCCGCATATTCGAGGGTTCGCAGAAATAGTAGTCTGCATCTTTGGGAAATAGCGACAACATGGTCGAAATGTCCTTATCACCCACAAAACCGACTACAAACCGCTTCCTTCCCTTGCAAACTGTATCGAATTGGGTCAAAGTAATAGTAAGACCGGCCGTATTGTGTGCCGTATCACAATAAACGTCAGGATTTTGACGCAACTGTTGCCAGCGTCCTTTCAACCCGGTGATGGCGCTTGCGGATTGCAGCGCCCTTCTCACTGAATCGTCGGATATTTTCCAGCCTTTTGAGATAAGCACGTCTTTGGCGGCCCATACCCCGGCAATGTTCTTCAACTGGTACGAACCCGTCAGATCCGCAACCAGGCCCTCCGAGAGCAATCTTCCGGAAGCCTTCTCTACCACATCTACGAGCATTTTACCGTCGACCAGGCCGACAAATCTGACGTCAATTGCATTGGAAGCAAACGTCAACGGCGCATTGGCCGCTTCGGCGGCGGCGGTAATCACATCACCGATCTCGGCATTCTGGTACTCACTAACTACCACCGGAACGTCGCTTTTGATAATTCCGGCCTTTTCAGCAGCGATTTTGCCCAGCGTGTCGCCCAGAAATTGCATGTGATCGAAACTGATGTTAGTGATAACCGACAATTCCGGAGTAATTACATTCGTCGAATCCAGCCTGCCACCCATACCGACTTCGATCACTGCAACATCTACACCAGCGTTCTCAAAATAGGAAAAAGCCATCGCCACAGTGACTTCAAAGAACGATGGAGACAATCTATCAATGTTAGATTTTTGATCGACAACAAACTCAATAATGAATTCTTCGGGTACACACGTGCCATTTACACGTATGCGCTCGCGAAAGTCCTTTAAATGAGGCGAAGTATATAGCCCTACCCGGTATCCGGACGCTTGAAGAATTGCCGCCAGCATATGCGACGTACTTCCTTTGCCGTTGGTACCCGCAACATGAATGGTTGGATATTTGTCCTGCGGATCGCCCAGGGCTTTACACAACTCCCTGGTAGTATGAAGGCCCGGCTTGAAAGCACGGGCCCCGATATTCTGAAAAACCGGTAATCTGTCGTACAGATATCCGATCGTTTCCTGATATGTCATTTAAGTATTAACGTGAACGTATTTTAAAAGTGATGGTACCGATCGATTCGTCGGGTACGTTGGCTGATTTTGGCACGAAAGTGAGGTCTCTGACGGCGCTTTTATATTTATTCACTACCGCATAATCCGTAACAGTTGTGGCCTGGGTAATCACGCTTTTGACGCGGCCGTTGCGATCAACCGTAATTTTGAATGTAATGTCGCCCGTAGCATCCGAATTATCGTCCACAACCGGTCTTCTGGACCAGCTCCATCCTGACAGGTTAAGGCCAACATTCGTACCGCCCCCGCCGCCTTCACCTTTGTAGGTTTTGGCAAAAAGGCTGCCGGTTTTCGATCCTTTATCGCCTACGCCTTCCGCATCGTCGCCGTTATTGTTACCGCCAATGCCGGTTTTGGTGCCATTGGTGCCGTTACTTCCCGATTTGCTACCGGAAGATTTGCTGAACAAAGCATCCTTATTAACCGCTTTTTCCGGAGCCGGTTTGGTCACCGGTGCCGAGGCGTTTTCGCTACCCGTCGATTTTTTCACGTCAGTCTTCTCCGGTGCTTCTACCGGGCTCTCCACCTTCGAAGTGATCGCGGGCTTCTCAGCGACCGTTTTTGTAGGCTTTGGCGACTCTATTTTTGGGGGCGTCGGAGGCGTTGGTTTCGGTGTAGCAATCGATTTCACTTTTTTGACTTCCTCAGCGTCCGCCTTCATATTCTCCCTGACCTTGCTGTCGTTGGGTTTATTATAGGTCTGAACGTCCCCTTTTCCCACCTTGCTGGTACCATAGTTCACCTCCACGAACAACTCCATGGGTTCGACTTTCGGGAGTGACGAGCTAAGCCGGATGAAAAAGAATATGCCCAGCATGGCAGCGGTAATCCCAAAGGACCACGCCCATGATATTGCGATTCGCTGCCGGTCTTCTGCCTGTAATGTGATCATTTATCAAAAAATGGGTTTTCTTTCGGAAAACGTAAAAGTAGTAAAAAACGTATGCAACAAAAAAGGAGGCCAATGACCTCCTTTCTGTATTTCCAGGTTTAAAACCCTATTTTTTCTTGAAAACCCAACCGGCTTCGCCAATTACTTTTTTCAATTCGTTGGAAGCGCGGTAGGCATCCGTTTCATTGTCAAACCCATCGATGGCGACTTTCACTTTTTTGCTACGTTCGTCTCCTGGAATGATCAATGCTTTTGTAAATCCTTTTTCTGTCAGTTGGGCGAGCAAAACATTGGCTTGTTTAGTGCCCTTGAATGCGCCGGCTATCACGTAAAACTTGGCCGATGCCACTTCCGCAGGTTTTGCCACAGCCGGTAACGTAGTCGGTACGGTAGTAGCTGACTCGGTTGCGATGGCGGGTGCTGAATCCACTGGCATCGAGTCCACTTTCGCCACAACCGCTTCGGTTACCGGTGCCGGCTTAGGTGCCTGAACTTCCTCGGTCTTCACTACGGTCGTTTCAGCGTCTTCTTTGCGGCTGAACATCTCCGCGAATGGGTTCAATGTACTTTTGATATATTCATTCTCTGTGTTAACCAGAAAAAAGCTCAACCCGCAAAGCAAACCTGCAATTACGGCAGCGGCCGCCCAGCCTGTCCAGCGACGTGGCCGTGCCTCGGTTTCCAGTTCAACTACTTCAACATCGTCGCTTACGTATTGCGCCGAGTTCAACGCCGCTACCGGACGGGCCTGCGCAACAACCGCTTTGATCTTCTCGAAGCCGTACCACTCGTCTTTAAAGTACTTACCAGTGTTAGGTTCGAACACCAGCTTGCCTTCCACATTCTGCTTGAACTCGCCAATGCCTGCTATGCTGGCTTCACCGTTGATGTCAAGGCCTGATCTCAGGCGATCGGTATAACCCTTGATATACTCCACCGCATCCGCATGCGTCACTTTCTCATGACGCGAAATGTAGTTTGCGAGCAAGCCATCATCCAGTTTCAGATACTCATTAAACGCGAGTCTTTTGACAGGCGGTGCGAAAATACCCGAATTACCGTCATAAACCGCGGGTACCTGATGCGAGAGCAAGGCACCGAAGCCGGGAATGATCACGAATTCGTATTCTCCTATGAGTTTCCGGATGACTGTTTCGACTGCTATCATGAAGCAAAGTTTGGTGTTAACTCAGCGAAGTTAAAAAGAAAAAGACAATCCCGCAATAAAGTTCAGGCCCTGCTGTGGGTAGTACTGATACCGCTGGTAACGTTTACCCAACACGTTATTCAGGTTCACAAAAGCAGAGAAGTTCCTGGTTAACAGGTAGTCGATTTTAAGATTCAGATCCGCGATTACCGGAAGTTTGGTCACTTCCCCGGTCTGAAAATTTTTCGCTTTCAACCCTCTCAGCATGTAAAAATCTGCCGTTACAAAGAGTTTTTTGCTGATGGTAAGGGCATTGAACCAGTTCAAAGTAAGATCGGGGCGGTGCCATGGTTCCTCCACCTTATCTACGGCGTAATCGAAGAAATTGGCTTTTAACGAGGTTTTAAACAGCTCATTGAAATTATAGCCTGCCTGTGCGGAAATCGTCAGCACCTTGGTCTTACCCGGATCGAAAATTGCCGAGAACCGCGAAGTATCCGAGAGCGAGTTGTTGTACGAGTAGAAATTCCGATAGGAAGTGTAGGCCACTTTGCCTTCGTAGTTAATGCCGGTACCGGTCTCTCCTTTGACACCCGCACTGATATCCGAAGTCTTCTCGGTATTCATCACAAGTACGTTCGGCCCCAGCCATTGGTTTTCGCTCAGCATGCTTCTCAGCGTATTTCGTACGATATCGCCATTCCAGCCCGCAAAAATGTGCACACCCGAAATAGGTGTTACATCCAGATTGACGGCAGGAAATGCCTTCGTCCGATTGATGTCCAACTGGCTATCCGTCTCGTTAACAGCGTTAATACCTGCCGAAACCGAGAACATGTCGTTCACATACTTGAACGTAGGTTTAACACGGAACAGGTTACGGTTGTAAGTAAAGTAATCGACGCGTTGCGACACATACGCGTCGGCTTCCAGTAATGCGAAGAACGTTTCCGAAATCGGTACCGAGGCAGTGAGGTTAGTCCCCCAGTCAATTTCTGATGCATTATAGCGGTCTTTCAGGCTGTTCAGGCTGGTCTTCACGGAGTAATCCACCAGCACCGAAGCGTCGGTGTTCTCAAATCCCAGGTTAAATCCAAACTGGTTGAGCGTCTGCCGGATTGTATCACGGTCCACCACTACACCTTCCGGCTGCGGCTTGTAGCCATAGAAGTAATAGTTTTTGCGGTCAAAATTGAAGCCTGCATCGACTTTGTACTTCTCGCGGATATACTTTCCGCCAGTCTTAAAACCAGTGGCTGCATTAGCGGAATTTTTACCATCCACCGGCCCGTTGGCTGCCGAAAGATGTTTCAGCTGCACGGTATAAGCGAGGTCTTCCTTGGGTCTTCCTCCGACAAACAGCTCGCCCAGGAAACGGCCGTAGTTACCGCCGCCGGCCTTCACATAATTGTTCAGCACATCGGGCTCGTCCTTGCGGCCCTGTTCGTCCGACGAAGCGGCTACTGCCGGGGTCAGTTTCGGGGAAGCAATGTTAATCTCAGGGTCAATGATCTGGTAAGACACCTTCTTTTTCCCGGTCTCGCCCTTCACCGGCTGCACTTTATCGAAAACCCGGTCGGCCGGGGCAAATTCTATGCTTTTGTCCTTTAAGATTTCGTATGTCTGACTTTCAATCTCTCCTTTTTGCGCGACCGCGAACTGGGTAGAGAAGCCCAACGCCAGCAAAAACAGGGAGGAACGTAATATCTTGGAATGCGTCATGGTAACGGGTTTTTCTGTTTAATGAAACCGTAATTCACGGGTTACTTTTCAATTTTGTTCAACTTCTCCTTGGCCATTTCAACCGCCTCCTTGTCATCGGAATTCTCGATAATGGAGTTGAGCGTCGCCTTCGCCTGAACTTTCTCGTTCATACCCACGTAGACGTCCGCAAGCAGAATGAACGAGCGTGCGCGCCAGAAGTCATATCCCTCGAAGTTTTTCCCCATTTCGATGATGGCAGTTTCCGCTTCCTTGTATTTCTTCTCTTTGTAAAGAACCATCGCCGACCAGTAAGCCGCTTCTGCACCGAATTCATCCTTGGACGAAGCCGAAATCTTTTTAAACTCTTCACCGGCCTTCTTCAAATCGCCTTTCTCGTAAGGTACTTTACCGAGATACAGGTGCGCCTTGCCGAGGCTGGCCGGAACGATATTTCCCATATTGATGATCTCTTTGGCATAGTACAGCGTCGAGTCGTAGCTTTTCAACGTGAAATAGGTGTCCATGAGCCCCGTCCATGCGGTGGCCTGGTCCTTCTTGTTTTCGGCGTTGCGCGAGAGCACGCGGAAGCTTGTCACCGCATTATTGAAGTTACCACGACCGATTTCCAATTCAGCGGAGCGTTGCGCGGCTGCACCTACGAACTGCGAGCGGTTTTGTTGAACCACTTTACTGTAATATTGAAGTGCTTCGTTCACGCGGTTAGTCTTGTCGTAAGATGAAGCAATAAAGTAAGTCGCATCATACTGGTATTTGCTGGCCGGATAACTCTGCAGAAACGCCTGCAATGCTGTAATCGCATTCTCGTACTTCTCCGCATAATACAGGTTCCGCACATTATCGAATTCAACGCCTTCGAGTTTCTCATTGCCCGGGTTGTTTTTACGTACAACGCCCAGCACCTGGTTAAACTCTTCCGGACGTCCCACAGCCGAATAGCTTTCCTGGATCCCCTCCAGCGCGCTTTCCGCTGCCGGTGAATCCGAATACTCGGTGAGGATCTTGCGGAAATCGACGATCGCCTGCTCGTACACCTGCAAATTGTAATACGACTGCGCCCTGCGCAACAATGCGGCCGGTATAAGCGTGCTCTTAGGCTTTTCGTTGATCATGCGCGTAAAGCCCTTCACCGCTGCCGAATAGCTCTGGTTCTGGAAATCGATGTCTGCCAGCTGGAAATAGGCATTGTCCAAATGTTTCGACTGCGGGTATTGGCTGATCAGCAACTCGAACTGGCGTTTCGCTTCTGCCTCGCGGTTCATGTACACATATGCGCGGGCCTTCTGGAACAATGCGTAATCCTTATCGACCTTACCTTTCGCTGCTACCTGCTCATAAGTGCGGATCGCTTCGTTGTAATTCTTGGCGGCCAGGTAACAGTCGGCCAACCTTGCGTGAGCGTCCTCGATCATATCGGCCTCCATTCCCTCGATGTTGTTGGTAAAATCGCGGAAATAAGGCAATGCCTGGCTGTATTTTTTCTGGTTATAATAAATGTATCCCAAAGCGTACAAGCTCTTTTTGGCATAAATACCTGCTTTCGGGTTCTTAGCAATCTGATTATACAATGTGGCCGCTTCATCCACACGTTTCAAGCCATACACGGACTCCGCCTTGTAGAACGACGCCGAATTATACAGCTCCACATCAATCGGGAATTTCAGCGACTTCTCGAACATTTCTATCGCCGCATCATAACGACCGGCATTGAAATCCGTCACGCCCTGGTTGTAAGTCAGCCTCTGATAGGTACTATTTATTTTAGCATTGCGCGTTTTCAGCCCCTCAATGTATTTTATCGCAGCCGAACTGTTGCTCGCGCTGGCATATCCTTCTGCCACTAATTCCGTCGCTTCTTCGGTATGCTTACTTTCGGGGTATTTAGCCATGTAATTATCCAGCTCCTTCACGGCATCGGTATTATTGCCGAGTTCCAGCTGCACTTTTGCATGGTTATAGGTCGCTTCTTCCTTCACTACCTGATTGAAGTCCAACGCTGCTGCATTACCAAACGACGTTAAAGCATTGCTTAAATTAGTAGTCTTTAAGTTGCTGATTCCCATTATATATGAGGCGTATTGCGAAACAGAGTCTTTGCCATTTCCGATTGGCTTCAATGAGGTAATTGCTCCTTCAAAGTTATTGTTACGGAACTGCGCGTGACCGTAGTGCAAAGCAACTGTCGGAGGTATAGCGCCCGGTCTCATACGCTTGTAGCGCTCGTAAGCTTTTACCGCATTAGCATAATCTCCCTTCTCGTAATAAACTTCCGCGACATACAAAGCGACATCGTCCAATTTGGTATTGCCCCGCTGCGCGCCGAGAATGCGTTCGCCATAGGCAAGGAGCTCATCAAACTTTTTAAGCTGATAAAGCGAGGAAATGATCCAGTTAGGCGCCTCATTCTTGTAATAGGGATGCTCCTCGATCCGCTTGAAATCCTGGTAGGCTTCCTCGAAGTTATTTTTCTGGTAATTGATCACGCCGGCGTAGAATGATGCATCACCGGCATTCTCGAACCCCACCTCGGTTTTTACCTGGTTGAACAACGGCAGAGCCAGGTCGGGCTGTTTGGTATTATAATAGGACATGGCAAGCCGGTAGGTGCTTTCTAACCTCCCCGCCCCTGCCCCCGGCAGATTTACCGCCTTTTCGAGGTACGTAATGGCCTTTTCATAGTTGCCGCTCTCATAATAATACTTCCCCAGATCGCTGTAAATAAGCTGTGCTTTGGGGTGTTCAGCATGGTTCTTGACAAATCGGTCGACCTGCACTTCGGCCTCAGGATAATTGAGATAAAGGCCAGTAACGGCCACATAATATTCAGCCGTAACCTTATTGTAATCGCTCGTGCTGAGCAACTTATCCTGCGAATTCAGGAACTCGCCGAATTCCTGCCTTGCAGCCACGTAATTGGACTTCGCATAATATTCGAGGCCGTTGCGAAAGTGTGCTTCCGGCTCCGTAATACTAAGCGTATTCTGGGCTACTACGGAAGACGCGCCTACACATACAAACATGCCGATGGTGGAGGCGCTGCGTTTAAAAACCATAGATACTGAGTTGGTGGAGTTTTGAATTAAGTTGTTGTGGTCTGCCATATCCTGACAAAAGAATATTTTGGTCCTCACTTACCGCTTAAAATAGTTTGCTATCTAACGAAAAGCGTTTTAAAACCGTATACGTGCGCGCGTCGGAAATACGCTGCCAGGCCTAAAAAAGCACATTATGGCGTATTAGCGTGTCGTTGAAATCGGCGTGCATGGCATCGAAGCGGTCGGCTATGGCCCGCGTGAATGCATCGTCCATACAGGCTTCCAGTTCGTCCGTAGACGTCACTTCGTAATCATCGATTTTGTAAGTTTGCTCATACATTCCCGATTCAATCTTAATAATGTACTTGCTGTTCCATTGGTAAAGACCGATTTTGTAGCGAGGGTTAGGGATGTCCTTGATGTACCTCATAACTGGTGTTCTTACTATTACTAATTATATGTTATTCAAATTCAATACATTAATTCAGCTACTTTTTTTAGTACTAATATTACTAAACTGCACGAGCCAGAGCAACAAAGATGCGGCCGATTTTTTCCTGAAAGGCAATCAGGCTCTCGGTCAAAAGAACTATGCCGAAGCATTGCGGCTGTACGACGAAGCGATTGCCAAAAATGCAGATTTTTCAGACGCCTATCTCAACAAGGGGATAACTTTGTTGAAATTGGGCCGGGTTGAAGATGCCTACGAGGTTTTGACAGAGGCGATCCGCATCGACCCTACATTGACACAGGCAAATCTCGTGCGGTCGGAATCTGCGCTCTATCTGGGCCGCTTGAAGGAAGCGCGGGAGGATCTGCTTCAAATTGAAAAACAATATCAGGACTCTACCCGCTTCCATTTAGTGAAAGGCAATTTGCTCGACGCAGAAGGCAACCCGTCGCTCGCCATTCCGGAGTATGATGCGGCGCTACGACTAAGCAAAACAAACGTGGAAGCTTATGTAAACCGCGGTGCCGTCTATTACAGAATGGGTTCGTACGCAGAGGCCAAATTGGATTTTGAAACCGCCGTGGCACTCGACCCCGCGCAACCCCAGGCATTGAATAACCTAGGACTCATTGCCTCAAAAAACAAGCAGTGGCCGCAAGCTATCGGATACTTCGATCAGGTTTTGAGCCGTGATCCCGCCGAACCGTATTCACTCAATAATAAGGCCTATGCATTACTGCAAACGCGAAAGGGAGAAGAGGCCCGCACCTTGATCGAAAAATCGCTGGACAAGCTGCCCAAAAACGGCTATGCGCTGCGAAACCTGGGGATCTACTATCAGCAGAAGGGAAACATTTCCGAAGCGCTGAGCGCCTTCAATAAGGCCATCGAAATCGCCGAGCCTGTGGAATTGCTCTACGGATTGGCCGGACAGGCTTACTTTGCACAAAAAAACACCTCAGAGGCGTGTAAAATATGGAAGCAGGGAGTCGTGCTGAAAGACTCCCTGGCGACGGCCGAGGCCGCCAAATATTGCCGCTAATACGCGGCACGTTTGAGCGCTTTCCAGGCCTTTGTATTTTCGACGGGATCGGTGAAGCCTTCCAGCAAGGCGATCCCGTCGAAATTCAGAAATTCCTTCACAATACTTTCCGCCTCTCCATGGCCGGAAACCCGAAAATAGGCAATCCCCGAATCCTCGCAGGTCCGCCGCGCTGAAAACGAGTGCCGGGTTTCAAAGAAAGTTTCCAGTTCCGGCAAACTTCCCGGGCCATCGATCATCCGGAATATATTTCCTCCTGCATTATTCAGCACCATAATTTTCAGATTCTGCGGTAGATTGTCGATCAAAAGGCCGTTCCGGTCATAGAGGAAAGCGACATCGCCTGTGATCAGCAGGGTCGGTTTTCCGTTCACCCTGGCTGCTCCGATCGCGGTGCTTACACAGCCATCGATCCCGCTCGTTCCACGGTTCGCATACACACCCGTCCATTCATTTTCTGTCGCCAGTACATTGGCATACCGAACGGACATACTGTTGGCTACATGTAACTGATATTGACTATCTACATACCTAAATATTGAATCTAACAAGGTTAAATCACTGAACGTTGATAGATTTTTAAGTGTTTCGTGCTTCCTTTGCCGGGCATTTCGTTCAATTTGCAGCCACAAACTGTGAAACGAGGTGTCATGGCCTAGGTCAGAATTCTCCACGAAGGACTGATAATCAAGCTTTTCGAATAACTTTTCAAATAGTGAAGCAGCATTTCCGGAAATGTCCCTTGTTACCGACTGAAAAGGATCGGCCAGAAAAGCATCCCTGCTGATGTTCCAATGGTATTTGGGGGGATTTTTACGAATAAATTGCTTGAACTCCTTCGAAAGGAACGACATTCCGAATGTAATCAGCAAATCGGGCCGAAGATTTTCGGCTTCCTTTGTCCCCAGGAACAGGTCGTGATGGCGTATGACTTCCTTTCCCGACAGGTTGGCCAAGCAGTCGCCCAATACCGGGATCTGCCATTCTTCCATAATGCGTCCCAGGACCGCGTTCAACGCCTCGTCAGGTTTGCCCTGGCCCCCTGCTATCAGGATTTTGGAAGCATCTTCCCACTCATCTAGCAATTCTTCCCAGACCGCCTGCGGCCATACCACTTCGCTTTCCTGCTTTTTGACGATCCTGACTGCGCCCGAAGCATTGAAATCCTCAGTGCCAGACGGGTAAAACGGCTCGCGGATCGGCACATTAATATGCACAGGCCCATTCGGCACAACCGACGTCAAATTAATCGCCTCGTTCGTAACCCGGTTGATTGCCCATTGCACATCCGGATGCTGGTAGTCCGGTGAAATTTCGAAAGAACGCTTTACATGCGGCCCAAAAATGCCCGTCTGATAGATTGTTTGACCGTCGTATTGATGCTGCCATTCCTTAGGTCGGTCGGCCGTAAGAACAAGCAACGGAATTTGCTGAAAAAATGCCTCAGAAACGGCCGGAGCGAAGTTGTAGGCCGCACTGCCCGATGTGCATATCAAAACCACGGGAGAATCGATTTGCTGGGCCATTCCGAGGGCAATGAACCCGGCCGAGCGCTCGTCTATACACACGTGCGCCTGAAAGCCGCCGTGCCGCGCAAATGCGAGCGTTAGCGCGGCGCTGCGCGAGCCGGGTGAAATAACCACATGCCGAATGCCCTGCCGGTAGCAGATCTCGGCCATGTCGATCAAAGGTTGTAAAATAGCCATGAAAAACTTCCTTGTCTGAAAATGAAAATAGCCTCCCGAAAGAGGCTATTAAAGTAATTAGAAGGTTTGCATTGAAATATGCATTAACCCAAATAGGTTTTCAAAGCTTTGCTTCTGGAAACGTGGCGCAATCTGCGGATCGCTTTTTCCTTGATCTGACGCACGCGCTCACGGGTAAGGTTAAACTTCTCCCCGATCTCTTCCAAGGTCATCGCATGCTCACCATTCAGACCGAAATACAGGGCGATTACGTCCGCTTCGCGCTGGGTAAGCGTGCACAATGCGCGCTGTACTTCCTTGCGGAGCGATTCGTTCACCAGTCCCGAGTCCGGTTTGTCTTCCAGGTCATTTTCCAGAACGTCCAAAAGGCTGTTTTCTTCGCCTTGTACGAATGGCGCATCCATAGAAACGTGACGACCGGAGATTTTCATGGTATCCACTACTTCGGAAGAAGAGATTTCCAGGACTTCCGCCAACTCCTCAGGCGATGGTTCGCGTTCGAAACGCTGTTCCAGCTCGGAGAAAGTTTTCGAAATTTTGTTCAGTGAACCTACACGGTTGAGGGGTAAACGTACGATACGTGATTGCTCCGCCAACGCTTGCAGGATCGACTGGCGAATCCACCAAACCGCGTATGAAATGAATTTAAAACCCCTTGTTTCGTCAAAACGCTGTGCTGCCTTGATCAGACCGAGGTTACCCTCGTTGATCAGGTCACCCAACGACAAGCCTTGATTTTGATATTGCTTTGCAACGGACACCACGAAACGAAGGTTCGCTTTGGTCAAACGTTCCAAAGCAAGCTGATCCCCGTCCCTGATTTTCTGAGCTAACGTCACCTCCTCATCCGGCGTTAGCAAATCCACCTTACCGATCTCCTGCAAATACTTGTCTAACGATTGACTTTCACGGTTGGTAATTTGCTTACTGATCTTTAGCTGTCTCATCTATGTCTTTATTAAGTATGTTATATAACGACGTTTTTACCGTTCCTGCCTAGAAGAACACTTAATTATTCTTTTTTGTTCTCAGGCTTTGGTAACAATACTTTGCGTGAAAGGCGGTATTTGCCGGTTTTCTTGTCGATTTCGACGAGCTTCACCTGCACTTCTTCTCCTACTTCCAGAACGCCGTCCATTTTTTCGAGACGCTCCCACTTGATCTCGGAAATGTGCAACAAACCGTCTTTGCCCGGGAGGAATTCTACGAACGCTCCGAAAGGCATGATCGACTTAACTTTACCGGTATAGATTTCACCGATTTCAGGGACCAGAATGATGCCTTTAACCCGTGCAACTGCCTTATCCATGGAAGACTTATCGGCAGAGAATATACTTACAAAGCCTGCGCCATCTTTCTCTTCGATAGAAATCGTTGCGCCTGACTCTTTTTGAATGTCCTGAACCACTTTTCCGCCTGGTCCGATCACCGCACCGATCATCTCACGATCGATTTTGATCACGATCGCACGTGGTGTATGCGGTTTCAGGTCAGGACGGCTTTCGGTGATGGTTTTATTCATTTCACCGAGGATATGCAGACGGCCCGCTTTGGCTTGCATCAATGCTTCTGTTAGCACTTCGAACGAAAGACCATTTACTTTCATGTCCATCTGGCAGGCAGTGATACCTTCTGAAGTTCCGGTTACTTTGAAGTCCATATCACCCAGGTGATCTTCATCGCCGAGGATATCGGAAAGCACCGCGTATTTGCCGGTTGCCTCGTCCGAGATAAGTCCCATGGCGATACCCGATACCGGCGCTTTGATTTTCAGACCTGAGTCCATCAATGCAAGTGATCCGGCGCAGACGGTTGCCATAGACGACGAACCATTCGATTCGAGGATATCGGAAACGATACGGATGGTGTAAGGATTGTCAGCCTCGGGAGGAAGCACTTTTTTCAATGCGCGCAATGCGAGGTTACCGTGGCCTACTTCTCGACGGCCGGGACCGCGGTTAGGCTTCACTTCGCCGGTTGAGAAACCCGGGAAGTTATAATGCAAAAGGAATTTGCTGTAACCATATTTCAATGGGGTATCAACGATCTGCTCGTCCTGTTTGGTACCCAGCGTTACGGTGGTCAATGATTGTGTTTCACCACGCGTGAATAATGCAGAACCGTGTGCATTCGGCAGGTAGTCCACTTCGGAAGCGATCGGTCTTACCTGATCGAGTTTGCGGCCGTCGAGACGGATTCTTTCATCCAATACCAAACGACGTGAGCCTTCCCAAACGAGGTCGTTGAAATAGCGTTTCGCAAGGCCTTCGTTGAATTCCGCTGCCTCTTCCTCGGTGATAGTGGTTTTGAATTCTTCCCAAACAGCTTTGAAACCGTCTTTTCTGACGTTTTTGTTGGTAGAACCTTGCTGTGCAACAGCGTATATTTTAGGATAAGCGAACGCACGAACGCGTGCTTCAAGCGCTTCGTCCGCAGGATCACCTACGTATTCTCTTTTTTCAGTTTTACCAACAGCCGCTTCAAACTCTTTCAAAGCAACGCATTGGTCTTTAATAGCTGCGTGTGCGACTTTCAGTGCTTCGATCACTTCCTCTTCGGAAACTTCGCTCATCTCGCCTTCCACCATCGCGATATCATTATACGTCGCGCCTACCATCAGATCGAGGGTGGCATCCTGCAATGCGGTAACGCCCGGGTTAATCACATATTCGCCATTGATTTTCGCAACGCGAACTTCTGAAACCGGTCCGCCGAAAGGAATATCCGATGCCGCCAATGCAGCAGATGCCGCCAATGCAGCGAGTGCGTCAGGCAATGCTTCTGCGTCGGCAGAGATCAAAAGAATGTTTACCTGTACTTCTGCGTGGTAGTCGTCCGGGAACAAGGGGCGCAATACGCGGTCAACCAGGCGGCTGATCAGTACCTCGTGGTCGGACAGCTTGCCCTCGCGGCGCTGGAAGCTTCCGGGAATACGTCCGGCAGAAGCGAATTTTTCCTGATAATCAACTGATAACGGAAGAAAGTCGAGACCTTCCTTAATATCCTTGTTAGCAACAACCGTAGCCAGCAACATGGTGTTACCCAGTCTTACTACTACCGATCCGTCGGCTTGTTTGGCTAATTTTCCTGTTTCAATTGTGATTTCCCTGCCGTCCGGTAAGGTTATAGTCTTGGTAACTATATTAAAGAGCATAGAATATTTGATTTTTGTAGCTGTGAAACGCCTTCCTGACGTCCCGGTAAGTTCTTGTTTTTTCCGCAAAAAATCAGGGAACTTTCACATATGTCAAGTTCCCTGATTTTAAAATTACTTACGTATGTTCAATTCGGCGATGATCGCACGGTAGCGATTGATGTCTTTTTTGTAAAGATAATCCAACAATCTTCTGCGCTTTCCTACCATTTTGAGGAGGCCCAGACGTGTATCATTATCTTTCTTGTGCGTTTTGAGGTGCTCGTTCAGATAATTGATACGGTACGTAAATAAAGCAATTTGTGATTCAGCAGAGCCGGTGTCACCGCTCTCCTTTTTAAAACCTTTCGATTCGAAGATCTCGCTCTTCTTTTCCGCGGTTAAATACATGATTGTAACAACAGATTAAAGTGATATGTAGTAATTACGGCACCTTGCCGCAAATAAGGTTGCAAAAGTAGGCTTTTTAAACCGGTTTTTAAAATAATTTAAATTAAATATCAGTGATAAGCTCCCTTTTCCCAAATCTACTTGCCCATTTCGACTTAATTCTTTTGAAGAACATCTGGTAAACGTCCTTATCGAACAGGCGTGAGTCGCTCCGTGCGCGATCGATAAAGTAAATCCCGGCCGATAGCAGGATTGTATTCGCCATCCACGCTCCTACCGGAACCGCTACCAGCCCTTCCTTCACCCATTTATCGCCCTGGTTGGTCAATACATACAACAGGATAAAGAAAAGTATCGAAACCAGCACCGGCACCCCGAATCCGCCCTTCTTGATAATGGCCCCCAGCGGCGCACCGATCAGGAACATGATCAGGCAGGAAAGCGCCTGGGTGTACTTGTGATGCCGTTCAAGTTCGTATTTGCTGGCGTCTTTCAATTTCATTTGCAAATAGTCCTGCTGCGACTTGATGTAGCTCAGCATGCCATTCGACGCCGCCTTGGTATTCATCAGAATATCCTTCTTCAAACTATCCGAGACCGGCTTCGTCAGCAGCGAGTCAATCCATTTCCCGGGTTTGATCGTTTTATCGGTGCCCTCCCGGTAATTGTAGGAATAATATTGCTGGCTCCCTGCAACGAGGTTCTTCTTGGTCTCCTGGTATGAATTGCGCAATGAATCCGCCGTCGCCGTCAGGTCATTGATGTTCTTCATAAACTCGTGGTATTTAAACTGCCCCTCGTCCGTACGCTTCATACCAAACGACGCAAGACTTTCCGTAAGGCGGTAATGCCTGAACGATTGGCGGTTGAAATTGGTGTAGGGCGTCTGCGCTCCCGCTGGCGTAGATATATACACCGGCCGCGAACTGCCGGAACCCTGCTCATCGGTATACCGCGTACCGTTGTACAATTCAATCACCAGGTAACGGTTCTCATTAATGGCATACATCCTGCCTGAGTCCGCAAGGATAATCTCCGTGTTCCCCAGCTCATACGACCGGCTGTTGTGCTTGTAGATCACCATGCCGATCATCTTGCCATTCTCCATTTTTTCATCCACCTTGATACTGTAACCCGGCAGGTCATTATAAAAAATGCCTTCCTTGATCTTCAAGGTAGCCTTGGTTGTCTTGATATCATACAGTAGACTGTACCCTTTCAGATTAGCCCAGGGCGAAACACGGTCGTTGAAAAAGAAGGAGAAAACGCTGATGCCGATCGCGACGATGAACATGGGCAGCATGGCCCGCACGACGGAGATACCCGCGCTTTTAATGGCAGTCAATTCGAAGAATTCGCCCAGGTTACCAAATGCCATCAGCGAGGAGAGCAGCATCGCCAGCGGCAACGCCGTAGGCACCGTAATGAGGCTGAAAAAGAAGAATAGTTGTGCATAGTCCGTGACATTCAGATCCTTCGACACGAAGTCATCTATATAAAAGATCATGATCCGCATCAGGAAGACGAACACCACGACCGACATTGTAATCACAAAAGGTCCCCAAAAGGACGTTAAAATAAGCTTGTCCAGCTTTTTCATCAACTACCTACTATTTCTCTTAAATTATCAATAAATCCCTCCCACAACGAAGTCAGCTCGTCCTTATCCTTGTTCGACGAGTAGTCGATGATCCGCAAAAAGGTTGTCTGGGTTAACTCGCTTACTTCTAATTTTAGTTCCAGATGGTTGTTGTCCAGATTATCTTCGCTGGTATCCTCAAAATCGAAACGCACTGCTTTATTAATTCTCAATCCTGTTTGCCGGGCTATGTGGCTGTCGCCGTCCCATTGGAAATCGAAGCGGTGGTCGGGCAGCACAGTAACTCTCTCGGCGAACCATTGTTCAAGGCCCGAGGGCGTGGAAATATATGGAAAGAGAACTTTTGGGGAGGATCGCAATTCAAATTCTTTAACAAATTTATATTTTTCCATATGTGCTGAAATTAAAGGACAGCCTCGTTAGTGCTTACCCTTATGTGCTGATTTAAAAGTTGTAATATAACATAAATCGACAATAAAAGCGTGCAAATTTAAATTTGTTGTTTCAAAAATATGCGAAATTTACGTGAAAAATGGGCAAATGGGTTGCATCGTAATATTCTTTAACATACTTTTGCACCACAATTACGACGGCGGGGTAGCTCAGATGGTTAGAGCGTAGGATTCATAACCCTAAGGTCGGCAGTTCGATCCTGCTCCCCGCTACATTGTAAAAGACATCCCTCCCGGATGTCTTTTTTATTTCCGCACATTTTGCGCGTTCTCCGAGAATTAAAATCAGCGCGTTTGGGTTTACAGTAATTGGTAACACCACCGAATCACGTCAGAACTGTATGAAATTATTATTCCAATACCTGAGCAGGTACAAGGGACTCATTTTCCTGGCCTTGCTCATGGCCGCCATCAACCAAACCTTCTCCCTTCTCAACCCTTACATCCTCGGTAACTACCTCATCGACCCATACGCCAACAAGGCCGTCGAGTTTCGTACCAAAGGACTTGACAACGAGTTCTTCAAGGGGGTATTAATGGGCTTGCTCATGATTATCGGCGTAGCGATGGTATCGCGCATTGCTAAGGCATTCCAGGACTACCTGGTGAATGTCGTGATCCAGAAATTTGGCGCAGCACTGTATACGGACGGCCTGCGCCATGCATTAAGACTTCCTTTCCAGGACTTCGAAGACCAACGCTCCGGCGAAACGCTCTCGGTGCTTTTGAAAGTCCGCGCCGATTGCGAGAAGTTCATCCTGAACTTCGTAAATGTTCTGTTTTTTACATCAGTTGGGATCGTCTTCGTGGTAATCGTCGCATTCAGGCTTAGTCCGTGGCTGCCGCTGATCTACCTCATCGGTTCGATCATTCTGGCGTTCCTGACGAGTGTTTTGAGCCGAAAAATCAAAACGATCCAAAAAAACATCGTCAAGGAAACCACCGCATTGGCCGGCTCCACCACCGAGTCGCTGCGCAATATCGAGCTGGTGAAAAGCCTTGGTTTGACCCAACAGGAAATCGGCCGGCTCAATACCACCACGTACAAAATCCTGAAACTCGAACTGAAAAAAGTCAAAAGCATCCGTTCGGTAAGTTTCATCCAGGGAACGTTCGTCAACTTTCTACAACAATGCGTGATGTTCGCGTTGCTGTTTTTCGTGTTCCGGGATAAGATTACCGTAGGGCAGATGATGATGATGCAGTTTTATTCCTTCTTCATCTTCGGGCCGTTGCAGGAATTGGGTAATGTAATTCTCTCCTACCGCGAAGCCGAAGCATCGCTGAACAACCTGCAAACGTTGCTGGCTCGCCCGGTAGAGCACAAACCTGCTAACCCTGAGAGCATTACCGACATTAAGGAATTGCAGTTCGATCATGTGAAGTTCCAGCACCAAACGGCGAAACGCCCGGCATTGGAGGACATTTCATTTGGAGTGAAGCGAGGCGAAACCATTGCATTCGTCGGTCCGTCGGGTTCCGGCAAAACCACTTTGGTGAAGCTACTCGTCGGCCTTTATCAGCCCATCGAAGGCCATGTACTTTATAATGGTGTGAATGGCAAAGAGATTGACTTTGACGAGATACGGCACAAAATCGGCTTTGTGACACAGGACACACAACTTTTCTCCGGTACGATCAAGGAAAACCTGCTTTTCGTAAATCCGGAAGCAACCGATGAGATGATCAACGACGTGTTAATGAAAGCCGCCTGCTATAACCTGCTCGCGCGCGCAGAGAATGGTATCGACACGGTAATCGGCGAAGGCGGATTGAAATTATCAGGCGGTGAGCGCCAGCGCCTCTCGATCGCCCGTGCGCTCCTGCGTAACCCGCACCTGATTATTTTCGACGAAGCTACTTCTGCGCTGGATTCGCTTACGGAAGAAGAGATTTCGAACACGATCCGCGACATTACCGATCAGCGCCAGCACATTACCGTCATGATCGCCCACCGCCTGTCGACCATCATGTACGCCGACCGCATTTATGTGCTCGAAAAAGGCCGCATCGTCGAAACCGGCAGTCACCATGCATTGCTGGAAGAAAAAGGCCTCTATTACGCCATGTGGCGCCAGCAGATTGGGGAACGGAAGGATGAACAGGTGTTGTCGGCGTGAAATTTGAATGAGTGAATGACCGAATGAGTGAATGACTGAATGAGTGAATGAAATTAGTCAGGTGGTCATTAGTGGTCAGGAGTTGTTTGATAAAATAATTAAAGCAATAGTTGACAACATCTGACAAAACATGACTATTTATTCACTCACTCATTCAATCATTCACTCATTCACTCATTCAATCATTCATCTACGCAAGAATCGGGTTTCTATTGGCTTTTTGGCAGGGTAATTTTGGTTTAAATAAATCAAAATATCCCTTGCAATGATCAACATCGAAAACCTCGACTGGCCCTCCGTTCGCGAAAACCTCCACCAGCGCGGCTACGCGCAACTTACCCAGGTACTGAATACTGACGAATGCGACGAGCTGATCGCGCAATATGGCGATCCGGCGCATTACCGCAAGACGATCGTCATGGAACGCTATCGCTTTGGCCTGGGCGAATACAAATACTTCTCTTATCCACTGCCGCCCATTATCCAGCGGCTTCGGGAAAGCATATTCCCCAAACTGGTTCCGGTAGCTAATCAATGGATGGAGGTATTGAAAACCGGGCGTCCCTATCCCGCTGATTTTGAAGATTTTCAGGAACTCTGCCGCGCCCAGGGGCAAGTAAAACCGACAGTGTTAATCCTGAAATATGGCCAGGGCGGCCACAATACCCTTCACCAGGACCTCTACGGCGAGCTTTTCTTCCCTATTCAAATGGTACTGTTTCTCAATGAGCCGGACCAGGATTATACCGGTGGCGAGTTTGTGATGACCGAACAAATCCCCCGTGCACAGTCCAAAGCCATCGTTTTGAAACCTCGGAAAGGGGATGCGTTGCTCTTCACGACCAATTTCAGGCCTGTGAAAGGCAGCAAAGGTTACTACCGCGTCAATATGAAACACGGTGTCAGCGAGGTGCATGACGGCCAGCGGTACACGCTGGGCATAATTTTCCATGATGCATTGAACTAATGAAAAGCCACAAAGAAATAGGGCCGGAAAGCTTCGCAACCAGCCGGAAACTAAAACAGATGATCGACAGCCGCGAAATTATGTTTGGCGGAAACCGTAAGCTGAAAATCTACGGACTGTTATCATGCGGCTCGGGCAAGCGGATGAAACGTAGCAACCGGGTATTCTTCGCAGACGAGCGGGACGCGCTCACGCACGGGTACCGCCCCTGCGGGCATTGCATGCGCGAGGCCTATTTGAAATGGAAGTCAGGTTAACGGCTTCATGGCGAGGCTTCGCCACAAATAGAAGGTAATGTAGGTTTCCCACCCTGCATAATCCTGAAAAAAGGCGGCGATTTTATCTTTTTCCGAACGTTCGACGATGATACCGTGGCCAGCCAGTGCATTCAAAAGACCGACATCGCCATGTGGAATGCCCTCCGGCGCACGGAACGACTTCATCAGCACATAATTGGCAGTCCAGATGCCGATTCCCTTGTGGGCCACCAATGCTTTTTGACGTGCCTCAAAATCCGGCAGGGCGCCAATCAAGCTCCGGCTTAGCGTTCCTTCTACAAATGCACGGGCCACACCGATTACATATTCCGCCTTTTTTTGTGAAAACTGCATTTCCCTCAATACATTCACCTCGGCGTTAGCCAGCACTTCCGCTTCGGGAAAAATATGGAAAACCTGGTTCTCCCATTCGATATGCCGCCCATAACGCTCCACCAGGCGCCGTTTCAATTTGTACGCGAATGTGAGGTTGATCTGCTGACCGATGATGGACCAGCAAAGCGCTTCGAACATATCAGAAATACCCATTAGCCGAAGACCTGAAAAATCGTCCGCCATATAGGCCAACCGGCTGTCCCGTTGCAAATGCAGATAAAACGGAGTGAGATCACGGTCCATATCAAACCATTCACGGACATAGGCGGCAATAAAATCGCCACAATCTGAACTGGAATTCCCTTCCAGCACGTCCACCCGCAGAAACGCTCCGTGTTCGCTGACGCGGAAAAGCACGTCGCCGAACGGCGTCGCAATGGCTTTCAGAACAACATTCTCGCCTACCGCGTGCAAACAGTCGTCGTAGTTACGGTTCAAAAACCACAGGCATTCCTGAAAACTGAAAAGCGGAGGAACAGGAATGAGCATCGTTTGTTGTGAATTCATAGATGAAAATACCGCGCGGATTCCCTGCCGCAAACCTGAATCTTGCGGATCAATGGGCAATCTTGAAAACCAGCTCTCTCAGCAGCTCTCCTTCCGGGATACTGGTACCGTCAAGCCCTTTCAAACGTCCGTCGCACTCACGCAGATAGTGGATGATATTCACGACTTTACCCATTGGATAATTACGTGCTGCCAAAAGGTAATCTTTGACAAAGTATGGATTCACCCCGAGCTCCACAGCAAGCCCTTTCTCCGATTTGTCACGTGCAGCATGCGTAAGGAGCAATTTGGAGAAAAAGCCAAACAGGATGATCAGCACCGGGGCCAACGGATTATCTTTCGAATTGGAAGCAAAAAAAGCAGCTATCTGATTCGCTTTCAGCACATCGCGATGCATTAGTGCCTTCTGGAATTCAAAAACATTATACTCTTTGCTGATCCCAACAAACTTTTCGATCGCCGCAGCATCGATGCCTTCATCCACACGAAGGTTCACCATGATCTTGCGGATCTCGTTTGAAAGGCGTTTCAGGTCGTTACCAATATTGTCGACCAGCATTTGAACCGCCTTAGGGCTGATTTTCACACCCTCATGCTGGCAAAATGACGCTACCCAATCCGGCAGTTTGTTGTCGTACATCTTTTTGGATTGAACCACCACCCCATTGGCATTGCAGGCTTTCAGGTAGGATTTACGCTCATCGGCATTGGCATGGTAGCAAAATACCAGCACCGTGCTCGGCACAGGGTTCAATGCGTAGTCTTCAAGGCGCTGCTGCTGTTCCTTTTGCTCGATGCCGTTCAGGCGATGTGCTTCTTTCACCAGCACCAGCTGTCGCTCGGCCATGAACGGAAACCGCCTCGCGTAGCTGAGCACGCCCGCCACATCGGTGTCCTTCCCGTATAGTACAAACTGGTTAAAACCCCGTTCCGATTCCGGAACCACCTTGTTTTCAAGCTCTTCCGCAATTGAATCAATGTAGTAGGGTTCGTCGCCATGCAGGAAATACAATGGCCTGAACTTCTTGCTTTTAAGCTCTTTAAGGATAATATCGGGTGTTTGTGCCATGGATTTGCTAATTGGGACCTGATGTGGTCCGGACACCAAATTTACCGGTCCGCGCCGATTTATGCCGCGTTTTCAGCGATAAATTGGCTGGCCTGTCGACGTAATTCCGGAAAAAAAGACAGGAATTTGATGTAATAAAACTCCTCGTTTGCCTGCAAGTCGCTCACAGCCGTGGAGATAGGCGCTAAAAACCCGGCACGGCGCGAAAGCCGCTTAAATGTGATATCAATGCCGTCCAGCGTGGCATAGGTTGTGAGCCAGTCCTGACGGATCATGGAGCGCACCATCGGCACCATCGTTTCCGGGATCAGGTGTTCGTTCCTTTCGATAATCGAGTATACCCGGTGGGCGTATACAAAGAGGGGTTCGTTGTGGTAATGATCGAAGTTCTTTGCAAGGAAATAATCGAAGTAAATGTCCATTACAATGCCAGCCAGTTTTCCCTGGGTAACGGCAGCCACATCTTTGGCATCCGACACATCCGGGTGCGTGTCGGTAAACGAATCGATAAAACGATGCAGTTTCAATCCCAACACGTAATCGGGATTCCAGCTGGCGGTTTTCTCCGCACTCAAACGCCCTTTAATGAAATCCCCTACATAATTGCCCATCATCACCCCCTCATTTTCCCCAGACAGCAAAATATGCGCTAAAAAATTCATCTAAATGACATTTTGACAAAATTCCCGTACGTTTGTTCCCATACTCTTCCGGGGAACAATTCTTTTACAACAACCATTATTTTAATCAAACTAGCAAATGAAAGTCGAAAAAAATAGCGTTGTAGCGCTTACATATAGCCTCAGCATTCCGGACTCGGACGGCGAAACGGACGTGGTGGAAGTAGTCACTGAAAACGACCCGATGTACTTTATCCATGGTATCAGCGGACTTCCGGAAGGTTTCGAAAACAAGATCGAAGGCCTGTCGGCCGGTGATACGTTCGAATTCACAGTAGCTCCTGAGGAAGGTTACGGAGAATACGATGAAGAAGCCGTGGTAGACCTGCCCAAATCCGTTTTCCAGAACAGCGAAGTAGACCAGAACGAGTTACTGCAAGTAGGTAACATCATCCCGATGACCAACGAAGAAGGCGAGCGTCTCCACGGCCAGATCGTCGAAATCCACGACGACGTGGTGATCATGAACTTCAACCACCCGCTCGCAGGCAAGGAAATGCATTTTGCAGGCAAAATCCTAAACGTACGTGCAGCTACACGCGAAGAACTCGACCACGGACACGTGCACGGTACGGGCGGGGTGCATCATCATTAATAATTTTGAATGACTGAATGATTGAATGACTGAATAGGGCGTTAGCGTAAATTTATTCAATCATTCAATCATTCGGTCATTCAATCATTCCCTGATACTGCTCCACCTCCACACCAAAGCGCCGCAAAAACTCCACTCCTTCCTCGACTGCAATGCCTTTATAAGCCGCATAGGAATGCAGGAAAATCACCTTTTTGATCTTCATCGTGTAAATTACCCTTGCGCAGGCGATGCACGGCGCGAGCGTTACAAAAAGCGTTGATCCTTCGATATTTGAGCCGTTTTTTACGGCAAAAAGAATGGCGTTTTGCTCGGCGTGCAATGCCAGGGAACAGCTTCCTTTCGCGTCGCGAGGGCATCCTACCCCGGGAAACTCTTCATCGCAGTTGTGCGTACCCGCGGGAGGACCATTATAGCCGATCGAAATAATCCGCGTATCCTTCGTTAGCACCGCACCAACCTGCGCTTTTATACAATGCGAACGCTTGGCAAGATTTTTTGCCAGGTCCATATAAATGTCATCAAATTCCGGCCGCAAATTCGTTGTAGGTATTGTCATTCTCTTTTCAATCCAAATTCAGGGTACAAACTTAGGGAAATGACGGCTGGATTCAACGCGTTTGAAAAGTATGACCAAGAGCATTCCGCTTCTTTTTTTCCTGATCATGATCCTCAACCCGCTTTTCGCGCAGCAGGACAGGTCGGTTGTTACCCTTTCCAAAGATCCCTCCGGGCTTTTCAAATCCTATAAATTCTTCATTCAGAATGTCGAAGACCAACGTCCGCAGCCGGGCGCCACACTGGGTAAGGTAATCGCTCTGGGCAAAGAAATTCCCGCAGTACTGCCCGGGAAAGCTGAAAATGAGTTGTTCAGTTACTGGTCTTATCTGGCCCCGAAAAAGGAGCAAACCTATTTACCACTTTACATTTCGATCAAGGAGCTTTCTGTGAGCGAAAAGCGTGTTGGACCCAACAAGGTCACAGGGGAGGTTCGCCTGAACGTGCGGTTCAGATGGTACCGGGATATGCAACCGGTGGAACTTACCGGTTATCAAACGGCAGCTAACTATACGCGGCCGGAGACAGCATTCACCCACGACAAATTGATCAAACAACTTGTAGACCAGGCATTGGGCCATTTTCAAAAATGGATGACCTCCAATGCGGGTAAAACGCCCGCATTGGCACGTAATCTGGTCCTTACATTCAAGGAAATTAACAATACGGCGTCTGAGGATACGGTTTTTTACTCGCCCAAACGGCCGTTGGTATGGGACGATTTCAAGGTAAGAAGTGCCAAACCCGGTAGCCGGTATGCCGCGGCGGTATTTACAAGTTTCGGGTACGAGGGACACTCCTACCCGAAAGACGATGATCTGGTGGTCGAAATCGGGTTGAAGATATTCATGGTCAAAAGCATGTCGTGGGGCCGACCGGAATCGCGTAATGCAGGTACATTACGCCATGAACAGCTCCATTTCGATATCACGAGGCTGGTTGTCGAAAAATTTAAGGAACGCCTCAGAAAGGCTGAATTAACCATTGAAGACTATGACAGCGAGATCCAGTACCAGTTTCTTGAAGCATTCCGGGAAATGAACCGCGACCAGGAACAATACGACGGCGAGACCGGCCATGGCCTGAATGCCGGCGCACAAGCCACTTGGGATAAAAAAATCGCTCAGCAGATCGAAACGCTCTATTCAGTACAATAAGCCTACGGTGCGGTAATGCGGATAATCTGTTCAATTTCTCGACTTACGGCGTAGCTCTTTACATTAAAATCGAATGTGCGGATGTCTCTTGCGAATGCCTTATCGCTTAGCAGGTAAAGTACATTTCCGGATTTAAAGCTGAGCACCTGATGTTTCGGAACCTGAAAACTGACCTCCTCGGCATTTAAATATGTATTCAAACTACCTGTTATTGAAATTGTTGCAAAAACAACTGCCCCCACAACCGATACTTTCAGCCAGCCCAGCGAACGCGCATGCCACGCATACCAGCCTGTAAAGAGGATCGAGTACAGCAAAATCAGTTCTGGCTTGTTCAAATGCAAATTTTCCAGCAAATGCCCTGGCAGTGACCGTGGAATCGAAGCCGACCAATCGGTTAGCCGAGCTGAAAAAGCCACCACCTGGCCAGCCAGCCAGCCCAGCCACGAAATTCCTGAGAGGCTAACGAGCAGCAACACCAGGGACGCGGGCAGCAGGATATTCGTAAACGTGACGACCAGCGGATTTACAAGCCAGAAATAGGTTGGGAATTGATGAAAATAATAAAGACTGAGCGGAAATGTGGCCAGCTGCGCCGCGAATGCCAATGCGGTGACCTGCCAGGCAAATTTCAAAACACGGTTTGCAGGTTTCAGTATGCTGTACAGAGGCTCGTAAAACAGAAAAATTCCGGCCATTGCGAGATATGACAACTGAAAGCCGACATCATACAATGCGCAAGGGTCCACCAGCAAGATGACCAACGCCGAAAATGCGAGCGTGTTCATCGGGCTATGCTTTCTTTCGGCCATTTCTGCAACCACCAACACCATGCACATCAATGCGGCACGCTGGACCGAAGGCGGCAGGCCCGTTACCAGCGCATAAAAGCCCAGTAATGCAGCCATCAAAAACAAATAAACCCACTTGCCAAACGGCCAGCGCCTTACCCAGCCGAAGGCCATACTGATGGCCAGGAAAATAATTGCCACGTGCATTCCGGAAACGGAAAGGATATGCACGGCCCCGGAGATCACATAATCGCCTACCTGCTCCGCGCCAAGGTCGTCGCGCCTGCCCAATAACATGGCTTTCACGAGCCCGTACGCAGCGCCACTCGCACCCGAATCGGCTACATATGCCAGAAATCGACCATCCGCCCATTCTGATACTGCTTCCGGCCAATAGGAAGGGCTTTTTCCCGAATCAATGGAAATCACCTTGTACGAATGCTCATTCACAAATGCTGTGAAGAGAATGCCCTTATCACGCAAATATTGCGCATAATCAAACTGTTCGGGATTTGCCGGCGGAGCGGGGCGTTCCAGGCGTCCTTTGATCAGCAACAAGTCTCCGGGTTGCGGAACATCGGAAAGGCTGTCCGGCAGATAAACCAACGCCTTCGCAGAATAGCTGGTCCATTGATTTGCGGTATTGAATTGCCTGCTAAGTACTTCAAAACGAATGGAATTGCTTCGTTTTTCGGGTATCGAGGTAACTTCCGCCGTATAGGCGTTGTATTCCAATGCTTGAAGCGTGGCAATTTGGGCGTCCTTTTCCGTTTCCGCCGCCATTTTAATGCCCGCGCCCAGCAAAAACATCCATCCGGCCAGCCCGACCGCAAAGGCCGTCGGACGCCCAAACCTGTGCAACAGACCGCATCCGATCGTTACCAGTACCCAAACCATTAAAACAAAAACAACCGGCATACTGCCGGTCGTACGTAATGCGTCGCCCGCCAATATGCCGGTTGCCAGGAATATTACTACGCCGACAAATGGAGCGCGTGATAGCATGGATGTTTATCGTACAACAAAACGTTTCGTGATTGTCTTGCTAGCAGTCGTCACCTTGTAATAGTACAAACCGCTAGGAAAGTTTTTAACGTTGAGATAAGTACGGTTGACGGTATCCTCCGTCACTTTTTGTCCCTTTTGATTGTAAACGGACACGGTATAGTTTTCGAAATTCGGGGTAAATATATTGGTAGTTAGTGTTTCCCGCACGGGATTCGGATAAAGTTCAACCAGCAATTCATTGGTTGAAACCTTGGAATACTCCACCAATTTCGCTCGTCTGGGGCTCAGCGCCAGTACCGCGTGCATCCGCAACTTCTGATCATTCGTAAAAATGCTCATGCACACGTCCGGCGAATAATCCATATAATTTTCGATCATATTCCGCGTGGTCACGCCCGGTCGGCATTGCGAATATACCGGCGAGCACGAAAGGTCGGTGGTTTCGTTTTTCGTGTTGGCCGTAGGGGTGTCATCGCAGTAATCGGTTCCGCAGGTAGAATCGCCCCAAATGTGGATCAGGCCCAGCCAATGTCCCACTTCGTGCGTAGTAGTCCGCCCCAGGTTATAAATCCGGCTCGTAATCGCGTCGGAATTGCGCCCGAAATAACGGAAATCGATGATAACGCCGTCTGTTAATGCATCAGCCTCTGTGTTTTCAGAGGTAGCGAGGCCTGCGGTACGATCGTTGAGCTCCGTTACAACGGGAAATTGCGAAGTTCCCAGGTAGCGGTCGTTCAGCCGCGTTACCCAGATATTCAAATAACGATTCGTGAACCAGGCGGGCGAAATATTCGCCAGATCGTCGGCATCGGTAATCGGACTGAACTGCGAAGTCGCATTATAGGTCCTGACGACCGACACCAGCCTGAAACGAATGCCGGTATCGACACCCAGTGAATCGGTGTAAAAGCCTTTGTAACCCGACGTATTGCCATAATCTTCGTTCAGCACCTCGATCTGGCTATGGATCTGCGCATCGGAGATATTCCCGTTCCCTGGCCCCCCAATCACATTGTCGGCCCGGTTATGAACCACATGCACCACCACCGGTATCGTGATCACCTCACCCGCGCTCGTGCGTGCGGACGAGAGGGAGCGCACGTAGTGCTGGATCGCCTGCTCCGATTGAATCCGCAGGTTCCGCAGGGCCGGGTTTTTCAGCAGCCGGACGGAGTCACGTTCCGTGCTGGCGCAGCGCGTAACGAGCGAATCCTGCGCCCTTCCGAGCGCAGAAACCAGCAACAGGCCGGCCAGCAACAAGCTACTTCTCCGATTTTTCATAGGCAGCGAGAATGTCCTTTACCAAACGGTGCCGTACAACGTCAGAACCATCCAGTTCTACGAAACTGATCCCTTTAATGCCCTTCAAAACCGTCAGGGAATCGATTAACCCCGATTTAAGATTCTTCGGAAGGTCGATCTGCGATTTATCGCCGGTAATGATCGCTTTCGAGCTCGGGCCCATCCGGGTCAGGAACATTTTCATTTGCATCGGCGTGGTATTCTGCGCCTCGTCGAGCAGGATGAATGCGTTGTTCAGCGTACGCCCCCGCATGTAGGCAAGCGGCGCGATTTCGATAACCCGGCTCTCCAGGTATAATTTCAGTTTTTCCGGCGCGATCATATCGTCGAGCGCATCGTAGATCGGGCGCAGGTACGGGTCGATCTTCTCTTTCAGGTCGCCCGGCAAAAAGCCCAGGTTCTCGCCCGCCTCTACGGCCGGACGGGTAATGATAATTTTTCTTACTTCCTTGTTTTTCAAGGCCCTTACAGCAATGGCCACCGCGGTGTAGGTCTTTCCTGTACCGGCAGGACCTATCGCGAACACGAGGTCGTATTTGCCTGCCTGTTCTACCAGCAGCTTCTGATTCGGCGTTTTGGCTTTCACGACGAGCCCCTTGTTTCCATAGAGGATCACGTCATCATCGTCCTCTCCGGTAGCCACCGGCATTTTGGTAATGCCGTTCAGGTAGCCCTTAACGTTGTCGTTGGTTATTTTTCCATACTTCTGGTAATGCGCCAGAAGTGAGTCGATTACATCTGTGATTCGGATAATTTCGGGGGCAGTCCCCTGGATGCGGATCTCGTTTCCGCGTGAAATGATTTTACTTTCGGGAAAAGCGGCGGCAACTTCCTTGATATTCGAATTGTGAATGCCCAGAAAATCGACCATGGATACGTCTTCGAGTGTGATGATTTTTTCCAGCAAATGAATCAGTGTTTAATGTTTCTCTATTGTTTGTAAAATTTAGTAATAATAACCAAGATTTGTAAAACATAATCGTCGAAAAAACAATTATCCCCTCAAATCCCGAGCCAAAAAATTAGTCTTTCCCGACCAAGTCTTTCATTATCAGACACGCACAAAAAAGTCGTGTGGCAGAAAAAAAATTATTGCGCCAAACTCCCTGCCGCCGCTTTCGTTGAAGGCCTCCAATGATTAACTTTGTCTTAATATGGAAAACGAAAAGGCATCTAACAGCTACCCCAGGAGCGGCTCCAAAACCGGTAACGGTACCAAACGGGCCTTTCCTCCCAGAACGCCATCCAACGATCAGAATTTCAGCAAATTACCCCCTCAGGCTATCGACCTGGAAGAGGCGGTTTTGGGCGCTCTGATGATCGAAAAGGATGCCCTCACGGCGGTAGCGGATATCCTCCGTCCGGATAGTTTCTACAAAGAGTCGCACGTCCGCATTTACAGCGCGATCGTCACGCTCTTCGCCGACTCGGAGCCTATTGATATGCTGACGGTCACGGCCAAATTGCGCAGCACCGGAGAACTTGAACTGGTCGGTGGAGCGTCGTATATCATGGAGCTGACAAGCAAGGTCAACTCCGCGGCCAACATCGAATTCCACGCCCGCATTATCTCGCAGGCCTATATCAAACGGGAGCTTATCAAAGTATCCTCCGAGATTCAGCGGGAGGCCTATGAAGACACGACCGACGTATTTCGCCTGCTCGACAAAACGGAACAGTCGCTTTTCGCGATTTCAGAATCCAATATCAAGAAAAACTACGCCGACATGGGCGCGCTAATGCGCCAGGCGCTGGCCGAACTCGACCAGAAAAAGAATAATAAAGACGGTCTCACCGGCGTACCATCCGGTTTCAGCGCCCTCGACAGGCTGACTTCCGGCTGGCAGAAGACGGAATTGATGATCCTAGCGGCACGTCCCGGTATGGGTAAAACGGCATTCGTCGTTTCCTCACTGCGGAACGCGGCTGTGGATTTCAATATCCCCGTGGCGATCTTCTCCCTTGAGATGTCCTCGGTACAGCTGGTCAATCGTTTGATCTCCGCCGAGGCAGAGATCGATAGTGAGAAAATCCGTAAAGGAAGCCTCGCGCCGCACGAATGGGAGCAGCTGCACCACCGCATTCACCGGCTTACCAACGCCCCTATTTACATCGACGACACCCCTGCCCTTTCCGTACTCGAATTGCGTGCGAAATGTCGCCGTCTGAAAGCGCAACACGACATTCAGATGATCGTAATCGACTACTTGCAGCTGATGACCGGCGATACAGGCGGCAAGAGCCCCGGTAACCGTGAACAGGAGATTGCGATGATCTCACGATCGTTGAAAAACCTCGCCAAAGAACTCGACGTACCGGTAATCGCCCTTTCCCAGCTGAGCCGGGCCGTTGAAACACGTGGCGGAGAAAAACGTCCGCAGCTTTCCGATTTGAGGGAATCCGGGTCAATCGAGCAGGATGCGGATATGGTAATATTCCTCTACCGCCCTGAATATTACGGCATAACAGAAGACGAAGCAGGTAACTCGGTAGCGGGCGTGGGTGAAGTAATCCTGGCTAAAAACCGTGCGGGTTCACTGGACACGATCCAGCTTCGCTTCATTGGTAAATACACCAAATTCGCCGACCTCGATTCGGGGTTCACCCCTGCGCCATTCTCGATCGACCGCCCGATCCAGACTTCAAACCCAATATCATCTTTCGAAAGCCAGGCCAAACCGACGGCACCTGCCATGGGCGGAACACTCCGCAGCCGCGCCAACGACCTCAGTAATTTTGATTACAAAGGGCCAGATTCGGAGCCACCGTTTTAAATGGCAATGGGCTGTAAGCTGTATGCAATAGGCTATAAGCCTCAAGAACTCACAGCTTAATGCTTATAGCTTACAGCCTATCGCTTATAGCCAATTCCTTATTGCCCCTTCTTCACCAGCAACGCCACATTCTCCACATGGTGCGTATTAGGGAACATATCTACGGGCTGTACCCGTGTTACTTCGTAATCTTCGGCCATTAATGCCAGGTCGCGCGCCTGTGTAGCCGTGTTGCAGCTCACATACACGACGCGGTCGGGCGCGGCTTTCAGGATCGTTTCGATGACCGGAACGTCCATTCCGGCGCGGGGTGGGTCGGTAATGATTACGTCCGGGCGCCCGTGCGTATGCAGGAAGCTTTCGTTCATGATCGCGCGCATATCGCCTGCGAAGAACGAAGTATTGGTAATGCCGTTCAGCTCGGAGTTAATGCGGGCGTCCTGCACAGCGGCTTCCACATACTCCACTCCTACTACTTTCTTCGCGCTGCGGGCCACAAAGTTGGCAATGGTACCAGTTCCCGTGTAGAGATCGTAAACCGATTCGTTGCCTGTGAGCTGCGCATACTCGCGCGCCACGCTGAACAGTTTGTAAGCCTGCTCCGAATTGGTCTGATAAAACGATTTCGGCCCTACCAGGAACGTGAGGTCTTCCATAGTCTCACGAATCACCTTATCACCGGCGTAATGGATCACTTCCTGGTCCTGGTAGGAATCGTTTCCTTTCAGGTTTACGATATAATTCAGCGAAGTGATTTCCGGATGGTTTTGATGCAAAAATTCCATCACTTCCGCGATAATTTCATCGTTTTGCTCACCGAATTGCACGATCACCATCACGTCGCCAGAATTGGCTGTACGGATGATCACATTGCGCATGACGCCTACATTAAAACGTACGTCGTAATAAGGGTACCCTTTTTCCTCTGAAAAACGGTGCAACGCATTGCGGATCGCGTTCGACGGATCCGGCTGGAGGTGGCAGTGATCCACGGTGAATATCTTGTCAAAACGCTTCGGCACGTGAAAGCCTAATGCGGTTTTGGCAAATGGCTGTCCCGAGTCGAGCTGCTCTTTCGTCAGCCAGCGCCAATTCGAGAAGGTGAATTCCAACTTATTGCGATAGTATTCGGTCTTAGGGGCAGCGATAATCTCGTTAATCTCAACATTCCTGATCTTTCCTATCCTTTCAAAATGATCCACTACATGCTGCCTTTTGAACCTCAGCTGATGCTCGTAGCTGATGTGCTGCCACTTACAGCCTCCACAAACCCCGAAATGCTCGCAATAGGGTTCCGTACGTAAAGCCGATTGTGAATGGATTTTGGTAACGATGGCTTCCTTCAACTTTTTCTTGGTCCGCACGACCTGGAGGTCTACGATGTCACCAGGAGCCACATTACCTTCTACAAAGATTACGCCGTCTTCCGATTTAAATATACATTTGCCTTCTGCCGCAAAATCGGTAATTTCAACGTACTCGTACTTGTTACTCTTAGACATTATTTCCTGTTTTAATTACTAATCCCAATATCCTATCGGATCAATTTTACTGCCGCATTATTCCATGAAAAAACGGTTCATCTTATTTATTCTGATGCTGTTTGCCATTTGCGAAGCCAGTGCTACGCATATCGTCGGCGGGCAGTTATTCATCACGCAAAACCAGGACACCTACTATAACTACAATATGGGCCTTACGATGTACTTCGACGCCCTCAATGGTAATCCCGGCGCAGAAGATCCGTTTGTCACGATTTATGTATTCAGAAAGCGCGACAATGTCCTCATCGGTTCTCTTGAAGCCCCAAAAATAGAACGAAAATCGGTCAACTACGCAAACCCGCTCTGTGGAATCTCAACCCTTCAGACCTGGCAGATCACTTACGGCGCCGCTGTACGCCTTCCGCCCACCGATTTTGCCGACGCCCAGGGCTATTATATGGTGTGGGACCGGTGTTGCCGCAACGGAACGATCACGAACATTCAGGCACCCGGGGATGCCGGTAGTCTTTTCTATCTCGAATTTCCGCCGCTTTTCAAGAATAATGCCAATTTTAAAAACTCTTCCCCTGTTTTTCCGGAAATCAAAGGCGACTATGCCTGCGTCAATTCGCCATTTCTGTTCGATTTCGGAGGTACGGATGCCGACGGCGACAGCCTGGTGTATTCATTGATTACGCCGATGCAGGGTTATGCCGACAAGGCCAATCCAAGCGCTCCTGCCCGTGGGTCATCCAATTACCCGCGCCTGACGTGGGTCGACGGCATTTCGGTCAGTAATATGATCCCCGGCCCTGATCCGCTGAAAGTGAACAAATCGACGGGGATGCTGTCGGTCACGGCCGGCTCAGTCGGATTGTATGTCTTTGCCGTGCAGGTAGAAGAATACCGCAACGGCGTTAAAATCGGGATGCTCACGCGTGATTTTCAGCTCAAAGTGGTCGACTGTCCTAAAATGGACCCGCCTAAGCTGTTGTTCAAACCCAAAGGAAAGAACACCTATTATACCGAGAACGAGATCATTACAGTCAAAAAAGGCGATCCGAACTGTTTTGAAGTAATGGTTACCGACCCCACCGTAAACCAGGTCGTTTCCGTCGATGGGCACGCTATCAACAATTCCAAAGACTATTTCACACTACTACCCGCCCAATTCACCACCAAGGTCCCGAACGATACCCTCAAATTCCAGATCTGTCTCGAAGATTGTTTCGTCACCTACGATAACCGCCCCATCAAAATCCAGCTTATCGCGCAGGACGGAAGCTGCCCCTTCCCGCTTACCGACACGCTGAATATCTTTATAAGGCGCGAGAGCAGCGGCAACAACGCCCCCACCGTTACGACTTCGCTCGCGAGCGACTATGTACACGTGACCGCGGGCGTACCTGTGACGTTCGATGTCTTCGGGAAAGATCCTGACAAGGATAACCTGGCACTTTCGGGCCGCGGTCAGGATTTCAATATGGCCGATATGGGGATGGATTTTAAACCTGCCAGCGGGCAGGCCACCGTGCAGCAGAAGTTTACCTGGATCCCTCCATGTAATGCCAAAAAGGGCGATACACTCGCTGTGGATTTCAAAGTGGAGGATATGCGCTGCGAGGGCAATCCAATGCCTGTTTCAAAACCCGTGTATTTTATCATCGATGAATCGCCCAACCGGGCCCCGTCGGTGAAGACATCCCTGCCCGTTCAGGAAATCACTTATCAGATCGGCAGCTCATCCGGCATTACGTTCGATGTGCTGGCAACTGATCCGGACACGAATATGATCGTTCTGACGGCCGCGGGGCGTGGATTTGACATGAAGGACGCCGGTATGATTTTCGAAGCCAAAACGGGCGTAAAATCGGTCACTTCTCCCTACGCCTGGAATCCTGAATGCGCCGTGCTGAACGGCCAACCCGAACAAACCTTCCTGGTCGACTTCGTCACCCAGGACAAGAGCTGTGCTGCGGCCACCGATACCACCACGGTGAAGGTAACGATCAAGGACAATGGCTCTACCCCATTCCCCGAATTCCCGAACGTCATCACACCTAACGGCGACGGCAAGAACGACTGCCTCGTGTTCGACGAACTGCCGGCCGACAATTGCGGGGACTACTTCAAAGACATCACCGTCTTCAACCGGTGGGGTAAGCAAATCTACTACTCCAAGATAAGACCAAAGGATTGGTGCCCCGATAAGATCTCGGGTGGCTATTACTATTTCCTCATTCAATACACCATGCGCTCCTACAAAGGCGGACTCACCGTTCTTAAATAATTGATAATAAGCCAAATACCCCATAACATTTAATATGAATGTTATGGGGTATTTGGCTTATATGTAGCATATTATTTACACTTTTTATACAAATAATATGTATTAATATCTATATACTTTTAATACATACTATTAAGATAAGACATAGAGTATATTTGTTATATCTTTTAATACTTATCATAATAATAAATAATATTAAACATATAATACTTTTAATAAGTAATATATTGACAGTTCATACCACACATTTCCTCCTTTTAAAACTATTCCCCGCAGAATGCAACGTTGATAGCCCCTTTACGTCTTTTAAAAAGATAAATAAATACCAGGACATTAATAAAAAATCTTATTAATTTATCTGCTATTTTACGGCGTAGTATTTCTATCAACCTACTAAGCTTTTCTACACAATTACAATAACTGCTCGTACCTCTAAATCTCTTTTGTATGAAGAAAATGTACCTTCTGCACGGCAAGTACTTAATACACTTGCTGTGCCTGATCTTTGGAAGTTGTTTTACGCTCCACGCCCAAAATGTGAGGGTTACCGGCACAGTCGTTTCCGCTTCCGACAACTCGGCGCTTGTGGGGATATCCGTCCTCGTAAAAGGCACCAATAATGGCACCACGTCCAATGCAACGGGCGAATATGTCATCAACGCGCCTTCCGGCGGAACGCTTGTTTTCTCGTTCGTCGGTTTTGAAAAACAGGAAGTACAAGTCAATAACCAGAGCGTGATCAACGTCGTGCTGAAAGAAGACAACCAGCAACTCAACGAAGTCGTCGTAACTGCGTTGGGTGTTAAGCGTGAGAAAAAGCAGCTGGGCTATACGGTTTCCGAGATCGCCGGTGCGAAAATGGCTGCCACGAACGAATTGAGCCCCATTAGCGCATTGCAGGGACGCATTCCCGGTGTGCAGATAGACCAGGGCGCAGGCGGGTTGATGGGTAACACCAAGATCCTGATCCGGGGTAATTCCACGCTTGGCGTCAATAACCAACCCATTTTCGTGGTCGACGGTGTAATCCTCGATAACGACGTGTACGATGGTAGCAGCGGCACGCGCGACTTCGGAAACTCGCTCAAAAACCTCAATATGGAGGATTTTGAAAGCGTTTCGGTGCTGAAAGGCTCGGCGGCGGCGGCGTTGTATGGCACCCGGGCAATCAACGGGGTGATTTTGATCACCACCAAAAAGGGAGCCCAGCGTAAAGGTATCGGCGTAAGCGTTTCGCAAACTTTCAATATGCAGAAGCCCTATCGTGGACCCGATTTCCAGAACGAATACGGCGGCGGTACCGTCGGCGCATTCTTCACTGACACCCGTGACCCGAATTACAAACCTGACGAAAGCTGGACCACCAAGGTATTCCCTACCAACGCGCAGGGCCAGCCCTACATCGACCGCCAAATGAACCGCGAACTCGAAAACTGGGGACCGCGGTTCGCCAATCAGCAAGTGGTTGACTATGATGGCAAAATGACGACCTACCAGGCCTATCCGAACAATTACCTGGATGCATTCCAGACCGGAAAAGGGAGCCTAACAAACGTCGCGATCGACGGGGGCAATGAAAGGTCGACCTTCCGGTTCTCCTACAACCGCGTCGACAGCCGCGGGATCAATTTCAAAAACAACCTCGGCAAAAATGCATTCAACCTGCGTGCGACGCAAAACCTGAACAAATTTCTTGTAGCCGACGTCACTGCCGACTACACTACCACCGAGGGCACCAACCCGCCGTCACTCAGCCTGAATAACTACATCTGGACATTCCCGCGCAATTACGACACCCGATACTGGATGCAGCGCCAGAATTACCTGGGCTACAAGGGCGGCCTGCGGAACGTGAGTGACGTGAACGAGCCAAACCTCGTCCCTGGCGCCGATTACTGGTTCAATATCTTCGAAAACAATTACAGCCAGCGCGAGCAAATGGTGCGCGGGCGCCTCGCCCTCACAGCCACTATCACCGACTGGCTCAAATTACAGATAGAAGGCAATTTCAACAACCTGTATACCAAAAGCGAAATCAAGGAACTCGGCCAGGGTGTGAACTTCACCGGTGGCCGTTATGCGCTTGGGCACTCTACGAAACAAACGAATTTCATGAAATGGCTCGCGATTTTTAACAAACCCATTACCAAAGACCTGGATTTCAGCGGCTACGTGGGCGGGGAATCGCAGCAATACAGCCTGTCGTTTAACAACGCTGAAACGCAGGGCGGGCTTTCTTACCCCGGTAACTTCTTCCTGGCCAACTCGGTACAATCGCAGATTTCGACCGGCGGGATCAAAACACGTCGTTCTTATAAATCGCTGTACGCCAGCGCCGATTTCGCTTGGCGTGACCAGCTTTTCCTGCAAACTACCTGGCGTGGCGACTGGTCGTCGGCACTGACCTATTCCAATGGCTCCGGAAACAACTTTTACAATTACCCTTCCGCCAGTTTATCCTGGATTTTTACCCAATCCTTCCACGCTTCACTGCCCAACTGGCTCAGTTATGGAAAGTTGAGAGGAAATCTCGCTGCACTGGGAGGTGATATCGAGCCCTTCCTGCTCAACCCGGGCTTCAAATTCGGCGGATATACCAATGCGGGTGGCTTCGGCGACCAGGCATTGTCGACATTCAGCGCTCAATCGACCTTGCAGACCAATATCAAGCCATTGCGGAAGATCGCCAAGGAAATCGGCCTCGAAGTGAAAGTCCTGAACAACCGCCTGGGGCTCGATTTGTCGGTATACCGGGATAATTCCCGTAACCAGCCGATCCCTATTTCCGCGGCCATCGAGACCGGCGTGAACAGCATTCTGATCAACGCAGGAAATATCCAGAACACCGGTATCGAGATCGCGCTCGATGCAACGCCGATTAAAATCGGTGCCTTTTCCTGGAACAGCACGGTTACTTTCTCGCGTAACCGGAACAAAATCATCGAGTTGTACGGCGACCGCGAATACTACGCACTGGGCGACGAATCGGCAGGCGGCAACGACCTGGTCCCTTATGCGAAAGTGGGCGGTACCTACGGCGTGATCCGCACGAAAATCGCCGCGGCGCGCTTTCAGGGTACCGATGCGAATGATCCGCGTAACGGATTGCCGATCCTCTCATGGCGTGGCGACGCACGTGCCGCCTTCCCCGCTCGCAGCAACGAATGGAAAGATGTGGGCGATATCAATGCCAAATTCCGCGGCGGATGGGATAATACATTCACCTACAAACGGTTATCCCTCAATGTATTGTTCGATGCCAAGATTGGCGGCGATATGATTATTACTTCGCTCCGCTACGGAACGCACACGGGTGTTTTCAAAAACTCGCTGCAAGGCCGCGACGCAGATCATGGCGGAATCGTGTTCAAGAGCCAATTCGATGGCAAAACTTATGACGACGGCATTCTGCCGGAAGGCGTTTTCGCAACAGGACAAACTATTACGCAGCCAGACGGCACGAACGTGAATGTCGGTGGTATGACCTTCAAAGAAGCTTACGACAAAGGGCTGGTCGAACCCACGCATTTACCGCAATACAATTATCGCTACGGTTCGTTTTCGACTGCCGTGGGCGATTACTGGATTTCGGAAAACTCGTGGATTTCGCTGCGCCAGGTTTCGCTGAGTTACCAGGTCCCCCAGTCGATTTGCGAGAAAATCAAGCTCAATGCATTGTCGATCAACCTGGTAGGACGCGATTTGCTTTACCTGTACAACACATTGCCGCTGAACTTCAACCCAGCGTCAAACTTCTCGAACAGTACTGCGGTACAGAAGGAAGTCGGCTTTATTCCGCCGATGACCCGCGCCCTGGGTGTCACGCTGCGGGCGGCATTCTGATATAAACGCTTCTTGTTCAGTCATTTTCAAAAGACATTTCAAATGAAAAACATACTAACCAAATGCGCCGCCGGTACCGTTCTCGCCACCGGCCTCCTGTGGGCGACCTCCTGCGAGAAGGATTTCGGCGATATCAATACCGACCCGAGCATTGTGATCACGCCCGATCCCAAATTCCTTTTCACCTACTCGCTCAACAGCCTCGAATCCTACCAGGGTACCGAATGGATATGGGAAAACCTCGAACAGCTCCTGCGCTTTTCGCAACACCTGACCACCGATCCCTATGAACTTTCGACCAACATTAACTCCCGGTATTCCGCCTATTATTCGAACATCCTGCCTAACCTGGTCGAAATCCGCAAACAAATAGATCAGAAACCCAATAAGGAACGCTTTCAGAAAATGCGCGCCGCCACTTACATCGTGGGCGTACTGCATGGATTGCGCGTGACGGACATGAATGGCTCAATCCCTTATACCCAAGCCATTAAAGCGCGTGATGAACAGAACTACACGCCTGAATACGATACGCAAAAGACCCTTTACGACACTTGGCTCGCAGAATTGAACGAGGCGATTACTGTCCTGAGCGCTACCTCGGAGGACCAGGAAGGCTTTGGCAATGCCGACATTATCTACCACAGCGACTGGGTGAAATGGGTGAAAGCGGCCAACACGCTCAAATTGCGTATTGCATTACGTTACGAAGGTCAGGATAAGGCCAAAACGCAGCAGATTTACAAAGAAGTGGCCGACAATGCCATAGGTCCCATTGTCGAGGATACCGACCAGTTTGCCTATCTCGATCCGGATTGGGGCCCGGTTGGCGGCGATGTCGACTACCGCAGCACGCGTTTCGCTACAAAGTCTATTATGACATTCCTGAAACAGACCAGAGATCCACGGCTGGCGATCTATTTCAGTCCGAATGACCTGACCAAGAATGCATTGGATACACTCAAAAAGTACAACCAGGCATTACCCGCATTCATAGACCCGGCCGATCCGCAAATCCGGTTCCAGGGAGGCCCGGCCGACTGGACCACCAATCCGACCATCGCGCAGTATTACAAAAACCCGCTGAATGCGGGCAGCAACAAGTACGTGGTGATGTCGACGATCAACAAAGTGTTCTTCGCGCCTACCCGCAACGGCGGCAAGGGTACGTTCCAGGATTACATGATTACGAGCGCAGAAAGCTGCTTCTACATTGCCGAACTGATCCAGAAAGGCTACGGAACCGGCTCCAAAATCACAGGGACCGCCGAGGATTGGTACAAAAAAGGCATTACGTCGTCTATGCGCACGATGAACTCCATTGCCCAGGCCGCGCTGTCTACCACCGGATTATCGGCCAATGCCGACGCGGAAATCGCGGCTTACCTGGCGCTGCCGCAGGTAAAGTTGAACGGTATCAATAACCTCGAACGCATTTACATCCAGGAATACCTGAACTTCATGCGCCTGCCCACGGAGGCGTTCACATTCGTGCGCAGGACCGGCTATCCCAAAAACAACTCCACCTATTACCCCAGGGACGCGTTTAACGAGGCCATTCCGCGCCGCTACTGGGTCGACGAACCGCCACTGGGCACCAACAACGCCAACTGGCTCAAAGCGCAGACAGAGCAAGGATTTACACCCAACGATCGCACCGCCGCCACACTGAACAGCCAACGGTTGTGGTTTGACAAGAATAATCCGGCTTTCGGGCAGGGAAATTAAGAGGAAGGGAAAAGGGAAGAAGGAAGATGGAGGAAGGAGGACGGGACACTTTCCTCCCCGTCCCTCCCTTTTCTCCAAAAAATTCCCCCACCGCTTGCATTTCTCCCAAACGTTCCGCACCTTTGTACTGTAATAATAAAAGTTACAGTATGAACAGCGGTCGCTTTGCCATTTCGGTGCATATTCTGACATTATTGACCTTCTCGGAGGACGAATGGACGTCGTCGGAATACCTGGCGGGGAGCATCAATATCAACCCTGTGCTCGTCCGGAAAGAACTCAGTAACCTGCGTGAGCGTGGCCTCGTTCGCAGCAAGGAAGGAAAATCGGGCGGAAGCCAGCTAGCCAGGCCTGCCGACCATATCTTCATGTCGGAGGTGTATGAAGCTGTAAAACAGAAGGATCTGCTCGGAAAAGGAATCAACTCCCCTAACCCGGCCTGCCCTGTTGGGCGTAAGATCAACGACCACCTCGACAGCCTTTATGACGATGCGGAAAAGACCTTGCTCGCCAGCCTGGGAAAAGTATCACTGGCAGAGTTTTGTAAAAAGTTCGACTAATCTTTTTTAACCAAAACTGTAACATTTATTATTTCAGATAAGAATATCCATCTCAAAAACAAATACTTATGAAAATTGCATTGATCGGCGCCACTGGGTTTGTAGGCACCCACGTTTTGAAAGAACTTGTTTCGCGCGGCCACCAGGTTACTGCGATTGCCCGCAATACCGACAAAATCGACACCAGCAACGCGCTCGTTACCACCAAAGCCGCTGACGTGGCAAATGCAGACGAGGTTGCCGCCGCCGTAAAGGGCCACGACGCGGTGATCAGCACGTTCAACGCAGGCTGGACGAATCCCAACATTTACCATGATTTCCTTGCCGGTGCCAAGGCCATTCAGGCAGGTGTGAAGCAGGCAGGTGTCAAACGTTTCCTCACGGTAGGCGGCGCGGGAAGTCTGGAAATCAAGCCGGGATTGCAGCTCGTGGATACCCCCACTTTCCCGGAGGCATACAAAGCCGGTGCCACAGCTGCCCGCGACTACCTTAATTTCCTCAAAACGGAAACAGATCTCGATTGGACTTTTCTAAGCCCTGCCATTGAGATGTCCCCCGCGCATCCGGGTGAACGTACAGGCAAATACCGCACCGCACTCGACACACCGGTGTTCGACGAGCATCATCACAGCAGGTTGTCGGTAGACGATACGGCTGTCGCGATCGTCGATGAAATCGAACAAGGTAACTTCATCCGGAAGCGATTTACCGCCGCATATTAGGAGCATACTTATCATAGGGTGCTCGCATACAATATATCCTGCCAGTATCCTACTAATATTACTTTTTATACATATTTTAAGTATTAACAGTAATATTAATAGTATACTTATAATGTGTATAAAATATTATAAAAAGCCTGATACTTTTCATATTTATGCATAGTATCAGGCTTTTTATTCTTATGATTAGTCGCTTGTTCACATCCCGTTTAATACTTTTAATTCATTCTATATTTTAAAAAGTATTAAACATATTATACTTTCATGATCCTTGGCAGTATTATACTTTTAAAACTTTAAATACTTATTATATTTCATATAAGTGAAAAAGTACTTAAAGTACAATATATATACAATCAAAATTCATTGATTTACAATTATTTAAACCGGAAAATAATTAGTGCCAACCGCTTATAGCCGCTGTGCCTGCTGCTACTCATTTTTTCACCTTAGTCGCCCGCCAGTTGATCGCGCACCGCATTGAGACTGATTTTTGACTAATTTTGCCTTCCTAAAACCTGTCAAAACCATGGCTACAAATGAAACATTGTCAGCGGCAAATGAACTTGCCAAGCTGTCATCACACACATTAAAAGAGAAAACCGGACGCGATTGGTCGGAATGGATTGAATGGCTCGATAATCTCAAATCCGACGGAAGGACCCATAAGGACATTGTTGCATTGCTGGGAGACCACGTCGAAAATGCCTGGTACCGGCAAAAAATCGCGCTCGGTTACCGGGAAGTGACCGGGCAACGGCAGCTGGGGGAGCTCCTGTCCGGTTATGAGGCGGGAGTTTCCAGGACCTTCCCCATCCCAGTGCAAAAAGCCTGGGAACTGATTGCCTCGGAAGAGGGGCTGTCGACCTGGCTCGGCCTGCTCGTCGATGGCCGCGTTGGTATGGGCGAATCGTTCAAGACGCAGGACGGGATTAGCGGTACCATTACCGTCCTCGACCCGGGCTCGCATTTCCGTATGACGTGGAAACCCGAGTATTGGCGTTACAATTCCACATTACAGGTCCGCGTGATAGGCAGCAGAAGCAAGAGCGCAGGCAAAAGCGTCATCAGCTTTCACCATGAAAAACTGCCAAGGGCGGCCGACCGTGACGCGATGAAAAGGCACTGGCAAGAAAAACTATCGGATCTGGCTGAAATAATTAAGGGAAAATAAGGTTCTTTGTAGCCCTATTTTACAGCCACCAATTATATACCTGATGAAGTTCCGTGTTGCCGGCCTATTATTACTTTTTATACTTTTAAGCCATTCCAACCTTTTTGCCCAGCGCTTCCTTATGGACCTTGTGGATACCACAAACCAGATGGGAAAAGGCATGCTCTCCATTTACGAGCGCTATAACCGCGTGAGAATCAGTGGATATATTCAACCCCAGTTCCAGGTCATCTCCAAAGAAGGTGCCGAAACCTACGCGGGTGGAAACTTTTCCGGCCTTTCAAACAACCGCTTTATGCTCCGCCGTGGGCGCCTGCGTGTAGACTACGCGCACTTGAACAAAAATAATGATCCTACCTCGTATTTCGTGTTCCAGTTTGACGGTACCGAACGCGGTGTGGCCATCCGCGACTTCTGGGGCCGGTTTTACGAGAACAAGTTCAAAATATTCGCATTGACTACCGGGATGTTCGCACGCCCTTTCGGGCATGAAGTGAACCTTTCGTCCGCTAACCGCGAGTCGCCCGAGCGCGGGCGCATGTCGCAGATCCTGATGAAGACCGAGCGCGACATCGGTGTAATGCTTACCGTTACCAGTCGTAAAACGCAGGAATGGCACCAGAAGCTCAAATTCGACGTCGGCGTTTTCAACGGCCAGGGGATGTCGGGCCCGATGGATTACGACAGCCACAAAGACGTGATCAGCCGGTTCAGCCTTAAACCGACGAACATCCGCGCGCTGGGCAACGCCACGTTGTCGGCGGCGGTGTCGGGCTATGCCGGCGGTATTGTGAGCCAGTCCGAGGTTCTGTATAAAACGGTGCGCCTCGGAGGCGAATATCAGGCAGTACGCGATTCAGCGGCCGTCAATTTGCACAAGACCAGACCGCGTAATTACGCCGGTGCGGACTTCCAGCTCTCATTTCCCAACCGGAAAGGTGAAACTGAGTTCCGGGCAGAATATATCAAAGGTAAGCAGACCGCCACTTTCGGAACGAGCGAGACGCCGGGTACATATCCCGTTACAAATGGCATTAAAGACCCGCTCTATACCCGCAGTTTCGACGGCGCGTATTTTTACTTCCTGCAACACCTCGGCAGCCTGGATCACCAGTTTGTATTGAAATATGACTGGTACGACCCGAATACGAAGGTTTCGGGCAAGCAAATATCGGCCGATAAGGGGTTCGGCAGGGCCGATCTTCGCTATAATACCCTGGGAATGGGCTATGTGTACATGGCCAACGAGTCGCTGAAATTCGTATTCTATTATGAATTCGTGCGGAATGAGAAATCGGCGCTGGCTGGGTATGAAAGTGATGTTTCAGACGACGTTTTCACCGCCCGCGTACAGTACAACTTCTAAGTCTCAAAATGTTGGAGAAGGACATCTATTGTGTAAAATATAGCTCGCGCAGATCAACTCATTTGGCCAGATATACGTTAAATGTGTAACCAACGATCAAAATCCGGGCGTGGTTTGTGTTGCGCCCGAGTCTTTTGGCATAGTTTTCTCAGCATTTATCACAGTACTAACTCCGAATAACATGAACAGAAAACAGCTTGCAACCACAACCATCTCTATCCATGCAAGCCCTTCTGCGGTTTGGAAGGCATTGGTAGAACCCGAACTCGTCAAAAAGTATTTTCACGGTACCGAAATGCGCTCGGATTTTGAAATCGGAAGCCCCATTACCTTTGAAGGCGAATGGCATGGCCAGCATTATGTCGATAAGGGCGAAATCCTGAGGATCACGCCTGAACGCGAGTTGAGCTACTCATTCTGGAGTCCGCTGTCGGGCACTGAGGATTTTGAGGATAATTATACGCATGTGACTTTCCACCTGTCGGACTATCATGAGAATACGACGCTGGTAGTGACCCAGGACAACCTGGAAGACGAGGATGCCGTCGTGAAAGCGGAGGGCAACTGGTTGAACGTGCTGCACGATCTGAAAAGGGTTGTGGAGGAAGAAAGGCTGCACGTCCTTTAACGGTATTTAAATACAAAACCCGTTGGAACCGACTCCAACGGGTTTTGTATTTTTCAAAGTTTCATTGACAGCGCGATCCGCTTCCTGCCGAGATCAACCTCGGTCACTTTGACCGTAACGTGCTGTTGCAACTTCACCACTTCGTTCGGGTCCTTTATAAATTTGTCTGCCATTTGCGAAACGTGGACGAGCCCGTCCTGTTTCACGCCGACGTCCACGAACGCTCCGAACGCCGTGATGTTCGTCACGATCCCGGGGAGGATCATCCCGACCTTGAGATCTTCCGGCTTCCGCACCGAGGCGTCGAACTCGAACTTCTTCATTTCCGCGCGCGGGTCACGCGAGGGCTTTTCGAGCTCGGCCAGAATATCCTTCAAAGTAGGAAGGCCTACTGCTGTCGACACATACTTTTCAATTTTAATCTGACGGCGCAAATCGGGTTTCTGCATCAAATCCTTCACCGTAGCGCCGGCATCTTTGGCCATTTGCTCCACCAGCTCGTAACGCTCCGGATGTACCGCACTGTTATCCAATGGGTTGCTACCGTTTTCTATGCGTAAAAAGCCCGCAGCCTGTTCAAACGCCTTCGCTCCGAGGCGGGGAACTTTCAATAATTGCTGCCTCGATTTGAAATTTCCGTTTTTGGCCCGAAAATCCACGATATTTTGCGCCAGAGCGGGTCCGAGACCCGAAACATAGCGCAACAAATGCTTGCTCGACGTGTTGAGATTTACCCCTACGGAATTCACGCAGCTTTCTACGACTACGTCCAAAGCATTTCGCAATGAATTCTGGTCCACATCGTGCTGGTACTGTCCCACTCCAATCGACTTCGGATCGATTTTCACCAGCTCGGCCAGCGGGTCCATCAACCTTCGACCGATCGATACCGAACCACGGACCGTCACGTCTTTATCCGGGAACTCCTCACGCGCGACCTCCGAAGCCGAATAAATAGACGCACCCTGCTCGCTCACCATAAACAGCCCGATTTCCGCCGACTGCCCGGAGCCGTCCAGCAGCTTCTTCACAAAGTCTTCTGTCTCGCGTCCGGCAGTACCATTACCCACGGCAATCGCCTCGATTTTGAATTTCCGGATCAGCTCGCTGATCCGAGCACCCGCTTCCGAAGGTTTGTCGAACGGATAAATGACATGGTCTGCCATGAGATTGCCCTGGCCATCCAGCACGACCACTTTACAACCCGTGCGGTAGCCCGGGTCGATGGCCAGCACCGTTTTCTGGCCCAGCGGCGAAGCCAGCAGCAATTGCCGGAGGTTTTCAGTGAACACCTGGATCGCCGCCACATCCGCTTTTTCTTTGGATAAATTGGCAAATTCCGTTTCGATCGACGGCTTCAACAACCGTTTGTAGCTGTCGCCGATCGCCAGTTCGAGCTGGTCTTTGCAGGCTTCTGTGCCAAACATAAACAACCTATCCAACGCTTCAAGCGCCAAGTCTTCATCAGGCGAAATGTCGACGCTCAGAATGCCTTCTTCCTCGCCCCTGCGCAGCGCGAGCAACCTGTGTGAAGGTATTTTAGCCAAAGGCTCCGAAAACTCGAAATAATCGCGGTATTTGGCCCCTTCTTCCTCTTTCTTCTTCTTGACTTTAGAAGTGATGATGGCCCCGCGCTGAAATGTGTACCGGACTTTCGTCCGTGCTTCCTGGTTTTCGTTGATCCATTCCGCAATAATATCTCTCGCGCCTTGCAACGCGTCGCCGGCATTCGCTACCTGTTCGTTCAGGAATGCGGCTGCCTTACCTTCCGGATCGCGTTCTTTGCCTTCAAAAATCAGTTTGGCAAGCGGTTCCAGACCTTTTTCGATGGCGATGGTCGCCCGGGTCTTTCTCTTTTGTTTATACGGAAGGTAAAGGTCTTCGAGTTCGGTCATCGAAAACACGCCTTCTATCTTCTTTTTCAGTTCAGGCGTGAGCTTACCTTGCTCTTCAATGCTTTTCAAAATGGCCTCCCGGCGTTTCTCGACTTCCTGCTGCTTCTGCCATGCCTCTTTGACGCTGCCGATCTGGACCTCATCCAGTCCGCCCGTCGCTTCCTTGCGGTACCGCGCTATAAAGGGCACCGTGGCGCCTTCCTCGAATAACGCAATGGTATTTCTCGCCTGCTTGTCGCTGACGCCCGCCTGTTGTGCAATAAGGGTGTAGTTCATGATTACTAATGAAATTGGAAACGGCAAATAAAGCGGATATTCACGGTTTTCAAAACTAAAATTAGCGACGAAGCCACGTACGCATTTTACCGTTTATATTTGGTGTAATTTAATCCTCATACCTAGCCCCTTATCCCATGAAGTACCTGTTCGGAAAGCCACTGGCCGTCCTGGCCCTTGTGCTCGCCGTGTTATCCGCCCCGCATCAGGCATCCGCCCAGCAGAAGCCCAAATTTAAAGTGGTTGCCTTTTTCACCGGCAAAAACGACCAGGCGCACATCAGTTTTGTCGGTGAAGCCCACAAACGTTTACCCGAACTAGGTGCCAAAAACGGGTTCACCTATGATTCCACCAGCAATTGGGACAATCTGAATGCCGAGTTCCTGTCTAAATACCAGGTCGTGCTTTTCCTCGACACGCGCCCGGAAAAACCGGAACAGCGTGCTGCATTTCAGAAGTATATGGAGAATGGCGGAGGATGGATCGGATTTCATTTCGCCGCATTCGCATTAACGCCCTCGGCCTACCCCCAAAACTGGGACTGGTATCATGAGCAATTCCTGAGCTCGGGACAGTACAAAAGCAATACCTGGCGCCCCACTTCGGCGGTTTTGAAAGTGGAAAATGCCCAAAGCCCGGCTACCAAGGGGTTGGGCAGTACTTTCAAGGCTTCGCCCAACGAATGGTACCGCTGGGAAAGAGATTTAACCCAAAATCCTGATATTCAAATTCTTCTATCGATTGATCCGTCAAGCTTCCCGCTGGGTACCGGCCCCAAACAGCATGAGATCTGGCACAGCGGCTACTATCCCGTCGCGTGGACCAATAAAAAGTATAAAATGGTTTATATGAATATGGGGCATAACGATATCGATTACGAGAATAAAACGAACAAGGAATTATCATTTACCTTTGATAACGACGCACAGAACCAGTTCCTGGTGAACTCGATCGTCTGGCTCGCCAACCGAAAAAAGTAACCGACCATGGAAGACAGGCAGACCCGCAGTTTCGACAAGGGCCATATGACCGGCACCACCTGGCAATGCGACGGCATCCTGCTCGGGCATGCGGTTTCGCGGTTCACGGAATTGTCTGGTTTCCATTCCAAAAGCGCCAATATCGACGTGGTACGCATGCATTTTGGGTTGAAAGGCGATTATATGTTTACCTATAATCAGCTCGGAAAAACATTCGACCTCGTCGGCGGGCATCATAACATCATGTATTCCAGGGAGTTTGAAATGACTGTTCAGGCGAAGACCCTCGAAATCGAGACCTTCGGCATTCAGTTTCCCAAGGATATCTTCATCCAGTTTACCCAAAATGCCAGCGACGCGCTCAAACGCTTTTCGGAGGCTGTTATACTTGGTAAAAGTGCCATTCTGACCGACAGTTGGGGCACAATCGATTCGCCGATACAGCAGGTAATTCAGCAGATTATTCATTGCAGGTATTCCGAAAGCCTAAAAAAGCTGTTTCTCCTTTCGAAAAGCATAGAGCTCCTCGTGCTGTGCGCCGACGCCTGCGAGGCCTCTGAGCGGAAAACAGATCCCTTCATCAAAACCAAGACCGACAAGGAGAAAATTATCGCCGTCCGCGACCTGATCAACGAACGCGTACATTGTCCGCCCAATCTTTCGGAAATCGCGCATCATGTAGGTTTGAATGAGTATAAACTGAAAAAGGGTTTCAAGGAGACATTCAACAATACCATTTTCGGGTATCTCACCGACCAGCGCCTGCAACTCGCCAAACAATACCTGCTGGACACCCAGCAAACAGCCGCCGAAATATCCACGCAGCTGGGCTACGCAACGCCTCAGCATTTCAACAATGCCTTCAAAAAGAAATTCGGCATCACTCCCTTTTCGGTTAGAAATAATCCGTAAAACGCAATCCGGTACTGGCTGGCGGGGCGTAATATTGCCGTCGGGAATTTAGTCAGGGTGGTCAGGGTGGTCAGGGTGGTCAGGGTGGTCAGGTGTGGTCAAGTATAGTCAGGTGTAGTCAAGGATAGTCAGGTGTAGTCAAGGATAGCACAGCCTGGCCGGACATCGTCAGGACCGTCACCAGCTATTTCCAAAACAATAGCTGACAATACCTGATTACACCTGACCACACCTGACAACACCTGACCGCCCCTGACATTCACTTATTCAAATTTATTCACCCATTCCCGCTCCACGGCGGTTCATTCAAACAAATGGAACCATTAATCATACAAAACGAAATTACCATCGATGCGCCCGCAGCACACGTCTGGGACGCGCTTGTAAATCCTGAACAGACAAAACAGTATATGTTTGGCTGTGAGGCACTTTCCGACTGGAATGTCGGTAGCGAATTGCTTTGGAAAGGCGAGCACGAAGGCAAAGAGATTATCTGGGTCAAAGGGGAAGTTCTGGAAATAACCCCCGGGAAATTCCTCCGCTACACCACCATCGATCCGCATTCGAACATCGACGACATCTCCGAAAACTATCTTCAGGTCACCTACGACCTCGTTCCGCAAGGAGAAAAGACTGTTTTGAAGGTCACGCAGGGCGATTACAGCACCGTGGCGGAAGGCGAGAAACGGTACCAGGATTCCTACAACAATGGCGAAGGCTGGAACCCGATCCTTGTCGAAATCAAGAAACTGGTGGAAGCACAGCGTGCATAAGTGACCTGCCGGGGAACTAGTTGAATGTGTTTCTCGCTTTCACGGGAAAACACATTCATCAACTATGCCAGTACTCATTATTCTGATCGCCACATTTTTGGCAAGCCTCGGCATTACCTGGGCCGGTTCGGGCGAACCGGCCTACATTTTAAGCGGGAATATCGCCATGTGTGCCATGCTCCTGTTCACCGCATTAGGCCATTTCAAATTCCCGGAAGGGATGGCGATGATGATCCCGCCATTTGTTCCATTCAAAAAAGCCATGGTGCTGCTGACCGGGTTGATGGAAATCGCGGCGGGGATCGCTTTGCTTTTCCCGGCTGCACGATACGCGACAGGTATCTTTCTGATCCTGTTCTTCGTCGCATTGCTTCCCGCTAACATTTACGCCGCCAATCGCCACCTCGATTACCAGAAAGGCACCTATGACGGCAAAGGCCCGGCCTATTTATGGTTTCGCATTCCGATGCAGCTCTTCCTGATCGCCTGGGTATGGTATTTTGCCGTTCAACCGGCGGCATAATGCTATTTCCGTTCCAGTAGCGCCATATAGAATCCGTCGAAACCTTCGCGCGCCGGCGAGGTACGGTGTTCCGAAACAAACCGCCATTCGGCCTTGTGGCGCTTCGTAAATGCCCGTACTTGCTCCTCCGATTCCGAAGGCAGGATACTGCACGTCGCATACACCATTTTTCCGCCTTTCTTGACCATTTTAGAATAGTTTTCCAGGATATCTGCCTGCACTTTACGGATCTTATCCAGAAACTCGGGTTTAAGCTTCCATTTGCTGTCCGGGTTTCTTCTCAAAACGCCCAATCCCGAACACGGGACATCGAGCAGCAGGCGGTCGGTAGTTTCCGCAAGGTTAGTAATGATTTTCTCGGAGCTGATGAGCATGGTCGTCAGATTGGTGACGCCATTTCGTGAGGCCCTGCGTTCCAGTTCCTGCAATTTATGGTGTTCGATGTCCATAGAAAGGATCGAGCCGGTGTTGCCAAGCAATGCGGCCAGGTGCAGGCTTTTCCCTCCTGCCCCCGCGCAGGCATCGATCACGGACATGCCCGGGTGTACATCCAGGTAGGGCGCGATGAGTTGCGAACCGGCGTCCTGAACCTCAAAAAAGCCGTTTTTGAAACTATCCAGCCCCGATACGTTCATCCGCTTCTTAAGTACCAATGCCTCCGGAACGCCGGCGATAGTCTCGGTGATCTCGAAACCCAGCTGTTCCCGCACTGCGGCAATATCCGTTTTCAGTGAGTTGACACGCAAAACCACCGGAGCGGTTTTGTTAAGTGCCGCCAGCTCGGCAGGCCACTCCTCCCCGACTTCCGATTCACCGATCTGGTCGATCCAATCCGGTATCGATTGGGCGATCTTGCGGGTTTTCAGCGCCTCCCGATACCGTTCCATGACCGACTGTGGATCTACATGCTCAAATTCTGGCCATTCCGGTAAACTATCCAAGGCCTCATGCCCGTCCAAATGCAAAGGTTTGATCAGTTGCCAGGCGCCTGCCAGCCGCCAGAAATCTTCGCTCTCCGTTGCCTTCTCTACTTCGGCGACGTATTTCACCAGCCGCCACCAGCGTACCATTTCATACACGTTTTCGGCGATGAAAGCGCGGTCGCGAGCGCCCCATTTTTTATTGGATTTCAGCAATTGCTCAACGACGCGGTCGGCCTGCCGGTTTTTGATAAAAACATCCTGCAATGCCTCAACAGTAGCGGCAACGAGTCCTTTATAGAGTTTCAAAATTTCAATTTCCAGGTAAAACAAGAGGACAAAATTGGCAAGGGATCGGCTGGAATGCAAATGCGCGGGAACCACTGACCGGGGTTAATAGATATTCTGCGGAAGACTGATCTCAAAATTGGTGCCGATACCAGGCTCCGAAGTAATGTTGATCCTTCCGCCCAGGCTGTCGACCAGGTGTTTCACTAATGCCAGCCCGAACCCAAAACCTTGTTCGCCGCCAGTTCCGTTGGTTGACGACGCATTCCCCGAGAGAATCGCCCGTATATTCTCCTCGCTCATCCCTACACCTGTATCGCGTACTGAAATTTGCAGCACAGGCCTCGCCTGGTCGATCAGCAAGTTCAGTTCGACGGCCACCTCACCACCGGGAGGCGTAAATTTCATCGAATTCGAAATCAGGTTGCCTGTAATTTGGAGCAATTTGTTTTTCGAAAAGTGGATATTCTCGGTCAATGGGCTTGTTTGCACCGTGAAGCGGATGTTTTTGTGCTTGCCTTGCGGACCATAAAGCTTTTCGAGCTTATCCTTGAAGATCATCAGCGTGAAACCCTGGCCATTCGACGCCCCCGGTGCACTGGTGCCCGTTGGCTTTTCCCTGTGAGAATCCAGGATTTCTTCGGCCAGATCCAGGATGGAATTACCGCTTTTATGGATCAGGTTAATAAACTCAAGTACTTCGTCCATCCGGTTTTGCTCACCCTGGTCACGAATAATTTGCGCAAGCCCTACGATCCCGCCCAGCGGGCCCCGGATGTCATGCGCTACCTTTTTCTGCGCCTGCCCGGCTTGCAGAAGCCTGGACTTCAAACTTTCCAATACCCTGTGCGTTTTCAGACGGGCGACAATCTCGTCGGCAATGATTTTCAGAAGCTCTATTTTCTCGGGTTCGAGCGTCCTGCGCTCCTGGTCGAGCACACACAACGCACCTATATGCAATCCGTCGCCCGTTTTGAGCGGTATGCCGTAATAATATTTCACATTAGGCTCACCGGCGACATACACCTTGTCCTTAAAGCGCTCGTCCTCGCTCAAATCGCCGACTTCAAAATGATCGGACTCCATAATGGTATACTGGCAAACGGAATCTTCCCGAAGCATTTGCTCGATATCGAAACCGTAGTTCGAGATGGTCCATTGAGTAAGCGAATCGAGGAGATTCACGAGCGAGATCCTGGTACCTGTTACTTTGGCGGCCAGCTTGGCCAAGTCCTGAAATGTGATCTGATGATCCGAATAGTCGATATCCAACTCAGAGAGCGCAAGCAGACGCTCCATTTCATTGTCAGGCACAGGCGCTTGGACATTACGCATAGGCAAGTGTAGTTTATATCCAATTCTACAAACATTCATGCAAAAAGAGAACTAGTTCTATAAAAAACAATGCCGCAAATCGCCGGTACCTTTCCATGGAGAAGAACAAAATCACCGCTGGATACAAATTCTTATGCGGAATAACTTTTGCTGTATTGGATGAGAAACAGCGCTCCACAAGCAGCCGGGCAGCCGACGGTACAATATACCTGCGAGGCGCATCTTGGAATAATTCTGTTTCGTAATTGAATGAACTGTCGTATATTGTCACACCAACGATCCAAAATAATTGGACTGAACAAAGCACATGGTAGCCAACGGAGTTGAGTTAACAACGTTAAGTATGAAATCTATCATTGTTAAATATAAAACCATTGATAAATATCGTCGATTTTGGCCAAATATCGCTGTTTCCATTTTTACAATAATTAACACTGTAAAGTTTTAGAAATAAAAAACTTGCATATTTTCAAGATTCTCAAAACACCATCAACCAGCCCGACGGACGTCACTAGAATGTATAAAATACTTTTTACTATATTTTTTTTCGTGAGTTTCAACCCAGCCGGATCACAAATTATCATCGCGGATAAGATCGTTGGCGAGTGGATCAACGAAGAAAAAGATACCCGTATCGAGATCTATAAAAACGGGGAGGAATATTTCGGCCGCCTGCTCTGGGCGGAAGACCTCTTTGAAGCCGATGGCAAAACTTCCCGGAAGGATTCCCGGAATTCGAATGAGAAACTCCGCACCCGGAACCTGCTTCATGTGAACCTGCTAAATAACTTCGTCTTTAGCGAAGACGTTTGGGACAACGGCAAAATGTACGACCCCAAGAGCGGCAAAACCTACAATTGCCTGATTAAATTACGCAAGGAAAAACTCGAAGTACGGAGCTACGTGGGCATACCGTTGCTGGGCAGAAGTACCTATTGGGACCGCGTACCTTAGCCTCCCCTACCCCGCCGGCGAACGTTACTATACTTGCAGAAAGGACATTTAAAGCCTCCCGAATGAATACAAACGGGCCCGGCCGTGTTATGCTCCAAATCACGTATGTATCGTATGAAGCATTTCAAACTGGGTATCCTCGACCAATCCGTCGTCAGACACGGATCGACCGTTAGTGAGGCCATTCAGGAAACCATTGCTACCGCAAAGCTGGCCGAGGAACTTGGTTACAGCCGCTTCTGGGTTTCCGAGCACCATAATTCTACCTTTATTGCCGGCTCCGCACCGGAAGTCCTGATGGTCAAACTGGCTGATGTCACGAGCCATATCCGCGTCGGATCGGGCGGGATCATGCTGCCTAACCACAGCGCATTGAAAGTGGCGGAGAATTTCCGAATGCTCGAAACGCTCTACCCGGGCCGCATCGACCTCGGCATGGGCCGCGCGCCCGGCACCGACCGCATTACTTCCTCGCTCCTGAACCCGTCCAACGATTTCAGCGAAAGCAGCTACTTACGCCAGCTCGAACATTTACAGCATTTTTTCAGGGATACAGCCGGCACCGAACGCGGGTTTATCTATGCCACGCCGCAATCGACGACCATTCCGGAGCAATGGATACTGAGCTCAAGCGGCGGCAGCAGCAATATCGCGGCCCGTTTCGGAATGGGCCTGGCCGTGGCAAAGTTCATCAACGGCTTTGTGAAGCCTGATGTGGTGGAAGAATACAAACGCAATTTCCGTCCGTCGGACCAGCTCGAAAAGCCCAAAGTGATCATCTCCGCATTCACCTTATGCGCCGAAACAGAAGAAAAGGCAGCATTGATGCGTAAGATGATGGATTACGTGCTGGTGGAGTTTGAACGCGGTAAATTCGGGCCGTTCCCCGACCCTGAAACGGTGCGGAAATACCAGTTCAATTTCGGCGAACTGGACCGGATCAAATACAACAGCGGACGGATCGTTTCGGGCACGCCGGAGTCGGTGAAAGAGCAACTGACAAAACTGGCGGTGGATTTTGAAGCAGACGAGGTGATGGTATCGACCATGGCGGATACGTTTGAAAACCGTATCAAATCCTTTCAATTGATTTCGGAAGCATTTAATTTGAGAGAACCGGTTCTTTAAACTTAATTTGTGCCGGACATTTCTTCACCGACACTCATGAACCGTTTCGACCGCATTACAGCCATCCTGATCCAGCTTCAATCCCGCAAAATTGTCAAAGCCCAGGACCTGGCCGAACGCTTCGAGATCAGTCTGCGGACGGTGTACCGTGACATCAACTCGCTCGCGGAAGCGGGCGTTCCCATCATAGGCGAGGCAGGCGTAGGTTATTCCATTATGGATGGCTACCGCCTGCCTCCTGTTATGTTCACCAAGGAAGAAGCCCGTACCTTCATCACAGCCGAAAAACTGATGGAGAAGTTCACCGATTTTTCGACGCAATCGCATTACCAGGCGGCGATGTACAAAATCAAAGCCGTGCTGAGAAGCACCGAAAAATCGATGGTGGAAAACCTCGAAAACCACATTGAAGTGCGGAGCCGCCCGCGGGCATTTCACCAGCCCAACAGCAATACGCTCGATATCCTGCTCAATAGCATTTCGGAACGCAAGATTGCTAAAATCCTCTATGTAGCGTTAAGCGCCACCGAGCCGGTGGAGCGCGTTATCGAGCCGGTAGGCATTTATCATGAAAACAATTATTGGTACACCATTGCCTTCTGCCACCTCCGTAACGATTACCGCAATTTCCGCTCCGACCGGATCCTGCAATGCGACATGACCGAGCGTCCGTTCCAGCATAAGCATGCGCCGCTGAAAGACTTCATGCACGACAGCTGGGAGAACGACAATATGCGCCTCGTGCGTGTGCGCGTGGAGAAGCGCGTGGCGCGTTACATCCGCGAGCAACGAAGCTATTATGGCTTCGCTTCGGAGATCGAGCACGACGACTACATTGAAATGACCTTCCTCAGTGCATCGCTCGAAGGGTTTGCCCGGTGGTACATGATGATCGCCCCCGAGGCATGCATCATGGAGCCGGAGGCGCTCAAAACGATCGTGCGACAGCTTTCTGAAAAAATTCTGGAAAATTTGAACCACTGATGATTCCTACTGACACAGGGCTGTCACAGGCATCTGTTTTCTTTGTAATGCACTTAAACAAAGAAGATATGTCAGCTACAATTGAAATTCCGACCGCAGAAAAAAGTTTGGCTTATGCGATGAAAAATTTCGCAGATTACAACCACTGGGCCAACTGCACATTGGTGAACTGGCTACGCACAAAACCGGCCGAAATCCTCGAAACGGAGCTGAAATCAAGCTTTACAACCATCCGGCTGACGCTCATCCATATTCTTGAAACACAGCGTTACTGGCTGTCGATCCTTAATCCCGCGAGCAATTATAGCGGCCAGGATTTCGATGGAGATCTTGACTCGACATTTGATACGCTTATAGCGCAATCTCAGGAGCTTGCGGAATACGTTGAAACGCTCACTGTTGAGCAAATCCAAAACGAGACGCTTGTGGTGAGCCAGTGGTTCCAGTGCAATTTTCCCAACTTCGAATACATCATGCATGTCGTGAACCATACCACCTACCACCGCGGGCAGATCATCACCATGGGCCGCAACCTGGGTTTCACCGACGCGCCTATGACCGATTACAATTTTTATAATGTCATGGCTAAATAAATTGGCAGCACCGGAAACCCGCAGCGCACGGTTTTTGTAATGCTGATTATGAAACACATTCACATACTGGGCATTTCGGGCAGCCTGCGCGCCGATTCCACCAACACCATCATCCTAAAAACCTTGGGAGGCCTTTTCGCTTCCGACATCACTTTTGAAATTTTCGAAGGCCTGGACGAAATTGACCATTTCAGTCCGGGCCTTTCTGATACCGGCGCAGTAACGCGATTCAAAACTGCCATTGCAAAAGCCGACGCGGTGGTGATCTGTACGCCGGAATATGCGTTCGGAGTACCCGGGACGCTCAAAAACGCACTGGACTGGACGGTTGGTACAGGCGACCTCAACGATAAGCCCGTGTCGGCCATCAGTGCCTCGCCGCTCAATTCGGGCGGAAACAATGCGTTGGCCTCGTTGTTGCTTACTTTGACTGCCCTGGGCACCAAAAAGAACGACGCCTCCGCGCTGTCCATTCCGAATGTCAAAGCGAAAATCACGGAAGGCCGCGTAACAGACGCCCATACGCTCAACGAACTTAGCGTACAATGTGCCAATCTGCTCAGCTTGATCGGAGGCTAGTGTCTCCTTATCAAAATCCAATTTATTATCCGGCAAGCAAAAGACTATAAATTTCATAGAGTAATATCATTTAGTTTGATACATTTGGAGTTTATCCACCTTAAACGTTCTAACCAAATGAAATTTGAGACTTTGCAGCTTCATGCCGGACAACAGCCCGACCCAGTTACCAATTCACGGGCCGTGCCTTTGTACCAAACTACTTCCTACGTGTTCAACAATGCCGAGCATGCTGCTAACCTGTTCGCACTGAAAGAGTTTGGCAACATATATTCCCGCATTATGAACCCGACCAACGACGTTTTCGAGAAACGTGTGGCGGCATTGGAAGGAGGCGTGGCGGCATTGGCAACCGGTTCGGGGCATTCGGCGCAATTTCTGGCGATCAATAACATCACGACCGTCGGCGATAACTTCGTAACCACCTCCTTTCTCTACGGCGGTTCCTATAACCAGTTCAAAAACTCCTTCAAAAACATCGGCGTGGAAGCGCGGTTCGCGGATGGCGACGATGTGAGCAGCTTCGAAAAGCTGATCGACGACCGGACCAAGTTCATCTACCTCGAAACAATCGGTAACCCCAGCTATTCCGTACCCGATTTTGAGGCATTCTCAGCGCTTGCAAAGAAGTATGACCTCCCGTTGATCGTCGATAACACATTCGGCGCGGCAGGGGCGATTTTTCAGCCTATCAAACATGGGGCACACGTGGTGGTGCAGTCGGCTACGAAGTGGATTGGCGGACATGGTACTTCCATCGGCGGCGTGATCGTCGACGCCGGCACCTACAACTGGGGCAACGGCAAGTTCCCGCAGTTTACCGAGCCTTCGCCGAGCTACCACGGGCTTGTTCTGAACGATGTTTTCGGTATTGGCGGGCCATTCGGCAATATCCAGTTCATCATCCGCGCCCGCGTGGAAGGCCTGCGCGACTGGGGCCCGTCTCTATCACCATTCAACTCGTTCCTGTTCCTGCAAGGGCTTGAAACCCTGTCGCTAAGGGTAGAACGCATTGCAGAAAACGCATTAAAACTCGCGCAATGGCTTGAAAAACACCCGAAAGTGGAGAGCGTAAACTACATCGGGCTGGAAGGGAACAAGTACCACCAGCTGGCCAAAAAGTACCTTACACGGGGTTTTGGAGGCGTTCTGTCGTTCTCACTGAAAGGTGACAAGAAAACCGCCGAGCATTTTGTAGATAATCTGAAACTGATCAGCAACCTCGCCAACGTAGGCGATGCGAAAACGCTCATCATCCACCCGGCATCTACTACCCACTCTCAACTATCTGACGAAGAGCAACTTTCGGCAGGCGTACTCCCTACCCAGCTGCGCATTTCCGTAGGTATCGAGCATATCGACGATATCATTGCGGATGTGGAGCAGGCGATTGGGGCGTAATGATTGAATGATTGAATGAGCCGCCGTGGAACGGGGAATGATTGAATGATTGAATGATTGAATGATTGAATGAGCCGCCGTGGAACGGGGAATGAGTGAATTGACAGTAAAAATCGCGTAGCGATGCAATATTGGTAGTAAATCCAATGGCAAGACGTTTCAAAATCCCGTCAGGGATGTAACAACATCGCATTGGCGATTACAGTGCGCTGTTGTTACATGCCCAAGGGCATTTCCGAACATCACTAATAACGGTTAACTACCAATATTACATGCCTAACGGCATTTCAACCACGCATTTCCTTAATTATTCACTCATTCCCCGTTCCACGGCGGCTCATTTAATCATTCATTCAATCATTCAAAATTTATTCACTCATTCACTCATTCAAAATTTAGCCCCCCGGCGTTCAAACTTTATTCGTTAATGCCTTCCAGCGCAAACATAAACGCGAACTGCAGCGCGATCTCCTTCAAATAATCGAACCGCCCCGATGCTCCGCCGTGGCCGGCTTCCATGTTCGTTTTTAGCAGCAGCACATTGTGGTCGGTTTTATGGGTCCTCAGGCGCGCTACCCATTTGGCAGGCTCGAAATACTGTACCTGGCTGTCGTGCAAACCAGTCGTAATGAGCATATTCGGATATGCTTTTTTCTCCACGTTATCATAGGGAGAATAGGATTTCATATAGTCGTACGAATCCTTGTTTTTCGGGTTACCCCATTCATCGAACTCATTGGTAGTGAGCGGAATACTTTCGTCGAGCATGGTAGTTACCACATCTACGAACGGCACATCGGCGATGATGCCGCGCCACAGGTCGGGACGCATATTGCTGATCGCCCCCATGAGCAGGCCGCCGGCGCTTCCGCCTTCAGCGAACAAATGCCCTTTGGAAGTGTAATTTTCCTTGATGAGGTATTCCGCGCAATCGATAAAATCGTTGAACGTGTTCTTTTTCTTGAACATTTTGCCGTCCTCGTACCATTGGCGGCCCATTTCCTGCCCACCTCGTATGTGTGCGAGCGCGTATATGAACCCGCGGTTGAGCAGGCTCAGGCGCGTGCTGCTGAACGCCGCGTCCATACTGTTCCCGTATGAACCATATGCGTAGAGCAAAAGCGGCGTTTCGGCGCTCTTCGGCGTACTTTTTTTATACACCACTGAAATCGGTACCTTCACGCCATCGCGTGCGGTGGCATACAAACGTTCCGTGACATATTCCTCGGGATTATAGCCCCCTACCACTTCCTGGCGCTTTTTCAGCTCCTTGTCACGGGTTTCCATGTTGTAGTCATACACCGAGCTTGGCGTTGTGAGCGAGGTGTAAATGTAGCGCAGCGTCGAGCTGTTGTATTCCGGGTTCGAGCCGGCGTATGCGGTATAAGCAGGCTCGCCAAAATCCACATAATGCTCCTTATTCGTACGGATATTCCGGATACGAAGCTGCAACAGGCCGTTTTTTCGCTCTGTGATCACCAGATGGTCCTTGAAAACATCGATACCTTCGAGCAGTACATCCGCGCGGTTGGGGATCACTTCCTTCCAGTTTTCGACGCCCGTTTGGGTCACCGGTGTTTCCATCAGCCTGAAATTCAGCGCGTCTTTATTGGTCACGATCAGGAACTTATCCCCCTGATGGTCAACGTCGTACAAAACATCCTTCATCCGGGGCTGAAACACTTCGAACTTGCCCTCCGGCTTGTCCGCGTCGAGGATCAGGTATTCCGACGACATCGTGGCCGAAGATGCGATCACAATGTATTTGTCCGATTTCGTCTTCCCCACCCCGATGTAGTTGCTCTTGTCCTTTTCATTGTAAACCACCACGTCCTTTTTCGAATCCGTACCAAGCGTGTGGCGCTTAATCTTCTCACTCAGGAGCGTCTTCGGGTTGGTAGCCGTGTAAAAAAGCGTTTTGTTATCATTCCCCCACTCCGAACCGCCGCTTGCCGGGTAAATCTTGTCGGCAAAATGCTCGCCGGTTTCCAGGTTTTTGATGTAAAGGGTGTATTGCCGTCTCGAAACGGTGTCGACCCCATAAGCCAGCAGCTTATTGTCCGGGCTTACATTAAAGCCCACCGCGGAATAATATGCATGACCTTCCGCCATTTTATCGACGTCGAGCAGGATCTCCTCGCTGGCTTCGAGCGAACCTTTCTTGCGGCAATATTTAAAATACTGCTCCCCTTCCTCGCTGCGGGTGTAGTACCAATACCCATTGCTGAACACCGGCACCGACTCGTCCTTCTCTTTGATCCGCCCCTTCATCTCGGAGAAAAGTGCTTCCTGAAACTTCGCGGTGCCCGCCATCATCGTATCGGTGTAGGCATTTTCGGCTTTCAGGTAGTCAACGACCTTATCGCTATCAGGCCCTTCCCGAAAGAAGTCGCCCATCCAGTAGTATTCGTCATTCCGTTTGTCGCCATGCATTCCGGTTTCATGGTCTTTCATTACTGCTACGGGAGGTGTGGCCCCCGGCCATTGATATGCTTGTTTCACGGGTTTGTTTTGGTTACACGAAAAAATGATAACAGTTAAAAGTAAGAAATTTTTCTTCATATGCAGGACGGGGTTATAGATGACTGTATTTCAATACATTAAGTTATTAACCAGAACTATAATTAGTATTATTAGTACAATACTTTTAATAAACCTTAACTTATTATAAGTATCTCACTTTCAATTATTTCTATACTTATTTTGATGAAAAATATATAATACTTATAATATTTTGAGAAAGTATTTAAAATATTAATCTAATCATACTTTTAATAAGTAAATAATAATGTTAGATATAAGCCTTTTAATACTTTTTATATTTTAAATTAATACCTGAAATACTGAACTTTCAATACATCCTCGAAGCCCGGGGCTGCTCGAATAGTATCATTCTTTTAAATTGTTCAAAACTTTTAATTAATACCAATAGTAATCCCCTAACAATACTTCTCAGGCAAATCCACAAAAAAGCGCCGGCAAACCCTTTCCGTCGCGGTAGTTGCATTATATTTGAGTTTCGATCATAAACTTACCTCATGGAAAAACCCGTTCACAAGCTATTCCTTCTGGACGCTATGGCCTTGATTTACAGGGCGCATTTCGCGTTCATCAAGGCGCCCCGCATCACTTCAAAAGGACTGAATACCAGTGCCGTTTTCGGCTTCACCAACACACTGCTCGAAGTACTGCAAAAAGAGAAACCTACCCATATCGGCGTTGCATTCGACACCGCGGCACCTACCTTCCGCCACGTGCAGTTCGAGGCTTACAAAGCCCAGCGTGAGGCGCAGCCCGAGGACATTACCGTGGCCATCCCGCTCGTGAAGCGCCTGCTAAGAGGCATGTGCATCCCTATTCTCGAAATGGACGGCTACGAGGCCGACGACATCATCGGTACCATCGCCAAAGAAGCATCACGGGAAGGCTTCGAGGTTTTCATGATGACGCCCGATAAAGATTACGGGCAATTGGTCGAACAGTACATACACATGTACAAGCCTGCATCCTTCGGTAAGGGTGCCGAAGTACTGGGCGTGCAGGAGATACTGGATCGCTGGCAAATCCAGCGCATCGACCAGGTTATCGACATTCTCGGTTTGATGGGCGACGCCGTCGATAATATCCCGGGCATTCCGGGCGTGGGCGAAAAAACGGCCCAGAAACTCATCCAGGAATACGACACGATCGAAAATCTGATCACACACGCCGATGAAATTAAGGGAAAACTCGGAGAAAAAGTACGTGAGAACTTCGATAAGGCTATTCTGAGCAAGCAGCTTGCGACGATCGATTGCAAAGTGCCTGTGCCATTCGACGCGGAGGACCTGACGATCTGTGCGCCGAATGCAGAGCTTATCGCCGAACTTTTCGACGAATTGGAATTTAAAACCCTGAAAACACGCGTTTTGGGCGGTTTCGCGACCGGGGGCTCGGTTGGTTCGGGCGGAACTACTGCTCCGACCACACGAACCGGCGCGGCTCCCGCGCCGAAGAAGAGCGCCCAAGGCCAACTCGATATTTTCGGCAATCCCACAGAAGAAATCGGCCAGCAACCGGCGGTTGTCAGCGGCGACCTCGCAGATGGCGAACTCACCGAAGACACCGAGGGTATCCGTATTCCGACTTCCAAAAAGACGATTGCCAATACCTTCCACCGGTACCACACCGTGGACACCCCCGAGCTCATGACCAGCCTGGCGCATTACCTGGGCTTACAAAAGGCGTTCTGTTTCGATACCGAAACGACCTCCCTCGATACCACCGATGCCCAACTGGTCGGCCTCTCGTTCTCATACCTCGCCGGCGAAGCATTTTACATTCCCGTACCCGCCGACCAGGCAAAAGCACAGGAGATTGTCGAGTATTTCCGCGGTGTTTTTGAGAATGAAAACATTGAAAAAATCGGCCAGAACATCAAGTATGACCTGCTGGTACTGAAAAATTACGGCATCGAAGTGCGTGGCAAACTGAGCGATACCATGCTTGCGCATTACCTGCTGCAACCGGATAAGCGACACGGAATGGACATCCTGGCCGCCTCCTACCTGAATTACGAACCGGTGTCGATCACTGAGCTCATTGGCAAAAAAGGAGGAAAACAGGGCAATATGCGCGATGTGGCGATCCCGGAAATTACCCAATATGCCGGGGAAGATGCTGACATTACCTTCCAGCTCAATGAAATTTTCAGTCGTGAGCTGCCGAAAGTGAATGCAGCAAAACTTTTCCATGAAGTCGAAATGCCGCTGACGAAAGTGCTGGCATCCATGGAGAATACCGGTGTAAGGCTGGATATCAATGCGTTGAAAGACATGTCGGCCGTACTGGAATCCGACCTTCGCCAGACGGAATCGGAGATTTACGAGGCCGCCGGACAGTCGTTCAATATCAGCTCCCCGAAACAGCTTGGCGAGGTCCTGTTCGAGAAAATGAAGCTGATCGACAAGCCGAAAAAGACCAAAACCGGGCAGTACGCAACAGGAGAAGAAATTCTTTCCGATCTGGAAGCAAATCACCTCATTGCACGTAAGATATTAGATTACCGCGAGTTACAGAAACTCAAATCGACTTACGTGGATGCGTTGCCAGCGATGGTAAGCAGCCGCACCGGTCGCATTCATACCTCCTACAACCAGGCCGTCGCAGCAACCGGCCGTTTGAGCTCCACCAACCCTAACCTGCAAAACATCCCGATCCGCACACCACGCGGGCGGGAAATCCGCAAGGCATTCGTACCTGATTCGGGCGATTTCCAGATCCTTTCGGCGGATTACTCGCAGATTGAGCTACGCATTATGGCGGCTTTCAGCGGCGATGCGAGCATGACGGAGGCCTTCAACCAGGGCCGCGATATCCACGCCACGACCGCCAGCAAGGTGTTTCAGGTACCGCTGGAAGAAGTGACCTCGGATATGCGCCGGAAGTCTAAAATGGTCAATTTTGGTATTATTTACGGCATTTCGGCATTCGGTCTCGCGCAGCGCCTGGGCATCCCGCGCGGGGAAGCGAGCGAGATCATCCGCGCCTATTTCGAGGAATTCCCGGCCGTAAAGGGTTATATGGACAAGGTCGTGAACGATGCCCGCGAGCGTGAGTATGTTGAAACCATCCTGGGGCGCCGCCGGTACCTGCCGGATATCAATTCCCGTAACCAGACCAACCGCGGTTATGCCGAACGAAACGCCATTAACGCCCCGATCCAGGGTTCGGCGGCCGATATGATTAAGGTTGCGATGATTAACATCCACGACTGGATGATCCGCGAAAAGCTCAAATCCCGCATGATCCTGCAAGTGCATGACGAATTGGTCTTCGACGCGCACCAAAGCGAGATCGATCTGCTGAAAGAAAAAGTAGACGAATTAATGCGAAATGCGATCCCTATGGCCGTGAGAATGGAAACCGGTATCGGTGTTGGCGCGAATTGGCTGGAAGCGCATTGATTTTTTTAGGGGAGGAAAGGGAGATTTAGTCATGTGTAGTCCGGTTTGGTCAGGTATTGTGTGATTCTAAGCAGTCAAAAGCAATAGCAATTGCACAACACCTGACAACACATGACAACACATGACTCCCTTTCCTCCTTCCTCCCTTTCTCCTTTACTTAGCCACCCACGTCCGCGTATTCAAATCGTCGGTTCCCTGACGTTTTACCGCTTCTTCGCGGTTAGCACCGTTCAGCGATTGTTCGGAGAGCGGGTAAATGAAGCGTACCGGCACGCGGTTCTGATTGAGGTTATCGGGTCCCGGCTTAATCTCCGGCATGCCTGTACGGCGCCAGTCGAACCAAGCCTCCAGACCATTGAAGTAGTAGGCAATCCATTTCTGCAATGCGATTTTGCCCAGTTTTTCAGCGCTGGTACCTGTGTAAGCCACAGCAGTTTGCGTAAAATAAGACGGATCGGGCGTTACGTTAATGCCGTACGACGACGGTACTACACTCTTCCAGTAATCGAAATTGCTCTGGACACCTTTTGTGTAATAACCTTCCGCGGTACCGGTCGTAATCCAGCCTTTTTCACTCGCCTCAGCGAGAATGAACTGCAATTCGGAATAATTCATGATAATTCCGCGTGGTGCTGCCGGATCCGGCGGTGCCTGCCCGGGATCATTGCACACGAGGCATGCGAAGGTGTAACCCACACGCGAAACACCTTGCGGGCCGCCATTGTAGTTCAGCGCAGGCACATCGCCCAGGCCATTGGGAACACCCTCGATCACCGGTTTACCAGCCGTTACAGACGATTGCGAAGGACGACCAAAAACCATCAGTCGCGGGTCTTTCAATGCGGTGAGGCGGTCGCTCAGCGTCTTGCTCACACGGAACTCGTCGAACGAACCAACGCGTGCGCCATACAACGCCCATTGATTCGGGGCAGCGGCGAGGTATTTCAGTTCCGCATTATCCTGAATACCTTCAAAAATCGGGTTTTTCGCCGGGTCTGCCAGGATAGCCTGCATGTCGGCCTTCACATCCTTCTGCTTCGAGATACGCATCAGGTAGCGCAGGCGAAGCGAATTCGCAAGTTTCCGCCATTTGATCAATGAACCGGTGCCTCCTCCGTAAAGAATGTCCCCGGAGACCGCCGTTGAGCTGTTAGCGAGAATATCGTTGGCTGTTTTGAGATCTGCCAGGACACCCGCGTAAACGCTTTCCTGCGTGTCGTATTTGGGCAGGTAAACACCATCGGTCTTGCCCTTTGTCGCTTCCGTGTAGGGGATATCGCCGTAAGCGTCGGTTGCCAGTGCGAACATCCACGATTTCAGGATCAGCGCGATGCCTTTGTAGGCATTCGCATCGTCGGTACCAACCCGGTCAAGGATGTTTTTAACATTACGCATATTGCCATACACGTTGTCCCAGATGCTGTTTTGCTGGCCCCACAGGTAGCGATCTTCGTTTACGAACTGGATTTTGGCGTGGTGCTGCACCACGATATTTCCAATGCCCCAGGCGTCGTTGACCTGGCTGTTCACCATGTTCCGGATCACGCCTGCCAGGAGCAGATCGGGCGTGACGTCGTTCGGAACGTTGTTGTTGGTATTAACTTCCTCAAAGTCGTTGGTACATGCCCCCGCCGACAAGGTCAGCGCTGCCATGATATATATCGGAATAAGCTTTTTCATTGTCTTCCAATTGAGATTTTACAGTTTGAAACTTACATTGAAACCATAGCTGCGGCTGGAAGGGATCGACATGTATTCGATACCCGGCAATGCAGTCCCGCCATTGTAAGCCATTGTTTCAGGATCTACGTGCGGCACTTTCGACCACAATGCGAGGTTCCGGGCCACGAATGAAACCGTGATGTTTTTGAGCGGTGAATTACCCAACAGGCGGTTCGGGATCGAATAACCCAGCTGTACTTCGCGAAGCTTCACAAACGACGCGTCATACATTACCCCTTCGGCGATATTACGGCCACCGGTGAATGCGGTATGCCATGCGCGTGCAGTGAGTTTCACATCGTTTTTGCTGAAAGTACCGTCTGCGTTCTGTACCACGCCGTCACCGATCACGCCGTTACCCGGTTTGCTCAGATCGTAGCCGTCCGCACGGCCTTCGAGGGTTTCCTTGATGATACCACCCTCGCGACCAACCACTTGTGTTTCAGAGAAGATCTTACCTCCGTGGCGAACGTCGAACAGGAAGCTGAATTTCACATTCTTGTAATTGAACTGATTGGAAATACCTGCCAGCCAGTCGGGATTGTAGTTACCCATTTTCTGAACGTTGGTAGTAGGTACCGGACGACCGTCTTTATAAACGATCTGGCCTACATTCTGACCCGTTGCGTCATAATAGGGCAACGAAGCGCTGGTGTTCTGCACGCGCGCGAATGCGATCCCGTACATATCCCCCATGCGCTCGCCTACGCGTGCCTCGATGCTCACGCCTTTGCTCGCCATCACGAAGTTGTTGATACCATCGGAAAGTTCGAGTACTTTACTTCGGTTGGCCGAGAAATTGACGCCGATATTCCATTTGAAATCGTTGATTTCCACCGGCGTTACATTCAGCATGGTTTCAAAACCCCAGTTTTTGATCTCACCCGCGTTGAAAAAACGGCCATTGTAGCCTGTCGTCGAGGAAAGCGGGATTTGCAGGATCTGGTTTTTGGTTTTGCTCTGATAGTAAGTAAAATCCAGGCCGACCCGGTTCTTGAAAAAACGCAGGTCTGCACCGATTTCATAGGCCGTACTGATCTCCGGTTTCAGGTTCAGGTTCGCCAAACGATCCGTTTCACCGTAAATCTGCGAGCTTCCGAAAGGTGTGCTCGGATTGAATGCCTGGGTAAATGTAAACGGATCGGTATCATTACCTACCTGTGCGAAACTGGCGCGGGCTTTCGCAAATGAGATGACCTCGGGAAGCTTCACCATATCGCTCACTACGGCGCTCAAAGCTACCGATGGATAGAAATACGAGTTGTTTTCCGTACCAAACGATTTCAAGGCCGTAGGGAGCGTCAATGCGCTACTCCAGTCGTTACGGGCGGTAATGTCCAGGAACAGGTAATTGCGGAACGACACCGATGCCGAACCGTACAAGCTGTTGATACGCTTGCCTACCTTGCTTTGCGACGCTACCAGCGCAATGCGCGAGTTGGTGAGGTTGTAAATACCCGGTAAGTTCAGCTGACCCGCATTTTCCTCGTCGTAAATCGAGCTCTGGCGGTTCTGGTTACCCCCAAATGTCGCCGATACATTGAAATCCTTGCTGATATCCTTATTGAACGACAAAAGGAAATCGGTGTTACGCTCTTCGGTGTTGACTTTCACCTCGCGGTACTGTCCGAACGGGAAACGCTGCGTACTGAACGCGCGACGGTATTCACGGCGCTCGTTGCCCCAGTCGGTCGCGGTACGGACTTGCAGGCTCAGCCAGTCGGTGAAATCGTATTTCAGGATCACATTACCGATAATGCGGTTCACATCCTGGCCGTTGGTGTTCTCGTAAACCGTCAGGTAAGGGTTATCGTGGTAGTTGTAGTTCCAGCTGAACTGGCGCCGTCCTTCCAGACCGTTCATCCATAAACGTTCCATATCCGACACCTTCACCGAACGTGGCAGCCAGCAGTTGAAGAGGTACATAATACTCTCCGTACCGTAGCTGATCGACGGGCGGTTGCCGCTTGCGCTTTTGATATAGCTCACGAATGTTTTTGCCGAAAACTTCTTGGTGAGGTTGTAACCCGCACTCAATGAGACGGTATGCCGCTTCAAATCCGTATTGGGCACGATACCTGTCTGATCGAGATTGGTATACGACAAGCGGAAACTCCCCTGGTCGTTATTGCCGATCAACGCGATATTGTTGGTCAGTGTGCGACCGGTGCGCAGGAAGTTCTTCAAACCATCTACGTCTGGTAACCAGGGAGTTGGCGTAATAACGCTTCCAGCCGGGGCATTCAGGTCGCCACCGAGGAAAGGAATTACCTGTCCGTTCAGTGTGCGCGGCGAATTGTACTGCGGGTAGCTCTGGCCTTTGAATTCAGGCCCCCAGCCTTCGTCGGTACCGTCCGTAAGACCGCCTCCGGCTCCGTTCACAAACGCGAAATCGCCTCCGTTACCGTTACCCTGCCCGTATTTGTTCTGATATTCAGGCAATTTCAATGCGCGTTCGAAAGTGGTGTTGCTATTCACCTCCACCCCGATGCCCTTATTGCCCTTACCCGATTTGGTCGTAATGAGGATCACCCCGTTGGCGGCCCGCGAACCGTACAACGCCGCAGCCGCAGGCCCTTTCAGTACGCTCATGGTTTCGACATCATCCGGATTGATAAAGCTTGCGCCATTCCCGAAATCGACTTCCAGGTTACCCTGGCCTGAACCGCCGGTGATGGAGTTGCTGATCGGCACCCCGTCGATCACATACAGCGGCTGGTTTTTGTTCAAATCCACCGACCGCTCTCCCCGGATCGTCACGCGGGCAGAACCGCCGATACCCGACGGGCTTCCAACGACCGTCACCCCGGCTACTTTACCGGCCAACTGGTTCACAATGTTGGTCTCACGCGCGGTAACAATGCTCTCGCCTTTCAGCTCCTGCACCGCATAGCCCAGCTTACGAACGTCCTTCTTAATACCCAGGGCCGTTACAACCACTTCCTGTAACTGCTTCTGGTCCGTAAAAAGTACAACATCCGCGATTGAGCGGCCATTTACGGCTACATCGTGCGACACATAGCCCAGGAACGAGAACGTCAGCACCGCATTCGCCCCTTTGACGCTGATCTGGTACTTTCCGTTCGAGTCCGTTACAGTGCCATTGTTAGTTCCTTTTTCGATCACACTCACTCCGGCAAGGGGCAGCTTGTCATCGTCGGCAGTCACCTGGCCGGTCACCACCGACTGCGCGATGCCCGCGTGGCAATAGAGCAGCCCCGTGAGCATAAGCCCGGTGTACGCGCTTCTTCTGAAAATACTCAGCCGGAAGCATAAGTAAAATTTTTTGATCATGAGCACTTAGGTTGTTATAGGTGAGAAAAGAAATGCAACAGGCAAAATCCGCCCTGGAAAACGCAAAAATCCGGTTAATTACAGTTTGTCATGTTAAGTATTTATTAACATAACATCAACAAATCCAGCGGCTTGGGTTACATCCCGGATAGCCGGTACTGACTACTGATCAATGCTTGGAAATTTCATGAATTACCACTCCTGTCACTCCCGCCACACAAGCGCCGCGATCGCGCGCCCACGTCGTGCCCCTTTAAATTTACAAAAACGCATTTATAAAAAAAGCAACCACATATTCTCTTACCGGACTGTATCTAAGCATTTTACAGAAATGGGGCCTCAGAAACAGTCACAGGCATATTGTGATTTTGAAATAATGCATAAAAATCTTTGAAGAGGACTATTTCAAACCGTATTAGCCAACATCCGGTAACCCATTTCGACTGCCATCCGCATCATCGAAGTCAACCCTAGCCGCTATACGCGGGATAGTATATATTCATCATTGTTAAACTTTTGAGCAGCCCGCATAACCCCTTTCTTATGTCCCAAAACCCTTCAAAAAATTCATACAATTCCAGATATAATAGAAAAAAAAATACCGAACTTCGCTTTTTAATTGTAAACAATACACTTAATCGATTCCAATGCATCAATTGTTTCAGAAAGTCTCCCTGCTGTTTCTGGCTTGTCCGGCGATGGTGATGGGCCAGACAGCGAAGGGAAATTATTCTCCGCTTCCCCTCAAAGATCTCAGCGCATTTGAAAGCGCCGCCGCCAACTGGTCGATACAAGGAGGCATTTCCATTCACCCCTCCGGCGCGGTAAAGCCCAAAACACTCGCCGGCGATGGCGTGCTGGTCGGAAATGCCGGGACCGTGCTGATCACCAAACTGAAAGCAAGCGACCTGCGGCTCTACATTGAATTCAATGTAGAGCCCGGAGCCGAAGGAAACATCATCCTGCCCGGCGGACAGAAGGTGAAGATTTCCGACAGTAGCAAACAAAAAACAGCGGACGCATCGACATCGGGTTATATCGGTCAGTTTCCGAACCAGAACGCGGCCAAGTCGGCAGGCCTCTGGCAAACGCTCGAACTCTCCTATGATGCATCGGTACAACATATTCCTAACTCCGCCCGCCTGAACACCCTTTCGCTCAACGGCGTTACCGTCCTGGAAACGGTTTACCTCCCCAATTCCAAAACTGCCGCCGACGGCCAACCTATCGCATTCGAGGTGACCAAAGGCAGCATCGCATTCCGCAACGTGGGCTACCAACTCCTTGCTAATCGTAAACCATTGTCGATCAGCAACCTGAATTACAAGGTATATGGCGACAAATGGGATGCCAAAGAATATAGCAAGCTGGATCACCAAGGCCAGTCGCCCGTGCTAACGCAGGAAGTGACCAACGGGATGCGTGAATTTCACCTGGTGTACGAAGGTGATATCGACGTAACCGAGGCCGGCGATTACATTTTCACGACCATTTACTCCGGCCCCGTTCTTTCGGTTGATATCGACGGCAAAAGCGTGGTATCATCCGGTGAAGCCACTTCGCAGGAAACGCACACAGGCTCCATGAACCTTACGCAGGGCAAACACAAATTCAAGGTCTACTACTCACGCTTCCCATGGCGCCCGGCTGCATTGGGAATCCGCGTAGAGAAATCGGGGGTGCGTCCGTACGACTTGCATGCATTGTCGTCCCTCCCCGAGCCCGAGCCTAAACCGTACATCAGTGTAACGCCCGATATGCGTCCTGAAATGGTGCGCTCGTTCATTCTGCTGGACGGCGAAAAATACAAGCGCACACACTGTATTTCCGTTGGCAGCCCCGACGGCTGGAACTACACCGTAGATTTGAACCGTGGTGCGCTGGTACAAGCATGGCGCGGGCAATTTGCGGACGTGACCGAAATGTGGTACGAGCGCGGCGAACCGCAACTCCTCTTCCCCGCGGGACTGAAAGTACATGTCTCAGGACGCAGCAGCATAGCGTTGCTTGACAATGCCAATACAGTATGGCCCGACTCTTCCAATATCAATTTCCTGGGCTACAAGATCGATCCGAAAGGTTATCCTGTGTTTCGCTATGCGATCGGTTCCGCGACGGTGAGTGACGAACTCGTGTCCGGTGGCAATAGCCTCTCACGCACATTCCGCGTGGACGGCACGCCTGCGGGCTCTCTGTACTCGCTCCTCGCGAGCGGGAAGCAGATCACCGAAATAGAGAAAGGATTGTTCCAGATCGACGACCGCTTTTTTGTGCAGGTTGATAAAAAAGCCAAAGCGGTGGTTCGCCCCGCGGGCGAAATGAAGGAGCTGATCCTTCCCGTTTCCAACGCGACGAGCTATTCACTGTTTTGGTAAGAACCTCATTATCTGATTCGTATAGATGAAAAATATTCTTTTAACTACCTTGATTACCGTCGGCTGCACCAGTGCATTTGCGCAGTCGAAACCCAATAAAATCGACGATTACTACCGCATTATCACCATTCCGATTCCGGAGAACATCAAAATGGAAATCGGTGGCATGCAGGTCCTGCCCGACGGCCGCCTCGCTACTTCCACCCGCCGCGGGGAGGTTTGGATGATCGGTAACCCCTATCTGAAAGGCGACGGCAAGCCTTCGTTTCACCGTTTCGCGTCGGGCCTCCACGAGCCGCTGGGCTTGTATTACCGCGGAAAGGACTTCCTTGTATCCCAGCGCGGCGAAGTTACCCGCCTCGAAGACACCGATCACGATGGCGTAGCCGATGTGTATGATTCTTTTTCGCGTTGGCCCTTGTCGGGTAACTACCACCAGTATTCCTACGGCCCGGTAGCGATGCCGAACGGCGAAATGCTGGTGACCCTCAACCTTGACTGGGTGGGCCGCGGTGCGAGCCAGTCGAAATGGCGTGGATGGATGCTGAAACTCGGCCAGGATGGCAAGCTGACGCCATGGGCAACCGGTTTACGCTCCCCATCGGGCTTCGGCTCGTATAAGGGCGATATTTTCTATACCGAAAACCAGGGCGACTGGGTAGGTTCCGGCCGCATGACACACCTTGAAAAAGGCGATTTCGCAGGTAACCCGGCGGGTCTGCGTTGGAGCAAAGAAGAAGGATCGCCCGTGAAGCTGACACCCGAAGACGTTCCAAGCACCGGCGAGCCGCTTTATGATGTAGCCAAGAAAGTGCCGGGCCTGAAACCGCCAGCTGTATGGTTCCCGCACACGCTTGTGGGTATTTCGACCTCAGATTTCAAGGAAGACATTACCAACGGCGCATTTGGGCCGTTTGCGGGACAAATGTTCGTGGGCGACCAGGGGCATAGCATCATTACCCGTGTAGACCTCGAAAAAGTAAATGGTGTGTGGCAGGGAACCGTTTTCCCTTTCCGCGAAGGTTTCATGTCGGGGATTCTCCGCCTCGAATGGGGCCTGGATGGCTCAATGTTCGTGGGACAGACCAGCCGCGGATGGGCAGCGACGGGCAAGGAGGAGTTTGGTATCCAACGACTCGTGTGGACCGGTAAAATGCCGTTCGAGATGAAAACTGTACGTTCTATGCCCGACGGTTTTGAAATCACATTCACCAGCCCCGTCGATAAAAAAGCGGCAGCGGAGCAGGATGCGTACAAAATGAACAGCTTCACCTACCGCTACCACCGCACTTACGGTAGCCCGATCATCAACACCGAGGAGGTGCCGTTGAAAGGCATTATCGTTTCGGAAGACGGTCTTCGCGTACGTCTGGTAGTCGATCCGGCGGCATTGCGTAAAGGCTACATCCACGAAATCAAAGCGGAAGGCGTGAAATCGACCGATGGCAATAACCTCCTGCATTCAACCGGTTACTATACATTGAATGAGATCGCAGGCGGACAGCCAGCCAGCGCATCCCAGTTCACGACCACCGCGAAAGCGGCAGCGGTCGACCACAGCGCGCATATGGCCGCCGCATCCGGCTCGGCCACTGCCGAAACGGCATCCAATACCGCCGCATCGGCCAAGCGCGTCACCGAAATGCCGGCCAGCTGGACCAATGGCCCCGACCAGGTGGTGACCATCGGTACCGTACCGGGCTTGAAATTTGACATTTCGGAAATCCAGGTAAAAGCGGGAAGCAAAATCAAAGTCGTGTTCAACAACAACGACGATATGCTGCATAACCTCGTCATTACCAAGCCCGGAGCCGCCAATGCAGTGGGTGAAGCAGGTTTGAACCTTGGTTTGAAAGGAACGGAACTGAATTACGTGCCAAAAACCAACGACGTCCTTTTCCATACCAACATTGTAGAGCCAGAGAAATCGGAAGCGATCTATTTCATCGCTCCGAAACAAGCCGGCACCTATCAGTTCGTCTGCACTTTCCCCGGCCATTATTCGTTGATGCAGGGGAAACTCAAAGTAGTTAAGTAGCCAACCCGGTTGGCCTCCCAGCGGGGCGGAAAGACACCGCCCCGCTTTATTTTCCCCCACATTTCCAAAACTGAATAATTACGCCATTTCACAAGGAGAATGCCACAAGCGGCCGCTTTGATTGGTATAATTCATTGATTTAATACAACATTGCCGTTACATTAAAGATTTGAATCACGAAGAACACATATCGGATGCCAGCGAACTGAATATCAGGCTCTGGCAGCGGTTCAAAGCCGGCGACGCGGAAGCGCTCGGGCAACTCGCCCAAACGCACTACCGGGCGCTGTACAATTATGCCACCAAGTTTTCGTCGGATCCCGATTTCATCCGCGATTCCATCCAGGAACTTTACCTCGAACTCTGGGAACGCCGCAACTTTCTCTCCGAAACCGCATTCGTCAAATCCTACCTCCTCAAAGCACTCCGCCACAAGCTTATCAAGGAAAGCATACGCCTCAAACGCTTTCATGAGCCGCAGCTAGCCATTTTCGACACCGACCCATCGGCACCGTCCATCGAAACCAATATCATCGAAGACGAGCATATCCGCTTCCAGAACGGCCATCTCAAACGCATCATTTCCCTGCTCTCCAAACGCCAGCAGGAGATCATCTACCTTCGCTTCTACCAAAACCTCGACAACGAAGACATCGCAAACATCATGGGCCTCGGCCGCCAGAGCGTATCCAATCTGCTTTACCGGACATTGAAAGAGATTAAGGAGATATGGGCACCCGCGGAGTTTTTCTGGTTGCTGGTGGTGCTTTTGTCATAGCCTGGAAAAGGGAGGAAGGAGAAAAGGAGGAAGGAGAAACGCAAATAGCACGAAGGTGAATCTTCGTGCCGACTATTCGCAGGCCTCCGGTCGGACGGTGCGGCAATGGCGATCCTTTACCCTTAAAAATGCATTTACCGATGGACCATAGGCTCTCGAATTGTACCAATTTCAAAGAGGTATTGCTTTGCTCTAGTGGTAACAGTTCCCCGGAGGGGTGTCCTGTTTGTAGAAAAGCCCGATGTGTGCCACCGCGTGGCTCCATCGGAGCCTCCTGAGCCGTTTCGAGGATACTCCTCCGGAGCAGGTTTATCTGTACTTGTGCCGGTTTCCAGAAACAGTAGGCCGCTCTGCGGCCGCAAGTCGCTACCAATCGCCGTCCCGGCCTCGATCACCCTAGACAAACAATGCCACTAGGCATGCAATATTGGTAGCCCCGTGCTCCACGATGCCCGTCAATGCCCCTGGGCATGCAACAACCATGCATTGCGCCGGCTATCAGTTACATCCCTAACGGGATTTTATGATACACCGAATATCCAGCTGCTACCAATATTACATCGCTACGCGATTCTTTGTCTCTTATACTCTTTCGTAATGGTCGCAATGGCGCGAAGGTGGACCTTCGCGCCGACTATTCGCAGGCCTCCGGCCGGACGATGCGGCAATGGCGATCCTTTACCCTTAAAAATGCATTTACCGATGTACCGCGCTGGCTCCGGAGGAGCCTCCTGAGCCGTTCGAGGATACTCCTCCGGAGTAGGTTTATCCGTATTTGTGCCGGTTTCTAGAAACAGTAGGCCGCTCTGCGGCCGCAAGTCACAACCAATCGCCGTCCCGGCCTCGATCACGCTAAGCAAACAATGCCGCTAGGCATAAAATATACGTCGCTCTGGTGTCTCACAATGCCCGTCAATGCCCCTGGGCATGCAACAACCATGCATTGCGCCGGCTATCAGTTACATCCCTAACGGGATTTTATGATACACCGAATCGAATGCTGCTACCAATATTACATCGCTACGCGATTCTTTGTCTCTAATACTTTTTCACAATGGTCGCAATGGCGCAATGGCGCGAAGGTCCACCTTCGTGCCGACTATTCGCAGGCCTCCGGCCGGGCAGGAATGCAATGTCGTGTTGAGGGATCGACGTTGCCACACGCCCGGCCGGAGGCCTGCGAATAGTACACACAAATCAAGAGATTTGCGCGAGCTGTACGGCAGCGCTACACAATACTTTTTATATTTCAATACAAATTAAATGCTATTAACTAATTAAACATCTAATACTTTCTATACATTAATACCATTTATAACATTCCTCCCTTTTCCCCTTCCTCCATCCTCCTTTCTCCCCTCTTCTATCACTTTTCAAAATTTTTTTTGACTTTTTTGGTTATGCTGGTACTGAAAACAGACATACCATTTTAAAGAGCCTGCAAATGCTCTAAACCGTATGTTTTTGTTTTGCCGATGAGCTTACACCGAATCTTTACCGTGGAGGAACTGGCGACGGACGAATCGTTCCGGCGCTGGGTGATGGCGCCTACACCCGAACTCGACCGTTACTGGCAGCAATGGCTGCAACAAAACCCCGATCGTGCGGGCATCGCGGCGCGTGCACGGGAACTGGTCCTCGCGGTGCATGAAATTTACAAGGATGACCTTTCGGACGAAATGCTCCGGCATGAAATCGCGGAGATCACGCGCATTGCCGGCGAACGCAAAGCCGAAGGGAGCCTGCCATTTTACCAGCGAGCGGTTTGGAGAGCTGCGGCGGTACTTCTGCTCACCGGCGGACTGAGCTGGCTTTACTACACGACACATAATACAATAGCGCCATCAGAAAAAGGAAAGCAACTGGCTTTGGAGAGTGAAATGCTGGTCAAAAATAACCCGACCGAAGTGGAAATGACGGTGCTGTTAAGCGACAACAGCGTGGCTACACTGGCCAAAGGCAGCAGCATCCGGTATCCCAGGCATTTCGCAGCGCACGAGCGACGCGTGTACCTTACGGGCGAGGCGTTTTTTGATGTCTCCAAAAACCCCGAACGGCCATTCCTGGTCTATACCAACGAAACCGTCACCAAAGTACTCGGGACGAGCTTCCGCATCCAGGCTTTTGAGGGTGATAACACCGAAATGGTGGCTGTAAAAACCGGGCGTGTGTCGGTGTATGCCAAGCAGGAATATGAAGCCTCGCAGGGACCCAAGCCCGCGGGGGTAATCCTGAACCCCAACCAGCAGGTGGTGTTCAACCGCAAGGAGAACAAGCTGGAAAAAGCCATTGCGGCCAATCCGGTGCTACTGGCGGAGTCGGTTGTGCTGAAAGACCAGGTATTCGACGACCGGCCCGTTACCGAAGTGTTCGATGCGCTGGCAAAGGCCTACGGGATCGGTATCAGATACCAGGCCGAAACGCTTTCCAACTGCATGATCAGCGCGCAGTTTAATGAAGAAAACCTGAAGCAACGATTGAATGCGATATGCCAGGCGATTGGCGCCGGCTATGATATGGAAAATGGTCTCGTTGTGATCAGCTCCAAAGGTTGTAACTGAGGAAAATGTCAGGAAGTCATTAACAACCAGGATCTTTTCAAAGTTACATAAGGCTATGGAAGTAGCAATTTCAAAATTCTAAACCCTTTTCAGGACTAAATTCAACTACCATTTAATCCCAGATTTCGCCTATGACATACCCGTGACTCTGCTCCCATTTTGAATGATAAAGAGCCAGTGATGATTGCGCCATCACCGGCCCTGCGCCTCCCCTCGCCCGGACTGGAATCTGCGGCGATACAGGAGCATTTTGTCCCATCATTTCAATCCTGAACAAAACTTTCAAAAGTATGAAAAAACACCGACATCTATCCCGGCTACTTTACAGGGCTATGAGAATATCACTTTACCAATTATTAATTGCCTTAATCTTCGCCAGCGTATCAGCAGCAGGCACCGTTGGGGCCCAGGATATTCTGAACCAGAAAATCACCATACAGGTCAGTAACTTGGAAATGAAGACCGTACTGAGCAAACTCAACAAGCTGACACAGTTGCGTTTTACATATAGCTCTTCACTGATCAAATCGCAAAGAAAGGTGTCGATCAATGCCGTCGACAGGCCGTTGGGCGACATTCTGGACGATCTTTTCAAATCTGCCAACATCACCTACAAGATAGAAGGCAAGCAAGTTGTGCTCATTAAAAATGCCGAACCCGGCAGCGCATTACCTGAAATGATCCGTAGCCAAAGCGATATCGACCGCAATATCACCGGAAAAGTCACCGACGAAAAGGGTGCTCCCCTGCCGGGTGTGAGCATTGTGGTGAAGGGTACCAAAGCGGGTACCGCCACCGATACCGAAGGCGCATTCCAGCTGGCCGTTCCCGACGCGGGCGGCACGCTCGTATTCTCATACGTGGGTTACACGCCCCAGGAAATACCATTGGGTAATCAATCGAATTATGATATTTCGATGACACCTGATGTCCGTAACCTGGAAATGGTGGTCGTTACCGCGTTGGGTATCAAACGGGATGCGAAAAAATTGGGTTACTCGACAGCCACCGTAAATACCGAAGAACTCACGACCAACCGCACGACAAACCTCGGTAACAGCTTGCAGGGCAAAGTGGCCGGTTTGAATGTTACGCCGCCTGCGAGTGGTCCGGGTGGCTCTACCAAGATCCGTATCCGCGGTCAGTCGTCGTTTGGCGGCAACAACTCTCCGCTCATCATTGTAAACGGCATTCCGATCAACAACAGCAGCGTTTCGGCGGGTGGCTCGAATGGAAATGGCACGGGTAACCCCACCGGCGGCTCCTCTGATGCGGGCGATGGTTTGCAAAGCATTAACCAGGACGATATTGAATCGATGACCGTGCTGAAAGGTGCCGCCGCGGCTGCTTTGTACGGTTTCCGGGCAAAGGACGGCGCCATTATCATTACGACCAAAAGCGGCAGCAAAACGACCGGCATCGGTGTAGAACTGAACTCGAATTTCCAGGCACAGGAAGCATTGGATTTCACTGATTTTCAATATGAGTATGGCCAGGGAGAGTTTGGGAAACGCCCTACCACCGTCGCAGAAGCCCAAAGCTCGGGTGTATTTGCATTTGGCGAGAAGCTCGACGGCAAACCTACGCCGCAATTCGATGGGAGTACGCAGCCTTACGTAGCCCACAAAGACCGTATCAAAAAGTTTTACCGCACAGGAACCAGTTTTACCAATTCAGTTGCATTATCCGGCGGCAATGAAAAAGGAAATTTCCGCCTCTCTTTCGCGAATACCGATGCCAATGCGATCATGCCGAATTCTGCTTATCACAAAAAAATCTTCAACCTCGGGTTGAACTACAAGTTTACCAAAAAGCTTTCCGCGCAACTGAACGCGAATTATTCCAACGAATACAACAAGAACCCGCCGCAGATCGGTATCCAGGACATGAATGCGAACACCACCATTTATACCCTGGCTACCAGCATCGACACCGATTGGCTGAAAAACCGCAAGGATGCCAACGGCAACGAAATGCCCCTGGCGCGTTTTACTAACCGTAATAACCCGTACTGGGTGGCTTACGACCGTTTCGAAAACGTGCACCGTGACCGCATCTTCGGCAATACTTCGGTGCGTTACGATTTCACCGACTGGTTATTCGTACAGGGCCGGATCGGGCAGGATTACTATACCCGTCCCTACAATTACAACCGCCCCACCGGTACCCGCTCGATTGGCGCAGTGGCGACCGGCTTCAATGGGTACTACTACCAGGATGTAGCCACATTCCGCGAACGTAATATGGACATCCTCATTGGTGCGAACAAATCGTTCGGCGATTTCGGGATTGATATCACATTGGGTGGCAACCAGATGTTACAGGTCAGCGACAACGTATCTACTGCCGTAACCAACTTCTACGTGCGCGACCTTTATACGATCGCTAACGGGCAGATCAAAAACCCGAATTACAGTTACAGCAAGAAGAAGGTCAATTCAATCTACGGGTCAGCCGAGTTTTCCTACAAAAACTTCCTGTTCCTGAATGTGACCGGCCGCAACGACTGGTTCTCCACACTGAACCCGCAGTCTAACAGCTACTTGTATCCATCTGTGAGCGGCAGCTTCGTGTTCAGCCAGGCATTCAACACAGCACCAGACTGGCTTACTTACGGCAAGCTCCGCGCGGCCTACGCCGAGGTGGGAGGCGATACGGACCCGTATTCGAACAATTTGTATTACGCGATCAATGCTAATCCATTCAATGGAACTGCACTAGGTAACCTGCCCTCCACGGTGAGTCCGAACGCGAACCTCCGTCCGCTGAAAGTGAAAGAAACGGAAGTAGGTCTGGAATTGAAGACGTTCGACAGCCGCCTGAATCTCGATCTTTCATTGTACCGTAAAAATACCGTCGACGAGATCCTGAATGTCAGCATTTCGAACACTTCAGGTTTCAGCCAGACCAAGGTAAATGTGGGTAAACTGCGTAACCAGGGCGTAGAGTTTCTGTTGACCGTCGTGCCGGTACGCAACGACAATTTCACATGGGAAACCAGCTTCAACGGCAGCTATAACATCAGCAAGGTGATTGAACTGGCCGAAAGACAGGACCGTTTCGACGTCGGTACAGGTGAATTTTTCGGGATCGTGTCACATGAAGTGGGCAAACCACTCGCCTCATTGCGCGGGTTCGATTACAAGCGCGACGCGCAGGGCCGCATTGTTACTTCGGGCGGTCTGCCGCAGCAGGGCAACCTCACCACTTTCGGCAGCGCGATCCCGAAATGGGTCGGCGCTTGGGTGAACACCATCAATGTAAAAGGCATTCGCATCGGCACGCAAATCGATTTCAAGGCGGGTAACAAGATCCTCTCGAACTCCAACCTGAACTTCCTGCGTGAAGGGCTTTCGAAGCCATCGCTCGTAGGTCGTGAAGGCGGCGTATTGCTCGAAGGCGTGACAGCCACCGGCGAACCGAACACACAACGCGTTGAAGCTGAGCAGTTCTACACCGCTTACCGCAGTACTAACCTCGCTTCGCCTTTCGTATACAACGGCGCATTTGTGCGTTGGAGAACACTGTCCATAGGTTATGACCTTTCGCGCTTCGTACGCGACAAGACCTTCATCAAAGGCCTGACGCTCTCCGCAATGTGCAACAACGTACTGATGATCAAGAAGTATATCGATAACCTCGATCCCGAAGCACAGGTATCGGCCTCCGACAACCTGCAAGGCATCGAAACGCATACGCTTCCAACCACGCGGAGTTACGGAGTGAACTTGAACATTAAACTATAATGACAAATCGCGGAAAAGGGGAAGAACGGAGGAAAAGGATGAAGGAGGAAAGGGATATTCACTCATTCACTCATTCACTCATTCACTCATTCACTCATTCCCAATTCAGTCATTCAGTCATTCAATCATTCAACCATTCCCCGTTCCACGGCGGACCATTCAATCATTAAAACTATGAGACGATTATTCATATATGCCGCGGCGTTCGCAATGCTCATCGGTGCCAGTTCGTGCGATAAAGGGTTCGAAGATGTGAACAAAAACCCGGTACTAGCCACGAGTGTAGACCCCGTTTACCTGTTCTCGAACGCGCAATTCAATTCTGCCATTGCGACGCAGAACTACCAGATGCAGATCGTGCAGCAGATCAATACCCCTTACACAGGCGTACTCGAGGGCGGTAACCACAATGCCGTTTCCGATCCTAATTCGAATGCCAATTTCAATTCCCTGTATTTACAAAACGGCCCTGTAAACCTGCTGACGACAGTTATAGCCCAAACCAAGGATACCCCTGCCCGCAGCAACCTGTACAACATGTCACGGATCTGGAAGGCCTACGTATTTATGGTTTTGGTAGATACCTACGGCGATGTGCCCTACTTTGAGGCCGGAAAGGCGTTTCTGGAAGGTATTAACCTGCCCAAATACGACGATCAGAAAGTGATCTACGACGATATCCTGAAAGAGTTGCAGGAAGGTACCAAAGCCCTGGACGCCGGCAAGGCCATCGAGGCAGGCGACCTGTTTTTCAAAGGAAATATTGCCCAATGGAAAAAGCTGGGGAACTCGTTGCTGCTCCGCGCTGCCATGCGCTATTCCAAAATTGATGCGGCGAAGGCGAAGCAATATGTGGCAGTTGCTGTTGATCCTGCGAATGGCGGTTTGCTAAGCTCCAACGCGGACAATGCGCTGATCGCGTTCAACAGCACATTCAACCACCCGCTGGCCAACTATTTCCAGGGAACCGAGCGCGGCAACGTGTACCTGGGCAAGGCATTGGTCGATTTCCTGAAAGAAACCAGCGATCCGCGCATTCGTGTGATCGCCGTGAAATATGAAACGCCAGGAAACCCGCTTGCCACTGCCGGCGCAGAGGATACTACCCCGGCGAGCCAGCAAGGAATGCCTTACGGCTACAACGAATCCACGATCGCCAATGCGCCCGATTTCCCGGGTAAAATCGGTTCTGCATTCAAGTATTCGCAGATTAACCGCCGAACGCTCGGTAAAATAGACGCGCCGGAGTTCTTCATTACCTATTCACAAACCAGCCTCCTGCTCGCGGAAGCAGTACAGCGCGGATGGGCAACGGGCGACGTCAAGGCGCTGTACGAGGCCGGCGTGCGCGCGCATATGAACCAGATGGCCACGTACGACGTGCTCGCAACCATCCCGACCGCCAGCCAGGATGCTTTCCTGACCGCCAACCCGTTTGTACCGGCGAAAGCATTGGAGCAGATCAACAACCAGTACTGGATCTCCTCATTCCTGAACGGTTCCGAGGCCTGGGCGAACTTCCGCAGAAGTGGCTTTCCGACGCTTCCGATCAACAATTACCCGGGTAAAGACCCATCAGTGAAGGATTTCATCAAGAGATTGGTGTACCCTGTTCTCGAACGTTCGGTGAATGAGGCCAACTACAAGGAGGCCGTTGCCAGAATGGGCCCTGACGAGCTTGGAACACCCGTTTTTTGGGATAAATAACAATCAATACCAACCCTTAATTATTCTTTTATGCTCAAACAAACCTTGCTTGCGGGAGCGTTTGTGCTGGGAAGCGCCGCTTCCCATGCACAAGCGATCTCCCCTACTCCTGATCAGATCAAAGCCTACACCTCCGGCTGGAAGGGAGAACGCTCGCCGGACGGTCGGCCCCGCGTTTCGGACGCGATCCTCGCCCGCCTGAAAAACATTTCGATGGAAGAAGCCTGGGGCGTGCTCCGTAACAAGGGCTACCATAACCAGTTCGAAGGCGAGTGGCAGCTGATCCACAACGACAGCACCATGACAGGCCGCGTGGTAACTGCGCAATACATGCCCGCCCGCCCCGATTTGCAAGACCTGGTGAAGGAAACCGGTAAAAAAGAAGGTCGCGTCCAGACGGGCGGTACCAACTCCTGGCCAATCGACGTGCTCAAAGAAGGTGATGTGTACGTGGCCGATGGCTATGGGAAAATCGCCGACGGCACGCTCATAGGCGACAACCTGGGCAACTCCATTTACGCCAAATCCAAACGCGGGGTAATTTTCTATGGCTCGGTACGCGACGTGGAAGGGCTGAGCGAGATCAAAGGTTTCAATGCCTGGATCAAAGGCCAGGACCCTTCCTACATCCAGCAAATGATGCTCACGAACATCAACACGCCAATCCGTATTGGCCGTGCGGTGGTGCTTCCGGGGGATGTGGTACTGGCTAAAAAATATGGTACCATCTTCATTCCGGCACATTTGGTGGAAGAACTGGTGATCACGTCGGAAGTAACGGCTTTGCGCGATGAATTCGGGCACCTGCGCCTGCGCGAGGGTAAGTACACGCCCGGGGAAATCGATACCAAATGGTCGGAAACGATCCAGAAGGATTTTCTCAACTGGGTAAATAACTACCCCGGCAAACTGCCGATGACGAAGAAGGAACTGGATGATTATTTGAAGGAAAGAAATTATTAAACTGCTACAAGCTGTAAGCGATAGGCTGTAAGCTGCTTATGTTGAAAACAATACATGCAGCCGAACGCTTAAAGCTTATAGCCTAAGGCTTAAAGCATTAACACAATGAAAAACATCTTAAAACAAATCATTTCTGAAAATAAGAGGGTTGAAAGCGCTGAAAAAGCGGCTACTACGGCGGAAATAGCGAATCCAACTACCAAAGACAGCCGCCGGAACTTCCTGCGCAAAACGGCCGTGGGCGGCATTGCATTGGGCGGTTTCATGTCGATGTCGACCGAGGACACCATTGCGCAAGCTACTTCCAAAGTGAGTCGTGCCTCGAAACCCTCGGAATTGAAAATCACCGACTTGCGCTATTGCATTGTACAGAATGTGGGCCGGACGCCCATTATCCGTATCGATACCAACCAGGGCATTTATGGTCTTGGCGAAGTACGGGATGGTGCCGACGAGCGTTACGCGCTATTCCTGAAGAGTCATTTACTTGGCCAGAACCCCTGTAATGTGGAGCAGCTGTTCAAATCGATCAAGCAGTTTGGCTACCATGGCCGTCAGGCGGGTGGTGTTTGTGGGGTGGAAATGGCGCTTTGGGACCTTTGTGGCAAAGCCTACGGTGTGCCTTGCTGGCAGTTGTTGGGCGGCCGTTACCGCGATAAAGTGCGTTTGTATGCGGATACCCCGGAGTCGAACGATATCAACGAGTTTAAGCAAAAAATCAAATTCCGTACGCAGGACCAGGGTTATACCTGGCTCAAAATGGATATTTCGATCGGTATGCTGCGCAACAACGAGGGCAGCGTGGTAAACAACAAGGTCTGGGGCGGCGGCTTCTCACAATGGGCGGGCGATTACCATTCCTACGCGAATACCAAACACCCTTTCACGGCTATCCAGATCACCCCGAAAGGGCTGGACGAAATGGCGAAAGTAGTGGAGGAAGTACGTGGTGTGGTAGGTTACGAAATTCCGCTGTCTTCGGACCACTACGGCCATTTTGACCTAAACAACGGCATTCGTCTCGGTAAAGCGCTCGACAAATACCGCCTCGCGTGGTTCGAGGACATGGTGCCCTGGGAATACACCGACCAATGGAAAACCATTTCCGACGCACTCGAAACCCCTACACTCACCGGCGAGGACATTTACCTCAAAGAGGGTTTCAAGGCATTGATCGAGCAGCGCGCCGTGGATATCGTTCACCCCGACCTGGCATCATCGGGCGGACTGCTTGAAACAAAACGCATTGGCGATTACGCCGAGGATCACGGCATTGCTATGGCGATGCACTTTGCGGGTACGCCAGTCAGCTTTATGGCCAACGTACACTGCGCTGCCGCTACGCAAAACTTCCTGGCATTGGAACACCACTCGGTGGACGTGCCGTGGTGGGAAAGCCTGGTGAAAACCACCGACGGCCGCAAGCTGATCGATAAGGGTTATGCCACCGTACCGCTGGAAGCACCCGGCCTGGGTATCGAGCTGGTCGACGAGGAAGTGAAAAAACACCTGCATCCAAAGGACAAATCCTACTTCGCGCCGACACCCGACTGGAACGAAAAACGTTCGCACGATCGCTTGTGGAGCTAACCGCCGGAAAGATGGTAGGACTTTGATCCTACCATCTTTCGGCTTATTTCAGTATTTTGCGCGCTTCACTCTCATATGTACTAATGAAGAATATTCGCAACGTACTCTTTTACTGCATTACCATCGGAATTTTCGCAGCCCTGCTTTACTTCTTTATCCGACAGGGCACTTTCCTGGAAAAAGCCGATCAGATTACGCACAAAACGCAAACCACTTCATCCTGGGAGCAATTTACAGACACCTTCGGGCACAACCTCACCCACCCGCTCGCCACGCTCCTCGCCCAAATCGTCACCATCATCATCGTAGCCCGCCTGTTCGGCTGGATTTGCAAGGCCATCGGTCAGCCGACGGTCATCGGCGAGATCGCCGCAGGGATTTTCCTCGGGCCTTCGGTGCTTGGAATGTTCTTCCCGGAGCTTTCCGCATTCGTTTTTCCTAAAACCTCCCTCAGTAATTTGCAGTTTCTCAGCCAGGTAGGGCTTATTCTCTTCATGTTCATTATCGGCATGGAGCTCGACCTGAAAGTGCTGAAAACCAAAGCACAGGAAGCCATTGTAATCAGCCACGCCAGCATTATTCTTCCGTTCGCGCTCGGCGTAGGGCTCGCATTGTATCTATATACCGAATTTGCACCGGAAGGCATCAGCTTTCTTTCATTTGCGCTTTTTACCGGTATTGCATTGAGTATCACGGCATTTCCCGTGCTCGCTCGCATCGTGCAGGAACGCGGACTCTCCCGTACACGCCTGGGCATGATGGTGATCACCTGCGCCGCCACCGACGACATTACCGCCTGGTGCATCCTCGCGGCCGTGATCGCCATCGTGAAAGCCGGGGAATTTGTGAGCGCTATCTACACCATCATTCTCTCGGTTGGCTACGTATTATTGATGTTGCAACTGGTGAAACCGATGCTGAAACGCATTGGCGACCATTATGCCTACCGCGAAGGACTTACCAAACCGGTGGTAGCGTTGTTTTTCCTGGTGTTGCTCGTATCTTCCTATTTAACCGAAGTCATTGGCATCCACGCCCTTTTTGGCGCGTTTATGGCCGGGGTAATCATGCCTGCGAACCAGCGCTTCCGCAATATTTTCATTGAAAAAGTGGAGGACGTGGCGCTCGTGCTGCTGTTGCCGCTGTTCTTTGTTTTTACGGGTTTGAGAACTCAGATAGGCCTGCTGAACGACGCTCACCTGTGGTATGTTACCGGGCTCATCATAGCAGCTGCGGTGACCGGGAAGTTTGTTGGAAGTACGATAGCGGCGCTCTTTGTCAAACAATCATGGCGCGACAGCCTCATTATCGGCTCGCTGATGAACACCCGCGGACTCGTGGAGCTGGTCGTGCTCAATATCGGGTACGATATTGGCGTGCTTTCGCCCGAAATCTTTACCATGATGGTGATCATGGCGCTGGCAACCACCTGTATGACAGGCCCGGCACTCGATCTGATCGACAAATTCCTCCCTGCCCCCAGGGAGGATCTCCATCCTGTGCATGAACCTTCCCGGTTCTCTATCCTGATCGCCTTCGCCAGTCCGCAAGGCGGCCGCAAAATGCTCCGGCTGGCCGACAAACTGGTTACCAAACAGCCTGATGAACAACTGATAACGGCCTTGCACCTCTCCCCAAGCAGCTATCTCAACCAGGTCAATACCGAAGAATACCAATACGAAACTTTCCGCCCGATCAACGAGGAGGCCCACGAGCTCAATACCACTTTCACATCATTGTTCAAACCTTCGCAAAGCATTGAGCACGACATCATCGAAATAGCCAACGACGGCGAATTCGATATGCTCATGATCGGGGTCGGGCGATCGGTGTTCGAGGGTACTTTTTTAGGTAAAATATTGGGCTTCACGTCCAAATTCGTGAGCAGGGAACGCCTTTTTGACACCATTACCGGTAAAGAAAAGCTCTTCCATGCCGATGTGTTCGACGAGCGCACAACGCACATTATCCGGTCGGTGAAAGTTCCGGTCGGTATTCTCATTGAAAAAAATCTGGAACAGGTGGAACAGGTTTTCATGCCATTGTTCACACCGGAAGATCGCCGCCTCCTGCCATTCGCCGAACGTTTCGCGACTGTAAACGGGCTGCGGATAACGATCATGGACCCGTCGCAAACAGTCAGCCAGCACGTCGAGACCGGCGTGGCGCTGGATGCTTTACAGGAAAAATCCCCTGAAAACGTGACGATGCTCTATGAAAACGTGCTTGAAAAGGACTTTCTGCAAAGCCAGGACCTCATGGTGATCAGCCTCGAAAGCTGGATCAAGGCTGTCGAATCGCACAGCGTATGGCTTTCACATTCCCCTTCCGTGCTTATCATACGGGGCTGAGGCTCAGACTTTCCGGCTTTCAGAAAGCCGGAAAGTCGGCCTAATGGGTTTTTAAAAGGAATAATAAGTGTTTACTTTACAGAAGTGACGCTAGCATTCCACTTCTATGATCCCATTTCTAAGCAAAAACCGCTTCACGAAGTCCATCAACCCTCAAACGATCCTTTTTTTCTTTCATAACTTCTTCACGAATGTCGGTACCACGCTGGTGTATGTATCCGCCAACGTGCTCCTGCTCGAAAACCATCCCGAATACTCGCTGCCGCTGGCCTACATCGCCGCTGCGCTGGCCGTGATGGCATCGGGGAAGATTTATGAGTATTTCGAACACCACCTGCTGCTGAAAAAGCTGAGCCTGGGCACAATGCTCTCGTCGCTATTCATGGTCGTGATCGTGATGGGGCTGCTGCTCGTCGGCCACGGCGTCGCTACGGCCATTGCCGTGATGGTGGGCTACCGGGTCATCTATTTGCTTATCAATCTAGAATTCTGGGGATTATCCGCGCTGGTTTTCGATGTGCGGCAAAGTAAAAGGCTGTTCAGCGTGATCGGTTCGGGGGATATGCCTGCCAAAGCATTGGGTGCCGTGCTGGCGGTGCTGATCCATTCGCCTTCGGTGCTGGCCATATTGCTGGCTATCTCGCTGGTTTTCTTCGCACTGGCATTTTACACGCAGATCCTCACGTTCCGGCATACCGATATTCCTAACCCACATCACACCCGCACGCGCCACACGGAATCCGATTCCCGCATTATCCAGAAGTATTTCGGCGGCAACAAGCTGCTTACCTCGCTCTGCATCGGTATGGTCGCTATTGCAGCTACCGCCACCTGGATCGAGTACCACTTTTTTGTTAATGTCAAATACAAATTTCACAGCCAGCACGACGTGATTTTCTTCGTCGGTTCACTGCTGACGGCCACGTATGTGATCTCGACATTTGTTAAAATGCTGCTGTCCGGCAAAACTGTGGAGCGTTTCGGCATCAAACTCACATTGTACCTGTTGCCGCTGACGACCATCGCCATTTCGCTGGGGCTGCTGGTATCGTCCTATTTCCGGAAAGACGAGCCATCGCTGCTGGTGTATTACTGCATTGCCTACCTGCTTTTCGAGCTGGTCAGGAGGACCATTTTCGACCCGGTTTTCCTGGTTTTGTTCCAGCCGCTTTCCACCAAAACCCGTTTGAAAGGTCACACGCTCGCCAAAGGCCTTTTTGAGCCGCTGGGAATGCTTATCGCCGGCGCTATGCTCTGGATCATCTACACGCAGCATTGGAGCGACATCAGCCTCACTCTCGACTTGTCGCTGCTGTTCGCGTTGGGCGCGTTATTTGTGTTCCGCAAAACTTATCGTCATTACATGCAGGAATTGAAATCGGCGATCAGCAAGCGGTTTATCCGCAGCGGCGAAATGGCCTCCCCTGCGGAAGCATTGCCGATCATTACCGAAAACCTGCAAAGCGACCGCAAGGAAGAAGTTTTGAATGCGATCGACTGGCTCGCCAGGAACAAGGTTTCGCTCTTCCGCAAACATGCCGATGAGCTCCTGAAAAACCCGTTTGTTCAGGTCCGGTTAAAAACTTTGCAAACGCTCTCGGCGCTTGACAAGCCGGAGCTCTCAGCTTCATTTATTCAGTATATCGAAGACGAACCCGACGCAGCCTGCCAGGTGCTGGCCGTACGCCTTGCCTGTGCGAACGGACGCCTGAACGAGGAGCAAACCGCCCGTTTCCTCGCCCACCGCGACCTCGATATTGTGAAGGGGACCATCATCGGCTGCTGGGAAGCGGGAAAAGCCCTCCCGTTGATCCACGGCACGCTGCAAAGGCTGTTCGGCTCGGAGCAGGAAAGCGACCAACTCGCTGCGCTCGACTGCCTGAAAGTAACGGGCATTAATTCTTACGAAAACCTGCTCAAAAGCTGCATTCGCAACGGCTCACAACGCGTGCGCAATTACGCGATCGAGGTAGCGGCGACCGTAGGCTCTCCCGCCCTGCTGCGCGATCTGCGCCTTGTGCTCACGGGCACTTTAACCCCGGCCACCATCCATGCGATGATCAATTCCGGCGACCTGGGTATCCGCATTATCGAGGAATGGTTACAGCAGGATACCACCGGCGAGCGCATCCGGACGTTCATTAAAACCGCCGAAAAAGGTAGGCACGAATTTATACTTCAAATACTTTTTAACCTTATTAAAAATATTTACCAGCATAAATTTTTAATTAATACTGAAAATATCAGTAATACTAAAAGGAAGGAAAGTGATATTCATATTGAAAATATCGATAGTTTCACCCATATCTCCGCCTTAAAAGCGCTCAGCCATTATACATTAATATCTGACTATAAAGAGGTTATCCCTGAGTTTGTAGAAAAAGAATTGATCCATGCGGGGCAGTTACTCAACGGAATGGATGCTTCCGAAAGCAATGTTACCTGGAACAATGCGCTGGAATACGAACTCGAACTGACTGCCCAAAGGCTGTTCTACCTGTTTATGATGCAGTACGATAAGGAAGCTGTACAGAGTGCATGGAAGGGAATCCGGCATGCGAGCAAGGAGAAACGGGCCAATTCGCTTGAACTCATCGAGAGCCTTTTGCCGCGTATGCTGTACCCGTCACTGCATGCATTATTCGAAAATATTCCCATCCAGAAAAAGCGCGACGCGCTGCGCCAGTACATGGGCAACGTCGATCCCGGATTGTCGCTGATCACGACTATTCTCTCGCAGGAGGAGCGGTCGTTCACAACCTGGACCATCGCGCTGGCCGTTGGCCAATGCGACGTTACCGAGGCCGACCTGATCCATCTTGAAAAGCTCGCCAACCATTCATCGCGCCTGATACGCGAGGCCGTGCACGAACGATATGCCATCCTCGCCCTGCGCCCCGACCTTAAATTCTCGCTTAGAATCCCTATGAAACACGCCGAACCAACCCAGCAGATTTCCGAAATGGAAAGGGTGATCGTCCTTAAAAACACCCAGCTTTTCGCGCAGACGCCCGAGAACGTGCTCAGCTCCATCGCCCCGATCATGAAAGAAGTGACTTACAGCGACGGCCAGGAGATATTTGCCAAAGGCGATCTCGGCGATTCGATGTACATCATTTACACCGGCCAGGTGGGGATTTATGATGGCCCCAAACAGCTCGCATTGTTCGATAAGGGCGAGATCTTCGGGGAGCTGGCATTGCTCGACACCGAGCCACGCTCGGCTACGACCGTGGCCGAAACTGACGTGCTGGTGTTCCGCATAGACCAGGAAGATTTCTTTGAACTGATGGAAGAACGCGATGAGATCCTGCGCAATGTGCTGCGCATTCTTTGCCAGCGCATCCGCGTTCAGAATGAGAAAATGCGCCAGTTATAGGGCGCGTGCCGTATTTTTGAGGTGTTGGAGATGCTGTTGCTTGACGGCATCCCGACGCTTCCGCTCCGAAGCCGTCCAGTACGCATGTGCTTCCAGAAACCTGACCTGCACCGAATCCCACGCAGGAATATCTTCCACCATATCCCGGGCTTTCAATTCCTCGAATAAAGTAGCTGCAATCGGCTCGAAATCGTCACGCCCGAGGTAATCCAGGTCGGCATCGCAAATAACCCTTTCCAGCGCGTTTTTGGGGCTTTGCGGGATCTTTGTAGCCAGTATCATACCGCATATTGTTTCAATTTGCCTTGGATTGTAGCCGAATCCGGGCAAAACCTCGCGTGCGATCGCGCAACCGGCTTCCTCGTGGCCTTGGTAGGTCGTCAGGAAACCGCTGTCGTGGTAAAATGCCGCTGTCCGCAGTAATGCCAGGGACTCATCGTCGGTGATATTCTCCAACGCCGCGATTTCGGCGGACGCCTGCACGACATCGAGCGTGTGATGGGGGCCGTGGTAAAAGAGTGTACGGTCCAGTCCCTTTTTCAGCTTTTCGAGCACATATTGTTCAGCCTTTTCGCTTTGCATGGCTATTCGAGCACTTCGTAGATCAATACCGGGTTTGATTTGTTTTTGAGGTTCACCTCGCCGACCAGGCTGCATTTAAACGCCTCTTTCAGCTTCTCATAGGCCGAATCCGGCACCACTACCTGCCCCGGCTTCGCGATGGATTGCAGCCGTTGGGCCACATTCACGACATCGCCGATCACGGTATAATCCAGCCGTTTCAACGCGGCCGAACCAATGTTTCCCGACACCATTTCGCCGGAATTGATCCCTATCGAAACCTTCGGGAAGTAACCCGATTGATCCGACAGTTCCTCTTTAAAACCGTTGATATGATTACGGACCGCCAGCGAGGATTCCACCGCGCGATCAAGGTGATATTCGCCCCGGAAAACGGCCATGACCGCATCGCCCATGAACTTGTCGACGTGCCCGCCCTGGGCGATGATTTCCTTCACCATCACATCGAAATACTTGTTGATGAGCTTCACCACACGGTCCGGCTGCTCTTTCTCGGAAATAGCCGTAAAACCGCACATATCCATAAAAACGACCGTTCCTTCGATGTTCTCGCTGGTCATCAGCGACTTTTCGAACGTCTCCTGCGTCATAAATTGCAATACCGAGGCATCGACGTACATCCGGAGAATGTCGTTTTCCCGTACCGCTTTCAAAGTATCTTTCAGTTGCGCCACATATTGCAGCGTTTTCTCCATCGTGACCTCCAAATCGCGAAAATCGATCGGTTTGGTCAAAAAATCGAATGCGCCGCGGTTCATGGCCGTGCGGATATTGTCCATATCGCCGTAGGCCGAAACGATCACCGATTTCAGTATCGGGCTCAGCTCCCCCAGCCGCACGAGGAGCGTCAGACCATCCATTTCCGGCATATTGATATCACTCAACACCATGTCGACGTCGGGATGCTCCGCCAGCACTTCGAGCGCTTGCAGGCCGTTTTCAGCAAAAACAAATTCATATTGCTGTTCGCGGATCTGCCGCCTGAACTTCTGTTTGATCAGCAGTTGCAGGTCGGCCTCGTCGTCCACTACGAGTATCTTGGCTTTCATAATAGGAGCAGTTTCTCTTTCAGTTCGTTAAAGTTGACGGGTTTGGTCAGAAAATCGTCGGCGCCGAGCTGCATGGCCTGATCGTGGTTCGCTGCGTCGCCATAAGCGGTGATCATCATCACCTGCGGCGGCGCCGAGGGGTGATCGGCCCGGATCTTTTTCAGCAGCTCGATCCCGCTCATACCGGGCATATTAATGTCCGACAGGATCATCACCACCTCCGAAGGGTGGTTTTGCATGAATTCCAGCGCTTCCTCGCCCGAAAATGCGAATGAAAACTCGAATTGGCCGCCACGGATCTCCCGGCGGAATTTCTGCTCAAAAAGCGATTTGACGTCTTCCTCGTCGTCTACAACCAGTATTTTCATGTCCATCTTGGGGCTGATCAGGCAATAGGTATGGTAATGCGGAACTCCGTCTTCTCTCCTTCCACCGTGTCCACTTCGAGTACGCCTCCATGACCATTCGTGATGATGTCGTAGCTCATCGAGAGGCCCAGGCCAGTTCCCTGACCGGTAGGTTTAGTCGTAAAAAACGGTTGGAATATCTTTGCTTTCACGTGCTCGGGCATACCCGTCCCATTATCCGAAACCCTGATATATAGTTTGTTATCAAATTTTTTGGTACTGATTTTGACTTCCGGCTTGTAATCGCCCAATTGCCCGGCTTCGGTCAGTTTCCGTTTTTTCTCGGCCACCGCGTAGAATGCATTGGTAAAAAGGTTGAGAAAAACACGGCCCAGATCTTGTGGCAGCACATTGACCGTCCCGATCGTCGCGTCGAAATCGGTTACCAATGCCGCATTAAACTCCTTGTCTTTCGCGCGCAGGCCGTGGTACGCCAGGCGCATGTACTCGTCCGCGAGCGCATTCACCTCCACTGGCTCCTTCTCGCCCGACGACGCCCGCGAGTGTTGCAGCATTCCCTTCACGATGGAATCGGCACGTTTACCGTGGTGCGTGATCTTCTGCTGGTTCTGGCTCAGGTCGCTGATAATACCTTTGATATAGTCCTTATCGTTATCGTCGATGCCGGTTTTATCTATCTCTTCTTCCAGTTCCTGGCACAGCTCGACGGACACTTCCGAGAAGTTATTCACGAAGTTCAAAGGGTTTTGTATCTCGTGCGCGATTCCGGCTGTGAGTTCGCCCAATGAAGCCATTTTCTCGCTCTGTATCAGCTGGTTTTGCGTCGCTTTCAGTTCTTCAATCGCTTTTTGCAGCTCTTCCTTCTGCTGGGTCAGTTCCTGCGTGCGTTCCGCTACGAGATATTCGAGCGACAGCTTCGTTTCCTTCGCGATCTGCTCTTCGCGAAGCCGCTCTTCCCGCTCCTGCGTTAAAACCTTCTGCTGCTTCCGGGCGTAAAACCAGATCACAAAACAGAAAATGAATGCGAACGAAAGCGCGATTTGAAAAAACTGCTCGTAACTGTGAAAAAATTTGGGAAATACCTGCTCGAAAAAATCGTTCACCATCGATATGCCAACGAACGGCAGCACCGATTGCGTTGTGGACCGGATTGATTTGAAATCGTCGTTTTGGTTAAAAAAACGCACCAACCCGAGTAATCCGAGGTTCCAGATCCACCCAAACCAGTCGGGCGAATTAGCTATATAGTAGGTCGCAATCAGTGAAAAAATGACAATGCGCGCATACTTGAAAAAGTTGTCCCATTTGGATGCGTGGTCCGTATGCTTCATCACGGAGTGAGCATACTGTACCAGGAAGAAGGCGACTATAAAATGCATGTAGAAATATTGTAATAGTAGTTCTGTTTTACTATTATTCCCTAACAATTGGCAAAGTACTTATTTTCCCCCAAATATCGGTTGTGCCCCGAATCCCTCCCGAATACGCCGCTCTAATTTATTTATAATCGAATTTTAATGATTTTATAAAACAGTTTTAATACCATTTTTAGCACGACTGAGAACCTTTGCCCGCAGGTAATTCAAACTAAACGAACATGTGCTATCCAGTTTTCAAGCGGGTTCTCATCCTGGTTCTGGTGGGAATGGCGTCGGCAAGGGCCCAAACCACCTACAATTTGCAGCAAGCCCTGCAAACGGCAAAGTCCAATAACCCCATCCTGAAACGCGAGCAATTCAATGTCGACGTCTCGCAGGCCGACATTACTACGGCCCAGCTCCGACCCAATCTGATATTAAACAACCAGTCGTTGCAGCTGGTGCAATCTTCCAAGTTCCCTGAAAACACCGGGTGGTTTAACGGCGCAAACCGGCAGATCTGGTGGCAGCTCACCAAGCCTTTTCAGTTGCCTGTACAGAGAGAGAACAAGATTAATTTCGCACAGCAAAACGTCAGGCTTACTCAAAGGCAATATGCCGACACGGAACGTCATCTGTTTCAGACAGTTGCACAGAAATGGCTGGATGTCTGGGCAGCGCGGAAGCAGCTCGATTTATTGGGCACGGCGAAGGCTAATGTCGATTCACTGGCGAATATCAACCGGTTGCGCCTGAAAAACCAGGTGATCACCACCACCGACCTCGCCCGCACGGAGCTGCTCGCGAACCAATACGACATTCAGCTCAAATCGGCATCGCAGGAATACCGCAACCAGCTATCGAACCTGAAATTTCTCATAGGCGTACAGGACTCGATCCAGATCGATACCACCGATCAGTTCGCATTTGCATTCCCCGACCGGATGGACGCCATCGTAGAGCAGGCATTGCAAAACCGTACCGATATCCAGGCCATCAGATCGACGATGGACGTGGCTGATGCCAATATCAAACTGCAAAAATCGAGCGCTTTACCCGTACCCGAACTGGGGCTGATTTACAACCCCCAAAACAAGGCACACTACATGGGCGTATACGGAACCGTCGAAATACCTATTTTTTCGAGAAACCAGGGCGAGATCAAGAAGTCACAGGTCTTGAAACAACAGGCGGAACAAGCCCTTCGCGCGACGGAGACGCAAGCGCAGACCGAAATCCTCACCGCTTACAAAAGCTACGTCACTCAAAAGCAAAACTTACAGAATTTCAATCAGTTACTAACTCAATCCCAAACAATTCTTAACAGTGTTAAATATTCTTACCTCCGTGGCGGGACGACGATTATCGACTTCCTGGAAGCCCAGCGCAGCTGGCTCGATACGCAGCAGCAGTATTACGACGTACTCGGCCAGTACCGCCAGAGCTATATCGACCTCCTTTACGCATCCGGAATGATCAATCAAATCGCGCAATAATCATGAAGAACATACTCGTTTGCACCTGCCTGGCCATGACTTTGATAGCAGGCTGCAAGAACAAAGCTGCCAACAAGCCCGTACCGGACAATTCGTCGCCGGTCGTAAATGCTTCCGGCACCAAAATATCGTTTCCGCTCGCCGAAAGTGCGAATTTCTTCCAAACTGAAACGATTTCCAGCTCTGCACTGATGGCGAACGTGACCGCGCCTGCAAAGGTTTCCGCCACCGTTCTCCGTTCGAACGAGGGCGCCTCAGGCAATATCGTCCTGTTCGACAATCCCGAGCTTGCGGGCAACTATACCCAGCTTTTGCAACACCTGACGATGATCAACCAGATCCAGAATATCAATATCCGTCAGCGCAAAACCGAACTTTCGCGCATTAAAGATTTGCAGGAGCACGGTGCAGCTACCGGTAAAGACCTGCTCGAATCGCAAACCGCGCTATCGATGGAAGAAACCAACCTGATCAACGAGCGTGCAGCCATTATCGAGCATGAAACCAAGCTGAAAGCCGGTGGTTTTGAACCAAAACAGCTCCGCACCGCGCCCGCAGGCACCGCGTACATCATATGCGACGTACCCGAGAGCGACATCAGCCAGGTAAAAAAAGGCGGCAAATGCACCATTCAGTTCACCGCTTTTCCGAACGAAGATTTCACGGGTACCATCGACGACATCGCCGACCTCGTGGATCAGACCACCCGGATGATCAAGCTGCGTGTGAACATCAACAACTCCAACGGCAAGCTGAAAGCGGGGATGTTCGGCACAGTTGCGTTTGGTTTGAGTGAAGGTAAAAAACTCAGTATCAATAAAGATGCATTGGTGACCGTGCAGGGACGCAACTATGTTTTCCTTAAAACCGCACCACAGGTTTTCGAGCGCCGCGAGGTCAACATCGGCGACCAGATCGGCGACAGGATCGTCGCATTCAGCGGCCTGAAAGCGGGCGAGCGTGTAGTGACCAAGGGCGTCATGCAGCTCAAAGGTTTATCGTTCGGCTATTAACCCCCTCCCGGATATGCTTCAAGCCCAGATCTTCATCAGTGCCGATCACTGGAAAGACGAAATTCCGCTATTTGAATACATTATGCAGTTTTTGGTCAAACAAAAAGTGCAGGGAGCAACGGTGTACCGCGGCCGCCTCGGCTTCGACGGCAAGCACCTGAGCCGCCCCAACGACCTGTTCAGTTTCGACGAAACGCCCATGGTCATTTCCTTCATAGACGAGGAAGAAAAAGTTAAATCCGCATTGACATTGCTTCGTAAAGAGGTGAAAAGCGGGTTTATAGTCACCAACCATGTAGACAAGTGGATTTAACATGATCAAGAACCTGCTTTTTTTCAGCCTTCGCAACCGGTGGGTAGTGATTGCTGTGAGCGTAGTGCTGATGGGCGCCGGCTACTGGTGCTTCACACAGCTCAAAATAGAGGCTTACCCTGATATCGCCGATACCAACGTAATCGTAGTGGCCCAATATCCCGGCCGCGCCGCCGAGGAAGTGGAACAACAGGTTACCGTTCCCATTGAAAGGGCCCTTCAAAACACCCCAAATGTGCTCGACAGACGTAGCCGGACGATCTTCGGGCTGTCGGTAGTGCAGCTGACGTTTAAAGACGGCACAGACGATTATTTCGCCCGTCAGCAAGTTACCGAACGGCTAGCCTCTGCTGAACTTCCGGACGGCGTTGCACCGGAGCTTGCGCCACTGTCAACCGCGGTGGGAGAAATCTTGCGCTATGTGGTGGAAGCACCGCCCAGTTACAGTCCTACCCAGCTTCGCGATTTGCAGGACTGGGTGATCAAACCTGCATTGCTGCAAGTACCGGGCATTGCCGACGTAACTACTTTCGGCGGTCCTTTGAAGCAATTCCACATCATTACTTCGCCCGAAAAACTGGTTAAATACGGCCTGTCGATGCAGAACGTGATCGAAGCCATCAATGCCAACAACCAAAATACCGGTGGTAATGTGATTGCACGCGGCGGCCAGGGCTTTGCGATCCGCGGATTGGGAGCCATTAAGAATGAGCAGGATATCCAGAATATCGTGTTGAAATCGGATAACGGGGTACCGGTATTTGTACGCGATGTCGCCACGGTCGAAATCACGCCTCCGCCGCCAAGCGGGGTAATGGGCTACACCATTAATGCTGATAAAGTGGACGTTAGCAGCGGTGTAGAAGGCATTATCCTGCTCCGTCGCTACGAAAACCCGAGCGAGGTTTTGAAAGTATTGAAAGAACGCATCGCCGACCTCGAAGCCAGCGAACTGCCCGAAGGTGTACACCTGAAACCCCTTTACGACCGCAGTTTCCTCATCGACCACTCCCTTGAAACTGTGGCACATACGCTGTTTGAGGGTATCTCGATCGTGGTAATATTGCTGATATTCTTCCTCGGCAGCATCCGCAGCGCCCTGGTAGTGGCGCTTACCATTCCGTTCTCGCTGTTGTTTGCATTTATATTGATGCGTTTGACCGGCATTCCGGCGAACCTGCTTTCCCTGGGTGCGATCGACTTCGGTATCATCGTGGATGGGGCGTGCGTGATGGCCGAGCACTTGATCCGCAAGTACCGCACGGCGAGTCCGGAGGAAAAGCAGCAGGGCATTGTGAAAATCACATTGCTATCCGCGCAGGAAGTCGGCCGGGAGATATTCTTTTCAGTGACCATCATCATTCTCGCGTACATGCCTATCCTGCTCATGACGCGCGTGGAAGGAAAGCTCTTCTCCCCCATGGCGCTGACGCTCGCATTCGCCGTTATCGGTTCGATGCTTGCCGCGCTGACATTCATTCCGGTGCTCATCTCATTTGCCTACAAAAAAGCATTGGCTGATCCGGAGAAGCCGATGAAAGAGCATAAGAACTTTGTACTGGACTTCCTTACCAACTCCTATTCCAAAGCACTGGGAAGTTTTTTAAAGAACTACAAAGCCACTGTACTGATCGGGTTCAGCATTGTAACCATACTGGTTCTGTTCGGCATCAAGCTGGGAACCGAGTTTTTGCCTACGCTCGATGAAGGCTCGATATTCCTTCGCGGCAATTTTCCGGCGGGGATTACTATTCAGGAAAACGCGAGTTATGCGCCGAAAATCCGGAAGATTATTGCCAAATATCCGCAAATATCGTTCGTAATCACCCAAACCGGCCGCAACGACGACGGCACCGACCCGTTCCCGGCCAACCGGAACGAAATCCTGGTCGGCTTGAAGGATTACGATCTCTGGAGTCACACCATTACCAAAAAGGAACTGGTGGAAAAGATTAAAGCAGACCTGCAAGCACAGCTCCCGGCCGTTGCATTCTCGTCCGGCCAGCCGATTATCGACCAGGTGATGGAAATCGTCACCGGCAGCGCGGCGGATTTGGCCGTGTCCGTCGTAGGCGACGATTTGAATATGATGCGGAAAAAAGCCGAAGCCATTGCTAAAATCGTGAAGGCTACGCCGGGTGCCGACAATGTGAACATCGAACAGGAAGGCCCTCAGGAACAGCTTGCGATCAATATTAACCGCCAGGCAGCGGCACGCTTCGGAATCAATGTGGCCGATATTCAGAATATGATCGAAGCGGCCATCGGCGGCAAGACGATATCGACGCTCTATGATGGTACCAAACGGTACGATATCGTGATCCGTTTCCTGCCGAAATACCGTAACTCCATCGACGCGATCAAAAGCGTGCAGGTGCCTTCGCTCACAGGCGCGCTCATACCCATGAGCCAGCTGGCCGACATCCATTTTATTGAAGGACAGACAAATATCTATCGTTACGGCAGCAAACGGATGGTAACCGTCCGCACCAACATCCGCGGGCGCGATCAGGGTGGCTTTGTGAAAGAATTGCAGCGCAAACTCAATGCACAGGTTCACGTGCCAAAGGGTTACAGCATCATTTACGGCGGCCAGTACGAAAACCTGGAACGCGCCGGCAAACAGCTGGCATTCACCATTCCGCTTACGATTGTGATGGTATTCCTGTTCCTATTTATGTTGTTCAAAAACCTTCCGCACACGATGGTGACGATGAGCTGTATTCTTTTTGCGCTTGGTGGGGGCATTGTGGCATTGCTCATGCGGGGATATTACTTCAACGTCTCGGCGGGAGTGGGTTTCGTGAGCATATTCGGGATTTCAGTAATGGCTGGCGTACTTTTAGTGTCCGCGCTCAACCGCACCGCTCAGGCACACGAAAACGACCTTGCCAGCCATGTCCTCGAAGCATCTTCCGAACAGCTGCGGGCGATGCTGTCTATTCTGGTGGTAGCGATTATCGGTTTGGTACCGGCCGCCATTTCCTCCGGCATCGGTTCCGACGTTCAACGCCCGCTCGCGACTGTGATTATCGGTGGTTTGACAAGCACCTTGCTCTTCGCTCCGATACTCATTCCGCCGTTGTATTTGTGGAGCGAAAAACGACGCAAACCGCAGAAGCCCAGGGAGGTTTTGGAGTTGGAATAGGATATTGAAAGGTGTATTTTTGTTTTAGTTAAAATCTAAAACACATCACTATGGCAGCAAAAGACCCTATTTTGGAAGCAAAGCGCTATGTCGAGAATGCGCGTACGATTTTGAGAGAAAAGGCCATCAAAGAAGATGATCTATACACGGATCGAAAGTATGTTAAACTGGCTGGACATGCCGCATACACCGGTGTACTCTTAGCTCTTGACGGCTTGTTCGGGATTAAAGGCAAGGGAAGAAAGGATATTAACTGGTACCGTGACCAAGTTGCCAGAACTGACAAAAAGTTGCTGACAAATTTCATGAGTGCTTATGAATTGTTGCATTTGTCTATGAGCTATGATGGCAATCGGGAGGTTTCTACGGCTCAATCCGGCCTCAAACGAGCCGACGAAATCATCCAGTGGGTCGAGCAGCGTACCGCCACTTGCTAATTAATTGACAGCCGATAAAAAAGTGAAGCCGGATCCAGCGATGGGCCCGGCTTCGTTGTTCTACACGCTCAGTATTTGTGCCTTATAATAATTATCCGGCGGATAAAACGGCTGTTTTTAGTTAAATTTCCTAAGTCGTATGTCCTTAGCGGAACACGGCATACTCAACTATACACTTTAAACTATCCTTCGATGAAGCAAACACGCTACCTCCTCGCCCTAATGCTCCTCGCTGGCTCCGCCGCTGCCGCGCAGGTGCCGAAATCCATTCCGGGAGAATACCATTTGCAAGGCGTCATGGAAACTGCCTCGGCTATTCTGCTCAAACCGGACAGCACCTTTGAACTTTACTTTTCTTATGGTGCTATGGATCGCCAGGGGCACGGAAAATGGCAGTTTCAGGATGGAAAGATCATACTCAACAGCCGCCCCAGGCCAGAACGTGATTTCGCCCTCGTGACGAGCAAAGCCGCTTCCGATGACTTCACCACGATCAAAATTGTCGACAGCAACGCGCAAATCCTGCCATTCTTTGAAACCCTGGTCAAAACCCCGGGAGGTGAAAAATATGGCAAAATGAGCCAGGAAGGCATATTTCAAATACCCAAAACCAAAACGACCGGTATAGATCTCTTTTTCTCACTCGCGCCTGAACGCTACACATCTTTCCCGGTGCAATCGGACGACAATTATTTCGAATTCCGCATCGAACCCTGGATTATCGAGATATTCGTCGAAAATATCGTGCTCAAACCCGAAAAGGACGGCCTTACGGGCGAACACCCGCTCCTCAAAGGCGACGCATTTTCGTATGAAAAAATGAAATAATCATACATACTGCCTGCCACCAACCAGATTGATGTCTCTCACTTCGAGGACATTCTTGTCGTAGCCGTATTTCGTAACATTGATCATCGCCCTCGCTACCTGCGTAAGCGTAGAAACTCCGTTAGGAAAAATCGCTTTTACGATGGGGTACATCCAACCGATGTACTTGTACAAACTCAGCAGGTTTTTCTGTCCCTCCGTTGCCTTCATAAAGCCCGGACGAAATGCAAATACCTGATCAAAAGGAAGTTTCCGCAAATCATTCTCCGTCTTCCCTTTCACCCGTGCCCACATAATGCGGCCCTGTTCGGTACCGTCGGTGCTGGCTCCGGAAACGTAACAGAACGTCATGTCGGGGTTCTGCCGGCTGAGCACCGTAGCCACATGCATGGTCAGGTCGTAGGTAATGCGCCGGTATTCAGGTTCTTTCATCCCTACCGAGGAGGTCCCCAGGCAGAAATAACAGGCGTTATAGCCCTTCAACTGACTCTCGATTGGTGAAATATCATAGAAATCCTTGTGTACGATCTCTTTAAGCTTCGGATGGCTCATTCCGAGCGGACGCCGGTTAATGATAAGCACCGATTCGACGTCCGGGTTTTCCAGACATTCCAACAGTACCCCCTCGCCCACCATACCGGTCGAGCCGGTGATGATCGCTCTTACTTTTCCTTCAACGGCCATAGTTTGTTTTGGTTTGAAATGCTGTTAATGCCGCAAGATAAGGATATTTTAAAGTCGCTCAGGCGTCGAAATTCGTTGAAATAGACACTGGTTTCCAGTTTTCCAGCTCAGTTGAAAATGCTGCGATCTTCGAGTTGGCCAAACCGAGCGCATCCTCACCCAGTACCAGGTGCAGCGGCGGATTGGCTTCGCCGGCAATACGGATCATCGCATCGGCCGCTTTGGCAGGATCCCCGGGCTGCTGGCCATTGATCTGCTGCTGGTGCACCGCCTCCGAATCGCGAACCTTCTGATATGCAGCGATCCCGTTTTTAGGAGTTACAAATGAGCCAGCGGTAAGGAAATCGGTACGGAAATAGCCCGGCTCGACGATCGTCACCTTCACGCCGAAATCCGCCACTTCGGCCGCCAGCGATTCCGACAAACCGTTAACCGCAAATTTGGTTGCGCAATAGATCCCGAAACCAGGAAATGCACCCGTAATACCTGCAATCGACGAAATGTTGAGAATATGACCCGATCCCTGCGCACGCAAATGCGGCATCACCGCACGGATCACATTCAATGTGCCGAAGACGTTCACATCAAAGTTAGTCCGCGATTCGGCATCCGAAAGCTCTTCCAGACTACCGGCCAGGCCATACCCTGCATTATTCACGACCACGTCTATACGACCGAACGTTGCCAGGGTATCCGCAATCGCCTTGCCAACGCTCCGCTCGTCCGTTAACGATACGCTAAGAGGTAGAAATGAGCGCTCTGTACTTCCTACTGCGGTTTTCAGTTCCTCGATGGAGCGTGATGTAGCGGCTACCGCGAATCCGTTTGCTAACAATTTTTGCACAAGTGCCAGTCCCAGGCCTTTGGAGGCACCGGTAACAAACCATACTTTTCTGTTTTCCATTGTTCTTTGTTGATTGATTTAACATGACAAAGGTAAAATGGCATCCACGGCAAGGCATTGCGTGGTTCAAACAGATACTTGCAAAATTCAAACAATCCGGAATGCGGATGGCGTATAATTGGTCTGCTTCTTGAAAAAGTTGTTGAAATGCGAGGGTTCTTCAAAGCCGAGACAATAACTGATTTCGGAAATATTCCAGTTGGTATGCCGCAAAAGTGCTTTCGCTTCGGAGGCGAGTCGTTCGGCAATGTGTGTGGTCGTCGTTTTACCGGTTGTTTCGCGGATGGCGCGGTTCAAATGGTTGACGTGTACCGAGAGATGCTGCGCAAAATCGTTCGCGGAACGCAGTGTAAACCGCTGCGACGGTGCTTCGATCGGGAACTGGCGTTCGAGCAATTCCGTAAACACGGCTGTAATGCGCGAGTTGGCATTGGGGTGTTGGTACAATGCCTCGCTGGGCTCCATTTTAAGGGCGTAGTGCGCCAGTTCGGTCACGTAATTCCTTAGCAAGTCGTACTTAAAAGGGTAATCGGACGCGATTTCTTCCAGCATCTTCTCAAAAATCTGACTTACGTGGGCATCCTGAGCATCGTTGAGGATATAGGACGGTTTTCCGCCCACGGCAAACATGGGCAAATCCGCTACATTGCCACGCAGTTTTTCAGAGAAAAATCCTTCCTTGAAAATACAGAAATACCCCGTCACCGTGTCGCAAGCCGCCTCCCAGGTATAAGGCACCGTCGGGTTGAAAAACATCAGCGCAGTTCCGTCGAGTTCGAGGCTTTTGTCGGCGTAGTGATACAGGTTTTTGCCCCGTATCAGCGCGATTTTGTAAAAATCCCTCCGGCTGTACCGCGCCGGCACGGGATTCGCAATGGAATTTTCTCCCATCGAAAACACATTGAAATGCCCGATGTCCTGCTGCAAATTTTCAGGCAGCCAGTTGAACTTGTATTGATAGAATTCTTCGAGTGATTCCGGTTTTTCCATATCGCAAAGTTACGAAAATCAAATAGAATAGACCATAGACCACACACCATCGCCGGCGGTAGGCGGTAGGGGTCAGTTTTACGCCAACGATTAAATCCCGCGTCACCGGTTTGTAAAACAGTACTTTTCCCTAATTTAGATTTTTGAACAAAACCTTTTTACCCGAAACCAATCACACACCACACTCCAAATCCATACACATTTTCTTCAATGAAATCTTTTAGTCCACTGCTTACCGAGCATCTTGAAAACGGCACACTAGTTTGTCCTTTATGTTTGTCCCCTTTAAAAATCGTTGACGAAAGCATCTACTGCACCAACAGTGCGTGCTCGCATTCGACCACCGAAATACCCCTGATTCAGAAGAAAATACCGATACTCGTCAATTTCGACGAAACCATCCTGAGCAAGGAAGCCTTGCTTGCAACGGGCGGGGAAAGCCTCATTCCCCGTAGCGGCAATAAATACGATACAATCAAAAGGATTTTTTGGGGAAGCGACGGCAAAACAAAGCGAAACCTTGCCCGATTCCTGGAAACCCTTCCCAGACGTCCGGGTAAAAAACCCACGGTACTCATCATCGGCGGCGGCGCAGTGGGGAACGGCGCGGCGGGCATGTATGATGCCAAAGACATTGATATACTTTCATTCGATATTTACGCCTCTTCCAACACCGATTTTATCGCTGACGGCCATTCCCTGCCCATCGCCGATAACAGCATCGATGGTATCTGGATCCAGGCGGTTCTCGAACACGTAATGTACCCGCAACGCGTAGTAGCCGAGATCCACCGCGTGCTCAGGCCGGGCGGTATCGTGTACGCCGAAACACCGTTTCAACAGCACGTGCACGAAGGCCCGTACGACTTCACCCGCTTCACCGAAAGTGGTCACCGGTTGCTTTTCAAAGATTTCAAATTACTGGATTCTGGCTTCCTGACCGGTATTGGTACTGTTTTACTCTGGAATGTGCGGTACGCTGCCTGGGGGCTCACCCGCAGTAAAAAAGCCGCCATCGTGATAGCCATGGCATTCGGCTGGATCAGGTTCTTCGACCACCTCGTGCCCGATTCATTTAATGTGGATACGGCTAGTGGGGTTTATTTTCTCGGTAGAAAGGATCCGGACCACAAGTTCAGCGATAAGGATATTGTGGCGCATTACAAGGGGTTTCAGAGGAAGTAATTTTGACCACCGACGGCCGACCATTGACCGCCTATTTGCATTCGGTTGTCTGTGTCGGCCGTCAGCGTTCAGCTGCATTCAGTCTCCAGCCTTTTGCGCGCCTCCGCAAGCTCCTCCTCTTTGAGCGTAATAAGTTCCTTCATCAACTCCTTTATTTCGTTGATAACACCCCACATTTCCTCTTTCATTTCATCCCAAAAAGGTTGCATTGCAGCTCTGTCTTCATCAGAAACTGAATTATACCACCCGAAAAATGTCGATTTGATTTCCGGAATTTCAGAGGTATCAGCCGCTCTGATTTGCGACATATATGCGTCAAGGCGATTCCTAAGTTCTGCTCTCACGTGCTATTGTGTATTTTTTGTCGCCCGAAGGGGTCTCCTGTTTATAGCAAATCCAGGCAAAAAAAACACGCTGGGCTCCGCAGGTGCCTCCTGGTAACATTTCAGGACACCGCTGGGGTACAACCACAAGTTAAGGCCATTCAGTGCTATAAACAGGAAGCCCCTCTGGGTCAATGATCTACCTGTTTTCTCAACGCGAATGATCCTGCGGCTGATCCACCGGTATTACAGCGACCGGCGGTTAAACCGCCTGCCTATTCCCGTCCGTTAAATAAGCCAGCCCCAGCACAATCACTTGCAAAACCACGAATGAACCGAGCAAGGCAGGGATGGAATCGTCTGGCGGCGGACCGAACATGTTAAATATCTCGGCAATAACAAAGAAAGTGACCAGCGAGAAAAGGCCCCATTTGCCCTTTCCGTTGATAGGACGGGTATTTTTAATGTAAATCCAGACGCCTGCGATGAAAATGACGGATTCCGTTAAAACGGTCAGTGGCAATGAGTTCCACATGCCCATTCCGAATTTTTCACTACCAAAAGGCGTCAGCGGAAGGTCGGGGACGTGGACGACCAGGTCGAGGAACCAGTGACTTAGCACAGCCAGTCCGACAGCAATCGCGCTCCGCATATCTTTTTGGAATAACCAGTAAATACCGCCGCAGATCACACCCCACACAATACCCATGACAAGGCTGTGCGTGTAGGGATAATGTACAAATTCAAACGGTGTGACTTCCGTAAAACCCGGACGAATTTTCACCTTTTCGACGTCCAGCAACAGCAGGAACGGCCAGAGAATATCGACAAACTCGACTGCAACAAAGAGCGCCAGCAGCGAAACTTTGGGAGCGACTTTCTTTGCCCCGAATGCTAAACCATAATGACCTAGAAACATAACACAAGTGGTTGATTAATGACCCTGCAAAGGTATTCGGGCCATTTCCGTGCGCACTTGACCTAGATCAAGAAATCAATTGAGCTGCTTGCGGCGAATGCGGCTGATGGTTTCCGGCGTCATTCCGAGCATGGAAGCGATGTATTGCAAGGGTACCTGCGTAAAAATGTCACGGTGGCTGTCGAATAGCAGGTTATAACGCTGCTCGGCCGTCATGGACAGGAAGGAGAATACACGGTCTTCAAGCGTAGTGAAGCAATGCGCGATGAAGAGTTTTTCCGTGACGGGCCATTTGGGCACGTAGTCACCCAGACGGTCGTAATCTTGTTTTTCGATGGTGTAAACCGCCGTGTCAGTCAAAGCCTGAATGTTCCAGCGGGCCGGATTGGCAAACACGAGGCTCGACAGGTCCGTTACAAAATAACCCTGCGTGCAAATCCATTGCGTTACCTCCCTATCCTCCAAATCCACAAAAACCCGCAGCAGCCCCGATTTGATGAAGCTCAGCTTATTGCAAAATTTCCCCGTTCGAAGGTAGTAATCGCCCTTTTTCAGAACTTCGGGTTTGAAAAAAGACGAGACTTTGACCAGTTCGGTGTGGTCGAAGTCAAAATAGGTTTGCAGATAGTGTTCAAGATCCGTCATAATGCACTGAAATCGGTCGTAAATGTAGCAAAGAACAGCCTCGATGCACGGTCGTTATCGTACAAAAGTGTCCGAATGCGAACGGGAGATTTCTTCGAAGCAAAATCAATATACTGTAAAACAACAACTTGCAGTTTTGGCATATATTTTATACAATGTACTATGCAATACAATGTACCGTCTATTAGCCATGAAAATTGAATTTTTGAACAACTCCCAGTCAGCACCATTCCTATGTTAAAGAACTATTTTAAAATCGCCTGGCGAAACCTTGTCCGTAACCGGGTTTTCTCTGCCATTAACATCGCCGGACTGGCTATCGGCCTCGCGTCTTGCATGTTGATCAGCCTGTACGTGATCGATGAGCTGAGCTTCGACCGTTTCCATGAAAAAGCAAGCCGCATCGTTCGGACGACATTCAAAGGCACAATGCAAGGCGGGATTATCAACGAATCGCACGTAATGCCCCCCACCGCAGCGGCATTGAAAGCCGATTACCCTGAGGTGCTCGAATCCACAAGACTCCGGCAAGGCGGGCAGCCGCTGGTTTTGCTGAACAACAAGCTTTACAACGACGAAAGGCTGGCTTTTGTCGATTCCAATTTCTTTTCGGTATTCACATTACCATTCATTGCAGGAAACCCAAAAAATGCACTGCTGGAACCGAATACCATTGTTTTGTCTGAAACTGCCGCCCGGAAATACTTCGGAAAAACGGATGTAGTAGGTAAAATCATCGCTTTCAAAGACTGGAATAAAACCCTTCGTGTGACCGGCGTGATGAAGGACATTCCTTCCAATTCACATTTCCGGTTCGATTTACTAGGCTCGATGGCGTCGGTGGATGAGGCAAAAGCCAATTCCTGGATGACTTCCGAGTTCTTCACCTACCTGGTTTTGCCCGAAGGTTATGATTACAAAAAGCTGGAAGCCAAACTGCCGGCGACAGTCGATAAGTACATGAGCCCGCAACTCAAACAAGCGATGGGCGTGACAACCGCCGAATTCCGCAAGCAGGGCAACAATCTCGAACTTCGCCTGCAACCGCTGACGGACATCCATTTACATTCCGATTTCCAGTATGATCTCGATGTAAACGGCGACATTACCTACGTCTATATTTTCGGTGCAGTAGCAGCCATGATGCTCCTCATTGCCTGCATCAATTTCATGAACCTTTCCACCGCAGGCTCTTCCAAGCGCGCACGGGAGGTGGGCGTACGCAAGGTGATGGGCTCGGAAAAGAGCGAACTGGTGAGTCAGTTTCTGACAGAATCCATTTTGCTGACCTCGCTTGCATTGGTACTGGCGGTCCTGCTGAGCATGATCGCATTGCCTGTTTTCAACGAATTGTCCGGTAAAAACCTGGCGCTGAAATGGGATGCCATTCCCGGCCTGATTCCTGCACTGATCGGTTTTGGCCTTTTTGTCGGCATATTCGCCGGCAGCTACCCGGCCTTTTTCCTTTCATCTTTCAAGCCCATTACCGTGCTGAAAGGCGGTTCGTCGGTCATCAAGCTGTCGTCTTCGGGCAAAAGCTTCAACCTGCGGAGCGGATTGGTTGTATTTCAATTCTTTATGTCGATCATCCTCATCGTTGGCACCACGGTTGTTTTCCAGCAATTGCAATTTATCCGCAACAAAAAGCTGGGCTATAACAAAGACCAGGTGATCGTGATCCCAACCTGGTCGCTGGGCAAAAACATGGAGGCATTCCGCGAGGGATTGATGCAGGATTCACGCATTGAAAACATTAGCCTGTCCGGTTATGTACCTGCCGGGCCTTCCGACAACAACAATTTCACGGTTAACCCCGATGGAAAAACCGACCGCATGGTGAAAACGCTCCGCTACGAGGTCGATTATAATTACCTCGCCACCCTAGGCATGGAAATGGCCCGCGGTCGCAATTTTTCGAAGGAATATGGTACCGATTCCACCGGCATTATCATCAACGAAACGGCCGTCAGGACCTTCGGCTGGACGCCTGAGAATGCGATGGACCGGATGATTACCCGCAGCGACAACCAGGGAAACAAAGCAACCTACCACGTCATCGGGATCGTCAAAGACTTCCATTTTCGCTCCATGCACGAGCGCATTGGCCCGCTCGTAATGACATTGAACAATGGCTGGGGCTGGATGATGGTCAAAACCCGCAGCGCGGAAGTTTCGGGGCTGTTGGCTTCTATGAAAAACAACTGGGACGGGTTCCATTCCGACATGCCGTTCAGTTATACCTTCCTCGACGAGCGTTTCAATGAAACCTACAAGGCAGAACAGAAAACCGGTCAGATATTGGGCACATTTGCGGGGCTGACCATTTTTGTGGCGTGCCTGGGCCTGTTTGGTCTGGCCACATTCACGGCCGAGCAGCGTACCAAGGAAATAGGCGTACGGAAAGTACTTGGCGCGTCGGTTGCGGGTATTATCGCATTGCTTTCAAAGGATTTCCTGAAACTGGTGATTATCGCTTTGCTCATCGCCACGCCCGCGGCCTGGTGGCTGATGGACCGTTGGTTGCAGGAATTTGCATATAAAATCGACGTTACCTGGTGGATGTTCGCATTGGCGGGTGTATTGTCGGTGCTGGTTGCATTGTGTACGATTTCCTATCAGTCGGTCAAAGCAGCATTGATGAACCCCGTTGAATCCCTTCGCTCGGAATAGCCGCTGGATCGAAATCAGCCATTTGAATCATAATTAGTTAGTACTTTAGAATCCGGGTCGTATGCTTGCTGGCAGCCGGCCCGGATTTTCTATTTTAATCAAAACCATGGTCCTCAATGGAAGCTACGATTCGCTGTAAAATCATCCGGCATATCCACGTTTTTCAGCCGGGTAATGTGGTTGAAGTAAGGCGGCGTATTTTGGAAAAATCTGAAAATCAGCCGGAATCAGGCTATTTTATACCTGACATCGGGGATGGCACCCCGGGTATGATCCCCCTGGACGCCACGGAGCCGCTCTCCGAACCCCTCGCACCGGAGGAAGCCTACTACGGCAAATGCATGCTGACCAACGTTTCGAATTTCTGGCAGGACGCCACCGAAAAGTCCGGCGAAGGATTGGCAGGCAGCATTAGGCCTGTGAATGTGCGTGTTATCCATTATCCCGACTGCCAGCAGCTCGTATTTCACATGCCTCAATACGCCTGGGACGCCGACACATTCCGCCTCACGAATACGTGCTCGCAGGAAGTGATTGAAGAAAAGCCCATCCGGGAGCGCCTCAATGGCGGCACCATGATTTTAACCAACACACTACCCTACCCTCCTGGCTTTTACACCATCGAAGCCGGCTGGCCCGATGGCTGGACGCATCGCATTCAGTTCATCAAATTCACAGAAGGTTTCCCCAAAGCACCCTACGGAAAAGCACCTGCCAACATATTCCGGGCCATTCGAAATGAGGAAGTGCATTTACTTCCACTGCCGGAAGAAAAACCGGATCCGGAACGCACAGGATACGGTACCCGAATCCCAGAATATCTCGCCGAACGCGATGCAGGGTACGCATCGCCCGCGTGCAGCCTGCACATGATGTACGACCGCGACGACCAGCGGTCACGCGACTACAACGGCATTGAAAAGAGCACCGGCATAGATGTCGGGAAGTTTAAAAATGAAATTATGAGCCGCTTTTTTCCGAAGCTGGAATACACGCAGGATGGCCGTGGTGGGAGTATTTATTACACCGAGGGTGCGATCAAAATCCAGTTTGGCTGGGAATTTGCCGGAGGCAATGCAGTAGTGATTATTTTTATTCCTGAAACAAAATACTGGGAAGCGCAAACCGGCACGCCACTTTTGCGCCGCGACGAAATTCTCCGATTCGTGTGCGAGCAGGTAATCCGTGATCAGGCGCCCGGCTGCACATACAAGATCTACGACAATTCGATCAGTATTCTGCATTAAGCCTTTGGAATGGTTATTGATGGAAATGCACCATCATCAAAACTATTACCACCATGGCACGAAATTCAGAAACCATCGAAATCCTGAACGACCTGATCCTGATCAACAACGACCGGATTGCCGGATATGAAAAAGCCGAAGCCGAAGCGGGCGAGCTCGAAAATGATCTGCGGGCGATGTTCAACAGCCTCGCCGGGGAAAGCCGCACCCACGTACGCGACCTGAAATCACGCATAATGCAACTAGGTGGTGAGCCCGCCACAGGTACTCTGCTGTCGGGCAAATTGTACCGTATCTGGATGGATATCCGGGCTACGTTCACTTCCGATAACCGCCGGGCCGTTCTCGAAAACGCCGAAGCAGGCGAAGATGCAGCCAAAAAAGCCTACGAGGAAGCATTGCAATCCAACGAGCTTCCCGCCGAAATCTACCAGCTGGTCCAACACCAATACAATGCCGTCCAGGCTGCCCACAACAACATCAAAACCGAACGCGACCGCCAGCGCGACGTTTCGAAATACCCACTGACAACCTAATGAGGCCCCGAAAGGGGCTTTTTTATTTACAGATGATCAATCAGTTAAACATATTTTCCACTTTTTTTCTAAATTCCTGTAACCTTTCCCACTCCCCGGAGTTACCACATCAAAATCACGAAAACAAAGCGCAGAGCCTTGAATACCCTAACCGACAACTCGCTGATGCTCCGGGTCAAAACCGGGGACCTGGATAAGATGGGCTTGCTCTTCGAACGGTACAACCGGCCGCTTTTCGGTTTCTTTTACCACATGACACACAAGGCCGACCTCAGTGAAGACCTTGTCCAGAATGTATTTTACAGAATGCTTAAATACAGGCACACTTTTACCGGCGACGGAGAGTTCCGAACATGGATGTACCACCTGGCCAGAAATGTGCTCAACGATTCGGTGAAGCAAAACAGGTCGTTCAATTTTTACGATGTGAACGAGGTCGCCGACCGGATCGGAGGTGGCGCACTGGCCGACGAGGGCCTGGAACGGCAGCAGGACAATGAATTCCTGCACAAAGCCATGGGCGCACTAAGCCCCGAATACCGCGAAGTGCTGATATTAAGCAGATTCCAGGAAATGAAATACGACGAAATTGCCAAGGTGCTGAATATCAACGAAGGAACAGTGAAAGTTCGGGTCCACAGGGCATTGGGGGAATTGAAGAAAAGGTTTTTTACAAATGAAAGACGATAAGAAAATGAACTGCGAATATACCAGAGGCAAGCTGACCGAATGGCTCAACAATAACCTCGAAAAAAGCGAGCAAATGGAGGTTAACCGGCATCTGGCCCAGTGCGAGAGCTGCCAGGAAGAGTTCGCTGCCGACAAGCAGATCTGGGATAGCATGGCGAAAATAAGGGTTCCGGAGCCGAAGGAAGCGATGCGCACCAATTTTTACACGATGCTCGACGAATTCAAAGAGGCGGAAAGAGCGGCGGCGCGGTTCTCGTTCCATAGTATGATGGAAAGCATCCGGGAGTTTGTATTACCACAGTGGACGGTTCAGCTGGGATTCAGCCTGCTACTGGTCGGCTTGGGCTGGGTGATCGGCCACCGGACGAGCCGCAGCAAAGTCGATGCCGTCGCCTATCAGCAGCGGATCGAGACGCTGGCGAGCCAGGTGCAGGACATGAAGAGCACGATGATGCTTTCGCTGCTGGAAAACCCTTCGGCCACTGAGCGGCTTCGGGCAGTGGGGTACACCAGTGAGATCGCGCACGCCGACGATCGCGTCTTAGAAGCGCTGTTTGCCACTTTAAACAACGACCCTAACGTGAATGTGCGGCTCGTGACGCTCGAAGCGCTCACGCAATATGCCGGTGACGCATCCGTGCGGGAAGGATTGGTCAAATCCCTCGCATTACAGGATTCGCCGATGGTGCAGGTAGCGCTGGCGGATGTGATGGTGAAGTTGCAGGAAAAACGTTCGGTAAAAGCATTGAAAACATTGTTGCAAAAAGAAGACCTGAACGACCTCGTCAAAGTCAAGATCGAACAAACAATCAAAGACCTTTCATAAACTTAAATCAACTATTAGCCATGAAGTATTTTGCAATCCCCCTGCTGGCGGGAGCAGTGCTCTGCTGTACCCAGGCCCCGGCGCAGAAGCTGGAACACAAAGAGCATGTCAGCAAAGAATTTACGATCAGCGCCGGTCAGGCCGCCAAAAATGTGCTGGCGATCTATAATATCAACGGGTTCATCAAAGTGGAAGGCTACAATGGTGACAAAGTAGTGCTTGAAATCGATAAAAAGATCAGGGCCAAAACACAGGAAGGGCTCGACGAAGGCAAAGCCGAATTCAAACTGGAAATCGAACAGGAAGCCGACAGCATTATCGCCTACATCGCCAACCCCTTCGATTCGCGGCCTAACCATAGTCGCCGCAACTGGGACGGTCCGAAAATCCATTATGATTTCGAACTGGATTTCACCGTAAAAGTCCCCTACTCGCTCAATTTGCACGTGTCGACGGTAAATGGCGGCGATATCAACGTGAACGACGTAACCGGCTCGCTGGGCGTCCGCAATGTCAACGGGGCGATCAAAGTCGTCAATGCCAAAGGCGCCGCAACCATGCACACGATCAATGGCAATGTTGAAGTCAATTATGCCTCCCTGCCTTCCGGAGAGTCCGATTTCAAAACGCTCAACGGCGATGTCAAAATCAGCTACCCGGCCGCATTGGCTGTCGACTGCCAGTTCAAGACCTTCAACGGCGACTTTTACACCGATTTCCCCAATGTCGAAAGGCTTCCGGTAAGGGTTGTGAAAAATGCGGAAAACCGCGAAAACAAGACTGTCTACAAGCTGAGCACCGAAACGTTTATCCGCATCGGCAGCGGCGGTCCTACCTACAAATTCGAAACATTCAATGGCAATATTTATCTTAAAAAACAATCATAGCAAAATGAAGACCCCGCGCATTCTAGCCCTCGCAGCGTTAACAGCATTTACCGCCATTTCGGCGCCGTTGCTGGCCCAGGGCGACTTGAAAGAACAACTGACGATCCCCCTGAGCGACCCCGCCAAGCCCGGTACACTCAAAGTACACCTCATTACCGGATCCATTCGCGTGACAGGGTACAGCGGCAACCAGGTGGTGATCGATGCGGTCACGAAACAACCGGAAAAGGCCGAAAAGCCTAAGGAAGTGGACGGCATGAAACGCATTTCCAGAAACGGCGGCCTCGACATTTCGGCCACCGAGGAAAAAAATGTCGTGAACGTGAGCTCGAAACTGTTCAATACGAAAATGGAGCTGAATATCAAGGTACCGATGAAATTCGCGCTGAATGTGGGTACTATCAACGACGGCGATATCCTGATCGAGAACGTGGATGGCGAGTTGGAAATCACGAACGTAAACGGCGATATCCGCCTCACGAACGTCTCAGGCTCGGCTGTTGCCAACACGGTGAATGGTGTACTGAAAGCAAATTTCAAAACGCTGGATGCCAAATCGCCGATGGCATTCTCCACGCTGAACGGCAACGTTGACATTACACTGCCGGCCACGGCCAAATTCGATATCAAGGCGAAATCCGATCGGGGCGAAATTTACAGCGACTTCGATGTAGACGTCGACAAAACGGTGCCCCAAGCGAACAAGACTTCCAAAGACGGCATGTACAAGGTCAGCATCGACGACTGGGTGAAAGGCAAAGTCAACGGCGGCGGCAGCGAGATCATGATGAAGAACATGAACGGAAATATTTACGTCAGAAAAGCGAAATGACATTTCCCGACCCTTGGCCCACGCCTCTGGCAGATCGTCTGCCAGAGGCGTTTTTTATGGGTATTTTGCGAGGTGGAGCTACCTATTCAATTGTCGCCCCAAGCTCCGCGAGCATTTTTTGCAGATCGTCGAGTTTTCTTGTTTTCACCGAAGCCATAATCTGCAAGGTTGTCGCTTCTGCGGTGGCGATCGCTTCGTGGTAAACCTTCTTTCCTGCATTAGCCAGCTTCACATACGATACCCGCGCATCACGGCTGTTTGCCTCCCTTTTTACATACCCCAATTTCTCCAAAGGCGACAACATCCGGGTGATCCCGGAGGCCGTCAATCCCACCTTTTCGGCGACATCCGTACGCCTTAACTTCTCGTCCTCGGCATTCGCCAGATGATGCAAAATCATGAATTCATTCAGGCTTATTCCATGATTCTGAAGCTTCGCATCGAAGCGTTTCGTGGTGATTGTCTGGATAATCGCAAGGTTTAAAAACAGCTTCAACTCCTGGGAAATGGTTGACATAAACTTGAAATATATTTGATTTATAGTTGATATATACTTGAATAGTCAAGTATTACACAATAATACATTAGTCATAACACATTGACAAACAAACGGTTGATTATTTTAAACTGGAATACATTTGATACCTGTATTTGGTTGAATGTCAAATACATGCCGTAGAACCGGCCAATGACTGACTCTTTGTTGTCGCGTACCTACGGCACGCCCGGAACGCGCGGGGCGTTCGGAATGCTACCAGGATTACATGCCTAGCGGCATTTCAAGGTGACTACCAAAGTCGCGTAGCGACGTAACATCGGTAGCAATGAAGAATTGAGTTTGATGATCAAAATCCCGTCAGGGATGCAACAACAATGGCGACGGCTTAACTTATGTAGTCATACCTCAACGAACAATACATGACCACTCATGACTACACTTGACTATACCTGACTACACTTGACTACACTTGACCATACCTGACACAAAAAAAGCCCGCGACACAAATGCCACGGGCTCAAAATTCTGATAAAGTTTGGTTTAATTAGCTCTTGCCAATTGTACTTCCAAACGGATGTCTACATTGCGGTCGTTGCCATTGTAGCGTGAGTTATACCCGCCTGTGCCAATGCCTACTCCCATGCCGCCGCCCATTCCGATACCGCCGCCAAGGCCGATACCAATGCGCGGGCTGAATCCTGAATTGGACGACGATTGCCCATCGACCTTAATGCTCATTCCCATCATCTCCGTCTCGCGTGCATTCACATTCATGAGCGCGAACGGGATCGCGATCTGCTCGGTCAATTCGCCGTCGCGATCCATCGCGATGTGCGATTTGATACTGCCATCCGGACGCACGAGGTCGATCAAGTGCTGGCCGTCGCGATCCTTCCAAACGGCCTCCTTGTTGTAAGAATCAAGGAGCAATCCGAGGCCCAGGCTGTTGGGCATATCGGTCTCAACGCGGCGCAATGCCTTGCGGTCTTCTTTCATCACCACGGGGAATGTCAGCGCGTAAGCCTCTTTCTTTTGTCCGGCCGGGCTGAAAGCGATTTTCAGGCCGCTGCTCAATATGTTCTGGATCGTGTTGGGATCTTTCGTCTTGAGCGTAATGTACACGTACTGGTCGTCGTTGATGATTCCGTATCTGAGGCGCGACCGCTGGTCCTGCTGGTCGGGTTTGATTTCATCTACATAGGAGAACGGCGCATTCCATTTGGATGCATAAGGCATCGTTTTGGAGGAACTGCAACCGCCCAGGGCTAGTAACAGCAGCAATGACCAACTGTTTCTGATCGTTTTCATTTGTTGTTTTATCAATTAGAATTACTCTTTCTACAACGAAATCCGGCAATTAATCATTACGAAAAGTAGCCGCAAATCGTTGCACTTTAAAACCGGGACACGCTTGCAGGTGCGATGGTTGAAAGCAGTAAGCCTATTTTCTGATGCAGTTTCTCCGGCTCGAACGGTTTTGAAAGCGTATCGTTCATCCCGGCTTCCAATGCTTGTGACACTTCTTCGGGCAATACCGTGGCCGAAAGCGAGAGGATCGGCGTTGTAATATGCAGCTCCTCGCGCGCTACGCGTGCCGCCTGGAAACCATCCATTTCGGGCATACGTGTATCCATGATGATCAGGTCGAAAAACGCTTCGCGCAACTGGTCCACGGCTTCTTTTCCATTGCCCACGATCACCGCATTAAGCTGCCACGCTTTGAGGTATTTCTTTAAAAGCAATGCGTTTATCGGATTGTCCTCGGCTACCAGCACCTTCTTGCCATCGAAAGCCGGCAGGTTCTGGAACGAAACCGCCGGCTTGCCGTCGCCTGTCTTTTCGTTTGCGTCCGGAACGATCAGCGTAAAGAAAAACTGGCTACCCTGACGGAAACGGCTGTTCACTTCCAGCTCGCTGCCCATCAGGCGCACGAGTTTCTGTGAAATAGTCAGCCCGAGGCCGGTACCGCCGTATTGGTGCGAGGTATTCTCCGAAGCCTGGCCATATTCCGAAAAAATGTTGGACAAATGCTCATCCGACATCCCGATGCCCGTATCCTCCACCGCGAAGCGAACCCTGTGCCCCGCCGGCGTTTCGGCCAGATGCTCCATTTTTAATGTCACATTACCGGTTTCGGTGAACTTTAAGGCGTTGCCGGTCAGGTTCAGCAAGATCTGGTTCAGGCGCATGCCGTCCACGGTAACGGATTCGGGGATTTGCTTGCTGATTTCCAGACGAAGTTCCAGCTTCTTTTCGTCGGCCTTAAACTGCATTAAATCAACGATCTGCTTGCCCAGCACCCGCAGGTCCGTAGCCGTAGGAATGATCGAGAATTTCCCTTCGTCGATTTTAGATATATCAAGAATGTCGTTCAGGATATTCAGCAGCGATCCGGACGACTGCCGGAGCATATTTACCAGCTCCTCCTGCGCGTCACTGAGATCGGTCGCCGACAACAGGTTTCCTAACCCGATAATGCCGTTCAGCGGCGTTCGGATCTCGTGGCTCATATTGGCGAGGAATGATTCTTTCGTCTTACGTGCCTTCTCCGCTTGCGTTTGCGCGTCTATCAACGCCAGTTCATGCGCTTTTCGCTTCTCTACGTCGTGCAGGTTGACGAATAGCAACCGGTTTCTATACATAATCCGCAGTTCCAGCCAAACAGGTTGCCGCAGCCTTCCGTAGAACTGGTCTTCCACCACAATCGTCTCGCCCCCCACAAAACTACGCTTCACAAGTACTTCGCGCAGGCCGGACCTCAACGGATCTACCAGCAAATCGAGCATGGATGTCCTGATCAGCGAAGCCGGCGAAATGCCCAGGATAGTCTCCACCGACGGATTGATGGACAATATCGATCCCGTATCAGGCTCCACAGTTGCAATGATATCCGGCGAATTCAGAACGATCGTCGCGTAGTTTTCGAGCAGCTTGTTTTTCTCCCGTATTTCACGCTGGCTGCGCGCCAGTTTGATGAGCGAATCCACTTTCGCATTGGTGATATAAGGATCGAGCGGCTTGTAGAGGTAATCGATAGCGCCCGTTTTGAGGCCCCGCACGGCGTAGGTCGTTTCCTTTGAAATAGCCGTTACGAAAACGATCAGGATCTCCCGGGTTTTAGGGTTGGAAAAAAGCGTCTCGGCAAACTCGAAACCGTCCATTCCAGGCATTTGAACATCCACCAATGCCACGGCAATCTCGTTTTCCCACACCATCCGCAGCGCCTCATTGGGCGAGGTTGTGGCGTATATTTCGATGTCGTCCCGGTTCAGGATCGCTTTGAGTGAGATCAGGTTTTCCTCCCTGTCGTCCAGCAGCAAAAGTTTTGTATTATCCATGGGGTTATTCGTTGAGTAGCTATTGAAGGATATCGTTGATTATCGAAAAAAGGTTTCCATCGACCATTACCTGATGCTTTTCATAGGCTAAAAGAGCCTGTTCCGGCATGCGCGGGGATTCCGCATCGGCCGGGTTCTGGACGTACGTCGGGAAGCCTCTTTCTGCCAATGCTTTCATTCCGAAAGCGCCGTCGGCACTGGAACCGGAAAACAGCATGGCCGCTTTCACGGGAATGCCCGAGACGGCGGCAGACAGAAAAGTAGCGTCAATGGAGGGCCGGGAAAAAAAATCCTTGTCGGTACGGTCGTAGTAAAACCGCTGATCGGGGCCTATCAGCAGGTGATAGTCGGGATAAGCAAAATAAATGGAATTAGCTTTGATCGGATCCAGATGATAGGGCTCACTCATAGCTACATTCGTCTTGTTTTTAAATATTTCGGGCAAAACGGCTGTACTGGATTTACCACGATGCAACACAAAAATCAAGGCAAAAGACAACGGGTTTCTAACCAGCCGGATAATCTCCTCAAAGATCGCAAAGCTCCCTGACGACCCGCCGATCAGCACCAAACTCAATGCACCATTGTCCTTTGCCATACTCATCTGATCTTCTGATAAATGTTCAATGTGCTGTCGACCACTTTGAAATTCTCTTCCAGACCCGAGTAACGCAGCGTTTCGCGCTTCCCCAGGCAAAGAAAACCTAACATACTCAGACTGTCATACAAAAGCCTGAATACTTTTTGCCTCAGTTCGAGGGTGAAGTAGATCATCACGTTCCGGCAGCTGATAAACTGGAATTCGTTGAACACGCCGTCGCCCGTGAGGTCATGCATTGAAAAAACAATGTTACTCCGCAGCTCCGGCAACATGGCCGCCTTGTTGTAAGCCACATGGTAGTAGTCCGACAATGAATGTTGCCCTCCTGCCGCCAGGTAGTTTTCCGAGAACGTCCGCACATTACCCAGTGTGAATATGCCCTCACGCGCGGCCGTAAGCGCCTTGTTGCTCAGGTCGGTCGCGTAGATCAGCGACCTGCCCAGAAAGCCGGCTTCTTTGAGAAAAATGGCCAGCGAATAAGCCTCCTCACCTGACGCGCACCCGGCCACCCAGAAACGCAGCGTCGGGTACGATTCGAGATAGGTGAATACTTCCGTCTTCACCTTCATAAAGAAATCCGCATCCCGGAACATCTCCGAATAGTTGACCGTGAGCTCCTGGATGAGGCCGTACACAACGTTCCCGCCTGGTTCTATATACGCTAGCAGTTCGTGGAAATTCATTTTATGGGTGGTCAAATACCTGCTTGCCCGCCGCAGCAGCGACGGCCTCGCGTAACCCGAAAAATCGAACCCCGATATCTCTCTGATCCGCACAATGAGTATTTCCAGTTCGGAGTATTCCATCAGCACCATAACTACGCAGTTTGTAACCAGACCTTAATAAGCGAAAGCAGCTTGTCAACATCCACCGGTTTTGAAATATAATCATTCGCACCGGCTTCGAGGCATTGCTCCCGATCACCCTGCATTGCCTTTGCGGTTACCGCGATAATAGGAATATTGGCCCATCTTGGCACTTGTCTGATCCGCCGTGTGGCCTCGATGCCGTCCATTTCAGGCATCATCACGTCCATCAATATCAGTTCGATCCCAGGATTATCTTCCAGCTTATGGATCGCCTCCTTGCCATTTGTAGCGATTTCAATGCTGAAACCGGCATCTTCCAGCACTGCACTCAATGCGAAGATGTTACGCATATCGTCGTCCGCAAGGAGCAGCTTCTTGCCGGTGAAGAGCTGCCCGGCATTCACAACCGCGTTGCTGAACGACTCCTTCGGCGCTTCGGGCTCATGCGTTTTTGGCTGGATCTTTTTAAGAAAAAGCTTTACCTCGTCGAGCAGCCGTTCATTGGATTTTTTCGTTTTGATCACCACCGGGTGAGCGTATTTCATCACGCGCCCCAGGTCGGCCTGGGTAAGGTCTTCGGCCGTATTCACCACCACGGGCAGGTCATTCCATTGCGGATTTTCTTTGACTTTGTCCAGAAGATCCAACCCGTTCATATCTGCCAGCCTTACATCCAGGATAATGCCGTCGACGCGGTCCGATCCGAGGATCGACAACGCTTCTGCAGCCGAATAGGCATAGAGCACGAAAATGTTGTTGCTCACCAGGAAATCGCCCAGATATTTGCTCTGATATGCGTCGTCCTCAATGAGCAGGATCCGCTGCTGGTCAAGGTCTTTTCCTTCGAGTTTCAAAGCCGCGAATATCTGCTGGGCCGACTGTTCATCCACCGGCTTCTGCATAAAACCGATGGCACCTCTTTTGAGCATTTCGTCATTGAAATAATCTCCCGAGGACACCGTATGTACCGGGATCAGGCGTGTCCGGGTATCGCGTTTCAACTCGCTCAAAACCGCTTCGCCCGGCATGTCCGGTAAATGCATATCCAGGATAATGGCCGTCGGGTTGAATGTCTCTACCATCTCCAGCGCTTCCCGGCCGTTGGTCGCTATTTGTACTGCAAATCCGCTCGATTGAGCCTTTGCGGCCATATCCGCCGCGAAAACATCGTCATCCTCGATCAGGAGCAAACGGCGCGATTGGCCATTTCCGGATACCTGTGGTTGCGGCGCCTGTGGCTGCCGCTTCGTCGGTTCAGCCGCGGGTTCCTGCGGGGCCACGGGCGTTTGCACGTCCGATTCCGTCACATCAGGGATTCTTAGTGTAAATACCGAACCTTCGCCCGGGATGCTTTTCAGGGAAATTGACCCGTTGAAAAGGCCAGCGAGCTCCCGGCTGATCGACAGCCCCAGGCCGGTACCGCCGTATTTGCGGCTTGTAGAACCGTCAGCCTGCTGGAATGCTTCAAAAATCGACGCCTGTTTGTCCAATGGAATCCCGATACCGGTGTCGGCCACCTCGAAATGCAACTGGCCTTCGTGCTTCGAAATGACGAGGGAAACCTTGCCAGGCGCCGACGTGAACTTTACCGCATTGGAAATCAGGTTGCGCAGTATCTGCAACAGGCGGGTATGATCGGTAAACAAGGTAGCAGGACAGGAATCCGCCTTCTCTACCTGCAATGCAAGGCCCTTGTTCTCGGCGACTTTCTGGAAAGTACTCTTCACCTCCTCCAAAACCGATTCCGTACTGATATTTTCATGGACCAGCTCGATCTTCCCGGCCTCCACTTTGGCAAGGTCGAGGATATCGTTGATCAGCGTCAGCAGGTCGTTTCCGGAATTGTAGATCACCGAAGCATAACGTTCCTCTTCCTCGTTCAGCCTCGCCCCCTTGTTTTCACCGAGAATACGGGACAAAATCAGGATGCTATTCAGCGGCGTGCGTAATTCGTGGCTCATATTGGCCAGGAATTCGCTTTTAAACCGACCGCTCCTTTCCAGCTCGTCGGCTTTGATCTGAATCTGATCGCGCGCTTCCTCAATGGTACGCTTCTGTTCTTCGAGCATGAATGCCTTTTCTTCCAGCTCGGTATTGATCTGTTTCAATTCCTCCTGCTGCACACGCAGCTCCTCTTCCGAGACTTGCAAAAGCGACGTTTGCCGGGTAAGCTCCTCGTTGGTAACCCGCAGCTCTTCCTGCTGGCTTTCGAGTTCTTCCGCCTGTAATTGGGTCTTTTCGAGCAGTTCGTTGGCCATTTCACGCGCGCGGGCCGCCATGATCGCCACTGCGACATTGTCCGAAACCATATTGAGCAATTTGACGACTTTCGCGCCCGGATCTTTCAGATAGCCAACCTCGATAACCCCGGCAGAGCTGCCATCGAAACTAATATTCTTCATTAAAACCGTCCCCGGCGCCGAATCACCTGTCGCCGTCCGGACCTGCAAATAACCCGGCGCCACGTCCATTTGCTTGATATTGCCTCTCTCTGCTGCAAACTGTCCCAGTATTCCGTCTCCAAACGGTATGAAAGCGGGTGCCGCCGATGCCGAAACGCCATGGGTCGCCGACCGTTCGAGCATATCGCCCGAATTTGTCACGAGATACATCGCCGACACCTGTGATTCGGTCACTTCCGCCAATTTGCCCAGCAATCGCTCTGAAAGTTGGGTTAATGTAGGTTCGCCGCGAACCGCGCTGGACACTTCGATAGCCGCATTCAATATCCAGTTCTTCTCCTGGTCCTCCAACCCCAGCTGTTCCAATTGCTTGTTAGCAAGCTGCATAGCCTGCTCACCGGCACGCTGGGCGAGGTATGTTTTACGGATAAAATAATATAGTAAAAGGATCACCAGGAAAAACAGCGATGAACCGATCACAATGTACTGCTTGGCGCGCGTGGAGCTGGCCGCAGCAAGCTGTTCCCGCTCCGTCAATAACCCTTCCTCCAAATTTTCGATACGGCGAAAGCTGAATTCAATTTTGGAGGAAACATCTTTCCCCTGTAAAACAATGTGCTGGATGGTGTCGAGACTGTACTTATCCATTTTCAGGACTTCATACTGCCGGTCCATCAGCTCTACCCTCGTTTCAAGAAGGTCGGACAGCGAATCCACCCGAACACTCTGTATTTTATTGTCCCTGACCAGCTTCTGCAATGTTTCGACGTCCTTCCAGATGTCGGTAGAAGCTTGCAGATAGTTCGCTTCAAACGCCCGGTTGCCGGTAATGGCAAAGCCACGGACATTCGCCTCGGCGGTCAGCAACCGGTTTTTAACAGAAGTTGACACCCGCATTACCTCCCGCGTATGGTCCACCCAGCCGGCATTTTCCTGTTGCAGGAGAATGGCATTGTAAGACACGTATCCTACTACGAGTACTAAAAGAATTGAAAAAGAGATTCCCAGTAAAACCTGGCGCTGAAATGTAAGTTGCATAAACGTTGAATATCAATTAAGCCCGACAGGCGTTCAAATACTATAAATTACTTTTACTGTTCTACCCATTCTGCCATTTCGTCTTCCAGGGTAATCAGCACCCCGCGCGAAGACTTGCTGTTTTCCGAGAAAGCCCTGATCAGTTTTTTCAGATGCCTGCGCGGTTCATCGGCACTGTTACCGCCTACAAACGACATGAAGATATATTCCCCGCCCGGCCGCTGAACGACCCTGTCTATATGCAGCATTTTCCCGCCCGGCACCAGCAATTCCCTGTTAATCTGAATATGGTTTTCGTCCTGGTAAAGCATTTGTAATGAGGGGTCTTGTAAAAGTGAAATCGTCAGGTTCTCGATCTCCCGGGTTTCTTTCCGGGTAAATATCCCCTCGCCCACGAGCTTCTCCAGTGCTTCGGGAAGATCCGAAACAGTTTTTAGCCTGGTGAGCAAATACCGCATTTTTTGCAGACGGTCGTGCCTCGGCTCGAAGGTTTGCACATCGAAAATGCGGTCGGCCATACGGCGGAGGCGCAATGACTCGGTGCGATCGTTGCTTAATATGTTTTTCAGTACAAAAGGGCTCGTACCCGCGCTTACATGTGCATGCCTCAGAGCACCGGACGCCTCTGCTATCACATATCGGGAGATCGTGTCATCCCATGCAGGCATAAAACCTTCCTGGTTCAGATAATCGCGCAGCCAATGGTTGATCTGTTGCCCCGATTCCCACCTGCGCTCCCGTTTCGCAAGCACATACAAGCGCTGCACGGGTCGCGTGAATGCTACGTAAAGCAAGTTCAGGTTCTCGATCAGCGTTCGCATGCGCTCTTCGCGGTATTGCTCGCCTACTACCGTGTTTTCGAGCTCTTTCACAACCGAAACCATCGAGCTCCGCAGTTTGGCATTTGTATAATGGGGCTTGTCCTCCAACCGTATTTCCTCATAATCGACCTCATCCATATCCACCCAAAGCCGGTCGAGGCGCGCATTCGGTGTCACTTTCCATTGCGCATACGGAATGATCACCACCGGATATTCCAGGCCTTTCGACTTGTGTATAGTGGTAATTCGAATAGCGTCGGTCCCCTCCGGCACGGTAATCGAGAACTTGTATTTCGCTGACTCCCAATAAGTCAGGAAATCGCCGAGATGGTTGCTTCTCCGGTTGCCAAATTCCAGTACCACATCCAGGAAGCGGAACAGGTATTCACTTTCCAGCTGCTGCTTGAAAAGCCCGAATTGCTGCATGAGCAATTCCGTGAGCTCAAACACCGAGACCTGCCGCATTTTGAAGGAGGTAATGGTAATGTCCCATTTCCGGAAGTATTCGAGGAAACTGTCGAGCCCGCGCTCTTCGCAAAGCACCCTGATTTCTTCATACTCGTGCGGTGCCGGGTTTTGCCTGCGGATCACCTGGTGGAACAGGTAAGCCGCCTCATACCGCGCCAGCCGGTGATCCGAGCTGTGCAGCACCTTCATAAACGAAATAATGAAATGCACCGAACGCGAGTAAGCCAGCGACAACGCGTCATCGGAAATGAGCGGAAAGCCGGCCTCTTTCAGGGTGTTGGCCAGGGTGGTGGCCTCTTTTTTCTTCCGGCACAAAATGGCGACATCGCGCCAGTGGTAGCCTTCTTCACGGAGCGCATTCACCAGTTCCAGCGCCCTTCGGGAAATCGGGTCGGAGGATGATTCCTCGGTACCTTCCTCCGCGGACTCGTTCATTTCCAGAAACTCGATTTCCACATGGCCTCCCTCGCTCACGCCGTCCGGTATTTCCTGGCTGAAATGCTCGTCGTATACCTCGCGGATCAGCGGGTATTCGTCGCCCAGCGAGTCGGCGATGAAGCCGAAGAATTGGTTATTGAACTCGGTAACTTCCCGGAAGCTGCGCCGGTTGGTTTTGAGATGGTTGATATGCAGGTAGTTATCCAATGCAAACAGCCGTTCGTCATTGAATGGGCTGTTGCCCAGAATACTACCCAGCCGCATCACCTGGTTTTGGGCCAGGTGTAATATCAAGTCCATATCCCCACCGCGGAACCTGTAAATCGACTGCTTTGCGTCGCCGACGATCAGGTTAAAGAATCCGCTGGATAATGCATTCTCGATCAGCGGCAGCAGGTTCGCGAATTGCAATTTGGACGTATCCTGAAACTCGTCGACCAGAATGTGGTTATACTTTTCCCCCAGCCTTTCAAAAATGAACGGTACCGGCTCGCGGGCCACGATATCGACGATCTTCCGGTTGAAATCCGAGATATGGACCTGGTTATTCTGCTTCAATAACGCATCGAACTCCTTGCGGATCTCGCCCAGGAGCGACAGGTTGTAAATATGCCTTTCGAGCTGATTGTACAACGTAATTTTTCCGGTTTCTGCCGACCGTATGTTTTCAAGCTGGTGGAAATAATTTTCCAGATCGGTACGGAGACGTTCTATTTCGTCGCGGATCGGTGCGGGTGTTTTCGCACCGTACCATACACCTTCGCCGATGGTCTTGTAAACGTAAGAATTGGGTTCCATCCAGAGCTTCTTGCCCTCGGCACGGTCACGGAAGTAGCCGTAAATGCCCCTTCCGCTCTGGTGGAAGTCTTTTTCGCTCAGGTAGGTAGACTGGATCAATTCAAATGCATTTTTCGCGTCTTTGGTCATCATTTCCTCCCGCCCGCGTACGAAGTCGCGCATTTGTTTGCGCACGGCGATCCAGTCCTCCATTTTAAGGTCCTCCACGCGCTTCATTTGCATGTAGCTCTGTTCGCTCAGTAATGTTCCCGCGGTGTCGCGGATCTGCATCGGCAATGCGCCCCAGTTTTTGCCCTCCTCGGCATTCTCACGGTAGTATTTTTCGACAATATCGGTGAGTACTTCTTCACCTTCCTGACCAATGCGGGCCAGCAGGCGATCTACGGCGTCGTCCAGCAGGTCTGCGTCGAGTTGGGTTTCAAATACAAACGGGATACCTAATTCATCGGTAAAACTGCTGATCAGCCGCTGCGTGAATTTATCGATCGTCATCACCGAAAAGTCGGAGTAACGGTGCAGGATTTGCCCGAAAACCATTTGCGCGCGGGCGGCGATCAGCTGACAGGCGCCCGCGAACAGTTCCGCATTATGCTCCGTATCCGGGTACATTTCGACCACCACGTCACGCATCATCGGGTGCAGACGGGCGTCGTTCCCGGTATATGCCGAGAATGTACGCAGCATCAGCAGAATACGGTCCTTCATTTCATTGGCAGCCGCATTGGTAAACGTCACCGCCAGAATATGCCTGAAATACAACTCCGAATTGGAATGCAGGGCCAGTTTGAGATATTCTTTGGTGAGGGTGTAAGTTTTCCCCGAGCCGGCTGATGAACTGTAAACTTTAAACACTTTGTGCTGATGTATGGGTGAAGCGAATGAGAACCGCAGATCAAATTAAACAAAAAAAGCAGGCTTGCGCCTGCTTTTCGTATGCTTTTGAAAGAAGTATCGCTTAAAGATTGAAGCGAATACCGGCCGAGATGTTGGGGCTCAGGAAGAATGGCTTTCTCAGCAGCTCCACGTAGGTTCCTCCTTCAAGGAACACCGAGATCCGGTTGTCGGGGATATAGTATTCAAAACCACCCAGCGCCGAACCGCCCAGGGTAAGGTTTTTTTCGTAATCGCCGTTCAGCCGTTTCGGGTACGAACGACGGTTGTTGATCTGCCCGCCAATACCGTAATACACATGCACCGCCTCCGAGTTGAATAATGGCGTGTGCCACAAATAGTGCATTTGGAGCGAGATACCGGTGTTTTTGTAAATTCCGTTATCGCCGCGGTACTTACGGTCATTGCCCAGGATACCACCAAAAGTACCGACGGTCACGTCGATGGCATGGATGTTGTTGAAGTACTTCCGGATGTTGACACCGGTGGGTTCACCGAGTTTGAAACCTACCGCCCAGTTGTCGTATTGGGCCTGTGCCACTCCGAAGCAAAGTGCGCAAATAAAAGTTAAGGCTAATTTCTTCATAGTTAATTAAATCGGGGAAATGTTCCTGGAACGTTGAAACAACAGCTACACAATAACGTTCTGAGGCTGGAATTTCTTTAATGATTCGATCAAAACTTCATTTTCTTCTTTTGTTCCTACCGTAATCCGCAGGCATCCTTCGCACAAATGTACCCGCGAACGGTCACGCACGATAATCGTCTCACGGATCAGATAGTCCATCACCGCTTTCGCATCTTCGAACTGCACGAGCAGGAAGTTGGCGTCCGTAGGATGTATCTTCACCACGATCGGCAGGGCTTGCAGTTGACCCGTCAGCACATCGCGCTGTTCGAGAATATCAGCCACCATCTTGTCTTTCTTCTCGATGCCGTTCAGGCCTTCCAGCAATGCCTGTTGCGCAGGCAAGCTGATATTGTAAGGTGGTTTGATCTTGTTCAAAATACGGATCAGCTCCGGTGACGCGAAACACATTCCTACACGGATACCCGCGAGCCCCCAGGCTTTGGAGAATGTCTGCAATACCACCAGATTAGGATATTTGTCCAGATGCCGGATCCACGAAGGCTCGTCGGTGAAGTCGATATAAGCTTCATCCACTACCACCAGTCCGCTGAAATTTTCGAGAATGGTTTGAATCGCGTCCGACTGCATTACATTCCCCGTCGGGTTATTTGGCGAGCAGATCCAGATGATCTTCGTCGAAGGCGTAACCGCATTTAAAACGGCTTCGGTATCGATATGATAATCATCGGTAAGCGATACCTTATCGATCTTCACATCGTGGATCGAAGCGCTTACTTCGTACATGCCGTAGGTCGGCGGCAGGATGATCACATGGTCATGCCCCGGCGTGCAAGTAGCGCGTGTGAGCAGATCGATCGGCTCGTCGCTGCCGTTTCCGAGGAAGATACGGTCGGGGCTTACCTGCTTGATCGGGCTCAGTTTCTGCTTGATTTCGGCCTGATAAGGATCGGGATAGCGGTTGTAATTTTCACCGGTCACCGAGCCGTAAGGGTTTTCGTTCGCGTCCAGAAATATACCCACATGGCCTGTATATTCGTCTCTTGCGGATGAATACGGGGCCAGCGTGATAATGTGCGGGCGAAGGATTTTGTTTAAATCGAAACTGGTGTTCATACTATGGAAAGTTACGGCGCTGCCGTGTGTGGATTTCTAAATCTTTTTGAAAAGCCTTTTATCGAAATTCAGCGGCTCTATATCGGTAATGCGGAGGGAAACAACGTCGGGATGCATCGGATTGACCAGGTAGTTTTGTTCGGCCTTCACCACCACCGACGGAACGCGCAGCAAAAGGCTGTTGCCCGCTTTCAGCCACGAATCGCCTACTCCCTTGCTCCATTGCTCGTCCTCGGGCCATTCGGGCACGAGCGACGGCTCCGTTACACTCGCAATATCATCGGGGATTTCCAGGGAAACAATCACGTAATTCGGGGGTGTCACGGTTTTATGCCAGTGCACGAGCACTTCCAGCATGGCCAGCGACCGGTGGGAAGAAGTATAAAGCATGGCATTTCTCGGGGTGTTCCATCGTCCCCCGTTGTAGAAAGCCCCTATTCCACTCAAATCATCCTGATATTCCGATCTTGTTATCCTGAATAGCTCCATTAAGCGAAAATACCGTGTTCCATGCGCCCTAATTCGGTTTTGACCAGCTCTATACCCGCATGGGTCCGTAAAAAGCTGATCGGTTTCTCACTACCCAGCGCAGGCACCTCGTTGTTCAGCCAATCGAGGAAATATTCTTTACCCAAAACCCGGTTCCCTACGGAGAACAGATCGGCCAGGGCGATCAGATGATCGGAAACTACATTGCTAAGCAGGTCAATATCATTGTAACGCTGCAAATTCCTTGAAGTAACAGGCAACAGCGCTATCACATCTTTAATATCCATTCCGATAGAGTCAGCCAGATGCTGAATAGAAGCTTTCGGAACACCGTTTTCGGCCAGGTAAGCCAGGTCGAAGTCATTTTTCACAGCATGTTTGAGGGTTTCGTAACCTCCCAAACGTTCGTTAACCATGTATGCTGTCATCTTTCAGTAATTTTAAGGCCGTTGAAATTTGTCCTCTAATTTAGGACAAATTTCCCGGACTTGGAATTTTTCACAAAAGATTTTTCAATCGGATGCTCACGGCATTCTTATGGGCATCGAGTGATTCGGCTGCCGCCATGGCTTCCACGGTAGGTCCGATGTTGCGGATACCTTCCTCGGTAATATGCTGAACCGTGATTTTTTTCACAAAACTATCTACGGAAACCCCGCTGTAAGCCCTTGCATAACCATTGGTAGGCAATGTATGGTTGGTACCCGATGCATAATCCCCGCATGATTCGGGTGTGTAGTTACCCAGGAATATGGAACCGGCATTATAGATCTTCTCCGCAACCTCTTCCGCGTTGGCAATACTGAGGATGAGGTGCTCCGCCGCATATTCATTCAGTATTTCAATGGCTTCTTCCTCAGTTTCGACGAGAATCGCCTTGCTGTTCGTCATCGCTTGTGCGGCCAGCTCTTTGCGTGGGAGCACTTCCAGCTGCTCTGCCAATGCGATATTGACCGAACCAAGCAGTTTTTTGCTGGTCGAAACGAGTAAAACCTGGCTGTCGGCGCCGTGCTCGGCTTGTGAAAGCAGGTCGGCTGCTACGAAACAGGGTAATGCGGTATCGTCCGCAAAAATGGCAACCTCTGACGGCCCCGCAGGCATATCGATCGCCACACCTTCCTTGCTGACCAGCATTTTAGCAGTAGTAACATATTGGTTTCCAGGCCCAAATATCTTGTAAACCTTTGGAACACTCTCGGTACCATAGGCCATCGCAGCAATCGCCTGCGCGCCGCCAATGCGGAATGCTTTGGTAACGCCTACTAATTTCGCAGCATACAAAATAGCCGGGTGGTCGGACGGCGTGCAGAGCACAACCTCCTTACAACCGGCGATCTGAGCGGGAATGCCGAGCATCAGCACCGTGCTGAACAATGGAGCCGAACCACCGGGAATGTAAATCCCCACTTTCTCGATCCCCACGCTTTTGCGCCAGCAGGTAACGCCGGGCATGGTTTCCACCTTCTCAGGTGCTTGCAGCTGCCCTTTGTGGAATTTGTAGATATTCTCATAAGCCTGACCGATCGCCGCTTTCAAGGCATCGTCCAACTTATCGCCTGCTTCGGCTATGTCTTTTTCCGAAAATGCGAGGTCGGTCAGTTCAATTTTGTCAAATTTCAGGGCGAGGGCTTTAATACCCGCGTCGCCTTCCTGCTTCACTTGTTCGAGTACAGGCTGCACCCGTGCCTCGATATCCTTGGCTTCCAGAACGGGCCGCGCCAGCAATGCGGGCCACTGTTCCCTTTCCGGAAATGGAATGATATTCATAATGTCAGCATCAAACCCGGCTCTCCGGGGCAATTAAACAATCATTTTCTCGATCGGGATAACCAGAATCCCCTCTGCGCCAGCCTGGCGGATCTTTTCGATATTCTCCCAGAACTCATTCTCATTGATCACCGAATGCAGCGAGCACCAGCCTTCCGTCGCCAATGGCAGGATCGTCGGGGAACGCATGCCGGGCAGGAATTGGGTGATATTCTCCACCGCTTCCACCGGGCAGTTGAGCAAAATGTATTTGTTGTTCTTCGCTACCTGCACCGATTTGATACGGAACAAAAGTTGGTCCAGCAAATCCTGCTGCACAGGCGAGAGGTGCTTGCTGGCAATCATCACAGCCTCCGAGCGGAAAATCGTCTCCACTTCTTTCAAGCCATTGCTCAGCAAAGTGCTGCCCGAGCTTACGATATCGCAAACCGCATCGGCCAGGCCAATGCTCGGCGCGATCTCCACCGACCCGCTGATTTCGTGAATGTCGGCAGTTACATTATGAGATTTAAGATATTGTTCCAGCAAACGAGGGTAAGTCGTAGCGATGCTTTTGCCTTCGAGGTCCTGCACGCCATGGTACTCCGCCTCGCGCAAAACACCGATCGACAAACGGCATTTCGAGAAACCCAGCTTGTGAACGGTGTCCACATCCTTGCAGGATTCTTCCGAAACGTTCTCCCCTACAATCCCCAGATGCGCCACGCCGTCTTCCACATAACCGGGAATATCGTCATCGCGGAGGAAAAGAATTTCCGCTGGAAAGTTCGTAGCATCGGTTTTAAGCTTACCGGCACCGTTGTCGAAACGGATGCCGCATTCTTTGATCAGCTTTAAAGAATCTTCACTAAGTCTGCCCGATTTCTGGATGGCAATTCTTAAAATATTATCATTCATAAAGTTATAGGTTGCTCACGCAGCCGTTTGTCGGTATTTAATAGGGTTATTGGTCTTCCCGGTTGAGCAAAGTTATGATATCTTCCGTTTTCAGTTTCTGCTGCTCTCCGGTTTTCATGTTTTTCAAGGTCAGCAAACCCGACTGGATTTCGTCCGAACCGATTAAAATCACAAATGGGATACTCTTACGATCGGCGTAATCCAGCTGCTTTTTCAGCTTCACCGAATCCGGGTAAATCTCCGAGTTGATGCCCGCTTTCCGGAATTTCGGCAGGATAGACAAGCCGTAGGTAAATGCCTCTTCATCGAAATTGGAGATCATTACTTTGGTACTCGTCTTCTGGCTTTCCGGGAAGAGGTTTAATTCTTCCATTACATCATAAATACGGTCCACACCGAGCGAAATGCCCACACCCGAAATACCCGGCACGCCGAATGTGCCTGTCAGGTTATCGTAGCGGCCACCGCCCGAGATGCTGCCGATCTGTACATTATTGGCCTTTACCTCGAAAATCGCGCCCGTGTAATACGAAAGCCCGCGCGCAAGCGTGACGTCGAATTCGATCTTCGCATTTTCCAGCCCCAGGATCTTCACCATCGCCCACACCTCTTCCAGCTCCTGGATACCCTTCAATGCCACTTCCGATTCGCCCAGCCAGCTTTTCAGTTCAGTGAACGGGTCCTCGTCGGCCGAGAGACTGAAAATCGGTTCGAGCTTATCGATACTATCAGAAGCAAAACCGCGTTCAAGGAGTTCCTCAACGACTTTCTCTTTCCCGATTTTATCCAATTTATCGATTGCCACACAAAGCGGCCCTTCCATCCCGTGTGCCCCGATCATGTCGGCAATGCCGGTCAGGATTTTGCGGTTATTGATCTTGACAGTGAAGTCGGTAATACCCAATGCAGGCAGGATATCATGCAAAAGCATCACGATTTCCGCCTCGCAAAGCAGCGAATCTGTCCCTACCACGTCAGCGTCGCATTGGTAAAACTCGCGGTAGCGACCTTTCTGCGGACGATCGGCGCGCCAAACGGGCTGGATCTGGTACCGTTTGAAAGGCATTGCCAAAGTACCACGGTTCATCACTACGTAGCGTGCGAACGGCACGGTGAGGTCGTAGCGCAAGCCCTTTTCAGAAATTTTGGTCGTCAGGGGTTTAGAGCCCGCCTGCCAGTCGGCATCGGTCAGTTTCCCGCTGAAATCCCCGGAATTTAATATTTTAAACAAAAGCTGATCGCCCTCTTCTCCATATTTACCCATCAGCACCGACAGGTTTTCAAAAGCGGGAGTTTCTAAGGGCAGGAAGCCGTATCGTTGGAAAGAGCGTCGGATGGTGTCGAAAATGAAAGTACGCTTTGCCATTTGCTCCGGACCAAAGTCACGGGTTCCGCGGGCAAGAGATGGTTTACTCATTATAATAATGCTATCAATTTCGGCCGTTAATGGCCTATGAGACCGTAAAGTTAGGGCAGGTTATGCAATATTTATGACTATTGCGTGCATTATTTGCGTTAAAATGCTTAATTTTGCGGCTCTTTCACAAAACAAACTTTTACAATGGGAGTTACGGAATTAAAACGTAAAGGTCGCAGAAACAAAGCAGTTGCAAACAATCGCACTGCCAAAATCAAAAACCTTCTACGCAAACCAGAAGTGCGCAATGTTGACGTTGAGGCTATCAAGGCTCAATTCGAAGCAAATAAAAAATAATCGAGCCTCTTCGGAATGTTATCCAACTAGTCCTGTCAATCTGTTTTGGTAGGGCTTTTTGCTTTTTTACCGGATTTATGTTTTCCGGAAGCAGCTTTCAGATTGACCTTCCGCAGCAGCTGGCGCATACTACGGCGCGTTTCGCGGCGGACATCGAGCAGGATACGGAAACGGAGGGCCTCCCCGAACATGATCAGGCCTCCATTGATTAATGCAAGACTATAAAGGCCTAAAACGACCCAAACCTGCGTAGGCTCGCCGATGCGCCGCTCATGCGCCGCTTCGCTGAGCACGGTAAGGCCAAAACTGAACAACAACAAGCCTAGTGGAGCAAGAATCATCCATTTCGTGCGTGTCGACATTCTTTTTATCAGTCGCTTACCAGGTGGTTTCGGGTCAATCGAGGGGATCATTTATTCAGGCTATTCGATGTTATGATCCTAAAATTATTAATTTTTAGTTAATTGGTTTAATGAAATCCATCATTAGTTTAGTTCTGCGCTACATTCCGCGTCCCTACCTCCAACTTGTCGGACATTGGGCAGCGCGGGGACTCAGCATCTTCTATATCGGCAACAACGTGGAGTGCCCGGTCTGCAACAGCCAATACCGCAAGTTCCTGCCCTATGGCCGCAATACATCGAGCCGTGAGAATGCGCTCTGCCCGAGCTGCCTCTCCCTCGAACGCCACCGCCTGATGGCGCTGTATATGAAGCGCAAAACCAATTTCTATACGGCTAATCTCAAAGTGCTGCACGTAGCGCCGGAATACTGTTTTATCGACCGTTTCGAGCAGATGAAGAACCTGGATTACATTACTGCCGACATCGAATCGCCCCTTGCAAAGGTTAAGATGGACATTCACCAGATCCCTTTTGAGGACAATACCTTTGACGTGGCTATCTGTAACCACGTGATGGAGCACGTCGACGATTACATTCTCGCCATGAGCGAATTGCACCGTGTCCTGAAACCGGGCGGCTGGGCATTGATCCAATCCCCGCAGGACATGAAATACGAAGTAACCTACGAAGACCCGACGATCACCGATCCGAAGGAACGCGAAAAGCATTTCCTCCAAAACGACCACCTGCGCCTTTTCGGCCGCAACTACGGCCGCGAACTGGAAAAAGGCGGTTTCAAAGTAACCGAGGACCGGTTTGTCATGGACGAATTAACGAAAGCAGAAGTGCAGCGGTATTCGTTGCCGGGGGAAGAGATTGTGTACTTCTGTCAGAAATGAGTTTATGAGTTAAGAGTTTATGAGTTAAGAGTTTATGAGTTAAAAGTTTATGAGTTAAGAGTTAAAAGAGGCAGTTTCCACCCCGGAAACTGCCTCTTTTACTTATGGTTAACTAGTAAACTCTCTCTTTAAACTCGTCACTCTAAACTCATAAACTCTTTCACGAAGGATACTCGATCGCCGCTCCCGTCTCGCGGTGTGATTTGTTTTCCCAAAGCCGCTTCCAGCCTTCCTGTACAAAGCCGATCCCGTAACCGAAAAGCTGGACAAATGCAGCGCCGATGCTCAGAAATGCCACTTCTACGCTCTTCGTTTTACGTAAGGCATCAATGAACAGCAATGCCACGTAAATGCCGAGAAACCATAATCCGATGTAAAAGAACGGCTTGAATAGGAAATACCACAACGGGATACTGCAGACGCCCAGCGTAAACAGTAACGGGAACGTATGCACGAGTTTCAGCTCGTCGGGATAGTAGCGGGCGATGTTGATGCGCGCGCGGCCGAAGAATTTCAGCTGCCGGAAAAACGCCCCGAACTGCGTACGACGTTTATGGTAAATAAAAGCCTCGGGAATTAATGCTGATTTGAATCCCAACCGCAGCGCCGCAATACTGAACAGGATATCCTCTCCCATCCGGCTCGTCAAAAACCCTCCCGTGCGCTCCCACACCTTACGCGAGAGGCCCATGTTGAAGCTCCTCGGATGAAATGTGCCGCCCATATTGTTCTTCTTGCCACGAATACCACCAGTGGTAAATACCGAGGTCATCGAGTAACTAATGGCTTTCTGAATGGGCGTAAAAGAAGGATGATCGGTATCCGGCCCGCCGTAAAGGTCTACATAATCCGTATTCAGGCGGTTTTCGACAATGGACAGGTAATTTGGCTCAATAAGCGCGTCCGAATCCAGCAATATGAAGTAATCGCCCACAGCGCGCTCGAAACCATGGTTGCGCGCGAAGCCCTGGCCGCCGTTTTCTTTGTAGTGGTAATGGATGTCGAGCCTGTCAGCGAAAGATTTCACCACGCCATCCGCTTTGATTTTCGAACCATCTTCCACGATTACCACCTCGAAATTTTTGTACGTCTGCTGTGCAAGACACGCCAGAAGCTCTTCCAGCTCATCAGGGCGGTTGTAGACAGGAATGATGATCGAGTAGCGACGCATCTGCTAATGATTGAATGTTCCGCCGTGGAACGGGGAATGATTGAATAAACGGACAATTGAATGCCGCTAGGCATTCAATATTGGTAGCAAACAAACACAAAACCTCATTCGGAAATGCCCTTTGGGCATGCAACAACAAAACCTAAGCGTTGTCCAACGGAATTGTTGTTGCATCCCTAACGGGATTTTGGAACTACTTAACCTCTCAATGCTACCAATGTCACACCGCTACGCGATTAGGCTGTTATCTCTATCAATGCCTCTTCATTCGCCGCGATAATCCTATCCAAATGCACATCTGTCAACGCAGTCGACAGGAACATCGCTTCAAACTGGCTTGGGCCCATGTAAATCCCGCGGTTCAGCATCGCGTGGAAGTATTTACCAAAAAGCGGCAGATCCGAAGATTTCGCTGATGGAAAATCGGTCACTGCATTCGGTGTGAAAAACAGCGTATACATCGAACCAATCTGGTTCAATGTGTATTTCAAACCTAACTTTTCCATCGAACCTCTGAAACCAGCTGCGAGCTTGCTACCCGCATTTTCAAGCTGTGTATAAACTTCCGGATGCTCGTTTAAGTAGGTCAGCATGGTATAACCTGCCGCCATGGCAATCGGGTTACCGGAAAGCGTTCCGGCCTGGTAAACCGGACCGGCAGGAGACACGTAATTCATGATCTCCGCTTTGCCGCCATAGGCCCCGACAGGCATTCCTCCACCTATTATTTTTCCTAACGTTGTTAAATCCGGTGTAATTCCGAATCTTTCCTGCGCTCCGCCCTTCGAAAGCCGGAAGCCAGTCATGACTTCATCCAGGATCAAAACAATGCCTTCTTCATCGCAAATGCGACGTAATCCCTGTAAAAAGCCTTCTTTGGGCAACACACAACCCATATTACCTACAACCGGTTCGAGGATCAGCGCAGCGATCTGGCCTCTGTTGGCATCGACCAATTGCTGAACGGCTTCGAGGTCGTTGTAAGGGGCTGTTAACGTGTCATTGGCCACACCTTTGGTCACACCCGGGCTGTCGGGCGTACCGAATGTTACTGCACCGCTGCCGGCGGCGATCAGGAAGCTGTCGCCGTGACCGTGATAGCAGCCTTCAAACTTGATGATCTTGTCGCGACCCGTATACCCACGCGCCACGCGTATGGCCGACATCGTCGCCTCCGTACCCGAGTTTACCATCCGGACCTTTTCGATGGAAGGTACCATCGAAACGATCAGCTCCGCAATCTCCACTTCCCTGCGCGTAGGTGCACCGAAAGAGAACGAATGCTGGATAGCATCGGAAACAGCCTTCTGGATCAGCTCATGCGCGTGCCCGAGGATCATCGGCCCCCAGGAGTTGATCAGCTCGATGTATTCGTTGCCGTCTTCGTCGTAAATGTATGGCCCTTTGGCCGACTTGATAAATATCGGATTACCGCCTACCGCGCGGAATGCGCGTACGGGCGAGTTCACACCACCCGGAATATAGTTTTGTGCTTTTTCGAAAAGTTGCTGACTTGTGGAAGTATTCATTCTGTTAAAAAAGGTTGGTATTATCTGTCTACCGGCACCCATTTGGAACCGCTGTATTTCAAGACAGGTGTAATCTGGTTTTCATTCGCTTTGGTATAATCAAAGCCGGAGAGCAGGTATTCCTCACTACCGAATTTCCGCGATTGCAGCCCGGAAGGAAGTTTATCCTTGTATTTGGAAAGCATTCGGGCAAAGAAAAGCAGCTGGTCGTAGCCCTGGTAGGAATACACCGAAGGGAATGTGCTGGTTTTGTTATAATAATTCTTCTGGAACTGGCGGATCGTCTCCTTTTCACGGTCCACGTAATCGGCATCGATCAATGTCAGCCGCGCACCGTAACGCGATAATCTGGCCTGCTGGGCATTGAAGCTCGTCGAAGTGGCGATCACCGGCAGCGTATTCAACTTCCGGCCGTTCAGAACTTCGATCAGGTTCCCGCCCGACTCCCCGTCAGAAGAAAACAAGGCAATATGTGCCGGTTTATTGGTCTCAAATGAAGGTATTTTGCTTTCGAGCGACTCCCGGTCTGGCTGAATGTGGGTGATGGACATTACCTTCCCTCCCCTGGCCTTCCATTCGGCGGCATAAGAAGCGGCCATGACGGAGTCTTTGGCGGTGTTCCCGTAGTAAATCACGGTATTAAGGCCCGGTGAAAGCGTACGCATCCACTGTGCCGCTTTCTGGGTCTGGTAACTAATGGAAGGGTGTCCGAGATAGATGTTTCGATTTTTCAACAAAGCGCCGTCGGTTGAAAGCGGGTTCAGCATGATGGCATTGCTTCCCGAAACGAAATCGGCCGCCACATCGAAAGTCCCGGCGTACAACGGCCCGATCACCATGTCCGAAAGCTGGAAGTTCTTGTTATCCGCAATAGCCTCCATGCTTTTGGCATCGTTGCTAACGTCGTAAGCCCATAGGTTAACAGTGATTCCTTCCATCTGAAGCTGTTCTTTCGCGACAGTCAGGCCCAGGTAATAGTCGTAAGCAAACTGGTTCGAACGGCGTTTGGAAGTATGGAACTCGTCCAGCCGGAACGGCAGCAATACCGCCACATCCAGGTAGCCCTTCGTCCATTGCGTATCCGACTTCGGCGTGCTGCGTTTCGGTGCCTCCTCTACCTTTTCATTTTTGCGGAATTTGAATTGCTTGTCCAGCTGCTCGGCGTAGGCCAGGTCGCCTTGCGCAGGCATGCGTGCCGACTGGATAGATTGGTACACCATCAATGCAATGTCCCGGTCGCTGGGATATGCCTTTTGCAGTTCTTTCAGTTTCAGGAAATCTTTGATAGCACCCAAATGGTACTGCTTCAATGCCTGCACATCCTTATTCAGGGAAGATTCCTTGATACGGGCCAGTTGATCGAGGCCGTCGTTGATCTGTCCATTGGCAAGGCTTACCGCACCCAGCAGGTAATACACATCATTGATCTTATTCCAACCGGGATACCGGCTTTGCAATTGTAATAGCATCGGTTTAGCGTCCTTGTAGCGTTTCAGCTGGTAGGCGCTCAATGCATAATAGTAATGCGCATAGGGCGAATAAGCTGTTTTCGCATTCACGCTCGTCATGGGATAGAACTTCTCCATCGCCATGGCGTATTTACCTTGTTTGTAATCTGCCAGGGCCGACCGGTACCTGCTTTCCGCCTGGGCAGTGCCCTGCCCGAATGACGGCTGATAGAAGCCGATATGAACTGTCAAAATCAAAAAAAAGATAACTCTCATCAGGATTTCGGGGTCAAGATTGTGCTGATTTCCGGACTGCAAAAATCAGCCCAAAATGGAAAAAAACGGGCAATATCCCAACTGGAACATTGCCCTTTATTATTACGATCTGAAAAACCTTTTATTTCTTTTTGGTCTTTTTCTCTAATTCAGCCTGCTTCTTTTTCGCCTCTTCCGCAGCCTGCAACGACTTTTCAAGATACTTCTGGAATTTGTTCTGCTTCTTCTCACCCGTTGCGTTTTTCTTGCGGTTCTCTTCGAGGATGTTTTTGATTTTATCCTCATTTACGAAGCGCTTGATGAGCAGCTGTTGCGCGATCGTCACGATGTTTGAAACAAAGTAATAGAACGTCAAACCAGCCGGGAAAGAGTTCAGGATGAACATGAACATCAGCGGCATCACGTAGCCCAGCGCCTTCATGTTTACAGGACCAGGTTGCGTAGGCGTATTCTGGTTGTTATAGTAAGCATAACCAATGCTGGAAGCCGTCATCAGGATCGTGAACAAGCTGATGTGGTTGCCGATGCCGAAAGGCACATTGAATGGCAGCTTGAAGAACGAGTCGTACGTCGAAAGGTCACTTGCCCACAAGAACGATTGCTGGCGCAGTTCGATCAGGTTCGGGAAAAGGAAGAAGAGCGAGAACAGGATCGGCATGGTGGCCAGTACCGGTACGCAACCGCTCAGCGGGCTCACGCCTACCTGCTGGTAAAGCTTCATTTGCTCCTGCTGCTGCTTCGCCATGTCGTCTTTGTTCTGCTCGCGGATCTGTTCCAGTTCAGGCGCCAGGATACGCATTTTAGCCATGCTGATATATGATTTGTAAGTCAGCGGCGTCAGCAATGTTTTAACAAACAATACGAGGAGAATAATCAGCAAGCCATAGTTACTTACAAATCCTTCGATCAGGTTGAAAAGCGGAACGAGGAAAAACTTGTTGATCGGTTTCAGGAATGCGTAACCGAGGTACACGTTCTGGTCGAAGTTCTCCGCTTTTACTTTATCGACAATGTGGTATTCGTTGGGGCCGAGGTAAAACTGGAAGTTCGCCTCCCCTTTCTGAACAGCGGCCGTCGGGATACCCGCGAAGATATTCATGTTTTTCACGATCACCGAGTCTTCCACGTTGACGTTCGCACGCATGGTAACGTTCGTGAGCGGCTGTTTTTCGGCGATCAGACCGGCCAGGAAGTACTTATGTTTAATGGTAAACCATTTAACCGGATCAGCCGTTTTTTCCTCTTCATTCGCAGTGGGGCTGGTAGGAAGGCTTTTCAGTTCATCCGTGTAGTAGTTAACGGTAACCACCTCACGGTTTTTCTTCATATCGTTTTCCAGTTGCAGCAGGTCGTTGTCCCAATGGAACTCCACCGACTTATTGGCTGGCAACGCACCATTCGCTTTGATACCGTAATCGATTACATAACCGCTGCCGCGTACGACGTAAGTCTGTTCTACCGTCTGGTTGTTTTTCAGCGTTGTGCGATAAGTAATTACCGCGGAATCCTTCTCAGCCAATGTAAGGTCCTGCGCGTCGGTACTGAAAGTCTGGTTTGTCAGTCTCACATCCCCGGTTTGCGTCGGCAAATCGATCTGGAAATTGTTGTGATTTTCGGCAATCAGGTAAAGTGGTTTCTGATCGTAGGTTTTGTAGTTTTTCAACATTACCTCTTTCATTACCCCACCCTTGTTGGTGAAAACCACGCGGGCGTCCTTTGTTTCGATTACCAGGTCCTTTTGAGGAACAACAGTAGAATCAACTGATTGTGAGGAGTTTTTGGTAGTATCCGAAGTGACAGACGCGGGCTTGGCAGCTGCCTTCTTCACCTCCGCTACCGGCGTGGGTTCCACAGGTTTCGGAACCAGTACCTGGTAGCCTATCAGCATCAGCATGATCAAGACCAGGCCGATTACAAAATTTTTATCCATTATTTACTTTAAATTGTTGAAATAACATACCGCTTGTAAGGCGGCAAAGGTAACAAGTTTTTTCGCTTAACAGGCCTTAAAATGTGATCAGTGGGAAACCGGAGTCAGCACTCCTACCGATCTTTTCTGCGTTGAATAGGCCAACGCGGCAGCCACAAAATTCACAAAGATCGGGTGCGGGTTCATCACCGTGCTTTTCAGCTCAGGGTGGAACTGTACGCCAATATAGAACGGGTGCGAAGGCATCTCCACCATTTCAACCAAATTATTGTCAGGATTGATACCGGTAGCCACCAGGCCTTTTTCATCGAATTCTTTGAGATACTTGTTGTTAAACTCGTAGCGGTGACGGTGGCGTTCGCTGATATTGGTCTTGCCGTAGATTTTGTGGGCTAATGTGTCCTTTTTAATCCGGCACGGATAAGCACCCAAACGCATCGTACCTCCCTTATTTGAAACGTCTTTCTGATCTTTCATCAGGTGGATCACCGGGTGGGAAGTGGTCGCATCCATTTCAACCGAATGCGCATTCTCCCAGCCGATCACGTTGCGTGCGTACTCGATCACGGCCATTTGCATACCCAGACAGATCCCGAAGAAAGGAATGTTGTTCTCGCGAACATACTGGATCGCGGCGATCTTGCCTTCGATACCCCGCTCGCCGAAGCCCGGAGCTACCAGTACGCCGTCCAGGTTTTCCAGTTTTTCAACCGCATTTTCGGCGGTAAGGCTTTCGGAGTGGATCCATTCGATATTCACTTTGCATTCGTTGGCCGCACCCGCATGGATAAACGACTCCACGATCGACTTATAAGCATCGTGCAACTCCACATATTTACCAACCAATCCGATGCGTACCGAATCGATCGGGTTTTTCAATCTCGAAAGGAATGTCTTCCATGATTCCAGGTCCACATCCTTATCATTATAAATGTCGAGCATATATAATGCACGCTGGTCGAGACGCTCTTTCAGCATCAGCAAAGGCACCGCGTAGATTGTATCGGCATCCATCGCTTCGATCACCGAGTTCACCTGTACGTTACAGAACAGCGCGATTTTCTTACGGATGTCGTAAGGCAGCGGATGCTCGGTGCGGCACACGAGGATATCCGGCTGAATACCCGATTCCTGCAACATTCTTACAGAGTGCTGCGTCGGCTTGGTTTTCAGCTCACCGGCGGAGTTCAGGTAAGGGATCAACGTAAGGTGGATCACGAGCGTGTCCTGCTCATCCATTTCGAATTTCACCTGACGAACCGCTTCCAGGAACGGCAGGGACTCGATATCACCTACGCAACCACCAATTTCCGTAATCACAATATCGTAATCGCCGGACTGGCCCAGCAACAGCATGTTTCTTTTCAGCTCGTCGGTAATGTGCGGAACCACCTGTACGGTTTTTCCCAAAAAGTCGCCGCGACGTTCGGCGGTAATAACGTTGTGGTAGATACGCCCTGTTGTGACGTTGTTTGCCTGTGAAGTGCGAACGTTCAGGAAACGTTCATAATGCCCCAGGTCGAGATCCGTTTCGGCCCCATCGTCCGTTACGTAGCATTCACCGTGTTCGTAAGGGTTCATCGTGCCCGGATCGATGTTCAGATACGGGTCGAATTTTTGGATTGTGACTGAGAGACCTCTCGCTTGTAGTAATTTAGCTAGTGATGAGGCAATGATTCCCTTGCCAAGTGAAGATGTAACACCGCCCGTAACGAAAATGTACTTAGCGGTCTTTCGTGCTTTGGAAGCCATAAGACTTTGCTGTTTTTCTATGATTACGGGATACAAAGATACAGGATTATTAGAAGAATCTAAGCGGGGCCTGTTTAAATATTTGGTTGAAAAACAGTAATACCCTGGAAGTCTGACGGGTTACCAAATGTAATTTTTTCCTGCCTCAAACGCTGTAATCGCACTTTTTCCCCATAAGTAAGTGACTTAACACCTTCATAAAATGGGCAAAATTCCATTTAAAAAAAGTGTATTGAAAAATTTATATTCCCGAACGCCGCACTCCTCCCGCACGTTTCCCGTCAATTCTCTTCTATAACATATAAAATAAGGTTGCGGCGGGCCTTTCCAGAATTTAAATTTCTATTTTGCATTTATTCCAAACCTTTATCATCTCCATACAAATGATCAGAAAGTTACTGTTCCTTCCTGCATTGCTATTTTGCGGCGCCACAGTTTGGGCGCAAACATCGTCCGATCCGAAGAAACCGCTCAACATTATCGTATTCGGTGCCCACCCCGACGACTGCGACCTGGGAGCGGGCGGTGTGGCTTCCATTTACTCGTCGATGGGCCACAAAGTCAAATTCGTTTCGATGACCAACGGCGACAAAGGCCACCAGGATATTGGTGGCGGAGAATTGGCTAATCGCCGCTACAAGGAAGCACAGGAAGCTGCACGCCGCTGGGGAATCCAATACGACATTCTCGACAACCATGACGGTGAGCTCTTCCCAACCCTCGAAAACCGGCTCGCGGTGATTCGCAAAATCCGCGAATGGAACGCGGACGTGGTCATTGCCCCACGTACAAACGATTACCACCCCGATCACCGCAATACGGGCGTGGTGGTGCAGGATGCGGCGTACCTGGTAATTGTACCCAATATTTTAAGCAGCGTCCCACCGCTCACCAAGAACCCGGTTTTCCTTTATTTCCGCGACCGTTTTCAAAGGCCTAACCCGTTCCGTCCCGATATCGCGATCGATATCACCGAAAATCTTGCTAAAAAAGTGGATGGACTCGACGCACACGTTTCCCAATTTTATGAGTGGCTCCCTTGGACAAATGGCGATCTTGCTAATGTTCCCAAGGATGTAGTGGAACGTAAAAAATGGCTGCTCACATCAATGGAAAAACGCTCTTCCGTGAACCCTGAAATCAAAGCTTCACTGGAAAAATGGTACGGCACAGAGAAGGCCGAGAAGGTGAAATATGTGGAAGTTTTCGAGATCACGGAGTACGGAAAACAACCATCTCCGGAAGAGGTAAGGAGGCTGTTTCCGATGCTGCCGCGGTAATAATTTCGAATGACCGAATGATTGAATGACTGAATAGTTTTTATTCAATCATTCAGTCATTCAGTCATTCAATCATTAGGATATTTCCGGGAACCCCTCAAAGCCACAAGTAACCAATATCCACAAATCAGTTTACTCTTACTACGATAACCTGTCTTTGAAGCTTTCATACCCGTAAGACCGTACGAGTTGAAATTTTTGGTCAGCTTTCCATATCCCGATGGAAGGTAAATTAACACCGTTAAATGTTGTAGTCTTTACCATGGTGTAATGGATCATATCCTCAAATATGATTTTATCGCCAATTTCAAGCGGCTTATCGAACGAATAGTCGCCCATGTAGTCACCTGCGAGGCAGGTCATTCCACCTAACCTGTAAGTCGGCTTACCAGCCACCGGCTCCTGGTGCGCGCCACGAATGACGGGCTTGTAGGGCATCTCTAATGTGTCGGGCATATGGGCCGCGAACGAGGTATCCAGGATGGCCACGTCGATACCCTGGCTGTCGAGCACATCGAGCACAGTCGTGTACAATATTCCGGTGCGCCAGGCGATCGCTGAGCCTGGTTCCAGGATGACTTCCAGATTGTACTTTTCCTTGATAGTACTAACTAACTTTATTAGCTTACCAATATCATATCCCTCTCTCGTCATCAGGTGACCGCCGCCCATGTTCAGCCATTTGGCCTGGTGCAGCAAATCGCCGAACTTTTCCTCTAATGCGGCGAGTGTACGCTCCAGAGTGTCACTGCCATTTTCGCAGAGCGTATGAAAGTGAATGCCGTCGATCCCTGCGGGAAGCTCGTCGGGTAGCTTGTCGCGCGTAACGCCCAGGCGTGAGCCCGGCACGCACGGATTATACATGTCTGTGGCTACCTCCGAGTACTGCGGGTTCACACGTATACCGCACGAAAGGGTCTTGTCCGGGTTGGCGGCCTTGTAGGCCTCTACCCTTCCCTGGAACCGCTCCCATTGGCTCAGCGAATTGAAAGTAATATGGCTGCTGCGCTGCATAATCTCGCCAAACTCGCCGTCGAGGTACGCGGGCATGTACGTGTGCGACTGGTAGCCCATAAAATCATTGATCAGCTTCACCTCGTTGAGCGAACTGGCCGTAGCGCCCGAGAGGTATTCCTTCACGATGGGGAATGCACTGTACATGGAAAAGCCTTTGAGCGCGAGGATAATCTGGCATCCCGCCGCCTTCTGGACCGAGTCGATCAGTTCGAGGTTTTTGCGAAGCAGCTCCTCTTCCAATATGAAACAAGGGGACGGAATTTCTTTAAAATCGATAGCCATTTGCTATAAATGAGTGTTTGTAGAATCTTCTTGCATGCAATGATTGCATAATTTTGTACACAAAACTATAAGTTTGAGTTTCCAAATCATGACCATTTTTCACACAGCCCCGATAGCCCGCCTATGTCCTTCCTTGTTTTAGATATCGAAATGACCGGGCCGGAGCCTGGCTGGAACGAGATTATCCAGATCGGTGCCGAGTTTTTTGACGACAACTGGCGGTCGCTCGGAACCTACCTGCAAAATGTATATCCGGAAAACGAAGAGGCATTTTCGGTCAAATCGGAAGAGGTACACGGCCTCTCGCTCGACGACCTCGAAGACGCACCGATGATTTACGACGTGCTCCCCGAATTCGAAAAATGGATTAAAAAACTCAACGTCGGCAAACCCAGCCTCGCTAATGTGGTGATTTGCGGCCAGAGCGTGATCAACGATATCAACTTCCTGCGTTTCGCCTACCGCAACGAGAAAATGAAGTGGGGCTTCTCCAACAAGCAGCTCGACCTCCACACTGTTTCCTATTTGTTTTTCCAAATCCTCGAAAAAAACGGCAAGCAAGTGCCCCGTTCGCTGAGCCTCGGTTCCGTGGCAAGCTATTTTGGGTTCGAGCGGGAGGAAGAAACGCACAATGCATTGGAAGACGCCCGCCTTACCGCCAAGTGCTTTAAAGAATTTTTCAAGCTCATCGACCACGTCAAGCTCATATGATCGATTACAACCCCAAAGAGTGGTTCCGTTACATTTTCTATTTCCAGAAGGCCGACACCGTGCGCAAACTCGCGCCGATGATCCTCACGATGGCGGCCTATTCCAGCATTGTCGCATACATTATTATTATACACTTTAAGATCACCGAGAACAACGACCTCAAAAACATCTCGCTCATGCACTCGCTGCTGGGTTTTGTGATTTCGATGCTACTCGTGTTCCGGACCAATACCGCTTATGATCGCTGGTGGGAAGGCCGCAAGCAATGGGGCTCGCTTGTGAACGGCAGCCGTAACCTGGCATTAAAACTGGCGGCGCTGATCGGCCCGGAACATGCGGCCGAGCGCGAATTTTTTACCAAGATGATCCCGAACTACGCATTCGCATTGAAAAACCATTTGCGGAACACCTACATTTCGGAGGAGTTCGATGATTCGGCGCTGTATAAGAAATCGGCATTGATCGCGACGGATCACGTGCCCAACCAGATCGCCGCCGCATTGTTTGCCAAAGTGATCGAGCTGCAAAGAAAAGGCGCATTACTGCCCGAGCATACCATTATCCTGAACCATGAGCTGGAAGGCTTTACGAATATCTGCGGTGCTTGTGAGCGGATCAAGAACACCCCTATTCCACTGTCTTACAGTTCGTTTATCAAAAAATTCATCTTTATCTACTGCCTTACGCTGCCGATCGGGTACGTGTTCAGCCTGCATTTCCTCGTCATTCCGTTTGTGATGTTCGTGTTTTACATCCTCGCCAGCCTTGAAGTAATCGCCGAGGAAATCGAGGACCCGTTTGGCGACGATAGCAACGACCTGCCCATGGAGCGCATCTGCAAAGGCATTCACACAACGACGCGCGCATTGCTCAAATAGCCCTGAAATCCCGGAATCATTAGAAACTAATTAGAAACTGATTAAAATCTAAAATTTTTCCGGGATTTTCACAGGTTCTTATTTTAAAGAGATTTCCACCTTCACCCATTTTTTTACAAAAATCGGCTTCCCGCATATCCTGATTTTTACACTCTCTTCATTTTCACTTAACATTGGCGCGTAATAACATCCTGTTTCCGAAAAAAACGCAATTTTTCGAGTTATTAGAGCATTTGGGAATGCCTCGTTCTGTTGGTAATTTCAATTCAACCCCTTCACCATGAAAGGGGCTGATTAGTGAGAATAAACGATTACCAACATGAAAAAAAACACATTTTTAATCGCCATATTATTTGTCGGACTATTCGCCGTCGCGACCAACGCGCAGTCGATCGTAGACCCGGGCATTTCGGTTTATAACTACAAACATCCCAACAAAGCGGCGCAGGCCAAGGCTGCCGGCAACGACCAGAAAACGATACGTGTTGCCAATATGAGGACCATCGAGCGCTTCGGCAAGTATCAGACCAAGTATGCAAGCACTACGCCCAAATATGCGCCACGGCCTGCCGCGCTCGTTATTACGCGCGAGTACAAGCCCGAAGGAGTGGAAATCAACCCGCTCACCTCGCCGAGAAACTACAAAACCCCCGCTATCAGTGTGAGCAAAGACACGGCGCAAATGGCTGAATATTATAATAGTCCGGATAAGGTTTATCCGACGCAAGATTAACCATTGTATAATTGCGGAAAACGCTGGCTTCGATGAGGCTGGCGTTTTTTTATTCCAAAATCGATCCAAATAATTATTAAAAAGTTCAAATTAAGGCAATTAGGAATTTTTTTGGCTTTTTTTGTCTGTTTTGAACGACCCGTTTTTTCTCCTTTAAAAAACTAAATTCTTTCCGATAAGAATGCTAACTCGCTGAAAAATAATTTCATACATGATTGAATTTTATAATTCAATGTTTGAAATCGATATGAATTCTAAAAAAGCTTGCGGGTAATTTTGAAACAAATCCTTATAACCTGTTTCTTAATTAACCAAGTGATGAATCCTAAACCACTCATTTTTGCTGCATTTCTTGCATGCTCCGCGAGCCTCGGCCATGCAACACGGGCACAAAGCATTTCCGATCCCGGCATTTCAACCCACAATTACAAACATCCCCACAAAGCGGCGGCGGCGCCGAAGGCCAGGCTGGTTGTCGAATCCTCTGATCCGGCGCTCGCAGCGCGCTTCGCCGCGTTCAATGTCGGCCGCCCGGTAAGCGACGCGACGCCCAAATATGCGACGCGCGAGGTACGGTTCGTCGTGTTCACGCGCCAGCGCAAACAGCGGAATGTGATCAACCCGCTCGTTTCGACCCACAACTATAAAACCGGTAATGGTGTACATGCGATCAAGCCCATTCAGGAACCCGAATGGATCTGCGGTACGATTTAATTATAACAAATTGCTGCCCATTACCAGGCCGGTGCCCATGCACCGGCTTTTCCCGTCGAAGGGCCGAAAAGTGGTTTAACCACGAAATTTTAGGACGATACCTGGCGTCACGCCTATTTAATTAATTTTTAACCCACTGGCTTTGTAGCCGATATTTGAATTTCATAATTTCAGCTCATGATACCGAATGAGACCGTAGCGCATTTCTACCAGACGCACCCTGCTGCGAAAGGGCTAAAAGGTCCGGACAAAGCGACCGGGGATGAAGGTCATTTCAACGTCTTCTCCCGCGTGTTCTGCAATAAATACACTTCCTATGCGAGAAGGGACTTCTACAAGATCTCACTCATACTCGGGAAAGGGAAAATTACCTACGGCAACCAGGAGATCGAGATCAACCGTAATGCGCTGGTTTTCTTCAACCGCAACGTGCCTTACTCCTGGCAGGCTCAATCGGAAGAACAATCGGGATATTTCTGCTTGTTTACCGACCAATTTCTGAGTACGATCAGCCGCTCCCCGACCGTTTCCAACTGCCCTATCCATCGCACCGACTCCATTCCGGTGTATTTCATCAACGAAGAGCAGCAGGAATACCTGCTCAGCATCTTCGGTAAAATGCAGGCGGATATCGAGTCGAATTACGTGCATAAGTACGACCTCATGCGCAACTACGTGAATGTGCTCGCGCACGAGGCCATGAAAATGCAACCTTCGGAGCTCAGCGATGTGCACGTGAATGGCTCGGCAAAGCTGTCGTCGCAATTCCACGAACTGCTCGAACGCCAGTTCCCGATCGAATCCCCTGAGCATAAGCTCAAACTGAAAACGGCCAAAGACTACGCCACCAGGCTCGGCGTACATGTGAACCACCTCAACCGGGCATTGAAAGAAATCACCGGAAAAACTACCACCGAACATATTATCGACCGCGTACTGGCGCAATCCAAGGTCATGCTCAGGCATTCGAACTGGAGCGTCGCCGAGATTGCGTTCTGCCTCGGTTTTGAGTATCCTGCCTACTTCAATAACCTTTTCAAGAAACAAATAGGTACTACCCCCAAATCCTACCGCGTTCACGAACGCTAGGGATGTTTGAATTTTATAAGATATTGTTTGAAAGTAATAAACATTGCCACAGGGCGTCGGATTACCTTTGCGAAGCAATCCGACGGGCCTGGCGGATCACCGCTGACCACCGCTGTGGCGGACCACCGCTGTGGCGGACCACCGCAGTGGCGGACCACCGCTGTGGCAGCAAATCCTTTGACCCCACACACTCGCCCCGGTTCAGTTGCCATATAATTCTGAATGCAAATGACATCGAAGAAGTATTTCCCCTCCCTGTTTCTGACCCTCTCGCTGGTCGGAGCCGGTGAAAAACTGAGTGCCCAAACGCTTACAATGCAACAAGCCGTAGAGACGGCGGTCTCCAACTACGGAAGCATTAAAGCGAAAAACAGCTACCTCAGCGCCTCCAAGGCGACGGTCCTTCAAAGCAAAAAGGAATATCTTCCCAACCTCAACCTTCAGGCACAGCAGGACTACGGTACCATAAACGGCCAGAACGGTCCGCTCTACGGCCTCGGGCTTACGGTAGCTTCCTCGGGTCTGCCCCTGCCGCATCAGAACTGGAATTCCGCATTCGGGGCGCTGTACCTGACTAACGTCAACTGGGATTTCTTCGCGTTCGGCCGTGCCCGGGAGCGTATCAATGTGGCGCAGTCGGCCGTGAACCGCGACCAGGCCGACCTGGAACAGGAGCAATTCCAGCATAGCGTACGCGTAGCGGCCGCCTACCTGAACCTCCTTGCCGCCCAGCGCCTGATCCGTTCCTGGGAAAACAACCTCGAACGCGCCAATGCGTTGAAAACCGTGGTGGTAACCCGCGCCAAAAACGGGCTGATCCCGGGCGTCGACTCGTCATTAGCCAATGCCGAAGTGTCCAACGCGAAGATCAGCATTACACAGGCAAGGGATTTTGAGCAGGAACAAGCCAACACCCTGGCCAGGCTGATGGGCATTACCGACCAGCGGTTTCAGCTGGATACGATGATTCTCACCCGCATGCCGCGTACGATCGCCGATTCGGCGGGAAAGACCGAAAACCACCCGCTGTTGAAATTTTATGCCAACCGTATTGCCGTCAGCGAGCAGCAGGCCAAATACTTCCATACACTCGGAATGCCGACCTTTTCGCTATTCGGCGTGTTTCAGGGGCGCGGCGCGGGGTTCTCATCGAGCTATGCGAGCGACCAGACGGCCTATACCCACAATTACTTCGAAGGTATCAAGCCTGTCAGGGCCAATTACCTGCTTGGTATCGGTGCGACCTGGAATATGACAAGCATATTGCGCATACGCCAGCAGGTAATGTCTCAAAAGTTTGTTTCCAACGCATTGAAAGAGGAATATGACCTGGCCGATCAGCAATTGAAAAACCAGCTCATTCTCTCGGAAACGAAGATCAGCAATGCGATTGCGAACTACCGCGAGGCGCCCGTGCAGGTACAATCGGCATCCGACGCCTATTTGCAGAAAAGTGTTCTGTATAAAAACGGCCTCAGCAATATCGTGGACATGACGCAGGCGCTATATGTACTCAACCGCGCCGAAACCAGCCGTGACATCGCCGCAACCAATATCTGGCAGGCAGTATTGCTCAAAGCCGCGGCGAATGGCGACATCGGCGTATTTCTGAACCAGTAACCTTAATGAGGTTGAAAATGGTCAGAGTTGGTCATTTATAGTCAGGGATTGTCAGACGTAGTCAGGAGTTGTCAAGAGTAGTCAGGTTTTGTCAGGAGTAGTCAGCGACAATGCATTGTGTATGAACGATTTTTTTTCTCTCAATATTACGCTTACCATAACCACTCCTGACAATAAATGACAACACCTGACTATACCTGACCACAAATGACAACACCTGACCACACCTGACAATATCGCTCATCAATAAAGTATTACCGTTACAACTTACATTTAAGTAACATGGATTTAATACGTTTTGCATTACGTAAACCGATCACCATCATGGTGATAGTAGCCGGTTTATTCTTTTTCGGTATCGATGCGGTGCGGAAGATTAAGGTCGATATTTTCCCGAAACTGGACTTGCCGGTGATGTACATCGCGCACCCGTTCGGTGGGTACACACCCGACCAGATGGAGACCTTCTTCGCCAAACAATACATCAATATCCTCCTGTATGTCAATGGTATCAAGAGTATTGAAACCAAGAACATCCAGGGCCTTACCCTGATGAAGGTGAACTTCTACCCGGGTACCAACATGGCGCAAGCCTCGGCAGAGCTCAGTGCATTCACCAACCGTGCACAGGCCATCTTCCCGCCGGGCTCCAACCCGCCATTCATCATCCGCTTCGACGCGTCGACATTGCCGGTGGGCCAGCTCGTACTGAGTTCCGAAAAACGCAGTAACAATGAACTGCTCGATCTCGCGAACGTGTACGTACGCTCGACCTTTACCTCGATTCCCGGTCTGGTTTCCGCACCTCCGTTCGGTGGTAACATTCGTACGGTCGTGATCAAGGCCGATCCCGAGCTGCTGCGTGCCCATAACCTCACGCCCGACCAGCTGGTGGAAGCATTGCGCGTGAATAACCAGACCGCCCCTTCCGGTAACGTGCGCATTGGCGATAAGAACTATATTACCCCTACCAACACGACCATTCACACGGTTAAAGAATTTGAAAATATCCCGCTCTTTAAAGGCGGTGTACAGAACCTCTACCTCCGCGATGTGGCGACGGTGGAAGACGGCGCCGATATTACCTCCGGCTACGGGCTCGTGAACGGCAAGCGTTCGGTGTATTTGAGTATTGCCAAAAGCGCCGACGCCTCGACATGGGAAGTGGTACAAAACCTGAAAAAGGCAATTCCGCGTATTCAGAATACATTGCCGGAAGATGTGAAGGTGAGCTACGAGTTCGACCAGTCGACTTACGTGATGAACTCCGTGATGAGCTTGCTGACGGAAGGCGCCATTGGGGCGATCCTGACCGGGCTTATGGTACTCCTCTTCCTCGGCGACCCGCGCGGGGCGTTAATCGTGATCCTGACGATCCCGACGTCCATTATCTCCGGCGTTTTGTTCCTGAACTTGTTCGGGCAGACGATCAACATTATGACGTTGAGCGGGTTAGCGCTTGCGATCGGTATCCTTGTCGATGAAAGTACGGTGACGATCGAGAATATCCACCAGCATTTTGATATGGGCAAACCCAAGGCGCTCGCGATCTGGGATGCCTGTAAGGAAATCGCATTCCCCAAGTTGCTGATCCTGTTCTGTATCCTGGCGGTGTTCGCGCCGGCATTTACCATGGGCGGTATTCCGGGGTCGTTGTTCCTTCCGCTGGCATTGGCTATCGGTTTCAGCATGATCGTTTCGTACTTCCTGGCCCAGACATTCGTGCCGGTAATGGCCAACTGGATCATGAAGGTGAAGCACCATAAAAAAGCCGACGGCTCGGAAATGACCGATGCCGAAGAGTTTGCCGCATCGGGCCTCAGCAAAGATCCCGATTCGCAGAAGGAAGCATTGATCCACCGCGCGGATGCGGATCAGAACGGCAAAATCAGCCCGTTTGAGCGTATCCGGGCACGTTTTATGCGCTTCATCAACCGGGTGATGCCTTTCCGCAAACCCATAGTGGCCGCATACCTGATCATCACCACGGCTTTGGCCGCATTTTTGTTAAGCCATATTGGAAAGGATGTTTTGCCCAAAGTAAACGGCAGCCAGTTCCAGGTGCGCCTGCGGGCCCCCGAGGGTACGCGTATGGAGCGTACGGAGGAGAAGACGTTGAAAACGATCGATATTATCAAGAAAATCGTGGGGCCGCAGAATGTGTCGGTAACCTCGGCCTATGTCGGTCAACACCCTTCATTGTTCTCGGTAAACCCAATTTACCTGTTTATGGCAGGGCCACAGGAAGCGGTTTTGCAGGTGGGTTTGCATGAAGAGTTTCATACAAACCTGGATGAACTGAAAGAGAAGATCCGCAAAGAAGTAAAGCAGGTGATCCCGGACCTGACTATGTCTTTCGAACCCATTGAACTGACTGACAAGATCCTCAGCCAGGGCTCTCCTACGCCGATCGAGGTGCGGATGTCGGGACGCGATAAGAAGCAGAACGAACAATATGCACAGAAAGTAATTGCGAAATTGAAGGAAATCAGCTATTTGCGTGATATTCAATTAGGCCAATCGAACAAATACCCGGCCATTAAAATTGAAGTCGACCGCATGCGAGCGGCGCAATTGGGTGTGGACATGAACGATGTTTCGAGATCACTCATCGCTTCGACGTCTTCGTCGCGCTATACCGACAAGAATATCTGGGTGGACGAAAAAGGCGGTTTCAGTTACGCGGTACAGGTACAGATTCCGGAAAGTAAAATGAACAGTGTCCAGGAAATGACTGAAATCCCGCTGCTCCGAAACGCAAACCGTCCGGTACTGGGCGATATCGCGACCATTACGCCCGACACGACTTATGGTGAAAATGACAACCTCGGCGCAATGCCGGTACTTTCGGTAACTGCGAACCTGAATAATACCGACCTCGGTGTAGCGCAAGCCGATGTCAGAAAAGCATTGGCCTCCCTCGGTGAGCTGCCACGCGGACTGACCGTCGAACTGGTGGGTCTGAGCCAGACATTGACGGACACCCTGGACAGCCTCCAAAACGGTCTGATCGTAGCCATTGTCGTGATATTCCTCATGCTGGCGGCTAACTTCCAATCGTTTAAAGTATCGGCGATCGTACTGGCGACGGTACCGGCCGTAATCCTGGGCTCACTTGCATTGCTGATGGTAACAGGCTCCACATTGAACCTTCAAAGCTACATGGGCATTATCATGTCGGTGGGGGTATCGATTTCGAATGCCGTGCTATTGATTACCAATGCCGAGCAGCTGCGCAAGCACAGCGGCAATGCCATTGAAGCTGCGAAAGAATCGGCCGGCCTCCGCCTCCGTCCTATCGTTATGACGGCCGTGGCAATGGTGGTGGGTATGATCCCGATGGCTAGCGGGCTTGGTGAAGCGGGTGACCAGTCTTCACCGCTGGGCCGGGCGGTAATCGGCGGGCTGATCGCCTCGACATTCGCTGCATTGTTCATTCTCCCGCTTGTATTCGCATGGGGACAGGGCAAGGCATCGACGCAAAGCGTTTCCCTCGACCCCGAGGATGAAGAAAGCAAGTATTATGTTCCAATGACCCGTTAATCACAACATCGAACCTATCCGACTATGAGACATATTCATCAAATCGCCATGACCGTACTCGTTGCAGGTGCAGCGACGGTCCTGCAAAGCTGCGGTTCATCACGGGCCGAAGAAGAAGAGGGCAAAAAAGCGGCGGCCGAAGCGAGTTCGAGCGCTGCCGTGGTGGACGCATTTCCGCTTAAAAAAGAACAACTGGTATCCAGCATCCAGATTCCCGGTGAGCTGGTCGCGTTCCAGCAGGTAGACATCTACGCCAAGGTGAGCAGTTTTGTCAAAAAACTCCACGTGGACGTGGGTACGGAGGTACGCGAAGGCCAGTTGTTGGCCACGATGGAAGCACCTGAACTCACTTCCCAACTCATTACCAGCGAATCGCGGCTGAAATCATTTGAAGCCATTTACCAGGCCAGCAAAGCCAATTACGAACGTCTGCTCGAAACCAGCAAAACGCCCGGTACCGTTTCCCAAAACGACCTGGACGTGGCGCTTGCGAAACAGCGCTCTGACCTCGCCCAGCTGGACGCCGCACGTTCTGCCAGCCGCGAAATCACCGATACCCGCAACTACCTTGAAATACGGGCGCCATTCAGCGGCATTATCTCCGCGCGTAACGTGAGTGCAGGCGCCTATGTGGGTCCGTCAGGCAAAGGCTCCGAATTCCCGCTTTTCACGCTGGTAGAGCAACGCAAGCTCCGCCTCGTGGTGAGCGTGCCGGAGCAATATACCAGTTACCTCAAAAATCAGAGCCAGGTTAGCTTCAAAGTGAAATCGCTTCCTAACCAGGATTTCCCTGCCAAAGTAAGCCGCCTCGCGGGCGCGCTGGACACACGTTTACGCTCGCAGCGCACGGAAATGGATGTGGTTAACACTGATAGAAAACTTTTGCCCGGTATGATTGCCGAAGTTTCCATCCCATTATCAGGCGATGCGAACACTTTTGCCGTTCCGAGAACTGCCGTGCTGAATTCGACGCAAGGCACCTATGTGATTAAGGTCGTGGACAAGCGGGCGGTTTGGGTACCCGTGAAAACAGGCAGCAGCAGTACCGAAAAAACCGAGATTTTCGGTGATGTGAAAGAAGGCGATGTACTCGTGAAAGTGGCCAATGAAGAAATCCGGGATAATTCGGATCTGAAAAATGTGAAGCAGGAAGCCATTTAGGCCTGTCAGCGCAGGGCAGTTTTGCCCTCATTCAATACAATTCTTAGTTTAAAACCTGCAAGATCGGTCTTTACCTCACGGCAAAGGCCGTTTTTGTAGGAATAAACCCCCTCCTTCCCATCCGGCAGCGTTACGCCGTACCTACCCTCAGACAGCTTCCGGATGTTGCACATTTTGCCATACCGTTCAGAATAGACCTCCGTAATATTAACAGGTTCCTTGTAATACAGGCCGGTAATGGTGCTGATGATCGGTTTGTTTACCACCACGCTGGGTTTGTCCCCGATATCTTCCCCGGAGAACAGTACCTCATAAAGTGACTTGGAACTGGTTTTGGTGAGCGTCTTCTCTTTAAGATCGCCATTCACGTGGTGGGCGCAGGTGGCGGAAACGAGCTTCCCCTGCACATAATTGGTTTGGGTTGAGTACGACCCTTTGTAAAACATGATTTTGAAATCGGACTCGATGCGGTGCGTTTCTGCATTGTCGGCCCCTTTTTCATCGAATACTTTCAACGACCCGATGGTCCGGCCTGCCACCATCACATCATAGACATTCTGCCCCCTCGCAACTGAAAAAGCGAGCATTAAACACCCGATCCATACAAATCCCAATACGCGCATCTTCCCTCTTGTTTTGTTTCCCAATCGTGTGCAATCTCCTAATAACTCCATTATTTCTGTTCCTATTGCCCTTGAACAAAGATTATCAAGCTATTAACTTAACTGAATGCGAGGGAAGTGTGGCGACCGTTCAGGAAAAAGGGGGATTAAATGCCCCACCAGTTAGTGAACGGCACCTCATCCCCCCGATACTTAAAACCGCCCGAATTTCAGGGTCAGATTGTAGGAAATATTGCTCAAATCACTGTCGGTTAGTCCGTTACCTTCTGCATTAAATGCTTTACGATAAGAAATTCCGGGACTGAAACGCATCCATTTCAACAAATTGAATTCCACCTGCACGCCCGGCTCCATAACAAAGAAACATTTCGCGTCATCATTGTCATGGCGGTCATCCCAGTCGTCCCACTCCCAGTTATCGAGGTCGTTACGGTCGTATTGCATTGTGAAGCCGGCACCCGTCAGCAAATTCGCCGTAAAATGCACCTTGCGCGTCGACGCGAACACGTACTCGGTCATCAGGCCGAACTGACCATATTGGTAAGTCATTTTACGGGCGGGGAAATTCTGTTCCAATGCCGGCACCGGAATGTAGTTTGTGGTCGCGGAGGCGCCTATTCCAAGCAAAAACCGCTGGTTGATAAACCAGCCGCCGTACAGTTCGGCCATGTTGGCATAATCGCCGTTAATTTTCGTGAATTTATTGGAAATCGCCGCATAGCCTCCCGAACGGTAAATTCCCCGGCTTTGAAAGAGCGTTTGGTTATTCTGCGCAAAGGTGCTTGCAGTAGCGCCCAGCACAAAAATGAAGATGAATGATAAAAGAGTCCTTTTCATGATCGCTAAGTTGTTTCTTTCGAGACAACCGGCTCCCTCGATCCCCCTATGCCCTCTTCAATTTTTTCAAAAACCCTTATTTAACCAGTGAAAAATCGAGCTGCTGAATCAATGCGGGATTTTCGGGTGAGAGCGTAAAATATACTTTAATATTGCCCGAGGTGCCGTTCAATATAAACGTGCCCCGGAGCTGATTCTCGGCCGTCATTTCCGTCGAACCCGTGATCGCCCCTGTTTTGGCAAGCAACGCATCCAGCTCCTTGCGGCGATGCGATACAGAACGATCGGGGAAGAAGTTTTCCGCGAAAATGCCGCTCTGTTCGGCATTCTGCCACGCCGGAAGGAGTTTGACAAGTTGGTCTTTCCGTTGTTTCAAAACGTTCGAGACGGCAACAGGCAATGGTTTCAGGCCCGCTAGTGCGATCACCGTATCCAACACGGCCGTATTGATCGTCGCCATACCCGCATACGTGCGGTTCGCGTGTGCGATGATGCCGATGCCGTATTCCGGCAATATCTGCCATTGGCTCCCAAACCCCGGCAAGCCACCGGTGTGGCCGATTCCCGTTCTCCCTTCGCAGTCTTTACTCCAACGCAATCCATAACCATAAGCCGAAACCATCGCACACGCCCGACCGCTTGGGTATTTGTACGACGCATTCAGGCTATTGAAGTTCCAGGGCATTTGCATTTCCCGCACATCGCTTCGGAGCACGGGACCCGCCTCGGCAGCGGAAGAAGGCGGCCAGGCTGATAAATGGAATGCGACATACTTGCTGAAATCATCGATCGATGTGATCAGCCCGCCCATGGCACCGTAAGTACCGTCATGTTCCAGTTCTTCTTCCTTCCAGACATCGTCCTCATAACGATAACCATGCGCGAGCAAGTTTTTCGGCGCCAGCGTGTATTCCCAAATCGTGTTCTTCATGCCCAGCGGCTTAAAAATGACCTCGTTAATGTACTGCTGATAGGGCTTGCCCGACACGTTCGAGATGATCTTGCCCAGCATCGCAAAGCCCAGGTTGCTGTATTCATAAGTAACACCCGGCACATTGGAGAAGGAAATACCCTTGGCTATCAGGGCAATCAGGTCTTTATCCTGGGTATCGAGCTGGCGGTCCCCCCACGGATTATCTTCGGGAAAGCCCGCCATGTGGGTAAGCAAATGCCGGATGGTAATCGCTGGCGCATCTTTTGTCAGCGACGGCATATTTTTCAATTCCGGAATGTAAAGGTATGCGGGGTCGTCGAGTCTCAATTTCCCTTCTTTCCGAAGCGCCAGAATGCCCATGGCCGTCACGCTTTTCGACATCGAAGCAATGCGGAAAAGCGATTGCGGCGTCGCTTTCGTCGAAGTAGCGACCTCCGAAAAGCCCTGCCCGCCTGATACCAGCAGCTGACCATCTACTACCAGTCCGAATGCCAGCCCGGGGAAATGGTTCTTCTCCGCGTAATCATGATAGAGCTTTTCAATAACGGGGAGTGTCGCCCTGATTTTATCGAGCCGCTCCCGCGAGGCGGTTTGCGACCAGGTTTGTAATGCAACCAAACTAAGGAGTGAAGTGAGAATGACGCGCATCAGGCAGTGAACAGGTTGGTTAGGTGATTGGGTGAAGATAAAAAACGGTCACCGTTTTGCCTACTATTTTACCTACAACCCCTCCACCTGGTGCCGTTAAATCACTAAAATGCAACGATTCTTGGTTTTGTACAATACATACTTTTTAATTTAATTTAAAAAATCCAATTCCTATGAATCAAATGATTGCCAGATACGTTAATTTTGCATTAGTGGAAGTTTAGAACTGCACATAATGCAATTTTTAAGCATCTAACCCGTGAATCGAAAAAATTAAAAAAATTATATAAGGATATTACTAATCACACGTTATGAATTATTCAATTTTCGCTCCTTCCGATTCCCGACGATATTTAAGATGGGCCGTAGCGGCCTTCTTCTTCGTGCAAGGACTCAGCTTCGCCGCCTGGGCAAGCCGGATCCCGGACATTAAAAACATGCTCCATCTGACAGAAGGCGGTCTCGGTACCGTGCTTCTCGCCCTCCCGCTGGGCTTGATGGCCAGTCTTCCGATCTCCGGCTGGATGGTAACCCACTACGGCAGCAAGAAAATGGTGCTGATCGGCGCAATTCTCTACGCAATCACATTGACATTCATCGGTTTCGTTACGCGTACCGAGCAGCTCGTGATCGCATTGTTCGCATTCGGTTTGTGGGGTAACCTCACCAACATCGCCGTGAATACGCAGGCGGTGGCGGTAGAACAGGTTTACGGCAAGTCCATTATGGCATCTTTTCACGGCTTGTGGAGCCTTGCAGGCTTTGTAAGCGCGATGATCGGCTCGCTGTTCATTTCGGTAAGTATCCCTCCTCATATCCACTTTATTGTCATCGCCCTGATCGCCTTCGCTGTCATTTTCACTGCGTACAAGCACACAATGCCTGATACCGAAAAAGAGGCGGGCGAAGAACAACCGATGTTCGTAAAGCCCGACCGCGATCTTCTGATCCTAGGTTTGATCGGCTTCTGTGCGATGGTCTGTGAAGGCGCGATGTTTGATTGGAGCGGCGTTTACTTCCAGGAAGCAGTTCACGTACCGGCTTCAATGACTACGCTTGGCTATGTGGCTTTTATGGGTACCATGACGGGCGGCCGTTTCGCCGGTGACTGGCTTGCCAACCGCCTCGGACGTCGTAAAATGTTGCAATTGAGCGGCACGTTAATGGGTACCGGCCTGGCCATTGCCGTAACATTCCCTACCCTGGTCACCGCCACATTGGGTTTTCTGCTGGTTGGTTTCGGTGTATCATCGGTGGTTCCGCTGGTTTACAGTGCTACCGGGCGCTCTAAAACCATGTCGGCTGGAATGGCGCTGGCGGCGGTTTCTTCCATCAGCTTCATCGGCTTCCTGATCGGCCCGCCGTTGATCGGTATCGTGGCACAGTTTGCCAATCTCCGCTGGTCATTCGCCATCGTGGGCGTGTTGGCGACACTGACGGCCTATCTGTCGACCAAGGCCCGCCTGATCGACTAAGACACACTGGTACATATTTTTCATAGAAAAGAGGATAGCGGCAGCGTTATCCTCTTTTCGCTTTTTAAAGCATAAGATCCATGAAAAAACTCAGTCTGGGCATTGGCCTGCTATTCCTGTCCCTCACAGCCGTAAACGCGCAAAACGACTCGTTACGGCCGCTGGATATGAACCTGGAAACATATACCTACCCTTTTCCCGTCGATTACCTGGAATGGGAATCGCAGGGTGAAAAGCTTCGAATGGCGTACATGGATGTGCGTCCCACGCGGGCGAACGGGCGGGCGGTCATGCTCCTGCACGGGAAGAATTTCAACGGGGCATATTGGGAGGAAACCGCCAGAGCGCTTGCCGATAAGGGTTTTCGCGTGATCATGCCGGATCAGATCGGCTTTGGGAAATCGACTAAACCCTTGCATTTCCAGTACTCGTTTCATGAGCTGGCAGCCAATACCAAAAAAGTCCTGGACAAGCTGGGCATTACCAAAGTAGCTGTTCTGGGGCATTCGATGGGCGGTATGCTGGCTACCCGTTTCACCCTGATGTACCCCCGGCTCGTCGAGAAACTCATTCTTGAAAACCCCATCGGCCTCGAAGACTACAAGCTGAAAGTGCCGTTCCAGCCCGTGGATAAATGGTATATGAGTGAATTGAAAAGCGATTTTAATTCCATTAAAACCTATCAGCTGAACAGCTATTATGACGGCAAATGGAAGGACGCTTACACCAAATGGGCAAATCTGTTGGCAGGCTGGACGCTCGGAAAGGACTACCCGCGCGTGGCCTGGAACAGCGCATTAACCTATGATATGATTTACACGCAGCCCGTATGCTACGAATTCGGGCAGATTAAGGCTCCTACGCTCCTCATCATCGGCCAGCGCGACCGAAGTGCCGTCGGGAAGAATATGGCGCCTGAGAATCTGCGAAAAACGCTCGGAAATTATCCGGAGCTGGGTAAGCAAACCAAGGCGAAGATTACCCGTAGCGAATTAGTGGAACTGGATAACATCGGGCATTTACCGCATATCGAGGATTTTGGCAGGTTTATTACGCCGTTGTTGCGGTTTTTGGAAAAGCAATAATAGATGATTTACATTTTTAAATATTGAATAATTTATAAATATAAACTATTCGAAATAAAATGCCGCACAGATTACGAACCGTGCGGCATTTTTATTTTTTCCAACAAGGCGGCTCCTCCGCAGCCTGATTGAATCTGAGCATCTAATTGCTATAAACAGATCGTTCCTCCGGAGCACTTCAAGTTGCCTCATTATTGTACCAGCAGACCATCGCCGGCGACCTTCTCTTGGCTGAGGTCGTAAGACGCTTCATTGCCCCAGCGGGGTTACGCGTTTATAGAAACCGACGAGTCATCAACGATATTTCGACTCCGGAGGTCTCCTATCGGCATAAATGTCAGAGGTAATCACGGCGATAACCTGTCTGGTCAGCCCAAAAACTGACTCACATAATTCCTGCTGGTGAGAATAGCGCTTTTAACGTCGGTAATATTACCCTCATAAGCCTTATCCTCCACCTCGATCACAACCGGTCCGCGATAACGCACGTCTGTCAATGCGGCGAAGAAACCACGCCAGTTTACATCTCCTAATCCGGGAAGCTTGGGAGAATGGTATTCCAATGGGTTAGCTAGAATACCTACATTATTTAATTTATTTTTATAAACTTTCGCATCCTTCAAATGGACATGATGTAAGCGTGATTTATAATTATAAATTGGCAACAATTCATCCATCATCTGCCAGATCATATGGGAGGGATCGTAATTCAGGCCGAACAACGGGTCGGGGATGATTTCGAACATCCGGTCCCATACAGCGGGGCTGATCGCGAGGTTCTTCCCTCCCGGCCATTCGTCGTCGGTAAAGAACATGGGGCAATTTTCGATGCCTATTTTCACATTGTTTTCCTCGGCGACTTTCACAATCGCAGGCCATACATCGGCAAAACGGGCCAGGTTATCTTTAATGCTTTTGGAAGGATCGCGGCCGATAAACGTGGTAACAACCGGAATATCGAGCTTTGCTGCCCCACGGATTACCTGCTTGATGTGTTCTATATAATATTCCGAACGGTTTGGATCGGGATCAAGCGGGTTGGGATAATAACCGAGCGCCGAAATAAAGACCCCAGCCTCTTTCAGGTTGTGTTTGATGGACGATACTTTCTGGTCGGTAAGGTTGTTGACATCGATGTGGGTAACGCCTGCATAGCGGCGGCTGTCGGCATTATCGGCTGGCCAGCACATTACTTCTACACATGAAAAGCCATTATTTCCAGCAAATTGAACGACGTGTTCGAAGCCGAAATCGGCCAGAATTGCACTATTAAAACCTAATTTGAGCATAAGGATCTAGTTTTTTGGCAAACATCCGCAAAAAACGAGCGGGTTTCAAGGAATACCGGAAAATCCCATCCAAAATTTCCGAGGCTTCATCAACACAGGGCACCGCCGGTAAATATCGCCCCCTATGAAATCCTGCGAATTTTAGTAATATTGATCCGACAAAAACAATGAACCTTAACACTTTATCACTTATGGCAGATTCTGAACCGGGTATTGGTAAAAAGATACTCAGCTTTTTCATCAAAGACGCCGACGAAACCGCCTCAGGACAGCAAATTCCGAAGCCAGCTGTCGCAGCTCCCGCTCCCGAAACGCCGAAACCAGCGCCAGCAACCGTCACAAACGCAGCAGGAACCGGGCAAATCGACAAGAAGTTTACGGAACATTTCGTCAATCTCCTCGAAAAAGCCAACCTGCCCGGCCCCGATTATTTCGAATACAAACAAGCACTTCAAAGTATGGAGGGGCTAGGTTTGGGCGAAGAAAAACAGTTTCAGGCGGCCTGGGCGAGCTTCAAGGCCATGGGTGGTGCAAAAGATACCACCATTCTGAAATCTTCCGCCGATCAGTACCTCGGGATTCTCAGCAAAGACCGGGATTCATTCCTCAAAGATGTCGAGAAGGCAATCAAGGAGCGGGTGGGCGCTTTGCAGGACGAATACAAGAAACTGGAAGAGACAAATGCAGCATATGCGCAACAAATCATTGATTTACAAAAGAAAATAGACGACAATAAAAACCGATTAGGTCAGATTTCCGGCGAAGTTTCCGAGCAGACTGCCAAAATCAATACCAATAAGGACAGCTTTGAAGTCACCTATGTAAGTTTTGTAGACCAGATCCAGTCCGATCTTGCGAAAATCAACCAATATCTTCAATAAAACCTGACAACTAAATCACAATGGTAACACCAGATTTCACCCAGATCGGCGGCTCGCAGGAGGACAACTCCAAGAAGTCCTATTGGAGCCGACCGGAAGGCATTACTTCCCTCCTTTTTCTGGGAGGTTTAGGGGCTGTGGCACTCTATTTCTGGAACAAAATCGCGGCTTTCCTGATCGAAGTAACCCAAAATACGCTCTACCTCGGCTTCCTGATGGCCATACTGGCGCTCGTTATTTTTCTGCTGACGAGCAAGGACGTGCGTACGGCGGCATTCTTCCTTTTCAAATCGCTGATGCGAAGCATTACCGGCCTCATTATCAAGCTGGACCCGATCGCAATCATGAAGATTTACGTCGACGACCTGAAAGAGAAGCGGGAGAAAATGCAGGGGCAGATCAATACGCTGGCCGGCCAGTTGGTGAAGCTCAACAAGAATATCAATGAAAACAACGAGCGTATCAAGCAGAAGTTTGCGGAAGCGAATAAGGCAAGCACCATGCTCGACCGCCCGGGCATGAAGGAAACCGCATCGCTTGCGACCATCGAGGGCGCCGGCTTGCAGGAAATGAACGAGAAACTGCTCCCCTTGCAGCGCAACATGAAGACTGTGCTGGAATTTATGGAAAAAGTAAACAAGAGCGCAGATTACATTATTAAAGAAACAGAAATAAAGGTTAAACTCAAAGAGGCAGAATATAGAATTGTAAAGGAAAGCTCCAATGCATTACGTACAGCTATCAGCATTTTCAAGGGTAATCCTGACAAGAAGTTCTATTTCGATGAGTCGATGGAGTACATCCAGGACGATATGAGCCAAAAACTGGGGGAAATGAAGCGTGCGATGGATTTGTCGATGGACTTCATTAATGGCGTGGACGTGCAGAATGGGCTATTGTCCGACAAGGGTCAGGCTATGCTGGAAGCTTACAACTCAGGACAGTTCAAACTGATCCAGCTGGACACACCGCAACCGGCCACCCGTTCGATAGATACGCCGAAAGATTCGAGCTACAAGGGCTTACTGGATTGATAATTCTTCATTTATTCGCTTCATATTTCTCATTTTACACATCATAGCTACATGAAAAGACTAACAGTTGCCGGCCGGTTGATCATCACCGCGCTCATTTTGGGGGCCATTTTCGTCGGGTACAAATACCTGGGCGGACAAAAAGCCCTGAACCAAATGGCCGAAGATCAGGCGAAAAGCCCTCAGACAGAAGCCACCATCGACACCACCGAAAGCACCGCGTCGGATCCGGGCACTTCATCGAACAGCCAGGCCACGGCTGCCGGCGAGGGTGCTGCTTTCACCTACACGTCGCCTGCGCCAGTGGATGGGAAGCTGCGCGGTGTGGTCGAACTTGGTGCGAGCGGTTTCAACTCATTTATCATCACCGTCGACAAAGAAAAGCGCTGGAAACTTGAAAAATCAGAATTCGGAAACAGCCTTGTGACCGAGAATATGGCCACCGACGAAGACGTGCGCATTGGCTTGAAAAAGTATATCGGCACCATGCTCGACTACGGTGTAGGCAGCAAAGACATCCATTTCGTGGTAAGCTCCGGCGCCGCGAAAGCGGAGGTAACGACCAAAATTACCCGCGTTTTGAAGTCGCTGGGTTATGTTGTGAACCAGGTTACTCCTGAACAGGAAGGCCAGCTGGCGTTGAAATCCGTACTGCCTGCTGAATATGCGGACAAGGCATTTGTGGTGGATATTGGCTCGGGTAATACCAAGATCTCGTGGATCAGCGGCGGTAAAATCTCCGCATTGGAATCTTACGGTGCAAAATATTTCCAGGACGGGACCGACGACTCAAAAGTGTATCAGGAAGTGAGCGCCAAAGCGAAACAAGTACCTGCTAACCTACGCAATACCTGCTTCATTATCGGCGGGGTACCTTTTGAAATGGCTAAGGAAGTACGCAAAGGCAAAGAGCGCTACACTACATTGAGCGCTCCCCTGGCCTATTCCAAACTGACCAACGCCAAATCCAAAGCGGGAGTTAACATTTATAAAGCAGTAACCGACGCCACAGGCTGCCAGCAATTCGTCTTTGACTGGGACGCTAACTTTACGATCGGTTTTTTGTTGGGCTTGTAATGTAGGATGCCTTGAAAATTGTCATGCTGAGCGAAGTCGAAGACAGTCTATACGGCGAGATGTTTGGCAACTTCGTCGCAAATGCTTCGACTCCGTTCAGCATGGCAATGCTCCCTTTCGTCCCTTTCCTCCTTTCTCCGCTTCAAAACATGACGCTACAACAATTCTTCGCCTCCATTTCCGCTAACCCGTGGCCCGCGGTAGTTTACTTTTTGATATTGCCATTTACGGCTTGGGCGGTGGGCATGGCTGCGGATGGAAGCCGGGATGTTAAGTTCTGGAGTATTATTTACGCGATCCTCGTTTACGCAGTTTGCATTCCGGGGATCTTCGCGGTTACCCTCAACATTTACCTTTTTCTCTTCGAACGCCAGAGCATCTGGAACGCCAACATCGTTTTACAGTATTTGCCCGTCATTTCGATGGCAATTACCCTGATGTTGATTAAAAGCAAGATCCCATTCGCACTAATTCCAGGTTTTGGGAAAATTTCAGGATTTCTTACCTTGATCGCCGCGCTCATCGGTGTGATGTGGTTTTTCGACAGAATCCACTTAGTAGCATTCACTTACGTTCCATTTTCGATCATTTTAATTGGTTTTGTACTCACTTTGCTAGCCATCAGGTTTGCATGGAGCAAGTTGTTCTGAACAACGGCACGTATATCCAAATCTCCGTCAGCGACGAGCAGAAGCTTTTTGCCCGTCAGCTCGTGAACCACTCGATAATTCATCATCACACTTCAAACATTTGGGATAAAAACCAAGACCGCCTCGCGCAGACGCGCATGATGCGCTTCACGGGCACACTTGGCGAAATCGTGTTCGCCGACTGCTACCACCTCCCCCGTCCTACCCGCTCGTTCGGCGCTACCGACGGCCAGGACTGGGGCCAGGATTTCCTCATCTGCTCCGACACCGAAGATTTTGCCGTTGACATCAAATCCATGAAACGCCGCTCCGGCATCCTGGCCGGCGACTACGTTCTGAATATCCCTTCCTCCCAGCTTCATAAACCCGGTTCCAAAACCTCGCATTACTTCTGCATTTCATTCCACCAATCCGAAACCGACGGTACCATCGCTTCATTGCTGGGGTTTATCGATAAACAGGCACTGGAAAGTGGTGAAACTGGTGCGCTATTCCCTGCCGGGACAAAGCGTGTCCGAGCCGACGGCAGTGCCTTTACCTTTAATGAATCGACGTATGAGGTGTCGTTTTCTGACATTGCGCCGCCCGTGGTAACTAATTCCCTCCGCAGGATAAAGGGATTTAGAGTGTGTCGATTGAAATGAGTATGTTTTGTGCGTAAATTTGGTTTAACACTACATCACTCGCTAAAGACTATGAAAGCCATCAAAGCCCCAAAAGTAAAGTTGACACTGAGTTTGAGAAAATCGGCCGTCGAGAAGGCACAGGAGTACGCTGATAAACACCACACTTCATTGTCAACAATGGTTGACGAATACCTTGATCAGTTTCAGGAAACAACATCCGATGGCAAACGTAAGGCGGAAATCATTAACAGCCTTTTCGGCCTTCTTAAAGACAGTCCGATGAGCAATATGACCGATCGGGAAATCAAGGACATGATGATGAAAGACAAATATGGTTTATGAGATTATTTCTCGATACCAATGTGCTCGTAGATCATGCTTTGATAAGAAAAACAGGTCGGCCCTATGAAGCTGAATTCATATTGGACTGGGCAGCCTATCACGAAATTCCAATGTTTGTCTCGCCAGGTTGCATTTATACATTTGTTTATCTTTTGCAAAAGCATGGGATCAAGGAGGAAGCGTTAAAACAACAACTGTCTTTCTATCTTGAAGTTTTAAACATTTCGCATGTTGATAGCCAATGCTTTGCAGACGGCCTGCAATCCGATTTCACGGATGTCGAAGATTCATTTCAGTATTTTTCTGCTCTAAGATCCAACTGCGATTTCTTGCTGACAACCAATCTCACCGATTTTCGTTGTGCGGACAATGCGAACATTACCGTAACTTCACCTCTTAATTTTCTGATCACTGTCCTCAAAAAGCAAAAAGGCATCGACTTCTGACAAATGGCTTCACAAACACGCACGTACGCGCGCAAAAAATTGCTGGGCCAGGTTTATACGCCGCTTCATATTGTCGATAAGATATTGGGACATTGCGACTTTTATGACGCCGATTTAACCGAAAAACGCATTCTTGACCCGGCTTGTGGCGACGGACGTTTCCTGGTTCCCATGGCGGAATTTATCATTCGCAATACCCCGGCCGACCAGGTAGCAGGACAACTACAACAGCTGCACGGATGGGATATTGACAAAAAGGCTTTGCAGCAATGCCGCGAAAACCTGGACGCGCTGGTAGCTCCGCTAGGTATTGAAGTAAACTGGAACCTGCGGAAGTGTGACGCGTTGAAACAATGGCGATCCCGCGAAAAATTTGACCTGATCGTCGGGAACCCGCCTTATATCCGCATTCAGCATTTGCCTGAAACACAGCGAAAATACATTCAGAAACACTACTCATTTTGCAGTACGGGTTCTACCGATGCATTTATTGCATTTTTTCAACTCGCAACCAAACTCCTCGCGCCCGATGGCCTGTGTGGCATGATCACGCCCAACTCTTACCTCGTTTCGGAGTCAGGCGGGCCTTTGCGGAGATATTTTCATAAAAATCAGAACTTAAAGCATATCACCAACTACCGTGATGTACCGGTCTTTGGTGCTGCTTCGACCTACCCTGCGATTACTATCTTCGGCGGGCGGCGGGCGGATGTTTTCCGGTTTGAACAATGTGTCAACAACCGCTTCGAATATACGGGACGCGATATTCCCCATGTCGAGTTGCAGAACGATATCCCGTGGCAACTCTCGGTTAATGCACAAACCGCATTGGAAGGGCGGCGGCTGGGTGATATTTGTAAAATCTCAGTCGGATTGACGACCCTGGCCGACGGCTATTATCTCTTCAACATCATCAGCGAAAAGAATGGCCTGGTGTATGCCAAAAACAAGAACGGCTTCTTCACGCACCTTGAAAAAGAACTTTTGAAACCCATTATTAAAGGTTCCAAACTGAAAGGCGCCGACGATGCGGTGACGGAATATATTCTGTTTCCTTACCAAAAAGACGAGTCTGATAAACAGCGTATTATCCCCGAAGACACGCTAAAAAATGAATTTCCCCAAACATATTCGTACCTGCTTAAAGTAAAATCCGAACTGGATCGTCGTGATAACGGGAAGCCCAACGCCGTGGCGTGGTACGCGTTCGGGCGGGCGCAGGGGCTGGATAATGCGTTTGGCAAGAAGATCATTTTCTCGCCGATCAACCGAGAGCCGAATTTTATTTTGTATGAAAATCCGGACGTAACTGTTTATTCCGGTTATTTTATTAAATATGACGGTGATTATCAGACGTTGCTGGAACAACTCAATTCGCAGCGAATGGCCGATTTTGTGGCCATTGCAGGTCGAGATTTCCAGGGAGGCTACAAAGGCTATAATAAAAAGGTAATCGAGAATTTTATCATCACTAATCACTCCTGATACGATGGACATCACAGCTGCTATCGACCGTTTGACCTGGCTCTGCCAGCATATTCCCGCGCTTCTTGCGGCTGTACCAATTGCAGAACTGGAAAGCAAGCCTGCGCCCGAAAAATGGAGCAAAAAGGAAATACTGGGTCACTTGATCGATAGTGCAGCCAATAACCACCAGCGGTTTATCAGGATCCAATCCGAGCACGAACCGGTGATTTTCTACAACCAGAATGACTGGGTTGGGCTGAGCCGGTATAACGACATGGAAATTGGGCAGCTAATCGCGACCTGGACGCATTACAATCTTCATTTGGTGGCTGTCGCAAAAGCGATCGTGCCTGAAAACCTCACCCGAAATGGTGTGGGCCGGGACGGCCAGCCGCATTCGCTAAAATGGTATTTCGACGATTATGTCGACCATATGGAGCATCATTTGAGACAAATTGTAACCTATTAACCCATGTATTTCACAAATTTATAATTTATAAAAGCGAATAAATAAACGAACGTTCATTTATATTTACGTAAAAATGACCTGATAAATTGAGATTACGCGACGCAACGAAGGAAGCCCTGATCCGGGAAAAAGCAATCGAACTTATCGTAAACCACGGTTTCGACGGGTTGAGTATGCATAAGCTGGCGAAAGCCGCGGGGGTGTCCGTTGCCACGATTTACATTTATTTCAAGGACCGGGAAGACCTGATCCAGCAGGTTTACACCGATGAATCGCGTAAAATGACGGAAGCTACGTTAGTAAACTTCGATCCGGACGCACATTTCGACGAGGGTTTGAAGCGGCAATGGATTAATCGTATGACCTATTGCCTCGAAAACCCGTATAGCATGACATTCATGGAGCAGGTGAAGCATTCGCCGCTGGTAGAACGTTCGACGGTGGATACGCGGTTTTTGCAGGCAATGCAGCGATTTGTACATAATGCGATCGACCGGAAGGAAATTATGCCATTGCCGGTGGAAATATACTGGTCTATTGCCTTTGCCCCGCTTTACCAGCTCGTGAAGTTCCACATTGCGGGTAAAAGCATGCCCGGCCGCCCTCCTTTTGCTTTTGATGAAGAGAAAATCAACCTGACACTCGGATTGGTACTAAAAGCCTTAAAACCTTAGCTAAAAGCTGAAACCGGTCCGCATCCTATTTTGTTTGCCATGAACGACCATAGAATCACCGAGGCGTTTGTGCTGGTTTTTAAGACCAACATCAACAACCCAAGACAAGTCAAATCGATCGCCAACACGCTGGATAGCTGCCCCGACATCCTGAAATGGAATGTCGACCTGGCCGATATCGACAAAGTGTTGCGCATTGAAGCCACACACGAGCAATGCGGGCCCGTGATCGAACTGGTGACCCGCGCAGGTTACGCATGCGAAGAATTAACAGACTAAAAATTTACAAATTCAAACTCTATGTCCGAAACCAAACCCACATTTACCGGCTATGAAAAGTTTATCATAGCCCTTTTAGCCACTTTGCAGTTTACAGTTGTGCTCGATTTCATGGTACTATCACCATTGGGCTACATCCTGCTCGACAAGTTATCCATTACCACGAGTCAATTCGGGTTGGTCGTCTCCGCATACGCATTCAGTGCGGGCGCTTCCGGCCTGCTTACCGCCGGTTTCGCCGACAAGTTCGACCGTAAAAAACTATTACTGTTCTTTTACGTCGGCTTCCTCATCGGGACCTTGTTCTGCGGGATCGCGCCCACCTACCATTTCCTGCTCGCAGCCCGTGTATTCACAGGTATTTTCGGGGGTGTAATTGGCTCGATCAGCTTCGCCATTATTACCGACTTGTTCGCGATCAACGTTCGCGGTCGGGTGATGGGGTTTGTGCAAATGGCCTTCGCGAGCAGCCAGGTTTTGGGTATCCCCATTGGCCTGTATCTGGCGAACAAGTTCAGTTGGCATGCACCATTCCTGATGATCGTCGGGCTGGGCCTGATCGTCGGTGTGCTGATTGTAACACAAATGAAACCGATCAATGCACACTTGCAGATCGAGCGGAAGGGCAATGCATTCCAGCATCTGGCCAAGACCCTCGCCCGCCCCGATTACCTTCAGGGCTTTGCGGCCACTGCATTGCTTGCCACCGGCGGGTTTATGCTCATGCCATTCGGTACCGCTTTCGGCGTCCACAACCTGGGCATCGCCGAAGCATCGCTCCCTACATTATATATGGTAACCGGCATTTCCATGCTCGTGTTTAGCCCGATGATCGGCAAGCTGAGCGACAAAACCGGGAAGTATAAAGTGTTCCTGATGGGCTCGACCGTGACCTGCATTATGACCCTCATTTATTGCAACCTCAACGTGACGCCGCTCTGGATTATCATTGGTTTGAATGTGCTGCTCTTCATTGGCATTACCGGCCGGATGATCTCCGCCTCGGCGCTGATGACCGCCGTTCCCGACCCTGCCGACCGGGGCGCGTACATGGGAATCAACTCATCGATCCAGCAAATCGCGGGTGGCCTGGCTTCACTGCTTGCCGGATTTATTGTGTCGGAAACGAGCACAGGCTTCATCGAAAACTATCCGCTGCTGGGCGACGTCGTAGTGTTCGCGGTGATCGTTACAGCGCTGCTGATGTACCGCATTCATAAATATGTAGCAGCGAAAATAGCGGCAGTAGCACCTGCGAACGCGCCTAACCCGGCGGTTTAAAAGTTTTTTGTAGATTTCACTGTCACCCTGAGCGGAGTCGAAGGGTAAATGCGATAACGTTATCGCATTTACCCTTCGACTCCGCTCAGGGTGACGACATTTTATACCTGTCTTATTATCAAATCATTATAAAATAATTACAAAAAAATTCTTTTAATACTTTTTATTCATTTAAAATGATTGATACATTTACCACGACAAAAACTTTTACGACTTTCTATTTATAAGGATTAGGGTTAAAAATATTTTACGTTTATTTACGTATCTGACGTGAAATAAACTACTAACTTTTTATACTTATAATACTTTTAAATGAAAATCATCAGTATTGTCAACAACAAAGGTGGTGTGGGAAAGACTACATCTGCCCAGAGTATTGCTGCCGGTCTCAGCAAATTTGCCAATGCGCGAGTGCTGGTAATTGACCTGGATGCGCAGGCCAGTCTTACCAAAAGTTTCGGCATTCATCATGCCGGACTGAAAAAAGACAGCGGCTCGTTCATCACCGGCGAATACGAATTTGATGAGATCGTCAAGCGAGTTGGAGACATTGATGTATTACCCGGATCAGCCGAAATGATCCACCGGGAGGACACGATCAAGTCGGCGCCCGTTTTTCCTTTCAACCTGAAAATTGCATTGGAAAAAGTGAAGGACCGTTACGACTTCGTGATTATCGACTGCCCTCCTGCCCTCTACGGAAATACGAGGCTGGCACTGGTTTCATGCCACCAGTATTATGTACCGTTGCAGGCAGAGTTTTTGAGCTACGAGGGTTTACGGAATTTCCTGGTGTACTCGGCGGAGATCAAGAAGATCAGTCCGAGCACCAACCTCGGCGGGGTGTTCGCAACGCGCTACAACCCGAAGATCCGGAAGAAGATCAGCCACGAACTGATCATGGCGACACGGGAGCAGTTGGGCGAGGTTTTCATGGAAGCGTACATCCGCGATAACATCGCATTGTCGGAAGCGCAGGCCAACGGAACGACGATCTTTGATTACGCACCCACCAGCAACGGAGCAGAAGACTACTATAAGTTAACCAAAGAAATACTGGAACGAATAAATAACTGACACGTATGGCAAAGGAAAGGAAGTTTGATTTTGCGCCACTACCGCTACCCGAAGTACAGGAAGAGCCCACCGTAGCAATCGCCGCGGCACCCACTGCCGAAGTCATTGACGGCGCTCCCACCAAAGTGACCTTCGATTGTGATTTTGTGCTGATGGAGAATATGAAGGATTACGGCTACTGGGAAGGTCTCACGCAAAAGGACATTATCATCGAATCCTTAAAGCTGTATTTCCAGGACAAAGAAATCCGTCCCCGCCCCGATAAGATACGTAACCGGACCAAGGTAGGCCGCAAGCCGAAGTCGGCATTGGTATAAAAAACGAAAGTCTCCCGAAAGGAGACTTTTTTTGTTGCTATACATTTGGAAACACCGCTACTGAACGGCAATTTTTCCTGACACTTCCCTGCTTCCATTTGTAAACCGGTACATATATATCCCGGCGGCCACATTCAGTTTAATATCCGTTTTCTTCTCGAAAGATTTTGTGAGCACTTCCCGCCCGGCCTGGTCATACAGCTGAATAATGGATTTACCTTGCAGCTTTGTCTCTACGAAAAGGTAATCCCGGGCAGGATTTGGAGAAACTACGACCGATATTTGCGGATCATTGGATACAGAAAGCAGCGGATCAACTTTTACCTCGGCTTTGGCCGTAACCGAACAACCATGCGCATTCAGGATCTCGACCTGATAAATTCCGGAATCTGTTGTTCTGGCATTTTGAATGGAAATATCCGGCGTATCAGCGAAAAAATGGCCAGGGCCAGTCCATTTGTAATCCTTTCCTCCCGCAGCGTTGAGCTGAATGATCTGTCCCTCATAGTAGATTCCACCTCCCTTAATGGTTCCTTTGGGTAAAGGCAACACTTTAACCGAAGCCTCTGCTGACGTGGTGGTTTTGCCCGAAACTCTGCACCTAGCTTCATAGATGCCCGAGGTCGATGGCCTAATGTGTATGGTCTTTGTGTTTTCGAACGTCGACCATTCCAGAGCGCCGGCGCAACCATAAGCAGTGAGCGTCAATTCTTCACCAGCGCACAGTGAGTCAGCGGAAGCCGCTATATGGAATACAGCAGGAATGGAGGATTTTAACTGCCATTCGACCGAATGTGTGCGCAGGGCTCTTGCACCATCCCTGCGACTTAAACCGACAGAATCAAAAACTGCGGCGGTCAGTATGGACATATCGGATACTTGCCTGCTTTTCAAATTGAGCTCATCACCCGAGGCTGATATCAGCCGGCCATTCAATCGCCATTCGGTCCGTAGTGTGTTCGGAACAGGATTTAAAAGTTTGAGTTTAAAATTATGAATTACATCCACATCGATTTTGCCAATCGTATCCGGTTCTATTTTTTCAATCGGATTAACATATTGTAGCAGGCGCTCCACCATTTCCTCCCGACACACTGCACATAGCTGCCTGTCAAGGAATTCCATCTGACAAGTTCCGTTTGCCGGTTTATTCCACAATGCAGCCTCGCCATTCAAGCCATACGGGTAAATCGCGATGGGCGAGGTATCAAGCCAGTTTTTCCATTTGATTGTTGTTGGGTCGGAATTGGCTGTCATGTTTGCCACTTCCCGGGCGCTAACGCCACTTCCCCAATACTCGTCACCGAGATGTCCGAGAGTATGCCCAATTTCATGCATCCCAATACTGCTCGCGGCCTCATTCAATGTAAAAACGGCCACCAATCCCCCGGATCCCCCATAATACGGCGTGTTTACTATTGCCACTACTACGTCATAAGCAGGAAGGTGCGTGGATAAGAGATCATTGAGGACGTCTTGCTTGGTTAATTGAACCGACCGGTGAACGAAGGAGCCGAAAGTCGCGCCAAAAAACGTGTCTTTTGTTTCAACGGGCTGATTAGGATATGCATCAGGGGCGTTACCTGGGTTGGTGACACCACTTTGCCTGGAAGGCGTACGGATGGCAAAGAAGTTAAAATAATCGCGATAGCGGCTGTATGGCTCAAACGTCAGAAAAAGATCCGCGAATTTTCGGGCTTCTCCGGCAAATTTCGGCATCTCGCTATTCGTAAACCCGTCACCCAGAATAACAACATTGATCCGGTTATCGAGTGAGCCAGTCTTTTGAAGTGTATCAACCTGATAGCGTTGCCCGAATGCATTGGTGACAGCGAATGTCGCACAAAACATGAAGATTAGTGCCCTCATTTATAACGGTATTAAAATTCGTATCTGTTCGACCCACCCAGTATCGTTCATCGCACTGCCACCTTCCCCGAAACCTCCCTGCTTCCATTTGTAAACCGGTACACATATATCCCGGCCGCCACATTCAGTTTAATATCCGTTTTCTTCTCGAAAGATTTTGTCAGCACTTCCCGCCCGGCCTGGTCGTATAGTTTGATATTCGATTTCCCGCCGAGCTTCGTTTCAACAGAAAGAAAATCCCAGGCAGGATTCGGTGAAACGGTCAGGACGGCCTCCGGGCCACCGGGTACCGAAAGCACCGGGTCGATCTTCACCTCCGTCTGCGCGGTTTCGGAACATCCGTTCACATCTGTAACCGTCACTTCATAAATGCCGGCCTGATCCGGCGCTGCATCATGCAGAAAAACATGTGACAATGGAGACGCGAACGATTTCGGCCCATTCCAAAGATAACTGACGCCGCCTGTTGCCGTAAGCTCTATCGTACCGCCTACCAGATAGGGTCCGCCATTTACCGCCGTTGCATTCGGCAGCGGCATTACACTTACCGGCAGCTCGATCGTTTGGGTAGGCGCTCCTTCCACTTTACAAAAAGCAGAATAGGTGGTTGTCTTTTCAGGCTTTACTTTTAATGAAGGTCCTGCCGATCCGCCTGTCCAGCTTAATGTGCCCCGGCAACCATAGGCCGTGAGCGTTACTTCTTCGCCCACGCATATGGTATCCTTGGAGGCCGTTGCACGGAAAACGTTGGGTGTATCGGATTTGAGCGTCCACTCCACTTTTCGGGTCCGGTCAGCCTTCGCGGCATCATAGCGGCTGACGCCCGTGCTGTCGAAAACAGATGCTGCCAGAACAGCGCCGTCGGGTGCCTGATCGGGTGTAAGCGTGAGTTGTGCTCCCGTCGCAGAAAGTAGTTCTCCGTTCACAGTCCATTGCACCTGTAATGTATTAGGCTTGGGTGCAAGCAACCCGATTTTAAAGGTTTGCGGATTTTCGACTGTCACTACACTCCCCGGCACCGGTTCGGCATTTTCGATCGGATTGACCTGTTTGAGCAGTACCTCAACGGTGGTTTCCCTGCAAACGGCACAAAATTCCTGGTTCAAATACTCCATCAGGCAAGTCCCATTCGCGGGTTTATGCCAAAGTGCCGCATCCCCGGTGTCACCATGCTTGTAAATACCGATCCCTGACTGATTCAGCCAGTTCTTCCACCGCACGAGCGCGGGATTGCTTTCCTTCGTCATATTTGGAGCCTCCCATCCGTAACCGGGACCTGCCCAATACTCGTCGTTGAGATGCGAAAAAGTATGACCGATTTCATGCACGCCTATCGCATTTGCCTGCGTATGAAGTGTATGTACGGCTATACTCCCACCCGAGCCTCCATAAAAAGGCGTATTGACAAGCACCACCACTAAATCATACATTGGAAACTGGTTAGCCAGCAGCGCGTACAGCACGTCGTATTTGGAAATCGTCACCAGCCTATGAATGGAACTTCCGAAAGACGATCCAAAAAAGGTATTCTTCGTCCCGACCGGCTGATCCTTGTAAGCATCCGGCGCGGTCCCCGGATTGCTCACCCCACTTTCCACAGAAGGCGTGCGAATGGCAAAAAAGTTGAAATAGTTGCTATACCGCACGTAGGGATCATACCCAAGAAAAAAATCCGCGAACTTCTTGGCCTCTGTCGCGAATTTCGGAAATTCCTGCTGCGTAAAACCGTCCCCCAGGATCACGACGTTGATGCGATTATCCAGCGGACCGTTTTTATAAAGTGTGTCCACCTGATATTGCTGACTGAAAGCAACTGTTGCAATGCAAATGGCGTAAAATGTGGTAAAAATCCTTTTCATGGCTAATTGAAACTGAGCGTATAGATTCTCACGGGACCCTTTTCAGGTGTGACACTAAAAAGCTCCAACTCGTTGAGTCCCGCGTGCAGCGGCATGCGGATCAGCAAGTTACCTTCACTGGTGCGCACTTCCTCCCGCCGGATGTGGCCCGAAGGATCGCTTACCTCGGCTGCGTGGTACAGCGGATGTTCGAAAAACATTTCGCGTTCCCCTTCGCGGGTAGCGTATCTGGGCATTGCCTTGATCTGAACAGGAAATTCGACGGGCCGATAAAGTTCTTTCATACGCCCGTTGGCCGCCCGGGCGCTCACGAGCGCGACCGACTCATTGCCGCCCGGCTTGCCTGCGACGCGAAAATGAAGGAACAGAATATGGTCGGGTGATCTGGTGTCGTAGTTGGGGATTTCACGGATTGTCAGCACGGATCGCCCCGACCTGCAACCCAGTAACAGGCTGCCGGCGAGTGCGATGGCGACCGCATAGCGTAAACGTAGCATGTGTGATTTGAATAAAGCTGTACGTAAGTCAATGTACAGCTTTATTCACGAATTTCACAGTGCGCGCATCACTTCCTCCATTTCACGAATGGCTATTAAAATGTCTTCTTTCCCCGTTCGGTAATTCACAAACGCGGCTCGTATTGCCGGTTCGCCCGATAGCAAAGTAGGTGTCATAAAAACTTTCCCCCGGCGATTCAATTGATCCAGAAATGCAGGCATGCTCTCCCGGGCAGTTTTCAGACGAAAGCAGACCACATTCAGTCGGACAGGCGCCAGTAGTTCAAAAAATTCGCTCGATTGAATGTAAGCCCCTAACTCCTGTGCGCGGACAATACTATTCTGCACAATCCACTCAAAACCGTTCCGGCCATATGCCGTGAGGCCAAACCAGGCCGGCAAAGCCCTGAATCGCCGCGAATTTTCAGGGAGGAAATTGAGATAGGAAAAATTTTCCGACGGATCGCCCAGGTAGGGCGCATTGGAATTTTGAAAGGTGCTGACCTGCAATCGACTATGCTCCTTTCTCACCAGTGACACCGCACTGTCGTAAGGCACGTTCATCCATTTATGGCAATCGATCGTAATACTGTCGGCCTGTTCCCAACCGGCCAATAAATGACGCTGAGATGGCAAACAGGCCGCAAATCCCCCGAATGCCGCATCAATATGCAGCCAGAATGGGTACTTTTGCTTCAATGCTGCAATAGCCTTAATGTCGTCGAAATCAACGGTATTGACAGTCCCTGCACTGCAATTGACGATAATCGGGCGGTGCCGGTTATCGATCAGTCTTTGCTCGAAGTCGGCCAGGTCCATTGCCTCCCGGCCATCCAACACCTGAATGCGTACCACATTATTGCTGCCTATGCCCAGCATACCCAGCGATTTGATGACCGAAGAATGCGGAGTAGCCGCCATTACCACCAGATCGCCGGACACTCCCTCTCGTGAAACGTCACGGCCCGATCGCTCGCCAGCCCACTGCCTGGCCACGGCCAATCCGGTGAAATTAGACATGGTAGCGCCCGTCACAAAGCCTCCGTTGAAGTCACCCGGCAAATGCAGCAGCTGGCACAACAACCTGATTGTCTCTTTTTCCAGGATTGCGGAAACATCGCCTGCACCCTGCGTACTTTGCGTGTTCTGATCGTAAACAGCTGTAAGCCAGTCGCCAGCAATGGCGGCGGGTGTTGCCCCGCCCGTTACAAAGCCCCAATAACGAGGCCCCGGGCTGGCCACCATCAGCTTTTCATAATGCTTTCTGAAAACTTCCAGGCTGCCCTCGGCCCCTATGCCCGCATCTGAGAGATCGGCAGGAATCACTGAGTGGTCCGCAATATAGGTGGGCTTCTCAGTGAGGTTTTCAAGAAAATCAAGACTTGCATTTTTGACCTGATCCAGGATTGGTTTCAGGTTATTCAATTCATTTTCAAACAATTCAAACATAAACTATCCATGATAATGCGCCTTCACCAAACTGATTTTGCCGGACTCGTCAAGTTCCATCATCTCGGCTGCCATCCTGTTGCTGACGCTTTTGTAATATAAAATCACCGAGTCCGCGCCGGTAAGCACCTCACGCAGCTCAAAATGCAGATCCGTGTAAATGCTCAGGGCCTTCCCGAAGTACTTTTCCAACTCATCCTTTTGGGTAATCACTCCCTCGTCATTCATTCCGAGCTTGATAATGTAGGGAGAATAGAACCGGATGTCGCTGGAATACAGCTTCATAATCGCGGTAAGGTCATGGCGGTTCCAGGCATCAATCCATTGCGTGGCAAAGGATTGCGCTGCTTGTTCTGTCAAATGCATATATTGTTTATTGTTGTGCCGCCTGCACCTGCGTGATCCAGCGGCGATGGTAGTTAATGTGTCCCAAATGCCATGAAAGGTGGGCAAGCAGATGCGTAAGGACCAAACGAACGGTTTGTTCCGGAAACAAATTCACTACATCGTGCGGATATTCCTCCTCCATCTTTTGCTCATCGAGCTTACTCAGTGTATCGACCACGATTTCGTGCAGCTGGTCGATCTCGGCCAGCATTTGCATTCGTGTAAATGTCTTTTGATTGAATTCGGCGTCGCGGTCGCGCACGTAGGCATGCTCGCCCAGTGCAAGGCCTACATACGTACGTAAATTCCCGATCAAATGCTGGCAGAGGTTCCCTCCCGGGTTGATAGTCCCCGGCAATTTCACCCACAAAGCAGCTTCCGAATGGTACTGTTCCATTTCCTTCCGAAGTTTTTTCAGGTCGCGGCTGAATAATGTGATGAATACGTCGCTGTTCATGACTGATTATCAATGTTAAGGTACTCTTTCAATTTTGGATTGGTAACCCTGGTTTACCAGCGGATTAATGTACGCATAAATCGACATCAATCCCGCGGGTAACCTGGACAGGACCAACAGATACGAAGCATAAGCGAGCGCGTACTAATGCTAACGCCACAAAATTCCCGCTCCAAAATTTAATAAAACAGATTCACTTTTGTTATTTTGAAGCATAACAGATCAAAACAGCATCATACATGGTCGAGGAGCCTATCCGGGAAGATTTTCTCTACGCACAAATCGCCGACCGGTTTGCGGCGCAAATCGAAAAAGGCATTCTGAAAGCCGGCGACAAGCTGATTTCCCTAAGGGCACTGAGCAAAGAACAAGGCATAAGCCTCAGTACCGCCTACAAGGCTTATGTGGAACTCGAAAACAAAGGCATTATCGAAGCAAGGCCGAAATCGGGTTATTTTGTGCGTTTTTCGCCACTGAATGCCCCTGAAAGGCTCCGCACCACACCTCCCCGCCCACTGATCGAAAAGGCGAATGTGGACGAAATGATCCGGACAGTGTATAAAACCATGACGTACGAGCGGATCGTCCGCTTGTCGGTCGCCGCGCCTTCCGCAGAGCTGATCCCGGAAGCAAAGCTGAACAAGGCGATGATCGAAGCACTCCGGAAAAGTCCGAACAGCTGCACACAATATGATGAAGTGCAGGGAAATCTCGCATTACGGAAACAGATCGCCAAATATGCATTCAACTGGAAGGGAAATATCAGTGAGGAGGAAGTCATTACCACCCAGGGCTGCATGGAGGCGCTGATTTTCTGCCTGAAAGCCGTCACGGAACCGGGTGACACGGTCGCGATCGAGAATCCGATTTACTTCGGCATTTTCAATATTATGAAAAGCCTCGGCTTAAAAATCCTCGAAATCCCCTGCCATCCCGATGAGGGTGCGGATCTGGAATACCTGGAAAATGCGTTGGAAACCACGCCGGTCAAAGCGGTGCTGTTCGTGCCCAATTTTTCCAACCCCACCGGAGCGCTGATGCCCGATTACCGGAAGAAACAGCTGGTCGAAATGCTGGCGGCGCGGCAAATCCCACTGATCGAGGATGATATTTACGGAGAAATGTATTTTGGCAAAACCAGGCCGGGGACTTGCAAAAGTTACGATAAAAACGGGCTGGTTATGCTTTGTGGGTCGGTCTCCAAGACGCTGGCACCCGGTTATCGCGTGGGCTGGTGCCTTCCGGGCAAATTCAGGGACAAAGTATTGAGCAGCAAGATTACGCATACCGTATCCTCGGCCGCTCCCACCCAGGCAGCTGTGGCCAATTTCTTCGAAACCGGCCGTTACGATTTGCATATGAGGCATTTGCGCAAAGCCCTTCACACGCAATGCCTGCGCTACATGCAGGCGATCAGCGACTATTTCCCGTCGGACACCCGGCTTGTCAGGCCGCAGGGTGGTTACGTTTTATGGATCGAGCTCAACAAGCGGGTCAATGCGTTCGAACTCTTCGAAAGCGCCATTCAGGAGAGCATCAGCATCGCCCCCGGTCAGATTTTCAGCACCGACGCCCGATTCAGTAACTACATCCGCATCAGCTTCGGCGCACCGTATAATGCAGCCATCGACGCCAGTTTAAGGAAATTGGGAGATCTGATCAGGGCGCAGAGCGTTTGAGGCCCAATCAGGCAAACATTTTTCTCAACAAACTTAAAACTTGCTGCGCCGTAGCCGGGTCGAGTTGTCCTATTTTCTTCGTCAATCTTACCTTGTCAATGGCTCTCAGTTGATCCAGCACAATTTGCCCGTCCCTTCCATCGACATGACAATCGATGCGCGTCGGGTACTTTCGGATGGTGGACGTCAGGGGAGCGATGATGACCGTTTTGAGATGACTGTTCATTTCATCTGGCGAAACGATAAGACAAGGCCTGGTTTTCTTGATTTCGCTTCCCAGGCTTGGATCCGGCGATGCAAAGTAGATTTCAAATCTTTGCATTACCATGTCCATTCAGAATCATCAAACGAATTGGGGACATTGCCCATCAGGTCTTCGTCTTCATCCGCCGGTGCGTTCCCGGTGGCAAGACGAAACTGTTCTACCCATCCATCACGCGGATTTGTAGAAGCAGGAAAAATCATGATAGCGTTCCCTTTAATCTCGACATTGACGTATTCCTCAATATCAACCTGGTCCAGCATGGCTTTGGAAAGCAAAATTCCCTGGGAATTTCCGATCCGTCGAATTTTGGTCAGCATAGCACAAAGTTATAACTTGTTATAACAATTCAAAATCCCAGCCCGTTCCGATGTGCAAGTGGCTGACGGATAGTTTAAAAACAATCGCAACAATATTGCAATTAACTGATTTTCAGTACCTGTAACCCTGTTGCACGGCTTTCTAACCTACCTTTGTAATGATCCTGCGGCGGCCCGGGCTGCATACGAGGCAGGTCTTTGTATTTGAATAATTGCATTATGAAACTTGACGAAAATACCTCCGCCCATACACACGACGACTGCTGCTCGACGCAGCCGGATCAACATGCCCAACATAATGGCCATAAGCATGACCACAATCACGATCACAGTCATGACCACGACCATGATCATGACCACGGCGACCATAGCCACGGGACAGGCGGAGACTCCGGCATTCTCAAAAGCCGCTGGATGCTATGGCTCAGTCTGGCGATCCTGGCAGTATTTCTCATTTTGACATACATTATAAAAATAGAACTCCCGCGTACCATCGAAATCGGGATGATGGTGATCGCCTATGTGCTAGCCGGAAACAAAACCGTGGCCATGGCGTTCCGGAAAGCGGGCCGGGGCGATTTTTTCAATGAATTCACACTCATGACCATCGCCACTTTCGGCGCATTTTATATCGGTGAGTTTAGTGAAGGCGTTGCTGTCATGATTTTTTACGAAATCGGTGAGCTCTTTCAGGATATCGCCGTCAGCCGTTCCAAACGCTCCATTAGGGCATTGCTGGACATCCGTCCCGACTCGGTTACTGTATTACGCGACGACAAACCGATACAAGTTACGCCGGACGAGGTTCGAATCGGTGAAAAAATACTGGTCAAAGCAGGAGAAAAAGTGGCGCTGGATGGTGTAATGGTCTCCGAATCAGGCGTATTCAATACCGCGGCCCTCACGGGCGAACCGAAACCGCAGATCATCGAAAAAGGCGAGAAAGCACTCGCCGGTATGATCGCGATCGAAAAGTCGGTCGAAATAGAAGTGAGAGCGCTTTTCAAGGATTCGAAACTTTCCCGCATCCTGGAAATGGTGCAGGAAGCGAGTGCCCGCAAAGCCCCTACCCAACTGCTGATCAGTCGCCTCGCACGCATATATACGCCCGCGGTCTTCCTGCTCGCATTGCTTATTATCGTCGTTCCCGCATTCTTCGTTGCCGAATACGACTTCAACCAATGGCTCTACCGTGGTATGGTTTTCCTGGTGATCGCCTGCCCATGCGCGTTGACGATCTCCATTCCCCTCGGCTATTTTGGCGGCATTGGGCTGGCATCCCGCAACGGGATTTTGGTCAAAGGCGCTAATTTCCTGGATATTATCACGAAAATCGACACGGTTGTTTCGGACAAGACAGGCACGCTTACCAAAGGCGTTTTTAAAGTCCAGAAAGTGGAAACAAGTATGGATAAGGATGATTTTGTGCGAACAGCGGCGTCACTGGAAAGCTACTCGACGCACCCTGTCGCCAAAGCAGTCGTTGCCGCCGCCGGTGCAACTGCATTGACCAAACCGGTTAATGTAGAAGAAATCTCAGGGCACGGTTTGAAAGGGATGGTCGACGGCAAGGCTGTACTCGCGGGGAATACCAAACTCCTCGATAAGTACTCTGTTAACTATCCCGAAGGGCTCGCTTCTCTGGTAGAAACAGTCGTAGTCGTAGCGATCGACAATACCTACGCGGGTTATTTCCTCATTGCCGATGAAATCAAAGAGGACGCTGCCACCGCTGTTGCGGAATTGAAAACCCTCGGCATTTCAACCATTATGCTGTCGGGCGATAAGGAAGCGGTGGTCGATAAGGTTGCAGGGGAGCTTGGTATAGCCCAAAGTTATGGAGGGTTGCTGCCGGAAGACAAGGTCAGAATCGTTCAGGAACTAAAAAATCAGGGCAAACGCATTGCATTTGCAGGCGATGGCGTCAATGACGCGCCGGTGATCGCGCTCGCCGATGCCGGCATAGCCATGGGGGCGCTTGGTTCCGATGCCACCATCGAAACCGCCGATATTGTGATCCAGAACGACCAGCCATCGCGCATCGCCGCTGCCGTAAAGATCGGCAAAATCACAAAATCTGTTGTTTACCAGAACATTTCCCTCGCCATGGGGGTTAAAATAGCAGTGATGGCGCTTGGCGCGGGTGGCGTTGCCACACTCTGGGAGGCCGTTTTCGCGGACGTGGGTGTAGCTCTACTCGCCATTTTGAATGCCTATCGTATTCAGGGGAAGAAAATTTAATTCCCCTCCATTATCCAAATATATGGGAAAGCAACTCGACCGGATCACTCCGGAATTGGAATCGTTCATCGACAAGCAGAAGATCTACTTCGTTGCTACGGCGGCGGAAACGGGTACGGTCAATCTCTCGCCCAAGGGAATGGACTCGTTCCGCATTTTGGGCCCCAATCGCGTCATGTGGTTGAACGTCACCGGCAGCGGCAACGAAACAGCGGCCCATTTACTGCTGAATGACCGCATTACCATCATGTTTTGTGCATTCGAGGGCAAGCCGCTGATCCTGAGACTTTACGGACACGGTAAGGCTTACCATCCCGCCGACGCCGAATGGCACGAATACTACCCGCTTTTTACTCCGCTCGAAGGTGCACGGCAGCTGGTAGACATACAAGTGGACCTTGTCCAGACCTCCTGCGGCATGGCTGTGCCGTTCATGGACTACAACCGTGAACGGGAAGAGCTAAACGCGTGGGCCAGAAAACAGGGTCCGGACGGCATTCACGAGTATTGGGCAAGGAAAAACATGGCCAGCATCGATGGTTTCGACACAGGTATCTTTGCCTCCGCACCATCAGATGCAGGGCAATAAGCACGCAGCAGGTACATCGGTACTAAACCTGCTGCGCGTTTCCACACAGTTTTCCTTGCGCAAACGAAGCATCGAATGCGAAAAACCAATCCGTTTTTTTCGACAGTATACCCTTTCAGAGGCTTCTCAAAGCCACCGATAAATTAGTGAAACCTACCGAAAAATAATTCTTCAAACGACTGGAACGGGAGTAATGCCTGCCACCTTTTCAAGGGCGATGGTAACCCTTTCGATGCGGTCGACGTTGCCGCGACTACTGTCCGAAACTGCCTGTGCTACTGAGGTTAAATAATCCCCACCTAGCTTGGTGTTGAAAAACGGGTCCGCTTCTGCGAGCGCTCCCCGCCAGCTCTTACCGACAATGTTTCTGGATTTGATGAACCTGACCAGCAGGCGCTCCTTAATGGATAGACCACCATATTCGGAGACTCGGGCTTGAAGCTCTGTCATGTTAGTAATAGGGTGTGAAGAAAAATTGTAATTTGCGCTTTACGGATGGTGTAAAGCACGCCCTATTCAAAAGTACAGAATTATTAAACAAACGTCAAGTAATTTTATATTAAACTTATAACTAATGTCAATTGTTGGCGAAAGAATAAGAAAATGCCGCGAATTGGCGGGTTGGAATCAACACAAACTCGCCAAGGCTCTGAAAAAATCGGGCAAGGCTGTGATATCAAACTGGGAAAACGGCAGGAACGATCCCTCCCTGGCCGAGCTCCGGATGATGGCCGAACTCTTCGATACGACCGTTGCGCAACTCGTAGGCGAAGTGCCGATGTTCGAAGAACCCCGGGAACAGTATATCATGATCAAGAAGGACGACCTGATCGATCTTCAGCGCAAGGCGCTCGAACTCGAAGCCGACCGCATCAGTACCCTGAAGGAACAATTGGAACAGGCCCAAAAAGGTACTGATACTGACGAGGAACCTGCATCATAAAGCCAGGTTCCGCTGAAACAACGATCTGAAACCCAAGGCGCAGGCACAACTGGTAACGATCAGCAAAATCCACAAAGCGCTGTATCCCCAATGCCCGGCCACATACGCTCCAACTACGGGTCCGATGATCTGCGCCACAGCCTGAGACACCGAATAGGCCGCCGAATATTTGCCCCTGTTCAGATCGCTGGCCCGGTTCATAACGAAAGTGCTCAGGTAAGGAAACGCCAGCATTTCGCCCGTCGTAAACAGCACAACCGTCGCGACGGCCAGGATTACCGGTAAAACATGCGGTACAATCAGCGCCAGGAATGCCATCGCACTGAAAAGCGGGCCCGAAACCATGTAAAAGTAATCGGGTTTCCGGTTGGCTAGATTTTGCACCAGTACCATTTCAAACAAGGCGATGATCAGCCCATTCATGCCCAGCATAATCCCTATGGTCGATTCGCCAATGCCCATTTCCTCCTTCCAGTACACCGGCACAAGCCTGAATAGCACCACAAAGCACAGCATATAAAGAGTGACCATTACCAGGAACCTTACAAAAAACGCATCCTTCCAGGGAGAAGCGGTACTGACATCGGCCTCGGCAGGCAGGTCATTTTTCGTAACGTGCTTTCTTTTTGGCAATAGTATAACAATGAGCAAACCCGCCAACACATATACTACACCGTCAACCCAGAATAGCAGGTGGTAGTTAATGGCGGCCAGTACCCCTCCCACACCGGTACCAAATCCGAAACCAATATTTGTGGCAAGCCTGTTAAGCGCGTACGAGCGGATAAGGTTTTCCGGTGTGGAATAGGCCGCAATGGCTGTTTGATTCGCCGGTTTGAATGCTTCTACAAAAAAACTGAGGACAATGATCAACACACAAAGCAGTTCAAAATCGCTTACGAGGCTAAAAAGGGCAAAGAATATACCGCTCAATATCAGACTCCCGATCTGTACGGGTTGAAAGCCGAGCTTGTCGGTGAGGTAGCCGCCCGCCATTGCGCCCAAAACCGAGCCTACACCGAACAGCGTAATGATTAGCCCGGCATCCTCAATGCTTCGATGCAGGCTTTGGGTAATATACATACTCATAAAGGGCACGGCCATATACCCGCAACGGTTGACCAATATTACGAGGCTCAGCAACCAGGTTTCCCTGCTGAGCCCGGTAAACGATACCCTGTAAGCCTCAATAACTCTCCTGATCATAGCAAATCCTTGATAATCTTTACGCTTTCTTCTAATTCGTCCGGATTAGAAGAAGCGAATCCCAGGCGTATATAGTTCCTGAACTGTGCGGGGTATCCCGCAACTTTTCCATTGGCAAAATACAAATCCCTTTGCGCAGCCTTTTCCGCGAGCCTCGGAATATCGATTTTCGGGTCAAAGCGCGCCCATACCGCCATTCCACCGTCGGGGATCTCAAAACTGATATGATCGGGCAGTTCGTGCCTCAAAAGTTCGCAAAACAAATCCCGGCGCTGCTTGTACACCCGCACCGATTTCCGCAAATGCCGCTGAATGACGCCGGTTTGAAGGAGCTCGGCGATCGCGTTTTCGAGCATCGTGTCGCCCTGCCGGTCGATAATACGCCGGAGCGACGCCAGGTGCGCAATGACATCCTCCGGTCCAACGAGGTAACCAATGCGAAATGCGGGCGAAATCGTTTTCGTGAATGACCCGCAGTAGAGTACCATTCCGGCCTGATCCGCTCCGAAAAGCGGCAATAGCGGCTTGCTGAGATAGTGGAAATCATAGTCGTAATCATCCTCAAAAATCACAAAACCATACTTTTCAGCGAGTTTTAGGAGTTTAATGCGGCGATCGGGCCGCAATGCGACGGTGGTAGGATACTGATGATGGGAAGTAACGTACACCATTCTCACAGGCTGTTTCAAACATAGATCTTCCACCGCATCGATATCCATACCATGCTCGTCCACGGGAACATGACAAATATGGGCGCCGGCCTGAATAAAGTTCATGGTTGCTCCGAACCACCCGGGAGAATCTGTGACAACGCAATCGCCGGGCTTCACCAGGCTTGTTACGGACAGGTACATTCCCATAATCATTCCCCGCACGATCAATATATTCGCCGGGGAAGTTTTAAGACCGCGGGTTTCATTCAAATGAGCCGACAACTCCTGCCGCAACCAGTTTGTCCCGGTCGTCTCGCCATAACCGAGCCGGGCGTAGGAGTTACCATGTAATAACTGGCTCCGGTGGGCCCGCGACAAGTCTTCCAGGGGGGCGAGCCGCGGATCTGGAAACCCGTCGTCGAGATGGAGCCGCGCACCTGCTTTCAGCACGGCGCGTTCGAGGTGAGCAGGTTTTTCGAATTGGAACCCTGCTTTTTTGAGTGGATCTCTGTCCGCAGTTCTTTCCACCATGAACGGAAGCGGGCGCAAATCGGGCAGGTTTCTGGCTACAAATGTCCCATTTCCGGTCTGACTTTCCAGCCAGCCCTGCGCCAGCAATTCGTCATATGCCTGCACGACAGTCCGTCTATGCACTTTCAAAATAGAAGCCAACTGCCTGGTACTCAAAAGACGGTAACCAGATTGCAATGTCCCGTTCTTGATCAGCGACATCAACTGATTGGCAATCTGAAGATATACAGGCTGCTTCCCGCCTTTTTCGGGAGTGATCAGCGTGGAAAGCACATTCATCATAATTGGACCACCACTATTTAAAATATTGGATTAAAGAGGTAGGCCAATTAAGCCATAATTTTGAAGAAAAACAACGCCTATGAGCACACCACCACCCTACCTCGTACCCAGCCGGGCAGCCAAGCGCACGCATTACGAGCACGAAACGATCTCCGCTATCCTCGACGAAGCACTATTTTGCACTATTAGCTATGCAGTGGACAATAAGCCGTTCTCCATTCCAACGGCTTTTGTCCGCTATGAAGACAAAATCTATATCCACGGTTCCGTTGGCAGTCATTTCATCAGAACAATCGAAACGGGAATCCCGGTCTGCATTTCAGTCATGCTTACCGACTCGCTTGTTGTCGCGAAATCTGCATTCAGCCATTCGGTCAACTACCGGTCAGTGGTTATTTTTTCCAAAGCGGAGAAGGTCGAAGACATTGAAACAAAACGGGCGGCATTTGAATGGCTTACCAATAAAATAGTGCCCGAGAGCTGGGATTACCTTCGACCAATGACCGACAGCGAAGTGAAAAAGACCACTGCACTGGCATTTTCCTTCGACGAAGCTTCGGCCAAAATGCGTGAAGGAATGCCGAAAGACGAGCCGGAGGATCAGGAACTGCCTATTTGGTCGGGACTGATTCCGCTGCAAACCTTACGCGGCAAACCGGTTGCCGACGAATCGAGCCAAAATATTCCACTTCCTCAACATTTAAGTTAGCCGCATGCAACTTTGATACCGGTTTGAGCATCTTTCGGGCAAATTCACCTGCAATATCACACCCAAATGTTGCACTTCATGTCAGGAAAGGAAATATTCGACCGGTATCAACTGGCGGCTTTAAAGAACGGACTGGGTTCTCACGAGTTCAATTACGGGAACATTTTGTACCAGGCATTGCGCATCGAGGGGGAAGAAAAGGTTTTCCAACTGCTTGAATTGGCCGAAAATACCGGCAAACGTATCGCACTGGCTTATTCTGCGTTGCACACCGAAAGCGGAGGCGAGCCGAATATGGTAATCCTCGTCTGAACACCCCCTACACACAAAAATTCCTGCCTCAATCGCCGCGATTTCCTTTGATTTGCGGGCATCCGTACCGAATTTTGGTGTCTACGAATGCCTGATTGAACTTGCAAATAATATGGAATTTCTCGTCGTCATCGCCTTTTTCGGCTATATCTACTATCTACGCAATTACGCCGACCTCCGCACACCCAGTGAAAAGGAAGCTGCAACGCTCTCCGAAGGGATAAAGCTTTACGAAAACGGACAAACCGACGAAGCCTTCGCGTATTTCGATTCCAGGATCCGGCAAAAGCCTAAATCGTGCATTGCATATCTGTACCGGGGTTTATGTCAGAAAAAGCTTCGGGATCCTGACGCGGCGTTGGCCGACATACAGGCGGGGCTGAGCTATGACGACCAGGTTTTCCTGCTCCACCTCGAACTTGGAAAATTATATCTCGATCAACAGCAACCCGACCAGGCGCTGATAGCCCTTAACAAGGCCGTTGCACTGGCCGAAGAAACCAGTACCGACGTATATCATTGGCGGGCAAATGCATTAACGCAGCTCGGCCGTGAAACCGACGCCATGCGCGACGCCGCGCGTGAAGCCGAATTGAAAGAAATTTTAATGGTTAATCCCAAATCGGCTGCCGCTTCTGCCGCTCCGTTCTTCGACAAGCGGCTGGTTATCAATATGGTGATGATCCTTCTGACAAGCGCGTTGCTCGTGTACGTTATCAAAAATGCGGAAAGCATTCACCTGCCATACCTCGTCGCTGTTTTTGCGGCGATTTCAATCGGTTTTGTCGAACCTCACAAAGGCTGGCTGCTGGCCATCATGCAATGCATTCTCCTGGCTGCGGGCTACTTTTTGCTTACTTCCCGCCCCGACGATCAGGGCCGGCAGGAGCTGGAAAATTTCAGCCTCTATGGCTCCATGATACTGACTTTTGCCGCCAGTTTCCTGGGAGGTTTTTTAAAGCGGGCACTGAATATGAAATAAGAACGGCAGCCTGTACCCGATTGCCGTTCCTGCGCATCATCTGCGAATTGAGATTCTTTTCGAAATCATGGACCCATCCCAGCATGTGATCACCAGGGAATAAAGTCCTCGTTTCAAATGCGACACGTCGACCGTACCATTTTGTTTTTCCTTTAATGAAATTGCCTGCCCCGAGCGCGTCCAGGCTACAATTGTTGCAACCTCCATCCTCGACATACCGGCAATTCGCACTTCATCCACGGCCGGATTAGGAGAAATAGTGACCTCTCGCTTCAAATCTTCTGTTCTTTTCATGTTTGGGTGCAAGTGGGTATCTGGCACGTTTGAACCAGTGCGTGTGAATAATCCCCGCAATTTGAAAATACCCCCCACCTCTGTCAAATACGATGTTCAAACGGCAAGTGTGCAATGACCAAACGGAGACAAAAAAAGCGCAGTCCGAACGAGCGGACCGCGCCTGCGAAAAAATCAGGTGTGTAATTTCTTATTTTGCCAAAACCAGCAGTGAAAACCCGCCGACTGCTTTCACAGCTAGTTCCGGATTGACGGTGTACAAGACCTTTCTAAACGAGTTGACCATCTTTCCATTGAAATTGTGCCGGCCATAGTTCAATTCAAGCTCCGAAAGCGTGTAGAACCAGTCGACTACTTCCAGACCGCAATCTTTCAGGGTGTTGATAGCCATTTCGCGGGTAAAGTGATGAATATGCCCTACGGAATGCCGCAATTTCATCAGGTGACCAGTGAAAGCAGCCAGGGCCGAGAAATCCAGCGGGATGTGAAAAATCTTGTATTCCGCATGGCGGGCGCTTTTCCGAATGAAATCGAAATAGTTTTCGACATGCTCAAAAACGTCGATCATGAGCAGGAGGTCGAACTTTTCGTTTGTTTCCAATAAATCATTGTTAAAGAATTTCAAACGATCTTTTTCCCGTGACTTGCAAAACTCATAGGCATCCGGCGAAATATCGTAACCATAGAGCTTCACGTCCTTATCTTCCCAACGGTCATGGAGTTGGTTGAGAATCTCCCCCGCACCGCAACCGATCTCTACAATCGATTTGGGATGCAGGTTGTTCTTTCTCAGCATTTTGATGACTTGGCTGGCCTTCCAGGGGGAATCTTCAATGTGCCAGCTGGGGTTGGCGCTCAGATAATCAGATGAAGCATTTACATAATCCATAGTTATGTGCGAGTTGTCGATTTTTGAATACCGAATTCATTCAAAGACTTGCAAAGTAAGTCACAATTGAAAATCACGCTTCTCAAATGTGTTAAGTGCCTGGATCAGTTATTGTAAGGTAAATTTAAAAACAATAATAACGATGACAATGCATGAACGCCAACAACTCGAAGATAAAATCCTGGCAAAGAGGCAGCAAATCGATTTTGAGCGAGCCAGCCTGGAAGAAATGATCGCGTTCTCGACAGAAAACCGCGAGAATCCCGATGTGATGGAGGAGGCGAAGAATTTTGACGACCCGGCACAAAACGTGGCTGAGGGCGCGGAAATGAAGGCGCTGAGGGCCGCTGAACAGGAGTTGGAAGAACTGCTGCGTCAACTGGAGGCGCTGAGGGATAAATAAGCACTCATTCCAGCGAGCTTACTGGTACTGATACTTCTACAGTCGTAGAATCTGATTCTTTACCGCTTACTTTCCCAATCCCGAAATCGCCGCGATTGACTTTAAACTTCCCATAAAACAAGTGCTGATCACCCGCACGCGTGAATGCGAACGGGATCGCTATGTCCTTTTTCGTTCCTCTCAGTTCGAGTTCGCCACGGACAACGAAACCGGTATCGGTCCGGCTTACAGACTTTGACGCGAAATAAATGCGCGGGTACCTCTCGGCGTCGAACCACTTCTCGCTTCTCGCATGCTTGTTTTTCAGCTCGATTCCGGTGTCGATCGATGCTACATCCACAGATACTTCAAACCGGGAATCCTCGGGATGCATAGGATCAAAACGAATATCCCCCTCCATTTTCCGGAAAGAACCATGTGCATATCTGCCGTCGAACCTGATCTGATAACCTTCGGTGATTCGCCATCCCGCAATCATGGCAAATGCGTACCCACTCATTATCAATAAATTGATCACTGTTAAATACTTTCTCATTGTCAATTTTAACCTCACCGGGCTGGTATGCGCTTACTTTTGATCGCGGATGGGTTCACTCCGCGGTATTTTTTAAATGCGACCGAAAAATGGTGTGCGTGCTCATATCCCAGCATGTCTGAAACCTCCTCGACAGACCGCGATGCATCGAGCAACAGCTGCTCGGCATAATCCATGCGTAGGTTACGCAGGTAACCAAAAACTGTGGTGCCGAACAATTCCTTGAATCCCTTTTTTACTTTGAACTCATTCAACAGGCAGATGCGCGACAGCTCCGCAAGGGAGAATTCTTCCAGGAAATGCGTATCCAGAAAATATTTAAGCTGAAACAATTTGTCCTTGTCGGCGGCCGAAATAGTGCCCATTTGCTGGGGCCCGCGGAACTGCTCAATCTGTAAAGCCAGCAATTCCAGCATTTTGGATTGGGTCATCAGGTTACGAATGGCCCCGGTCTGCCGGCATTGTTTCACATCCCGGATCAAGCTTTGCATAAGCGGCGTGGTATTTGCGGTGCCGGTAATACCTGAAAATGGCCTGTTGTAAAGTAAGTTCTGCTGAACTCGCTCGCTCCAATGATCGTCGCACCCGATAATGTCCGCAAAAAACGCCTTATCCAGGCTGATATGGAACATTTCGAGGGAATCGTTTGCCGCAACCCGATTAATATCCCCACCCTCGGGTGAAAAAACCAGGTTATGCCTGCCCGGCCTCATATTCAGCTCGTGCGACAGGCCCTCAAAAGTGGTATCCAGCCTTCCCGCCATATGGAAATTGATATTAATCGTGTCAACCGGTGTGCTATCATACAGGATCACATCCTCCTGCGACGTCCAGTGCAGGTTCATCACGTGCATATGCGGGAAAAGCAGGCTCCTGAACTTCATCTCACCGACCTTCGGATGATAGCGCGTCAGCACCTCGCCCTGGTTATCTACCCGCGCACCCGGTATGACCGATTGCGGGTTAGGTACCGGGTTGAAATCAAGGATGTCGGCGGAATGAATGAGTGTAGCCATAGGACGGGACGGTTTTAACACAACACGAAAATACATGCGCGACTGCCTCCCGCCTGCTTCTTAATGAGTGAACGGCCCAATTAATCGACGAAATCCGTTTGTCGTAGGTTTTAATCCGTTTTGCGTAGGTCTTTGCCGTATTACCTTCCGCATTTTTGCCAAAAACTTCAAAGCCATGATCAGAAAAATCTTAAAATGGACCGGGATTTTCCTGGCCGGAATCTTGCTCGCAGCGGTTACCAGTTACACTTACATGTCGGTCTCGATGAAAAGCCGCATGAACAAGGCCTACGTATTTGAAAAAGAAACCATTGAAATCCCGACCGACAGCGCTACCGTTGCCCGTGGGAAACACCTGGTAGCGATTAAAGGCTGTCAGGATTGCCATGGGAATAGTCTCGAAGGCAAAGTCATGAACGATGACGGGGCTATCGGTCGGCTCGTAGCGGGTAATCTCACACAGGGAAAAGGAGGATTGCCGGACAACTACGACGTTTCGGACTGGCTTACAGCGCTACGGCACGGCGTTCACCAGGACGGCAAACCGCTTCTTTTTATGCCTTCCCACGAAACAACACTGCTCTCCCGGCAGGACATGGCCGCACTCATCGCCTATTGCCGCCAGATACCGAAGGTGGACAATACGCTTCCCGCAAATGACCTGGGCCCGGTTGCCGTTATCATGAGCTATCTGGGCAAAATGCCCCTCCTGTCCGTTGAAAAAATCGATCACAACAAATCAATGATCGCCCGGGCGGATTCGACCGAGGGAGCAGCACAAGGGAAATATCTTGCCGTATCATGTTCGGGATGCCATCGCGATAATTTCAAAGGAGGTGAACCGCTCGCGCCGGGCTTTCCGCCGGTGCCCGACATTACGCGGGCAGGGCACGTAGGTAAATGGACAAAGGCGCAGTTTATCGCAACGCTTACCTCCGGGAAAACGCCCGAAGGCCATGTTCTCAAAAATGAAGATATGCCCTGGAAAATGACAGCGCAGTATACGCGTAGCGAACTTTCTTCGCTTTACGACTTCCTGCAATCCATTCAATAAGCAACGGGGCCGGATTTGATGTCCGGCCCCGTTGTTTGTATTATTCCTCTCCTGTCGCAATGGGTCTGTCTGTCCTCGACCATTCACTCCACGAGCCTACGTACAGGCTCGCCCCGTGCAAACCCGCCTCCGCGAGCGCCAGCAGCGTATGGCACGCGGTCACGCCCGAGCCGCAATGCACAATCACCTTGCGCGGGTCCTTATCGGCAAATGCTTCCTTGTATTTCGCAGCGAGGTCGGCGGGCGACATGAATTCGCCATTACCATCCAGATTGGAGGTATAAGGTATATTGACGGCACCCGGGATATGGCCGGCAACCAGGTCGATCGGTTCGCTTTCGCCCAGATAGCGGTAATGTTCCCGGACATCGATCACCATCGCCTCGGGATCGGCCGCGGCAAGCGCCACGTCGTCGGCATCCACCAACGGCATTTGCCATCCTTTGATCGGATATTCTTCCAATGCATGCAGAGAAGCTGCTTTTTCGGTCAAATCGATTCCCGCCTCCGAGATCGCGTCAAGCCCGCCACTTACGACGAACACCTTTTCATGGCCGGCCGCTTTGAGCATCCACCAGAAACGTGCCGCCGCATTGGCGCCTTTTTTATCGTCATATACAACCACCGTTGAAGAAGGGCTGATACCTAGAATCCCCAAAAAGCGCCCGAAATCATTCGGCTCAGGAAGCGGGTGCCGGCCGCCATTGGACGGGTCGCCCGTCTTCTCCGATAAGTCGGTTTCGAGGTCTACAAACTGCGCATTTTCGAGGTGCGCATGGTTGTACCGTTCCAGAGCATCGGTCCCTCCCCGTGCGTCGATCACGATGGGGTCTTCATTTTCCAGAATGGTTTTGAGCTGGTCTGTTGTAATGATATTCATGTCCGGGTCATTTGAAAAAACTTTGGTAAATAAAGTCACTTTTGATAAGTTTTTCCCAATCTCCGCAACCTATTGGGAAAGATTTGATTTTTTATGGAGAAAATTTTTCTTGAAACGATCGGGGCGCACCAGCGGATCATTTTGAAGGTAAGCAGGATGTACCGCAACACGCCGGAGGACCAGCAGGACCTTTTCCAGGAAATCGTGTACCAGCTCTGGCGCGCTTTCCCGGGGTTCCGGAACGAATCGAAAATCACGACCTGGATGTACCGGATCGCGCTGAATACGGCCATGGCCTCCTACCGGAAGCAGCGACCGCCCATTTCGCTCTCCGAACATCCGCCCGACCTTGCCGACACACCGGATACCATTTCCGGCCGGGAAGAATGGCTCTTCCGCGCATTGCGAACGCTGAGCGAATCGGAGCGGGCGCTCATTTCCCTCTACCTCGAAGATTACTCCTACGCTGAAATAGCTTCGGTCACAGGCATTTCCGAAAACTATGTAGGTGTAAAGCTCAATCGCATTAAAGAAAAACTCAAAACACTTTTAACTTCAAAAAGCATATGAATATCGATGATCTTAAATCGGGCTGGCAAAATACCGGACACGGACCTTTTTCGGAAAAGGAGCTCGCCATGATGACCCGCGTCCGCAATCACCCCTCGCTTCGCAAACTGAGGATCAAACTCATGACGGAAATAGTAGCCCTTACTGCTTTACTGTTCCTCTTTTATGATGGCTTCGATGGGGCGCAGAAGCCTTTGGCAGTCAATATCCTGCTGATTGCCAGCATTGTTCTCTATATCGTTAATAATGCATTGAGTTACTTTCACATCCAAAACCCATTGGTAAGCGGGAATATCCGGGAAGCGGTGGCCAGACAGGCGCGCTCATTGAAGATGTTGGCTGTACTGTCGTTATCATCGTCGGTCGTGTACGCGGCTGCGCTATTATTCTTTCTGACTTATCAAACGGCTTTCGACCAGCGCAAATACATCATTTTGAGCGCATTAATCGTCACATTTCTTCTGTTGTTTTACTATTCATGGATCAGCTGGCAAAGAAAAATCGCGCATTTCAGGCAGTTGGAAGCAGATTTTTGACATTTTAGCAGGATTAACAATCCATGCCATGATTTGTCAGGAATTCACAGAAGACGACATTAGTTTCCTCCCCGCCCTCGAACCAGAGGGCTGGGGCGATATCCGCCCCCGGTTTCAGTTCTTTTTAAAATCGGAATGCTGCAAGCCGATCAAGATCGTCGAAGACGGCCGGCCCGTTGCGGTAGGTACCTCCATTTTTCACGGCGACACGGCCTGGTTGGCGTGTATCATCACACATGGGGAATACCGGAACAAGGGTCTCGGAAGCGCCATTACCCGCGGGCTGATAGCGAGCGTCGACCGGAACCGCTACCCTACTATTTATCTCGACGCCACGGAGTTTGGCTATCCGGTATATTTGAAACAGGGTTTTGAAGTCGAAGGCCAGTATGCGCATATGCGGCGGGAGGACGATGCGCCGGAACGGCAATCCTCTCCGCTGATCCGCCCGTTTATGGAAAATTTTCGCGAGGCGGCGTACGCCATCGACCGCATGGCGTCCGGTGAAGACAGACGCGGCGTTATGGCCGAGTTTCTGGCCGACTCCTTTATATATGTGGATTCAAATGAGGTGCTGCAAGGCGTTTATCTGCCCACTTGGAGCGACGGGCCGATTGTAGCTACCAACGATGCCGCTGGTTTTGCCCTCATGCAACTGCGCGCAGCATCCAGGCCATTTGCGATTCTGCCGATGGGCAATACGGCCGGACTGAAATTTCTGCAAGAGCATGATTTCCATGTGCGCAAGACTTCCCGCCGGATGATACTTGGTCCGAAGAGAGTCTGGCACCCCGAGCACCTTTACAACCGCATCAGCGGTGCTTTGGGTTGATCAGCGCAGGGTCAACTCGCTGATTTTAGAAAATTCGGTATGCGGCGCCATGGCCCTGACAATCCCCTTACGGTCCACCAATATGAAATAGGGCGTCTCGCTGATCTTGTAGCGGTGGTTGAAACCATACGATTCCGGAACGGGAATGAAACCACAGTTCCGTTTCGGGATCGCTTCCAGGCATTCCTCCTCGGTATTGAGCGTGGTGCCGAGGGAAACTATCTCTATTCCTTTTCTTTTATTCTCATCCACAAAATTGGAAATCACCTTCGTACTGGCGAGCGTGTAGAGGGGCTTTTCATAGCGCACCCAAAAGCCGAGCAGAATATACTTTCCCCGCAATTTGTCCGAATCATATTCTCTGCCATCCAGCCCGCGCATGACAAAAGGGGCGATCGGCTCGCCGACCTCCGGCATCAGATCGGGATTATTCATTACCGAACCGTCCTGCTGAACGTACAACTGGCTCTTTTTGATGATTTCGAAGGATGATGCCTTCCCATATTTATCGAATATCGGCTGGGTTTTGTACTGTCCCGGACTACGTTTGAGCATATTATCGTAGGTCTCGTAGCTGATCCGCTTGCCGGTAGCGTGATCGATGATGGGCGAATCGCGGTTCATTACAAACTGCTGACTCACTTTGCCGTTGTAGCGGGTTACCTTGGGTTCATCGGATTGACAAAACGCTGAAAACCTGGCAGATCCGACAACTACCAGCAAACAAATGGAAAATTTACGCAAACGGCTCACAAACATTCTGCCACAAAAGATTGTATTAGTATCACAAAATTGATATTTTCATGCACAAATAATCACCAGGCATGACCTCCTAATAACTGGTAATTGCCATTCGATATTTTAGGCCTATTTAACAAATTGCAAATTTTGGTATGTACGAGCGGATCCGGGAGAAGTTGGGGATTCTGGCCGATGCTGCAAAATACGATGTGTCCTGCTCATCGAGCGGCAGCAACCGGAAAAATGAGAACAAGGGAATTGGAAATGCAGAAGGAACGGGGATCTGTCACACCTATACCGAAGATGGCCGGTGTGTATCGTTGTTGAAGATACTGCTTACCAACCACTGTATTTACGACTGCGCGTTCTGCGTTTCGCGGCGCAGTAACGATATCAAGCGGGCCGCTTTCACCGTGGAGGAAGTAGTGGAGCTGACGATGAATTTCTATCGGCGCAATTACATCGAAGGGCTGTTCCTGAGCTCCGGCATTTTCAAAGATGCCGATTATACAATGGAAAGGCTCGTTCGTATCGTGAAAAATCTCAGGCATGAAGAGCGTTTCAATGGGTATATCCATTTGAAAACGATCCCCGGTGCAAGCGACGAGCTACTTCACGAAGCAGGTATGTATGCGGATCGGATGAGCATTAATCTGGAAATGCCGACGGAAACCGGCCTGAAACTGCTCGCCCCCGAAAAGTCACACGCGGAGGTGAAAAAACCTTTGAAATACATTCAAAACAATATTATCCGGTTTGAAAGTGAAAAAGCGCTGATCAAAAGCGTCCCGAAATTCGTGCCGGCCGGGCAGAGTACCCAAATCGTCGTGGGCGCCACGCCGGAATCAGACAAGGAGATACTATATACAGCCCATTCATTTTATCAGAATTTTTCGCTAAAACGGGTTTATTACTCGGGCTATATTCCGATCAGCTACGATGCGCGGCTCCCGGCAATCGGCTCTCAACCGCCTTTGATCCGCGAAAACAGGCTGTACCAGGCCGATTGGCTGATGCGTTTCTACGGTTTTAAGGTACAGGAAATCCTGAATGACTTTCATCCGAACCTCGAAGCGGACGTCGATCCGAAACTAAGCTGGGCGTTGCGCAACCTTGACCAGTTTCCGGTAGACATCAATACGGCCGACTACTACATGATCCTGCGCGTGCCGGGCATTGGTGTAAGTTCGGCGCTAAAAATTGTCCAGGCACGGAAATTCGGGCGTTTGTATCAGTACCACTTGCGCCAACTCGGTATTGCGTTCGGCAAGGCGCGGCATTTTATCCGGTATGCCGACAGCCCTGTTCAATTGAGAGAATATGAAGCGGGACACATTAAAGGGCTGATCCTTTCCGAAAGCAAGAGCAAATACAAGAAGAACCCGCTTAACCAATTGTCGCTTTTCTGATGGAGCTCTATATTTTCGATGGTTCGCTGGAAGGGTTACTCACGACCGTTTTCGAATGCTACCGGCGAAAATCGCCGGCAATAAAGCTGGTAACCGAAGCTTTTCACGTTCCTGATGTTTTCGATCCGGGCTACCGGGTCATCTCCGACCGCGCAAAGGGTAAGCGGGTTTGGAAAGGGCTTTGTAAGAAATTGGGAAAAGAATGGCAATTCCGGTTCTACAATGCTTTCCTCTCCGAACAGCCGGAGACTTATCAGCATCTGCTCAATTTAGCCAGGTATGTTATAGATCATCCGTCGGGCGCGTGTGAGAACTTCGCACATCCCGATGTACTGGCCGTTTCCCAAACAGCGCAGAAAGTCCATCGCGAAAAACACCGGATGGAAGCCTTTATACGGTTCCAGAAAACCGGCGACGGCATCTACTACGCCCATATTGAGCCGGATTTTGATGTACTCCCTCTCCTTCCCGAGCATTTCCAGAACCGCTATGCGGATCAGCGCTGGATTATTTATGATCTGAAAAGAAAATACGGGCTCTATTACGATCTCGAAAAAACGGAAGAGATCGAGCTCGACACAGCGCCGCAAATGTCGATCGTGAACACCCTTCCCTCGGGTTTGCTGGACGAGAAAGAAGAACTGTATACTTTACTGTGGCAGGATTACTTCAAAAGCACCAATATTCAGGCGCGAAAAAACACGCGCCTGCACGTAAGGCACGTGCCACGACGCTATTGGAAGTACCTTTCGGAGAAGCAGGGATAGATTTCGCTGATAATCAATAATTTTTTGTGCTTGTCGCCACGGTTAACATAGCGGGCCGTGTCTCGGAAAATGTAGCCAATCCAAGTTCGGATTGGCTTTTCCGACGATTCCGTTGGAATGTCCATTCAACCACATTTCCCTGCATGCGATGAAAACTTTTACGCTCGTTATTTGCTTTCTGCTTTCAGCAATTGCCTCCTATGCTGCCGGGCGCACGACCGCCGAACCGTTTACCATTTGCCTTGAAGCCGAAAATGCCGATGGCAACGGGCCCATCTCACCGGATCCCAATGCTTCCAATGGCCTGACCCGCGGCGCCCGCGATTCGTCGGCTTATTGGGTGACCTACCAAACCGACGTTCCGATTACCGGCAAGTACCTGATCACCCTTCGATATTATGCCGAGCAAGATTCGCCCGTGAATGTGGCAGTCAATAACGGCACAGCGACGCAGGTGAATCTTCCCGCTTCAAATTCCTGGAACATTGTATGGCGCGAACATACGTTTGAGGTAGACCTGCACGCCGGGAATAACTGGATCCGCATTTCGGAGCTGCCGGGATACAACGTCAGACAGGATAAGACCTGCTGGACGGAAAATGGCCCAAGCGATCCGAACTGCGACTTTGACGTAACCGCGTCGGTATCCGACCCTACGCCGCAATGCTCCGAAAGCATTACGTTTACCGCAAATTGCTCAGGGCCATGCGATGGCGTAACGTACGACTGGTCGGGTGGCGGACTTAATTTTTCGGGCCAGTCTGTCTCTGTGCCTGCACCTAATGTGGGCGCGGCATATAATTATTTTCTTACCGCCAGCAAAGAAGGTTGCGGGCCGATGACTTCGAAGGTTTTGGTTACGGTCAGCTGCGATCCAACCCCTACCGGGCCATTCAGCACTTGCGTGGAAGCGGAAAATTCGAACAGCGACGGCGAAGTCACCGACGACCCCAATGCGTCGAACGGCAAGACCCGCGGCACTCAGAACGGCCCGAGCTATTTTGTTGAATATCAAATCGATGGTGTAAAAGTAACAGGACCACACCAGGTAACGCTGCGTTATTATTCGACGCAGCCTACCGGCATTGCGATCAGCGTCAACGGTGAGGAGACTGCGCCGCTGACCGGTCTGGCCGCATCCGGCTCATGGAATGTCGTGTGGGCTGAAAAAACCTACAATTTCACCTTGAAGGAAGGCAGTAATAAGATCCGCATATGGAGTGGATTTGGTTACCCCGTGATCCGTCAGGACAGAATTTGCGTTACCGGAAGCGGTGGAACCGGAAACCCGCCGACGTGCGATTTTAGTATCGAGGTGGGCGCCTCGACGCTAACGCCAGCATGTTCGACGACCGTATTCGTGGGTGCTGGTTGTACCGGTGCCGATTGCCCGTCGGTATCCTACCAATGGCTTGGCCAGGGCATGAATTCAACATTTGCTTCCGCTACTATTTTGCCACCTTACACCAATGGCACATTTACCTACACTTTAATTGCTACGAAGAATGCCTGCGCACCGGTTGTCAAAACGCTTGATATAACCGTCAGCAATTGTGGCCCCTCCGGACCATTCAACGTATGCACGGAAGCCGAATGGTCGGCCAGTAACGGCCCTACCACCAGTGATCCGAACGCATCGAACGGACAAACAAAAGGTGCCCAAAACAATTATGATTACTACGTGGAATATTACGTACCGGATGTGCCCGTGTCGGGGCTGTATCCCGTTACATTGCGTTACTACGCCGAGCCGAATGCACAAGTAAGCGTGTCAGTGAACGGAAACGTGGCGATTCCTGCCTTGCAGTTACCTCCCACTTACAGCTGGAACATCGTGTGGCGCGAAGAGACATTCTACGTCAATCTGCCCGTCGGCAACAGCAAGATCCGCATTCAGGGATTGCCGGGCGCTGCTACCCGCCAGGATAAGCTTTGCGTTCGGAACGTCCAGAACAATGCACGTATGGCGGTACCGGAGCTGGTTCAGGGACAGAGCGATACACCGGCGCTACAAGCCTACCCTAACCCCGCCACTGGCGAATTTAAAGCCTTATTCAATCTGAAAACAGGTGAGGCTGCAACGATACGGGTAACCGACGTTCAGGGTAAGATCTGGCATACGCAGGGTGTGAAAGGCAAGGGCGCACACGAAGAACGCATCAAGCTCGACAATGCGCCGGCTGGTATCTACATTCTCCAGGTGAAGAAACCGGATTCGGTCGAAACGAAGAAAATTTTACTCACACGTTAAATGCAAAAGCGGTTGCCCATTCCCAGGCAACCGCTTTCACTTTACTTCCATTTGCTTCCCAGCCAGGCCTTTCGAAACGTTTCCATTTCCGGCGTGACTGTTTTTCGTGCTTGTTCGTACGTCACAACCTCCCATCGCGGATTTTGGATCATATCCAGCACGGCTGTTTTCTTTTCGTCGCGATGCATGTATTCAACGGTAATCTGGTCGCCGGGTTTGTGACTGTTGAGCATTGAAAGGAGTTCGTCATTTTTAGAGATCGCCTTTCCGTCCACTTTCAGTATCTCGTCATCGATATCAAGCCCGGCTTTATAAAGCGGTGATCCAATGGTTGTGTTGCTGGTGATCGTCAACCCGGTGCCTTCCTTGTATCGAACGAAATCGCCGATCCAGGCCTGGCCCTCAAACCGCCTTTTCAACAATAAACCGGCCTTGGCGAGCAACGGTGCGTAATCCAGCGACTCGTGCCCATTGACATATTTTGCAAAAAACTGCTGCGCAAATCCTTTATCCCCGGTGTACGCTGCTAAAACCGTTTCCAGGTCGGCGACATTGTAAGCGATCTCGGGTTTCCCATGCTTTACCCAAACGGCCTTCATAAAATCATCGAGATTCAGCCCCTTCCCTCTTAATTGAAGGTCCAATGCGAGCGCCACCGATGCTCCGTAGGGATAATAAGAAGTATAAATATTGGGATAATTCGTCTTATCGATCGCCACGCCCGCATCTACAAAAACGGCATTGCTGCTCGCCTGTACGGGCGAAATGCGCGTCGCCCCGACGGTGTTTTCTTTTGTATTCACCAGGGATGTCAGGGTACGGCAATACTCTTCCAGCGAATCGAACCCGGCCCTTTCGAGTAGTAATTCACCATAATATTGGGTGAAACCTTCGGCGAACCAGAGTTCGAAACTCATATTGCTTTTTTCAAAATTGAAAGGTTCCAGCGTTTTCGGGCGGATACGCTCGACGTTCCAGGTATGGAAGAACTCGTGCGAGAACACGCCCAGCAGATTGTCGGAACCGTCGAAGGCCACCGGCAGGGTGATCATCGTACTGTTGCGGTGCTCCATACCATCGCCTTTTACATAGGGATTAATACTGGCCAGAAAAGTATAGCTGCCATTATCAAACGCCGGAAATTCACCAAAAACCATACGCGCCTCTTCGGTAATGCGCTTTATTTTCCCGGCGAATGCGGTAGCGAGCGAATCACTACCTTTCGCCTCCAACGCCAGCCTGAACTGTGACGGCTTGTTGCCGGCATTAGGTACTGTCCATTCCTTGATCGTCAGCTGACCGATTTTGGTGGGCGAATCCATGAAGTACTGCAAATCGGGCGCGGTGAAAACGTTTGCGTCGCCGGTTGTTTTGAGCTGGGTAGCGATCGTCCATGAGTTGGGTTTCGGCAGGTTGAATGCAACGGTAATCGGCGCCTTTTCCAACTCCTTCACCCACATGAATGTAGCCGGCATATTCAAATGCACGCTGCTGGCGTCGATTCCGGCATAGGTACCGTCGGGGTGGTTGGCATACAAAGTGTATTCGACCTTCACAAAACCATTGACCGCCGCAATTTTATACACATCGCCATCCACACGTTGTACCGGAACCGGTTTGCCCGATTTATCGAATGCCACCACGTCATAGACATTCTTCCCATATTCGTGCGTCGCATACCTGCCCGGAGAAGAGCGCGACATCCTGAAATGGAGTTCTTTTTGTGGCGCATCCGACACGCTCAGCCCAATGCGGGCTTCGTGATGAACGATATTGGGAAAGGACACATCATAGCGGATCGACTGCGCGAATGCGTATGAGCATAACGCGGGAGTGGCAAACAATAGGGCCAGTTTTTTCATGGACTGATCAAGTGATTTTGAAGTGACAAGGCACCAATTTAATCCAATAACCGAACATTTGAAGCGCTCATACAGCTACTAACCCGATTATTGCTTAATTTTTCCGGCTCAAATCCCATTAAAACTTTAAATAGTATCGACCTTTCATGAAGAAATTGTTCCTTCCACTCGCCCTGACCCTCGCTATCACCTCGCAACACGCTTACAGCCAAACGAAAGCGCTTTTCAATGGAAAAGACCTGAAAGGATGGCACGTCGATGTGCCCGAAATGGACAAAGACCCGAAGGCTGTCAACCCGTTCCTCGTGCGCAATGGCCTGCTCGTGAGCCTGGGAACACCCGGCGGGCACCTGATCACGGACGCGCAGTACGAGAACTTCCGGTTTACCTATCAATACCGCTTCGCAGGCAAGCCCGGCAATTGCGGCGCGCTGGTATTCGTTTCCAAACCGCGTGATTTGTATGAGATGTTTCCCAAATCCATCGAAATACAAATGATGCACCAGAATGCGGGTGATTTCTGGTGTATTCAGGAAGACATTACTGTTCCCGATATGGAGAAACGCCGCGGGCCGAAGGAAAAATGGGGCGTGAACGGCGATAAGCTCCGCCGCATTCCTAACCTTACCGATGGCACCGAAAAGCCATTGGGCGAATGGAATTCGATGGTGATAGAATGTGTTAAGAATTCGATAAAAGTATGGCTCAATGGCGTGTTGGTCAACTACGGCTATGACGCGACGGCTTCAAAAGGCCAGATCGCATTACAGTCGGAGGGCTCGGAAGTTGAGTTCAAGGATATTAAACTGACGCCGATTAAAGCGCTTTCCAAATAATGAACCTTCAATCAAACCGTCTGATCAGGAATATCTCTATTGTCGTGGTCTTGATCGCCAATATCGGCTGCGATCAGATCTCGAAAAGCGTGGTTAGGGAAAACGTGGGCTTCTACCAAACGATTCACGTTATCAAGGATTACGTAACCATTACCTATGTCGAAAATACAGGCGCATTCCTCAGCATTGGAAGCTCCTTGCCTGATTCGATCAAGGTATTTGTGTTATCCGTCATCCCGCTGATCGCGCTGCTGTTCGGCATCATTTATTTATTGACCAAAAAGAACCTGACCTGGCTAAGTGCCCTTGCATTAAGTTTCGCCATTGGCGGCGGTATCGGGAATATCTACGACCGCCTCGTTCACGGCTCGGTCACCGATTTCATGCATATCAATTTCGGGCTGTTTCAAACCGGCATATTCAATATGGCCGACGTTTCGATTATGACAGGGATGTTCATTTTTCTCTACCAGTCATATAGCAGACAAAAGTCGAAGTTTCCCGGGATTTGAGGTAACATTTGCAATGCGGCGGCGCAGTTCGTCCACATTGCAGTTCATCAACATTAATGCGTGGCGCCGTTTTTGTTGTTACATGCCCGACGGCATTTCCGATTGTGGCTAACCATTTTGTTACAAATCTTACGCGCCGCTGGCGCTTGGCGCAAAGATTTATAGTACCGCCAACTACATAGCATTGGTAGCAAACAGCTGACCAAACAATACACCGACAAGCGCCAGCGGCGCGTAAGATTTGTAGAACAGAATTGGTGCATTGAGAATGTCGTAATGCGATCACGTTTTGTTCGCGTATGCATCGCAAGTGCCGTTAGGCACGGAACATTGGTAGCAATCCGCCGCATTCATCACGGATTAAATGCCGCCAGGCATGTAGCGGTCATGCAAAAGAAAGCCCCGGCAGGGATGTAAAATCGTTGGAATTATGAAAATCCTATAAACAGGAGGCGCCTCCCGAGCCTTTAAATTGCGGGAATCTGTATTGCTGCAAGCAGGTTGCCCCGGGGTATTTCTATCCGATATTTCAAACCTGGACGACTGCATTTCAAACTAAAAACAAAAATGGCTCCCGATGATCAGGAGCCATTTTTACATTTTGGAATAATACGTGCTACTAAGCGCCAACCGATTTGCGGATGATATTCAATGCAGAACCTGCTTTGAACCATTCGATTTGCTGGGCATTGTAGGTATGGTTTACAGGGAATTCCTCGGTGGTACCGTCGTTGTGGTGCAACACGATTGTCAGAGGTTGTCCTTCTGCAAATGTTTCCAAACCCAGGATATCGATCGTATCGTCCTCCTGAATCTTGTCGTAATCTGCTGTATTCACGAACGTCAGCGCCAACATACCTTGCTTTTTCAGGTTGGTTTCGTGGATACGTGCGAAAGATTTGGTCAAAATCGCGCGTACGCCCAGGAAACGAGGCTCCATCGCCGCGTGCTCGCGTGAGGAACCTTCCCCGTAGTTTTCATCACCCACTACGATCGTACCGATGCCGTGTGCTTTGTAGTCACGCTGCACTGCCGGTACTTCCGAGTATTGGTTGGTAAGCTGGTTTTTGATGGTGTTGGTTTTCTCGTTGTAGTAGTTAACCGCACCGATCAGCATATTGTTCGAGATATTATCGAGGTGTCCTCGGTATTTCAACCACGGGCCGGCCATTGAAATATGGTCGGTGGTACACTTGCCTTTTGCCTTGATCAGGAGCTTCAAACCGGTAAGGTCCGTTCCTTCCCAGGCCGGGAATGGTTCGAGCAACTGCAAGCGGTCCGAAGCAGGACTAACCAACACCTGGACTTTGCTGCCGTCTTCCGCAGGAGCCTGGTAACCGGCGTCTTCTACGGCGAAACCTTTGGTAGGCAGTTCCAGACCCGTCGGTTCGTCGAGCAAAACCTCTTCACCGTCGGTATTCACCAATTTATCAACACGCGGATCGAACGTAAGGCGTCCTGCAATGGCCATGGCGGTTACGATCTCGGGCGAGGCAACAAACGAGTGCGTATTAGGGTTACCATCGGCACGTTTCGAGAAGTTGCGGTTGAATGAGGTGATAATCGAGTTTTTCTCTCCTTTTTCCGCACCATGGCGCGCCCATTGGCCGATACAAGGTCCGCAGGCATTCGCCAGCACTACCCCACCGATTTTTTCGAATGTATCCAGGAACCCGTCGCGTTCTACCGTGTACCGCACCTGCTCCGAGCCGGGCGTAATGGTATATTCCGAGGTTACCTGCAATTTCTTCTCAACCGCCTGCCGGGCCAGTGAAGCTGCGCGGCTTACGTCTTCATAGGAAGAGTTGGTACAAGAGCCGATCAGACCTACCGAAAGCACTTCCGGCCATCCGTTTTCCTTTACTGCCGTAGCGAATTTGGAAAGCGGCCAGGCCAGGTCCGGTGTGAATGGGCCATTGATATGTGGTTCCAAAGTGGAAAGGTCCAGTTCCAGGAGCTGGTCGTAGTAAGCTGCGGGATCTGCATACACCTCATCGTCGGAACGAAGGTATTCTTTGATCTTATCCGCCGCATCGGCTACATCCGCGCGTTCCGTGGCTCTCAGGTAAGCGGCGCTTTTCTCGTCGTATGCAAAGATCGAAGTGGTTGCACCGATTTCCGCACCCATGTTACAGATCGTGCCCTTACCGGTAGCAGAAAGGCTTTCAGCACCTTCGCCGAAATATTCTACCACGTAGCCGGTCCCTCCTTTTACGGTCAGCTGGCCAGCCACCCAAAGGATCACGTCTTTCGCCGCTGTCCATCCGCTCAGTCTGCCGGTCAGTTTTACGCCGATCAGCTTGGGCATTTTCAATTCCCAGGCCAGACCGGACATTACGTCGCTCGCATCCGCGCCACCCACACCGATCGCGATCATACCCAAACCACCCGCATTAGGCGTGTGGGAATCGGTACCGATCATCATACCGCCTGGGAAAGCGTAGTTTTCAAGTACCACCTGGTGAATGATACCCGCACCTGCGCGCCAGAAACCGATTCCGTATTTGTTGGAAACGGACGAAAGGAAATCGTATACCTCTTTGTTCTTATCTACGGCATTCTTCAAATCCTGTGCGGCACCTACTTCGGCCTGAATCAGGTGATCGCAGTGTACCGTAGAGGGAACCGCCACTTTCGGACGACCTGCCTGCATGAATTGCAGCAGCGCCATTTGCGCGGTAGCATCCTGCATTGCCACACGGTCGGGAGCAAAGTCCACATACGATTTGCCACGTTCGTGGCTTTGAGTGGCCGTTCCTGCCCACAAGTGGGAGTATAAAATTTTCTCTGACAAGGTCAAAGGCCGCCCCACTACTTTGCGGGCAGCATTAACTCTCTCTTCCATCCGGGCGTAAACGCCCTTAATCATATCTAAGTCAAATGCCATAGCTCTTAAATTAATGATTACACTTTCACGGTTTCAACAATTGAAACACTAATTACTATCTGCTTAGTGCCTTGACAGGAGGTGCGAACTTGGTCAGGTCGATGCCCACCACAGCTGCTTTGTATTCGTCCATATTGGGAATGCGGCCCAAAATGGCTGACAATACCACAACCGGTGTGGATGCCAGCAGGGACTCACCCTTTTTACGTTCCGAATCCTCAACAACCCTTCCCTGGAACAAACGCGTCGAGGTTGCCATGACGGTATCCCCTTTCGCTGCTTTTTCCTGGTTACCCATGCAAAGGTTACAGCCCGGACGTTCCAGATACATCATGTTTTCGTATTCGGTACGCGCAGCCACTTTCGGCGCATTATCGTCGAATTCGAAACCGGAGTATTTCTGCAATACATCCCAGTCACCTTCGGTTTTCAGCTCTTCGATGATATTATAGGTAGGCGCAGCTACCACCAACGGTGCATGGAACTCCACCTTGCCTTGTTGCTCTTCCAGGTTTTTCAGCATTTGAGATACGATCTTCAAATCGCCTTTGTGAACCATGCAGGAACCTACAAAGCCAAGATCTACCTTTTTATCGTCGCCGTAGAAAGAGATCGGACGGATCGTGTCGTGGGTATATCTTTTAGAAACGTCTTTGTTATTGACATCCGGGTCCGCAATCATTGGTTCTACGATCGCGTCAAGGTCAATCACCACTTCTGCATAATATTTTGCATTCGCATCCGGCGTAAGTGCTGGTTTTTCACCTGACTTAATCTCCGCAATACGTTTGTCTGCCTTATTGATCAAGCCCTGAAGAACCTGCTTGTGGTTATCCATGCCTTTATCGATCATGATCTGGATTCTGTTTTTCGCAATTTCCAGTGATTCGATCAGCGTATCGTCTTCTGAAATACAGATAGATGCTTTTGCCTTCATTTCGGCAGTCCAGTCGGTGAACGTAAATGCCTGGTCAGCCGGCAATGTTCCGATATGGACTTCGATGATTCGTCCCTGGAACACGTTCTCTCCGCCAAACTGTTGGAGCATCTGCGCCTGGGTAGCGTGAACCACATCACGGAAATCCATGTGATCCTTCATGTCACCCTTAAAAGTTACTTTCACGGATTCAGGGATCGGCATGGATGCCTCGCCTGTCGCGAGTGCGAGCGCAACGGTTCCTGAGTCGGCACCGAAAGCAACCCCTTTAGACATCCTGGTGTGAGAGTCGCCACCGATGATAATCGCCCACTCGTCCACGGTAATATCGTTCAATACCTTGTGGATTACGTCGGTCATGGAGTGGTACTCTCCTTTCGGGTCACGGGCAGTGATCAAACCGAAGTCGTTCATGAACTTCATCAGTTTCGGGATGTTAGCCTGTGCCTTTTTATCCCAAACTGACGCCGTGTGGCAGCCCGACTGGTATGCCCCGTCGACGATCGGAGAAATCACCGTGGCAGCCATCGATTCGAGTTCCTGCGCGGTCATCAAACCGGTAGTATCCTGTGAACCGACGATATTTACCTCCACGCGAACGTCCGAACCTGCGTGCAAAACCTTGCCCGGCGTCGTACCTACCGCATTTCTGTTGAAGATTTTTTCAACCGCGGTGAGGCCTTGTCCTTCATTGGAAATCTCTTTGGAAGGAGCAAACACAGGCGTTGGTTCAATGCCCAGGATTTTCGCCGCGACAGTCTGGATTTTTTTACCAAATACGATGGCGTATGATCCGCCGGCTCTGATAAATTCTTTTTTCTGAGGCGTAAGGGCTTTCGAAATGTCGATCAGCTCCTTTTCTCCATTATAAAGCTTCTTTGTCTGCGTATTAATGGTCAAAACAGTACCTGTCGCTACGGAGTAAACTTCCTCCAAAACAGGGTCACCATTTTCATTACGGACCACATTGCCGTCCGCGTCTACCTTTTTCACCCAGTTTTTCAGGTCGATACCGATACCACCGGTAACGTCTACTGTGGTAAGGAAAATCGGTGAGATACCATTTGTACCACCCACGATTGGCGCAATATTCACAAACGGAACGTAGGGGCTGGCTTGTCTGCCAGTCCAGAGTGCCACGTTGTTCACACCCGACATCCTCGATGACCCTACACCCATCGTACCCTTCTCGGCGATCAGCATCACGCTCTTTCCGGGGTGTTCCGCCTGCAAAGCCCTGATTTCCTGCTGTGCCTTCGGAGTGATCATGCATTGGCCATGAAGTTCGCGGTCGGAACGCGAGTGGGCCTGGTTACCGGGAGAAAGCAAGTCGGTAGAAATATCGCCTTCGCCGGCGATAAACGTTACTATCTGAATTTCTTCGGGAACTTCGGGCAGCTTCGTAAAGAACTCGGCCTTGGCGTAGCTTTCCAGAATATCTTTGGCGATTTCGCTGCCGTTTTTGAATGCCTCTTTCAGGCGGTCGGTGTCGGCATCGTAAAGGAACACTTGCGTTTTGAGTACCTCGGCAGCTGATTTCGCAATAGCAGCGTCATCGCCCAGGGCGAGGTCAAGCAATACTTCAATGGAAGGACCGCCTTTCATGTGAGACAACAGCTCAAATGCGAAGGCCGGTGATATTTCTGCTACTACGGATTCCCCCAGGATGATTTCTTTCAAAAACCTGGCTTTCACACCAGCTGCACTAGTAGTTCCTGGTAAGGTGTTGTAAATGAAAAATTTAAGAGAGTCTTCCCGATGCGCGTTTGCTGTATCTTTGATTTGTGCGATGATTTCTCCCAGCAATTCGGCACCATCAATCGGCTTCGGGTGAAGCCCCTGGGTCTTTCTTTCTTCAATCTCGTTAATGTAGTCCTGATAGATATTCATGATGAAATCTTTTCAATGTTAAAGGCAATATCTGTTGTCAATAAAACGGGCGAAAGTACGAAATTACAGAATATACGGAGGCATCCCACCCGATTTTCACTACTATTTAAAACCAGTATATTCTAGCCGTACACTCAAATAACCGCCGTCCAATTTTTTTTGTTCTGACAACCTGTATATTGAAGGAATAATTTAAAATCCCCCCTTCGGGAGGTGCTGTAACGCGTTCTGTTTTTCAATCAGCTTTTATTTGCGCTTTGATTTTTTCTCGGATTGTGCCCTATATTTGGACATTCAAAGTGCTACCAGGTCCCTTAAATCGAAAGTTATGTCAAAAAATCTGGTGATCGTAGAGTCACCGGCGAAGGCCAAAACCATTGAAAGTTACCTTGGGCAGGATTTCACTGTCAAGTCCAGTTTCGGACATGTCCGTGACCTCCCGGAACACGATATGGGTGTTGATGTTGAGCATGGTTTCCAACCCTCTTACGAAATCTCCTCCGATAAAGTCAAAGTCATTTCAGAGCTCAAAAAACTGGCGAAAGATGCAGAGGTATGGCTCGCGACCGATGATGACCGCGAGGGAGAAGCTATTTCCTGGCATTTGAAAGAGGCCCTGGGGCTTCCCGACAATACCAAGCGGATCGTATTTCGTGAGATTACCAAAACCGCTCTGCGGAATGCCATCGAAAAGCCGCGGACCATCGACACAGCCCTGGTAGACGCCCAACAGGCACGCCGTATCCTCGACCGCCTCGTGGGTTATGAACTTTCACCGGTACTTTGGAAAAAGATCCGCATCGGAAAATCGAACCTCTCGGCCGGCCGCGTACAATCGGTAGCTGTACGTATAATAGTAGAACGAGAAAGGGAAATCGACGCTTTTAAAAGCAAAAGCAGCTTCAAGGTAACGGCGCATTTCGACCTCGGCAACGGAAAGGTACTGAATGCGGAGCTGGCCAAAAATTTCCCGACCGAACAGGAAGCCTATCAATTTTTGGAAAAATGCATTGGGGCTGAGTTCTCGATCCGTAATCTTGAAGTAAAACCTGCTAAAAAAACACCTGCACCGCCATTTACAACTTCTACACTACAACAGGAAGCTTCCCGCAAGCTGAGCTTTTCGGTAGCGCAGACAATGACCGTCGCACAGCGCCTGTACGAAGCCGGTAAGATTTCCTACATGCGTACCGACTCTACCAACCTGTCGGAAGAAGCGCTTGATAAGTCAAAGCAGCAGATCACGAAAGAATATGGGGACGAGTATTATAACCGCCGTATATTCAAAACCAAGTCGGAATCGGCGCAGGAGGCGCACGAAGCGATCCGTCCTACCGATTTCTCTACGCTGGTAGGCAGCAGCGACCGCAACGAGCAGCGTTTGTACGAGCTGATCTGGAAACGTGCCATCGCATCACAGATGTCGGACGCCCAATTGGAGCGTACCACAGCCACGATCGGCATTTCTACCACCTCGGAAGAGCTGGTAGCGCAAGGTGAAGTGATCAAATTCGAAGGGTTCCTGAAAGTATACCTGGAATCCAGCGATGATGAAGGGGACGAAGAACAAAAAGGAATGCTTCCGCCGCTGAATATCGGTCAGATCCTGAAACTGGCGGACATGAAGGCGACAGAAAGATTTACCCGTAACCCACCGCGCTACACCGAGGCGAGTCTGGTAAAAAAACTCGAAGAAATGGGGATCGGACGCCCGTCAACCTACGCGCCGACGATCTCGACGATCCTGAAACGGGAGTATATTGTCAAAGAGGACCGTCAGGGTTTTGAAAGGGAATTCAAGGAAATGACCCTTGCCAACGATCAGATCAAAAGCAAGGTGAATAAAGAAGTTTATGGTTCGGAAAAGGCCAAACTCTTCCCTACCAGCACCGGAATGGTCGTGAACGACTTCCTGGTGAGCCATTTCCAGGATATTGTCGATTATTCGTTCACGGCGAGCGTAGAAAAGGATTTTGACCACATTGCCGAAGGCCAACTCGGCTGGCAGCAGATGATCAAGGACTTTTACACGCCATTCCAGAAGAAAGTCGCCGAAGCACGCGAGGAGGCGATTGACAAGAGCCTTACTTCCCGCGACTTGGGTGAAGATCCGGCAACCGGTAAAAAAGTGTCGGTACGGATCGGAAAATACGGCCCTTATGTACAGATCGGCGATGTGGAAGATGAAGAGAAGCCGCGTTTTGCGAGCTTGCAGAAAGGCCAACTCATGGAGACCATTACGCTGGAAGAGGCGTTTGAGCTGTTCAAACTGCCCCGCCAGGTTGGGTTCTTCGAGGACAAAGACATGGTCGTGAACGTCGGCAAATTCGGTCCGTACGTGAAACACGACGGCAAGTATTACTCGCTGGCTAAAACGGACGATCCGATGGCGGTGACGGAAGAACGCCTGATCGAGATTATCGAGGAAAAGCGTTTGCAGGACTCCAACCGCACGATCAAGGAATTTGCGGAAGATCCGGAGGCTAAGGTTCTGAATGGACGATACGGGCCTTACATTGCTTTTGGAAAGAAGAATGTAAAAATCCCGAAAGGCACGGAGCCGGCATCGCTCACATACGACCAGGTATTGAAACTGGCGGCCGAAACGCCGGACAAACCTGCGGGACGCGGGGCCAAAAAACCTGCCGCAGCGAAAGCCACAACCGCGAAAGCACCCGCAGCCAAGAAGCCTGCTGCTAAGAAAGCGACAAAAAAAGGTTAACACACATAAAACGAAGAAGCCCATGAAAAAACTGGTTGTACTTTCCGGAGCGGGGATCAGCGCTGAGAGCGGGATCAGTACTTTTAGAGATAATAATGGGCTTTGGGATAATTACCGCATCGAGGATGTCGCTACGCCCGAAGCCTGGGTCCGCAACCAGGAGCTGGTGCTGGATTTTTACAACCAGCGCCGGAAACAGGCTGCGGATGTAAAGCCTAATGCGGCACATTACGCGTTGGCGGAGCTGGAAAAGCATTTCGATGTGACGATCGTGACCCAGAATGTAGATAACCTGCATGAAATCGCCGGCTCTACGAAAGTGATTCACTTACATGGAGAGCTTTTTAAATCGCGGAGCACAAAAGATCCGAAGCTCGTTTATGACATGACGGGCTGGGAGCTGAAAACGGGCGATCTGTGCGAATTGGGCAGCCAGCTGCGGCCGCATATCGTTTGGTTTGGCGAAGAGGTGCCGATGATGGAAGTGGCTGTGGATGTGACCGAACAGGCGGATATGTTCCTGGTGATCGGCACGTCCCTCGCAGTGTACCCTGCCGCCGGATTGGTGCATTATGTACCCATCGGCAAGCGTATTTACATTGTAGATCCGAACAAACCGGACATTACCTTGAAATCCAACATGGTGTTCATCCAGGAAAAAGCCACGACCGGAATGCAAACATTGATCAAGAAATATTTACTACCTGAATAATAATGCAACTACTCGACGGGAAAGCTATTTCTTCCCAAATAAAATCTGAAATCAAGGCCGAGGTGGAACAATGGGTCGCCGGTGGTGGTAAAAAGCCGCATTTGGCCGCGATACTCGTAGGCCAGGACGGCGCCAGCGAAACATACGTAGCTTCCAAAATCCGGAGCTGTGAAGAAATCGGGTTCACCTCCACCCTGCTGCGATTCGAAGCAGACATTACCGAAGCGCAACTCCTCGAAGCAGTAGAATCGCTGAACAACGATCCTGACGTGGATGGCTTTATCGTACAGCTGCCATTGCCAAAACATATTTCTGAAAACACGGTGATGGAAGCAGTAAACCCCGCGAAAGACGTGGACGGTTTCCACCCGATCAACGTGGGCAGAATGTGCAAAGGACTGCCTGCTTACATTTCTGCCACACCGTTCGGTATCCTCGAAATGCTGATTCGTGCCGGCATCGAAACAAGCGGAAAGCATTGCGTGGTAATCGGCCGCAGCCAGATCGTGGGCCTGCCGATGAGCATTCTGATGCAGCGCAATACCTACCCCGGTAACTGTACTGTAACGATCACGCACAGCAAAACACAAAACCTGAAAGAGATCTGCCAGTCGGCCGACATCCTGATCGTTGCATTGGGCCGTCCCGAGTTCGTGAAGGCCGATTACGTGAAAGAAGGGGCGGTTGTGGTGGACGTGGGTATTACCCGCGTGGCGGATGCTACCAAAAAGAGCGGCTTCTCGATCAAAGGCGATGTCGATTTCAACGATGTGGCACCCAAATCAAGCTACATTACACCGGTTCCGGGAGGTGTGGGTTTGATGACCATCTGCGGGTTGCTGACCAACACTTTCAAAGCTGCTAAGAAGGAAATTTATAAATAATACTTCGGCTGTCGGCAATCGGCTGTCGGCTTTTGATTAGGAGGTTTTAATGACCAGACACTAGCTTTCGGCGTTGACGAAATGCAGATTTACAAAAGCCGACAGCCGACGGCCGAAGTAAAAAAACCGGAACACCAGGAATTAAGTAAAACCTGGTGTTCCGGTTTTTTTGTGTTAAAAATTTCTTTTTTTACTAAAAGATTTGTCAATTAGTAGGCAGTTTGAACGGATCGGTTGTACTATGAGCATCGTCAGCAACAACATCAAGTATCTCAGAAGGCTCAACGGCCTCACGCAGGAACAGTTTGCCCGTAAGATCGCGATCAAGAGATCGTTACTGGGAGCTTACGAAGAAGCAAGGGCCAATCCCAACCTTACTAATCTCAAAAATATGGCCACCGCATTCGGGGTTAGCGTTGACAATTTGCTAAAAACCGATCTGCGAAAGCTAAGGGAAACGCCTGAAATGTCGCTCCCGCTGACAACCTCGCGGCAAATGACCGTTTCGCATTCGGGCACGATGCCCCAGCCCACGCCTACGCGCACGCCCGGGTACACGGAGCCTCAGCCATTGTCTAAAATCATTGAAACGTACCAGCAGCCCGAACAGCCGTTAAGGCAAGTTTCGCGGCAGATCAATTTGAAACCGGTTAGTGGCGAAGCTCCTCCGGCGACAGCAACTCGGCCGGCAGCGCCTCAACAAGACGTATTTCAGCAACCTGCCTATCAGCAGCCTGCTATCCATAAAGCTGCCGCAATGCAACAGCAACCGCTAACGCAGCCTGACGCAGGTTTGCCTACATTCAATAACCAATATCAAACACCGCAATTCAATGCAGCGGTGGAGCAGCCGGTGCAGCAATTCCCTACTATTCAATGGGTAGCACGCAACAAGCAGGCCGAATACATAGCCAACTTTCAGAATCCGGGCTATTTAAACTCGCTGCCGCTTTTCCAATTGCCCAATCTGCCGTCGGGCTATTATCGTGCATTTGAAAGCGGTGAGGACTTTACCTACCCCGGCTCAATTCTCGTGGGCACATTCATTCGCAATTGGTACGATATCAAGGATGGCATGCAATACGTGTTCCTCCTGAGAAAACACGGTCTGATTTACAGAAATGTATTTAATCAGGTAAAAACAGCGGGAGTTTTACTGCTTACCTCTGACAATGCAGAAATTGCTGAACTGGAAATTCCTTTGCAGGATGTGCTGGAAGTATGGGAAGTGAAGGCCTTCGTAAGCGCGCAAATGCCTGCGCCACAACCTTCACTCGAAAGAGTGGCCCAGCTCGTCGACGAATTGCAGATGGAGCTGAGCCAGTACCGTCAGTAGATTACTTTGAAAGCGTATTGAACAATGCCTCGATTTTGGCGAGATCCTTGCTTTTGGAAGTAGTTTCGAGCACCGCCACTCCTATCTGATACCATAGACCATCACCGGCGGTAATGTACTTGCCCTTTTTTGAAGGTTTGCTTTCCAATGCATTGTCGGGTACGAATTCAGCTTTGTAAATCGTATCCATTATTTTTTGCAATTGGCCCCAATCCAGTTTACGGGCCGCTCCTGCGTTCTTGCTTAATGTAAATTCCTTTTTACCAAAAGATGCTTTCAGGTCGATGGTCGTTTTACTGTCGTTATCGATGTCGATGTAGGTCAGTTCGAACGGCTTTTCACGACCGCCGGTTTCGAAAATAGCCTGCATCATCTCCTGCAAAAAGTACGACCAACGCTCCTTGTCGACCGGGTAAATCGTCACGCGTTTGTCATTCTCATCGAGTTCTATTTCAATGAAATCTTCAAACTCGCTCTCTTCGCGCTTGCGAATGATTTTAGAAGATGCCAGAATATCCTGAAACTCATTGATCCAAACCGCAGGCAAACTACCCTTCCATTTGTAATCATCATCCGTAGAAAAACCTTCGTCAAAGATTTCATCCTCCGTCAGCTCTTCGCGGTCGTTGTAAACAATATCAAAATCCACCCGCAAATCCTGAGCCGATTGAATGTCCATTTTCAAAGTATAAAAATGGGCAAACGGCGCCGGCACAACCGGAGCGGTCTGAAAGCGAATAATGTACTGACCTGGTATTTGAAGATTCTTATCCATTCGAAGATTTTAAAAACTGTTGAAATGTGGCGCGTTTGTCGATCTTGTCGGTAGCAGTTTTGGCAAACGCTTTTGCAAAGTAAATATGTTTCGGGTTTTCATAGGTCGAAACGCGGCTTCTAATTTCAGCGGGAAGCTGCACAGCCTGCTCTGGGCGCAGCGAACTTTCGACTATCAGCACGAGCTTTTGCCCCAGCTTTTCATCCGGCTCCCACCAGCAAAAAAATGCATTTGAAATACCCAGATCATGAAAAACCTGTGCAATCCGCTGGTCGGTTTGATCCAGCACAATTTTCACCCCGCCGGAATTGATCACATTATCCGCCCGCCCGATCCATTGAAATGTGTTCCCTGTTATCTGCACCAGATCATTGGTCTGCACCTTTTGCCCATTGGTAACAGCCCCGGAAACAAACAGGCATCCGCGCTCGTCCGTACCGAACGAAATACCGGGCAGAAACACATAGGAATCACTCGCCTCCGCTCCATTCAACGCCTTCAATGCGACATGAGAAACGGTTTCCGTCATGCCATAGCTTTGGAAAACCGGAACGTTCAGCCCCTTGATCGCCTCTGCCAATGCCAGGTTCACCGGCGCACCGCCAAGCAGTATTTTGCCCAACCTGCTGACCTGATCAACCGTGGCTGTATTTTCCAGGATCGCCTGCAATTGCATCGGTACCATGGCCACAAAATCGAAATCTACACTGTCCAGGCCATTCAGCGGGTTGGATGTCGGCTCCGTGACGGTCAGCTCCCACCCTAGTTCCAGCCCGCGAACGAGCATCATCAGCCCGGCAATGTAGCCCACATTCAGGCATACGAGCGCGCGGGTGCCGCTTCCAAGCGCCAGCGCCTCGCCCGTCATAGCCGCGCTCGCTTCAAGCTGCCTGCGCGTGACGGTAATGGGCTTGGGCATGCCCGTCGAGCCGGAGGTATGGAGCACAAATTCCCGGTCGCCTTCGAGCCACTTTCCCATAAAGTCGTAAGCCTGTGCGAAATAGGGATTTCGCGGCCTTTTCTGCGTTTGCCAATGCGTTTTGCCGGTTGTCCAGATCATACCTGTAATTTCTGCGGATTCATTGTTCCGGGTTACGAATAGCCCGTTTTTAATGCGGTGGAAAGTTATTCATTTGTTTTTGAACCTAACCCAAACAATGAGTAATTTCGCGCATTCGGGCAATACTTAACGGTGACATTTCCCGCCGGACATTGCCATTTATTCCAATCTTACCAATCTGATTTATGTCCAGTACAGTTCAATGGGAAACCATTAAAGAATACGAAGAAATTCTCTTTACACTTCACGAAGGAATTGCCAAAATCAGCATCAACCGCCCGCACAAGCACAACGCATTTACCCCGCTCACGGTAACCGAAATGATCGACGCGATGCACATTTGCCGCGAGGATCCCCGGATCGACGTCATTATCCTCACCGGCGAAGGCGGTAAGGCATTCTGTTCCGGCGGCGACCAGTCGGTGCGCGGCCATGGCGGCTACATCGGCGACGACCATGTACCGCGTCTGAACGTGCTCGACCTCCAAAAAATGATCCGCTCTATTCCAAAGGCGGTTATCGCCATGGTGGCAGGTTGGGCAATCGGTGGCGGGCATGTGCTGCACGTGATCTGCGACCTCTCTATCGCTGCCGATAATGCACGTTTCGGACAAACCGGCCCGAAAGTCGGCAGCTTCGATGGCGGTTTCGGCGCCTCTTACCTTGCCCGCGTGGTAGGCCAGAAAAAAGCACGCGAAATATGGTTCCTCTGCGACCAGTATGATGCCGACGAAGCATTGCAAATGGGCCTTGTGAACAAGGTAGTTCCTTTGGAACAATTGGAAACGGTAACCCTGGAATGGGCTAAGAAAATCCAGGAAAAAAGTCCGCTGTCGATCCGTATGCTCAAAAGCGCATTCAATGCGGAGCTTGACGGACAAGCCGGTATCCAGGAACTCGCGGGTAATGCGACATTGCTTTATTATCTCAGCGAGGAAGCCAAAGAAGGCCAGCGTTCGTTTTTGGAAAAAAGAAAGCCGGATTTCAGCAAATTCCCGAAATTCCCTTGATTTAGTCGGGAAAGATTAACATTTTAACTCATATCATTACAAATACTCACTGAATGAACCATTGGCTTGTAAAATCAGAACCATTTAAATACTCCTGGGACCACCTTGTTGCCGAAGGTGAAGGCATGTGGGACGGCGTCCGCAACTACGCCGCACGCAACAACCTGATGGCGATGAAAGTGGGCGATCTCGTGCTGTTCTACCACAGCAATGAGGGCAAGGAGGTCGTTGGGCTTGCCAAGGTTTCAAAGGAACATTACCCCGACCCTACTACCGAAGAGGCGGGATGGGTGGTGGTAAACCTCGTTCCCGTTGAGAAGTTCCCGAACACCGTTACGCTTGCGCAGATCAAGAAGGACGAGCTCCTGAAACAAATGGACCTCGTGCGTTTGTCTCGACTGTCGGTCGTACCGGTCAAACGCGAAGAATTCGACCATATCGTTGCCCTGGCACATGACAAAAAATAAGCGATCCGTTTTTCGGCTGGTCTTACCGTTACTCTTCCTGGGCGTCCTCGGCACGCCGGCTTTCGCCCAGGGAGTGAAGCGGATTGAACTTCCTTTACCCGGCAATACGGCCTATCAGGCTGTTCCGCTAGGTAAACAGGGTGTACTGCTCATTTCCAAGCCCGACAAAGGCACGTTCAATGTCCAGAAATTCGATACAAACCTCGAACGGGTGTGGTCCATCGACGGCCCGATCGAATCGAACCTCGATTACATCGCTTCCTCCTACGACGGACAGGCCGTGTTCCTGCTTTTCAGCAAATACCGGAGCTCTTTGTATCAAATTGTGAAGGTAAATGTCGGCCCAGGTTTCGTAGAGACTTTTACAATTAATACGGTCGACCGCTTCGAGATCACCGATTTCAAGACGCTCGGCTACTCTGTTTTTATGGCCGGTATGGTGCGTAATGAGCCGGTTTTGATCTACACCCAGCTTACTACACAGCAAACCAGGGTGTTACCTTCGGCCATTAAAGGTTCTAACGCCATTCAGACCGTCGAAGTGGACACCGCTCAGCATTTGGTGAATGTTTGTTTTGCAGTGAAAAAAGGCCGCCAGACCAAAATCGTGGCACGTTCTTATGAAGAAACCGGCGAGCTTTACACACAAGTTAGCGTCGAACCTGAGGACGATTTCTCGCTGCTTAGCGGCCGTTTACAGGTCTTGAACGACTCTGTCCGCATTGTAATCGGTACTTATGGTTACCGCAATATGCAGAGCAGCACCGTAGCAGCATCGCAGGGATTGTATATCAGCAAGATTGTCGGCGATGAAACCGTTTTCACCAAATACCACAGTTTTACCGATTTTAAGAACTTCTTCAACTTCCTGAGCGAACGACAGCAGGAAAAGATGGAAAAACGTATCCGTAAGAAGAAGGAAAGCGGCGACGACCTGAAACTGAACTACCGGCTTCTCGTGCATGATATTGTGCCGAAAACCAACAACTTCCTGCTGGTGGCCGAGGTATTCTATCCTGAATACCGCTACCAGAACCCCAGCATGATGGGCGGTTTCAATTATGGCTATGGCGGCTATGGCTATCCTTTCGGAATGGGGCTTTACAACCCTTACCTCTGGAACCCGATGTATGGCGGCCGGGGGTATAACCAGCAGGTATTCGACGGCTTCACCTATACGCATGCGGTCGTAGCGGATGTGGACCAGAACGGTAACCTGCTTTGGGACAACAGCATTAGTTTCGACAATGTAAAAAGCATGGAGTTGAAGGAAAAGATCAAAGTCCAGTCCTTTACTAACGGCAACTCGAAACTGATTTACAGTCATAACGGTGCCATTCGCAGCAAGATCATCAAAGGCAACCAGGTAATTGACAGCGACCGCGTAATCCCCAACGAAACCTACGTGGAAGGCGACAAAGTGCGGAAAACCAGCACCGACGATATCGATTACTGGTACGACAACTTTTACCTCGCCTGGGGCGAGCAGCGCATTGTGAATGCAGCCGGAGATCCGCAGACGCGGGGGAGACGGAATGTGTTTTATTTGAACAAGATTGCTTATTAGGACTTCGGCTGTCGGCCATCAGCTGCCGGCTTTGTTCGTAGCTCAAAAGAATAGTTACATCGATCGACCCGGCGGCGCGAACTGTTAATAACGCGACAAGCCTATCCGCCCCGGAGGGGCACCCTGTTTATAGCAACCGGGATGTCGAGGTTTGAATGAAAACTCCGTAGGAGTTACCTTTGCCGCAGCAGGAGGCTCCTACCGGAGCCCGGAATCATAATGAAATCATTTAATCTATAAACTGGTTGCTCCTGCCGGAGCTATTTTCAACCCTAAAAAGTGCCGACGGCCGCAAGCCGAAAGCCGAAGTACACCTTGATACTACTTTCACCAGACCAACATACCGACTACCAATTAATCGACAGCGGCGGATTCGAAAAGCTCGAAAAATTCGGGCCGTACATTCTTTCGCGCCCTGAGCCACAGGCAATATGGGACAAGTCACTTTCAGAAGCCGAATGGGACAAGCGTTCGAATGCCGTTTTCAAAAAGGATAAGAATTCCCAGGAAAAAGGGCAATGGATCACCAAAGGCGATATGCCCGATAAATGGGTGTTTCAATACCGCACGAAAGAACTGCATTTGCGCACGAAACTCGCATTGTCGTCTTTCAAACACGTAGGTGTATTTCCCGAACAGGCTACCAACTGGGATTTTATTGCGCGGACTCTGAAACAGATGCCGGAGGAAAAACCATCGGTGCTGAACCTGTTTGCTTACACCGGTATTGCCTCGCTGGCCGCAAAGGCCTCCGGCGCGGATGTGACGCACGTCGATTCGGTGAAGCAGGTGATCAGCTGGTCGCGCGAGAATATGGAGCTCTCCGGCCTGAACAATATCCGCTGGATAGTGGAGGATGCATTGAAATTCGTGCAGCGTGAAGTGCGCCGCGGTAACCAATACAATGGCCTGATCCTCGACCCTCCTGCATACGGACGCGGGCCAGATGGCGAGAAATGGCTTTTGGAAGAAAGTTTGAATGAACTACTGAGGCTCTGTGCACAGTTATTAAAGGAAAAGAACTTCTTTTTTATCATTAACCTGTACTCGCTGGGTTTCTCTGCATTGATCGTGGAAAACCTGATCAAAACGCATTTCGGAACGGAGATCAAACACGAGTTCGGTGAATTGTTCATTCCCGATTCGTTTGGCAAGAAGCTGCCGTTGGGTGTGTTTTCACGTTTTTCAGACCAGAATGTTTAGTGGCGAATGAAGTCTGACAAGCTGAAATATTTACCATTTGCAGTACTCATCGCACTGGGTGGGCTCGAACAGTCGTGCCAGAGCGACGCGCGCACATCCACGCGCATCCCGCCGGTGATCAAAAACGGCAAAGCACAGTGGCAGAACGACGCGCTGCTGTCGCTGACCGACCTGATCAACCGCGGGATCGATTCCGACGTGAATTATTTCAAAAGGGCGCGCATTTACTTTGAACGGGAGCAGTATTCGGAGGCGCTCGACGATATCAACGAATCGATTTACGAGCAGGATAATGTAAGCGAATACTTTCTCCTGCGCGGGAAAATCAACCGCGAGCTCGGCAAGATCGACAATGCGTTGGAAGACGCGCAACGCGCGGAGGCATTGCAGCAAAGCAGTCCTGAGCTGTATGTGTTGCTGGCCGACATTCTGCAAGCCAAAAACCGCTTCGGCGAGGCTGCCGGATATCTGAACCAGGCATTGAAAATGGCCCCTTACGATGGTTCTGCCTATTATGTCAAAGGTATGTTGCAGGCAAGACAGGGCGATTCGCTGGCAAGCCTCGCAAGCCTTAACTACGCGATGAATGTCAATCCGCGGTTGCTGCGCGCATACGAGCAGGGCACGATGATCAACCTCAAATTGAAAAATACGGCCGAAGCACTCGCTATCAATGAAAAAGCGCTGAAACGTTTTCCCGAGCGCGCAAGCCTGTTTTTCGGAAGGGGCGAAATCCTGAATGCGCTGGCGCAACCGGATACCGCCCTGATCTACTATCAAAAGGCGGTGGCGATCCAGCCCGACTACGACGAGGCACTCAACCAGCTGGCGACGGTGGCCATGCAGCTGCGCGCCTATCCGCAGGCGATCCCCGCATTGAAGACGCTTTTGAGAAAAAAGCCGCAGTCGAAAGAAATCAACAATATGCTGGGTTACGCTTACGAAAAAAGCGGCGAGCTCGATATTGCCAAAACCTATTATGAAACGGCCCTGACCATCGCCCCCGGTGACCAGGACGCGCGTTACGGGATGTACCGCATCCGGAAAATCGAGTCGGAAGGGTTGTACCCCTCCTACTATCCTGAGGAAAATACCAACCCGGGCTACAAATTACTGGATACAGCGCGGGTTAAAATTAATATTATCCAACCGCGTGGTACTACAAATATCCGCGTGGACTCTTCGCGCAAAGCTAAAATTGAATAGCTTTGTGTTTTGCGGCCTGCCGCATTGCCATTGAACCATACCACAGAATTATTTTTTTGAATGAAAGACGAGTCTCAAGTAAAAATTACCCTGCCCGATGGTAGCGAACGTTTTTACCCAAAAGGGGTAACCGCTCTCGAAATCGCGCTCAGTATCAGTGAAGGGCTTGCACGGAACGTGATAGCCGCCAAAGTCAACAATGAAGTCTGGGACCCTACGCGCCAGATCACGGAGGACTCCCTGGTAAAACTGCTGACGTGGAACGACGAGGATGGTAAAGCTACATTCTGGCACTCTTCGGCCCACTTGCTGGCCGAGGCATTGGAAGCGCTGTACCCGGGAATCAAGTTCGGTACGGGGCCTTCGATCGAAAAGGGCTTTTACTATGATGTAGACTTGGGCGGACAGAGCATCTCTCAGGAAGATTTCCCCAAAATCGAAGCGAAAATGCTGGAACTGGCGCGCCAGAAGAACGAATATATCCGCAAGCCGATCAGCAAGGCGGAAGCCATCGACTATTTTACCAAAAAGGGTGATGAATACAAGCTGGAACTGATCGACGGGCTGGAAGACGGCTCTATTACATTGTACGAGCAAGGCGGGTTCACCGATCTATGCCGCGGGCCGCATATCCCGAATACAGGTTTCATCAAAGCCGCCAAACTGACCAACATCGCGGGCGCATACTGGCGTAACAAGCAGGAAAACAAAATGTTGACCCGCATTTACGGCATTACTTTTCCAAAACAAAAAGAATTGGAAGAGTACGTAACCTTGATGGAAGAGGCCAAAAAACGTGACCACCGCCGCCTCGGTAAGGAGTTGGAGCTTTTCGCATTCTCGGAAAAGGTAGGACAAGGTTTGCCATTGTGGTTGCCGAAAGGTGCCATGCTGCGCGAGCGCTTGCAGGCGTTCCTGAGCAAGGCGCAGTCGCGCGCGGGTTACACGCCTGTGATCACCCCGCATATCGGTAGTAAGGACTTGTACGTGACTTCGGGCCACTGGGATAAATATGGTAAGGATTCGTTCCAGCCCATTAAAACCCCTAACCCCGGAGAAGAGTATATGCTCAAACCGATGAACTGTCCGCACCACTGCGAGATCTACAAAACCTCTCCCCGCTCCTACAAAGACCTGCCTTTGCGGTTCTCGGAGTTCGGAACAGTTTACCGTTACGAGCAAAGCGGCGAGTTGCACGGGCTTACACGCGTACGCGGGTTCACGCAGGATGATGCGCACATTTTTTGCCGCCCCGACCAGGTGAAGGAAGAATTCATCCGTGTGATCGACCTCGTATTGTATGTGTTCAAATCACTTGGATTTAACGATTACAGCGCGCAGATCTCCCTTCGCGATCCTAATAACAAAGAGAAATACATTGGTAAGGACGAGGATTGGGAAAAAGCGGAAAGCGCGATCATCGAAGCGGCGGCTGAACGCGGCCTGAGCACTGTAACCGAGTTGGGCGAGGCTGCATTCTACGGTCCGAAGCTCGACTTCATGGTGCGCGACGCATTGGGACGTAAATGGCAGTTGGGTACCATCCAGGTGGATTACCAGCTTCCGCAGCGTTTCCAACTGGAATATACCGGTTCGGATAACCAAAAACACCGCCCCGTTATGATCCACCGCGCGCCATTTGGTTCCATGGAACGCTTCACCGCGATCCTGATCGAAAACACCGCGGGCCAATTCCCGCTGTGGCTGTCCCCGGATCAGATTGCCATTCTGCCAATCTCGGAGAAGTTCGCTGACTACGCGGAAGATGTTTTCTTCCAGTTGCAGGATCACGATATCCGGGGCTTTGTGGATCACCGCGATGAAAAAATCGGCCGCAAGATCCGTGATGCGGAAGTTACCAAAGTACCTTTCATGCTCATCGTCGGTGAAAAGGAAGCAGCGGAAGGAAAGCTTTCGGTACGCCGCAAAGGTGAGGGCGACCTGGGAAGTATGACGGTCGAAGAGTTTACCGCGTTTTTCAAAAAGGAAGCCGCTATTGCTTGATGTTTTTGTAAGATTTTAGTATTATTCCAGCAATAAGGCACTATTTTTGTGGAGCTAGTGTTAATTTTTTCGATTTCCACCAAAAACAAAAAAAACACCAATACAAATTATATGGCATTACGACCCCCTAGTGGACGGATGAGGATTCCCGAAGAACCTTACAAAATTAACGAACGAATTACAGCAAAAGAAGTACGATTGGTCGGCGAAAACATTGAGCCGGGCATCGTGGATATCAATACAGCCCGAGCAATGGCGAAGGCACAAGGGCTTGATCTCGTTGAGATTGCGCCAACGGCAGTTCCTCCGGTCTGCAAAGTAGTTGACTATTCGAAGTTCAAGTACGAGCAGAAAAAGAAACAAAAGGAGATTAAGGCGAAAGCGCAGAAAGTGGTTATCAAGGAAATCCGTTTCGGCCCGAACACGGATGACCACGACTTCGATTTCAAATTGAAACATGCGACCAACTTCCTTAAAGAGGGTTCAAAAGTAAAAGCATACGTGCATTTCGTAGGACGTACGATCGTTTTCAAAGAGCGCGGTGTGAACCTTTTGAAGAAATTTTCCGAAGCATTGGCCGACTACGGCAAGCTTGAAATGGAACCTAAGCTGGAAGGAAAACGGATGACGATCATCCTCGCTCCTGCGCCCGCGAAAGGCAAGTGATAAGCTGATTCGTAAAGCATATTATATAGAAAATCGTGTTTTCGGCTCCATGTCGGGAACACGATTTTATTTTTGTGTAAAATTTCGCTAATTTTGCGCGCTGTTTTATATTTTATCAACTATTAGTTTTTTGAATCATGCCTAAAATGAAAACCAACTCTGGGGCTAAAAAGCGTTTCGCGCTGACTGGCACCGGAAAAATCAAACGTAAGCACGCTTTCCACAGCCACATCCTGACCAAAAAATCAAACAAGCGCAAGCGTGGTTTGGTGAAGACTGGTCTGATCGATGAGTCTAACGAGAAGCAAGTATTGGCAATGCTTCGGAAATAATCCGTAAAAGCCAATTCAGAAATTAAATTCTGGTTTTTTGTTCAACCCGATAAAAGGCATTAAAGTCCCAGCAGGGCGCCGATTATCAAAAACAGTTAAATTATGCCACGTTCAGTAAATCACGTAGCGTCACGTGCAAGACGTAAAAAAGTTTTAAAACTTGCGAAAGGCTATTTTGGCCGTCGTAAAAATGTATGGACCGTTGCCAAGAACGCCGTTGAGCGCGGTTTGGCTTACGCATACGAAGGCCGTAAGCAGAAGAAACGTAATTTCCGCGCATTGTGGATCCAGCGTATCAACGCAGGAACCCGTCAACACGGATTGTCTTATTCTGCTTTCATCGGCAAACTTAATGCAAAAGGCATCGAGCTGAACAGGAAAGTTCTGGCGGATCTCGCGATGAACCACCCTGACGCATTCAAAGCGATCGTTGATCAAGTAAAATAAAACAGCATCCCGCCTCTCCGGCGGGATTTTTTTTGCATAAAATTTGGATATTGCAGGTGATAATTTACTATCGTACCTCAAAACCAAATAAAAATGCTGGAACAACTCTTCGACCTCGTACAACAAAATTCGCAACAATCGGTTGTTGACAATCCTGATGTTCCCAACGAACACAATCAGGAGGTAATTAATACGCTGACCAGCTCTATCACAGGCGGCTTACAAGAACAAGTCCAGAGCGGCAACATCAGCGGGCTGCTGGGACTTTTCGGGGGCGAAAGCGGTACTTCCGCAGCCTCACTTCTCAATAATCCAATCGTGGCATCCATCGCAACCAACGCTGTCGGCGCGATCGTTCAGAAGTTCGGCTTGAACAGTCAGGTGGCGGGCAACATCGTAAACTCGGTGCTGCCAGGCGTACTAGGCGCAGTAATCGGCCAATTTAGTGGACAAGGTGGCGGCGTTCAAGGAGGTGGGGGCGCTCAGGGAGGCGGTTTCGACCTCGGATCGCTCATTCAAATGGGCGGCAGTCTTTTCGGCGGCGCCAACGACCAGCAGGGCAAACCGGCTTCCGGCGGTATCGACCTGGGCGGAATGCTGGGTGGCCTCTTCGGCGGAAAGTAATTGCAAAGATTAATTGCCTGATAAAACAAGGGCTTTAAAACGATAGTACATTTGCACAAAATGATGTACTATCGTAAAAGCCCTTTTTCTTTTTTATAACTCACCTTAACCATGGACTCAAGAAGAGAATTTATCCGGAAAGCCACCATGCTCACAGGAGCAGCCGGATTGTTCAGCACCCTACCCGCTTCGATTCAGAAAGCACTGGCCATTAACCCGCCCAAGGGTACAACCTGGAAGGACGCGGAGCACGTGGTCATATTGATGCAGGAAAACCGCTCGTTCGACCATTCCTATGGAACACTCCGCGGTGTTCGGGGTTTTAATGACCCGCGGGCCATTACGCTGCCGAACAATAATCTCGTTTGGCTGCAAACCAACGCGTTCGGCGAAACATACGTACCTTTCCGCCTGAATATCAAAGAGTCCAAAGCAACCTGGATGGGCTCGCTCCCGCACTCGTGGCCCAACCAGATAGATGCGCGCAATGGTGGAAAATATGATCAATGGCTGATCGCCAAGCAACCCGGCAATAAGGATTATGCCAAAATGCCCCTGACGCAAGGTTACTATAATCGGGAGGATATTCCTTTCTATTATGCCATGGCGGATGCATTTACCGTCTGCGATCAGAATTATTGCTCGTCGCTGACCGGTACCACACCCAACCGGCTTTACCTATGGACAGGTACCGTACGCGAGAACACCGATCCCGACAAACATTACGCGAACATTCGCAACGAGAATGTGACCGACGACCGCGAAGCTACCTGGACTACATTCCCTGAGCGTCTCGAAGACAACGGTATCTCGTGGAGAATATATCAAAACGAACTGAGTATCAATACAGGTTTCACCGGTGAAGAAGATGCGTGGCTCGCCAATTTCACCGATAATCCGATTGAATGGTTTACGCAATACAATATCCGTTACCATACCGGATACCAGCGGTACCTGAAAGAGCGCCAGCAAATGCTGCCCGGCGAGATCGAAGAGACGCAGACCAAGCTCAAATCGGTCTCCGGCAAAGAGGCTGCCGATCTTGAAAAAGTATTAAAAGAAAAACGCGCATTACTGAAACTGGCTAATGAGGAACTGATCCGTTGGAGCCCTGAAAAGTTCGAGAAACTATCGCAGCGCCAGAAAAACATTCACAACAAGGCGTTCACCATCAATAAAAATGATCCTGACTACCGGAAGGTTACCACGGTAAAATACCAGGACGGCGATATTGAGCATGAAGCCAAAGCGCCTATGGGCGACGTTTTGCATCAATTCCGCTCCGATGTAAAAACTGGTTCATTACCGACCGTTTCCTGGCTTGTCGCACCTGAAAACTTTTCGGATCACCCGGGCGCGCCCTGGTATGGTGCCTGGTACGTTTCGGAAGTCATCGATATCCTGACGGCTGATCCCGAGGTTTGGAAAAAGACGATTTTCATTCTCTGCTACGACGAGAACGACGGTTATTTCGACCACGTGCCGCCGTATGTCGTGCCTAATCCATATAAAGAAGACACCGGCGCCGTCTCGGCAGGCATCGATTGCAAGACGGAGTTTGTGACCATGGAGCAGGACATGCAGAAAAAAAAGAAAGAAGAATGCCGGGAAAGCCCGATCGGCCTGGGTTACCGGGTACCGCTCATCGTCGCTTCGCCCTGGAACAGGGGAGGCAATGTATGTTCAGAGGTGTTCGACCATACCTCTATTTTGCAATTCCTCGAAAAATTTGTGAGCCTGAAATCTGGCAAACAGGTGAAGGAAACGAATATCACGGAATGGCGACGTACCATTTGCGGCGACCTCACTTCGACTTTCACGCCTTATGACGGCCAGGAAATAAAGCTTCCCACCTTCGTGGAAAGGGCCGAGTTTATGGAAAGCATTTTCAACGCCAAGTTCAAAAAACTGCCGAATGGTTATAAGGCCTTGTCCAAAAACGAGATCGACGAGGTGAATAGCAACCCGCTCACCTCTCCTATTTTGCCAAATCAGGAAAAAGGAACGCGCCCTGCCTGTGCCATCCCGTATGAATTATATGCCGACGGCACATACAACTCTGCCAAAAATACATTTGAAATTAAGCTGGAAGCCAGAAATGGCATATTTCACGACAAATCTGCCGGCTCGCCATTTATCGTGTATGCCCCGGGAAAATACAAAAATGAAAATGTCAAAGTCTGGAATTACGCGGTGAAAGCCGGCGACGCCCTGACCGGCTCCTGGAATCCCGCCGATTTCGAAAATCAGCATTACCATTTAAAGGTGTACGGCCCGAACGGCTTCTTCCGCGAATACCGCGGCAACAAAGAAAACAGCTTTTTAAAGATAGAATGCACTTACCAGCTCGACCGCAGCAAAAAACCGACCGGCCATATCGAACTGAAAATCAGCAACCTGCATCCGGGCCAGAAGGCTGTATTGAAGGTTACCGATAATGCTTATGGTTCTGCTGCTCAAACCATTGCGCTTGAAAAAGCTCCGGCGGGCGCAAAATCACACAAAAGTATCGTACTGAACCTTGCGAAAAGCTTCAACTGGTATGATTTCACCGTCGCTGTGGAAGGCGTGGAAAATGCATTCTCACGGTTCGCAGGGCATGTCGAAACCGGTGCTGCCAGCCAGAGCGACCCTTATATGGGTCAAATGATCAGCTGAAACTATCCCATCGTCAGGCCATTTTTTGGCCTGACACTTTGTCATTCCGGTTTTATAGGAAAGTTGCTGGTACGGGGTTTTTAATAAAACTCCCAGTGACCGTCAAAAAAGGCACCCCGGTGCCCCGACGCTCCGGCGCCCGGCGGTCATAAGTCCAGAATCAAATCATACTTAACTTATAAAATAGAACAATGGGAAAAATTATTGGCATAGACTTAGGAACAACGAACTCCTGCGTGGCTGTCATGGAGGGTAACGAGCCGGTTGTAATAGCCAACAGCGAAGGTGCCCGCACTACCCCTTCCGTAGTTGCATTCATGGATAATGGTGAACGCAAAATCGGAGCACCGGCCAAACGTCAGGCGATTACCAATCCCAAGCATACTATTAGCTCCATCAAAAGATTTATGGGTAAAAAATACGATGACACAACCTCTGAAATGAAGACGGTTGCGTACAGCGTAGAAAAAGGCCCTAACAATACCCCACGCATTCCTATCGGTGACCGCCTTTATACACCGCAGGAAGTTTCTGCATTCATTCTTCAAAAAATGAGACAAACTGCGGAAGACTATCTGGGTCAGGAAGTTACCGAAGCGGTGATCACCGTTCCTGCATACTTTAACGATGCGGAACGTCAGGCTACGAAAGAAGCGGGTCAGATCGCTGGTCTGGATGTAAAACGTATCATTAACGAACCTACTGCTGCTGCCCTGGCTTACGGCCTTGACAAACAGCACAAGGATATGAAAATTGCCGTGTTCGACTTGGGTGGTGGTACTTTCGACGTATCCATCCTTGAACTGGGCGATGGCGTATTCGAAGTAAAATCTACCGACGGTGATACCCACCTGGGTGGTGACGACTTCGACCAGGTGATTATCAACTGGTTGGCTGACGAATTCCAGAAAGACGAAGGCGTTGACCTGAGAAAAGATCCAATGGCGCTGCAGCGTTTGAAAGAAGCTGCTGAAAAAGCAAAAGTTGAATTGTCGAGCTCTACTCAGACTGAAATCAACTTGCCATACATCTTCCCGGTTGATGGTATTCCAAAACACTTGGTTCGTACTTTGACCCGCGCGAAATTCGAGCAACTCGCTGATTCTCTGTTCCAACGCATGATGGAACCTTGCAAGAGAGCGATGAAAAATGCCGGATATTCAAACAACGACATCGACGAAGTAATCCTCGTAGGTGGTTCGACCCGTATCCCTCGCGTACAGGAAGAAGTGGAGAAATTCTTTGGTAAAAAACCTTCGAAAAATGTTAACCCTGACGAAGCGGTGGCCGTAGGTGCTGCAATCCAGGGTGGTGTATTGACTGGTGAAGTGAAAGACGTACTCCTTTTGGACGTTATTCCTTTGTCACTCGGTATCGAAACATTGGGAGGCGTGTTCACCAAGCTGATCGAAGCGAACACAACTATTCCTTCGAAGAAAACAGAAACTTTCTCGACTGCCGCTGATAATCAGCCATCTGTGGAAATCCACGTATTGCAAGGTGAGCGTCCGCAAGCTTCAAACAACCGTACACTCGGTCGTTTCCATTTGTCCGACATTCCACCAGCACAACGCGGTGTACCTCAGATCGAAGTAACATTCGACGTGGATGCGAACGGTATCCTGCACGTTTCAGCGAAAGATAAAGGAACCGGCAAAGAGCAAAAGATCCGTATCGAAGCTTCCAGCGGTTTGACCGACGCCGAAATCAACAGAATGCGTGAAGAGGCAAAAGCCAACGAAGTTGCTGACAAAGCGGAACGTGAGAAAATCGAAAAAATCAACGGAGCTGACAGCCTGATCTTCTCAACTGAAAAACAGTTAAAAGAATATGGTGACAAACTTTCTGACAGCAACAAATCGAGCATCGAAGCTGCGCTGGCAGAATTGAAAACCGCTCACCAGTCTCAGGACCTCGCGGCTATCGACGCTGCATCCGAAAAACTGAATGCGGCATGGCAAGCTTCCGCTCAGGAAATGTACGCACAAGGTGGTGAAGGCCAACCAGGCGCAGGCGGCCCGACCGGAAACCCTGGCGCAGGTGCCAGCAACAACGGTTCGACTGACGATGTGACGGACGTCAATTTCGAAGAAGTAAAATAAGAATGAGATTAGAAAAAATCCCCGTCCGTTAAACAGATGGGGATTTTTTTTACACGCAGTGTTACATTTTGGGGTGACAAAGCGTATATAATAACAGAAAATCAGCTCCAAAGTCAGTGGCACTGATTTTTTCAATCCAAAGCAAATCTTCATCAATCTAATCAAACCACTAAAAAAATTCAGACTCCTATGGACGCAAGAATCGCATTGCCAGAATTGATGTACCTTTCTCCTACTACCCGCGAAAAAGCGGTGGCCGTCGCCCAGGAACTTTTACGATCTACCAACATCTCCCCTCGCGAGGCCGTTTCCAAAGCAATTCTGATTGCGAAAAATTGGGCGGTAAAAAATGTGAACCGCCGCGTTTGGAAAAAATTGAAAGCTGTCGAAAAAGAAATGATATGATCGAACTGAAATTCAAAGATCAGGTCGTCATCGTCACGGGATCCAGTTCCGGAATCGGTCGGGCTTGTGCATTGCATTTCGGCAACAACGGGGCGCACGTGGTTGTGAATTACAGTTCCAATGCAGCTGCCGGCCAGGAAGTTGTCGATGAAATCAAAGCCAATGGCGGAAGTGCAGTTCTGGTGAAAGCCGATGTGAGTAAGGAGGAAGATGTAAAAGCACTATTTGCCGAAACAGTCAACCAGTTTGGCCGCGTCGATGTGCTCGTCAGCAATGCCGGTTTGCAGAAAGATGCCTCATTCCTGGAAATGACTTTGGAACAATGGCAAAAAGTAATCGACGTCAACCTGACGGGCCAATTCCTTACCTGCCGCGAAGCTGCCAGGCAGTTTATCGCTCAGCAACAGGCAGTTACTGAAACCAATCACAGCGAATTGGCGATCGGAAAAATTGTATTGATGAGCTCCGTACATGACGTGATCCCCTGGGCGGGGCATGTCAACTACGCTGCTTCGAAGGGTGGCGTGATGATGTTCATGAAATCCATATCGCAGGAGCTTGCGCCATACAAAATTCGTGTGAACTCGGTAAGCCCTGGCGCAATCAAAACGCCCATCAACCAGGAGGTATGGTCAGATCCCGAAAAGTATCAAAGTTTGCTTCACCTGATTCCCTACAAAAGGATCGGTACCGCACAAGATGTTGCCAAAGCAGTTGCCTGGCTGGCATCGGATGACTCGGATTATGTCAATGGCGAAACATTGTACATTGATGGTGGGATGACATTATATCCCGAATTCGCCGATAATGGTTAGGAGCTATAAGCGATAGGCTGTAAGCTATAAGCAAAATAGTTAAAGGCTATATGTGAAGTCGGGCATCATAACCGATTCACATATAGCCTTTTAGCTTAAAACCTACCGCTTAAAGCTTACAGCCCTATCTATTGCTCCACAAACTCCCCACGCTCCACCGACCAGTCGTTTCCGAAAAATCCGGACATTTTCACGCCCTTGATTCCGTTCTTCAACATATCAGCCGAGAATATCATCAGATCCGGGAACCCGCTACCGCCGCTGAAATACTGGTTGGCATTCGCTGCCTGAAAGCCTGCCTTGCCAGTTCCGGAAATGACCGTTACCGAAGCGCTCTTACTATCCGACCTCGGATAAATGAAGTAGGCAGCCAGATCGTTACCTGTAAATTGTTTCCCACCGACATCGATCTTGCCGCTTGTTACGGTTACCGGACAATTTTTCAGGACCTTATCCCATGCGAGGTTGGTACTTTTGTTGCCATAAAGTATCACACCTCTATCCTTAAACTGCTGTGGATCAAAGTCTTTGTCCGAAATGATATCCACCGCACCGTTGCCACGGTAGTACCATGACTCCGCATCGAATGTCGCCTTCTCGAATGCCCAGGCCTTCTCCTCAGCATTTCCACCCGTCGCGTACACGTATACCATGCGGTTTCTGAATGCATCTTTCAATGTGCCACTACGCTCCGGGTTTTTCTCCATTGACGCAGGCGCAACCGCCTCCTTCCAGTCGCCGTCGTTTTTCAGGTAAATGGTTTCATTTCCCTTCACCATATATTCGACCGGCGCTTTTCCGTCCAGCACAATATTTAATTTTGAACCGGGTGCGAATGCGCCAAGGTCCAATGAAAGCAAAGATACGTTCTCGGTAGTCCCTTCAATTCTCGAATCTTTTTTACTGCTAGTCAACTTTATCTGACTGTATTTCAATGCATTGATTTGCTGATGTATCCCTGCCCAGCGCATACGCGAAGAGACACCGGGGTTAGCCGTTTTGAAATCGATCGAGGTTACTGTTGTATCCTTGGGGATTGAATGCCAGCTGAAAAAGTTGAAGATTGGTGGCCAGTCCACACTAATGTCTCCATACCAATGCTCGCCACCAATGTGCTCATAGTAGCTAAAATCGCGGTGGAATTTTCCGAGAATGTCGCGCATCTGGCGCGCGTACGTAACGGGTACGGTCCTGTCCGCGTCCCCGTGCGCGATGTACACGCCCAGACTTTTGTAGTTGGAAGTCAATGCCAAAACATTGCTTGGATTACTCGCTCTCAGCAACATAGCTTCAATCGGCGACCCGGCGCTATCGGGGATCACACCATCGTGCGAACCATAAGCGGCCAACGTAGGATAGCCTGCGGATGGAGCAATCGCTGCCCATTTTTCCGGATAGGTTGCGCCCAGGAACCAGGTGCCATGCCCACCCATAGAATGACCGGTCAGGTATATACGAGATGGGTCCGGGTTGAATTGCTTCTTCGCAATACCCAGTACTTCCAATGCATCCATCCGTCCCCAGTCTTCCCAGTTGAATCCGCGCGGACGTCGGTTTGTGGGCGCCACGAGTACTCCCCAATCTTTGGGTTTGTATGCACGGGCCTGGCTAATCGCCTGCACCTCAGCGCCATGCACTGAGAAAAACAATGCCGGTTGCCCATTCGAATCATTTTTGATCTGCGGGGAAACAGCATAGTATTGCACGCTGCCATCCAGCTCGCTCACAAATGTGCGGCTGAATTGCTTCCCCGTCTCTACCGACTGGATTGCAATTTTCGACTGATCGATAACTTTATCACTTTGCAGCAAGTTGAGCGAAACCTCATTCTTGCCGATACCTGTAACCTTGCTGCCGTCTATAAGCACTCCCACTTTCCGCAATGTCATAGCCGGTACCGATGGAAGTTTTGTTACAATGTCCTTTCCAGCTACGGCCGTTTTCATTTCCAGACCGGCCAATGGCTTTCTGGTCATGTTCGAGATCACTACGCCTGTCCATAGTGAATCATTTTTGAAACCGGGAACCACATCGGAAATCGTAAGATCCTCTGTATTAATGGAAACTGCCTTTTCAGGAAAAGTGAGATTGGCCGTTATGCCGCCAAAACGTCCGAAGCGCGCCACCCGTGCGTAGATTTCATTCTTCCCTTTTTTAAGGACAATTGGTAAATGCATCCAACCGTAACGGTACATGTCACCTCCACGCGGAACGCCATTCAGGAAAATCATATCCTGACCGGTAATCGTCAGAATTGCCGTTTGTTCTTTTTTAGATTCGTAAGTCAGATAAACATATCCGTTGGAAAATGAATCACCACGGAAACGGTGTGTCGAGTCGGTCTGCACTTTTTTCCACTTAATCTCTCCTCCTTTGGGATCTGTCAATAAAATACTTCCTTCTTGTGGTTTGAGTGTACCTTTGTAAAGTTGATAAGCCAGTTGGTCGGTATACAATGCTTCCCGCCCGTATTGATGGCATGGGCCAACAGCCAGTCCTTCCTCAAAATGGTAAACCGATTGTGCCTGGTTTTGGGAAAAAATAAATAGTAGTGAGAGTGTCGCAAAAATCCTTTTCATGGAAAGAGGTTTAGTGATCAGAGAGAATTAAACTTAATAAAAAATATTAAGAATAGTACTCCCAATTTTTAATTAACTCATAATTCAGTAAAATGCCCTCAAAACTGGCTCAAATGACCCTTTTTTAGTTGTCGCGTTGCCATAATTCAAAAAATGAGACGTAACTTTCGGTGTACAATTTCACAACTATGACCTCAAAATTTTCACAATCGACGATTCAATTTATTGCTCAGCGTCAATGGCTTATCTGGTTTTGGAGTTTTCTAATCTTGGTTGCGTGCACTTGGCCGGGCAAAGACATACCCGCTGCTCCCGTCGTAGGTTTTGATAAAATTGTCCACTCGGGACTCTTTACGGTGTGGGCGATTCTCGCGCTGATTATTTACCCTGAAAAAAGCCGTTTGGTGGTGGGGTTGGGAATGGCTTACGGGCTGGGGCTGGAATTTTACCAGCAGCTTCTGCCATTCGACCGCACTTTTGACTGGTGGGACGCCGTGGCAGATGCTGCTGGTGTATTAATCGGTTATCTTTTCACAAAACTGGTGCTGAAAAACTAGCGCCAGCGTTTGTATTGGTTGATCAAACCGTTTGTAGAACTATCGTGGTTGGTAACAGGCCAGTCGTTTTGCAACTCGGGGTAAATTTTGTTGGCCAATTGTTTGCCCAGCTCGACACCCCATTGGTCAAAGCTGTAAATGTTCCAAATGATACCTTGAACGAAAATCTTGTGCTCGTACATCGCGATCAGGCTTCCCAGTACTTTCGGGGTGATCTTCTTCACGAGGATCGAGTTGGTTGGGCGGTTACCTGAGAAAACTTTGAACGGAGCGATCTGCTCGATCTCCGCATCGCTCTTTCCGGCAGCTTTCAGTTCGGCGCGGACTTCCTCGTCCGTCTTGCCGTTCATCAATGCTTCAGTCTGAGCGAAGAAGTTGGACAGCAACATTTTGTGGTGCTCGCCCAGCGGATTGTGACTGATGGCCGGTGCGATGAAATCGCAAGGGATCAGTTTGGTACCCTGGTGGATCAGCTGGTAAAATGCGTGCTGACCATTGGTACCCGGCTCACCCCAAATCACCGGACCAGTTTGGTAACCCACAGGCTTACCATCACGACCGGTGCTCTTTCCATTACTTTCCATATCGCCCTGCTGGAAGTAAGCCGCGAAACGGTGCATGTACTGATCGTAAGGAAGGATCGCCTGCGTTTGCGCGTCGAAGAAATCGTTGTACCAGATTCCGATCAATGCAAGAATCACCGGAATGTTACGTTCCAGTTTAGTCGTGCGGAAATGTTTGTCCATCTCGTGCGCGCCTGCGAGCAACTGCTCGAAATTCTGGAAACCCACGTAACAAGCGATCGACAAACCAATGGCCGACCAGAGCGAGTAGCGACCTCCTACCCAATCCCAGAAACCGAACATGTTTTCCGGATCAATTCCGAATTTCTCCACTTCCACGCGGTTGGTAGAAATCGCGACGAAATGCTTTTTCACATGTTCTTCATCCGAAGCCTTTTCCAGGAACCAGCTACGTGCGCTGTGCGCATTCGCCATCGTTTCCTGCGTGGTAAAAGTCTTGGACGCGATCATGAACAAAGTCGTCTCGGGGTTAAGCGACTTCACGGTTTCGGCAATGTGCGTTCCGTCTACGTTGGACACGAAATGCACATTCAGTCCATTTTTCGCATAAGCTTTCAGCGCCTCGGTCACCATTACGGGGCCCAGGTCGCTGCCGCCGATACCGATGTTCACGATGTCGGTGATTTCCTTTCCGGTGTAACCCTTCCACGCGCCCGAACGCACCCGCGTCGAGAAATCCTTCATTTTCGCAAGTACCTCATTCACATCCGGCATCACATCCTTGCCATCCACGAGCACGGGCTCGTTGGACCGGTTGCGCAATGCGGTGTGCAAAACGGCACGTCCTTCGGTCGCATTGATTTTCGCGCCGGTGAACATCGCCTCGATCGCCTCGGCCAGGCCCGCCTCTTCGGCCAACTGAACCAGGTAAGAGCGCGTACGCGAGGTAATGCGGTTTTTGGAATAATCCAGCAATATGTCCCCGAAACGGATGGAGAACTTTTTATGACGGTCGGTGTCTTCCTCGAAAAGTGTTTTTAAATGCTTTTGCGAAATGGTTTTGTGATGCGTTTTCAGCTTTTTATAAGCCGCCAACTGATCAAAGGGGACGTTTGATAGCATTAGTTTTGGCGTTATGGTAAAAAATCAAACCTTGGTCATGCAAAAATAGGGTTTTACGGCACTTAATGCGCGTTTTCCTCATTAACTCGCCTGGCAAACTCCCCGGAAATAGCCGACCGACTCGGCGATACCGGCCAGCGGTTCTTTCATATCTTTCTCATATTCAAGGCTGCACGACCCTGTATATTTCACTTTGCGCAGCATTTTTACAAATGCAGGAATATCAATAATTCCTCTTCCCAATTCGCAGGTTTTACCATCCTTGGTAGCAGCCGTGACATTTTTGAGGTGAATGTCGAAAATGCGTTTGCTGTATTTGCCCAGATCAGCGACCGAGTCCTGGTTGTCGCGGCGGTTGTGCCCCATATCAAAACAAAGCCCTACCCGTGGATCGAGATCCTTCACATGGTTGTACACCGAAGTCGCATTTGGATACAGCTTGTCTTCCGGCCCATGGTTGTGGATGGCGTAGCGGATATTGTACTCCTTCACTTTCTGCTCTACATATTTCAGATCGTCGTGATTAGGAATACCGACGATCAAATCCACACCCACCCTTTTGGCATAATCGAATGCATCGTCGATTTCCTGATGGGTCTTGGTATAAATCGGCCCCACCGCGTAACCGGTCACATCGGCGTCTTTCAACTTCTGGTGAAACGCCGTAATCTGCTCGGCCGTGCTATTGTAAGGCAAATGGAAATCCTTGATACACAAATAATGAACATCTGTCTTCTTCATCATTTCGAGCGCCTCGTCGAGTTTGAAATGAACAAAGCTGTAACCGGCCATACCGAGCTTGAAAGTATCCTCTTTTTTAGCCGGAGCAGCATTGCTTTTCTCCGGAAGTGAAATGATACTGCCGGCGATTAGCCCCGCGATACCTTTTTTGACAAATGTTCTTCTCGAATTCATTCTATTTAAATTAAAAGTAATTGCTGTATAGATAAAAGACGAAGACTCGCCGATTTACCACCTATCGACTCAAATCTTAAGTTTTACACCAACCCTGTTGATCGCCCCGGTAAGCAAAATGACCAGCAATGAAAAACAGGCGGATTTCACAAGGCCGATCAATCCGGTGCGCAGAAACATGGGGAGGCTGATGCCGGCCAGGGTGATAACGGCGTACCATATATAAGGAATCAGGTAGCAGGTGAGTGTAGCCGTTCCGGCAGGGCTGATGATGTTCGCCCATTTTTTAATCTTTTTCAGATCAACCAGCCAGAACAGGAATGCAAACGCCAAAAAGCTGATACCCGAACAAATGCCCACCCAAGCCGGCGTAGCCCTGATTTTTGAAATACCCCAAAATGGCCGGGTGCCGACGCCATATGCCAAACATATCAATCCCAAAACAACGAGCATCACGAGATACGTGCTACCCACTGCATTTCGGCTGACACTATTCCGGTAAATCACCGAAGCAACAACACCCCCCATCACAAAAGCCGGCATCGACCCGCTGCCTACAATCCAGACAAACTTTCTGACCGGATCGAGAAAGTCCAGTGCACCCGCATAGTCGGCCAGATTGAACAGGACAAAAAACAACCATCCACCGATCGCCCACGAGAGTCGGTCACGCGTAGGCAGATACGCGAGCGAACCGAGCAGGTACGACCAGCCGATGAGGCCCAATATCCCGTACCAGTGCGTTCCCATCCAGGATGGATTCCCGGCGTCGCCACCTTTGTAAATTACTGCCAACGCCACCAATAGCAGGTAGCCCGCTATCTTCAATGCATTATAAAATCCTTTCTTCTCCGGGGACTGAGGGTAAACATTCCATATGAGAAAAAAAGCAATCACCATGCCGATTTCCCAGATGTACTTATTGACCACCATCGCGTCGCCCGCAATATTTTCGTAGTTCACGATGAATACGCCCATGAGCAGCAACGCAAATGTACGCTCCGTAATATGCCTGATAATCAATGCATCAGAATCCCCCTTCTTCTTGCGATTAGCGATAGCGAAGGGAATCGAAAGGCCGACAATAAACAAGAATCCGGGGAATACGACGTCCGAAAGACCCATTGCATCTTCGGCCGCTTTACTGTGTTTCAACCAATCGGGAACGTCTTCCAGCGTCCAAAGGTCATTGACGAAAATCATTAAAAACATGGTGACCGCCCTGAATACGTCGATCGAATCCAGGCGGAGCGAGGGGGAGGAAATTTTGTTCATCAGAAGGTTTGGTTTAGGAAGACCTAATATAATCGATTTTCGCCTCCGGATAGCATATGAGGAGCATTTGCTCATTTACCTGAATTTTATTCCCCGCAATTTCTATTTTTGACTTTCCGATTAAAGAGATCATTTTAATGCAATATACCCGCGAACAGATTCTTCAACTCGCACCCGACAGTGCTTCTGCGAAGGCAGGCCTGCAATTAGCCACTCATCACAAATGGGTTACCAGGGCTTGTAACGACGTGGCAATCTGGGGCGAATGCCACGGCAGTGGTAAAAATCCCTATCAGACCGCCATCGACCTGACTAACATTGCGTTCAAATGCAACTGTCCCAGCCGGAAGTTTCCCTGTAAACACGGTTTGGGATTGTTTTTACTTTTTTCCGAAGATCGTACCGCATTTACCACTGGTGAAGAATTACCGGCTTATGTTACGGAATGGCTTTCGAAACGACAGGCACGGGAGACAGCCCGCGAAACGACACAAGAAAAACCTGTGGACGAAACCGCCCGTATCAAACGCGCGGAGTCGCGGGAAAAGAAGGTGAATGGTGGTATTGAAGAAATACGTGCCTGGCTGGGTGATGTTATACGCGCGGGCATTGCGCACATACCTCAGCAGGCCTACCAATTTCACAGCAACATTACCGCCCGGATGGTAGATGCACAAGCGGGTGGGCTCGCTAGCCAGCTGCGTCAAATCAACGAAATCAACTTTTTCAACGATGGCTGGCAAAAACAGCTGTTGAAAAAACTATCAGGTATTTATATGATATCGGAGGGATATCTTAATCGTGATACGCTGCCAGCCGGGACTGCCCGGGACATATCCACGCTGATCGGCTGGACGATTTCCAAGGAAGAAGTTTCACAAACAGAGCCCGTTACCGATAACTGGATTGTCTTGTCGGTAACCATGACCGAGGAAAGCAATGTAACTACGGAGCGAATATGGCTGTACGGCCTGAGAACTAAACAGTTTGCCCTGTTATTGAATTTTTACGCCGGAAACCAGCCGTATCAGACAATACTCGTTCCGGGTTTGCAAATAGATGCCGATATCGTGTATTACCCCGCCTCCGTCCCCATGCGTGCGCTCATTCGCGAGCAACGTCCTGTGACCGATCGCTCGATGCATGCAAATATACCCAACTCATTTTCAATCATATACAATAACATCTCGGATACATTAAGCCGTAACCCGTTTATAGAGCAGATACCATTTATGATCGAAGATGTGAAAGCCACGCTCACGAGCGACCGTTGGTTCGTGACCGACCTGGAAGGGTTAAGCGTTCCGATATCGAATCCCGAAGACGAATGCTGGAATATGCTTGCATTTTCCGGTGGGCGCCGGTTTTCAACCTTCGGTGTTTGTGATCAGGGCCAATTCGATTTACATTTCATCTCCGCGGCCCGGCAGGGCATTTTCCTTAAATCATGAATACAGAAATATTGAAGGCGGCATTGCTGGGCACCGACAGGTACATCCCCGAAATACCGAAAGGAGCGCCGGAGATTTATACCAAGATAGATGCATTGCCGACAAGCAAGGAAGACCGCTTTCTGAAGATGGCATTTGTGTCGTTACTTTACGAAGAGGCTGGTGCCAAACCACTTGTCATAGATTCGCAATTACCGGAATGCCCGCCCGAACCGCAGGCGATCGTCACCAGTCAGCTCGCTGCCTTGGTGCAATCAGCCATCGCAGATCAGAATGAGGTCTTATTCGCATTTCTGGTGTTCAGGATTGCGCAACGGAACGAAGTGATTCAGGCACAACTTGTTCCCGGCATTCTCGACAAGGCACTTGAAAAAAAGTATGACAAACAAAAGCTAATCCGTATTTGTGGGAAGACCGGCGAATGGCTTTGCGGCCTGAATCCGCGTTGGAAAGTTTTGCGGGACGGTACGACCGAAGATGAGAATGTTTGGGACATCGGGTCGATAGAAAGCAGAAAAGGGTTCCTTTCCGCGTTGCGCAAAAAAGACCCCGGTGCAGCCATTATACTGCTGGAAAGTACATTCACCCAGGAAAATGCCAACAACCGGCTGGCATTTTTGCAATTACTGCACGACGGGCTGTCGCTCTCGGACGAACCTTTTCTTCAAAAACTGATCACTGACAAAAGTCAGAAAGTACGGGAAGTCGCTATTGGATTGCTTCGGCAGATTCAGGGCTCGGCCATCAATCGCTATCATCTCGAATGTCTGCGCCGGATGATAGAGGTTCGTGAAGAAAGGCATTTGCTGGTTACAAAGAAAAAGAAGCTTGTTATTGCTGAGGACGTGACGTTCGAAGAAAACATCTTTAAAACAGGTATTGAAAAGGTAAGTGCTGAAAAAGGCGTTCAGGACCATGTATTCATCGCAGGGCAGCTGCTTTCGTTGGCGGATCCGGTAGAACTATCTAATATGCTGAATATAAGCGAACAAAGCTTAATTACATTATTCCTAGACCACCCCGCGGCTAAGGTGCTGCTACCGTTCCTCACCTCTTCGGCCATTCGGTTCAAATGTAAATCCTGGGCGCTGGCGCTGCTGCACCGCGGGGATGCACGCGACATCGGGTTACTGGATGCGCTGGAAGAGTCAGAGCGATTGCCGTTTTACCTGCAATTTTTAAACGGTAATGCCGCTAACCTGTTTGCATATCTGCTGAACGACGCCTATTCGCTCCTACCCGCGCGGCTGGCCGAACAATTGCTCGACCACCTCTCAAAGTTCCCTTACCACATCAACCAGGGAACCTACCAACGCCTTGGATTGCAGCTACCTGACAGCACAATGCCCATTCTGAAAAAATATGCCGACGATCCCCGGCAGGACTACCCATTTAGATATTTTAAAAACCAGGTATTAGAAATGATGCGCTTGGTCGAACTAAGAAAAAAAATTGCTTAAAAACATGTCACAAAATATTTTACGACAGACCGCCGAAGCGCAGTTCGCGCAGGAAATCGAGGAGATAAAAAAACAAGACAAACACGCACGGCCCGAAAACTGGTTACTATCGCCACATGCGGTGGTAACATACCTCATGGGCGGAAAGCTAGCTAATGGATTTCATGTATCGCCCAAATACATCGGCAACCGCAGGCTCATGGAAATCGCCGTGGCAACCCTCACTACGGATCGTGCGCTGTTGCTGTACGGTTTGCCGGGAACAGCCAAATCCTGGGTTTCCGAGCACATAAGTGCAGCCATTTCGGAAGACTCCGGTCTTGTGATCCAGGGAACTGCCGGTACCAGTGAAGAATCCGTGCGGTATGGCTGGAACTATGCACAACTGCTTTCCGCCGGGCCCGTACCCGAGGCCATTGTCGAAACGCCTGTGATGCGGGGAATGAAAGAAGGCAAAATTGTGCGTGTGGAAGAGCTTACGCGCATCGGCTCGGATGTGCAGGATAGCCTCATCACCATTCTTTCCGAAAAGATGCTCCCGATTCCGGAGCTGAATACCAAGGTGATGGCAGTTCGCGGTTTCAATATCATTGCTACCGCCAACAACCGCGACAAGGGTGTCAATGACTTGTCGAGTGCATTGAAGCGCAGGTTCAATACAGTAATTTTACCAGTACCGGAGACAGTCGAAGAAGAAGTGGAAATCGTGCAGCAGCGAGTTGCGAGTTTCAGCAAATCGATCGATCTGGCTATTGAAAAACCAATTTTGGAAGAGATCAGCCGCGTCGTCACAGTCTTCCGCGAGTTGCGCAGCGGAGTTTCCGCTGACGGCAAGACAAAGCTCAAATCCCCTTCCGGCACATTGAGCACAGCGGAGGCTATATCGGTGATGAACAGCGGGTTATCGCTGGCTTACCATTTCGGCGACGCAAGCCTGAAAGCCGATGATCTGGCAAGCGGACTTATCGGCGCGATCATCAAAGATCCGATACAGGACAAGATCGTATTCCAGGAATATATGGAAACCGTGCTCAAACAACGCGATGGTTGGAAAGATATTTACAGGGCTTGCAGGGAAATAATCTGACCAGAATTCTATGTCCGTTCATCTTTTAGGGGTCAGGCACCACGGCCCCGGCTCGTCACGGCATGTGCTGAATGCATTGGCGGAAATTCAGCCGGATATCGTCCTGATCGAAGGCCCGCCCGAAGGCGAAGCCATGCTGTCGTGGGCGACGCACGCGGATATGCAGCCGCCGGTAGCGCTGTTGGCCTACGTCCCCGACAATCCCCAACAGGCCGTATTCTATCCTTTTACCGTTCACAGCCCGGAATGGAATTCCATCCTGTACGCGCTACGGAACCAAATTCCCGTGCGTTTCATCGACATGCCGCTGGCACACGGTTTTGCGATGGAATGGCAGGAAACCTCGCTAAACAGCAAAAAGTCCGAACTCACGGAGCATGTACGGAAAAACCCTATCTCTTACCTGGCCGAAATAGCGGGTTTCGATGATCCGGAAGAATGGTGGGAACATCGTTTCGAGATCGTACAGCAGCCCTACGAAGTTTTCGAGGCGATCGCGGAAAGTATGACAGCCCTCCGGCAAACCTTACCAGCCGACGACCGCCGGGAGGAAATTCGGGAAGCATTTATGCGAAAATCGATTCGCATTGCGCAGAAAGAAGGTTTTGAAAGAATAGCAGTGATCTGTGGCGCCTGGCATGTACCGGCGCTGGCACATTTGCCAAAACAACGGGAAGATGACGCGCTGTTGAAAAATCTTCCTAAAACCAAAGTAGAAAGCACCTGGATTCCCTGGACAAACGACCGGATGGCGTTTGAAAGCGGTTATGGAGCCGGCGTGGAATCGCCGGGTTGGTATATGCACCATTGGAAGCATCCCGACGACCACGGTACTTTGTGGCTTTCACATACCGCGCATGTATTTCGCGAGAACCATGTCGATATCTCCTCAGCGCACATCATTGAGGCGGTAAGATTGGCCGGTGCATTGGCGGGCTTGCGAAATCTGTCGCGCCCCGGCCTGAAAGAGCTCAACGAGGCCACAGTAGCAGTGATGTGCATGGGTGAGCCCGTACTGATGAAAGTCATTTACCGGGAACTGATTGTCGGTAAGGCCTTCGGGCAAATACCCGAAGGAACCCCGCAGGTACCGCTCCAACGCGACCTGGAAATGCTTGCCAAGCGATTCAGGATCAAGGTAGTGCCGGAACAAAAAACATTGAAGCTGGATTTGCGGGAAGAAAATGATCTGCAAAAGAGCATTTTGCTGCACCGTTTGCAACTCCTCGATATTAACTGGGGTACCATGGAAACCGTCAGCGGAAAAGGCACATTCAAAGAAGAATGGACGCTCCGCTGGTACCCCGAACTGACGATCAAACTCCTGGAAAAAGCTCCATGGGGCAATACCATTGAAGAAGCCGCCACAAAATACCTCAAAAGTACCGCTGGGAAATGTGCGCGACTGGATGAGATCACGCCGCTGGTGCAAAATGCGATTCCAGCCGACTTACCGGTGGCGCTCGGCGCCGTCATGCAAAAAATGGATGAGCTGGCAGCAACGACCTCTGATATTTCCATGCTGATGGACGCATTCGCGCCGCTCGCGCAGGTGAGTCGGTACGGTAATGTGCGCAAGACCGATCGTGAAAGCATCGACCTGATCGTGACAACCATCTTCTATCGGATTATTGCAGGCTTGCCGGCTGGTTGCACCGGCATCGACGATGAACAGGCTGCAGTGATGACCGACAAGATCAAGGATGTTAACCAGGCAATTTTAATGCTTGAAAAACAGGATCTGACGGAAGGCTGGACAACAACACTCGAAACGATATTTCATTCCGACCGCTCGGCGCCATTTATCCAGGGGTATTGTTGCAAGGCATTGTATGACAACCGCCTGCTCGACATGGACAGCACTTTCAATGCATTTTCAAAAGCATTATCACTTAACAATGAGCCATCGGCTTCTGCCAACTGGCTGGAAGGCTTTTTGAACGACGCCGCCACCGTGTTGATCCTGGACGACGTGATCTGGGGCGTAGTAAATGACTGGCTGCTGTCGCTGAACGACGAGACATTTCTACAAGTGGTACCATTACTACGGCGCACCTTCGCCAATTTCAGCAATGTGGAAAAACGAAAAATCGCTGGGCGCGCAAAGCAGGGCCAATCCGGAAAATTAATCCCCCAAATAATCGACATCGATCCTCAAAGAGCTGCGCAGGTGTTTCCGATACTTGAGTTGCTTATGGCTATTAAATAGAAATGAGATGAATGAAAATGCTGTAAAAAGGTGGCGGCTTGTACTAGGCAAAGAAACTCAGGACGAATTGGAATACACGTTCACCAGAGAAGAGTCCGGGATTGACCGGACGTTGGAAGCGCTTTACAATTCGGACAGGAAGGGAGGGTTGGGTGCTTCGTCACCCAATGTGTCCCGGTGGCTCGGCGATATCCGCGAGTACTTCCCGACATCGATTGTGAAGATCATGCAGCAGGACGCATTGAAACGGCTGAAATTAACTTCCATGCTCACCGAGCCCGAAATGCTCGAAACCATTGTGCCGGATATCCAGCTCGTTGCCAATCTTATGACATTGGGCAAACTCATTCCTGAAAAAACCAAAGCGACGGCTCGCGAGGTGATCCGGAAGGTTGTCGACCAGCTGATGCAGAAACTCGCCGGTCCCACACAGCAGGCCATAACCGGAAGCCTCAACCGCGCGGTGCGAAACATCCGGCCACGTCATAACGAGATCAACTGGAATGAAACGATACGCAAAAACCTGAAACACTATCAACCAGATTATCAGACAATTATACCCGAAGTAAAAATAGGTTATGGTAGGAAGAGAAAGGCATTGAAGGACGTAGTTTTATGCATCGACCAGAGCGGCTCGATGGGAACATCGGTGATCTACTCAGGTATTTTTGGCTCCGTCATGGCGTCTATGCCGGCAGTAAACACCAAAATGGTTGTATTTGATACGTCCGTAGCCGACCTGACAGAAGAGCTTAACGATCCGGTCGATCTGCTGTTTGGCGTGCAACTGGGAGGCGGTACAGATATTCACAAGGCGCTTAGCTACTGTCAGCAACTGGTTACCCGTCCGCTCGATACGGTGCTGGTGCTCATTAGTGACTTGTACGAAGGTGGCAATGAAATTGAAATGCGTAAAAAAGTGGCGCAGTTGGTTGATACGGGTGTCCAGATAGTCACTTTGTTGGCGCTCAACGACGAAGGAGCGCCTTTTTACGATCACAAAAATGCCGAATTCTTTGCCGGTCTCGGAATACCAGTCTTCGCCTGCACGCCCGACCAGTTCCCCGACCTGATGGCTGCCGCATTGAGTAAGCAGGATATTGCCGCATGGGCAGGTAAAAATGATATCAAACTCTGATCGCCGTTTGTGGGTCGTTCAAGGCTGATAATTCATCTGAAATTTAGACAGGTCCGCCTTGTATTTCTTCTGCCTGCCCATTTCATATTCATAAATTAAATGCCCCAGGTTTTTCATGAACGGATAGCAAACCTCCTTGTATTCGTACCGATCATCGTTGTAAACACCATCCTCGTTGGATTGCACGACGGCGCTCAGCATAAACTCAATATGGTTCTCAAAATCAACGATATAGGCATTGTCGATAATAAATCCATATGAGTCGCCATATTTGTTGAAGATCCTCATTCCTCTTTGCGGAACGGTCTCTTTGTCTGCGCCGTAGAACAGGAACTTTGCATAAAGCGACCAATATTCTGCCGGGTTGTAACGTGGAAAATCGCTTTCGTTCGGCAGCTTGCTCATGTAGGTGTAAATCAGCTTGTAATCGTCCTGTGCAAGGTGAAAGCGCTCATTTTCAGGAAAAGCTTCCGGAAAGAGCAGCTTCTTCATGACCTTCTGCTGGTCGGTCAAACTGAAAGCATTTTTGTTGGCCATATTGAACGGCCTTTCCACGAGCCGGTCCGAGCTGTCCATATAAGCCCTGCCCATGGAAGTATTCGTTAAGTTCAATGGGTAATCCTTTGGATCAAACTGTCCGGGCTGGCTGTAAAGCAGCTTCGCGCCGTCATAAAAACTTACCGGATTGGTATGCCTTGAAGTTTCCTCCGTGTCTTTCACCGCATACCGGTTGAGAATGCGGCTGGTAGTGAGTCCGTTTCTCCGAAGCCGCTCGTTAATTTCCGCCCGCCCGATCCATTCATAGAGCCGGTTGTAAGCATCGTTGTCGCTTACGAGCAATATCTTTTTAATATAATGCCCAATGGAAGGAAGTCCGGTTGCCGCAGAACTATCGCGCTCGACGCTGGTTTGTTTATGAAAATCAGCGCCGGTGATCATCGTGCTGGCGCGGCTCAGGCCGGGTATTTTCAGCTCATTCAATTTCTCCAATGCAAAAATCACCGTCGGTAGCTTCACCGTGCTTGCAGGAAAAAAATAGTGCAGATCGTCAAGATTATAGCTGTAACTTTTAAAGTGCGGGACATTGTTCACGTCCCGGTCAATCTGGGTGTATAGTATCTGGACCTGATTCTTTTGCGGATGATTCAGAATTTTGCCAAACAGCTCCGGCCGGCTTCTAAGCAGTTTTTCAACCAAAACCGTGTCAGGGCGCTGGCCAAAAGCAGCCTGACTTACCAAAATCATCAAAAGCAAAAGTCTAGGCATACACAACGTATTTATAAACTACTTAAATATCCCTTCCTCATTCATCCCAATCATCCACATAAGATCCCTCCTCCGTTTTAGTCGAATGCTCCACGGCTTCATTGATTTCCTTCATCTCCTCGGCGGTGAGGTTCCGCCATTTGCCAACCGGTAAATCGTTCAATGCCACATTCATGATCCGGACGCGTTTCAGTTTCGTTACATTATAGCCCAGGTACTCGCACATGCGGCGTATCTGGCGATTGAGCCCCTGCGTCAGAATAATGGTGAACACAAAACTACTTTCCTTCCGGACAAAGCACTTTTTGGTAACAATCCCCAAAATAGGTACGCCCGATGACATTTTCTGGATAAAATCGGGGGTAATGGGTTTGTTCACGGTTACCACATATTCCTTTTCGTGGTTATTCCCGGCGCGAAGGATTTTGTTTACAATATCCCCATCGCTGGTGAGGAATATCAGCCCTTCCGAAGGCTTGTCGAGCCGCCCGATGGGAAAAATACGCTCCTTATGGCGAATATAATCGATGATATTGCCCTTAATGTGGCGCTCGGTGGTGCAGGTAATGCCCACCGGTTTGTTGAATGCGATGTATACACCTGCTTTTTTCGCTTTGAGCGGTTTCCCGTCAACGCGCACGTCATCGCCTTCCGTTGCTTTATCACCCAAAACCGCCTTCCGGCCGTTGAGTGTCACGCGGCCCTGCTCCACGAGTTTGTCGGCCTCACGCCGCGAACAAAACCCGGTTTCACTGATAAACTTATTGATCCTGACTGGCTCCAATGCTTTCGATGCTTTTCCAATGCCGTTACCGGCGTATCAAACGGCAAATTAATTCAAATCACAAAAAAAATGTGGTTACATATAAAGATTCGGGCGTTTTTGCCCTTTACCTCTTCAATGCTCATTATATCCGATCACAAAATAGAACAAATTGCCGGTCTATGAAAAATCGTCTTTTATTAACTCAAATCTTCTTTTGGATAACCATTCTTGCCCTCCACGCGCAGCCCGCGCGCAGGCCGGTGGAGGTAATCGTCACCGCCGACCGCGATGACTGGACCTACAAACCGGGGGATAAAGTACAATTTATGATCAGCGTGCTGCGCAACGGAAATCCGGTCAAAAATGCGCAGGTACGGTACGAGATCGGTCTCGAAAAACTCGATCCGACGGTTAAGGAAACTAAAACCGCTGCCAATGGCACACTGACAGTAGACGGCGGTACACTCAAAACACCCGGCTTCCTCCGCTGCATCGCCTGGGCGACCATGGATGGTGTAGAGTTCCGCGGCCTGGCAACCGCCGGTTTCGATCCCTTGAAAATTCAACCCACCGTTGCGAACCCGGAGGATTTTGACACATTCTGGGACAATGCCAAGAAAGAGCTGGCTACCGTTCCTATGGATGCCAAAATGACTTTGCTACCCGATCGCTGCACCGAAAAAACGAATGTCTATCACCTGAGTTTACAAAATAACCGTCAGGGCGTGCGCGTGTACGGTATTCTAAGCGTACCTAAAAAGGAAGGCAAATATCCTGCGCTGTTACGCGTGCCAGGTGCCGGTGTTCGTGCCTATTATGGCGACGTTGTCACCGCCGACAAGGATATTATCACCCTGGAAATTGGTATCCATGGCATTCCGGTGATCATGGACCCGTCGGTTTACCTCGATATGGGCCAGGGGGTACTCAATGGCTATCCCGCTTATAATCTGGATGATAAAGATAAATTCTATTACAAACGCGTATACCTCGGATGCGTACGCGCAAATGATTTTCTGACCAGTCTGCCGCAATACGATGGTCAAAACCTGGCCGTCACCGGCGGTAGCCAGGGCGGTGCATTGTCGATCATCACCGCAGGCCTCGATCCTCGCGTGAAATGGCTCGGGGCATTCTATCCCGCATTGAGCGACGTAACAGGCTACCTGCACGGTCGCGCAGGCGGATGGCCACATTATTTTGATAAAAACGGGGTCAAAACCAATAACACGAAGGAAAAACTGAACACAGTTTCCTACTATGATGTGGTGAACTTCGCGCGACGCGTAAAAGCGCCAGGACTTTATATGTGGGGTTTCAATGACGAAACGTGCCCGCCTACTTCCATGTATGCAGCCTACAATGTGACCACGGCTCCGAAAGAGCTGAAATTATACCTGGATACTGGTCACTGGACGTATTCTGACGAACGCGACGCGATGAACAACTGGCTGGTCGACAAACTCAAAGGCAAGTAATTTCAACAAAACCGGAACATACATTTATGGATCGCAGAACATTTATTGAAAAGTCGGCGCTGGCGGGTGCGGCGTTTTCTTCTCTCCCGCTACTGTCGGCATTGAGGCGCGCGTCGCCTTACCGTACGGCGCTTATCGGCGCAGGCTGGTGGGGTACCAACATCCTCCGCTGTGCCATCCAGGCAGGCGAATCGAAGCTGGTTGCCCTGTGCGACGTAGATCAGAACCAGTTGAAAATCTGCTCCGATGTTTTCTCCAAACTCACCCCGGATAAGCCGAAGCTCTACAAAGACTACCGCGAAATGCTCGCCAAAGAAAAGCCTGAGATCGTGATCGTGGCGACGCCCGATCACTGGCACGCATTGTGCTGCATTGCGGCGATCGAATCCGGCGCGCATGTGTATGTGGAAAAGCCGATTTCACACACCATTAAAGAAGGGCGCGCGATGGTGAACGCTACGCGCAAACATGGGCGTATTGTGCAGGTAGGCACGCACAGGCGCGTGTCCCCGCATAATGTATCGGGTATGGAGTTTCTGAAATCGGGTAAGGCCGGTAAGATTGGAATGGCACGGGCATTCGTGCATTACGGAGGCGGCGCTGGCCAGAAAACACCTGATGCAGAGCCGCCACAAGGGCTCGACTGGGACTTCTACTGTGGTCCCGCCCCGCTCCTTCCTTATAATAAGACCATCCATCCGAAAGGTTTCCGGAACTACCTCAACTTCGCCAACGGCACGCTCGGCGATTGGGGCATCCATTGGCTCGATCAGGTATTGTGGTGGTCGGAGCAAAAGTACCCGAAGAAGGTTTACTCCACCGGTGGCCGGGCGATCCGCCAGGACAATACCGACGCGCCGGATCATCAGGTAGCCGTCTATGATTTCGACGGGTTCACGCTGGAGTGGGAGCACCGCAATTTCGCGGCCAACAATGCCGAGAAAACGCACCCTAACCAGGCCGTAGGCGTGTATTTCTATGGAACCGAGGGGACATTTCACATGGGATGGCTAGATGGCTGGACGTTCTACCCGACCAACCCGAACAAACCGGTGATCCACCAGGATGCTCAGCTCAACAAGCCCGACGATCAGAATATCCAGCAGCTTTGGGCCAACTTCCTGGAATCTATTAAAAGCAACAAACCGCCTGTTTGCGAGATCGAAGTGGGACAGCGCTCTACGAATGTGGCATTGTTGGGGATGCTTTCCTACAAACTGGGAAGGAGCATTGTCTGGGACGGAGAGAAAGAAATCATTCCCGGAGACGAAGAAGCGAACAAATTATTGAGCCGGAACTACCGGGGAGAGTGGAAATATCCGCAGGCGTAAAATGGTGTCAGGTCTGGTTATTTGCTGTCAAGTGTAGTCAGGTATTGTCATTTGTTGTCAGGTGTGGTCATTTGCCGTCAAGTGTAGTCAGGTATTGTCATTTGTTGTCAGGGAGATTCAAAGAATGACAACACCTGACCATTCCTGACAATACTTGACAACACCTGACCATTCGTGACAATACTTGACTACACCTGACCGTTCCCGACAACACCTGACTACGTTCATCAATCAATCTTGACGACTTCCGCAGGGATATTATACTGATCCACCGCTTCACGCGCAAAGCGCACATGCCCGCGCGGGGCCATCAGGTACAATTTCGCTCCTTTCATACCTGCTAATTCACTCAGCAGCTTCCATTTGGAAATATGGCCGCGCATCTGGTCGGTTTTAATGCACACTTCCAGATAATGCCTGTTGAACATGTTCACGCCCGTTACGTCGGGCGTAAAGCGGGTATTATCGGCCGCCCTTTCGTAGGATTTGGGCGTTTCATACCCCTCCATATTAGCCTGGATTTCCTTGAACCCGTGCGATTTTGCCCACTTTACCACAAGCGGGATGAATGCTTCTTTTTCCATAATGACCATGAAAGTTTTTCTGCTCTAAAACCAGCAGTTTCTATAATAACAAATCTTGACTGAGCAGAGGGGATATGACAGGCGTGATATTCCCGGTGGAGCAGGATCTTTATGAAAGATAGCCAAATTTCCGCGAAACCGCAAGTATCCTGCCGGCTGGGTCACTCATCCATTTCATCCTTGAAATTATTGTAGGCCGAAAGCAACTCACGGTGTGCTTTGGTATTCTTCTGAATTAGTGCCAGTTCCACGCCCTTCTGGTAAATTTCCTCAGCCTTTTCCAATTTTTCCAATGCAGCAAAAAATGCGCCAGCGTGATAATAGGTCGGTAGATAATCCGGATGTTTTTCAAGAAGAAGGTCAAAAAAGCGTTCCGCTTCTCGCGGATCGGACTTGGAATATTCGATCGCAAGCGCGTAGGCATTAAACGGATCGGCCGGATCTTCCTCGTAAAAAGCGAGTAAATTGGCGAGTAAGGAGTTATTCATCGATATTATTATGCTTGCATACTATTTACTTTTCCCTTAATTTGCCCGGGTAAAGTTATTCTCATCAAACGTAAAGATAAGTAACCATACCATCATGAAAATACTCGTTTGTATAACTAATGTCCCCGATACAACAGCCAAGATAAGCTTCACCGACAACGACACCAAACTGAATAAAAACGGTGTCCAGTTCATCATCGGCCCATACGACGACTATGCCCTCGCCCGCGGCGTGGAGCTGAAAGAACAAAACGGCGGCAGCCTCACCGTCCTGCACGTAGGCGAAGCCGATGCCGAGCCTCAGATCCGCAAAGCGCTCGCCATTGGCGCCGACGATGCCATCCGCGTGAATGCCGATCCGCAGGACTCCTATTTCGTCGCGGCGCAGATCGCCCATATCGCCAGTCAGAATAATTATGACCTCATTCTGATGGGCCGCGAATCGATCGACTACAACAGCGGAGTGGTGCATGGACTGGTAGGTGAAATGCTTGGCATCCCCTCCTACTCACCGGTAATGAAGCTCGATCTGGATGGTAGCAATGCGACTATCACCCGCGAAATCGACGGTGGCAAGGAAATACTGAAAGCGCCCCTGCCCCTGGTTTTAGGCTGCCAGGAGCCCATTGCCGAATGGAAAATCCCGAATATGCGGGGCATTATGACAGCCCGTACCAAACCATTGAATGTGGTGGAACCTGTGTCCGTGGACGATATGACGGTACCGCAAACTTATCAGCTGCCCGCTCCGAAAGGCGCCTGCAAGATGATTCCCGCCAGCGAAGCGGAAACGCTTATCAAACTGCTGCAAACCGAAGCAAAAGTGCTGTAATACGCGGCTTATTATTCACATTCAAACGAAAACGATCATGTCAGTCCTTATATATGTAGAACTCGATAACGGTTCCATCAAAAAAACTTCACTGGAAGCCGTGGCTTACGGCGCCAAAGTGGCCGAAAAGACCAGTGGCCAGGCCGTAGCGCTGGCGCTGGGAAAAGCCGAAAATACAGAGTTGGAAAAAGCCGGCCGGTATGGTGCCGCCAAAGTGCTCCATGCTGCCGACGCCAAACTGGAACACGAAAACAGCCTCGCATACGCAGATGCGCTCGTACAAGCGGCTGCGCAGGAAGGCAGCAAAATCATAATACTCCCCAAATCGGGCCTCGGCGACGCCATGGCAGCGCGCGCCGCCGCGAAATTGAAAGCAGGCATCGTTTCCGGGGTGACAGCATTGCCTGAGACCGACGGTGGTTTCAAAGTAACAAGGAGTATTTTTACCGGTAAGGCATTCGCTACGACGGAGATCAAATCCGATGTCAAAGTGCTGGTCGTTCGCAAGAATGCAGTGGAGATCGACGAAGCGGGCCTGACAGGCGGCAATGCGGCCGTGGAAGCGTTCCAGCCTGCCTTGCGCGACAGCGATTTCACCGCCAGCGTGGTCAGCGTGGAGAAAGCGGATTCGGAACTCTCGCTTACGGAAGCGGAGATCATCGTTTCGGGTGGGCGCGGGATGAAAGGTCCCGAGCACTGGCAACCGCTGATCGACCTGGCCAAGGCTTTGGGCGCAGCCACCGGCTGTTCCAAGCCTGTTTCCGACCTCGACTGGCGCCCGCACCACGAGCATATCGGACAGACCGGTATCAAAGTGGCCCCGAACCTCTACATTGCCTGCGGCATATCGGGTGCGATCCAGCACCTGGCCGGTGTAAACGGCTCCAAATGCATTGTGGTAATCAACAAAGATCCGGAAGCGCCCTTCTTCAAAGCGGCCGACTATGGCATCGTAGGCGACGTTTTTGACGTACTGCCTAAATTGACGGAAGCGGCAAAAAGCCTCAAATAGTGGTTCCAAGGCTCTTTTTTTCAAATTCCTCAAAATAGCAGGATGCAAAAAAGAAGCTTAAAATCAGTTGATTAACCCGTTTTGGTTTTTACCCCGCCAACAGGCGTCGAATCTTAACCCTTACAGCATTTTTTTATGCAGTAAGGGTTATTTATTTTTGCACCTTTGATCCCGCCAATGGCGCTTTTCAAACAGGAACACTTTAAAGGGTTTACTTGTTAATTCGTTGAAAATCAAGAACCGCCCAAAGACCATTCACCACGACTGTTAACCATTTGCGCATTTAATTTAAACGTGAAAAAAATCAAGTTAGAAATTCTGGGGCTTTCACCAAGCCAATCCCAAGCCGGTTCGTTTGCATTGGTACTTGGAGAAGAACTCGGCAACCGCAGGCTGCCCATTATCATTGGCGTATTCGAAGCACAAGCCATTGCCGTCCAGATTGAAAACATAGTACCCAACCGCCCTATGACGCACGATCTCTTCAAATCGTTCGCCGACGGCATGAATTATACATTGAAGGAAATCGTCATTTCCGACCTCAAAGAGGGCATTTTCTACGCCAAAATCGTGTGTACCGATAATCTTCGTGAAGTGGAAATCGACGCACGCCCGTCGGACGCGATCGCCATCGGCCTTCGTTTTGACATTCCTATTTATACCTACGAAACCATTCTGTCGGAAGCAGGTATCGTTTCCAGCTCCGCAACCGAAGAAGAAGATGAGGATGAGGACGCCGTTCGTGAAACCATTCGCCCTTCCGGCTCAAAGGACTCGCTACGCGACCTTACCTACGACGAGTTGCAGCGCATGCTCGACGATGCCCTTTCGAAAGAAGACTACGAGAAAGCCGCGAAGATCCGCGACGAAATGGGCAGAAGGAACTAAAACCGTCATTATAGTTAAAAATAGTTAAGGATTGTCCCCAAAAGGGCTGTTTTGAAATTTTAATCCTTATTTTTGCCCGGGTCGTATTCCAGAAAACAGAACCAACGACGAGCGAAATCCTACGCTGTTATGCCTAAAAAAAAGAAGATCGGGAGCTACCCCAACGCAATGATCGTCATGAGCCTTACGGCTGCATTGTTTCTGATCGGTTTTTGCGGACTCCTGGTGATCCAATCCAAAAAGCTGGTTTCCATTATCCGCCAGAACATCGAAGTGCGGGTATTCATTGATAAACAAGTTTCCAAAGCCGGACAGGACTCGATCCTCCATATTATCCAGGCAAAACCCTTTGTCCTGAAATCTACCGAAACAAAGGCTATTACGTTCGTTTCAAAAGAAGAAGCCGCCAAGGAATTCATCGAAGGCACCAAGGAAGATTTCGGGTCTTTTCTCGGTGAAAACCCATTGCGCGACAGCTACCGGGTGAAAATCCAGGAGGACTATTTCGAAGAAGCGAAGCTGCAACAAATTAAGAAGGAGTTGGATCAGGTAAAAGGCGTTTATGAGGTCGTATACCAGGAAGATCTCGCCGACAATATCAACCGCAACGTCACCAAAATCTACATCGTACTCGCCAGTTTCGCGCTGATTATGCTAATAATCATCGTATTGCTGGTAAATAACACCATCAAACTTGCGATTTATTCGCAGCGTTTCCTCATTCGCAGTATGCAACTTGTGGGGGCCACCAATGGCTTTATCCAGAGGCCTTATGTGATGCGCGGAGCCATTCAGGGACTGATTGGTGGCCTTATTGCAGCCATTTTGCTGATCGGCCTGCAACAACTGGCGATCCGCAATGTAGAAGGGCTTGCACTATTGCAGGAGTATGACAAAATCGTGATCCTTATTGCTTCCGTGCTGGGCCTGGGTGTAGCCATCGGCATAGCCAGTACCTACCAGTCGCTGGCCCGTTACCTGCGCATGGCGCTCGACGATCTTTATTGATCAGCCCTACCCCGGTCCCCTACGCATTCCTCTTTCAGACATTCAAGAACAGTAACCGATAAATAAACGTTATGAGTACTTCAAAAAATGAGCTTCCATTTTCATCATCCAACTATGTGATGATGCTGGTCGGCATCGCGGTGATCCTCGCGGGCTTTCTGATTATGACTTTCGATAGCGAAGAGTTTGGTTTCGGCTTTCTTGGCCTGACCCTCGGCCCCCTCATTACCGTGGCGGGCTTCATCATCGAGTTCTGGGCGATCCTCCGTAAACCTGCTAATTCATGAGTATCTGGCAGGCGATCATTCTAGCAATTGTTGAAGGAATTACCGAGTTTTTGCCCATCTCTTCCACCGGGCATATGATCATAGCCTCCTCTTTCATGGGGATCAGCCATCTGGAATTTACCAAAATGTTCACGGTCAACATCCAGTTCGGGGCTATACTTTCCGTACTCGTGCTTTACTGGAAGCGTTTCTTCCAGACTACCGATTTCTATTTCAAACTGTTCGTGGCATTTCTGCCGGCAGCCGTAATTGGCTTCCTGCTGAACGATTTTATCGACGCATTGCTGGAAAATGTGTGGGTAGTATCCATCTCGCTGCTTTTGGGAGGTTTTGTACTGATTTTCATCGACCGCATTGCGAACGATACGCGCGAGAAGGTAATCACTTTCCCGACCGCATTGAAAATCGGCTTTTTCCAGTGCATCGCGATGATCCCGGGCGTTTCGCGTTCAGCTTCCACCATCATAGGCGGTATGCTTAATGGTCTATCCAGAAAGCAGGCGGCAGAGTTTTCGTTCTTCCTGGCCGTGCCTACCATGGCCGCTGCCGGAGGTTACAAGTTGCTGAAAACTTACGATACCATTCAGAAAGAAGACATTCAGACGTTGCTGATCGGAAATGCGGTTGCATTCGTAGTAGCGATGCTCGCTATCAAATTTTTCATCAGCTTCCTGACGAAATACGGCTTCAAAGTTTTCGGCTATTACCGTATTATCCTCGGCCTGATCCTGCTGGGTTTGCTGGCATCAGGTTACCAGCTGGATGTTGTTTAGAAGCCTTCGGCTGACAATGGGCCTTCGGCCTGACTATTGGCCTTTGGCCGACCATAGACGATAGACCATAGACGATGGACCATAGATCTTGGGATATAGATCATAGATCAATAACAGCTTCATGGTCGATGGTCCATCGTCCATGGTCGGCCGAAGGCCATTAATTTCCCCTATTTTGAAACAAGAAGAAAACATACCCGATGAAGGCGAGGTCATTCTGATCGACAAACCTTTGACGTGGACTTCATTTGACGTGGCCAACAAGCTTAAAAGAGCTTGCAAATTCAAGAAGATAGGCCATGCCGGCACACTGGATCCGCTTGCTACCGGCTTGCTGATCCTTTGTACCGGTAAAAAAACCAAGCAGATCGATAACTTCCAGGCGCAGGAAAAAGAATATACCGGTACATTGGTACTGGGTAAGACGACTCCTTCCATTGACCTGGAAAGCGATTTTGATGCCGAGTACCCTGTCGACCACATCACGCCGGAAGTACTTGAAAATGCCAGGCAGCAGCTTACCGGTCATATAGAACAGGTTCCCCCGCTTTTTTCGGCCATTAAAATCGATGGCGTGCGTGCTTACAAGCTCGCGCGACGCGGCGAGGAGGCCGAAATCAAGAAGCGCCCGGTGGAGATCAAACTGTTCGAAATAGACGCTACCCACTTTCCTTCCATTGATTTTAGGATCATTTGTTCAAAAGGTACTTATATTCGCAGTATGGTTCGCGATTTCGGTGAGCTGGCTGGCAGCGGCGCTTATATGAGCAAGCTGTGCAGGACCCGGATCGGTGATTTCGAACTGAAAGATGCGTGGGAGCTGACGGCTTTCATTCATCAGAAACGAGTAGCGTTGAATTTGGAAGTTGACGAATGAACATTTATCATAGCCTGGATTCCTTTCAAAAACTGGAATATGGCGTCGTAACCAGTGGCACTTTTGACGGGGTGCATCTGGGACATCAAAAAATACTGGCCCGTCTGAAAGAAATTTCAGGGCAATCGGGTGGCGAATCGGTGGTATTAACCTTCTGGCCGCATCCCCGCACGGTGGTGTCGGAAGACAGCCAGGATCTGCAGTTGCTTTCCACGATCGAGGAAAAAATAGAGCTGTTTTCAAAACTCGGCATCCAGCATCTTGCGATCATCCCTTTCACGCGTTCTTTTTCCGAACTCACTTCCGATGCGTTTATCAAACAGATATTGGTTGAGAAAATCGGGACGAAAAAGCTGGTAATCGGCTACGACCACCGTTTTGGCCGTAACCGGGAAGGCAGTTTCGAATTCCTGCAAAAAAACTGCTCGGAATACGGTTTCGAAGTGGAGGAAATTCCCAGGGAAGATATCGAACACACGGCGATCAGCTCATCACGCATTCGTAAAGCACTGATTACCGGGCATGTCCACGAAGCCAACGAGTTACTGGGTCGCGCGTATTCGCTTTCGGGAACTGTGGTAAAAGGGAAACAACTCGGCCGCACGATCGGCTTCCCGACTGCAAACCTGTACGTGCACGAGCCATACAAGCTGATCCCGATGAACGGCGTGTACGTGATCCATGCGATTTACCAGGATCAGGTATACAAAGGAATGCTTAATATCGGCGTAAGGCCCACCGTCGACGGCACGATCCGGACGATTGAAGCGAACCTATTTGACTTTGACAAAGAAATTTACGGCGAAGACCTTAAATTGGAATTGCTTCATTATCTTCGCCCGGAACAGAAATTCAACGGGCTCGATATGCTCGTCAAACAGATCGAAATAGACAAGGAGAATACCCTCGCCTATTTCGCCTGATCTCCCCGAACTCTTTTTTCCTACTCATACAGTTTGCTTTTGCGAAAAGCGTGCCCTATCCGGCACGCTTTTATTATGCCTATACGTAAAATCCGGGGCGAAACGGCTTTCTATGATGGTTGCCGACAGCCAATCTTTTCTTTTATGAAACACTACGACGCGATTGTGATCGGTGCAGGCCAGGCAGGCACACCGCTTTGCCGCAAACTGGCCGAATCAGGCCTGAAAACAGCTTTGATTGAAAAAAGATGGGTCGGCGGGACCTGTGTCAATGACGGTTGCTCCCCTACCAAAGCCATGATGGCATCGGCAAAAGCCGTCTGGTCGGTACGGCACAACGAAAGCCTCGGCGTGCATGTTGGTGGCATTACCGTGGATTTTGACGAAATCCTCGACCGCAAGAATAGCATTGTCCACACCATGCGCGGCAACTCCGAAAAGCGTATCCTCAACACCGCCGGCCTCGATCTGATTTATGGTACGGCCCGATTCAGTGGTCGAAAGGAGATTACGGTTTCGTTGGAGGAGGGCGGTACGGAAACTTTCACGGCTGACAAGTTCTTCCTTAATACCGGCCTGCAACCCGTTATTCCCGATATCGAAGGCATTCACGACATCCCCTACCTCACTTCCACCACCATCATGGAGCTATCCGAAATCCCCGAGCATCTGCTTATTCTCGGTAGCGGATATATTGCCTTGGAGTTCGGGCAAATGTTCGCACGGTTTGGCAGCAAAGTGACACTCGTTGAGCCATCGGAGCGGATTTTGAAGAAAGAAGATGCGGATATTGCCGAAGAAGTCGTGAAAATCCTTGCGCAGGAAAACATTGAAATACTCACGAACACCAGGGCCATACAATTCTCGCAAAGCCGGAATGTTATCGCCGCAACGCTCCAGACCGGCGGGATCAGGAGCCGGCGCTCGTGTACGCACGTACTCGTAGCAGCCGGGCGCAAGCCGCAGCTCGGTGAATCTGGCCTTGAAGTGGCCGGTATTGAAGTTGATGAGAAGGGATATATAAAGGTGAATGCACAACTGGAAACCTCGGCGGAAGGCATTTACGCTTTGGGTGACGTCAAGGGCGGGCCTGCTTTTACACACGTCTCCTATGACGATTACCGGCTGATCATTCAGCAAGTTGTTAAGAAAAAACAAATCAGTATCGCCGACCGGCTCATTCCATATTGCATGTTCATCGACCCGCAGCTCGGCCGGGTGGGCATTACCGAACGGGAAGCGCGGGAGAAAGGGCTCGACGTCAGAGTAGCAGTTCTGAAAAACGATAGCGTGGCACGTTCCATCGAGACGGGCGATGAACGGGGAATGATGAAAGCAGTTGTAGACGCTAAAACAGGCAGGATTCTCGGGGCGGCGATACTGGCGGAGCAAGGCGGGGAGATCGTCACGATCCTGCAAATGGCCATGATCGGCGGCGTCACCTACGACCAGATCCTGAACGGCGTATTTGCGCATCCGACCTATGCCGAGTCGCTGAACAACCTGTTCATGACACTCGAATCATAGCATGCATTGCTTTTTTCCATGAAAATGGATCGTTTTCCTTCTTAATTATGTACAAAAGGAATATGCAAATTCTTTGCAAACCTGAACCACGTACCCATTAGCAAACATCATGATCATTGCCGACCACATCTGCAAACATTTCAACGGTATTGAGGCTGTCAAAGATGTTTCCTTTCGGGTCGGGGAAGGCGAAACAATGGTGTTGCTGGGCACAAGCGGTTGCGGAAAGACCACCACGCTGAAAATGCTCAACCGGCTGATAGAACCCACTTCCGGCCGGATCGAAATCCGCGGTAAAAACATCTCCGAAGAAAACCCGGAAGTGCTCCGGCGATCAATCGGTTATGTTTCCCAAAGCAATGGGCTCTTCCCGCATTACACCGTTGCCGAGAACATTGCGGTGGTTCCGAAGTTGCTCAACTGGCCGGCAAACGACATTGGCACTCACACCGACCGCCTGCTCGAACAGCTCAAACTCCCGTCGCATTTCAAAAATCAGTACCCTGGCGAGCTCAGCGGCGGGCAGCAACAGCGCGTCGCCATTGCCCGAGCATTAATCGCCGACCCGCCGGTACTGTTGCTCGACGAGCCTTTCGGCGCGCTCGATCCCATTACACGCGCGAGCGTGCGCAAGGACTTCCGGGAACTACCCGCATTGCGCAAAAAAACGATCGTCCTCGTCACGCACGACGTGCAGGAAGCCCTCGAAATGGGCAACCATATTTGTCTGATGGATAACGGTAGCATTGTTCAGCAAGGCAAACCCGGCGATTTGCTTTACAGGCCGGTAAATGAGTTCGTCCATGCCTTCATTGGCCGGCAACTCGACGATATTTCACGCATTTACGAACGCCTCAGCGCACAGGAATAATGGAGGACCAGCAAAGCTTATGGGTATTTATGGTGCAGCAGTCCGGCAAGCTGTGGAGCCAGACCGTGGCGCATATCGGCCTCACCTGCATTTCGCTGCTCATCGCGATTGCCGTCGGATTGCCCCTGGGTATCTGGATCGCACGACGGAAAAAAGCTGCCTGGCTCGTGCTTGGCATCGCGGGCGTGCTGCAAACGATTCCGAGCATCGCATTGCTTGGTTTTATGATCCCGTTGCTGGGCATTGGCGCCCTACCTGCCATTACCGCGTTGTTTCTCTATGCGTTACTACCCATTATCCGCAATACTTACACTGGCATTACGGGCGTAGATCCGGCCATTACCGAATCCGCGAGGGGCATGGGTATGAACTCGTGGCAGATCTTGACGAGCGTCGAGCTTCCGCTGGCGATGCCGGTCATTCTCGCGGGAATCCGTACGGCCACGGTGATTAATGTGGGCGTTGCGACGCTGGCCGCTTACATTGCGGCAGGCGGTTTAGGCGAATTTATTTTCGGGGGCATTGCACTGAACAACACGCAAATGATCCTGGCAGGGGCCATTCCGGCTGCATTGCTCGCCATTTTGTTCGACTTCCTGCTGTCATTACTTCAAAAGACAGGTTTGAAAAGAATGCGCAAAATCTCGGTCATGCTGCCGGTTCTGCTGCTTTTTCTTTCCTCATTTTACCTTATACCTTATACCAAAGGCGCCTTGCTCGCCGGTTTCACGCCCGAATTTATGGGCCGCGAAGATGGCTATCTGGGACTGAAATCGAAATACGGGCTGGATATCCCGACGGTCGTGATCAGCGATGCGGTGATGTACAAAGCCGCATATGAGCAAAAGCTGGACGTCATCAGCGGGTACAGTACCGACGGCCGGCTGAAAGCATTCGACCTCGTGACGCTGGATGACGACCAGCATATTTTCCCGCCTTATTACGCGGCACCGGTTGTCCGAACGGAAGTTTTGCAGAAAAATCCTGAATTACAGCCTGTTTTGGAAAAACTATCGGGTTTTATCAACGACTCGGTCATGACGGAGCTGAACTATCGCGTCGATTACCTCAAACAGTCGCCCGATCGCGTCGCGCATGATTTTCTGGTTTCCAAAAACCTCTACCGACCGGCGGGTAACGGCAACAAAGGCACCATACGCCTGGGTTCGAAGATCTTTGCCGAGCAGTACATTCTTATCCAGATGTACAAGGAGCTGATCGAGGGCAATACCGATCTCAAAGCGGTTACCAAAACGGGCCTGGGCGGTACAAAAATCTGCTTCGATGCATTGAATAACGCCGAGATCGACATGTATCCCGAATACACGGGCACGGGCCTGCTGGCCATTCTCAAACCCGGCCGTCGGTTGCTGAGCGGCCTCGGCGGCGACCGCGAAAAGGTTTATGATTATGTTAAAAGTGAATTTCTAAAACAGTATAAGCTGCAATGGCTCCGGCCAATCGGCTTCAATAATGCCTACGCGCTGATGATGCGTCGCGCGCAGGCACAATCCTTGAATATCCATTCCATCACCGATCTGAAAAACTATGCAACTAATGGAAACCACCGGCATTAGGGAAGCATTTCACCATGTCAGAAAGCATACCGAACACATTTGTGCGCCGCTCGAAACAGAAGATTATGTACCGCAGCCCGTCGCGTTCGTAAGCCCGCCCAAATGGCACCTGGCGCATTCGACCTGGTTTTTTGAAACATTCATCCTCAAACCCCACGTGCCGGATTACCGCGTTTACGATCCCGATTTCAACTATCTGTTCAACAGCTATTACAATAATGTGGGCGAACGCACCCTCCGCACCGATCGCGGAAATGTGACACGTCCGACGACCAAAGCGGTGTACGCCTACCGCCGGTATGTGGACGAGCAAATGGACGTTTTCCTCGAAGACCTCACCGATCCGGATATCCTGGCGCTGACAGAACTCGGTCTTCATCACGAGCAGCAGCATCAGGAACTTCTGATCACCGATATCAAATACATTCTGGGCCATAACCCGCTCTTTCCCGTTTACCGCGCAGGACAGAACATGGTAAACGGTCGCAATGCCAGAACAGGTTTCCTGACCATTCCCGAGGGCATTTACGACATCGGCCACTACGGTGAAGGGTTTTGTTTCGACAATGAGCTGGGCAGGCATAAGGTTTACCTGCACGAGTTTGAAATCGCCAAAGGACTCGTTACCAATGGTGAGTACATCGAATTCATGGGAGCAGGCGGTTACCAGGATTTCAACCTCTGGCTGGATGAAGGCTGGTCGTGGGTAAATCAAAATCAGATTTCTTCACCAATGTACTGGCACCGCATCGACGGCGAATGGCATTACTTTACCATGGACGGCCTGCAAAAAGTGGACACCGCTGCTATTCTGAGCCACGTCAGCTTTTTCGAAGCCGCTGCATTTGCCCAGTGGAAAGGTATGCGGTTACCTACTGAATTTGAATGGGAAATCGCTTCCGCCAACCTCGACTGGGGTCAGCGCTGGGAATGGACCAACAGCGCGTATCTGCCCTACCCGGGCTTTTCCAAAGCACCAGGGGCAGTAGGCGAGTACAATGGCAAATTCATGGTGAATCAAATGGTGCTTCGCGGCTCGTCGGTAGCGACCTCGCCTGGACATGCCCGCAAAACTTATCGTAATTTCTTTCACACACACGAGCGCTGGCAATACACGGGTATCCGGCTCGCGCGATAAATCAATCGTTATGACAGACATTCAAACTTTTGCCAGAGACATCCATAAGGGGCTGTCCGCACCACAGAAGCACATTTCGAGTAAATACTTTTACGACGATATTGGCAGCGGCATTTTCCAGGACATCATGAAAATGCCGGAATATTACCCTACAGCGTGCGAGTTCGAAATCTTATCGTTGCAAGGGGAAAATATCATCCGCAAGCTGGACTTCAACGGCCCGTTCCAGATCGTGGAATTCGGGGCGGGCGATGGCATTAAAACGCGGCAATTGCTCAAAAAACTCGTCGAGCGGCAGGTCGATTTTACCTATGTGCCTATTGATATTTCCGCCAAAGCCATTGAAGAGCTGACGGCCAATATGCACGCGCATTTGCCCGGTTTGAAGATCAGTCCGATGATCGGCAACTACTTTTCCATGATGGAGGAACTGGCCGCATCGGGCGTCCCGAGTCTTCTGCTTTTCCTGGGCGGCAACATCGGGAATTACGAAGCCCACGAGGTCAACAGCCTGCTCGCAGATTTCCGCAAATGCATGAACCCCGGCGACTACCTGCTCACCGGCTTCGATTTGCAAAAGAACCCGGCGACTGTCCGCTGTGCTTACGACGATCCAAAAGGCATTACCAAGGCATTTAATATCAATTTACTACATCGGATCAACCGCGAGCTGGGCGGGAGTTTCAAAACAAACCAGTTTGATTTTTACTCGCATTACAATCCGGTCAATGGCGAAGTAAGGAGTTACCTGGTGAGCCTGGTACCCCAAAAAGTACACGTGCGGCACACCGATAAATGCTACGATTTCGACCGCAACGAGCTGATATGGACCGAGCTTTCAAAGAAATACACCCTGACCGAGATCGAGGAAGTGGCCGCAACCAACGGTTTCCGCGTGGTGGAGCATTTCCAGGATTGTAAGGGCTATTTTACGGATAGCCTCTGGACGTTATAATTGTCAGCCTGAGCGGACGGGGCCGCCCGGCGGTCGAAGGCCTTCATAGCGACGGCCTTCGACTGCGCTGACAAATGCATTAGCTGACCTCGCATCAATTACTCGAAACGAATTTATTGAACCGGCTTTCTTTGCCGTCCGCTGTTTTTTCCTGGTAGAGGAATTCGAGTTGGCTTTCATCAAATTTCCGGAAAAACTCCTCCCAGCTGATTTCCTGCAATGAATCTTCACCGCTATAACCGGGAAAATCGATGCGCAGGATGCCGTCTCCATCTTTTTTCTTCGCGGTGCCCTTCACGACCGAAGGCACACCGCCACGCTTCTCCACCCAGGCGCGGATCGTATCGTGGTCGCGTGTGGCAGTATTTGAACCCGTCGACGCCTTTTTACCTGCGGTACGCGCCGCGGCAGTCGTGTCGGCAGCAGTTTTACGGATTCCGGTCGCTTTGCTCGTGGTCGTTTTCGAAGTAGTAGCTTTCCGCGGAGCTGCTTTTGAAGCTGTCGTTTTAGTAGCGCTTTGGGCAGACGTACCTTTTTCAGTATGCGGCTTCATTTTAGAAGAGGCTTCTTTGGTATTGCCCTTTGTTGTAGTAGCCATGGTTTCAGTTGTTTGATTTGAACCCCAATAGCTTCAAAAAGCGTGCCCGGCATGGAATGCCGCAGTGGAACTGCGCGGCATGCAACGCCCGAGCGCTATTCTTCCAAAACGCGGATCAACCCCTTTAACCTGAAACCACAAACCCTGAAACCGGCTTTCTCCAAGGTTGCTTGCGAAACACGATTGCCGATATTGCACCGGGCCGCGGGCACGCGTCCCATTTTGTACGCCATTCGTTTCAGCTCCTGCACAATATAGGTCGCGTAACCTTTCTCTCGATACGACTCCCGGGTCTGCATATAAATATCGGCATAGGGAATATTGTAGTTGAGCATCACCCCCCCGCTGGCCACGATCTCTCCGTTCACGTCAATCACGTAGTCGCTTTCGTCGCCATCCATGGGGTCGTACTCGGAGCGCTTGCGGAAAATCGCGCCCGGGACTTCAAAGGATGTTTGAAAATTGTCTTCGAAAAGGATCGCCTCCGCGAAGGAAGTTTCGCAGAAACGGTACAGCATGGTGGTCAGGAAAATGTCATTACTCTGGCTTTCGATCCAGATTGCCTTGCAATGCGCTTGAAATTCCTCGAAAACAATGCTGGCATGCTTGCGGTATTGGGGCAGCAGGTAAAACTCGAAGATCGTATCACGGTCCTGCCGGCGGTCGGTCCCCCAGACGGAACCATAGCCGACACGGACGTTATCGATCCTGAACAGCCAGGTATCCGCCCAGCCATAGTCGTGGCACTTATTGCAGACGAACTGAAAATGGTTTTCATGCAGGAACATCGTGCGCAAATCCCTGATGCCATCCAGCCCGATTTTAGAAACACAAACTCGCATAGTGTGGCACGCACAGTGTAAGGTAAACGGCTAATAAGGTAGTATAATGGTATGAAAAAAACTAGTTGCGTTGCATGAAATACCATGCATTACCGGGCTTTTTTGTACGGGCGTTGCGGCCAAAAACACGTCAGCAAGGCAACAGCAGTCTATTTTGTAAAAACTGCGTCTTTGTTCACTCAATCCATCACCGGCATGAAGCCTCTAATTCAGACCGTTACCTTTCTTACGCTCATTATCTTTCAATGCCGCGCCCAAAACAGCGTCCAGTCAAAACTTTGGTATAAACAACCTGCAAAACAGTGGGAAGAAGCATTACCCATTGGAAACGGCGCGCTGGCCGCCATGATTTTCGGGGGTGTCGAAACCGACCAGATCCAGTTTAATGAAGAGACCCTATGGACTGGCGAGCCAAGAAGTTACGCACACAAGGGTGCATCCGCATACCTGGGCGAGATTCGCCGCATGCTCCATGAGGGCAAACAAAAAGAAGCAGAGCAACTGGCCAATGAGCAATTTATGAGCCAGCCCATGCGACAAATGGCATATCAGGCATTTGGAGATGTGTATGTCGACTTTCCGGGCCACGCGCAACATAGCACATACGCACGCGAACTTGACCTCCACTCAGCCATTGTCAAAAGCAGTTACCAGTCCGGCGGCGTCCGCTATACCCGCGAGGCGTTTGCAAGCTATCCGGCAAAAGCCATTTACTATCGGGTGACCAGCTCACAGAAAGGCAAACTGAATTTCACCGTGCGTATGGATGCCATTCACGCGAAAAAGGAAGTCAATGTTTCTGAAAAAGAGATTGAATTGGAGGTTTACGTCGATAAAGGCACGCTACATGGCATTGCCCGATTGAAAGTTATTACCGATGGAGAGGTAAAACAAGCCGACGGAAAGTTGTCGATTGCAAAGGCCAGCCACGCGACGCTGGTACTTGCCGCTGCCACCAACTACATTGACTACAAAAATATAAGTGGCGACCCCGCTGCAAAAACAGCCGAAATCCTCCGAAATGCACCCGTTTTCGAAAAGGCATTCGCCGTCCATTCCGCCGATTACCAAAAACTTTTCAACCGATTCGCATTGGATCTTCCAGCCAGCGACGCCTCCCCACTCCCTACCGACGAGCGCCTGAGCCAGTTCAAAAGTAAACCCGACGACCCGGCGTTACTGGCATTGTATGTCCAGTTCGCACGGTACCTGCTTATTTCCAGCAGCCGTCCGGGAACACATCCGGCCAATTTGCAAGGAAAATGGAACCACAAGCTCAATCCATCATGGGATAGCAAGTACACGGTAAATATCAACACCGAGATGAACTATTGGCCTGCGGAAATGACCAACCTCAGTGAATGCCATGCGCCTTTGTTTCAAATGGTAAAAGATGTTTCTCAAACAGGGGCGGAAGTAGCGAAAGAGCATTACAATGCAAAGGGCTGGGTTTTGCACCATAATACGGATGTCTGGCGTGGGGCGGCGCCTATCAATGCGTCCAACCACGGCATTTGGGTGACGGGCGGTGCGTGGCTCAGTCTGCACTTGTGGGAACACTATCGCTTCACGCAGGATAAGGCATTCCTGCAAAACACAGCCTATCCGTTAATGAAGGGAGCGGCCGAATTTTTCCTCGATTTTCTGGTCAAAGATCCTGGAACAGGCTTCCTGATCAGTTCACCCTCCAACTCGCCCGAGAATGGCGGGCTCGTCGCTGGCCCTACCATGGACCATCAGATTATCCGTGCGCTATTCAAGGCTTGTATTGAAACAGCTGATATTTTAAAAACGGATGCCGCATTTGCCCAGAAACTGGCTGAAACGAGCAAGCAAATCGCGCCGAACCAGATTGGCCGTTACGGGCAGTTGCAGGAATGGATGACCGACATCGACGACACGACCAGCCACCACCGCCATGTTTCGCATTTATGGGGCGTGTACCCGGGCCAGGAAATCACCCCGGCCGGTACGCCCGAGCTCCTTAAAGCGGCGATGAAATCGCTCCATTACCGTGGCGACGACGGCACCGGATGGAGCCTGGCATGGAAAATCAACTATTGGGCGCGGTTCCTGGACGGCGAACATGCCTATACCATGATCCGCAAGCTTTTTAACCCGGTGTACGACGCGGGTCAGAAAATGAGCGGCGGGGGCTCCTACCCCAACCTGTTTGACGCCCACCCGCCATTCCAGATCGACGGTAACTTCGGTGGCGCGGCCGGTATCCTCGAAACGCTGGTGCAAAGCCATCTCGACGAAATCAACCTGTTGCCTGCATTACCGAAAGCATTGCCCACCGGACGCATTACCGGGCTTTGCACACGCGGCGGCTTTGAAATGGATATGGATTGGAAAAATGGAAGGCTCGAAGCCCTGACCGTCCGCTCGAAAGCCGGAAACAAATGCAGGCTGCGTTACGGTAACCAGGTAGTGTCGGTTAATACAACCAAGGGAAAAACCTATCGTTTCGGGCCGGATTTGAAGGTTTTGAAATAAAACCATTTTTTTTCAGCAGCGCTAAAATGCTGCTGACATACTGCTGTCACTCGGTGATGTTTAGTTTGTAATGTAATCAAACAATAAACTTTAAAAACCTTTGACATGGAAACTAACAACACCGCACAAGAACTGGCAGCTCCCACAACCGTTATTACTGCTGAGGCACTTCTGGAACATTGGCAGGGCCACCGCCGGGTCAGCCGGAAGGTTATCGAGGCATTTCCTGAGGATCAGTTTTATACTTTTTCGATCGGCGGCATGCGTACTTACGCCCAGCTCACCATGGAGATGATAGGCTTGGCCGCTCCCGGTATCCGCGGTATTGCTTTTGGCGACTGGACTTTCAGCGAGCCGGTCCTCGATCACTCGACTCCTGCTCCGGCCACCAAAGCGGAAGTGCTCAACCTTTGGGACCTGGTAACAGACTACATTAATACGCTGTGGCCACAGATTCCTGCGCAGCGCTTCAACGAAGTGGAAGCTGCATTCGGAATGTACGAAAACACGATCTACAACACGATCCTTTACCTGATCGACAACGAAGTTCACCACCGTGCGCAAGGCTATGTGTACCTGCGTGCGCTGGGCGTAGAGCCCCCATTCTTCTGGGATCGTGCCTAACAGTCGATGAATTAAGCCCCATTTCACTTTCTTCCGGATTAGCCTGCCGCCAATGCAACAGTGCATCGAAGGAAGGGAAATGGGGCTTTGATTTTCATGGAATGGTTTTAGTACCTACCTTAGCGTCATTGAAACTCTTGAATTTGAGAACTATGCCGCACATGAAATCCAGATTATTGACAGTAGCCGCCGCTGCGGGCCTGCTGTTTACCATCGACAATGTCAAAGCACAGGTAAGACAACCCGCGCCAACGGGACAAGTCCCGAGGGCCTACTCCGGCGCGCAGTCAGCCCCTGTCGCTACATTCAAACCCAGGCCGACCGGCCAGATAGCGCCCGAGGCACCTGGGCAGCTCGGAACCATCGTGCAACCCGCACCGGCCGTAGCCCCCGTCCAGAAAATGTCCGAAGTGCAGGATCTGGGGTTTGAAGTGAACTCGCGCCCCGTTACCCAGCAGGGATCGGTCCCCAAAGTAAATACCTCGCAAGACCCGCGGACCATGCCGGAGCGCTACCAACAGCAACTGATACAGCAACAATCCGCGGCTGCCCCGGGGCAAGTTCAGCAGGTACAAATGCAGCAGATTCCTTCAAGCGGGACGCCCGGCGTGGGAGCGCCCGCCCCTGGTACATATGCGCCTGGGACGCAAACCTCGCCTGTACCAAATACTACACAACCTACCACTGGCCAGGCAGTACCGCAACAGGGGCCAGCCACTACCCAGTCGGCAACGCCCACTCAATATAGTGCTCCAAAAGCCGCGCATCAGCGCGTGGATCCGAAATAGTTTAAACCCCGGCAAAACTGCACTGCCCCCAAAAAGTGTCTAACTTTTTGGGGGCAGTGCAGTTTTGCCGGGGTTTTTCATTTCTTTGGCATTTGCTTCTGTTTGTCGGGGGCTTTCTTTGGCACAATCATACCCGCAACTTTGCCATATGATAATATCAGGTATTATCACGTATCAAAAATTAAATAAACACCTTAAAATCAATCATTTGATAATTTTAGTATATGCTCAGTTATAATGGGTATATGCACAATTATCAACCTTTCATTGTGAGTTTTTTGTGATAGATTTGCTATCACAACACCTCCAAACGTATGAAATTACCTACTGTAGCCATATTTTTCGACAAGCGCCGGATCAAAGAAGGACACGCGTCAGTAAAGTTATCTGTCTATTACAATGCGAAACAGAAGCAGTTTTCCACCGGACTCATTCTCACTGACGAACAGATCGAGTTTTTAAACAAGCACAAATCAGGTCTGACGGGTAAGGTGCGCGATGAGAGCCTTCGAAATCTTTGGAACAAAATCTACGGTCGTGAATATCTTGATGAACTGACAGGAGATAAAAAGGATTCTTGGCTTCGGAAAGCTCAGATCGCAATCTCGAAAATCGAGCATAGATTTTCTTTCGAAGAATTCCAGGCGCTGCTGCTGACGGAGAGGCACGATCCTGCCGTATTTCCAAATGATTTGATAGTTGCGTTACGAGATCAAGAAAAATTGCTTTCTGATCAAGAAAACTATACTCGCGCCACTATATTTCGATCTGCCGCGAACAGCATCGAAAGGTTCGTCATCGACACCGGTATAACTAATAAATCGAATCCCAAAGTACCCTTCGTCTTAGTGAATAAGGATTTTTTGAAACGGTACGAGAAATACCTACTTGACAATGGCGGGTTTCGACCATTGACAAAAACGAGGAGACCCGTAGGACAAACAACCGTTTCGTTTTACATGAGTGGAATCAAGAAAGTTGTCAACGAAGCTGTAAAGGCCAAAATCCTCCCAAAAGAAGATTATCCATTTGGAGGAGAAGGATATCGCATCCCTAAAGGCAAAAATACAAAGAAGGCTCTACCAAGCGACGTCATTTCGGCGGTACTGGGGTATTCAAGCAAGTTTACCAGAAGGAACTACGCTATGGACGTATGGAAATTCTCGTACTTCTGCGGGGGAATGAATATGACTGATTTAGCTCGACTTAAATGGAGGAACGTAGACTTAATAAATAATCAGATCTCCTTCATCAGGCGAAAGACTCGAACCACCAAGGAAAATGCTGGGCAAGAAACGGTTATATCTTTAATGCCGGAAGCGTTGGAAATCATCAGGAAATGGGGGCGGCCTAACGGAGGTCGAAACGACTTTATCTTTCCTGAACTAAGTCTTGGCATGAATGAAAAGCAAATTCATTTAGCAATCTACAGTCTAACGCGCCGCGTTAACCGGATGCTCGTGGTGATTCTTAAAGAACTCGGGATCCAAGCAAAAATTAGAACTTATGAGGCTAGGCATAGCTATGCCACCACCTTGGCGCGGGCGCAAGTCCCTCTGGCCTTTATTTCACAGGGGCTAGGCCTTTCCAGCCTCGCAACTACCGAGAGGTATCTCGGGTCGTTTGAGTACGAACAAACACAGCAGTTCCTCAGCGCTCTAATCCCTAAAAAACAAGATAGCCAGGAGTCATAGATTCCGGGCCATTGTCATAGGGCACACCGGGATGTGCCGTCCCCCCCTCTACATTAGGAAAACCAAGTAGAAGAATCCCAATTTACAAAATTAAGAAGTACTTCCAAATGCGACAGGTAACTGACAGAGTAATTTCTAAAAGGCCAGAGGATCACGATATAGCGTGAATCTTGTTTATACTTAGTTACTTACTAACTTCGGAAAAACAAACACTTTACACATGAGTTTCTTTTCCTTGCTTCGTTTGGCCTCAATGGCAACTATTGTTCTTACTTCTACGGCTTTGTCGTGTCAAGATCATAATATTCCAGATCCTGATCCCGTCTCAAATTGCACCCGCATTGACGATACTCCGCGAGCAGTGGATTGTGAATTTGAAATTGTAGAAGTCGCATTTTATAGGGGCTCAGTTTCAGATGAGAACCTGTATGGAAAAGTTACACCAAATGACTCTAATCTCGTAATAAAGGAGCGATTCAAGTATGAATTTGTTGCCGGCTCTGCCAGTTCGCTCTTTTCGATTGGACTTATTGCAAAGATTACGGTCAAGCGCATAGCACCCGCCCCGGCAGGATCCAACATATATATATTTCGGTCGACGATCCAATCCTTCAAGGACCCCCGTTTTCCAGAGGCGGAGAGAGATAGCAGATTCGGCTTCCTTCTTGATGATGATCGATATGATCAGGTTGCAATAGACGTGCCGGTCGGAGGGACATTTACGTACAACGACATTATGGCAGGCTTTCAAGGCCAATACACTACCGACAAAACGACTGGCTTATTTGTCTACCCAGTAAATCCCACCTGGGTTATTGTTCAGAACGTTGAAACATCCAAGAAGCTCAGAAACGTGCCATATAGCTACACGCTTTTCCGGGATCAAGCAGAAGCAAGGCTAAAATTCGTGCCCAAAGTTATTGCATCTGGGGTTTAGTATTAAATAAAAAGACAAAGATCATGCTGAATAAAATGGGTGATTTTTGTCTTTTTAAGATGCCTGAGCCATGACCGAGGAGACGAAAGCTCGAATCTCTCATGCGTCGAGTGCTACTTGATTAATGAACGAACACCAGATATCAGTGAACAGCTACCTTTTGATAAAATTCGCGCGTATTGTCCCCCCAACAACGGGATATACGCAACACTTCACACAACTCCCACATTATTAGTTATTTATAATAACTTTTTTGAGTAACGATTAATCACCTAACAGGCTGATTTTTAACATTTTATTTGCAAATAAATTAACCCTTTTCGTTCGTTTTGTGTTATTATTGCGAGTGTTAAAATGCGTTATCGCCAGAACCCAAAATGATAAGTAAAAAAGGACAGGATAATCCAAAAACTTCCATTGAGATGAATTTTGGAAAAGATTCCGAGCAGACATCCCCCGAAAATCTGAGAGTGTCGAAAGATGGCCTGGCAGGGAGATTAAAGGTTTTCACTGGGCAGCAAGGAGATTTTGTAGTTAGTATCGTGCCTAGCCTTAACGTCTCTGGATATGGCCATACCGAAGCGGAAGCCATGGAATCATTGAGAGAGACCCTTGGGACATTCTTCATCGACTTGTTTGAACTTCCGGAGGTACAACGACACAGGGAACTTAATAAACTTGGATGGGAAGCCGAGCCAATGTTTAAGAAAAAGTTCTCAAAGGCATTTATCGACCAAAATGGTGTGCTGCAAGACTTCGACAACCCAGAGCAGGTAAAAACTTCAATTTTAACTGCTGCGTAGATTTGGGGAATAACAGGCCAATAAAAGTAAAGGATTGGATTCGATTTCTTGAAGCGCACGGATGCAAAAAGAACCGCCATCAGGATGGTTCTCACGAAAAGTGGAAGTGCCCAGGTTGCTTCCGAACTATTGTATTCCGACACCAGGAGAAGGAAATTCCTGCGCTGCACCTTCGGACAAACCTACAAAGCATGGATATGTCAATAGATTACCTATATGAGTGGGTGGAAAAGAATTGCTAATAAATCAGAGGCCTATAAAGCCCTTTTTTAATGAATACCGGTAAACTAAATCGAATTAGCCTTTCCTGAGCCATAACCTACTTATTTTCCACTTCTTTACCAGCCAGTACTACAACAAATTTTCTGCAGACCCGTCTCCTTCTGTTGCCGGACGTATACAGCTGATTGGCACGAGTAGTATTTGACTTACAGTTACTTATATTTCGTAACTTCTGTCAACCTTACTACTCAGCAAAATGAAAAGCTATCCCCTTATCAAAATCGCAGCCTTGTCCGCCGTCCTTACAACGGTTATGGCTTTTTCCTGCCAGGATCACCACAATCCAGACCCTGATCCTGTTACTAATTGCGAGCGCGTAGAGGGTGGTGCCCGCGCGTTCCCCTGTGAATTTGAAATTGTAAAACTTGAGTTCCTTCGCGGTACTACCAACCAGGTAGTAAGCACCTTTCTACCTGGTAACGCCAAGGTTGCATTGCCTATCAATGCGTCGCAGGCGTACTTTTGGCTCTCGATGCATTCGAGTGTGTATATGCAGTACCGCGTGCGCGTACATGTGAAACGGATTGCACCCGCTTCATTTCAGCCGGTGGGTGGTTACGAATTGGTGTATTACCGCATGGCTCCGATCGTGCCCGGATACCCGCCTGTTTATAACGACATCATTGCCGAGCCCGGTGTCGTGGAGTCGGCGGGAAATACCCTGCCACTTTCTCCCGCCAAAAGGCCCGTTAACTTCGATATGCCAGTGGGTGAAACACGGACAGCCGAGTTGCTGGTTACCCTCGGTTTCGATTACGAGATTCTGGGTGGTGTGTATGACGCGGAAATGATGATCGGAGTCGTGAACAACACAACGGCTCTCAAACTTTCTGGCACTCCCTACAACTACAATCGCGGAAGAGACATTCAAGAGGCAAAACTGTCGTTTGTACCTGAATCAACTTGCGAAAGCAACGCCAATTGCCAGATACTTAATCAAGGAACGTGGCAAGCCCCTGATTGGGCATTTTAACATTTGGTTGCCGGCTACTTCTATTTTGTAACTTCTATCAACCTTGCCGCTCTGCAAAATGAAAAACTATTCCCTTATCAAGATTGCAGCTATGTCTGCCGTATTTGTAACAGCCATGGCGTTTTCCTGCCAGGATCACAATTTGCCCAATCCGGATCCAGTGGTTAACTGCAAACGCATCGATGGGACACCACGTGCATTTCCTTGTGAATTTGAGATTGTCAAGGTGGAGTTCTTGCGAAACAATACCTCACAGGTAGTCAGGACAGTTTTCCCATCAGATCCAAATGTTGAATTGCCAATTAACGCCGCCAAATTTTATGGTTGGGGATCGGGCCGCTCTTACATATTTATGCAATACAATATTAGAGTTCACGTGAAGAGGGTCGCTAATCCATCATTTCTGCCTGTGGGAGGATACGAGGTTATGGACTATAGTCTTACGCCGGCTTACCCGCCCTACCCACCACTTCATGATGATCTCATTGGCCCTGGTGGATGGCCTCCTCCTGGTTCTCCTGCGGCAAATCCTGTTGCATTTGACATGGCGATCGGGGAGACGAGAACCGTCGAGAAAATGGTGACAATGCAATTCAACACAGAATTTCCGCCAGTTACCCTGTCATATGGACCCAACATTGTAAGTGTGGTCAACAATACAACAACTATTAAGTTGATAAACGCCCCGTATAACTATGACAGGTTAAGGGATGTTCATGAAGCAAGAATAGCTATCAACCCGTCGCTGACGTGCGAACCAGGAGAACTATGCCTGTAAACAGCTGCTCGTACTAATTTTGCAGACATCGGACTGGGCAAGCACGCAGAAAGCCAGGAATCATAGAAACCTGGCTTTCTGCGTGCAACAAGTTGATTGCTACACGTAACCTCCACATCAGAGATAAAACCGATGTTCGGCAAAGCTACAAAGTTCCATTACTTTTGCAATAGCACACCGGCGCATTCGTAATGGATGGGTAGGCCCACGGAATAGGTAAGAGCCCCGGCCAGACCGGGGAGACGAGAGTTCGAACCTCTCATGCGTCGGGTGCTGTTTTTGACCGTTAAATAATATTGAGATTAACTGATAAGGTCGCGATGTATACAAGTATATATTAGGAAACAAAACCCTAAATATATGCAAGTACAGATTTTTAAGTTTGAACAAAAGGAACAGCACCTGTTGAATGAGATAAGAACCGTTGAGATAGACGGGAAAATCTGGTTTGTAGGAATTGACGTCGCGAAGGTACTCGGGTATTCAAATACTAACGACGCTAATGCAAGGCACTGTAAATCAAGCGGCATCGTGAAACGCGAGGTCGCTACTACGAACAAATTTACGCCTATGCAAAACATGTCCTTGATCAATGAGCCGAATGTTTATCGGCTAATAATCAAGTCACAATTAGAAAGTGCAGAACGATTTGAAGAATGGCTTTTTAGCGAGGTGCTGCCTTCTATTCGCAAAAAGGGCTTCCATGGAAAAATCGACAGAACCGCTCTGCCCAATTTCATTGAACGGTATAAAGACAACTATCATAAGCTACCGCCAGACCACTTCTCTGTCATATCGGAAATGTATGCACGGCTATATTTGGCACTTGAAAAAGTTGGCTATCAAATACCCGACAAGGGCATGGCTGGCAAACAAATGATGCCGGACATTTCGGTCGGTCGCGGATTCGCCACCTTCTTAAAGGACAATAATTCGAAATTCTATGATGAGTGCCAAACGGTTGAACGAGAACATCGACCGAAACGTTGTCAAATTGAATCTGCAATCAAAGGGCCTTTTAGCTGTCGTATCAAGAGGAGTACGGAGCCTGGGAATACTCGGGCTAGTGTGGGCGCTTGAGTCTTGCGGAAGTTATGACAAAGAAACAGCAAGACAACTGAATGTCACTGATATAGAAGTAGATACATTACATAAAAAATTGCACCAAAGATAAAAGATTTTGACGGATCAATGGATATCTTGCAAACTAACAAAGGAAAGCTCGCCGAGACATTTTCCGAAAAATAGTAATGGAGCCCTTAGCCAACCTAATTTCCGGGGATAACTTGTTTAAATACTCATTCACTTTGGGTATTGTCATGGTTGCGTTTTCGATAGTGTATCCAATGAATAAACGTCATGATCTAGAACTCGAACGAGTAAAATATCGTGAACAGGTAGCATTTGTCTCGTTAGATATCGAGTTACTCGAAAAGAGGATTCATCAAGCAGAAAAGCAAAACCAAGAGCGAGAAAGACGCAATTAGGAGGAAGTTCGCGGTGTATTCTGCCGAGCTCGATTCAATCGACCATAACAAGCAACAGCTAAAAATCAAGAGCGCAGCTATCGACAACTTGAACGAGCGAATTAACACGTTAAAGAATCAAACAACTGAGTTTGAGCACATAACATTTTGGATGACCATTGTAGGCGTCGTCCTAGCTGCCTTCGGTTTCGGGTTTTGGACCAGCCAGACTTTCTGGAATAAACCAGCCAAGTAGCTTAAAAATTCTTGAACATTTAGCCCGGCACCCGTCGGGCTTCTTTGTTGTAGATATTATAACTCGAAAATTTCATTGTGAGTCTCATTGTGAGTCATATCAACAAGCTCTCAAAAATAGCCCTCAGAAGCTCCCATAGGCACATTTCCCGAATCCTGTCTCATTTCACCCGTAAATTGTCCTATACTCACCCCGGAAACAAACCGGGCTGGCCGTATTTTTGTATCAACACTTCGCAAGCCGGTGACAATCCGGTGATTAATCCATATCGTTATGAAAACGTTTTATGCGGTTTTAGCCAACTCACTGGCGGCCGCGCTTACGAATACGTTTGTCTGGTTTGCCGTCACGTTCTGGGTCTATCTCGAAACCCGGTCGGTACTCGCCACGTCGGTCATGGCCGGAGTTTACCTCGCAACGGTGGCTGTTTCGGGCTTTTTCCTGGGGTCAATCGTCGACAGGTACCGGAAAAAGACCTCGATGATGCTCTCGGCCACGCTCACCCTGGTGCTCTACATCCTCGCCCTGATCGTTTATGTTTCCACGCCCGAAGCTGTTTTCAAAGACGATTCGAGCGTGAACCTATGGCTTTTTATAACGCTCTGCCTTTTCGGGGCGATTACCGGAAACATCCGCTCCATTGCATTATCCACTGTGGTAACCATCCTGATCGACGAAGATAACCGCGACAAGGCCAACGGAATGGTCGGTACGGCGAACGGGGTATCGTTCCTGGTGGCGTCGATTTTCAGTGGTCTCGTAATCGGTTACCTGGGTGTGTTGTGGATGATGGTGCTCGCTGTGGGCCTGAGCGTCCTGGTGATCCTGCATTTACTCACCATTTCGATTCCTGAAAAAGAAGTCGTTCATACCAATTCACACATGCAGCACATCGATATCCGTGGTACCATTGCCGCCGTAGGTATGGTCCCGGGGCTTTTCGGACTGATTTTCTTCAACACGTTCAACAACTTTCTCGGGGGCGTTTTCATGTCCCTGATGGACGCTTACGGCCTCTCCCTCGTATCGGTGCAGGCCTGGGGAACCCTGTGGGGCGTGCTGAGCCTCGGTTTCATCGTCGGCGGACTGGTGGTAGCCAAGCGGGGCCTGGGAAAAATGCCTTTGAAAACCCTGTTCAGGGCCAACATCGTGATGTGGCTGATTTGCATGGTGTTCCCCATTCAGTCGTCGATCGTGCTGCTGGGTATTGGCATGTTCGTTTACCTCTGCCTGATCCCAGTCGTGGAAGCGACCGAACAGACGATCCTTCAAAAGGTGATCCCGCACGAGAGGCAAGGGCGCGTATTCGGGTTTGCGCAAAGCATTGAACAGGCCGCTTCGCCGATCACCGCATTCATGATCGGTCCTATTGCCAAGTTTGTTTTCATTCCCTTCATGACTACCGGTGCCGGCGTACGGCTGATCGGCTCCTGGTTCGGGACCGGCACGGCTCGCGGCCTGGCACTTTTATTTATCGTGACGGGTATTGTCGGCCTCATTGTAACGCTGATCGCCATGCAATCGGCTGCGTACCGGAAGTTGTCGCTCGTTTATCGCCAACCAGCGCCCGAATATGACACCAACAACGTACCAGTCAGCGAAGAGGCCTGAGATTCTTTTTATTTCAATCAACAACTAATCTACACAACTATGTTTGGACAAACGAAAGCTTTCAGCGGGTACTCGGTAGACGACCTGAGCAAAGCGCGACAGTTTTATGGCGAAGTACTCGGAATAGAGGTATCGCAGCAACAGGAAATGCCGGTTCTCCATTTGCACATTCACGGAGGTTACGAAGTGATCCTGTATGAAAAACCGAACCACGAACCAGCGACTTTTACCGTCCTCAATTTCCCTGTCAGGAACATCGAAGAGGTGGTTAAAACACTCAAATCCAAAGGTGTAAAGTTCGAAAGTTACGACTGGCCGGGGTTCAAAACAGACGCCGACAACATCATGCGGGGCAACGGCCCTACCATCGCCTGGTTTACAGATCCGGCCGGAAACATCCTGTCGGTCATTGAAACTGAAAAATAATCACTCTTAACCTTCAACTGAAAACATGGAAAATGTAAAGAGCACCCGCATGCAGGGCATTGTGAGCCTGTACAACTTGCAAACGCCTTTTTTTGTTTTTGTAACAGAAAACATCTCCCGCGAGGACACCCAAAAGCGACTGGATACCAAGGCTAACCATATTGGCTGGCTCGCAGGCGCGCTCGTGGAGCAACGTTTCGACCTCGCCCGGCACCTCGGCTACGACGGGCACCAGCAGGCCGACGAACTGTTCAAGGAATTCAAGGGTATTCAGGACGGCGTGGAATATCCGTCGATCGCATCATATCAGGACGACTGGAACAAAATCACCCCCATCCTGAAAGAACTGTTGAGCAATGTAAGCGAAGAAGAGCTGGAACGGCGCATCGATATGGGTCCGGAGTTCTCATTGTCGCTGTATGAACTGATCACGTTCTCGATTTACCGGGAGGCGAACATCATCGGGCAAATCGCCCTCTGGCGGAGATTACTCGGGTATCCGGGCATGCGCTACATGTAAAAATAGGTGGAATTGTACTTTCTTGCGGGCTAAACAGCGATCATGCATTCTATGAAAATGTTTCAGCAAGGCATTCAGCTCAAAGCAAGAAGCCGCGGGTTCCATCTTATTACGGGGGAAATCCTTCATGCATTACCCTCGATCAGCGAAATCAAAGCCGGGATGTGCCAGGTATTCATCCAGCACACCTCGGCTTCGCTGACGATCAACGAAAATGCGGACCCGACTGTACGCATGGACTTTGAAATGTATTTCAATAAATCCGTTCCCGAAAACGATCCCGATTACCGCCACGACTACGAGGGTTCCGACGACATGCCGGCGCACTTGAAGGCGTCGCTGCTGGGAAGTTCGGTGATGATCCCCGTGCGGAACGGCCGGCTTGCACTGGGTACCTGGCAGGGGATTTACCTTTGCGAGCACCGCGACTACGGCGGGCCGAGGAACGTCATGGTCACTGCGTGGGGGATTTGAGCAGCGTCCGGCCGGAGTGGAAACACGTCTGGATTGCCGGAAATGATGCTATCCTGGCCATTATAATAGTATTAAAAGTATTAACCATATTACAAGTACGACCCATTTGCGATACCTTCCAGTATGTTCAGGCAACAATAATTGACAAAGGGCAAAATCCTCAGCGCCACTGCCTTATTGTTTCGGAACCTGGCCCGTCGTTCGTCCAGACCTTGTCGCAAAGCGCAATCTGTTTCAAAAATGAATCCCGGGTTGGCGCGGTCAGAACATTCCCTCCCGAGAGGTATTGATAACCCGTCAGTTGGTCCATGCAGGATATAACCATTTGCTTTTCTGCGTCGCCTGCAAAACTGGCGTCGCATTGCAACGCGTACCTGAGCATGTCGGTATCGAGGATTCCTGTCCGAAATGCCCCCTGGTACCCTTCCGGCCTGTTTGTTTCGTGCAGGTTGTTAATCAGGGAAACCGGAAAGTTTTCAGCCGACATCCAGCCATTGCCGTGCCGCGTCTGGTAGGCTCTGGTGAGGTAATAAACCGTCGGAGTCGCGTGCAGGCCATTGCGGCGAAGTATTTCAAAGGCGTTTTGGCTCGTCGTATTCGACCGTGTGACGTTCGGGAAGATACCAAAATCCATATCCAGTAAAATCCCCTGCCCGCCTTCGAAAATATAGTTTTCAAAACCCATTTCGAACAGCCGGCGTTCGGTCAGCAGGCGGACTGTGTCCCGGGCGGCTTCCACATCCGCAAAAAACTGGTCCAACCGCATGATTTCGAGTTCCAGCGCTTCGAGACAACTTTCCAGCCCGCGGGCCCTGAACCTGATCCGATAGTAATCGCGTACGGCTTCGAGCTTACGTTCCAGAACTGCGGGGAAAAACAGGTCCTGTGCATAGAGTTTATATGGCCCCTGGTTCCGCTCGACGGTCGCACCAAACCCCACACCCACGGTACCGTGAGCGAGGTTGGCGCGGTCGCTTACATTATAGAATTTGTCAAAAGGCGTGGTAACCATTGCCAGCGGGTCCACGAACAATACCGGGGTGACACTCCATCGTTGCAATGCCACGGATTCCCTCACAATGCCCTTGGGATCGACGGTACAGAACCGCGAAAAAAATACGGGCACTTCCCGGAAGGAACCGGAACCGAAGTTTGAAAAAACATGCAACTGACCGTCTGCATGCATAACGGTATGCCCGCATTGGTGGCCGCCATTAAACCTGATCACGACCGGATGATCCAGCTTGAAGGAAAGGTAATCCGTAAAAACACCCTTTCCTTCATCGCCATAGCCCATTCCCAGGACAATCTGAACGTTCCCCATTATAATGCGATAATGCCGGAAATGCCGTGATCGCGGCGAACGAGTGAGTCTTTGACGGCCACCAGCGCATTGGAAACCGATTGCCGTGTTTTGCTATCGAAACTACGCATCGCGGCATCAGCATTCACCCCTTTGACCAGTGCCACCGTGGTGGCTATGAGCTCAGCAATATTGTTCTGATCTTCGAGCACGAGGAAACGCTCGCCGAGTAAGGCCTTCCATTGCGAAAACACAAAATGGTCGTTATGATAGCTGGCTTCATTGGCATGGATATGAAAAACAAAGTATGAACGGCACGCTTCGTTCAACAGCGACGCCGCATGGAGATTTTCTCTTCCATGGTACCCGCATTTGGCCTGCAACAGATCGGCAGCCATTACATCATGGAAACCTTCGTCGCCAATCGTGAAAAGGAAGCCTTTTTCTTGCCTCTTCTCAAAAGAATCAATGGAAGTGTGTCTCGCCGCGAAATACCATGCGAGCGGGTAGCTTTCGCGGTTCTGCCCGCCTCCGCCCCGCTCGATGAAAATCCGGGAAAGACAGGCATCCAGCTCGATTGTACCGGATTCAAACTGACCTACCTGCAAGGGATAATCGTCGGAAATATGGTCTCCGACCGCCATGAACATGATTTGCGGATCAAGAATACCGTTGTCTATCAGTGTGTTCATTAAGGCACCGAGCTTGTTTTTAATCAGGTTTTCAGGAATCGAGCCCATCGAACCTGTGACGTCCAGCGCCACGATGATCGGCACCGAATCGGGATGCAACTGCGAATCCCGCGACTCACGGACATCGACACCGTCCGGGGAAAGATCGGGATGGATCACGCCCAGCTTGTTTTGCGTGAAGTTGTCGTCAATCGATTGGGTCCTGCGTACCCGGCTTACGCTGTCGTAAGCGTCATTACTCCATGAGGAATAGCCCATTGTTTCAAATATTTAAGTGTATGAATTGAGATGGAAAATTTCGGTCGAGCATTTCGCGGTACCTTTCGTAACAAGCCAGCGAATCGTCGTCGGAGCTCAGGAGAAAATCCACAAACTCCCGGTGGTGTGTTTTCCGCAAAGAAGTACCCAGCCCCGATCGGTCGCCGAGGAGGTAAGCCCCTATCCTTTTCACCATTTCCAGATCGGCATTTTCGGTGGCTGTTTTATCCCTCTGCATCTGCGCCGGGTACCAATGCCGGTATGCTCCCGATATAGTCTGTACCCGTCCGTTTATTGTTGAAAGGTGGTAAAAACCCGCTACGGCGATCCCGTGCGTTTCGGGTACCAGCATGACCTGCGCGGGCGTGAGGCCCAGGTGTGCGCGCCCTGTGTGCCTGTGCAGCAGCATACAGAATTCCAGCAACCGGGAAACAACCCAATTGACATGGTCCTGCGGCAACGTCAGGTTCAACAGCGGTATCGCTCTTTGGGAAAACCAAAAACTGGAATCCGAATCCCAGCTGTAAGGCATGTAACGCCGCAAATGCTCCGATGCTCCGGACGCGACTTCCTGCTGGTTACGCTTTGCCTGCGCGACCACCTGCATATCGCCCTGAAAGCGCACCCAATGATCGTTGGTCAGGAACCTGCCCGAATCGTCGGTGAAGCCGGACCCGCTCGTAAAATGCCGGAAGATTTCGATCAAATGGTTCGTGGCTTCCTGTGCGCGCGGATGTTTGCATTTGTCGGGATGGACGGCCTTCAATATTTCCCGGTACGTCATCGCCGTGCTTTCGGCCAATACATGGTAGTGGGTGGCTTCCAATACCTGCCCGATCATTCCGCTGTCGTCTGTCATGACACGTTGTTTCCGTTAATAAATACCCGCAAAAAGCTCAGAGAATGCCAAGGTATCAGAAGTAACGGCTCCAAGCCCGCGTGATTGAGCATGCGAAAGCTATGGGTTATCAATCGGTGCAACGCGGGGTTAACTCCCTTTGTCACAATCACCCCCTGACAATGTCGCAAATCACATCCCTTTTTCTTGACCGAACCCGCTTAGTTTGTAACATCGGAATAATGCCAGACGGAGTGGTTCAAAAACACCTTCAAAACTGATCGGAATAAATGGTAGAGGTATTCAAAACAAGCGTAGAAAAGCAAAGCCAGGCAAGACTGCTAATCGACCTGATTTGCCTTGCATTTACCGGCTACCAGGCCAGCTTCGACCTCGAAGATTGCGATAAGGTATTGCGGGTCAGTTGCGAAGGTTCAGAAGTGTGCCGCACCAGTATCATCGGGCTGCTGGAAAACTTCGGATATGCTGCGGCCATTCTGGAAGACGGTCATGCTGAAACCGGGTACTCCGGTAGCGTTCTAAATCCTGTCCATTCTATAACCATATAAACTACATCAACTATGAAAAAGACAAGAATCATCTTCTGGGTCGTCACGGGGTTACTGGCCGTCATGGTCGGCGTTGGCGCCGTGTACGATGCCATATCGGCACCGGAGGCGGTCGAACACGTGACACGTATTGGCTATCCGGCTTACCTGGTGCCTTTTCTGGGTGTTGCCAAAATCCTGGGCGTCATTGCGATCCTCGTTCCAGGCTATCCGAGAATCAAGGAATGGGCTTATGCAGGCATTTTTTACGATTTGTTCGGGGCTTTTTACTCACACATCGCATTCGGCGACGGTCCCGACATGTGGGCAGGCTTTATCATCGGTTTTGTTTTGATCGCCGTCTCCTATATCTACTACCACAAATTGCAGCGGCAGGCTTTCGCTACTGCCTGATCGCATCCGCCCTTGCCCCAATTATTTCATAAACAACTTATTACTCATTCCATAACCTAAAACATTTCAGAAATGAAGATCATTAAGAAAATCCTGTTTGTCATTGCAGGCATCATTGTACTCGCACTGGTGGCAGCACTTTTTGTGAGCAAAGAGTACAGCGTCAGGCGGGAGATCACCATCAACAAACCCAGCCAGGAAGTTTTTGACTATGTCAAATTCATTAAAAACCAGGAACATTATAACAAGTGGGTCATGATGGACCCGAATATGAAAAAGGACTACAAGGGTACCGACGGCACAGTGGGTTTTGTGTATGCCTGGGACAGCCAGAAGGACGATGTAGGAAAAGGGGAAGAAGAAATCAAAGTGCTCGAAGAGGGTAAAAAGATCGACCTCGAAGTCCGTTTTATCAAACCTTTTGAAGGAGTTGCCGTGACCGAAATGACCACCGAGGCTATTTCACCGACGCAAACGAAAGTTTCATGGGGAATGAGCGGACAAAGCGCCTATCCGATGAACCTGACAAACACCATCATGGACAGCATGCTCGGCGCAGACCTGCAAGAGAGCCTTCAAACGTTGAAAGGCATTTTAGAAAAGTAAGCAGCTAGTAGATTCATCAATCAATTAATCCGTTAAAGCTATGTCAATCATATCATCATCCGTCGAAGCCAAAACAAACGAAGCAGTGGACCGGAAACAATTATTGCACGACCTTGATCAAACCGAGCAGGATTTTTACTCGATCCTCGCCGCGTTGACTCCCCGGCAGGTAAACACCGTGCCGTTCGAAGGCAGCTGGACGGCCGGCCAGGTCACAGAACACATCCTGCTGTCGGAATCGGGCATTCCGGAGACGGTACTCGGCTCGACCGAGGAAACCGACCGCCCGGTGGCGCAATATGTACCCGTTATCGAATCGATATTCCTCGATTTTACGGCTAAATATCAGGCCCCCGAGTCCATTATCCCGTCGGCAGCGCCACATGATCAGCAGCAATTACTTGAAGCATTCAAGGCCGAACGTGCGGCCATTCGCGAGATCGCGGCCAACGAGGACCTCACACTTACCTGCACGGATTTCGAATTCCCGCAGATCGCCAACCTCACCCGCTGGGAATGGCTGCAATTTGTAGTCTGCCATTCGAAAAGGCATACCCGCCAGTTGCGTAATATTTCGGAAAAAGTTAGCGGCTCCGCCGACCTCTGATACCTCAAAGATTAATAACTTGCGGACTCATTTTTACGATCCAAGTACTATGTTCCGTAAGTTATCATTCTTGTTGTTATTGATGGTCGGCATGTCTGGCGGTTATGCCCAGGTTGCGGCCACCAGTAAAAAAATAGCCCCGTTTCAGATCAGGCTGGTCAATGGCCAGCAATACACCTCGTCGCAGCTGGCGGCTGGGCCGGTGGTACTCATCTATTTCTCGCCGGATTGCGAACATTGCCAGAGCTTTACCAAGGATCTGCTGAAAAATTCCAGCGTAGTGGCCAACAAGCAGGTGGTTATGGTCACGTTCCAGGCCATGGACATGCTGAAACCTTTTGTAAGCCAGTACAGCCTGGGTACTTATCCGAATTTCAAAGTGGGCACCGAAGGCACCTCCTACCTGGTTCAGCGTTATTACCAGATCCGCTCGTTTCCTTACATTGCCATTTACGACAAAAAAGGAAACCTGGTGAGGACATTCGAAGGAGAACAGCCACATGCCGAAATTTTTAAGGCTTTGAAACAAATCTGACGGCGATAATTTCCCGCATTTTATTTAAGTTGTAAACCAATGCCAATGCACTAGACGCGCAATGGCATTGGTTTTTTATTTACCCTTCCTATCTGATTAAAATGCCAGTTGAACACATCAAAACTTCCGTGAATTTCCGGAAGTACACCCTTCGCGCTTCATTCGCTATTGCGCAATTTGTGATCCTTTATTTTTTGCTGATTTGCGGGGCCGTGCTACTCACAGGCTTGTGTGCATTGGGCGGTTACACGCTAGTCTACATTAAATTTAATGGGCTCACATTTGGTTTGGCTATCGGATTGCTTTGTGTCGGGTTCTTTGTCTTATTCTTTCTGATCAAATTTATTTTCAAAAAGCATATTGTCGACAAGTCGGCGCTTACAGAAATCACTGAGAAAGACCAGCCCGAATTGTTTGCATTGCTTCGCGAAGTGGTGCAGGAAGTGCAAACAGATTTTCCCAAAAAAGTTTATCTGTCCCCGGAAGTTAATGCTTCCGTTTTTTATGATTCCGGTTTTTGGAGCATGTTCCTTCCTACCAGAAAGAACCTGCAAATTGGATTGGGGCTAGTCAACTCCGTTACCGTCAGCGAGTTTAAAGCCGTGTTAGCCCATGAATTCGGTCACTTTTCGCAACGCAGCATGAAAGTGGGCAGCTATGTTTATCATGTCAATTATATTATTTACAACATGCTGTACGATAATGGATCGTTCGACGGCATGCTCGAAAAATGGGGAAGTTCGAACTTCTACATTACCATTTCTTCCTCTCTCGCAAAATGGGTTGTGAAAGGCATTCAATGGATATTAAGGAAGGCTTATAACATCATCAATATCAACTATTTTGCCTTGTCGCGGGAAATGGAATTCCATGCCGACGAAGTGGCCGCCCACGTGGCGGGTTCTGCACCGCTCGCGAGCGCGCTCAAACGTTTCGAACTCGCTGATTATGCCTACAACATGGTTTCCGGCTGCTATCATCGCCAGGCACCAGGACCACGGAATTTCTATGTCCAGCATGCATTTGCCCTTACATTCCTTGCTGAAAAAGACCACCTCACTTTCCAACACGGACTGCCGCAGATAGAATCATCCCTGAGCCGTTACAACAAATCGAAATTGGTTATTACCGATCAATGGGCGTCGCACCCGAGTGTGGAAGATCGCGTGGAAAAACTGATGGCACTCAATCAGGCTACACGCAATGAAGACTCGCGGCGCGCTTATGAGTTGTTCCGGAAGATAGGTGACATTCAGCAGGCATTCACCCATGAAATGTTCTTCGGATCCGGCCTTGCATCGGACATGGTTTTTCAAACGGATCAAGAATTTCAAGAAGCGTTTCTATCAAGCTACGAGCAGAACTCGTACAGCGAAATATTTAACGGGTATTACGATATCAAGAATCCGGTATTTCCGGAGACAGAAAATAATGCTGGTGTAGTAATAAATCCGGCGCAATTGTTCAATGACGAAATGGTGGACAATGCCTATCTTGAAATAACGATTGAATCAGATATTCAAACCATCGAAGCCATCAACGAAGGCCGATATCCGGTTAAATCATTTGATTACGATGGCATTAAATATACCGCCGAAGATGCCGCTTTCCTCTTGCCAAACCTTCGTAAGGAGCTTGCTGCCGTGCACGCAATTGTTGCAAAGAACGACACCCGTATTGATCAGTTTTTTACACAAACAGCCCGTCAGCAACAAAAATATACGGAGCTAAAACCTTTAATATCGAACATTGGGAAAGTAAGGAAAACCAACGAAGAGCTCCATCTCATTTATCAAGAGATGGAGGAACGAACCCATTTTTTTACCTTGGTAAATCCGGCAGAACAAATTGAAATTAACGTTGCGGAACTATCGGAAACGGAAACCAGATTCAAAAAACAACTTACCGAGTTGCAAAAAAATCCCCTGTATTCGCCCAACATGACCAGCGAAATGAAACAGGATTTCGATAAATATCTGGAAAGCAACGGCGCCTATTTCCTCGATGAAACCTACGATGAAGAGGCCATTCAAACAATGTTCGGAGCGTTTAGTCATTGCAATTTACTGGTTTACCAAACCGCTTTCGCGCATAAAAAGCACCTACTCGATTTCCTCGCCGAACTTTACCATGCCCATCAACCAGCAAACATCGCTTCATAATGCGCCGAAGGCGCAAGGATGCCACCGCTTTCGGCGTAAAATGATTTGTCGGTGAGATACACACCTTTCTGCGTTTTCGTCCAGCTTCCATTCGGCATCGGGTGGAAAGTCACGAGTTTGTCCCAGTTTTTATAGTATTGATGGCCGTTCGTTTCCTGCAAGCCTACCGACATTCCGGGAAATGGCTGCAAACGGGCGGCCACATTTTTGTTCCAATCTACGAGGATAGGGTTCACCGTGAGATCGGCGCAGAAACAGGGCACCTTTTTTTCGTAAGCCAGTTGGGTAATTTTCATCGTCATACTCAGCGTTTTGGCAATGGCTTTCACGGCAATCGCCGAATACCCGAGCTCAATGCGGTGTGCGGCATCCTCCACCGTGTGCGCGCTTTCGTCCGCGGCCACGCGTACGCCCAGGTCGCCCACGAAGGCTTCGTTACTTTCCTCGAACGGCTCCTCGATCACTGCGATCTGATCGAATGCACCAATCTTTTTGGCATGATCGAGAAAGCGGAGCAGCGTTTCCTTCTTCTCGTAACGGCCATTCGCGTCGAAATAGTAAGGAATCTTCCCGTTTTGGGTATAGGGCGTTTCGTAATGACCGATCGCCTTGTGCACGGCTGTCAGAAAGGCAATATCCTTCTCGATCATCTCCTGCTGCGTCCCGGCTGCTCCTGTTTTGAGTTTTAATATAAAATAACCCTCATCCGCCGCCTGCTTGATTCGCTCGGGCGAAGTACCAACCGCGAACGAAGGGATACTGGCCACTTTCTCGTGCCGGTAGGAAAGTCCGGGCCGGTAAGCGGCAGGCACCATTTCATCAAACTGCTTCATACCGTTTTCCTGTGCGTAAAGCAGCCACGCAGCATTGTCCACGCACACGAGGGCATTTAACGCAAAAGTCTTCCGGAGGTCCGGGTTGCCGGTGATTTTTTTGCCATAGGCGAGTACCTCAGGCAAAATATCGTCGAGCAATTGTACCGGGTCGCTGAACGACGTTCCTTTGATCATCTGCAAAGCGTGCTCGCTCATGGCGTACATCAATGCATTACCAGCGCTTTCGGAATGAGCGGCAAAAACCTTCGAGTCCGACCACAACACGCCCTGCGTACCGAGCCCGACCTTGCGGATACCCGAATCGGATTCCAGCATCGCGACGGCCTGCCAGCTGTCGGTAATGGCGCTGCCTTTGAAACGATAAGGGTTCAATGGCTCCCGCTCAAAATTGGAACTGACGTTTTTGATATTGATTTTCTTCACGGCCGGCGTGGGAAATGGGTTAGGCAAATGGTTTTCAGGCGCAAACATACCGGCCGCAGCCAGGATACCCGCTCGGCGGGCGAATTCGCGTCGGGAGAAATGTTCAGGTTTTCCGGAAATCATGGTTTGGGAATATGTTTCAAATGATCAGACTCTTTAACAGGCTGCTACCCTGACCCAGTATCCGAATTTTATTCTCCATAATCCCGTCAATGCACACTTACCTCGTTTTCCAGAAAACGGGCTACAAAAGCATCGTCCACCAGATGCGGGTAAGCGGCTATCACCCGCGTAATCTCTTCGGACTGACCGGGCGATAGCGTTTCGTCCGGGTTCAACGTCCAGATGCCGTCCAGCAGTCCCTGACGGCGGAGTACTTCGTGCACGCCGGTAATGCAGCCGTGAAATGCGTGCGCGGGATCGAAAATCGCGGCATTCATGTCGGTGACGGCGATATTGGTACTGAGCATCGACGCGGCATCGGCATAACCGGTCGCGAGCGTGTGCTTCACAGCTGCAAGAAGCGCCACGGCTTTTTCCGTCCACACCGCCCAATGCCCGAGCAAACCGCCCACAAAACGCTTCTCGACGGTCCTTCCGTCAATTTCAAAGCAATAGGGCGTCAACAGATCGGCGACGATATTGTCGTCGTTGCCCGTGTAAAGCGCGATCTCGTCGCAACGGTCCGAATGCGCCACGGCGCGTACCACATCCAAAGTTTGGTACCGGTTGAATGCTGCGACTTTGATGGCATACACATTGGGGATCGCGGCAAATTGCTGCCAGAAATCGTAGCTGTAAACTCGCCCCCCGATGGCCGCCTGCAAGTAAAAACCAAATACCGGGATCACCTCGGCGACCTTCCTGACATGGGCGATGATCTCGTGTTCATCCTGCGTTTTGAATGCGGCCATACTAACGAGCCCAAGGTCATAACCGTGCTTCACAGCAATTTCGGCTTCTTTCAAAGCCTGTTCCGTCAATCCGCAAATGCCTGCGACCTTGATAAACGGACGCTTCAATGCTGCCTGGTCGACTTCTTCGGCCGCTATCGCCAGCACTTTTTCAAACAGATTAACTCCCGGTTCACGGATTTCAAACTGCGTGGTATGCACGCCTACCGCCACTCCACCGGCCCCGCTGGCCATATAGTAGCGCGTCAACCCGCGCTGTTTCTGTTCGTCGAGCTGCAACCTTTGCGTGAGCGCCAGCGGATGCGCCGGAATCACCGTCCCGTCAAACAGCAGCTTTTTGATATTCTCCTTTAACATAACCAACTTAAATTTCTATATATCAAATCATTATCGGAAACAACGCCAGTTGTGGTCTTGCGTGGTTATTAAGTCATTTGTAGGCATGTTATTAAGTCATTTGTAGTCATTTGTGGTCATTTGTGGTCATGTATAGTCATTTATAGTCATTTATAGTTATGTATAGTCATGTCTAGTTATTGGGTCAAGTAGTCGTCATGGGTTGCTATGAACCATCAAGAACTTCACCCCAACAACACCTGACTACAAATGACAACACCTAACCAACCTGACAATACCTGACTACAAATGACAACACGTGACCAAACCTGACAATGCCTGACTACAAATGACAACACCTAACCAACCTGACAATACCTGACTACAAATGACAACACGTGACCAAACCTGACAACACCTGACCTCTTCAAAACTGCCCCTTCCGCTCCTGGAAATGGGTGGGTTTATTAATGGTTTTGCCTCCTTCGAGCAACCATTGCGCTGTAATGCCGATCATTTGCTTCAGTGTCGTGCGCGGATAGCCGAACAAGCGGAACGACTCCGCCGCATTGCTCAAAAGCGCCGTAGGCTGCTCCTCGCCGATAAACTGCGGTTCGATATTGAATATACGTCCAAACTCCCGGGCCAGCCACCGTAGCGAAACCGTCTCGGGACCGGTAATGTTGAGGATTTTCGAAGGTGCGTCGCAATGCAGCAGCGAACGGATCGCCATTTCATTCGCATCGCCCTGCCAGATCACGTTCACATGCCCCATCGTCACATCCAGCGGCTTGCCGTTCAGCACCGATTTCGCCACTTCCAGCAACACGCCATATTTGAAATCGATCGCGTAGTTCAGGCGGTAAAGCAGGATCGGTGTGCCGTAGACCGACGAAAAGTACTGGAACATCCGCTCGCGCCCGAGGCACGACTGCCCATATTCCCCTACCGGGTCTGTCCGCGTTTCCTCCGTTGCACCTCCCGAGCCAACCGGTGTGAACGGGTACACATTACCTGTAGAATACACCACAATGCGCGATTTACGGAACTTCTCGGCCACGCGCCCCGGCAGGTAAGTGTTCATTGCCCAGGTGTAGGGCTCGTTATTGGAGGTTCCAAATTTCTGTCCGGCCAGGTAAAGCACATTCTCAACTTCGGGGAGCCCCTGTAACTGCTCATCGTCCAAAATGTTGGCAACAATCGTCTCGATCCCCTCGGCATTCAGTTCTTGCACCAGCCCCGCTTCACTGAAACGCGACACGGCGATCACCCGCTTGCTGAGCCCGGCCCGTTCGATGGCCTGCATGGTCAGCCTCGCAATGCTGGGACCAATTTTCCCTCCTGCTCCCAGGATCATTATGTCGCCGTCGATACGCTTCATGTCCTCGATCAGCGCATCGGAAGGGCTAAGCCATTGTTCCTCAAAAGATTCGATTCCGTTCATTTTATTTAAAAAGCGGATTGTTGAAAAATAATTCTTTGCTATTGATGACCGCCAGACTGAACACGATGATCAGGCCGATACCCGCCACAACTTTCACCAGCGGGCTGTTCACTTTATCGCCCATGATCTTACGGTCGTTGCCCACCATATACAAGGCAGTTCCGATAAAAGGAACCACGAAAATCGTCACGCTCTGCGCGAACACGATCAATTCAAGCGGCAATTTGCCGAAGCGTATGGCAATTGTTGCGCCGATTACCATCACCAGCGCTACCAGGTAACGCACTGATTTTGAACTGAAATTACTACCCAGGCCCAGCGCATCCCCCAGCAAGGTCCCTCCTACCGACGCATTGCCGATCAGCGACGAAAACGCCGCGCCGAACAACCCGATCAGGAACAATGTGGATGCATTGCTTCCAAAAATCGGTTCCAGCGCCTTAGCCATGTCGGTGGCCGAGTTAACCGCAATACCTTTCGGGTTAAGGACCGCCGCCGCACAGATGATCACGATGCTGCACATGCCCCCGAGCAGGATAATGCCCGTGGTACTGTCATTTTTGGCACCACGCAGCTCCGGCTTGATACGGATCCGCTCCTGAATGAGATACGATTGGTACGACGCGCCCACGATCGAGAAACACGAAGCGATGAAAGCGATAATGAGCCCTGTCGAACCCTCTGGAATCGTCGGGGTGGTGAAACCTTTCGCTATCTTGACCGGATCGGGATTAGCCCAGAAGAACGTCGTGGCAAAGGAAAACAGCTTCACGAAAATCAGCAACACCATCACGCTTTCCAGCACTTTATAAAAACTCCTGAAAAACAACAGACTAATGCCGAATGCATTGAGCGCGATAATCCATGGAACGGGCGAGGTATGGAATAACTCCCCGACCGCAATGCCTACCCCGACAGAATTACCCGCCTGAAAAGAGGTAGTGACCAGAAATACCCCGATGCCCATTGCAACCGACGCGGGTTTGCCCCATTTCTGCTTCACCGAAGCCAGCAGCGATTGGTTCGTGGCTACCCCGATGCGCGTCGACATGGCGGTGAACACCCCCATAAAGAAAATCGCGACAACCACGATCCAGAGCAGAGAATAGCCATAAACCGCGCCGAGTTTGGAAGTAATAGTGAGTTTGCTGGGCCCGAACACCAGCGCGGCGGTGATCATACCAGGCCCCAGCGACCTGAGCCATTTAAGAAATTTCTCTTTGAAGTTTTCCAAGGTAAAAGGGTTTGGCTGTGAGAGGAATATGAATGATTGATGGATTACGGGCACGTGCCCGTAAAGGTAGAAAAGAATTTGTAATTTCCATTTTCAAGAAAATTAATTCTGATAAAACTCGTAATTCTCCTTTGTCACAATATCGATAGGCATGTAGTTCTGCCTCGTGACGGGCGCATTGACCACGAGCGTCTGGTAAAGCGCCATCATGCCGCGGTACCCCTGGTCGTCGGGACGGTGGCAGATCAGGAAGTCGATCACATTGGCTTCCAGGTAATCCACGTTTTCCCGCACAAAATCGTAGCCGATCAGCGATACGTGGGTACGGCGGCTGTTTTTCAGGAAAGATGCCACCGTATGCACCCGCGAGTTGGTGACGAACGCCGCGCCGATATCCTTATTCAGATGGAAGACATAAGTAAGGTGTCGCGCTACCGATTGATAGTCCGTTTCGCGGATATCGATGCGCACAATCTCGTTCGGCTGGTTATTGTCATTGAAATACGCCCTGAAACCATCTTCGATTTCGAGGTAATTGTAATTATCGATCTCCTTGGAGATATTGATGATCAGCACCTTTCTCTCCTGTTCCAGGCGGTACGTAAGCAACTTCGCGCCCACGTACCCGCTTTTGCGCAGGTGCGGGCCTATGTACGAGAGGCTATGCAGGTCCGGGATATCCGAATCGATGAAAACGTACGGGATCTTCCGTCGTACGCATTCAGCTGCAAACTTCCGGGTTTCTTCTATAAAGGAAGGGGAAATCAGGATTCCGTGGAAACCGGCATCCAGCACGCGCCGGATCTGATCGGCAAACGAATCCTTGCTATTCAGGTCAAACAAAAACACCTGCACCTGCACCCCATACTGCTTCATCTCCGCCTCCGCGCGGCGTATTCCATTCAGCGGGGCCGACCAGAAATCCGTTTCTTCCGACACGTCGGGTATCAATGCGGCCAGGCTAATGATCTTCCTGGAAGCCAGCCGGCTGGCAAGGATATTGGGTTGGTAGTCCATCTCCTTGATGATCGCATTGATCTTCGCCTTGGTTTTTTCTGAAACGCCCGTCCGGTTGTGCAACACGCGGTCGACGGTAGCAGTGGAGACATTGGCGCGCCTGGCGATTTCCTTCACGCCGAACAATTCGTTCTCTTTTTCCATTCAAAGGTTCGTTCGAAGGGATAAATATAGGCGTTGCACAACCATTCCTGCAAGGAAGTTATCGGATCTGCCGCTGCCCGTTGCAGTTAAAAGGGGAATCGGAGTAACATTTACCGTCACGTACTGCCTAAATGCCGTTCAGATTCGTAGCAGCCTTTTCAGCCGGTCATAGAAGCCCGTGTCCCGGAAAGTAAATTGTTTATGTAAAATATAATTACTCAAAAAGCTCGCACCCATTGCCGCGACCTGTGAAAATAGCTTGTTCAGATTCACTTCCTTCACAGAAAAAGGAATCAAAAAAGTGAACGTACCAGGCCACGATTCTGAAAGCTCATAGAGCGTCGCAGATCCATAAACGGTAATGAGGCAGGAAAGAATGGAAACCAATATAAATTTGGCAATCTGCCGCCTGCTTTGCGTCGTATTCTTTGCATTAAAGGCAAATAACCTTGTCAGAAAATAACCCACTACAAACGAAAACCAGTAACCGGCAAATAACGCCGTCTTATAGGAAATAGTAAACCATTCCTGTAAAATTGTGGCCACCAGCAAGTTGGAAAGCGCACCGGTAGCGGCAACGATAAAATAGGCAAAAAGATCGCGGCGATTGAACAGTTGATCGGACATGAAATACGTTTCTGATTCACCAATATAGTAGTTTACTACGCTGCATTTCAACCAGAAAATCGATAGTATGAAAAAAGCATTACTCCTCACCCTGTTTGCGATCCTGAACAGCGCCCTGGCTGTGTTTGGACAAGAGAGTCAGTCGGTATTGTGGGAGATCAGCGGGAAGGGGCTGGCAAAGCCTTCCTATTTGTTTGGGACTTATCATGTAGCCTCCATTTCAGTGCTGGACAGTTTTCCACAAGTAATGCGCATAGCTACCAGCTGTGATTTCGCACTTTTTGAAAACGGCGGCTCGCATATCGGTGAGGCTCCTCCCCCGGTTCAAACTGCCCAGCCGCCACTCGACTCGATCTTCACGCCGGCAGAATATGCCATCGTGGACAGCTTTTTCACCGCGTCGCCATACGGGAGCATCCGGCCACACACCCATGATGCTGATCTTTTTTCAATGCTGCAAGTAGCTCTTACAATCCAACTGAGCCAGCAGAACAAACAGGATGAGCCATTTGACGCACTTTTAATGAATCGATTGAATGCATTAAATAAAACCATTTTTCAATTGGATAACCCGAATGAAGTAGACAATGTTGTAAATGGTATGGGCTACCGGAATATAGCCAAAATGCTGGTGGATATAATTAATGATAAAACAGCCTTGCAAAAGCAAGCTCCGGAGGAAGCAAAAGACCTCGCATTATATTCCAAAACGCTTCGCCGACCGCTCAGACTTAACGAGGATGTCCATGTGAATCTCGGAAAAGTAACCATTGACCGAAATGTTCACTGGATTCCTAAAATTGAAGAAAAGATGTCGGAAGGAAATTGTTTTATCGCCGTAGGGTTTAAACATTTACAATACAAAACGGTTCTAATCCAATTACTTAGAAATAAAGGTTATACGCTCAATCCTGTTAATCTCTGATTTGAATTAAACTATTTATTACCAATTAAATACTACCATCTTGACTCCTGGAAATATCACATTTCGGACCATCGTCCCGACCGATGCGGATGATATTTTAGCTATTATCAACTATTACATTGCCCATTCTACTTTCTACTTCTCCGAGGCTCCATTAGAAAAAAGCAGCATTTCTGATATGCTAAATGCGCGGCACGTACTTCCGGGTTATGTGGTATTGAACGACAGCGAGCTGATTGGATTTGGATACGCTTACCATTTCCGGCCCGAAAGCACTTTTTCACAGACAGTTAAACTAACCTATTGGCTAAAAGCAGGTTTCACCGGAAAAGGAATAGGAAGCAACCTTTACAATATGCTCGAAAGTGAACTCCGAATGTTGAAAATATCAAGTATCTTGGTCAACATTTCATCCGAAAACATAGCCAGCCTGAACTTCCATAGAGCATTGGGATACCAGGAATGTGGAAATTTCAAGCAGGCCGGCTACAAAAACGGCCGGTATTTTGACTTGATCTGGTTGCAAAAATTCCTTCATTAATCTCCCCTTACGCCATGACCAACCCGGCAATCCACTGCATCGCCCCGTGCTTCATCGTCAGAGACGTCCTCGCCGCTCTGGCATTTTACCGCGATTTCCTGGGTTTTGAGATTACATTCCAGGGGCCGAGCGAAGACGACATTTTCTTCGGGATCGTCGAACGCGGCGCGGCCATGATTATGTTCAAAGCCGTCGGTGTGGAACCGGTACCAAACCATACACGGGATGTCAAACAGGGCATTATGCGCTGGGACGCCTACATGTACGTGCCCGATCCCGACGCACTCGCGGCCGAGTTCGCATCCAGGAATGTTGAGTTCTTTCTGCCTATCTGTGACAACGACGATAATTTGCGTGGGTTCGAGGTGAAGGATGCGGATGGGTATTTGTTGTATTTTGGAAGGCCCAATAAAAAGTGACCAGTGGAATGAAAAACCTCGGCTAATGCGGCCAGGCAATACAATGAACGTAGACTACAACAAAACGATCCGGCTCGACACAACAATAACCTCCTCCATCACGAAAGTATGGGCGGCACTTACCGAACCTGAACTGATCGGGCAATGGATGCTCGATACGCCGGTCGAAATCCTTACCGAATGGCGTGAAGGAGGAACACTGCTCGAACGAGGCGACTTGCACGGGATGGCATTCGAAAACAGGGGAAAAATCGTCCGGCTAGACCCGCCCCATGTATTGGAATACACGCATTGGAGTACGCTTTCGCTCATTGCCGACTTGCCGGAAAACTATTCCATTATCCGCTTCGACCTGCAAGAAGCCGGCCATCAAACACATTTAACACTCACGATCCATAACCTGCCGACATTCGAAATCTTCAAACACATGGAATTTTACTGGAAAACGGCACTGCATATGCTTAAACAAGTAGCCGAATCGCGATAAGGATTGTCTCGGAAGCGATTTGTTTGCATTTTAGGAGCCTGAAATTACTCACTCCCATCACTCAATAGCTCCCTTATGTACATCAACCGCTACCTCTCACCTGTTATCGTCTACTACTATTCCTGGCGAATGGTCCTGTTTTCGATCGCTACGGGTTCCATCGCCATTTTTGTGTATGATTATCTCAACTGGAAATGGGTGGCAATCCCCTGGCTTCCGGTGTCGCTCGTAGGTACGGCTACCGCGTTTTTTGTCGGTTTCAAAAACAATCAATCGTACGATCGCAGCTGGGAGGCCCGCAAAGTGTGGGGCGCCATTACGAACCACAGCCGGTCGTTCAGCGCAGCGGTACGTTCTTTTACAACCTGTTCGCCCGACTCCGACAACATTTCTGCTGCCCATGAGAACCGCATCATCATTTACAGACACATTGCATGGCTGTACGCATTGAAAAATACGATGGTCCAACGGACCAACTGGGAACACACCGACCGTGCGAGCGAACGCCAGCGAAAGGCGTTCAGGCATTCGCAGGTGCCTTGCGACGTAGAAATTGCGAAACACCTGCCCGAAGCAGAGCTCGCCTCGATTAAGGACAAAAAGAACCAGGCGACACAGATATTAGACCTGCAATCTCAGCACATCCGCGACCTCCGCCGCGCCGGCTCGCTCGATACCTATCAGCACGTGGCGCTGCAAGACCTTATTTCAAAGCTATATGACGAGCAAGGCAAGAGCGAAAGGATCAAAAACACACCTTTCCCACGCCAGTACGCCACCACGTCCATGCTTTTTATATTCATTTTCATGACGCTGCTGCCGTTCGGACTGCTGCCGCAGTTCGTGGACCTGGGCGAGAAATACATGTTTTTACTCATCCCCTTCAACATGATCGTCTCCTGGGTTTTCATGTTTATGGAATATGTAGGCGATATCAGCGAAAACCCTTTCGAAGGCTTGCTGAACGATACGCCTATCAGCACGATTATCCGCAATATTGAAATAGACCTGAAAGAAATGCTCGACGAAACCGACTTGCCCGCGAAGTTTTCGAGCTACTCAGGGACATTGTTTTAGTGCCGGATCAATCGGTACGAAGGCTTTTTACGGGGTTCATCAGAGCGGCTTTAAGGCTCTGAAAACTGACTGTCAGCAATGTGATCGCCAACGCGCCCAGGCCTGTCCATACGAATACCGACCAGGGAAGCCGGGTATGGTATTCGTATTTTTGCAGCCAGGATGTCAGGATGTAATAGGCTACCGGCGACGCGATGACCATCGCCACGACTACCAGCACAGCAAAATCACGCGAGAGCAATGTCCAAACGCTCCATACCGAAGCGCCGAGTACCTTCCTGACACCAATTTCCCTCGTCCGCTGTGCGGCTACGAACGACGCCAGCCCGAACAACCCCAGGCAGGAGATGAACGCTGCCAATACCGTAAAGAAACCGGCCAACTGGCCAATACGCTCCTCTGCGCGGAATTTCGTTTCGTACACCTGGTCCAGGAAACGGTAGTCGAACGGCACGGCCGGGGCATATTTCCGAAATACCTTTTCGACCTTCGCGAGTGCGCCTGATACGCTCATACCCGGGCGTAAGCGCATTGTGACCACGTACGCCGGCCATGGCGCGATGTAGTATATAGCATGCTGCACCGGCTCGTAGGGTGACTCCATCACCATACCTTCCACCACCCCGACGACATGCAATGGCTGCTTGCCCCAGATAACCGTCTCGCCGACGGGATTTTTCAAGCCCATGAATCGAACCGCCTCCTCATTCAGAATTACCGCAAGTTTATCGGTAGCATATTCGCGCGAGAAATCTCTCCCTTGCTTGATTTTCCAGCCTACCGTCTTCCCGAACTCTTCCGTGACGCCAAATGTCACGAAAGGTCTGTCGCGGTTCATGTCCTTTCCGCGCCAGGTGAAACCGGTTTCGTTCTGTCGTTTCTCGGTAAGCGGTGTGGTGGTTTTGGTGACTTCCACAATCGCGCCGGTTTCCAGCAGCTCGTTCCGGAACGGTTCGAAGTGGTTATGGATATCCAGTGTAGGCATATCGATCATCACCAGGCCCGTCCGATCGTAACCCACCGGGCGATCTTTGGTATAATGTATTTGCCTGAAAACCATTACGGTACCGATGATCAGCGTCACAGAGACGGTAAACTGCACAACCACCAGCACCTGCCGGGGAATGTATGCCAACCGTCCCGCGCGAAAGGTACCTTTAAGCACGTTCACCGCCTTGAACGACGACAGGTAGAATGCCGGATAACTGCCAGCCAAGAGCCCTGTGAAGACACAAAATGCCAGCGTCAATGCCCAAAATACCGGGTTGTCCCAGAGAATGGCCATTCTTTTATCTGCCATATCATTGAAATACGGCATCGCAAGCTGTGCAAGTGCAACGGCGATGACGAAAGCGATAAACACCACCAGAAACGACTCGCTGAAAAACTGCCCGACCAACTGGCCCCGCAATGATCCTACCGCCTTCCGCACGCCCACCTCACGCGCACGCTTCTCCGAACGCGCGGTGCTGAGATTCATAAAATTAATGCATGCCAGCAACAGCACGAATGCGCCTACAATCCCGAATAGCCAGACGTACTGGATGCGCCCCCCGGTGTTGAACCCATTTTCCCAATTGGAATACAAATGCCACCGGTCCATGGGATGAAGGAATACCAGCGCCTGGGTGTCGCGATCGGTCCCGGTGAGCTTATTGAGCCTCGCCGGTGCAATGGCAGACGAAACCGGTTTGAGCTCCGCACGGTCGGCGAGCTGTACAAAAACCTCGGTGAAGTTATTGTTCCATTGATCCTTGTTTCTACTCCCATAGGCGACACGCGTAATGTACAGTTCCCAGGGTGCGACGAACGACATGCCGGCGAACGTCGTGTTGTGCGGCAGGTCGCGGTACACGCCGGTAACCTTGACCGCCAGCTCGTTATCGATCTTCAACACCTTGTTGAGCGCATCGCCTTCGCCGAATAACGCGCGAGCTGTCGATTCGGATAATAGTACCGATGCCGGGTCCGATAGCCCGGCCCTGCTGCCGCCGACCATTTCGAGCGACAACATTTCCGCTACACCCGGCTCCATAAACCGGCCGCGCTTGTTAAATTTCAGGTCTTTGAAGGAAAGAATGTGGCTTTCCTCCATCGTGCTGCTCACAATATGCCGGAAATACCCGCCATACGATAACCTCAGTTCCTTCCCCATCGGCGCGGGCACCGACTGCTGCGTCGAAATAATGCCTCCCAGGTTCTGGGTTTGCATTACCTGCGCAATGCGCGTGTGATGCGGGAATGACCGGTTGAAGGAAAGCTCGTCATAAAGCCAAAGGCCGATCAACATCGCCACGGCCATGCCGCTTGCGAGCCCTGTGATGTTGATAAACGAGTACATTTTGTTTTTGGCAAGATTCCGCCGGGCGACTTTGAAATAGTTGCTGATCATGGTCATACTGAATTGGGAAGATCCGGAATATTGTCTGGTCCTGCTGCGACGGCGAACAAACGGCGGCAGCACGGAAAATACATTAAGTATATAGCGCAGCGTGGCCTGGAAACGCCCGTTTCGGGCATACCAGTAGTCGTAGAGCTCGTCGAGGTCACCACCGACTTCCTCGCGGGTTTCTTCGGGATGCAGCCATTCGAACAGCCGCCGTGCCCAACGGGGCGGAACAGGGGGATTTTTCATGGTTTTCCCAATGCCAGGGTATGCGGTGGTATTTGCTTCCAGAGCTCGGCACGGACCTGCTGAACTTCCTGGATTGCCCGGCTACCCAATGCGGTTATCCGGAAGAGCCGCTTCCGCCTGCCGCCACGCTGCGTGGTGGCCCCACCCAGCTCTGAGCGCACAAAGCCTTTCTCTTCCAGACGAATGAGCGTGTTATGAACGGTGCCGAAAGCCACCAATCTGCCCATTGTCTGCTCAATTTCCTGGCTGATCGTCACGCCATAGGCCTCTCCATCGAGTACGGCGACCATGAGCAGCACGATTTCTTCAAATTCTCCCAGATAAGTCCTTCTCATAAAATGGAAACGGGTTTATTTGTTTACATTTTATCGTACAAATGTCGCGCCAGTTGAGCAAAAACAATACAAAAGCCTAAAAATCAAATACTTAACCAAGATTCAACACAATTTTAGTTGTCCGTTTGCGGACATTCCTGAAACCTGCCGGACAACGGAGAAGCTGCCCGAACTACCGAAGCGGGCGAAAAATCATGCTGCATGCGTGATGTGTGGCCATTTTAGCCCCGAGGTTTATTTGCAGAACCGCGGGAAATGTTGCGATATTGCCGTTGATTATATTCTCGACGTTCGATAAATGATGAAAATATTAATAGCCGACGACCATTCACTGGTACGTTACGGGCTTAAATTAGCACTTCACAACCATTTCAAAGACAGCCAGATCGACGAAAGCTGGGACGGAGCGTCGGTCAAGGCGCAGTTTGCCGTGCATGCCTACGACCTGCTCCTGCTGGACCTGAATATGCCGGAAACGGACTCTACCCTCCTGCTGCAATGGATCCTGGAATTTCATGTGAATACCAAAGTACTCGTGGTCTCCATGAATGATGAAAGCATTTTCGGGAAACGTTCGCTGCAACAGGGCGCACATGGTTACCTGGAAAAGGATTCTTCGCCGGAGGAACTTCTGAAAGCGGTGACGACCATCATGAACGGAAAACGCTATGCGAGCCCTAACCTCGCCACCATCCTGATCAACGACACGCTAACAGGCAAATCGGGCAATCCTTTCGACCGGCTTACTACCCGGGAGTTTCAGGTAGCGATTTATCTCGCCAAGGATTACTCCGTGACGCAGATCAGCGAACTTCTACAAGTTCAATATACGTCGGTGAATACATTCAAGCGAAGAATATTCAAGAAGCTCAATATTGAAAACAAGAGTGCGCTAGTCAGGCTGGCAGATGCCTATAACCTCGGTTGAATGCAGCCGGGCGGTAAATGGGCTGTGCAATACCAGCCCTTCTATACGTACGGATGTACCCGCTCCCTGGCTGCTTTTGACAGACATCGTGAAGCCGAGCGTGTGCGCGAAATCTGCGATTAGCTGATAGCCTAGCCGGCTATTGGGTTCCACCGGCGCATTGACCACCGGATTGGACAGCCGCCGCCGGATTTTTTGCAGCTCGCTGGGCAGCATCCCGCTTCCATTGTCGGAAACAGACAGCACGGGGCCGTTTTCAGTTTGGGTAAAAGCCAGCCTTACTTCCCCGCCGCGTGTGTGCTTGTTGGCGTTATCGATCAGGTTTCGCAGGATAGCTTTCAGAATATCACGGTTGGTATAAACGAAAACATCTTCCTCGCTCTCCACCACCAGCACATTCTTGTTGAGCAGCACCATATCTTCAAAAAACTGCTCCAATTCCCCCGCCAGCTCGTTGAACGAAAACGAGTGCTGCGCAGGATGAAAGTTTTCGTGCTGCGATCGGGCCCAGAGGTTGACCTCCTTCACAAATGCATGGATATTACCGGTTGCCTTCTTGATTTCCTCCGTACCCGCCTTCACTTCGGGAAGCTGGTTATTGGCCGCAAAACGCGACACATGTTCGGAAAGGACATTCAGAAAATGCAGGGGCGATTGAAGATCATGGGCGATCATCATCGTAATCTTCTGTTTGAGTCCATTGCTGTATTCAAGCCGTCGCGACAGGTCCTCCACCTGTTGTTCCAGTTCCTTTTTAGCCAGATCGAGCCGGAAGTAACGGTCCCGCACCCACAGAAAAAAAGCCAGCAGCGACACTACTGTCAGAACCATGACACAGATCCATTGCAAGATCATAATTCACCACCGGGTTAGATTTGGGATTTTCAGTGAACTTAGTATCGTGAGGGGTGCTATAATTGTTATACAAAGAAATCGCTTTTGTAGTAAATATTGGTACAAAGGGTTAATATTTTTAACACAATTTCTACACAAACACTAGAAATAGTAAATAAACCCTTTCACCCATCGCGCCGATCCATTCGTCCATCCCCCATAATCCGGCCTTTGTCATATTTTCCTTTCAGGCTTGCGTACGTGCAACCATTTTTGTTGCGTCATTTACCAAAACCATGAAAATGCTAAGAATTCTCCTCGTTGTTTCCATCCTTGCCAGCTCACTCCTATCACCGGCATTTGCACAGTTCCCCGGCGCAGGAAGCAGCCAGCCCAAAGCCCTGCCGGGAACCGCCGGCGACCAAAGCCCAAAGGGATCGGCCAAGATTTCCGGTTCCGTTGTAGATTCAGCTTCATCCAAACCAATTGAATTTGTGAGTGTTGCGTTGTACGATAAAGCCAACAACAAGGCGGTCGACGGAACAGTAGCCGACGAAAAAGGAAAGTTTGCGCTCCATAAGCTCGCTGCCGGCGATTATAAAGTGCTCATCTCGTTCATTGGCTATGCCAACAAGACGATCGACAATGTCAAGCTTTCGAAAGGCCAGGATGTAGACCTCGGGACGATCAGCCTGGGCTCCAACACCAAAACCCTGAACGAGGTAACCGTTACGGGCCAGGCCGCGCTGATCGAAGAAAAGGTGGACAGGCTCGTTTACAATGCAGAAAAAGACATTACGGCGAAAGGTGGCGATGCGACAGACATTTTGCGCAAGGTTCCGCTCCTTACCGTGGACCTCGACGGAAACGTTTCGCTTCGTGGCAGCCAGAACATCCGCGTCCTGGTCAACAACAAACCCAGTACCATTATCGCCAACAGCGTGGCCGACGCATTGAAGCAAATCCCGGCCGACCAGATTAAATCCGTGGAAGTAATCACGAGCCCGTCCGCGAAATATGACGCGGAAGGTTCCGGCGGGATCATCAATATTATCACCAAAAAGAACTCGCTGCAAGGCCTCAACCTGAATATCGACGCCGGCGTAGGAAATCGCGGCTCGATGCTCGCATTGAATGGTGGTTACCGCAAAGGAAAGGCCGGTTTCACGATCGGTGGCTTCGGACGGGGCATGTATAACACGGTTACCAAAACATCGCTCGAACAAACCAGCACCGTAGAAAACGTCACGACCACCACACGCCAGACCGGCGACGGTTCAAGCCACGGGCTTTTTGGAAACTATAACCTGGGCTTCGACTACGATATTGCCAAAAACCAGAGCCTGACGGCCGGCGTGAAATACGGTGTACGGAACTTCTCGAACCAGCAGGACCTTGTTACCCTACTCACGAAAACCGGCAACCCGGACGCGCTTTCCGCGCGTAACGTGGCGGCAGATAACCTTTCGGGAACAGTGGATGTGAATGTCGACTACCTGCATACCTTCAAACCGCAGCAGGAATGGAGCGTTTCGACGCTGTACAGCCGCAACGACCTTACCAACGATTTCGACGCGGACATTTTTAAAGAAAAGGAACTGACTTCACGGCAGCGCAACCTCAACAAGAGCGTTAACCAGGAATTTACGCTTCAATCGGATTACCAGACGCCTATCAAGAAAAACCAGATGCTCGAATTCGGCGGAAAAGGCATTTTCCGGGAAGTAAAAAGCAAATACAGCTTCCTGACAGCCGAGCCGACAGGCGATTACCGCCCCGAAACCGATCAGCCTGCCGGAGATTTGACTTACCACCAGAACATCGCCGCAGCGTACTCGTCCTATACCTATACCACTAAAAAGCGCTATACACTGAAAGGTGGTTTGCGGTACGAACACACGTTTATCGATGCGAGCACCAACGAGGGTGTCGTGGGTGTGGGTAACTACGGCGTGCTTGTACCGAGCGTGAATGCTTCAAAGACATTTAAGGGAACAACCGTGAAACTGGGCTACAACCGACGCATCCAGCGCCCGGGCCTTCAACAATTGAACCCGAACTTCAACTCGGCCAACCCGCAGAATATCACAGTCGGTAACCCGGAACTCCGTCCAGAACTGACCAACAACTACGAGCTCGGCCTGAGCAAGAATATCAAGAAAACCTACGTGAATGCGACGTTCTTCGGCCGTTTTACCAACAATGCGATCTCGCAGGTGCGCCAGCCTTCGGATTCACTCGCGGGTGCGATTGTGACCACGTACGAGAACATTGGTAAACAGCACGCATACGGAGCCAACATTTTCGCCAATATCGCCGCTACTTCCAAGATCAACTTCGGCGTTTTCGCGAACGTGTTCTATACCAAACTGACCGGCCAGACACTCGGACAAAATGGTATTTCGCAGGAAATCGACAACGACGGTGTGAACGTCAGCGGTGGTATCTTCTCACAGGCCACTTTCGGAAACGGCTGGGGCGCGCAGGCATTCGGATTCATGCAGGGCCAGCAGATCCAGTTGCAAGGAAAGCAGGGCGGCTTTGGCTTTTACACAATCGGGGTGAAGAAGGAATTCGCCAACAAAAAGGCCAGCCTCGGACTTGCTGCTGAAAACTTCCTGAGCAAAAGATTTAAAATGCATACCGAATTGACTTCCTTGCAGTTCAACCAGGTCAATGATGTATATCTTTACAACCGTGGGTTCCGTCTGACATTTACCTATAAAATCGGTAAAATGACCATGGATCAGCCGAAAAGAAAGGCCAAGTCTGTCAACAACGACGACGTGAAAAGCGATGGCGGCGGACAACAAGGAGGCGGAGGACAACAAGGAGGTGGCGGAAATGCACCCCGCTAGGCGCACCCCGCTAGGCGCACCCCGCTAGGCGCACCCCGCTAGGCGCACCCCGCTAGGCGCGCCCCGCTAGGCGCGCCCCGCCAGGCGCATGCCAGATTCAATGAAACTTACACAAGCCTGTTTAAACTCAAATACAAACTTCGGTATGAAAACAAACAAACTAATTTGGACAATGGCGGTGACACTCGTCTCCGCTGCCTCTTACGCGCAGACTGTGGATGAAATCGTGGACAAACACGTCGCCGCCCTCGGCGGGCTCGACAAAATCAAGGCCGTCAATACGGTGGTCACCGATCGTTCGCTGGCCGTACAAGGCATGGAAATACCGAACAAAACGACGCTGGTAGTAGGCAAATCCGTTCGCAACGAATCTACCGTAATGGGCAATACGATGGTCCAGGTAGTGGATAACGGCCAGGGATGGATGATCCGCCCGACCATGATGGGCGGTACCGGGGAACCGGAAGACATGCCGGCCGACCAATTGAAACAACAATTGAGCTCACTCGATCCATTCGGCGGCCTCGTCAATTATAAGGAAAAAGGCAATAAGGTAGAACTCGTAGGCAAGGAATCCGTTGACAAGAAAGACGTTTTCCACCTGAAACTCACCACGAGCGACGGCCAGGTAATCGATGAATTTGTGGATGCGGGCACCTATCTGGTGACCAAAGTAAAAGTATCGATGAATGGCAATGAAGGTGAAATCGACCTTTCGGATTACAAAGAGGTAGACGGTGTGAAATTTGAGAATACGATGGAGATCAGCAACCCGCAAATGGGCACCATGTCGTTCATTACCAACAAAATAACAGTAAATACACCAGTGGATCCGGCGATATTCAAGAAGCCGGCGAAATAGGATTCTTGACCGCGTTCGGCGGTCAAAACACATAACGGCCCCCTACCCAATAGCGTTGCTCACCTGAACAACGCTATTTTTTTTGACAATTCGATCGGGTCCTTTACCTCCATTTTGTCGTAGATACGCCGTTTGTAGGTGCTGATCGTGTTTTCTTTAAGATTCATGATCGCGGCGATCTCTTTGGTCCATTTGCCTTCCGTCATCAGCTGCATCACGCGCCGCTCGCGGGGCGAGAGCGAGACGATCGGATTACCGCCCGTGGTGCGGCCGCTTACGTCGGTAAAACTCGAAAGGAAAATCTGCTGGACGTCGTAGCTCACGTAACGGCCGTGATCGAGGATGGCTTGCACGGCGTTAAGAAACTCCTCCTGCGGCGCCTGCTTGGATATAAACCCATCGGCACCGGCTTGCAGGTACGGCAATGCATATACTTTTTCGTCAAATGCGGAATGGATCAGGATCGGCAGGCCCGCTTGCTTCTCCCGCAGCATTTTCATCATCCTGACGTTCTCGCCGCCCGGGATGTCGATGTCCAGAACGACCAAATCGAAGCGCTCTTGTTCGACGGTCGCGAGTGCCCCCTGGAAAGTCTCGGCATGGCTGACAACGGCTCGCGGGTAGAATTCGGCAAATACCATTTTGAGCCCCAGCAAAATGAGCGGGTGATCTTCAATACATAAAAATTTCATAGAAGTGCTAACCGATACAGACAGGGTTTTAATATTATTTCGTACAATATTAGAAATATTATCAGAAAAGAGATTCTTGTTATTTTGTAGAAATATATCGAGGTTTCAACGACAGCACTTTATGTATTGATCAACTCAGCATGGTCACCTTCTCGATCAGCTTGATCAGGCTGTTGACTTGCATCTTTTTAAGTATCCGCATTTTATGCGTCCCGACAGTGGTCTTGTTGATATTCAGAATAGCCGCTATTTCTCCGGTCGATTTCCCGGCAATGAGGTGGTTCATTACCTGCCGCTCCCTGTCCGAAATACTCATCAACGGGTTCACATACCGTACCGAACGGCTTATCTGGCTTTCCTGGATAATCTGTTGCTGCAAAGGTGTACTCGCATATTTGCCCATTACCATCATTGCCCTGATCGCCTCATCGAACTGTGCCGACGACGCCAGTTTCGACAGGAAACCGTCCGCACCTGCCTTCATATACGGCAGGCCGTAAATACTTTCTTCCAGGTCGGTAATAACCAGGATGGCGGTACCGGGATACAGTGCCTTCATCCGCTCCACCACGCCTGCGCCGGCTTTACCCTTGATATCGATGTCGAGAATGATCAGCTCGTAAATGTTACGGCTTGCAAGGTCATAGGCTGTTTCGACGGACGATGTATTGTCGACCGTCGTTGCGGGATTGATCTCACCGATCTTCTGCTTTAATCCCAGCACGGTTAGCGGCTCGTCCTCGATAATGAGTATATTCATAAATTGGCTGATTGGCAGACAGAACCCGGGCATTTAGCCTCCGTCGCAACTGTCATAATTCTACTTATTCCAGATTTGGAACTAGTTCGCAATTCAAAGATGCGAATTTAAGAATAAATATTACACATCTGTCGCTACACGTAAATGTAGAAATTTCTCTAACATAACTCAAACAAACTCTAACCAAAACTTACGACCGCGGGAAGCACGATGAATAGCAAGGCCTTAAAATAAGCCGGAAATGCAGTTTAAACATAGCCTGAACGCTTCTGAACCCGGAAATTTTGGCATACATAGTAAAACTTTTTTTGCCGAACCGGTTAAATAACTGTAAACTTGTACAGACCGCTGAATAAGTTTTACATTAAATAATAGGAGTTTTACTTAATATTTACTGCATTTATTTGATAGCCATTGAATGCCAAAAAGTTATAACCGGTCCGAAACTGAATACAAGTCCTCCTTAAAAAAATGAAAAAAATCTTACTGGTTGAAGACCATGCTATTGTCAGGCTCGCTACCCGGTTCTTAATTCTCGATTTACTGAACCCGGTGGTCGTTCATGAAGCTGGCTCTTTCAGTGAGACACTCGCCCAACTCGCCGGTAATCAGATCGACCTGGTTATTCTCGACATTAATATTCCCGACGGCGAAGGTTTCAACATGATCCCGAAAATCCGGGAAGTGCAGCCCAAAGTTTTGATTATGATCTTTTCGAGCCTGGAAGAAGAGATCTATGCCTTGCATTATATCAAAGCGGGCGCCAATGGGTTTCTTTCCAAAAATGCCTCTCAGGAAGAAATCAAAAAGGCGATATTGTCCATGCTGGAAATCGGGAACTACATCAGCACGGCCGTTCAGCAGCAACTGCTGCGCAACACCCTCGAAAACAAACCTAATGGGGAAAACCCGCTCGAACACCTCTCGCAACGGGAGCTGGAAGTAATGGACATGCTGATCGAAGGTTACTGGACCAAAGAAATCGCCATCAAGCTCAACCTTACCGAAAGTTCAGTCAGCACCTACAAAGCACGCATTTTCGAAAAGCTGAAAGTTTCGACATTGATAGAAATGTTCAAGAAAGTCCAGTTTTACAAAAGCCAGAACCCTGGTATCTAATCCGCTACACGCCTTCGATTAATTTTTTAGTTGAAATATTTGACATAACTACGAAACATTCGTAGAATTACGAAAAGATCGTAGTTATGGAAAAACTGACAATTCAGGAGCAGGACGCCATGCTCGCGGTGTGGAAAACCGGCGAAGGAAACGTAAAGTCATTCATGGAGGCTATGACACCTCCCGTCCCACCCTATACGACGGTCGCATCGACCATCAAAAACCTCGAAAAGAAGGGGTACCTCCATAGCCGGCTGGTTGGCAATGCCTATTTGTATGCACCGGCGATCAGCGAGGAGGCTTACAAGCAAAAGTTTATGGGAAGCGTGGTCAAAGACTACTTCGAGAACTCCTACAAGGAACTCGTGAGCTTTTTCGCGCAGAAGAACAAAATTTCGGCCGACGAACTGAGGGAGATCATCGGCTTGATCGAAGGAAAGAAGTAATTCATCCAAAATTTCTCAGCTATGTCGGCATTTCCGGATTACCTGCTCAAACTGTCGGTCGGTCTCGCAGTGATCGCCCTTTTTTACCATTGGATACTGCGCAAGCTTACGTTTTACGATGCCAACCGATATTATCTCCGCTGGTACTCGATGCTTTGCCTCTCGATCCCCTTCATTAATATCAACCAATTCGTTTCGCCCGAGCCCAGTCCTGCGCGGGTGTTTGTGCAAAGCGTACCCGCCCTCACGCACAGAGCCGCACCTGAAACAGCAGCCTTCCCAATGGATCTTCCCGGCGAGCCGGTGGCTGCTGCGGATTCGTGGCCGCTGAGCGCTACCGACTGGATGCTGCACATATGGCTTGCCGGTGTGGCCGTCATGACCTTACGCCTATTAGCACACATCCGCTCCTATCTCCGTATCCGCTCACAGTCCCGGCTCACTTCAAACGACGGCGTAAAAATCTTTCATTTCGACCTCGACATGAGCCCGTTCTCGTTCGGGAAAGCCATTTTCTACAACCCCCATCTGCATAAGCCCGACGAGTTGCAGGACATGATCCTGCATGAATACATCCATGTGCAGCAGTGGCATTCGCTGGACGTGATCTGGTCGGAAATCCTGTGCATTATCAACTGGTTCAACCCTTTTGCGTGGCTAATCCGCAGCGCCATCCGTCAGAATCTGGAATACATTGCCGACCAGAAGGTATTGGAAAACCACCCCGATACAAAAGCGTATCAATACCTGCTTCTGAAAGCGGCCATCGGCCCGGAGTTCTCGCTGGTGAACCAGTTTGGTTACCACTCCTTGAAACAGCGGATTGTAATGATGAACAAAAATGCCAGCCCAAAGGCGTTGCTGGCGTGTTTTCTGTTTATTCTGCCGTTGCTGGCGGTGATGTTGGCGGCATTCCGGTGGGACGTACCCCGAGGAAAGAAAGTGAAAAACTTCTATCGATCGTCTACCGAGGTTAGTAAAAGAAAGCCTCAAAACCTCCTGCATTTATCCGGCTTGCTCCTCGATGCGGAGACCCGCAAACCAGTTTCCAATTTACCTTTAAAAATTACACACGATGGTGTGTACATAGAAACGATCAAAACAGATAAAGACGGTTTTTACTTCATAGAATTGCCCGTCAAACCCGAAGCAGGCGTCAGCCACGAGTACAATTATGAGCTTTTAAACGGTGAAGGTGGGTACCTTGGATTCATCTCTGGCGAGGTTTACCATGGAGGATTCACCTTCGGGGAAACGTTCCCCTACCACTTTCTAAAAAAAAGCACTATGCCGGAACTGCAGCCTAAATGGTATGGCGTTTCCTCAAAACCATTCTACGATCGATACAATCTACGTGATATACGCCCGGAGCTCAAAGCTTTCCTTCTTGAAAATGCAGAACCGCTAAAAGAAGAAATGAAACTGCGGACGGACTATATCCAAACCCACCGATGGTCAAAAGACGTGATTACGCTCTACAAAGGCGGCTATTTCGATCGCAAAAAAAATCTGTTAGGCTATGACGGCGATACAAAACTGTTCCTGAATGGGAAAGAAGCCACACCACGCGAAATTAATGAGGCATTTAAGAACTATCCCTATATGCTGACCGGAGACCAGGAAAGACGAAACTACGGGCCTAATGTCTGCACGGAGATTGTCTATCTCACCTTCCCGCTTCACCGCGATGCGCCACCAGCCACGCTGGTAAAAGGTAATGTTGAAGTTAAAGACGCTCAATCCTTCGAGCCTGCCAGACTCAAAGACGAGCCCTATCTGCTCGACGGCTTTCGCCAGGTTTACGGCGCAAGCAGCAACCTGATGCCCGAAAAACAGGACATTAAGCGGGTAATGCTACTCAAAGGGCCACTCGCAAAATACTACGATTCATCATTGAATGAAATCTGGTGGATTGAAACCCGACCGGTCAACGAAGTTTTCGAACGGCCGGATTTCGCTTCCAGATAAACCCCGGCCCGCTCAGCATAAGGTCGACTCATGGCATTGCTCCTTCACGCGTTGCGTATGCGCGAGCGTAAGGCTGGGTTTGATCAGCTCTTTATAGAAAGGCACCACCGGCCCTCCCGCCGCTACCCGCTTAGGCCAGTCAGGCGATGCAATGGCTGCGCGGCCGATCGATACGAGGTCGGCCGCATGGTTATTCAGCAATGTTTCGGCCAGTGCAACATCATGCATTCCGCCATTCGCGATCACAGGGGATCGGAGCAGGCTTTTGGCAATGCTATTCGAAGAGCTTCCATCGGGATACTTGCATTCACGCTCCCATCGGCCCCCTTCGGCTGCGATATGCACATAGTCAGGGTCTATTTCGGCGAGCACTTCAAAAATACGCCGTGCCGTTTCGGAACCGCCCGGCCAGCGGTATGTAAGATCGTTGACTTTGCTTTCGGAAATTCGAATGCCTACAATAAAGTCGCCGGGTGATGCGGCCTTCACGGCCTGGTACACTTCCATCAAAAAACGCAAGCGGTTTCGCTCATTACCGCCATATTCGTCGGTGCGGAGGTTGGTATGCGGCGTGATAAACTGGTCGAACAGGTAACCATTCGCCGCGTGCAGTTCTACCCCGTCGAAACCCGCCTCCCGTGCAAGTAATGCGGCACGAACGTAACCCTCTTTCACCGCATTCAAATCTTCCGTTTGCATGGCGCGTGGCATCGGGAACGGGCTGGGCGATACCGAGTTATCAGTGGACCGCAAACCGGCCGGTTGTACAGCCGAAGGTGCAATCGTCGCCCCCGTTACTTCCGACAATGCCCCACCGTGCATCAATTGACTAATAATAAGCGCATTGTGCCGGTGCACGGCCGTCACGACACGCTTCCAACCATGCATATGCTCCGCATTCACGATTCCCGGCTGGTCGCGATTGGCTTTACTGAACAATTCGTCGGTATAAGTACCTTCGGTGATGATCATGCCAAAGCCGCCTTCGGCAAATGCTTCATAGTAATCTGCCATTTCCTGCGTAGGTACGCCCGCATGTGTAGCACTCACGCGGGTCATAGGCGCGACCACAAGGCGGTTAGCCAGTTTTCTGCCGCGTATTTCAAGGGGGTCGAATATCGTTTTACTGATCGTTTCCATACTTTGTTTTTTGACTACAAAAGTACCGGGCCGGTCAGCGGCAGGGCGTATAACTATTTTAATAAAAACCCTTCAACTTCTTTAAGACCGCTTCGATAACTGCTTGCGGATCTGGCTCAAAAATACGGGCGTAATGCCCAGGTACGAGGCAATGTACCGCTGGGGCATGCGCTGTTCGAGGGTGGGATATTTGGCAATGAGCGCCTCGTACCGCTCGGCACCCGTCATCGAAATCGCATTCAGAATGCGCTGGTCCTGCGCGATGGCACCTTTTTGTTCGAGAATACGCCAGAAGCGTTCGAACGCCGGAATGTCTTTGTATAGCTGTTCCAGGTCGTCCTTTTCTATTTGCAGTAAAACCGAGGCTTCGAGCGCGACGATGTTCCGGGTGGCAGGCACCTGTAAATGGAAACTGGTGGAATCGGAGATCCACCAGTCTTCCATCGCAAAATGCAGGGTATGGTCGTTGCCCCTTTCGTCCATACAAAAGGAACGGAGGAAACCTTTGCAAACATAGCTCTCGTGGCGGCATACGTCGCCCTGCTGGACGAGATATTGCCTGGGAAGCAGCTTGCGGATTTTCAGAAGCGAAACAAAATGCGCCTGTTCAGCCTCCGAGAGTTCAATACGGCGCAGAACATGGTCGATTATCATCCTTTGCAATGCGGGGTCTTTTTCCAATGGTTTTCACGGCCTGGTGTCGGCGGCAAATATTGGAAACTAATCGGTGCGATCCTACCGGCACGGTCCGAAATCAGCTCAACGTGCCCCCGTCGATGGTAATCACCGAGCCCGTCGTATAGCTGTTGGTCGGGCTGGCAAGGAACGCTACCGCGTCCGCAATGTGCTCCGGACGGCCGTATTTCGGGATCGCCATCATGCCGCGCTGAAAATCGGAAAATTGTGAATCTGCCGGGTTCATATCAGTATCTACCGGTCCGGGCTGGATGAGGTTCACCGTAATGCCTTTGGGCCCAAGGTCACGCGAAAGCCCTCTCGTAAAGCCCGACAATGCCGATTTGCTGGCGGCATACAAGGTCGCCTGCGGCACCGCCGCACGATCGGCCATACAACTGCCGATCGTAACGATACGTCCGCCGTTCTCCATTTTACGTGAGGCCGTCAGGCACGCCTCGAAAACGGATTTTACATTCACATTCATTACATAATCATATTCCGCCGTGGTGTGCTCTTCAAATGCTTTGCCCACGTACACGCCTGCGCTGTTCACGAGGATATCGAGCTTTCCATAATGTTCGATCGTCTGGTCTATGGCTGCTGAAACGGCGCCTTCTTTGCTATTGTCGGATTGAACGGCTACTGCACTGAGGCCTTCCTGTGCGAGCTCGCTCACGAGTGCATCCGCCTGATCTTTACTGTTGACGTACGTAAAAGTCACCTTCGCCCCTTCGGCCGCCAGCCTTTTCACAATGGCTGCCCCGATGCCCCGGCTTCCGCCTGTTACGAATGCGACTTTGTCTTTCAAATTTTGCATGATGATGAATTGGTTTTGATTTCATTGCAAAACTACCGCGTCACTCGTAATTTTACAGGTACTAACATACTTATCAAGTACTAACACAAATGTAAGTTATGCGAAAACAGAGCTCCACGAACCTTGAAAACGAAATGTTGATCAATGGAAATTGTGATATGGCCTACACCCTGGACCTGATCGGTGGCCGCTGGAAGCCCTCTATCCTGTGGCGCCTGGCCAATGGTACGATGCGTTACAGCGACCTTCGCCGCAGCCTTCCGGCCGTATCGGAGCGCATCCTGATCCTCCAACTACGCGAAATGGAAGGCCATGGGCTCATTAGCCGGAAAGTGTACCCCGAAGTACCGCCGCGCGTGGAATATCAGCTCACCGACCTCGGCAAGAGTCTCGAACCGGTGATCAACGTGCTGACTGACTGGGGCGCTGAAAACCGCCCGGGCTCGGAAACGAAATCGCGGCGTTGCTGGGGATATCCGAAATCGGAAGTGTAAAAACGTAATATGGTGCAGGAAATGTAGGCCGGCGCAGTGTGCGCCGGCTTATTTTTTGGCATACCGCAAACCCACGGAAAGTCCGATCTGGTAAGGCTGTATTTTGAATGGATTATCAGGATTACGCAGTTTTGAAAGGCTATATTCAAAATAGGGCCCGACAGTCATGACCGCATTATTGCCCGCAAACAGCTCCTTTCCAAAACCGGCATTAACCCAAACCATATTCTTTCTCGAAGACAAGTCGCGGCTGAATTCCGTACCGAAATCCCCGAAATAGTTACGCAGGAAATGCGAGCGGCGTACCGTGTGCTTTCTAACGGCCATTCCTACGAGGCGAACCGTGCTGTTCTCTTCCTGCGGAATGCCTTTTCGTATCACTTCGTAGTTACCGGTGAGATCCGGCCCTACGGCAAACTCGCTGGTAGCGATCTCATACCGGTACGACTGCTTGAATTGCCCGTAATTCAGCAAAAATTGAAATCCTTTACGCTCGACGCCGGCCGAGAACTTGTAGCCGACAGTTTGCGCCGAGATTTTGGCGGGTAAAACAAAGTTCTGATAAACGACCCCGTTCCCCGGCCTCACGGTCAGGATCTGGAATGTCCGTAAAGGCGTCAATCCTGCGATGAAACTCCAATGCTCCTTGAAAAGGAATTCGTAACGTTTTTGCGGCTTACCGGGTGTTACGAGGCTATCGGGCTGCCAGTTATATTTTGGAAGGGCCACTGGCCTGTGATCCAGCACCCCGATGTCTTGATCGGCCAAAGAGGGCCCTTCCAGTTCCTTGATATCGCTTTCTCCGGTTACCACACGCTCCGGCAACAGGTTTTCAAAATCAATTTTCTTCACTTCCGACTCCCGGGAAGCTCTGTATGACAACGAAATGTCTTTGCCGGTGCCCCGAATTGAATGATCAAATGCGTCTTTCGACGGGGTAAGCTCAGTTCGTCCAGGCATATCCGCGCGTTTGTACCTATCGGATTGTGTGACCACGCGATTCGCACGTGAGGTCCTGGCCGCTACCACTTCTCCTTCTTTGCGCACAGCGTTGGATTCGACCAGTTCCGACCTGGAAGGCGCGAACTCCGTATTCACCACATCAATTTCCTGCTTGGCGGAAGCTCTTTCCGCCACCTCCCGATCTTCTCGCCGTACCGGCGCTTCGGACTTGGCAGTCAGCGCATTGGAAAATTCCTGCGTAACGTGCTTCGCGCCAGCGACCATTTCATTTTTCTTCTCCACCGAATAAGACACGAGATATACAGTGGCCGTCAGTGCAATCAACAGCAGCAAGGAGGCAACAAGGCTCGTTTGCACCATGCTGGTTCCACCACCAAGCCCCTGGAATATCTTTTCCCTGAGAGTCGGATCAGGCAGCCGTTCAAAATTATCGAATCGTTCACGGAGAGCTTTACGCAACTCCTCGTCGATACGCTCGTCAGAAGATTTCATATTGCGTAATTCCTTTTTCCTGTAACTTCTTCATTAATAAATTTCTTCCTCTTAAAAATTGCGACCGGGACGTGCTGTCGGAAATGGACAACATCTCTCCGATTTCGCTGTGGGTATAACCATCTATCAAATGCAGGTTGATGATCATCCGGTATCCGTCCGGTAGTGTGTTGATTACATTCAGCAGTACATTCATGTCAATCTGAGTGATAATCTTTCCATAATCTCCCGAATCGATCTCGCGCTGAAAGTCATCGAGGTTCGAATGCAGCTGCTGCTCCTTCGTCGTCCGGTGATAGTAATTAATCGCTGTCCTGATCACCACCGATTTCACCCAGGCGTCAATCACCTCCACATTCCTCAACTCGTTGATATTTTTGAAAACTTTGATAAAACCATCCTGAAATATATCCTCAGCCTCCGCCTTTGTTTTCGCATAACGCAGGCAAAGCCCCAGCAATCTGGATTTATACCGTTCATAGAATGCAGTCTGCGCCCTGGCGTCCCCGGCTTGACAAGCCCGAACCAGATCGGCCAGCGAACTGTATTTCTTGCTGCGAAAAAAGGTCATTCAGAAGGGTTATGAAGTGTATCGTTGAAACAATTATTTCTCGCTCACCGATCGACTACGGTCTGGTACACCATATTCACGAAGTTACCATCCTGGTCGAAAGTGAACCGGCAATTTTCATCCGTTCCCTGCATAATCATCCCATAACCTGTCCCAATCGGGTCTGAAAATTTATAGCCTTCCAGTATTTTCATGGAAGAAAATACCCACGAGTTCTTTACAAAGTTCTGTATTTTTTCAGGGTATTCATCAATATTGTAATAAAATGCCTCGGCCCGATAAACCGTATTGGTGAGCTTTCCCGCCGCATTGAAAGTAAAGTCATAATTGGTACTTGACGCGGTATAGGCATTTACTTCATATATTTTTTCATTCTTATCATTAATATAAACCGTTGCAGCCGAAAACCTCAGCTTTTCCCTTTCCAAAAAACTAATCGCAGGCCCGGGTAAGGCTACCAGCTCATCTTTGCCGATCGCGTACGAAAACTTGATGTAGGGCTCCAACGTAACCGACATTTTTTTGGGATTAATAAGGTCATATTGGAGCCAGGTCAGCAAATAGGCCTGGTTATTCCAGGTATATCTGGCGCTATATTTTTTATCCGGACTCCCCTGAATTTCAGGTTCTTTGTAAGCCTCGGCTACTCCTCCGGTCATGTTCCTCGAAGGAAGTGCATGCTTCATCGAATCGGGAAGCGCGCCATGCATCCGGTACACACTTAATATCTTTTTAGTATTTAACGCGGCATAAAAAGAATTCCCCTTCAATTTGTAATAGACTTCATAAAGCTTGTCCTTTTCTATCGCCTGAAATGTGGCGTCCGTAGCATCGGGATACGCATTAGACATTACCCTGATAATGGCTTCCGGCAATATTTCCGGCGGGATCACCTGTTGATCTTTGTAATTGCTGCATCCGTTCAGAAAGAGGATCGAAACAATCAGAAGAAGTAATTTGTCAGTAAACATTCTTTCATTCATAGCATCAAATGATTTTGATCGCCGGGGTGCCAGTTATGTAATTAATATAAGGATACTCCAAATTTGTGCTCGGCATCCCGCTTTTCGACATCCGTCATCCAGGCTGCCCGCATGATAAATGCATAAGTAATTTTTCCCTGCATCGTTTCCTCCTCTACCAGAATCCTGATCCGCTCCGGATTTGCCGCCCTGCGGGCTTCCTCCACCCCCCTGAACAGCGGTGCCGGTTCGTTGGCTACATATCCGCTATCGGGTCGCCAATCAGTACCCGACAGCGCCTCTGCGAGCGACCGTATGCTCTCCGGCAAGGGAAGTTTCATCATTTTGCGTTCATTGTCCCAGCTCCATTCTCCGCTTTCCTTCGTCGATTTGAGCATCAGCGTGCATTGAAATTCACCAAAAGGGACTTTACCGTATGCCCCGGTCATTTGGGATTCGGTCACTACCCCTTTCCCATAGTAACCCCGGCCAAATTGTACGGCCACGAGCGGAATCACATCGTTCAGATAATAATTGCTCAGCATATTGGTTTTCTCCCTGACGTTCAACGTCGCAATCTGATCTTCCTCCTGGCGGGATATCTCCTCGATCCGCCAATACCTTTCCTGCACGATCAGCCTGCCGAGAAATTCGGCCTTCGTAAGTCCCGGGGTCGACTCCGGTTTCACCTCATTATCCGTTCCGCAGCACAACAGCGAAAGCGTCACAAACAGGAGGCTGTTCATCAGGCATATCCTGGTCCACCGTTCGCGACCGGCTTTTCCATGCTTCTTTACCATCTCAAATTCATTTTATGAATACCGTCAGCCAAGCTATTTTGAAATCCGGTTTTTTCCAACCTGTCCGACTATCTTTTTCATGGCTAATAGTCTGATTGAAAATGCCTTTCTGATTATCCCCCTTCCGGCGGAACATGCAAGAAGACACGCCTGTCTCAAAAAGCGCTGCACGGAGCTGAAAAAAACTTAACTCAATCCGGGTAATTTGAGACCGGCCCCCTTCAAAGCCTCCATTAGTTTCTCCTGGATCTCCATTTTGGTGTCCACAAAACCATGTGCATCGAGCCACACATTCACCATCACTTTGTAGCCATCAGGCTCAATGGACGATATTCCAATGCGTCTTTCGGGTACTTTAAGGGCACTTTGGGCATGATCGAGGACATTGTTGACAATGTTTTTAATCTCCGTGAAATCTATTGCATTGGTGAATTTCATTTCCACATCGAGCCGCCTGTTGCCCGAGCTGCTGATGTTGATGATCACTTCGTTCGACAATTTACTGTTTGGTATGACCACCGTGCGGTTGTCGTAAGTTTTCACCACCGTATAAAAGATCTTGATAGCCTGCACGGTCCCCTCCTGCCCCTGCGCGACAATGTTGTCGCCGACGTGGAAAGGTTTGAGGACCAGAATGAGGACCCCACTCGTAAAATTCTGCAGGGTGCCCGATAGCGCAAGACCTGCCGCAACGCCGATTGCGCCGATCAGGGCCGCAAAAACGGTCATTTGGATGCCGATGATCTGCATGACCGATATAATAAGTAATACCCGCAGCGCGGTAACGGCAAGGCTGAGGAGAAATGGTGTGAGGGAAGGATCAATGTTGCGCTTGTACATGTGCGCATTGAGCCAGCGCGACAACACGCGGATAAGCCAGAAGCCCGCCACCAGCACCGCTATACCTATAAGAACAGAAGGCCCCGTTTCCAATATCCATCCGTAAGCCTTGTTATAAAATTGCTGAATTTTCATGATCAGAGTGCATTGATTGAAATACCCCGCTCGCGAGAAAAATCTATTCCAAAGCCCCTTGGCATGTTTTTTGATCCCCATGCTCCCATTAGTTAAGGAAAAAAACCAACAGACATGGAAATCCATCATCATCAACAAACAGAATTACATGCGGCCCCAAGGGTACGGGCCGCGCTTGGCAGATACATCGTGTACTTCCTGCTGGCAGCAGTGGCCACAGGCATAGCCATTTATTTCTATGCACCGAAACCGGTCAACAAAGCCGCCAACGAAAATATCCTGCTCTTTCTGCAAAACGCGGTCAGCGATATTGACCTGAAACTCAAAAACGGAGATAGTAGCACCGACCTGGCAACACGGCTTTCGTGGCACAAGTCGAATGCAGCCTTGTACAATGAAGCCCGGGCCAGCTCCGATGAGAAGATAGCAGCGCAACGCGAAACCCTTAAGAAGAAAATGGTACAAGTACAGCAACGCGACTTCCCGGAATTACGCAGCGCCTACGTCGAATCCAAGAAAGAGGCACTGAACGAACAACAGGTGCACATTGGCCTGGCGGGCAAGCATCAGGAAATACTCACATTCGAAGGCCGGATATTCAAGCCTGAGCGGGTGCAGGAGGATTTTATGAAGAATATTTACGGGATCGTGAACGACCTGCGGTTTAAGAAAGTCGTCTATAAATGGTCGGACGCGCCCGATGGCTACCACAATTACGAGATCAGGTCGAAGGCGGATGCGGCGATTTGACATCTCCGCCAAACTCGCTGCGGTAAATCCTGATCAGCAGCAACAAATAGCTGATCAGCAACGGGCCAAAAATGAAGCCCCAGAAACCGAACAGTTTCAAACCGGCGATCAATCCGAGGATCGTGATGACCGGGTGCACATTGCCGACTTTTTGTAAGAAAGTAATGCGGGCTACATAATCGATATTCCCGATGATGATCGCGCTGTACGCCGCCAGACCGATCGCTTTTCCAGTTTCGCCTTTGGAAAACAGGAATATCACCAGCGGCAACCATATCATAGCCGTGCCGATTACGGGAAAGAAGGCAAACAGGCCGGTGATCAATCCGAGCAGCACGAAATCTTCGATCCCGAATATCCAGTAACCCAGCAACGCTACCAGCCCCTGGATGAGCGAAATGAGCGGGATGCCCAATGCATTGGCACGCACCATGCCACAGGTTTCGTCGGCCAGGGATTGTATATTCTTATGTTTGAGCGGGATGAAATGTTCCAGCCTTTCCTCCATAAACCTGCCGTTTTTGAACATAAAATAGGCCAGGAAAAGGATCATCAGCAGGTTTCCCAGCATGGTGGCCGAGCTATTCAGTATTCCCGGAATAAAACCCGCTGCTCTTTTACGGATATCCGCTGTCGCCTCTCTGGTAAGCAAATCCTGGCCGGTCCATTCGCGGAGCTGCGCGGAAATCGCGTCGATGGCGTGGTTTATCTGGTCAGGGTTTTCCAGGATCAAGGTGATTTTTTGAAATATCATCTGACCTGCGAAATACACCGGTGCCACAATGCATGCCATAAAAAGAAACATAAACAACACGGCGGTGAGGCCCTTCTTCCACTTTCGTTGCTCGGTAAGATGGAAATAGTACCTCCGGCAAAGAATGTAAATGGTAAGTGCACCGAGAAAGCCGGGGAAGAAAATGTAAAGCTGCTTGAAAACGATTACCGCCAACGCGGTGACAATCAGCAGAAAGGCAATTTGACGAATGCGGTTGTTGAAGTCGGAAACCATGAAATACCGTTTTGGATCAATATACGCGATGCAATTACTATGCCAATATCGCTGGGGAGACCAAAAGAAAAGCGCAGGACAAATAACATCCTGCGCTTTTTCCATATATCTGAACGGCCTACGCCGCCGATTGATCATCAACCTCAGCCTCTGGTGCATTTTTTTTCACGGATTCGATCCCGTTCTCGCGGCTCGCTACGCTCTCGTACATTTCACTGCTTCCGATTGCCTGCCCGTTCGTGGCCTTCAAAAGGAAATAGAATTTGTCGTTCTTCGAAGTAAGACGGTCGAAACGTGCATCGTCCTGCGAATTCTTTTTCACCGACTCGATCCCATTCTCGCAAGCCGCTTTGGTGGTATAACCCTCGCTTGCCAGGATCACCTGACCGTTTCCGGCTTTCAGGTTAAATTGAAATTCTCCGTTAGCCCTTTTTGTAATTACGAATTTTCCCATATTTGAAAAGATTGGATTAGGCTTTCAAAGTACGATTATCTTTTCTTAAAGCAATATTATACGTCACCGAAAATTACGCTATACGTCTCTCAGGCCTGCGCATATCAGCCGCGCGACCTGCTTGCGGTAGGGAGCGCTCACAGGGAGGATGTGCGTACCGATCTCGATAGCCTGCTCAGTGAATGCCGTTACTTTGCTGGTCGCGACGATCAGCGAGCGGTGTATCCTCATAAATCCCCTGCCCGCAAAACGTGTTTCTATCGCCGCCAGGCCCTGATACACAACGATCTCTTTCTCATTCGTGGTAATCTTCGCATAGTTCTTGAACCCCTCAATGTAAAGCACCTCGTCCAAAAATATCTTCACCACCGACTTACCCGAAAAGAGGTAAATGAACGGTCCCCTATCCGGCGCAGTTCGCTTGCGCCGCGTCGGGAAACTCCGCTTCACGACTACCGGCGGTGCGGTAGCATAGTAACGTTCAATACTCGCCAGGAAACTTTCGAACGTGACGGGCTTTACCAGGCAATCGAGTATGTACTCGTCGTCCCCACGCGTCCATCGCTTTTTCTTGTCCGACAGGAAAACAACCCTGGGCCGGCAAGGCAACAGCCGCAAAAATGCTTCTCCCGTTACTTTGGGAAGCATAATGTCCAGGAAAAGAAGGTCGATTTTGTTCCGTTGGAGATACATCAACCCGTCGATCGCGTGGTAAAATGTCCCTACGTGTTCCAGGGTGTCCAACTCGGAGATGTAGGATTCGAGAACACTCGCGACGTACGGCTCATCGATGATCAAACATTTGATTCTACTCATAGAAATAATCCGGTGAAATAACTGTATTATGGAAACTAACCCATAGGGGCGGCATAAGCCTAACCAAAGGCAGATCCGACAGATTGGCCGGTTGAGTAATGAGAAGAAACGAGTTGAGCAGGATGGCGTCCAATTTCCAAATAATTCGGGAAAACTCCAACGCCATCCCGGCGTTGTTGCAAATAGATGGAATTAAATGCTTTTCAAATACACCCGCAGTGCCCGCATTTCAGTATCCGAAAACGCGGCGGTCATCTGCCAGGGCATGGGCGCTTTCAGTTCGGTGCCATCCGGGCGCTTACCTGTGCGAAGGGTCTGAAAGAACTGTTCGTCAGTCCAGCGGGCGCTTTTTCCGGTGGATGAAATGTCCGGCGTACCGCCTTCTCCCGGTGTGCCTTTCATATCTGGTTTATGGCAACCGGTGCAAATTTGCGACACATATTTACCAAAGTCGGCCGTGATGCCTTCGCGGATCGCCAACGGAGGTGCTGCATTGTGATCGATTTTCTCCGCTTCGAACAGTTCCAGTTCTCCGAGGTCAGCCAGAATCGTCGCACCGACGCCGATCTCGCTGGGTGGGTTCACGCGGTCGACGGGCGGTACCTGCGCACAATAGGCGATCACCGCTTTCAAGTCAGTTTCACTGAGCTTGTTAAAGCCGGCCGACGGCATGTAAATAAGCGGCGTACCATCTTGCTGCACGCCGTGACGGATTGCACGTACCCAATCTTCGGTGTCGTAATCTTTGGATATGCCGCCTTTTCCTTTGGTGAGGTTCCGGGCTACCAGTCGCCCAACCCCATTTTGTTCGAAGAGAACCCGGCCCCCCAGGTCCTTGCCATGGCAGTCGTTGCAGCCCTTGGTGGTCACAAGGCGCTGGCCCATGGCAATGGTGGCTGAATCGGTCGGGATGTCGAGTTTGACGGGTTTCACCGGATAGACTTTACTTTTCCGGTTATCAATGGTGATGTACGCCTTGGTGTAATAACCCAGCGCGAGCAATACGACGACCAGCAGCACGCGGCCGGTCCATTTCAGGATTTTTTTTAACATGGCTTTGGAAATAACAGTTTGGAAAAACTGCCGGCAGGGCCGACGTTGCAAAAATGCCCCGCCCACCGGCGATTCCCATTGTCAAATCCCTTGAAGCGTCATTATCGCTGCATGAATTGCGTAATGCTATTTACCAAGCCATTTTTTGAAATCCATCGCTTTTTCACGGCTGATAATCACCTCGCTCTCGGGTGCGGGCGTAAGCGCCAGCTTGATTTTGTTATTGAAATACGGGTTAATCTGCTGCACGCAATGCACGCTGATGATAAATTGGCGGTTAGCACGGAAAAAGCAGTCCGGGTCGAGCATTTTTTCGAGTTCGTCGAGGGTGTAATCGACCGGATATTTCTGATTATTCTTGGATTTGAAAAGGCTAGTCCCCTCTTCCGAATAAAAATAGGCGATGTCGCTCACCTCCACGGGCACCCATTGCTGCAAGTGCTTCACCAGAAACCGCTTCCGGTATTCCGAAGGTTGCATTTGCTGGCGGAGCTGCTTCACGAGCGAATCGATCGCGTCACGGTCCAGATTGGCGGCATTTTTGGCAGGGTCGCTCTCCGGGCCTCGCGTCAGGCGGTTGTATTTCGCCAGGCTTGCTTCCAGTTCCTGGCGCTTGATCGGCTTAAGCAGGTAATCGATACTATTGACTTTGAACGCCCTGAGCGCGTATTCATCATAGGAAGTGGTGAATATCACAGGCGATTCCACCTTCACCTGATCGAAAATCTCAAAGCTCTGCCCATCGGCGAGCTCTATATCCATCAAAATAAGATCGGGGGTTTCATTTTCTTTCAGGAAGTCCACCGACTCCTGCACGCTAGCCGCCTTTCCGACGATTTCTATCTTACTATCAATTTCAGTCAGTAGTTTGGAGAGTTTTCTCACAGCCAGATCCTCGTCTTCTATCAATAATACCTTCATAAATTGGTTTTTGTTGTTCCTGTTTTAAGGTCAAAAGTTAGGTCAAGATAACCAATTCCCGAAACCCGCGGGAAACGGAAACACACAAACGTCCTATGAAGCGGTATTTATGGGCTATGAAGCGTCATAACATCGGTTGGTAGCAGCAAAATACGAGCCTGAACCGACATTTAAGGCGATCGAACACTCCATACACCGCCTTGTACGCTTCATCCCCCCCTTGTCCCATTTGGTGCACAATGCCCGCGGCCTGGGCTACAAAACCATTCTAATTTTGGCCCAATCAAATGCAAATCTGTTAGCCATGAAAATGAAACTTTACACTTACGTTACCCTGTTTTCCCTGCTCGCCATCGCGACATCCGCCTGTAAAGACAACGACAAAAAAGAGATTGCGCCGGAGCCTGTTAAAATCACTTTTACCGACAAAAAATGGAAGACCGAAACCTGGGACCTGGTCAAGCCGCTCGACCTCGACGAGGACGGCGATAAAGAAACCGACCTCATGCAGCTGCTCATCGAATGCGACTTTGACGACTTTATTGTATTTCAAAAGAATGGTAAATTTATCACCAATACCGGCAGTAAGCGATGCAATGCGAACGAAGAACAGGAAAGCTACGCTGCCGACTGGACCTACGACGAAGCCGCAAAAATCATCAAAATGAAAAGTGTGCCCAGCGGCCTGGAAAAAGACGATTGGGAAGTGCTCGAGCTGACTGAAACCACTTTAAAAGTACGGTTTAACCTGCTCCCCGAAGACGGAACATCAGCTGCAATCAAGAGTGTCATGACCTTGAAAAAGATATGACGAGGTTATTCCTGTATGTTTCCATCCTGGCAGCCGCGCTTTGCGGCTGCATTCATTCTGCTCCGGTGCCGGACGAGGTGAAATCATCGGCACCCGGCTTCGGCAGCTCCGACCGGAGCCCGGAAGGCCCGCTGCTAAGCTTGCCAAACGGCATTACAATCGTTGACCGACCATATTCTGACGGAAACTGCGCCGGTCAATCAGACAGACATGGAGTCGGGGAAGTTCGGTTTTGCATGCAACTTTCGAACAACACGGGCACACCTGCATTTGTGACAATTCCGGCAGGGACTGTTTTCATTTCGGAAAACACAAAATCCCCTAATGGATTGATTGTTAAAGAAATCAACATCCGGATCCCGGCCCATGCCGCGCCGGTAATGCAATTCCTGACCTGCTCGATCAATCAGGACCGCAAGGCTCCTGCCGCTACTTTTGGCCCGCAGCCCATCCTGACCAATCATTACAGCATGCCGGAGCTGTTAAGTCTTTTGGAAACCAAGCGGATCAATGCAGAGGATTATGACGGCAAAACTCCTCCGGCGGCTATTTCCGCGGCTGTGCAGGCGGCCGTGCACGAGCTTGCGCATACCGGGCGGCTCTCTGCTGGCGCACGCGAAAAATTAGCGCAGCTGCCAGATCAGTAAGCACTAATCCGAAACCAGCAACGGCAGGCTTACAGAGAAACGCTGTGGATTTTCGTCGATGTCGATCTCTCCCTGGCCCAGTAAGCTGTACTTGCTGGCGATATTGGCAAGACCGATGCGGCTCGAAGGTACTTTTATGGGACGCCTTTGCAGGTTATTGGACACCACCAGCCTGCCATCGACCGTAGTATTAAGGCGAATATAGAGCGGTTGCTGGGGCATGATCACATTATGCTTCACCACGTTTTCCATCAGCAGCTGCAATGTGAGCGGCGGCAGCATATAGCGCCGGTACGCCGGATCAATTTCCTCTTCCAACCGCAAATTACTGCCGTAACGCGTGCTGAGCAGGTGGAAGTAGGAAGTCGCAAAATTCAGCTCCGATTCCAGGGTTGTGAGTTCCGACTCATTACTGCGCAGCAGGTAGCGGTATACGTTACTCATCTCATCAATAAACTGCGTGGCGAGCTCGGCATCTTCCTCGATCAGCGACGAAAGCGAATTGAGGCAATTGAAAAGGAAATGCGGGTTAATCTGCTGTTTCAAGCTTTCGAACTGGCTTTGCAGGTTGGCTTTGCGCAGTTTCTCGGTTTCGAGTAGTTTCTGTTGCCAAAGCTCAAATGCGTACACCCCCTCATGTATGCACGTGACGACGATATTCATAAGCGCACCCAACGCAAGCGCCCATTCGAAACTGGTAAGGTCGTAAACATAACCCTTAAAACCGGCCGCTTTATAGAGGAAGAACAGGCCGCTGATAATGGCCAGATTGCAAACGATATGCGCCGGGATCATGAGCAGCATCCGTTTGGGTGTTTGCTTGAAATGCGAAAACTGCTTGCGAAACCAGAAACCGATCCGGGCGTGAACCAGCTGATAGGCAAGCCCGAAAACGACGGTGGATACGGTTGTCGCCCTCGCAAATACCCAAATGTCCGAAAAATAAACACTGCCTACCAACAAGTAATTCATCAGTAAGATGTACGCCGGCAGCAACGCAAGGGCGATCCATATGTCCTGTTTGGTGTATGTTACCAGTAGCTTCACGTCGTTTCGAATTGATTACGGATCGCCCCGACGGGTATCCTTACGGTAAATGTCTCCCCGTCATCGAAGAGCATCGGCTCATCGAGGTTCAGGTCCCGAAACCGGGAAATGAGCGTTTCAAGTCCTTCGCGGGCCGCTTTGACGTGCTTCGGCTGGATCGAATTCCGCACCTCGAGCTGTCTGCCCTGCGTCGCGATCGACAATTTCAGCGGTTTTTGCTTCATCACGACATTATTCCGGATCGCATTGTCGACGAGCGTTTGCAAGGTGAGCATCGGCACCATGCAATGTGCGCAGCTTTCATCGATATTGACTTCCACCTCGATCGCCGAGCCGTAGCGGGTGCTGGTCAGGAAGAGGTACGACTGGATGAACTCGCTCTCGCTTTTGAGCGACGCCAGCCCATTTTCGCTGGTATGGAGCAGGTAACGGTACACACTCGAAAGTTCGTCAAGAAACGCACCTGCCTGCACGCGGTCCTCCTCGACCAGCGCCGAAAGGGAATTGAGGCTGTTGAATAAAAAATGCGGATTAACCTGATTTTTAAGGTTGTCAAACTGGTTTTGCAGGGCCTTTTTCTTGATCGCCTCCTCTTCCTGCAATGCGATCCCATATTGGTTCAATGAGTAGATCAGCTCATAAATGGCGCCTACCGCGAAGAGCGTCACCACGCAGAGGGTAATGTAAATGCTGTATTCTTTTAAGGTAAAAACCTCCCAATCCCACCGCGCGAAATACATGAGCAGGAAAAAGAAAACCTGACTGACCACCTCGATGACCAGATAGCCCGAAAAAGTCCCGAGGATCCGCTGCCGGGTTTGGGTAACGTCAGGGTACCGTGCCCGCCATTTCTCGCTCCATTGCGCCATGAGTTGCCAGGTAATGAGCGTACATCCCAACCACGCGAGCGTGATCGTGAGGCTTTTCCAGTTGCTTCCGATAAATTTCTGAACAAGAAAAAGGTTCAGCAGCAATGTCCAGACGAGGATTACGAGCGGACGGAACCATTTCCATTGCGAAGGATTTTTCAACTTGATACCGGCAGATTAGGGCTTGGAACGCGATTTACATTCCCAAATATAAAACTAAGCTTGCGGGATCGATTTATCAAACACTTCCCTACACATTTTGCCTGTTATAAAAGCCTAACTTTTTGAGCCTCAAATCAAAAATTAGTATATTTATAACCGCCGGTACTTTGCTGCCCATCACGGAAGCCACGGCCTTTTACGCATTCCAACGCTTTGCTACACCACAATCATCTGAAATTCGGTCCGACCGGACCGGCAGGTTTTTTTGTTTTCTATTTAAACCCCTTCTCAGATGGAAACAAACAGTTCCTCTAAAACAATCCCCCATTTCAGGGGCAGGGTTATTACCCCCGGTGACGCCGATTACGAAACTGCCAGGAAAGTCCATAATGGCATGGTGGACAAATGCCCCGAGCTTATTGTACGTTGCGCGGACGAGACGGACGTCGTCAAAGCCGTTCAGTTTGCACGTAAAAACGATCTGCTGGTCGCCGTACGCGGCGGCGGCCATAACGGCGCCGGCCTCGGCGTATGTGACCAAGGGTTAGTCATTGACTTGTCGGCTATGCGGAATGTGACCGTCGATCCGGTGGCCCGTACCATCCGGGCGCAAGGAGGCTGCCTGCTGGGCGATCTGGACAAGGCCGGCCACCCTTACGGACTAGCCGTGCCCACTGGTATCAATGCCACAACGGGCATCGGAGGGCTTACGCTCGGAGGAGGGTTGGGACATTTGACACGCTTCGGCGGCCTGACCATCGACAACCTGCTAGAAGCGGAAGTAGTGTTGGCCAACGGGACAAGGGTAAAGGCCTCTCCGACCGACAACCCGGACCTGTTCTGGGCCATTCGTGGCGGTGGAGGAAATTTCGGCGTGGTAACCTCTTTTCTTTTCCGCGCGCACGAGGTGCACACCGTGTACGGCGGGCCCATGTTCTGGGATATCAACGACGCCAAAGCCATGATGGCATGGTATCAGGACTTTATCAAGAAGGCGCCCGACAGCGTAAGTGGCTTCTTCAACTTTCACAAGATTCCCCCTGCCCCTATATTTCCGGAACAATTCCACTTGCAATTGATGTGCGGCATCGTATGGTGCTGCGTCGATGAGGAAGAGGCAGCGGAAGTTTTCGAAATGGTACGCAAATTCCGCAAGCCGCTGATCGACGCCGTGGGGCCAATGCCCGTTCCGACACTCCAAACCATGTTCGACGACCTGTTCGCCCCCGGATTATACTGGTACTGGAAAGGCGATTTCGTGAAACATCTCAGTCCGGAAGTCATGGATGTGCATATCAAACATGCGCACAGGATCCCGAATTTCTTCTCCGGCATGCACCTCTACCCGGTCAACGGAGCTGCCGGCCGGGTGAAGAATGATGACACCGCATGGAACTACCGCGACGCTACGTGGTCAATGGTGATCGTAGGCATTTCCCCCGATCATTCCGAGAAGGACCTGGTAACCAGTTTTGCCCGCGACTATTGGCAGGAACTGCACCCACACGGCGCCGGCGGTGCCTATGTCAATTTTATGATGGACGAAGGCGCCGATCGCGTGCAGGCGACCTATGGAAGCAATTATGAGAAACTCAGGCAGGTCAAAGCCAAATATGACCCGGGTAACCTGTTCCGGGTAAATCAGAATATCAAACCGGCGTAAAAAAACAGGCAGGCCCTTGCGGACCTGCCTGTTTTTTAGAACAACACCCCTTCATCATCCGATTTGGCGGGAGGCGTGTAAACGTCCTCGGAATTCTGCGTCGAGTCGGTTGCGCATTCGCCGGTGTAACCTTCGGGCCTCGGGAACGGGCCTTTGCGGTATTGAATGAGCGTCTGGTCGTTGTAAACCTTTTGCATGAACGCCCCCCATGCAGGCATCGCCACGCGCCCACCTTGCCCCAGTGCGAGGCTGCGGTAGTGAATGCTGCGGTCCTCGCCTCCCACCCATACGCCGGCCACGAGGTTATGCGTCATACCCATAAACCAGCCGTCGGAGTGGTTCTGCGACGTACCTGTTTTGGCGGCTATCTCATTGCCTTCGGTCACGCCATATTGCCGCAGCCGACCTGCCGTGCCGCCCGGGTCTTCCACCGCGCCGCGCATCAGGTACAGCATATTGTAGGCCATATTTTCATTCAGTTCCTGGCTTTGCTGCTCATGGAACTCGGCCAGCAGTTTGCCGTGGCGGTCCTCGATACGCAGGATCGTCATCGGCAGCACTTTGTAGCCTCCGTTGGCGAACGACGAATAGGCCGATACCATTTCATAGACCGACACATCGCCGGTTCCCAGGCAAAGCGCCGGAGTGGCCGGCAATTCGCTGGTAATACCCAGCTTGTGCGCGTAGTCGACGACGGTGTTCGCTTTCACCATCTTCATAATGTTGGCCGTCACCGAATTCACCGATTTTCCCAAAGCCTGACGCAGGGAAAGCGGCTGCTCGGAATACACACCATTCGAGTTTTTCGGTGTATAATCTTCGTTTACATCATCGATCCCCGCCTGGAATGTGACGGGCGAATCCATGATCTTTTCGCAAGGGGTAATGAAGTTTTTATCCAGACCTGCGGTGTATACAAACGGCTTGAAAGTAGATCCTGGCTGACGTTTACCCTGCTTCACATGGTCGTACTGGAAATACTTGAAATTGATCCCTCCTACCCACGCCTTCACGTGCCCGTTGCGCGGGTCCATGGCCATCATGCCCGCCCGCAGGAAGCGTTTGTAGTATTTAATGGAGTCGATCGGGCTCATGGTCATTTCCTTTTCCCCATCCCAGGAAAATACTTTCATCTTGTAAGGCTTGTTCATCACTTTCCACGCCTCCTCTTCACCCAGCTTGTTTTTCAGCACATTGAAATACGGCAGGCGACGAACGGCGGTATTGATAAAACCGGATATTTCCTTTCCGTCCTCGTCGATCCAGGGATTACGGCCCTTCCAGTGGTCGTTGAATATCTTTTGCTGCTCCTGCATATGATGCGTAAGCGCATCTTCCATGTACTCCTGCATACGCGAGTCGATGGTCGTGTAAATCCGCAAGCCGCTCGTGTACAGGTTCAGATCGGTGCCGTTTTCCTCGTTATACATTTTCACCCAGGCTTTCAGATAGCCGCGCATCGACTCCCAGAAATAGGGTGCCGGGCCATTAGCATGTGTTTCCATCGCGAATTCCAGCCCGAGCGGCTTCGCGCTGAGCACATTGAAATCGTCGTCGGTAATATCGTCGTACTTCCGCATTTGCGCGAGCACAGTATTACGGCGGTTGAGGGCATTCTGCGGAAACCGCACCGGATTATAAATCGTAGGATTTTGAAGCATCCCCACCAGCAACGCCGACTGGGGAATATCGAGCTCGGAAACGTCTTTGTTGAAATAGGTTTTGGCAGCCACTTTGACACCAAAGGCATTGTTCCCGAACGAGACGGTGTTCAGGTACATCTGCATGATCTCCTGCTTGGTATACTTGCGTTCGAGGATGATCGAAAGGATCCATTCTTTCGTTTTGGCAATCACGATCCGCACGCCGGGGATTTTACTTAATGTACCCTCAAACTCTTCCGAACGCGTATTGAACAGGTTTTTCGCCACTTGCTGCGTGAGCGTGCTACCCCCTCCCGAACTGGAATTGCCGGTCAGAATACCCTTCGCAACGCGCAAAAGGCTGCGCGGATCGATACCCGAATGGCTGATGAAGCGGGTATCCTCCGTCGCCAGCAGCGCATTGATCAGGTTGGGCGAAATTTCGGATATTTCCACCGGCGACCGGTTCTCGATCAGGTACTTACCAAGCGACTTCCCGTCCTGCGAAATCAGCTCCGAAGCGATCTCGCTTTTAGGATTTTCGAGCGCCTTCAGATCGGGCATTCCGCCAAAAAGCCAGAAAAAATTGTGGTTAACGGCAGCGATGTAGAGTATCAGCAAGGCAAGCCCGATGCCGAAGCCACGCCATAAGAAAAGAATGCGACGCCGGTATTTCCCGGGTTTCAATTGAATCATGTATTTTCCAGAGTAACGTCTAATAAACCGACCAAATAAATGAATTTGATCCACAAATCAGCTATTAGAACGTTGCTGGGGCGGTATTTGCTATTTTTTTTGTCAAAATATTCAGAGCTTCGATGTTGCGTCCCTACGGGACTCTAAGAAAAAAAGAACCGTTTGCTACCATTATTACCTGCCTAACGGCACTCTTCTCGAACCAGGTGGGGATCTTGGTTCAATCGCGTTAGCGATGTAACGTTGGTAGCATGTCGTCACCTCAATGACTATCGGTAATGCCGTAGGCATGCAACAACAAAAACAAAACCATTCGAATAGTCACGCCACCCCAGCCTGCCCCGAAAATTCAACCCGCTTTTTATATTCATTCGGACTAAACCCTGTCTCCTTTTTGAAGAGCCTCGAAAAATAAGGCGGGTTTTCAAAACCCAGAAGATAAGCGGTTTCCGCTACGGTTTTGTCGGTGCTGAGCAGCATATTCTTGGCTTCGGAAACGAGAAAAATATGGATCAGCTCGATAGCGGTTTTGCCGGTTTCCTGTTTCAGCAGATCGCTTAGGTAACGCGGCGAGGTATTGAGCATATCGGCCATCAGTTTGACGGACGGCAAGCCTTTTTCCTGGAAGTTACCACCTTCAAAATACGTTGCCAGGCTCGCGTTGAAGCGCGAAACGGTCGTTCCCGAAAGTTGCGTGCGGTTGATGAACTGACGTTTGTAAAAGCGCTGTGAATATTTCAGCATCGAATCCAGGTGGGTCAGCATAATGTCGCGGCTGTATTCGTCGGTATTATTGAAATACTCACTTTGAATGCGGCTGAAAAGGTCCCAGATAATCTGCTCCTCCCGCTCCGACAAATGCAATGCTTCATTGGCTTCGTAGTCGAAAAAGCCGTATTTACGGATCTCCGAATGCAGGGGGTGCCCGTTCAGGAAATCTTCATGCACATAAAGTATAAAACCCTTTTCTTCCAGCTCGATATTATTCATTTCGATTACCTGGCGGGGCTTCGAGAAAAGCATCGAACCGTTTTCATGATCGTATTTCGTACGTCCGTAAAGGATATGCCCGGCCTTGATCTTTTTGAAGGCGATCATGTAAAAATCCGTCGTAAACTCCCGGCGACCCAGCGTACAACTTTTCAGCTCATCGCAGGTGAACATGCTGATCATGGGGTGCTGCGGCGCCGACATATTACTGGCGCGATGCAGCTCGCTGATACTTTTGTAATGGTCCATGGTATTTGAAACGGTTAAAAAATTGCAGCAAACGCAATGATGTTGTCACATTGAGCGCACGGGGCCGCCCGGCGGTCGAAACGTCGGTGCTGTACCGACCGCCGGGCGGCCCCGTGCGCTCAGGCTGACAACAAGTTTTAATCAAATTTATCTAAAAATCAGGCGGTAACCTGGCCGATAGCGGCACCGCCATGAGCCGCGTCCGCAACCTCTTTCCATTCTTCCCATGTGGCAAGGCGATCGGCGTACACCTGGCTCAACCAAGGGAACCCTACTTTGCCCAGGAAAATTCGCAATGGCGGATTTTCTTCATCTACTACTTTCAGGATCGCATCCGGTGTAGCCTGTGGATCTCCGATGGTATCGGGCGTCAACCCGGCGTAAAGTGCTTCCTTGATGCCGTCGTACAATGCGATAGGCTCGCTATGGGAAGCCGAAGCTCCACCCCAGTCGGTCGAGAAGCCGTTTGGCTCTACGATCGTCACTTTAATACCAAAGTCTTTCACTTCCGAAGCGAGCGTTTCGCTCAATCCTTCAACCGCCCATTTCGAAGCATTGTAAATGCCCAGTACCGGCAATGTAGCCACGCCCAGCACGCTGGAAACCTGGATAATGTGACCGCCGCCCTGTGCACGCATCACCGGAATGGCAGCCTGGGTAACCCATAGCAAGCCGAAAACATTGGTTTCAATCTGGTCGCGGGCTTCTTTTTCGCTGGTTTCCTCGATCGCTCCGAACAAACCGTAACCTGCGTTGTTGATCACGACGTCTACGCTGCCGAAATGCGCGTTGGTTTGCTCGATAGCCGCGAAACTGGCTGCGCGGTCGTTTACATCCAGTTGAATGGTCAACAGGCTGTCGGGATACTGCGCTGCAAGGTCTTTCAGCGTTTCAGTATTGCGGGCGGTAGCCGCCACTTTGTCCCCTCTTTTCAAAAAAGCCTCTGCCCATATACGGCCGAATCCTTTGGAAGCGCCGGTGATAAAAATTGTTTTTGACATGATTGACAATTGTTTTGGTGTTTTGATGCTACAAATTTACCGGGCCGCTTCCGCCGGCGACTTATACAAAAATCCGGAAATGCGATACACTTTTACGAAGCACCGTTCACACGATTTCCCGGGCAGCGGGAACCGTTGAAGCCTCATTCAGGTTCCGGGAATAATGACTATCGAGACCTATTTCCCGACGCCGGAGCTCAGCCCGTTTATCAAATCCTACAAGGTGATCGAAACACCGTCGGAGGTGGTCAACCACGTGCTGCCCGAAACATCGCCGGTGATGGTGTTCAGGTTAAGCGGGCAGGTTTCTGTCAATCACAACGGCAGCACCGATGTGCTCGAACCGATCGTCGTTTCGGGCTTGCGAAAATCCGGGCGGGCTATGCAATATGGTTCGGGTACGATCAACATCCTGGTCGTTTTTCGGGAAGGCGGCATTGCGCCGTTCATCCGCGAGCCGCTGCACGAATTGAGCGATACCAGCATTCCGATGGACGCCCTCGACGGTTTCAGGGACACCGGCCTGCTCGAAGAGCAACTGGCGGAACAGCCGTCGCACACGGCGCGCATTGCGTTGATCGAACGCTTTCTGATCAGCCGCGTGAGCGGCAGAACGCCGGATAACATGGTATTGATTGCCATTCAAAAGATCCATAACGCGTGCGGCCAGTTACGCATCAGGGAGCTGGCAGCCTCGCTGCACGTGAGCCAGGATGTGTTCGAGAAGCGTTTCCGACGAGTAGCCGGGCTTTCCGCAAAACAATTCGCGTATATTGTGAGGATGAAATCCGTCGTGGAGAAGGGCCGCTCCGGCCAGACGCTGGCGCAGATAGCGCTCGATGCAGGCTACTTCGATCAGCCGCATTTCAACAAGGACTTCAAACTCTTCACGGGCCTCACCCCTACCGAGTTTTTCAAATCTCCGGTGTTTTGGTAAATCAATGATTTTTTACAAGAATGGCAGGCTGCTGCGCGGGAATTTTGTATCAGCAAAAAACCAAATGCTGTTTACATTCAATTCAAAATCATGGAACAACAACCAAACCACGACCAGGTCGCATTCATCAGTAAATACCTCATTCCCGCGGCCTCCAAAGAAACATTCCTCGAACGCCAGCATATTGCCCGTGCGTACATCCACACGCTCCCGGGCTTCATACGCGACCACGCCTACGAGCGCGTCACGGAAACCGGAGATACCGAATATATCACCCTCGCTACGTGGGTCAACGAGGAAGCCGTACATAATGCGAGGGAACTGGTGCAGGCCGAAAATCTCAGAACCGGATTCAACCGCGCCGAAATGCTGCAAAAGCTAAACATAAGGATGGAACCGGGGCTTTTCCGCGAAGACCTCGCCTAGCTGCTGTGCTGGCTTTCGGCCAGGACCAACGGGCGCGTTTGGGCTGTAATGCCCGGACGCGCTTTTTTCGGACGGCGTGTCGTATATTTAGGCTCGCATTGCCAGCCATAGCACCATGAAAAACGAAGTACTCGACGTTTCCGGAATGAGGGCACTCCCGCTCGACCTCGACTCCGCCATTTCCTTTATGCCGTATATCCGTTTCCTCGAACAGCGGGTTACGGAAGAGAAAACGCTCAAATCCACGTTTTATAAAAACATACTGACGTACTTCCGCGAGCACCAGCTCCCCGAGGGAGACGTTCCGCTCGACGAAGCGCACCGGTACGGCGATTTCTTCGAATACGTTTACAGCAGCCTCTCGGCGCCGCTCGCGTCGGAACATAAGCTGGCCTGGGGCATGTGCCAACCGTTGTACCCGCACATTTTCTACGGTACCGACCTGCTTTTCGAAATGCTGAATATGAAGCCGGCCGATTCGCAATACGAACTGCAAAAGAATCCCGAAGATTACCAGCGAGAGCGTCTGCATTTGATCTACACCCTGATCCTGCAAAGACTTTACAATTTTCAGGTCCCGGTGAAAATACAGCAGTACCACGCCTGGACGGACACCCAAACCGGCCTGTACCGGTTCTACGAAGTACTGGTAAGCCCCGAATTTGTTGAAGTGAGTGCCACGCGGGATCTGCCAGACCTCAACTTCGTGGAAATCTATGCGCATTTCAGCGAAAAGGACGGGCATTTGCAATTGCAGAAAGTCCTGCCGCTGGATATGTTCCGGTTCCGGGGCTTCGCAGTTATCACCGTGTCGGACGTGACGGCTAAAATGGCCGTTGAAAATATCAGGAAGGTACAATTCAACCGGGTGCCGGGCGACAGCCCGAACCGCTACCAGCGCATTATCCAGTCGTTGAAAACGCTGGTTCAGAACAATCGCATTGAATTCGACCTTTTTCCTTTCGTACGCGTGAACGGGCAGGCTGTGTACGGGTACGGGCAGGTAGGCACGGGCGTACTTTTTCAAATCTGGGGCGAAAACCGCCTGACGCCCGAAGAGTTCCGGCGCCAGGCGGAAGGTTATGCCGCCAAACCGAATTCCTTCTTTTCGCCCGACATCCAGGGCGAGGACGAGCGCCAAATCGGCTGGTTAGCCCCCTTTCGCGACCTGAATGTGCGCTCACTGGCACTGGTCCCTCTTTTCGTGGATCAGAAACTCGTGGGCGTCCTTTGTATGCATACCTGGGAGGATGAGCGCTTCGACGAGAAAAAACTCGCTTCGCTCGAAATGGCATTCGCGCCCGTTGCGCAACTGCTGGACATTTATATTGAGGAGTTCAATCTGGAATTGGAAAGCATTATCAAGGAAAAATTCACCTCGATACAGCCCGCGGTGCAATGGAAATTCAATGAAGCCGCCTGGCATTACCTGCATCGCAGAAAGAAGGGCCTTCCAGAAGTGAATGAAAACATCGCGTTCTACGACGTGTACCCGTTGTATGGTGCGATCGACATCCGCAATTCTACTAACGAACGTAATACTTCCATCCGGGCTGATCTTGGCCATTATCTCGATTTGTTGAACGACCTCCTGAACGCGCTCGCGGCCTTCGACCGGTCTTCACTCATGCAGGAGTTGCGCTTTCATTGTACCAAATGGCAAAAGGCGGTTGACCAGGGCGAACTGAATAGTACTTCGGAGAATAACCTGAACACGTTTCTGAATGAAGAAGCCAGAAACTACCTCGTTCACTTGTCCCAGCAGGACCCACGCACGGCACCGCTCATCGACGGGTACATCGGGATCACCCACCCTGTCCAGGGCGAAGTGCACCGACACCGCCAGGAACTCGACCGCTCCATGGAACTGATCAATGTAGCCGTAAACGGGTATTTCGAGGACCAGAAAGAAATATTACAGGAGTCCTATCCATGCTATTTCGAGAAATTCAGGACCGACGGCATCGAGTACGACATTTACATCGGGCAATCGATTGCCCCGGAGAAGCCATTCAACCATTTCCACCTTAAAAACCTGCGGTTATGGCAGCTGTCGTCGATGATCGAAGTGGCGAAGCTAACCCGCGCATTGCTCGGCGAAATGCCGAAAGAGCTGCACACTACGCAGCTGATTTTTGTCCATAACCACATGATCGACATCAGTTTTCGCAGCGACGAGCGGAAATTCGATGTGGAGGGAGCTTACAATATCCGTTACCAGATGATCAAGAAGCGTATCGACAAGGTACGGATCAAAAATTCATTGGAACGGCTTACCCAGCCCGACAAAATCGCCCTTATTTACCTGCACCAACGCGATATCGAAGATTACCTGCCCTTCATTCATTATTTGCAGGAAACAAACGCACTGGAACCCGCTACCGAGGAGCTCGAACTGGAAGATTTACAAGGGCTGAGTGGCCTGCGGGCCTTGCGATTAGGAATCGTCTACTAAATCAATCCGAAAGCGCTGCCATTTATACAGCGCTTTTTTTGTGGCAATTTAAATTCAAATATTATTTGGACTTATTACAAATAAACTATATTTGCAAGTCCACATGTGAGGCGTGCCCTGGGCTCAGCCTTCGCTTTTTACTACTCATTTTTCTCAAATCATGCTTAAAAAACAACTTCTAATCGCCGCCTTCCTGCTGTGCTGCTCGGCACAGCTCTTCGCCCACGCATTATGGATCCAGACAGCCCCGAAAGGAAAAGCCGGTCAGAAACAGTCGGTTAAAATTATCTATGCCGAGCCCGGCGATCAACCCGAAAAGCTGGGTGAATGGTATTCGGATGTGAAGGATTTCGAGCTCTGGCTCATCGCGCCGGACCAAAAACGCACCAAACTGGCCACCGTTGCCGCCGACGATCATTTCACGGCAGAATTCACACCCGACCAGCAGGGCGTATACACTTTATCGGTAGGTCACACATCAAAGGATTTGGGTGGAACAACGGTTTATCAGTTCAATGCCAGCGCATTAGTAACCGTCGGCAAGGCCGACGCCGGTAATAATCCGGCCGCAAATACGAATGAACTGAATGTTTTTGCCGACCCTGCGAAAACCTATAAAGTAAATAGCCCGCTCAATTTGCGCGGACTTTTCAAACATAACGGAAATGAAAAGCTTTACGTCACTGTGGCATCGCCATCCGGATGGAGCAAGCAAATCAGCACCGATGAAAAAGGGCTGGCCGAATTTGTTCCGCTCTGGCCGGGCACCTATTACATCGAAGCATCCAAAAGCTGGAAAGAAACCGGCAATTTGAATGGAAAGGAATACAAAGCATTTTGGCGGAGCGCCACTTTGCTGGTGGAAGTTGGGAAATAGTTTTTAAAGCTTTATTCATTCGCATGTCCCTGTACGAACAAATCAGTGCCTATTGCATCCGCCACAAAATAAGGCTGGCCGAAAAGCGGGTCATTGTGGCCGATCAATTGCTGGTCGCCGACGAATTTACTGATGGTGATACATTATGGCGCGACATGCGCAGTAGAGGGATTAAAATCAGTCCCGCAACTGTTTATGAATCACTTAACTGGCTGGTAACCGCAGGGTTTGCCGAGCGGCGTTTCGCGGCCGACAGCCGGAAGAATCTGTTTGGAATCCCGGAGCCAGTCCGGAATACATTGACCAGCTGAAACGATCATTGTTTATCAGTACTGAACAAAAAAGGGTCCGGAAAACGGACCCTTTTTTGTAGATATCATTAAGCAACCACTGCATTCTTCGGTTTGCGCCCCCTGGGTTTGCCAGTGTAAGCCGGCTTGGGTTCTTCCGTTCCCAAAGTGAGTTCAAAACCGACAACGCCTTCTTCATAATTAAAAAGGGTTACCTCAAAAATGTACTTTGTATTTTCAAAATCCACACCGCCTTTACGGAGAATCAGTTCCAGCGGGATAGAATATCCGCGGCCGCTTCTGCTAAGGACGAATGTGCCGTTTTCATCCGAGCTCGGGATCAGATAAAGATGCTTCAAGGTTCTCTTACCTTGTTGCGCTCCGATTTTAAAGCGAGCTGTTTCAGGTTCGATACCTAATTCTTCCAAAGTTTTTGGAGGAAGAACAAGCTTGCCCGAGGATGAAACATAGCCGGTAGGCTTTGGCTTCTCCTGAGGTTTTTTCGTTACCGAAACATTATCCTCGGGAGAAAAAAATTTAATTGCTCTTGCTTTCATAAATAAATTACGGGTTGCTGGTGGATTATTACTTTCGCAAAAGTAATGAAGTTAACATTTTATTAAAATACTTTTTGTAATAATTAATTGCTCAAAACTGCCGAAAAAAAATCGCTATGCCAGTGCCTCCGGTGCCATTTTTATTTAGCGTTTTTTACTTTCCATTTCAAAATTGATTTTAATTGGAAGCCTTACTAACACCATTAATGCTATCGGATCAATTTCCATCCGTTTCCAATATGCGATAGTTCTCCCCGAATAGACTACACGTCAGGACGAGTTTTATACCCCGTGCTTATCGGCTATCTGTCTATCGTATTAACAACGCGGTTTGCAAACAAATTTGTCTCATACGGTTACAAAACTTTATTTGCGTTTGGCAAGCCGATATATGCGGCGCAGGTGATTGGACAGGCCTCTTTGAGGCAGAACACCAAACATATTCTTTTCGAATTGAATGCCGCCACTACATCCTAAGCGACTCGTGCAATTGGAGAGCGTAGAACTAGTTTGCCGCTATTTTTTTCACCTAAGATTTAAGTTATAAGAGAAAGTCAGTCGCTGAAAATCCGCACTGTATTGTCGCTAAATTGGAAAACTAACTCTCCTTCAATGACTAATACGGAAATAATTAAAGTCGATTTTAATCCCCTTTTAATTTGCTTGATCAGTCACAATAAGTACTTAAACAGTTACTTGTAACAATTATTATTACAAAGCAAAAATGTCGTGCCAGCGATTTTTAGCCTTTCTAAACTTTCGTCATAGCATATTAATCCCGTACATTGCAATTACCCCACCCTCAATCACGGCTGCTATGCGAAAACTGCTTTTCCTGAATTTCCTGTTGCTCTCATTCTCTTGTGTACGCGCACAGGCCACGCGGGAGATCTCATCCCCGAATGGCAACATCCGGCTGGTCGCCCAGGCTAACAACCTGCTGCGGTACAGCGTCTATTTCAAAAACCAGCTGATCGTATCACCTTCCGAAATAGACATGGTCCTTTCTGACGGCAGAAAACTTTCGGACGGCCTTTCCAAGCCGCAGTTTACGGAAAGGAACATCAGCGAAACCATTATTTCACCGGTGCCCGAAAAGCGTATCCGCATTCCCGATCGCTATAAGGAGCTAAAAATCAACCTTTCCAATGCCTTCGCCGTCATTTTCAGGGTGTATGATGACGGGGTCGCCTACCGCATCGCCACATCGTTCCCCGGCAGCATCACCGTTCGCTCCGAAACGGCTGCCTTCCGTTTCCCGGAAAATCATCCGGTGTATTTTCCGGAAGTAGCGGCGTCTTCGAATGTCGACATTTATCATACGAGCTTCGAAGAGCCCTACACAACCAAACCCCTGGAACAGATCCATTCCAAGGCCCTGTTTTTCTCACCGATTTTGATCGCGCCGAAGGATTTGCCCAAAATCGGCATCACCGAGTCGGACCTGGAAGACTACCCAGGCATGTTCCTGAGCGGCAATGCGGAAAAGGCCCTGTTCGGCCGCTTTGCCCCCTACCCCGCCGAGGAAACGGAAACCAGGGAGCTGTATTCGACGCGCTATGTTTCCAAACGGGCCGATTTCCTTGCCCTAACCAAGGGCACACGCGCTTTCCCCTGGCGGGTGCTGATTATCGCGCCGGAAGACAAGGATTTACCGGGCAATGACCTCGTGTACAGACTTGCAAGCCCTTCGCGTGTAACGGATGTTTCGTGGGTAAAGCCCGGCAAGGCCACGGATGAATGGATTATTACTTCCAATATTTTCAATGTGCCCTTTAAAAGCGGCATTAATACCGCGACTTATAAATTCTATATCGATTTTGCGAAACGGTTTGGATTCGAACGCATCATGATGGACGCCGGTTGGAGCGACAATAACGACCTGTTCAAGATCAATCCGGATATTAACATGGAGGAAATCATGGCCTATGCCAAAAGCAAGGGCATTGGCGTGAGCATGTGGACCCTCGCGCTCACGCTTGATAAACAGCTCGAGCCGGCCCTGGAACAGTTCAGCAAATGGGGCGTGGATTTTATCATGACCGATTTCATCAACCGCGACGACCAGAAAGCCGTGCAGTTTTATTACAAGATAGCAGAGGCCTGCGCTAGACACAAGATCATGCTGATGTTTCACGGTGCATTCAAACCTGCCGGTTTCAACCGGACATTCCCGCATGCGGTCGCCCGCGAGGCGGTATTAGGCTCTGAATACAATATGTGGAGCGCCAAAGCGACGCCGGAACACAATGTACTGCTGGCATTCATCCGTATGCTTGCCGGCCCGCTGGACTATGAGCCGGGAATGCTGAACAATGCGACGCCCAAAGGTTTCCACGCGATGCCGGAAAACGTAATGTCGCTCACTACCCGGACGCAGCAACTCGCTATGTTCGTGGTTTATGAAAGCCCGATCCAGTTTTTCGCCGGCAACCCGTCGCAGGGGCTCAATGAACCCGCATTCATGGAGCTGCTCGGCAGCATTCCCACTGTTTGGGATACCACCCGAATGCTCGATGCCCGGCTCGGTGAGTACGTCGTTACCGCCAGAAAAAAGGGCGCCGACTGGTACATCGGCGCATTGAACAATTCAACGGAGCGGGAGCTCGATATTCCCCTGAATTTCCTTCCGGCGGGCAGCTATCAGGCTACCATTTGCGAGGACGGCGTCAATGCCGACCGTTACCCGGCCGATTATCACCTTTCCAAGGCCGTGCTAACTTCCAGAAGCACGCTGAAACTTAAACTGGCGCCCGGAGGCGGATTTATGGCCCGACTACGACGGCAGTAGGCAGTCATCTACTATTTGAGCTACTGATCTACAATATTTTGTAAAACCGGCCCGAACCGGTTGCTTTGTTTGTAGGGGTACCGCCACCCGCCGTACAAACTTTTATTAAACCAATCATGTAGTATGTAATACATAGTACCTAACATTACATAGCTTTGTGAAAACTATTAGCCATGAAAACTTTTGAAGAAGACTTCGGTCACCTGCCATTTCCCGGGCGCTGGCTGGGCGGTATTTCGCTCGTGTTCGCGCCCGTATTGCTGCTCGCGGGCGAGTTGTTGAAATTCCGGTTCGATTTCTTTTTTCCGGAACAACTCAGGGCCTACCAGAGCCACCCGATGTTGATGTTTACGGCTTACAGCTTCTTTCTCGCCGGAAATATCCTCCTATGGCCAGCCATTGTTACCCTCGCTAACCTGATCGGGCGCACGAAACCGGTGTGGGCGGTATGGGGCGGCAGCCTGGTATTGTTCGGGCTCTTTGCACGAACTTTCCATTCCGGGATCAACCACCTGGCCTTCCAGCTTGTGAATATCCTGAGTTTGCCCAAAGCCACCGAAGTAGTAGCACAATCCTACGGCGCATTTCACATTGTATCGACGCTTTCCGGGGCTATTCTTTTCGGCTGGGCGGTACTCGCCGTCGGTGCATGGCTTTCGGGAACGTTGCGGCCCGTAGGTGTGGTAGCATTGGCGATGATGTCGGCGCTGATGATCGGGGTGTTGAAGGGCGGGACCGTCATGTCGGTGATCGCAACGACCTGCCTGTGCATTGCGCTTGTGCCCCTGGGCGTGCGCGTACTGGCACACGGAAGTATGCCGCCGGCCCGGTTGTTTTGGGGTTGGCTGATATTCTGCTCCGCGGTAATCGGTCTATTTTTCTTCCTCGGACAGGCGGGATGACATCGATACGTAAGCTGGCTTTGGAAAGGTCCGGGTGCTCGATTGACGACGTGAGCGCATTTCCTGCCCCCGCCTTATTCCCTTTCTTCCCTTTCCCTCCTTTTTACGGCGGCCCCACCAGATCACGAAGCCGGTAACCGGCAAACTGGCGCAGATTAATCCTGCAAAAAAAGTAAGGATTTTGCTCGGCAAGCCCGCCCATGCACCTACATGGAGATCGAAATTCATAGCGTATGCCTTCTCGCCGTTGGTCAGCTCATCAAAAGAACAAGAACGTAGTTTCGCTCCGGTGAACTGATCGTATTGCCCCTGAATGCGGTCGTAACGGTTGCTTGCTGTCAGGTAGGTGGCTGCATTGATGGGCAGCTTGCCCTTGGCGGGAAAATTGATCAGGTAACCGTACGCTTTGGGTTGGTCGGCTTGCAATGCCGCAAATACGCGGTCGACAACCTTTGCGTCTTTAATTTGCGTGGTATCGGAGAACACCGCGGGAACCTCCGCCAGCTTTCCGCCGTCGGCGAGCGTTTTCACGCCTTTTTCGAACCACTCAAAAGCCCAGACCAGCCCGGTCACGGCACACACGAAAAGGATCACGCAAGCATAGAAACCCAGTACATTATGCAGATCGTAATTAACCCGCTTCCATTTGGCGTTCCATTTGATTTTGAAGCTTTTATCCCTACCCGATTTATTCCATTTTGCGGGCCACCAAAGCACGAGTCCGGAAATCAGGATGAATACAAAGGCGAGCACCGAATAGCTTACCACGGTATGTCCGATCTTTTCACCAAACAACATGCGCATATGCAACCCGAGCACGAGGGTAAAAAATTCGTTTTTCGAATCTTCCAGCTTTACGACCTGGCCATTGTACGGGTTGACGTACGCCCGCACGTAATATTTGTAATAATCCCAATGCGAAAAGCCCTCTTTATCGACCTTTAATGCCCTGAAAATATAGGTTCTGTTCGGCTGGGAGGATATTTCGACGCGCGTCACCGGTCGCTTTGCTCCCACCGCTTTTTGCGCCGCGGCCTGTAACTGGCTCAGTGGCAGCTTGGGTCTGTTTTCTGGTTGGATAAAAAGGCGGTCCCGGTATACCAGCGGTTTGATCTCGTCCGTGAAAACATACACAGCGCCTGTAAGACCAAGCACGATAATCACAATCCCGGACGCCAGGCCCAACCAGAGGTGTAAGGTTCCGATAAGCTTGCCAAGGGCTGTCTTTTTTTGAGACATGAATGCAGTTTGGGTTGATAGCTACCTGAAAAGGCGCTTTGATTGCACAAAAACGTACCTGAACGCTTTTCCAGCAAAGAAATACCCTATTTAGTTTAATTACAAATTATTAAACCCGACAACCCTGATTATTTTCATTCAAAATAAAAATAGGAAAGCAAATGCGTACCGGATAGTAGCCGGCCATAACATGATGGCTACCGGCTTCGGGAATTGTTTTAATTTTGCCGGCTGTTCAGCGAATTATCTGACGCCCCAAATATGAAGCCAGCTTTTTTTTCGAAGTACGAATGGTGGTACCATCTCGCGATGATGCCCGTCTGCTTCGCACTGGGCAACTATTATCTGATTGGCGAACGGTACTTTATACATTGGCCCAGCTTCCTGGCAGCCTCTTCACTGGCATTCGTCGTCTACTGGTCGTCGGTGGCGATCCTGACGACCGTCATCCGGAAAACGGCCGGTTGCGCAGCGGTAGGTCAAATCCTCCAACAAATGCTGGAAATGCTCTGGAAACTCGCAGCAGCGACGGTACTGCTCATGGTTTTCGATATCTGGATTTACAGTCTGGTACCCGGCCTTGACGTCGAATTCAGCTGGTCGAAAATCTGGCCCATGGTACTCGTCGGCTTACTGTGCGATGCGTTCATCTGCGCGCTCCTCGGCTTGTTTTATGCATTACAACAATGGAAAAATGACCAGGCCGACGATGAGAAGCTGGCCCGGCAGTCGGCGGAAGTCGAATTTGATGCATTGAAAGGGCAGGTTAACCCGCATTTCCTGTTCAACAGCCTGAATACGCTTTCTTCGCTCATCAGCGCCGATCCTGCGCAAGCCGAGGATTTTGTAGAAGACCTCGCGCGCATTTACCGCTACATGTTGCAAGGTGGCCGGACCGAACTCGTACCGTTGCAATCCGAACTCAGCTTTCTGGAAGTGTATGTCAGATTGCTGAAAGTGCGGTACCATGATGCGCTCGTCGTACACCTTCCCGAACGCTGCCCGCCCGACCTGATGATCCTGCCGCTGATGCTGCAAATACTGCTTGACAACGCGATTCAATATAATGTGCTATCGCCCAGTCGTCCGCTGACGGTCACGATCATGCTGACCGACGATCGTGCCATCCGGGTTACCAACAATGTGCAGATGCGCCACCGTACCCTCAGCGCCACCGGTACCGGATTGCGGGGGCTGTCGGCAAAACTGCTGACCTTTACACCCCGAAGACTAACGGTTGACGAAACCAGCGGCACATTTTCCGTGACGATCCCGCTCCTGCCCGAGTCGCCGGTGCAGGTTCCGGCGAGATGACAATTCATGCCGATAAAAATACAGTTGATGCAACTTCTGTGCTTGCGGTTACACGCATTACGCTATTTTTGAGATTGCCGCAGTGGAACTGCCGCAGTGAGATTCAGGAAGCCCATAACGGGCCACTCGGTTGCCTAACCATGAAGAAAAGAGCATTGTTTGAAAAACTTCCGGACAAAATCCCCTCGGGAAGCGTAACAGCTTACATCGCGGCTGCGTTGGTATTCCTGCTGCTTTTCGATTACATCGTCGTCGGTGCGCATGTATTCGGCGATCCGGGCCTGTTCCTGAAAGCAACTTTGCTGAATGCGGGCATTCTGGCGGCCGCGTACATCGCGCAGTCGCGCGTGGCAGGCTACATTACCGCCCATTACAGCGATTTGCAAAAAACGCTCATTCGCGTAGCATTATCCATTGCCTCCTACGCATTGGTTTCAGGCGGCTTCGTGCTGCTGACGGCCTGGCTTTACATCGACAAGCGGCTATTCGCCTCGACGCTAACCGTCCACACACTTGTGATCATTTATATCCTGAACCTGGTCGCCATCGTGCTGGTCACCGGCTTATGGGAGACATTCAATGCCCTCGCACGCTGGCGCCAGCATGAGATCAATACCGAGCGGATGATGAAGGAGAATGTCAACGGGCAGCTCGAAAGTCTGAAAGCACAGATCAGCCCGCACTTTCTTTTCAATACATTAAATTCCCTTTCCGCATTGATCGGTGAAGACGCAGGCAAGGCCGAGGAATTTGTGGACGAAATGGCCCGCGTTTACCGGTACCTCCTGCAAACCAATCATTCGTCCGTCGACCAGGGTGATTTCGGGCAATTAACGACGTTAAAAAAAGAACTATCGTTTATTGAATCGTACGGCCACTTGCTCAAAACCCGGTATGGCGACGGTATGAAGCTGTACATCCACGTGGAAGAGTGCTTCATGGATAGCCGCATTCCGCCGCTGACCTTACAGCTGCTCGTCGAAAATGCCGTGAAGCATAACGTGATCCGCGCCAGCCGGCCACTCACGATCTTTATATTAAGTACCGTGGACGGGCAATTGATGGTGCGGAACAATTTGCAGAAAAAAAACCTGACGGCCGGTGCCGAAAACATCGAATCCACGCACGTCGGGCTAACCAATATCGTAACCAAATACCAGTTGCTAAGCGAATACCGGCCGGGCCTGCCCCAGCCTGTGATCGAAAGTAACCACGAGTTTTTTACAGTAACTTTACCACTGATTTCCTGAAAGTATGAATGCGCTTATCGTTGAAGATGAAGATTTGTCGGTCCGTCGCCTGAAAAAGATGATCGGAGAAGTAGCGCCGACGCTGGACGTGGTGGGTGTTACCGACAGCATCGAGCAAACCGTTGAATGGGTACATGAAAACCGCGCTGCAGGCAAGGCTGATCCCGACCTGATCTTCCTCGATATCGAATTATCCGACGGCCAGAGCTTCGAGATTTTCAACCGGATCGAAGTTACGAGTGCGATCATTTTCACGACATCGTACGACGAATATGCATTGCAGGCGTTCAAACACAACAGCATCGATTACCTCCTCAAACCCGTGCATCGCGACGATTTGCAGCGGGCGTTACAGAAGTATGAAAAAATGAAAAGCCAGCCCGTCGCGGACCATTCGCTGGCAGGCATCCGGAAGCTGCTGGAAGATTTCAAAAAGGCATCGGCTGTTGAATACCGGCAGCGTTTCCTTGTGAAGCAGGGACAAAAAATGCTTTCCATTGAAGTCGGAGAAATTGCCTATTTCTTTACCGACGACCGTTACAGTTTCTTCATGACCGATTCCAACCAGAAAATGCTCGTCGACTACACGCTCGACGAACTCGCCGAATCGCTCGATCCCGCCCGTTTTTTCCGTATCAACCGCGGCATGATGGTCACCCACCGCTCAGTCGACAAAATAGACCCCTATTTTGGCAACCGGCTCGCACTCACGTTGCGTCCCGCTCATAACAAGGAGGTGCTCGTAAGCAGGGAAAAGGTAGGAGATTTCAAGGTGTGGATGGGAAAATAGCCGAACGGTCCAATGCTTTTTTAGAAAATAAAACAAACGGTTACAACCTTTACGCCGCGTAGGACATCAGGAGAATAAAACAGTCAAAAAGATGAAAAAAACTCGACTATTCTTATTCCTCTCCCTGTTCTGTGCGGCCTGTATGGAACAACCTGAAGAACCGCTCATCATCATCGACCCGCCCGCTGAACCGGTGATTATCGCTGCCCGCTTTTACCTGACCGATCAGTCGCATTATAAAGTCGAGTACCGCCGCAATAGCAACAACCTGATGGAACAAGAGATTCAGTACAAGGAAAACGGGGACACGCTATTAGTGAGCAAATATAAATACCTCAATTATCAGCTGGCTGAACAACAGATCGGCATCAACCCCAACATTGCCGGTTTTACCTATCAATATAAAGGTGACACGCTGATTGCGGCGGAGTACAAAGAATCCGCCGCGAGCCCCAAGCCACAGCATTTTACAAGGACTTATTCATATCCCGAAAAGAATATTGTACGGATTGTCGAGCAGAATATGCTCACAAAAGCGGTCCAGCACACCTACCTTTATCTTCAACAAGGCAACATTGTCAGGACCAAAGTACTAGATCCTGTTACCGACCAGGTAAAAGAAGAGACGCAGTTCGAGTACGACGAACATCCGAATCCCTATTATACTTTGACGGGCAGGGATGGTCTACCCGCGTTTCGTTCACAACGCAATGTAACCCTCATCAAAACGCTTGTGCGGAATGGAGAGTCCGTCAATTCCGAAATCCGGTATGCGTACGATTACACCGGGCCCTGGCCGGTGAAGAAGTACCAGGTTTTGGCCAACAACCAAAAGTTTCTCGAACAGGAATATATCTACAACAGATAGTAAGCATTTAAATTTTCAGCACCAACCGGTCTTCGAGCGCCGCGTTCACGCCCGGCTCCGCGCGCCGCTCGTGCGGGAGCGTGTAGAATTCGACGGTGAGCGTGATGCCGTCTGCAGTTCTTTCCAGAAGTACTTTCAGGAAGCCGTGTTTGGTGTCGCAGCTGTTTTCGAGGTTAATGCCTTCAAACTCCGGCAGGTCGCTGGTGAAACGATAGTCGCTGGTGTAAGCCACAGGGTGCAGCTCGTCGTAGCCACCGCTGCCGGCGACTATAAATGGCAACACACGACCGCTACGATAATGTCGGCTGAATCGCTGGTAATTATGCACGTGGCCGCTGAAAACGATATCCGGATAAATACCTGTTTCTTCAAAAACTCCTTCCAGCAGTTCGATCATCGGCATGCTCGACCCGTGGTTGATATCCGCCGAGTAAGGCGAGTGGTGCAGGCAAAGGATTACCGCTTTATCGGGCCGCTCGTTGTCTGCCCTTTTGAGTTCCTGAACCAACCATTCGCGTTGCTCGTTGGTGACCACCCCGAATTTCGGCACGTTGCTATACATCCCGATGATATTCGCCAATGGCGTGAGCAGCGTCCAGTACACATTGGGCTGCACCATGCTCTTGCGTTCGGCATCACCGCTGAATGGGACCGTCCGTCGCTCCGTATCGCAAAAAACCGCCGTGAATGCATCCAGGCTGTTGTAGCGCACGCGGCTGTCGGGATTGATATCGCTGTCGTGGTTACCGGGTATCGCGAAAATGGGTCCCGGATATTTCTGGTATGGCTCAAAAAACTGGCGCTGGTACTGGCCGGCCTCGCCGAAGTTATACACCACATCGCCCAGATGAAACAGAAATTGCGGCTCATACCCTGTTTTCTCCGTCGCCTCAAATTGCTTCACCATCTCCCCTACTACCAGTTTCTGAAAGTCCGGGGTACGGATACTGCCCGTATCACCCACCATATGAAAGGCCAGCTTGTTCTGGTCGGGCACCGGGTCAATGGATTCAAGATTTAAATGATAAGGATATTTCCCGGACGGTTTCGGGGCAGGCTGGTACTTGAATGTATCGTCGGGAACGTCCCTTTTGAAAACGGGTTTGGAGAATTTCTTGGAAAAATCTGATTTCATTACGGATGGCTGCCATTTATCAGCCTTTTGGTATCAACTGATGGCAAGCTAATAAAAAAACAGCGCTTGGGGCTGTGAAATTTGTATTAATTCCGTTCGGCCCCAAGCTGCTAATATTATTTAAAAACGCTCCTCACCACGTCCCCCACCGGATGGTTAGCCGTAAACTTCAAACCCATCAGTTGCGCAACAGTCTGGGCGAATTGGTCTTGATAAACCTGCGACTGGCTTTTCATTTCGCCGCTCGCCGGGGTATCCGGGCCTATGATTGCCATCCAGGTTTCATTGGAGCCCGGCGCAGAGGTACCGTGGCTCGTCCAGCGGTCGCCGAGGCCGCGGCCGTGGTCGGGATAAATGATCATGGTGGTTTTGTCCTTATAGAACGGATCGGCCTGCATGTAGTTCCAGAGGCTCGCTACCATGCCATCGACATAATGCGCGCCGTCGAGGAACGAATCATATTGACCGTGGTGCCCAAACTCGTCCATATCCGCGAAATCGATATGCACTACGCGCGGGTGGTTCGCCTCGATGTATGAGCGGGTGAGGGCATAGGTATGCGCGTCGAAGCGAACTGATTTGCCGAAATATTCCGGCAGGTAATTTTGGAGTTCGTTGGCCAGTTTCTGGGCTTCGGTGAGGTTATTCCCCTTCACTTTTTCACCGGGAATGTTGACGAGCATGCCATTGCGGTCACGGTTGAGAATACGGGAAAGCGCATCCCACGAAGCAAATGTGACCACTTTACCCTCCATCCCTTTTTGCTGGTTGAAAAATTCCAGCACATTCTCGTTCGGATTGTTCGGGTAATCGTTGCTGTTGACCTTCTCGTCGTAATACCCGCAAAGCGTCTCGCTCCGGCCGGGATAGGAAAACCAGTATTTGTTGCGAACATTCATCAGGTTACCCAGGTCGCGGTTCCCGTAAAGCTGCCCGTGTTTTGAAATGGTATTCCAAAAGAAAGGCATCAGCTTGTTACGACGCTCAGCAACTGTTTTGCCCCAATATTTCGCGCTCATCGCGGCAGAATCCTGCTGACGGTATTTTTTGGTATAAAACAAAACCGAATCCGCGCCGCGGAAGATCTCCTGCCAGCGACAGCCATCGACGGAGATCATGACCACATTTTTGGTTTTGGTTTGGGCGACAGCCACAATGCTCACGGACATTGTGAATACCGCTGCCAGGATCGAGGTGCGTACAGAGGTTTTCATGATGTTAAGGTTAAGAGTCCGGAAAAGTAAAAACTTCCTCCGGACGGTCTGTCCGGAGGAAGGAGAAATTTTATTTAACAAGCCACATCACGCCATTCTGGGTGTCGGCCCCGTTGAACTGCGTTTTGAGCGAGGCTTTCACATTCGCCTCATTGGTCGTGTATTCCGAGGTCGGGTAAGCCCAGCGGACAGGGATCTGGTTGTTATTCGCATTGGATTGCCCGATATCGAATGCCGGAATTCCCGTGCGGCGGAAGTTGTAGAATGCCTGTCGTCCCGAGTTTTCGAAGAATGCCATGTACTTCTGTTCGAGCACTTTCTGCAAACCTTTGTCCGTATTACCCGGGTACGGGTTCGCTGCCAGGAATTTATCAATTTCCGATTGGGCAATATTGTAAAACTTCATCGATTCGGTGACACCCTTATTGTAGTAATCTGCCGCATTACCGGTGAGCCAGCCACGATTGATCCCCTCCGCAATGCTGAAATTCACCTCGTGGGCACCCAGCTGGATCGCCGGCACGCCGGCGGCCGACGCTTCCCAGTAGTCGAAATTGATCATGGAAAGCAATCCTTTTCCGGCCTCTTCGAGCAGTGTCGATTGCAGATCGCCGGTTTTCCCGCCGCCATAGCGAAGGAACACATCCGGGTTGCTTTTCAAAGCCTCGGCAGGCAGCGCCACCACCAGCAGGCGCGGGTCTCGGGTGGTTTTAGCAATATCCACAAACGTGGCGCCGAGGGTATTACGCTTGTCATTCTTGACAACTACCCCATTGCTCGGCCATAGCGGGTAAGTGTTGACGGTGTTGTAAACAACCTGGAAGTTGTCCGCATTGGTGGTAATGAGCGGGTACTTCGCCGGGTCATTCACGATCGCCGCGAACTGCTGCTTCACGTTCAGGTCGGGGGTATCGTCGGCACGTTTGCTAAGGCTGATGAGTACCCGCAAACGGTACGAATTGATCAGTTTCTGCCATTTAACGAGATCGCCGCCGTACAGGTAGTCGCCCGAAATAGCCGGCTTTTTCGCGATGAGCGCAGGCATTTCCGCGTTGGCTTCTTCCAGCCATTTCAAAACCTGGATATAAATGTCCTTCTGACTGTCGTATTTCGGTTTAAAAACCTCATCACTCACGCCTTTGATCGCTTCGGACATCGGTACGTCGCCGAACATTTCGGTCGCGCGGCTATAAAAATACGCCTTGAAAAACTTCGCGAGCGTCAGATAATGTGTACCCACGTCGCCGGCTTTGGTCGCTTCGATTTCCATGCGGCTCACATTGCGTAGCGAATTGTAGAAAACGTCGTAGGAACCTGTCGTCCAACCATAAGCCTGGCCGTCGTAGTAGGCCTCATTCTGCGTCATGAACTGGTTATGACGGTGATCCGTACTCCAAGGCGAATCCCAGGTATTGCTCAGTATCCCCGTGAGGATAAGGTCCGCGGATGGATTGGTGATCGCGCCGGGGTCCTTTTGCAGCGTATCGATATCCTGGCAACTTCCCAGGCCGAGCGCCAGCGACAATATCATGTATTTGATCTTTTTCATTGGTAATTCCGGTTAGAAAGTCACATTCAAATTGGCCCCGAAGCTCTTCACGGACGGCGTCTGGAAGCTGGTAATCGTGCCTGTAAACTGGTCGAGGTCGATGTTTTTGGTATATTTTCCTGTAAAATACAGCAGGTTGCGTCCCACGAGCGAGAGGCTGGCTGCCGACGCGAAACGTGTTTTGGAAAGGAGCTTCGCAGGGAAATTATAGGTTAGGACAACTTCGCGCAGCTTTACATAGGTGCGGTTCTTGGCAGCGATATACCCCGACTGATAGTAATTCGTCGCCCAGGCCTGCCACAACACCGGTACGTTGTTTTCTGTAAACTCACGTGTATCCGAAATCACATTGCCGTCCTGGTCGGTATTCAGCTGGCCTTTCACGATCCGTTTTCCGGAGGTCATGACAGAGCCCTTGTAGTCGGCATTGTCGCGGTTTTGCCAGTCTTTTAGCCGGTATTCATTCGCCGATTCAGGCGCTGTACCGCTGCCGAACTGTTTGGTGTACATATAATTATTCACCTTTCCACCGAAACGCCCATCCACCTGGAAGCTCAGCGTAAACGACTTGTGCGTAAACGTGTTATTGATTCCCGCAGTAAACTTGTTGTCGTAATAGCCGATTTTGGAATTATAAGGATTGTAGGCGGGCATCCCGTTAGAGCCGACGATGATATTGCCGGTTTCATCGCGCTGGAAATCTTTGATATAATAGGCATCCGCACGCTCGCCAACGTGGATATTTCCATCGCGCTGCTGCACCCCGTCGATCTTGTCGAGCCATTTGTGGTTCAGCGACCAGTTGGCCGACACATTCCAGGTAAGGTTCTCGTTCTTCACCACCGTTCCGTCCAGGCCCAGTTCAATCCCCTTGCGTACGTAGGTGAACGCGTTGCGCTGCACACCCGACACGCCAGAGGTTACGGACGTAGGTACGCTCACGATCCCGGGGCCTTCCACATTCCGGAACACCGCTGCGTCAAAACCAAGCCTGTTATGCAGGAAACGCATTTCCAGACCAAGTTCGAGGGTTTTTACACGGGCCGCTTGCAAGTTGTCACTGTAAAGCGTGCCGGTGTAGCTCACGCCGGTGTAGGAGTTATTCCAGGGTGCAGAGCTGGTGTAGGTCGGGAGCAGTTTGTAAATATCATATTGGAAATTCTCATCCACAAAATCGCTCGCTACATTAGCGTAGGCCCCACGCACTTTCGCGAATGAAATCGCCTGGGGCAGATCGATCACCTCCGAAAGCACCGCGCTCAACGAAGCCGATGGGTAGAAATAGGTATTGTTCTTCTTCGGCATCGTGCTCGAACGATCGGCCCGGCCGGTGAGGCTCAGAAAGAGGAAGTCTTTGTAATCCATGTCCACAAAACCATATACACTTCCTACCCAGCGCTTGGCATAGTCATTAGTCGAAGTGGAAGGCTGTACGGAGTTCGAAAGATCGTACACGCCCGGCACAAGCAGGCCTTTGGTAGTCTTACCGGTGAGCGAAGTCACCTTCACCGAGCGGAGGTTACCATACAGCGAGGCGTTCAATCCAAAGTCCGGACCGAAGCGGTCCTGGTATTTCAGTGATCCTTCGGTGTTATTCTCCCAGAATGTGTCGTAGGTTTCGGAATAGCCACCCGCCTGGTTCGGGAAGCCGAAGTTGTAAAGGTTTGATGAAATCGGGGCACGTGTGCTGCGGTTGCGGTTCCAGGTGCTCACGTTGGTACGGGCATTGAAGGTCAGCTTGTCGCTGATCTTGTAATTCATCTGCGCGAAACCGTACACGTCATTTTTATAGTAGGTTTTCAATGCCTCGTACGCGGTCATCCACGGGTTATCGTAAATGGTATATTCCCGGTTATACTGCTGTGCATTCTCCTTTCCGGGCTGCCAGTAGTTACGCAGATCGTTCACATCGTAATCCACACCGCCCCACACGGTAAATATGTAAATGGGGCTTGCAGGACCGTAATCGAGCGTCGGGTAGTTGGGCGAGTACTGGCGATTGTAGTTGATGCTCGCGTCGAAGCGCAGCTTTTTGCCTGCATTAATCCCTCCCGAAATGTTCACGTTCGTGCCGCCGAGCTTAGTATTCGGCATCTGGCCGCGCTGGAACGTCTGTGAAAGCGAGAGGCGGAAGTCGCCCACCTCGTTTTTACTTGAAATAGCCAGGTTATTGGTGCTCAGCAGGCCGTTCCGAAGGAAGTTGGTCAGGTTGTTCTTTCCTCTCGCAAGCCAGGGAATAGGTACCAATGCGCCCGTTGCCGGGTCTTTGGGGCTATTGTATTGGGTAATCAGCTGCCCTTCAAAACGCGGGCCCCATATGTTGTAGTCGTTATCGTTGATCCCGCCGCCGCGACCATCCTTGAATGCATATTCATAATCGCTGCCCGGGCCGTACTCCGTCTGGTATTTAGGGATTGCATTAAAACCGGTCTGCAACTGGGTACTCGAATTGAAATCGACCGTAAAACCTTTCTTCGCGCCGCTGCCTTTTTTGGTGGTGATGATGATCGCCCCGTTCTGACCGCGGTTACCGTACAGCGCTGCTGCACTTGCTCCTTTGAGGACGGAATACGTTTCGATATCGTCCGGGCTCAGGTTCCAGGAATCGGTATTCATAGGCACACCGTCCACGACGTACAACACCCTGTCGCGGCCGCGCAAAGTCACCTGCGGGCTGGAAAGCAAATCGGGGCTCTGCGCGATGGTGAGGCCGGCCACTTTACCCGTCAGCGAGCTGATCGCATTCGGTTCCCGCGCTTTCACCATAGAGGCACCCTTTACTTCCGAAACCGAATAACCGACGGCCTTTTTCTCCTTTTTAATACCCAAAGCCGTTACGACCACCTCGTTGAGTTGCCGCTGGTCGGCGGTCATGGCCAGGTTTATCACCGTTCTGTTTCCTACCGCCATTTCCTGCGAGAGGAAACCCAGGAAAGAAAACACCAACGTATCTTTCTCACTATCAACCCTCAACACATAATTCCCGGTAGCATCGGTCACAGTCCCGCGCGAGGTCCCCTTGATCAGGATATTCACCCCGACGAGCCCCTCCTTACCCGCGCCCTCGGTCACTTTACCGTTAATGGTCCTTTCATTTTCGGTTGCGTTAATTGTCGAACGTACAAGTTTATACGTACGCTCCTTAGCAAGGTCTTTTCCCCGTAGAGGAGCGCTCGTATGGGCGTAAGCTTCGCCCGGAAGCACTGCCGAGAGCCCCATGCACAGCGTGAGCGCAACAGACCAGCACCCGCCCGGGCGCTTCCGCTCTAAAAACGTAATCTTTTTTTTCATAAGTGATTGTTAATTAGCTGGTATTTCAAAGTCAAAAGGGTTCCATCGAGGGCCAAACAGCCTTCTTGCCAATGTGCACGCGGTAAACACGGACAAAGCCCAGCCCCGGCACCCAACAGCCGGGTACTCAGGTACCGGTCACCGGGCACAGTAGCGCCGGCTCACGGTCATCCAAAAACAAGCGTTCGCGGTTAATTCATGTACAGTCAGAATTGTGAACAAATACTAAACAGTCTTTGATTATCAATACTTCGAAATATTCTGCGGCTGAAATCTAAAAGTAAAGTATAATTAAACAATCCAAAAGCATTTTCCAATATTTATCTAAAAATTTTCCACTATGTGCTCGACCACATCTTCACAGGTTTACAAATACTCTATATTTTAATCCCACGACACAAAGATATTTCGGACTTCCCACAAATAATTTACCGTAATGTTAATTAATATTTAACTTTCAAGAGATCCTGAAACGGCGCCGGCAATTGTCACGGGTTTTGTCTCCCGCCCGGCCCTCGATTGTTAAGTATTTGAGAACAAATCAAAACTTTTTATTTCCCTAATAATGGCTTAACACCACGGGAGCATCTTTGCGGCACTTATGAAGATACTCCGTATTATACTGCTCGCATTTTCCTCGTGGGTAATCTGGCTGCTGGTATCCCAGTTCTTCTTCTGCCCGCGCTACCAGTTCAATGCCCCGATTCCTTTCGAAGGTCCCGCGCTCTACAATCCTTACGATTCGATCAGCAGCTCACGCTGGGTCAAATGCAACTTCCACGCGCATTCGCACGCATGGGAGGGCGTGACGAACGGGCACGGAACGGCTGCCGACATCCACAATGCCTACAAAGCACTGCATTACGGTGTGCATTGCGTCTCGAACTATCATCATATTGACACTACCCACTCTACCAATGCCAATTACCTTTCGGCGTACGAGCACGGCTATAATATCCGGAAAACGCACCAGCTGGTACTCGGGAGCGGCGAAGTACAGTGGCTGGATTACTTATTTCAGCAGACTGCCCATAACAAGCAGCATGTACTCAGCCACCTTACCAGTTCCGATAACGTGGTGATCCTCAACCACCCGGCACTCAAAAACGGCTACACTGCCGAAGATCTCGCCCAGCTCACGCATTATGATTGCATGGAGGTACTAAACCCCTCGGTAACATCCACCGGACAATGGGACGCAGCGTTATCGGCCGGCAAGCGGGTATTTATCGTAGGCGACGACGATATCCACGATGTTATTTCGGAGGACCGGCTCGGTACAAGGTGTACCTTCGTGAATGTCAGGAGCAATTCGGCACGCGAGGTAATCCATGCATTGAAAACCGGGCAGAGCTATGGAGTCATAGTCGGTGAAAACCAACACCATGACTCTATTCCGCAATTGCAAAGCCTGACGGTACACCGTGACACGATCCGGGCCCTGATGACACAAAGAGCCAACGAAGTGACCGTCACCGGCCAGAACGGCAAGGTACTGGCCCTGGCCCGCCACACCGACCGCATCAACTACCACATCACTCCCGAAGACCGCTACGCCCGCGTGACTTTCAGATATGCGAACGGAACCGAGATTTTGCTGAACCCCGTGTTTTTCACTCCAAAAAGCGGGTACCAGCCGATGCCCGTTTATGAAAATTTCAATGAGACGATGTTTTTCCGGAGTATAGGTACCTGTATTTTGGGCGGGTGGCTGCTGCTTGTGGTATGGCTGATAACCGGCCAACGACCGCAGCGCTACGGACGACGCAGGCTGTCATGGCGATAGAGTACATTCAAAAACACCCGCTAGCCACGCTGGTGGTCGTTTTTACGATCATCCGGCTTCTTATCGCCAACCTGATCAACCTCGGCAACGACGAAGTTTACTACTTCACTTACGCCGTCCTGCCCGACTGGAACCATTTCGACCATCCGCCGTTGGTCGGCATTTTGATCCGCATTTTCACTTTCAATCTCCATTGTAACCCGGAGGTATTTGTGCGAATGCCCGGCATCGTGGGCGCGGCCGTCAACACATGGCTGATCGCCCGCTGTGGTTTGCTGATCAAAAACCGGAATACCGGCCTTATCGCTGCTGTACTTTATAATACGTCGGTTTATACCTGCATTCTTTCCGGCATTTTCATTCTCCCCGATTCAGTCCAGCTCTCCTTATGGCTGGCTGCGTTGCATGCGATGCTCCGGTGTATCAAGGCGACAAGTCCTGCCGATATCCGCCGCCATCTGCTGTTGACGGGCCTTTGGATCGGGCTTGCGACGATGAGCAAAGTGCACGGCGTTTTCCTATGGGCAGGGTTTGCCGGATTTATCATTTCCGATCGTCGCGGGCTGCTCAAAAGCCCCTATTTATACGTATCCATCGCCATTACTGCATTGCTGGCCTCACCGATCCTGTTCTGGAATTTCAGCAACGATTTCATTACCTGGCGGTTCCATAGCGAACGCGTAACGATAGGTGACAGCGGGATCAACATTAAATCATTTCTTCGCACAACCATCGGACAGCTATTATATGCCAATCCCTTCCAGGTCATCATCTTCATCCTGACCGGCAAAGCGATCGCACGCGGGCTTACCGTGGCCGACGCCGCATCGGTGGCATTGCTCTATTGGTGCAGTCTGCCCATTATTGCGTGCACGACACTGGTTTCACTTTTTCGCGACACTTTACCGCATTGGAGCGGGCCGGGGTTCCTCGCCTTGATGCTGACAGGGGCGGCCTGGATCGATAAATTTAGCTTTCCGGATTTCAATAATCTCCCCAAAAGACTGCTAAACGGCTCGGCAGGGCTAATTTTGGTCGTATTCACCATAGGTCCTGTTCTCATCCGATGCTATCCGGGCACGATGAGTCCCAAGCCCTTCCCAAATACGGGGGCGGGCGATGCCACGCTGGACGTTACCGGCTGGGATCAGTTATTACCGGCATTTGAAATGCTCCGCGACCAAGACATTGCCGCTGGCAAAATGAAACGCGATGCGCCGATGGTCGTGCACAAATGGTTTCCCGGCTCGCACATTTATTACCATGTCGCATACCCGCTCGGCATGCGTACGGTGGGCGTCGGGCGCCTGGACGACCTGCATCATTTTGCCTGGCTCAACCGGCGTTACGGGCAGGTCCCGGCCGGCTCGGACGCGTGGTACATCACCCCTTCCAACAATTTCAGCGATCCCGCGGAGCAGTTTGCCGGCGATTTTGAACGATTCGAAAAGTCCGGGACGATCACCCAAAGGCGCAACGGACAAGTAGCCCGCTACTGGTTTGTTTACCGGCTTAAAAATGCGCGGCGAAATTTGGGGCGATCGCCGATCAAGGGCCTCGCGGCCCGACCATAGACGATAGCCCATCGACCACCGCCGGCTAACCGTGGGGCCTGATCGGCGGTCGGCGGTCAAAAAAACTGCCCCCGCATACAACCATTTCCGGATATTGCGGCCTCTTTGATACGAATACGCTAAAAATCCCCGCATGACTTCGGAAGCCGATTTGATTTCTGGTTGCCTTTTAAATGACCGAATTGCCCAACGACAGCTGTACGACCGCTACAAAAAAGCGATGTACACCCTCGCCTACCGCATTACAGGTGATTTCGACGATGCCAACGACGTCTTGCAGGATGCATTTCTGGATGTATTCAAGCATTTAAACCAGTTCCGCGGCGAATCGACGCTCGGCGCGTGGGTCAAACAGATCGTCGTCCGGAAATCGACGAAGAAGAAACGGGTTGTAATCTGGCAAAATGTGGACGATTATACAGGTGAAGGGGTCGACTGGGGCCAATCGGAGATCAATGCAGCGCACCTTGAAACAGCGGTTTTGTCCCTACCCGACGGCTTCCGGACCATTTTTGTGCTCGCCGAGGTAGAAGGCTACACACACCGGGAGATTGCGGCGATGCTCAACATTTCGGAAGGTACTTCGAAATCACAATTGTTTCATGCCAAAAGAAAGCTCCGCGCGATGCTTTCGGCGAACTGACCACGATTATCATGGAAAAGAACCATATAAACCTGCAAAACGCGATCCGCCGCTTCCCGGCTTACGAACCTGGGGACGAAGTTTGGAACGCGATTGATGAAAACCTGCGGGCGCAACCACTTCGCCAGGCGCTTTCGGAAATGCCCGCCTACGAGCCGGATGACAAACTCTGGGACCTGATCGACCGCAAAAATACACAGCAACAACGCTGGAAATGGGGATATGCGGCTGCAATGCTGCTCATGGCCGCCGGAGCAGCCTGGCTGATGCTGCCAAGGAGCGCGGCAGGCATAGCCTACTCGCAGGAGACCGTCGACCAGCGGTTGCAAATGGACGCCGAGTTGAAGACCGACCAGCAATATCACCTACTGAAAACCTATTGTGAGACGGAGACGCTGGTATGCAAGAGTACCGAGTACCGGTCGTTGCAGCAGGAATATGAACGGCTCAGCTCGGCATCGCAGCAGCTTGTGCAGGCAATCGGCGATTACAATACCGAGCCGGAGCTCCTGAGACAGTACAATGAAATTGAGAGACAAAAAACGGACATCCTGAATGCGATGGCCAAGATGATTTAAGCACCATAACAATGAAAACATATCTCAAAAATATCCGAAAATTAACCCTGCCCCTGCTGCTTGCGTGGGCGCTCGGAGGCGTGCCTGTGTATGCGCAGGGAAAATTGCAGGTTGCCACCAAAAGAATCGAAAAGACGGTGAGTGCACCCACCGTACGGACACTGTACATCAGCGCCGAAAAAGCCGACATCGAAATCGTGACCTGGGACAATTCCGACATTGCCGTAATCATGGAACTCTCGGCCCGCCACCCGGATCGCGCCACTGCCACGCAGGACCTTTCCAAGCTGCAGTACATCGCCGACCGTAACGGAAAGGACTACTTCCTGCGCAATTATATTGTATTAAAAGACGGGGAAAGTAAACCCGTTTCGAACCTGAAAGCGCGGTATACGATCCATTTGCCCGCATCGTGCGCCGTCGATCTCAAAAATTCGTTCGGCACCATCACCCTGCGCGGGCTGACCAATCAATTGAACCTCAAAGCGGATTTCTGCACAACTAACCTGACTGGATTGAGCGGCAAAGGTGCCCTGCAAACGACATTCGGCGAGCTTTCGGGCAACGAACTGGCAGGGACATTCACCTTTGCGAGCGACCACACCAACGTCCGTCTGGAACAGATCGCAGGGGCCATTCGGATAGATGCCGCCTATGGCAATGTCGAAATCTTCCCGACCGTGGGCCTCACCAGTCTCGGGATCCATTCCAAAAAGGCGGAGGTAACGCTCCTGGCCAAGAACTGGCAGCATTTCGATTACACCATCAACGGCGCGTATGCTACCATGAAGTTGCCCAACGGCTTTAAATGGAAACGCAATACTGCCGATTTCAAAGAAGCATTTTTCTCCCGCAACCAGCTCGCGAGCGTCGACATCAACGCCGAGTTTGGCAGGGTTACGATTAAATAAACGGGTGCTTTAACTATTAGCTATGAAGGTAAAATAGCCCTCCTCTTTGACATTTCAAAACATTGAAAAACAACCGATTATCGACAACACCTTTACCACTTTGAACCTGACCCCAACCGCTATTTAATGCAAAAAGGCGTATTGTCCGTCCTGCTCCTGCTGCTTTCTCCCATTGCACATGCACAGGACACCGTGAGCGTATCCTATTCCGAAGAAACAGACACCCTGGTGAAACAGCGTTTCCTGGACCGGTACGAAAATGTGTTCATGACCAAAGTGCCGACGAGGCATATGTTCAAGATCGGGTTGTCGCAGTATTATCAGGCGAAAGTGTTTGCATTATCGGATGACCGCACGATCAACAGCACTTCGCTGCATTTGGGTTATGAATTCAAGTTTTTACCTGCATTTTCGATTGCACTTTCAGGCCACATTCCATACTATGATCTCCAAACACCTTTTCGGGAGTCATTTCAAAACACGGTCCTGGATGCCCAGTTGCGTTGGTTTATGAACATGGGAAGGCGAATCAGGAAGGGTAAAAGTGCCAACAATTTCAGTGGCAACTATCTCGCTGTGTTTTACAATATGCCCAGCACTATGCAAGACGATCCGCGAATCGGGTTAAAGCTGGGATTTCAGCGAAGGTTCCTGAATTTCGGATTTATGGATTTCGCGGTAGCATTGCAGCAAGGAACGCCGTTTTTCCACTATGGGGCATTCTACAACTGGGATCTTTCTACGCAGGCTAGTTTCGGTTTGGCATTCGGCGACTGGAAAAAAGCCGCCATTGGCCCGCTGTGTGACGTTTTTCTTTGCGACGAGCATCTTTCTAACCAATGGAAAATACGTTTACCAGAACTAACGCTCGGAAGGTATATGGTCAGGATCCGAACCGCGCTTGCCTTTGAACAGAAGATCGGGACATTGCCGTTCAGTATCAACTTTCAATTGAATGCGGATCACAGCGATGGATTCAATGATATCAGAAATCCAGAACATGCAGCGGGATTCCAGTACCTAAATTCACGATCGAAAGAAAAATTTCTCAGCTTTTCCGTCCAACCCCGGTATTATTTCCTGAGTAAAATACAGAAACTAAGAGGGAAAGGCGGTCATGGCTTTTCAGGGCCATATACTGGTATCAACATGGCATATGTGTACTACAAAGGGGAGCACCGCATTTTCCGGTATACTTTCGACGAAATCTATCGCAAAACAAACGCCATACATGTGGGCCCATTGCTGGGTTACCAGTTGAGAGTCTTTCGACACGGTTATGTCGATTGCAACACCTCCTACAATTTCAAGGATTATCTGAATAGTAACAAAAAAGACTTCGGATTCACGACCAATATTACAGTCGGGATCGCATTCTGATACCCCAAACGTCCGAACATCAATCCACCTATTCCCCATGACACGCACTACCAAAAAGTGGGTTGGCATCGCTTTGCCTTTCATTATTGTCCTATTCCTGCTGATCCGGCAAAGACTCGCGCATACCCCCTTACGAAGTGATTTACACAGAAAGTACCAAAGTACCCGGATACAGATCAGCCGGCAACTCATGAATCTCAGGCATGAATTCGGGACAAAGCAAATGCATTATTCGCAAAACACTTCGCTTGAAATACGAAGGCTATGGGATGAACGCGACATGCTCTATCACAGCATCAATGGTAAAAAGGACATTTTCCAGTCCGACAGTCTCGCCAGGCTGGAACAATTAATAGACAGCCGTGCCCCATTGACTACCGTCCTCCGGGAAATCGGGCGAATTGAAAAAATCAATGATACCTACTAACCGCCAACGCCGTGAAAACGGTAGAGACGTCGGTTTTCTGCTTTACTAAGCATCAGGTCGTATGAAAGCGGTCGTTAACCTGCGGACTTTATGAACATACTGAAAACTTCATTGATTTTTTACAGGATTCTCTGCTTTGCTGCGGTGACCTGTTGTTTCGCTCAAACCACCGCCCAGGCACAGCCCACGCGCAAAATCATCCCCCTCTGGGAAAACGGGGCGCCTGGATTCGAAAGCAAGCGAAACGAGCTGGAATCGGCGAAGGATTACTGGGTGAAAAACATTCATAACCCGTCGTTGCAGGTGTTTACGCCACCCGCAGGCAAGGCGAATGGGACCGCGGTGGTTGTCTGCCCGGGCGGTGGTTTCAGGCTGCTGGTTTACAATGCGGAGGGTATCCAACCCGCTGAATACCTGGCCAAACTGGGCATTACAGTATTTGTTCTGAAATATCGCCTGCCCCGTGAAGAGGGCTCTCCTTACTCGCTCGAAAAACACCCGCGCGAAGACGCATTGCGAGCGGTCAGGCAGGTGCGCAGCCGCGCAAAGGAGTACGGGATCGACCCCGCACGCGTAGGAATGCTGGGTTTTTCAGCCGGAGGGGAAGTCGTGGCTTCGGTAGCCTATGTTTCCGGCAAAGGTGAACCCAACGCTAAAGACCCCGTCGACCGCCTCGACGGCAGGCCCGATTTCCAAATGCTGATCTACCCCGGTCCGCTCGGAATTCCCGAAACCGTCCCCGCTGACGCTCCGCCGGCATTCCTGCTGGCTGCCAACGACGACCCTTGCTGCGGCGTCACCACGGCTAGCCTGCTCATCAAATACCGGGAAGCGAAACGCTCCGTGGAGGCCCACCTCTACACCAAAGGCGACCACGGCTTCAACATGGGTGACCGCTCACCGCTGCAAAGTATCAAGTCATGGCCCCAGCGCATGGCCGATTGGCTGGGAGATAATGGATATTTGTAAAAAGCCGCGGCGGCGTGCTATCTTGCATTCTTTACGATACAAGGCCATGAAATTCACAGATTACACCATTTCTATTCCAAATTCAACAGATTACCCTGTCCTGCTCGAAATCTGGGAAGCGGCAGTCCGTGCTACCCATCATTTTTTGCAGGAGGAACATATTCAACACTTCAAGCCGCTTATCCTGAATCAATATTTCGACGCCGTCGATCTTTTTTGCATTCGTGACCAGGCCGGTCGGATTGTGGGTTTTGCCGGACTTTCCCCGGAAACGATTGAAATGCTCTTCATCCATCCCGAATATTTTGGTAAGAGAATTGGCAAAAAACTGATGGAATACGCTATAAAGGAGCGATCAATTCGCAAAGTTGACGTAAACGAACAAAATCCGGATGCATTGGCATTCTACAAACATTTGGGTTTTGAAGTGAAAAGCCGCTCTCCACTGGACGGTTCGGGACTGCCATTCCCTATTTTGCATTTGGAATTATCCGCTTGAAAATCACTATTTTCGTCTGATTGTCAGGATCATGTTTGAATATCAAGCAACCCATTCACATGGTTTAGAACGCACCCGAAATACGATCGCATTGATGCCAGAACCGTTCAATACAAATAGAAAGCTCTAATGCAATTAAAACCGATAAAAAGCGAAGCGGAATACGATCAATTCCTTGAATGGATTGATAGCCAATTCGATGCTGCACCAGCGCCGGACAGCTCGGAAGGTAACATGCTACAAATTGCGCTACTGCTGGTTAAGGCTTACGAAGATGAGCATTATTCGGTTCCGGCGCAGGTGTTGCTCGATTAAAACTCCCTTTCCTGATAAGCCAGTCCCTTCCCTTTCTCACAATAATCTTTCAAACCTAGCAAAACTGCGCTGGCGTTACATGCCTGACGGCATTTACGACACTGATTGCTATGGAAATTCTACCAATATTACGTGCCTAACGGCACTTTCTTCCGACTACGCGAGTCGCGTCAGCGACGCAACATGGGTGGAAAATCGGGCATGCACAAATTCCAAAATCCCAGTAGGGATACAACATCGAATCCATTGTTACGGCTACTTATCTAACCATGCCGTCACCGCGCAAATACTCCGCCGTCAGCGACTCCGTCGATTTCAACAGATCGGCCGGCGTACCTTCGAACAATATCTGGCCGCCCTTATGCCCGCCCTCAGGGCCCAGATCGATAATCCAGTCGGCGTGTTTCATCACTTCGGTGTTGTGTTCGATGACGATCACCGAATTGCCCTGGTCGACAAGGTGATCGATGATTTCGAGCAAATGGCCTGTGTCGGACATATGAAGGCCGGTTGTCGGTTCGTCCATGACGTAAATCGTGCCGTTCTTGTGCAGCTCGCCGGCCAGCTTGATACGCTGGCATTCTCCGCCCGATAACGTGCTGAGCGGCTGTCCGAGCGTCAGGTAGTTAAGTCCTACCTGGTTCATAGCGGTGAGTTTGTGAATGACTTCTTTGGTTTTGAAAAAAGCCAGCGCTTCCTCCACGGGCATATCCAGCACGTCGGTAATTGATTTGTCATTGACTTTATATTCCAAAACTTCCGGCTTGAAACGCTTGCCTTCACAGGTTTCACAAACGGTTTTCACCGGTTCCAGGAATGCAAGGTCTGTAAATATGAAACCAAGCCCCTGGCATTCAGGACAAGCGCCGTCAGAATTAAAGCTGAACAACGACGCGCTGACCTTATTGGTTTTGCCAAACAGCTTACGGATATCGTCCATAATGCCCGTATAGGTAGCAGGATTGGAACGAATGGACGTCCCTACCGCCGACTGGTCGATTACGATCGCCTCCGGGTGCTGCGATAGGAACACACCGTTGATCAGCGAACTCTTACCCGAACCCGCCACGCCGGTTACGACCGTAAACACACCGGTGGGAATGTCTACAGACACGTTTTTGAGGTTATGCCGTTTGGCATTCCTGACCTTCAATGCACCTGTTGGTTGCCTGAACGTAGATTTGACCTTTAAATCCCGATTGATAAACCTGCCGGTAAGCGTTGGGGCTTGCAAGAGGCCTTTATAGTCGCCGGAATAGACGATCTCGCCCCCGCCACTCCCCGCTTTCGGGCCCACATCCACAACATAATCGGCCACCCGGATCACATCCGGATCGTGCTCAACGACCAGGATCGTATTCCCTTTGTCGCGCAGCTTTTGTAAAAGCTCGTTCAGGCGGTGCACGTCGCGCGGGTGCAGGCCAATACTTGGTTCGTCGAAAATGTAGGTGATGTCGATCAGGCTGCTGTTCAAATGCTTCACCATTTTAATGCGCTGCGATTCGCCGCCGGACAACGTGCCAGTTTCGCGATCGAGGCTGAGATAACCCAGACCGATGTCGACCAAATGTTCCAAACGCTCGGTCAGGGTGTCGATCATCGGTTTGGAAACCGGGTCGTGTATTTCGCGGATGATCTTAACCAGTTCCGAAACTTCCATCGCCGACATTTCCGCGATATTCAGTCCGTTAATGCGGCTCGCGAGCGCCTTCTCATTCAGGCGCGCGCCTTTGCACGCAGGACAGTCGCCCATTTTCAGGAACTTCTCTACTTTTTTGACAGTCCTTTCCGAAATTTCACTACTGTCCTTCTGAATGTACAACCGGTTGAATTTATCGACCAATCCTTCGTATTTGGTATCGAACGTCATTCCATTGTAATTCGATTCATAAGTGCCTTTTCCGTAGAGGAGCGTATGCATTTCCTCGTCGGAGTAATCTTCCAGCTTCTTGTCGTTGTCGAGCATACCCGAAAACGTGTAGGCTTTCCAATACCAGGTTCCGACGGCAAACACCGGAAAGAGTATCGCCCCTTCATTGAGCGACTTCGTAGGGTCCAGAAATTTTTCAAGATCGATTTCCACCTTTTTACCCAAACCATTGCATTCCGGGCACATGCCGGCGGGATCGTTGAACGAGAATGCATTGGAAAAACCGGCATGTGGCTGGCCCAATCGCGAAAACAAGAGACGCATAACCGCCGAAATATCGGTAATAGTGCCCATCGTAGAGCGCGAATTGCCTCCGAGGCGCTTCTGATCGATGACGATGGAGGTGGAAAGGTTTTCGATTGCGTCGGCTTCCGGCTGACTGATACGCGGCAGCCTGTTCCGGATAAACATGCTGAATGTCTCGTTCAGCTGGCGTTGTGCCTCAGCGCCGATGGTATCGAATACAATGGAGGATTTTCCCGACCCGGAAACACCGGTAAAAATGGTGATTTTACGTTTGGGAATGTCAAGTGAAACATTTTTGAGATTGTTCTCCCTGGCACCGCGAATGCGGATGTACTCCTGATGGTTCATGATGATTGGTTTGAAGTTGGCTAATAGTTAATGATTGAATGACCGAATGATTGAATGACTGAATAGGGAAATAATATTCAATCATTCAATCATTCGGTCATTCAAAATTAGTCATTCAGCCGGCACTTCCAGCCGAAAAAATCCACTGCACCGCATAACGATCTGTAAGTGTGGCCCATTGGCCTTTCAGGATACCTGGCGAGAGCGGGGCGGTGACCTCTCCTTCCTGCGCCAGTTTCTGAAATACCGATTTCAATTGCCCCGGTGCCGTAATGCTGATCCACAGTGAAATACTGTTACCCGAAGCTACCCCTTCCTCACCACCAAGGTCGGACGCAAAGAGCCGGACATGTTCCGACACCAGGCTCGCGTGCAGTACCAGCTGCCGGATCTCGTGCGGGAACTGCCTGCCGTCGGGCGTGTCGCCCAGCAGCGTAAAATGCAGCTCGCCCCCGAAACACGACTGGTAAAATCGCATTGCTTCTTTGCAATTGCCGTTGAAAGTGAGAAAGGGGTAAATGGCCATATGGTAATTATCGATTGTATGCTTCTTCCATTTCCGCGATGATCAGCTTGCGCATACCCATCACCGCCTGGAACATCTGTCCTGCACGCTTCGGATCGCCGTATGCCAACTTTTCGTTGAGCATGGCCGGCACGATCTGCCACGACAAGCCGAATTTGTCTTTAAGCCAGCCGCATTGGCTTTCTTCGCCGCCGTCGGCAATCAGCGAGTTCCAGTAATGGTCGACTTCCTCCTGGTCTTTGCAGGAAACAAAAAAAGAAACGGCCTCCGTGAATTTGAACATCGGCCCGGCGTCGAACAGGTGCAGCGTCAGTCCGTTGAGCTCGATGACGCCCATCATTATCTGGTCGGCGGGCATATGGCTGCCCTCGCCCCATCTTTTCAGCAGTTTGATCTTCGAATTCGGGAAAATACGGGTGTACAGGTTCATCGCTTCTTCTGCGCCGCCATTGTACCAGAGAAATGGGGTAATGCCTTGGGTGGTTGACAATTCGCTCATTGTTTGGATTGTTGAAGGTGAATGGTTTGGATAAAAATGGTTTTTAGTTTGCCGGTGATCGACATTACAAATTTGGCGGGTTTAAAGAAAATAAAAGGGGTGTGAATACGCCTATCCCAAGGGGTAAAAATGCCAACTGAATATTTTTCTATATTTACGTCTTCTAAATCCAAAATCGTCATGAAACATATCTCGGTATATGTCCCCCAATGCTCCTACATCGAAGCGGTATCGCCTGCTTACCGGCTTTTCAACACGGCTAACGACTTTCTGAGAGCTTCGGGGAAAGAGCCCAAATTCAACGTCGAATTCGTCGGGTTGAGCCACGATATCAAAGCCCAGGACGGAGAATACACGATCCGCATCAACAAGCTGCTTAGCGAAGTGGAGAAGACCGACCTCGTGATCATCCCTGCATTATGTGGCAACTTGCGCGAGTCGGTGGAGCTCGACCGGCCCGCCATTCCGTGGATGCTGGAAATGCGTGAAAAGGGCTCCGAAATCGCATCGCTTTGCCTGGGTGCGTTCCTGCTGGGTGCTACCGGCCTGCTCGACGGCAAAAAATGCTCTACGCACTGGGCTTATTATGAAGAGTTTAAAGAAATATATCCGCAAATCGAGGTGGTGGACGGGACTATTATCACGGACGAAGGAAAAGTGTATTCCAGCGGCGGTGCCAACTCGATATGGAACCTTTTGATTTACATTCTCGAAAAATACACCAGCCGCGACATCGCGATCCTGGCCGCCAAGTACTTCGCCATCGATATCGACCGCGATAACCAGCGTGCGTTCACGATTTTCAAAGGCCAGAAAAACCATAACGACGACGGGATCCTGGCCGCACAGGATTACATCGAACAGAATTACACCGAGAAGCTGACGATCGTGGAACTTGCCGACATTGCGAGCGTTAGCCGCCGGAGCTTCGAGCGACGCTTCAAAAATGCGACCAACAATACGATTAATGAATATGTCCGCCGCGTGCGCGTGGAGGCTGCCAAAAGGAGCTTCGAGGTATCACGCAAGAACGTGACCGAAGTGATGTACGATGTGGGTTATACCGATACGAAAGCATTCAGGGATGTTTTCAAAAAGGTCACCGGGCTGACCCCTATTGAATATCGGAACAAGTATAGCAAGGATAATTGAGAGCGGCCACCGGGCCGCTTTTTTATTGAACGGCATTGCGCTAAGCAATTGCTTTTCAAGACAGAGCAGTGATTTACCGGTAGCTCATTTTATTTGCACGCTCCTTTTCAAATGCACAATTTTGCACCGCTATTTTAAAAATCGAACCAATTTATCGTCATGTCAAAATCCATTTTGACCGTCGTGCTCGCATGCATGATCGGTTCCGCGCACGCACATTTTATCCGTCCAACCATGAAAAACAAAATCACCCGCTCCGAGGTGGTAGACTGCGGCAGTGTTACGCTTACCGACATTTTCCGCCGTGCCCGTTTATGGGTAAACCTGTCGACTCCGGACAACAAAAAGCTCGTTGAGGACAAAGAAACGGGCGATCTCGTAACACAAGGCGTCATTACCATTACCCTTCCGAGATCTGAAAGCAGCGCAGGAGGCATTTACAAATTCAGTTACGTGCTTTCCGTTGAATGCGCCAACCGTAAGTACCGCGTCTCTGTTGCCAATGTAGAATACCTGGAAACGAATGGCGGCCGCGCTGTACCTCTGGACGCTTTCAAGTCAAAATCTGAGAACATAAAGGTAGGTAACGAACTGGATAACAAACTGAGTGAAATGTTCGATGATTTAAAGGCGAACGTGAAGGATTACAAGCCATTCTGACCATGAACACCGGTCGCATTACAACGTTCCTCCTCGGTCCTGAACTTTCCTGGCTTCTCATGTACGGCCTGGCGCTGCTGCTCGTCGCGCCCAACCAGCCCGCGACGGAAGCGGGCAATGTCCGGCTCGAAAGTCTGGCCTGGTACGTGCTCTTCGGGGCGATCATGCTCTCATTTGTGCCATTGTACTGGTCGCAAAATGGCCTCGGCTGGTGGATGCTGCGTATAGGCATTGCCGGTCTGGTCGGTATTACCTCCGTGGCCACGGCTTTTTGCAGCGCGATCGACTATCACGATTCGCGGAATTCAGGCGTAGGCACTTTGTGGATCATGCTGGTCATTTTCGGAGCGATCTTTTTGTTCCTCAGCATGATCGTCATAAGTCTCTGCATTAAATTCAGATCTTAATATCTACAATATGTTCGACGAAGTTCCCTCCCCTCAAAACACCTACACGGTCCGGTTCGGCGCCTACGAAGTACGTATGAGCCACTGGATCACCGAACCCGTCATTATACGGGTTTCTAATAATCAAATGGTATTTGAGATGCCCTCCACTTGGAGCTGCGACGAAGCCAAATGGATTGACGACCATACCGTCGAACTCAAAACGCGGCTGTATCCGGGCCGTGAATACTGCGATCTGGTTCTTGACCTTAAAGCAGGTACGGGCAAGGCTGTGAGAGGCGCATACCCGTTTGCAAACTCCATGAAAAAGCCTCCGAGGGAGTTCGAAGGCAGTTTACAGGAAATTTATCGTTGGCTTTAACAATCCCGAATCATGGAAACCAGCAAGGGAGTGCCGGGTTTTGAACTGTTCATTTTACTATTCTTTACCGTCGGCGCAGTTTTTGCGACTATCTCATTTACGATTTACCGCAACAGCCGTAACCTCATCGAGAATGGTATCGAAACCAAGGGCATTGTGATAGACCTGCACCGCCTGAAGCCCCGGGAATATCCGCTGGCACCGTCTATCCGCTATGTAAAAAAGGACGGCACCGTGCACGTTTTTCACAGTTCGGAAGCACGCAACCCGCCCGAATACCAGATCGGCGAGGAAGTGACGCTGTATTATGACCCTAACGACCCCGATAATATCCATTTAAAAGGCAATTACCTGTTCGTATATGTATTTGCGGGAATGGGCGCCATGTTCTGGCTGTTTTCCATCTGGTACATCGGCTCGGCGGTGAAAGCCATATTCCAATGGCTTTTCGGCTAGGCCAAAAGCGGTTTCACGACCTTTCCATGAACGTCGGTAAGCCGGTACCGGCGTCCCTGATGCTTGAATATCAATTGCTCGTGGTCGATGCCCATCAAATGCATCACAGTAGCCTGGAAATCATGCACATGAACGGGATCTTTGATGATATTATAACCAAAATCGTCAGTCTGCCCGTATACGAATCCCTTTTTCACACCTGCACCAGCCATCCAGATCGAAAAGCTACGCGGGTGGTGATCGCGACCGTAGTTATCACGGGTCAGTTTGCCTTGTGAATAAGCACCGCGGCCAAACTCGCCACCCCATACCACCAGCGTTTCGTCCAGTAAACCGCGCTGCTTCAAATCATTGATCAACGCAGCAGAAGCCTGATCGACACTCTTGGCCATGATTTTGATATCATTCGGCAGGTTACCGTGCTGGTCCCAGCCCTGGTGGTACAGCTGCACAAATTTCACGTCCTTCTCGATCAGCTTCCGGGCCAGCACGCAGTTCGCCGCGAATGTTCCCGGCTTACGCGAGTCCTCCCCATACATATCGAAAATATAATCCGGCTCTTTGGAAATGTCCATCGTCTCGGGCACGGCCGTTTGCATCCGGTAAGCCATTTCATACTGCGCCATCCGGTAGTTGATCTCCGGGTCGAGCAGTTTCTCAAACTGGCCTTGTTGCAGCTTTGCAAGCGAATTCAACATACGTCTGCGGCTGCTGCGGTCGATTCCCTCGGGATTATTGAGGTAAAAAACCGGGTCGGGACCGGAGCGGAACACAACGCCCTGGTGAATAGACGGCAGGAACCCGTTGCTCCACAGTTTGGCGTACAATGGCTGGTCGCCGCCGCGACCTTTGGAAAGCAGCACTACAAACGACGGCATATTCTGGTTATCGGATCCCAGCCCGTAACTCACCCACGATCCCCAGGAGGGCCTGCCCCCCTGCTGGCTTCCGGTCTGGAAAAACGTGACGGCCGGGTCGTGGTTAATGGCCTCGGTAAACATCGAGCGAATGAATGTCACATCGTTCACAATACCCGATGTGTACGGCATTAGCTCGCTGATCATCATATCATTATCGCCATACCTTTGGAATTTGTATTTCGAAGCGGCCAGGGGAAAACTACTTTGCCCCGCGGTCATGCCGGTCAGGCGCTGCCCCTTCCGCACCGATTCGGGGAGGTCCTTACCCCACATTTCTTCCAGTTTCGGCTTATAGTCAAACAGTTCCAGCTGCGACGGCGCACCACTTTGGAACAAGTAAATAACACGCTTTGCTTTCGGCGGAAAATGCGGATGCCCGATTGGCAGCCCGGCAGCTTCGGCGCCCTTTTCCCCCACTTTTTTGGCCAGCGAGTTATCCGCACTCAAGAGCGATGCCATCGCTGCCGCACCCAGTCCCAGGCTCGTTTTCGACAGGAAATTACGCCTGCTCAATTGCTCGTGGACATGGTTTTCAAGTTCTCTGTAAAGGCTCATTGCTTTCCTCGTTATCGCTTGATCAAAAATTCATCAAAATTCATTACCGTACTCGCCACGATGGTTCCCGCCGCCAGCTGGGCCGGGTTCAGGGTCTTATCAAGCGGGTACTCCCCCACTGCCAGGATAGACTTCATGCGCTTTGGATTATTACTAAAATCCTTCAATTCCTCGTCGTACAGCTCTTTCAGTACAGTTCTCTCTTTCGGATCGGGCAGGCGGCTCGTCAATGCAGTAAATGCGTAATCGATCTGCTCATCGATGGATTTGCCGTTTTTCAGCATATGCTGCGCCAATACCCGGGATGCTTCCACGAATTGCGGATCGTTCATGACCACCAGCGCCTGCAACGGCGTACTGGTTTTCTGCCGTTTGGTAATGCAGAAATGCCGCTCAGCCGCGTCGAAATTGAGCATCATCGGTGGCGGTGAGCTGCGTTTCCAGATCGTATAGAGACTCCGTCGGTAGAGCGAGTCGCCGTGCTGCTGCTTGTAAGTCACCTCGTTACGCGTCGCGAGCGCTTCCCACAGGCCCGCGGGCTGGTACGGATACGCGCTCTTGCCCCCTACCCTGCGCGTAAGCAACCCGCTCGAAGCCAAAGCATTATCGCGAATCTGCTCAGCACTCATGCGGTAGCTGGGGCCACGTGCATACAGCCGGTTATCCGGATCGACATCCTTCATATTCGGTTCAATTTTGGAAGACTGCCGGTAAGTCGCCGAAGTCACCATCAGCTTTTGTATCGCCTTCACATTCCAGCCCGACTCACGGAAGCGTGCCGCGAGGTAATCGAGTAGCTCGGGATGTGTCGGTAATTCGCCCTGGTTGCCATAATCGTCGCTTGAAATCACGATACCTTTCCCGAAGTACATCATCCAGAACCGGTTCACGGTCACACGGGTAAACAGCGGGTGATCTTTGTCCAGCAGCCATTTGGCCAAACCGAGCCGGTTCCGCGGGTAATCCTTCGGAATTTTGAAGAATGCGTCCGGCGTATCCATCGTTACCGGCTTGCCCGGCGCATCATAAGCCCCGCGATTGAGAATGAAAGTCTTGCGCGGATATTTTCGCTCTTTCATGACCATCACATCGATCTGCTTGTCCATGATCTCCGTTTCCTCGCCGATCAATGCGCGGCTCGAAGCCATTTCCTTTTTGTACCCGGCATCGATATTGGTTAGGTAATATTCTTTCAGGGAAGCAAGCTGCGCCGGTTTCAGTTGCGCGGCAGGCGTTTTCAACGCGGCTATCAACTCATTTTTCAATGTAAACAACCCTTGCATTTCCAGCGGGCTGATCGACCGGGTGTAAATCCGGAATTCATCCACCTCAAAATTCTTCGTCCGCTGGTCCGATAACCGGCCGATATTCAGCTTGTCGACATACCAGTTCGTTTTGTTCTTTCCAAACAAAATACTCTCCGTCAGGTGGTCATTATGCACGGTAACCTGCACGGGCTGCCCGTTGACAAACAATTTCAAGCCCGCCGCCTTGCTCAAACCATCATAGGTGAAACCCAGCTGCGTCCATTTGTTCATCGGAAATTTGTCGACCGTCTGTATTTCAATCGCATTCTCCGGCCAGACGTGACTCATCGTCAACCGGATTCGACCGTCTTTTTCCCGGAACACATTCCAGCCGCGGTATCCGTTCATAACGCCATTGGATTTGTGTAGCAACGAGCCACTCACCGCAGGATCATGCAAGTTCAACCAAATACTAATGCTGAATGGCTGGTTACGCTCGAAGAATGCGAAATTATCGCCGAAACTCACCGCGTTTTCCCCGAAAATATACCGGGCCTTGCCGATACGGCCATTGCGTGAAGCCACATTGGAAAGGCTATCATCGCCCTCCGCATTGGCTTTGTGCTTCGGATCTGCGAGGTTGGCAAACTCCTTACCCGTTGGTTCGTCGAATGTGAAATGGCCTATCAAGCCTGCTTTTTCCGGAAGTAGTGCCTTCTCGGGCGCTGTCCGGGCAGTAGTCAACCACTGCTGAAAACCTTGTTCATACACGACCGCATTCGCCACGATGGCCGATCGCTCTTTGGCAAGATTTTCATGAATGTATTTCAATTTGGCATCAGCCTCGGGCGTCGGCAGCGTAATGGCCGGACTCGCCTCCCCGTTGTACGGGATCTGGCCGTTTTCGTCATTGTTGTTAAAAAATGCATACAATGAGTAGTAATCCTTATGGCTGATCGGATCATACTTGTGGTCGTGGCAGCGCGCGCACTCGACAGTGAGGCCCAGAAAGGTTTTGCCAAACGTATCCACCCGGTCGGAAACGTAAGCACTGCGGTATTCCTCGGGGATAATACCTCCCTCCTGGCTCTGCTGGTGCATGCGGTTGAATGCCGTAGCGACCATCATATCGCGGGTGGGGTTAGGTAACATGTCGCCTGCCAGTTGCCAGGTCACGAATTGGTCGTAGGGTTGGTTCTTATTAAATGAATTGATCACCCAATCGCGGAACGGCCAGGCAGTGCGCAGGCCGTCGTCCTGGTACCCGTGCGTATCCGCATAACGCGCGGCATCGAGCCAGGGCACGGCCATATGCTCGCCATAATGTGGCGAGGCCAGCAGCCGGTCGACGGCTTTTTCGTAGGCATTCGGGGATTTATCGTTCAAGAATGCGGCCACTTCCTCCGGCGTCGGCGGCAAGCCGGTCAAATCGAGCGAAACGCGACGTAGCAATGTGGTTTTACTCGCTTCGGGCGAAGGCTGAATATGCCTGTCTTCCAGTTTTTTAAGAATAAAACGGTCGATATCGTTGCGTACCCACGCCTCATTCTTCACTTTCGGCAAAGCCGGTTTCTCCACTTTGGTAAACGCCCAGTGCGGCTTGTACTCGGCACCTTCCTCCACCCATCGGATCAGTATCGCCTTCTCCCGCGCGGTGAGCGACAAATGCGACTCGGGTGTAGGCATGACCATATCGGGATCGGCCGACAAGATCCGGTGTACGAGCTCGCTGCTACCCGGCTTGCCGGGTTTAATCGCCTTCAAGCCGCTCTCGGCCTCCTTTTTATAAGCCACTTCGGCTACGTCGAGACGCAGATTGGCCTTCTGGTGATTGGCATCGGGCCCGTGACAGGCAAAGCAGCGGTCCGAAAGGATCGGCTTCACGTCGTAAGTATAGTCGACCGGGGCGACCAGCGTATTCATTTCAGCGGCCACGTCGTCGGGCAGATCCACCTTTTTGTCACAAGACATTAACAAGAATCCGGCGGCGGGAACCAGCAAGCAATATTTAAGCAGGGACTTCAACATTATCTCAAACATTATTACAAGCAAACAGCTTACAACAGACAACAATCAACAAAGCATTCAGCCATCTAATTCTCCACTCCCTTAATCCTAATTTAATCATTTTTCCCCTATTGCCGTCGACTTAAGTCGACGGCAATAGGGATTCTGTTGTGTTAATAGCCAGGATTTTGTGTTAGTGTGGCTTTGCCATTTTTAGTACTATATACAATGGCCTGTTGCGGGATCGGATAGTATTGGTGTTTCTCCTCGAATTTGGCGCCGCTGAGATAGGTACGGAGATTTTTTTCCTTTTCGAGATAGGTATTCAACACCTGCACGGCCACTCCCCATCGGACGAGGTCGAAGAAACGATGTCCCTCCATCGCAAATTCCAGCCGCGTCTCGAACCGTACCGCCTCGCGTGCGGCGGCGGCGTCTTTCCAGGGATCATTGTACAGCCCGACCACATAATTAGCAGCAGGCTTACCTGTGTCCGTCTTCACAAAACCATCCGGATTGGCGGCGCGTTTGCGGATCAGGTTCACATATTCACGGGCTTTTTCCAGGTTACCCAGCTCCACTTCGCATTCGGCCAGCCAAAGCAGCACGTGATCGTAGCGGATCAGACGGTAATTGTTCGTACTAAGTCTCGGGTTGCCTGTTTTACCGGATTCTGCCTTGCTCACGATCTGTTTCTTGGAAGAATAAGGCCCGGCATACGACTGATCGCGGATCCAGAACCGGCCCGGATGCACGCCCCAATCGATGTAAGGAATGCCCCGGCGACCGAGCGTCCAGTCTACACGGGAATCCATCCGGCCGGTATAGGGTTCGAACGGAGCGGAAGAGAGTAGCCCTTCGTCATTCTTTACATTCTCGTCGTTGAAGGTCCTGATCATCGGCAAACCCTTTTCGTCGGTTTTGTAGGCATTCACCAGATTTTGCGAAGCCTGGAAAAAGCCGCAGCAGCCACCCGGGCCATTAGGGTACATATAGGTAAGCTCATCACCGGCATTCCCGCCCGAACCGTCCGCCGCAGTAACAGTATATTGCACCTCAAAAATCGATTCGGCATTATTCCGGGTTTCAGCCGCGAAATTGTCATGAAAATGCTCCATCAACTTGTACTTTCCGCTGTTGACCACTTGCAGCAATGCCTCCTTCGCAGCGGTTAGGTGCTGCACATTCGGTTGGCCTTTCAGGAAACCCTGGAACATATGGCATTTGCCCAGGTAAGCGTACGCCGCGTTTTTGGTAGGACGACCAGGCTCACTTTGCGATACCGGCAGATTTTCAGCCGCAAATTTAAAATCCGCTTCGATCTTCGGCCAGGCGTCTTCGGTATTGGGCAGCAGCACACTTTCTGGGTTCTCGGGGTCCCAGGTCTGTTCGTCGAGATACGAAATGTTTCCCCACATTTTCTTGGCTTCGAAGTGGTAATGCCCGCGCAGGAACCGGGCTTCCGCCGTAATCTGTACTTTCCGCTCTTCGGAAAGCCCCGCCACTTTGGGCAGCGATCTTAAAACGTCATTGGCGCGAGCGATGCCGTCGTAGAGCGTGCGCCATTTCCCATAAATGTGGGTGTTGGTCGAAAGCCAAACGTACCGTTCGAGGAACGTTTGCTCAGGCTGGTCACCGGCGTCGGAGCCTTTGTAGGCATCATCGGAAACGACGCTGCCGAAAATCCAGTTGGACACCGCGCCGTGCCAGGAGGTTACGCCGCTGGTACCGATGCCGTCGAGCAGCGCATACGCACCCACGAGCGCACCCTCGATGCCGGCGGTAGTGAGAATAATATCAGGACTGTATTGCCCCTGAGGACGTTTTTCCAGGAAATCGTCGCCGCACGAGGTAGCGAACAGCAGGAGCACCGGTATGAATATCTTTTTCATGGTATTGATTTTAAAAGCCGAGACTGATACCTACGATAAATGATTTGGGCGTCGGATACACCCCCTCGTCCACACCGATCTGGCGATCGGAGCCGCTGTTGAAATTGCGGAGATTGATTTCGGGGTCCATGCCGGTGTATTTTGTGAAAGTCAGCAGGTTTTGCCCCTGAATGTAGATCCGCAGATGGTCGGCGCCGATTTTGGACAAAACCGATTTCGGCAGGGTGTAACCAAGCTGGATATTCTTGAAACGCACATAAGATCCGTCCTCCACAAAATAAGTCGAAGGCTCGCCGCTCTGCGCGTCATTCGCATCGAGAATCGGCAGTTTGGCACCCGGGTTATCTGGCCGCCACGAATCGTAAAGCATTCTTTTGGAACGGTTGCCTTGAAAAACCTCGAAGTCGGTCCAGTACCGCACGTGGTTGAAAATGTCGTTCCCCTGTACGCCCTGAGCGAAAATGGCCAGGTCAAATCCCTTGTAGCCCACATTCACATTCAGGCCGTAGGTGAAATCAGGGTGAGGGTTACCGATGTAGGTTTGGTCTTGCGCATTGATAATGCCGTCGTTGTTGACATCCCGGTACTTGAATTTGCCCACACCCTGCGTACGCTTGCCATCGATGTAAATGTTCGAATCGTAGTAGCCCGGAAATTTGGCGTGGTTTTGTACTTCTTCCTCATTCTGCATAATCCCATCGATGATGTAACCGTAGAAAGAAGAGATCGGCCGACCGGCAATGGAGCGCGTCACCGGCGGCGTACGTAACGAGAAGCCGGGCAAAAAGTCGTCGGGATTTTGCGGGTCGAGGGCGACGATCTTGTTGCGATAAGTCGAGAAGTTCAGGCCAATGCTGTACGTCAGTTGCCCGTCCATCGCGTGGTCCTGGTAATTCAACCCCAGGTCCACCCCCCTGTTTTGCATGGAAGCAATGTTTTGCGAAGGAATGGCGGCGTCGCCAAGCCGGGGATCGTAGGCTTTGGTATACAGCAAATCTTTCGTTTGCCGGTCGAAAACATCAAGGCTCAGGTCAAATTTACCTTTAAACAAATTGGCGTCGATACCTACGTTGACCGTCGTGGTAGTCTCCCATTTGGCATTCGGATTGCCGAAGCGGCCGAGATCAAAACCTTGCTTATAGCCGATCGGACTGCTGCCGAGTCCGTAACCACTGCTGTTCGGGTTGCTTTGGTAGGTAGAATACGCATTGAAATCCCCGATTTCCTGATTCCCCGTCTGCCCCCAGCCTGCGCGGATCTTCAAATCACTCACAAAATCGACACCCGACATGAAGCTCTCCTTCGAAATACGCCAGCCGACGCTTGCCGCCGGGAAAGTAGCATAGCGTGAAGCAGCCTGAAAACGCGAAGAAGCATCGCGACGCAGGGTCGCTTGGAGCAGATATTTGTCGTCGAATGCATAATCCACCCGCCCGAAATACGAGAACAACGACCAGGACGATGACGCATAACCGCTATTGGTAGCCGTGGCGGGGTTACCGGCATCGATGTAGCGTAAATCAATATTGTTTGAAAAGAAGCCCTGGCGGTAGGCATTTACAAAATCACCGAACGAATCGATGGATTCCAGCCCGACGAATGCATTCAAATGATGCGCCTCGCCGAATGTTTTGTCATAAGTAAGGGTGTTGGTCCAGGTCCAGGAGTAGCCATACCCCCGGTTTTCGCTCAGGCTGTTCACATTGGTACCGTGCGCAAGCTCGATTTCGACCGGCGTGTAATATTTCCCGGCAGAGGCGGTCAGGTCCAGCCCGAAACTGGATTTGGCCGTCAGGTTTTTAAGAATATCAAACTCCGCATAGGCATTGCCGAACAACCGGAGGTCTTTATAACCATTATCCCTGTTGCGTACGAGCTGGCCCACGGGGTTATTCGCATTGCCGAGGTTACTGCCGAGCGTTCCTGCGAAATTACCGCCTATGTCGTACACCGGAATAATCGGCTGTGCGCGGTAGGTATTCGAAACCTGGCTGGTTTCGCTGTTATTGCCGTAGTTGCCCTGCCGCCTTCCGTAGGCTACCTGCAGGTTCTCCCCGATTCTCAGCTTCTTTTTAATCGTAAACTCGGTATTTGCCCTTACCGAGTAGCGTTTGTAGCCATTGTAAAGCAGAATACCCGTCTGGTTGAAATAATTGGCAGAAAACGAATAGCGGCTCACCTCCGATCCGCCCGAAACGCCGAGCTGGTAATTCTGAATAGGCGCATCGTCGAAAACCTCGCGCATCCAGTCGGTACCTTGTTTGTTGGCTTTGGTAATGGAGAATTTGGTTTTGCCAAACTGCGGGTCGGTATAGCGGTCGTAGCTGTAATTGGCCGGATTTACCCGTGGATCGCCTTCGGCCGCACCATCGGGAATGATGTAATCCGGGATAACCGGCGTGGGGCCATTGCCATATTGTGAATGCTCGGGGTTACCCGTCTTGGGGTTCACCACGTTGGCGTTCTTCTTGCTCTGCCAGAGGTACTCGCCATATTCTTGCGTATTGAGCAAATCCATTGTTTTGGCGAGCTTCTGTACGCCGAAATAGGCGTCGAATGTAAGTTTCGGAACACCGGATTTGCCCCTTTTCGTCGTAATGATCACTACGCCGTTCGCTGCGCGCGAGCCATAAATGGAAGCCGATGATGCATCTTTTAATATCTGTATCGACTCGATGTCGTTCTGATTGATCGTGTTGAGATTTCCTTTTGTGGGCACCCCGTCGATAATGTAAAGCGGGTCGTTGTTCCCCAGCGTTCCGTACCCGCGTACACGTACGGCCACACCACCGCCGGGCGTATTATCCGTGCCCACGGTCACGCCCGCGGCCCGGCCCTGCAACTGCTGCGCGAGGTTGGTGGCCGGCACCGACAGCAGCTTTTCGGCATCGATCACGCTCACCGAACCGGTGATATCCCTGCGCGATTGCGTCGTATAACCCGTCACGACCACCTCGCTCAGCGCCTTGATGTCCGGGTCGAGCGCGACGTTGATCACCGAGCGGTTCACGACCGGGATTTCCTGCGACACATAACCGACAAAACTGAACACCAGCACGGCTTTATCGTCCGGCACCACGAGCTCGAAGCTGCCGTCACCGCCGGTAATGGCGCCCTGCTGCGTACCTTTCACTACCACGCTCACGCCGGGCAGTCCTTCCTTATTGTCGGATCCGGTAACCTTGCCCTTCACGCCAAAATCCACCGGATGCAGGTAAGGCAGCGGTACCGGTTCGAGCAGCTTGGGCGAATCGGAAAACGACTCATCCGGCTTTCGGATCAGGATAATGTAGTTGCCCGACACCGCGTAATGGATTTGCAACGGGCCCAGCAGCTCCTTCAACACCTTGCTCAGCTTCTGGTTGGAAGCCTCCACGGTCACTTTCTGGTTGGATATCAGGGATGGAATGTACGAAAACTTGACTTTGGCATTCTTTTCAAGCGTGGTCAGCACCTGTTTGAGATCCTGCTGCCTGGCTTGGAGCGTGACCTCCCGGTTCAGGATTTCCTGGGCTACGCCGTCGTTGGCGAGGGCCAGGCTCTGAAAGAAGAGGGACACCAGAAATGGTATGCATGTAACTTTCATCGCAGCTACCAAATATTTAAATGGTAAACTATTTTTTTTCATACTTTTACGATGGTTTTTGAATGTTCACAAACGACAAAGACCTTCCTCTCTCCCGTTTTGGGAGATTTAAGTTTCGCTTAAAATCAGGGGAATTTTCAAAGCCGGAAACGCTGGACCCGTTCCCGGCTTTTTGCTTTTTACAACTGGTGTTTAATCATGTATTAAGGGTTTAGGATGAATAGGTAGGAAAACTGAGTGCTATCTGCAACCTTCGCTCGAAATGACTACCTGGCCGTCGCTGACACGGTAAGCGGCTCCGAGCGTTTGGGTAATAATGTCAAGTTTGGTAAAAAAAGGTTCGTTGCTGAGCTCCACACGGAGCGAGCATTTCTCCATTACCGCCGCGTCGTATACGATCGGGATGCCGTACACCTTCTCCAATGCGGAGAATACCTTGCTCACAGGCTGGTTTTCAAACACAAATCCCGCTTCCGCGTCGGGCTTGATGAGTTCAAGCGGCATATTGGTGATGGATTTGGAAACCACATTGTCCTTCACCGAGAATATCGCCTGCTGATTGGGCGTCAGGAGTAATTCCGTATTGCGGTCGGTCGGGTTTTCAATGTCTTTCAAAGGCAAAACCGACACCCTGCCGCTCCGCACCAGCACCTCCACATTCGTATCGGTAGCTTTAACCAGGAAGCTGGTCCCCAGCACCCGGGTTACCAAACCATTGGCATATACAAAAAATGGGTTCTGCGGGTCTTTCGTCACGTCGAAAAATGCCTCACCGGACAGGAAGACTTCCCGTTTTTTATCATGGACAAAGTCCGCCGCATAGCTGATCCTCCCCGCGGGTGCGAGGCTCACCTTACTGCCATCCGGCAACCCGACTTTCATCGCCGTGCCCGTCGTATTGACCACTTCCTGTAACGCTTTCGAACTTTCCGGCACATAGGCCTGGCGATGGCCGGTACCATTTCCTGTTTGTTCCGATTTCCACCAAAAAGCACCGCCCAGGCCTGCCACCAGCGTTACCACCGCGGCGGCGGAGAGCCATTTGCGCCATACCACGCGCCGCGCCGGTGCTTCCACACCTGCCTGCGTCGTGTGCAGGATCCGCTGCACCTGGTCTTCGAGCTGCTGGTCGGTCACGATGGCCGCATGTTCGCGCCAGGTCGTGATCAGCTCCCGGGCCTGCTGCATAATCACTTTCTTATCCGGATAGAGGCGTACGATCTCTTCCCAAAGCCCTTCCGTCGCATCGGCTTCGCCGATTACCCACCGGCGGAAACTGTCGTCTTGCAGGAAGTCTTCCAGATCGTAATCTTTATAGTATTTCATAACATAACACCATTTTGGTGTGTTTACAGGGAGGATAATCGGCAAATGCGGGAATCATCATCGAAAAAAGCGAACTATTTTTCGGGTGCTGAAACAAAACCACTCAAAACACTGCTATTCAGCCAATTAAAATCATTAAAAGCGAAGGCAGGATCGTCTGCCATTTGTCACGGAAGAGGCGTAATGCCTGTGAGAGCAGGTTTGCCACGGCTGGGCGTGAGATATCGAGCACGCCGGCGATCTGCTCGTGGGATAGGTTTTCAAAGAATTTAAGGTGAATGATTTCCCGCTGGCGCGGCGTGAGCGAATGCAGTACTGTGCCGATCTGCCGTTTGCGACGTTCATCGGTTTCAGTCGAGATGAGTCGGTTTTCAATGCCTTCTTCCGCGTCGAGGTTTTCATGCCAGGCTTCGAACGGCGTCAACGGGTTTGTCCGTTCGATTTCTTTCAATAGTCGGTTGCGAAGACTTTTGAGCAGGTAAGGCCGGATTTTATCGGTATCGACGAGGAAATGGCGGCGGTCCCAGAGGGAGGCAAAAAGGTCGTGAATGCAGTCGTTCAGCGTGTCGCGGTCGTGGACAAAACGCGAGCCGTATTCGAACAATGCGCGGAATTCGCCCCGGATCATGTCTTCAAAAACGGCCGCGTCGCCGTCTTTGAATCTCTTCCAACGTTCCAGATCCTGCTCCATCGGTCAGCCAGTGTACAAAATGGGGTGCTACGAATGATCGAATTTCTTTATTAAGTAAAATTTTACCGGGAATTACTGCAAAAAAGAGAAATCCTCGCTACCGGGACAACCGGTAACGAGGATTTCAACAGTGGCGAAATTTTAAGGTCTTCCATACCCTTTCGCCGCATCGTCCACCACCAGCACCCAGTCGTGCCCGTAGCCTGAGGTCGGCGGCACAAATTTGCTGACTGACTTATTATCAAACTTCCCTGCGTCGCGTACCTTGCCATTGCGCGGATCATACCAGAATGCTTCCAGCTTGTCGCCGGATATTTTGCCGGGGTTCACGGAAAATGGTTTCCCGGACGCGGTGTACACAAACAGGTAATCCTTTCCGCGCGTAGCCTGCACGCGATCCGCTGCCGGCAATGCATTCTCCACGATAATTGACTGATCAGGTACCCGGTCCAGGACCGGGCGCGCTTCGAAGAGCTTGCGTACATACTTCATTTCCAATGCGCCGGGCAAATCTAGGGCCTGTTGCCAGAAAATATGCGGGCCGTTGACCGCCTCGCGGTTGGGCGAGTACATCTGCCAAATGTCATGGCAGCCATACGTATGCCCGAACGCTCCCGCGAACAAATCGAGGTACGCCGATTTTCGGACATCGTAGGCACTCGACGTGCCATTTTCCTTTGCATTGAAGCACACGGGGTGATCTTCGTATATGGGTTCGGCGTCAATGACCGGCTTCACGAGCGTGCGGTTGTACGAGCGCTGGATATTGTCGTAAACCGGCGAATCGCGGCAATGGCCCGTCTGGAACATATTGAAATCGAACCATTCGTCGTCGTGGAACCACTCGCTGGAACCTTCCTTATTGGGCTGCGGATGGTAGGTCATCAATGCCTTTTCGTGGCCTCCCACCCCCTCGGCGATCCCTGCGGCCATGGCCCGCCAGATTTCCACATCGCGGCTGTCTTTGCGGGGCTGCCGGTCTCCGCCGAGCACCCATATCACATTCGGTTTAGCCTTATAGCGGTTACCAAGCCATTTTCCATAGGCTTTTGCGTTATTCTCATTGAAAATTTCGGGGCCTTTACCCCATGTATTCTTAAAAACCTTGTCGCCCCATGTCGGGAGGAATGCGATGGTCAATCCATGGGTGGCCGCCTTGTCGATAATGTAATCGACATGCGCGAAATAATTCTCATTCGGCTGCGTGGGATCGTTGTTGATCAGCGGCTTTTCACCATAAGGATTGGGCTCTCCCAGTCCGTCGAACTCGGCCAGCGCTACGGCCTGAATGACGGTGAAGCCCTGTTCGGCACGCTTCCGGAGGTAATAATCGGCATCGGAGCGGTCGAGCCGGTGAAAAAGCTCCCAGGCAGTGTCGCCGAGCCAGAAAAAAGGCCTGCCTTCTTTCAGTAAAAATCGTCTGTTTTCACTTATCGTATAGTGTTGAGCGCGTACGCCCGCAAGCGAGCAGCAGAGGACTGCCAGGATCAGGAGCCTGTTTGGTTTCATCGGGTACCGGATTAACTAAGTATGGTCAATCCATAAAGCCAAGGTCCATCAATTCTTAACATCCAGAGCATGAATAATCTAACGAATAAGTGAGTATATTGCTTTTATAGCCGGATAAAAAATTTTTGCAACCACAGGATAATTTCAAGAACCTCATTTTCAATATTTTAATACAACTAGTTACCGGCTTTTTATATCATTATACGTAGAATAATTATTACCGCTTAGTAATTTATTTCATCGAAATGGCGATATATCACTAATATTGAAGTACTATTTTTACATAACCTAAGCCAAACGCACCTCCTTATGAAAATAACTTCTACATTCTCCGCTGTTGTCATCGCTGTTTTACCGGTATCCTCCTAATCAGGACAGGTACAAACCGGTCAATACTGCTCATCAACACCCATTGCGACTACACTTCATCGATGCTGCCGGTTACCGGCAGTGCAACGTCAATACATTATCCATCTATTAACCCATTTCATTCTATGGCTGAACCATTTCTATCTGAGATCCGGATGGTGAGTTTCAATTTCGCGCCGAAAGGCTGGGCGCTTGCTAACGGACAAACGCTCCCTATCAACCAAAATCAGGCGTTGTTCTCCTTGTTGGGGACTACCTATGGAGGTAACGGGCAAACCACCTTCCAGCTGCCGGACTTCCGCGGCAGAGTACCCATTCACATGGGCAACGGCCATACCCTCGGCGAAGCCGCCGGATCTGAGGCCGTAACCGTTAACATTCAGCAATTACCGGCGCATAACCATTTTCTGACTGCTATCGACAACAACAGCGCCAACAACAATAACCCGATTGGTAACTACCTTTCCAATTCGGCGCCTAACAACCTTTACTCCAACAACGTGACCACCCCGGTGACTATGAACGCCGCAACCGTATCGAATGTAGGAGGCAGCCAACCGCATACGAATATGCAACCATACCTGGCACTCATTTTCATCATTGCATTACAGGGAATTTTCCCAAGCAGAAATTAAGTACCTGGTCAATTTTGTATCAACCCAAAACTTTTGAAATAAATGGGACAACCATACATTGGAGAAATCAGAATGTTCGCCGGGTCTTTCGCTCCGGTCGGATGGGCTTTCTGTAACGGTCAAACGCTTCCTATATCCGAAAATGACGCGCTCTTTATACTGATCGGTACTACCTACGGCGGAGACGGTCAGGAAACTTTCAATCTGCCCGATCTGCGCGGGCGGCTTCCCCTGCATTCGGGTACCGGGAAATTCGGGACCACCTATCAGATCGGCGAGGCGTCCGGAGTTGAAAGTGTCACCCTGACCACCCAGCAAATCCCAACCCATAATCACCTGATTCGTGCAAATAATGACATTGCCAACTCAGCGAGCCCGAAAGATACGGTACTCGGGGTATCCAGCTCGACATTTGTTTTCATTGCTGATGCCCCTTCCGAGCCGATGAAAACTGCCCTGGCCCCTGCCGGCGGCAGCCAGCCGCATGAGAATACACAGCCTTTCCTGTGTATTAGTTTCATCATTTCATTATTCGGCATTTTTCCGTCGCAAACCTAGGCTCCGGCGACTGGCAATTGTAGAACCTCAAAACCCATTCAATCATCATGGCAGATCAATTCGTAGCAGAGATAAGAATATTCCCCTTTAATTTTCCTCCGACCGGCTGGGCATTTTGCGATGGACAACTCTTGCCCATTTCCCAAAACACCGCGCTGTTTTCGTTGTTGGGAACCAATTACGGGGGTGATGGCAAATCAACCTTCGCGCTTCCCGACCTCCAAGGTTCGGCGCCGTTGCACCAGGGGGATGGCCCCGGACTCTCCCAGCGCTTTATCGGCGAACAGTCGGGCGTGGAAAGTGTGACGCTCATTATATCCGAAATACCCTCGCACACGCACGCCATTAACGCCGTGGGCGCTCTGGCGGATGCAAAGGGGCCGGAGGACAAAGCTTTCGCCGTTTCCCAGAATGGTAACGTATTTACGGCCGGCCCCAACCCGCAAGTGATGATGTCTCCCAACTTACTCACGGTCACAGGAAGTACTTTGCCGCATAATAATATGATGCCTTATCTGACGGTCAATTTCTGCATTGCAATGCAGGGCATTTTCCCGGCGCGGGGCTAGTAAAAGACCCGGAGTAACACTGTTGATTTTTATTCTGAATATTGATGACGTTAAAGCTTACCGACCCCAGCCTGCGGCTACGGCCTATTCAGTCCGCCGACATGGATAAACTGCTTGAAATTTATGGCAGCACAAGGGAGAAAGAAATGGAAAGGGTCCCGCACTGGTCCGACCTCATGAAAAAAGAGTTCCTCGCCAGCCAGTTTCGGGCACAGCATGAATACTATCAGAAAAACTATATCGCTGCTGATTTCTGGGTTATTGAAAAAAACAACCAAACGATCGGGAGACTTTACTTCCAGGAAGATCACCAGGGACAGGGTATGCGGATTATTGACATCAGTATCCTGCCGGAGTACCGCAACCAGGGAATCGGCCGGAGTATTTTTGAAGATCTCTTCGGGAAGGCAGCGGCGCTCGATCGCCCGCTCACAATCCATGTCGAGAGCTTCAATCCTGCCAAGAATCTGTATACCCGCCTTGGATTTAAAACAATCAGTGAAACCAATGGAGTTTATCATTTAATGGAATGGAAGCATACGATTTAAGCCAGATCACATCCGCAGATTTTACACATTTTGTGCAACAGCCGGTAGATATCCATTTCGCAGAAAACCTTGTAGTACAAGCAGTTGTCACTGGCGTAACGGAATTGAACGGTTACAGCCCGCTGGAAAGAAAATCGTTCTCGATCGAACTTCAAACGACCGGTGACCGTAAGCCCCGCGAACAGGGCATTTACAGGATTATCCATCCGAACGGCAAATTTTTGGACGTATTCATGGTCCCCATCGCGCTCGATGCCGAAGGAATGCGCTACGAAGTGGTTTTTTCGTAAACCTGAATTTAGAACTAAACGCAAGATGAATAGTGAGCCTATGATTGCTTAACAAACTAAAACTATGAGAAACTTATACGCATACCTGGCAGGCGTTGCCCTGCTTGCGTCGGGCGTTGGAATCGTCAGCAGATTAGCCGACGCCCCGGCCGTCCCCCAGGAATGGACCGTCCGAAAGGAGGACAGGTCCGTCCAAAAACCGAAAGAGCGGGTGCCATTTGCCCGCGCCCGTAAGAAAGCCGGGACGAGAGCATTTCTCGCACCGAGCATCACCGCTACGAACACCTATGCGATCACCAACAACGTCGGACCTTCCGGCGCTTCTGCGGGCGATGAACTGGAATACACTGTCACCATCAGTAATGGCGGGCCCGATCCCGCCAACGTGACGGCGTTTACCGAAACAATAGATGCCAATACAACTTTGGTGCCCGGGTCGATCAAAGCCAGCCCTATCGCCCAAAATGACTCCTATTCCACTATCGGAAACGTCGGGATCGACATTCCGGCCGGGTCGGGTCTTTTTGCCAATGATATAAGCCCTAACGGCACCGCCATCAGCCTGAATGGTTCGACCACCATTACTTCTGTAAACGGCGGCACGGCTACCGTCAACGCCACAACCGGCGCATTCACGTATGAGCCGGTTGCGGGCTTCTCCGGAAATGATACTTTTACGTACGAGATTCAAAATGGTTCGGGCATGACGTCCAGCGCCACGGTAACTGTTGCCGTGGGAAGCACTATTACGATGATCTGGTTTATCAACTCGGCCGCCCCTGCCGGCGGTACCGGCACGCTGAGTAAGCCATTCAATAATATCGCTGCCTTTGAGGCTATCAATGGCGACGGTGCAGGACTTCACCCCAAGGACGGGCAGTATATTTTCCTGTACACCGGCTCGTACTCCGGTCCGCTCACCATGCGCAACAATCAAAAGCTGCTCGGCCAGGGCGCCACAGGATCACTCCTCGGGCTTACCGGCTTTTCAGCTCCCAGCGGCACCAATTTGCTGCCTTCTCTCGGCGGTACGCGACCGACTATTACGACCACAACGGGAACGATCAATGCCATTAACGTAGGTGCCAACAGCATTCTCCAGGGCTTTAATGTCGGCAATACGACCGGCACAAAAATATCGGGAACGACGGCCGGTGCATTTACGGCCTCCGAAATTGGCTTATCGGGCAGCGGGAGCGCCCTGAATCTGACAAACAAGACGTTATCTGCCAGCTTCTCCGATGTATCGAGCTCTTCGGCAACAAATGGCGTTAGCCCGATCAAGATCGGGTCCAGTACCGGGTCACTCGTAATACCGGGCGGTACTATTTCGTCCACGTCGGTACCGGCAATCGATATCGCTGGTGTCAGCGCTGCTAATAAAGTTGCCCTTAACATCACATTGACATCCGTATCAGCCAATGGAGGCAACAAGGGTATGACGCTGTCAAATGCTACCGGTAGTTTTACGATCAACGGTACCGGAACAACAGGCGGGTCCGGCGGAACGATCCAAAACATCGCCAACCGCGGGATCGAGCTGCTCGAGGTTCAGAATATCACCATTAAAAACATGAACCTGACGAATCCCAATACCGCCGAAGGTCCTGTTACTTCCAACACCGACAATACCAATGCCAACGCGGCGATCCACGGATTGAATGTTGCGGGCCTTACACTCGACCGCATTGTGGTAAGCGGAACGGTGGTCCAAATGGGGATCAATCTCCGTGGAGGCAGCAACTTCAACCTCACCAATAGTACGATTAATCAATCGGGTAGCGCAACAATCGTCGAAGAAGGTAATATCTATGCGATGAACGTCGGAGGAACCAACTCCATCGTGAATTCCGCATTGAAAAAACCCGGCGGCCGGGCGGCCTATTTCAGAAACAATAACGTCAATATGACGAGGCTGAACGTGACGAATTCATCATTCGAAGATGCCGACGCCGCCTCCTGTCTCCTGTTTGAAGGAGCGGGTTCCTCGGTCATGAGTCTCAAAATCCAGGGCACTTGTCAGTTTCTGAGACCGGGCACATCCGGTATAGAGGTCTATGCCAACAATACCTCACAAATAGAGGCCGACATCCAAGGCGCCACCATCGATATCGGCACTGGAAACGATCTCGGGAGAGGTCTCGACATCGCCGCGTCCGGAACAGCCAGCATCAAGTTCAACGTAGCAAACAATATCTCGGATTACCTCGGCGGCCCCGGCTTCAACTTCTTCGCCTTTAGTGGAGGATACCTGGAAGGAAATGTCACCGGTAATACGCTGACCAACAATGGCGATAATGAAGCTACGGAGGGTTCTTTCCAGGGTATTACATTCTCTACCGAAGGAACAACGGCGCGCGGAGTCCTCAAAATAAACAACAACACCATTAACAACTCCCTCAACGGGGTGGGTATTGGTATCTTGCCGGCCTCGACCGGCGGCGCGCTGAGCAGCGTCATCGCCGACAACAATACTGTTACATTAACCGGTAGCGGTTTTGCTCACGGTCTGTACCTGAACGCCGTGGGCGGTACAGGCAACAATGGTACATTGTGCGTTAATGTTACCAACAATGACGTTACATTATCGCCCAACTCACCTTTCGCAGGGGGTTACAGAGCCGGCACTGCCGGCACTGTACTCAACGTACAGCAAGCCGGAGCGTCGGCATCAGCTGCATGGACAGCAGGCCTCAACACACCTTCGAACTCGGCAACCAAAACCGGCTCCGGTACGGTCAACTACGGCGCCGGAACTTGTCCGTCGCCATCATTCAGCGGCTTACGGGAGGCAGCGATCGAGGAACCAGTGGCAGGCCGGCTTTCCGCAGATTCCGTAGCAGCACCGGCAGCGCCGGTACATCAGGCGGTTGCCCAGGCACCGGCATTGACCCAACCGAAAGAAGAAATTGCCCAGCCCGTAACTACGGCGCCGAATCCGGCCAGAACAGAGGCCGTACAATCGGGTGAAACAGTGACGGTCAATAACGGTGGCAGCGGCTTCACAATACCTGCCAACAAAAGTACCATCATCAAATTCAGAGTGGTGATCGATGCCAACATTCCGGTGTCTGATTGCGAAGTGTCTACACAAGGTACTGTAAGCGGCAGCAATTTTGCCAACGTGCTTACAGACGATCCAAATGTGGCAGGAAGCAATAACCCTACTGTTACACCCGTAGTTTCGACGCCGGTAATCACTTTCTGCCCCGGCAACCAGACTTTCTCGCCCGACGCAGGAACTTGTACCTCGTCGCAAACTTTCGCAGCAACGGCAGACGGATGCCCTGCGCCTACCATTACTTACAGCGTGGGCGGCAACCAGATCACATTCCCGTACGCATTCCCGGCGGGTAACACCACCGTGCTTGTAACGGCTTCGAATGGCATCGGAACGGCTCCTACATGCTCGTTCACTGTAACGGTAACCCCTACCCCGGCTCCTCCGATCACTGATCAGCCTGATGCAGCGACCATCTGTGCAGGCTCCGGCACTTCGTTCACCGTGGCAACTTCACAGACTGGTGTTACCTACCAATGGCAGAAAAAACCATTCGGCGGCTCATTCGCGAACATTTCAACCGGCACAAACCCGACAGCGGATGATCCAACGCTGACGCTGAGCAACGTACCGGTTGGCGATAACCTTTCGGAATACCGCTGTATCATTACAAACCCTTGTAACAACAGTACCTCCGACGCTGCCGTACTGACGGTGAATCAGATCACTGGTTCGGGCATTGCAGGAACTACTACCGTGAACCAGGGGGCACCGGCGCCAAACGTTACATTCAGCGCTACCGGCGGTACTTTACCTTACACGTTCACTTACAAGATCAACAACGGGTCGAACCTTACCGTAAGCACAACCGGCGTGAATACCAGTGCCTCAGTGGGCCAGTCGACTGCGGCCGTAGGCGTATTCACCTACGAACTGGTAACCGTAACCGACGCACAAAACTGTACGCTGACACCGCCTTCGGCTCAAACAGCCACTGTAACCGTGTCGAACAACCTGACGGCGACTATTTCCGGCAGCACCACCGCATGCCAGAACGAAACAGCGCCCAAGATCACGTTTACGGCTGTGAACGGCATCGCACCGTTTACATTTACTTACAAAATCAATGGCGGTGGCGATCTTCAGGTGAGCACAACGGGCGTAAATACGAGCGCGACCGTCGATGTACCGACCGGTTCAACAGGATCATTTGTTTACACCCTGACGAACGTGAGCGGTTCGGGCGGTGCCTCGACACCGATCGCCGGACAGACGGCCACGGTGAATGTGAATGCCAAACCGAGCATTGTGCTGTCGGGTGCCGAGTACCAATGCAACTTTGCCACGAATCCGCAGACTTATACGGTTTTCTTCACCGCAACTCCGGGCGCTGTGATCACCACCGACAAAGGAACGGTGAACGGAAGCACCGTAACCGGCATTGTAAGCAAGGAAACGGCGATCATCGTCGCTACCCTGAACGGTTGTTCAGACACGCTCACAGCTTACAAAGACTGCTCGCTTCCGGTAACCCTGATCGATTTCAGCGGTGCGAGGGTTGAAAATACCATTGCATTGAAATGGAATACCGCCGAAGAAACGCACAGCGACCGCTTCGAAGTCCAGCGCAGTGCCGATGGCAAAAACTGGGCGGCTATTGGTATACAGAAGTCCCAGGGCGACAGCTACGCAGTGGTGAATTACACATTCGTGGACAAAAAACCGGCGTCGGGCGATAACTTCTACCGCCTGAAAATGATCGATACCGATAAGACATTCGCTTACAGCAAGATCATCAAGGTGGGTTACGATGTGCCGTCACTGAACTCGGAATTCTATCCGAACCCGGTTTCCGACGTCCTGAACCTGAGAAGCACGGATTGGACCCAGGTTAAGGCGGTGGAAATGCACAACCTGACGGGCCTTTCGGTTTACAAATCGGGCAAGACCGTTTCGAAAACCATCGATGTGAAGAGCCTCCCGGTAGGCATGTACATTCTGACGATCACGCACAAGAACGGTGAGGTTATCAACCGGAAAGTGCTTATCAACCGATAATTACGACACCAAAGCGTTATTAATGTGTTGTTTAAGTTAACGGTATCAGGCGGGGAGCTTCTCTCCGCCTGATTTTTTATATCGCCGCCAGTTTCTTTTGATTAGCAGGCGATTCCTATAAATTTGGATTTTTACACTTTATGATATCCTTGAAAACGCAGCAGAAACGGGAAATTGCCATCCATATCAGCATATGGGTGACCATTCTGCTGCTGCCCTACCTCGTATCTTCGGCCAGCGAAGGATACAGGATCGGCGGGTTGCCGGCCGCATTTTTTGTGCTGGCGGGCATCATCCACGCAGGAATTTTCTATTTCAATGCATTTTATCTCTATCCCAAACTTGCCCACGGCTGGCAATGGTGGCTCTATATCCCTTGTGCGGCACTGTTAATCATGGCTTCTTTTGCCCTTAAATACCAGGTTGTTGCCCGCTTTTTTCCGGAAGTAGTGCTGAAAAGCGCGGCCGGATTGATATTTGGCCCGTCGGTATTGGTTTTCGCGGCGAGTGTTATTTACAGGCGTATCAGCGACGGCATTCGCAAAGAACGGGCCCGGAAAGAATATGAGGCACAACAGGTAGCAGCCGAGCTGAAACTGCTGCGATCACAGGTCAACCCTCATTTCCTTTTTAATGTGCTGACCAATATGGTAGCACTTGCACGGCAACGGTCCGACCAGCTGGAAGGAGCGCTCATCCGCCTTGCCGACCTGATGCGCTACATGACGTACGATACGCAGGCGACAAAGGTGACCTTGCAACAGGAAACGGATTATCTTAAAAGTTATATCGAATTGCAAAAACTACGCTTTTCGGACACGATGCGCATCGAACTCGATACAGAAATGGATGCGAATGCGGGCGCCTTGTCGATAGAACCGATGATCATGATCCCATTTGTAGAAAATGCATTCAAGCATGGCAGCTCCTGGCTCGACGAGCCTTATATTCTGATCAATCTCAAAGCCACTGGCGGGCTTCTGACGCTCACAATTGTTAATCCGTACGATTCCCAACCCGGCGCAGCCAAAGACGACAACTCCGGCATTGGCCTCGAGAATGTACGGACGAGGCTGAAACTGGTTTATCCCGAAAAGCATTCCCTCGCGATCGACGACCGGAATCATGTATTCACAGTTACCCTGAACCTGGATTTACGATGATGCGATGCCTTGCTGTTGATGATGAGAAACTCGTGCTCGATCTGCTCGTCGATAATATCCGGCAGGTCCCGTACCTGACCCTCGTGAAAACTGCGCGTAATGCCATGGAGGCCATTGAAATATTGCAGAACGAGCACATAGACCTGCTTTTTCTGGACATTCAAATGCCCCGTCTGAGTGGTTTACAGTTTTTAAAAAGCCTCCCTGACCCGCCACTGGTAATTCTGGTGACGGCTTACGACAAATATGCGCTGGAAGGTTTTGAACTGAATGTGGTCGATTACCTGCTCAAACCCGTAAGCATGGAGCGCTTTTTAAAGGCCTGTAACCGCGCCCATGAACTATTCGAGTTAAAACACAAAACGTCCGTCGCCGCTCCTGCCACATTGCCCGATTTTTTTGTGAATGTCGAATACGCTTTGGTGAAGATAGTGGTGGCCGACGTGGCGTGGGTCGAAGGATTGAAGGATTATGTGAAGATCTACCTTTCGTCTGCCGACAAGCCCGTCATCACCCGCATGACATTCAAAGCATTGGAAGAAAAACTTCCCGAGCCCGCATTTGCGCGCACCCATAAATCCTACCTGGCGGCCGTTCAGAAAATCACAGCCATCAAGCGCGATTTTGTGATGATTGGCGCTGCCGAGATTCCCGTCAGCGAGCATTACAAAGACAATCTCCGCAAAATATTGAACATTACGCCCGATTGATCGTCGCAGGATTTAACTGTTTCGTCGCAGGCATTGACCGTCTGGTCTACTCTCACTGAAATGCATTGGCGCATACCATAGCTTTGGTCAAAAAACAAACAAAGCCATGATTTCCAATGCATTTACAACCAAACTCATCCTGATCGCGGGCAGCCTGCTGCTCGCGCTGGCGGCCCGGGCGCAAATCCGAATTCACGGTGAAGTGACCGGCCCACTGGGCGAAGCCATTCCCGGGGCACACGTTCGTATCAAAGGCGCGCAATCCGGTACCGTGGCCGATTCGCTCGGCCGATTCGACTTCGTGACCACCCGGCGGGGTAATCAGACGCTTATTGTCTCATCGATCGGCTTCAAAACGCATCAGCAAACGCTGACCCTCGCCGATAGCGCCATCACACTCTCCATCACCCTGGACGATGCCGTCAATACACTCGAGGCCGTCACCGTGAGTGCAGGCAGTTTCGAGGCGAGCGATAAGGCCAAAGGCGCCTCGCTGACGCCCATTGATGCCTACACGGTGGCGGGAAACGGCGGCGACATCTCCAATGCCCTGCGGACGCTCCCCGGTGCGCAGCAGGTGGGCGAGCGCGAGGGGCTCTTTGTGCGCGGCGGTACCAGTGACGAAACCCGGATGTTCGTGGACGGTACGCTCATGAAAAATCCGAACTACGCTTCCGTACCGGGCATTATGCAACCGGCTCGCATTAACCTGTTCCTGTTCAAAGGGGTATTGTTCAACACGGGCGGCTATTCGGCATTGTACGGGCAAGCCATGAGCAGTGCATTGATCCTCGAAAGCATCGATCTACCTGAAAAAAGCTCCGCCAATTTCAGCGTGTTTCCTTCGAACCTCGGGGCAGGTTTCCAGCATTTGTCCCAATCCGGCCGGAGCAGCTACGGCGGCGGGCTGGCTTACAGCAATCAGGGTTTGTACAATAAAGTAGTTCCGCAACGCCCCGATTACTACCATGGCCCCGAATACCTGAGCGCCAATGCGAACATCCGTTTCAAAACCGGAAAAACAGGCATGTTGAAGGGCTATCTGGCCTTTGCCGAGAGTAACATAGGCATGCGCAACGCCGATACCGACAGCGTAGCGCTCCGTTCCGACTTCCGGCTGAAAAACCCGAATATCTACGTAACCATGAGCTATCGCACGGACCTCGGTCCCAACTGGCGCCTCGATGCAGGCATTGCCTACACTTTTGACAAAAATGACCTCCATAACCGGTTGCTCAACGGAAGCAACGAGACCGTTACCATACCGTACGGCCCCTTTCCTGCCAAAAACAGCGACATTACCCTCCGTTCGCATTTCGCACAGGGCCGTGCCGTATTCACCCGCAGCTTCGACCGCAACCAGGCATTGCGCTTCGGCGGAGAGACATTCTATTTCCATGATGTGCAACATTATGATGGTACCAAGACGGTACTTCGCGATCAATTGTCTGCGGTTTTTATCGAAGGCGATATTCATTTGGGTGAGCACATGGCATTCCGTCCGGGGTTACGTGGAGAGTATTCGAGCCTGCTTCGCAAGGCCGTCGTGGCACCTCGTGCGAGCCTCGGTTACCGGCTGGCTGCGGGTAGTCAGTTGAACCTGGCGTATGGTGTTTTCTACCAAAAACCTGAAAACCGGTACCTGTTTCAAAATCAGGAACTCGGGTTTTCGCGATCGGAACATTATGTGCTCAACTATTCGAGAAAGGTCAATAACCGATTTTTCAGGACAGAAGTTTATTACAAAAAGTACAGGAATCTGGTTAAAACATTTCCTGGCGTATCGCTCGGGGGCGATGGTTACGCGCAGGGATTGGAGCTTTTCTGGCGCGATAAAAAGACGGTCCGTAACCTTGATTACTGGCTGACTTACACTTATCTCGACACCAAGCGCAACTACCTCGACTACCCTGAAAGCATCCGGCCATCGTTCACGAGTCCGCATACGTTCACCATCGCTGTCAAACGCTTTTTCCAGGGTATCAGTACCAATGTCAACGTTTCGTACTCGTACGCAGCTGGTCGCCCCTATTATGGTATCCGCACGGGCGGCGACGCAGGTACACGCATCTACGATTCAGGCACGGCACGACCTTACAATGTGCTCAACCTGCACGTGTCGAAAATGATGACCTTTTTCAAAAAGTCGAAGTTCAAAGACTACTCCGGTTTCGCGTTCGGGGCCAACAATGTGCTGGGATCCAAACAAGTATTCGGATACAACTACGCTTACAATGGCCAGTTCAAAACACCCATTACCCTCCCGGCCACCCGTTTCTATTTTGTCGGCGTGTTCATGAGCCTGGGCATCGACCGCACCGAAGACCTCCTCGATCAGAGTCGATGAGTTTAAAGTTCAAAGCCTTGAACTCCAGACTCGCCTACTCATAAACTCTGAACTCATAAACTTCAAAACAAAACCATGAAAACGCTCATCACCACCATCCTGCTCATTTGCTCCGTCGCATTCACATTCGCGCAAAACGGAGATTATTCCGCCCAGTTAGAGGCTTCCGTCAAGAAGCTGGATCAGGCCAAATCAGTCAATGATTTTCAGGCGCTTGAAAAGACATTCGTTCAGCTAGGTAATGCGCAAAAAACCGAGTGGCTGCCCTATTACTATGCCGCTTTCTGCAATGCCAAAGTGGGCTTTCTCCTGCAAGACGACGGCGAGAAAATCGAGCCTTACAGCGTACGCGGCGAAGCGCAGATCAAGAAAAGCGAGTCGCTGGCAAAGGGCGAGAGTAAAGTGCTTTCTGAAATTTACGTCGTCCAGGCGATGATTTACCGTACCAAAGTTTTCATCAGTCCCATGACCATGGGCAGGCAATTCGGCCCGCTATCCGACCAGTTTTTGAAGAAAGCGCAAAAACTCTCAGCCGAAAACCCCCGTGCCATTTACCTCGAAGCCTGGACGAAGTACTACACGCCTAAACTATGGGGCGGCGATAAAGACCTCGCCAAAGAACTCGCAGGCAAAGCCATTCAAAAACTTCCTGCAACGGCATTCACCGTCATGCCGCATTGGGGCAAAGCGGAAAGCGAAGCCTTACTCAAGTAGGCCTCTCCCGGGTTCCATTTACACTTCATCAATTGTTTCACTTAAACTTTTAGAAATCATGTTTTTCGGATTATTGATTTTCGCACGCATCCTGTTCGTAGCCTGTATGGTTTTCATCATCGGCTATATTTACGGCCCGTTCTCCCAACGCCGCGGACTTACTATCGCCGCAAGAGTTGCTGCCATCGCAATCATTTTCGCGTTCATCATGATGAATATCTTCGCATTCCGCGCCGCGTCGCACGGCGGTCCGTGGCATCACCACGGGCATTGGAATTGCGATGACGGCCATCATCCAAAAATCGAAGCAAAACCATAAAAGGCAGTTGCACAGCAGAAGGTGTCTCAATTATAAATGGGACACCTTCTCTACTATTCAGTCTACGCTCATCTTATTGTAAGGGGGTGAAATATATTGTTAGGTAAACCTGCCGCTGCAAAAGTGATAGAGGTGATTGACCAGCCACTCGTTCCTCCACCAGTCATACAGGTGGGATTTTCTATCGTTGCCGCGGGCGAATGGGCCGTACTGATGGAGCACCCATTCGCATTAGGGGTGGCCGGTGCATATAATAGCCCTGTTTTGCCGGAATAACAAAGTATTTTTGCATAGAGCGCCGAGCCGGTCAGGCCATTATCATTCAAAAATGGTGTTCCCGTACAGTTCGACCCTGACCAATATATCTGATCGATGGGAAAATCGTTTGTACCGTCGGGCGTAAACAGTACTTTCACGATATATCCTGTTGAAGTGATTATAGTCGCGGTGTTACGGGATATCGACATGATGGTGCCCAATCTCCTGTCACCGTCGTCGTACAGCGCAGGCCCCGAGATTGCCCAACTGGTGGTGGTCCCGTTTGTAGTAAGGAACTTCCCTTCATTCCCGGTTTGGCTGGGCAGCGTGACTCCGCCGGAAGGTGCTGCCCAGGTGCCGTCGCCGCGCCAGAAAGTGGTTGCCGACGCGTCGGTACCACTGTTCAGCTTCGATACCGGGAGATTACCGGTCACATCTGCCGTAGCAATATCGACCTGTGCCCAGCTGCCATTGCCTTGCAGGAAATTATTAGCGGACGGGGTCCCCGTCGCATTCAGCTTGTTCACGTTTATCGTGCCGGTCTGAATGTCCGCATTCACGATCGTGCCATCCGCTATCTTGGCTGATGTTACGGCGTCGACGTCGATGACCGGATTGGGATAGGTACCGGTCAGGTCGCCGCCTGCTGCACCCGTGGGCAAAGTGGACGGCGCTGCCCAGGCCCCGTCGCCACGCAAAAAATTGGTGTTACCCGGCGTACCCACGCCATTAATCTTGGGTATTGTTATGGCGTTATTCGCGATATCGTCGGTTGTAACCGCCCCGTTCACTATTTTGGCCGATGTCACGCTATTTACGTCCAGGGTCGGATTGGGATACGTGCCGGCCAGGTCGCCGCCTGCCGCGCCCGTCGGGGCACCACCGCCGGCTGCGGCCCAGGTCCCATCGCCGCGCCAGAATGTAGTGGAAGAGGCGCTGGTGCCACTATTTAGGCGGTTTACAGGGAGATTACCGGTCACGTCCGAAGCAAGATCCACGGCACTCCAGGCACCGTTACCCTGCAAAAAATTATTGGCGCCCGGCGTGCCGGAAACGTTCAGCTTGCCTACGGTTATCGTGCTATTGGCTATTTTGGCCCCGGTTATCGCATTAGCGGCGATCACAGGATTAGGGTAGCTGGAACCTCCGAGATCGCCCCCTGCCGCGCCTGCCGGAGCGGCATTGCCTGCCTTGTTTGCGTACAATGCGTAGGGCGCGCTCAGTATCTGTGTGGTACCCGTGATGGTATAGTTCGTACTTCCCGCCGGGTCCGTTTCCGTCTTGATAAAATAGGTATCGGTCCCCCAGTTGATGCCGGTGAAGTTTCCGCTTACCAACGTACCGGCCCCGATCACAATCGTAGCGAGGCCATTGGCATTGGTGACAGGTGTTTGCGTTTCGACATACACGGCCGGACCGGCAGCGTTTCCCTGCAAAATACTTACACGCATACCCGCCGGCGCGTTGGTGACAAGCGCGTTCGAGGCATTACGTATCACTGCCTGGTAGCTTAATCTCTGCGGCGCCTGCGCATACGTGCTCACACAGGCAAGTACCGCTATCGTGATTGTAAATAGTTTTCTCATGATTTAGTTTTTTACAATGGAGAAGCTGTTTATGACATACTTGTTTTGCATAACCCTTAAAAAATAGGCCCCTGTAACCCACGCACGCATATCTATATAGGTTTTACCGTTTCGGACCCTGTCCCTGCGTAACAGAGTCCCTTTCAGATTGTAAATCTCATACTCCGTACCCTCACCGTTTTCCATGGCAAGGTATACGCCCGTGTCCGTGGGATTGGGATAAATTGCCACCGCCCGGGTTTCGCCTGCGCAGCCCAGTACGTGTATCAGGCGCGAATACGCGAATGTTCCATCCGTATCCACCTGTTTCAGACGATAGTAGGAAACAGGCGTCGCAGGCTGCTCGTCGACACAGGAATAGCTCCCGGGTTCGTTCCCTCCCATTATCGTATCCACCGGCACCCAGACTTTCGCGTCGGTACTCTTTTCCGCCACAAAAAAATCGTTGTTTAGCTCCATGGAGGTTTGCCAGCTGAGGCGTACCATCCCGGCTACGCATTCGCCTTCAAAACTGATGAGCGTAACCGGTAGCGGCGGACCCAAATTCAATGTGGTCTGTATGCCGGCGGCCGATGTGCCGGAAGCCCCTGACATCGTTGTGTAGAACACCTGTCCGATAGTATAATTGACCGATCCGTTCGTTCCCGAAATATCCCCTCCGCCTGATGCCATGGCCTCGTGGATCTGCTGTGCATCTGCATGGGCCATCACCAGTGTAAACAGGGCAATGGTCCCTACGTGTCTGTGTTTTTTCATCATGCTCAATTTAGTTTAGACTGCAAGCGTGCCAGTGTGAAAATGGGCTTGCGACAAACTTATCGAAGTGGATAAAAACAGAGGTGGACGCTACGCCCAAACAGGTAGACTATTGTTTCATTTATTGCCCTTCCCCAAAATCCCCCAATATTTTACCCGGATAATGTAAAAATCAGCGGGATTAAGCGCGCCATTAATGGTTTGTTAACCATTTCTTAATCAACCCCCTATTTCTTTGATCCTACGGTTCGGCCGACCGAATTCATGCATTTAAACGAACAGGAACTTAACCCTACGGTATGAACAAACAACTTCTATCAAAAACCCCGCGCAGGTGTAATGTCCGGGCAATGCTCCGGCGCATGTGCACGACACTATGCATAATGCTGCTCGTGCAAGCGGGCGCATGGGCGCAATCGGCCGCGGATGAAACCCTTATCAGCGGCGAAGTCAGGGACGAGAAAAGCAGCGCCATCCCAGGCGCTAGCATTGTGCTGCAAGGCACCACGAAAGGTACCACCACTGATGCCAATGGAAAATTTTCGCTCTCCGTTCCCAGGTCGGGGGCGGTGATTATCGTGAGCTTTTTAGGTTACAAAAGACAGGAAATAGCCGTCGGTAGCCGGACCAACTTTACTGTGCAGCTCGAACTCAGTACCGACGAGTTGCAGGAGGTAGTTGTGGTGGGTTACGGCACCCAGCGTAAGCAAACCCTGACGGGCGCGATTTCGAACATTGTTTCGGAGCAAATCAAGACGACGACGCACACCAGTTTAGCCCAAAGCCTGCAAGGGAAAGTGGCCGGTGTGCAGATCCGCCAGAACTCGGGAGAACCCGGCTCTTTCAGCACGAACATTAATATACGCGGCTTCGGTGAGCCGTTGTATGTGGTCGACGGTGTGGCACGCGATGGAGGGTACGAGTTTCAGAAGATCAACCCCGACGACATCGAAAGCATTTCGGTGCTGAAAGACGCCTCCGCAGCGATTTTCGGTATCCGCGCAGGGAATGGCGTCGTGATCGTGACCACCAAAAAAGGCAAGCAGGGCAAGCCGCAGTTCAGCTACAATATGGTATATGGCCGCCAAAGCCCCACCGATGTGCCCAAAATGACGAGCGCATTGCAATGGGCCGAAATGCGTAACGACGCGGCGAAGAACCTGGGCGAGAATCCCGTGTTCTCTCCCGAGGAAATCGAGAAGTTCCGTAACGGCGCGCCCGGTTACCAGGGTACCGATTGGTATAAGGAAACTTTAAATAAATCGGCGAGCCAGCAGCAGCATTTTATTTCCGCATCCGGCGGCGAGGGCGTGGTGAACTACTTCACCAGTTTTGGGTACCAGAAAGAAAACGGTTTGCTCAAAAGCGGTGATATGGGGTACCAGAAGTACACCTTCCGCTCCAACGTTGGCATTGATTTAACCAAAAATCTGAAAGCCGACCTGATTCTCTCAGGACTATTCGATAAAAGGGACCAGCCGGGGGATAATTTCTTCAACATTTATAAAGGTACCCGCATCGCATTGCCTACGGAACGTCCGTATGCCAACGATAACCCGAAATACCCGGCATTACTCAGCGGCGGCTATAATCCCGTTGCATTGGCCGACAAAAGCCTGACCGGCTATTCGCAGGAAGTGAACAAGTTTTTCCAGTCGACCTTTGCCCTCACCTATACCGTGCCGTTCATTCCGGGACTGCGCATTAAGGGATTGGTGGCTTACGACAGCAATAACTACCGCGCGAAATCAGTTTCGAAGGCTTATAACCTGTATACCTACGACGCGTCCACAGACAAATACACCGCGCACGCCCAACGCAACCCGTCGCGAATCGGCAACAACTTCTCGGACAATAACCGCATTACCTTCCAGGGACAGCTGTTTTACAATACCGTCATCGCGAAAAACCATAACCTGGGGGCGACGTTGGTGTACGAGCAACAGGAATCGCACAACCGGTGGGCAGGGCTCGGCCGTGAATATGCATTCTTCACCAACGATCAGATCGACCAGGCGGGGCTGAACAACCAGACCACCAGCGGTTCGGAATCGGAATATGCGAGCCAGTCGTACGTAGGCCGGTTGAATTACGATTTCAAAGAAAAATACCTTTTGGAGGTAGCTGCGCGCTATGATGGTTCCTACCGCTACCATCCCGATCGTCGCTGGGGCTTGTTTCCGGTGATATCGACCGGATGGCGCATTTCGGAAGAGCAATTCATGAAACGCCTTCCTATCGTTTCAAACCTGAAACTGAGGAGTTCATATGGCCTCGTGGGTGCCGATGCCGGCGCGCCGTTCCAGTATGTGCCCGGCTTCTCGCTCACGGGGGGCGGCGGATATGAGTTTACCAACGGCAATTACACTACGGGAGCAGCTTCCCCGGCGATCGTGAACGAGAAGCTGACCTGGTTCAAGTCCAATATCCGGGATGTCGGTATCGATCTCGGCCTTTGGGATAACAAAATCGACCTGACCTTCGATGTTTACCAGCGCGACCGTAAAGGTCTGCTCGCACGCAGGAATGTGTCGTTGCCCAACACTTTCGGTGGCACGTTACCGGAAGAAAACCTGAACAGCGACCGTGTACGCGGGATCGAATTCTCCGCGGCTTACAATGGCCAGATCCGCGATTTCAAATATGGTATTTCGGGTAACTTCAACTTCGCCCGCACACAGAACCGCTACGTAGAGCGCGGGGAATTCCTGAGCAGCATGGACAAATGGCGCGGCGGCGCTACCAACCGCTGGAACGACGTGGTGTGGGCTTACCAGCTCGAAGGCCAGTTCCAGAGCAAGGATGAAGTCATTTACGCGCCCATCCAAAACGGTGACCTCGGCAATACCCGCGAGCTTCCCGGCGATTTCAAGTATAAGGATGTCGATGGCAACGGGGTGATCGATGGTAACGATGCTGTTCCGTTATTCTTCGGCGGCGATCCTAAAATGTATTATGGCGTGACTTTGAACGCTTCCTGGAAAGGTTTCGACTTTACCGCATTGTTCCAGGGTTCGGGTAAATACAGCGTTCGCTTCCGCGAGGTCTATGCCGAAGTTTTCGCATTCCGCGGCAACACGCCCGCGTATTTCTATGACAGGTGGCACCAGTCGCCCGACGGCCAGTGGATCCCCGGTGAATGGCCCGCTTCGCGCTTCAACTATAATGTGGGAGCGATGTACGCCGAAAGCGGCGCGTGGCGGAAGGATGCGTCCTATCTGCGTTTCAAGAGCGCGCAGCTGGGTTACACGTTCAATTTACCGTGGCTGAAAAAGATCGGTATCAACGATGTCCGCGTGTACGGCAATGCGCACAACATTTTCACCTGGGCCGATTCGTTCGTGAAGCCTTTCGATCCTGAAAAAGTGGAAGGATTGTTTGGAGCGGGGCTTACGTACCCCGTCACGAGGAGCTACAACTTCGGGATCAATGTCAAATTTTAATACTAATTGATAATGAGCTATTTAAAAAAGACCCTAACGCTATTATTGGTGCTCGTGGCGATGAGTTGCGGCGATGTACTCGATAAGCAGCCGCTCGATAAGTTGCAGGGCGAGAACCTGTTCTCGAATCCCGAAGGCGTGAAACTATACATGGCGAACCTGTATTACCAACTACCGATCGAGGATTTCACATTCTTCCGGCAGGGCTTCAACTGGAACACCGGCGACCCGAACAATGGCGGTTTCGCCCCGGCGATGTCCACCGACGAAGCTGTGCACACCGAATTTGGTGATTTTGTGGGAGATGGTGATTTCCAGTGGTGGGACCAGGGCTATAAATTAATCCGCGATGTGAACATCCTGATCGACATTATCCCTACCCTCGACATTACCGACGATGAACGGAAAGCGCTCGTCGGAGAAAGTGCATTCATCCGCGCATATGCCTATTTCGCATTGGCCAAACGCTATGGCGGCGTGCCCCTGATCACGTCGGTTCAGAAGTATGAGGGCAATGTGGAAGCCCTGAAAGTGCCGCGCAGTACCGAGAAAGAAACCTGGGATTTTGTACTGAAAGAATGCGACACGGCTGTGGGTAACCTCGGCGACTCGTGGCCCGGAGGCGAAAGACGCGCAACAAAATGGGTAGCATATGCGCTGAAATCCCGTGCCGCATTGCACGCGGCATCGCTAGCCAAATACGCTGACCGCGCGCCGATCTCGGGAACAGCCGTGGACCAGAAACTGGTTGGATTGGACAAATCTGCCGCAACGGAGTTTTACAAAGCTGCCATCGACGCGTCTGAGGCGATCATTAATTCGGGCAAATTCAATTTGTACAAGCCATCGCCCGCAACGCCCGAAGAGGCTGCCAACAACTACCGGCTGCTTTTCGAGGATCCTAACAATGCGCCGGAAGAGGTGATTTTCATCAAAGGTTATGCGAGGCCGGGCTCCGGAACAGGTCACAACTACGGCATCTGGTACCAGCCCAATCAAACGGCCAACGGCTGGCCGCACCCGGGACGCATGAACCCGACACTCGAACTCATGGATGTTTACGAAAGCTATGACAAGCCGGGCGAAAGCGCACCGCTCGCTACCTCCGCAGCCGCCAACGACCTGACCGACTATACCGGTTTCAATGCTTCCAAGCAATACAAACGGTTTGATACCGAGAACGACATCTTCAAAGGCAAGGACGCGCGTATGTGGGCAACGATGATCCTTCCCGGCACGAACTGGAAGGGCCAGAAGATCGTGATTCAGGCCGGTTTCATCAAACCCGACGGCTCGGCGCAGATCATGGGCGGTGACCCGTTCACGCATGGCGGCACGACCTACTACACTTACGGCGCATCGGACCGGACCAAATACTCCGGTTTCGACACCTGGGGCGGCAACAATACCCGTACGGGCGTGAGTTTCAAGAAGTTTTTGAATGAAGGTTTAAACATCGCGCCAGGCTGGAACCAATGCGTGACCGACTTCGCCGATTTCCGTTACGCCGAAATCCTCCTGAACTATGCCGAAGCAATCGCCGAAAGCGGTTCGGGCGATAAAGTGAAGGGAGCCAAAGCGCTGAACGACATTCGCCGCAGGGCCGGGCATAAGGCCGAAATCCCGCTGACGATCAACAATGTGATCCGCGAAAGACGGGTTGAGCTCGCATTTGAACACAAGCGCTTCTGGGACCTGATCCGTCGCCGCGAGTACCACACGGTGTTCAACAACACCATGCGTCACGCATTGCTTCCCATCCTCGACCTGCGCGTTACGCCTGCGAAATACATTTTCGTACGCGTCAATGTCCCACGCAGTAATCCGGCCACCTTTGATTACCGCCAGTATTACCGCTCAATCCCCGGCATCGGGGCGAATGGTTTGGTTCAAAATCCACAGTATTAATAGGCTGTAAGCTGTAAGCCGTAGGCTATAAGCTACATAGGACAAGTGCTTAAAGCTTACAGCTTATAGCTTACTGCCTACCGCCCACAACACAAACACATTGACAATGAAACAGATATTCACTTCCCTTCTCGCCCTGCTGCTCCTTTTCGGCACAGCAGCGTGCAGCGTCGACAACTACCCTGCCCCTGATTCGCAATTGTACGGGACATTCCTCGACGCCGATACCAATGAACCCGTCGAGCAGGATATTATCCGCGGCAGTACCATCGAATTCATCGAGCACGGTTATGCCTCGCAAACCAAGCAGACCATGATCGTCAAGAACGATGGCAGTTACCGCAACAACCTGATCTTCGCGAATACGTATACGATCACGCCTGTACGTGGGAATTTTGTCCCGATTGCCTCACAGGAAGTGACTATCAAAGGCGAAACGAAGCTGGACTTCAAGGTACAGCCTTATATTCGTGTAAAGGAAGCCAGCATTGAAAAAGTGGGAACGAAGGTCATTGCCAAATTCAAATTGCAGCAAACCGTGATGAATAATGTGAGGAAGATTGGCTTGTATGCGCACCCGGAGCCGTCCGTGGGCGAGCCCATGCGCGTGGCGCTCGCGGAGCAGGAGATCAACGGCGCCATCGACCCGAACAAGGTTTATCAGCTGGAAATTGACCTACCTTCGAATAGTAACGTGCTGAAAACCGGCAACCCATACTTCTTCCGCGCAGGCGCCATTATCGATGCCCCCGAGTCGAAGTTTAATTACGCCAAAGCGGTTAGGGTTGCATTGTAATGAAAAAGCCGTAGGCCATAGGCTCTAAGCTATACGCTTTCAGTAATGGCTTGCGGCTGTAAATATTCTGGATAAAAACATAAGCTTACAACATATAGCTTAAAGCTTACAGCTTCTTATGAACTTACCTAAACTCCTATTTTGCCTATCCATCATCTCGTTGGGCTGCAAGGGCAGCGATGAAAATCCGAGAACCGACGATCCCAAACCCGTCGAGGAAGTCAAATACGACGAATCGCATTCGTTGTTTAAAAGCTACAAAGGCCTGGTCATGGCCGGGTATCAGGGCTGGTTTACTGCGGAAGGCGATGGCGCCGGCCGCGGCTGGCATCATTATCAGAAAGCCGGCAAGTTCGAACCGGGTTTCGCTTCCATTGATTTCTGGCCGGACGTGACCGAATATGCCAAAACCTACAACACTGCATTCCAATATGCCAATGGCGACCCCGCCAAAGTGTACAGCCCCTATGATGAGGAAAGCGTGGATCTGCATTTCAAATGGATGAAGGAACACAGAATCGACGGCGTATATATGCAAAGGTTCGTCTCGGAAGTAAAAGGTGAAAGCGGCAAGCGGCACTTCAATAAAGTGCTGGCCAATGCACTGAAAGCATCCAAAAAGTACGGCCGGGCGATCAGCATTATGTACGATCTCAGTGGCTCCACTTCCGCGGATATGGATTTCATCGTGAAGGATTGGGAAGAACTGCAACAGCAATTCAAACTGTTCGACGGACAGGAAAACCCAACCTACCTCAGGCACAACGGACGGCCACTGCTGGCCATCTGGGGTGTGGGTTTCAACGACGGCCGGAAATACACCATTGCCGACATTCAGATATTGATGGAGAAAATAAAGGGTCCTTCCAAAAAAGCTTCTATTTTACTCGGCGTCCCCTACTATTGGCGGGAACTCGGCCGCGATACAGAAAACTCGCCGTTGCTGCATACGGTCATCAAGCAGGCCGATATTATCATGCCCTGGGCCGTGGGCCGTTACAACGCCTCTACCTACCTGAGTGTAGCCGGCGCCAACCTCCCCGCAGACATTACCTGGTGCAAAACGAATAAAATCGACTATGCGCCGCTTGTTTTCCCAGGTTTCAGTTGGGGTAACCTGAAAAACGACAAATTACTCTACAACCAAATTCCGCGCAACAAGGGCGAATTCCTTTGGCAACAAATCGCCGGCGCCAAAATGTCCGGTGCCGAAGCACTGTACGTCGCCATGTTCGATGAAGTGGATGAAGGCACCGCCATTTTCAAAACGCGCAAAGAAGGCGATACACCCCTGAATGCAGATGGGAAATTCGTAGGTATCGAGCCCGACCTCCCTTCCGATTACTACCTGTGGCTGGTAGGGCAAGGGGCCGAATGGTTTCATGGAAAAAGTGGATATGGAAGCGCGAAACCGACTCGTAAGTGATTGATAATTTGTGCAAGGGGTCCTTGCACAAATTAAATATTTACAGTTTCAGTAAAGCGGTTTCTACAAAGGAATAACACGTTTGTACCTTTTGCTAAACAGATTTGGCTACCTGATAAAAAATTTCCAGGCAATCAATAGTGACGGATAGATTTACACTAGTTCGCAACTCATCTGGCACTCATTCTATGTTTTTGGAAAATGTATTTCTCAGGTATGACGATTTTCTTCACAAAATCAAGTCAGAAATCAGGCTTGCAAGATTTAAGGCTAATGTGGCTGCCAATTCCGCGTTGTTGGACGTCTATTGGCAAATAGGCTGGTGGATTCTACATCAGCAAAACAAGTCCCGCTGGGGCTCTAAAGTTATAGACAAGCTTTCCCGCGACCTACGCAAAGAATTCCCTGATATGCAGGGCCTTTCGACCCGGAATCTTAAATACATGCGTCAATTCGCGCTCGCCTACCCTGACCCCCAATTTGTGCAAGGAGTCCTTGCACAAATTTCGTGGTACCATCATATTACGCTTTTGAACAAAGTAAAAAACGACACCGAACGGCTGTTTTACATTGGCGAAGCACACAAAAATGGTTGGTCACGGGATGTTATGGTCGCCCAAATTGACTCGTTTTATTATCAACGGAAAGGCAAGGCCATAACGAATTTCAGTTCGGCGCTCTCTTCTCCCCAATCGGATCTCGCCCAGCAAATGACGAAGGACCCGTACATATTCGACTTTCTGGCTCTCACAGACCAATGCCAGGAAAAGGAACTTGAAGATGCTCTCACCGATCACGTTATGAAATTTCTTCTTGAATTAGGTGCGGGGTTTGCATTTGTTGGAAAGCAGTATCACATTGAGGTTGATGATCAGGAATTTTATATAGATTTATTGTTCTACCACTTAAAACTGCGATGTTATGTTGTGGTAGAATTAAAAAAGGCAAGTTTACGCCCGAATATGCCGGCAAGCTTAATTTTTACCTCGGAGTAGTCGACGACAAATTAAAAACAAGTCTCGATGAGCCCAGCATAGGATTATTGATTTGCCAGGATAAAAATGGCGTGATAGCAGAGTATTCGTTGCGTGACCTTTCCAAACCAATCGGTATTTCAGAATTTCAGCTAACGGAGGCTATTCCTAAAAATCTCAAGGCATCACTGCCATCTATCAAGACGATTGAACAAGAAATTAATAAACCCAAACGCCGCGCACGGAAACTGCCTGAACAAGGTGGCTGATTTGTGCAAGAAGTCCTTGCACAAATTCCGCACATCATCCGATTTCGCCAATTTTCATTATGTTTAAACAAAATAGAGGCCCTAAGCCTGTTTGTTAAAATAAAATATATGAAAATTACACTTTCCCTGATCGTTTCTTTCCTTTTGGCAGGCATACAGACTTTATGCTTTGCGGACGGAGAAAAAAAATCCAAAGCATTGCCCCGCATCGCCATCGCCGGGCTCGGTATCGAGTCGAGCACGTTCTCGCCGGCCCGCACGGAGGAGCCTGCGTTCAAAGCCAAGTACGGCGAGCAGATTTTCACATCGTACCCGTTTATGGCTGCCGATTCCAATCTCAGAAAACGGGCTGAATGGCTGCCAGCACTGGTAGGCAAATCGCTGCCGGGTGGAATGGTGACACGCGCTGCCTATGAGTCGCTGGTGAAACAAACGCTGGAACTTTTGAAGAAGAACGGCCCGTATGACGGTCTGTATTTCGATATTCACGGCGCGATGAGCGTCGAAGGTTTGGATGATCCCGAAGGCGACCTCATCACGCGCATCCGCGAAGTGATCGGCAAAAAAGTGCTTGTATCCACTTGCATGGATTTGCACGGCAACGTCTCGTGGCGACTGGCACAGCACACCGACCTCATTACCTGCTACCGTATGGCCCCTCATGAAGATGCCATGGAGTCCAAGCGCCGGGCGGTTGCGAACTTGCTTTCCCGCCTCGAAAGCGGCAAAGGCAAGCCTGCTTACAAAGCGTGGATCCCCGTGCCGATCCTGCTTCCGGGAGAGAAAACGAGCACACGCATTGAGCCCGGGAAGTCGCTTTATGCCAAAGTCGCACCGGCCTCGGTGCAACCAGGCGTGATCGATGCCGCTATGTGGGTTGGTTATGCGTGGGCCGACGAACCACGTAACCACGCGGTGGTGATGGTTACCGGCGACGACAAAGCCAAAGTGACCGAAAGTGCCGAAATGCTTGCAAAAAGCTTCTGGGACGTGCGCAGGGAATTCGCATTTGTAGCACCTACCGACGACCTGAAAGGCGCATTGAATAAGGCCCTCGCCAGCAATAAACATCCGTTCTTTATCAGCGATTCGGGCGACAATCCTACCGCAGGCGGTGCAGGTGATGTAACCTGGACGATCACCGAAATCCTCAAACGCCCGGAATTCCGGAATGAAAATGGTCCGTCATTGATTTACGCCTCCATTCCCGGCCCCGAATTGGTGGAAGCAGCCGTGAAAGCGGGTGTAGGAGGCAAAATAGATGCATTTGCAGGTGCCAGGGTAGATGCACGTTTCGCGCCGCCGGTGCATTTGGTGGGAACAGTGGAAGCGATCCACCATGGCGACATTAATGCTGAAACTGAGGTAGTCGTGAAAGTGGGCAGCGTGCGGGTGATCGTGACTAAAAAACGCAAACCTTATCACAAAGAGGCCGATTTCACGAGACTCGGCCTGAACCCGCGCAAGTCGGATATTGTGGTTGTTAAAATTGGTTACCTGGAACCCGAGTTATATAACATGCGTGCCGACTGGATCCTGTCGCTCACGCCGGGTGGCGTCGATCAGGATTTGGAGCGGCTGCCTTACAAACGGATCAAACGCCCGATGTTCCCGCTCGACAAAAACATGAAAGAACCGGATCTGAAAGCAAAATTGGTGCCATCTTCGGACGCGTTGTAAACCCATTTAAAACACCAAAGCCGGCTGATCCGATAAGGATCCTGGCTTTGGTGTTGCTCAAAAGCATTTAAACCCACAGTCATTCCGACAATGCAAATGCTACCGCGGCATCGGAATGGATACGGGTAGTGTCGAAAACCGGCACAGTCACATCGTCCTGACTGATGATCATCGGTATTTCCGTGCACCCCAGGATAATTCCTTCGGCTCCCCGGGCAATAAGTTCATCTATTATCGCAAGATAGCCTTGCTTTGTTTCCTCCCTGATGATGCCCTTTCCCAGTTCGTCCCTCAGTGTGTTTTGTATGAAATCACGATTTTCCTGCGTGGCCGGTACGATCGGCTCAATGCCCAGTCCTGTCAGTTTGTCTTTATAGAAATCCATTTCCATGGTAAACTTCGTACCGAGCAGGCCAACTTTCCTTAGCCCCGCTTTTTGGATAGCCTCGGCAGTAGCAGTTACGATGTGAATGATTGGCAGATCAATTTCAGTTTCCAAACGGTCGGCCACAGCATGGGCGGTGTTCGCACAGAGTACAATGGCCTCGGCCCCCGCTCTTTTGAGGTTTTTACATGCGGATAGCAAAATCTGAAAGGTATCGTCCCACTTGCCGGCCGTGTTGTTGCTTACGAACGCATTGAAATTCACCGAGTAAATAACACATTCGGCATAGTTCAACCCGCCGAGTTTCTCATTGACACTTTCATTGATAAAACGGTAATAATCGACGGTCGAGACCCAGCTCATGCCGCCTACAAGGCCTAACTTTTTCATTCATTTTAATGGATGTGGATACAAAAATGCTACCGCTTCGACTTCATGGCTTTCACCGTTTGCAATTCCTCCTTCAATTTCTTGTATTCAGGACTGTCGCACGCGTACAGCGCGATCTTTCCGTCTTTGTCGTTATGAACACCCCAGCCGTAGCGCTTGGTGAGTGGTGAGGCGCGCATGCAGGCCTGGCCTCTCGAAAAGAATTGCTTTCTCGCCTCCTCCAATTCATTCTCCGTCAGATCCTTCCGTTCCGCAAAAACACTGAACAACACGTCATCCGAGGTGAATTTGTAGGGATTTTTGCTGATCATCTCAAACTGGATACCGGCGACAGTTTTGGCATCGCCCTTCATCGGCGGCACTTCGCCTCCAGCCGCCGGGCAGTCGTCGGCGACTTCGATGAATGTATTTTCGTAGTTGGTGGTATGGACTTTCATGACTGAACTAAGTTTGCCGCAAAATAATGCCTCTGGTGACAACTGTATGTCAGCAGGCTAATCAAATACATCAAAAGTTTGCCTGCTGTTACGCCACCATTTCCGTAGTTAGCGGCACACGACTTCTTTTCATGTCCCTGTAAGCCCATTCAGCCATCGCATTGATCACCGATTCCAATTCCCGGCCTCCCTCCGTGAGCGTGTAGGTCACATACGGCGGCACCACCGGCTTGGCTTCCCGAATGAGCAAACGGTCGTTTTCCAGCTGCTTCAAATGCTGGATCAGCATCTTTTCGGTGATATGGGGCATTGCCTTCTTAATCTCGCTGTAACGCTTGCTTCCCGCCAACAGGTGGTACAAAATAATCGGCTTCCAATGCCCACCGATCTTGTTCATCACATACGTAACCGGACATTCCTGCATTACAATTTCGCGGTTCGCATTGTAAGTCGAGTTTTCCTTGATTTTAGTCATACATACTCTCGGGTAAGTACTTGTCAAAAAGTAAGTACAAATATAGTTTTGTCCCGTCAAAAAACAATTCGAAAAGACATGAAATACATCATCACGGGGTCGCTCGGTAATATTAGCCTGCCTGTTACCCAAAATCTGGTAAAAGCTGGTCATGAAGTAGTTGTCATCAGCAGCAATACGGATAAGAAAGAACAAATCGAAAGCCTCGGTGCACAAGCCGCTATTGGTTCGGTGCAAGACCTGGCTTTTCTGGAAACCGCATTCAAAGGTGGCGATGTAGCCTACCTCATGATACCTTCCGATTTCTCCGTTGCCGACTATGCTGCATTCCAGTTGGAAGTGGCTGACAAGTACCTGAAAGCCATTCAGTCCGCAGGCGTTACGCGCATCGTGCTCTTGAGCAGCCTGGGCGCACACCTGCGTAAGGGCGCGGGACCGATCGATGCTTTGGGTTATCTGGAAGAAAAACTAGCTCAAATCCCGGGTTTACGGGTAAAAATCCTCCGTCCCTCCTACTTTTTCAATAATCTGTACGCACAAATCGGCCTGATCAAAAATGCGGGCATTGCCGGCAGCAACTTTGGCGGCACCGAAGAAAAGCTCGTCCTGGTCGACACCGACGACATCGCCAAAGTCGCTACTGAGCAACTTCTCGCGCCATTCACCGAAGCCCAAACCATCACCTACATTTCCAGCGACGAGCGCCACCCGTCCGAAATTGCGGCGGTATTGGGGGCAGCCGTCGGCAAAGAGGGCGCGCCATGGGTCATCTTTTCCGACGAGGACGCCTATAACGGAATGCTCCAGGCCGGTCTCAACGAAAGCTTCGCCGGCCTGTACCGCGACATGGGACAAGCGCTGCAAAACGGCAAAATGCAGGAAGATTACTGGAAAAATAGCGGAGAAATAAAGGGCACCTTCAAACTGGAAGACTTCGCGAAGCGGTTTGCGGGGGCGTATCAGGCTTAAAACTCATGTATGGCCGGTCGCATTGGCCCTTATACTGTTATATTCCGAGGAAGTTTGTCAAAGTTTTGATCTGTGTTCGGCCAATTTGTTCTTTGCGGTTTATCCGGCATATCGCTTCGCCCTTTCTGATTCGACTTCGGCGGTTATTTCTTCAAGCGTCGGAGTTGAGTCAGAATTGGAACGAAGCTTTTTTAAAACGAAGGCAAAACCACTTTCATCTGGGTTTTGAATGGAAATCAATTCCATTTCTTCCAGGTCTCGCAAGAGTTTGGCGGCTTTGGGATCCAATATGTTGATCAGTAGCGTGTCCATATTCAAATTTACAAAAAAAGATCGCCAATCTTTCACTCGTTAGTTTAAAACTGCGCTGCCATCAATATCCTCTTAAATGGATAAAAAACAGGCATTTTTGGAAAATACTGATGTAGTAACACCCTGTAATCATTCCGAAACCGACTTTTTAAATGCTCGGGTAACCGTTCCAGATATGGTATCAGTGCTGTACCGGAAACCCAGGTAAGCAACGCCTCCACATCATCCAGCACCAGCGGATATATTTTCTCAAAAACCTGCATCGATTTGCTGCCGTTTTCAAATAGGATTTCCGCATAGCGATTGATTTCGAGCACGGGGGAAACGCGGTTCCAACCCTGGTAAATATCAGCATAAGGTTCCCACGTGCCCAATTCTTCGAGCAGCTGATTCGTCAGGTTATGATGCTGGGCCGGCATTTGTACCAGCAGCTGACCGCCAGGCTTTATTTTGGTAATGATCCGGGGAAACAGCGTTTCGTGGTCCGGTACCCATTGCAGGGCCGCATTGGAGAGTACAACATCCCATTGCTGCTGCTTTTTCAGCTGATCTTCGATGGAAATGCATTCAAAACGGAGCACGCCTCCTCCGGTTTTCACTGATTTATCGAGCATTTCCCGTGACGAATCGACACCCAGAACATGCGAACCGGGCAGCGCTTCGGCCAGCAGGGCGGTAAGTTCACCAGTGCCGCAGCCCAGATCAATCACGTTCAGGTCGGGTTGCACTTTCAACAGAGCCAGCAAGTCGTAAAACGGTGCCGAGCGTTCGCTTTTGAAACGGTTATAGGTATCCGGATTCCAGGCCATTTTAATGCTATATTTTCAAATTGATCAATTCAGTAACCATTTCCGCCAGCGGAATAACCGTGACGTTTTGGGCAATTGGAAACCTTTCCTTACCCGGGTACACCAAAAATCGCTTTTCAGCCCCGATATCCTCACAGCCCAGGTAAAAACCTTTCGATAACGAGGGAGAAAGCGATCTTTTGATTTCTATCGCATAGCGCTCGTTCGCCCCCCGTTCCAGCACAAGGTCGATCTCCGCACCGGCAGACGTGCGATAGTACCACGGTGTCATACCCAATGGCAGCACCGCCATCAGGTTTTCGATCACAAACCCCTCCCAGCTGTTGCCCGATACCGGGTGTCCCAGCAGATCGTCGAAGGTTGCAAGATTGAGCAGCGCATGCGTGAGTCCACTGTCGCGGATGTATACCTTGGGCGTTTTCACGAGGCGCTTGCCCACATTGCCCGACCACGGCCGTAATGTACGGATCAGAAAAAGGTCTTCCAGCAATTCTACGTAACGTTTTACCGTCGGCAATGCAATGTCCAGACTCGAACTCAACTGAGCCGTGTTCAACTGTCCGCCCTGATGGTGCGCCAGCATGGTCCAAAGCCGTCGGAGCAGGACCGTCGGGATGCGTGGCCCGAATTGCGGAATGTCCCGTTCCAGATAGGTATTAATGAAATTGAGCCGCCAGCGAAAGCTATTCAGATCATTTTTGGAAAGAAAACTATCCGGAAAACCACCGCGTAACCACAATTTATCCTGGGCACGCGGGCTCGTCTCTTCAATTTCATTGATCACAAACCCCGACAGCTCCCGGTAAGCGATCCTTCCTGCCAGCGTCTCCGACGATTGCCTTAGCAGGTCGAGTGATGCCGATCCCAGGATCAGAAATTGCCGGGTTCGAAGGCCTTCCTTTCTCCGCCGGTCAATAACGCCGCGGAGCACCGGGAAAAGTCCGGGAACCCGATGAACTTCATCAAGAATAATGAGATTACCTTTATGTGCCTCGAAATAGGCTTCGGGGTCATCTAATTTGGCCAGATCAGTTGGGTTTTCCAGGTCGAGATAAATGGGCTTCGGGTCGAGCGATTCCGCCACGAGTTCGGCCAACGTAGTTTTGCCGATCTGGCGCGGCCCCAGCACACCCACAGCCGGAAAGTTATCCAGTAATTCGTCGATTTCTTCCTTTGCTATCCGTGGTATCATCCTTGCAATTATAACATCTGGTGTTAGATTTACAAGGTAAAAATAAGGATTTACTGCGGGTTTCACAAACACTTTACCTTGTAATTATAACACTTAGTATTAGATTTACAAGGTACAATATGGGAATGGAATTTCTAATACGTACTGGTTATCAGTAATAAACCATCACAGACAGGCTTTACTTAAATAATGTAATCACCAGTTACACCGCCCGCCCTATGACCCCCGCAAAACAAAACCGCCTGCCGTTAAGACAATTCCTGACCCTCCTGACATTCATTACATTCCTGACCACATGTACGACACTCGCCCAGGACGATCGTTTCGCAGAAGCGGAAATCATTATGAAAAGGGCCAACGGCTTCCGGGGGATCTGGTACAGGAACCAGCCTTCGAATGACGAATATGTGTACAAATACAGCGGCGGGCTCGCGGTTTACCCGGCCAATCACCGCCCGTTCGCCATTTATGCGAGGCAGGTAGATAAGACATTCTTCTGTTTTGGTGGCACCGACAGCGCCAATTCCGCCCTGTTGCACAATGTCTCTTACTTCGATCACCGAACCGGCAAAGTAGCCAACCCGCTAACGATTCTGGACAAAAAAACGACCGACGCACATGATAACCCGGTGATTTCCATCGACGATCGCGGTCATATCTGGACTTTCTCGACCTCGCATGGCATTTCGCGACCTTCCTACATTCATAGAAGCAAAAAGCCTTATGATATCAGTGATTTCAAACGGGTTAACGCCACGGAACTGGTCGATGGAAAGCCGCAGCCGTTTACCAACTTCTCCTATTTCCAGGTATATCCGGTAAAAGGGAGAGGATTCATTGCCCTTTTTACCAAATACAACAAAGCCGGCCAGCGCGTAATCGGGTACAATACGACGGCCGATGGTGTGCATTGGAATGAATGGAAAGTGCTCGCACATATCGAGGAAGGGCATTACCAGATCAGCACGGAGCGAAATGGAAAAATCGGTGTCGCATTTGACTGTCATCCCAAAGGCAAAGGACTGAATTATCGCACCAACCTGCATTACCTCGAAACATCGGATTTTGGCAAAACCTGGCAGAACATCGGACACGACACCGTGCAACTGCCCTTAACCAGCCGGCAGAACCCCGCTACCGTTCATGACTACGCGAATGAAAAGCGGAATTGCTACCTGCTCGACATCACGTTCGACCAGCACAACAAACCGGCGATCCTCGTCATTGCCAGCAAAGGTTACGAAGCCGGCCCGGCCAACGGTCCGCGTGAATGGACGTTGTTCCGCCCCGGTAATCAGGGTTGGGAGCACCACATTGTGACGACGTCCGATAACAATTACGATATGGGTTCTGTTTACCACATTTCCGGAAACAGCTGGCGGGTCGTAGGGCCTACCTACGACGGACCGCAGGCCTACAATCCGGGCGGGGAAGTGGCCATGTGGCGGAGCGACGACGGCGGCGTGAATTGGGCTTTGGAAAGGCGCCTTACCCGGAACAGCCCGATGAACCACTCCTACGTGCGTAGGCCTGCGCACGCGCAAGATGGTTTTTACGCAATCTGGGCCGATGGCCATGGTCGGAAACCATCGGAATCGTTCATTTACTTTTCCAATGCCAATGGCGACGTATACCGGTTACCGAGACAGGGCAAAGCAGCAATGCTGGTACCGGAACCCTTGAAATGAGCAGGCACAAAAAAATTGCCGGCCTTACGACCGGCAATCCGAATCTATATAGCGTATGTGATTATTATTGCTGTTGCTGACGTTTCTTCTTCACGGAGTGGTCGACAATCGCGCCTGTACCAGCCCCCACGCCCGCGCCAATTACCGTACCGATCAGCGCACCTTCTACATGCTTCTTGTTCACGATCGCGCCCGTAATGGCACCCGTGCCCGCTCCTACCAGTGCGCCTTTGGCCGTATGGCTCCATTTCTTTTTAGCCGGGGCCGATGCGGCAGCCGGTGCGCTTGCAACGGCCTGAGTGTGGTTTGTTGCCTCATTTTTCTCAAGATCTTCCCACTTTTCTGCTTCCTTGCGTTGCGCTTGCAAAGCATTCATTGAATCTATGATGGCTTGTTTTTCCATGACCACACGCATGGAGTCAATGGTTTTTTGTTGTGATTTCAAGAGTGCTTCCTGCTTGTCTGACTGCGTGTTACAAGCTACCATTACTGAGGCAGCGAATAACATCGAAATAACAGCTTTCATCTTTGGTGTTTGGATGGTTATACCCATATTTCAGCCAAAACTATGCCAAACATGCCACTCCGGGCAATTATTTGCGCATTTGCCCCACAGCCTACCGGTAAATAACAAACGATTGAGTAGATCAGGGATAGTAGCTAACTTGTAGAACTACCTCGATTCTTAAACACCACCGCTCATGGAAGGTATAATCAACGACGACCTCGATCAGCAATCGCAGCGGCCCGGGCTAAACGGCCCGCGACCGTTTTTCACGAAAGGCACGAAAGTGACCGTCACCCGGGCGGAAAATGACGGACGTACCGTTTGGTACATTACCGCCGACGGAACGAAAGTGATCGGGAACAAAGTGGAACTCGACGCCTATTCCGGCTTGTCAACCAATGACAAAGCCCATTTCTTCATCTGTTACCGGGCCAGCAAAGCCGGCATTCCGGTGATCGATATGGCTGATGCCCCTAGCAAGCTCTCATTCGCCAACCTTCCGCCCTCGCCCAACCTTCCTTTCAGGGTAAATGAGCTGTTTCCCGAGGTATTTGCAACAGGTGTAACGCAGGCTGCCGCCAAGCTCCCTGAGTCGCGAAAACACGTTTTTGTATACATTCATGGCTTCGACTGGGAACCCGGCCTGAAACTGGACCTCGTACCGCAATTTGTACAGAGCTATTTCGCCCACCCCGATAATACCGTCGCCAATGTGCTTTACTTCGGCTGGCCATCGTACGGCTGGCGCAAGAAGGCCGACGACCGTTCGATCGGCTACGGAGAGCAGTTTACCAGAAACGGTTTGTTCGAATACTTTGAAGTACTCTCTCGAAAGCTGAAAGAAGCCGGAAAAACGCTGAACCTGGTGGTGCACTCATTCGGACATCAGCTGCTGAACGGCATGATCAACCCCGGCGAAGGCCACAGTATCCCGACCGGCATTTTCGAGAACATATTCCTCATGGCCTCGGATGTGACGCACCTGGCCGTTCAAAAAGGTGGCGTGCAACTGAGAAACATGCGGAGGAAGTTCAGAGGACCGCATTTTCACTACAACTACGCCCCGCTGAAACAGCTCGGCAAGCACGTCCATATTTACTACGACCCGAGTGATTACCTGTTGTACGTCAGTTCCAAACAGTTCAACCTCAACGCAAATACCGCGGAGTTCAATCCGCGTCCCGACGCCGATGGCCTCACCACCGATTTCCGGAACCTGGGCACCTACGGCGACCAGATTTTCAAAAATGACCCCAGCATCGAACTCGAAGAAGGTTTCAATTTCTATAATGTACTGGATATCATCAAAGAAAGCACCGGCCCGGATGCCGACCCGCTGTTTTATCCTTTTCTGGAAAATACCGACGCCGCTATGGCCAAAGCACAAACCGGCGATTATAGCGGCATTAACCTGCTGAAAACATTCTGGGACAGGCATTACCTCATGACCCATCACGCGTACCTGTTCAGTTGCAGGCCCGTGGTCGCTCACGTGCTGCAAAGGCTCGCAGGCGTACCCGTGGAACCGTCTGTGAGCGAGGAAGAAGCGCCTATGGTATAGGAGGTTTAACGTCACACTGAGCGGACCGCCGGGCGGTCGAAGCAACTGTCAGCCTGAGCGGAGTCGAAGGCCTTCATAGCAACGGCCTTCGACTCCGCTCAGGCTGACAGTCAAAATACGTTGAGCGCAAGTCACCGCTGTACAGGCAACCAAACCTCCCTCGTCGCCTCCTTACCGGACGATAACTCGACCAGCGACAGTAAATATTCATTTTCAGGCTGTCCACTTTCCTTTACCAGATGCTGAAACGCCGCTTGCGCTGCCGGGAAGGCCGCTGTGAGATCGAGTTTCCATGCGCCGTTTTCTTTGTTGAACTCAAATGCGAGTGGCGTCTTTTGGCCGCGCACCAGCAATTCGCCCGACGCGAAATTGCCATTCACCTTCACCACGCCCACCTCGTTGTTGATCACCGAACTCTTTCCTACCATGCCCATTTTAATCGCCGTTACCAGCAATTGCCTGCCATTCGTGGTCATAATCTCCTCTTTCGGAATACGGTGACGAACGATCAGGACCATGAGCTTATCCATCAAAGAAAGCCCATCGACTTTCAACGAATCTGCGGTCTTCACTTTTTCAAGGATATCGCCGTAATAGTTGATTGTCTTCGTATCAACCAGTCCGGCAGCCTCCTCGCCCTTGTCATTCAGGATCGCTGACTTATAGTCTTCAAATGTTTTCCTGACTTGCTTTTCCTCCGTTTGCTGCGCGGTAGTCAGCAGCGGCATCAGGAAGAGGCCCAGGAAATTAATGCGAATAAAAGTCTTCATTGTGTAGTTGGGAATTGAAAAAAATTGTGTAGTTGGGAATTGAAAAAAAAGGACGCGAAGATAGCCCGATTGCATTAAAAAAGTGACCTTCGAAAAAACGTTAAGCTCTTTCCAGCATCTGTTTTAAATGCAAATTCCTCTTCTGCAAGAACTTTCTCATGTATTTCTCCAAATACAACTTGTCGAAAAGATCACCTAAAACACCCAACGGCATTTCATACCGAAATATGTCGGTCATGATTGTAGCTCCATTTTCTTCCACAAAATGATGCTCGTGCAGCATGCTTTTAAAAGCGCCTTTGACCATTCTGTCTTCAAAAAATGTTGGCCTCGACATTCGGACAATCTCAACCGTAAGCCGCTGCCTGACGCCCAAATGTTTTGCCTCCCAGGTCACTACGTCGCCCGCTTCAAACAAGCCGGACATGCGACCCGCCACCACCTTCTCACGCGTGCCAGCCGTGGACGACAAATGCGCGTCAACACTTCGCGCTGCGTCGAAACAGGCATCTATCGGTGCGTGAATCAGTGTCGTTAAATGGATCGTTGCCATGTCTAGTTCAAATGCTTCAATACGTTACCATCCCAAATGCCTTTGTAAGTCTCATTCAATCCTTCGATTTCAATGCGGAACGTGTGATCCTTCTCATTGTATCGGGACTTAATGACGTTATCGCTCTCGTCCAGGAACTCGTTACCGTAATAAAATGGAAGTTCCTCGCTCACGAAGCGCGTTTTGATACCGCCATTTTGCATATCAAAAATCGCGATGTGGAAATGCTCGGGATAGCCTTTATCGGCGTACATTTCGTAGCCTGTGTCTTGCGATGCCACCATGAAAAGCTGTTTGTGATACATCAAAGGGTAGCGGTAATCGAAGGTGTGCGGCCGAAAATCGGTGTAATAGCGCTTGCCGTCAATGAGCACGGAATACCAAAGATCGAACGTGAAACTTTCCTGGCCATTTACTTTTTGACTATAAACCTGGTTATGAAAAATCGTATCCACGATCGCCAGTGACGGGTTCACCAGTTTACCGGCAATATCGTCAGGCTCAGTCTTTTTCATCGATTTAAACAGCAAAATACCGCCCGGCCGGGGACAGATGAGCGCCAGATCGGGGTCGGGTTTTTGCACGAATGTCTGCGCCGGAATCTCCGTTTTCACCTCCGCGAGCGCCTTCGCGTCCGTACTCGCGGGTGTGTAGGAGCCGTTTTGGATATTAAAATTGAATGGCGCCACAACGAATTGCTGCGCCGACGCGTGAAATGTACCCGCGACGAGGACAGAAATCAGGCAGCATACAAACTGCGCAATCCGGGCAACCGTTGGGTGATGAAAAGTCATTCCATTTCGCTTTAAACAATGCGGCTGCAAGCTAAACAAGTATGGCACTTCGCTATTAAAAAGCGATGAAAAAATCCCCGAAAACTTGCTTGCGGGCCGGCAAAGCCTAAATTTGATTTCTCTAAAAACAAACAAAACATGAAAACGACTTTCACCTTTTTGCTCCTGTTCGCAGTCTCGCTTTGCTGGGCGCAGCTTCCCAAACCCGATGAAATTGCCACCTCCAAAGGTCCGCTCAAAATCCAGCCGCTCAACCACGCCACGCTCGCGCTCACGTGGAACGGCAAAACCATCTACGCCGACCCCTACCAGGCCCCTAAAACCTTCGTAGGCATCGCCAAACCCGACCTGATCGTGATCACCGACATCCACGGCGACCATTTCGACCCGGCTTCCCTCGACGCCCTCGACCTGACCAACACCGTGATCGTTGCGCCCCAAGCCGTCGTCGACAAAATGTCCGACGCCCTGAAAGCCAAAACGACCGTCCTCGCCAACGGCGCCAACACCGAAAAGCTCGGCATCTCCATCACCGCCATCCCGATGTACAACCTGCCCGAAACCGCCGACTCGCGCCACACCAAAGGCCGTGGCAACGGCTACGTCCTCAAAATGGGCGGCAAGTCCGTCTACCTCAGCGGGGATACCTCCGGCGTGCCGGAAATGAAGGCTTTGAAGAATATCGATGTGGCATTTGTATGCATGAATTTGCCTTATACGATGGATATTAATGAGGCCGCTGCCACCGTGCTGACATTCAAGCCGAAGGTTGTTTACCCCTACCACTATCGCGGCCAGAAGGGGTTTAGTGATACCGAGGCGTTTAAGAAGTTGGTGAATGAGAAGGATAAGGGGATTGATGTGCGGGTGAGGGATTGGTATACGGTGAAGTGACGTCGTGCATATGCTTCGACTGCGCTCAGCATGACAAATGCGTTATGTCAGTCTGAGCGCAGTCGAAGACAGTCCATACCAAGCAATGTTTCCTCCCTTCGATCAACGGAGGGATTTGTTGTGCGCAATGTTACCAATTTTTGGTACTTTTAATAAATTAGCTACTCAGCAAATTGATCATGACTAAAAACACATCTATTTCCATCGGCCCTCATTTTGACACATTTATCCAGAATCAGATCGAAACGGGCCGCTATGCCTCTACCAGCGAGGTTGTAAGGGCCGGCTTGCGTTTGCTCGAAAAAGAAGAAGAGAAACTGAAACTTTTACGGCAGGCTCTGATAGAAGGCGAGCAAAGCGGTTGGATTGAAGATTTCGATCCGGAAGCATTTAAAGCCCGCATGCGCACTAAACGAAAATCATAAATGGGGACATTTCGGCTAAGCCGTCGAGCAGCATCAGACTTGGAGGATATCTGTGACATACGATCGGAGGCGGACTATCGAAGGTCTCACACCCCTTACTTCATGGAAAGCGCCCCCAACATCTTCTCCGCAGTCTCCCGGTACCCCTCAAACTTCGACACTTCACTTGTGAAAGTCGCCAGATAAGCCATATCGTTTTTGATAAAACATACGGCCAGCACTTTCAATTTAAATGTCCCCTGTGAAAATTCGTAAGACAGCCGGTATTCCTCGCGCCCATTGCTATTCATGACCTTGGACTCCAACAGCTTCCCATCGCTGAACATTGCTTTGATCTGCTGCTCAGATATTTCCTTGTATTTTTGAATATCAATTTGATGGCCAGCCAGGTTTTGGATCATCACATTCAGATTATCGCTGAATTTATCTTCAGGGCCTTCTAACGGAGAGAAAAAGAACACTTTGGTATTCATCGTACCCGACGTATCCACGCGCCAGTCGGAAGGATATGAAATTGTAAAATCGCTTCTCGAAAACCCTTTAAAATCATCGCGAACCAACGATTGCCCATTTACGGAGCAAACAATCAGGCGGAAAACAAGCGGTAGTAAAATCTTCATAAATCGACACGATATTTTTCCGCATAATAGCATTAAATATCTATTTGGCGGCATTTTCCACCTCCAATTTCCTCGTCACCGCCTCCGCACCGTCGCTGGCTCCGGCTCCTCCACTGGGTTAAGAGTAATCTCCAATTTATTGCCTAAACATTTCACGGTCACTTCGTCGCCGCATTCGAAGCCGGCTTCTTGAAGCCATTTGCCACAGAGGCGGATTTCGGGAATGAGGGCGTACTTGTATACACGTGGGAGGTATTTACTGTAAACTGTGAGACCACGTTCAGTGGGGGCGGGAGATATTTTTCTGTGTGGCATAGTTTGTAATTTTTGCTTTGCAATGTTAGCACAGAAAAAGATGAAAAGAAAAACCAAAAAACAACCAACAATCTGACATACAGAATCTTGCAAAACAAAATATGATGTAATATGCCAATTAATTTACATGAAATGCTAAACAATTGTCATTTCATGCACATTAAATTGAATTGAAAAAAGTGGAAAAAACTTAAAGTCTGTACACAAACCTACTTTGGAGACGCTGTACGACATTTCCGTGTACTTGAAGGTGGATATTAGGGAGTTGTTGGTGAGTACCAAAGAATAGATGGCGATACCACCTTTCACACTCAATCCGCCGTTTAATCATTGACAAATAATAAGTTAGTAAGCAATTTGAAAAATCAACTTTTCAATAGCAAAACCCTTCAACCTGCTATTGAATGTCAAAAATCACAGACGAAAACTATTTGATCAAAACAGTTCACGCGACTGAATGGCTCGATGTTCTTGCTACGGGAACCACCGAACCGATGTTGGTTTTAGCGCTGGAGACGGAAAGCGGAGACCGCGATAGTTATGTAATCAAGCCATTCGGTCATCCAAGAATCTACCAGCAAGCCGTGAGGAAGGAATGCCTGGGTGCGTGGATTGCCTTGGAACTGGGACTGAATACATTCGAACCGGTTTACATCGAAGTCAGCTCAGCTTTTACCGATACTCTTCTCGGAAATCCACATCATAAGCGATTTACCGATAGCATCGGCCTCAACTTTGGCACCAAATATGTTCCCGGAACCATTCCAGTAGTTGGCCAAAACTGCCTTTCGAGAATTCAGGTTTCCCAAGCAGAACAAGTCACGTCGTTTGATTTGTTTATTTCCAACGCGGACAGGCGTGAAGAAAAACCGAATCTCTTAACAGTTCAGTCCGATCTCTACGTGTTTGATCACGAACTTGCATTTGATTTTATGCTAATGCTCTCCTTCAATCGAAATCCACGGCCTTGGGAACTCGGCGAAACGGAGCTAACAATGCTCCGAAGGCATTTTCTTTATCCAAAACTGAGGGGAACGCAGATTCAAATCCACGACTTCATCGAACGGCTTGAGCGCCTTGGCGACAAATTCTGGACAAAAGCATCTAACTTACTCCCAACAGCTTGGTTTTCAGACGACTTGATCACTATTAAAAACCATCTTGCGTTGATCATCGAGAATAGGACTATCTTTGCTAGGCAGCTGACACAGGCAATTTTGGCATGAAAAAGTATCAATATCAAATCATCCGATATCTTCACGACCGCGTTACCGGCGAGTTCATCAACGTCGGCGTGATTGTATACTCGCCTGAATATCAACACCTAGATTGCAAGATCATAACCAAATACGGGAGAATCACCTCTTTCTTTCCGGGCGCGGATGGCAAGGCAATTCTAAAATCCCTCCGCCATTTCGAGAAAGAAGTTATTCGAACAAAGCAGCTATTCTCGGAGCTTCTCCCAGTCTCGGAGGATTTAGCGGAACTCACGCGAAAAATCTTCCCGGACGACGACAGCTCATTGACTTTGACCGATGTAAAAAAGGGAGTCGATTTGGACTTCAATAAAGCGCTTGCCGACCTTTATCGCCTACTAGTCACCAAATGGCAAAATGAAGCTGACGAATCCGCGACCAGTGACGCCGACCTTTGGAAGAAAAAATACAAGAAGTATTTCGATGAATACGGGATCACGGCTAAGCTGACTGAACACGAGGTTGAGACCAAATATGACAGCTTTCAGTTTGACAAGGCTTGGAAAAACGAGATTTGGCATTGTTATCTGCCGGTTTCGTTTGACTTACAAAATGTAGAAAATATCAGAAGTAAGGTTTACAAGTGGGCTGGAAAGCTTGCAGAATTGGCGACGGCGAGCGAATTTATTGACGTTACCTTGCTGACATCCATTCCCAAAAGGCATTTGGAATTGAGTGGTTTCATTCAGGAAAAACTGACTTTGAACTCGGCTGAGATTACCGTTAAATTGGTATCTGAGGCAGACGCTGAGCGGTTTGCTAAGGATTTGTGTAGGGAGATAGCTGAGCATCAATAATAAAGGCTTAGACTTTAAAACCTGATTATTACACTTTTATACTCGCTTTTTCGTCATAAGTACCATTATAAATTATTAGGGTTGTTTGTACATTCAAACCTAAGCAATGACTAGTAATCAATCAGAGTAAATAATGGAAAAGTTATTCGACGACAAAATCCGGAATGACGACCGCTATTCCGGGCATTTAGAAAAATCATATGATTTTTATGACACTACTGCTAAGCCAGAATTTGTCGCAATTCGCGACATGCTTAACGATTGGTTTTCCAGATACCCCGAAACAGATAAGCGACAACTAAAACGAGACTTCTACTCCCATCAATTTGATTCAGCCTTTTTCGAGCTATTCATACATGAGCTCTTCTATCAGCAAGGATTCTCATTAACTCCGCACCCAACACTTCCTAATTCCACAAAAAATCCGGATTTCCTTGCAAGAAAAGGTGATTTTGAAATATACCTAGAAGCCAAAGTTGCCACGGATAAAAGTAATGATCAACGCACACTGGAAAACAAGCGTGGTGCAATTTATGATGAGCTCCAAAAATTAGTCAGCGTAAACTATCTTGTTGAAATTGAAGATATCGTATTTAAAAGTGATAAACAGGCTAAACTTTCAAAATTGAGGAAGTATTTTCAAAAATGGTTGGATGCCTGCCACGCTTCGCAACATCCGCAATACAACGATTACGACGAACATGGCGACGAATGTTTTTCATACGACGATGAAGATATTAAGATTTCGCTTAGAGCTCACGCAGGAATCATCATGGATGACCATCCTATTGCAAGTTATTTAGGAGGAAGCTTTTGTGGTGGGTGTGAAGAAGCTTTGGCAGGAGCGATAAGAGAAAAAGGTGCCAAGTATGGACAGTTGGACAGACCTTACATTGTCTGTGTTAACATGATAGGCGTCCGACATCCGCGTACTGACGAAATTTACAATACGCTTTTGGGCCTCCGCCGGCACTTTACAGATACACACAATTATCAAAACGCGCCATTTTCGATTGAAATGGATGGTGTACTAAAAAATCCCACGGGGCCCATCTTTACGCAAGTGTCGGCATTCTTCATTACACAAGTTTTTCCATCGAACCTACATGCGGCGAAACATTGGCTAATCGAACATCCTGCCACAAAAAATAAGATTGATTTAGGTAAACTCGACCTGACCAATCACAATGAATCCAGTGTTAGGACTAAAAAGTCGATAAAAGAAATATTATATCCATACACAGCAAGGCCACAGTCTGATGTGGCTCGAAAAGACGATAGGTCGTTCTAAAATGTCAACTTTGACTGAGGCACTCTTAACCGAGAACGCCTCAGTCAAAATTCAAACGGCTATTTAATACTGGTAGCCCGCTCAACCTCCCCCACAAACCCCTCCAAAACCCCACTAACCCTCAAAATCCCCTCCTCAGCCTCCTTCCAATTCTTCTGCTCAATTGCCTCCCGGATCATCGGCAAAGTCTTCACGCCATACCCCGTATAAAAGCCCGGCGCATAAATCTGATGCCGGTACCACGGCCGCCTAGGCAAGCCATCTGCATGAATCAGCTTCCTTTCAGTTTTATACAATATCTCATTCAACTCCTTCAACTTATCCGCGGGCAAAGCAGAGAATTTCGAAGAAGCCAAGGCAAATGCTTTGGCGCTGTTTTCAAGGGCAACTAATGCATTATCCAACGGTGCGAAGTTCAAATAGGGAGCGACCGACAACGCGACGGGCTTCACGAAAGGGTCTTTCGGGTCGGCGGCGGCTTCGAAGCGGGATTCGGCGAGCATTTTGTTGTGGTCCTCGGCTTTGGTGCGGGCGTTTTCGAGCTCTTTCTTTACCTCCGAGGCGTATTGCTGCACGGTGTTGGCGAAGTTGGTGAAGTCGAAAGGCAGCACGTCGGCGTTCGCGAAACGCAGGACGGAGCGACCTAGGGTCTTGGCGAGGGTGACGCCGTAGGCAAAGTCGCCGTCTTTGAAACGGGTGTAATGGTCGTAGGAATCGAAAATGGAATGGTAGTCGCCGCCGGCGTCCTCGCCGCCATAGCCGACGTTGAGGGAGGCAATGCCGAGATGCTGAATGAACGGCGTATAGTCCGAACCGGAACCCAGCGCACTAATGCGCAGGTCGGCGCGGGTGCGTGCCTCCTGCCGGGCGGTCGGGCTCCCGTTCAGGATCATACGCGAGCGCAGGCGCTCGATCACGCTCGTGCCTTTTTCGGGGTCGGTCACGTCGCGGCCTACCTGGTTCAGGAACTTTTCGAGCGTATGCGACCCGCCCGCGCTCAGGTACCCGCGACCGTTTCCGTCGGAGTTGAGATACACCACGGCCTTATCCTTCAAAATGGACTGGTATTTCTCCACCCATTCCGTCGAACCGAGCAGCCCCGGCTCCTCACCGTCCCAGAAACAGTACACAATGGTCCGTTTGGGTTTCCAGCCGGTTTTGATCAGTTCGCCCAATGCGCGCGCCTCTTCCAGCTCGGCCACGGCCCCGCTCACCGGGTCGGCCGCGCCGAACACCCAGGCGTCGTGATGGTTGCCGCGGATCACCCATTGGTCGGGGAACTCGCTGCCTTTCAGCGTCGCGATCACATTGTAGCAAGGCACGATATCGAAGTTGAATTCCAGTTTCAAATGCACCTTCGCCGGGCCCGGCCCGACGTGGTAGGTGATCGGCAATGCGCCGCGCCAAGTCGCAGGCGCCACCTGACCGCCCAATGCTCTGAGCAGCGGCAATGCGTCGCCGTACGAAATCGGCAGCACCGGGATCTTCATCATCGCCGGGGCCTCCGCGACTGATAGCCGCGTATGCGTGGCGTCGGCCACGAAGCCGTTCGTCAGCGGATCGCCCGGCGCCAGCGGCAAATCCACCACCGACCCACGCTGCACGCCCGACTCGTTTTTAAATGCCCCTTTGGGATATACGTCGCCCTGGAAATAGCCATCCTCCTTCGGATCGGAATAAATAATGCACCCGATCGCCCCATGCTCGTACGCCACCTTCGGCTTGATCCCCCGCCACGAACCGCCATATTTGGCGATCACGATTTTGCCTTTCACATCCACACCCAGCTTCGCCAGCTCCTCATAATCGTCCGGCACGCCGTAATTCACAAAAACCAGCTCCGCCGTCACATCCCCATTGGCCGAAAACGCGTGGTAAGGCGGCAGCACATCCTTCGTCTGCGCCGATGTAGCGTCTTCTTTTAACGGCTTTTCCATTAAAGAAGCCTTGAATTTCGTAGGCTCCGTCAGTTCCAGAATGCGCACTTTGGGCGTCGGGAAAAGCACATGCACCGTATCCAGCCGCGCCTCGAAACCCCAGGAAGCCAGCTTATCGCGCAGAAAAAGCGCATTATTAAGGCCATAAGCCGAACCAAGCTGATGCGGGAAAGCCGTCATCCGCTTCATCCAGTCGCGCAGGTTGTTGGCCTGCAATTGCTTGTCGAAAGTCGCTTCGAGGTCCAGCTCCTTTTGGGCAGCATTGGCGCCAAAGCCGAGGAGCGGCTGCTGCGCTTGTGAAGGAATCACGGCCAGGCCGGAGAATAGGATGGGAAGTAATGTTTTTTTGAAAAGGTGTCGCATGGAGTGAAGTGATTGAATTTATTGGTGTTGGCTAAATATAGTAAACGAGAAGGAACAATACTTGGTGACACCGGATAATATACCACCATTACGGGAAGCAAGTACCAATGTCAGCCAGAGCGGACGGGGCCACCAACAACTTGGGCCGTCGCTTGGCCGAGCACAATGCTGGAAAAGACTCCGGTTCCTTTACCTTCACACGACGCCCGGTTGAAATCGTCTTTTCATATGAATTTAACGACATCCGACAGGCAATTGCATTCGAAAAACAAATCAAAGGTTGGAGCAGAAAAAGAAAGAGGCAATTATAAAAGATTGTTGGAACGACTTGAAGGCGCTTGTGGAATGCCAGAATGCGAGTCATTATAAAAACAACATAAGCGAAGATCGTCAACCTTAAACGTTTTGCCGGTCACCGGTTGCAAATGCCGTAGAAATGCCGCTATCATTCCCGCTTGTGAATGGTTAAATTTGGGTAAAACAACTTCAATATGAACAACCTGAATACCTCTGAGCAAATCAAAGCCCTGCGCCGGGCAAAGGGACTTTCACAGGAAACCCTGGCCGAAAGCGCCCGCATTAATCTGCGCACATTGCAACGCATCGAAGCCGGCGACACCATCCCGCGGGGCGAAACGCTTCGCCTCATCGCCCAGGCGCTCGACGTCCCCGTGGAAAGCCTCGTCCCAACCCCTGCCGAAGACATTTCATTCCTGAAAATCCTCAACCTTTCCGCGTTATCGTTCTGGCTCCTGCCGCTCGGCGGCGTCCTGGTACCGCTTGTGTTATGGCTCTACAACCGCCAACGCGTCGCCGGCGTGATGGAGCTCGGCAAGCGAATCCTCAATTTCCAGATTACCTGGGCCATTATTGTCTACGGGCTCACGCTCGTGATGGTCTTCTCAACCTTCGCCGGACGGTTTTTCCTGAATCCATTTGTGGTCGTGTGCGTGCTGTTTCTGATGGCGTTTTTAAATACCGCCATTATTCTGAATACCCATTTTAAGATTGTACGCGGCGAAGGGGATTCTTATGGAATGGGGTTAAGGATTATTTAGTGATTTTTCAGAAACCTCAGCTTTCCAGTGTCCCCTCAAACCGCTCGTACAGCCTCGGGCAAATCGCCTGCATGGTCTCGCGGTCGTCGTCGCTCCAATTAAATTCAATAGGAGGATAATTTCCCTCGCGCGTGTGGAAGTTATCTTCGTCGATATAGTCGTATAAATCCTCGTCTGTCACACTTTGGAATGCTTCGAGTGCGACATACCAGAATGCTTCAAACTCATACAAATCCACTTCCTCATAAACCTGCGAGATAAGCGAATCCGGATTTTCCCTCGCATTGTAATACACATCTTTTCCACGCGAGATTACCCAATTCCTGAAATATTCAAAAGCGTCATCCGATGAACCGCCATTCATAATGTACGACGCACACCACATTTCCGAAGTGTAGGATTTATACAATAATTCATCTGTCCGCAACCGAAAACCTACTATCTCCTTTGGCGATAATTTGCTGATCTCTTCCACCAGATAGCTTTCCTGATCGTCCTGATCGACTGTATTCGCTAGTGATCTTTCGACGATATCCCAAAAAATTTTTTCGTCCAGCATTTCCGCTGTGGGTTCCAACTTAAATGTCATTTTTATCGATTTCGAATTTAATTACTTCTAATTTGATGAAGAGTATTCACCCCACATTCAATTAATTACAAATGCAGCACTACCAAAGCCACTATTGCCGGCAACGCCTGCAAGAAAAATATCTTCTTACTCGCCGTAACAGCCCCGTAAATCCCGGCAATAATCACACAGGTAAGAAAGAATACCCCGACATACAACCGCCAATGATGATCCTCAATCAGCAACGACCAGATTAGCCCCGCAGCAAGAAAGCCATTATAGAGCCCCTGGTTGGCCGCCAGCGTTTTGGTAGGTTTGAAAAGCTCCGGCGCTAGGGAGCCTTTGAACGTTTCCTTACCCTTGGTCTCCCAGGCAAACATTTCGATATAGAGAATGTAAAGATGTTCCAGCGCGACGAGGGCTACGAGGATGGTAGAGAGTGTTTGCATAAATTCAGATTAAGGATGTTCTGTTTCGCTCGGAAGTTATGGAAGTTGGAGCAGTGATTTTAGTTTTGAATTAAGTTCGGTCAGTTCCTTGCAGATAAGCGACCCAGCAGTCCCTTTACGAGATTTTGTTGTATCGAAGCTATTTTTCTGGTTCTTACCAATGAAGTCACTTTCAAACCATTGGCATGACTCGGAATGAGCAAGACATCGGTTAGTTCTTGCCAGCCAATTTGACTAGTAATGAAGCACGCAGTAACATCCGTATTATCCGCTGCGAGCACGACTGCTGGTCGAAGTTTATTTCCCGACAAGTTTGTAAATGGAAAAGGAATCAGTATCACGTCCCCTTTAACCATTGTATACCTCCTTTAAATCGGCCACGGAATAGATATCTTCATCATCTTGGAGAAATTCAAATGCCCCCCCATTTTCTATGAGTGTTTGAATGCCTTCGGTTAACTGTTGTTCCTCATGACGCTTTCGGAGGGAATCGGCAAAATCCGATATCTCCTCAGCCTTATCCACGGGAAGCTGATTTATCGCCTCGATCGTCCGTTCTATAATCGCTTGTTTCGTCATGGTTTTATAAGTTATGTACCCAAATATACTAATTTCCTCTATATTGCTCCCTTACTTCTATTCACCAATCAACTCATGCAAAAACACATTCTCACCTGCCTGCTTACACTCCTATACACATGCGCAAGCGCTCAAACGCCCGACAAAAGTTTCAAAACCGACGACCTGGTCCTGCAAAAGTTAACCGATCACACATACCAGCACCTGACCTATCTCCAAACCGAAACCTTCGGCAAAGTCCCTTGCAATGGACTGATCGTATTCGATGGCGGCGAGGCGGTGATTTTTGATACGCCGGTGGATGACGCGACGTCATCACGGGTGATCCGGTGGGTCGAGGATAGTTTGAAATGCAAGGTGAAGGCGGTGATCGCGACGCATTTTCACGAGGATTGTGTGGGCGGGTTGAAGGCATTCCACGATCACGGAATCCCATCATACGCGACGAACAAAACGATCGCATTCGATAAAGAACACAAGTTTCCGGTACCTCAAAAAGGTTTCGACGGCAAGCTGGACCTGAAAGTGGGCAAAAAGGCGGTCATTGCAGCGTTTTACGGTGAAGGACATACGCGCGATAACATTATCGGCTATTTCCCGAGCGAAAAGGTAATGTTCGGTGGCTGCCTGATTAAAGAGGTCGATGCGACCAAAGGCAATCTGGCCGATGCCAATGTCGAAGCGTGGTCTGCCACTGTGACTACGATTAAAAAGCAATACAGCGACGCGAAAGTGGTGATACCGGGCCACGGAAAGATCGGCGATACCGCATTACTCGACTATACCATTAAACTGTTTTCCCAAAAATAAACCGCAGCGCGGTTGTCTGTTTCTAGCAAATAGGCCGTGCAATAACGATTTCAGCTCCGTAGGAGCTTCCTTGGGCATTGTGCATCAGGAAGCTCCTACGGAGCTGAAACGTTATTGGGGCATTCGGATTTCTATAAACAGCAGGCCACGCCGTGGCCTGCATATCGAAAGTTCCGAGATCAACGGCGATAGTCGGCGGTCCGCGGTCGGTCAAGAGCCCAACGCTCCTTACCGCACACCTGTTACTTCAACCCCTTACCAGTCGCAGCCCAGTAAATACCGCCGTAAAGGTGATCCAGGAACGACTGGTCCGAATAAACTAAGCCAATATGCCCCAAACCGGTGTAGAATGCGCGGCCGCCGTCGAAGTTGTGGTACCACGCAATCGGGTGATCGCCCATGCCGGTGCCCTGGCTGGTTTTAGGATCGTAGGTTTTTTCGTCGATGGTGATCAGCACTTTCAGGTCGTCGGCGTTGAGAGGCTTTTTATATTCGTACCACTCGTCGGTCCACATCATGCGTTTCGGGAAGCGTTCGAGGCCCGGGAAGTTGCTGTCCTTTACGTCCAGAAATGCGGTTTGCTGCGCAGGGTGGGTTTTGAAATAGGCTCCGCACAATTTGCCGTACCACGGCCAGTCGTATTCGGTATCGGCTGCGGCGTGGATGCCTACCCAGCCTTTTCCGCTTTTGATGTATTTTTCGAGGGCGGCCTGCTGTGCTTCGTTCAGGATATCGCCGGTCGTGTTCAGGAAGATGACCACCGAGTAGTTAGCCAGACTTTTGTCATTGAAAACATCGGCATTCTCCTGCCAGTCGACCGAAAAATTGTGTCTGGCGGCGAGGTTCCTGACGCCCGTCACACCCTCGTGGATAGAAACGTGGTGAAAACCAGCGGTTTTGGTAAAAAGTAACGCCTTGAACTGCTGCGCATGCGCCGTAACCGCGCTTCCGATCAGAAGAGACAGGGCCAGTAATTTTTTGAGCATGATTAAAATTGGAAAAAGATGGAAATAGTATTTAAAACAAGCGGAGCTGAGAATTTACTGTTTTGGACATGCGAGATTGGGGCACTTCTAAAATTCAAAGGTCTGTTTTAATGCCAAAATTCCAACTAACATTAAAATGTTCATAATTTTAATGTTAGCTCAATAAAAAGCATTAAATTTGATACTCAAACCAGAGCTAACATTAAAACAAAGGCCAGTTTAATGCCAAATTAACACACGAAACTATGCCGTACCCCATCAATCCCGATCGCAATGTCCCCTGGAATGAGCTTCCCGAGCTTCCGATTTCAGAAGAATTGTACCGTAATATCGAAGTATATGAAGCACTGGCGAATGCAAAGGCTGCGTTGGGCAAGCTGCAAGGCAGGAGTATCGCGATCCCCAATCAGGCTGTACTGATCAACACGATCAGTCTGCAAGAAGCGAAGGCGTCGAGTGCGATCGAGAACATTTTTACAACGGATGACGAACTTTACAAGGCATTCAGTGAGCAGCGGCCCAACGAAATGAGCGGTTCTGCCAAAGAAGTGTTGCGCTATCGCGAAGCACTTTGGTTTGGCCACGATTTTTTAAAGGATAGCGACCGGTTCAGCGAAGATTATTTCAGGGTAGTTTACCAGGAGATTTATCAAACTACCGAAGGCATCAGACCTCCGTTCATACAAACCCATATCCGGCAAGGTGGCACTGGCCCTAATGCAGGCAAGCCGGTATACACGCCTCCGCGTGGAACGGGCATTATTGAAGCGAAATTAGCCAATCTGGTCAGTTTCCTGAATGATGACGAAAGCTTCAAAGTCGATCCGGTACTCAAAATGGCGATTGGTCACTATCAATTCGAAGCCATCCACCCGTTCCGCGACGGCAATGGTCGTACGGGCAGAATTTTCAATATCAATTATCTCACACACAAAGGTTTGCTCGACTACCCTATCCTCTTCCTCAGCCGTCACATTCTCGACCACCGTGAAGATTATTACAGTGGCTTAATGGGCGTCAGTCAGCGCGGCGACTGGAACACCTGGCTTAAATTCATGCTTCATGCTGTTGAAACCACCGCCATTCTAACCTACAACAAAATCAACGACATCCTCAATACGAAAGATGCCATCCGTCAGGTAATCCTGGACGACACGGCCATTACCCGCCCGGAATTGCTGGTCAATGCGATATTCACACAACCCTTCACACGCGTGAAGCATTTGACGGATCAGCGGCTGTATGCAGAGAATACGGCTAAAAAGTACCTGAATCAGCTAGTGGATTTGGGGGTATTGCAAAGGCGGGTTATTCAGGGGAATCACTATTATTTGAATCTGGAGTTGTATCGGATTTTGGGGGAGTAAGCTTTCACCGATTGTACACGTCTTTTCGATCGCCAATCGATACAATTATTATCCGCAGTTCTCCATCATTAATTTCATACAGAATTCCATAGTTACCTACGCGGGCTCGATATACATCATGGATAGCAGCGAGCTTCCTTACTCCTGCCTGATATGGATTCTCGCCCAAGGAATCAATCTTCTTGACGACCTGAACAACAGCCCGCTTGGGTAGTTTATTAAGTTCTTTTATTGCGCGTTTTTCGTAACTGATTTTATATCTCATATTTTACCATGGCTCCGCAGGAATGCCATGGCTTCTTCTTCTGATATAAACTCCCCATTCTTCCGCTCCTCATAGATCTTCATATCAATCAGATCCTCATGGATTTCCCGCGCTGTCAATTTCTTCGGCTTTGGCTTGCCTTCCAACACATTACCAGCCTTTTTTCCTATGGTTTGCATGGACGTGAGTGATTTGAGTTTAAGCAAATTTACATCTTTTCAAGCTTCTTATCAATGCGGACCTTTGTCCGAACTATTCAAATTTCGCGGTTACTTATCAGACATTCAATACTGATTATCGAGTGACAGAAAGTATTGAGCAAACAAAAAACAGCCGGAACACATGCCCCGGCTGCAATTCAAAACAATTCAAAATACAAATTACCGACCCACTTTCAACCGCGTCTGCGCGCCGCCGCTTACATCTTTCAATTCCACTTTCAAGCCACCTTTCACAACATTCCGATCTAGAACGAGTGTGATGGGTTGAATGCCTTGCGAAAGGTCGGCGGTGATGGTGCCGTCGGAGATTTTCAAAGGTTTGTTGCCGTTATAGGCTTTAACGCCGCTAGTGCTGTTCAATGCGAAGGCTACCGGGCCCTTGGTTAATGCTTCGATTTCAAAATTAATAATGCTGAACGGTTTGCCGGCCCCATTTTGCATTTCGGGCAGCTCATCCACCGGTAATTCACCGGAGACTTTGCTATATACAGGTGCCTTTGTGATCCTGGCGCCTTTTCCGGCGATGACCGGGCCTTCCATGTTGAATTTAGAGGCCAGGTCCTTGCTCAACTCCACATTCTCCCACCTACGCACGTAACGCGTTGCGGGCACACGGAAGTCGCCCGGTTCGCCGAGTTTGGTGAGGAATGCGACGAGGTTTACGAATTGGTCACGGTCGAGGCTGGCGGTGAGGCCCGGAGGCATAAGAGAGCCGGGAACCTTTTCCATTATTTGTACCTGGCTTTTGGCGATGGAAACCTCTTTGCCGGTCACGTCGCGGATCACGATTTCGTTGGCACCGTCGGAAGCGAGGTAGCCCATCAGTTCGGAGCCGTCTTTTTTCACGACACGTTTCAAATCGTAACCCTCCTTGATCGAGTTGCTTGGATAAATGATCGAACGGATAATGGTTTCCGCCGGCGAACTGGTACCGAGGCTGCTCAGGTCGGGGCCGATCAATCCGCCTGCGCCGCCGATGGCGTGGCAGGTCGTGCAGCTCGACTCGGCCTTGCGGAAAATCAGCTCTCCTTTGGCGGCATCGCCTTTTTCACGCGCCAACTTCGCGAGCCCCTCGATGGTTTTGTCGTCGAGGTCCTGCGGCATTTTCGGTGCGGGCATAGAGCCCCCCGATGCTTCCAGGGCCTTTTTCAAGGCTGCGATCTCATCGATGCTCTGGCGTGTCCAGCCGGCGCGCTGCTGCACCAATATGCGTCCGCGTTTGGCAAATGCTTCCGGGATTTTTTTCGCAGCGATGGCGTCGGCCAATGCTGCGGCACCGGAGTTGGATGGGATGAATGCCAGGAAGAGGTCCGACACGTCGGTATCCGCCGGCAGCGAGCGCATGAGTTCCGCGCTTACTTGGGCACCTGCTTTTTCATCCAGACCAGCCAGTTGCGAAGCGGCAATAATGCGCACTTCCGGGGTATTTTTCGGGCCGGTCAGGTCGGTTACCAATTGCAGGGCTTTCGGTTTGTCAATAGCTCCCAATGCCCCGAGCGCGGCTTTCTTGGTAGCAGGGTTGCCATTCTGGATAAGGCTCGTCAGTCGGTCGTTCAATGAAGAGATTTTCCAAAGACCGATCAGACGAATGGCGCTGAGGCTAACCGATTCGTCCTCATTGCCGATCAGCGAAGCGATGCGTTCGGTGTTTTTATTCGGAATGACTTTGCGCTGGCTTCCTGCTTCTTCCAATGCAGTCAATTGCACGGCCGCATTCTTGTTATTAGGTTGAACCGCGAGATCCAGCAGCATATTCAGGTCAGCGGGCTGGCCGAGACGGGCGATCGACGCCAGCACGTCTTTCTGGTATTCGTCAGGTACCTGGCCTTTTTGGTACAATGCAGTAAGCAAGGCGGCAGCATCGGCACTTGTCGCCGATTTCAATGCATAAGCGGTCTTTTTAGCATCGCCAAGCAGGTTCGGATCTGTTTTCAGTTTGGCGACCCAAACTGGTTCCAGTTCGCGAACGGTTTGCCATAATGCGAAGTCCAGGAACTCGTCCATTTGCGCGTCGAGAACCGTCAATGCGGTTTTGGCAGCTTCCGGTGTCTTTGTTTTGCGCAATGCGATCACGGCTTCCAGGCGTACCTGCGGATGGGAATCACCGACCGCTTTCGCCAGCAATGCCGGGGTATTGGAAACTTTCGGGTACCAGAGCGCCAGCGCACGCAATGCAGCCGCACGTACGTTGTGGCTTTTTGCATTCAACAGATTCAGCAGTACCGGCTCGTTTACGGTTTCCAATGTTTGATATAACCACAATGCTTCCAGGAGATTATGCTCGTATTTCGCATCATTTTTATCCAAACCAGTCACCCATTTTTCCAAAGCAGGCAATACTTCCTTCGTACCACGCGCTTTCAATACTTGTTTCGCTTGCAGGCGTGTCCAGTCCTCGGGTACTTTCAAAGATTCAAGCAATTCATTTACAGAAGCTTTATTCAGCTGAGGCTTTTTAACCAATGGACGGTTTTTGGCCACAATGCGCCAGATACGGCCGTGCTGCTGGTCGCGGCGGGGATCGTGGAAATCCACTTCGCCGTGCTGGATGATAGGATTGTACCAGTCGGCCACGTAAATGGCGCCATCAGGACCTACATTGATATCCACCGGACGGAAAGCGACATTGTCCGACCACATCAGGTCGTCGGTTTGTTTTGACACATAACCACTACCCTGCTCTTCGAGTTTGAAGCTGTTAATGCGGTTCGCGCGGAAGTCGTTGGTGATCATGCGGCCTTGCCATGCGTCCGGTAAATGCCCGCCCGAAACGACGTCGAGACCCGAATGTTTCGGCTGGCCGGGGTTCAATCCACGCAGGATGCGCGCCGCGCCGGGAGCCGTCACGAACGTAGCGCCGGGGAACGCGTAGTTAATACCCTCGCCACCAGCACCATCCGTCGCAAAGGACTGTCCCCATTTATCGAACTGCAAGCCCCACGGGTTCACAAGCCCGCGTGCGTACACCTCCATGTCCAGGTTGCGCGTGTTGAGCTGCCATACGCCACCGCCTTCGAGGCGTTTGATACCGAATGGCGTTTCCACGTGGCTGTAAATGTAGATCGACTGGTTGAAGTACATCCGGCCCTCGGGTCCCCACCGGAACGTATGGATCAAATGGTGGGTGTCGCCGGTTCCGAAACCGCTCAGGATACGACGTTTTTTTTCGGCCTTACCGTCGCCATCGGTATCGGCAAAATGCAGGATTTCGGTAGAGTTGGCCACATAGCAGCCTCCGTCGCCGGGTAGGATGCCAGTTGGTTGTATCAATCCTTCGGCAAAAACGGTCGATTTATCGGCTTTGCCGTCGCCGTCCGTGTCTTCCAGGACAAATATCTTGTCGTTCGCCGATTCACCGGTTTTCAAATGCGGATACACCGTACTGCTCACCACCCAGAGGCGGCCTTCGGTGTCCCAGTTCATCTGGATCGGTTTTGCGACCATCGGGTCGGAGGCGAAAAGGGTTACCTCAAAGCCCTCAGCCAGTTTGAAGGATTTTAGTTCCTTTTCAACGTCGGGGTCCAGGTTAAAGGGATGCTGCTCGGGCTCGGTCGAGGAGGTTAGCAGCATCATGGGAAGGAGCAACGCTCCGTAAAGTAGTTTTTTCATATTTGGGTTGTCGGCCGTCGGCTATCAGCTTTCGGCTTTGTTACAAATCTTGCGGTGCGCTGCACCTTTTTTGGATAATTCTTGCCGCAGGACTTCGGCTGTCGGCTTTCAGCTTTCGGCTTTCGGCTTTGTGCAAATCTTGCGGTGTGCTGCACCTTTTTTTCGATACATCCTTACTCGCCACGGTGCCGACGGCCGATAGCCGACAGCCACCAGCCGCTCATTCCAGCTTCCGCAGCTCATACACCACTTCCTTCGGCTCGGCATGAAGGATAATCTGCCCTTCAAGCCATTTGATGAGGATATTCTGCTCTTCAAGCCCCTTCACGTGACGGCCCTGTTCATATTTGCGGAAACCGATGATATAGGTCTGGTTCAATGGTCGGTACTGAAAAAAATGCAATTCATTTTTTCGGATAATCATCTCGCGGATACGCGCCGACTGCTCAAACGGCGGCCCCTGGATAATGTCGATGCCCTTTTCCCAATCTTTCGCAGAGGCGGTCACCACCTGGTTGTGGCCGGCGGTAAGGGTGTAGTATCCCTTTTTCAAACCTCTGATACGCACCGTTTCCAGTTGCTCCGTAGAACCGGCTGCATCTGCGGGCCAGGGGAGCGGCAGATATTGCGGCACCTTTTTAAAGGTCATCATTGCCGAACCATCGGCCGATTTGGAAAACTGTTTAGCGTCAAAATTGGTCTCCGTCTTACTGTCGGTCAGTCCGAGGGCACGTTCCAGGATCAATGCAAGATGATAGTAACCGGCCTCGTTCAAATGCACGGTATTTTCAACGATGTTCTCCTTTTGGGCCAGTGTTTCAATAGGCTGGTAAATATCGATGAACTGTTTGCTGCGCTGGGTGGCTACTTCGGAAATGGCTTTGGAGTAGAGCTTCAAATCAGCGTTGCGGCTGGCAATATGTTGCGCGGTGTCAGCGGACACTACCGGGATCGTCGATAACAGCACGGTCCGGGCGCCTAGCGCATCTATTTTATCAATCAGTTTATTCAAGCCTTCCTTAAAATGCGCCACACCTCCCTGCCCTTCCTGCGCCTCCACTCCCCCATACGCGAGGAATACAATGCTCGGTGCGGCAGCGGTAATATCCTGCATCAAATGCTCGTAAGGCGTCGGCGGGTTGGTGTAAGTGCTGCGGGCTTCTCCCCATACATTGTCGCCCGTCCAGCCGAGGTTGCGGAAAGTAATGCCCTTGTCGGCAAAACGGGTGGTGAGGGCCAGTTCCAGGTAACCGTACTGGAATTCGTTCTCAAAAATGGAATTCCCCAGGAATACAACGCGGTCGCCGTCTTTCAGCACATTCGGGCTTTTGTTCTGGGCGTGAGTGGGTCCGTAGACGAGGGTTAGTAATAACAGAAAAATACAAACCGGAAGCCCCGGCAGTCTAAAATTGCTCATTTACCTTGGGTTAAGTGTTTGGCAGAGTACTTTAATAGCATACAAAGACCCAAAACCTTCGAACTTAACCGCCCGTTACACAAAATTCGAGCGTCAGACTTCCTCCACGACCGGCTGCAAGGCCTTCGGAGCCGGAATCACGGCGATGGTAATCACGGTTGCCAGCACCAGCGCAACCGCCATCAAAGTATAAGAGGCCTTGAAATTCCCGGTTTCGCTGTTGAGATATCCCACCAGGTAAGATCCTGCAAACGAACCCAATGCGCCCAGGCTGTTGATCAGCCCGATGGCCCCGCCGATGACATTTTTGGGCAATATTTCGGCAATGGCCGCAAAAAACGGCCCGTATGGTGTGTATAATGCACCACCGGCAATCACCAGCAACGCATAGGCCAGCCAGAACTGCTCAGTACCGATCCATACCGCCGCATACAGGCACACCGCTGCAATCAGGAGGAACGGCCATACGAACACCTTACGATTCCCGGTTTTATCCGAAAAATAGGACGCGCCAAGCATACCAATCACGGCAAATACGTAAGGTACTGCAGACAGCCAGCCGGTGGTAACCATGTTCATATTCGGAGCCGCTTTAATGATTGATGGCAGCCACATGACAAAACCATAGACGCCGACGCTCCACAAGAGGTATTGCAGGCAAAGCAGGATTACTTTCGTCGACTTGAATGCCTCCGCATAATTTTTGACCGGTTTGATACCCGCCTGCTCGGCTTTCAGCTTCTCCTCCACGGCTATTTTCTCTTCGTCGGTGAGCCATTTGGCTTCCATCGGCCGCTCGTCGATGAGCTTCCACCAGATAAACGCCCACAAAATGCCCGGTACGCCCTGAATGATGAACATCCACCGCCAGCCCAGGGAATCGATCAGGTAGCCCGAAAGCACCGACATCCACAGTACCGTCACCGGGTTGCCCAATATCAGAAAGGTATTCGCGCGGGAGCGTTCTTCTTTGGTAAACCATTGGCTCAACAGGATCAGCATCGCCGGCATCACGGCGCTTTCCACGACCCCGAGCATGAAACGGATCACGATCAGCGCCGTCGCATTGTTGACCATCCCCGTGGCCGCAGCCAGGCCGCCCCACAGGATCAACGAAATGAATATCAGCTTCTTGGCCGTGCGTGTAGCCGCATAATGCGCGCCCGGTATCTGGAAGAAAAAATAGCCCAGAAAAAACAGCGAGCTCAGTAGTGTCGACGTGTTCGGATCGATGCGGAGGTCGTCGGCCATTCCGCCTGCTACCGCGAACCCGAAATTGGCGCGATCGAGGTAGGCAAGGCTATATGTGACAAAAACAACGGGGATAATCCGGTACCAGCGTACCTGTGCGAGTTGCGGCTTCATGCAGGAGTTCAGGAGATTGATATGCATTAAAATGCAAATCCCCGGCGGTTCTACCATCGGGGATTTGAAATGTTGCAGCGGAAGAGGCAGTAATCAAAATGTTCTAAAGAGCTATTTCTTAAAAAGCCGGTACCCCAGAATGACGGTCGCTTTGCTGTATTCCATATCGATGCGGACACGGTAAGCATAAAGGGCCCGCTTCAAATAATAGCGCGCTTCCAGACTAAACGGACCATATGCAACACCTGCACCACCTCCAAAACCGGAATTTGCGATAACGCGATAATCTGTATGATCGTCCTTCTCCACCATTGCAGACTCCTTTATCTTCCTGGAATAGAAAACATTGACAAACACCTTAGTCTTTTCGGAAAGGTAAAAATGATGCCGGATACCAACAGGTACCTCAATCGTCCAGAAGTTCATATCCACGTCGGTCGAAGTTACCCGGAGTGGGAACTTGTGGGCCTGAAAGCTCGGCTCGACGAATATCGACCATTTGTTTTTATGAAATGGGGCAAAATATTCCACCTCTGCTCCCGCACGTATCCCGGTGGTGTTCCCTTTATTTTTGCCGTCCCGGGTCCTGGTAAAACCCGAAGTCGACAACTGGCTCATATCCACGCCGGGCGTGATTTTCACATTAAAAATATTCCGCCGGACTTTCTTGACGCCGTCTTGCCCGCCCGGGCGCTTGCAGGTATTGTACCGCTGAAAATAGGATACCAGGTCACTTTCGCGGTAACTGGTACGCTCGATTTGTAGCTGTGTAATACCCTCACACGAAAGCTCGTTCAGCAGCTGTTGGCGGAAGCCGAAATTAATCGCCCGCTGGCCATTACCATCGATATATCTTTTGAAAACCAGCGGCGTGTACAAGGAGTCGCCTTTTTGATAGTAAAACTGGCTGACTTCGTTCCGCTTGTATTGAAACAGGGTTGCCTCCCCTTCTACCAATACTTTCAGGAACACCAGCTGTTCCTGCCATTCGGGGTTGCGGTCATTGGAAAGCCGGCTCACGTCGGTAGAACTCTGATCCACCTTCACCAGCGCACGCACGTAGGCATTTCCGCCATCGATCCCGAAAGCGCTGACATCCTGCAAGGCAGCATCAAGCACCTCATCACTACCCGGCAGCTGGTAACGGAACGACGACGGGTTATTATCCCAATCCACGTTCCGGATGTTACACACTGTCTTCACCTTGTCATTATTAACAAAATAGCCTTTTTCAAACCGGATCTGCGCTTTTGCGCCGATTGACAAGCAGATGAAAAGAGAAAAGAACAAGGATTTGTCAGGGCGCATAGAGCAGTTCAAGTTTGGGTACAATATAATCAAAGTAAAATAATGTAACCGATGAGACCTGTTTACTTCTCCTAAACGTTGCACGTCATCATTTCACATTTCCCGAAACCCGCTTAATCTTTCTGAAACTGCCGGTAAAAGATCCCGGCTTCGCCTAATGCTTCCTTGCAAATGCCCAGTATTTGCTCCACCAGCGTGGCCATATCTTCTTTCCCCGAGGTGCCGTTTTCCAGGATATCCAGCGGCTCATCCAGCAGGGCATTCAGGCCCATAATCGAAATGGTCGTTTTGATTACGTGGGCAATGCGGCGAACCTCGCTGCGGTCGCGCTTGCCTGCTGCTGTCGATAATGCTTCCAGCTCCCGCGGCATCAGGTGCAGGAACTGCTCGGTAACCAGCTTTTCGTAGGTTGCGTCACCATTACTGATCTCCCGCATGTAGTCCGGATCGATCACCTTGAATGCATGGGCAGACGGCCCCTTTCCCGGAAGAGGCCTTGTGTAGCTGGCCAATACCCTGTCCAGCTCGCTCTCCCTCACGGGTTTGGCAATATGATCGTCCATTCCGAGGCGAATGCACTTTTCCTTTTCACCCTCCATCGCATGGGCCGTCATGGCAATAACGGGAATTGTCAGTTTCAGCTCTTCGCGTATGGTGCGCGTGGCCGTATACCCATCCATTCCCGGCATTTGAATATCCATAAAAACGAGATCATAAGGCTCGCTACGCAGCATGTCAATCGCCTCAAACCCGTTGGCGGCGACACGGCCTGTTATGCCTCGTTCCTCCATCAGGCGCATCATCAGCCCCTGGTTGATCACATGATCCTCGGCAATCAGCACGCGCAACCCCGGCCGCTGCGGGTGTGCGGCCTCCACCAGAGCTCCGGGCGCGGGCGATTCGCTCCCTACCGCGATCCGGTAAGGAATGGTTACCTTCACGGTCGTACCTGCGCCCGGCTTGCTCGATAGCGCGATATGCCCGTCCTGCAAATGCACGAGGTCCCGCACGATAGACAAACCCAGCCCTGTGCCACCAAACTGGCGGTTAGTAGAGTCTTCTGCTTGCCGGAAACGTTCGAAAATGGTTTCGAGCCGTGCACTTTCGATGCCGATCCCGGTATCGGTGACCTCGAAGGTAAGGTTCACCTGGTCATTGCTTCCGCCATTCGCGGTAACCCGGAGGTTTATTTCTCCTGTTTCCGTGAACTTGAATGCATTACTTACCAGGTTGACGAGAATCTGGGTCAGTCGGGTCGGGTCGCCCGTAATCGTTTCCGGGATCGCCGGGTCGAACGATACGACCAGCGGCACCTGCTTTTCGGCCGAACGGTGGTGGAACATCGTCCCTACCGAATGCACCAACGCCTCGGGATCGAACGGGACATGTTCGATGCGCATCATGCCGGATTCTATCTTGGACAGGTCGAGGATGTCGTTCACAATCGCCAGTAACGTCTCTCCCGATTGCTGCACCGTACTGATGTGCAAGCGCGTATCCGCGTCGAGTTTTTTCTTTTGGAGAAGATTGGTATATCCTAAAATCGCATTCAGCGGCGTCCTGATCTCGTGGCTCATGTTCGCCAGGAAGTTCTCTTTCACGAGTACGGCCTCTTTCAGCTTCCTTTCGCTGGTGTTGAGCTGGCCGATCAGCTCCGCCTGCTTTTTCATCCGCCCGATAATGACGGCAAAAACTGCGGTAAGCAAGGCCAGCACACCAATCGTCAGGTACAGGTTCCAGCGTAAAACCCGCTGCCCGCTTTGGTCTACCACATTGATCTTCACCGCCAGCGCCGCTCGGCTTGTGCTATCGACCTGATGCGAAAGTCCGCTGCTCATGCGGTATTCATCCAGCAGACTTTCGTTCGCGCTGATCAGCTCTTCCAGATTGCGCCGCGTCATATACTGCACCGCCACCAGTGCCAGCACAGCGGCTACGAAGCCTATGGTAATGTATATGACGAGCGTGCGGACTCTCATGGGTTCGGTTTTTCAAAATCACAGAACATTCAGCCTCCTATTCAATGCCGCGCGGTAAGTGTCGGCCACGGGCACCATTTTCTTGTTAATAATAAGCGTGCCGCCTTCTATCGTATCGATTTTGCCTACCTGTATAATAAACGACCGGTGTACGCGCAGGAATTTCGATTCGGGGAGCTTCGCTTCGACTTCCTTTAAAGAGGCGTGTACCGAGTAAAATTTTTCGAGCGTGTACAGTTTGACATAATCCCCCATGGCCTCGGCATACAATATATCCCCGATTTTCAGTCGGCGGACGATATTCGAATCCCGGATGAACAGGAAACTGTCGTCCTCCATCCTCACCTCCTGCTTTTTACTCCTGAAAATCTCCCGGGCCTTTTCAATGGCCTGCAGGAAGCGGGAGGGTGTTACCGGCTTGGTGATATAATCGGCCACATTGAGCTCGAATGCTTCGGCGGCGTATTCTTTTTTAGAGGTCGTGAATATGATCACGGGGTTTTTACTTCCCAGGCTTTTCACCAGCTCGATGCCCGTCATACCCTCCATTTCTATATCGAGCAGCAAAAGATCTACCTGTTCGTCCATGATCCAGCGATAGGCGTCCATGGCATTATCGCATTCTCCAATGAGCACCAGCTCTTTATCAAGTTTCACGAGCTGCCTCAATGTAGTACGGGCAATGATATTGTCATCGATCACCAGGCAATTCATAACTAACGGTCCGTTTTGGTGGGGGGAATGCGAAAACCAATGTAGCGAAAAGAAATCACAAAGACACTTTTGCCCTGTTCACCGACAGTTTTTGCCCTTCTGCCCACGCGCTGTTTCCCGGGTGGGCCGCACCTGGTAGTTTTGGATCATTCAAACGATCAATCACCAAAAAACATAGCATCACAATGAAAGCTTTCATCACATCCGCTCTTATCGCCGCACTGGCAATCACAGGAGCTCAGGCACAAACCCTTGCCAAAGAGGTCAGAAAAGAACACCGCGCCGAAAAACACGCCGAAGCACGCACGGAAGTAAATTCCCGCTCAAAAGACTCCTTTTATGCCGATTTCGGCCAGGTAAGCGATGCCAAATGGGTAAGAGGTCCGCAATTCGACGAGGTGACATTCACCAAGGACGGGCAGAAACAGACAGCCTATTACGACAGTCATTTCATGCTCGTAGGCACCACTGCCGACAAAAAATTCACCGATATTCCTGCCAAAGCGCAAAAGGAAATTCAGAAACAGTTTAAAAACTATGCGATCGGTGCGGTGGTAGAATACAAAGACAATGAAAACAACGACACCAACATGCTCCTCTACGGCACCCAGTTCGAAGATGCCGACCACTATTTTGTGACCGTTTCCAAAGGCAAAGAAGCCGATGTGATCATGGTCAAAACCGACGGACAGATTTCGTTTTTCAGTACACTTCGTTAACATTCGAACGGCAGGCACGAAGCTCTCGCTTCGTGCCACTTTTCGCAGGCCTCCGGCCGGTCCATACTGCAAAGTTGCGGTACCGACCGGCCGGAGGCCTGCGAATAATGTGTGCAAAGCAAGAGTTTTGCACGATCGAACCGCTAACGTTCCTGCTTTTTCGCCTCGGCTTGCCGCTGCACGAATGCGTACAACTCATTCAGATCGAATCTTGAAGTATTATGAGCAGCCGCGTAAGCCACGTACGGCAATGCTTCCTCCGGCTGGTCCATTTTAAGTAGTATGACAAAAAGCATCCGCGCACGTTCGAAACTGTTTTCCATTCTGAATGCTTTGGAAAAATAATTAACCGCCTGCCTGTTCATTCCCAGAGCGGCGCTCAGTTTACCCGCATTGTCGAAATGCACCGTGTTCAGCGGATCGTCCAGCGCCAATGCTTCCGTCACGCGCAGCATCCGGGCCGTATCTTTCCCGGCGGCGTAATATTGTCGCAACCGGGCCATCGCGTCGCGCCAGGATATTTGTTTGACCACCAACGCACCAGCCAACTTCTCTTCTTCCGTTTTCTCCCGCTTTTCTTCCGCCGGCATCGGGATATTGAACGGCCAGCCTTCTTTCAGGATCATCATTTCATACACCCCTTTCAAAGAATCCACCGGCGTTATCGGCATTTGCTTTTGTAATACTTCCAAGGGCATTTCAGCGGATGGCGCAGGCAATACTCCTATTTGATGAAGGGATCGATAAAAGGCCTCCGAAAGGAGTGCGTAGCCCTGCAAATTGGGATGTACGTGTTCCAGTAAAGTTTCCTTACCCAAAATACCGGCGGCGGCATGCTTTTCAAAAAGGTCGCGCGTGTCTACGAGCGTCACGCCCTTGTGCCTACGGGTGATGTCGTTGATAATGGTATTCAAAGCTTCCGGCGCCCGGAAACGCAGCGCATCGAGCTCTTTCGCCAGCACGAACTCCTTTTTGGCACCACGATAATCGGCCTGTCGGTACAGGTTGATGCCTGATTGATAATGTGTATCGGCCGATTTTCCCGTACCATCCGAGATACTGATAAAGGGTTTCAAATCCTTTTCATTGCTTACGAGGTTACTGATCAGCAGGGGAATTTTCCTGGCACTGGCCGCCCTGGCGAGTTCGTCCATATTGGCCCTGAACTGATCCAGTCCCGCCTGATACGCATCCGAACCGAATGCGATCTGTTGGTCGGCGGCCATTCGTTTCATCAGGTTTTCCCGCAGATCGACCTTTTCACCTGAAACCAACCCGGTAATCTTGTCGGTCAGGGAAGCCAGCAGTTGGATAAGTCTCCACCCGCGCAAGTTCATCAGCAGACGCGCAAGGGTGCGGCTATGACCGATGCCTTTGGTAGCGGCCACGCCCATCGCCCCATAATATTCGTTATGCCCGGTGTACACTAGCACGGCATCCGGCTCATAGTCGAGTATGGCTTTACCAAAATCGAGCACCGTGTAGGAATTTACGGCGGTCAGTGAGAGATTAATCAATTCGAAGTCGCGGTCGGGATAGGTTTGCGAGAGCCGGTATTGCAGCCAGCGGTGGAACGAGCCATTGTTCATATAGGGATAGCCGATGGTGGTGGATTCGCCCAGTACGAAGAGGCGAAACACGCCTGGCGCTTTTTTCGCGGTGAATGGCTCGGCATTGCCGTAAGTCGCATTCTGCTGGTTGGTAAAATAGCGTTTTGAAGCGTGCGGGTTCAGCACCAAATAGCCTTTCCGGGCGGGATCTTCCGTGAAAACGGCCAGGTCGTGACCGTAGCCGAACAACCGCAATGCCCCTTCCAGCACCAACAGTACCAGAAAGGGCATTAACAATAGGATCAATTTAAATAGTGACTCGCGTTTCATTTGTTGTTACATACCTACGGCATTGTATGTCTTGCATGTCCATTTTCTGCTACCAATATTACATGCCTGACGGCATTTACCACTGTCAAACATCGCTATTTAGATTATTTAGAATCGCGTAGCGATGGAATATTGGTAGCCAACAATGCCATCACCAACGATTAAAGTCCCGTAGGGACGTAACAACCATTACGGCCGGATGCTCGTACCATCAAATTTACGAACCTGCCAGTTGGATTTGCTCGTGATCGGATACTTGGCGGCTTCTTTTTCATCAATATCCACGCCCAGCCCGGGCACCTCGTTCACCGACATATAGCCGTCCTTCATCGTCGGGCAGCCCTTGAAAATCGCCTGCGTCTTTTCATTGAAACTCACAGCCTCCTGGATACCGAAATTCCAGACAGCCAGGTCGATGTGCGCGTGTGCCGCATGACCGACCGGCGAAACATCGCCCGGCCCGTGCCAGGCTGTTTTGACATTAAACCACTCTCCCAGCCGCGCCACTTTCATGGCTGGCGTAATACCGCCGATCTGCGACACGTGGCAGCGAATGTAATCGAACCATTGATTAGCCATCGGATCGCGGAACTCGTTCACGTTGTTGAACAACTCGCCCATCGCGATCGGTACCGTGGTACTTTGGCGCAGCTGACGGAACCAACCCATGTTTTCGGGTGAAAACGGGTCTTCAATAAAGAATGGCCGGTATTCCTCCAATGCCCTGATCATATTAATGGCGTCCATCGGCTGCACACGCTCGTGGATGTCGTGCAGCAGCTCGATATCCTCACCACAGCGCTTGCGCACCGCTTCAAACAGCTTCGGTACCGACTTCAAATAGGCCCTTTCATTCATGTAATTATCGGTAGCCCCGCCAAAACCGGCCGCCTTGAAATCCGGTTTTTGCTCGGTTGCACCCACTGCGCCATAGCCGCCCTGCTGAATGCGTATGTATTTGAAACCCCGGTCCATAATGCGCTGGACGTCGTCGGCAACGGCCTCGGGTGTATTGCCATTGGCATGGGTGTAACACGGGATCGCGAAACGGGCCTTGCCACCCAGCAACTGGTACACCGGCATCCCGGCGCGCTTACCTTTAATGTCCCAAAGCGCCTCGTCCAGTCCGCTCAATGCATTGTTCAGCACCGGACCATTCCGCCAATACGAGCTCACGTAGGTCGAATGCCACATGTCTTCGATATTGTCCACGTCCTTTCCAACGCAGAACTCATTGAGGTAGGTATCGATCGCCGTCACCACCGCGAAAGCACGCTGGGTGAAAGTCGCGCAGCCGAGTCCGTAGAGACCGGGCTCGGTTGTTTCTACTTTGACGACGATCAGGTTGGAGCCCTGGGGCGCGGTGGCGATCGCTTTCACACTTTTGATTTTCACGGGCGCCATGCCTTTCGCGTAGGCGGGTCGTGTGTAACGCTCGCGTGGGTCTCCACCATACGCGCGGTCGGTAGCGCCCAGGAGCCCCAGCAGCCCGGCCGTAGAACCGGCTCCCAACATTTTTAGCGCGTCACGACGATTTTGGCGGGGATCAGAGGAACTGTTATTCATAGATGTTTGGATTAGGAATGATTAGGTTCAGAAATGGTTAACGGGTCAGGAATAGTCAGGAATAGTCAGAAATAGTCAACAGGTCAAGAATAGTCAGCACGGTGCATGGTCTATGGTCGGCCGTCGGCGGTCAGCCGTCAGCGGTCGGTCGCCTATCGTCACGGAAGCGCAAATGCTATGTACTTGCCGCCGGGTTTGTGACCGTTTTTAGCACCTCCGGCTGCGAGTACCACGTATTGCTTGCCGTTCACCATATAGGTTGCGGGCGTAGCAAACGCACCTGCCGGTAGCTGGTATTCCCAAACGGTCTTCCCGGTTTTGCGATCGAATGCGCGGATCTTTTCATCTTTGGTACCTGCGATGAATACCAAACCTCCTGCCGTTACGATCGGCCCGCCGTAGTTTTCGGTGCCGGTAATGGGAACGCCCTTTTTCGTGAGTTCGGGAAACTCGCCGAGCGGTACGCGCCAGAGGTATTCGCCGGTATTCAGGTCGATGGCGTTGAGTGTTCCCCAGGGAGGTTTAATCGCCGGGTAACCGTCCGGGTCGAAGAAGCGCGTCCAGCCGTTGTTGATGTATGGCGGAATGTACGGGAATGCCGATTTTGCTTCCTCGGGCGCTTCGCTCGCGCTATGATTTTCGGATACCAATGTCCTTTGCTCCGGGTTGGCCAGGAAGGCGACCAGCTCATCCCGCTCTTTGTCGGAAATATGCTGGAATGAAGGCATCCGGCCGCGCCCGCTTTTGATAATGCTGCCGATTTCGTCCTTCGACATCCTGTTACCCACCTGCACCAGGCTCGGGTATTCCTGCCCGCTACCCTGCCGGTCGGCGCGATGGCACGCGGCACAATTCCGCATATACACAGCCAGCCCGGGCGTTGCCGTAGCTTGCCTCGCGCTGTTACCGCCTCTTCCATTGTAATCCATCATTTTCAGGTCCCATACCATTTCATTGGCGTTTTGATACAGGATACCGTCCGGATCGGCTGCATTACCACCCCATTCCGCACCGCCGCCGATGCCCAGGTACAGGCTCCCTTCCTTGCTGGGCGGCATGTACTTGTTACCGGAGCGGGTTTGACCGAATTTTTCTTTTACAAATGCGTGCGCTTCGGGCGTACGGTCGGTGATTTCGCTTTCCGTAAAATTCTGGCGGGAAAACGGCGCAGGTTTCGTCGGGAAAGGCTGCGTAGGCCACGGATGCTCCCCGGGAAGGTGGTAATCCGTCAATGCCGGGCGTTCCTCTACCGGAAACAATGGCTTACCGGTATCGCGATCGAGCAGAAAAAGCAAGCCGTCCTTGGTAGCTTGTGCCACGGCGTCGATTTTCCTGACCCGGCCATCCGCGCCTTTGTGTCTGACCGTCAAAAGATTCGGCTGACACGATATATCCCTGTCCCAGAGGTCGTGGTGAACCGTTTGGTAATACCAGTTCATTTTCCCGGTTTCGGCGTTCAGCGAGATCACGCAATTGGCATACAAATTCTTCCCTTCGCGATCGGCACCATAGAAATCAACCGAAGGCGATCCGGTACCGAAATACACCGCCCCGCGCTTTTCGTCGAGCACCATACCGGCCCAGCTGTTGGCTCCTCCAATGCGTTTCCAGGCATCCTTCGGCCAGGTTTCATGACCTGGTTCTCCGGGCTCGGGCACCGTATGGAACGTCCATTTGAGCTTTCCCGTGCGCACGTCGAAGGCGCGTATGTGCCCGGGCGCGGCGTCCCCGTACTCAGATACGCGCGAGCCTATCACGAGCATATCCTTGTAGATCACACCCGGCGAGGTCGCATCGACCGACAACCGGTCGTTCTCACGCCCCGGCCGGCCGGTCACGCCCTGGCTCAGATCGACTCTTCCGCCGTCGCCAAAGCCCTGCACGGGTTTTCCAGTGGCGGCATCGACAGCATAGAGGTGGTTTCCTGCTGTGTAAAGGATTCTTTTGTCACGGCCGTCTTCCCAAAACATGACACCGCGGTTCGCATGAAAACGCGGCGCACTGCCTGCGAACGGGTCGAAGCGCCAGAGCTCTTTGCCGGTATCGGCTTTCAATGCGAACAGGCTCAGGTATGGCGTGGTGCCATACAAAATGCCCTGCACGATAATCGGCTGGCACTGGATTTCCATCGGACGGCGCGGGGCGGTTGCGCCCGGTGCGAGCCAGGTAGCATCGTATTCCCAGGCTACTTTCAGTTGGTTTACATTATTCAGGTTGATCTGTGTCAACGGCGAATAACGGTTGCCGGCCTTATTGCCGCCGTAGGCAACCCAGTCAGTATTGCGATCGTCGGTTTGCAGGCCTACGAGCGCATCAAGAGTTATAAGCAATGCCAGGACAGTTGCAATTCGCATAAAATATCCCAGCGGACCGACGTCTGGTTGGTTCGAATGCATGAATGAAGTTGGGTTTAGGTAGACATCCCGTAAATACTCCTGTGGGTGTCACCCTGAGCGGAGTCGAAGGGCTTGTAAGGCGTCTTGCCATACGGACTGTCTTCGACCGCCGGGCGGCCCCGTCCGCTCAGACTGACATTCTTCACACATCCGTCAATACCCCGGATTTTGCCGCATATTCACATTGGCAGTGATCTCGTTGATCGGGATCGGTTGGGCGTAGTCCGTAGGGTCCCATTGAATGGCGCCTCCGCGAATGCGCTGGTAATAAGCCGCTTCCTTATCGCCGATCTGCCAGCGGCGGACGTCGAGCCACCAATGCCCTTCGGCAAAAAGCTCGGCCCAGCGCTCGTATTTGAGCGGGTCGTTTTTCAGGACGGCGTCGCTGGCCTTCGTCTGGTCGGTAAGGCTCTTGTAATCCAATGCCGACGGCGTATTGACCGGCAGGCCATAAGCCCTCCGCTTCACCTTATTGATGTATTCCAAAGCCCCGGCATTGTCTCCCGAATGCGAGAGTGTTTCGGCATAAAGCAGATACACATCAGCGAGCCTGAGCCACGGGAAGTTGGCGCCATTCGACATGTTAATCTCCGCTTCCGTGCCATTAGGGTTGGTGAATTTGCGGAAGCTCCAAGCCTCCATATCCAGTTCGGTAATGTCGAGGTAATGCGAAATAGGCCGTTTTTTGCCATTCACAACCATTGAATCTACATAAGGCTGATAGCATGCCACCCAAAGGCGCGGGTCGACGGTCTGCTTCTTCTTCGCTTCCAGCGAGCGGGTAATGTAGGCGGGATCCACATTGGCGATATTCGCGCTGGTCGTTCCCGGTTTGAAATAATGCCCTTCATTGAACCCGAAACGGGCGATGTTTTTGGCGTGTGGGAACACATTCGACCATGCCGAAGCAGCTTGTCCTCCATTGTCGCTCACGTACGTAGGCGCGATGACCATCCCGATACTCGATCCCATCGACTGGTCATCGCCGCCGCGGGCCGTCATATCCACGTTCAGGTTCAGCTCGAACAATGATTCGGAGGTAAATTCATTTTTACCATTGAACATATCCTTGTACACGTCAAACGACACCAGCGATTTGCCGCTGTTGGTCACCACATCGCCAAGGTAGGTTTTGGCATTGGCCCAGTCGGCCTGGTAGGCGTATACTTTGCCCAAAAATCCTTTCACGGCCCAGCCCGATACCTTGTATTTGTCGGTAGCGCCTGTCCAGTTCGTGCTTTTGAGCAGGCCTTCGGCCGCTTTGAGATCGCTGATAATGAAATCCCAGCCTTCCTTCACCGTTTTGCGCGGTACCTGCGTCGCTTCGAGGCCCGGAGCTACTTCGGTAATGATCGGAACGCCCATTTTGGCGCCGTCGGTGGCCGCATTGAAACCTTCTCCCCAGAACGATACCAGGTGAAAATAATACCAGGCACGCAGGAAAAGCGCCTGCCCTTTAATCAGGTCAATCGCCGCCGCGTCGTTGGGTGCCTTCTGGCGGTAATTTTCTATTGAAGTAAGCAGCGTGTTGCTGCGCTGTACGCCGCGCCAGAGCTCACGCCATGTGTCGTACAGAAAGCTGTCGTTGGGTTGCGAATTGTTCTGGCCCATCTGGATCCACGTCGGCGTCCCTTGCCAGCTCAAATCGAGGGTATGGTCCCACAGCCAGAGGTTTTTGCCCAGCATCGTGTGTCCATAGAGGCCGGTGGCGTGCTGGGTGGCATACACGCCGGTCAGCAACTGTTCGAGGTCCGTCACCGAGTTGGGATATTGCGAAGGGGACAGTGCACCCGGGTTTTCGACATTCACGAAGTCGTCGCTGCACGAAAGCAGGCCCGTAAGCACGAAAAGCAGGAGAAATTGGTGTAATATTTTCATAGCCTTGCCAGCTGTTTAAATCGGTTAGAAATTCAGATCGATACCCATGGAAACCAGTCGTGTGCGCGGGTACGAGTAAATCGTATCGAGCCCGCGGGCAGTGGTACCGTTGCGGCCCAGCACCTCCGGGTCGAGGCCCGAATAGCCGGTAAAGGTGAGCAGGTTCTGCGCCTGGAAGTAAACCCGCAAACCACTCATTTTCCATTGTTTCACCAATGCGGAAGGCAATGTGTAGCCCACTTGCAGGTTACGCAGTTTCAGGAACGAGCCGTTTTCGACCACGAACGAGGAAATACGGGTGTAGTTTGAATTCGGGTCGCGCACGTAGTTGCCCGACGCGTCCTTCGTGCCCACACGAGGCTGGTCGGTAAGGCCGTTTCCATTGAAAAACGAGGTTTTGAAAATGTCGTTGGTCGTATTGTAGTCGCCGACAAAAAACTGGGTGTAATATTTGTTGCCATTGAAAACATCCACCCCCTGCACGCCCTGGAACATCGCCTGCAAATCAATGCCTTTCCAACCGAGGTTCAGCGAGAAGCCATAGGTGATTTTGGGCCATGGATTACCGATGTAGGTTTTATCGTCGATGGTAATGCGGCCGTCGCCATTCACATCACGGAATTTCAGGTCGCCCGCGCCGGTACCCGCATTCTGGAAAAATACGCCGGTAGTAGGCTTACCTGCCGCCGAAGCAGCTTCCTGTGCGCTCTGGTTCAATGCCGCTACTTCTGAATCGGTCTGGAACAGGCCTTCTACAATATACCCGTAGAACTGGCTCAACGGCTTGCCCGCCTGCGTGCGCGTAACGGTACTTTCGAGGTAATCGCCCGCGGCGCCGTCGTTGATCGGATTGTTGTTGGTACCGCTCAGCTGTTTCACCAGGTTTTTGTTAAATGCCGCATTCGCGCTCACCGAATAGGTAAAATCCTTCACCTTACCCCGGTAATCCACCGCCAGTTCAAGTCCTTTGTTGCTCATCTGGCCGATATTGGTATACACACTCGACCCATAAAAACCCGCAGAAACCGGCACCGGCACCTGGTAGATCATATCCTGCGTCTGGCGGCTGTACCAGTCGGCGGTGATATTCAATGCATTTTTAAACAAACCAAGGTCGATACCGATGTCGGTTTGGTTCACCTGCTCCCATTTGATATTCTGGTTAGGCAGCTGGGCCGTCAGCGCGTAGCCTTTCGAGCGGTCGCCGTTAGGTAAACCCAGGATATTGGTACCGCCGCTGCCCCCGTACGAAGCCTGATAGGTGTATTGCTGAATGCTGCTCGTGCTACCCAATTTACCGTAGCTTGCGCGGACTTTCAGGTTCGAAACCTGTGAAAAATTATCCCGCACGAAAGCCTCTTCGCTCACTTTCCAGCCTACCGAGAAGGAAGGGAACACGCCCCATTTGTTGGCCGGACCGAAGCGGTCGGAACCATCGCGGCGCACATTGGCCGTGAAAAGGTATTTGTCGGCAAATGTATAGTTGACCCGCCCGAATTGCGACAGCAGACGTGTTTGCGGAAACTCGCCGCCACTGGTTTTATAGGTACTCGGGTTAGTAGTCATGGCCAGGTTATAGGTAATCACCTGAAAGCCCTGTGCTTCGCCATGCAAGTTGCTCAGGTTAGACTGATAAGCCTCGTAACCCGCCATAGCCTTGATCTCGTGACGTCCGAATGTTTTGGCGTAAGTAAGGACGAAGTTTCCGGTAAAGTTCCGGGTATTACTCTGATCGCGGCCCAGGAACGCATTCACATTTTTAAGGGTACCAAAATCGTAGGCCTCCGTGAATTTGTAGTTGTTCACGGCGTAAATCGACGCCCCGAATGTGGAGCGGAAGTTGAGGCCTTTGATGATTTCCCAATCCAGGTAAACGTTCCCTTCCAACGCATACTGGTTATTTTTCGCATGGTTGATCAGCTCATTCGCCACGAGGTTGGGCCCGGTGAAAAAAGTCCCCGTTTTCGCCCAGCCACCTACGGGGTTCGTCGGGTCGTATACGGGAATCACGGGTGCCGAACGGAACGGGAATGTGCTGGTTTGCACTGGATTGTTGCGGGTACTCCAGCCGTACAACGTCTCTCCTACTTTCAAGCGGTTATTAATCTTGAAATCCGCATTGGACCGGATCCCGTAACGTTCGAACCAGTTGTCGATGATGGTACCGCCTTCGCGCTGGTAGTTGGCCGAAAGGTAATAGTTGGTCTTGGGCGTCGCTCCCGAAAGCGACAGCGAATAGCTCTGATCGCTGCCATTTTGGTAAATCTGATCCACCCAATTGTTATCCGGCAGGGTATTCGGATCGCCCCAGCCGCTGGTATTCACACCGGAAGCGGCCTTGGCCTTGATGTAATCCGGCGTATTCAGCATCGAATACAGGTTCACCGGCTTCCGCACGCCGTAGTAGGCATTGAAATTGATATTCATTTTGTCGGAACCTGCGGTGCCACGCTTCGTGGTGACCAGCACCACGCCACCCGCGGCTTGCGCCCCATAGATCGCCGCGGCACTCGCATCTTTCAGGATTTCAATGGATTCGACGTCCTGCAAGTTGAAGTTGTTACCCGCCGACATCCGGATTCCGTCCACAATGTAAAGCGGCGCCATACCGCCAATGGAACCAACGCCACGGATCACGATGTCCGAACCACCACCCGGCGAACCATCCGGGCGCGTCACCTGCACACCCGCCGCGCGGCCCTGCAATGCTTCATTGACACTCCGCACAGGCAGGTTTTTGATCTCTTCCGACTTCACCGATGATACCGAGCCGGTCAGATCCGAACGTTTTTGCGTACCATAGCCGACCACGACCACCTCTTCCAAAGCCTTATTGTCGATTTTCAGGGTCACGTCGATCTGGCTCCGGCGGCCTACGATCACCTCCTGCGACATGAAACCGACAAAAGAGAATGTCAGCACCGCGTCGGCGTCGGTAATGTCGATATTGAATACCCCCTGCTCGTTGGTCGAAGTACCGCGCTGGGTACCCTTCTGGATCACGTTCACGCCCGCGAGCGGCTCGCCTTTTTCGTCGGAAACCTTACCGATGACGCTGATATCGAAGATTGTTTGCAGGTTGACCTTCTTACGCATCAGTTCTGTCATTTTTTCCTTCAAAACCGGATCGGACGTAAAAGAAAATGGCTCTTTCAGGCTGGTCTGCTCTTTCGGTTTCCGGACCGGCTCGCGCTTTTTCTTGACGATGATCGTCTTGTCGACAATATTGTAGGTCAGCGGCTGCCCGGCAAAACAGGCGTCGAGCACCTCTTTCAAAGGCGCGTTCGTCACATTGATATTGACCTTTTCGGCCTGATCCAGCATTTCAAGATCGCAAATGAACAGGAAGCCCGTTTGTTTCCTGACGGTCCTGAGCACTTCCAGTAAAGTTGCGTCCTTCTTTTTGATCGATACCTGCTGGGCGAATGTATCTTCGGCCAGCACCTGCAATGTACCAATCAGGAATATCAACACGGTTAATTTCATCGTCAGGAGGACTTTGCCAAAGTCGGTTCGGTGTTTTACGGCATACTGCCCCCATAGAGAACGGATAAGTATATACGCCCCCCATAGGACAGTTTTGCCCTTGTATACAAATTTCATAGTTTTGTATGCCTGGTTAAAGTGAATGTATCGTTGTCCAATGATAGCAGGACTGATCAGGTCGGGCCGGGTGCGGTCGCAACGCATCCGGTCTTTTTCCTCATCATCCTTTTCCGGTAAGCAGCTCAGGAGGAATTCAGGAGGCTCATGTCAGGGGAAGTTTTAAGTTGAAGGTATTCAATCTGTATTTTTCACGGTAATTTTCCTGTCGTCGATCCGGAACTGGATTCCGCCCGTCATTTCGAGCATTTTCAGTACTTCCGACACGTTGTTCTTGCGCGAGATCGTCCCCGCAAATGACTTTCGCTCCACATTTCCCTCATATTTCACATCCAGGTCGTACCAGCGCGAAATCTGCCGCATGATCTCCCGGATATTGCCATTGAACTCGAACCGCCCCTCTTTCCACGCCACAACACTCTCGGTATCCACCGTGTTAACGGCAATATCATGCACCGCCTCGCCCGTTACGACACGTGCCTGCTGGCCCGGCGTAAGCACTTTGGTCACTTCGTCCTTCTTCACACGCACGGAACCTTCCAGCAGGGTCGTCTGCATCGTAGGTTCGTCACCGTAGGAGCTGATATTGAAATGCGTACCCAAAACAGTGATTTCCATATCTTTACCATTCCGGTTTTTATCCGCAACGCGCACCAGGAATGGCCTGGCCTTGTCGGGTTCTATTTCAAAATATACTTCCCCCGTCATTTCAACATCCCGCCTATCGCCTTTAAAAGCGGTGGGGTATTTCAGGCTCGATCCGGCATTGAGCCATGCCTTGGAGCCGTCGGGTAGCACGATTTTGTATTGCCCGCCAAGCGGCGTTCTGAGCACATTATAGGCCACAGCACCGTCATTGACGCCATTTTTTCCATATATCACCTCCCCCTTCGATTTGTCGATTGTGGTACCGGGCTGCACCAGGAGGTTTCGTTCGGTGATCGTATTCAGATCGTAGGTCCGGCCGTCGGCCAGCGTAAGGCTTGCCCTATTGCCTCCCGCGGGCGCGTCGTCCCCGTACACGCTATGCATGACCGCCACCTGCGGTGCCGGTTTCCTGCTGTTAAACCACCGGTAGCCTCCGTACACCAGGAAAAGCACCACCGAAGCCGCAGCCAGCCTGAATAACCACATCGGGCGGTTAGCGCCGAGCTCCCGCTCGGTGCTAACCGATTCTCGCTCGATAATCTGCTCACCGTCACTGGCACCAGGCTCTCGCCTGGTGTCCCGCATCCCCGTAGCCGAAAAAATCGAGCTCAGGATATCATCGGCCGTTTCGTCAGACAATGTATGTTTCGTGCCGTCGCTGCGGATAAACTGATCGATCAGCCCGTTGATCTGCTCACGGTTATCGTCCGAAAGCAACATGGCCATCAGTTCTTCCCGCTCTTCGTCGGTTATTTTTTTCTCACAATACCGGAAAAACAAGTCGTCCAGTCGTCGGTTTTGCATAGATAGTCAGGATTACGGACGGCTTTTGCCGACCTTCACCCGTAAAGACTTCTGCCGGACGGTTTCGGGGGACAATGCGATAAAAAAAAGTTTTAAAATTAATTTACCAAGAAAAACAGCAGCCAGGAAATCGAAATTTCGAGCTTCAATTTGCTGTATGCCCGGATGTGGCGCAATGCGCGGGCGAGGTGCGTTTTGACTGTTTCGGAAGAAATACGGAGCTTTTTCGCGATCTCGTCACGCTTCAATTCCTGCTCCTTGCTCATGAGGTAAACCTGTTTTTGCTGGGCAGGCAAAAGCTCTACCGCCTGATGCACGATTTCCTCGATTTCGAGGTCGAGCATGCGGTTGTAAGTCGTGTTTTCGCCCGCGGGCAGTTCGAGTTGAAGGTCATCGACGAGTTGTTGCTGCCGGGCCATTCTTTTGAGGGCGGAAAAAACGTGGTTACGGGTCATGATGAAGAGGTAATCCTCAAAACCAGCGATTTCGAGCAATGCTTCCCTTTTAACCCACAATTTCAAAAATACATCCTGAACAACTTCCTCGGCAAGAAAACTGGAATGGGTGAGCCGGAATGCCGCGGAATAGACTTTATCGCGATACCAGTGAAACAGTGTGGCAAAAGCCCTTTCGCTGCCGGCTGCAATATCAGTCAGCAACTCCGTTTCATTATGTAACGCGTCTATCTTCAATGGAATACATGGCAGATTTGCACAAATGTAAACATCAAAACGGATCAAATAGGAAAATATGGTTATTAAATGTTTTTAAAAAGGGAATGGCGCGAAGGTATGCCTTCGTGACTAACTATTCGCAGGCCTCCGGCCGGCCAGTACCGCAAGCGAGGTGGCGCGAAGGACACCTTCGTGACTAACTACTCACAGGCCTCCGGCCGGCCAGTACCGCAAGCAAGGTGGCGCGAAGGACACCTTCGTGACTAACTATTCACAGGCCTCCGGCCGGCCATTACCGCAAGCGAGGTGGCGCGAAGGACACCTTCGTGACTAACTATTCACAGGCCTCCAGCCGGCCATTACCGCAAGCGAGGTGGCGCGAAGGACACCTTCGTGACTAACTACTCGCAGGCCTCCGGCCGGCCAGTACCGCAAGTCGCTTTGCAGTATGGACCGGCCGGAGGCCTGCGAATAGTATGTGCAAAGCCGGAGCTTTGCACGAGCGCATGCTGCGCTCTTACTTCTTTCCTCCCCTTCCTCCCTCTTCCAAAATCTTCCTCATCTTCCGGTAAATCTCCGTATTCTCATACACGCCCCGGAAATCCAGTGAATGCGGGCCGTAGGCGAAAACGGGTACCATAATGCCGGTGTGGTCGCTGGTGCTGAACTGCCCGTCGACGTAGCCGGTTTTCAGGTTGCCGTCCAGGAGCGTGAGGCCTCCGGTTTCGTGATCGGCAGTGACGATAACGAGCGTTTCGCCATTGGAATCGGCGAAACGGAGCGCCTCTCCTACCAGTTTATCGAAATCCAGCATTTCCGTTACCACGTAGGGTACGATGTTCGCGTGGCCGCCGTAATCCACCTGCGCGCCTTCCGCCATCATGAAGAAGCCTTTCGGATTCGATTGCAGCGATTGAAGTGCTTTTTGAAATGAATCTTTCAGAAAATCGCCCCGGCCTTTTTGCATTGATACCACGTGTTTGTCGTCCAGCAACACGAAAGGCGCTTTCATACTGGCCAGGTCGTCCCAGTTATTAGATACCTGAAAACCGCGTGCTTTGAGCGAGTCGGCCGTTTTCGTTTTATCAAAATGGCTGTAACCGCCTCCGATCAGTACATCCACCGGTTCTTTCAGGTAATCGGTCGCGATTTCGTCCATCTGGCTTCGCTCCGGGCGGTGCGCATAAAAGCACGCTGGCGTGGCGTCGGTAATGTCGCCCGCGGAAATCAATGCCGCTTTCCGGCCCGTAGCTTTCACCTGACGGATAATGGACGGCACCGCTACCAGGTTGGAATCCACACCAATTGCACGGTTGCGGGTTTTATGGCCGGTAGCAAAAGCCGTAGCACCTGCGGCGGAATCGGTAATGTAATTGTCAGAGGAAGCCGTTTTCGAGAAACCGATATTCAGGAACCGACCGAGATTGAGGTCCCCGCGGTTGGCAGTAAGGCCCGAGTAAATCTGCGCCAGGCCCATTCCGTCGCCAATGAGCAGGATGATGTTCTTCACCTTACCCAGCGCGTCGTTGTTTTTGTAAGTAGGTTGATAGGGCTTGTAAAACTCCGTGGATTGGTACTCCGCGTTTTTACGGCCACTTAGAAACGTGCCCAACTCGGCGACATGGTCGGTATTGATGTAATCCGCCCCGAGGTTCATCAGCACTTTCCACGCATTGATATTGTCCGGACTCGCCCAGAAACGGAACGGTTTGCCCATCGCATGTGCATTGGCAATCGCATCCACGAGCGCCTTGCGGTCTTTTTCTACGGGAATACCTTTTCCGTTCCACTGCGAATATTTGTGAAAATCCTGGCTGATCATCCCCAGCCGGGCGGCCTCTGCGGCGGTATAGTTAACACCCGGACGGCCATCGAAGAAAATGTAGGCGGGATACTGCCCGAACTGATCCGGCGCCGGCGTATTGCCGCTTACGACCACTTTCACGGAACCTTTCGGCGCCAGCAATGCCTCATGGGGCGCTAATGCTTTCACCAAAGCCTGCAAGGTAGGCTGCGAGGAAGTCTTGAGGTCGACCAGCAGGGTCATAACCCGGCTTTTATCCTTATATATGCTTCCCTGGTTTTGGTTGGTTTGCTTGATAATCTGCTGCAAATACAGCTTGTCGAAAGTACGGTCGGCACTGATGTCATTCGCATCATGCGCAACAAAAAGCGTGTCGTTGCGGAAATGCACGTCGGCCTCTACCGAACCGAACTGATGTCGGTACGCTAGCGAAAACGGTGCGGCCTGCATGTAATCGTTATGCGAATGCGCGCACGACAACGGGTTGTTGTGGCTGTTCTGGGCGGAAGCGGCCCAGGGCAAAAGGGCAAAAAGGGGAATTAATAATAGGGAAATAGCTTTCATGAAACGGTGTCCCGGCGGTTTGAATATATGGTTGGTACCGGGATTTGCCGCAAATATCCGCTGAAATGGCATTCGCTAATTAGAGAATACCATTTTCATAACAATTATTTAAAACCGTTCGGCTTATAGCCCGTTTCCAAACCACCGCGCCTTGTACACGTGCATGTCCGGGAATGCGAACTTGCGTGCGGGCTCGTAGAATTTTACATGGAATGTCCACCAGCTTTCTTCCGGAATCGTGTAAATGTATTGCCCCGAGGCATCACGGCCCAGGCTTTTGACATTTTCCGCATCCGGGAATCCCGGGATTTTGGCAAACTGCTGCGTCGCCAGACTGAACAGCCAGGTACCGTGGTGCTCTGTCACAAACAAATCGCCCGACGCATTCGCGGGCTGTAACTCGTGGCCTCCTATGCCCGGTATCGTCCATTTGTCCACCATTTTGAGGCTATTTCCGGAAATGATTTTGTACTCGCGCAGCACATCGTAACCCAACGCGAAAAGACTTTGCCGTTTTTCGTTCCACACCACGCCATGCGCCGAATAGAGGCTATCGGTATATAGCGGCTTGTCGGGCTGTTTCAGTGAAAAAAGCATTAATTTGTTCCCTGCCGGATGTACGGAAGCGGCAGCGGCGATGAGGTCGCCGGGCAGTAGTTCTATGGAATGCGAGTTGGGAACGCTGGCACGGAAAAGCACCTTCTTGTCCCTCACATTCAACAATGCAATGGCCCCGCTGGACGATGAAACAAGCAATTGCTTACCTCCGCGAACAGCCTTGCAATCGTCCATCGTGTTGAACAGTTTCGTTCGGAAATGCTCTGGCAACTCAATCGCCTGGTGCGCATCCCACGACCATTTGATTTTGGGGATACTGTCCCTGGATTTGGAATAATCCACGACCAGCACTTTGCTGTCGCCACAAACGAGGAAGGATTTCTCTGGAATAGATTGGGAAAAAGCAGGACTGGCGAAGGCGATCAAAAGACATGAAACGCCGGAAGCGATTCTGTTCAGAAAACGGGTCATGGAATATGTTATCACTGTTAAAAAATAAAACTACCGCGAAGTTAGCGTCGCAACCGGCCGGTTACACCCTAAAAGGCGCTATCCGTCTGAAAAATAATGTATTCTTAACAATTTGGAATTATCCTGACCATACGCTCCCCGTAGCTTTGGGCATACCAACCAGCACTTTATGTGGGCTTATTTATTTCTTGGCAACAACAGGTTCCTGAAATCCATTTCGTGGCTCTTTATTCTCTTCTTACTTTCAGAAGCCACCCCTGCACCCCGTGAAATGACCGAACAACCCGGTGCCTATCAGCCGCAATCGCCCCCCGACTCCGCCACGGCGGGCAGTTTTTCCGTCATTACCTATAATATCGCCGGGCTTCCCCAGCTCATCTGCAGCGCCGCCACACCCCGAAAGGAGAGTATTTCCGCCATCGGGCGCCTGCTTAACCGCTACGACATCGCGCACGTGCAGGAGGATTTCAATTACAATCAATATTTATACAATAGCGGCAACACCCATCGCTTTCGCACGCCCACCAAAGGGGCCGTCATGACGGGTGACGGACTCAATACCCTCTCCAAATTTCCGGTGAAGCACCTCCGCCGCATTGCGTGGACCGACTGCACCGGCGCCGACTGTTTTACGCCCAAAGGTTTCACCTATACACGCATTGAAATCGCCCCTAACCGCTTTATCGACTTTTACAACGTACACGCCAACGCGTACAACCACCCCCGCGCCGCACTCGCCCGACGCCACAACATGGAACAGCTGTCGGCCTACATCCGGCAGCACTCGGCCGGCAATGCCGTGATCGTCATGGGCGATTTAAACGGCCGGTACAGTTTCGGGCAGGATAATGTGGATTGGCTATTGAGGGAGAATGAATTGACGGATACCTGGGTGCGTTTACATTGCAACGGAATCATTCCAAAAGTAAAGGCAGGATTGCCTCCCAACGATATTCTGTCCATTGATGATTCAACCGAAACGATTGATAAAATACTTTTTCGGAGCAGTGCGTCCATCCAATTGGAGCCGTTCGAATATGTTTTGGAAAAACAATCATTTTACAATACTAATGGTTTGCCACTTTCGGACCATCACCCTGTTTCCGCACGATTTAATTGGAAATTATTTGAACCCATGATTACTTTCACCCCTTGAAGTAAAGGCTATTCTACGATAAAATTCTACATATTGAAACAGCCGATTTTAATCTCAATAGATCAAAAAAAATCTCTGCGTTATTTCCCATCGGAGATTTGTAAATACGCATAATTACCTTCTATATTGCCGCACGATTAAGCACCTCTGATTTTACTGCACATTTTTCATTCCTGTCGAATTCGCACGGAAGACATTTTCTTTTCCCGACGATTTGCCATGCCATTCCAACATTGAGGTGTTCCCCGAAAAACCTGTAAAAGAGTAGGGAAAATTCACAATTCATGTACAATGAAAAAATCAGTACAATCGTCGCTGGTGGCGGCAGCCCTTTTGCTATCTTTTACCTCCCTTTCAGCTAATGCACAATCGGTTTCGCAGGATTCGTCACGCAATGCACGTACGCAAAGCTTTTCAGGAACGGTTACGTATGATGGTTCCGGTGCGGGGACGGGAGGGAGTGAGGGAACCTACGTTGGCTACAATGCAGGCGCTGTAACAACGGAAGCAAAAAATTCATTTTTCGGTGCAAATAGTGGACCAGTTAACACAACTGGCAAGTTGAACACATTTGTGGGTGCGTACAGTGGTTATAGTAACACCACTGCGAGTTCCAACACTTTCGTCGGATATCATGCAGGTTATACCAATACGACCGGCGGGTTCAACACTTTCGTAGGTAACCTCTCAGGGAAATTTAACACGACCGGCTTCTGGAATGTGGCTCTGGGCTTACAGGCCGGATACAACAACACCACAGGTAATTCAAACTTATTTCTGGGGAATAATGCCGGTTTCAGTAATACAACCGGGGAGGCCAATGTCGCTCTTGGGATTAATGCCGGGTCGGGAAACATAACGGGAAATGGCAACATATTCATAGGTACAGCTGCCGGTTCAGCGGAGACAGGGAGCAATAAGTTGTACATAGCCAATTCTAATACATCCAATCCGCTTATAAAGGGCGATTTCTCCAATGGCACACTGATTTTTAATGGAAAGGTTGGCGTAAGCACATCTACTTTCCCAACTACTGTGGGCACAGCGGATGTGAGTGCTTACAAACTGTTTGTAAAGGGTGGCATATTGACAGAAGAAGTACGGATTCGCACAGGCTGGGCTGATTATGTTTTTGCACCTGGTTATCAATTAAAGGATCTCGCATCTGTTGAAAAGTACATCAACAAAAATGGCCACTTACCCAATGTTCCTTCTGCAAAAACAGTGGAGGAAAGCGGTCTTAGCTTAGGCGAAATTGCAAAAGTTCAGCAGGAAAAAATTGAAGAACTGACCCTATATCTGATTGAGCAAAACAAAAAACTACAAGATCTGCAACAACAATTCAACGAGTTCAAGAGAACAACAGAACGTTCAACTGAAAAAAATTAAACCCGAGTTTCTCTTAAACTATAATAGTTGAATTATGAGATCAATCAAATTTAAGATAGTTCTCCTACTTCTTTTTTCATCTCTGGCCACATTTGCCCAGACCGAAGAGGAAATACGGGAAATACAGAAATCAACGAATATTGACACCCTTCGGAAGATGGGTGAGGAGTTCAAGGCAAAGTACGAGGTCGAAAGAAAAAGGCTGCTGGAGCTTGCCCAAATTAACGGCTGGGCCGTTTCTATCGATTTGCCTAACGGTGGGAAGAAAGAATTGATTGGCGTTACTGCTGATATGAAACCTATTTATCAGGAGACTTTTAATGCGGGCTCATCCAAGATGATGGGAGCTGATAAGCTGTATACCGGTGGCTCACTAGGCTTAAATGTCAACGGAGAAAGTATGACCGCAGTAGTTTTTGAGCAAAATATTCGCGCAACTCATGAGGCCTTTGAGAATAGGGTGTTATACATGGACCCAATAGCGACATCTGTCAGTAACCACACAACACATGTTACGGGAACAATTGCGGCTTCGGGAGTATTCCAGTCAGGGAAAGCCCGCGGGATAGCGCCCAAGTCTAATGTAAATGTCTACACGACATCTAATATTGAAACGCGGCAAACGACACTGGCAAGTAATGGCCTCCTTGTCTCTAACCATTCTTATGGAAATTATGGAGGAGACTATAACTCGGCGAGACGTAACCAGGATGCGATCATGTTCAATGCCCCTTACTATTTGTCAGTTTGGTCTTGTGGAAATGACATAACCCTCGATGTGAATGCGCCTGAAAAAAACGGCATTTCTGTGGCATCCGTGGAACAAGCTAATAGCTATACCGGTCCTAGTTCCGTCGTGGCAATGTCCTATCCGGGTGGCACGTGGGGTACTACTCCCGGCCCGTCTGATGATGGTCGTATAAAACCCGATATTTCCGCCAAAGGCGTAGGGGTGTTTTCTACGATGGCCTACCTTCCCAGCTCATCAACTCCCAGCGACAATACTTACCATGATGGTGACGGTACATCGTTCGCCTCGCCTGCTGTTGTCGGATCAATACTATTACTCCAACAACATTTCACGAACATCAATTCGAGATTCATGAGGGGAGCCACTGTTAAGGCCCTCATTGCCAATTCGGCCAAAGAAGCAGGACCCAATCCTGGTCCAGATGTTACTTTTGGCTGGGGTTTAATGGATGTAGAAAAGGCAGCAAATACGATTACCAACAACGGAGGTAAGTCGCTGATATCTGAAGACAAAATCCTAAATGGCTACTCCTATTCACGCGAAATCGTTGCCGACGGCTCGGAGCCACTTGTTGCTACAATCTCGTGGACCGACCCACCTGGTCCGGTTAAACTAAACAATGACACAACTTCCGTCCTTGTCAACGATCTTGACCTTCGGCTTTCCGCAAACAGCGCCACCTACTTCCCATGGAAACTCGATTGGTCGAACGGAAAAACCAGCGCCAAAGCAAACCCTGCCCTACAAGGCGACAACAACCGGGATAATACGGAAAAGATCGAAATCCCGAACCCCGTTGCCGGACAAGTTTACACGCTTACAGTAAATCATAAAGGTTCCATAGGCACGGGACAAAACTTTTCGATCGTTATAACAGGCCTCAAAGAATGTGTTGCAAGCCGGAATATTGTCTCTCCTGTAAACAGCTTTGCATCTGTTACAGAGCAGGCATCATCCGTTATTACGTTGGCTAACACGCTAGATTCCAATGCGCACGCAATATATCACGCGGGCGACGAAGTGGTGATGACGACAGGCTTTACTGCAACGAGGGATTCGCAATTCCGCGGCTATGTTGAAGGTTGCACCAACGACTACGCTGCCAGACTACGCCCGGTTGAACGAGCAGTTGTTACTTATCCTATGCCAATCGGTACGGAAAGTACAACCGAACTCCCCGAAAACGCCGTATACCCCAACCCGGGCACAGGCCTCTTCCACGTGAAGCTCGATGGCATTCCCTCGGGTAAGGTGGAAGTCGTGGCCGGCGACGGACAGGCAATGTTCAACAGGCCTTTCAAAAACCAGTCTGAAATGGAAGTGGACATCAGAAACTCAACACCGGGAATCTACATTCTGCGCGTAGTTTCCGACCAGAAAGTCCTGACGAAAAAGATCGTTAAAAAGTAGATTATTGTTGTGATAATGAAAATGGGTGCCGGAAACCGGCACCCATTTTTTATGTCCTACGACTGAACCAGCACCGGGAAATTCTCCACCGTCTCCTGAATGCTTTTTCTGAACTGGAAGGGCGTCAGCCCGGTGAACTCTTTGAAATTGCGGATGAAATGCGATTGATCGGCGTATTCCTGCTCGAAGGCGATGTCGGAAAGTTTGTCGTAGGAATGGTTGCGAAGCTGATTGAGCGACGCCTGAAACCGACATATCCGCGCAAATAGCATGGGCGACAGACCGATTCCTTCCTGAAAGCGCCGTTCCAGCGTGCGTTCCGACACTTGCAGTTCGAGCCGGAGATCTTTCATCGAAACACCACCCTGCGACCGGATGATCCGTTGCAATGCGTAACGCGTGGCGGATTGCAGCGCGTGATCGTTGCGGCATATTTGTTCCCAGAGACATTCGGAAAGAATATTGGCCTTGGCTTCCACATCGGCGGCACTTTCGAGCCTTTCCATGAGTCGCCTGCCATTCAGCAAAAGGTCCAGGTCGAGGCAGTCGTCAGTCAGTTCTTTGGAATCCATACCGAAAATGGATTTCAAGGCATGCGGACAAAAGTAGACGCCGATCGTACTGAAAGTGGCCGGCGAAACGATGCGGGTGTGCGCGGTCGACTGCCCGTACAGGAAGATGGACGCCAGTTCCTTCCCCTCCTGAAACGACGCCCCCGGCGATTGCTGGAAAATGATGCCCGGAGAACCGTCGGCGATGGTCACAAAATGCGCCTGCTCGTCGGGCCGACCCGAACTTTCGAGTGCCCAATAGTACCGGACGTAGTCCCGTAAATGCGGCGGCGGCTGGATCTGATGGTATTTCATGGCTATCGGGTATGGGAGCAAGTTACCTATTTTTTAAAACAATCCCCTGAGATATTGCTGAACGCCAAGCGGTTTGCGTCCCAGAAACCCTTCCAGCGAATGGTGCGTCTTTTCGAACTCCCCGGCCCGAATGCTGTCGGCCATGCTGGCGTAAAAGCCGGCTTCCTCTTCGTCCAAACCAAAACCGAGCAACCCTTTCCGGTAATCTTCCGGCGAAATATCGGTATGGGCTGCATCCCGATAGCCCGCTATATCCTTTAATTCCAATGCGATATCCGCAAAACTGAACGCTTCCGGCCCGGTAATGTCGTGTATCGCATTATTGAATGCAGGTCCGGTAAGCACATGCGACAATGCCTCGGCAATGTCCCTCCGTGACACGAAGCTTACCCGTCCGTTGCCCGACGGATAGAAAATCCGACCGTCGCCCATGGCTTCACCAATAAACAGCGGGATCGTCTCATGATACATGCTATTCCGGAAGAATATGTATCGCATACTGCTCTGGCGGACCAGCGCCTCGGTGTTCCGGCAAATGTGTGCCGCGTGGAAATGCGCCGACTCCTCCGGAAAAAGCGTGCTGGTATAAACGATCTCTTGCACACCGCATTTCACCGCGGCATGAACCACCCGCGTTTCCTGCGCCATCGCACGCACGCCCGTGGCGGAGGCCGATATCTGCAATAACCTGTGCACGCCGGTCAGCGCACGCTCCAACGATTCCTGGTCTTCGTAATCAGCCACGCGGATATGCATGCCCGAGCCCGCATACTCGCTGAGTTTGCCGGCGTCGCGCACGACCGCGACAATGTTTTCCGGTTTTGTTTTTTTCAATAAAAATGAAAGGGTGGCTTTCCCGAGGTTCCCGTTTGCTCCGGTGATGGCTATCATTGTTTTGTTTGTTTTAGTTTAAAGCAAAACTAGATTCCGCCCGTCCCTCAAAATAGAACAAAACCGACAGCCCTGACTTTTCGGCCCCCGGTAAACTTAATTTTTCACAATCATCCTTAGATTTGAGATTACACGCCCGGTAGCCCGGACGTCCGAAGATTCCGTTCAGCATTATGGAGAATTACAGTATCGTCATCTTTATCATGGCCATTATGATCGGCCTCTCAGCCATGGCCGACAGCATCAGGATTCCCTACCCCGTCCTGCTGATCACCGCCGGGATTGCCATCGGGTTTATTCCCACGTTGCCGGTAATCGAGCTCAACCCTGAGGTCGTATTTCTGATATTCCTGCCTCCATTATTGTATGACGCGGCATTCAACATCAATTTCCAGGATTTCCGAACGAATATCAATACCATCAGTACTCTTGCCATTTCGCTCGTCTTCATCACAGCGTCCGGCATTGCGGTCGTGTCTCACTACCTGATTCCGGGCATGACCTGGCCGCTGGCATTCGTGCTGGGCTCCATATTGTCGGCCACCGACGCCGTTGCCGCCATGAGCATTACCAAGGGTCTTGGTCTTTCTTCCAAAACCAATACCATTCTGGAAGGAGAAAGCCTGGTGAACGACGCGTCCGCGTTGGTCGCGTACCGTTTTTCGGTCGCCGCCGTAACAGGCTCCGCATTTATATTCTGGCGGGCCACCGCCGAATTTGCCGTGCTGCTGCTCGGCGGCGCCATTATAGGGATTGTGATCGCGCGCATTCTCGGCGCTATCATCATGCGGATTCACCACAATGCGCAGGCTACCATCGGCATGATGCTCCTGATGCCGTTCGTCGCCTACCGGGTCGCAGAAGAGCTCGAAGTATCGGGTGTGATCGCGGTCGTAATCCTCGGCCTCGGTATCGCCGATTACAGCAAGAAGATTTTCCCGGACCGCCTCAAAACGCAGTCCAAAACCATCTGGGAAATCATCATTTTCCTGCTCAACGGGCTCATATTTATCCTGATCGGCCTGCAATTCCCCTATGTAATCAAAAACATCAGCAGCGACCAGCTCCTTCCCTACATCGGTTACGCGTTGATTATCACCATTATCGCGCTAGTACTCCGCATGGTGCGGGTTTTCTGGCAAAGAGCCAACCTCCAAAAAGGCTTTGAACGCGGACACAGCCGGATCAGCGAAAACGCCCTGCTCGATTTCAAAAATAGCCTCATTATCAGCTGGTCGGGCATGCGCGGCATCGTCTCGCTCGCCATCGCCATCGGTCTTCCCACGCACCTGCACGACGGCACGCCCTTCCCCCTGCGCGACGCGATTATCTTCATTTCCGTGGCCGTGGTACTATTTACGCTGATCGGACAAGGGCTGACGCTGCCCTGGGTTGTGAAGCGGTTGGGAGATTAGACGTTTGATAATTCATCGGACGCCGGTTGATGGTTCCCCACACGGAAAAATAGTTTAGCACTTTGAACCTATCTATGTTTAGCGCCATATCGATTTAAATCGACGTGGCCGGGCGTGCTATTCTCGTCCGGTTTGGTAACATTCTGATACTGCTAAACTTGGTTATCATGAAAACACACATTACCATTTTGTCTACGGTACTTTCCGCATTTACGTTTCTCGCTTGTTCCAATGTGGCAAGACAAGACATCCAGCCCCAAGAGCCGGAGTTTATGGCCAAACCGCTCGACTCCCTGAATCCGCTGATCGTAGCAGAAATAACAAGGCCGGTTAAAGCCGACCCATCTTTCAGTTGGGCACCCAAACCGGGTTCCGTCGACCTTGGAAGCCTTAAAACCGCTTCCGGCAAAGAACCCGTACTGATGGTGATAGGCGAAGCGCGCGCAGCCGGTTACAGGGACGGCGGCTTGTGCCGGCAAGGGCAGCTTACCTCCTACCCTAACCTGGTTGCCCGGCAAATGGGCCTTGCTCGCTTCGATCCGGGGCTTTTTGAGAAAGAAGAAGGCAATGGATCCGGGTACATTGTGCAGGATCCTGGCTCAACATTGCCGAGTTGGTCAAAGGTTACTAACAACCTTGCATTCAGCGATCAAAAAACTATGCGAATGAAACCATATGCTGGCGGAGTGGTGCATAATGTTTCCGTCCCGGGGAATGGTGTTACTAAATATGTATTAAATCTGCATACACTTTATAATGAAGTCATTGATTTCGCAAAAAATAGCCCCATACCCACTTCGGCGCTTACTGCTAACTATCTGTGGACGACCGGAATGGTGCCCCTTGCACTGATTAACCGAATCGTTCCCAAGGAAAAGCCGAATGTCTGGGCGCATTTAAATCAAATGGATCCGGACATCGGCATGATCGACCTCAACGCCGACCTTTTCACGATGGCATACATCGGCGGAGGGCAGTCAGGGATTATGGGTTCCAGAGAAGTTTTACCCGAGCGCCAGGCGATCGAATACTTTCGGAAGAAGAATGCCCGGTACGTTCACATGACCATCCCGGATGTGCTTGACTTTCCCTATTTCAAATGGTTTACATTAAAGCGACTCGCTAAGCGGACAAAAAATCCGATCTATTCCAATTGGGGCTCCGGAAGCGTTTTGGCGGATAACAAAACGATATTTCTACCGACTTTTAACGTCATCAATGTCCTCAACGGCAGCCCTTTTGAAACGCTGGAAGAATACGACGTGATCCTACCGGCCGAAATCTCGAAGCCCGAATGGCACAACGACTCCGAAATTGCCGCCTATGCCCGCGAATTCGGCCATCCAATAGTCGATTTTTACAGCATTTACAAACAAATCGTCAACGGCGCTTACATCACCGACGACGGTTTCCGCATCGATCCATCCTACCCCAACGGAAATTTCTTTTCCGCCGACGGCATTCACCCCACCGCAATAGGCCAGGCTGTACTTGCCAATGAGGTGATTAAAGTATTGAATAAAAGCTATCAAGCGAAGATTCCATTGATCGACGTGGAGCTGTTTGCGGCCGAGATGAAGAAGGTAAAGTAGGTCAATTATTCATCAACACTCATTATTGCATATAGATGTGAAAACATCCCTCCCGAAATAACTTATCCAATCGGTTACTTAAAATCCGCAGTCGCGGAAATTTCCATTATTTTCGCAGAATACTTACTAACTCATCCTTCCTATGATCAGATTTCTATCAGTGCTTTTTACCATTTTGCTTTCTTCTTCGCTGCTATGGGCCCAAACCGACACCACTCTTGCTGATACTTCACAGGCCAGCGCACAAGCCGAACTTCAAAAAGTGATCGAACGCGACAAGCAAATAAAGTATCAGACAGGCTCCCTGGACGTCAATTCCGAAGTAAAACTGACAATACCGGCAGGCTACAAATTTATGCCCAAGTCGGACGCCGAATTCGTCATATTCGACTTCTGGGGGAATCCACGGCGAGACGATATACTCGGAATGGTCGTAAAGCAGGACTATTCAATCGCGGATCCTGCCGCCTGGGCATTTATTGTCTCTTATGAAAAATCCGGATTTGTCAAGGATGAAGACGCTGCCGATATCGATTACGATGAAATGATGGACGAAATGAAAGACAGTGAAGCCGCTGATAACGAGGAGCGTCAGAAACAGGGCTATGGCCCTATCCATATGATCGGCTGGGCTGCTAAGCCGTACTATGATAAGGGAAATAATATTCTTCATTGGGCAAAGTCAATGGTTTTTGGAGACGCTATCGACACGACACTCAACTACGACGTACGCATCCTCGGCCGCCGGGGCATTCTGAGTCTCAATGCGGTAGGCACGATCGGTCAAATTTCGGATATCAAGCAACACATTCCCGACATCATCCATATCGCCAAGTTTAAAGAAGGAAGCCGTTATATCGATTTTGATCCTGATGTAGACGAGGTCGCCGCTTACACGATCGGTGGCCTGGTTGCAGGCAAGTTGCTGGCAAAAGCAGGCATACTCGCCCTCCTTCTCAAAAATATCAAACTGGTAATATTAGGAATCGGCGTATTCTTCGGAGCGATCCGCAAAAGAGTAGCAGGCCTGTTCGGCAAAAAAGAACCGCAGCAGCCCCAACCTGAAATAGCCGAATCAAACGAATCCGACACCGAACCTACGTCAGAAAGTTGATCACATTAGGAATAATCGCATTGACCGTCGGACTCTCCCTGTTTTGTTTTTCCAATAGGGAGGGTTTCGACCGGCTCACACTGGTACCCTACCAAATGCAGCAGGACAAGTCGCAACTGTACAGGCTCGTCAGTCACGCCTTCATACACGCCGACGCCGGTCACCTTCTTTTTAATATGCTCACGCTGTTTTTCTTCGGCAGGGAAGTTGAGAGGGGCATTCTTTCTCCCGCCGAATTTGTGATGTTCTACATCATGGCGATCCTCTTCTCGTCGCTTCCGTCGTATCAGAAGAACAAAGCTAATCCGCAGTATGCCGCGGTGGGTGCAAGTGGCGCTGTGTCGGCGATCATGTTCGTCATGGTACTGTTTCAACCGTGGTCGGTGATTTACCTGAAATTCATCATACCCATTTACTTTATCCTTTTCGCTTTCGGCTACCTCGGTTATTCCTATTATCAAAGTAAAAAGGGTGACAGCAATATTGGCCACGATGCGCATTTGTATGGTGCTCTTTTCGGGCTGGCGTACATGTTTGTAGTCCATCCCGGAAGCCTTCGGACATTCCTGAACAGGATTGTAGAAGCTCCTTTCTTAGATTGAGCTGATTCAAACTTTTTTCCCAGTTTCCATTTTTCTTAACCTAGGTTAATGTTTCCGCTTTCCCGCTGGTCTAGTTTTGTCGTATCAAATCAATCGCAACAAGACAAAACGTAGCAAGTACTCAATCTCAAAAACCTTTAAGATCATGGAAACTCTGAATATCATCGACCCAGTCAACGACCCTGCTATTTTTGAAGATGTAAAAACCTTCCTTAATGCCCTGAACTCGGGAGGCGGCACTCCATTGGAACAACTCTCCCCCGCAGATGCGCGTAATGTGCTCGTAGGTGCGCAAAATTCCGTGGAAGTGGATTTGTCCGGTATCGAAACCAGCGAGAAAACCATTACACAAGACGGCCTTACCGTTAAACTCGACATTGTAAAACCTGCCGGCACCACCGAAAAACTGCCGGTTTTCATTTTCATCCATGGCGGCGGATGGGTATTGGGTGATTTTCCTACCCACAAACGCATTGTCCGCGACCTGGTAGTGTATTCCGGTGCTGCGGCCGTATTTGTGAACTATACCCCGTCACCCGAAGCACAATATCCGGTAGCGATCAATGAAATATACGCGGCAACCAAATGGGTGGCCGAACATGGCGACGAAATCAACGTGGATGGCAGCAGGCTGGTAGTGGCCGGTAACAGCGTAGGCGGCGATATGGCGGCCGTTACTGCCTTGAAAGCCAAAGACAACAACGGCCCCGAAATCAAATTGCAGGTACTGCTCTGGCCGGTAACCGACGCGAACTTCGAAACTGTTTCCTACAACCAGTTTGCCGAAGGCCGCTTCCTGACCAAAAACATGATGAAATGGTTCTGGGATAACTACACCACCAACCCCGAAGAAAGAAAACACCGCTACGCTTCCCCATTGCAAGCTACGGCCGAACAGTTGCAAGGCCTGCCCCCTGCCCTGGTGCAAACCGCTGAAAACGACGTTCTCCGTGACGAAGGCGAGGCATATGCCCGCAAACTGGAAGCTGCCGGCGTTAAAACCACATTGGCAAGATACCAGGGTCTGATCCACGACTATGGCTTGCTCAACCCACTGGCCAATGTCCCAGCCGTACAAGGTGCGCTCCTTCAAGCAGGTGCCGCGATCCGCGAGGCTTTGAAATAATTTCAGCACATACTGCTACACAGAAACGGGTTATACGAGAGTGTAACCCGTTTTTTACATCTCTTACTTTCTAGCAGCCAGACTATCAATTAATTATAAATATTTTATAAAAAATAAGAGAATAACATGAAATATATCGATCATTTTGTGTGTCTAGATTTTGAGTAAGCGGTTAAATTGCCGCACCTAAATCCTTACAGTGATTCTATGACGCAAAAACAAATCGGGGCGATTGCCGTGTTTTCAGGTTATCTGCTCCTGGCCATTACAGTGTACCGATGGCAATTATTCACACACTTCGTTTCGACCATCCTGCTATTCAAAGCATTGGTTCCCATTGCATTTGTACTCCTCTGCTGGTCCGTTACCCGCCTGCTGAAAATGCCTTTCTGGACGGCGCTGCTGATCCTCGTGCTTGCGGAAACGGCTTCCTGGTTTTACATCCGGCACACGATCGAAGTCAATCAGAAAACCGACCGGCATGAAGTGGGTGTACTTGAAAAGTGGATCAATTACCGTGATGTGATCCAATTCAACCGGCATTTCGCCAGCTATTCGCCCGACCTCGGCTATGTGTTACGCCCCAACAGCGAAGGCGTGCATTCCAGCCTGGAATATAGCAATACATTCAAAATCAACAGTTTTGGCGTACGCGATGACGAAAGCTCTCTCGATAAACCCGAACTGGTTTTTCTGGGCGATTCATTTACCATGGGATGGGGCGTGGACGAAAACCAGACCTACGCCGACCTGACTGGCCGGAAGCTGGGCGTTAAAACCCTGAATGCCGGGATTTCGTCTTACGGCACATACCGCGAAATGCTGCTTTTCTCCAAAATCAAGCGGGATTCCGTCAGGCTGGTCGTGCTGCAATACTGTGATAACGACCTCGAAGAAAACGAAGCCCGCAATGAACCGCGCAACGAGCCGCAACAGCTGACGCCGCGGTCGTTTGCCAACACCGCGACTTTCAACCGCATCAACGAAACTTACTACCCGATGCGCTACACCTACTTTTTCGTCCGCGAAAAGGACTTGCTCAAACGCATTTGGACCAGCCCCGTGGAAGTCAGCCGGGAAATCGGCGGCGCATTGTCGTCCTGGGTGAAAGGCACGCAACTCGACGTCGTGACGCCGCCGGACATTAAAACGCCCGCGGAAGCGAAGTACCAGGCAACATATTTCTTCAAGTCCCTGGCCAAGATCCGGAAGTTTTACAAAGGCAATATCGTGGTGATGCACCTCGACGGCCGCTATACGCGCCCCGAAATGATCCGCGCATTTGAGGCGGAAGCGCAGCAAAACGGCGATCAGCATTTGTTTTTCCTGCACACCGACGAATTCCTCACAGCTCGGGATTATTATCCGGTCGACGGACACATCAAGGCATCCGGGCATGCGAAAATTTCGGACGCGTTGGTCAAAATGATTGGTGAAAAAGGCTTGCTCACGCGCTGATACGCTGCACCCGCTCTCCGAAAATGCCGATGATTTCCTTTGTTTTACGACGGCTTACCACCGCTTCGTTACCACAGCGCATTTTAAGGGCCCGACCGTCTTCTGCGCAGCTAATCACGTAGTCGGCGTTCACGAGAAACGACTTGTGTACGCGGATGAAGTTATTATCGAGCTTGCGGGCCAGCCATTTCAGTGTTTTGCAGATCAGGTATCTCCTGCCCGCACAGGTATATACGTAGGTGTAGTTACCATCGCCTTCGAGGAAGGTGATGTTTTCGGCACCGATGGTAATGGTCCTGCCCATAAAATGGACTGATATGTTGGCAGGCTGTTTGGCGCTCTCCTGGCCAACGGGCGGATTAAAGGAAGCAAAAGTGTTCATACTGAGGTCGGGGAAGAAATGACAGATTGCGGCAGTCTAGCGTACATTCACGTTAAAACTGCCGTCCGTCAGTGTGCGTGATAGTTTGCCCGTTGCGTCGACGGCCGTGAAGCTGAAAGTCCCCTGAACGTTCGTATCTGTCCTCTTGGTGATGGTGATCGTGCCGCTGCCGCCGTTTATCGTGGAGAAATCCTGCTTATTGAATGTCGCCATCGCAAAATTCACCTTTTCAATTGGAAATGTACCTTCCTTCACTGTCTTGGGCAACGCAATGGCCACTATATCACTCGTTTTGCTGTCGAGTCCGTAAATCGCGTAATAGAGATCGTTGGCTGGGAAGTTCGCCAACGCATAGGCGTAATCCGGGGCGTACTCCTTGCCGTCCACCTTCACTTTGAACCCCACCGTGCCAGTCGCCGGGTCAGGATTTACGTCATCGTTCTTTTTGCTGCAACCGGAAAAGATAGTGATGCTTAAAACGGATAGGATGGTAAGTAATTTGAAAGTTTTCATGGAAATGATTTAGTTAAAAAATGTATAGTAGTCGTTTGACATTTCAAAACTAATGCAGATCCAACGGCCCGTGTAATCCACTACACATCAGGCAGGTTTGGGTTTAAACCCGGCGAAACCCGAGCTAAATCCGGCACAATCCGCGGGGATCTCGCGGGAAATAGCTATGTTAGAACCATCGCTTAAAGGCCGCCGGTCATTGTATTTTCCCTATGGATCTGATTCTCTACCTGAAACAACACATCATATTGTCCCCCGAAATGGAAGCACAGGTGCAGGGAGCTTTCAGGCAGGAAGAATTACCGAAAGGCCACCCGTTGTTATCCCCGGGCAACTTTTCGCAAAAAGTGTTTTATGTCGAAAAGGGCGTTGTGCGGACCTACTATATTAAAGACGGCAAGGATATCACCCATTCATTTATGGTCGAAGGCTCTTTTTTTGTCTCCATCGAAAGTGCTTTTTTCAACAGCCCGTCGCCCTACGGTGTCGAAGTGCTGGAACAAGCCACGATCCGGACCATTCCTTATCCCGACCTCGAAAAAGTCATCGACGGCTCCCAGGCGTTGCAGAAACTGAGCCGTCTCGTGATGATCAATGCCGTGAAAACATTTTCGGATAAATTGTATTCGATCCAGTTCCAATCGGCACAGGAACGCTACAATTCGATGCTCGAAAAATTCCCCGACATTATGCTCCGGGTGCCGTTAGGGCATATTGCTTCCTATCTCGGCATTACACAGGAGACGCTGAGCCGGATCAGAGCGGGAAAAGTTTGATATTTTTTCAATATTAGGTTACTTTTTGATTTAGATCAAAAGCATTGCCATCAATCGGGGCCAATTTTGCACCAGGATATTAAACCTAACGGTCGTCCATTCTTATGAAAAGCAATCCTATCTATCTCATTCTCACGATGGCTACGCTCGCGGGCTGTAACAAACCCGCCGACCAGGCCAAATCTGTTGAAAAGCCGCTACCGGTCGTAACCAGGCAGGCGCAGAACATTTCCGCCAACAACCAGATCTCTGTCAGCGGCAACATCGAAGGCAACAAAACGGTACGCCTCGGTTTTATGGTCGGCGGAAAGATCAACTACATCGCCGCCGCCGAAGGCCAGCTGGTGAAGCAAGGTCAGCTGCTATCAAGCCTCGATCCCGGTAATTACAGCATTGCCAAGGAAATAGCCGACGTGCAAGTAGCTCAGGTACAGGACGAATACGACCGTCTGAAAGTAATGCACAACCGTCGCAGCCTCAGCGAAAGCGATTTTGCCAAAGTCGGTTTCGGCTTGCAGCAGGCACGTGCGCAGGAGAAGCTCCATGCGAAAAACCTTTCGGATACCAAGCTGTTTGCCCCTATCAGCGGCGTCATGCTGAAAAAGATGGCGGAGGTCGGTGAGATCGTCGGCGTGGGTACCCCGCTGTTCGTCGTGTCGGACATCCGCACGGTGAAAGTGAATGCGTATATTCCCGAAAGTGAATTGCACAATATCAAACTCGGCCAGGACGCGAAAGTACTTGTATCGTCGCTGAGCGAGACGTTTACAGGAAAAGTGATCGAAGTAGGTTCTGCCGCCGATGCAGCCTCCCGGGCATTTACCATTAAAATAGCCCTCCAAAATCCCAAACTGCTGATCCGTCCCGGCATGATCGCCGAAGTGACATTGGCATCCAACCAGTCCAAAAAAGCGCTGGTACTGCCTACCGAGGCCGTTCTGCGTGACCTCGACAACCAGAGCTACGTTTTCGTGGCCGATCCCGACCGCAAAATCGCGTTGAAGCGAAAAGTTAGCCTCGGGCAACTGACCGACAACCAGATCGAGATCACTTCCGGCATCACCGAAACCGACCGAGTGGTAACCGGCGGGCAGCACAAACTCACCGACGGCACCGCCATTTCCATCACCCAATAAGCTGCGTTATGAACTTTGTCAAATCATCCCTGAAATATCCGCAGGTGACGCTGTCGGTATTGCTGCTGGTGTTTGCGGTAGGCGTTTATTCGCTGCTGAACATGCCCCGGCGTGAAGACCCGAAAATCACCGTCCGGCAAGGTCTGGTCCTCGCCTATTTCCCCGGCGCCAACTCCGCGCAAGTGGAAGACCAGGTGACCAAGAAACTCGAACAATATCTTTTTCAGTTTGAAGAAATCCGCAAGGACAAAACCTATTCGACTTCCCAGGACGGCATGGTGGTTGTGAATGTGGAATTAGGTGAAAATGTAAAGAACCCGGATGTGTTCTGGAGCAAGCTGCGCCACCAGCTGCTGGTAGCCAAGCAAGTAGATTTCCCCAAAGGCGTCCGCGGCCCGATCGTGAACTCCGATTTCGGTGATACCGAAGCGCTGGTGATCGGCATCGAAAGCGACAAGGCGACCTATGCGCAGCTCAAAGAATATACCCAGAAATTGGAGGACGTTCTCCGGACCGTCAAATCAGTGTCCAAAATCAAGCGCATCGGTGAGCAGAAAGAGCAGATCACGGTCACTTCAAGCTCCGAGAAGCTTTCTCAATATAATGTCAAGCTGTCGTCCGTCGTGCAGGTCCTGCAATCGCAGAATGTGATTAGTCCGACAGGAGATATCAAAACCGCAACAAGCCAGACGCCACTGTACACGTCGGGCTATTACAATACCGAAAACGAGATCGCCAATCAGATCGTAGGCGCCTCGAAAACCGGGGAATTGATCAGGCTGGGCGACATTGCGCAGGTGAACCGTGAATATGCGGAACCGACCAGCAAAACCACCGTAAATGGCCGTAATGCGATGATGCTCGCCATCCAGATGCAGGAAGGGAACAACATCGTGAAGTTCGGGGAAGAGGTAAACGAAAAACTGGCCGAGGTAGAGAAGTTGCTTCCCGCGGACGTCACCCTGACGACGATCGTCAACCAGCCGAAGCTCGTCGATGAAAACATTACGCACTTTATCCGTGAATTTTTCCTGGCCATTTTCTCGGTAGTGATCGTCGTGATCCTCCTCCTGCCGATCCGCATTGCCGCCGTAGCCGCAATGGCCATCCCGATGACGATCGCGGTAACGTTCGCGTTGCTGAATGCATTTGGCATTGAGCTGCACCAGGTGTCGCTCGCCGCATTGATCGTCGTGCTGGGTATGGTGGTCGACGACGCCATTGTGATCGCGGATAATTACGTGGAATTGCTCGACGAGGGCATCGACCGCTGGACAGCCGCCTGGCGCAGCGCCACCGACCTGGTCATCCCGGTCCTTGCCGCTACGGTAACCATTATCGCCTCGTTCATGCCGATGGTTATCCTGACTGGCTCCGTAGGCGAATTCATCCACGCGTTGCCCGTGACGGTCGCTATTGCATTGGCAGCGTCGTTCATCGTGGCGATGATCCTGACGCCGCTACTCTGCTATACCTTCATCAAAAAAGGCCTCCACGACCACAGCGCGGAGGAAGCCGATAAAAAGAAACGCATTACCTTGCTCGACCGCATGCAGAACGGCTACAATGCCGCCCTCGAATGGTGCGTGAGGCATTCAGGACTGACGATTGGCGTCAGTTTGCTCACCGTAGTGCTGTCGCTTTTTGTATACCAGGGCATTAAGCAAAAGTTCTTCCCGGCGGCCGAACGGAACCAGTTTGTGATCGAACTGTGGATGCCGACCGGCACCAAGCTTGACCAAACCGGCCAGGCTATCCTGAAAGCGGAGAAACTCGTGAAAGGCGACCCGCGTGTAACCTCCTACGCGACGTTCACCGGAACAAGCGCACCGAGATTTTACTATAACTTCTCGCCCGAAGTGCCTGTCACCAACTATGCACAAATCCTGATCAATACCACCGACGAGAAAACAGCCGAGGCATTCGCGCACGAACTTGAAGGTAAGGTGGCCGCATTGATCCCCGAAGGTTCGCCGCAGGTAAAACTGATGCAGCAGGGCTCGCCTTATAAATCACCGGTGGAAGTACGCATTGTGGGCGACGACGTTGCCCGCCTCAAAGCAATCGGTTTGCAGGTGCAGGAAATTCTCAAAAGTGCGAAAGGCAGCGCGATGGTCCGCCCTGATTTCCGCGAGGATTATTACGGCATCAGCATTCAGCTCAAAGACGAGGCAAACAAGCTCGGCTTTACTACGGGCAGCATTTCACAAATGGTGTATACCGGTTTCAACGGCGCCCCCATTTCGACGATGTATGAAGGCAACAACCCGCTCGACATTGTTTTCCGCCTCGACGAGCGTAACCGCCAGTCGTCCGATAACCTGGAAAATATCTACCTGGCCTCGCCGGTAACCGATGCCAACGTGCCCTTGCGCCAGATCGCCGACCTGAAACCGCAATGGCAAACCGGCAAGATCATGCACCGAAACGGCGTACGGACGCTCACCATCCTGAGTGAAACCGAAGACGACGTCCTTCCTGCCGAGTTGGTCAAGGAAGTGAAGGGCAAAATCGCCGACATTCCTTTACCCGCAGGATACCGGATCGAATACGGCGGCGAGCAGTTCAACAAAAACGAGACGTTCAGTCAGATGATGGTCGTGCTAGCGATCAGCCTCGTACTGATTTTCTTCATCCTGCTGTTTCAGTTCCGCAGCCTCAAAGAAGCCGCACTCGTGATGCTCACGATTCCGCTCAGCCTGTTTGGCGCATTGGTGGGTCTCTATATCACGCATAACAACTTCGGTTTCACTGCATTTGTGGGCCTGATCAGCCTCTCGGGGATCGTCGTACGGAATGCGATCATCCTGGTCGATCATACCAACGAGCTGCTGGGCCACGGCATGGACATCCGCACGGCCGCCATCGAGTCCGGTAAGCGTCGTTTGCGCCCGATATTCCTAACAGCGATGGCCGCGGCGATCGGCGTGCTGCCGATGATCCTGTCGGGTTCGCCGATGTGGAGCCCGCTCGCGAGCGTAATCGCCGTCGGGGTGATCTGGTCGATGGTGATGGCGCTGCTCACGGTGCCCGTGCTGTACATCGCGATGATCAAACCGCATGATAAAAAAGACCTGATGGTAACACCTGTTGCTGAACACCATGAAAACTAAGCTGATATTCCCGATACTCACACTCTGCGCGGCTGCCCTTGCTCCCGCGTATGCCCAGCAGGCGCAACCGCTTACGCTCGAACAGGCCGTGGAAATGGCGTTGCAGAACAACCATCTGCTGAATGTGCGCAAGTTGCAGGTAGCCGAAAAGGAAGCTAAAGTAGCCGAAGACGCGATCAAGCGATACCCGGTCGCGTCGGTGAGCTCGTCTTACCAGTACAATGCCAATCTTGGCCAGCTGGTGATCGAGCAGGGCTCATTCGGCGCGCTGCCCCTCGGCGGAACGAGCATTGCATTGCCCAATGAGGAAAAGACTTTTCCTTTGGGTAAACACCACAATTTCAATGCAGGTGTAACACTTTACCAGCCGATTACCCAGCTTGGGAAGATCAAGACCGGCATCGAAGTGGCTAAAACGGATGTCGAGCTGGCGCGCCACGAGCAATCCAGGGCATCGTTACAAATCAGGCAGGCGATCGAGAAAGTGTATTATGGTTTGCTGATCACCCAAAAGCAGCAGGACGAGGCGAATGCGAAAATCAAGCTGGCGCAAATGCGACTGTATGATGTGGAAAGTGCATTGCTTTCAGGTAAAACCATCGACGTAAACAAAGCCGGCCTGCAAGCGAATATTGCCGACGAAGAGCAAAATCTCCTGAAACTCCGCATTCAAACCGAAGACTACACCGCCGATTTGAAACAACTAACCGGCATCGACGCGGATAGTATCACGCTCGCGCCGGTCGCCGGCATCGCCATTCCTCCCGCTGCTGCCGCAGCTACGGCTGTCGGCTCACTGGATAGCTATTTGACGAACGCGGCCACGACCAACTACGATATCAAAATCGCGAGTCTGACGGAAATCAAAACGCAGAAGGCCATTCGCGCGGCTGAGCAAAGCAACCGGCCCGACATCGGCCTGGTAGCGGGTTATTCCTACCAGACCGGTAACCTGCTTTTCCCGAACAACAATCCGTTTGTCGGCGCGCAACTTAAATGGAATATCCAGGACCTGGTATCCAACAAGCAGGTTATCCGCCAACGGCATTTCCTGAGCCAGCAGGCACGCGAAAACCTGATTAATACCCAAAATCAGGTCAAAAATGATGTTTCGAAAACCCACCGCAAGCTCACGCAAGCGACCGCGCTGATCGCCGTCGCCGAGAAAGCGGTCAAATACCGCGCGGAAGAGCTCAAAGTGCAATCCGACAAGCAGGCGTCCGGCCTGAACCTGGAAGCGGACATCCTCAACACGCGTTCGCTGCTGGCCAAAGCCGAAGCCGATTTGCTCGCGGCGCAGCTGAACTACCGGTTGGCCTATTCGGATTTGCAGCGGCTGGCGGGGGAGTGATAAAAAATTAACAAATAATTCACGATGACCCCGTACAGGATAGCAGTACAGTAGTTAAATTGTAACCGATACAAAACTTATGCTTATCTGCTATCCATGAAAAAATCATTTATAATCCTGCTCTCGCTCCTGACATTCCTTGGCTGCCGCGATGATAACGACGCGCCGGCACCGGAGACCATGCTCAAACACCCCGACTGGTACGTATTAAGGTCGCCGGATAACCGTGATATCAAGGCGGTACACGGTAACATCGACGATACGCTCACCATTACAACCGGCTTCGAAGTGTTTGTAACAACCGATAAGGGCAAAAGCTGGACAAAGGGCAACTACAATGCCCGCGTAGGCCTGTTTGCCTTTATGGAAAAGCAGGATACACTCTATGTGATGGAAACCCAGAGAACCGGCGCCAGCGTGTTCGACAATAAATTCGGCATGCTACCCACCTGGTTCAGTACGGATCGCGGGCTGCGTTGGGAGCGGTCTACGGCGCGTTGGGATATGGAAGATTTTAAGGTACCTATCAATTATGCTTACTCCGGCAACGGCATCCGGTTTGAAATCGACCTGATTCAGACCGAGGAGGGCTATCTTCACACCATCGGCATTAAATCTGAAAGTGGACGAAAAATCGAACTTCCCGCCCGGCATCAGTTAGTGAGCGTATATTTTGATGAAAAATCGCGGCTCTACGTGACCGGCTCCGCACCACTGTGCGGGAAGGGAAATACCTTCGAATTTTGCGACCAGGTCAATCGGAGCGGCACGGTTTATGTTTCGAAAAGACCAGTTCTGTTCTGATAAAATCTAATACTATTCCCAAAAAAGGGCCATCACGTGTGCGTGATGGCCCTTTTACCTTTCAATGCGAATACACTTTTACTCGATCTTCGTCAGCGGCGGGACATTCCGGCTCGCACCATCATACCCGACATTCTGGTTGATTACACCCTTGGTATTAGCTGTAATCACCAGCGAAGGGATCGGCCAAAGCGCGTGAAATGGCGCCATATTCGCGGTGTTGCCCAGCAGTTGTATTTTCTTCTCGTAGGTATTGTTATACCGCATTACCCGGTCGAAATAGTAATTCTTTTCGCTAAAATTGGTCAGGCTGTACCCGTTCAGGCCGGCTTTGGCCATGATATACGAAATCCTGACCAGTTCCGAATGCCGCGGCTCTTCGGCAAACAGCTCGCGCGCACGCTCATGCAGGATAAAGTCGATCGACACCTCGCCTGCCGCAATGGGCAATGCATTTGCGCGCTCGCGGACTTTATTAATATCAGCCGCCGCCAATGCTGGCTGATTCTTCCAGAAATAGGCCTCGGCGCGGAGCAGATAGGTTTCGGCCAGGCGGAAAATATACCAGTCGCCATTACCGCCCATGGGTGTCGCTTTCGGGTCGTCCTGCGGATTGTACATAATGTAATGCGGCATCGCGTATACGTGCTTGAACGTATCCACCTGCGCGGCGAGAAATTTAGTATTAACCGGCTTTCCAAAATCGACGGATGCAGGGTTGTTGTATTTCAATTCATGAATATCCACCCAATTGATATCGGCACGCCGTAAATCGGGCGTATTGCGCCACGTGCTGCCTTTATATGCCCAGATATCATACTGATAGTAGCCCGTTAACCGGATGTTGGCATTACCCCTGCCCAGCGAATCGTACATAGGACCGCTGGCAACCATGCCCGGCTTGCCCTGGCTGTCGAGCACCTGCGGCTGGAACCACTGGCAATTGTAAAGCCGCATCGTATACAACCCTACGGAGCGCGCGGCCGGCGGCGCCTCGTAACGGTCGATAGACGCCAGGATCGTCTCCGTATTTTGAGCAATGCTGAAATTCTTGGCCCGGTGCAAGTCCCAGATCAGGTTACGATAACCTTTCGTCGCATCGATCCCGAAACGTTGGGTCATCAGGGCATACGGACCGTTAATTACCTTGTTGGCAGCCTCAATGGCCTTGTCGTATTCCAGATTGGCGAGGTAGATCTTGGTCAGTAAATGATTCGCCGCGCCTTTGGTAATCACACCCGGTTTTGCAGTGACCGGTAGCCATTCGGCGGCGAATTCAACGTCTGTTTTGATCTTTTCCAGGATTGTCCAGCGGCTGTGGGTTTTAAAATCGAGCTTGGCTTCCTGTATTTCACCGCTCAGAAACGGCACATCGCCATAGGAATTTACCAGGCGGTAATACCAGTAAGCCCTATGCCAGAGCGCCTCCCCGAGGATAGCATTCCGCTCCTGATCCGAGGGCCACTTGATATCGTCAATCCTGCTGATGAGCACATTACAGTTTTTTATGGAAGCATAAATAACCGTAAACATCGTCAGGAAGCGGTAGTACTGGTCGGTATTCGGTGTCAGGTTGTAAAAATCAAGCTGCGACCAGGGCGAGGCCAGGTCGGAGGCTGCAAATTCCATCGTCAGGTTGGGCATCGTGCCGGTACTTTCGTTTTTCAGGTCCTTGCGCATGGTAATGAGCAACGCCTCCATCCCGGCCTTGTCCACGAATACATTCTCCGGACTGAAAAACGACAGCGGTTCCGGTTTCAGCCAGTCCTTGTCGCAGGCCGACTGGCTTAGCAGCAAAACAAATAATATGAGGTATCGAAAGATTTTCATAATGCTCAGGTTAGTAGCCGTTTACAATGAGAGATTAAGCCCGACGGTGAAATTTTTGGGCATCGGAACGTTGGTACCGTCACTATCCCAGGCTTCGGGATCCCAACCCGGCCATTTGGTGAACGTGAGGAGGTTACGCGCGGAAGCGAAAACGCGGACGTTGTTCACTTTCAGCTTCTTGGAAAGATCGGCCGGTAACGAATAGCCCACATTCAAATCCTGCAAGCGCAGGAACGAAAGCTTTTTGTAAACCTTGATCCCACCCCCGAAAACATTGGTGTTGGTATTCAGCCTGGCATATTCGTTGGTCGGATTATCGGGCGTCCAGTACGGGAAATCGTTCGTATTCCGGCGGTCGTAGGTATCGGAACCACCTGCGCGCAGGCCCTCCGCGAAGGGTGCAATATGCCCCAGCTCGCTCCGGAGAAATATGCTGGCGGTGAAGTTTTTCCAGAATGTAAATTCATTCCGCAAGCCGATCCGGAAACGCGGCTGACGATAGCCGATAAACTGCTTGTCCAGCAACGCCTCGTACTTGCCGTTGCCATCCACATCCTCCGCTTTAAAATCACCGGGCTGCAATTTGTAAACCGCCGCGGCATCCTTTTCGGCCGTTTGCCAGATGCCCGTCACGTTATAGTTCCAAACACGGTCAATCGCCTGCCCCGGGAACCATTCGTTGGAATAATCGGGAAGCTCCCTCGTAACGGTTTTACCATCCACGGTCTCCTCTTTGTAATCACCGAACAACCGTTTGATTTTGTTCCTGTTAAAAGAAAACACCAGCCCGCTGCGCCACGAGAAATTGGCCTGCTCGGTGTTGATGGTGTTGATGGTCATTTCAAAACCCTTGTTGCCCAGGAGTCCCAGATTGGTGGTAATGTCCTTGAAACCGGTAATCTCCGGTAAAAGGCGTTTCATGAGCAGATCGGTAGTGGTCATATCGTAATACTCCATACTCAGATCGATGCGGTTTTTAAGCAAACTCAGATCCATACCGATATTGATGGACTTCGTTTTCTCCCAAACCAGGTTTGGATTCGCGAGCGAAGTGTTGTAAACGCCCACTTGCACATTCGTACCATCGTAATACATCGCCGAAAGCAGTTGCGCCAGCGCCGAATAAGCCCCTATATCCCGGTTACCGTTCACGCCCCATGACAAGCGGAGCTTCATCTGGCTCACAAAATCGATGTGGAAGAACTTCTCCTCGGAAATCTTCCAGGCCACGGCGGCAGCGGGAAAAACCGCCCTAGGTTGCTTGGTACCAAATGCCGAGAAGCCGTCCCTGCGAACCGACGCCGTGATCAGGTATTTATCAAACAATGTGTAATTGAGCCGCGCCATGGCCGCGTCGCCGGTAATCTGGGTGTCGTTCGTCTCCATGGCCGGGCTGGTGCCGTATTGCATCCCGTGGAAGCCCAGGTTCTGATTGGGCACAAAACCCTGGTTCGCCATTTTGGAATACCATCCCCGGTTACGCTCGGCGCTGTACAGCAACGTTACATCGAACTGGTGGACCCCGAACTGCTTGTTCCAATGCAGGAGGTTGTCGAGAATGTACTCGTACGTGGACGCGTCCGCCCGCGTGCTGTACCCGCCGGAGCGCGTGGAGCCGCCATCGAGGGTGTTGGACGACCAGAAATTGTAATCCTTCGAAGCCTCGTACCGCGGCTGGAAGGATATTTTGTAATCAAATCCAAAAGGCAGCTTAATCTTACCATACAGCGAGGCAAACAGCGTGTTGACCTTTTTCATCCTGTCCTGGCCATAATAATTGATCAGCGGATTGGCCACCGCGAAACTGTTCGGGTACCACATGGCATTACCGTTCTCGTCAAACATTGAACCATACGGGCTCATGATGAACATTTGCCCCAGATTAGCCGGAACGGTGCTTTCGTCGCGGTCGGCAAACTGGCTGTTTACCCCCACATTAAGCCAGTCCGTCACTTTGAAGTCCACATTGAGGCGCGAACGGATCGTCGAAAATTTGTCGCCTCTCAATATGCCTTCGTTGTTTTGATAGCCCAGTGACCAGTAGTAAGTCACATTTTGCGAACCGCCGCCGATGCTCACGTCGTAGTTCTGCCGCAATCCAGTGCGGATCACCTCTTTGTACCAATCCACCGTTTTCCCGGCCAGATAGTTTTCGGTTTCGATCGGAAAAAAGCGCAGGCGGCTGAGCCATTCCTGGGTATTGTCGGCTTGCGGGTTGTTACTCGCAGTGCGCCATTGTTCGAGCGAGACACCCGCCGGTAGCGCACCCGGATTGTCGTAATAAAAAGACGGACGGTCGGGATTGGTAGCACGCAGCAGGTCGCGGCGGAAAGTAAGATAGCCATCTTTGTCAAAAGGCTTGAAATCATGGGTCGTCTGCGCGGTACCGACGTTGGCCGATACATTGATAACCGGTTTGCCCGTAGCACCTTTTTTCGTCGTGATCAGGATTACCCCTCCTGCGGCCCGCGCACCAAAGACGGCCGCAGAGCTGGCGTCTTTGAGAATGTCCATGGTTTCAATGTCGGCCGGGTTAATGTCGGCGATGCTGCCGTTGAAGATCACGCCGTCCATCACCACCATCGGGCTCGAATTGGCTGTCAGCGACTTCGGTCCGCGAATCTGCAAAGAGCTTCCTCCCGCCGCCGAGGTAGCCTGATTGGCATTGAAACCCGCCACGGTGCCCGTCAGCATATCGGTAAGCTGCGTCATCGGTTGGTTCTTGAATGTCTTCGAATCGATGCGGATCACCGCGCCGGTGAGGTCGCTCTTCTTCATCGTGCCATAGCCGACTACCACCAGTTCATCGAGTGCGTTGGTACTTGGTTGCAGGGCAATTTCAATCACCGACTGGTTCCCGACAGCCACTTCCTTCGTCACATAACCTACATAGCTGAATGTCAGCACATCCGACGGAGCCGCTTGCACAGCGTAACGCCCCTCGGCATCGGTAGTAGTGCCCCGCTGCGTACCTTTCACCACGACGGTGACGCCGGGCAGGCCCTGTTTGTTCAAACTGTCGGTAATCACGCCGGTAACATCCCTCAGACTTTGTCCGTGGAGCCATAACGGGCTGAGGCATGCGAAAAGAACAAGAATACGGGCCCAGGGATGGGTGGGTAGTTTTACATGCATAAGATTATGGTTAGGAAATGAAAAATGAAATTCTCCGGGACGGAAAGCCAAAATCGGGACATGGTAGCCCTTCCTACGCAATGCGGCTGCGAAGTTATTTATGATGCGTTTCAGGCATCCGGCAGTATTTAATTTTGGCTTATAACAATGTTACAAGGATTTTAATAGGTATCCATGGCATTTGCCGGAAATAGTACCGATAACGTTCTCGAAAAGGGAAAATGCTGGTTATGAAGCAAGAACGCAAAGTTGGCCCAAGTGCCGCCCCGGGAGGCAACCTGTTTATAGCAATATGTTGCGACTAACGTTTCACCCCGGATGGGTGTCCTGTTTGACGACATGGGGGCATTCAGGAGGCTCCTCCGGAGCCCAATACCTCGGTTGGCAATTTATGCTACAAACAGAACGCCCCTCCGGGGCTAAGCTAGCGTTGCGCTTCGCTGTTATTCACTCGGCCGTCAACACAATGTACTTCCCGAACCCCGCCGAAGCCGTATCGCCAACGGTACCGTCCGGTTTCCGATAAATGAAATACGCTTCCATTTCCGGGTGAGTACGGAGTATTTCAAACGCCCCGTCGACGCCCGCGGCGAGCAGCGCGTTGTCGAAGCCGTCGGCGGTGATCGCTTCGGGGGCCACTACGGTTGCACTGATGATCTCGCGCTGGACGGGAAAACCGGTTTGGGGATCGATAATGTGGGAAAGCCGCTTGCCGCCCGATTCCCTGTACTTGCGGTAGCTACCCGAAGTGGTAACCGCGCCATTACCGATGCTGATCACCTCGCGAATGGCCGGTGCGTCGAAAGCATGGGCCGAGGGCGTTTCAATACCAATCTTCATCGGCTCATTCCCAGGCTGTTTGCGGCCTTTGGTGCGGATCTCCCCTCCCACTTCCACCATATAATTTTCGATTCCGCGCGCTTCCAGGAACTTCGCCACCACATCCACCGAATAGCCTTGCGCAATACCGTTGACGTCTATCTGAACGCAAGGAACCGTTTTCACGAGCCTGCCGCCCGCGATCTTCAATTTATCAGATCCTACACATCGCAGTAGCAGTCGAATGGCAGCGCTGTCGGGCATCGCGTCCGCAGTTTTTACTCCAAAACCCCACGCGCGTACAAGCGGATACACGGTAATGTCGGACAAGCCTCCTGTTTCCCGGTAAATCTGCATGGATTTCTCTACGACAAATGCCAAATGCCGGTCCATTTCTATGCCTCCCTCCGATTCGTTGAACCGGCTGATCAATGAGCCTGGTTGATAGATGGAGAGCGATGCGTCGAGGCTTTTGAAAATACTGTCTATCTGTATTTGGGTTACTGATACCCCATCGGCATACCAGGTAACGGCATAGGTGGTACCCTGTGCCTGGCCGCTGATCCGGTGGACACGGGGTATCGTCGCGGGACGTAATGCACTCATTACAAAGCACACTGCTATCCCCAGCCCAACCAACTGCCGCCGCCGTTTCATCAGGCCGAATATTCAGGTTTCCAGTGTTGTACCTTCTCGGTATCGGCTGCCGCATTGCCCATATGAATCGCAATAGAGCCGTCGCGACCGGTTTCGACGTTTGAAATCGGCTCCTTCTTGTTTCTCACACATTCCGCGAAATCTTTCAGGGCAAACACGGTAGGTTCCAGTTGTTCTTCACCTGCCTTGCCGAACTTCACCTCCACACCTTTACCCTGCGTCTTAACAGCAATGGTGGCGCCGGTAACGCCATCGACCACGCCTTTCGCGTTGTTGGTGATTTCCGGATAAATGAATGCCTTGTCGCGAAGGATCTCGACCGTCGCTTTATCGCCGAGAATGCGGATGCTGTAACCATTATAGGCATTGGACAACACCGAGGTCACGCTTGCTTTCACGCCGTTGGGATAGTCGTAAACGGTTCGGATGTTGTCGTAGGTATCCCGGCCATCCTTCCAGTAGTTGATACCGCCCAGGCCGACCACCTTCACCGGGTGGCTGTCGGTCAGGTAATTGACGACGTCGATCTCATGCGCGCAAAGCTCCGAGAGCGGGCCACCGCAGTACTCGCGATACATGCGCCAGTTGATCGCGCGTTCCATTTTCGGGTCTTTCACCGGAAAGCGCCAGTTCGAATTGCGATTGTACTGGCATTCGAAATGCGTGATTTTCCCCAGCCAGTTTTCCTTCATAATCTCTTTCACCCGGTGGTAAAGACCATAATAGCGGTACTGGTACCCGATTTGAAACACAAGCCCCGAAGCTTTGACCTTTTTCACCAGATCGATCGCCTGCGGGATGTCGTAGGTCATCGATTTTTCAAGATAAATGTGCTTTCCAGCCTGCAACGCGGCCACGGCCATCGGGTAATGCAGGTAAAGCGGCGTAGCAATCACGACGGCATCGATGGAATTGTCATCGAGCAGCTTTCGGTAATCGGTATAGCCTTTGGCATTGCCGGCGGCGAGGCTCAGGCCCTTTTGCAGGTTTTCGGGGATGATATCGCAGCAGGCAACCAACGCATAATCGGGCATTTCGCGGATGAGCGTCGCCAGGCCGGAGCCTCTCGAACCGGTGCCGATAATACCAAGGCGGATCTTGTCGGCCGGCTTCACCGCTTTTCCGAATACCGGCGAAAACGCAGCAGAAAGCCCAGCTCCGGCCATCGCGGCCAGACCGGTTGCAATGAAATCTCTTCTTGTGGGTGATGGGGTCATGGGGTAGGATGGTCAGGTGTTGTCAGGTATAGTCAGGTATAGTCAGGCGTTGTCAGGAATAGTCAGTATGGTCTATGGTCGGCGGTCAAGAAAACATAAAAAACATTTACGGGCACGTGCCCGTAAATGTAAGTATTTTTTAATCAGATCGAAACGAAAGCGGTTCAGAAAAAAATCGGGGCATAAAAAAGTCCCGGTAGTGTGGTTACCGGGACTTGACCTGTGAGCGGTTCAGGGTCGCACGAAACGAAGCCCTGCCGATATCCCCACGCGGTACGGCTGATAGTAGAACGGGTTTTCGGTACCTTTGACCTTCACCGGACTAAACTCGGCGAATGGTCCAATGCTGAACGCTGTATGGCGGCTTACGGCAAATTGTTTTCCCAAGCCGAGGCTAATCCACCCGAGGCTTTGGCTACTCTTTAAATCATGTGAATACTCCGCTCCGAAAGCGGCATAAAACCGGCTGACCGGCGAATGCCCCCAACGCAGCTGCCTGGAAACGCCGATACCCAGCATCGAAAATTTCCGGTTCTCCTCTACCCTGTCGCCCTGGCGCACGGTTTCGTATTGTCCTTTATCGTCGGGTTTGACGAGGTAGCTATTATTAGCGATTTCATAGGAATACGTTTGCCGGAAGCTACTGAAATGGAGCTGCAACTGAATGCCGTTCCGCTCTACACCACCGCTCACCTTATAGCCCATCGACCGGGCCGTAAACAATGTCGGGAAGCTGAAATTCTGAAAATCCTGTGCCGCCGACGATGGCACTGTCAATATCTGGTACGAATGCAATGCCGCCGCATTGAAGAGCCATGCAATCCGCGCCGGATTGGTGACGATCACCTTCGCGGGCTTGTACGCCGGCGCGACCACCCCACGCAAATGCAACGGAATCGATACTTCTTTCAAAGACATCGACGCCAGTTCTTCCAACGGCATGGCCGTCATGGCCGAATCCACGAGGCCCGGCTCTTCCTCCACCAATGTAGCATCTATACGGTCGGCAACGGGGCCGAAATCCGGTGCTGTCTCCGTAGCATGGTTGGCTTTCACCGGCGGCAATCCTTCATACCGGCTTACAGTGGCGCCCGGGGCGTTGCCTGCCTGCCCGCGATGCACTTTCGCTTCCGGTTGGCCTCCCAGGTCTTTCACAAAAACACTTTTAACCCGTTTTTCCGGTCTCGAAACAGGGATTTTCCAGATCGTTTTGCGTGAAAGCGATTGGGCCGAAAGCGCTTTCGAAGCGCTAACCGCCTCTTCCATGGGTTTTGCGTGGCCAGCTACCGCTGGTGCTGCCTCGTCAGCAGCATGTGCAACCGGTTTTTCCGAAACTACGAACGAAGCTTTGCCGTCGCCCACGAAGCGGCTGAGCAGGATCCCGGAAACGAAAAGCAGCATCAGCGCGCCGGTAAACCACCAGTATCTTCCCGTACGCGCGGGCTTCACACGTGCACGTATGCGTTCGAGCGCGTTGGCGTTGGGTTGTTCCTCATAGTCATCAAACTTGCGTTTGAGGACGTCGCGCAACGCTTCGTTCAATTTGTCCTCAGAAGTTTTCATGATGTACTATTCCTTTTAGTTCCAATTTTTTCATTAGCAGGTTACGTCCTCTCATGAACTGCGACCGGGCCGTTGCATCCGACATGGACAACATTTCACCAATTTCGGTGTGTGTATAGCCGTCGATCAGATGCAGGTTGATTACCGTTCTGTATTTATCGGGCAACTCGTTGATCAGGTCTACCAGATCGCGGACGTTCATCTGATCGATCATGCGCACGTAATCGTCCGATTCCACCTGCCACTCCACGCCATCGAGCGAGCTTTGCAGCTCCTGCTGCCGGGTGGTGCGGTTATAATAGTTGATGGCCGTCCGGATCACCGTCACTTTCACCCAGCCGTCCACGGCCTCGGGTTCCTTCAAATCTTTGATATTGTTAAAAATCTTTACAAATGCATCCTGAAAAATATCGTCGGCCTCGGCGACAGTCCGCGCATAGCGACGGCAAATGCCGGTCATTCGGGCCTTGTATCGCTCGTAAAATACGGTCTGCGCCCTCGGGTCCTGGTTCTGGCAGGCTTTCACGAGGCTCGTTACGCTGTCGTACTTTTTAGAGAGAAAGAATTTCATCAGGGACGTTGGGTTCAGGAAAGAAAACTTAACCTGTAAGTAACTTAAACTTAATTAATTACTATTTTTTAATTTAATCTTACAGAATATTTTTTATGTAACATGCTGAAATTCTGATCAAAATAGAGCTCGCACCAGGAGACGCTGTCCACCCTCAGTACGAAGTAGTAGCTTAGTCTCCCCCTTACATTGTGGATTCTCTTTGATTCGTACTGAGAACCCGCCAATTCCGGGACACCGGCGACGTATTGTTCGATCTCAGCCGGAACGGTTTCGAGCTGCCAGCTTGAGTCCGGCGCACCCGTCTTAAAATAATCTGTCCCGCTCCATTGCAGTTTACCGTTGGCATCGAAGATCATTGAAATCCGGTCTGTTCTGTCAACGTTCTTCTGATTGGCCACCACGTAATAGCGTTTTGTCTCGTCGAGCCCTACCCAAATACTCCCGGAGACAAAGGTCATACCCGGTCTGCTCTGGATCGTATCCCTGGCGGCGGCAGGCAAATCGCCGATTTCGTAGGTAGTCACCCGATACAGGGATCGGTCGAAAGTTGCCGAACTATTGGAATTCGAGGTAAGGCCGGTCCATTCAAAGGAATAATTCTCGCCTTTATAGTTGTAAATCAGCTTATTAGATATTGTAGTGGCAAAATATGCCGTAGAATGCGCTGATAATGTGCCATCCTTGAATGCCGTTTTTGCCAAAGATTCTGCCAATGCGGAAGGAATGCCATTAGGTGATACCTTGAATGTCTCCCACATCTTTCCGTAATCCACCAGCGATGTATAGCGATCGGCATCCGATTTCAGCTTCACCTCCCAAATCTTATCTTCCAGCACAGGCTTGAAAACGAGTTCTTCGCCTTTTGGAAACTTGTCCTTCACCGTTTTCACAGTCGCCTCGGGAATCTCCGGGTACGGATCGGTCGGACGGAGATCGTTCAGGTTGTTGCAGCCTGTGATCGCGAGTACCAGGAAAATTGACAGAGCGTGGGCTTTCATAATTATAAATCACTAACAATCACTCATTTAAGGAAACATTACAAAACTGGCAAACACTTGCTGATAGGGCTCCCGATAGTATTCGTACAGCGGCTTCATCGTAATTTTGTAAGTAACCTTACCTAATTTCGGGTCGTCATCTTCAAAAATAAACCGCATGCTGGGCTTGATAGCAGCCAACGGGGCCTGTTTCTGGGACATTTTCACATTGAAACTACCCGGATCCAGATAACCCTTCTTACCCGGTACGATCATCGGGAAATACGTCGATGTCCGCATGGTTTCAATAGCCAGTGTTCCCCTTTCTTCGTCCCAGCTCATATTCATTTCGGTGGGTAAATAAATCCTGATATTCAGACTGAACGTGCGGGCAACTCCCGGTATCTCCCGATTGGGGAACTCGGTACCACTGTGAAACATGAGCTGGCCGCTGCCATTACTGATGAAAAAATTAAGGAAAGCGGCGTTTGCGAACACCCTCAACAGGGTATCCTGCTTAAAAACGTCCACCGAATCGTTGCCGTTAAACCGCCATGCATCGGTGATTCGAAACGAGCGCTTAAATAGCCAGTTCGAGACAGTGTCTTTATCGAGGCGGACAGGCTCGGGTTTGGGGTCCAGCTGTTCTTTGTCGTCTTTCGAACACCCGTATTGCCCTAATCCGGCGACCAGCAAAACTACAAATAATAACAACTTTTTCATGGCTAGCAGAAGTCAGAATGCCGGCAAATTCAGTCAGATAACCCTTTCTTGATGTTTTCCAATACCAAAGACACTCACCCGCGTTTCAAGCGTGGCGGTTGCCATCGTTTTTTTTCTGTTTCAAACAAAAAAGCATTGCAACCGGGGTCGCAATGCTTTAATCTAAGAGAGGCATTCTATTTTTCGGGGAAATAAACCCGTACCTCGGGGTGCATGGTGTAAAACCGCCATTGCTTGCCGTCGAAAACCGGGAAACCGCTGGAAGAATCGTTGCCGGCAATCGGATTTCCTTCGTATTTGCTCCAATGGACGAGGTCTTTCGAAACGGCCACATTCATCGTCCACTCGCGCCAGTCTTTGAACGCCGACGCATGGTAATAGGCATAATACAATCCTTTGTATTGAATGATCTTGTTGAATGCGACGGCAAATGCGTCGTACTTTTCAGGGCCCGCATTCAGCACCGGTTCGTCCTGTACGTTCGTCCAGGTTTTAAGGTCTTTGCTCGTGGCGAGCCACACGGCGGCGTCGTTGCGTTCATAAAAAAGGTACCATACTCCCTTTTCCTTCCAGACCGTCGGCGTACCATAAGGCCCTTTGCTGATGGGGGAACCGTTTTGGAGGCGTATGTCGATCGCCCCCTGGCCTTTCCAATGAATGCGGTCGGCGGAAATCAGCAAATGGGCGATGTCGTCTTTACTCTCGGCGAACATGTAGTAGGTGTTCCCGTCCTTTACCACGCACATATCTTCCACCCACAAAGTCGTGTGGATCGGGTTTTTCGGGTAACGGGCCCATGTCAGACCATCGTCGGAAGTCGCCAGGCCGAGGTACTTCATGTCGTTTCCGGTAGCTTTGGTGTAGCCGGTGTACCACATGTAATATTTATTGCCCTCGCGCAGAATGTACCCGCGCTCGCGGATCTTCTCGTCCCAGGTTTGCGGGTCGCCCGTCCCTTTGAAGAGCGGATTGCCGGCATACGCTTTGAACTTGATAATTTCAGCGGGGAATTCGTCGGAAATCGGCAGGCGTAACGCCATTAGCAATGACGTCCCCAGTAGCGCGGAAGAAACAAAAAGGGCGATGCGTTTCATAGGTATGGTCAGAAGTGGTCAGGTGTTGTCAAGCGTGGTCAGGTATTGTCAGCGTCGTTCGGATAGGTTCGCCGGAACGCGTTCTACGATGCGGTTAATCTTTCCCTTTTGTTTAATCAAATCAAATGCATCGTAAAGCTCCCCTGTGGCCGTATAGGTATCGAATGACAACTTACCGCCTTCTACATTCACCACATGGAACAGTTGGGTGTAAATGGCGGAGCGGTCCATCCACGCAGCACGGTCGACATTCGAATCCGTCATTTTCGGGCCGCTGACGGATACCACGTACATCGTCCCCGACTGCGCCCCTTTTTCGGCCATCGGGATATTGGCCATGCCGCGCGCATAAGTATGGTCGTGGCCTTGCAGTACGAGGTCGACTTTGTATTGGTCGAACAACGGTTTGAAAGTCTCGCGCATACGCTTGTTGTCGCGGGTGGTTTTGGGCGAAAAAATCGGGTGGTGGAATGTGACCACCGTCCATTTGTTCGGATTGTTTTTGAGTATGCCTTCCAGCCACTCCTTCTGCACCTCCGTCCATTTCTCCGAAACATCCACCTGATCCGAGTTTAATGAAATGAACCTTACCCCCTGAACATCTGCATAGTAGCAGGTCTCCTCCAAGCCTTTCGGGCCGTTTTCGGGCAATGTAAACTGCGGTCGCCAGAACACGGAAGTCGTATTGATACCTTCGGGCGTGTCGAAATGGTCGTGGTTGCCGGGCGTGGGAAATGCCGGGATCATGGAATGGATGAACCCGCCGCCCCGGAACCAGTCGCCCCATTCTACGTCTCGGTTGGCTTTGTTGATCAGGTCGCCCGCATAGATCGCCAGGCGCGCGTCGGGCGCCTTCGCATATGCCTCACGCGCCACGCGCGACCATAGCGAAGAAATATTCACCTGAACATCACCATAATAGATAAAAGACAGTTTCTGATCGCGGGTACCTGCCGTAGTGAAATGGATCCATTCACTCCATCCCTGCTCCCCGCCTACCCGGTACGCATATTTGGTACCGGGTTGCAGGTTTTCGAAAATAATGGAATGGTAATAGGCCGTGGGCGTATCCTCCCAAACGAGCTTTTGGGTATTCGCTTTGAGCTTACTGGCCTTTGACACAAACCGCGGATCCGCCTCTGCTACCGCAATTTCGGCGAAACCTTCCGACACCGCCTCGGAAGTCCGCCAGTTGACTGCCATCGACGTCGATGGATCGGCCGTCACATTGAGCACAATGCGATCGGGTGCCGTCGTCGGCGGATAGGTTTCTCCATTTTGCGCGGCCGCCGCCAGCGCCCACCAGGCCAAAGCGCCCGTTGCAACGATTTTTGAAATGCTGTTTTTTAAATACATACTAAAACCGGCCTGAGCCGAACGATTACCAGGGCGCCGAAGTACCTTTCAGCAGCCACATTTTTGAATATTGATGGTCTTTACTCTGACCCGTCGGCACGAAGTTGGTCGGTTCCAATTTGTCCACCGCGGCATTGTAATTGACCAGGTATTTGACATCCGCATTGGCGATCGGGTATACGAAACGCACCGGAATAGCCGCCCCGAACTGTGCGGCCGGGCCGGTTTTAAGCGCCGGATAGCCCGTTCTCCGCCAGTTGAACCATGGTTCGACGCTCAGCCAGCCGGCAATCCATTTCTGTTCCGAAATCCTTTCCAGCTTATTGGAAGCCGACGATAGGTTTACCGCCGCCTGCGCATAGTATTGATCGAAACTGAAACCGCTCGCTACCTGCGCATTGTATTTGTCCATGGACGCCTTGATCGCACTCTTGTAATGATCTTCGGCAGTCCCCGAAGCACCCCAGCTACCATCCAGCGCCGCCTCGGCAAGCATAAACTCGACCTCGGCGTAGGTAATGAGGTTCATTTTCACGTAGGCTTCCGTATTCATACGGTAGCGGCTGTGCAGAAACGAAATGTACGGGCTGCGTTCGGGATTATAAGCTGCGCCATCGTCGCCTTTGTTATAACCTGTCGCGTCCACGATCGCGAGCCCCACGGGCAGGCCTACGTAAAGCGACGTGTCCACATTAGCGCCCGCTTTGGCAGGCATGTACTTCACTGTGAATGTTTCACCAAACGCGTTGGTCACAGTTTTGTCCGTAGATGTGGCGGCTTTGGCGTCCCATTTGTTCAGCACGGGCTGGAACCAGCGGTCGCGGCGTGGATCGCCAAGGGCAGTGAGCTTATCTACAAACGGTTTGGATGGTTTGATATAATACAAAGGGTTACTGGCATTCAGCAAACCGCCGGCAGCCGAGTTGTCTTTGGTGGTGCCAATGAAAGCCAGCGCAGCATCGTCGGCATTGGCTGCAAATGTGGCGCTTGCCGCATCCTTAAATTCAGCTCCAATGTCGATACCGGCTGCTGCTGCCTCCGCTTTCTTGGCCGACAGCCGCAATGCATAACGCATCCGCAATGCATTGGCAAACTTCTTCCAGTTGGCTGCCTTCCCGCCATACAGCACATCCGATCCGGCGCTCACCACGTCCGCAGTGCCCAGGCCGCCCAGCAAAGTGGAAGCGGTTTTGAGATCGGTGAGAATGCCTTTGTACACGTCGAGCTGGCTGTCGTATTTGGGATAATATTGCTCACTGGCGGCTTGCAGTGCTTCCGAATAGGGAATGTCACCGAAAAGGTCCGTCATTAAACCAAATACGAACGATTTCATGGTTAGGGCTATCGCCTGGAAGAAACGATTGTTGTCACGCACCGCGGCCTGGTACATCAAATCATTGTTTTTCAAAATATTATAGTATTCCGACCAACTCGCCGCAGCCCAGCCATATTGGTTCACTTTCATAGCGCCTTCGTTGGTCCCCATCTGGATGTACTGCATCGCCCCCGAAAGGTCCGAACCTTCCGCGCCGAGCGCATAATAGGCCTTGGCCGAATGCGTCAGCACGTAGCTCATGATGTAGTTCGCCGACACCTCCTCCGGGCTGTTGGGGTTTTGGTTAACCTCACTTAAATCCTCGCAGCTCGTCAGGAGAAGACCGAAGACGGCCACCAGGCTATATATCACTTTGGAAATTTTCATGATCACAATCGTTTAAAAATCTACATTCAGCTTCAAACCCACCGAGCCGGTCCACGGCATTACATTATAGTATTCAACCCCCTGCATCCACGCCGAACCATCCTGCCTGAATGCTCGCTCGGGATCGATACTCACGCCTGCGGCGGTCCATTCGAACAGGTTATTACCCACGATGGACACCGATGCGTTCTGCAATTTCAGTTTGTCGGTCAGGCCTTTGGGCAGATGGTAGGTAACAGCCACCTCGCGCAGCTTCACATAAGTGGCGCTGTACATATTCTCGCTGGGGAAAGGGCGCGTCGAATAGCGGTAGGCGTTGAACGGGTCGAGCCAGACGGTATTGGCGCCACCGAGGTTTTCGATGTAAGTGGTGTTACCCTCTGCGTCTTTGGCAGTTCGCACGCCCACGTTAAAGCTGGCATCCTGCACGCGGGTGGTCTTTTTAGCGCCGGTCCACGCATCGAAGCCGCCGTATTCCGCATTGCGGCCACCTACCCATTTACCCAGAAATACCTCGGGATTGGCCTTGATCTGCTGGTCGATCGGCGTGTTTTTGTCGTACGGAACACCGGACAGCGACTCTTCGAGCTGGCCATTGTTGCCGAGAAACATCATCGTATTGGAATAGAACGAGCCCCCCTGGCGCCAGTCGATATTCGCGAAAAGGCTGAAATTCTTGTAGCGGAAGGTCTGCTGAACGCCCATCAGGAAGTCGTGGTTGTAGTTGCCGATCTTCTGGATATGGTTAATATCGGTGTCGGTCTGGTACAAACCGCCGCTGGTCAGGATCGGATAACCGTAGTAAGGCGAGTTCCGGTCGGTCACTTTCAGCATGGGTTGCTGGTAAATATCGCCCACGTCGCCCCCCACGTACGTACGCACCTCCGCGCCGCTGTACGAGTTGAACGAGAAGTAGGTAATCCCCTCAGCCAGACGCTTGATGCGCGTGCGGTTACGTGTGAACGACACATTCACATCCCAATTGAAATTACGGCCTTCCACCGGCGTTGCATTAATGCCGAGTTCGAACCCGCGGCTCTGCACGAGACCTGCGTTGATCAGCTTGCTGCTGGAACCCGATTCGATGGGGATACCGATCGTTAGCACCTGATTTTTGTTATTCCGAACATAGTAGGTACCCTCAACGCCCAGCCTGTTTTTCAGGAATTTCAAATCGAGACCAATCTCGTTGGCACTGGATATCTCCGGTTTCAGGTTATTATTTTTCAAAATATCATTCTGGTACATGCGCTTGGTTGGGCCCCAGTCGGTGTCGGCCAGGTAGGTCTGGCGAAGGCTGTAAGGCGCCACGTCGTTACCCACCTGTGCCGATCCGGCGCGGAACTTGGCGAGCGAAATCCAGGAAGGCAATGCGAACACGTCCGAAAGGATCACACTCAACGACGCGGATGGATAGAAATACGAACGGTTGTCTTTCGGCAGCGTGCTCGACCAGTCGTTACGGGCGGTCAAATCCAGGAATGCGTAGTTTTTGAAACCAATGGAAGCCGACGAATACACGCCATAGAGCAACTTATGCGTCCACTGGCTGTTGTAGGTGATCGTCCCGGGCGCTCCGTTGGCAATGGTGTACAAGCCCGGTGAAACGAGCTCTGTGGTGGCATTATTAATAAAATTCGAGCGCTGTTCAAGCCTGTTGGCACCCGCCAGGATATTGAGGCTCCAAGTTTCGTTGAAGTTTTTCTTCCAGCTGGCGATGAAATCGAGGTTGGTCTCCTTGCGGTCGTTCATTTCGACTTCATAACCACCTTTTACAGCCTCATAATTACTGTAAGCCTTTTTGGCTTCTAACTTTTCCTCGTACGCGTCACGCGAGAAACGTCCCATGAGCGAAAACTCGCTGGTAATGTCATAATCGAGTTGCAGCTTGCTTACGGTGCGGTTACGTTTGAAACCCGTCGGATTTTCGTAGGCGATGAAATACGGGTTGTTCTGCTTGGTTTTATACACCCGCTGCTGAAGACCCTCCTGCCCCGGCATCCAATAGTCCTTTAAATCGAGGATATTCACCTGTGCACCCATTTCATAAATGCTCCTTACCGGCGAGTTACGGCTCGCATCGATGAGCGGGCGGTTGTCGGACCCCGATTCAGACACGTTGAAATTGGCCTGTGCACGCAGTTTATCGGTGATATTGTAGGTCGTATTCAATGCCAAAGTCAGCCTCGAAAGGTCGGTATTGGGCACAATACCCTTGTTTTTCATATTGCCGACCGACAAGCGGAAGTTGCCTTTGTCATAATTGCCATTCACCGACACGTTGTTGGTATTGGTAGTACCTGTCTGGAAAAAATCCTTGAAACGACTGGGATGCGAAACCAGCGGCACCTTCTGCCCATTGCTGTTCCATTGCACCCATTGCTCGCCCACATCCAGTCGCGGGCCCCAGCTTTCATTCTCCTGTTCTTCCAGAATATGCGCTCCGCTTTTGCCCGAACCAAATTTGTTCTGCACCGGCACATAACGCAAAGGCACTTCAAGCACCATCGCCGTATTCAATGAAACGCCCAGGCCTTTTTTCCCACCCCGCCCCGATTTGGTCGTGATCAGGATTACCCCGTTACCCGCCCGCGAGCCGTACAATGCCGCAGCACTAGGGCCTTTGAGTACCGACACATTGGCAATATCATTCGGGTTAATGTCCGAAATCGCATTACCCATGTCGGCGCCGGCGAAACTGTTGTCCAGCTTGTTGGCTACCGGCACACCATCGATCACAAACAGCGGCTGGTTATCGTTGTTCAGCGAGTTGGCACCACGGATAATGACGTTCACCGTCGAACCTGCCGTACCGTCCATCTGTGAAATCTGCACGCCGGCCACCTTGCCCGACAATGCATTCAGGACGTTGTTCTGGGGCGTTTGCGTCAGCGCCTCGGCCTGCACATTACCCACCGAATAGCCGAGCGAACGCTTGTCGCGCGTGATGCCCATCGCCGTTACTACGGCCTCTTTCAGGGTTTCCACGCTTTCCTGCAAGCTCACATGCAGCACCGATTGGCTACCTACTTCCACACTCTGGCTGTTGAAACCGATGTAGGAAAAGATCAGCACCGCATCGGGGCCGGGTACGTCAATGGAGAAATTACCGGCCACGTCGGTCGAAGTACCCGTTTGCGTGCCTTTAACGAGGATGTTTACGCCGGGCAGCGGCGCCCCGTCTTTTGAAGAAGTTACTTTTCCTGTAACGGTCCGCGTGGGGGCCGCGCGGAGTTCCGGCAGCACTTCCCCGTTCAACGACGAGTCTCCGCCGTTTTTTACCGGCGTGAGCACAATCTGCTTGCCCATTACCTTGTATTTCAACCGCATCGGATCGAGTATATCATCCAAAACTTTGGCGAGCTTCTCCTCGGTCACTTCAAAGGAATACTTGCGGCTTTCGGTAATCAGTTCGGGTCGGTAGGTAAACCGGACATTCGCCTGTTTCTCGATGGTCGAGAGGATCTGCACCACACTCTGGTTCTGTACGCTAAGGCTGATACGACGGCTCAACAGATCCTGCGCACCTACCTTTCCCGCTATCGAAACGGTTGCAATACTCACTGCTATACAGAGCTGCATGAAGGAAAAGCGCATCAGTCGGTAGAGTATTTGATAGTTAAATAGCTTTTTTTTCATTACGTTTAAACCGGTTCTTGTTTTGAAATGAGACAATAACACTCCTTGCATCCCGAGAGGGTCGGATGTTCACAGTACATTCGGTAAGGAGCCTGAGCCGGTAACGCTGGAACCGTTGCCGGCTTTTTTGTGGGTAATGGACGGCTATCGGGTCATAGAGGGATCGGGGGGTTTAGGATTAGGGTTAATAGGATAGTCAGTTACAATGCGGATCGGAAATCCGGATCTTCGCGCCGGTTACCTGGTAATCCGCTTCAATGGCTTCGCAAATCACGCCCAGTATTTCATACAGCGACTCTTCCTGCACCGACGACGTGAGCCTGCATGCGGCCACTGCCTCTTTGTCATACACAATTTCAATTCCATAAGCCTTGCTGAGTGAGTCGAAAATGGTGCTTACCGGCGCGTTATTGAATGTAAACCGGGCCAGTTCGGCTTGCGGGATCACCGGCTGGGGCGCTTTCACGAGCCCCATACTCAACCGCTCTTCCTTCCGGAAGAATGACACCTGCTGGTTCGGAGAGAGTACCACCGATTGCGTCTTGCGCGGCGCTCGGGCTTCCACGGACACGCTCCCCGTACGTACCTGCACGGATGCGACGTTTTCTTCTTCGAACGACCGCACCGTGAAGCTCGTCCCCAGCACGCGGGTAGTGAGTTCACCGGCGTACACCAAAAATGGCTTGGAAGGGTTTCTCTTTACATCAAAGAATGCTTCACCCGAAAGGTATACCTCCCGCCTGGTACCGTCCATGCTTTCTGAAAAACTGATACGGCTGCCCTGCGCGAGCGTTACCTGGCTGCCGTCGGGGAGCCGGACGATCTTCTCCGCCCGTGTTTCATTGATTTCTTCGCGCACGTTTTCAATCTGTCCGGTACGTTGCGCATACAGGGTTTCCGGCCCGCGGTACCAGTGGCGGATTCCCCAGGCCGTCATCAGCACCACCACAGCGGCGGCGGCATAGCGCAACCAGCTCGGCCGGAATGCACGTGCCGGAACCGGCATTTCGTCCATTTGTCCGCTTATCTGGGCCCAGATCAACCCTGCCTCCTGCTCATCGAACGCCGGACGGGAAAGCTCGGCAAGGTTCAGGATGGTTTGCCGCGCCTGCGCGATTACCTCCTTCTGGTGCGGGTACAATGCCGCTATCTGCTGCCAGAATGCGTCTCCCGCCGCGTCGGGCGATTTGGCCCATTCAATAAAGGCATCGTCCTGGATAAAATCGGCTAATGTGTAGGTCTGGTATTTTTCTGTCATGGTCAAAACCTTTCAAACCCCTAAATCGGGCGAATGCCGGTTTGTACTCAGCGACCTGAAAAATTTTGTAAAGTGGAGAGAAAAACAAGCAACCCGCCCGCCGTTTCGAAGAAAAGCCGCAGCTGGGTGATGGCCCGGTGCAGCAGGTTACGCACCGACTGGTTGTTCATTTGCATCATTTCTGCAATTTCATCGAGCGAAAAACCATGCAGGTAACGTAGCTGGACAGCCTCGCGCTGCCGCGGCGAAAGGCGGTTGATAGCCTCTGCCAGTTTTTCGTAACTATCGTAAGGGCCATCATGCCCGAAAATAGCGGCTTCGAATGCATTGCTATCCTCAGCGGGCTCGGTTACCAGCCCGATATCGGCATGCAGGCGTTCGGGGTGCTTTTCGAGGTTGCGGATAATGCGGTTACGCAATGAGCGGAAAAGGTAAAATTTGATGGAATCGGTCGCGGCCAGGTTGCCGCGGCGCAGCCATATATGCAGAAAAAGGTCTTGCACGCTATCGCGTATCAACTGCCGGTCGGACGTGACGCGGTAGCCGTAGCTCAGCAGTTCGTCAATGTATTTTTGGTAAATCGAGGCAAATGCCTCCCTGTCGCCATTTTGGAAGGCGCTCCACAAGAGCATATCGGCATTTGCTTCTTTCAATGGAGATCAGCGGTTTGGGAACATTACCACGATATACTGATTTTTTTACTTGAAATACTACCAAAAAATCAAACAATATCATGATATACTGCTAATAATACAGAATGATCCGCTACCCGGCCCGGCGTTAACAAAATCTTAACGTTCCCAATCAAACCGGGCCTTGATCTGCACGCGATCACCCACACCGATATTGGAGATCCAGATATCGGCGCCGTCTGCCGGTACGCGCGCCGATTTACCCGCCGGCTTCAATGCATTACCGGAAACCGTTCCGAGTATTCCGATCGGTTCAAACTGGCCGTCCAGCATAGTCGCTCCCGCGTACAAGGGTGCGAAAGGGAGGTTCGTATCGGTCACCAGCGAATCCGCCGAGTTCCGAACCGTATGCACCTTCCCGATGAGTATGTCGTCCGCTGTTTCCAGCGTCAGGACATTCCCGGAAATGGCGGCCGATTGAATGGGATGCTCGGTTTGGCGAAGCGTACTGGTGAAATGAGCGATCCTGCCTGTCTCGATATTTTCAACCGTTTTACCCTCCAATGCAACGGATATCCGGCGATTCTTTGCATCCACACCCGTTACAATACCGCTAATCGCCTGAGCCCGGAATACCCTTCCTTTGACTTTCAGATAGCTGCCGTCACTAAAAAACACCCGTTCCGGCGCATCGCTTACGCCAAAACGGACCACGGCCACATGTGCATCCGTTTCAATTCCGGCGATGGTTTTGACCCTGTTGGTTGTATCGCTGATCACCACATCCCTTGCATTCTGGTGCACCACTTCTACGGCTGTACCATAATTTGCAGGTAATTTTCGTACAGCCTTAATCAGAGGCTTGTTCCCCGCAAATGGCTCCATCACACCCACGAAAGTGCTTTTCAAAGGCTCATTACCCAACGACTTGCGCCTTGTAATAATATACTTCAAAAGGTAATTCTTCGCCCTCGGCTTGTTCCAGGCATCGGCCATCCGGATTTCCTGCCCGGATTGCGGCAGAATATGGATTTTCACTTTCGCGCTTTTGTCCGAAACGTGACTGAAAGTCAATGCCGTTCTATCTCCATTCAATTTTTGAACATTGAAAAGGTATTGATAACCAGAGCCTTTGTAATTCCAATAGCTACCCTGATATCCCTTAATCCCCATTTTAGCATCATCATAAACATCCCCGAATGCGACATCCTCGCCGGCAAGCGTACCGGGCTGCTTTTCGCCCCATTGCCCTTCGGCCGTAATGCTGCCCGGCGGGCCGTGCAATGCATAATCGTGCTGCCTGCCGCCTGCCACCCTGAAAAAATCAACTATGTAACTCTGCGCGCTATCGATATCGATCATGACCATATTCCGGCGATAGGCCGTCGTTTGCGGATAGGTAGCGGACGACGCGTCCATTGACTGTACAAACTTTCCATCGGCAAAATCATGCAATCTCCCGGGCACATTGCTAACCTGCCTTTGCGCATCCACGACCACGGTATTGTGCGCGACCGAATTAAACGACCATGTGTACACCTCCTTCACATACTCATTCATCGCATCGGGATAGCCCAGATCGGGCATCATCTTTTGTCCGTTCGCAAATAGCTCGAAATTCAGGAAGTCCCAATGGTAATGCGTGCCTTTGAAGCCATAGTTAAACGTCAGCGCCACAGCATCGGAACGGTTGTTGAGCATCCCCATTCCATAACCCGCCAGTAAATGCGAGCGGCGTTCGGGCAATGCCCTTCCGGCTGGCAACAGCCGCACGTCCGGCAGCGCGTCGCGGAAAAGCGACTCGAAAGTAGAAAACGACTGCGCACCGACTTTGCCGACAGCCGCCAGCCAGGTGAGGTAACGCGGATCACGATAAGCGCCGTACCCTACCTGATACACGTCGGGGTCCTGCCCTACCAATGTTCCCAGCACGGAACCGCTGTCTCCAATGCCGGGTGTAATTTTCCCGGTCGCTACCATTTCAAGCGGACTGTCGATCAGCCCCCGCAACCGTGGTTCGGCAAAAAGATCGGTACCACTAGTACGCAGCATGTCCGCAAATCGGGTGATCTTCTGAACCGTCAGCAGGTTATAGTCCGGCGATTCGAGCGGCTGGCCGTCGCGGAAGATCATATTGTACAATGCATACCGTAATCCCGATTGGACGCGGCTTTCACCGGGTTCTTCCACCAGCATGTGGAGGTACTTTTCGGTACCCATATTTTGCCTTGCCAGCAGAATGTACAGCAGGGCGATCTGGTGCATCCCGTAGTTACCCTGGATTTTCCGCTGCATGTAGGCGTCTACGGCATCTTCCAGCACATTGGCCTCGATGAAAGCGCGTATTTGGCCACCACTTTTCCCCGTCGCTCTTTGCAGGTCCGTGTCGCCGTCAATGCTGTCCCAAACCGCGTCATATGCCTCGGCGGCATTCTGGATCAGGCTCGTTTCCCAGATCAGGTTCAGGACCTTGCCATTATAGGTATGCCCTTTCATCTTTTCCATCAGCCCGTACCGCGACTGGTTCGCATGGTCCATCGAAGGGTACACTTCGCCGAGCCGGTACAGCATCACGGCGGCCTTGTGCGCGTAGCGCTTGTCGCCCGTGAGCAGGTACGCATGCGCGAGATCCGCAAATGCCGGTTCAATATGCCCTTTCCACATCCATTGATTGGCATAGGCCACAAACCAGTACCGCTCGCCATCGGGCGCGATCCAGCCCCAGCCATCGTCGGCATAAGTCCGGTCGAGGCCTGTTCTGTTCCTGAAACTGCTCCGATAGTAAGCCAGGTAATCATTTGAAGGAAAAACCTGCCCATCGATGGGCGACTTCACCTGTAACGGGTGGTCAGGATCGACGATCCACGGGTAAAAGCCACCCACTTTGAAAACCGTATCGCCATGTACCGGGCTGCCTTTCGGGTTGAGGTCGAAGGCCCGGGGGACGCGGGCATCGGGCATGAGCGCGACAATCGCCGAATCGGGCCGGGCAAGCCATGGATCGGCAGCTTTCAATATCCTGTCCCGCACGTTTTGCGCCTCCTTATAATGCAGCAGGTTCATACGCGCCTTCATAATGTCGGCCTCGCGGTAGATCATCCGGGCGGTTTTAAGCGGGAAACGGGGCGCACGTTCAGCAACAGGCACAAATGGCGGGATCACCAAACCATCGCGAGGCGGGTTCATTGCCCCCTGTCCCAGCAGCTGCAAGGGTACAAATAACATTATACCGGCAATGCGCTTTAATTTTTGTTGACAAAATATTTTCACCGAAAGAAGGCTGGTTTTACTTAAATAATATCTGAGAGACGTAACAAATGGGCTATCACAAGGCAGGACTTATCTCTGTCAGAAACGGACAGTTAAATTTGTAATAATTTTTTGTAAACTAAAATATTTAATTTTTGTAAACTTTTTTCCCACAAAATGTTCTTTTCCTAAACTGTTATTTGATAGATTTGTTTGTCGCCGGATCAATTTCTATCTTGATCAATATTCGGGCACGTACACGAAACTATTTTTCCTAACCTTTATCATGCAATGACGCAGTTGAAAACACTTGCAGTATCCGCTATGACACTGCTTTCATTTCACACCATCGCCCAAAAACGGTATACCGAAGCCCTTTCACCGGCCGAATCGGCGAAGACGTTCCAGCTGCGCGAAGCATTCAGCATCGAACCGTTCGTCACAGAGCCGGAAGTGCTGTCGCCTGTCGACCTGGTCTTCGATGCGTCGGGCAATGCGTTTGTGGTGGAAATGGGCGACTACCCTTACGATGCCCAGCCGGGGCATTTCAAAGGACGTATCCGGCTGCTGAAAGACACCAATAGTGATGGTAAGATCGACAAATCCTACGTTTTCGCCGAAGGCCTGCCCAGCGCTACCAGCGTTTTGCCCTACAAAGACGGCCTGCTCGTCTGCGCCGCACCCGATATCCTGCTGCTGCGCGATACCAACGGCGACTTTAAGGCTGATGCCCGCGAGGTGTTGTTCACCGGCTTTTTTGCCAAAAATTCGGAAGCGCAAATCACGAGCATGCGGTATGGCGTCGACAACTGGATATACGCCAATAATAGCGGGCAAGCAGGAATGATCACCTCCCCGCTCCGGCCCGAGATGCCGCCATTGAATGTCGCGGGCGGTAATTTCAGGTTCAGGCTGGACAAGAAACTGTTCGAAGTCGAGTCGGGCAATGGGCAGTTCGGGTTGGCCATGGACGACTGGGGCCACCGTTTTTATACGCAAAACACATTGCACATCCAGCAGTCGCCGATCGCATGGCGCTACCTGCACCGGCACAATTACCTGCCATCATTCCGCAGCGACGTCAATATTTCCGACCATGAACTGGAAATGTTCCAGAAATCGGCCACGCCCTACTGGCGCCAGCAACGCTCCGACCGCCGGCAAGCGAAGTATGATTCGCTGAAAACCGGGTTTACCGAATATGCCCGCGACCATTTCACGGGCGCGTCGGGCGGTACTTTCTACGGAGGCGACGGTTTTCCGCAGGAGTTTCGAAACAATGTGTTTACAGGCGAAGTAATGGGTAACCTCGTCCACCGCGACGTGATCACCACTTCCAATGGCTCGCCCGCATTCATTGCCAGCCGCGACGCCGCTGAAAAAGACCGTGAATTCCTTGCTTCTACCGACCCGTGGTTCCGCCCGGCCAATCTTGCTTCCGGCCCGGATGGTTACCTGTATATAGTGGATATGTACCGGCAGCACATCGAAACACCCGTTTCGATCCCCGAAGATCTCAAAAAGGATATGGATTTTGCTAATGGTGAGCAGTATGGCCGCATCTGGCGCATTTTCCCGAAACAGGGAGAAAAGCGGCCCGTTACCCTTCCCGACCTCCGTACCAAAACGCCCGCCGAACTCGTAGCCCTGCTAGAACATCCTAACCAATGGTGGAGGCTGAATGCGCAACGGTTTTTGGTTGAAAAACAGGAAAAATCTGTCATTACCGCATTGCAGCAAATGGCCACCACACATGCTGACCCGAGGACACGCCTTCACGCGATTTATACACTGGAAGCGCTCGACGGACTGAATGAGGCGATTGTCAAAAAGGCGTTAAGCGACGCTCACCCGGGTGTTCGTGAACATGCTGTGATCCTCGCCGAAAAGTATCCGGCGTTTTTGCCCGAAATGATCCGGTTGATGGCAGATCCCGCACCGCAGGTGGCTTATCAGGCCGCATTGAGCACGGGGCAATTCAGTGGTAAAGAGGTGCTGGGCGCGTTGGCTGGCGTAGCGGAAAAACAATCAGAGAATGCATCGTGGCGGTTGGCAGTACTCAGTTCCGAAAGCGGCTCATCGCCCGAAATGGCGCAGTTACTGGCAAGCCGGGGCAATTTTTTCGATGCAGTTGCACCAGGGAAACTCAAACTGGTGGAAGACTTTGGCTACATAGCCGGCGCACGAAACGGCAAAGGCGATATTGCTTCACTTCTGGAATTGCTGAACTCCGCTGCCGCCTCCACCGATCCGCAATGGGCAGTGGCCGCGATGACGGGACTTTCGAAGGGTATTAAAAAATCAACCAACAAAAAGGAAGCGGAAAAGCAGGTTTCTAAACATTTGCAAAAACTGGAAAACCACAGCTCCGATGCCGTCCGCAAGCAAGCCTCAGAGCTCAAAAAAGCACTGAACATCAATTAAGGACACCTGTTCCCAACCCATTCACCAGAACGATATGAACCCACTTGCCAACCGCAGAATTTTCCTTCGCCAATGCCTTGCCTGGGGCGCCGCCGGTAGCACAACATGGCTCCTGGCCTGCGCCGGTGCTAAAAAGCAGCCCGTCGCCAAAGCCGTTACCCCCGTGGCCGACCCATGCGGTGACCTCACGGGCGTGGACCCTACCGACGTGCAAAAGCGCAAATCTTTGGGCTATACCAACAAATCGCCCCTGCCCGACAGCCAATGCGATAACTGTAAATTGTGGGTTCCGGCGAAGGAAGGTAAAGAATGCGGAGGCTGCCTGCTTTTTACAGGGCCGGTAAATCCCGAAGGACATTGCACTTACTGGGCCCCACAAGTTTAAATTACCTGACACATGCCGCAACAGCCATTTAATCGCCGTGATTTCCTGAAAACCAATGCCATTTTGGGGGTTGGAGCATCGGTTTTGCCCAGGTTTGTTACCGAAGGGCGGGAAGTCGTCAAGGATGGGCTGCTGTATTTTGACGGTTTTACCCGCATTGGGCCGCGGAAGTACAAGCATCCGGCAGAAAAATGGAGGCTGGACGATCTCTTGAACGACATGGATCAATGCTCGATCTCCGCAGCGCTCGTGGCTTACACGCAGTCGGTCAACTATGACCTGATGTATTCCAACCTGGAACTGAATCGGATGCTTAAACCGTATCCGCACCTGTTCCCGGTCTGGAATGCGATGCCGCACCAGACGGGCGAGTTCCCCGAGCCGGGGCAACTCGGTAAACTGATGTCGGAACATGACGTGAGGGCAGTAACTATTCATCCAAAAACCAATGCGTGGGACTGGAAAGCGCGGCACTGCACACCGTTGTTTGCGCATTTGAGTAAAACAAAAACACTGACCATCACCACCGCCAGCGAGCTGGGGGCATGGGAGGACGTGGAGGAATTTCTGAATCGCCACCCTTATCTGCCGCTCCTGCTCACCGGCGGCGTCTGGAACGAGCAGCGGTATGTGCTACCGCTCGTGCAGCAATACAAGAACCTGCATATCAGTTTCGACAATTTCCAGATCAACGAAGGCCTTGAATACCTGCACCGCACAGGCTGCACCGATCAGCTGATTTTTGCCTCAAACAGTCCTGCAATGTCGGCCGGCGCCCACCGGACTTACATTGACTATGCAGCCATTCCCGATGCGGACCGTGCTAAAATCGCCGGCGGCAACCTGCTGCGGCTGTTGAAAGTCACGTCGAAACCTGCACTACGCAAAAACAAAAACGAGGATATCCTCATGCAGGCGGTACGCGCGGGCTCGCCCCTGCCCGTACCCGTGATAGACATGCACATGCATATGCTGCACGAAGGGCTCAATAGCGGCGGCTGGACGTACCGTATGGAGAATGGCGGACCCAAAGGGATATTTGCCGTGGCAAAGCGGCTGGGGTACCAGGGTGGCGGCATTATGAGCTGGAATGGCGTGGTAAGCCAGAATGCGATTGCGGGGAATCCGTGTACCGCCGAAGCGCTGGACGTCGCGCCCAAGGGTTACTGGGGCCTCGCTACTTTTGATCCTAGCCATTACAGCCAGGAGGAATTGCGCAAAATGATCACAGAGGTGTATGCCGACAAGCGGTTCATAGGCATGAAACCCTATCAGTTTTATGGCTTCGAATACCACGATCCGGTGTACGATGTGTGGTGGGAATATGGTAATCAAAATCAATTTTACGGTTTGATCCACAATTCCCGCTCCGATTTACTGGAAGTAGAAACGCTTGCGAGGAAATACCCCGACGTCCGCTGGGTGATCGCACATGCGGGTGGCAGCTACAAAATGGCCGACATGGCGATTGCTGCTATGAAAAAGTACCCGAATGTGTTTGCCGAAATCACCCTGACGCCCGTTCCGCTCGGAGTGATCGAGTACCTTGTGGTAGGCGCGGGAGAAAACCGCATTCTGTATGGCTCAGATTTGCCGATGCGTGATCCGCGCCAGCAGCTCGGGTGGCTGGTATTCTCGACATTACCACTGGAAATCAAAAAGAAAATACTGGCTGAAAATGCCATGCAGGTCATCAAACCGTGCCTCGACAGGCTACCGGAACATAACCGGCCTTCGCAAGTATCCAAATAAAACCAAACCATGTGCAATACGAGTCATTTATCAAGAAGGGAGTTTCTGGCCGGTGCCGGGCTGCTACTGCTTGGCCACGCTATGGGTACGCAAGCCGGAGCAGCCGTTGAGGAACCTATTATCGATATTCATCAGCATGTGCATTACGCCGCGCGACCGGACGACGTGCTCGTCGCGCACCAGCGCGCGATGGGCATTACGCATACAATCCTGCTACCCGCGGGCACGCCCGCGTTCGGGACTTCCACGCATCAGGGAAAAACCAATGGCTTGCAAGCACAATGCGCAGGCAATGAAGCATGCTACGGCATTGCCCAAAAATACCCCGGTGAGTTTGTATTTGGCTCGAATGAAGTCCCTGATTTGCCCGACGCCGTTCAGGAAATTGAAAAATACCTAAAACTTGGCGGGCGTGTAATCGGCGAGTTGAAATTCGGTGTGGATTGTGATTCAAAGGAAATGCAGCGCATTTACAAACTCGCCGAAGAACACCAGGTGCCGGTACTGATGCATTGGCAGTTCCAGATGTTCAATTACAATTTCGAGCGTTTCCCTAAAATGCTCGAAAAATACCCGAAAGTGAATTTCATAGGGCACGCACAGACCTGGTGGGCCAATATCGACAAAGGCCATACCGACCAAAGCATTTTGTATCCCAAAACCAAAGTCACACCTGGCGGCCTTACCGACAGGCTGTTGAGTGACTACCCAAACATGTACGGCGACATGTCCGCGGGATCAGGACTCCTTTCCATGACCCGCGACGAGGAGCATGCGCGTGCATTTCTGATACGTCACCAGGACAAGCTCCTCTACGGCAGCGACTGCGACGATCACATCGGCTCCGGCGAAAAATGCCAGGGCGCGCAAACGATCGCCGAAATTCGGAAGCTGGCAGCATCAAAGCAGATCGAACGAAAAGTCCTCTATAATAATGCTAAAAAGCTTTTTAAAATAGCATAAGAAAAGCCCTTCCGCCTACGCAGAAGGGCTTTTCTCTAATCTTGCATTACATTAAACTCCCAGGCTCCAACCCTCGCGGTAATTCCGTTTTACCCACTGGTTAACTTCATCGAAGTTTGTCACCTTCATGTTTTTATAATCCCAAAGCATTTTCAGGTTGGCTCCCGGATAGTCGTATCCATTACCGGTTGCACGCGGTTTGGGCATATCCGCACCGCGGATTGCGAGGTTGGCCATCAGGATCGCCTCTGTCAATGGCCCCGCTTTTTCGAACGGCGAACTCAGCTCCATCTTACCATAGCCTGCGATACAACCTTCAACCCATTGCGCATAATGGCCTTCCGCCGAACCGGGCACCCGGGCAAATTTCTGTTTCACCTTCACTTCTTCCATGCGCGAAAGCGGCAACAGGCGTGGGTTTGCAGCATATTCGCTGGCCATCATTTTGCCCTTGGTACCTACGAACAGGATACCGCTGTTACCGTCCCCAAACAGTTCATTAGGGCCGAGCTCTTCGGGACGCTCAGGCTTGATACCGCCGTCCATCCAGTGCATGGTCACTTGCCCTTTTGTCTTAGGTGTTTTCGGGAAAGTAAGAGTTGCATGGCTTGATGGCGGGCAGCTGTCGGGGAAAATACCCCGTTTGCCAAATGCCGTAAATACGCTTCCAACGCTCGCCTGCATGTCCAATGCATATTTCAGATCCAGGATACGGAAAGGCGCTTCCATCAGGTGGCAACCAAGGTCACCCAATGCGCCCGTGCCGTAATCCCACCATCCGCGCCAGCTTCCGGGGATCAGATTCTCTACGTAGTCTTTATAAGGTGCCGTACCGAGCCACAGATTCCAGTCAAGTTCTTTCGGAACCGCCGGCTTGTCGGTCGGCCAGGGAATACCTTGCGGCCAGATCGGACGGTTGGTCCAGATATAAACAGTATGCACATTGCCGATAATGCCGGCATCGTGCCACTCGTGCAACTGGCGAACACCGTCACCCGACGAGCCCTGGTTACCCATTTGGGTTACTACTTTGTACTTGGCAGCCGCTTCGGTGAGCATACGTGCCTCGTAAATATCATGGGTCATCGGTTTCTGCACGTAAACGTGCTTACCCAGTTGCATCGCCGCCATGGCTACCACCGCGTGCGTGTGATCGGGTGTCGAAACTGAAACCGCATCAAAATTCTTAGATTCTTTTTCAAACATTTCCCGCCAGTCTTTGTAGAACTTGGCTTGTGGGAAGTTTTTAACGGAGGTGGCTGCACGTCTGTCATCCACATCGCACAGGTAGCCGATATTGGCTTTACCGCTTTTGAAGAAATTGGCAATGTCGGACGTTCCTTTTCCGCCGACACCTACTCCTGCCACAGTCAGCTTGTCGCTGGGGGCCACGTATCCCTTGCCCAGCACGTGGCGCGGGACAATCATCAGGCCTGCGGCTGTACCCGCGGCCGCTTTAATGAAATCCCTCCGCGAAGAAGAAGGCTGCTCTTGAACGGTATTCTTTTTTTCCATGTACGTGATTTTTTGATTTAGGAAATGGATATACAGATTACAGGTACTTCACCTTAATTTACTACTCGCCTAAGTACTTTTTTTCAAGTATTTACTCTGAAAATTATAATAATGGCCATCCACTCGATAGGAATTCAACAAAAAAATCACTGTTTTTTCCTAACTTTTACCCATCCTCAAACGCCCCGTCCCATGAAAACACATCTCTACTTTCGCCCAACAAATTTCCGTTGGCTGCTCGCAGGCTGTACACTGTTCCTGCTCGCGCTCACGACCCATTCCGACGTCGGAAAAGGCAAATTGGTCTATAAAACCGGCAGCAAAGCTTTTGATATGAATATTAAGTCGGCCTACTTCATCGCCGGGCCCGACGGTTTCGACAACGGCAAAAAAATCCGTCGCCTGATATTCACGACCAACTCTCTGGACGATAAAATCAAGTCGTGCGGCGCTATGAATTGTGTGGATCAATACATTGAAGGCTTGCAGGTCGACCTCGACGCCGCACCTCGGTTGCTTTACTGGATCAGCCTGAACAACCAGCTCGTACAATACTCCGGCACTGCCCAGAACGAGTTCCTGACCTTAACCGCTGATACACCCGATCATCTGGCCGGTACCCTGAAATTTGACCAATCGGTCTCCGGCGGCCCGGTCGTGGATGTGACATTTGATGCGAAGTTGAGTAAAACGTTTACGAAGGCACGGTAGCAGGTTCTGTCAGGTCAGGCTTTCAAACCGCTTTTGAGCCAACTGACTCCTGTACCGCTTCATTTCGCACCTGATTTCGGTCTGTCTTTCCGACGATGTTTCCGGATCCCGGTATTCGATTTCTAACACCCGAATATACTTCTCTACCTTTTTTTCAGTAAGGTTCAGCGAAACCAGATGGATAACTTCGTGAAAAACAAAACGTTTCAGAATCACAAAACTATGGTAAACAAAGTAGGCCAATAGTCCGACCGTTACGAGTAAGATTTCCTTCAAGGTGCCGTCAGGAACTCTGAAAATCACTGCGCTCAAAGCAGTGGTGATCGTTGCAATGGCTTTACTTTTAGGATAAGGAGCCGGAGCCCTTGGCCGCGCCGGCATCAATCGAGAATATCTTGAATTTCCTGGGAAAGACCATCCCGATGATGGCGCCCCAGGGTAACCGATTTGCCTGTTCTGGGATTGGTCAGGACAAAATCCCCGTAGAGTGCATTGTAAATAAAGCGAACCGACCGGTATGCAAGGCGCCCCAATTGGAAAACTATCCAGGCACCGGAGGCAATGAGAATGATGTCGGAAAGTAAGTTTGCTATTTCCATGAGTGAGTGTGAGTTTTGATGTTTGATGCTCCGAAAATATGCCTTCTTTTCCGATCAAAAAAATTTTTAGTGCACCGATTATCCTGCGGCTTCGGTGGTGCGAAATTGCTTGCGGTAGGTGGCGGGAGTCATACCTCCGAATTTACGGAACTGCCTGAAAAAGAAGGGCGGACTTTCGTAACCACAGGCAAAACTGATCTCCGCTACCTGCATATCGGTTTCGATAAGCATTTTAGAAGCCATATTAATTCGGTACTCATTCAAAAAGGTAAATAGCGGCTTTTGCATCGTCCGACTGAAAAACCGCGAAAACGATTCCTCACTCATATACACGAGGTCCGAAAGTGTGGCGAGGGTAATGCGTTCGGAGAAATGCTCCCGGATGTAGTTATAAACGGTATTGATGCGCTGGTTGTCTTCGTAGTTGAGCGGATAGGCGAATCCCTGCTCACAGAGGAAATGGATGCTTTTCACTGACGCCAGCAATTCAAGCACTTCCAGAAACTTTATCAGCCGGGGAAATGGCTGCATTTCCAGCATTTCGGCGAGCATGGGCTTTACCCTGGCCGACACTTCCTGGTTAAAGCGAATACCTTGCCCTGCCATTTGCAGCAGCCGCCTGACCGACTTGAATTCCTCCACATCCAGCCACCCGTGCCCCATAAACGCTTCCGGCCATTGCACAACGATGGAGCTCGCCGTACCCACACTATCGGGTGTATTCTTCCAGCAATGCGGCAGGTTCGGCCCAAGCAGCACCAGGTCACCCGCTTCGAAACTCTCCATACTGTTGCCAACGTACCGGATTCCCTCGCTTTTCAGAATGACCGTCAGCTCGTATTCCGGATGGTAATGCCACGGGGCATCAAACTCCGCTACCTCATATCCAAAGATGCGGAACGACGAGTCAGGCAGTGGCTGGAATGCTTCAAATTGTGCTTTCATTGCTCCTGAACCAGCTTTTTATACCCTATTTAGCAAGTATTACAAATTTATATCTCAATGTTAATACAAAATAAGTTAGTTATTGGTCAAAATCAGCAAGCCACTTAAAAGATGACATCCGTCATATTTGTAACACTAAAACTAATGCCGAACAAGAAATCATGGAAGTAGCAACACGGGATCTTTCCCGGTATCATGAATTAATATCTGACCTCTTCAAGCAGCCAACCAGCCGCGATGAGTGGGAACAATATCGCCTGAGTGACGAGCAGGTGGCTTTTTTTCACGAAAATGGCTACCTCTCCAACATTAAGCTGCTGGACGAATGGCAGGTAGAAGCCCTGAACGAGGAACTGGTCGCTGCTACCGACCCGTCCAACCCGAGCCATCATTTATATTACGAATTCCACTCCAATGAATCCGCCGACCCCAATGCGGTGCTTCTGCACGCCCTCGGTGCGTGGCGTGTGACGGAGGGCTTTCATGATGTACTCTGGAATCCGGCTTTCGTGATGGCTGCCAGCCAGTTATTGGGAGACAAGGCCGTGCGTTTCTGGCACGATCAGCTTTTCTGTAAACCGGCGAGGCACGGTGGCGTGGTAGCATGGCACCAGGATTACTCTTACTGGACCCGCTCAGTCCCGATGCAGCACCTAACCTGCTGGACAGGCCTCGACGATTCGCTGATCGAGAACGGTTGCCTTTATTATGTCCCCAAAAGCCACCGCTGGGGATTGCTCGACAAGCCTGAACTCGCCGGCGATATGGAAGGGCTCATGCAATACCTGACCGACGAGCAAAAAGCAGAGTTCAAGCCCATCCCGATCGAAATGAAGCGTGGCTATGGTACGTTCCACCATCCCCTGATGGTCCACGGATCGTATGAAAACCGCTCGGAACGGTCCCGGCGCGCATTCGTGATCAATGTTTTTGCAGACGGTACCTTGTCCGACACCAATGCCCAATTACTCGACGGAGTACCCGTCGTCCCGAAAGGGGAAAAATTAAAAGGACAGTTTTTCCCGCTACTCTTTGACGCATAACGCTACTATTCCTAAATCCGCATTCATTAACACACACGCATAAAAGGCCGCCCGTTTTATATGGGTGGCCTTTTTGTTGGTTATTGCCGGGCTAAGTAACGAAAGAACAAACTCTCCGGATCGCCCAGTTGCTGCCAAACAATATAATTAGCCCCAAAGTCGCGGATTTGCGGAGGTTTTTCAAACGAAATACGATAGTTTTTCGCGCTATAAACCAGTTCCTCGAGGGGAGTTAATGCGCAGGCTGCGAAAATAAAAATCGAAATAAACGCCGGCTTTCTTTTGTTTTCAATCAGCCATATAATTTGCTTTATGGCAAATACAGACAATACGAATAGCGAAGGAATAGAAAGCTTGATACTCCAATCATTCCACCTTCCAAGTATAAAAACAGGAATAATGAATAACGATACGAATGCAGCGGTCAAAATATCATTTCTTGCTATCTTATAATTCCCCAAAATAAATATGGATGACAATATCAAAATTTCAACAACGAGGAAAAGGCCGTATTGAATCCAGTATTTTTCTATCACATACGGTGCATAATTCATTCCAAACGAAAAGTCATTGGAAACAATAAAAGCAGATAGCAATCCAAACAATAAACAAGCCATTGCATTCACCCAACTCCAACGCAGCCATTCCCTCCAATGATGTTTAAATATGGCTAAAACAAATGGTGCAGTCCCCATCAGGCAAAGTGGCGACCATAGCAGCATCGCTACGCAAGCGAGCGGAAAAATCCGCATCAAAACCGGGTTGATTTGTTGGCCGTTCAAGATAACCCCGATTATCAACCAGGTTGGCAAACAATGCTGCGGTGCCCAGAACAAATTCCTTGTGTGTGAAAAATAATGCAGAGGACTAAGCCACATTTCCGACCGATCTGTCGTGAGGTCCAGCAACCAGTTGCAAACGTAATCCATTCCTCCGAACAGGCAAATTCCGATAAAAATCATCAGCGTAACTGCGTACCCACGCTGCCGTACATACACGCGCACGAACATCAGCGCAAGCGACGCGCCCAACCAGGAATAGGCGAAAAGAGCCAGGTTTGCGGCTTTCCAGCCCAGCAATTTGCCTGCAACCGCGGCGGGAAGGTAATAGGCAAAGTAGTAGACATAGGCCTTGTCCGAAATAGCACCAAACTCTTTTCCGAAATAACCCGCCTCAAAATACAAGGGCCAGGAACCAGTTACAAGATGCCATAGCAAAGAACTCCGTATGCCTGAATCAAAATTACGATAGCCAATGCCGCCAATGCTGGAAAATGACAACCAGACCAACGCCAGCAGACTGATCAGTACCAGATGTCCGCGCCAGATGTACCATTCCGACGCTATATTTTCGAAATGTATTTTAAAATTGGCCGGGAAAGTGGCTTTACGAATTGGGTTATACAATCCACAACAAACCAATGCCATGAGAATGACGGATATTTCAACCCGGATAAAACCGGCCACAAAAATCGCGACTGGAAAAAGCAGATAGCAAAATGAGGCAATAACCAATAAGTCAATGAGATTTAATCGTGGATATGCATATCGGGAATGGTTTCGGGGAAATATCCCCGGTTTCAAATTCTCCAATTCAATTTTCTTTACGAAAGACAGCACACCTGCCCTCTCCGCATTGAATAATGGGAAGGTTTTCATATAGCTTGAAATTAAAATACATAGAAATTCCTATCCGAACCGCAATGACCATCGATCCGCCAGGTTGATCCATCAATAAAACATTAGCAACGGGTTATCCGAACAAGATAATCGGGGTGTTTATCAATAACGATCATTGTTATACGAAAAGCGCTTTTCGTATTAGAACAGCTATTTTTGCAGCTCAAAAAAAAGGACACCCGAATTGGGTGTCCGCGTTGCGAAAATATATTTTTTATTTACAAACATATTTTAAATCTCCGTGCCCATGGCCGGGTCGCTGATGCTATGTTTACCCGTTTCGATCCTCCCTGCCAAACGGCGCAGATATGTTTCCTGGTTTTTGAACCGAACCGCAAGATCATACCAATTCCCCTGATTGCCACAGGTCCACTCTCTGGTTAGCCTCTTGCCAGCTGGTATCGTAACGTTTACAGGCTTCGATGGATTGTAGCTATCTGCTATGGTTACTTCCGCGGCCGATTGGCCGGGGTTTCGCAGTTCCAGACGTAGCATACCCTTGCTAGGGTCATAACTCGCCTTTACTTCGGGCTCCATACCTGCGCTGGTCCCCGAAAAACAACGAAAGTAACCATTGGGGCCAAAAACTTCCAAGCCATACCCCTCAGATTCAGGAGCAAGCGCCCATTCATCCGAAAGTGACTTCCCCGCCTCCACGGTGTAACGCCGCGGGATCCGGTCGAGGTGTTTGAGGTCGTATACATGAAAGACAGCCCCAACAGTGCCCTTGTTTTCAAACAGCAACGCAATTTTATTTGAAATTACCTTCGCGTGCGTATGCAAGTGATAAGGGAGCGCGCGTGAGTAACGCGTCCCCTTTTCCTGGAATAATGGCCCGGGCGATTCAGGCGCGGTAGCCCTGGGGAGTTGTCGGGACGCCTCTTCAATGCTCGCATAGTCGGCGGTTTCCGGCAATGGCGGAAAAACGGGATCATTCGGTGTGACAAAATCGAACGCCGAAGTCAGGTCGCTACTCACGGAGCGGTGCCACGGACTGATCGCCGGAATCACCACATTGAACCGTTTTTCGAGAAACTGCCCGACAGAAGTGTGATCTGCGATTTCGGAGTTGACCCAGCCGCCCTTGCTCCAAGGCGAAATAATGTACATCGGCACGCGCGGCCCCATGCCCCACGGACGGGCATTGCCTGTAATTGTGTCGCGTTTGTCCTGGTAAATGCGTGTCCGCACCGGTCCGCCCTTTTTCATGTCGGCCTCGTGGAAAGGATTGGGAAAATCGGAAATGCCTTTGTCATTGTTAAAATACATTCCGGCGAGGTCGATCGTGGATTTCCCGGCCAGCGATCCGTCCGCGTTATAAGAAGGAACGGCCGGTGCCGGAAGGTGATCGAAAAGCCCGTCGTTTTCATCAAACGTGAGGAAGAACACGGTTTTACTCCAAACCTCCGGGTTAGCGGTGACGGCGGCCAGCACCTGGTGCGTAAAATCGCCTCCGCGGTTCGGGCTCGACGGCCCGCTGGGGTGTTCCGAATTGCTTTGTGACGGCAACACCCAGCTCACCTGCGGCAAGGTGTTGTTTTTCACGTGCTCCGTCAAGTCGCGGATCGACCAGTGCTTCATACCGTTTTCATAAATTGGCGAACCAGGTTTGGCCGTGCGAAAGCTTTCAAACGCCAGGCAGCCATGCATGGCGCCCGTCCAGTTATCGTTCGGATCCTGGTAAATACGCCAGCTGACGCCCGCCTTTTGCAGAACGTCCGGGATAGTATCCCATTTAAACGCATTGCCGCGATAGGTATACCCGGGATCGGGCATTTTCCCTTCTACCCAACAGCGCAGATTCACCGGTTCGGAATCGGCATCGGTACAATTGATACCGGCGGCGCGCTTTTCCGGGTCTGCGTTAGAACCCGACCAGAAAACGATCCTGTTCGGGTCGGTACCTGTCGCGATGGAGCAATGATATGCATCAGAAATCGTAAAGGCCTCTGCCAGGGCATACTGGAACGGAATTTCTTCCCTCGTATAGTAGGCCATGGAATACGGCGTCTTGAACATCGGCCAGAAGCCATATTTACCCTGATTCCAGGCCGCTTGCGTGTCAGGAAAATCATGGGGCGTTCCGTTCACGAGCGCCGCGTTGACCGTCTTTTTATCGGCACGATAAGGCGAATATTCGCGCTTTCCGTCCGACTGTACAAATGCACGCTTACCGCTTTCGAGCGGGATCGGAAACCGGTCACCAAAACCCCTGACGCCTCGCATTGCACCGAAGTAGTGGTCGAAAGAGCGGTTTTCCTGCATCAGGATCACCACATGCTGCACATCGCGGATCGTTTTGGTAGGACTGTACGCCTTCACAGCCAATGCTTTGCGGATTAATGGAGGCAACAAATTCAACGCAGCCCCGGCCCCCGCAGCTCCCGCAGATATTTTAAGAAATTTCCGACGATCTATTTCCGACATTTTTCTGAATCAGTTTTTCAGTCAAAAGGCGGAATAGCATTGCATTTAACCGACTGTCGTGATTTCCCTGCACAATTTCACATTCCGTTAATCCGCCGAAACTAGCCGTTTACGAATCGGTGCCTCTACCCCTGTTACCAAAGCCCGTTTACGCCGTCTAAATCAGTATTAAAATCGGTAAAATGTTTACCAAATCTGTAAACTTTTTTGTATTTTTATGGGGTACTACTTAGAAGATAAACTAACCGGCGAACGACTGCCGGCGGTCATCAGCAGGCTTTCCAGAAAAGAGGTAATGCTGGTCGGCAAAAAGCAATTTCACTTTGATTGGAAAACAGAAGCTCTCTACGAAGTGTACGGCCTAAAACTTGTTCGCTCGCGTGAAATTCTTGGCCTTATTTCTCTTGATTACCAAGCCAGCAATCGCGCGATAGAGATCCGATTGATTGCGAATGCGAGCGAGCATACCGGCAGACGAAAGCGATACGAAAGGATCGCCGGATCACTGATTGCTTTCGCTTGTTCGAAATCAGTCGAAGCCGGATTTGGTGGTTTTGTTTATCTGAGGCCTAAAACCAAGATAATCGATCATTATCGCTCCGAATATGGTTTCAAGTATACCGGTTTTTCGATGATTATAGAGGGATCTAATAGTGAAATTTTAATTAACAGATATCATGAGGACACCAACTAAAAGTGAACGAAAAGTAATCGAGAGATTATTCAGGGAATATACACTTGAAGAGCTTGCTGATGCTTTTGTATTTCCGGTTGATCCACCTACTGAAGAACAGCGTCTGGCAGAAGAAGAATTCTGGGCGGAGCGACGAAGACAAATGGCCAATCGCACGCCGGAAGAGCTGAAACAATCCAAAATGTTGCAAATCAAGTACCAGATACTCAACTATATCGACCAAATCGATCCCAAAGAGCACTGGAACTTCCAATACTTCCTTAATGAATACATCCGCGCGCAGGACAAGAAGGATAAGGAATTTGCCGATGATGTGGATGTGAAACCTTACGTCCTCAGCCAGTATCTGAATGGCCATCGTACCCCGCCGAAGGAGTTCCTGATCCGCCTTGAGCTGCATTCCAATGGTCTGATACCAGCGTCATGGTGGCTCAGGCTGCTGCAAAAATCAAAGGAGGCGGAGCTTATGCAGGATACCGCTATTCGTGAGCAGGAAAGCAAGCACGTCAAAAATAAAATCGAACTTACGCTTTAAACGATCATATTACGTCGAATGAACTTACGCGCATTCTCCATTCGCTACCTCCTGCTGGTGGCGGTTTTCACTGGCTTTCATTTCGCCGCGCTGGCTGCCGATACGCTCCGGGTCGAAGGTGGCAGGATTTCGGGCACCAAGAGTTCGGATGGCCGGATCAATATTTATAAAGGCATACCGTTTGCGGCACCACCAGTTGGAGATTTGCGCTGGAAAGCACCGCAGCCGGTAAAAAAGTGGAGCGGCGTGCTGGCCTGTGACAAGTTCGGCCCCAGCCCGGTGCAAGGGGAACCGGCACCTTTCAGCATGTGGAGTGCGGAATTTCTGATCCCTGAAACACCTATCAGCGAAGATTGCCTTTATCTCAATGTATGGACTGAAAAGCAAGGCAAAACAGCCGCCAAAAAACCGGTAATCGTCTGGATTTACGGCGGCGGCTTTGTGAGCGGCGGCGCAGGATGCGCGATTTATGATGGCGAAGCAACGGCGAAAAAAGGCGTTGTTTTCGTCAGCATCAATTATCGTGTGGGAGCATTCGGTTTTTTTGCGCATCCCGAATTAACCAAAGAATCAGGAAAGAATGCCTCGGGGAATTACGGATTGATGGACCAGATCGCCGCTTTGAAATGGGTAAAAAAGAACATTGCGCAGTTTGGCGGCGATCCCGACAATGTGACTATTGCAGGCCAGTCAGCAGGATCTATGAGCGTTAACTGCCTCGTTGTGAGCCCACAGGCAAAAGGGCTTTTCAACAAGGCAATCGCCGAGAGCGGCGCCGGATTTGGCAGAAACTATCCTTCGTTGAAACAGGCGGAAAACGGTGGTTTGAAGGTTGGTCAGGAGCTGGGGGCCGCATCTCTGGCAGAGCTCAGGAAGCTTCCTTCCGATGTGATCCTCAAAAAGGTATTCACATTCCGGGCGCCGATTGTCGACGGTTTTGTACTCCCTGAACCTATTTCCGTCATTTACCAGGCCGGAAAACAAAACCCCGTAACGCTGCTGACAGGTTGGAATCAGAATGAAAATGCGGTAGAGAAACCGAAAACCGCTGCCGAATTTCAATCTGCTTATAACCAGCTGTTAGGCCCGGCTGCGCAAACTTTTTTTCAATACTACCCGGCCCAAACCGACGAACAAGCGGCCCATTCACAGAACGAACTTGCGCGTGACGGGAGCTTCGGTATGCAAAACTACGCGTGGGCGCTGGCGCAGTCGCGGCAGAACAAAGGCGTATACCTGTATCGTTTCACGCGAAAGCTGCCTGCTAGGGGCATCTATGCCCGCTATGGCGCATTCCACACAGCCGAGGTCGCCTATGCGTATGACAATCTCCGTTTCATCGATCGCGCATTGCGGCCACTGGAAGCAACCGACGATCAGATTGCAAACGTCATGTCCGCCTATTGGGTGAATTTTGTCAAAACAGGGAATCCGAATGGCACAGGCCTGCCGCAATGGCCCGCATTTAATTCGAATGCCCCCCAAATGATATTACTTGGCGACGAAATAAAAGCAGGGCCACTGGCCGAACAGGCCGCGCTGGATTTCCAGATTGAACAGGCCGCCAAACGGTAGAATTGGCTGGAAGCCGGCTTAAAGCGATTGTAACCAGTCAACCCAAACCGGCTTCCCATGTTTATCAACCGAAAAACTTTCCTTCAAAACCTCTCCCTTGCTGCCGGAGCAGCGCTACTCTCTGATTTCGCGCAGGCTAATCCTTTTTTTGGAAAAAAGCCTAAAATGCAGCTCGGGTTTGTGACATACCTCTGGGGCAAGGACTGGGATGTCCCTACGTTGATCAAAAACCTTTCCGAAACCCACATTACGGGCGTCGAGTTGCGCGTAGAGCACGCGCACAAGGTAATGCCCGACCTCACTTCCGATCAGCGGAAAGAGGTTAGGAAGCAATTTGCCGACAGTCCGGTCAAAATCATCGGGTTGGGAACTAACCAGCAATATGATTATCCCGATCATGACAAACTGAAAGCGTCAATCGAGCGTACTAAAGAATTCATTCGTCTGAGCGCTGATGTGGGCGGCACCGGCGTAAAAGTGAAACCCAATGCATTGCACAAGGAAGTGCCTACCGAAAAGACACTGGAACAAATCGGGCTCGCATTGCACGGATTAGCAGGTTATGCAGCCGATTTCGGCCAGCAACTCCGGCTGGAAGTCCACGGCGAGGAAACACAGGAGCTCCCCAACATCCGCAAGATTATGGACTATGCCAATCACCGCAATGCCAGAATATGCTGGAATTGCAACAAGCAGGACCTGAACGGGCAGGGCTTTCAATACAATTTCGATCTGGTCAAAAAGTATTTTGGCGACACCTGCCACGTCCGCGAACTCGACCGCACCGACTACCCGTACCCCGAGCTGATCGATAATCTGGCCAAAATGGATTACAAAGGCTGGGTATTGCTCGAATGCCACACCAATCCCGACGACAAGATTGCCGCGTTGAAACAACAGCGCCAGGTTTTCGACACCATGATGGCCAAATATTAACTACCAGCGAACAGCCTTGAACTTCCAGCCGGGCACCTTTTTCTGCATTTCGATCTCGTCGTCGCGTTTTTTAAGTCCGCAGGCGATGTAATTCTGATGCAGTTTTTGGAGCGCTTTGCGATCCAGCTCTACACCCAAGCCTGGGCCGGCCGGGACTTTCACGCTGCCTCCCTCGAATTGGATGCGTCCACCCACAATTACCTCATCGCTTTGCCAGGGGTAATGCGTGTCCAGGGCATAAGGAACATCGGGCAATGCCGCACCAAGATGTACCATAGCAGCCAATGAAATACCTAAATGGCTGTTGGAATGCATTGATAGGCCGCGCCCAAACGTGCGGCAAATGCTTGAAAGTGTCATCGATGCCTGCAAGCCTCCCCAGAAATGGTGATCGCTGAGGATTATATCTTCGGAATGCAGCTCGATGCTTCGCGGAAGATCGCCGAAAGACGTCGTACACATATTAGTTGCCAGCGGGATACCCAGCTCTCTGCGCACTTTTGCCATATTCTCCTGGCCACGCACGGGATCTTCGAGGTATTCGAGGATGCCTTTCAGCTCGCGCCCGTAACGGATCGCCGTTTCAACTTCCCATATTGCATTCGGGTCGACGCGCAACGGTACATCCGGGCCAAACGCCTTATGCAATGCCAGCATCGAATCAACTTCGACGCGCGGCTCAAACACCCCGCCCTTTAATTTAATAGACTGAAAACCAAACTCCTTGCACATCGCTCGCGCCTGCTCAACAATGCTTTCGGGATCCAGTGCGGCAGCCTGACGCGCGGCTGCCCAGCCAGTGGCGTCCGGATCGGTACCGAATTCCAGCGGGCCACCTGCACCTTCATATTTATAAAACAAATACGCTGAAAACGGTACGCGGTCGCGCATTTTGCCGCCGAGCAAATCCACCACCGGCCGGCCGGTGATCTTGCCGATAATATCCAGACAAGCCACTTCCACCGAACTGAAAATATGTACCAGCTTCCGCTGGTCCCAGGGAGCATCCCCGCGCGCCGCGGCCGACTCCGTACCGAAATGATTGGTCAGTACCTGCCGGATCAGGTTCAGGTTGAATGGGTCCAGACCTATCAGCAACGCCCTGGCTTCTTCCAGTGCGGCATCGATGTCGCTGTTGCCGGGGATTTCGCTAATGCCCGAAATGAGGTCGTCCGTCACGATTTCAACAACCGTACGCAGCGCATAAGGCGCATGCAAGCCCGCAGCATTCAAAAGCGGCGGGTCAATGATAGCAATGGGTGTAATGTGAATTTCGTGGATTCTGGACATCGGTGCGGGCTGAATGAATGAATGAATGATTGAATGATTGAATGATCCGCCGTGGAACGGGGAATGAGTGAATTTTGAATGAGTGAATGAGTGAATGAGTGAATGAATTTTTAAGTGATTGACAAACTGTATGTTCGTCGAGTGATTAAAGGTATGCCGGGCAAAAATTTTAAAAATTTTAAAAGACCGTCGCCTAACTAAATTAATGCCTATTCAATCATTCAAAATTCTTTCACACATTCACTCATTCACTCATTCACTCATTCACTCATTAACTCATTAACTCATTAACTCCTCGCCTCCTCCGCAGCCGCCTGTATGAGCCCTTTGATATACCCGTAACTAAAAGCGAATGCCTCGTTGGTGGAACCGGGTGCTTCGTGGTGCGGGACGTGGTCGGGCATAACCATGCCGTCGAAACCGACGTCGCGCAGTGCCCGCACGCATTGCAGGAAATTCATATCGCCGTTATCGGGATACACTTCCTGGAAGTTATTCCAACCGCCCTTGATGTTGCGCAAATGGATATTGAAGATCTGCTTCCGGTCGCCCACCCATTTGATGATCGGCAAAATCTCGGTTTTAGGGTCCTTCAAACCTTCGGCAATCGAACCGATGCAAAAGTTGAACCCGTGCCACGGGCTGTCGTACAATTGCGCGAACCGTTTGATCCCCGCAAAAACATCCGGGCTGTTCCAACGGGTGATGCCGCGGTAGCCGACAGGTGTCGGCGGATCGGCAATGTGGTTGCCGAGCCTCACTTTGTACTCCTTGGCAACGGGCAGGCAGCGGTCGAGCAGGTAGGTAATGCGCTCGAACATCATATCGATGTTGACGTCGCCGGCAATGGTTTTGGGGTGATTTTGCTTTAATGCTTCTTCGTAATTCCAGGTACTGTAACTCGCATTACCCCGTTTCGGGTCGGTGGTACGGCCTGTACGCAGCACGGGAAGAATAGTGGTATTGTAGTTCAAAAGCGGCACGCCGGTTTTGCCTGCAACCATGATCATTTGCTGCAACTGCTCGATCTCGCGGTCGCGCTGGGGACTTTTTCCGAGCATGACGTTCGGAAAAATCGCCTTATCGATTCCCGAAGAAGCCAATGGCCAATGGTAGGCATCCAGGCTGATCCCGTATTTCTCGCAAGCCTCCCGTTTACGCATGGAATCGTCGAGATCCCATCCTTTGCCTTCGATGATTTTCGGGGCGCCTCCGTCGATATTGTACACGCCGTGGCGTGCCTTAAATTCAAGGTTTTCGACCGTGGTACCACCCGACTGGCAGCCCACTTTCATCAAGACCTTCTTTGGTTCAACTTTTGTGGCCTCCGTCTGGCGGACAGCCGCATTTACCTCATTTTGGCCCAATACCGCGGCTCCTACCGAGCCGGAGGCGAGCACCTTTACAAACTGATGTCTTTTCATGATCTGATTCGGTTAAGGTGTAATTATCAAAACCTGTTAGTCCTTCAATGCGAGAAATAGCGCACTATGATCGAGCTCACCGTTGCCCTGCTGCATGGCGGTTTCCATTTGCTTAGCCACGGTTTCGGTTCCCGGGAGCGCGAGATCGAGCGCACCGCCGGTTTTGAGCGCAATGTTGATGTCTTTTTGATGTAGTTTGATTTTAAAACCGGGTTTAAAGTTCTGATCGATGATCCGCTGACCGTGAAGATCGAGAATACGGCTTTGCGCAAAACCTCCCAGCAGCACTTCCCGCATTTTAGCAAGGTCTACGCCCGCTTTTTGGGCCAATGTAAATGCCTCTGCCACGGCCTGGATCGTTTGCCCGACGATCATCTGGTTACAGGCCTTGGTCGTTTGGCCGGCCCCCGGTTCGCCGATATGCACGATATTCCTGCCCATCGCCTGAAACATCGGCAACGCCCGCGCAAATGCCGGCGCATTACCGCCTACCATAATGGACAGTGTAGCTCCCTCCGCGCCCACCTGCCCGCCCGAAACCGGCGCATCCAGCGCCTCCACGCCCTTTTCCTGCATGATATCAAAGAGTTTCCGGGCAACCAGCGGCGCAATGGTCGACATATCGATGAATAAACTTCCCGCGCGAATGCCTTCCAGAATACCGCCATTGACCACTTCTTCGACCTGCGGCGAGTCGGGCAGCATCGTGATAATCACGTCGCTTCCGGCCGCCAATGCTGCCGCGTCGGGCCATACCTCGGCGCCTGCCTCCTTCAACGCACCGGATGCCTGGCTGCTCCGCAGCACACCTACCCGGAAGCCTGCCTTCAAGAGGTTGAGCGCCATTGGCTTACCCATAATACCTAGCCCTATAAACCCGATTTTCTCCATCTTCTTCAACTAACTATCTGTTTTAAAATGATTAAACCAAAGGGAATACCTTCGCCGCGATCATCAGCACCACCAGGCCCACGCACCCCATGACCACCAACATCGGAGAGAAAGTTTTCAGAGCCTCCCGCTCCGTGAGGTTACTGATCTTGACAATGATCCAGAAACCGGCGTCGTTCATCCATGGCACGAGCTTGGATCCGCAGCCGATCGCCAGGCCGAGGTACAGCGGGTGATATTCCAAATGGGCGCTGGTAGCCATCCCCGACAGAATACCGGAAGCGGTAATCAACGCCACCGTCGCTGAGCCCTGCGCCGTACGCACGACCGCGCTGATCACGAATGCGAGCGGAATGAGCGTCATCTGGTAATCAGCGGTGAGCGCGGCAATGCGCGAACTGATGCCGGTTTGCTGCAAAATCCCGCCAAATGCGCCGCCCGACGCGGTGATCAGGATAATGCCCCCGCCACTCATCAATGCGGCTTGCACAAAGGCCGAAATGTCTTCCTTGTTACCCTTCTTCCGAACAGCCAGCAGTATCAGGGCAATCAGCCCTCCGCCCACCAATGCGATGTTTTTGTCGCCGATCAATGCTATAAAATCTACCAGGAAATGCGCCATGGAAGACTCGGGGGTGAATGCACCCGATTTGGTCATTGATCTCAGGATATTATCCAGGCAAATAAACACCAGCGGAAAAGTGACCGGTAACAGCGAGAACCACAGCGGCGGCAGCTCCTTGTCGTCCTTTTCGGCCAGCGAACGGATGTCGGCAAGGCGCGCGTCGAGCGAGTCACGGAGTTCGACAGGCCATTTGGCATTGGCCCATTTGGCAAACAGGAACCCAGCCGTGATCGTCACCAGCCCCAGTAATGTACCGCCGGCCATCATCATGCCGATGGGGATATTCATTTCACCAATCAGGAACAATGGCCCCGGCGCCGGAGGAACAAACGAATTCGCCATTGCTGCACCGCCGGTAATAGCGAGTACGAGCAGTAAGTAATTCTTCCCGATGCGCATACTCACGGCTTTCGCGAGCGGGATCATCAGGAAAATCACAATGTCAAAAAACACCGGTACGCCCAGGAAAAAGCTGCTGATCAGGAATGCAAACGGCGCGTTGTTGACGCCCGTCACCGCCAGCATCGACCGGACAATGCGTTCCGCGGCACCGCTTTCGAGCATGGCTTTGCCGATAATGGCGGCCATGGCGATCAGGATGCCGATTTTACCGCACGTACTGCCAAATTCCGTGGCAATGCGCTCGCCTATGCTCTTTTTCGCCAATGCCGCCGCGGCCTCCGGCGACGATCCCTTCGCGATCGCAAATGCCTCGACCGACGCAGCCGGCGTGAGCAGCGCTACCACAAATGCGGCCAGGATAAGCGCCAGAAACGGGTGCAGTTGCAGGAAAATAATGCCTCCTACCACGATGATCACCCCGATGAGCAAAATGAAAAGCGGGTCGTTGATTAAAACAGTCATTAAAGTCATGAAAGTCAGGTTTAGGATGGGCGGAGATCGTTCAGCTTTTTGGCCATCGTGCGGGCTCCTTCGGCCACAAAGGTGGCGTCGGAACCACAGGCGATGAACCGGATGCCCAATTCGCGGTAGGCCTGGTATTCGTTCGTATTGAAAAACAATATCCCCACTACCTTTCCAGCCTTTCGGGCTGCTTCGCACGTTTCGCGAACGGCTTCCCGGAACTTCGGATGATCGAACTGCCCGAAAATACCCAGCTCCATCGAAAGGTCGGCCGGGCCGATAAACAGCACGTCGACACCATCGGTATTGGCCACGGCGCCAAGGTGGTTGAGGACTTCCACGGTTTCGATCTGCGCGATGCCCAGGATACTGTCCCGGCTGTTGTCGTAATATTCCTGAAAATGCTGCCCGAATCCCGTTGCACGCACCATTTTGGCCACGCCACGGGTGCCAAATGGCGGGTAATGCAGGCCCTGTACCAGCTTTCGTGCCCCTTCCGCATTCAGGATTTTGGGACACATTACCCCCTCGGCGCCCATATCAAGCACCCGGTGAATCCGCTGGCTTTCGGAGCTTTCGACGCGTACGATCGCCGCCGTGGGCGTATGTTCGAGCGCCTGCAACTGGTACAGCACATCCTTTTCAGAGCCGGCCCCGTGTTCCAGGTCTATCAGCACCCAATCGAATCCGGCCAGGCCGACGATCTCAGCGGTGAGGGAACTGCCGGTATTGAGCCAGCAGCCATGCAGGGTTTCCCCGTTTTGCAGTCTTTTTTTCAGGTTTTTCATTCAAAAATCGGTTGATACAATGCTATTTCTTGTCCCACCACACCCGCGTGTCGAGCAGGTCAGGGCCTTGCACGACGATCGCTTTCTGGACATTGTCGTGGTTCACGTTCAATTCGGCGTCGGTGTAGGTCAGCCGGCGGATAAATGGTTCAGTTTTGAGGTCGCTGCCGGGGTAAGGATTGGGTTTCAAAACCGGAAAACCACTGCGACGGAAGTTTGCAAATGCTTCCGGGCCGATCAGAAACGACGCTACCCAGTATTGCGTATTGATTTCTTCCAGCTCCTTGCCCGCATGCAACGGGTGCGCGGTGACGTACGATGCGATGGCCGCGTCGCCAATAGCCGTTCCCGCGCCATACATCGCGAACTGTTGCATATGCGCCTTGACACCTTCCGAGTATAATGCCGCCGCATCGCCGGTCGCCCATTTACGGACCACCGCTTCGGCCAGCAGCAATTGGGTTTGGGCGTAGGTAACGAGGAAACTTGGGGCGGTTAGTCCGGCCATCCGTGTCCTGTCGAGCTGACTGTAATCCCAAAGGCTCGCCAATTTCTTGGCCGCCACATCCGCGCTGATCGTCGTATTGTCGTATCCCTGCGGCATGCCAATCTGCACCGCCACCGACCGGTTCGCCTTTGCCTCCACCTGGTCTGCCCCGCTTTGCGCGCCTACGTAACGCACAGCGATGGACGCAAGGCGCGGGTCATTGTTCGTAGCCAAATAGGTTACAAATTCATCGTCCAGATAATAGAATGCCGATTGCCCGCCGTTCAGCGAACTTCCGACCGGATTGGTAAAACTGGCTGTATGCCGGATCACCGCATTATCCTGATTGGATTGCATGACTCCTCCGATTACCGCCTTTGCCACATATTCGGCAGCCTTCGTCGGGTTGATTTTCGAGAGCCGCATAGCCGCCCGCAGCAGCAACGAGTTGCCCAGTTTCTTCCATTTCAACACGTCCCCGCCATAAAGCACATCGCTCGAAACGGCGGTTTTAGAAACGTCCAATGCATTGGAGGCAGCATCCAGCTCGGCGAGGATATCGTTGTAAATGGCCTCCTGGCTGTCGTACGCGGGTGTGGTGTTGCCGGTCAAAAAACCTGAGCCGGCCTCGGCATATGGAATATTGCCATAAGTATCACTTAGTACCATGAATGCGTAGGCTTTCCAGATCCGTGCCATGTGGTAAAGGTTACTGCGGCTGGCATCATCTTTCGTTTTTGCTACAACATCAGCCAATTCTTTGATAATCGTTCGGTAATAGGTATTCCAGTTGCCGGATGTTACGCCGCGATTGTCCTGGTTAAAATTCGCGGCCGATCCCTGCCCGCTGAAAGGTGTGATCATTTGCTTGACAATCGTGGTTTCGTAGCTCAGGTTGCCATAGACCGGCGCGCTGTTTACGATCGTGGTATTGAGCTGATAGGCGGGGTTTACGGCAGTGAGGGCAATGGGATTGATATTCATTTCATCAAAACCGCTGTCGCAGGCATGCATGACCATCATGCAAATGCCGCTGATTAATATTTGTAGTGCCTTTTTCATAGTCGATCGCTTAGAATTTCAGGTTGAGGTTGAAACCCGTGCTCCGGGTAATAGGCAAGCCGGTCGCTTCCAGGCCGATGAGGTTGTCGGACGGGAAACCGAACTGGTCGGGGTGGATGGTCGGCACCCATTTTTTGAGGACCGCTACATTGTTGGAGACAATGCTCAGGCGCGCACCTTTAATGAAGGGAATGTTTTTAGGTAAAAGCCGCGCAAAATCGTAGCCGATCGTGATCTGCCGCAATTGCCATAAACCCGCATTGTACACAAACTGCTCGGCGATGTTCTGCGAACGCACCGTTTCGTAATAGGCCTGCACCACCGATTTCGTCTGATTTACCTCACCGTTGGGGTTCACGCCGTCGCCGATGATGAAGCCCTCGGCGCGTCCCGGCAGGGTTTCTTTCAGTAGCCCGTGCCGCCACGCGTTGTGGTTGGTACCCGAAATCATCTTATGCCCCAGTTTGAAATCGACCAGCACCGAAGCCGAGAAGTTTTTATAATTAAAACTGTTGGTGATGCCCCCTACCCACTTCGGTAATGCACTGCCGAACGCAATCTGCGTAGGCGTCCGCAAAGGTCGGCCGTTTCCCGCATCAAATACCTGCCGGCCCTGATCGTCGCGCAGATAGCCGAAACCGTAGAGTTGTCCCATGGACCTGCCCACTACCTGCCGGAGCTCACCGGTAAAGTCACCCGTGCCGACGGTGATCATCGCGTCGCTCACATTGCTTCCGAGGTCGAGCGTTTTTGTCACATTATAAGCTGCATTGAAATTCAGGTTCCAGATGAAGTTTTTGGTCTGGTACGGCGTCACATTCACCATCATTTCAAGGCCCCGGTTGCGGCCTTTGCCCACATTGATAAGTTGCGTGAGATACCCGGAGGCGTCGGAAGTCTGCGCTTGGAGGATCTGATCTGACGAAAGTTTGTCATAATAGGTCAGATCAAGCCCCAGCCGGTTTTCAAACAATTTCAACTCCAAACCCACCTCCTTTTCCGAAACCCGCATAGGCCGCAAATTGGCGTTCGGGACCGTCGAGCCATTGATCGTCGCCAACGGCTGGCCTGCGCCGCCTGGATTCGGGAATTGCTGAGGATTAATATTGTAAAACAAGTTGTTGGCGTAGGGCTGTACGTCGGTATCACTACCCACCTCGGCATATGCCACACGGACTTTCCCAAACGAAATCCAGGACGGCAGCGACGCGGTAAATGCTTGTGAGAACACGAAACTCGCCGTCACGGAAGGATAGATAATGCTTCGATTAGCCGGCGACAGGGTCGAAAACCAGTCGTTGCGAATGGTACCGTTCAGGAAAAGGAAGTCATTGTAAGAGATTTCGGCAGCGCCGTAGAGCGAATTGACCTGCCGCCTGGAAATCTCATAAGTAGCATCGCGCTGGCGACCATTGCCGATCGTGTACAGGTCGCGGACGTAGAAATCCTGTACAAACACATTATGGCGGCTCAGTTTGCGGTACATCTGATTGCCTCCCGCATTGATATTCAAGCCAATACGGCCGAACGTTTTATTAGCCGAAATCAGAAAATCGGTATTCAGCTCGCGGACGGAGCGCGTATCCTGCACATACTGCCCATTTACAAACCCCTGGGGAGCAGCCGCTTGCCGCTGGCTTCCGGTAGGCAGGTTGTAATCCTGCTCGCGGGAATAGTAGTCCTGCCCCACCCGCACCTGCGCGTAAAGCCAGTCGGTGAAGCTGTACCGTACTGAAAGGTTACCGAAAACGCGGTCCTTTTCAACGTTCTCAAACCGTTTCAATGCGAAGTACGGATTGGTACGGTTCGTAAACCGCGACCATACATATTCATTGCCGTTCGCGTCGGTCGCATATTTTTCGAGCAAGTCGAGCGGCATGGAATTGGCCATATTATAGAGCACTACCGGGCTGTAATCCTGCTCGGCGATGTTCGGCGGATTTTTACGGTCCTCATTGGAATAGTTGATGTTACCCGAAATGGTCAGCTTTTTGGCCATAGTTTGGGTAAAACCGAGATTCACCGTCTTGCGATGATAGCCGGAACCCGGCAGGATCGTCTTGTTATCCAGATTCGAAAGTGAAAGGCTAAAACCGCCGAATTCCCCGCCGGACGATACGGTAATGGTGTTGGTAAACGTACTTCCCTTGCGGTAATAATCGGTGATCTGATGTCGCTGAGGCACATAGGGAACTTCCACGCCGTCGAAAAGGATTTGCGTCATGCCTGGTTCGAACTTTTCACCGAAGCTCCATTGGCCAGAGGTTGGATTGGGTGTGGTAGGCCGCTTGCCGTTTTCACCCTGTCCGTATTCATATTGATAATCGGTGTAATCCAGCGGCGTTTCGGTGGTAAAATTGGAGTTGAGCTCGATGCCGATCCCGATGCCCGCCCCGCGTGTTTTGGTCGTAATCATAATCACCCCGTCTTTCGCACGCGAGCCGTACAATGCCGACGCCGCGGCACCTTTCAGCACGGTCATCGACTCGATGTTGTCCGGGTTAATGCTGCTCAGGCCGTCGCCGCTATCGGAAGTACGGTTGGAGCCTTTATCGGCCGCATCGCCGCGGGCGCCGAAGTTACTGTTATCGATCGGCACGCCATTCACTACGATCAGCGGCGAGTTATTTCCACCAAATGAGGACTGCCCGCGAATGCGGATCTTGCTCGTTCCCGCCGGTCCGGAGCCTAACGAGGTAATATTCACCCCCGCCATCTTTCCCTGCAGTGCATTCATAAAATTAGCCGTGCGGTTCACGGTCATTTCCTCGGCAGGGACGCTCGCAGTGGCATAACCAAGGCTTTTGGCTGCTTTTTTGATGCCCAAAGCCGTCACTACCACTTCCTCCAATGCTTTACTTTCGGGCACGAGCGAAACGACCAGGCTGGTCTGGTTTCCCAGGATTACCTCCTTTGACTGGTATCCCACAAAACTGAACAGCAACGCCCCGTCACCTTCCTGCAAGTCGATCTGAAATGTACCCTCCGAATTGGTAGTCGTACCGCGCTGGGTACCTTTCACGATGATATTCACCCCCGGTAATGCGGCCCCCTTTTCATCGGTAACTTTGCCGGAGAGGCTTTTTTTAGGCGAAAGTTGAAGCGAATTACCCTCTGGAAGCACGAACCCATTGTCGGCGCCCGGTAATTCGCCCGACGAGAGAATGATTTTCTTCCCTGAAAGTTCATATTTGATTTTCAGCGGTTTCAACAACTTAAAAAGCACCTCTTCCAAGGTCGTATTCACCGCCTTGATCGTCACCTTTTTCGACGCTTCGAGTACATTGGAACTGTACACAAACTGCACGTCCGCTTCCTTTTCGATATGCGCCAATACCCGTTTGATTTCACGGTTTTCCGCCTGGACCGTCAGACGCCGGTTCAGGTACTCCTGCGCAGTGCTCGTGTGCGCATACGCTACGCCCGCGAGCAACGCCATGACCAAACTCTGTGTGATCGAAAACCTCATAAGTTTCAGCCAGAATTTTCTGGTAATGCGTTTTTTCATACTTTTGAACAGGGTTTAAAGGGTTCTTTTAACCGGGAACTTGCAGATACCGAGCGTGTAACTTTGGCGAGTGGCCGCTCGTGATCCGACCTTGATGGCAGTGTAACCCACTGCCATTTTCATTTGCTGCAACCCTTGCCGCTGACAATGATCTGTCCGTCGACGATCTCGTAGCTGGCCGACACAGTTTTGCAGAGAATGCTCAGTTTATCATACATGCTTTCGTCGGAGAAAGCCACCGTAATTTTGCAGGCCCAAAAACTGTCGGCGTCGAACTGGACAGGGATACCGTACGATTTTTCCATATCCCTCAATATCACCGGCAGCGGTACTTCATCATATTTCAAAATGCTTTCAACAGCCCCGTTCGGCAGCTTTTCAGGGTTTTCGACAACCGTTTTGGAAAGCTGGTTGGCACTCTTCTCAAAAACAGCCGCCTGATTGGCCGTGATAATGAGGCCCTTCACTTCCTTTTCCGAAGGCTTGTCTACATACACCGACACCTTCCCTGTTTGAACCTGTACGGTAATATTCCGGTCGTTGTCGAATGCACTCACCACAAACCGGGTACCAAGCACTTTGGTTACGACCTTGCCCGTGTGCACCATGAATGTCTGTCCTTGTTTTTTTACCGAGAAAAGGGCTTCGCCGGTGAGGTACACCACGCGGGCACCGTCTTCGAACTCCGACGGATACCTCAGGCTGCTCTGCTGGCTTAACGTCACTTCCGATCCATCGGATAAAGTGATTTTCAGCGGGTTGTCGCTATCATTTCTGGTCGTCACAAGATTGGGCGGGCTGGTGTCGGTTGCCGATATCCGCGGTTCAGTCTCATTGTTTTGATAATAATACCAACCTATTCCCGCGCCCAGCACCAACACTGCTGCGGCAGCTACCAACCATCTTTTCCAGAAAACACCGCCGCGGGTTTCCTCTTCGTCGTCTTCCGAAAAACCAATTTCCAGATGATCGTGCCTGCCGCTTACATTTTCGATAAACCGCTCAATTTCAGCCCGGATTTCCTTTTCGACCATCTGCTCTCCGGCTACATTCGCCGCGCGGATCAGGTGCTCGGCCTGCCGGAATGCTTCCCGCCGATCGGGATATTTGTCCGGAAAAGACAGCCAGAACATTTCCTGTGTGCTGCCCTGGCCCTGCACCCATTTCCGGAAGCTCTCGTCTTCCAGAAAATCTTCGATCGTATACGATTCGTAAGGCTTCATTCCGGTTTTAGTTCTGTTACGTTATACACTATACGCTCATCGACGGGTGCCACTAAGAACTCAGGTCGTAATGCTTCCGCAGACTTCCGAGCGATTTTTGCAGGAGGTTGTAAACGGATTGCCGGCTCAGGTTCATCACCTCGGCGATCTGTTCGAAACTCAGGCTCTGGTAAAAGCGCAGGTAAATCAACTCCTTCTGTCTGCCGGAGAGGCTGTTGAGCACGCCTTCCAGCTTCCTTACCTGGTATATTTCGTGCTCTTCGTCGATCAGCCGGAGGTCGGAAGAAAACTCGACGGAGAATGCATATTCATCCGACAGCATCGATTGGTGCGTGACGTGCTTTTTTGACAGTTCTCGTAAAATGCGCGTTTTGAGCGCCACGAGCAGGTACGAACGCACATTGGATACTACCCCGGCGGGCCCCGACGATTCCTGCGTCTTCCAGAGATTCACGAACATGTCCTGAATGCAATCCTTCACGAATTCGCGCTCGCCGTGCAGCCTCAGCCCCCAATGGAACAAGTCGGAATAGTAGCCCTGCATGATATTCGCCAGTGCGTACATGTCGCCCGACTGGTAGTCATTCCAAAGTTTCTGAGCTTCATCGGGAGTAATGCGTGGTCTCATCTCGTGGTAGCTGTCACTTTTTCTAGATGAGACTCATTTTCAGGATATATACCCCACTATTTTCATCTTTTTTATCAAAATAATACACAATGATTCCTGAAACGCTCCCCGTACCCTTACTCCTGCATGTTGACAAGCGACCATTATCTGTGTAAATTGTGAGTAGCTCCTATATAAATGAGCCTAACACTATGAGAAAACTGACCTCGACGAATTACTACAATCAGACGTTCCTGGAAGAGAAATGCACATTGAACGAACTGATCAACCTGCTTAGCAAACGGTGGCTAACCGAAGTAATGTTCAGCATTGAGGAAGGCAACAACCGCTTTTCGACGCTGAAAGAAGACCTTAAACACATTAGCGACAACATCTTAGCCGATCGCCTGAAACTGCTTGAACAGCACAAGCTGATCATCCGGAACGACAATTTCCGCGAAGTACCGAGCCGTGTCGAATACACGCTGTCCGAAACCGGGTCCAAGCTTAGCGAGCTCCTCGACGGCCTCTGTCACTTCTCCGAAACCGAAATGGAATTCCCGGAATGACACAACGTCAATGACCGCCCGTCCGGTCCTTAACAATTGTTAACAATCACTTCGGAAATTGTGAGTGGCTATGCGATAGCCCGAAAAACCATTTGATCATCCGGTAATGTTGCTTGCACATCGGATTGGCAATGCCTTTACCTGCTGAATAAATTCGGCAATGCATTCAAGCCAACCGCATCGCATTGCCTGCAATTCGCTCCATTTTACCGGCTCCGTTCAACATTCCCTCACTCGCGAGGAGTTTGGCACGAGTATTAATTGCGCCGAAAGTTCAAAACGCTCTCAAATCAGAGCCATCGACTGGCTGTTCGACTGGCATTCGGAATTATGTCGCAAGGACAGGCAAGTGCTCAAAATTGAGCTATTGCAAGAGCCTTCGACTATTCAGGGGTTGGTTAGCCTTGCCGACAAAGGCGACCATGTTTATATGCATTTAATCGAGAATGTGAGCTGGAATAAAGGGAAAAATAAGCTATATTGTGGTGTGGCGGGTAACCTGTTCGCAGCTGCATGCAAGCTGTCTTTTGACTTGAACTACGACGGGGTAGTTTCCTTTGTTCCTAAGACTCAACTCATTGAACATTACCAAAAAACGCTGGGAGCCAAGCTTTTCGGGCCAAACCGGATGTTTATTGATACCCGGGAAGCAATGATGCTGACAAAACACTATCTAAGACAAACAATTTAAGCAATCTGAACAATGATAGATTTCACAAAAATGGACGAAAAGGAGCTTGTGCTGAGCGATAGAAAGCTGACTGACAGGGAAGAAAAAGAATTCAGCGCCTTCCTCAAATCACGAAAACTATCTGCTAAGAAAGGCGCTGCCACCAAAACAGTGCATTAATAACTTACTCCTATCAAATCCCGAAGCACCACCGACGCGCAGGTTGCCCCGAATGTCGCCGGGAGGTATGGCATCGTACCATATGCGGATTTCTTGTAGTTGCTGCCGTCGGTCAGGATGAGTGACTCGCGGATTTGTTCTTCGGTAGAGAATACGGCTTTGATACCTGTGTAAATCCCCGCTCTTTTAAGATTTTTCCTCACCTGCTGCGCGAATGGGCAGTTGTATGTCTTCGAAATATCGACCACTTTCAGTTGCGTCGGGTCCATTTTACCGCCCGCGCCCATGGAGCTTACGATGCGTATGTTACGCTTGTACGCCTGTGTGAGGAAAGTCAGCTTGGGGGTGACGCTATCGATGGCGTCGACAATGTAGTCGTATTGGGTTGCGTCGAGGATTTGTTCGACCGCATCGGGCGTGACGAAACTTTTCACCACGTGCAAAGTCAGTTCCGGATTGATCGCTTTGAGACGCTCGGCCATGATATCGGCTTTGCTTTGCCCATGATTGGTGGCCAATGCAGGCAATTGCCGGTTGCGGTTGGTCGGATCTACCACGTCGCCATCCACGATGGTCATCGTCCCTACCCCGCCTCGGCATATGAATTCGGCGGCAAACGAACCTACTCCCCCCAAACCAATCACCAGTACATGCGCCTGACTGAGCTTTACCAGGTTTTCCCTTCCAATCAATAACTCCGTCCTGGAAAGCCAGGAAAATTCCTCCATCATTATTTTTTAAATACTTTATCAAAATTCAATTCGAGCTGCAAAGCAATCTCTTTTTCGGGAATATTCCGCAGCAGTGAAGCGGTTTTGTAGATTTCGCGGATATCGGCACCGGTGTCGTCGGTTTCAAGAAACAATTGATCCGGCGGAACAGCCCTGAATGCCTCCAAAATGGCCGCATTCGGGTGCAGCAAAGCTTTTCCGAATGACAGGAAATGACCCGCCTCGATCACCGGCCGGATGACGGCCAGGCGGTTATTGATCCCGTGAAAAATGACCGGCACCCGGGCTTCCCTCAAAAATCCGAGACATTCCTGAAATGCCTTTACGCAATGGATCACCAGCGGTTTCCGCAGCTCCCCGGCCAGTCCGATCTGCCGTTCGAATGCGCGGCATTGCATATCCCAATCTGTTGTAGCCAGCTTGTCGAGGCCGCATTCACCAACGGCAAGAACTTCCGGGCGGGCAGCATACACGCTCAATTGGTCGAAGTCATCGGAAAACGTTTCCCGACGAATGTACCAGGGATGAAGCCCGGCGCTTACGTACCGGCTACCGGCAGGCGTTCCGAACCCGCTATGCCTGTTTTCGATAGCAAGTACGTCCGGGTCGCGCGATGCGCTATGGGTATGGACATCCACAAACATCCGTGCGCAGGCGTCATTCAAACGGATTCACCGCATACATCAGGCTGCGGGCCGATATTTCATGGGAATCGATATGCGATTTGCCTTTATAGTTGCGTACCCTCAGGTTATCTTTTCCCTGATAAACAAAGGAAAGCGTAGCCACCGGCTGACCGATGTTAAACATTTTAGAGCCTTTCTCAGCATAGGCCTCAGCCAGTTCTCTTAGCAGACCGGCATCGGGAAATTCAAGGCATTTCAAGGTAAAACCGTCGATATCGCCATCCCAGTTCAGATACAGCAAATGGCGTTGTTCGGGAGCTATTTCAAAATAAAAATTGAACCGTCGCTGTCCGTCGAAAGCCTCTGAAAGTTGTAGTTCCTTGGATTCGGGGAAATAGGTCCTGATCTCTTCGCGTAAGTAATCGAGTGAATTCATCTTGGTGCGTGGGTGGTGTCTTTCAATTCGTGTATAAACAAATATATCCAGCCAGCGGCAAAATTTCAAGGATCAGCCCGGAAACAGTTTGATCACATGCTTAAACGTTTTACCAAGCGGCAATACCTTCCCGTTCAGCAGCCGGATCATATTGCCTTCAATATAATGTACGAATTTTTTATTCAAGATGAAAGACTTGTGTATCCTGATAAACGCGTCCGCCGGCAGCTGCTCCTCGAAGCTGCCAAGGGTACGCTGCGTGAGCAGGAAATGATCGCGGCCCCATACTTTCACATAATTCCCCAGGCTTTCAAGGTAATATACGTCGTCGAGCTGCATTTGAACCAGTTTCTTGTCGGATTTGATATAGAGCGGCTCCGGTTCATGCGGCGCGGCTGGCGGTGCGGGTGCAGGTACCGCCTGGCGGCGCAGGGTATGCTGCTCCAATGCGCGGTTGGCGGCTTTGAGAAACCGGTCGAAACGAAAAGGTTTCAACAGGTAATCCACCACTTCCAGTTCGAAACTTTCCAGCGCATGCTCCTCGTACGCGGAAGTGATGACGACCAAAGGCCGCTGATTGAGCGTGCGCAGAAAGTCGAGACCGCTGAGCTTCGGCATGCGGATGTCGAGGAAGATGAGGTCGACGGCATGATGGTTGAGAAATGCGAATGCCTCCGTAGCCAGGTAGCATTGCCCGGCTTTTTCGAGGAACGGGATGTCTTCGAGGTACCTCAGGATCACATCATGGGCCAACGGTTCGTCGTCGACAATCAGGCAGCGTAATTTCATAGCAGGTCGATTTCCAGGCTGGCCCTAAATACGCCGTTGTCCGCAGCGGTGGTTATCCGGTGCCTTCCGGGGTAAAGTAATGCCAGCCGTCTTCGCAAATTAGTCAATCCGATGCCTGTTTGCACATTGGAAACCGGTTCGTATGAATTTTCGCAGTTAAAACGCACCGATTGGCAGTCCGCTTTTAAAATAATATGCAGGAATGCAGGACCTTCGGCATTCTCCACACCGTGTTTGAATGCATTCTCGACAAAAACAATCAGCAACAGCGGCGCAATCAGGATTGTGCCGTCGGCAATTTCCATGTCGAATTGCAGGTCCAGGCTTCTTTTCAATCGGATTTTCTGCAACTGGATGTAATCGTTCAGGTATTTCACCTCTTCTTCCACACGTACAAACGGCTCCCTGGCCTTATAAATCACATAACGCATCAGCTCCGAAAGCTGCAAAATACTTTCCGGGGTTTGTTCCGAGCGTTGCAGGCTCAGTGCGTAAAGGTTATTAAGGGTGTTGAAGAAGAAATGGGGGTTTAACTGTTGTTTCAAAAGATCGAGCTCGGCCAATGATTTCTCGTGCTGCAAGGCTGTAATGAGGCTGTTTTGCCTGGCCCATTGGATGGCCAGCAATACCGGAAGGCTTATCAGCAGCACCAGCATCGCTCCAAATGCATTTTCAGCCACAAACGGATTGGCGGAGAACACCCCGCCCAGTATTTTGCTAAAAGGCAAACCAGCCAACAGCTGCCCCCAAAACGGGTAAAAAACGCCGATCAGCGCACTTGAACAAAGGACATAATACAAAATGCCCCTTTCTTTCAAAATCACAGGGACAAGCCACCGGCTGTTGATGTAAAAGAAAAAATACCCCGCGAGGTACATAACCAACAGTTGCAGGGAATAACTGATAAAAGTGGGAAAGCGCGCCGCAATTTTCAGGAAATGAATCTCAAAACCGATGAGCAGTTGCTTCCCCGAATGGTACAACGGGTTATCCAGGCTCGACACCGCCATGGCACCTAAAAGCAGCGCGAGCCCCGTGATGCTGATCAGCACCGCTTTTTCCAGGCTCAGCCTCCGTACCCATTTCACCTCGCGCAACCGGCCGATGTAATGGCTTTCCACCGCGAGCACGCATTCCAGCGCCGCAATGCAAAGCCCGCCGGTAAACACTACCGGCCAGATCAGCCGCCCCGGCCCCAGCAATGCCGCCGAAAGTGCCAGTAACAGCGGCAAATACCCCAGAAAACAACCCAGCCAGATACGACGGTTACGCCCCATAAAACGCCCCATGCCACTTCCCTCGCGCACCCACGTGACCACCAGCACAGGCGACCATAGCCCCAGCGAAGCCAGCAGTGACTGGAAATATGCCGCCCAGTAATCATCCCGCCCGATCGTAAACCCGATCGAAATCCAGCAGAACAGCCCCACATAAAGCCAGGTATCTTTCCTGCGGGCCAGTGCGCCCATTGCCTTTTCTATTACCAACATCCTGCAAATAAACCGCACCGCACGCTCGTCTTCAAAAATTAATGACGACCGGCGCGATTTTGGTGATATTGGTAAAACAGACGCAAAAACAGGCTGACAAACGCCTTCGTCACTGCTGCATTTACCTTGCTCACTATTAATTGAATACCCCGCCGACGGCATTCATCTTTGGAGCATGAACTTCAAAAGCCATGTCATGCAAAGACTGAAAATCCAGGGACTTACCAAAACCTACCCCAACGGCATCCACGCCCTCGACCATGTGTCGCTCGAAATACCGAATGGAATGTTCGGGTTGCTTGGCCCCAATGGTGCGGGCAAGTCTACATTCATGCGCATCCTGGCCACGCTCGCCCGGGCCGACGGCGGGCTGGTGACTTTCGACGGGACGGATATCCTCCGCGAGACCGATTGGTTAAGAAGCAGACTTGGTTACCTGCCGCAGGATTTCGGTGTATACCCCGGCGTTTCTGCCGAAAACCTGCTTGACCACCTGGCTGTATTAAAGGGCCTGATCTACAAGCCGGAACGCCGGGAACAAGTCGCAGCGCTGTTGCAGCGCACCAACCTCTATCAACATCGCAAGCAGGCCGTAAGCACTTTTTCGGGCGGAATGCGCCAGCGCTTCGGTATCGCACAGGCATTATTGGGCAACCCTCAACTCGTGATTGTCGATGAACCCACGGCGGGGCTGGACCCGTCCGAACGCCACCGGTTTCACGATCTGCTGAGCGAAATCGGGGAGCATATCGTGGTCATTCTCTCTACGCACATCGTGGACGACGTGCACGACCTCTGCCCTCAAATGGCGGTACTGGCTGCCGGCCGCGTCGTGCTCGAAGGCAAGCCCGAAGTCCTGACGCATTCGCTAAGCGGCCGGCTCTGGCGCAAAACCGTCACACCGGCAGAACTTGCCGAACTGCAAAACGCTGTCGACGTGATCTCCACGCGCAGGGTTGCGGGGCGCATTCAGGTACACGTGCGCGCGGACGAGCGCCCGGGGGATGGCTTCGGGGCATTCGATCCGGGACTTGAAGATGTGTATTTTGCGACGCTCGCGGGCATGGATGGGAAGGAGGTGCGGCCATGCTAAGCGCTACGTTTCGCTTCGAAATGAGTTACCATTTCCGGCAGGCCAGTTTTCGCGTCGCCGCTTTATTATTCCTGATATTGGGCTTGCTGATGTCCTTCGGGAACTTCGGAGGGGATGAAATACACCGGAATGCACCACACGTGATCAATTTCATCATTTGCCTGCTTTCGTTATTCACCGTCTTCGTGAGCACGCTTGCGGGCGCGGCAGTGGTCCTGCGCGACGCTCAGCACGGTATGGAGCCGCTAATCTTCACGACCAGTATCGGTCGCCGGCCCTATTTCGTTGTCCGGCTGCTCGGATTGCTGACCGCCGTCTTTCTGATAATGTGCCTCGCGGCGTTCGGCGCCGCAATGGTCACTTTCATAGCCCCACCCGGGCGGCTGGGGCCTTTCCATATTTCCTATTACCTGGCGCCATTGCTGCTATTCGGTCTGCCGGGCGTGTTTTTTTGTTGCAGCATTATTTTTGCCGCCGCTCTGCTCACGCGCAATACCCGGTGGGTATACACAGCCGGTGTTTTGGTATTCATCATCTATTTTACGGCTTCCATTCTCGGCAATTCTCCCGTAATGGCGGGTTCGGTTCCGGCGCCGGGCGGCCCGGGCTGGTTTTCGGTACTGATAGATCCGTTCGGTTTTACGACGTTTTTTGGAGAAACCATGAACTGGCCTGCCTGGCGACGGAATCAGGAGTTGTTCCCGCTTACTCCGATGTTCGTCGCCAACCGCCTGCTTTGGGCCACGATTTCCCTGTCCTTGCTGGGAATAGCATATAATCGTTTCAAATTCAGGATACTATCCGAAAAACATCACGCTCCTGGCCGAGCGCGGATCGTCCAAACAACATCCCCCATTGCCTATCGGGTTATCAATACCCGTACCAGCCAGCCCAATTACCACCGGCAGGTCTTTTGGAGGGTTTTTGGCCTCGAAACAAAAACACTTTTCGGCCCGGTGATAACCACGCTGATTTTTGCCCTATGGGTATTTTTCAATGCCATCGAGCTGTTCGAAAACCTTTCCAACGGACCATATGGCGTGCGGAGCTATGCCACCAGCGGTTTGCTGACTGAGCAGCTCGTAGCCGTACGCCCGGCGCTGCTGCTGATCCTGTTTTATGCTTCTGAATTGATCCATCGGGAAAAAACAACTGGCATCCAGCAGCTGATTTTCTCCACGCCGGTTTCCGTGACGGTATTCGCCATGGCAAAATCCCTCGCGCTGGTGGTCTGGATTTTCGCCCTGATCACCGTTCACATTGCGATAGGTATAGCCGTACAATGGTTTTCAGGATTCAAAAACTTCGAATGGGGCACCTATTGCTCGCTCTATTATTACGCCGGCCTTCCGTTGGTACTTTACACGATGCTGGTCATATTCATTCAGACGGTGGTCAACCATAAATACCTGGGAATGCTTATCAGCGGCCTGGTCATTGGCATTTTCATATTCGGCAGGCAACTCGGTCTCGAAAGCTACCTTGCCCGTTTCGCCACGGCCCCTCGCCTGCGCTATTCCGACTTCGACGGATTCGGGCACAGTGGCCTGTCATTTAACTGGTACATGCTCTACTGGGCGTTGATCGCACTCGCGCTCGCGACCATCGGTACGCGCATATGGCCGGGGCATATGCAGGCGAGCTGGCGCGCACGCATAAGCATGATAATCGCCGGACGGACTTCGGCATTTGCATTACTTTGTATCCTATTCGCAATCGGGACAGGGTTTTTCATTCAATTCAAAACCGGCCATTCGGCCCTTAACCGGACTGGCGCCACCGATGCGAAATGGCGGGTATTGTATGAGCGTAAATACAAGCCGCTTGAAAACCTGCCTCAGCCAGTGATTACGGATCTGAACCTTCAAACCGACCTTTTTCCGGCCAGTCACTACTACACGCTAACAGGTTCGATGCGGATTAAAAACAAGTCGGAACACCCTATTACGAAACTCCGCATCGGAATCGATCCGGACATCGAACTGGTTGAGCTGGTACCAGAGCACAGTTCGCTGGTGTCGTCGGATGAAACCTTCGGGCAGTATGGGTACCGTACCGACCGACCGCTCGCGGCCGGCCAGGAAATGACGATCCGTTTCGCAATCCGCTCCGACCGGTCGGCTTTTAAAACCTTTAACAGCGAGCATTCTGTTGTTGCAAATGGCTCTTACATTGAGCTGGAAAAATATCTGCCACATTTCGGATACCGGGCGGCTTATGAAATTGAAGGTGCAGAAGAGCGGCGACAAAATGGCCTTCCTGTACGCAGAGAGGCCTACTCAGATGATCGGGCGTACCATTTTATTCATTTTCAAAACAGGATCTCCACCGAAGCCGGGCAGCAAGCCGTTACGGTAGGCACGCTAACGAAAAGCTGGAACCGGGCCGGCCGGAGTTATTTTCAATACCAATCCCAAGAGCCCATTCCCTACATGTTCGCATTGAGTTCGGCCCGCTACGCTGTTAAAACGGAAAGATACAAAGGCACGACTTTCAGGGTATACCACCATCCGGAGCACCCGCAAAATGTCGCAGCCATGATGTTGGCCATGAAAGACGCTGTGGATTACGGCAATGCGCATTTTGCCTCGTACACCCGCCACGAGCTTAACCTGGCAGAAATCCCGCATTATCCCGGCTCGGCGACAGCCTATCCCGGCCTCATTTTCAGCCAGGAGCGGAACAACTTCAGGAGCAATCTCAGCGACAGCGCCGGTTTCAACTTCACCTACGCTACCACCGCGCACGAAACGGCACATCAATGGTGGGCAGGACGCGTAGCCGCCCCGTCGGGACCCGGCTATGCTTTGCTCACCGAATCATTGGCTAAATACACCGAGGCCGTCGTGACAGAAAAGCGGTTTGGCAAAATGTACCTGCGGCCATACCTTTTGAAAGATTCCCAGCTCTATTTCGCCTACCGCAGTGCGGCCGGCGAGCAGGAAATGCCATTATGGAAAACAACGGGCCAACCTTTCGTGCATTACCAGAAAGGCGGGTTGGCGCTGTTCCACCTCAAAGAAACGCTGGGAGAAGCACATTTGAATCGCGCATTGCGGGAAGTGGTTACACGCCACGGTTATCCTCTGAAAAAGCCGGCTCCCGCCGACCTGATCCAGGCATTGAAACGCGGAGCAAATGCAACACAGGTTCGACTGATCGACGAGCTTTTCAAGAAAGTAATCGTGTTCGACAATGATATTAAAATACTATCAAACAAGCCATTACCTAACAACCAACAGCTGCTTACTTTGGAGATTAATATCCGTAAAACGGATGAGCCCTCGGGAAAACCCACCACAATGCAACCTGACGACGATATCGAAATTGCGGTGTTCGGCGGAGTAATAGCGACAGATAGCGTGTCATTAAAACCCGTTTACCTGCAACGGCATCATTTTTCGAAAAGCCGGTCGGTGATCCGCATTATGATACCACGCGGCCCGGCGACGGTTATTCTCGATCCGCTTTCATACGTGCTCGACGTAAGTGATCATAACAATGTGGCGGTATTAAACTAGGCCCGGGCGGAACTTTGGGTAGTCGATTCGTCTTTCCATTTTAGCTACACCGGCCACCCGTATGGAACTCCTGTTTGAAAAAGACATTCAAGACTCATTTCACATCAGCCAATTCAGTCGTGCTGGCAGGATAGACCAGCTACCTGAGCGGCTCTCCTATCACCGGATCCTTTTTCTGCAAGAGGGGTCCGGTGTGATCGAAATCGATCATGTGCGGTTTGAACTGACCGGAAAAACGCTTTTCCTTGTCTCAAAAGGGCAACTCTGCCACTTTCCTGACATGAGCCTTCTGACGGGTTATGAGCTGAGCTTTGGCGATTGTTTCTGGGAAAAAGCGCCCGACAGTGCCAGCAACTGCAAGGCCGTGCTGTTCAACAATGCAGCCGACAATCAGCAGCTACCTGTGAACCAGGCCGCATTGACGGAGCTGAATCTCCTGTTTCATGCGCTATACATTGAATTTGAGAAGAAAGATTATGTCAACAAACTCGATGCGCTGGCCGCTTATCTGAAAATCATCATGATCAAAATCGCGAACATCAACGCCGAAGCGGGTGCCGGCTTTGATCATCACGAGAAACAGGTTTACCGGAGGTTTATCGAGCTAGTTAGTCGCAGGTTCCGAGAAATGCGCGAGGTAGCGGAGTACGCCCGGGAGCTGAACATCCCGGCGAGACGGCTCTCCGATATATGCAGGCGCTGCGCAGGCAAGGGCGCCAAGGAACTCATTAACGGACAGATCGTCGCGGAAGCCAAACGCTCATTACAATTTTCTTCACAGCCGGTGAAGGAAATCGCGTATCAGCTGCATTTCAGCACCCCTGAACAGTTCAGTCATTTTTTCAAGAAGAATGCTATGATGTCCCCGCAGGATTACCGCACGCGCTTCGTCAATTTTGGCAGGTGATCCGCAGATTCTGACATTTCCCGGCTCGCGGCACAGACCTAGTTTTGTAAAAACAAAAAAAACACAAAATCATGTCTGTCAACGCATTGCATACCATCGCGGGCATCCGTATTCCCGATAGCAAACTGGCCAACGACGCTACCGACTTGCTTCTTGAGCATGGTACCGAGTTTATCTACAACCATTCATTGCGCGTTTTTCTCTTCGCCTCGCTCAACGGAAACCGTGAAAAACGGGTTTACGACCCGGAACTGCTTTACATCAGCGCCGTATTCCACGATCTGGGACTGGTACCCCATTACAGCAGCCCCGACAAGCGCTTCGAGGTCGACGGCGCCAACGCCGCCCGCGATTTTCTGAAAAGCAACGGCCTGCCGAAAGAATCGATGCAGCTGGTGTGGGATGCTATTGCGTTGCACACCACTATCGGCATTGCGGAATACAAGGAGCCGGAAGTAGCGCTGTTGTACGCCGGTGTGGGCCTCGATGTAATGGGCGAAGGATACGAGCATCTCAGCACAGCCGAGCGCGAAGCGATCATTACCGCATTTCCCCGTAATAATTTCAAAAACAGGATCATACCGACCTTTTTCTCAGGTTTCGCACACAAAACCGGGACGACGTTCGGCAACATCAAAGCTGATGTATGCGCCTATATGATCCCGAATTTTGAGCGCGAGAACTTCTGCGACTGCATTTTGCATTCCCCATGGAGTGAATAGGCACCCGGTTATTTCAGATACCCGGGCACTTCTTCGACGATTGCTTCAAACAGCTTCTTCGCGCTGGTATGCTTCAATACCGGCGCGATTTGTCCGCCCCAGAACATGATCAGATCGTACTGTTGCTTTTCCGTCGCAGCTTTACGCAGCGGCACGATGAACTGATTTTGCAATGGGAACGGCAATAGTTCGTCGTGATGCCCGGCCAATGTTTCGGTAAAACGGCTGCGGATGCCACGGCCCAGACGGCCCGTCGAGACTTTCGTTAACGTCGTGTAGCGTGCCGCATCCGAATGCAGCAGATTACGATGATACTCCGTGGCGCCGGACTCCTCTGTCGCCAGAAACGCCGTCCCGATCTGCACGCCTTCGGCACCGAGGGTGAATGCGGCCGCGACACCCCGGGCATCGGCGATGCCGCCGGCGGCTGCTACGGGTGTTTTTACCTTTTCGCGGATCTGTTGCACGAGTACGAACGTGCCCGTGAGCGACGCTTCGGGCGATTCCAGGAACGAAGGCCGGTGACCGCCCGCTTCGAAACCGGATGCGATAATCACATCCACGCCTGCATTATCCAATGCGATGGCCTCATCGAGCGTAGTGGCATTGCCAATGAGTTTGATGCCTTTTTGACGAAAATCTTCCAGGATGGTTTGCGAAGGCAGGCCGAAAATAAAGCTGAAAACCGGTGGCTTCGTGGCTAGCAATGCGTCGACCTGATTCTCGAAACGGGATGGGTAAGCCTTGGGTTTTGCAGGCAAGGGAGCTCCCACTTCGTCGAAAAACGGCTTTACGAGCGCAGCGGCTTTTTCAAATTGCGCTTCCGAAACTTCCCCGGCGGAGAAATCGCTGTCGGAAACCCAGAGGTTAATGTTGTAGGGCTTGTCAGTTGCTTGTTTCAGCTCTTTGTCCAGTGCGATGATTTCGTCGGGCGTGAGCATATAAGCACCATACCCACCCATTCCGCCGAGGTTGGAGACCGTCGAAACAAGTTTCACAGACGATAAATTACCTCCGAACGGGCCTTGTAATATCGGGTATTCGATTCCCAGCACGCGGGAAACATGGGTTCGATTCCACATAATCCAGGTAAGCGGGCGGTAAGTGAAACCCGCTGCGCAAATTAAGCAGAGAAACCGATCGGTCTCACGTGACTTACATCATAATTTCGCGTCGACATGGCGCGCTCGCAGATAAGGAACTCCCCTTTTTGAGCCAATTCGTGCTTGCAACAACATAAAAATCGCCGAGCTGACTGATGCGCAGCCCGACGATTTGGATAATATTATCTTGCAGGGTTCACTGATAATCGAGCCAGGCCGTCGCCTTACATGCCTTATCCGTCTTGAACCTGATCCAGCGGGCTGAAAAATTCTGCGGAAACGCAAATGAAACGGTTTCTCCGGGCCTCACCGTGAACGTTTTGTAAGCCATCCAAGGCCCGTTACCTACCGGGTCGGCTTCGAGGGTAAAAGTCACAGGCTCCTTCGCTTGATGCGAAAGTTTCAGGTTTTTCTGATCATAAAAGCCAATCAGGTAAGGGTCCGAGCTGTCGCCTGCCTGCACTGGCGCATCCTTCCAGGGACCTCCGTGACCAGTGGGTTTGCCGAGTTTCCACAAGTCATCGATCGCACCGGCCCATACAGCCGCTTTTTTATCCGCCGAAACGATGATATGCTCGCTATTCTGCATTGATTTCGGGTCGATGCCCGTCATGACCAGCAAGCCGCGGTAGGAAGCATAGTCATGGATGCGGAGGTTATGTGAGGAGACCGGACGGATTTTGGCATAGCCATCGGCATTCTCGGCAGGCAGTTCGTAAAATGTGCCATGGCAGTTGAAAAGATCGCGTTCCGTCGCCACCTCACGGCAAATGCGCAGCGAGGCGTGGTTGGTGAGGCCCGTAAAGGCCTCGTTACCCAGCGGCAACCGCCAACGGCGGCCTTTGTCATCAACGACGAGCACCGACGATGCGTCGATAGTCACGACCTGTTTAGGAATAGCAAATTTTGTTTTGATAAATGCATGCATTCGGGCATCCTCCTGACGGTTGAGTTGCATATTGCGGTCGAGCTCATAATAACCGACCTCTCCCGGCTTCCCACCGCCGAAATCCGTGGCCGCCATCCCTAATACCCGCCGGTTTTCTCCCAGACCATATAGTAATCCTCCATGGCTGGTAACCGAACGGGCATCGCTCAGGCCTTTGAAAATCGCGACCGGCGTAACTGTGCGGCGGTCGTCGGCAGTATAGGTAAAATGAACGGTTGCGCGGGTAGCATTATCGGGCCGCACACGCACCCACTCACCCGAATCCGCGTCGCTGAAATCCGCATTCAAGGCCATTCCGGGCCCCACTTTCACCGTTCTTAATACCGACCATTCTCCGTTCCCCTTTTTATCCACTTCAAATACAAAGCCCGTTTCGCGGTCGCCATCATTGCGTACCCACACCGCGCGATGCGCCCATCCGGCAAACAGGAACGGCTCCGAGTTTTGTCCCGCCTTCACCGCTTCATTTAGCCACACTGAGCCTTCGGCCGAGTTCGGGCCAAGTTGGTCGGGCAGGTTAAGGGGTGTAAACCAAAGATTGGAATTGGATTGTCCGGGGCCTTCTATCCCACCCTTGGCCTTGCGTTTGTTCAAAAATTCGCGCTGGGCGGAGTCGTCGCAACCGAACACCAGGCGCTCGTTCCAGCGGGTAAAATCACCTATTACTTTCAGATAAGCCGTTCGCGGCCGGATGCCTGCGCTATTCTGCGAATTGAATTGTTCGGGAAACTTCCAGAACATCCCATGCATGGTCATCAGGTAGTCGGGCTGCTCCGTAGTACCCACATCGCGGATGCGCGGCCATTCGGTATTCCAGCCGTGGGCACCGTCGTAGGCATGGCTGGCCTTGGGAAGCCGGTAGAAGCTCCATTTACCATGATCGCGCACGCCCACCAGCACCGATTTGTGGTCCCAGCCCGTAGCCCAGATCGGGTCGGTAGTCGGGTTCCGGTTGCCGTAAATCCCCCCGGGACCGGTCACTTCCACAAACTGGTTGCGACGCACCACCTTCCAGTTTTTCCCGTCCCATTCCGACAACGAGCCCGACTCAATATCGAACTGTATTTCGGCCTTCCGTCCCGGCTCACCGTTATTGGAATACACCGCTACACCCTGACCCGAGTAAAAGCCTTTACCGTGCGTCCCCGGGAGCAAGCCCTTGGTTTGATAGGTTGCCTTGTCGGTTTCCTTCTCACGATCGATATTGCCGTCCTCGTAAAGCATTTTGGGCGTAAGCGTTTTCACATCCACCTCGTAAAAACCCTCTTCCATGGTTCCGTAAAGAATCTTCCCGGCCGGGTCGGTCAGGTGGCGGGCATTGCCGGTGTGGCGGCCAGGCATGGCTTTGGCAGGAATCGTGCGTACTTCGCCTTTACCATTGATTGCATAAGGGCCGATAAAAAGTTGATTGCTTTCCCGGTGGATCATCCGGTTGGCAGGCGTACCGCCAATGCTTTCCGGCCGCACCGTCTGTGTCAGGTCGGCGCCGATCTCGTACAGCTTGTCGGACGAGCCGAAAGGCAAATGCGGGCCATAGGTAATCGCCCAGAGCTTCCCCGCCCAGGGGACCACCGCCCCTGTGCCGCATTCCCCTTCATTGTTGTACATAGCCAAATGCGGGTAGATGCCGCTGTACGAGGGTTGTTTCGGGATCTGCGCCATCGCCGGTTGAACGATACCCATCACAGAACCGGCCACAAACGCCCACACTCGATTTCTTTTCATCGAAAGACTCATTGTTTTGAAAATCAATTGGAAAATTTAAGATTAATATCCCGTATTCTGTGTGATGTTGGGATTCACACGCCGCTCTACAGCCGGGATTGGCCACAGGTACTGCCGGGATTTGTCGAAACTCCGCTGGGACAACGTTTTAACATCCGTTCCGAAGCCCGAATAGTCGGCCAGGCCGTCGTCATCGAGCGGCGTAACACCCGGGAATGGCCACTTGGCGCGGTTCTGGGCCGCCGGGTCGGGCAAGCCCACGACCGGCGTCGATAATGCCTTTTCGGCCAGCTTCCAACGTATCAGGTCCATGTAGCGCAATCCTTCACGCGGGAACTCCACACGGCGCTCGCGGCGCAGTACCTTGCGCAATGCGACGGCATTGGTGACGGTAACCGCCGGATAAGCCGTTGTTTGCTCCACGCTTACGCCGTAAGCCCTGGCCCTGACCTGGTTAACGGTGTTCAAAACACTTTCATCGATCTCTCCGAGCTCCATTTTGGCCTCTGCGTACGTCAGAAGCATTTCCGCATAGCGGATAACGATCGCATCATTGTCCTCCACCAACCGGTCGGGCCAGGTTTGGTCGATGCCTTTTTTCCAAAGCAACCCTGTGAAGCTCGCAAATGCGGCCACGGCGCGGGTATCTTTGTTGGGTACCCTGCGGTTCTCTTTCGAGCTGAACACCGTTAGGGAATCCGGATGCGGCATGTAATTATAGCCCAGCCATTGGGTGTTGAACTCCACGATCGTCGCCGTCAGCCGCGGGTCACGGTTCTTGAAGGGGGCCTTCGGGTCATACAAAGCCGATTCGTCGATCGGCTTCCCGTCGGTGCATTCGTAGGCGTCCATCATGTCACGCGTGGGCAGTTGCGCGCCGTACCCACCCGCATTACGTGAGATGTTGTCCTGCACGTAACCCGCGCCATTGAAAACCTGCTGTTTTTCATCACGTGGAATGCTGATGATCATCTCCTTACTGGTCTCGCCGGCCTTCAAAAAAAGTTGGGAATAGCTGCTGTGCAGTGCATAAATTCCTAAGTCAATGACCGCTTTAGAAGCATCTCGCGCCAGCTGCCATTTACCTGTATACAAAGCCGTACGCGCCTTGATCGCCAGCGCGGCGCCTTTCGTCAGCCTTTTCGTTTCGGAGGCACCGTAGGAAACAGGCAGGTTAGCGATGGCGAAATCAAGCTCGTCGAAGACGAATTGCAGGATTTCGGCCTGGTTCTTGCGGGCAATGCCATAGGATTCTTCCAGTGCAACCGGGGTAGTCAGCAACGGCACGTCTCCGAAATGCGTGATCAACCGCGAATATTGGTAGGCCCTGATGAGCCGCATTTCCGCTTCCAAGCGTAGCATAACGGCCGGCGGCGTATTCGCTGCGGCGCGCTCTTTGTTGGCGATAAACGAGTTGACGCGGGCGATGGCTTTGTAGGAATTGAGCCAGAATGTCTGCACGCCGGCGTCGTCGGCATTCATCGTTCCGCCGATCACGGCGTTGGTCAGCTGCCCGCGGTGCCATTCGTTGTCGCTGAACAGCTCGTTGTCGTTGCCCCAGAATGCGAGGCGGTACAAATCGTTCACCGCGAGTTCCAGCTCGGTCTGGTTCGAATAGAATGTACCCGTGGAAGCTTCCGAAAGCGGATTGAGGTCCAGGGTATGACAACTCGTCGCCCCGGTAAGGAGCATCAGGAATAGGGTCTTTTTCATGTGTTATCAATCAAATAGGGTTACTAAAACCGGATAGTGGCACCAGCCATGAACGTGGCAACGATCGGGTACGAATAGCTGCCCGATTCCGGGTCTAGGTATTTGGGAAACTTGCTGAGTGAGAAAACGTCGTTGGCCGAAAGGTAGAGCCGCAACGACTGCACACCTGTCCTTTTCAGCACGTCCTGTTTCAGGGTGTAGCCCATTGTGATGTTTTTCAGCCGGAAATACGCCCCGCTCATCAGCCAGTAGTCCGAAAGCGCATAGTTGGCGCCGTTGGAGGTGCGTGATAGCCGTGGATAGGTCGCTTTCAGGTTCTGCTCGGGTGTATTATTGTTGCTCCAAAACTTGCCCACCATTTCAGCCGGCATATTGCCAAATGCCTCTGCGAATGGCTGTGTCACCTCGGAGCTCAGCCGCGCGAGTTTTTTGGCAACACCCTGGAACGTAACGCCTACGTCAAAACCTTCATAGTCGGCCCGCAGGTTACCGCCGTAGAGGTAACGCGGCAATGCGCCTCCGAGCAACACCTTATCGTCGGTCGTGATCTTGCCGTCCTGGTTTACATCCACGTAACGGACATCCCCCGGTTTGGTAGTCACATTCAGCACCGGCGCTCCCTTGATTTCGTCAACCGTTTGGAATAACCCGTTTGAAATATACCCGAACCATTCGTTGTACTGGCTACCATTACGAACAATCTGGTCACCCCGGAACTCGGTACCTTTCAAATCCCCTACCGTCGATTTGGCATCCGACAGGTTCGCTGAAACGGAGTAGTTGAGCTTATTGATGCGGTCGCGCCAGCCTAGTTCCAGCTCCCAGCCCTCCACATTCAACGTCCCGGCATTCTGGTTGGGTTTGTCATAGCCCATGTAAAGCGGGATATCGAGCGGCAGGAGGATATTGGTGGTGGTCTTTTTGTAATAATCGGCTGCCAATGTGAGACGGTCGTTCAGGAACGCGGCATCTAGGCCGATATCGGCAGTCCGGCTGGTTTCCCAGCTGATATTCTCAACCGCATACACCTGTTGTGCTCCGCCGGTAAGCGGCACTACGCCGCCGTTCTGGTAAAACAAGGCAGTGGAAAAATCGATGGTAGCCATGTAAGGATAATAGGCCGGGTTACCATCCTTGTCGAGCAGGCGCTCGTTACCGGCCTCCCCCCACGAGCCGCGGAGTTTCAGGAACGAAAGCCAGCGTGTGCTTTTGAGGAACTGTTCCTCCGAAACCGTCCAGCCGGCGGAAACGGAAGGATAAGCGGCTTTCCGGTATTGCGATGCAAACCGCGACGAAAGGTCAGAACGAAGGTTTCCCTGGACGAAGTATTTGCTCTTGAAATTGTACTGCAACCTACCGAAGAAGGAATGCAAGCCCGACTCATTCGCACTGCCGCTGTTATCGCGCAGCTCCGTCGAACCCGAGTTGAGGTAAGGAAAGCCCGTCAATGCAAACCCGCTCCGCGATGCACCGAGCGATTCCAGCGAACGGTAATTTTCTTCAAAACCTGCCAGAATATCAATCGAATGCGCATTATTGAATTCCTTCGCATAGTTCGCCAGCACCTGTCCGTTGATCGTCACGCCTTCCGACCGGCCTTCGTTCAGCACCGTCCGCGCCTGATTCATCACCGTACCCATGGTACCGTCCGGGTTGGTGAAACGGATCTGCTTGGAGAAGAATTTGGTTTTATCAAAATCGAATACGGGCGCTACCAGGGCGGTCAATGTGAGGCCGTTCACTGGCTTGTAATTGAACTGCATCCGGCCGCCGATCTGGTTATACAAACCTCTCGAAAAACCACCCTGCCGAATCTGTGCGAGCGGGTTACGGCCATCCTTGCCCACCGCGAGGTTGCCGTTTTGATACACGTCGTCGTAAATAGGCGGCATGATGCGCGCTTCGTAGATAGGGTTGTAAGCGTTGCTGGGAAGCTCGTTGGCATTGCCTTTGTTCGTGGTCCTTTTGTAGAAAACATCCAGGTTCACGCTGATTTTATCGTTCACCTGCATATCGTTATTCGCCCGAAACAGGTAGCGGTCGTACGAACGGTTATCATAAAACGCGCCGGAGCTTGCATATCCCAGCGATGCCTTGGTTTTGATTTTGCCTGTCCCCATGGTAAAAACGAGGTCATGTCGCTGGCGTGGGGCGCTCTTGCGTGTGAGAATGGCCTTTTGCCAATCCGTATTCGGAAAATGGTCGGGGTTTACGCGGTTGCTGTCGAGGTAAGATGCCACGTAAGCACCGGCAAACGGTCCGGCGGTAGCGCCATCGTTGACGGCCTGCTCATTGAAATACCGCATGTAATCCTGCACGCCTACATATGCGGGTGTAGCCGTGGGTCGCTGCACACCGTATTCGTAGGTGTATTCAAGGCTCCCCTGCCCGCTTTTGGCCCGTTTCGTGGTGACGAGGATCACGCCGGCCGCCCCGCGTGAACCGTAAATAGCCGCCGATGCGGCGTCTTTCAACACTGTAATGTTCTCGACGTCGCCCGGGTTCACATTATCAATGCTCGCCACCGGAACGCCGTCCACGATCACCAGCGGACTGTTGGTACCGATGGTAGTAATACCGCGAATGAGGATGCTCGAACCCGAGCCGGGCGCACCACTGCTGCGCGTAACCGAAACGCCCGCAACGCTGCCCTGCAACGCCTCCGATACCTGTAACGTCTGCCTCCCACCCACGTCGCGGGCACCGATCGAGGAAATGGCCCCGGTAAGGCCCTTCTTTTTCTGCGTACCGTAGCCTACCACAACCACTTCCGATAGTGCATTATCACTCTGTTTGAGGGTTATACTGAGTTTTGTCCGGGCGCCGGGTGCAATGTCCTGGCTTTGGTAACCTACAAATGAAAATGTGAGGGTAACGGCCTCGCCATCGGGTAATGCAAGCGTATAGTCACCATTCGTATCTGTAACCGTTCCGCGCTGGGTTCCTTTGATCACGATGCTCACGCCAGGCAGGTCTTTTGCGCTCTCGTCCGTCACTTTGCCCGTAAGCTGCCGTACTTGCGCCAGCAGCGGTCCCATTGAAGCAAACAACAAGGCGCAGCCAAGTAGAATTTTTTGTCGCATATTTTTTTCCAATATTTAGGGTTTCAAGCTGTCCCGGGGAATTCCATTCGGGGCCCTGGGATTGCACAGATCAAAAATTTGAGTGAGCAAATATAAAATTGGACAATACGGAGATTTTCAAATGCGCTTAGCCAGTTCGCTATCCAAAATTATGGACAACCTAAAAAGCTGACATACAGAAGTTTATTGTATGAGTATTATGGAGAATGGACAAGACAAGGCGAGCTCGTTAGACCACCTCGATCACTGTTGTCAACTTGTGGCGGATACCTACGGCAAGCCCGACAGTTCGGAATGGACGAACAGCGATTTCATCAGGCTTTGCAGCATCCTTTATAAAAAAACGCACGTGCAGATCAGCCCGAATACCTTGAAAAGGATTTTCGGAAAAATTAAAACGGACGCCCGGTATTACCCTCAGAAAGCCACGCGTGACGCGCTGGCGCAGTATGTCGGTTTTGCCGATTGGGATCAGTTTATCCTTACGCAGTCGCGGCAGCAACCTGCACCGCCTGTCCGGCAGCCTAACCCCCAGCCTGCGGTCCTCCGGCCGGTGGACGTGCCGTTGCAGCAGCTACCCGTCCGTAAATCGCTGGTACGGAAGCTAATTATGGCCATTTTTGTATTGATCGTCATTGCCGTTGCAGTGTGGCAAGGATTCCTTTTCTGGCAAAGCGACCAACCGGAAGTAACCCTGTTTTGTAAAAACCCGGAAGGAGATAACCCGCATTCGGCCGTTTTTGTGGTGCGGAACTTCAGGAATGTATCCGAGCTTGCCGACGATTATACCATCGAGTTCGGAGATGGCGAAAAAGTACGTCTGAACGGCAAGGACAGTGTCTATTCAAACTATTACGAGGTACCGGGGCGCTGTCTGGCCATATTGAAAAAAGCCGGCGTGCCGCTGGATACCGTACCTGTTTTCCTGCATACCAGCGGATGGACCGCCACGGCGAACATGATGTACGATACCACACGTGTGTACCCCATCGAAGCGCCGGGGCTTTTCACCGGGGGCTATAACAGCATCAGCGCCGCCCAAATAGCGCGGGCTGGCGTCGACACCAATCGGACATTCTTTGTCGATTTCATCAATACGCACCTCACCGGCATTGATGGCGACAATTTCGAACTCCTGATCGACGTGAAAGCCTCCCCCGCACGCCCGGGTGTACGCTGCTCGCAGGTGCGCGTAACGGTGTTCGGGGATTCGTCCAATCACATGGTCGATATCATGAAACCCGGCTGTGCGCATTGGAGTAAACTGCAATTTTCAGAACTACGGAAAGACGGCCGGTCCGAGGGGCCCAATTTCCTCGGAGCCGACCTCACAGCCGGCGGCACCATCGGCATGAAAGTCGTAAACCGCCGGGCGACATTGCTGATCAACGACAGAGAAGTTTATAAAAACACTTACAAAAACGCGCTGCGGCACATTTATGGGCTGGACATCATGTTCGCGGGTGTCGGTACCATACGATCGGTCCGGTTGAAAGATCTGAAAACGGGGAAAGAATTTGCGGGAAATTTTTAATGCTGCTATTCCGAAGGCAACTCCGCCGCCGCCTTTTCCGGTGACGTTTTCCTCCTCTTTCTCCACCAGTTAAGCGCCATCACCAGCCCAATAGCAAGCAGCACGAAAGGCCAAACCGCTACCAGCACCACGGTAAATGCGCGAAGGTTCCCTACGCCTTCTTTGAATGCGTCAGCTACTTCCCGCAAGAATGGGTTAGAAGTTACCAAAGGTTTGAAAAACAAAATTTTGAGGGTCGAATATTCCACATCGTTATTGAGCTGTCGGAACTGCTCTTCGGAAGATTCAATATCCTCTCTGATTTCACCCAGCTCCTTTTCAATTTCCAAAATATCTTTCACCGTAGTGGCCTTGCTCAGCAATGCTCGATAACGGTCCTCTATTTCCTTTTTAGTTTTAAGGCGCGATTCGGTATCAATGTATTGTGCTGTAACGTCTTCGTTGGATATCGACCTGTCTCGGAAGTTTGTCACGCCGGCTGTGGCCGAACTTAAAAATGCGTCAAAACGCTTCGCCGGGACGTGTACATACATGGTGTAGGTGATTTCTGTCTCACTTCTATGCTCATCATCACGGCTTACATAAGCATTATTCGCTCTCACAGCAGCCATTATTACTTTACGCGTCGCATCAGCGTCCTCGGTTTCAAACTCCACGTTGCCATTCTTGATGAACTTACGCTGACCCGGCTTCGAGCCCGGCGGCGTTTCTTTGGGCGGTGGCGGCACCTTCATCAAACTTATTTCCATTGCCGGAGATTCCTCTCCCTGCCGCCCGTTGCACGCCGCGAGCATCAGGATCATAGCGATAGTAGACAACCATTTCATAGGTGTTTTATATTTAATTTTCTTAAATATATATTTGTAATTAATCAAATGCAACAGGGATTTCTCAAAATTTACGCTATGCAAAAAGACGACGAACAAACCAAGCAGCCGGCACGTGGCGATGAGTGGCGTGTTATTATTACCGGCTTGATTCTCTTCGCAATATCTGCCATTCTCCGTCACGTCGGCCCAAATGGAGCCTTTTGTTTATAGCGAAACGGGCCTACGCATTCGCCGGCCCGGAGGGACATCCTGTTTATAGCAATCGCCGGATCAAAACACGCCCGGGCTCCGTAGGTGCCGCCTGTACACGCTAGGCCGCACCTACGGAGCCGTAATACATTACCCGTACCGCGTTGGCTATAAACAGGGTGCCGCGCTGCGGCTACTCGTACGTCCGAATTTAATCGTTATCTTTGCACCCAATATGTCAAGGTCTGAAACTACATATCGCCCATCTGCTGACATTGCAGCCTGACGCTGGTCTTCTGAACTAACTTCTTTTCGGGACCCGCGATTACCCCTGCTTTGATTCAAATTTTCTCCACGCTATGCGCGGACAGGTGATGTGTTGCCCATAGCTCAGACTTTACAACCATGACATCTTTAACTCAATACGGGTGGAATACCCATTTTGAACAAAATTTCCATACTTACCGGGCGCAGGGACTCGAAGCGGGACGCATTACCGCCATCGAAGGTTTCCGTCATAAGCTTATCACAGCCAATGGACCGGCCGACGCCATGCTCTCCGGTGCGCTGATGAATAGCGCGGACAATTGGGACCTACCCAAAGTGGGCGACTGGGTTGCATTCAAACCCTATGATGGCGAATGCATTATCATCTCCGTTCTACCGCGAATCAACGAGCTGAGCCGCAAATTGCCCGGCCGGACGACCGAAAAACAAGTGATCGCGACCAATATCGATACCGCATTTATCGTGCAGGGCCTCGACCGCGACTTCAACCCGATGCGTTTGCAACGCTACATCGCGCAGATCATGCAATGCAACATCCGGCCTGTCGTGCTCCTGAACAAGCAGGATCTCGTAGCCGATCCGGAATGGTACCGGCAGGAAGTGATCGCGTTGGGCTATGATTGCCCGGTGCTATTGCTCAGCGCGACGGGCCGGGAAGGGCTCCAACAATGGGCGGCCGAGCATTTACTGCCCGGCCGGACGTATGTGCTCATCGGTTCGTCCGGTGTTGGGAAAAGTACCCTGGTGAATGCATTGCTGGGTTATCAATTGCAGGAAGAAGGCGCGGTAAGCAGCTTCAACCATAAAGGCAGGCACACCACGGTTTCGAGGCACCTGGTCACGCTGGCATCCGGGGCCATGCTGATCGACTCGCCGGGTATGCGGGAATTCGGCGTGACGCTGGAAGCCGACGGACAGGACATCGACTACCATCCCCTCCTTGCTGAACTATCGGCGGCGTGTCGGTTCGATGATTGTACGCACCGGCACGAGCCCGGCTGTGCAGTGGTAGCCGCCGTGCACGCAGGCGAGCTCCCGCGCGAGGTATACGATAGCTACCTCAAAATCAGCAGGGAGCAGGCACACTACCAAACCGTCGCCGCCGAGCGGAAACGCACCGAGCGGCAGTTTGGAAAAATAGCGAAACAGGTAGCTCAATACCGGAAACAGCGCAAATACTAGCAGCAATTTCAGGGGCGTCCTCTCGGGGCGCTCCTGTTTGGGGGTATATCAAAAAGAAAAAGAGGAACATGCCGCCCCTCTCTTTACTCAAACTACAATGAAATCATGTCCGGAGACCGGACTCTGTTAAAAGGTCCGGGACATCCGTTCTCTAATGCCTGTGGGCTCCCCGACCGAGTGAACGGTAGCCTTGTAGTTGAACCGCTGATTTAATAACCGGGATTCTGAACAATCTTTTTGTTCTGATCCACAACCGGTTGCGGAACCGGGTTCATGTACATTTTCTTCGTAAAAACATGCGGGTGATTCAACCCCACCACTTCGTACACCCATTTGCCTTTATTATCGTTGGGCGAGGTGTTGGTGATTTTCATGCCATGGAAGTCCTTGTTCATCACATCCTCCGCGACTACCCAGCGAATGATGTCGTAAAACCGCTTGGCTTCGAAGCACAGTTCCACCCTGCGTTCCCGGCGGATCGCCTGGCGCATTGTTTCCTTTGTAAGACCAGCCGGGAGCTCAGGCAGATTGGACCGCTTCCGGATCGCATTTATCGCTGAATACACCGACGCATCCGGCCCAACAGCCTCATTCTGAGCCTCCGAATAGTTCAGCAACACTTCCGCATAGCGATAGTACACGTAGTTCTGCCCGCTGGCAGCGCCCCCGCGCGGCTTCAACGGATTGATCTTCTTTTTGAAATAATAACCCGTATTACCCACGTCGTCGGTCCCGAAATCGATCTGGTTCTTCGATGGCCTTACCTTGTCGATCCGGGTGTAAATGGTATCGACCTTCGCCATCCAGTCCTGTTTGTAAGGCGCACCATCATAAACAATAAAGTCATAGAAGCGCTTTTCACGGTTTAAGTAGGGGTTTTGCGGGTCGTAACCGGAACCCGGGTCGGAAATGGGCTTGCCATTGGCCATCGCAAACTGGTCTACGAGCTCCTGCGTCGGGCAGTAATTGCCCCAGGTGTAATACACGCCGTCGATCCACACTGGGCCGCCGTATTGCTCGTAGTTCGAGCCCATAATCACCGCTACCACCTGGCGGTCCCAGATCACCTCGGAGTTATACTCGTTTTTCTCCCACCAGAATGCATTGATATCCGGGAACAGCGCATAAGTACCCCCATAAGTATCCATGAATTGCTTGTTGGTAGCTGCGGCTGTGGCCCAGCGTTTGGCATCGAAATTTCCAAAACCTACCAGCTTGTTCGGGTCCGCACCGGCTGCCGGCGTCGCCGCGTTGAAAGCCGGGCTTGCCGCGTACAATTCCAGCCAGCCTTTGAGCGCGAGTGCCGCACCGAGCGTTGCCCGGCCAGCGTCCGCATCGCCATTGTTGTATTTGACGGGCAATGCCTTGTTGGCCACAATTTCACCTAACTCTTTGGTAATAAAGTTAAATGTCTCCTCGAAGGTGTTCCGAGAGCGATAGAGCGCTTCCTCCCCCATCGTGTTGCGGTCCAGCACCTCGGTAATGATCGGCAGGCCGCCCAGGTGCATGAACATTTCGCTGTAATAATAAGCGCGCAGGAACCGGACTTCATCGATCCGCTTTTTGCGATAGGCCTCCGAGAAGTTTGCCGAGTTTTCGGTTATTTTCTGGATAAACAGGTTGCATTTACGGATTTTAAGAAAACCGGCGGCCCACGAAGCGTAGTCGGTGGCATTGCCGTTGGCATGGTCCATCGGCGTGCCGTTGTTCACCGCCGGATCCACGATGCCCTGCCGCCACGAATAGGATTTCCAATAGAAACCCGCGTCGTTGTCGTCCGTGAAGTTATCGAGGTTATCGGGCGAATTCCACTTGTTGGAGAGCGCGGCGTAAATGTCGTTCAGGAAGAGGTCTGCATTACCTTCCGAAGCCCATTGCATGTCGTCGGTCAGACGGCTTTTGATATCGTTTTCGAGAAAATCCTCGTTGCAGGATGTCGCGAAAAGGCTCACGCCGAGCATGGCAAGTAATATGGTATGTCTTATTCTTTTCATTGGTTTGAATGTTTTGCGGTACTGTCCCCCTGAGCGGAGTCGAAGGGCTACTTGCACAATGCCCTTCGACTCCGCTCAGGGGGACGGTGCCGTATGGTCTTTCATTTCTCCAGTAGTCATTTTGATCAGAATGTCACATTAAGCCCAAACACGTATACTTTCTGGTTTGGATAGGCTGTTTCGCGGTCGGTGTAGCCTACTTCGGGATCCATAAACTTCAACTTGCTGAATGTTAGCAGGTTTTGTCCAGACGCGTATACCCGCACATGCTGGATACCCATGGCGCGTGTGAGGCTCTTGGGCAGCGTGTAGCCGATGATGGCATTTTTGAGGCGTAAATGAGCCGTACTGGTCATCCAGAAGTCCGACAGCTGCGTGTTGTTCGCGTAAGGCGCTTGCGTAGCGCGCGGGTAGCGGGCACCCTGCGTCTGCGGCGTCCAGCGGTTGTCGTAATATTCATAGCTCGAATTGCTGTTGTTATTATTGAATGGAATGGTCTGGAACTGGCGGATGTCGAGACTGGCAAGTGACGAGCCCTGGAAAAACAGGTTCAGGTCGAAACCCTTCCAATCGGCGGTTGCATTCAAACCATACGTAAGCAGCGGATACACGGGCTTCCCGATCACCACTTCGTCGTTGGAGTCGATCTTGCCGTCGGGGACTCCCTGCGGGCCGCTCACGTCCACGTAGCGAATGTCGCCCGGCCGCAATGCTCCGAACTGCGTTACATTGTAGCCGTCGGCCGCATTAATCAGGCCGTCGTCGTTCTTGTCGTCGTCGGTCGTAAACAATCCGTCTGTTTTATAGCCGAACTGCGTTCCCAGCGCGCGTCCTGTGCGGCTGCGGTTAGGGTTGTTGCGCGTGGCAGCCGTTTCGAAGACTTTGATCATCTTGTTTTTGGCGTAACTCACATTACCGTTAATACCCAGGCGAAGGTCGTTCTGGAAGCGATAGTTGGTACCCAGGCTTAATTCCACCCCGTTGTTTTCCATGATACCGCCATTCTCGTCGGCCAACGCAAGGCCATACTCCACCGGCACACTCACGGCAGGCGGAAGCAGCATTCCGGTGCGTTTTTCGTGGAAATAATCGGCTTCGATCGTCAGCATGCCGCGCCACAGCGATGCTTCCAGACCGATATCGGTTTTAGTGGAAATTTCCCAGGTGATATTCTTATTGGCCTCGTTGGGCACCACCGCACCCTGTACCATCGAGCCCGGCCCGAATGCATAGGCATTGCCATTGAGGTTGTAGCCCGTCAGGTATTGAAATGCCGTACCCGCCAGGTTCCCCGATTTACCCCACGAACCGCGTACTTTCAGGTTGTCGATCCAGTTGAAGCCATTCTTCAAAAAATTCTCCTCCGAAATCACCCAACCGGCTGAAAATGCAGGGAAATAGCCCCAACGCTTGCCCGGCGCAAAGTAATAGTGGCCGTCGTAGCGCCCCGAAGCTTCGAGCAGGTATTTGCCCGCATACGCATAGCCCACACGGTAGACATAACCGATCTGGCTGCCTGTTGATGAGGTACCGCCGTTATCGAAGTCGTTTTTGTTGGAACTACCCATATTCAGCTCATCCACGTCCACGGCGAAGTTGTTGCGGCGGGCCGAAAACAGTTCGTAAGTATTGTTGCGGGCCTCAGCCACGATCAGGCCGGTGAAATCGTGCTTGCCGAATGTATTGTGGTAATTAAGGTAACCCTGATATGTAAATGTCTGGGTTTTGATAAACTGCTGCGCCAGCCAGGAAAATGCGGCCGCCCCTCCTTCCGCTGTCGAGATTTCGCGTTTGTAAGTGTAAGGCGTCGTGGTCAGGTCCTGGGTGTAATAATAAAACGGCTTGTGATAGCCCTTCTTGGTACGCTGAACCGGGTCATAGCTGAAAGTACCTTTCACGCTCAATCCTTTGATAAACGGTAGCTTTTGCTCGATAGCGATTGTCGTCAGCAAAGTGTTGTTCGCGTTTTTGGTATAACCTGCATTCAAAACCCCTACCGGCGAGTTACCTGCAAATTCGCCCCATAAACCATTGCTGTAATACAAAGCGCGAATCGGAATGTATTTGAAGCCGTTACGGAATAAATTCCCAGCCGAAACTGCCGTATCCACCGACGACACCCGCTCCACCGAACCGATCAGCGAAAGCGAAACCGTGGTGGTTTTGGTCGCCTCGGCCGTCAGGTTCATATTGTAGCTGTAACGCATGTACTTCACGGGGTCGAACATACCGTTCTGTTTCAGGAAACCGAAACCCGTCTGGTATTTGATCCGCTCCGAACCTCCGCTCAGTTGCAGCGTGTAGTTCTGCATCGGCGCATTCATATTCACCAGGTCCTTCGTGTTGCTGATCGGGTATTTGTCGGGGTCCTGACGGTTCAGGTCCGCGTAGTTTTCGACCAGATCCGTCGCGAAAGGCAGTTGCGTACCCGTCGGGTTTTCGTTCAGGTATGCCTCGTTTTTGAGCCGCATATAATCTTGAGCGCTCAGCATTTTGGGATAATAGGTCGGTGTTTGCGAACCATAATAGGCACCGAATGATAACGTGGGCGCACCGGTAGCACCTTTTTTAGTGGTAATCAGCAATACTCCGTTCGCACCGCCGAGTCCATAAGGCGCAACAGCCGCAGCATCCTTTAAAACCGTCACGGTTTCAATCGAACTGGGATCGATCTGGTTGATATTGTCGCGAATGACGCCATCCACCACGACCAAAGGCTTGTTGTTCCCCGTAGTACCAATCCCGCGGATGTGAATTTCGGGGGAATCGGAACCAGGCTGGCCGCCATTCGGGCGCATACTTACCCCCGCCACGCGACCGGCAATGGAGCCGGAAACGTTCGGTACCGGGTTTTCCGCGATTTCACTGCCCTTTACTGCTGCAATCGAACCCGTTAGCGTCGATTTCTTCTGGGTGCCATAGCCTACCACCACAATTTCGTCCAATGCCTTCGTATCAAGCTGCAATGCAATGGCGAGATCGGTGCGGTTGCCCACGATCACCTCCTGCGAGAGGTAACCCACAAATGAAAAGATGAGCGTCGCGGTTTCATCCGGCACTTCGAGCTGGAATTTCCCCGAAACGTCGGTAGTCGTGCCGCGCTGCGTGCCCTTCAGGATAATGCTTACGCCCGGCAGCGGCTCGTTGGTTTCGGGCGAGGTCACAGTTCCCTTGATCGTCCTGTCGGCCGTTGCCGCAAGCTGCTCGGACGATGCGCCAACAGGTGCCTCACTGGTTTTTTTCGGCGCACGGGAAAGCAATATCTGGTTGTTGCGCACCCGGTAATTAATGTCCAGCGGCAACAGCAGGCGGTCGAGCACCGCAAAGAGCTTTTCCTGCCGGGCATCAATGCTCACGGTCTTTTGAAGGTTCACCAAGCCGCTGCTATAAGCGAATTTCACCTTCGTACCCTGTTCCAGCCGGGCAAGGGCCTCATTGAGCGTGACATTTTTCAGGTCCAATGTCACGTCACGATTCAGTAATTCCTGGGCCGGTGAATGGCTCGCCACAGCCACCACCGAACAAAGGCTGATCAATAGTAACTGATAAAAAGTCAGGCGCATGATATGGAGTAGCAATCTATGCCGTGGATGAAAAGGTTTTTTCATAATTTTACGGTTGACCGGGTTAAAATTCAGACAATAGTTATCCTGCCAAGCCTGCCTTCGGGCGAGCCTGTGAACCGCACGTTCCGGGATGTTTTAGCCGGTTGTGATCAGGGGTGTCGCAACCACTCCTGATTTTTTTGTGGCTAAAAGTTGCTGGATGAGGGGTAGCTATGTTTTCATGCTATTTGTCAGGGGATTAATTTGGGTTGGTTGGAATGTATTGGCTTTTGTGGTGGTTGTGTTTGGTCAGGTTTAGTCAGGTTTAGTCAGGTGTTGTCAGGTATTGTCATTGAGCATTAACGGCATCCTTGGCCTTTCAGCGTAATGCTATCACCTTCAATGCGGTAGGTGCTCCCTAGCAATGTATCGATCATCTCGAGGATCTCCGGCAGGCGCTGGTCGGTGAAATCCACTTTCAGCCGGCAATCCGCGAGGCCATCTTCCGCAAAACCGATTTTGACGTGAAAGGTCTGCACCAGGCGCGCAGCCACTTCACTCATGGGCGTATCATTGAAAACCAGCGAGGCCGATTGCCAGAGTTCTTTGTGCGAGTCCTTTTCCAGCACTTTCTGCACTTCCAGGTGTTTGCTTTTCGGCTCGAAAACCACCTGCTGCTCAGGTCTGAGGACCACACGCTCTTTCCGTTGCACATCGCTCACCTCCACACGTCCCGTCGCGACCGACACCTTGACCGTGGCCTCCCCCGGAATCGCCCGCACATTAAAGCTGGTACCGAGCACCTTCGTTTGCAGCTCACCGGTATGTATCACGAATGGCCGGGAGGGGTCGCGTTTCACGTCAAAAAAGCCTTCGCCGGAAAACAGTACTTCCCGAATCAGAAAAGGATGATTGTGAGAAATTTTCGCACCCGGATGCAGCCAGATGACGGTTCCGTCCGGAAGCGTGTGCGGAACAATCTTTTGCTTTTCGTTAACGTAAGAGACCCAATCACCATCCGGCCGGTCATTTTGCTGCGCCATTTTCGTCGGCTTTTTATACAAAAAGAATAATAAACCTAACCCAATAGCAAGCACCGCGGCGATGCGCCCGATGTAATGCCACAAGCCATATACCGGTGTTGCAGGCCCGTCGTTCTTGCGCAATTCGGAGAGGTAAGATCGGATGCGGTTGTACAGCCGGTCCTGATCGGCCTCCGTAAAGGGCTCGTCGGCAGGCTCGTCCAGTTGTTGGTACCATTCGTTCACCAGGCGACGCTCTTCGTCGGAGCATTCGTTCGCCAGGTATTTTTTAAGGGTTTCAGGAGATAACGGGGGCTTTTTCATTAGGTGTAGTTTTTACACTTATTAATCGACTAACAGTACAGTCATGAAAAAGCGGGAACAACCCTTACTCCAATAGGAATTTTTTTTCAAAAAATTGGATGTGTCAAATGATCGGTAGCATGAGTACTGCCAATGCGATGTAGTCTTTCATTTCCACACGCAGGATTTTCAGGGCCTTACTGATGTGGGCTTCTACTGTTTTCTCCGAAATATCCATCAGGCCTGCAATTTCTTTGAGGCTGTATCCTTTACGGCTGAGCGTAAATACTTCCCGGCATTTTTCAGGGAGTTTGAGCAGCGATTGCTCATAGAATTCATTGAGGGTATTGAAATCGAGGTTTTCGGTTGTGACATTGTCTGGCAGGAAATCCCCGTCTTCTAGTGTCAATACCTGCTTGCGCTGCTCCTGGTGGTAGTAGTTGATAATGCAATGGCGGAGCGTACCGTTGAGATAGGCCTGGATATTTTTCTGAATGTCAAACTTATGGCGCCCGAGCCAGAACTTGACGAAAGTTTCCTGCACGAGATCCTCTGCAATCGCCTTCGCGCCCGTCTTCCGGATGGCAGTATGCACCAGCAGCCGCACATGCCTGCGATACAACTCCCTGAATGCCAGCTCCTCGTCCTGCTCGCATACCAGCGTCATCAAGGCCTGTTCGGAATAGTTGCTGTATGGATGGTTCACGGGCAAAGCAATGGAAAAAAGGTTAAAAAAACTGAGGGAAACATCGGCAAAAGCGGAAGGCGTTTACAATTTAATGATATTAATCATAATAATTATCCATCACGAAAAACAAAAACCCCGCAGGACAGACCATGCGCCTGTGGCCAGCGGGGTTGGGCAAAATGCTCAGATAGACGCCTTAGCGACCGGCACGCATATCGGCATTTCATGCGCATGGGCACGCTTGAAAGCCAGCTTTTTGATTAAAACCTTCTCCGGCGCGGCAACGCCTTCGCGGACTTTGATAAACTGATTGGCCGCGACATTTTGCAATTTCTGCACCTTTCCGGTACCATTCCAGCGAATCTCTATCTCGTCGATCGTCCGCGCCTGCCCCAGACCGATCTCGCGCTTGAATGGCTGAGACCCGAAGCTTCCTCCCGACGAGACAACGCGGTAAACGCTTCGTTTTTTGCCATTTTCGGTAAAAGTCAGTTTGATCTTCGAACCGACGGCCGCCTTGTTGGAGGCTACGCCTTCGAGGTCCAGCGAAATCCAGTTGTTGTTGCTTTGTCCGGGGTTCAGGAAGAACGAGTTTTGATAAGCGTCGCCTATATACGCGCCGCCCATTTCGATGTAAATGTCCTGGTCACCGTCATTGTCCATATCGGCGAATGCTACGGAATGCCCTTTTTGCAAGCTTCCCACTTTCGCGGAAGTCGTCACATCGGCGAAGCTTTTACCTTCCACATTCCGAAACATCTTATTGGGTATCAAAGATTTGTAACTTGGATTACCGGTACCGATGAAAATATCCAGGTAACCATCATTATCGATATCGCCGAAATTGCCGCCCATGGCGAAGCCGGTTTTATCGAGTCCCATCGCCTTGGTGACGTTCGTGAATGTGCCGTCGTGGTTGTTGTGGTAAAGCACGGGCTGCCCGTGGAATTCCGGCGACTTGCCGAGTCGTTCCGCTGCCGCGTAATAGCTGAGGGCGTAATCCATGGTGTAATCGCCGCAGAGAATGTCCTGCCAGCCGTCGTTGTCATAGTCCCAGAACCAGGTCGCGAAGCTGCGGTTCTGATCCTTGTCGAGCGTGGCAGCCTGTGTGACGTCCTCGAAGCTGATCTTCCCATTGCTGACACCCCTGTTCCGAAGCAGGAACCGGTGCCCGCTGAGCGTCGAAATAAAGAGGTCGTTCCAGCCGTCGTTGTCGTAATCACCCGACGTCACGCCTTTCACAAATGCCGCTATCGCAGAATTCGTTTGCTTCGCCACCTCGCTGAAAGTGCCGTTTTTATTGTTCAGGTACAGTTCACAAGGATGGTAATTGGCACCGATGGTCGTTTCGTTTCCGATAAACACATCCAGCCAGCCATCGTTGTTAAAATCGTTCCAGGTAGCGGTCTGCGTCGGGTGCATGGATAACAGCCCCGCGTCGATGGTCACATCGGTAAAAGTGCCGTCCCCATTGTTGCGAAGGAGTGAATTAGGCTGGTCGCCATAGGGGCTGCCCAGCCACGCGCCGCGCAGTACGAAAATGTCTTTAAAACCATCATTATTAAAATCGGTCTGCGTCATATGCAATCCTCCGGTAAACTTGTTCAGCCGCGAGTGTTCCGATTTGTCCGTGAATGTCCCATCGCCATTGTTTTTGAAATAATGCATCGGTTCGCTCAGGTCCCAGCCGGACATAGCCAAATCCAGGAAGCCGTCATTATCAAAATCCTCGGTAATCACACCGCCGGCCATGTTCCTTACATCCAGTTTCAAATCCGGCGCAATATCCTCGAATGGCTTCACCGCTACCGGATCGTCGGCATCCATCGACGGGATCAGCATCGTTTTCGGGACACGCGCCGGATACTCACCCAGCGTCATATACGCGATGTTCAACAACCACAATGCTTCATAATCATCCGGCTTTTCAGCCAGCATTCTTTTATAGATATCCACTGTCCCTTTTGAGCCTTTGGTATTGCAGTGTACCCCACCATTCCTGATCGGAAGTATACATGCATCCACCGAATGGTTGTTGATACAGTTGATCTGCTCACCAAAACGCAAATAGGCAACCGCCATATCATCGGTTACCTTACGCATGACGCCCGGCAGGGTTTCAAACGGGCCCGGGTTGCGTTCCAGGCCTCTGAGGATGGCGATCGCATCGTCAGGCCGACCAAGTTGCAGCAATACGTTGGCCTTAAAGTGCTTTACCCTGAATTGCTGTGCCACTTCTCCCGGCGGAATGGATTTCAGCAGGGAATCAAGGTACATCAGCTGGGCATCCGGGCAGAAGTTGTTCTGATAATTAAACGCCCTTCGTTTCGCCTCCTGCAACAAGCCCAGCATTTTGTCTTCCGACGTCGGCTTCGTGCACAGGCTTAGGGCCAGCGCGCCCGTAAGCACGACGGTAAAAAGTATCAATTTTTGCCTCATATTCTATCTGTTAGCTTTTTTCGAATACCACAAAGCATACACGCAGCAACCCCTCCATGCGCGTCCGGCGGCAAAAAGGGGTGTTTCATGTACGATGTTTTTTCAGAAAATAGGCTTGGGAGGAGGCGAGGCAACGTGCAGGAACATGGAAGGTATGGTCAGTAAAATGCCTTTGAAACCGGTCCCGGTCCGGATCCAGTCAATGACAAAAAACCAGTGTTTCCTGTTAAAAGTGAGGTAATCTTTTAAGAAGTTTTTGAGTACTTGTGGTGCCTTGCCTTTACCGTCCGTGACGCCGCCTTTCACATGCTTGTCGACATGCGACACGAGGTCCAGGTAACGGTCCTTGGCAGAAACGTCCAGCTTGCATTTGACATACAAAGTATCATTCATCAGTTGCTGTTCGACGATCTGATAAAAATCGTCGCCGCGTCGCAGGCGTCCTTCGGCCTGTTCGGCCACCTGCCAGTCGGTCTGGTAAGGGACCATGATCGGGATTTTCATGATCAGCAGCTCATCCGGAAGGCGTGATCCTTTCGAAACTTCCTCACTCCCCGCATCCGCAAAATACTCCCCTATCCAATACACAAGCGGAAAGCCCATGATATTGTAGAGCAGCAACGCGCACATAAGGATGGAGAAAACCTTTTTCACCTGACTGTTTTCATCAAATGTAGGCGTTTTTACAAAAATTTCGTCATAGATATTCTATCAATATTCCATTTACGCATGTGTCCGGCAATTTTCAAATGGTCACTTGCAGACACTTGCAACCGTAACATTGGACGAACTCGAAAACCCATTGGAACCTACTCCTGTCCCCCACCCGGTTGCGACCAACAAATTCGAAGCGATAGACTGGAATGTGAAGCATACCATGTACCACTGTGGGCAGATCGGAATTTTGAGGAGGGTTGTGAGCGAAAGGTTTGATTTTGGATTGCGGGTGGGGTGATTTGAAAGGGATTTTAGTTGTTCGGAAAAACCGAACAACTGCTTTTAACGGAAAAAATTTAAGCGATGTCCAAACGGCTCGTTCGGGTTCGTTAGCGGCAATTAAGTACAGAACGAAAAATAAGATATTGCAGCAAAAAGGACGAACGCCGTATTAACAGGAAGCCTTTTTCTTAACCTTAAGCTCAACGCTCAGTTGCAGGAAGCAGAATTAACAGCTACGGTGCGAGCTCGCGAGCAATATGGAATACAAAAGAATTAAGCCGCATTCAATGACAGAGGAGCAGCTTCGACTGCTCTGGAAAGAAGAATATTGTAATCCCGATAAACCAATTTTTACGCTCGACCGCATCCAGGTCAGGTTTTTCGAAGACATGTTCAATCATGCTTTTTACGAAAGCGACAACCGTAAAGCAAGGGATAAATCGATACTTTCTTTTAACAGACTCGAAAAAATGCTCAGGATTAAAGACACGCTGACCGACCCGGACGCTATCTTGAAACAGGGATGGGATCGAGACAAAAAGATGTATGATGGCGCGCGGCGTGTCGCGTTTATCAAAGACAGTTACATGGTTGTTATCCGTTTTACAGGCCATTTGAAAGCTAAATTTGTGACTGCCTATGAAATTCAGTCCGAACGGACTATTCAAATAATAAAAGAGAGTCCGGATTGGATTAGTGGAGAAACGAACGGGAAGTCGAAGCTATGAAAACAAAAAAACGCTGATTACGGGTTCAGCGTTTGAGACCTTTGTAGGTTCCTTGCCAGCAAGGAATAGTGCGAAGATACAAAATAATATTGAAGGTGCAAGTCTATCACTGTCATATCACTCACCCCTCATACAACACCGCCATCCGCTTCCTGAATTCCTCCGGCGCGTAGCCCGTCTGTTTCCCGAAAAACCTTGTGAAATAGGCCGGCTCGGAAAAGCCCAGCTCGTAGCTGATTTCCTTAATCGGTTTGCGGACGGAACCGATTTCGCGCTTGGCTTCGAGGATGAGACGTTCGTTGATCATCTGGCTGATGGTTTTACCGAACGAACTACGGGTGAGCTCGTTGAGGCGCTTGGCGCTGAGAGATAGCTCGTTGGCGTAAAAATCCGCTCTGCGCTGCTTACGATAATTGGTTTCGATGGATTCCAGCAGTATTTGAAGACGCGGGTCGCGTGAGGCCAGGTCGCCTGTTTCATTTTGAAAATCAATGCAATGCAGGAACCAGCTCCGGAGATAGGATTCGAGAATAGCCGGACGTTTTGCATCGTCATATTCGATGCGGATGAGGTCCAGCAGCATGCTCAGAACGGACAACCGGCAGTCGGGTATGGTGATGGAAAAATTGGTGGAGTACCTGAATAGTTTGAAAATATCATTGCCGATGAGCCGCTCGAAAAAATCTTTGGAAATAGCCATCAGAAAGCCGCATTTCTCGCGCTGATCCATGCTGTGGACCTGGTCGGGCAGCAGCAGAAAAACCTGGTTGGGCGCGATGGGATATTTGTTGAAATCAATGTAATGTGCCTGCTCCGGTTTAATGTCGGTAAACCACAGCAGTTCGTAAAAGTCATGACGATGCATACCATTAAAAAAATGTTCATCGCCATCTTCAATCGTAGTCAAGGCAAAAAAAGCGTCGCCCAGGTCGTGCAGGGGAAATTCCGCGCGCTGCTGTTCTTCGATCGTGTTGTCTGCTATATAATCCATATCCTTTCTCGCTGCTTAATGCGCTTCCCGGCCTCAAATATCGGCAGCGGGCGCACATCCCGCAAAACACAAATCCCCGCCGCACTTCACAGCCGGCGGGGTTTGTAGTACTTCTAAAACCCAAACTATTTGACCTTAACAATGGCAGTAATAGCCCCGCCTTCGACTTTGAGGCCCTGCCTGGCGGTTGCAGTGGCGATATCCACGGTGTACACCCAACTGCCCGCATCGGTGTTGATCCCTACAAAGACGCTCTTTTTGTCATCACTGACAGTGTTGTTGTTATACGAAGCCGATGACGACGCGATTACGTCGGGGACACCGGTTACCCATGAAAATGTCTGGTTGTATGCATCCGCGATAGCCAGTTTTTTGCTTCCCGATGCCTTGCCCAGGTCGCCGTACATGTATAGCAGGAACTTGCCGCTGCCCAGGTAAGTCTGGTTGGCAATCTTATAACCGCCCGACTTCTCCTGCACATTAAAGAAATAGCTCTGATCGAACTCGGTAGTACCTTTTTTAATGCGGACGAATGCCGATGGCTTCGTAGAAGTGGCCATGCCGCTGTTGGTAGCCGATGCCGGGGAGAAAGCGTATACATCGCCGTTTTCATCGACTGACAGACCGTTGTTGAAGTAAGAACCGATGAAGCTGGTACGGTTATCCTTGATCACCTTGTCGAGTGTCATAGCCGGGTACGAGAACACGGCAATCCAGCTGCTATCCGGATTGACAGTACCGAAAACATCCGGTGCAGCACCTTTAATGCTCATATACGGCGCGAAAATCTTGTCGCCCACCTGCGTGGCCCATGTAAAGTGCGCACGTTCGCCGTTGCCCGCGAGTTTCACGATATTCACCTGACCTTCGCCTACAATTTTGGACTGATCTGCATTAATACGGAACCAAGATGCGCTTTCATTACCGCTTCTCGGGACTTTGATCGTCAGGATATCGTCCCCTGCCGGCGCAAAAACCTGAACGGTTTCGCTTTGGAAGTCGGAAGTCTTTACCAAACCACCTTTTTCATCCAATGCATAAGTGGTAACCGCGCCCGGGTTTCCCTGGCCGTACAGCAAGCTGAAAAACTTGCCCTTATGCGTCAGGTAATAGCGGTAAGAGCCATCCTGCTCGATCCCCTGCCCCACTGTGCTGATGGTTCCCTGCGACAGGTCGCCCGTGGTGAGGAGGTAATCCGCAACGCCTTGTGAGCCGATCGGCGCCGAGGCTACGACGTAGCGAGACTGCGTGCCGGTACCCGGTTCCGGTGTTGGATTGGTCGTATCGTCATCGCTGCTGCACGCGCCCAATGCTACGCCCATACCCACTACGAAAAACCATTTCAAATATGACTTTTTCATTTTCTTACTTTGATTGGATGATTGAATTATTAAAGATTATTTACTGATGAAATAGCGTAATTTGACATAGAAACCGCGGCTTGGCTTCTGCAAGCTGAAATTATCGAACAGCTTCGCATCCAGCAGGTTTTTGCATTCCAGCGAGACATTGTACCGGCCATCAGCCATGGCATACACCAGGTTTACATCGTGGCTCAGCTGCTCCGGGATATCCAGCTTGTCGCTGCCCAGGCTCGGCCAGTAGAGGTAGTAGGCATGCACATAAAGCAGGTTATAGCCAACCGTGAGGGTATTGCCCTTTTTGCCCAGGTCTTTGAAGAAAACCGCAGCATCCGCATTACCGAAAAGGAAGGGCATATTCGGGATGCGGTCGCGGTAAAGCGGGCTCTCTGTGGTGTAACCCTCCTCGAAACGGGTATTGTTGCGAAGATTCTGGTAGGTAATATTGGCACCCGCCGTGAAAAGCTGGCGATAGGAATACCGCACTTCTCCATCGATCCCGAAGTTGGTCACATCGGCCAGGTTGTCCATAACCTGCTTGGTCTGGTTCGCATTCAGGCGCGGACGGATAAATCCCTGGGCGTCGCGGTAGAGTACGTTGGCGTCGACGCTGAAACGATGTACACGGTTGATCGCGCCGTTGTAGCTGAAACCGAGGTTGTAGTTGTAGCTCGTTTCCGGATCTAGCTCGATGTTGCCTTCCAGGTTCAGGAGGTCCCCGAAAAGCTCGTCGGTCTCCGGCAATCGATAACTCTTCTCAAATGAACCTTTTAGCTGAAAATTTTTGAATAGAAAGTAAGTGGAAGCAATGCCGTATCCCAGTTTTTCAAAACTGTTTTTCTGGACTAAAAACGCCTCGTCGCCCCAGTTACCGGTCGGGTTATAGGACACGGAGAATTTGTTGTTCTGAGAAAAATGTTTCAGGAATAATGACGTATTCCAGCGCTCGTTATAGTCGAACTTGTAGCCCAAACCAAGCACATTCTTCCTGTTCACCCGGGGCTGCTCGTATTTTGCCGATTCCGGAAAAAGCTCATCCTCCCCCTTCCGGTTGAACGTGTTCAATACATTGTTGATCGTCACCGAATGCCGTGGATCGATCTGGTAGGTTACATTCGCCGTGGCCAGGCCATTATTGTTCCGGAATTTGTAGAGCGACCTCTCACGCTCGCTGCCCTTTCCTTCATATTGTTTGAATTGCTGAAACCAGTTATAGCGGCGGTATACTGTGTCTACATTCTGTTCCTGACCCAGGTTATAGTTGGCGGATATATTGACATTCAGCCCTTTCACGAACAAATCCTTCTTCTGGTATTTCAAACTCGGCATCACGATGTTACCCTTCCGGTGCCATTGGCCGAAAACGCTCACCATCCGCGCGCCCGTCTGGATTTCGGCTTTGTTTTTACCCAATGTGATCCCCAGCAAAAGCTTGTCGGCGAACTTCCTGCCTACCACACCCACATTCGCGATCACGGTTTCATTGTGATAGGTATCATGAAACCTGCGCAAGCGCTGGTTGCGGAAATATTCGCCGGTGTTCACGTCCGCCACGTCGACGGTAATCCGGTAATTGTTGTCCGAATAATTCTGAAATGCATTCAATTGGGCTGTAAAGCCATTTTTCGCCGTGTAACCTGCATTGATAGTCGTACGGTGCGTATTGAACGAGCCGTAGGAATAGGAGGCATCGAGGTAGCTGTTCTGGCGGGTATTCGTGACGATGTTCACTGCTCCGCCCAGGGCATCCGAACCCAGCCAGATAGGCACCACGCCTTTATAAACCTCCACCCGTTCGGCGAGGTTAATGGGGATGTTATTCAACTGAAAGGAAGATCCGAAGTTATCCATTGGCACGCCATCGAGGAAAAACTTTACCTGGCGCCCTGTGAAGCCGTTGAGCGAAAAATTCATATTGGAACCCACGCCCCCGCTCTCCCGTACACGTACGCCCGACACACGGTCGAGCGCATGGGAAAGATCGAGCGTGGAGTTTTGGAGCTTTCTGGCATCGATCGCCGTCACATTATAGGCCTGGCGACTGATTTCCTTCGTCTCTGTCCGGCCGATTACCGAAACAGATTCCAGCTCGCGGGTTTCGGAAACCAGTCTGGTATTGTGTTTGAAATGCTCACCGGCTTTGAGGGTAATGTCCTTGATTTGGGTTTGATAGCCCATAAACGACACCAGGAGCTTGTAGGAACCTGGACGGACGTGTTCGATCGTATACTTTCCGTCGGCATTGGTGAAGGTTCCATGGGAGGTCCCTTTCAGGCTTACGGATGCGCCGGGGAGCGCTTCCCCCTCCTCTGAACGGATTTGCCCGTGGAGGGTAACGTCTGCCTGCCGGGCAAGGGCGACGAACGATAAGGCACAAAGGACTCCTGTATGCAGAATTTTACTAATTTGCATTGCTTTAAATGTTACAACGTTTTAAGTATTGCGCCCTGGCGCAGCAAACCGGGTGGCTGGTACCCACCCGGTTTTATTAATAAATAGACTCGTTCTAAATAATGCCACAAAAGTAACCACCCTGCGACGGTTACGCTTATACAATTTGCCGGTTTAGCTGGACAATCTGAACATTGGCCGGTATCGCACGCAACGCCGCCTTGATCATGAGATCGCTCACTGGATTATTCTATTCCGTTGCAGGTCCCAAAACGAGTGGCGACCGTATCCACAACACAAATGCGTGAATACGGCCGCCACTGCTATTTTTTCAATCAGTATTTCAAACTTTTCAAATAAGCGATCGACTGAGGTACCTGTGTCGCGTAGCTCGGGCTTTCGTCTTCGATGTAGTAATGCTTCAGTCCAGCCTTCCTGGCTGCTTTCAGCACGGCGGGAATATCGATTTGCCCCGTGCCTAATGCCACATCGTTCTCTACCGGCGTACCGCCCGACATGTTTCCGGTTATGCCCTTTTTCAAATCTTTCATGTGCATGAGTTTGAAACGGTCGGGGTATTTATTGATCAGCGCCGCCGGATCCTGGCCGGGGAAGAATGTCCAGAGCATATCGAGTTCGAAGCTGACGTATTTCGGGTCGGTGTTCTGGATAATATAATCCATCAGCGTGCCCTCGCCGTGTTTTTCAAATTCGTAGCCGTGGTTATGGTAGCAAAAAGTCAGGCCAAATTCGTCTTTCAGCTGCTTGCCTATTTTGTTAAAATCCGCTACGGTTTTTTCAGCCATTTCGAGCGTAAAAGGCCCTTTATGCGGTACCCATGCCACCCGAACGAAGCTCGCACCCAGCGCTTTTGCATTATTGCCGACCTCCTGCGTTTTATTGAGCGCGTCGTCGTAGCCTACCCCGAACGAAGAGCATTTGATTCCGCGTTCGTCGAGCAATTTGCGGAGCTCCGGCGCCGTCTTGCCAAAAAGGCTCGAAAACTCCATGTCCGTAATTTTCAGTGCCTTGATCGTATCCAGGGTGGCCGCGGTATTTTTGGAAAGGCTCGTCCTGAAAGTATACGAAACCATCCCCGGCTGATCAGGAAAAAGCGGCTTGCCTTTCTGCGCCGAAGCCGAATATCCGCAAGCCAATGCTGCGAAGAGTGTCGCACGGAGTGTTAAATGTTTGATTTTCATGTAAAATGGTTGGTCAGGTTTGCGAGGTTATGATTCAATGAACACCAAAGGATTCCAGAGTTAATGCATTGGACGAAAATTAAACCCGCTCACCCTATGCCCGCACCTCAACCTCTATTCTTCCTTTTTCAAAAACGCTTCGGCATACCGACGCCCCAACTCCCGCGCCGAAGGAGTGTCGAAATGCGTCTCGTCCCCTTTGTGCGCCAGGCCCGAAGCCGACGCCAGGTAAACCAGCTTATTACGCTTCGCATAATCAGCGATAATCTGGTTGATCACCGCCGCATCGGGCGTTTTGGCCACATAAAAATCCCCCAGCGTTCCTACCACGACCGGCACGTTTTCCGTTTGCGTATCCCGGCGCAGGCGTTTGAAAAAGTCGGCCAGTTTGGCGGCGTACGCCCCCTTTTTCTCCGGTGAGCTGTCGGATTCTCCCTGGTGCCAGATAATGCCTTTAATCGTCCCGCGTTTCTGTGCCTCTTTCACACGGGCGAGCATTTCGTCATAGGCATAAATGCCCGTCTGCTCATGTTGGGCGCCGGGCTGCCAGTCGTCGATACCGCTGCCACCTACCGCACAGGGAATGAGGCCGATCGGACGTTCAGGGTATTTTTTCAGGATTTCCTGTGCGAACGTAAGACCGGGCCCTACCCCTACTACCGTCGGCTTGTCCTCGTGAAGCGGGTCGGCTGCCATTTTCCATTCGTGATGGCGGTTAATAGCCCATATTAGGGAAGAATTGGGATGGGAAGCCGCATCCGTCGTACCTCTGCCAGCCATATTCGACTGGCCAATCAGCAAGTAAAGGTCCATTTTTTCGGGAACTGTTTGCGGGAAGGCTGCCGTCGCCCCCGCGAGCAGGCTTAGCAGTATGTTCAAGAGTTTAAATTTCATCCGTAACCTGTTTTACATCGGTAATACCCAAAAGCAAAATGCCCGGGAGATTTAACATCCCGGGCATTTCGCTTTTCAAACGGCAGTCAGCGGTCGGCCGTCACCTTTTATCCCACCAAACCTTTGACACGTACGAATCTCCTTTCGACAACCTGCCAACCGCCTGCTCGTAATTCTCCTTATTCAAAAGCGCTTCGCGGGACGAATAAATCGTCCTGCGCGGGATGGTGCCGCCGGTCGATCCCTGGAACGGGCCGGGCTTCAATGTGGGGTAGCCCATTCTCCGCCATTCGATAAATGCTTCGTAGGAACGGCCGAACAGCTGTATCCATTTCTGGGTGCCTATTTTTTCAAGCTTCTGCGCTTTGGAAAGACCGGTCCATGACAGCTCTTTTTCAAAAGAAGCCGGCACGGTTGTTACATTATAAGGAGCCTGCGCCAATGCCGCTTTCACACCATCCTGATAATATTTCTCGGCCTCCGCCGCCGTTCCGCCCCAGCCTTCGAGCGCGGCTTCGGCTTTATAGAACGACACATCCGCAAACGACATTACCATACACGGGATCGCCGGGCTGTAATCGCGGTTGAAGAACGTAAGTGTCGAAACAGTGCTGTAATCGTCTTTGATGATCGTTTTCAGGATTTCGTCTGTCAAAGCTACGCCAATGCCCTTGTATGCGGGCGCACCTGCCTTCACGGAGTTGACGCTCGGTTGCGCAATGCGCGGTAAACGGGGGTCTGCGCTGCCCACAAGCTGCGTCACGAATGCGTCGGCGAGGTATTTCAGGTCGGGGCTGCCGGCCAGGAACTGGTTCAATACCGGGTGTACATTCGCATTGGTCGCATTGTTATAAGTCGGTACGGTAGCGTCATCGGCGGCGCTTTCCAGCAGCGGCTGGCCCATGGCTTCGGTCACGGTTTTTTGTGCCAAGGCCGGATCGGCATAACGGATGCGCATTCCAAGCCGCAGTTTCAATGAATTGGCATACTTCTTCCACTTATTAATATCTCCTTTGTAATAAAAATCCGCATTGCCATAGCTCGCATCCCCGGGCGTAAGCTGCCCGATGGCCGCATTCAGGTCGTTGATCAGCGACTTGTAGATCGACTCCTGCGTGTCAAATACAGGCTTGGTATTCACATCGGAAGGCCCCAGGGCGGTCCCCGAGTACGGAACGTCGCCAAACAGGTCGGTAAGCCGTTGCCACACCGAAATCTCGACAATGCGTGCGATCGCCAGCTTGCTGCGGCCACTGGGATCATTTTCCTTTCCTTTCAAAACTTCATTACGGACCTGGCTGATGTTCCGGATCAGCGTATAATGCGCGTCCCAGGTATTGTTGTCGCTTTGCTCGATGTAACGCGAACTCGATACCAGCACGCCTCCGGCCCAATGCTGGATCCACGAACCATACTGGCTGTTGGGCACTTCATAGCCTTCCGCAAACGCGGCGTCCTTCTGCACTTTCGAAAGCAGCAGCCCCGGATCGACCGTCGTGACCGATGTAGGCGGCGTATTGATTTCCTCAAAATCGCCGGTACAGGCCTGTATGAGGCATATGGCACCGGTCAGCAGGATTGATGGGATTCTATTTTTCATTTCTCAAAGATTTCCGGTTTGAACAATTACAACTCCACATTCAGGCTGACCCCGAAATACCGCAGCAAAGGCAAAGCGGTAGATTCAAGTCCCAACGACGAGTTATTGACGTTGAAAGATGAGGCCTCAGGTGCGAAACCTTCCGTTTTGCGTTGCACGTAGAACAGGTTACGGCCATAAATGCCCGCGCGAATGCTTTTGAACGGCGTGCGGCTAATGAGCGTGTTGGGCAGCTGGTAGTTCAATGTCAACTCGCGGAACATGATATAGCTCGCGTCGTTGAGCATTTCCTCCGGGATCACATTGTCTTTGTCGGGTGCCACCACATTCCAGTAGTCTTGCGCCCGCACCTGCTTCGTGTTCGCCTGACCGGTACCTACCCATTTTCCGTTGTCGGATTTGGAAGCCACAACACCGTCGGCTACATACGTACCGTCGCGTCCCGGCAGGGTCTTTTTGATCGTACCATAAACCAGTTCTTCACGCAAGCTTTGTGAGTAAATCTTGCCGCCCTGGCTGATATCGAACAAGCCCGACAGGCTGATGCCCTTGTAGCGGAACGTGTTGTTGAATCCGCCGATCCAGTTCGGCAATGCATTACCCAATTCGTAAAGAATCTTGGAATTGGATTTCAGGGGCAAACCGGTCGTCGGGTCGATGAGGCGGTTGCCATTCTCGTCGCGAAGCCATTGGAAGCCGTTACCGATGAGCGTACCGAACGGTTTGCCCGGCTCGGCTACCACATTCACCCCGCGGTCGGCACCGAGCACGTAAGTATCCACTCCTTCGGCAAGCGCCACCACCTGGTTTCGGTTTCTGGAAAAATTGAATGCTGCATCCCAGGTGAAACCGTCGGCTGTTTTAATGGGCGTACCATTCAGGGTCAGCTCGACACCACGGTTGCGGATTTCACCGGCATTGATCCTCCGTGAGGCAAATGTACTCGACGGCGGCAGGGGCACATCCAGGATCTGGTTTTTGGTGGATGCATTGTAATAAGCAAATGCAAGCCCTGCACGGTTTTTGAAAAAGCGGGCTTCCACACCGAACTCGATCGAAGTGGTCAGCTCGTTTTTCAAATTGGGGTCAGGAATGGTCGACGAAAACGAAGCCAACGGAACGCCACCGTGCGCAACCTGGTCGAGCGAATAGGTGCCGGTGAGCTGATAAGGAGAACCCGAGCTACCCGCTTGCGCCACAGAGGCCCGCAGTTTGAGGAAACTTAACGTATTGCTCCGGATATTGAACGCATCCGTTACGACGAAGCTCGCACTCACAGCCGGGTAAAAGAAGGAGTTGTTTGCTGGTGAAAGCGTCGAAGACCAGTCGTTACGTGCCGAGAAATCGAGGAAGAGGTATTCCTTGTACCCCAGTTGCCCCGACAAATAAACCGAGTTGATCGACGATTCCGTGAGACCGAATACGTAAGAGTTGATCAACGTATTATTGATGGCATACAAACCGGGCACAATGAACTCGGTACCGGTATTGCCGGTGGTGCGCGAATAGAATTTCTGATGGTTGGCACCCAGGTTCAGGCCGAGCGAAATGTCTTTCGTCAGTTGCGGGGTTAACGAGAGCAAAATATCGCTGTTGTCCTCCCGCACGCGGGTAACCTGCTCGGAAATATCGCCATTGCGGTTAGCACTTTGGTAGGTACCTTTTTCGCGGTAACGCAGGCGCTGGTCGGTGTAGAAATCAGTCCCGGTTTTGGCGGTCAGGCGGATCCAGTCGTTGAACTGGTAGCTCAGGCGGATCAAACCAAGCAGGCGCTGGCGGTCATCGGAGTTACGGGTGTGATCGACCGTCCAGTAGGGATTTGCCGTCGACGAATTGGTCGCATAGGTTTTCTCCATGCCCACAAACGGCACGGTACCGTAGCCGAGTTGTTTGGCCACATCTTCGGCAGTCCAGGCCGAATTGGCCAGGATGCTCATCGGCATGCTGCGTGGCTGACTGATGAACAGGTACGCCGGGTTATCGCTCGCATCCGAAACCGTGGGGCGGTTTGCGCCTTTCTGCCCGATGTAGTTCGCTTTGACATCCAGTTCCAGCTTCGGCGTAATCTTCCCCACCGTCCGCAGGTTGACGTTGTTGCGTTTCAGCGTATTGCCTGGCGTGTACCCGTCTATATCGGTGCGGCCGTAAGAAAGCCGGTAGTTGATATTGTCGTTGCCGCCTTCGAGGCTCAGGTTATTAACCACCTGTTTCTCTTTTCTGAAAAAGGTTTGAAAGGTGTTGGGCTGAGGCGTAAAGTTAAGCACATTCCCCCACTGGTCCTCATATTGCTGACCATCCATGCGCGCCCCCCAGCTTGAACGCGTAAAACGGTCACGGCCGCCGCTCGCCTTCGGCATACCCTGGATATTGCCGGCCTGCGCCGCCGCCCAGGTGTATATCTTTCCATCGTTACCGCGAAAATGCGTGAATGCACCATCCAGCCCCTGGCCATATTCATCCTGAAAATCGGGCAATACCAATGCGTCGCCTACCGAATAGTCGACACCATATTTAATACCAATACCCTTTCTCGATTTGCCTGATTTGGTGGTGATCAGCACAACGCCGTTGCTACCCCGCTGGCCATACAGCGCAGCGGCATTAGGTCCTTTCAACACGGAGATCGACTCCACATCTTCGGGGTTGATGTTTGAAATACCGTCCCCGTAATCGATACCGCCCGTTGAGGAAGGTGAATTGGGGTTGCTGTTATCCATCGGAATGCCGTCAATCACATACAGCGGCTGGCTATTGCCGACCAGGGAGTTGGAACCGCGGATCACCACGCGCGACGAGCCTCCCGCCCCATTGGCCGAACGCGTCACCTGCACACCGGCCATCTTACCGGCCAGTGTGGTAGCGAGGTTCGCTTCCTTGGCGGTACTGATAGCCTCCCCGCCTATTTCCTGCACCGAATAGCCCAATGCACGCTTGTCGCGCTTGATACCCAATGCTGTAACCACTACTTCCGAAAGATTTTGCGTGTCTTCGGCAAGGGTGACATTGACCTCCGATTGGGCACCTACCACCACTTCTTTCCGCACATAACCCACAAAGGAGAACACCAGTACGGCCGACGCATCATCCACCGCGATCTCATACTTCCCTGCCACGTCCGTAGCAGTACCGCGTGTAGTGCCCTTGACGAGTACGCTTACGCCGATCAGCGGTTCGCCTTTCGCATCCACCACCGTACCACGCACAGCCGACTCCGCCACCTCTGCCCGTGTTACGGGTGAGAGGGATGCCAGCGGGCTGTCCTGCGGCAATGCCGAACTTTCACGGACCGGCACAGTACCACCATCCTTTTTCCGGCGGTCTTTCGACGCCAGCAGCACATAAGTATTTTCCTTAATCTTCTTGTATTTCAATCCGGTAGAAGCCAGCAATGCGTCCAGGTTCTGTTCCAGGGTTCTGGATGGATTGACCGCAGCGGATGATACTTTCAGATCGTCGAGCAGTTTTTCCTCGAAGAGAATGTCGGCGCCATAGCTCTCTTTCAGTTTCAGCAATGCGTCGCGCAGGCGTACGGGCTGCGTTTGCCGCGTTTCGGCCTGCAAAGGATGCGCCGATGCCAGCAACTGCCCGAATCCCGGCGGGGGGCACAAACTGAGCATGGCGTAAAGGCCAAATGCCTTTGCCAGGGGTACATGTGGGTTCATGGAAGCGTTTGGGTTAGTTAAAAGATCTAATTGGTGTCAGTCGAATCGGGGATGAGAAGCACCTGGTCGTCGCCGACCTGCACGCGCATCTCGAGCATTTCAGACAGCACCGACAGCAGCTCGTCAGCCTGCCTGGCTTTGAACGTGCCGGTAACCTGCCGCGCAGCCAGTGCAGGGTCAGTCACGACGATTTCCAGCCCGAATACCGCATTCAGCTCACGACTGGCGTCGGCAAGAGAGGTGTGGTCGAAATGGAAATGATGCTCCTGCCAAACGGCCGGGTCTTTCAGCTCTGGGATAGTCAATGGCTGAATGGCGATCTTGCCGTCCGTAGCGACGGAGGCTTTTTCACCCGGCTTCATATCGAGCGGCGCAGCCATTTCGGGAGATGAAATCTGTACTTTGCCTTTGCTCAAAACCACTTGCGTGCCTTTTTTGCGGGTATACACAAAAAATTCGGTACCCAGCACGGTTACCTTTCCCTGATCGGGCGTATGGACCGTGAACGGCTGGTGATCGACCTGGTGCGTGACGACAAAACCGGCCTCGCCCGTCAGATACACATCCCGGCCGATGCTTCCGAATCCCCATCTAAGGAGTTTCAGGTCGGAGTTGGGTAACAGCGATATGCGGCTCCCGTCGGCCAGCAGGACAGTCCGGCTTTCGGCATAGCCGGTGCGGTAATGCCGGTATAAGATCGCGTCGCGGTAATAGTACCCGCCCGCTCCCATCATCACCAGAATAGCAGCCGCAATGCGCAGCCAGTTCCGCCAGGGCAGGGATCGCGACGCGGTTACCGCCGTGGCGACCTCATCGTCGTTATCCGACGACTTTTCCAGCATCGCCTGTGCACTTTTAAAAGCCACTTCCACATCCGGCAAAAATTGCGGATGGCTGTTTTCCCATTCCTGTAACCATTCGAAATAGCGCTCCGCGTTCCCCGGTTCGCCGAGCCACTCTTCGATGAGCTGTTTTTGCAGCACCGTGGCCTGGCCGGAGAAGTAGGTGAAGAGCATTTCTTTGGATAATGGTGTGTTCATGCTTTCAGTTTGTCAGTTTTGTTTCAATGATCGGCGCAATACACTGAGCGCCTTCGATATATGCCATTCCACAGCCTTTACCGTCACGCCAAGCTTTACCGCAATCTCCTGGTACGACTTCCCTTCAAACCGGCTCAGAATAAATACCTTCTGACATTGGGGAGGCAAAGCGTGAATCGCCCGCTCGACCTGCATATAGAGCTCGTCCATTTCCATGATGTGATCGGGCGCTAGCATATCGGAGCGGAACTCGTCGTCGAGCTCCTCCTGCCGCATTTTGTTGAACTCCCAGCGTAGATAAGTAAAGCACCTGTTACGCACCGCTGTGAAGAGATAGGCCCGAAAGGTCGTAGCGATGCTGGTATGCAGTTCTTTTTTCCAGAAATTGAGAAAAATTTCCGTGACGAGGTCTTCGGCGATTTCCTTGTTGTATACAAACCTCGCAGCGTGGCTGCAAAGCGGCTGGTAATAGCTCCTGAATAGCAATTCATACCCTTTCGCAGCATCCTGTTCGTATGTTTTCCGGATAAAAAACTCCCTGTCGGGCAGCGTATTATCAGGTACACCCACCTCCGGCGTCCCCGGCATCGGGTCTATCGGTCTTTCGGGGTTTTTCTCTTCGTCCGGTAAATGTTCGGAAGGTTCGGGCGTCACGTTTCGGGGCTGGGTTTAGGGCTACATCCACAGGACAAAATTTGGAAAGGCTACCCTAGTTGTTCCGTAAAAAACTTTCATTTTTTAATTTGCATCCATAAAAATACGATACAATGCGCAAAAGCTTCATCCAAACCAAACCCCACCTCACACTCCTGCTCGCCTGCCCCGTGATAGCAATCATTGCCTGGATACGGCGAAGCTATTCTGTCGACGTGCAGCTGTACGACACGTACTACATAGTTCGGATTGATTTAATAGCGGAGTTTCTGATCACGATTATCCTGATTACCAGCCTCCTGTACTGGCTTACCCGAAATCGCGCCGGCTTCCCGCAACTGACTGCCGCACATGTGCTCGCGACGATCGGCATCGCCCTTTACATGACGAGTACGATGGGCTACCCGCCCAACAACGCCGTGGATACCTGGTCGACGTTTTCACCCCAGCAATACAAGGAATGGGAGGACATGCGGGTACGCTTCGTGGGCTCGGTGGTTACGTTCGGGGCCTTCCAGCTATTGCTCCTCGCGAATTTGATTGTGAAGTGGGTAAAAGCCGCCTGATAACCCGCGCTTACCCCAGGATGGTTCGTTGGCAATAGGGATGAAAATGCGGATAGTTTGGTGGTCTGCATCAAAGCCACCTGCCCATGAATCTCCCCATTTTTATCACACTGTCGGCCTTCGCCGGCGCAGTTTCCCTGTTTGCGGTTTACCTGCATGGCACCAGGCCCTCCCGGTCGTTGAAGCCGGATTATTTCTCTTTTGGACCTTTCGGGTCTCGGGATATTCTCTTCTTCCTTGCATGGGCAACGCCTGTTGTGATATTCTTCGTGGTATGGGGCGTGACTACGGTCAACATTCCTTACCAGGACGATATTGACGCAATTCTCGAATCTACATCCACGATAGTCGAAGGAACAGGCTCACTCCGCGAATTATGGTCGGCATTATCGAAGCAGGACGACGAGCGCCGGATTGTTGTTGTCAGACTGGTGGCCTGCCTGATGTACTGGGCGAGCGGCTCGATCGATTTCCGCTTTCTCGCATTCGCCGGAATTTGCTCCTATCTCGTCTTTCTCAAATTGGTGTTCGGCTGGTTTCGTGCCCAGCAAAATCTTTCACCAGCCCTGCTACTGCCGGTTCCATACCTGCTTTTTTCCAATTTCAACTACGAAGCACTGTATTGGTCGATCATACCGCTGCAACAAATTGCGATTTATGTCTGGGGATTTGCAAGCATCTGGCTCGTCAGCCAAAACACACGGAGGAGCCTGGTCTGCGGCGCCGGGATGGGAATTTTGGCCATTTACTCCGATGTGTCAGGCGTATTTGTCGGGCCGGTGGCAGCGCTGATGCTGCTGGCGCGTCGGGAATGGTTGGCGGCCGCATTTTGGATAGTTCTATTCGGTTTTATCACCCTGTTTTACTTTCAGGGATTGCTGGTGCCCGACTTTCGCCCTACCTCAGCTCAAAATTTGTCATCATGGCGGGAAATGTTGCTCATGGCGGTTGCTATGCCCGGCATGATTACAGATGTGATGCTAGACAAAAGCGATGCTACAAGATTGGCTCTTTCCGCCGTCGCAGGAGTGGTGAGTCTTTCCCTGGTCGGAATTGGCGCATTTTTCTTCGGAAAAAAAATAATACGGGCCCCACACACGATTACGCCAAACCAGTGGTGGCTTGCAGGCTGCATCCTGTTCTTGCTGGCGACCTTTTTAGCATTGGCATTCGGTCGTGCCGCTTTCGGCGCACAAACCATTTTGCTGAGCAGATACAAACATATTTTTACGTTTTGGGCGATCTTCAACTACCTGCTGTTACTGCAACAACCCGCATTTCAACGAATCCTCAGTCGACGCATCATCATCTTGCAAATCAGCGCCGTGATCTATTTTGGAAGTAGCTACTTTCAAACCTGGGCCGATATGATGTATTTCCGGAAAACCATTCAAACCGACGCGTATGGCTGGACCAAAAACAGGGAATTTCCTTCTGCACCCATTTATATCACCGTTAAGGAGACCGTCGATGCAATTTTTGAGAATGCATTGAGGAACCGGATTTACCAGTTCCCTGATTTTCCCTTCGAAAATTTGCGTCGGGCAGAAATACGGGGCTCGTCAGATATTGCCGTACGAACAGCCGATTTCATTCAGGTAGGAACAGAGGCGCCGGCATTACAGTGCTCACCTGACGACGGCATTTACCTGATCATCCATTCAGGCGATGAAATGCATATGCTGCCCATGCGTATGCGCAGGAACTCATTCCTCTGTTTCCTGCGTACCGGTCATTACTACGCGGGCTACTGCGAGTCAATGGGTATGCTCAGGCAATACCTGTCCAAAAACAAGAAGTACAAACTGACGCTGGGCGTCATCAACGGCCCGAACCGCTATTTGCTGACGACGGGAAAAGAGGTGAGCATTAGTTAAAAACATGTCAGATCAGCTTGTCCGGCGTGATAGGCAACTCCCGTAACCGCTTGCCGGTTGCATGAAAAACGGCATTGGCAATAGCCCCCGCAACACCTACAATAGCGATTTCGCCCAGGCCCTTCGATCCGATGGGGTTCGCCTGCACATCCGGCTTGTCGATGTAATATACTTCGATAGGCGGCACATCGGCGTGAACCGGAATATGATAACTGGCGAAATCGGTGGTCACATAACGTCCGAAGCGATGGTCCATCGCCGAATGCTCCATCAGCGCCATCCCAATCCCTCCGACAATGCCGCCGATGGACTGGCTACGGGCGGTTTTGTAGTTGATGATCGCCCCCACGTCAGCGCATGTGACCACACGCGTAACGCGTACCTCACCCGTAAGCGGGTTCACTTCCACCTCCACAAAATGACAACCAAACGAATACATCGAATACTGGTCCCGCTCGGCACCCGACTTCGATTCCTCCATCACTTCCAGTTCGTTCAAATGATGGTATTTTAGAATATCGGCGTAACTCAGTCCGTCTTTGTCCTCGGCGGGACTAAACAGCTGACCGTTTTTAGCCACTACCTGGCCAGTCGCCTTAAACCGGTCGGACATTTCTCCTGCCAAAGCGATCAACTTGCTTTTCAATGCCTCGCAAACGACATGCACTGCCGACCCCACGCTGGGTATCGTGGACGAACCATTCTGGCCGGGCGCATCGGGCAGGGCCGAATGCCCCAGATCGAAACGCACCTTTTGGGCATTCATCCCTAAAACCTTCGCTGCAATGCGCGTCATGGCCGTGCCGGTACCGGGGCCGATGTCCATCGTAGCACTTTGCACGATCACCGAACCATCGGCCTGCATCACCGCCCGTGCCCTGGACGGGTGACGGTGAAACCCGTACAGGCTCGATGCCATCCCATAGCCCAGCAACATTCCGTTGCGTTTCACCGACCGCGGCTCGGGCAGCCGATTCTTCCAGCCGATTTTTTCAGCGCCCAGCTCATAGCACTCCCTGAGCGATTTCGCCGACCACGGCAGGTTCCGCTCGGGATCGGATTCTGCATAGTTTTTAAGCCGGAATTCCAGCGGGTCTGTTTTCAATGCATAGGCCAGCTCGTCCATCGCCGACTCCAGTGCAAACATCCCGGTCGCATCGCCTGGTCCGCGCATCCATGTAGGCGTGTTCACGTCCAGTGGAAGCAGGCGGTAGCGCGTAGCTACATGCGGACACGCATATAGCGCGCGCGACGCGAAGACCGTGCGTTCCAAATGCTCTTCATACATGGACGTCTGTCCCGTCCCTTCGTGTACGATACCTGCCAGGCGGCCGTCTTTCACGGCGCCGATACTGATTTTCTGTTTGGTATAAGGCCTGTAACCCACCGACGTAAACATCTGCTCCCGTCCCAGTACGAGTTTCACCGGCCGTTTCAACTGCTTTGCAGCTATTACCGCCGCCAACGTGTGCGGCCATACCCGAATGCCCGACCCGAATGCCCCGCCTATGTACTTGCTTACTACCTCTACATTTTCCCTTGGCAGCTTGAATGCTTGCGCGAGTTGGCCCTGGGCGGATTTCACGCCCTGGTTTTTGTCGTAGACTGTCAGCTTATCGTCGCCTTCCCACACTGCGATGATCGCATGCGGTTCGAGCGGCTGGTGGTGCTGGGTTGGTATGGTGTATTCGGCATCGATCCGGACGTCGGCGTTATGTAAAGCCGACGCATCGCCGCGCTCGTAGTCCTGAAAAGGCGAGTTTTGAGCGCGTTGAGCATTAAGCGGGATGCCGGATTTACCCATATTCTTTTCAAAATGTGTTTGATGGGCTTCCTGCCGGTACGTCACCCGTACAAGCGACGCGGCGTGCGCGGCCTGTTCGTGCGTGCCAGCTACTATCATCGCCACAGGCTGGCCGTCGAAATAGATCAGGGAATCGTAAAATACACGAAATGCTGTACCCGGCGGCACACGCTCCGCTGGTTGCTTTTTGGGAGGCCAGCCCGGTACTGTTATTGCATTGAGGTGGCTGATCACCGCAAGTACACCCGGCACCGTTTCCGCTTCGTGCGATTCGATGGCGGTAATGCTGCCTTTGGCAATGGTACTGGTCACCAGCACGGCGTGTACGATTCCCGGAACCGCATATTCCGCCGAGTAAATAGCGGTACCAGTCACTTTCGCCGCGCCATCGACACGGCTGAGCGAGGTATCCGACGGATTTTCCAACGATTGTCTGTTCATAGCCCGGTCAGGAAATACCCGTCGCGGCTTTCAGAGCCGCAACGATCGCATTGGACGTTAGTTTGATTTTGAATGCATTCTGTTCGGTAGCCTTCGCGCTTTGCATTTCATGCTCGGCAACTTCCCTGAAAAGTTTTTCCGAAGGTGCCTGCCCTCTTAGCATGAGGTCGATGGCCCAATAACGCCATGGTTTGTGCGCCACACCGCCGAGGGCCATCCGGGCGTCCCAGATCCGGCCACCATCCATTTGCAGGGCAGCCGCTACGGAAACCAACGCAAATGCATACGACGCACGGTCTCGTACCTTCAGATAATGGCTGTGTTGGGCGAAGGCATTATCCGTCACCTCGATGGCCGTGACCAGTTCACCGGGTTGCAAATTGGTATCCAGCTCGGGTTGCAGGGTGGAAAGGCGGTGAAAATCCTTCAACAGGACTCTCCGCTCCCCACCCGTACCGTTGATCACGACCTCCGTGTCCAGGGCCGTGAGCGCCACACACATATCACTCGGGTGTACGGCAATGCACGCAGACTTCTCATTCCCTCCAAAGCCGTTCCCCGCAAAAAAGATGGCATGCGTGCGGTTAATGCCCGCTTCCGCACCGCAACCAGCACCTGGTTTACGTTTGTTACAGGGTAATGCCAGATCGTAAAAATAGCTGCAACGGGTACGTTGTAACAAGTTGCCGCCCACCGTCGCCATGTTTCGCAATTGTCCCGAAGCCCCCGCGAGCAATGCTTGTGCCAGTAGCGGCTGGCGGCTCACTACGCTTTTATGTTTTGCCACGTCGCTGTTCAGCGCCAATGCACCAATGCGGAGGCGGTCGTAACGATGTTCTATTTTCTTTAGTGGGAGATGGTTGATATCGATCAGTTTCGACGGCGACGCAATGCCCCGCTTCATCAGATCGACCAGATTGGTACCCCCGGCGATGTACTGCGCTTCGGGGTAATCGGCCGCCATACTGATGGCTTCCGCAACGGATTTAGGGCGGAGGTATTGAAACGGCTTCATACTTTCGTTCCCTCTTTTTTGACTTCGAGAATCGCATCCACGATATTCGGGTAAGCTCCGCAGCGGCATAGGTTGCCGCTCATGTATTCCCGTACTTCGTCCGCGGAGCCTGCATGCCCTTCGCGAATACACGCGACTCCGGACATCACCTGTCCCGGCGTGCAATAGCCGCATTGAAAACCGTCGTGTTTGATAAATGCCTCCTGCAACGGATGCAGTTTTTCACCGTCCGACAAGCCTTCGATCGTCGTAACCTTCGACCCGTGCTGCATCACCGCGAACGTGAGGCACGATAACGTCCTTCGCCCATCGACGTGCACGGTACACGCCCCGCATTGCCCGAAATCACAACCTTTCTTCGTACCGGTAAGTCCGAGATTTTCGCGGAGCAGATCAAGTAACGTCATGCGTGGATCGATAGAAATGCGCCTGCGTTTCCCATTGATCGTCAGAGACAACTTTACCTTAACCGCATTACCAACCGGCCCGTCGTCAGGTGCCAGTGCGGCTTGCAGGAAATCGGCCGGCGCCATCGAGAGCCCGGCAATGAACATGGATTGTTTCAGGAAAAAGCGGCGGTCTTCGTCAGGCGCGTCGGGCGGTATAGCGTCGTGGTCGATGTCCATGGGCGTTCAGTTCGTGAATATGTATTGAAAAGAGAGGTTGGGTGGCGATTTACCGGTTGGGACGGGATGGGAATGGTAAGGTGTGGTCAGGAATGGTCAGGTATAGTGCGATATGGTCACGTATCGTCGGTAGAGGAATGCTGTCGAGCATGTAACATTGGTAGAAAATGAGATGAATTGGTTTCAGGAATAATGCCGTCAGGCATATAACATTCGTAGAAAATGGAATGGATTGATTTCAGCAAAAATGCCGTGAGGCATGTAACAACAATGCGCTTGTTGTTACATGCCTCACGGCATTTCCCAGTATGTGTTATGTAGCGACGTTTCTACCTATATTACATCGCTACGCGATTTTTGGGCTGCACTCTTGCGTCCCATTTTTGAAACACTCTTATTTAAAATCACCTGTATTCCATGTCTTCGCCTTTCCCGCAGCGATATCTACATTGACTGTCTTACTTCCATATTTCAAGACACGTTTCTGCGCATTTGGCGAAAGCAGCGTTACGGATTTTAATTGGCCATTTTCCCAAACTTCGTCGACTGTTACATTGCCGCGGGCTTTTAACCCTTTAACCGAACCGGTGGCCCAGGCGTCGGGTAATGCGGGGAGGAGTTCGATCACGCCGGTCTGCGATTGGAGGAGCATTTCGGCGACACCGGCTGTGGAGCCCATATTGCCGTCCAGCTGGAATGGCGGGTGGGCACACAGGAGGTTGGCATACGAACCACCGCCGTCGGCCATGTTGGTACCCTGGTCAGCTACCGGCCGGAGCACGCTTTTGAACAGCTTGTGCGCACGGTTACCATCCTGCAAACGCGCCCAGAAGTTGACTTTCCAGGCCAGCGACCACCCTGTACCATCGTCGCCTCGGGCATTGAGGCTCACGCGTGCGGCTTCGGCTTCTGCCGGAGTTTGGGTAATGGAAATCTGCTTGCCCGGATGCAGCGCAAAAAGGTGCGAAACATGACGGTGGTGGTTGGTGGAGTCGTCGACGTCCTCACGCCATTCCTGCAACTGTTTCCAGCGGCCAATCTGCAAAGGCAATATCTTGTCGCGGGTAGCGCGCGCTTTTTGTGCGAAATCGGCGTCGATACCCAACACGGCGGCGGCTTCGGCGGTATTATTGAGCACGTCCCAGGCCATTTCGTGGTCCATGGTAGCACCGGTAGAAATCCCTCCGTGTTCGGGCGAATACGATGGCGACGATACGAGGCGGCCTTTGCCGTCATTGCTCAGGTAGTCCATCCAGAATTCCGAAGCCTCTTTCATCACGGGATAGGCCGTATTTTTTAGGAATACTTTGTCATTGGTAAATGCATAGTGTTCCCACAAATGCTGAGACAGCCAAGCCGCACCGCCGGGGAAAAATCCCCATGGGAAATCCCATCCCGGCGAAGTATAACCGTAGGCATTCAACATCGTATTCACGATCCATCCTTTGGCATTGAAAAACTCCTTCGCCGCCAGCCGCCCCGGCTCCACGATCGACTGTGTAAAGTCCATCAATGGCAAATGGCACTCCGAAAGGTTGGTCGCTTCGGCAGGCCAGTAGAGCATTTGCACGTTGATATTCGTGTGGTAGTCGTTCGCCCAGGGCGGGTTGGTGCTGTCGTTCCATTTGCCCTGCAAGCTCATAGGCATGGTACCCGGCCGGGTCGAAGAAATCATCAGGTAGCGGCCGTATTGAAAGTACAATTCTTCCAGACGGGTATCTGGCTGACCAGCCGAATAGGCTTTCTGGCGCTGGTCCGTTGGAAGGGCTGGTGCAATGGCATTTCCCAATGTCAATGCGACGCGGTCGAACAGGCCGTGGTAATCCTTTTGTTGCTCGGCGAGCAATGCGGCGTAATTTTTGCCAGCCGCTTTGGCCATTGTTGCGGCGTTGGCTTTCTGGTAGTCATTTCCTTTGTAATCCGGGAATTTCATCACATAATCCGTGGCAACGGTGTGGATCAGCACAATGGATTTGGCACCGGTTACGGTCAGCACGCCATTGCTGAAAACGGTTTTCCCATCGGTATCGATCCGGTAAACGGTTTCAAATTCCTGGTGATTGTCTTTCAGATGCCCGCCAAATGTGTACTGATTTTTAGCAAACTGCTCATAGTCTTTGGCATGAGGCGTTTCGAAACGAATGGAATAGGTTTCGGGCGTCGAAGAGGTGAACTTGTACACCATCGCTTTCGAGGGATAGTTCCCGAAATAGGTCCTTTCAAAATGGCTACCGCCTGCATCGTAGCTCACTTTGCCCAATGCATTGGAGATATTCAGCTCACGGCGGTAGTTCTGCACGGCACCCTTGGAAGGCAGCTTGATGAACAAGTCTCCCACTGTCTGTTGCGCGCCGAAATCGGAAGACGGGGTGTTCCCCTTTTTTTCATGAATGACGCCCGTCAGTTCTTTGTTCGCCAGTGCATGGGCCTCCTTCATTTTTCCGGCAGCGAGCAATTCGCGCACCTCCGGCAAATGTTTGTAGGCCTCTTTTTTTAAACCAAAATTATATTCGGCATTGGCGCCCTTGCCGCCTGCCCACAAGCTCCCCTCCGAAAACTGAATGCGTTCTTCGTCCGTTCCGCCAAAAAACATGGCGCCAACATGGCCATTGCCAATCGGCAACGCCTGGGTCATCCATTGTTTGGCAGGCTGGTCGTACCAGAGCGACAAAGGTGCGGGTTTGGGTTTGGGGTTTGGCTGCGCTTGCAGCGGGCTGAATGCCGTTACAGAACAAATGAGTAGTCCGAGAAATGTTTTCATCACTGGGGTTTTGGCAAATAATGGTAAAATTAGATGCCGTTTTTGAATTAAAAAATGACTTTCCTACCATCGCCTGGCCCTACTCGATGGTCAGTTTGGGTGAACCGGTGAGTTTCATATTGCTTTTCGGCATATTTTCCAGCCTGATATTCTTGCCCAGCACATCCCCTTCGAGCTTCAATCCAGAAACCTCCACATCCGAACAGCCATTGAACCAAAGCATATTATGGTTACCGGATTGAGGATTGAGCTCCGTCGTCCGCACGATCCTATTGTTGTTGAAAACCAATCCCCGCGTACCCTTGGCGAAAAGCACAGGATAATCAAATGTATTAAAAGTATTACCCTCTATCCGGATATGGAAATGAACAGGCTTTTTGGGGTCGGCTATTTTATTGGACGGGTTAACGGCGATCACCGCATTACCCGGCCCGCCCTGGTAGGCGCAGTCGATAAATTCGTTGTTGCGGATGGTAACGTCGCGGACCGGGCCCGACTCGTACCAACCCTCCGCGTCGGCTTCGATCAGCACGGCGCTCATACCAGTGCGGAAAAACGTATTGTTTTCGATCACGGCCTTGCGCGGAGTCGTGAGCAGCACGCCGCGGGTGTTGGTACGGGTAAAATAGTTACCCCGGATAAGCACTTCCGGCGTCCAGGTCATGTTTTCTATACAATCGTGTGGTTCAAGCGTCGCGGGGACGGGCTTTTCGAAGGTCAGGAGTATTTCGCGGTCGTTCAAGTGGTCAGCGCTTTTGACTACCCCATTCGCAAACCGGTCCATGGAAGCCGAGTGCACAAATGCGACTGTGTCTTTGGGAAAGAATGCATCAAAACCATAGCTCTGCCCGTGCATAAACCGCACTTTGAGGGAGTTCGCATCGGGCTTGCCGACAATACGCAAATTAGTCCCATGCACATTGATCGGATCATCGTGCGCGCCCGAGAACCGGCAATCTTCGACAATAACCTTACCCCGGCAACCCGAAAAGTGCATAAAATCAGCAGAGGAGGCGACAATGCGCCCGGTTTCGGGTCGCGGCGCGCAGGTGACGCGGCGCATGGTTACGTTTTCAGTATACTGACTCACAATGCCTAATCCGTGCATATAATGCATACCCACGTCTTCGAGCGTTACGTTTTTGCATTCGCGGATGTGCATTCCTACCTGGTCGCGGATAATGTCGCGGACGGTGAGGATGTTACCGGGTTTGGGGCTAACGCTGGTCTGGAAACGCACGCGGCCGGGCGCTATTTCCGTCGCCTGTGCGTTTGCATAAGGCTTCCAGTCGCTGTAACGCATGGTTTTCAGGGTAGTATCAAACTCCACGGCATGGAAATGCGTCGTTTTCCAGCCTTCTCCAAACCATTCCAGCTTGCCGTCGCGGATCGCATAGCGGGCGTCGCGCTGAATGTCCAGTTCCACCCCGTCGCCGGACACTTTCGCGTACCGCATTTCAGACATTGTCGGCCGTTCAAAATCGACGTGAATGTTTTGCAGCTTCACGTTTTCACAATGTTCCAGCACGATCGTCGTCATTTTCCCATGAAAAACGAACAGCGCGCCGTTGCCGTCGATCATCAGGTTACGGGCGTTGCGAAAAAGCATGCCGATCGTTCGGATTTTAAGTGAATCCTCTTTTTCGGTTGAGGTATTTGAAATAAAATACTTTTCACGAATAGCGCCATCGGGCCAGAAATCGTACCGGCCTTTCGGGAACGCCAGGGTTGTCTTCCCGGTGCGGATCGTCTCGTCGATGACCTGCTGAATGCGGGCAGTGACGTTTTCGTAAGTATCGGGATGAATGCCTGCGTCTGCCACGGAAACCGTTTGCGCATGGGAACGGTGTTGCAGTAGTAATGCGCAGAACAGCGCGGCGTAGAAACGGTAAGGCATGGGCATCGGGTCGGATAGGGTCAGGTGGTGGTCAGGTATGGTCAAGTGTAGTCAGGTGTGGTCAAGTATAGTTAGGATTGGTCCGGTAATGTGAGTCGGTCTGCAAATTAGGCCAAAATTGAGATTGTTTGTGCAAAAAGAAGCGTGGCTGTTTTTTTGACAGGTGTGGTCAGGCGTAGTCAAGTGTAGTTGGTTTTTTGTCAGGTATTGTCAAGTGTAGTCAGTTAGGGTTGGTCAAAAAGATTGTCGGGGATTATGGGGCGCAACGGGGCAGGATAACGCATTAGACTTAAAATAGCCGCTGGAATCGCGTAGCGATGTAATGTTGGTAGCAATCGATTCGGATGGTGTATTTCAAAAATGCCGTCAGGCATGTAACAATAATGCGCTGTTGTTACATGCCTGACGGCATTTTGGCAAAACCGGGCTCCTCGTTTTTTCTACCAATATCACATGCCTAACGGCATTTACTACTGGGCAAAACAACACTTGACCATACTTGACTACCTGACTACTCCTGGCTACACCTGACCAGACCTAATACCGATGCGGAAAATACGTATTAACGACCCGTCCATCCGCATACAATTCCAGCATCGCGAAACCCGGAGGTGTTTCCTGGTAATAATTCGGCGCGGCCGATTCGGCGTCGCCTTTGCCCCACCAGAAACCACTCATAGCGCCGTTACAGCAATACTGGACGCCGTTGTACTCGGTGTGGTCCTGTAAATGCTGATGCCCGCTGAGGCAGATACGCACCTTGTCGCGGTGTTTGTAAAAGAGGTTTTTCAGCTTCTTGTAATCCGAATGCCCTCCCCCGCCCGCAAGCATAGGCGTAGCGCCCAGGATCGGGTAGTGTGACATCAGGAGCACAAATGTACCCGGTGCGAGTTTCGCGAGGTCAGCTTCCAGCCATTGATACTGTTCGTCGTCCAGCGACACGTGCTCATTGTTCCCGTCGAGGATCACAAAATGCCAGTTCTTTTGAGTAAAACTGTAATAACGACCGGGCGTTTTGAGCCGCTTCACCACATAATTCTTACCGTACATTTCATCCTCTTTGGAAGGCGCCGCCCACCAGGGATCGTGGTTACCGATGCAGCTGTGAATTTCGTAACCTTTCAGCGTGGCCGTGCATTCATCCCATAGCTTCCAGTAGCCCAGCATGGTCTCGCGGGTAACATCCTTATAATCTGCGGCATGAATAGAGTCCCCACCATTGAGAAAGAAATCGGGCTTATGTTTCAAAACGTCGGCAAGACACTTTTTGAAACGATTGGGCGCGTCGTCGCCCTCGCGGATATGCACGTCGGTGATATGCGCGATTTTCAGTACCGGCTTATCGGCAACAAGCCCGGCATGTGTCGCCGGGCCTGTCATCGAAGCAGCCGTGAGCAATCCGGTGTTACGGATCCAGGAACGTCTGTTCATTGTATTGATTTTAAATTAATTCCAGCCAAAAACCTGCTTCAACTTGGGATTCAGCAACATTTCCTTTTGAGGAACAGGTCGGTAATAATATTTCGGGTCTTCGAATTTGCGTGCAGCGGTTTCGGTCACCATCGTGCCGCCGGCATTGCCGTTTTTGAGGTACACGGTCACGTCGTCGCCAATCGCCCCGGCCCGGTAATAGAGCAGCACCACCCCGAGGCTGTTCTTTTCTTTTTGCTTTTCGTCGGGGATGGTCTTGGATTTATCAATGAGAATGATATCCTCTACACCGTCGCCTGTCAGGTCGTATTTACCGAGACCCGGGAAATACATTCCTTCCGGGATTGCTGTCAGCAATTTACCCGCTTGCCAGCGCATTACGTCGTTGAAGCGCAGGTTTTCGAATGCGAACTCTACCCTTCTTTCACGACGAATCTCGAAAATAACGCCGCGGTTCGCGCCGGTTACGTTCGGGTATTTCTGCACCATCACCGGATCGGGACTACCATTGGCCGCGGCGAGCTTCAAATCCGGCATCGCCACGCGCGCACGGATCAGGTTCACCGATTTATCGAGGTCATCCTGGGTCAGCGTCCCCAATTCCGCTTTCGCTTCGGCATAAGTCAGCAGCACCTCCGCATAACGGTATACGGGCACATCCATGCTATTCAGGGTCACGTTGTCGGTGGAGTTGACATACCCCTTCAACTGGTGATAACCCGTAAAGTTCTTGTTCAGTCGTAAAATATAGGGTGCCGTTTCCGCAGCGCGTACCCAACCCGGGTATACGAGCGTCTGCGCGAGGCGGGGATCGCGGTTCTGGAATTCCTTCACAAAACCAAACTGCTGATAACCCTGCACATCCGTGAAGCGGGACCCGTCTTTCATCAGGTAAGTATGCACGAGGTCACGCGAAGGAGCCTGCTCGTAATCGCCGAATACCGTGCTGTTGATATTTTGGCCGCGATCTTTGGTCTGATCGAAGGCATTGGTCAGGATCACCTCCTTATTCGAGCTCAAATCCTGGCTGCTGAACAGCGCCGCATAGTCCGCATTCGGTTTGCCGGTGTTATAGATCTGGAACTTGTTCGATGCCATGATCTCGGCCGAAACCGTGGCTGCCGTTTCCAGGAATTTGTTGGCCGTCGCCTGAAGGTTTAGTTCCGGGTGGTATTTCCGGTAGGTACCTTCATACAATGCCGTGCGGGCATACTGCGCCTTCACCGCCCATTTACCCGGTGTTCCGGCAGTCACCGATTCCCGTACATTCGCCGCTGCGAAAGCGAGATCGGCCATCACGCTGTCCATGACGACGGCGCGCGGGTCTTGCGTTTTGTAAAGGTCCTCGTCACCGGGGTTCAACGTTTTCGAAAACCAGGGAACATCCGAAAACCGGCCCACTTTTTCGAGATAGAACTGCGCACGATAGTAGCGGGCTATTCCGGCGTAGTGCGCTTTCACGTCGGAAGTCGCAGTGGCCTTGTTATAGTTGTCCAGGAAGTAATTGATATTCCGCAAACGGCCCCAGTCCCAGCCTCCGGTGATGGTCTGCGAGCTTGGGGAGCCCGTCATCATCACTTTCATCTCCACTGCACCCGTCGTGGCGGCATTGTCGGTGCTCTGGTCATTAAGGTAGGTACCGTACATGTCGGGCATGCTCAGCAGCCCGTTGACGTACAATGCGAGGTCGCCCTCGTTGCTGAAAAACAATTCCGGGGAAATGGCGTTCTGAGGTAGTTTTTCGAGAAAGTCGTCGTTACAGGCACTCACACCGGTCAACAACGCCAGTAATAATATATGCTTTTTCATTTCAGGCTGATGGGATTAAAATCAAAACTCGACATTGACACCAAATGCAAACTTCCGCTGGAACGGGTACGAAAAGCCGTTCGACGTGTTAAAAGTGCTGCTGTTGCTGATCACCTCCGGATCGAAGTACTTTTTGAGTTGTGAAAATTCAAAAAGGTTTTCCCCGCTCGCGAAGATGCGTACCCGGCTGATATTGTGCTTTTGCAGCAGCGAAGTAGGCAGCGAATAGCCGATCGTGATGTTTTTAATCCGCAGATAAGCCGCGCTCAGCAGGTATTTTGTCTGGGAAATGTCCAGGCCCGAGCCATAATTGTTATCCGCAAGCCACGATTGCAGCACCGGGAAATTGGCGTTGGTATTCGCATCGGCAAGACCTGCCGCAATGTAGGATTTCGAATGCTTGGCGCGCTGCTGGTCCGAATCGGCCTGACCACGGTAATAATCGAGGTTCCAGGGGTAAACGTTGGCATAAGGCTGCTGGTAAGGGCCCCAGTAGAGGTAATGCCGTGGATAGTAGTCGCCTTTCAGCACGCCCTGCAACACGGCCGAAAAATCGAAGCCGTTCCAGTCGGCATTCAGGTTGAAACCGATTCGGTAGCGCGGGGTTGTATTTCCGATCACCGAAAGGTCCTTCGGGTCCTTTTTGGTCAATCCCTGCGTAATGCGGCCGTCGCCATCGAGGTCCTTGTATTTCGGCCAGCCCGGCACCACCGACAATGCCCCCCACGGAACGATATCGCTTTCGTCAAGCTTAGCGATTTCGTCGGTATTCTGGAAAAGGCCGTCATTGGTAAGCCCCCAGATTTCACCCAGGGTCTGCCCTTTGCGGAATTTCGAGAACAGTTCCTGGTCATTCTTGAAACGGGTAATCTTCGAATGCGAGTCCGACAGGATCAATTTGGCGCTGAGGGAAAGCGCTTTGCCGCTCACCTGGTAGGTATCGTTGTAATTCAGGGTCAGTTCGAGACCTTTTGTACGCAAATCGGCTACATTTTGGGCTGGCACCTTGGTACCCAATACGCCCGGCAGTTCCTCGCCTTCCACGAGCATGCCTTTGGTATCACGGATATAATAATCGAAACCGAACGTCAGACGGTCTCGCATCACCCCGAGGTCAGCCCCGAAGTTCAGTGTAGACACGCGCTCCCAGGTATAGTTGGATGGGTCCACGCGCAGGATCGGCGAGCTGGTTATGACCGTTTGCTTGTCGCCACCAATCAGGTAGCCGGACAACCCCGCCGGCAATGCCTGACGGAACGAATAGTAGCCGACATTCTGGTTACCGAGGTCGCCGTAAGAAGCGCGGAATTTAAGTGTTGGAAAAAATGGCATCGCCTCTTTCACGAACGACTCCGAGCTCGCAATCCAAGCAGCCGACACGGACGGGAAGAAGCCCCAACGGTTGGTGGATGGGAAGCGCGATGAACCGTCATAGCGGCCGTTCGCTTCGATAATGTAACGCTCGTAAAGCGAGTAGTTGATCCGTCCGAAGAAACTGCGGGTAGCAAAACTGGCATAGTCCCCCGAAGCCTGGGCGGTTCCGCTGGTAAGGCTGATATAGGGCAATGAAGGGGAGATAAGGCCCACCTTCTGTGCCTTGGTAGTGGTATAACCATAGGTTTCCTGGTTATAACCAGCCAATAGCTTTATGCCATGGATGCCGAGTGTTTTGGAATAATTGGCAAACAAATCGAGCACATTGTTGGCCAGGGTTGAGTTCGTTTCGTACACACCGCCGGTACCGCCCTCTGTGCGAATGTCGTTCGGGCCAAAACCGATGCGGTAATTGTGCACGTCCTGTTTCGTATTCCATTGCTCACGCTTGAAGCTGGCCGAGCCGGTTACTACCAGATCGCCGTTCAGAGCAGTTGCGATGCCGCGGAAGATATTCTGGAAGCCGAACATATCCTGCTTCCACTTACCTCCGTCGGTAAGTCTGGCGGCCAGGCGGCCTGCGCCGGAGTTCGCCCAGGTGCCATCGGGGTTCACGGCTACCTGCGTAGGTTGCAGGGTATAAATGTCGCTGATATTGGCGGTCGGCACCGCGCGCTCGGTACGGTAAATTGACAGGTTATTGTCGAGTTTCAGCCATTTGACGGGGCTAAAATCCAGGCGGGCGCGGGAAGAATAGCGCCGCCAGTAGTCATCAGTCAGTTTGTTCAAACCGCCTTCGTGGTTGTAATCTGCCGAAATGTAATAGCCCACTGTACGTTCGCTGGCCGTCTTGGCGCTTCCGGTGAACCCGATGCTGTGATTCTGGGAAAAACTCCTTTTGGTAAAAAAGTAATCGTACCAGTTATTGCTTCCCATGTAGGCCCATTTGGTCGGATCGGAGGGGTCTATACGCGTGTCGGGCGTGGACGGATTATCCGAGCGCTCCTTGGCCCAGGCGTAATACTCGTCGGAATAGTTGACATAGTCCCAGGGGGTATTATCTGTGGACGTTTCCAGCACACGTGAAAATATATACGGATCGGTGATCGGCTTGGGAAGTACCGTCGGCTGCCCCCAGGAGAAGAAGTTGTTATAGCTGATGGACTGCTTGCCTCTCCCGCCCTGCTTGGTGGTGATCAGTACCACGCCGAATGCCGCCCGGGCACCGTAAATGGCCGCCGAAGCCGCATCGCGCAATACGGAGAAGCTGGCGATATCCGAGGGGTTCAGCCGGAGCAGGTCCGTGCTGCTGGCGGCGGCAATACCGTCGATCACGAACAACGGCTCACCGCCGTTAACAGACGTAAAACCACGGATGTTGAAGTTCGGCACGGTTCCGGGCGTACCGCTCTGATAGGTAATGTTCAAACCCGGGCTCACGCCTTGCAAGCCCTGCATGACGTTCGCTACCGGCCTGGCTTCGAACTGTTTACCGGAGATCTGATCAACGGCTCCTGTAATATTCACCTTTTTCTCGACACCATAGCCGATCACGACCACTTCTTCGAGATTACCGAGGTCGGCTTGCATCGTTACAAAAATCTCGCTGCGGCCTTTGACGAGCTCTTCCTGTGTTTTATAACCAATGTATGAAAACACCAGAATGTCGTTTCCCGAAACGCCTTCGAGATAATAATGGCCATTCTGGTCGGTGATGGTCCCTTTCTGGGATCCTTTGATCACGACGTTCACGCCCGGCAGGAGGTCCTTGCCGTCCGTTACACTTCCGGTGACTTTGCCGTTTCCGGCTTTGAGAGTTGTTTGTGCGAATGCTGGTACGACGGCGCCTAGCGCGAAAATCACAACCATTTGCAGGCTTCGCAGCAGCCTCGCGTAATAAGGTCTGGGTACACTTTTCATCATAAGTAAAAGTTTAAGGTTAGTGCCTTCAGGGGACATTTCCGAGCACAAATGTCCAAACCAAAAGTTACGCCAATATTAAAAAATAGTTACCTGATTGTGATTATAAATTGAATGAATGTTCAATTAATTTTCAAACAAATAACAAACTTCCGGTTTCCGTAAAAAACCGTATATTGCCGATAGTTACACCCCGAACCGCCAATGGGAAGAAAAAGCCTCAAAGAAGCCCGTAAAAAGGAAATCATTAAAGTGTTTTACAGCCTGGCCAAAAAGAACGGCCTCGAAAATACGTCCATCGCCAAAATCGCGGCAAAGATGGAAATCAACCCCAGCCTCATTATCCATTACTTCCAGACGCGTGAGGACCTGGTGTACGGGCTGGTCGATTATATTCTCGACAAATACAAGCTTATATATAAGGTAAGCGCCGCCCATTCGAAGGACTCCAGAAAAGCCCTACTCGAAATCATCGGCAATATTTTTTCCAAAAAATGGAATGCACTCTTCGACGACGGCCTGTTCTACGGCTGCTACGCCATGGCATTTCATGACGCCAAAGTGCGGGACCTTTACAAGAAGTTGCTGGATTCGCTCCGCGCCATGCTTATCGGGCATATCGAGCAATGCCGCGAAGATGGTGTGCTGGATGTGGAAGATGTCGAAACGGTGGCTGACAATATCTTCGTACTCATCGACGGCGCCTATTTTTACCTCAGCCTGGTGTCCGACAAGGAGGAATACGAGCAACGGCTGAACAAATACCGGCAGCAGGCATTATCCATCCTGCATTTAAAGGAGCTGTCAGAAGTTTCCGGATGACCGCCTCGCGAGCCTGCGCACTACGGCCCCTATTCCGATCATCAGCCAGATCACATTCACGGCGACGTTCGGTTTATCGCCGTATTCGAGGGAATACACAATGAGGGTCGCAGCACCGGTCATGTTCAGGATGTGAAACGGGTAGCCGTTCGGCTTCAATACGCCGATCGTCAGCAATAGGTATGCCAGTACATACGCGACCACGCCCAGCCAGCCCAAAGTTTCCAGTATCAGTGCGGTATTCATAGCTAATTCTTTTACTCCACAATATTAATGGCGCGTACTTTCATAGCCAAATGGCTCCCTGGACGCCAAACAAGCCATTATTCGTCATTTTCAGCAATTGACCAAATAAAATCACCCAAATTCACAGATTTGCGGAATTTCGGGAGCAAATAAGTTAATATCGGTAAAAAAGCCGCTAATTCACATCAAGTTTTTGGTTTTCCGACCTGCTAATTTTACAAATAGATAATTTTCTGAAAGCACCCGTTCAGAGGCCTCGCGGCCTGTAATGCAAACCAACTGCCTGGTTATCAGACAGCCAGAATTTTATTGCCTTTATATTCATTTGAGCAGCTATGAAAACCCTTAACCCAGGCCTTTACAAGAAGATTTACCTGCAAACCATCGGTGCATTATGCATGGCAACACCGCTCCTGGCCCAAAAATCGTTGCCTGCCTACCAGCCCAATCCGGCCGAACTATCGGCCTCCTACCAAAGGATGACGCTGATGGACTCGCTCACGAAAGGCAGCGTGCTGAAAGCCCAGGTACAACCTAACTGGCTTGCCGACGGACAATCATTCTGGTACAGGAATGTATTGAAGGATAGCCTGACTGAATATCTGGTCGTAAAACCGGGAGAAAACAAGAGAACGCCCGCCTTCGACAATGCCAAAGTGGCTGCGGCGCTTTCCAAAGCGTACGATTCTACCTTCTTGGCGACCCGGTTGTGGGTCAGCGATATTCATTTTGAGCCTGAAAAACATAGCATTATCCTGCAAAGCAAAGGAAAATGGTTTGCTTACGATACCGAAACCGGCACGGCACAGAAAATCGCTAAACCGGATTTACCTAAACCGCAGGATATCGGCTGGACGAGACAACTCAGCCGCTGGGGCCGTTTCCGTGCCGATAGCGTCTCCCCGGACAAGCAGACGAAGGCGTTTGTTCGCAATGGCAATATCTATTTGGGCAAAAAAGAGGACAAAAACGGCAAACAACTGACCTACGACGGCAATCCCCTGAAACCTTACGGCGAACTCAGTTGGTCGCCCGATGGCCGGTACCTGGTGTGCTACCGCATCGACCATCGTGACGAGCGGCAGGTGAGCGTTATATTTTCCTCATTACCCAACACCACCCGCGGCGAGGTCAAAACGCGCGGTTATGCGCAGCCGGGCGACGAGTTCACGAGCTACGAAATGCACGTGATCGATGTTCAAACCGGGAAATCGGTACAGGTACAATCCGAGGCGATCGACTTTTTCAATGCGCCTGTGATACGCTGGCGCAAGGGTGATGCGACGCATTTCACCTACGAAAAAGTGGACCGCGGCCACCAGCGTTTCCGGGTGATAGAAGTAGATGCCACCAATGGCGCCACGAAGCACATCATCGACGAACAGACCAATACATTTATTTACCAAAACATGATTTACACGCATTACCAGCCTGAAAATCATGAAATTATCTGGGTGTCGGAAAAAGACGGCTGGCGGCACATCTATCTGGTGGATGAGCAGACCGGCCAAATCAAAAACCAGGTCACCAAAGGTGAATGGGTCGTACGCGAGATCGACAGCGTCGACACGCAGAAGCATGAAGTGTGGTTCAAAGCCAGCGGCATGAATGCCGGCGAGGACCCTTATCACATACATTACTACCGCATTAAGTTCGACGGAACGGGGCTGGTGAAACTAACCGACCACGCGAAGGCCATGCACCAGCTTACATTTTCACCCGACCGGACCTACTACATCGATACCTACTCGACCATGACCAGTGAGCCGGTTTCGGAACTCCGCAGGACCGCCGATGCCTCGCTCGTGATGAAGCTCGAAACCGCCGATATTTCACCATATCTCGCATTAGGTTTCAAACTGCCTGAAATCTTCAAAGCCAAAGGCCGCGACGGGCAAACAGATATTTGGGGCATTGTGTACCGTCCGAGCCGTTTCGACCCGAAAAAGAAATATCCGATTATCGAAAACATTTACGCCGGCCCGCAGGATTCGTTTGTACCCAAGGCATTCCGTCATTATGGTGAAATGCAGAGCATGGCCGAGCTGGGCTTCATTGTGGTACAGATAGATGGAATGGGCACGTACAACCGCTCCAAGGCATTCCACGACGTGTGCTGGAAAAACCTGGCCGACGCGGGCTTCCCCGATCGCATTGCGTGGATGAAGGCCCTGGCTGAAAAATATCCCCAGGTGGATTCGACACGCGTTGGCGTGTACGGCACCTCTGCCGGCGGGCAAAACTCGCTGGGTGCATTGCTCTTCCACCCGGGCTTTTACGACGCGGCGGTTTCGGCATGCGGCTGCCACGACAACCGCGTCGATAAGCAATGGTGGAATGAGCAATGGATGGGTTACCCTGTCGGCAAGCATTACGACGAGCAGTCGAATGTGACCAATGCAGCCAAGTTGCAGGGCGACCTGCTGCTGATTGTCGGTGAAGTGGATACCAACGTCCCGCCGGAAAGCACCTACCGCGTCGCCGACGCGTTGATCAAGGCCAATAAGGAATTTGACCTGCTGGTGGTACCGGGTATGGGGCATAGTGATGGCGGGGTTTACGGACGCCGCAAGAAAAGGGACTTTTTTGTTCAGAAACTTTTAGGTGTAAATCCTCCGAACAGAAACAAGGCATCTGCCGCACAGCCAGCAGTGCTGGGGAGGTAGGGGTTGGCTGTAAGCAATAGGCTTTAAGCAATAGGCTGTAAGCGATAAGCTTTCAGTTTGAAAAGATCGATTCGCAAAGGCAGTGAACTGCCTTAATGGGCATTCTTGGCCAAAAAGCAAAAAACGACGCGTTAAAAAACAAAAGAAACAACAGACTTATAGCATACAGCTTATAGCCTAAAGCATAATATCCTTCCATGAAAAAAGCGTTACTTTTCCTTATTTCCGTCATTCTCCTGCACGGCTGCGCGCAGAAGCAGCAGTCGGCACAATTACCCACAACATCGACCGAAAGCAACACCGGCCGCCGTATCGAGCTCCTGTTCCTTGGGCATGACAGCCGGCACCATTTTTCGGAAAAGTACTTCCCGATGCTCTCCCTGCCGCTATTTCAGAAGGGCATTAACCTCACTTACGCTTCCGACCCGAATGCATTGAACACCGAAAACCTTTCGCACTACGACGGCGTGGTGATTTATGCCAACCATAACACCATTACCCCGGCGCAGGAAAATGCATTGAAAACGTTCGTGGAAGGCGGCAAAGCGCTGATTCCGCTCCACGCGGCCTCGTTTTGCTTCCAGAATTCGGATTGGTATATCAAAGCGGTAGGCGGGCAGTTCAGCTCCCACGACTACGGAACATTTACCGCGCCGGTTGTAAAGGCCGATCACCCGGTGATGCAGGGCTGGAAAACCTTTGAGACCTGGGATGAGACTTATGTACATTCCAAACTGAACCCGGATATTATCGTATTGCAGGAGCGCGTAGAAGGCGACCATCGCGAGCCGTGGACGTGGGTGCGTACGCAAGGAAAAGGCCGCGTGTTTTACACTGCCTATGGCCACGACGAGCGCACCTGGAAGCAACCTGCATTTCACGAACTTGTCGCTAACGGCATTATGTGGGCTGTCAGCGACGACGCGAAGGAGCGTTTGAAAAAATTCAATTTAACCAAACCCACCTACACCGACGCGAATGTGCCCAATTACGAAAAGCGCGACCCGGCACCGAAATTCCAGCAGCCCTTATCCCCTGCCGAATCCCAGAAACTGACGCAGGTACCGGTTGATTTCGAACTGAAACTCTTTGCCTCCGAGCCGGACATTGTGAAACCCATCGCCATGGCCTGGGACGAACGAGGCCGGTTGTTTGTAGCGGAGACCCAGGATTATCCCAACGAAGTACGCGACCAGGACGGCGTGGGCAAGGACCGCATTAAAATTTGCGAAGACACCGATGGCGATGGCAAAGCCGACAAATTCACCATTTTTGCCGATAACCTGAACATTCCAACCAGTCTGGTGTTTGCAAATGGCGGCCTGATCGTGGCGCAGGCACCGCATTTCATTTTCCTGAAAGACACCAACGGCGACGACAAGGCCGATATTCGTGAAAATATCATCTCCGGCTGGGGCAAAAGCGATACGCATGCAGGGCCTTCGAACCTTAAATACGGATTGGATAACAAGATCTGGGGCGTGCTCGGCTACGCGGGTTTCCGCGGGACCAACTCCGGCAAGCAGCTGAATTTCAGCCAGGGCATTTACCGCTTTGACAACGACGGCAAGAACCTGGAATACATTGGAAGGACATCGAATAATACGTGGGGTTTGGGCTTTTCCGAGGATTTCGAAGTGTTTATTTCAACAGCAAACGGGAATTACAGCGGGCATTTCGCCATGCCGCTTGAATACGTGAAGCGTTCCATAGCGGACGGCTCGGGCAACACGGTTTACAAACTGGACTCGCATTACGAAATGAACTACCTCACGCCCGCATTGCGCCAGGTGGATTTCCACGGCGGGTTTACGGCGGCCGCAGGGCATAACCTGTACACGGCGCGGAACTTCCCGAAATCGTACTGGAATGCGACAGCTTTTGTATGCGAACCGACCGGCCGCCTGCTCTACCAGGCATTGCTGAAACCAAAAGGTGCGGGTTTCAAGGAAAAAAATGGTTTTAATCTGCTCGCAAGCGCCGACGAATGGTTCTCGCCCGTACACGCGGAGGTAGGCCCGGACGGGGCCGTGTGGGTAGCCGACTGGTACAGTTTCATCATTCAGCACAACCCTACCCCGCGCGGTTTCGAGAATGGAAAGGGTAATGCGTACATCAACCCGCTGCGCGACAATCAGCATGGACGTATATATAGGATCGTTTGGAAAAATGCAAAGAGTACGCCCTATCCGAAGCTCGACAAAAACGACGCGGCGAGTCTGATAGCCGGTTTGAAAAATGACAACATGTTCTGGCGCACCACGGCGCAGCGACTGATCGTGGAATCGAAGAATACGTCGGTAATCCCGGAACTGATCAATATGGTGAATGACCAGTCCGTGGATGAGATTGGCTTGAACAGCCCTGCGGTGCATGCATTATGGACGCTGAATGGCCTGAATGCATTCACCGGGTCGAACGAAGAAGCTTATCACACCCTCGTACGCGCCATGCGCCACCCCGCGGCCGGCGTGCGCAAGACTGCGGTGAAACTGCTTCCGCGCAACGATAAGACCCTGTCCGCACTGAAATGGACCAATTCTTTAAATGATCCAGATTTAAAGGTAAGGCTCGCCACGATCCACGCATTGACAGACCTCCCGGCTTCGGAGGAAATCGGCAGATTGCTTTACCTCGCAGGTCAGGATTCGCAGAACGCCGCGGACGAATACCTTGCCCAGGCTATTTTCTCGGGAGTTATCAAGCATGAAAGTGGTTTCAAAGCCGCTGCGGCGAAACTCAAAGACTCGACATTAACGGCTCGCATCGAGCGCGGACTGATCGAGGAAACCTATATGCTCAACCTCTGGTCACCGCCTATTTACCCGCCTATCATTTCAAATAAAGAACTTAGGATCAAAGCCATTATCACCAAAGCACAGGAAGAACTTTCGGGCGTGGTGGTATCGCAGGGCAACCGGCAGAACGGGTATAGCCTGTATATGCAGGACGGCAAATTACACTGGCTGGTGCGGCAGGATGGAAAATCTTACCAGGTCACTTCCACCCGAAAACTCCCGGATGAGCGCTTCAATGCCTACGCTACCCTCGCGGAAGGTGGCAAAATGACCCTGGCTATCGAGGACGAAACACCGGTAACGGGTCAGACCGAAGGCCTTTTCCGCGAGCCTTTCACGCCCGACGACATCCGTCTCGGCCGCGATCTCCGCGATGGCAATCAGGTAGGCGAATATGGCGACAATGCGCGGCTACGCGGCTGGCTGGACATTAAGAGCACCTTGCAGCTGAACCAAATCGTTCCCAATAAGGACGACAAAAAAGCAGCGCATACCCATACTGAAGCACCGGTTGAAATACTGAAAGGAAAAGGCGCGCCGGTAACAGTGAAACTGAAAGTGATCGAGCATGAAATGAAGTTCGACCAGAAAACTTTCACCGTAAAGCCCGGCCAGAAAGTGACCATCCAGTTTACAAACCCGGATTTTATGCAGCATAACCTACTCATTATCAAACCCGGAACATTGGAAAAAGTAGGCAATGCAGCCGACTTGCTGGCGCGGGAAGCGAATGCGATCGCGCTCCACTATGTGCCCAAAATGCCCGAAGTACTGCACGCAACGGAATTGGTAAGCCCCGAAGGCAACGCGACGCTGGTATTCATCGCGCCCGACAAACCCGGCGACTACCCGTTCCTGTGCACCGTACCCGGCCATTGGCGGATTATGAACGGTATTATGAAAGTGCAATGAGTACCCTCAAATAAGTTTAACCATCTAACTCCAATTGTATGAAAAGACCATTATCCCGCCTGATCCGGGAACTGCACCGCTTTTGCCTCCTCGCGGCGGCGGTCGCCTGTTTCCTGACCGAAAACGCCCTGGCGCTCGCCGCCGACCGACAGATTTCCGGCAAAGTGGTGTCCGCCGAAGACAAGAACCCGCTGCCCGGCGTGACCATCATCGTGAAGGGGAAAAACACCGTGGGTACCGCCACCGACACGGACGGGAAATTCAAGCTGGAAGTGCCCGAAGGCTCGACACTCATCCTGAGTTACATTGGTTATGTGAGCCAGGAAGTGGCCGTGGGTAACCAGAGCGAAATCAACGTGGAACTGGCACCCGACCAGAAACAGTTGCAGGAAGTAGTGGTGATCGGGTATGGTACGCAGAAAAAGGGCGACATTACCAGCTCAGTAGCGAGCATCAAGCGAGAGGACTTCGTCCAGGGAACCGTGCGCGATGCGGCGCAGCTGGTGCAGGGCAAAGTGGCCGGCTTGCGCATTACAACGCCCAGCGGATCTCCTACTTCCAACACACAGATCAACTTGCGGGGTATCAACTCCATTGAAGGAACGGCCAACCCGCTGATCCTGATCGACGGCATCCCCGGCGGGCTGAATACCGTGGCGCCGGAAGATATCGAGTCGGTGGATGTGTTGAAAGATGGCTCGGCGGCGGCAATTTATGGTACGCGTGCTACCGGCGGGGTGATCCTGATCACAACACGTAAAAACCGGGGCACTTCACGTTCGACCATCGAGTATTCCAATTATGTCAATATCCAGACCATCGCGCGCCGTCCGGAGCTGCTGACAGGCGACGATTACCGGCAGAAAATCAAGGAAGGCATTGCCTACACCGACTACGGCGGCAATACCGACTGGCTCTCGGAAATTATGCAGAAACCGGTGAGCCACAACCATAACCTTACGTTTTTCGGTGGAAACAGCACCACCAACCTTACCGGGTCGATCAATTACCGCAACTGGGAAGGTATATTCCTGAGATCCGGGCAGAACCGGTTCACCGGTCGTGCGGACCTGAATCATTCCATGTTCAACAACAAACTGAAAACTAATTTGCAGCTCATTAACCGCATTACCCGCTCCAACGGCGCGGTGAGCCCCGCGAACGACGATGCGGCCTACGGCTACGCCTACCGCCAGGCCATTATCCGCAACCCTACCGACCGCGTGCGGACGGACGACGGCAAATGGCAGGAGCGCGACGGTTATTTTTATGAAAACCCGGTATCGTTGCTCAATGAGTCGAATTTCGAAAGCTCGTTCAAGGAGATGCGGATGGCCGGTAGCCTCGACTATGCGCCGATCGACGACCTGAATTTCAAGTTACTCGTGTCGAACGTTCAGAACAGCAACCTCGAAGGCGGTTCCACCACATTTAACCACACTGCCACGCGCCTGAGCAACCAGAATGCGACCGCATTCCGCAACACTTACGCCAATAACGAAAACCTGCTCGAATTCACCGGAAATTACTCCAAAGCCATCGGCAAACACCGGTTCTCGATCCTTGGCGGATACAGCTGGCAGGACGCTACCTATGAGGCTTTCGCCGCCAACAACTGGGATTTCCCGACCGACGCCTACGACTGGAACAACCTCGGCGCAGGGGGCGCATTGCAGAAAGGCCAGGCCGGCATGAGCAGTACCAAAAACAAATGGCAGCTCGCAGGTTTCTTCGGCCGTTTGACTTACAGCCTGAGCGACAAATACTTGTTCATGGCCAGTGTGCGTCGTGAGGGTTCTTCACGCTTCGGGGTGAACAACCGGTGGGGTACATTTCCGGCAGCATCCATCGGCTGGCGCATCAGTAAGGAGAACTTTATGGGCAGCCTCGGCGCAGCATCGGATATCAAACTTCGCGCGGGTATAGGTGTAACGGGTACGATCGCGAACAGTCCGTACATGTCGCAGATCAGCTACAACTTCGACCGCGGCCAGGGCGCATTCATCGGCGGCAAATGGGTACCGGGCTTCGTACCGGCGCGGAATTTCAACCCCGACCTGCGCTGGGAGAAGAAAGAGGAATACAATGCCGGTGTGGATTTCGGTTTCATGAAAAACCGCATTAACGGTTCGATCGATTTTTACAGCCGTAAGGTGAAAGATTTGCTTTACAATTTCCCTGTGCCGGTTCCGCCTTACCTCACGGGCAGTATGTTCATCAATGCCGGAGTTATGCAGAACAAGGGGGTTGAAGTGCTGTTGAACATCGTCCCTATCCAGACCGGCGATTTCCAGTGGAATACAGGATTTACCTACTCCACCAACCGCAACAAACTCGTAAGCCTCTCGAACGAACAGTTCCAGGCAGCTAACGATTTCTTCGACGCGGGCTACACGGGTGAACCTATCCAGATGAGCACCCACCGCGTAAAAGTGGGTGAACCGATCGGTCGTTTCTTCGTGTGGAAAAGCGTAGGCGTGGACGACAAGGGGGCATGGCTCATCGAAAATAAAGATGGCGAGGTGATCCCTATTGCCGACGCCACGCCCGAAGACCGCCAGTATTATGGCAATGGTATTCCAAAACACATTGTGGGCTGGAACAACAACATCCGCTACAAACAGTTTGATTTGGCTGTGAATATGCGTGGTGCATTTGGCTTCGACATTCTCAATTTCCAGAGCATGTTCTACAACAACCCGCGCAACAAAGCATATAATATGCTCAAAACCGCTTATGATCCGATCGACGGGAAGGTGCTCAACACCGATCTTGTGTACGTGTCGCACTACATCGAAAAAGGTGATTACTGGAAGGTCGACAACGTGACGCTGGGCTATACCCTACCTGCCAACACGATCAAGGGCATTAAGAATGCACGCATTTTCGTATCGGGCCTCAACCTGGCGACCATTACGGGTTACACGGGTATCGATCCCGAGGGCGTGAGTTTCACCGGTTTCTCGCCGGGTAGCGATTACCGCGACAAGTACCCAACCACCCGGACATTCACCGCCGGTTTGAGCGTAACATTCTGATCCATCAATTCTTGCAAACAATGAAAAATCAAAATATAAAATACGCAGTCCTGGCTGCATTGCTGGCCGGGGTACCACTCTATTCCTGCACCGACCTGGATGAACAAGTGTATTCCGAAGTACTCGGAAGCAGTTACCAGCCCACCGAAAAGGATCTTCCGGCTATTGTGGCACCGGTTTACTCGTCGCTACGCTCGCTGATGCTGGGCTGGCAGGGCTATTTCGATTTACAGGAAGAAGCCGCCGACGCGATCATCACGCCCGTACGCCCGAATGGCTGGGACGATGGCGGTACGTACCGCCGTATGCACCAACATACCTGGACGGCACTGCAATGGCAACCTGAAAACGCGTGGCAGCAGGCATTTGCCAGCATTACCACCGTGAACCGCGTACTGTCCCAGATCGCGGACGGCGATTTGCCCCTTACCAACGGCAAGGATGCTACCATCGCCGAGCTGCGCGCGGTGCGGGCATTTGCCTATTATCTTTTGCTCGACAACCACGGCAACGTGCCTATTGTAACAGATTTCAAGGACGTTAACCTGCCCCAGCAGAGCAAGCGGAAGGAAGTTTATGATTTTGTAGTAAAAGAGCTCACGGAATCGCTCCCAAACCTGAGCGAGAATGCGACCACTACCTATGGCCAGATGAACAAATGGGGCGCGAAGACGCTTTTAGCCAAAATTTACCTCAATGCACAGGTATACACGGGTACGCCCGAGTGGGCGAAGGCGATTCAGGAGGCTGATGATGTGATCAAAAGCGGCAAATATGTGCTGGACGCCAATTACTCGGATATTTTCACCTGGACCAACTTCAATTCCAAAGAAATCATTTTTGCGATTCCTTATGACGAGATTTACGGAACCGGCAACCAGATCCACATGAAAACGCTCGACCCGCTGAGCCGTTCGGTATACCCGATGAACGCCGGTCCGTGGGGAGGAAACTGTGCCGTTCCGCAGTTTATCGACACTTACGACGCTGCCGACAGCCGCCTGGCCGATACCTGGATCATGGGTCCACAGAAAAGTGCGGCTACCGGTGCGGTGGTGATCACCTACAACAAGGCCGTGCCGGGAATGGACAAAACCTCTTCGTCGGACGGGTTCCGCATTGGGAAATACAAAATCAAACCCAACGCCACAGGCAGTCTCGACAACGACTTTCCCTTCCTGCGGTATGCCGACGTGCTGATGATCAAGGCCGAGGCATTGCTGCGCACAGGTAAAGCGGCTGAGGCAGCCGAACTCGTTACGCAGGTACGCCAGCGCGCATTCAAAGCGAACCCGGACAAGGCCACTGTAACGGCAGCCGATCTGGCAAAAGGGAGCCGCTATAATTACGGTTACCAGGCCACGGACGGCACCATTACCGAGCGTCAGGGAGGCGATGATATTCAATTCGGCCGGTTCCTCGATGAGTTGGGCTGGGAATTCGCTGCGGAAGCGCACCGCCGTCAGGACCTGATCCGTTTCGGGGTTTATGAGACCAAGAAATGGTTCAATCACCGTCCGCAATCGGCCCAGCGAGCGCTTTTCCCGATCCCGCAGAATGAGATAGATAAAAACCCCAATCTGAAACAGAACCTGGGTTACTGAACCATTTATTAATTTGGGTTAGGTAGTTCCTATTTGCTCACCGGACGAAGTATCTTTGTTTCGGTGGGCAAATTTTTTATTGTATTCCAAAACCATTTTATCCCATGTTTTCTAAATCAACATACTTAAACCGCAGACAAACGCTTCAATCCAAACTCGGCAACGGCCTGATACTGCTCCTTGGCAACGAGGAGAACGGCATGAACTACCGCGATAACGTATATCCATTCCGTCAGGACAGCACGTTTCTCTACTACTTCGGTATCGACCAGGCATCGCTAACCGCCGTGATCGATCTCGACAACAGCCGTGAAATCATTTTCGGCGACGAGCTCACCATCGACGACATTGTATGGACGGGCCCGAAGGAAGCGCTTGCCGAAAAAGCAGCCAAGGTGGGCGTTAGTGAAGTAAAGCCGGCATCGGCCGTCGGTAGCTTTCTGAAAGACGCATTATCCCGCGGGCAGACAATCCATTTCCTGCCGCCCTATCGCGGTGAACATTACCTGAAATTGCAGGAATGGTTGCACGTTAATCCGTCCGAAGCGACGCAAAAGGCCTCGGTTAGCCTCATCAAGGCGGTCGTCTCGATGCGGTCTTATAAAACCGAAGAAGAAGTTGCTGAAATTGAAAAGGCCGTCGACACGTCGGTCGATATGCATTTGTCCTTCATGCGCGACACCCGCGCGGGCATGACCGAGAAAGCCATCGCCGGCAAGCTCCAAAGCATGGCCATTGCCCGGGGCGGCGATATCTCCTACCCGGTGATCCTGACCGTGAACGGCGAGATTCTGCACACGCACGCACGCGACCTGGCCCTCCGCGATGGTCAAATGGCTCTTTGCGACGCCGGGGCCGAAACCGCCATGCACTACTGCGGCGACCTCACGCGCACCATTCCGGTTGGCAAGGCGTTTACGAGCATTCAAAGAGAAATGTACGAAATCGTCCTTAACGCTCAGGAAACGGCCATTGCGGCCTGCAAGCCGGGGGTTTTGTTCAAAGACATTCATAAGCTTGCCTCCACCAAACTCGTTGAAGGCATGAAGCAAATGGGTGTCGTCAAAGGCGATCCGGCGGAAGCGGTGGAGCACGATGTGCACACGTTGTTTTTCCAATGCGGCCTGGGCCATATGATGGGCCTCGACGTGCACGACATGGAAAACCTGGGCGAGCAATACGTTGGCTACACCGAAGACCTCATTAAAGGCACCGCATTTGGCTGGAAATCCCTGCGCCTGGGCCGCGCACTCGAACCAGGCTTCGTGGTCACAGTCGAGCCCGGCCTCTACCTCATCCCTACCCTCATCGACCGCTGGAAAGCGGAGAACAAACTCGCGCAATTCATTGACTATGAAAAGCTGGAACTGTTCCGCGATTTTACCGGCATTCGCATCGAAGACAACCTTTTGATAACCGAAAATGGTAACAGGATTCTCGGGAAGGAGCTGGTGAAAAGTGTGAGGGATGTGGAGGCGTTGAGGGGGTGAAAAGAGTGTGGGGGTTAGCTATATTTGCATAACTATGCTAATCTCCAACACACTATCTTTTTATGCAACTACCAAGATACGACCACTATACAGACGAATCGAAGACAATATTCGAATTTGTTAGCATAGGGCCCAAAGGTTGCATAAGAAAACTTGTGGAATATGTCGATACTGGGAACGGCAACCTCTATAATCTCGGTTTTGGGGATATTAGTAAAGATGACGGAAGAATAGATGACAGAATAGTTTCCAATAACGGCGATACTCAAAAGGTGTTGGCAACGGTAGCAGCCACTGTTGACGAGTTCACATCCAATCATCCGCAGGCAATCATTTTTGCAACCGGAAGCACGCATGCCAGAACACGGTTGTACCGCATTGGCATCCACGGGCATCTACTTGAAATTCAGCACAAATTCGTTATTTTTGGATATTGTAAAATAAATTACTGGGAAGAATTTGCAAAGGGGAAAGACTACCTGGCCTTCCTATTAACTAGAAGGGAAAACCAACAGACACTATGGCAACGACTGCAAATACTAAATCAGATGAATCAAACGGAAGAATGATTATCAAGGATATGAGTCATCTTAAAGGCAAGGTTCATTTTCCTGAGAAGTTGGACAAGGCGCGTGAGATACTGGCCCCTCTGATTGCACTGATGGAGAGCGAAAGAACTTCTACTCCCCCCGACTCCAACTCCTGAATATCTCCCGCTCCAAAGGACTGGGCGACGCCTTTTGGGTGATCTCAAATGTCCCGAAATGCTTGTCGGTCGTCACGTCAATATCCAGTCCGGCGTAACCCAGGTACTTCTTATAATCCGGCTCGGCGGTCGTGTAGATGTAGCTGAATAATTCGTCGAGCTTAGTTCCGGCAACGCCTTCGATCGTAGCGCGTAGCTCTTCTTCCGTAAAACCGCGTCCCTTTTTAATGTAGAAATCCTGATACAAGTTCCGCATGACATCGTCGAGCGAGCGCTTGTTCTTGGTTTCGTGACGGATGGCGAGATCGAAAAGCAAGCCTACCGCCGGGCCCTTCTGATAATAGGAGATAGTCTTGTTTACCGCATCGCCCGTGCGGCCGAATGGACCGTCCGACCAGGTTTCGGCGCTGGCCTGGGCTAACGTTTGGAACAGCCGACCGGGCTTGGTTTCCACATTACTAATCTGCTTTTTGAAGAAATCGAGCAGCTCCTGCTCGCCCATCAGGCCCGCAGCGCGCATGATCACGGGCTCATAGTAAACGGTCAGGCCTTCGGACACCCAGAGCATATTGGTTTTGCTGCCTTGATCATAATCAAACGGCCCGAGCTCGATGGGCCGGATGCGTTTGACATTATAATGATGAAAATACTCGTGGGTGATGAAGCCCAGCATGCCGTTCCATCCGCGTGAATTGAGCTGGTCGCCGCTGAAACTGATGGTGGTCGAATTCAAATGCTCGATACCGCCCTGCCCTGGGCCGATGGCGATGAAGGTATAGTGCTTGTAAGGAATGTCGCCTATGAGCGCCGAGGCCTTTTCAACGATCTTCTGAATATCCGACATGAGCCTGACCCTGTCGAAATTCCCCAGCTTGTAACCGATGAAACGATGCGGGATCCCCTTGACCTTGAATGCAGGTAGTTCTTCGAGGTTGCCGACCAGTAACGGGCTATCATATAATATGTCAAAATCCGGGGCAACATAAGTGAATACTTTCCCCGGCACCGAGTCGAGCCCGGTCGCGACCCAGTTCCAACCATCGAAAGGCTTGATCGTCACTTCGGAAGGCGTTTTAAGTTTGCCTGCTTCATGCATAAACAGGCTCGCGGGTGTGAGGTAGCCATGTTCCTCATCCAGATAACTGGTCGCTACAAACTTGCGGGTTGTCTTCACGTCGTATTCCGCGTGCAAGTCATGTACACCTTTGGTCGCAATCGCCCACCCGTTTTTGCCCGACTTCACCCATGGCAGCGTATTACCTTTGCCGTCTTTCACCACCACCTTGTCAATGTTCGAAGCGTAATCCATCAACTGGTAATAGCCGGGTTGCCAATCGGGAAGTTTGAGCAGCGTAGTGTCGCTCCCAGCCGCGTTCCAATCCATCGTGACATGAAAAGTGTGATTGGCTGGCTCCGCCATCGAAACCGTAAACTTCACCGGTCCCGTTTTTTGCGCGATCGCACCGGTTACCAGGCAATGCGTCGCCACCAGGCATAGCCAGCGGCTTGTTTGCTTGAAATTCATGATATAGGAGTGATTTATGAAGGTTATTTAAACTGGTAAAATTTCCACTGGGTTTTGAAATCCGATTTCAACGACTGGTTGGTCAATGTTGCCCGTACCATCTCGATCGGCATGTTGTTTTCCTTCATTACTGCGTCGTGAAACTGCTTGAACGTCATTTTTCCGCTGTCGACGAGTTCTTTCTTGAGACTGAACAACTGCAAGCCGCCAATAAGGTAAGCCACTTGATACAACGGACTATAATTCCCTTCAAATGAACGCCTTACCTCTCCTTCCGCATTCGCGCGCTCGTGACCGACGCGGTCGACCAGGAAATCGATGCATTCTTGCGGTGTCCATTGGCCGAGGTGGTAGTTCAGCGAGAAAATGATGCGTGCGCAGCGATGCATACGCCAGAAAAGCATTCCGATACGCTCCTCGGGCGTTTTGGCGAAGCCTTTATCATATAAAAGTAACTCCCAATACAATGCCCAGCCCTCGGTCCAGAATGGCGTCCGGAAATCGCTGCGGTAGGATTTGTAGCGACTATTCATATAATATTGCAGATGATGGCCCGGAACGAGCTCGTGATGCACCGTCGAACGCGAGAAATAGGGATTGTTACCGCGCATACTCATCAGTTTGTCGTCGTGCGCCATGGTATTGGTCGGATACGAAATGATGATATCCCTTCCCCCAAGGAAAAACGGGTTCACCAATTGCCTTTCCGGCGTCATCATTTGCATACCCCAGGTTTCGTCCGCTATTTCAGGATAGTCGATAAGATTGTTTTTGAGGATAAATTCCTTCGCATCATTGTATAGTTTCAGGATCAGCTCGGGTTGGGTACCAGCCGGCACATAGCTGTTTTTCACCTTCTCCTGCGCCTTCTTCCAGTCATTTCCGAAACCCATTTCCGCGGATGCTTTCAGCAGTTCCTTATCGCACCACGCGAATTCCCTGTTAGCCAGCTCAATCAGTTCATCGGGTGTATAGCTGATCATTTCAGTCCCTAACTGGCGAATCAGCTCGTCCCGACCGATTGGAACGCCCTTAATGCCGCTGATATCTTCCCTTTGGGCCGTGTTGAGCTTACCCTTGCTGCGGATCAGTTTCGAATACGCTGTCAGCGTGCTGTCCAGCGTTTTGTAAGGCTTTGGTACCCACCAGGTAAACAGCGGGTCATAGCCATTATAAAATTCAAAGGTACTTTTCAAACGCATTTCGAGGCCATTGACAGCCTCCGCCCCCATCCGCGACAAGGGCATATCCAGCGATTCGAGCTTTTTAAATGATTCCTCGGCCTTTTTGAGCTCCTTTTGCAGGTCGTTCAGTTTGCCCGCCACTGCCTGTCCATCTACGGTAGCGCCGCGCCGGCGGCCTTTTTCCAAATCATAAATCCCGGCGGCAAATGGAATGTACATTTCAATTTGCCCGTATTCCTTTTCTTCCTGGCTCAGCGTGAGCAAATGGTCCTCGATATTGCGTTTCAGCAGCAGGTAATCCACTTTACCGTAAATACTCATCGCATCGAAATCCAGCTTCGCGAGCTGTGCCAGATAGCCGTTATCCACTTCTCGAAGACGCTTTCTTTCCTCCGGTGAGTTCAAGGCCTGAGCCCCACCCTGCTGACCACGACCGCTTCCAGGCATCGGCCCGTAGAAATAGCTGATCGCGCGAATATCCTGCGCATACCGGATCACCAATCCGGCTACCTCGCTGGTTTGTTCATATAGGTTAAATTTCGATTTGGAAGATTGTGCCGCCGCTCCGAAAGTGACGAGCCAGCAAAACAGGAAACTAGCCCAACGCGAGCGTATTACATAGATATGCGTCATAGGATTCAGGATATGATGGTTGGATTTTACCAAAAATACCCTAAAAACCCAACGCTGACGTCTCAGCTTTTAATCATTTATTGACTGATTTTAACAAGATCGTCCTTAGCCTGCTCAACCAGTGACGGCTGCATGGTCCGCGGACCTGCCCATCTCATCAAAAGCAGGTAAACGGCGGCCGGATACACGTGGTGCAATAACCGGTCAACGGAATTACGCACATGCCAGTCGAGGTCGTGCGGTGTGGTCAGATACACGGCGAAGTAACCGGCCAAAAGTAGCGTCAATACCCAGAAAGGCAGCGTATTTGTCCATCGGGCCCGCGTCACCAGCAGCCCGCCCATTAATACCAGTAAAACCCAATATTCCGTTACCAGCATTCGAAAGCTCTGGCCGGCGATCAGCAGATACCGGCTGGGTTGAAGCAGAAGTGACAGCATACTTCCGCTCCTGCCCTCGTGAATGAGGTCGTTCGGAGGGGCGAGCGTCAGTTTGAAATGAAGCAGGACGCAAAGCGGCAATGCCGCCCCGGCCAGAAACAGTCCTATTCGGGCAGGTTCTTTGCGATGAAAAAACAAAAATGTGACCGAAAAAACGGCAAAAAAGAGCAGGCCTTCGTTTTTGATCCACGAACTACTTCCCACAAACAGGCCCAGCAGGACAAACGCCGGCAGCCGCCCCACAGATTTTGCTTCGCTATAAACAATGAAAGCGACCAGAATAAAGAGTGCCAGCAGCGTGTCGGCATACTGGGAAGCGGCCAGCTCCTTGAATTTATGATCGGAAACAAAAATAGCCACCGAAACCACCGCCATAAGCAGGTAACCGTTCCGCCGCAATGCGAGAAATGCCGTGATCGGTACCGCCACGTACACCAAGTTCGAGACCAGCATCGGTACAACCGGTGATACAGTTCCGCTTGCCCGCCAGAAAAAAGCGACCACTGACGGCAGCATAAGCGGATAATCGGGGTGCGTCGGGGCCATTTTGCTGGTGAACATTTGCCGCCACCGGTCTGCATCCGCAAGAAATTTGGCATGCAGGTTCCAAATCGCCCACGCGTCCCAGTCGCCCCAGCGGTGGATGCGCGCCCTAAAAAGCATGGTAATGGTGAGGGCGAACACCAGCAACCATAAAATATCGCGAAAGTCCTGCTGTTTCAGCGACAATGTGGCTTTACCCGCTTTGAAAAGCTGAAAGCAAAGCAGGCCGGACAGCGCAGTGAAACCCGCAAAGACCCATTCATACCCGATACCGAACACCAGACTGAGGTAATAACCGTAGGAAACCATCGCCAATACCAACGCGAAAGCAAGCGGATAAGTAAGCATGCCGTCCAGCCTGGCAGATGTTCTGATGAGAAAATGGATACTGAATAAAAAAACGACCAGCAACAAAAAAATCAACATATCAGCGTTTGACCCGGACAAGTGTATAATTGAGGTTCTTATTTCCACCCGAAAGCAGACACTCGTAATCTTCCCGGGGCAATGCCGGAAGTGCGGGGTCGTTGAGGAGCAGCGTCGTGTCGGATTCATCGAGGGTAACGACAATCGGCGCCAGGGCGAGCGCAGATTTAAAATACAAAACACCTTTTCTGCCGGTATCCGTGTTGCTGTTGAAGCTGATGGTGGAAACGGTGGGGTAAGCTGTCCTCACATCGCTCAGCATCAAACTCAGGCTGTCCACTTCATTATAGGACTGCGGCAAGCTTAGCCGTTTATACTTTTTGACAATAACTATACTGAACCACACCAGCAGCACAGACACAATAATGTAAGAGAATCTCCTCCAAATACGCATAAACCACGAATTTCATCTGCTCCAAAGTTATGGCGCAGAAACGTCAATCCATAATTTACCATCTGACGACAAGTGCCCATCGCGCTCCAAATCTTCCATCAAGTCCGTCAGAGAGCTCCGGATCCCGCGTGCTTTGACCTCGTCCTCTGCCGACTCGGCCTCTCCCATTTTCGCCAATGCCGTATCGAGCACTTTCACGGCCGCGGGATAGTCCTCCTTAAAATCACGCAGGCGTAAGGCGAGCGAAATGGCTTTTTGCAACGGCGTGAGCGTAGCCGGGTCGGCGTCCTCGTATTCGACCTGGTCTTTTTCACCAAACTGAATCACGATAACGGCGTTTTCCGAGACATCGGTAATTGTGAAGCGGGATTGGCCGGGACGCATTCTGGAAATTCGGGGTATACCGGTATGGGGTACCTTTCCCAGCATTGCTTTTAATGCCCGGGTGAAGTTGGTATATACCTGTCCGACGTCCTGCACCATCATCAGGCAACCGATATAGCCGGCTTCCGCACCTTTCACGCGCACAAAATGCAGCTGGTGCCCGTTCCGTTCGACGACGCCATATTGATACGGCCTGTCTTGCCGATAGGTAATCGTAAAACCCAGATTCTCCCAGAATGCAAGCGTTTCGCCAATGGCTTTACAGGGCAGTACCGGCACGGTAGTCCAATCTTTTTCGTTCATAAAACTGGCTTTTGGTTCAGCCGGCAAACCTAGCGCATGGAATTTTAAAATTCCCTTTATATACTTTTTTGACGATAAAGGATACACTTCGAAATCTTGTCTGCCAATTCCTTTATTTTGGGGCATGCAAGATTTCATCCACGACAAACGGGTCTATTACAGCCCTATTGAATTTGCGATGGCGTACATCGGCGGGACCTGGAAAATCCCGGTGATTCGTGCGCTCGCAAATGGTCCGCTGCGCTACGGCGATCTAAAAAACGCGATCCCGCACATTACCGACAAAATGCTGAATACCCAGCTTCGCGACCTGGAAAAGAAACGAATGTTAACCCGAACCACTTTCCGTGAGAAACCACCCAGAGTTGAATATACCCTCACGGAACGCGCAATACAGTCGATGCCCGCCATTGAAGCGCTGGAAGCTTACGGCCGGAAGTTGATGGATTGGGAAGTGGAAGGAATTGTGGAGAAAGGGGACTGACCGCCGAACGCTGACGACCGATGCAGAGCACCAAACTATTTGCCGTCGGCCGTCGATGGTCAGTGGTCGGCGGTCGAAACTAGCTTATTGCCGGAAAGCTCCGACCGGTACCGCGAAATAATAGCCTTCAATGTCTCGCCAGTGCCTTTGATCACCAGTTTATTGAGGTTGTATTGCGACATTTTCATCGCAGCGGCTATTTCCTGAATGGTAAGGTGCCCGCTGTGCTCCAACATCTTGCGTACCTCGGTGAGCACGCGGTCGGTTTCCTCGCCGTATTGCGTGCCCGGTTCGGGGCGTTGCATATCGGGCAAATTCCTTTTTACGAGGTTGACGAGCAATGCTGCCGAGTTCGCCACCAACTCGCGACTGCTATCCTGTAAATGCCCGAGCTCCCTTTCGATCAGCTTCACGAGGTGCGTAACTGCGAGTCGGTCGGTTTCGTTGCGAAGCTCTTTCTGGCGAAGGAAGCTGGGCACCGAAAACAGGTCACGCACGGCGCGGAACATGCCCGTAAAGCTGTTGAGAGGATCCGCCGCCCCGGCGATGCGGAACGGATCGAAGAAGATGGTAAGCAAATTGGTCCTGTAAAAGGACTTGAAATGGATTGGGTGGCCGGGGGAAAGGAGAAAGATCGCCTGCTCTTCGTAGTGCCACGAATCATCGTCGCAGGATAAAACACCCTCCCCCTCCGTGACAAATGCAATACCAAACAAGCCGCCATAGCGGGATGACTGTTCGAGCTCACGGGCCTCGCAGCTTACCAGGTTCAGGGTTTGATCGATATTGAGTTCTTTCATCACATTGAAGAAGGGTTTAGGAATAGCCACCTCATCCCGTGTCCGCCTTCGCGACGTCCACGAAACACAGGGTTTAGGTTTATGGTCAACTTACTGTTGGTTTTCGCAAAAACACAGTCAGTAACCAAAGATGTTTACCAATACCCGAACCAAAAAATCAAAGGTGCTCAATGCCGGATTTCAGGAGCCGAATGCCGGCTTTGCGGGGAAGAACGAAAACGGTTGCGTTACCAGTAAACTATTTACCCAGCCATTGCTTGAAGTCGGCCACACGGTCGCCACTAACGAAGACCTCCTGCGAGGCAGCCGGCGTCAGTTCCAATTTTAACCGGCCTGCCGAAACAGTGTAAATGGAGCGAATGCTGTTCAATGCGATGATCAGCGAGCGATTGATGCGGAAAAACTCTTTGGGATCGAGCATTTGCGCCAGTTTGTCGAGGCTGTAATCCATTGCGAGGTGCTGGCCGTCGAATGTCCGGAGAAACGTCGCTTTCTGTTCGATGGTGAAATAGGCGATCTCGCCCGTTCGAATGCTGAATAGCTTCGGGCCTGCCGATGCCAGGAAGCGCTCTTTGTACCCCTCTTCGCTGCCGGATTGGTACATGGCCATCAATGCCGCAAAATCCGGCGCAGGAGTAGCGGCAGGTTTGCCATGCAATGCCACAAACTTGTCGATCGCCGCTGTGAGTTCGACCTTATCGACCGGTTTCAGCAGATAATCTATCCCATTGGCTTTGAATGCCTTGAGTGTATATTCCGAATACGCGGTTGTGAAAATAATCGGGACCGTCAGTTTCAGTTCCTCGATGATTTTGAATGCAAGGTCGTCTTCCAGATGCAAATCCATGAAAATCAAATCCGGTCGGATGTTGGTGGGTTCGCTCAGCCACTGGATACTCTCCCTCACCGACGACAACTTTGCCATCACGTTGATTTTGGGATCATATTTACCGACCAGGCTTTCCAGGCGGTTGGCACTCAGCGACTCATCCTCTATAATAAGTACATTCATGAAAGCAACGGCACTTTAACGGTAAAACAGCCGTCGGTCTTATCAACCATCACCGGCTTGTCGATCAGCAATTTATAGCGGTTCACAATATTCTGAAGGCCGAGCCGTGTCGACGATTCGGGCAATTCCCGGACTTGCAGCGGGTTGCTGATCACCAGGTAATCGCCTTCCACGGCAATCGTGATCAGCAGCGGATTGCTGGTCGACATCCGGTTATGCTTCACCGCATTCTCCACGAGCAGCTGCAATGTTAACGGCACGATCGAGTATTTATCCTTTTCCTGGCACGAGATCCGGATATCCAGGTTCAGTTTGTTCTCAAACCGGATCATGAGCAGGAACATGTAAGTTTCCAGAAATTCGACCTCCGTAGCCAGTTTAATGGAATCATAAACCGATTTTTCAAGGATATACCGGTAGGCTTTGGACAGCTGATTGATGAATTTAACAGAAAGCTCCTGGTTGGTTTCCACCAGCGTCGTGAGCACGCTGAAATTATTGAAAAGAAAATGCGGGCTCACCTGGTTCTTCAACGCATTGAAATGGGCCGTTGCGTTCTCTTTCTGCAAACGCTCCTCGTTGATCACCACCCTTTGCAGGCGCTCGTACACGCGCTTGTTGGCCGCGAGGTAGTATTCCGCCATCAGTGCCAGTACCGTAATGCTCGTATTAGCCCGCTGTTTCAGCACGGGAGTCTTGTTCAGCGTAATAGGCAGCACATCGAAACTGCCCTTTTCAAAAACCGCCTCCATCCAGTGCCACAGGTAGCGGTACCAGTGATTGAACACCATGGCTAAACCAATCGCCACGACGAGCATGATAGCCTGGTTCACCACACGAAAACGTTCCGGGAAATCCTCGCCAAGAAAACGGGAGGTAATATATTGGAGCCACTCGATGACATTGATCCAAAGAATAAAAAAGGCAATGCTGAAAAGCAGCTCCATCGTCCACAGCGGCAGGCGATGCCAGAATATGGGCATATCGATCTGCAAAACGTTCATATAGATGCGTATCGGCACATATATGACCGCGAAGCCCAGACCAAGTTCCCATTTTTGGCGGTTGGTGAGACGGGATGTTATTCGGGATTGCATTTACTTTTGAATTCTGAACATCAAAAGTAATAAAGTAGCAGGAACTGCGATCTACTATTTTTCTGATGAGCCAGGCAAATACTTTTGCCGTCCAGGGCTGGTGTGTGTCCAGCTCTTGAATGCGCGGTGAAATGCGCTGGGCTCGGTATAACCCAACACCTCCGAAATGGCGTGCACTGTGGCATCCGTATTTTGTAAAAGATTCACCGCCAGCTCCTTCTTGATCTCCGCCGCCAGTGAGCGATAGGTATCGCCATCCTGCTGCAACCGCCGCTGGAACGACCGCTCACTCATGTTCATATGGGCTGCCATGATTTCCAGGGAAGGGATTTTGCCCCCGAAGTCGCGCGCGATCACCGTCCTGACCTGCCCGCCAAACCGGCCCGACTGTCCGCTCGCAGCACTCTTCTCGCGAAGGATCTGCGCAAAGGAGGCATACAGGGATTCGTCGGCGCTGATGAGCGGCATGTCCGCCACCATGCCTTCGAAAACAACTTTATTCCGCGCTTTATCAAAGGAGACCGGGCATTTCAATACTTCCTCGTAGCTGATCCTCGACAGGGGGCTCTGATAAGCGAATTCGGCCCGCAACGGCCGTATTTTCTTACCCGTAAGAATGTACATATAGTTCAGGACGCCACCCATGGCCATCTCAACGGCTTGCCGGGCCGTTTCCGGGGATGCTTCCTGCCAGACCGGATTTACCATAAAAACCAATTCCAGCTCTTTCCCTGCCACTACATCATAAGAAATCCAGCCTGAAACCATTTGCTGGTATTTGACGACTTCCCAATAGGCCTCTTTCAGCGTCCGGCAACTTTGCATCAGATAGCCCAGCGCACCAAAAATAGACGGGTTATTGACCTGCCCCAAATGCAAACCGAACAAAGGATCACGCGTTGTCGCCACTACTTCCCTCCACAAATCGACAATCGGGCGCAGGCCTTCGATCCGCTTTTCGGCATCATTCAATTCACCCGGCCTGATGCCCAACGTGGCGCAGAGTTTGTTCAGGTCACCGCCTTTTTCGGCTGCGGCGTAAACGATATTCCTCAAAACCCGGACAGTCCCGTACATATGAAAATCAATTTTGACCGGATCGCCGGGTCGCCGGGTCGCCGGGTCGGTCATTCCTATTGGCGTAAAGTGCCACATTTCTGTCGCAAAACGTCATCGATAGCGAGCCGCGATCAGGGTTATTTTGCGTAGTCAGTCAAAACTAGTCAAAATCGCCATGGAAACTTTTACCGAACAGGAAGTCATGCAAAAGGAGACGCTGCGACGCGTCATTTCCAATCCCGAATACACCGTAACCTTTCTTACCACCGCTGCCGAAAGTGGTAACCGCCGGTCGGAAATGGAGATCGAACTACGGCCGGGCGGCGGCAATGGCCTGCACAAGCATTTGAATTTCACAGAGACATTCATTCCCGTCGAAGGCGCGCTGGAAGTGCAGATCGGCCAAAACAAGCTGTTACTCGAACCCGGCGAGCAATACACGGTGCCCATTGGAGTACCCCATAATTTCGCCAATCCCGGCCAGAAGCCAACCCGATTCCGGGTCGTGATAGAACCCGGCCACGAGGGTTTTGAATATTCGTTACGAATGCTTTACGGCCTGGCCAATGACGGCAGGGCAACAATAAAAACCTGGGATGACCTCCTGCACGCATCGGTCGTGCTCATGATCAGCGACATGCGGCTGGCCGGCAAACAGGCATTGATCAACCCTTTCCTGCCATGGCTCTACCGCCTTGCCCGACAGAAAGGATTTGAGCATGACATGATCCGGAAGTATTGTATCTGAATATACCACAAAAGCGCGCGGCCCGATCTTACCGACCGGGCCGCGCCTGCAATGCATTGTAATCCTTTCAATTATTGCTCCGCGTATTTCTTGAAGTTGTCAAGAATCGCCTGCCAGCCAGCCTGCTGAAACTCGACCGGGTGCGTGTTTTCAGGATCGAATGTTTCTATTACTTTGGTACCATTGCCGTCCTGTTCGAACAAAACGGTCACTTTGCGGCCATCGCCCAAAGTATAGGCCAGATAGCGGTTTTCCTCTACTTCGGTATAGGTACCACCGAAATCGAAGCTGAAACTGCCATCCTTCGCCGCCATTGTGGTTTTAATGCTGCCGCCTACCCGCACGTCGTTTTCAGAAAAGGGGGCGTGCCAGTCGTCGGATGCGAAACACCATTGGGTAATGTGCTCCGGTGCATTCCATTTGTTCCAGACGTCCGCTACCGGTGCATTGATATTCGCTTGTACAGTTACAGGTTGTGTTGTCGCTTCCATTTCTTTGTGTTTTTTAGTGATGACTGATGTTACAAAGTTGCCGGGTTTCCGGGAAACGGAGCGATGCCTGTTGCGACAAAAAGCGGGTGCGTTTGCGGCACCCGCTTCAAAAACGTCATTGATTCACTGTAAGAGCCTTTTTTACAGCCGGTGCAACGTGCGTTCCGAGCAGTTCGATCGACTTCATCAAATCCTTATGTGCAGGCGCACCTACATCCGTATGCATGAGAAAGCGCGTTAGGCCGAACATCTCCTGATGATAGAGGATCTTATCTACCACTTCATTAGGCTCGCCTACAAACAATGCGCCGCTGCGGCTTTGTCCGCCTTCGAATTGCGCACGCGTATAAGGCGCCCACCCGCGGCTACGTCCGACGCGATCCATCTGAGCCGCATACGACGGGAAATACAAATCGCTCAATGCTTTTCCATCGGGCCCCACCAGGCCGTGCGAATGCGTAGCCAGTTGCATTTTGGCCGGATCATGGCCTGCTTCCAGGTATTCTGTTTTATATAATTCAAAAAACGGCTTGAATTGCGAAGGCATACCGCCAATGATCGCGATGATCAACGGCAAGCCTAGCCTTGCAGCACGTACAACCGATTGCGGCGTGCCACCCACTGCCACCCATATTTCCAGGTTGTTGTTCACGGCGCGGGGCAAAACCTCCTGCCGGTCGAGCGTCGCGCGGAACTTGCCTTTCCAGGTGATCACGTCGTTTTCATTGATTTCTTTCAGCAATTGCAGCTTTTCGGTGAACAGGCCATTGTAATCGTTCAAATCATACCCGAAAAGCGGGAACGATTCGATAAAACTGCCCCGGCCGACCGTAATCTCCGCCCTGCCACCGGAAATGAGGTCTACCGTCGAAAAATTCTGGTAAACCCGCACCGGGTCCGCAGAGCTCAATACGGTTACCGAGCTGGTAAGTTTGATACGCTTGGTCACGGAAGCCGCTGCGGCCAGAATGATCTCGGGCGTCGAAACCGCGAAATCCGGCCGGTGGTGCTCGCCTATCCCGAACACGTCCAGCCCGACTTCATCGGCCAGCTTGATTTCTTCCAACATATCCTGCAAGCGCTCCTGCGGCGACTGAAAAGAACGGGTCTCATTGTTAAATGCCAGATCCCCGAACATGCTGATTCCTATTTCCATTTCCTGTTTGATTTTCGTCTTTGTGTCCCGCCACGTATTACCGCGGCGTCGAAAATACAACCAGCAAGACGGGTTTTAGATTCCGGAGTCAGGGGTTCAGGGTAGTATCCAAAAGTATAGCGAGGGTGTGGGCCGACCCACAACTGATCGGCGGTCGCCCGTCCATGGTCTACTCACTCCGCAAACTCCTCACCGGGTTCACAGTCGCAGCTCGGATCGACTGAAAGCTGATCGTAAAAATGGCAATCAATACGGCGATCACCCCTGCCAGCACGAACATCCACCACTCGATGTCGATCTGGTAGGCGAAACCTTGCAGCCATTGCTTCATAATGTACCAGGCTACCGGCGACGCCAATACGATGGCCATCACAACCAGTTTCAGAAAGTCTTTGGAAAGCAGCCCCACGATCCCCGCAACCGAAGCCCCCAACACTTTACGGACGCCGATTTCCTTGGTTCGCTGTTCAGCAGTGAATGCGGCAAGACCAAATAGCCCCAGGCAAGAGATGAATATCGCCAGAAAGGCAAAATAGCCTGCCAGTTTACCCACAACCTGCTCACTCTGGTATTGGCGTGCGTATTCCTGGTCTGTAAATGCGTAGGTAAACGGCACATTGGGGTTAAGCTGCTTGCATATCCGCTCGATCGCAGCCAGCGTTTCAGGCGTTTTGCCCGCCTGAATGCGGATTATCACACTTCCTTGCGGCTCCCTTACCCCGAGGTAGGCGATGAGCGGGCGGATCGCCGTGTGCAGCGACTGAAAGTGGAAATCCTTTAAAACACCCACAATATGTATTTTCGATTTACCCCAATTAATTTCCCGGCCCACCGGATCTTTGAGGCCCATTACTTTGATCGCCGTTTCATTGACAATCACCCCGGACGAATCCGTAGGGAAGTCTTTCGAAAAATCGCGACCGGCGGCCATTTTCAGGTTCATCGTTTTGGCAAAATCATAACCTACCCCCACCGGCGTAAACCGCACCAGTGCATTCGGGTCGCTGCCGGGCCAGGTAATCCCTTCGGCACCGTTGCCGTTGGACGCCGGCGTGGCGGTCATATGCGACACCAGTTTAACACCCGCTACTTCCGTCAGTTGGGTTTTCAGTACCTCAAATTTGCCGGACAGCTCGCCTTCAAGCGGAAAGTATGCCAGGTTTTCACGGTCAAAGCCCAGGTTTTTGTTTTGGACAAAACCAACCTGCCTGTAAATAATGATCATTCCCACGATAAGAATCACCGACAATCCAAACTGAAAGACGACCAGCCCTTTCCGTACCCACACCGAGCTCGAATCGAATTTCAAAGCCCCTTTGAGAATGCGGACAGGATTGAGCGACGACAGGAATAATGCGGGGTAACTTCCCGCCAGCAGACCGGTCGTCACCAGCAGACCCGCTATAATGCCCCAGAACATTGGCGCTGCATAAGGCAATGCGATTTGCTTGCTTGTAAGGCTGTTGAATGCAGGCAATAGCAAGGCCACCAGCAACACGGCCAATATCGCCGAAAGCGTCGCTATCAGGAGTGCCTCGCCCATAAACTGTCCGGCGAGCATGGAGCGCATCGCGCCGACCACCTTCCTCACGCCTACCTCCTTGGCGCGGCGCGACGAGCGTGCGGTGGCGAGGTTCATGAAATTGATGCAGGCGATCAGCAGGATGAACACCGCGACGAAGCTAAACAGCTGCACGTATTCGATGCGCCCTCCGTCCATCTTCGCGTTTTTGATATTGCTGTTGAGATAATATTCATGAAAAGGCTGCATGGCAAGCTGGGTTTTGTAGGGCTTGCCGGCATCGCGGTTTGTCTTGTCGAGCAGATGTAGGATTTTGGCTTCCACTTTGGCAGGATCAGCATCTTTCCGCAGCTTGAAAAACGTCAGCGGGTCGGTGCTGCCCCAGTCTTTGGCCCAGCTATTGTCGTCGGCATAGGCATTCCAGGTCATGAGGCAATCGAATTGCAGCGAGCTGTTGGCCCCAATGTTCTCAAAAACCGCCGATACGGTCATTTCCTTGCGGTTGTCATAGCGAATCGCTTTTCCGATGGCTGCTTCCGGACTTCCAAAAAACGCCTCAGCCATGTTGCGCGAAATGACGATATTGCCCTTATCGCGCAATGCTCCTTCCGGAGTACCTTGCAGGAGTTTGTAACTAAACATTTTGAAGAAATCCGCACTTGCCCAGTTCGTCGCCTGCTTGTGTATTTTATCTCCGACGGAAAAGGTCTGCTGGTTAGTCCACGAATACGGCGTACTCATCTCGATTTCCGGTACCGATTTTTTCAGTTCCTCGGCCAATAGCCCCGGCGTCCAGATCACACCTTGTACCTTTCCACTGAAATACTCGCGCATGTAAATCCGGTACAGCTGGTCCTTGTTCGCATGAAAAGCATCGACGGCCCGTTCGTCACGGATCCAGAGCATGATCATGAGGCTGCAAGCCATCCCGAGCGCGAGGCCCAGGACATTAATGGCGGAAAACGTTTTGCTTTTGAGGAGGTTGCGGAATGCGATTTTGAAATAATTCTGGATCATGGCTGCGCTGAATGAATAGGTTTCGGAATAGTCGTTTGAGCGTTTCGGGCGCGCGAAGGGGCGCATGAGGCGAATAGCCGCGAGGGCATACTTGCGGTCGGCCGCAGGTTTACCCTGGCTTTCGCGCCAGTAGGCATACATTTCGAGCATATCTCCCTGCAATTCCTCGCGGGCATCCGGGTCCGACCAGCTCGCCAGCAGGCGGGTGGCCCACCGCGGCGGCCCTGCCGACCTGCCGGAGTGCGATTTCAGGTCCATATCAATGGGTCATTAATTGAAGTGTATCAGGCGACATTGCGTTCCACAACGCCTCTCTTGCCTCTTTTGCTTCACGCAAGGCTTTGCGGCCGAATGCCGTCACACGGAAAAACCGTTTGCGACGACCACCCCGCTCGGCAGTGGCCCCACCCATTTCGGACGACAGGAACCCTTTTTCTTCCAATCGCTGCAAGGTGGTATGCACCGTACTGAACCCGACGGCCCGGCCTGCCTTCTGGTCGAGCTCCTGCGCGACGGTCACGGCGTAAGCTTCATCGCCCAGCACCGCGACCGTCAGCAGGACGACTTCTTCCAGTTCTCCCAAAAATGTTCTTTTCATGGCTGATCGTATTTATTCCGATAATGTCGGGCAAATGCCGTGCCAAATCCGGCAAGCCGCCCTGAGCCGTTCAAAAACAGGTTTTAAGGGACTAAAACGGCGAGTTGAATGTCCGATTCCGAACATCGGTGTAATCAAAGCGGACAAGTCGCAGATAGTGCTTGAAAACCGGTTATCAAACAGTTACATTTGGGATACAATCGCTTCTGTTTTATGAATGTAGGTAAAGAGCTCCTGTTCTTTTTCAGCGTGGTGGGTGCGTTCAACGGCATTCTCCTGGGAATATTCCTGCTATTTTTCACGCAAAAGAAATACCTCGCCAACAACTTCCTGGCGGGTCTGCTGCTTGCCCTGGGCGCCCGGATCACGAAATCGGTTTTCCTGTATTTCGACCGGGGATTGCCGAAAATCTATTTGCAAATCGGCCTTTCAGCCTGCTTTTTCATCGGGCCGTTTTTGTACTATTTCGTACGCTCCGCGATAACACCGCTTGAAAAGACGCCCAAACGCTGGACATGGACGCTCATTGGACTGGCGGTTATGATGTTGGGAATAGGCATCGCCGTACCCTACGCCGACTACCCGATTTTATGGAGGAAAGTGATTACGAGGGCTATCTACCTGCAATGGTTCGGCTTTTTGCTCGCTTCGGGAATTCTCATCCGCGGTTTGCTATGGAAGCTATTCCAGCGGTCGTACACCATGAAGCCGGCTGAAACCTGGATTTCAATGATCTTCCTCGGCAACATGCTGATCTTCCTTTTGTATTTCTCCTCGATGATCAACGCGCCATTCGCCTCCTATATCAGCGGCTCCATTGCCTTCTCGCTGATCCTCTACCTGATGATCACATTGGTGATTTACAAAAAGAAAACCGATGAACTGTTTTTGCTTCTCCCCGAGAAGCCGGTTTCGAAAAAACTCAATGAAAGCGACGCCGGAATATGGCTGGGCAAGCTGGAAAAAGTGATGACGGAAAAAGCCATTTACAAGAACCCCGATCTGAAACTGCACGATCTTTCGCGTGAAATACAGGTTTCGGGCCACCAGCTTTCGGCCTTGCTGAATGACCGTCTGGGCAAAAATTTCACGACGTATATCAATGAGTGGCGGATTGCCGAAGCCTGTAAAATGATCGCCACCGAGCAGCACCTTACCCTCGAAGCGATCGGTTATGAAGTGGGCTTCAATTCCAAATCTACTTTTTTTGCTGCATTCAAGAAGGTAAAAGGCACCACGCCATCTTCTTACCAATTAACTATTAATCAACCTATTGCAGATTAACCGCAGTACGAATTTATAAATCCGTACTCCTGATTCGCCTTTTACATACCCGCGGAAGCGGCCCGCTTTGGATTTTTGCCTCAAACCAGATCCATTGTCACAGCCATGAAGCTTTCCGGCATCATTTTCTCCATCCTTTTTTTGTTTACCCAAATAGCCCTGGCCCAGAACCCTTATGCGGTATCAGGTAAGGTGGTCGGTGCTAACCGGCAGCCGGTGGCTGTATATGCCCGCCTGCTCGCCCTGCCCGATTCCTCGCTTTTGCAAGGCGCGCCGTTCGAGGATGGCAGCATTACCTTCACCGGCGTTGCGCACAAAACCACCGCGCTACGGCTGAGCAGCATCGGCCTTGCCGACACGTTGATCGTCATCCATCAGAACGGCCGCACGCAAATCGCCCTCGGTACCATCCTCATGCGCGAGCAGGCACAGGCGCTCGCAGATGTGACTGTCCGAGGGCAGGCGCCGCTCGTACGGCAAGGAGCCAATGGTACCACCGAAATCCAGGTTGCGGGCAGCATTCTGGCGGGCAGCACATCGGCCACGGAACTGCTCGGGAGGTCGCCCGGCATTATCTTCACCGAAGGCCGGGCGGGTGTGGCCGGACGGGGGGAAGCTTTAATTTTCCTCAACGGACAGGCCATTACCTATGAACAAATGGCGGCCATTCCCGTAAGCCGCATTGCCCGGGTGGAGGTAATACCCAATCCGTCGGCCAGATACGATGCCGAGGGTAAGGCAGTGATCAATATCATTACAAAGCAGACGGCAGACGGCGGCATGACAGGCTCGGTAACCCAGCAGTATGCCTACACCAAATTTGCAGGCAGCGAACTGAATACCCTCGCGGATGCCCAGTACATGCGCAACAAGCTGGCATTGCAAGCTAACTATGCCCTCCAAACCGGCAACAGCCGCGAAGTGCTGCATACCACGCGCACCCGCCCCTCGCCCACCGAATACCTGCATTCGGACCTTACTACCGATTGGCAACGCAAATTGCGTAACTATTCCAACTTCGGTGCAGGCGCACAATGGAACCTGCATACAAACAGCTATATATCACTGAGCTACAAGGGCAACCTGAACAGCCTCGGCGGCAGCCAGAACAGCAGCAATGCGCTCACCGACACGAAGGGAAGCAGCTTTTACCAAAGCCGCGTCGCCAAGGACGAGGAGCGTTGGAACCATGCCATTACCCTCAATTTCCAGCAAGCATTGGACACGTTGGGTTCTGCATTGTTTATCGGGACCCAGTATGCGCGATTTAAAACCGACCAGCACGACCGCATTGCGGAAAACAGCCTCACCGGCGACAGCGCGGCGAGTCGCGAGTTACTCAATGATGTGCTCGTCCGGATCCGTATTTCCAGCTCGCAGGTCGACTACACCAAAGCACTCCGAAATGGCCACAAGCTCGAAACGGGGGCGAAATTCAGCTATGCGGATAATGGCTCCCGTACCGATTTCCTGGTTTCTGCCGGCGACGGCCCTTTCCTGCCCGATCCGGGGCTAAGCAGCAACTTCCGGTACCGTGAAAAAATACCTGCGGCATATTTGAATTATCAGGGAAATTGGAAGGGCGACGTGCGATTCGGTGCCGGTGTACGAGGCGAATACACGACCTACACGCTCAATACCACGGCGCGGGGCGGACAGAACATCGGGGACCGCTATTTCAACGTATTTCCGAATGTTTTTATCAGTAAAAACTTCCCCAATGGCCTGCAAAGCCGCATTTCGTACGTTTCAAAGATCACACGCCCGCGCTACCAGGCGCTTAATCCTTTTGTGATTTATCAGGACCCTTTCACGACCATCGAAGGCAATCCCAACCTCCAACCCGAGAAGATCCATACGTTTGAAACCGGGCTGCAATACAAGCAACTCGACGTCCGTGCAGGTTATACGTACACCAAAGACCGGCTCAGCGGTGCCGCGCTACGTGGCGATTCGCCCAACAGCTATGTTTTGAAGGGCATCAATCTCGCCCGGGAACATTCCTTCTTCATTACTGCCACGGCGACATTCAACATCGCATGGTGGAATACTACCAACACCGTCACAGTAAGTCGCAGCAACCTGGTCGATCATGAATATGGGTTCGAAATCCAAAAACCGAAGCCACAGCTTTATGCCTACACGAGCAATACTTTTGATGTAAACCATATTTTTAAAATCCAACTCCTCGCCTGGTACCTGAGCGAAAGGTCGCTAGGGCTTTACAATGATTTCAGCCGGTCGACGGTAACACTCGGCGTAGAAAAAGATTTTTTGAAAAATGCATTGAAGATCAGGCTCACCGCCAACGATATTTTTCACCAAAGCCATGTGCACGGCAGATACAGCGTCGGGGCGACCCATATTTATTACCACCGCACCTACTCCACCGCATTCTTCGGCATCAGCGCGACGTACCGGTTTGGGCGGATCGGGAGAATTATGTTTAACAGCAAATCGACCGGCGAAACGGAGCAAAGCCGGGCGAGGTGAGGGAGGAAGGCGCGAAGGTCGACCTTCGTGCTCACCATTCGCAGGCCTCCGGCCGGACACTGCTGCAATGTCGCCAGCTTAGTATGGACCGGCCGGAGGCCTGCGAATAGTATGTACAAATCTTGAGATTTGTACCAGCTTGGTCATTAAATAGCGATTAAAAAGGTACTTTGCGCTTATCAGGTTTGATGTGAGTTGCTATTTTTGGAGCATCCACTTTAACCTTTAACTATGAAAAATTACATTGTCATTTTCCGCGAACCTGACGGGCGACAAGAGTCCCACACCGAGGCTGAAATCGCTGCGCATCGTGAAAACTGGTCGAAATGGTTTGCTGAATGGGGTACCAAAGGTAAACTTGCCGGAGGCAGCGGATTGACGCTCAATGGCCGTTTGATTAAAGCCGGAGAAGTCCGCGAGGGTATTCATCAGGTCGGTACCGAAATCGTGGGCGGCTTTCTGTTACTCAAAGCCGATGACCTCGATGAGGCAACCGCTATCGCGGCCAGCTGCCCGATTTATGAATTCGACGGTTACGCCGAAGTCCGCGAAATGCAGCAGTAATCCCCTCTTCCCTTTCCTCCCTATTTATATGTTTCCAAAGCCCGGATATCACCCTGCTCTTTCAGTATCTTCTTCAAACCATCGACATTCATCGTCAGCCCGACTTCGGCGTCGGGTGCCGTTTCTTCATTGATGATGCCGATCGGGCCGCGGTAGCTGCTGTCGCGGATGATGCGGATCATTTCGGCCTCCGTGTCGCCTTCGCCCACCGGGACTACCTTCACGGGATTCCCTTTTCGGAGCCCCATTAAATTCACCGCCATTAAATGCGGCAGTATTTTCGGGAAAAACTGGGGGAAACGTTCGATGTCTTCCTCGGCGTGATGCAGGTTGTACACGATCCCGATATTCGGTCTTTTGAGATAATCCATCACTTCCAGCTGATTTTCCGGCATTCCGTACCAGCCGCCGTGATTGTAAAGCCCCACCGTACAGCCGATTTCAGCAGCCTTATCCGCAATGTAGGCCACAGGTTTTGCAACGGCTTCGACCTTCTGCTGCTGGGTCATTTTGTCCATACCCTTTATCCCGCCGATCATACACCATATCTCCGTTTTGACATGATGCCTTTTCAGCAAGTCGAGGATAATGGGCAGGTTCTTGTCGTTTTCGGGATTCGGGCCGGAATACAACCAAAATGCCTGTAATTTGATATGATGTTTTTTCAGCGCTTCCAGTTCGGCGTCAAATTCGGGAATATGCTTCTCGCGCCAGTCGTAGGCAAGCATCGTAAAACCCAGCTTATTGAGCATTTCGGCCCGCTGTTCGGGATTGCGTTCTTTGGAATCGAATGGGACAATGCACCAGGCAATGAGGTTCTGCCTTGCGTAGATATTATCGGTACCCTTTTTCTTTTGGGCTGAAACAGTCTGAACAGACAGTATCGTGAGTAAGGTGCAGATTGCAAGCAGTCTTGAAAACATCGCCGGGTTGGAGTTTTACTGAATAAGACCCAACCCGGCGATTTCTTTATTGTCCTGATCAAATTTTACTTGTCGCGCTGGCCATGAACGGGTCGGTTATACCCTCCTTCCCGGTTTCCACTCGTCCCGCAAACCGTCTCACGACGTCGCCAGACCCGTGATGAACCTGGAAATCGTACCATTGATGATTGGGGGCCGCTGGAATAAGCGTTCTCACCGTCGCATCGCCCGGCAGGCTCACTTCCCTGTTTTTCTGCTGATAGCAATTGTCGGCAATTTCAAGTTTCAGTGCTTTCTTTCCTTTGTTGACAGAAACGAGTTCCAGCTCGCCGGTGGGCCTGCCTTTTTTATCCAAAACATATCCACAACTTACTGTCACCTCAGATTCCTGGGCATGCCCCGCAAATTCCCGGAAATAACCATTTGGGCCGTACACCCGCAAATGGTATTTGCCATTTTCAAAGGCTGCCAATTGGAAGCTTTCGGTCAGCTTATCACCTGCCTTCACCGCGTAATTCCACACCCGCAATACCTCACCCTCGTAAGGATTGAGAGCGTAAATGATAAATGGCGCACCGGCAGATTTTGGACCAAATACCTTATTTCCCGCATGCATCGTAATCTCGAAAGAGCCCTTATCCGCCGAAAGCGCGCCATTCACATACAATTCGTAAGGAAGCGCCACCGAAGGCCTGGTACCCGGTTCCTGTTTGGGTAAAAAGGGCGATGCGGTTGGATTGGCATTAATTTTCCCGATTTCCGTGGCATTCAATGCCTTAAAATTCGCCGGCACGTCTTTGAACTGTGCTTTATGGATTGTCGTCAAGATTTCCTCGCGGTTTACCGGTTGCGGCTTTTTGTACGCCGACGCATCGAAGGGCTGGAAAACCGAGCTCATATCGCCGCATATCGTCCGGCGCCATTCGGTAATATTCGCCTCCCGAACCTGTTTCTTCGACTTATGGCTTGTAAATTCTTCCAGAAACTGAATGATGGAAGTATGGTCGAAAACCTGCGAGCACACCTTCCCGCCCCGCGACCATGGCGATGCCACCACGAGCGGCACCCGGAAGCCCAGGCCTATTGCCCCACCCCGTGCATTCGCCTTCGGCACTTGGGTTTCGTCCTGTTCCAACGGTACGTACTCGGCCTTGATATCGATACCGGCAGACACCTTCCCGGAGTTGGATTTGGTCGGATCGGGGATTGAAAATGGCGGAATATGGTCGTAATAGCCATCGTTTTCGTCGTAGCAGAGGATGAAAATCGTTTTCTTCCAAACCTCCGGATTTTTGGTCAGGATATCGAGCGTCTCGGAAATGTACCAAGCGCCATACCACGGCGCCGACGGATGGTCCGAGAAATTCTGGGGTGCAGCCAGGTACGAAACCGTCGGCAGCTTGCCTTCATGCACATCCTTCCGGAACTGGTAGAAAATATCACTTTTCGGCAGATCGATCTTGCGTGTTTCTCCCCCTTCCGTGTAAGAAATCGACGAAAGTTTCAGGTAATCCGGATCGTTGCGATTGGTCACAAATGCGTTGCGGTGCAGATCTTGCCGGAATACCGACAGTTTTTTGAAATTCTCCTCGCTAAACTCGGCCAGATCGGCTTCGAGGCGTTCCAGCAATGCGTGACGTTGCTCCCAGGGTTTGTTCAGTTTATCCTTTTCAGCGCCCGTTGCCGTATCCATTTTCTCCTTCAATGCTGGAAGATCCTTTTTAATTTTATCCACCTCCAAGGTCGCGTAGTGGATAAAATCTTTCGAATATTTGACCCCGTACTGCGCATAACGTTCCAATGGATTACAGCCGAAATTGCTCAGCCACGAGCCAACGCCCGGGTGGAACTGTACCACCGCGCCCACTTCATTCTGATAAAACTTCCAGCTAATACCCGCCTCCTGCATGCGCTCGGGGAAGGTCTTCCATTTTACCGGTTTGTTAATCGAAAAATAGCTGTTCCGCACCACCGCCAGCGAGTCCATTTCAGGCTTTTTCCGAATCGTGCCCGACCACAGGTAGTAACGATTGGGGTGCGTGGGGGTCATCGAGGAACAGAAATTCTGGTCGCAGATCGTGAATGCATCGGCCAGGGCGTAGTAGAACGGAATATCCTCCCGCTCATAATAGCCGAGCGTCAGCGGCATTTCGGCGTACTCCTTGTGCCCCGAGCGCTTGGAAGTGAGCCACTTATCATATTTCCCGCCGTTGTAGGCATCTACCTGCGACTCGCGCGAGTGCGGCAGGTCGTGCATCCATGTGGCTTTCGTATTTTTAATGTCCAGGCGGAACGGCGCGTACGTATCGCCTTTGAGGTCGGTCTGAAGCCAGACTTTATTCCTGTTCGGCAGGTCGATCGCCCGCGGATCGTTGAAGCCGCGCACGCCCTGCAACTTGCCATAACTATGATCGAACGAACGGTTTTCCTGCATCAGGATTACCACATGCTCGGCATCGAGATAAGTCGTATTCGGGTCGGGTGTAATAGCCATCGCCCTTTGCACCGACTCGGGGAACAAACTCGCCGCGCCCGCACCGCCTGCGAGCATCGCCGCCTTTTTAATAAAATCTCTTCTGGAATCCATGGGTTTAGTTTGGGTTGTTACTAAAAGGTACAAGTATTTAGAGGGGCAAAATTACTGACCCTGGCGGCCACATCGGGTTACGCGAGTGTTAAGAAATTTTGGAAAAATTCCATAAATCTTGTAAAAATTCCAAAAGAACCATATCTTTGATGCACTCAAATGTTCCTTCATTCTTCAATACCTGCCCCCTGGTGATATCAACAGGCAACATTCAAAAATTTGAGTCATGAACACATCGGAAGAAAAAATCGAAGGAACAATCCATTTATTGCTTTACATTCTGCAAAAGCTCGGCGGGCACTGTGACATTCACAAGCTTTTCAAAATTCTCTACTTCGCTGAACAGAAACACCTCGTCAGATACGGTGCGGCTATTTCACAGGATCATTACCACGCGATGAAAAACGGGCCAGTACCTTCTATTGCCTATGATATCTACAAAAATGTCAAAGAAGGCGGTACGACCTATGCCCGGTACTTTTCAGCCTTAGACCGTTTTTCAATTCAGGGAATTGTCGATCCGGATCTCGATTTTCTTTCCGAATCGGAAATGAAATGCATAGATGAATCTGTGTGGGAAAACAAAAATCTCAACTTTAACGACCTGACAGGCAAGTCGCATGACGAAGCCTGGAATCAAACGGCGCAAGACAAAGAAATAAGTCCGGTTGCCATTGCCAGGGCCGGCGGCGCGGACAGCGATATGGTCAAATACATCGAAGACCAGTTGCTGATTCATTCGGCCAAATTTGAATGAACACCAGGAGCCGCGACCTTTGAAATGACTTCATTGATTGGGACCGTCCTTCGGATGATGGTCAAAGACACGACTCCGCCCAAAGTCAAGCGCTTCATTGTGATTGGCGAGTCGGCCGACAGCCTTACGCTTGCTTCGGTATACAATAATACTGAACTCAATATGAAGGTCAACTACAACCTGGATCTTCAATGCCAGCATATTGAATTTACGGCTGACGGCCGCGACTACCTCGATCACACATCATTTGTCGACTGCTCAAAACTCAAAATTGTCGAACGTGCCGAACTCTGTGCGATCATACAAAACCGGCCGGCTGTTGTCGTCGGCAAACTCGGCCAACAAGATTTTGAAATAGTAAGGCGTCAGGTCGCCTGCTCTGCGACGATAAAAGGGAAAATCAAAAAGCGGTACGGCTTTTATAATTGAAGTTCCTTCCAATCTTGATTTTTTTCAACACGACCTTCGAGCGTAATGTAGTTAGGGCTGCAGGCGGTAAAGCAATGGTAAAGCCATCGTGCGTACGCGTACCAAGGGCGAGTCGATTGACGCCGACCACTCGTTTTCAGTTATCGACGTATAAACCGGCATATTCATCAAAACGCTCGACCTCCCCGCCGACAAAGGCGAACGGATGTGAATGCCGTCGCAGTGGAAGACGGCAAAGCATACATTGCCGTGAATACTGCTGATAAGGATTACATTCGGGAATATGATCCGGCTAGCGACAAAGTCACGCAAGGCGCCGAATTCGTGGATGGTATCGATTATATCCTGCGTCTCGAAAAAACCAAATAACGGCCTACAATCAAGAACAAGTCTGGCATATGAAAGAAGCCCTGCGACGTAATTTGGCAGGGCTTCTCATTTATAAGGTAACGTTCTTTTCACATCCGGTTACAGTAACAGCACTAGTAACCCTTCTTTTACAAAGAAAAACCTTACTCATGCGAACCATTTTGACAACGCTTCTCTGTGCGCTGTGCGGAACAATCTCCCTGGCGCAGCAGGCTTCATCGACAGACTTCAATCTCGATTTTGAAAAAGAACTAACTACTGATAAACTGCCACGGCCGTGGATCGAATGGGGAAAGGGTTACTTCCTTTCCGTGGATACCACAGAAAAATACCAGGGCAAAGCGGCATTGCGTATCCAGTCACCTGCGGTAATGGATAATATTCAATTCGGAAGTATGGCCAATGCCCTACCGGCGATTTACGGCGGCAAGGAAATAGAAGTGAGGGGTTACCTTAAATTTAAAGATGTCGGGCAGGGCTGGGGCGGGCTGGTACTACGGATCGATGGAAAAGCAGGACCACTGCAATTCAGCAATATGCAAAGCGAAAATCTCAAGGGAACGCGGGACTGGAAGCAGTACAGTATTAAACTACCCTATTCCGCCGAGGCCGAATATATTTATATCGGCGCATTGCTTGTCGGCACTGGAACGATTTGGGCGGACAATTTCGAATTACTCATCGATGGCAAGCCATTTACGCAGGCACCTCCCAAAAAGGAATTCCCCGCCGCGCTCGACAAAGAATTTGATGGAGGATCAAAGCTCGGCATCGGCCCGGGGTATTCCATGACCAAAGAGCAGGCGGTCAATCTGGCGAAACTGGGCAGGATCTGGGGATTTGTAAAATACCATCATCCGGCCGCCGCAGACGGCAACTACAATATGGATTACGAGCTTTTCCGCGTGGCTGCGCCGTATATCGCGGCAAAAAACGATATCGAACGTAAACGCGTGCTTGCTCAATGGCTGAATAAATTCGGACCGGTCAAAGAGCTCTCCCCCGAAGCTATTCCGACCGATGCGGTAATAAAACCCGATTTGGCATGGCTGGAAAAATCCGAACTTTTCGCTCAGCTCGATTCAATACGCCGTGCCCGGCGCACGGGTGAGCACTACTACATTGCCTCATATCCTAATGTAGGTAACCCTGATTTCAAAAATGAGCGTGCCTACAATGAAATGGCCTACCCCGATGCGGGTTTCAGGCTGCTTTCACTGTTCCGTTACTGGAATATGATAGAGTACTTTTTTCCGTACAAGCCCCTGATCCGCGAGGATTGGTATGCGGTACTGGAAGAGTTTGTGCCTAAGTTCGCGATGGCGGCCGATGAAACCGAGTACAAGCTCGCCGCCCTCGCGCTCATCACGCGTGTGAAGGACTCGCACGCCAGCCTGTACGGCCAGCATAACGCGCTTGATAAGCGTTTCGGAAAAACTATGCGCCAATTGAACTACGTTTTGTTGAAGGGAAACCGGTTGTCGTTGACTACTATAATACTCAGTTAGGTGAGCAAACCGGGCTGAAACCGGGCGACGCGATCGAGACAATTAATGGCAAACCAGTTGGACAGATCATCAGCGAACTGAAACCTTACACACCAGGCTCCAACAACGTAATGCAGTTGAAAACCCTGGCGCCGAACCTGCTGCGAAGTAATGATTCCACCTTGGCGATCACCTTTAACAGGAAAGGAAAAATACAAAAAGCGAGCATTCTACTTTATCCTGGCAACAAGATCAATATTTACGCTAATTACAACAAAAAAGACACTTGCTTCAAAATGCTCGGACAGGACGTCGCATATATTTTCCCGGGGAAATTCAAAAATACATATCTGCCCGCCCTGACGCCTCAAATACTGAAAAGCAAAGGTGTGGTGGTGGACATGCGATGTTATCCGTCCGATTTTATGGTTTTCTCATTTGGTCCGATGCTCCTCCCGGAAAACAAGTCTTTTGCAAAATTCACCATTGGTAAACCGCAAACACCCGGCTTGTTCACATGGTCATCCGAACAAAAACTTGGTACAACCAACCCCGACCACTACAAAGGCAAAGTGATCGTGATCGTGAATGAAAATACGGTGAGCCAGTCGGAATATACAACCATGGCTTTTTCCGCTGCGTCAAACGTTACTGTAATCGGCAGCACCACAGCCGGGGCCGACGGCAACGTATCTTCGATTGTCCTGCCGGGCGGCATACGTACAGGTATCAGCGGTATCGGCGTCTACTACCCCGACGGCCGCGAAACCCAGCAAATCGGCATTGTGCCGCAGGTAGAGGTGAAGCCCACCATCCAGGGCATTGCCGATGGCCTCGATGAGCCGCTCGAAAAGGCCTTACAACTCATTCGCGGCAAGTAACCTCAAAACTCCCGGTCGCCGAACTCGCTGGCCGGGAGTTTGGCTTTTCTGGTGAATTGATTGAGGTTGTAGCTCAGATTAATAAGAAAAATATCTGTTTCCTGAATGTAGTTGGTGGTCGTATAGAAGTCCTTGCCCCATGTTGAAATACGCTGCTGGTTGGCCCCCACGATACCCAGGTCCATGTTTTGCCACTGCAATGTGGCTGCCAGCCTCCCTTTCAGGAAACTCTTCTTGACCGACAATGCCGGGTTCACGAACCGGGAGTCCTCCCCTTGCGCCGTCACCCGTTTCGACAGGTAGCTGATTGCCCATTGCACCTGCAAAGAAGGGGTTATTTTGAATGTAGTATTTGCATTCAGGGAATATACTACGCTCGATGTATTCACCACCACCGTATTCACACCGGCAGTGTTCCGGAACAGCCCGCCTTCGATCGCATACCGGTACACATTCGCGCCGGCATAGAGCTGCCACCACTTGGTCAGGGTGGTATTCCCCCCTATTTCCACACCCCATGAGGTAGCCAGGCCGGCATTGGTGTAAATGCGGTTGACGATGGTATCGTTATACACGCTATTGACCCGATTGACCACATTCTTGATCCGCTGGTTATATAATGTGGCAAAAACGCTCCCTTTTTCGAACTCCTTTACGATGCCTGCTTCGGCCATGCCGATAAATTCGGGTAAAATGTCGGGGTCACCCGATTCGAGGGTTTCGGAGTGCTCACGCTCGGGAAATGGGTTCAACTCGTTGTTCGTTGTGCGCTGTACGCGGCGCGTGTAGCCCGCCTTCCCGCGCCAGCCCTTACCCCACGCGTACTGCAACTGCGCGGACGGAAAGAAATTGGATAAATCGAGGTTGCGCGTGTTGGTACCTGCTGCACTAAATCGCCTGGTTGCGTATTCGTATCGCAAACCACCCGAATATTCGAGCTTACCCGATTTCCCGCTATATTGACCGTACATCGAGTGAATGTGGTTCACGAGGCGCGTCCGGCTCGAAAACTCCGGGACGAGCACAAACTCTCCGGTTTCCAGGTTTTGGTCCAAATATTGAAATACACCTTTCTGCAACTGGTTCCGGTATTGGTAGCCGGTTTCCAGTTTTCCTTTGCCAATCGGTACTACATAGTCGGCCTGCAAGCGGTATGCATTTAATGGGTTTTCGCTCGGGTTACGGGTACTTTGCAATGCGCGCGTGCGACCTGGTTCGGAAAGGTTGAGATTGGTCGTCAACCCGTCCAGATCAGCCGATTCGATCAGTCCGGACAATGTCAGCTCCGATTTACCCCCGAAACGATGCAGGTAATCGAGGTTAGCCGACGTTACATCGGCGGTTTTTTGCGCGATATTGGAATTGAAATAGGTTATCCTCCCCACGTTCTGCCCTGTTTCCAGGTTTGTTTTGGTATTGTTGTAAACCAAATCGGCCCTTCTCGACTGGAAGCGATAACCCTTGTAAAAACCTGCCGAAATCACATTCGAGGGATTGGCAGTGTAGCTGACCGATGCCCGCGCCGTGTAATTGTACCGTTTGAAACTCCGCTCTCCATCGGAGGGAAAGGAGGTAAAAACAGGACCGATCGTCGTGTTGACGTCCCCGACCCTTCTACCGGTGATATCATTTCGCAGGTAGTTGCCACTCAGGTTCACCTCCCATTTGCCGGCACGGATACCCCAGGCAGCGTCCGCGCCGTAACGCTGCGGATTTCTCAGGTTATGGTAGGTATGAACCGACGGTAGCCCTCCCTGCACATTCAAAATCAGGCTCTGGCTATTCTTATCGACCGTTTTGGTAGTAATATTAATGATACCCGATTTCCCGTCCGGGTCATAACGAGCCGATGGGCTGGTGATGATTTCGACATTCTCGATGCTGTTGGCGGGAATCTGGTTGAGCACAACGGCCGCGTCGGTTTGTACGGGCTTGCCATTCACGAGTACCAGGAAGCCCGTCGAGCCGCGCAATGCGATATCCCCTTCGGCATTGACCGTCACCGACGGGGTATTTTTAAGCACATCCACCGCAGTCCCGCCCTGGCTACCCAGAAACGCGCCCGCGCGGTACACTTGCCGGTCGATCTTGTTTTCAACAGCGCTCCGGTTACCCGTCACTTCTACGGCATCGAGAACCCGGCCGTCAGGCTGCATGGCAACAGGAGGCAATGCCACATTACCTGCATGCGCGGGTATGGGCGTGCGCAACTTCCGGTACCCCATGTATTGCGATTCGAGGTAATACGCAGTGACATTCAGTTTTTCAAATTGGAAAGTACCCTTATCATCGGCAAGCACCCCGCTCACCAACGTCGAATCGGCAGAACGGTACAATGCCACAGAGGCATAAGGCAGCCCCTGGCCAGTTTGTTGATCGGTAACTTTGCCGGTAATAGTGATCTGGCTTTGCGCCAGGCCCGACGCCAGTGCGCCCAAAAGTAATGTAAGCGTAAAAAGAAATTTCATAAGGGTTAGTTCCGCCTGTTCATGGTGTTGCGTAATGCGGCAAAAATAACTCTACAAATTCAGTAGAGTTTTGTACTTTCAGTCCTAAAACTGGTATATCTAGGAAATACCCTTGCGGTAAACGCTCGGCAAAACGCCGGTTTGCCTTTTGAAGAACTTATTGAAATGCGACGGGTCTGTAAAACCGAGTTCGTAGGCAATTTCTCCCAGGTTTGCCTGTGAATACAGCAGCAAACGCTTGCTTTCCGCCGTCAGCTTCTCGCTGATCACCGCCCCGGCCGTTTTATCCAGGTACTTGCGGCAATTGGCGTTCAAGGTTTTGGGCGTCACATTCAGCTCGCCGGAATACCATGCCACCTCGTGTTTGGATTTGTAATGTACTGCCACCAGGTCAAAGAAAGATTTGAGCAAAGGAGGTTCTGGCTGGCTTCGGTCCATGTGCGCTTCGCGTTTCAGCAAATTGAATAGCAGCAACAGGTAAGTCTGCACGATGGCCTGGTAATTGGGCTGCCGCTCGGCATATTCACTTTCAATACGCTCAAAAATTCCCTGGAAAGTCGTACCGGTGTTTTCGAGGCGATAACCGCTGCTGAACGTGAGCGGAAAGGTCTGAAAAAGCACGTCGTAGAGCGGATGCCCCAGCAGAAAATCCTTTTGCACCATGATCACGAAGCCTTTGGGAATGGCAGTCAGCTCCCAGTTGTGGATCTGTCCGGGCATGACCAGGTACAGGCTGTTTCCGCTTACCGGAAAACGGTGGTGGTCGATCTGATGAAGACCTTCCCCGTGAGTGAGGTAAATGATTTCGAGATATTCCTTGTGGCCATGCGGATGGGTGGTTTTGATCACCTCTTTCATTCTTTTGATCCGGAACAACTCATTGTCGTTCAACTTATTCTTGATCTCGATTTGCATATAAACAAGGGCCAGGAGTATTCTAGCGATTTAATAGAGTATGCAAATTAATATAAAAAAGCCTTTACAGAAAAAGAGGGCGCCCCGAAACAGGGCACCCTCTCGCACGTCAGCTACTCTAAATAATGGCTGCTATGCCTGTTTCGCCAGCTGGATGTTGGCCAGTATTTTGATATTTTCTCCGAGAGCAAGACCGCCGGTTTCGGTGAGCGAGTTGAATGTCACCCCGAACTCCTTACGGTCGATGGTGCCGCTTACTTCAAAGCCGACCTTGGTGTTACCCCACGGATCGCGTTCGGTGCCGCCGTATTCTGCCGCGAGCTCCACTTCTTTGGTGATGCCTTTGATGGTAAGATCGCCTACAAGCTTGTATAAGTCGCCTTTATCTTTTTTGAGTGAAGTGGACACAAAGCTGAACTCGGGATATTTCTCCGCTTCGAAGAAATCGGCATTGCGCAGGTGCTCGTCGCGGCCAGGCTGACCGGTATCCACGCTGTTGACGTCGATGGTAAAATTGACATTGGCGTTTTCGAAACTATCGCCGTCCGTCGATGCCGACCCGCTGAAAGTACGGAAGAAACCGGTGACAGTCGAGATGACCAGGTGCTTCACTTTAAACTGAACTTCTGAATGCGCTACATCTACATTCCACGTTGTCTTTGACATGATTTCATTGTGTTTGATGGTATGAATACTTCACACCTGGCCCTCACAGGAAGCCACTCCTGATCGCCTGCCGTCAGGGCCGGGCGGCGATACAAAATTAGTCCACAGGCGCACGCGAGATCGACCGCTTACCCCGAGGTTAGCACTATACTCTTAGATAGCGGTCGCGTAAAAGAGTTCGTCGAAGTCAGTGTTTCGACATTGTTCAGCCACATTTCATGGAAGTATTTTCCACAGGCTACCGTCCCCTCCAACACGATATTCTATTCATTTGAAGCATTTTCATACCAAAAATTTTCTACGAATACAATGCAAATTTGTAGAACTATATCTACGAACCGAATCGTGTCTACCAAACATTTAATTCGATATTTGTCCGCGAATTAGATCCCAACCACACTTCCCTCTTCACCAGGCATATTTTAATCCCGGAACCTTTGTCGCCCCGGGTTCATCCCGCGCGGCCCGACCTGCGCGGCCCGACCTCCGCGGCCCGACCATAAATTTTCAATCCCCTAATTTTTCACCTAACCAAACGCTTGCTTATGAACAAAAATCTATTGATCAGGGCACTTTTCCTGCTTGTGGGAGTGCTGTGCTATGGGGCAGCCATAGCCGTCAACATCACAGGGACCGTCTGGGTCGATGCCGACGGTGACAACGTCGTCGACGCCGGCGAAACCGGTACCAATTTTGGCGGTACCATGTACGTCAATGTAGTAAATGCGTCCGGCGCAATCATTGCCTCCACCCAGGTAGGTCCCGCGGGTGGGTATTCATTTACCGGCCTGCCCAACAATCTGACAGGTCACAAGCTCGTATTGACCAACACTGCTACCAACATCAATGGCAACCGCATCCCCGGCACCTATTATGTGTTCGAAGATGTGGTAGGCGCCAGCAACACGGCCAATCAGGCCAATGCCCCGCTGTCAGGCGAAATCGCGCTGACTAACCAGGCAGCCAACATGGCAAACCAGAATTTCAGGATGGGGCAGCAAAGCCCGTTCGGCTGCCTCGATGGGATTGCCTACCAGGTTGCAGTACCCAGCGGACAGACCGTCTCATCGCTGTACAGCTACAATGTCAGCTCAGGGGTACGTACCCAGATCGGCGCCGCCACTGCTTACAGCATCAACTCATTGATTTACAGCACAGCTACCAACAATATGCTGTGGGGGACTATCAATAACTCTGATATCGTCCGCATTGGTGCGGGAGCTGGAACGGTGGTATTCCATATCCCGAACCTGCCGACATCCGCCTTCAACGTGGGTGTGGAGCTCCCTGATGGCTATATGCTTGTTTATGCATCGAATGCCGCCGAGTACTATGTGATCGATGTGGACCCTTCCCGCGCGACCTATCTCGAACTGGTCGATCCAACCAACGGGTACGCCCTTAAAACCGGCCCTAATTATGGTACGGCTGTCAGCGCACCGTTGAATATTTCCGATATCGCCTATCTGGCTTCGACCGGTCTGGCTTACGGCATTACGCCTGACGGGATCATTCAGACACTCAACCCTGCAACCGGTGCGGTAACCACCAATCCAACAGCGGTTACAGGATTACCAGCAGCGCCCTACGGAGGGATGTTCAGCGACATCACCGGCAAATTGTACGCATTCAATAATAGCACAGGCGGGTTCTACCGGATCAACCCTGCGACCAACACGGCTTCCTTCATCTCGGGCAGTACCCCATCGGGTGGTAACGACGCGGCGAGCTGCCCCAATGCATTCGTGGAATGCGATACCGATGTCCAGACCGTCGCTCAGGACACGACCATTTGTGCAGGAAGTTCGACCTCGTTCTCAGTGGCACCAACCGGTAACGGTCCTTTCACTTACCAATGGCAGCTGAGCACGGATGGCGGCACCAACTGGTCGAACATGCAAACGACCCCGTTCACCGGAGCCAATGGCAGCTACTCGGGAGGCGGTACCGCAACGCTCACTGTGACCCCTTCCACCACCGGTTGGAACAATTACCGGTTCCGCTGCCAGATTACGGGTAACCTTTGTACCGCGCCTTCGTCGGCAGTCAGATTGCAGATTTACGCAGTACCAGGCGCTCCCACCTTGCGGGCCGGCACCGAGGCACCCATATGCCCGGCAACGACCTATGACCTGAACCGCCTGGTGATAGATACCCCGCCTGCGGGCAGTACTCTGCGCTTCTATACTTCGAGCACTCCATCGCCGGCCACCTTGGTTGCCGATGCGGCACACGCGCCCGCAGGCACGTATTACGCCCGTTTCGAAAACGACGGCTGTACCGGCCCTGTGAGCCAGCCAATTACCATTACAGGCTGTATTACGCCATTTACCTGTGAAGACGGCGTGGCCTACCAGGTGGCCGCCGCGGGCGGCGAAACCGTGTCGACGCTTTACGCCTACAATGTGGTTACCGGCGTAAGGACGCAGATCGCGCCGCTAACCGCATTGGTAAATTCACTCATTTACAGCGAAATCGACAACACACTTTGGGCTACCAAAAACGGCACCAACTCGATCGTCCGCATTGGAGCGGATGGTACCTTACTGGAATACCCTATCGCAAACCTCAGCGGCAATTTCAATGTCGGCACCGGGCTTCCCGGCGGCTATATGCTGGTTTACAACACCAGTCAGCCACGCTATTATGTGATCGATATCAACCCGGCGCGTTCGACCTATCTGCGCCTGGTAGACCCGGCGAACGGCTATGCGTTACAAACCGCAGCGCCTTACGGCAAAGCACTGAGCGCCGCCATCAACGTGGCCGACCTCGTTTACGAACCGGTGGCAGGACTGGTTTATGGGGTGGAATCAACCAGTTCCCGATTGGTGACGCTTAACCACGTTACCGGCGCCACCACGGTGGGAGCAGTTGTGGCAGGCTTGCCGACGGGTACTTCTTTCGGGGCTGTATTCGCGGACCCGAGCGGTAAACTCTACGCATTTGCCAACGACCCGGGCACATTCCACCGCATTAACCCAACTGCCGCTACTTCGACCTTGCTTTCGACCAGCATTACCTCCAACAGCAACGACGGGGCCAGCTGTCCGAACGCCATTCTGGAAAACCTGCCTTTCGACTGCGCGGATGGTATCACCTATCAAGTGGCTGCTGCTGCCGGAGAACCTGTTTCTACACTCTACGCATACAACGTGAATACCGGCGCGCGTACCGAAATCGCTCCACTGCCAATGACGGTCAACTCGTTGATCTATAACTCTGCGGATAACATGCTATGGGCAACCAAAAACGGCACCGGCAGCATTGTACAGATCGATCGTGAGGGTGGTACGGTGGAATATCCGATCGCCAACCTGCCTGCATCCGGCAACTTCAATGTCGGCGTAGAGTTGCCTAATGGTTATATGATGGTTTATCAAACCGGTACACCGAGCTTCTACGTCATCGATGTCGACCCGAACCGTCCTTCAACTTACCTGAAACTGGTTGACCCGACCAACGGCTTCGCGCTTCAAACCGGGCCGACTTACGGTGTGGCATTGAGCGGTCCTTTCGGAGGGTCTGATTTTGCCTATCTTCCTTCGACCCAACTGGTCTACGGATTCACTACCGACGCCCGCATTTCGACGATCAATCCACTCACAGGAGCTGTTACCACAGGCGCGACGCCGGTGTCAGGCCTGCCTGGAAACAGCGGTTTCGGAGCTGTTTTCGCAGATGCTACCGGTAAGCTGTATGCATTCCACAACGAATCGGGACGTTTTTACAAAATAGACCCGGTAGCCAATTCGGCCAGCTTTATGTCGACCTCGATCCCGTCCAACAGTAACGACGGCGCCAACTGCGTAACGGCAACGCTGTGTGACATCGAGCTCACCAAGCCTAATCCGGAAACCCAGATCGTGTGCGAGGGTACTACCGCTACATTCGCTGTAAAAGCCACCGGCACCGGCACACTCTTGTACCAATGGCAGGTAAGCACCGATGGCGGCAATAACTGGACAAACCTGGTCCCTGGCGGCGCTACGGATGCCAACGGGACCTATTCGGGTGCCAATTCGGATACATTGCGGCTTTCACCGGCTAACACCGGTTGGAGCGGTAACCGCTACCGCGTGGTCGTCGACAGCGACAGCGACTTGTGTACGCTCACCTCAGGTTCAGGTTTGCTGACAGTCCGGACAGAGCAGGAGTGCGGATTACCGGTAAAACTCGTTTCCTTCTCGGTTTCCAAAGAAGCCAACAGCACCGCGCTGCTCAATTGGAATACCTCAGAAGAAACCAACAGCGACCGCTTCGAAATCGAACGCAGCGCTGACTCGAAAAGCTGGACCACCATCGGTACCAAAGCCTCTCACGGCGAAAGCAGCGTATTGCGCAAATACGATTTCGTGGATCAGGCACCGGCAGCAGGACTGAACTACTACCGTCTCAAAATGGTGGATACCGATGCCACCTTCGCATACAGCCGTATTCTGAGCGTAGAATTCGATGGTAATGCCATGCTGGCAGCCTACCCTAACCCGGCCAGCGACAGATTGAAGTTCAAGGATTTTGCAAAAGTGAAGTCTGTTGTCCTGCACAATTCAGCAGGCATAAAAGTAATCGACCGCAAGGTCGTCAACTCCGAAGGACTTGACGTCAGCAAGTTGGCTCCGGGCATTTACACCGTGAAGCTCACTTTGGCCGACGGTAGCCAACGAGTACAAAAGGTAATCATAGTTAGATAAATAGTACTTGGTAAGGAAAAAAGCACAGGCCGGTTGGTCTGTGCTTTTTTGTGTTGCACCAATCTTGAATTGGCGTTTGGTAACTTCTTATTTACATTAAAAAGAACAATTAGGATACGCACTACAAATCATCGCCGTGGTGAAAAGCTTTATGCCATGAATTTGCTATGTAGGGCAGATTTATGGGTTCTTTATCAACGTATTCTATTTTGCTTAAATTTCAAATTGGCAAAATAATGCAGGCTGATCCTTGGTTGGATAAGGAAGCTGCTTTTAGCGGGGATGCAATTGAAGTTGGCGAAATGCCCTACTTCCAAGCTGATAAGCCGGTTGTAGCTTATGCCTACATTCATTCCCAAAAAACTGCTGCGGTATCCCTTGTTCACAATGCTTGCGTTAAGGCCGAAATAAGGCCGCATCCTTCCGGAACCAACATACCTGCCAACACCTATTTCAAGTGTCTTTAATGTACGCCTCGACAATGAATTCGGGGAAAATCCGAGCTGCAAGTTTGGTGTAAGCAAGAAATTGACCCTAACATATCTATTACGAAATTTCCGGGGAAAATTCACCCGGACCCCAAAACCGAAGGTTGCCTTGTTGCGGACCTCGATCCAACCCTCCCGCCAGTTTTCGGCGCCGGCACTCAATTCGAGATCAAAAGTCAGCCGGCTGTCTTTCGCCCGGTGGTACGAAATGCTATCCTTCGTAAATGACCTATTATAAGATTCAACGTAGTCTTTCAGATACTTTTCCTGATACGCTGGCAAGGGTTCTTTAAATCGTTCCGAATCACCACAAAATCCTGCCAATTGCTCTTTATACTCCTCATGAATCAGTAAATATCTCCGATTATCAACCGCCTTGTAGAATGGATAATAGAACAATTCCTTTAAATGGCCATCCTTCTCAATGAAGTAATGCGGATGCTCCGCCCTATCTAAAAACTCGAACAATGTTGCTCTCCCGCCTGTAACCAACTCCTGTAAAAATACATATGCCGAGTCCCTGGCTTCCAATGACGGGACAATAGTATACGCTTGGGTTAAGCTGATATCCAGAAGCCCGATTTTTTTGCTTTTATAAATCTCATTGGCTACCAAAACCCCGAAACCTTTTACATCTTTCGCCGGAAACATCTGTCCGTCTGCCACCGGGCTCCTAAACCGAACTTCTTTCGGGCTCATCGCCCAATCGGCATACCTAACCAGACCGCGGATCGTATCATTTTGGTTGGTGATTATGTAACCTTCTACAAATTTGCCCTGGGCGAAGGCTTGCATTGATGTGGTTAATTGGATTATGAATAAACAGGTGATTCCATTAGTGAAGATGTGTGTATAGTTCTTCATAATGTGTGTAGACTTTGTTTTCATAGGTGTGTTTGGATAAATGAATAAATAATTATATAACCGCAGTTTTCTCAAATGGAATGCTTTTTATTCAACGTTCATAAATCAAAATGGATTGAAGCTCACTGGGTAGGATAGATAGACGCCCAATGTTATCAGGCTGATAGCAATATTTAAAGCCTTTTGATGCTTAACCATCGCTGAAATAAATATTAAATGAACAAATATTAAGACAACAAGAACGTCAACTGCATCCCCAATATCCAGCATTTCAGAAACCGTAAAAAAATCTCTTTTTGAAAATTCGGCTACTGATACAAAAAGCATAATCAAAAATGAATTGATAATAATATGTATATATTTCATCATCGGTTCCAATTAGTAAAATTAAATACTCGAAAAATGAGCCGTTCTTCTTTGGCAAACCGGTGATTCGCCGAGCCCAATGTTGCATTACGCCATACCCCACTTAGCATATTATAACTTCCGGTTTGTACCGTTGTCCCCAAATATCTCATGGAATCGGGATCACCAGAACCCCAAAGCCGCTGAGCCCTCGGCCATGCCACAAAATTCCCCTGCTTAATCAACAAACTACCCCCATCATCACTCCGGCGCATAATCATCTGTACATGGTGTGCCCTTTCATTTCCTGGCCTTGCATTCAATAGAATACCACCTGCGTCAGCCGACTCGGCACTCACAGGAACCGTATTTGAATTATTTTGAAAATCAGGCGCGCCGGACATTGCTTTTACATCATGAGCAAAACTGGCAAAGTCACTATATTCATTCGATGCTGCATCAAAGTTTTTCGCCCCGGTTTTCCATTGAAAAGGAAGAGCGTTTTCCTTAGCAAAATCCATGATGAGCGACAATCCAAGATCATCGCAAGTATATCGATCATTACGCGCTATATATTTTTGGATATACCCTGGAAGCGTTTTATTAAATTTGGCAATAAAGTTATCATTCCATTGATTCGTAACCTTCCAGGCACTATCACCATTCATATCAATGTTGATCACGGGATTATTTAATGCAAATTGGTACCCGGAAACATAGACATACTGTTCGGCAAACCTATCGACTGTCGTCATTCTTCCTATCAACGGGTCATATGTCCTGGCTCCAAAGTCTAAATAGCCTGTCCCAACCTGCAATTCCTTCCCATTATAAAGATAACGATTAACCCCATTCCTAACAGCCTGCGTCTGCACCGGCACGTCCCGTGCAATACCAAGCCCAAACGGATAATAATCCGTCCGCTGCTTGATTTTACCGGTCGTGTCAAACAACACTCGAACATTGCCCAGATGGTCTTTCAGATAATACTCAAAAAAAGAATCCCGTTTTTTGAAAAAGGCCTGACAAAAGTTGGACATAGTTTGTCAGGGCTTTGCATTTGACAACTGCCGAATGCCCGATTCCCTACAAAAATGCTCTCTTTTTGCAAACAAACCGTGTTTTCGAGCTATTTGAGCACTTTACGGGTGGAGTCGACGCTTAGATAAACCCATGTGAATGAATTATTCAGATTCTAATTCCAATACATCAAAATCACTGCTCTGATACTTCAGAATAAGTTTATCAAAGCCAGGAAAAAAAGCACTGATGTACGAGCCAGTCATTTGATCATAACTTTCAAAAATCAATTTATCGTTGAATTTTACATTTTGATGGACTATTTTTTGGGGTAAATTCTCTCTAACAATTATCGCTATCAACTGGCTTCGATTATCGTTATTTATAATGACATCCCAGCCATATATTTTATTATTCGAAATAAATGAAGAAAAGATTTGAGGTATTCGCTCCCACGAGTCACTGGAAATATTCCATACTGATGACTCCGGGGCATATAGTACAATATCAGTTAGTAAATCTCTCTCTGTAAGCATTATTCCAATATTTTATGACCACCATTAATATGTTTCATTTTGACAGTATTTCCACTTGCATTCGTAACCGTTGCATTGAGGTGTCTTTGAGGTGTGACTCCGTTTCCTCCGACAGATGGAGATAATTTGTGGGTCTCAACTCTTAGATCCAACTTGCTGGCATCGGTGCTTTGAAATGTCATATTGAGCTCTTGCCCTGGTTTAAGAGGGTTGACTTTGACTTCTCCGCCGGCCTGCTTGAAGTCAGAGATTGTATTTAATATATTCTGAACATTGGGGGAAATTTTACCTATTTCCCCGACTTCACCTACTTTCGCGATATCTGAAACTACCCCTGCTTTCCCAAGGTTCCCAAGACCCTTAGAACCAACCACTGCAATACCGACTTCACCTACAACGTTCCCGGCAATGTTGGCTCTCGTTCCAACATCCCCACTATTCCAATCGCTTTGGGTTTGCTCGTAGAGCATCGCTACACCAACTGCGGCTTCAACTTTGCCCGCTAGTGTAGAAGTGCGAGCTAGTCCGCTTAATGTCTGAGGCAAATCTACGGTAACTGCTCTTACATTTCTGACCACCGCTTCTCCTACACCTTTTGCAAACTGTCCCACGACCGTTCCCCATTCTCCGCAGCAATCCGGCATGTCCCCATTCGGATCACTACGCAAGATAGGATTATTCCACCCGTACTGGTATAGAGAGAGGTGTTCTTGCGTTTCGGTGACAGGGTCAACCTGCATAAACCGTCCGATGGTCGGGTCGTAAAACCTACGAACAAGATCAATATATCCAGTTTCAGCTTGTCTTTCCCGATTCAAGAAAGTATAACGATTAACCCCATTCCTAACAGCCTGCGTCTGCACCGGCACGTCCCGTGCAATACCAAGCCCAAACGGATAATAATCGGTCCGCTGCTTGATCTTACCGGTCGTGTCAAACAGCACGCGAACATTGCCCAGATGGTCTTTAAGATAAAACTCAAAAAAGGGTATCCCATTCTTAAATACAGCCTGTCCTTCGCTCAACGCTGCCCGGTAGGGGATGTTATTAACGCCAACCAGCCGGTATTCAAAGGCCCCGGCGTACTTGATAGTCAGCGTGTCTGAAAAGTATTTATGCTTAACGCCTGACGCATCGTAATCGTAAGTAAGTGTTTTGCCGCCTACGGTGATGGTTTTGGGCAGGTTCAGCTGGTTGTAGGTTATGACTGCGCCGCGATTGCCGTCGGAGGTTATGTTGCCATTGTTATCATGCAGATAGGTACTTAAGCCATTTTTTACACCGAAATTGCTACCGCTGGCATCGGTAACGGATGTGAGCCTGTTGCCCGTGTAGGCGTAAGTGAGGTTGTCTGCGACAGAGCCCGCGCGTGTGAGGGTTTTGAGGTTGCCGCTTTTGTCGTAAGTGATATTACTTTCGGTGTCGGTGTAGCCGCCGATACCGGATGAGCCGGTGAGGCGATTTGCCCCGTCATAGGTAAAGTTGAGGCCTTTGGTAAAACTGGCCTCGTCCTGATTGCGCCATTGCATTTGGCTGATGTTGCCGTTGGTGTAGCTCGCCCCGTTGGCGTAGGCCAGGCCGTAACCAAATACTGAAAATTCCGGGCCGGCGGTAGTTTTTTTGTAAACGGATGATGCATCGGTAAGCCACCCCCTGATGTTGTAGGTATGGTCAGTCCGGATAATGTATTTGTTGCCCTTGACGTTGTAGAACCATTTGTTTTCAAGGCTGCCAAGGGCATTATACCTGTAAGAGGCGAGATAGGCTTCTTTTGTGGATTGAGGAGTCGCAACCGATTCCAGCACACCCAGAAGTCTATCGGCATGATCGAACGTATATGTTCTGGACAATACGTAAGCCTGGTTGGCCCCGAGCACTTGCACATATTCTTCATGCGCTGCCACGGGCGCAAGGTCGTACTTGTACGCCGTTGCTGTTCGCTCGTACGCCCCAGAACCGAGGTCGTATAAGTCCCGTACGGTCTGGATCGGCCGGTATTCGGCATCGTAATAATTCGCGTGCGTCAGGAAGCCACCAGCATTACCGTTTCCTGGCAGCATACGTATCCTTCCGCCGGTGACTTGCCCCTTCACGTTGGCATTGTAGGAGGGAATCAGGTAGCCATCATACGCATGATAGGCGGCTTTTGAAAAGCCATAGTCGTCGTAGAAGGTGATGGTCAGGAGATTGTCGACCGTAGCATTTTTGGGTGCGGTTTTGTCGAGTGAGTATCCCTGGACGGTGCCATTGGCGCGGTCTTCGTGATGCTGGGTGTTCAGATCTACATTGGCGGCCCAGGTTTGCCTTGTGGCGGCCGAGGCAATTTCGCCTGCGGCAATAGGACGGTCGAGGGCGTCGTACTTAACGAAGCCCCACACACCACGTGCCAACTGGTTGGCATCGCGCGACATGGCCAGCCGGTTGTATTGATCGTAAACCATTTCTGTCCCGCCGCCGCCCGGCACCCGTTTGACGACCATCCGGCCACGTTCGTCGTAATCGTAGGCAAAGGCATGGTCGGTGAGCGAAGCGACATCCTGATAGTTGGGTTGTAAGACAGCCCGGAGCAGTCCGAGGTCGTCATAGACATAATAGGTGGAAAGAGTGGTTCCGCCTCCGGCTATTACCTGCCGGCAGACCATCTGGCCCAGCATGTCGGTAAACTCATTGGTAACATTGCCCTGCTCGTCGGTGAAATTGACATAAGTGAGGGTCCCGGCGGCATACTGTGCATTTTGTATGACGGTGTTGCCGGCAGGGTCGTAGTCATAGCGGTTGATCTGATTGGCCCCGTTTACCTTGTATTTTTTGACGGAATTGGCGCTGTTGTTGCCTGGCGCTCGCTGGCTGCCGATGCGACTGGCAGGCGCAGTTTCGAAAACTGTTTGTAAATAGGGCCTGGCCAGGTCTGTTGGCTTCAAGCCTGCCGCATTGGTGGTATACCAGGCCGGGGCATCTGCATAGGCGTTGGCCTGAAAAGCACCATTACCGGTGGTAACGTAGGGCAGATACTGTTTGACAACGCGGCCCGCCGCATCGTATTCCAGTGGCTCCACAAAGTCGTGACCGGAAGGGCTCTGGCCGACGGAGACAGTTTGAATGGGGCGCCCGAGGCCGTCGAAATACCGGACTTGGGTTGTGACCTTGCTGACGTCGTCGGGATTGGCCCCTGATTGCTTGTTGGCGCGCTTGATAATGTAGTTGCGGCTGTTGGTCTGCTGCGCACAAATTGGGGAACCCCAAAGGCACAGCAATAGGACGATTCGTAAAAAACGCATGGATTAGCTATGGTTAAAGTGGTGAATAGTGTTATTGCTTCACGATACGGTGGGTGCTGACACTGCCATCGGTATAGGTGACCTGAACGATATGCAGACCGTGCGCGAGCTGGGATATGTCTATGTCTGGCTTCCACGCAGATTGAAGGATTTTCCTGCCTGTAACATCAAAAACTTGGATGTGTTCGATTTTTTCAGGGTGCCTGGTCTGAATCATGAGCCGATCGCGGACAGTGTAAGGATTGGGGTAAAGCACTACTTTATCACCCTCCTCAAACACGACACTCTGTAAGCGACTGTACGCAAAAGTGCCGTCAAGATCGACCATCTTAAGTCGATAGAGGTTTTCGCCCTTTAATGGTGAGTGGTCTATAAATGCATAGGACCGCTGCTCGCTACTTTCCGTGTGGCTCCGCACGGAGCCAATGCTTTGCCATTTCCGCCCGTCTGCGCTACGTTCGATATCAAAGCGGTCACTATTGGATTCAGAGGTAGTAAGCCATGTTAAAAGGGATACATTTTCTTGTCGTTTGGCAGTAAATTCAACAAGGGTTACAGGTAATGCGTCTTCCGCAATCAGCTCCAGACCGGCTGCGGCTACACTGCCTGTTGGCGCCAATGCAGCACAGTCGACAACCTGACCGGCATAGTTATAGCAATAAGTGATGCGGACGGGGCCGCCTGCATTGCCTGAGTGGACCCTTTTAAGCCTGTTGAAATCATCATACTCATTAAATTCAACCTTTCCGTTCGGGTCCTGAATGCTTTCGACACCGACCAATGGTTTGTAATTGTATGTAGTGGTTTGGGCAACGGGCGTGCCGTCGGCCAGGGTGGATGTTTTCAGCTGATCGGTTTTCCCTATATCGGCCGTCCCATAGTATTCCAGTTTGGTGACAGGGCCATTTTGTTTTTTGTAGGTAAGCAAATTCCCTCTCGGATCATACGACAGGAACTCGATGTCGGTATTAAATGACACGGCATTCCCGATCTTGGTCTCCACCTTTTTGGGAAGGTACGCCCCCGAAAAGACATCGTAGGTAATGGCAGTGGTTTTGATCGGTGACGGTGCTGCTTCGGTCCCGGTGTAGTTGAACACCTCGCGCACCGGGCCGATCATGTTTTTGTTGACCATCGCCGTACTGGCAGCATCGCCGAATTGAGGCGGGTACTTGTACCAGGTCTTGATGGCACTACCCTTGCTGGTAGCCTGCCCCGCTACGTACAGCTGTCCATTAGGCCAGTACGTGTAAGTAGAAACCCTCGGGGTGATTGCCAGGGCATTATCCTGGTCGTAGGAGTAATTTATTATTTCCGTAGGCAGGAATTTCCGGCAATCGATCAGATAGGCAGTGCCCTCAAACACGGTGTTGGCAGTGTTGCAGAGGTAAGTGACCTGGGTTTTCACAGATCTGGCTGTGTAATTGCTTATGTCCCCAACCAGATTAAAAGACCGGGTAGTTTTGGAAGCAATGTTCCCGTTTTGGAAGAACTGCTCCTGCGATAACTGCTTTCCCCGCATAAAAGCCTTGCTGTTATAGGGCTGATAAGGCGTCGAACTCGGTTGCAAAAAACCGGACGGAGCTTCATCGCGATAGCCATTGTCGAAGTTGGAAAATTGGTGAACCGTCCATCCTTCCGTGGAAGACCGCTCGACGACCTGCGAATAGCCGATGTGCGAACCCATGGAGTTTTCTGATACGGGCAAGACCGATTGGGTAGAGAAAATTTCCTCCTCCACTGTAATCCCCGGATCGTCGGGTAAAGGTTTGTAATCAGGCCAGTAGTATTGCGCTTTCCCACCCAAAACCCCGCTGGACAGCGCAGTAGCGGAAGTATCCGGGCTTGCCGGGTTGAAGTTGGCCAGGTAATAATACTTCTTGGTAACCGCAGGAATTGTAAGGCCAGGATCGTAGGATTGGATTTCTTTAATGCGCAGGCCCCCAGCCAATTGGTTCGACGCAAAAGGATCTTCCCCTTCCCAGCGTTTCACTTTCACCTCTTTGGAATACTTATGTGCTTCGAAACGAAACTTGGTAACACCGCCTGTGGGATATTTGATTTGTGTGAGGGAGCCTGCGCGGTACAGGTTTTCGTTGGGGTCAGGAATACGGTAAGTATTGCCGTATGTCCCCATTGAATTGTAATCGTTAGCGACGTTGATCAGCTTGCCGTTGTTGAAGCCCCAATGGTCGGTATGGGATTTACAATAAGCAGGAAGGGTATATCCGTTTGTAAAATAGGTAAATTCATAGGCAGGGAGCTTGTTTGCGTTATATCCGGATTTCTCCTGGATTTTTTGCAGCATCAATCTTTCGGTCGCAATGTTGTTGTAGGTGAATTCAAATTCCTTGACCGTTGCGCCTGCTCCGTTTTGGACCTGGATTTTATCCAGTTTACGCCATTTCAGTTTCGCCAGCAGCTGTGTCAGCGTAGGGGATCCACATCCACCCGGATAATTATTGGGGATCGGGTAATAACAATCATAGAGGAAAGTCAGAAAATCGAGCCGCAAATAACCATCCTGGATTTTTTTGTTCTCATAGGTGGTAAAAATGTCATTCGTGTAGCGTAGCTCCGTGCTTTCACTGGACAAAAACTTCACCTTGAAATTGTCCGAACTGATTTCAGTGAGATAAATCGGCGAGATCAGTTTGCCGCTGTAAGGACCGTATTGTGTGATAAGGGACGACCAATTGGCGCAACTAAACCAATTACCGCCATTAATCCTGGACATTTTGTTGTAGACCGAAAAGTACATCTGGTTTACGAAGGCCCCCCTCTCATAGGTAAAGTTGACAGTCTGCCCGGTCGGCCGCAGGATGGATTTTAGGTACCAGGCATTGCAAACCCATCCATCCCTGCCCTGATCGAAGAAATCGATACTGTACTCCATGCAGGACATGTCGCTGCCGCCGAAAATATATTTCGTGCCAAATTCATCGGTAATAGTAAAGCCCTGAAAGTGCTCCATGTAATGACCTATCGGTAGCCATGGGTTACCATCTTTGATACTGGCCGGAGGTACGAATGGTGTATAAAGGTGGATGTTTTGGGTTGTTATCCGCTCTACTTTTATCGGGCGATCGCACTGAACTTTCCAGAGCCCGTCGCTACCAAAATAAAACTTACCAGACAGGCCGGGGAGGTTGAAGCTATATTCATCGGGCTCCGTGTCAACAAATGAGCCCATTTGCGACCCTTGCTGTGTTGAGATCGTAAGAGCCGTTTTCCTGATAGTGTCAGGAAGAGCCCAATTATTGCCGCCGTTTACGATATACGTGAAATTATAGCCTAGTTGTTCGAGCGTCATACCGGGGATATTGAATTCGTCAGGCCCGTCTTTGACCGTCCGGATGATGGAGTAATGGGTCGACAACCCGAAGTTCAGCCCTGTCCAGCCAGGGTGCACATCCGGACGTACCCCGGCCGCATCGTAATGCAGCATTATCGGGATTTGAACTTCTCCGCTGGAAACTGTGTGGAGGTCTATATTGATCTCGGGTTTACCCGTAAACGGCGAAACTGCTATTTCGCCATAAGCGCCCAACGTCGCCGCGTTGGGGCTTTGGATTGTTTTGGGCGGCTGAGGGATATTAGGTTCCTGCGCTATCAGTGAAGACATCTGCGAACCGATTATTTTGGCGCTATCCACAGTTGTCGGCTTGATTTGTGCGTGGGCAAGCAATGTGATGATTACGAATGGCAAAGCCAGGATTATACGGAGGTGTTTCATCGGGTAGTATGTGAAGGGTTGAACAATAAGATACATTACCGGCAAAGCCTTGTTTGCCGGGTCATTGCAATCGAAAAGTGAATGAAGGCCTGTGACCGGGCTTTATATACCAGGCATCAGTATGTCGACTCTCATTGCTTACTGTAACTATGTGAAAATTTGAAATTCCGGAGAACGGCAATTACGCCGGACCTCCCGGACCAGATAGTTGAGTATTTGAGGAACATTGGGACAGGTAAACAACCGGCGGAGCAAAGCCCTTGTATTTACCCGTATGTAGAACGATGAGTTGTAAATGAATGAATTTCTTACCGCTGACTGGGCAAGTAGTTGAATCGGTTCCTTATCGGTTTTGTAACTTCATTGACGTTAACGCGCCGGCAAGCTAAAAATAATTTTCAGGATACAAATGCTGTTTTTTAGCTATTTATTGATGGATAACTTTTTCAGTATGAGATGTAAGTTTTATATACCTAACGGATCTATTTTTTCACAACGATTGATTTAGAACTACTGAATGAATGGTCGGAAGCAGGTTTGCCCTCGTTTTGCAACACTATAAAAGGCAGATACACATTCCAGTCCGCCTTCACTTCATCCTGGTTCAGGAATCCCCTTGAGTAATTACCCAGCACGATATCCGGATCGCCATCGCCGTCCCAATCTTTTACATCCATGCAAATCCAGCGGCCATACCGGGCGACAGGAGGAGAAAAAGGCTGAAATTTCAAGGCGGATTTGGAAGACTCATTGCGGAAATACAGGAATTTTTCCCGCGGATTATCAACGAGGTCGGCGAAGAATGCGATCGACGCCAGATCGAGGTCGCCATCGCCGTCGAAATCCGCTGCTACCGCTTTCGTCGCACCATTGACCGGGTAAAACCAGCTTTTTTCAAACTGAAAATTCCCCTTATTCAAAAAAATATACACACCGTGGTAGGGTTTCAGAATGCGGGAATAATCGCTGTTATCGCCAGATGTGTAGAGAATATCCAGCTGGCCGTCAGCGTTGAAATCGGCGAGCTGAAAGCTGGATGAGCCGTAGACCGGCGGAAAGCGTAACAGTTCTTTTTCGACAAATCCCCCTTTTTGATTATTGGTAAAAAGCCAGATACCCTCCTGCGCGTGCGCGAACAACGCGATGATATCGGGCCACCCATCGCCATTGAAATCGCGGGCGACCGATTGCGTTGCGCCTGCCATTTCCCGAACGGCCACCTTTTCAAACTTTCCATCCTGCATTTGCCGGAACACGTACAGCCCGCCCTGGTTATGCCCAAATGCGGACACCACGTAATCGGTTTTCCCGTCCCGGTTGAAATCCGCGGCAGAAGTATGCAGCGGCCTGCGCAAACCGGTGATAAAAGGCACCGGCTCCACTGCCCCGGATGTTCCCACCCGGTGGAGCTCTCCACGCGTTACGTCATACGCACGCATTTCCCCCACCGCCGTCACTACCGGGTGCTGTCCGGCAAACAGCATATGCATGGCCGGCGAGTTCAGCGAGGTTTTTGTTTTCTTGCTGAAATCATGATTCCAGCGCACTAATGCAGGCACTTCGGAACTACTGGTATAGATCGCCTGGCCCGCGCTGTCGATAGCGACCATTGTGGTGGTGGCAAGGCGGGATGTGTCGTCCGCGGGCTTCTTAAGTGTGAAACCGGCCCATTCCTCACGCACGGGCATGGGCGTGGCAGGCGGCCTGTCCAGATGCGCAGGCGCGAGGGAATCGTAATAGGCGACAATCTTCATCCAGTCGGTAATGGGCATGGCTGAGCTCTCGCTGGCAAAATACTGGTTCCGCTGCCACACTTCGATCCCGAAATATTGCGCCATCACCGGCAGCACCCGGTTTTTCCAGGTATCCTTATCAAGCAATGCAGGATCCACCGGCAAATGGCACGTACCGCAATGCTTTATTGCGGCATCCCGGCCCTCGGCCAGTTCCCCCGTCAGTCCGGCATCGCCCGACCCGCCGGATGTGCCGCAGGCTTGTATGCACACTGCCGCGATAAAAACTCCGGCCGGTAATACGGGGAGCCACTTAGATAGTTTCATAAATCCGATCAATAATCCTCCTATTATAAACAAAAAGGGGCAGTTATAAACTGCCCCTTTGCCGAAGGTCAACTCCGTTTGGTATTAGCTTGTTATTGATAGCCAGGATTTTGCTTCAATGACGATACCCCATTTTTGGTGCTAAGGTCAATCTGACGTTGCGGGATCGGGAAGTACTCGTTCACATTTTTCAGGAACTTACCGCCTCTCACGTCCGGCGTAACTTTGCCTTCGAATGCGATGTAGGCATTCAAAGTCTGTTCCGCAATGCCCCAGCGCGACAAGTCGAAGAACCGGTGACCTTCCATAGCGAGTTCAAGCTTGCGCTCGAAATAAATGGCCGCCAATGCGCCTTCTTTTCCTTTGGCAGCAAATGCACCGGCAGGATACTGCGAAATTTTGTAGTTCGCGGCTGGTGTTTTCGTAAATCCGCCCATTGGTTTAGTAGGATCAGCATAGGTGTACACCCAGCTTTCAGGCTTCGCTGCACGTGCGCGCACGCGGTTCACATATTCCTGCGCCTTCGCGAGGTTGTTTTGCTGTGCTTCCGCTTCGGCAGCCATCAGCAGTACGTCCGCGAAACGGATCACCTGAATGTTGATTGCGGTACCAGGTGCCCATGAATGCTGATCCGAATATTTGTCCTGCGTTGCCTGCCAGTAAATATTCTTCTTCGGCGAATAAGGGCCTGCATAGCTCTGATCGCGGATCCACGACTGCCCCGGGTGGTTACCCCAATCAAGGAACGGGATACCACGACGGCCCACTGTCCAGTCGATACGCGGGTCGAGTGCCGTGGTAGCGTCCGGCGTAAATGCCGCGTCGGATTTGATACCCATGTCGTTCTTCAGAGTAGTCGCGTTGTAGCCGTCCACTTTGGGCAGGCCATTGGCGTCGGTCTGGAACGAGTTGGCAAGATCCAGGCTAGGCTGGTAAAAACCGCAGCAACGGAATGGCGAGTTGTACGGGAAGTTCAGCATACCACCTGTGTTGGCGTTATCGATGGTGTTGGTACCGTCGTTAGCAGCCATCTGGATCGCAAAAACCGATTCGGCGAGGTTCTTTTGTGCCGCATCGAAGTTATCCTGGTATTTGGGCAACAGGTCATATTTCAGGCCATTGCTCGTAACACCCTGGGCGATAACCTGGTCAAAAATGGTCTTTGCTTCCGCGTATTTCTTCTCGTACAGGAAAGTTTTTGCCAGGTAAGCGGCAGCCGCCCATTTGTTCACACGGCCCACTTCGGCTTGCGTAGCAGGAAGGTTGTCCATCGCGAACTTGAAATCCGCTTCGATGTTCGGCCAGATATCGGCATCATTTTTTACCGCTGCCGGGTCCGGCGTTTTTTCATCCACCCAGGGCACCATATTGAACATCTTCTTCAATTCAGAATAGTAATGTCCGCGCAGGAAGCGAGCCTGAGCCGTGTAGTCTGTTTTTTCGGCGTCGGTAATGCCCGACGTTACCAGCGGGATGAATTTCAACACGGTATTGGCGCGGTTGATACCTTCATAGGCAGCCCGCCATTTACTATTGAAAAACCCGTTGCTGGGCCCTGCACTATAAATCATAATGGAGTTGATACCCGGCTGGTCGGCGCCGTCGCTTCCCTTTTTGGCATCTCCGCCGGCAATACTGCCGTAAATCCAGTTGTCGGCTGCGGCATCCCAGGCGCTGGCAGCTCCAACGCCGTTGCCGTCGAGGGCTGCATAAGCACCGATCAGCAAGCTCTGCACGCCGGCTTTGGTACTCAGCTGGGCGTCGCTCAATGATCCTAATGCAGGTTTATCAAGAAAACTCTCCTGGCACGAATACGAAATAAGACCGAACATCGCAACCAGCGCTATTTTTGAAAATCTCAATGTCTTCATCTCTTTCTGTTTTTTTACAGTGAATTAGAATGTCAGATTTAAACCGACGATGAATTGACGGGTGTTCGGATAAACCCCTTCGTCGAGGCCGAATGCCGTTGAGCCCCCCACCTGGCTTTGTCCCACTTCCGGATCCGGGCCGGAGTATTTGGTGATTGTAAACAGGTTGGCAGTTTGCAGGTACACGCGCAGGCGGTCGATTTTCAAAGCCTGGGTCAGGTTTTTAGGCAATGTGTAGCCAATCTGCGCATTCTTCGCGCGGAGGTACGAGCCGTTTTCTACATAATAAGAGTTAGGCACGTTGGTGGTACTGAACGAACCTGTGTTTTCCTGGATAGGCGCAGTCGCGTTCATGTGATCGGGTGTCCACGAATCGTACAATGCTGTGTTGCTTTTTGCACCCTGGAAGTTGGTGTAGAAATCGTGCCACCATTTCAGGTTATTCCAGATCTGGTTTCCTTGCACACCGTAAAGGAAAATACCAAAATCGAAGTTTTTATACGTTGCACCGATGTTCAGACCATAGCTAAACTTCGGACTTGGGTTACCGAGGAATGTACGGTCATCGGCGGTAACGAGGCCGTCGCCATTCACATCCTGATAACGGAAACGTCCAACTTTTACTTCATTCTGATAAACGGCCGCTGGGTTTCCGCTGCGCTCTGCCGCCTGTGCATTAGCCTGGTCGATTTCGGCCTGGCTGTTCCAGAAACCTACGATGTTGTAGCCATAAAACTGTCCGATCGAATGGCCTACCGCATTGCGAACAATCGTGCTACCATTGAAGCGGCGACCTTCCTGGTCAAAGTAAGTCACACCATCGGTGATTTTCACAATCTTGTTGTTGTAAGTCGTCAGGGTTACCGTCGCATTCAGTTTCAGATCTTTTGCGATCGTTTTTTCGCCGTAGATCGACATATCGATACCCTTGTTCTTCATTTTACCGATGTTCACAGCAGGTGCTGTACCCTGTCCCACTGTTCCGGCAAGTTCCGGGGAGAAGAGCAGGTCGTCGATGTTTTTCTGGTAGTAATCAATTGTAAAATCAATCGCTCCGTTAAACAATTGCGCATCGATACCGATGTTGGAGTTGATGTTGCCCTCCCATTTCGCATTCGGGTTACCTACGCGGGTACGCTGGAAGCCCATGGTAGTGCTGTTACCCGTTCCTTTGATATCGTAGAAAGCGAAGCTTCTGTTCTGACCGTAAGTGGTAAATGCATTGGCAGGGTCCACATTGAACTGGTTACCCATGATACCCCATCCACCGCGGATTTTCAGGTCGGTCAACCAGGTAGCACTTTTCATGAAGTCTTCCTCTTTCAAACGCCAGCCTGCGCTCACAGCCGGGAACCAGCCATATTGCGAAGTAAAGCGTGAAGAACCATCACGGCGCAAAGTTCCGCTCAACAGGTACTTGTCCTTGTAGTTGTAATCGATCCGGCCAATGTAGGAGAACAATGCATCCCACGAGCGGTTGGAGAAGTTGGTAGGCGTTCCCGATCCGGTCGTAAGGCTGGTATAGTTAGGGTCAAACGAGAAATAGCTTTGCGTTGAACCGCCCACTTCGCGATAGGTACTGCTGTAAGCCTCGGTCCCCGCCAATACTTTGAAATTGTGTTTGTTATCAAATGAATGCTCCCAGGTAACCGTGTTGGTCCAGGTCCAGTTGTAGCCCGAGTTCACACGCTCCGAGTATGAGTTGGTGGTTACGTTTTCGGAGTTCTCCCATTCAGGATAGGAAAACGTGTTTTCTGCATAGGTGAACAGCCCGCCCCCGAAGCTCGTACGGAAGTTAAAATCTTTGAGAAAATCCACTTCTGCGAACATATTACCGAAAATCGAGTTGGTAAGGCCCTTGTTGTTGCGTGCGCGGTCGCGGATGGCAACGGGGTTTTTCGCATTACCCAAGCCGCTTCCGAACGATCCTGCATAATTGCCTTGAACGTCGTAAACCGGGATGATCGGCTGCATACGGTAAGCCATACCGATACCACCGCCTTCTTCCAGAATACCCGTACGCGGGTTGTTCACAAGCGTAAGCGCGATGTTCTCACCCACACGGATGTGCTTGTTCACATTGTACTGGCTGTTGGCCCGCAATGTATAGCGCTTCAGGTAAGTGTTCATCAGGTTTCCCTGCTGATTGAAATGGTTGAAAGAAAACATATAGTTTCCCTGCTCGCCGCCGCCGCTCACCGAAAGGTTATGGCTTTGCATCGGTGCATTCTTGAACACTTCGTGGAACCAGTCGGTACCTCCCTTGTTGGCCTTCACAATGCGGTAGAACGAATCCATATCCGCTTTGTCGGTATAATTCGGGTTAACATAGTATTTGGAAAGGTCTACCTGGCTTTCGCTCATGCCGGTTGGTACGATGTAGTCGGGCAAAACGGGCGTCTGGCCGCTGCCGTATTGCGGGTCGTTGATGGTCGCACCGGAGTTGCGCAGGGCAAGGAATTTCAGATCGGCCATGCCTTGTGGCGAAAGGATGTCGTATACATTACCTTTCTTCACAGTCTGTGTGCCGTAGAACATATCGTAGCTCACCTTCACTTTACCCTGGCCGCGCTTGGTGGTGATGATCACCACCCCGTTGGATGCCCGCGAACCGTAGATAGAAGCCGAACCGGCGTCTTTCAATACCTGCATCGAAGCTACGTCGTTCGGGTTGAGGTTATTGATATCCTGGGTAGGAACACCATCCACCACGAACAACGGCGTGTTGTTACCGAATGAGTTGATACCGCGGATACGGATCTGCGGTGCCTGGCCAGGCTGGCCGGATGTAAGTACGGTCACCCCCGAAGCGCGGCCCTGAAGCTGATTGCTAAGGTTGGAGTTGGGTTGTTCGGTCAGCTCGGCTACTTTCACGATCGAAACGGCACCGGTCAGGTCTTTGCGGCTGGCAGTTCCATAACCTACTACCACCACTTCGTTCAACAGCTTTTCGTCCTGGGTCAGTGTCACGTCCACTGTGCTCTGGCCGGCGGCTACATCCACGTCTTTCGAAGCAAATCCTACAAAACTGAATGTAAGCGTCACATTGCCATCGGGTGCATCGATTTTAAACATCCCCTGCGCGTCGGTGCCCGTACCACGTGCGGTACCTTTCACGACCACCGAAACGCCCGGCAGAAATGAACCGTCTTTATCGGTTACCGTACCCGAAATGGTCCGGTCGAGCGTCGCTGATTTGTAGCTCTGCGGGTTAAGTTTCTCCACAGGCAGTTTCACTCTTTTCAGGATGATCTGTTTGCCCGAAACTTCGAAACCGAGGTCCAACGGGGCCAGGATGGTTTTCAATGCCGAGCCAAGCTGCTCCTGCTTCACATTCACGCTCACTTTGCGTTCCGCCTTGATCAGATTGGAACTGTAAAGGAATTTTATTTTAACCTGGTCTTCAATTGCTGACAACACTTTACGAACGTCCTGATTCTGCATCTGGATCGTAATGCGGTTATTCAGTACCTCCTGCGCTTCGGTGGCACCAGCCAGGGCCACGGTCGTCAGAAGTGCAGCAATGATGAGTTGCATACAACTGAATCTCATAAGGATCTGCCAATAAGCATAGTTAGGATACAATTTTTTCATAACTTTACTAAGTTTTGTAACATGGAAAAATGGGCAAAACGAGTCCTCCATCCGCTGGTAACGGATGTAATCGAATTGGGGATGAACTCAGGGTTGGTGATGGTGCAACATCATCAACCTTCTTTTTTGTGGGAGTTTGGTTAAATCATAGAAGTTGTCCGGGTTTAGGGTGGTTAGTTAGGTTTGTAAGCATTTGTATTCCTTTCAATATCAATTACATCCTCTGCCGGTGACGACCATCTTCCCGTCTATCACCTCGAAGTTCGCTTCGATGCCCTTGCAGATAAGGTCCATCTTTTCATAGAGACTCTCCGTCGTGAAAGAGGCTGTCAACAGGCACTCGCCGAACAAACGGTGGTCATATACGATATCGATCCCGTAGGTCTCTTCGATATTGCTCAGCAATTGCGACACCGGCATGTCCTGGAACTTCAGCAGCGGCGCTGGTAACACCGCCGACGCCAGGATTTCCGGCTCATCGACCAAACCTTTGTGAATCTGGGTCTGCTCACGTGAAAAAAGCACTTTCTGGTTCGGCGTAATGATCGTCCCCGCGAGTTCCGGACTGGCTATCCCTTCGCATACCTCGGTATCGGTACGCGGGAAAACGGATACTTTACCGGTTTTCACACATACTTCCACCTGTTTCGCGTCTTCGAATGCCTTGACCATGAAACTAGTCCCCAAAACCTTGGTAACCAACTCGTTGGAATACACCACAAACGGGCGCTGGCGGTTTTTGGTAACGGTAAAAAATGCCTGCCCCGAGAGGTACACTTCCCGCAATGTGCTGCTGACGAAGTCCTTACGATAGCTCACGCTGCTTTTTGGTTGCAGGAGAATCGTGCTGGTATCCGGCAAAGTAAGCAGGATGGGCGCCGTCGTGGTGTTCTTCTGCTCCATCAGCGGCTCCTCCACGGCCGTCAACAACTCCTCGTAACTCACATGGTTGTCGTGCCGGTTGGGCTGCCTTGCCCAGCCAATCACCAGCAATACCACCGCAGCGGCCGAAAGCGACGCACCCAATCGTAGCCAGAGCCCCCGCATGGGCCCGCGACTTGCCGAATCTTTCCGGTTATGGATTTCGTCAAGCATCGCGGCCACCTGCCCGTCGGTCGGGAAATCCGCTTCCATTTCAGCGCGAATCCCCAGCAACACCGACCTTGCACCGGCAATGGCTTCGGCCTTTTCAGGATGTGTGAGTAAAAAGTTATTCCAAAAATCACAAGTCTCCTGAGACGGGGTCAGTACCCAGGATTTGAAATATTGATCTTCCAGGAAATCAGTTACTTCGTAATGATAGTAACCCATCAGTATGAATATTTGATGAAAAATTTGACATGGTGCTCATTAAGGAAGAGCAACCGGAAAGGCGGTTTAACTCACTTTTCTCAAATTATTTTAGAAGAAAAAAAAATAATCCGGAAGTAAGAAGCGAAATGGTGAGCTGACGGAGCTTGGAAACAGCACGTTGCACGAGGTTTCGGACCGACTGCTCGTTGATGGTAAGTATTTGAGATATCTGGGAATAGCTGAAATCCTGATAGAACCGCAACATCATCACCTCGTACTGCCGCCCGGGGAGGCTTTTCAGCCAGGTGTCGAGTTCGTCTTTTTGCTTCTGGCTTTGTTCGGATTCGATGATCTCGCTTTCCTTCGGAAGCGAAACCGGGTGAAACTCCTCGTCGATCAGGTCCCAGGGTTCATTGAAACGGCCATTGCAATTCCGGTGAATACGTCGCCTCAACGAACGAAAAAGGTAAAACCGGGGAGATTCGGCGTCGGCCAAGCGGGAGCGGCTTTGCCAGAGGTCGATAAACAGATCCTGGACCAGGTCCTCCACTATCGCTTCGTCCGTGATCAGCTTCTTTCCGTAACTATAAAGCACCCTCACATACCGCTGATATAGTAAAGTGAATGCCTCCTCGTCTCCCAGCCGGAAGCGTTGCCAGAGTATTCTATCATCGGTATCGGTAAAAGGAGAAGCCAAATAGTCAGGTTTTTGCTTTCATCAAAAATACTAAAAAATGTTCAAATAGAACAATTTCAACAAACATTCCCTTCGAATATTCGCATTTTCATGTCCTATATTGACATGTTTAATACTGCGTAAACTACTGGCTACATAGCAATTAGCCCGACCTGTACCGGGCAAGTCTGCCTTGCATTATGGAAAGGTCATGAAGCCATACGGCTGTCGATCAGCTGGGAGAAGTCCCTCCGCAGCTCCTCAATGTCCGGGCTTTTTTTCATAAAACCGGAAGCGCCCAGTTCCATGCATCTCGTCACGATTTCCTTCTGATCCGAAGTCGAATACATATATACCGGCGTTTTCAACAGCCTGGGATTCTGCTTCAACTCCACGAGCAGCTCCATACCGTTCATTTTGGGCATATTGATATCGATAAAGATCAGGTGGGGCTCATAGCTGCCCCTGCCCAGTTTTTCCAGCGCCTGGATACCGTCGCATGCAAACTCGCATTCCACGTCCGCGCCAGTATCCTGCATCGTGAGCAGGAAAATCTCCTGATCGTCGACGTCGTCGTCCACCAGCAGAATCAAAATGTTTCGTGGTATCATTATTTTACAAGTAAATGCCAACGACCGCCCTAGCCGCGCCGCCATCATGCTGCGGCCACTCCTCCGGCTGATACGTCAACTGCAAAATTCATTCCATGATGATCGATCGGTAAACAATGGACCGTCGGCGATAATATATCCGAGGTATTTTGTAGAATTTCTTCAAAAACACCCACTTAAAAAGTAGAATTAATTAACTTTTCGGTATACTTGCGGCTACAACATTTAGCCAACACTATTTCAATGAAGAAAAATCTCCTCCATTTGTGGCTGTTCATGCTCATGGCAGCTGTGTCTTTCTCGTGCAGCGACGACGACGACAAAACCCCTGACACCATCAAACTCGAAGACTCCTGGAAAGAAGGCTGGTCTTCGCAAAAAGTACTCGACATCACCAAAGGCCAACGCCCGGCCCCCTCGGTTTACCTCGATCAGAAGTATATCGATTTCCATCTGGCGCAGTTCAACGGCGGTGCCACCTATCTCGTCGCTAAATCGGCATTGGACAAATACGGCCGCGACACGCTTGGCTACCCCGACAATACGCAGTTCGTGATGACAAAATCTGAAATGGACGCCATGCTGACCAAAACCGGCAAGGATATCAGCAAAATCGAAACAGAACTGGGTATACCGGCCGGCAGCTGGAAGGGACAGGAAATGGTCCGGATATCGATCCCCGATCCCAAGGCATTGAACGTTCGCGTTCCGTCGGGCAACGAAATGGGTGCCAACAGTTTGTGGCTACCCGGCGGACACCTGCCTACGGGCTATTCCGAGGCGGTCGTCAACAAGATCCCGAAGGGAAAATACACGGAAACACCACTATAACCATGAAAACAAGGCAGCACGTTGGGCGACGTGCTGTCCTTTCTTTTTTGACGTATATTTAGCCCCGCATAACGCTTTTTTACATGAAAGAAATTGCCAAGGAAGCCTGGAACTACACTTTTTCAGAACAGCACCCCGGAGAATACATCCTCTCGGTGGTGTGCGGAGGAGCGGGTTTGTATGACTTTGCCATCCGCCTCACCGCCACACAGATCGCCGACTACGAGCTCGAGGGTATTCCTTACATTTCCAGGCTCGCCGAACAGGTGCGGTACGACCAGACTCCTTTCAACGGGCAAAAGGCCTGACTACCTGCTTCTTTTTCACAGCTGATTAACAGACTCTTAAAGACCTAACCGGGCCTTTTTATTTTTTCCCGTGCAACGTTTCGGGAACTCGGTCGTCATTGCATTGCATTCGCACCGGTGTCCGGCGGTCCGGCGATCCGGCGATCCGGCGGTCCGGCGCTACGGCGGTGCAGATCGAACAGTCGTTAATTAGCCATGTATGAAAACACCCCTACTCACCCTGGCCATGCTGGCCCTCACCCTGAATTTCGTTTCCGCGCAGCACGTACGTATTTCCGGCCTGCTAATGGACTCGACGGCCAGTAAGCCCGTCGAATTTGCCACTGTGGCATTGCTGAAAGACGGAAAAATCACCGAAGGCGCGACGGCCGATGCCAAAGGCCGGTTTACATTCGCCAAAGTGGCGCCGGGCGTCTACATCGTCCAGGCTTCATTGATGGGCTACACGACCAAAACATTCGGCCCGGTGTATGCCGATAAGGAAGATATCGAAATAGGCGTCATCAAGCTGGTACCCGCCGCACAAAACCTGAAAGAAGTGACGGTCAGCGAGCAGAAGGCACTCTTCGAAGAGCGTTCGGACAGAATGGTCTACAATGCCGAAAAGGATATTAGCATCAAAGGAGGTGACGCTACGGATGTTTTGAAAAAAATCCCGTCCATTGCGGTAGACATCGAAGGCAATGTACAACTACGCGGCAGTGCAAATATTAAGGTACTTATCAACAACAAACCTTCCAATGTCGTTGCACGCAGCGTTTCCGAGGCGTTGAAGCAAATCCCGGCCGATATTATCAAGCAGGTGGAGGTAATCACCTCTCCTTCTGCCAAATACGACGCCGAAGGATCGGCGGGCATCATCAATATTATCACCAAAAAGAATACGCTGAAAGGTACCAACGGCTCCGTCAGCCCCAACTTCGGCCAATGGAATAACTGGCCGAATGCCAGCATCAGCCACCGCAACAAAGGCCTGACCCTCTCGGCGAACGGCGGGTTCAGCAACTGGAAAAACAAACGGTACATGCAGCAACTGCGCACATTTACCAATGCCGACACCATCACCAACCAGGACCAGCTGCAATGGATCCGCGGCCGGGGTAAAAACGTCTACGGATCCTTTAATGCCGACTGGGACATCGACTCGCTCAATCGTGTCGGCACCGGGATCAACTACTACAATGGCATCAACACCAACTGGTTCGACATTACTTTCGACGAAACCAGTATGGGCGTTTCCCGCCAGTATTTCCAGCGCGATATGCGTCGGACTTACGATTGGCAGGGCGCCACGGTCAACTTCGACTACACCCGTTTGTTCAAAAAACCTAAAAAGGAACTCACATTGCTCATGATGTACTCCTTTGAGGGTGAAGACAGTGACTACGACTCCGACCTCAAAAACCGCAGCAACTCCGTCTACTACCGCGAAAAGAGCTACAACATCAGTAATAATAAGGAAGGGACCATCCAGCTGGATTTCACCAATCCGATCGACAGCATCAGCACATTCGAAACGGGTACCAAAACGATTTTCCGCAAAATCCTGAGCGATTACCGCATATCCAGCGCCATCGACGGTTCCAACAATTTCCACGATGTGCCGGAGCAAGCCAATGTGTTCGATTATGCTCAGCAGGTCACCTCGGCTTACCTGGTTTACAACCGCACGCCAAAGAATAGATGGGGCATCAACCTCGGTGCACGTTACGAACATACATTTATACAGGCCAACTTCCTGAATGGCACCGCTTCTTTCTCCAACAACTATGGCAACCTTATCCCGAGCGTGAGCCTGTCGCGGAGCCTTAAAAAGAACCAGCAGGTGCGCGTGAGCTACACCCAGCGCATTCAGCGCCCGCAGTTCTACTACCTCAATCCCTACGTCAACCAGGCCGATTCCAAAAACCAGTACGGCGGCAACCCGTATCTGAAACCCGAGCTGACGCATTCAGTAGAAGCGAATTACAGCGTGTCTATCAAACAGACGAGCATTAACGCATCGTTTTTCCTGCGCCAGACCAACAATGCCATCGAGAGCATCAGCAGCGTCGACAGCTCGGGCGTTCTGAAACAGATTTTCCAGAACGTAGCCCAAAACTCCGCATATGGCCTCAACCTGAGTGCCAATACTAAAATCATGAAGCAGTGGTCGGTCAACGGCTCGCTCAATCTTTTCTATAATGTACTGGAAAGCGCCGAGCTCAAAACCCGCAATGCCGACTGGATGTACCGCATCAACCTGAACTCGACCATTGATTTCGGCAAAGGCATTAAAGCACAGCTTTTCGGGTTTTACAACTCGCCGCGCGTGAACCTTCAGGGCAGTTACGGTGGCTTCGGGTTCTATAATATTGTACTGCAAAAAGAAGTGCTGAAAAAGAAGGGAACGATCGGGTTTGGCTACGACAACCCGTTCAATCAGCGGATACGCTGGAAAAACGATTTCGTCGGCCCGAATTTCGTGCAAACGCAGGATGTTGCGATGTACCGCCGCGGCTGGCGGCTCAACCTGAAATATGAATTCGGACAGGTTTCGGGTAACCAGCGTCAGAAAAAACGGATCAGCAATGATGACAAGAAGTCTGGTGAGGGAAACAATTAAGGTTCAAGAACATCACTAAATCGGACGGAATGGGGTAAAGCCCGGATTTTGAAAAAAAATCCGGGTATTTTTTTGGAAACCGTATGGTTTCATTTACATTTGGAAACCATACGGTTTCCATTTTATTTTTCACCCATATGAACCAGACGCGGCGCGATGTTTTTCAGGCTATTTCAGACCCTACCCGGCGGGAGATCATCGGTTTGCTGGCACGGCGTTCGCTCAACCTGAACAAAGTCGCCGATCATTTTACCATGAGCAGGCCCGCCGTCGCGAAACATATCCGCATCCTGACGGAATGCGGACTGGTGGTAGTGCAAACCCGGGGCCGCGAAACCTTCTGCCAGGCCGACCTGAAAGGCCTCAAACAGGTTTCCGATTGGGCCAATACCTATCAGGAGTTCTGGAACGACAAGCTGGACGCGCTCGAACGCTTCCTGGACGAGGACCCTTGCGATGAAAATCTTTAAATTTTAACCCATAACAACAATGGCTTTTGAACCTTTTGTTTTAGAAAGAGTCCTGAATGCGCCGCCTGCGCGCGTATGGAAAGCCCTGACCGATGCCGGCCAGATGAAAAAATGGTATTTCGATATTCCGGATTTCAAAGCCGAGCCGGGCTTCGAGTTTGAGTTTACCGCCGGAAGCAAAGACAGGCAATACCGCCATCTCTGCAAGGTCACAGAAGCTGATCCAAACCGGAAACTCGCCTACTCGTGGCGCTATGCCGATTACCCCGGCGATTCCGAGGTAAGTTTCGAGCTGATTCCCGAAGGCGACAAAACCCGCCTTCGCCTGACCCACAAGGGCTTGCACACCTTCCCGAAAGACCACGCCGATTTCGGACTGGAGAGCTTCTCCGCAGGCTGGACGCACATTATCGGCAAAAGTCTGGCGGAATTTGTGGAGCAGGAAGGTTAAGGAATGACCTTTTCGGCACGCAACTGATCGAATATGCGGTAGAACATCTGTTCGGTATCCGCATATTCGTGAAAACCCAGCCGCCTGGCCTTCGACCCGTCTGCGAGAAAATCGTAGTCCCAGGAGAATACAAAATCACCGAATGGCCAGGCGGATAATGCTTCATAACCGTATTGCAAGCCGTATCGCTCGCGAAGTGCCTCCCACACGGGTGCCTTGTCGCGCATCACCTCCGCGAGCGGGAGCTGCACGGGCGGCGCGGTTTCAAGCCCGAAATAACGCCCGATTTTCGGCCACATTTCCTCCCACCGGAACAGATCCCCGTTATTGATATTGAATGCCTGATTAGCCGCACCCGGCGTGGTAGCAGCCCACACGGTTGCTTTGGCGAGCAGGTCGGCGTCGGTCAGCTCGATCAGCGGATGGTAGGCCCCGGGTTTGCCGGGGAACCGGAACGGAATATTCAATTCCTTGCAAATGGACGCATAAACCGCGATAAGCGACAGCAGATTGAGCGGATTACCAGGAGCAAAACCACCCACTACCGACGGCCTGATCGCCGACCAGTTCCACTGCTTGCCTCGTTGCACCGTGGTAATATACCGCTGCTGCTCCGTCATAAATTCGGGAAGCATAATGGGCGGATCGTCCTCTCGTGCGGGTGTCCTGAATGGCCCCAGATGTGCACCGTAAACCTTATAGCCCTGCATAAAACTGATATGTTCGAGCTTCGGGGACACTTTTTCCATTGCTTCCACCACATTGCGGAGCATCGTCATATTAGGTGGCACCAGTTCGGCCCAGGTCGGTTTGTCCTGGTAAGCGGTGTAAAAAACGTGCGTGACATTACTCAGCATCGCGAATCGGGTAGCCACGTCTGCCTCGTCGAGCAAATCGACCACGATGGTTTCGATACCTCCGGGCAGCGGCTTTCTCGAAGTGCCGATCACCTTCCAGTCGGGCAGCGATTGCAGATAGGCCGTCAAATTCTTGCCGATTACTCCGCTCGCTCCTACTACCAGTGCAGTTTTCAGATTTTCCATGAGATCAGGCCTTGTCAAGGGGGTGTGTCAAATAAATCTGCGGATTCGCTTCCAGCTTTTCGAGCGATGCCACAAATGCCTGGATGTACGGTTGCGCATTATGAGCATCCAGCCCTTCGCGGCTTTCCCATATTTCCTGAAAGACAAACACATTGGAATTATTATCGTCCTGATACAGATCGTATTGTAAACAAGCCGGCTCCTTTCTCGATTCGGTTACCATGTTCAACAGCGTCGCGCGGACCTCGTCCCGGTGCGCTGTTTTGCTTTCAATGACGGCGGTAAGGTAGATAGCCATGTTTATGCTGCGGTTTCGATTTCCAGATTATTGAACACCCCGGCCAAATGCGCCAGGTACTGATTTTTGTAATCCTGGATCCGCTCCGGCGTCGCATTCTTTTCGAGGTCATGGAAATGCATACTTTGCAACGGCTCCATACCCGTAAATGCATTCATGCGGTGGAACCCGAACATCACACCCTGGTCGACTGAATGTTCCCGAAAGAACTCGCCGGGCAACGTAAATGCCGTTTCAGGGGCGTTCCAGGTAGTAGTGAGCATGTACTTCCGGCCGTGCAACATACCCCCTGTACCGTAATTGACGGCCGGGTTCTCGGTTTTGCGACCATCACTCCGATAAATGCCTTTGCGGTGCCCCGCAGTGAATACCGTGTCGATATATTCTTTCAGTTTGTAAGGCATTGAAAACCACCATACCGGCGTGTGGTACACCACCACATCGGCCCATACGAACTTCTTCACTTCCTCGTCCGGGTCGTAGGGCTGGTTAATATCCGTTACTTGCAGCTCAAAGCCGTTTTCTTCTGTAAAATAGGACTGATCCAACCCTGTCAGCGTGTGGTTGAATTTCCCTCCGGAATGCGCGAAATGCTGACCGCCGTTAATGACAAATATCTTTTTCATTGTGCTGTTTTGATTTTGATGTTACAAATTTCCGACAGCCAAATGCATTATCAAAATAACTTAAATTGTATATTTGTATTACAAAAATTATAGATAGATATGTTACTCAATCTGGAATGGCTCCGTACTTTTAAGGCGATCTACGAAACGGGAACGCTATCGGCCGCGGCCCAGGAGCTTTTTATATCACAGCCGGGCGTAAGCCTGCATTTAAATTCGCTGGAAGCCTACACAGGGCACAAACTGTTCGACCGGTCGCCGCGGAAAATGGTACCCACCGAGAAGGGCAAGGTGTTGTACAATTTCGTACTCGACCCGCTTCGGAAGCTGGAAGCCGTGGAGCAGCATTTTCATAAAAGCTCCAAATCCGAGCGGCCGACGATCAGCGTAGGAATGTGCTTTGAAACATTCCAATACACGCTGGAAGAGCACATTGCCTCGCTGCCGTTCAACCTCATCATCAAATTCGGGGAATACCCGCAAATGCAGCAGGACCTGGATAATGGCCTGCTCGACCTGATCGTGACACCGCAACAGGGCCAGCAGCAGAATTTGCAGTATAAACCGTTTTCCAAAGAAAGGATCGTGCTCATTGCGGGCGGTCAGACGGACACCGAACCGCTCATCGATCTGTTCGCGCAACCCAACAAGTCGGAAGCTGCCAACTGGCTCAAACAGCAGATCTGGTACAGTACCGCGGCGGATATGGAGCATTTGAAAAATTTCTGGCTCAAAAACTTCGATCAGCATCCCGATTTCCGTCCTAACTACATCGTACCCAACATTTGTTCGATCATCCGCTGCCTGAGCGACGGGGAAGGCTTTTCGATCGTCCCGCATTTCCTCTGCGTGGAAGCCATCGAAGCCGGACAGATTCAGCTCGTATGGGAGGGCAAAACGCCCCTGGAAAACACTTTGTATTTCGGTACACGGAAAAAGACCATTTATCAGAAAGAGATCGAGCAGTTGCAGGATTTGTTTGTGAGTAAATGGAAGGCGCCGGAAGTCGTGGCTTTACCGGCTTAATGAAGAGATTTCAGACCGCCGACGACCGACCGCCGACTAAAACAATGATCGGCGTTCGGTCGTCAGTGGTCGGCGGTCAACTTGCTAAATGGTCACACTTATCGTAACACGAATATTCCCCCGCGTTGCTTTGGAATAGGGACAAGTCTGGTGCGCCGCTTCAATCAAAGCGCGGGCGGTTTCTTTGTCGAGGCCTGGCAGGCTCACGTTCAAGCGCGCTTGCAGAAAATATTCCGCTTTGGTAAGGCCCAGGTCTACCTCGGCGTCAACGGCGGTACCTTCCGGCAATGCGACCTTCCTCTTCGCAGCAGCGATCCCTATCGCACCGATAAAACATGCCGACCAGCCGGCAGCAAAGAGTTGTTCGGGGTTGGTGCCAAAACCTTTGGAACCTGGCGACGACAATTGAATATCTAGCTTGCCGTCCGAGCTGCGTGAAGCGCCATCGCGGCCGCCTGAGGTGTGGGTTTTTCCTGTATAAAGTACTTTATCGATGGTGGTAGTACCTGCTGCTTGGGTGATTTCGATTGTTTCCATGATGTTGACCGGATCGCCGGTGCGGTTGTTTTTAAATTGATTTTTGTTACTTCAAATAGTTTGTAATCCTGTTCGAAACCGGCGTTGCCGCTGCGATTTCTGATACAAATAGACTACAATACCACCGCCTCCGACAGCCCAAAACAACCGGACTGGACATATTCGGGGGCGAAATAGACAGTCGTCGAGTTCGGTTGGAAATGGGGAATGGAGAAAGGGGACGAAGGGAGGATGGAAAAAGCAAGAAGGAACAGTAAGCGTAGAAGCGCTCGCGCAAATCTCCTGATTTGCACACACTATTCGTAGGCCTCCGGCCGGTCGTATCGGGCATAAGCGATATCGCAGTATTGACCGGCCGGAGGCCTGCGAATAGTCATTCACGAAGGTTCACCTTCGCGCCACGTTGCTGCATTTCGCTCCGCGGTCTGACCTCCCGGATCCTCCCTCCATCCACCCTAACCCGCTTCCTCCCTTTCACCCTTTCCTCCTTTCCTCCTTCCTTCCCTTCCTCCCGACCACACCCTACCATACCCGCCCTAACCCTGTCCACTTCACCCCCGAATCTGTCCAACTCGGCTTGATTCCGATTCTCCACGGCGGCGCTCTACCCTACTTTTGAGAAAAAACAAACGCAATGAACGCCCTGAAACATAACCGATACCGCAACGCCATCGCGCTTTTCGCAGGACTCCTTTTCACCAGTTTTGTCGTGCTGCAAGTCAACAGCCCGCGCATTGAAAACCCGCCGGTAACTTCCGAGTTTCACGGACCGGAAGAGGTAACCCGCATTCTGAAACGCTCCTGTTACGATTGCCACTCCAACGAAACCAACCTGCGCTGGTACGACAAAGTCGCACCCTTCTCTTACAAGGTCGCCGCCGACGTGGAGGAAGCCCGCAAACGGTTCAATTTTTCAGAGTGGGACAGTATTCCAAAGGCAGATCAGGAAGGCAAGCTCTGGTATATCGTCAATATGATCGACGCCGGACGGATGCCCCTGCCCGAGTACGCAGCCACCCACCCGAACGCCAAAGTGACGCCGGCCGAGCTCACGATCCTGAAAAACTACGTAACCAGCATCTCCCACAAGCATTATGCGGCTGGCGACACCGCCGCGATCGTCGGAAAACCCAAAGTGACGCACACCCCGACGTCCATCAACGGCATCCCGTATTTCGATGACTACAAAAACTGGAAGGTGATCAGCTCCACCGGCCGCCCCGACAATGGCACTTCCCGCATTATTTACGGTAATGATGTGGCTGTAAAAGCGCTGGAAGAAAACAACATTCTGCCATGGCCCGACGGCGCGGTGATCGTAAAAGTGGTTTGGAACAGCCAGGCGCCCGACGCCGACGGCAATGTAAAGCCCGGCAATTTCAACAACATCCAGATCATGGTCCGCGACGCCAAAAAGTTCGCCGCTACCGAGGGCTGGGGTTTCGCCCGGTTCAACGGCCTCGATTTAAAGCCCTATGGCAAGACCGCCTCGTTCGCGACGTCGTGCATCAATTGCCATCAATTAGCCAAAGGGACGGGGTTTGTGTTCGATATCCCGACGCGGGTTGTGAGGTGACAAAATACAATGGACCACCGGCGACCGACCGCTGACCGCCGATTTGGTATACGGCATCGAGCCCTCAAAATACAGTGCAAATCGGCGGTAGGCCAAAAATTTGTCGGGCACAAATGGCCCCAGAGGGGCTACCTGTTTCTAGCACGCCCCTGCCACGACAACGCCCGGCTCCGGAGGAGCCTCCTGGCCAGCAACACAGGATACCCCTGCCGGAGTGCGAAAATGTAATTCAAATGCATTGCTATAAACAAGATGGCCCTCCGGGCCCCGCAAAAAACACGCTTTTAAGGTTCAATCATTCAATCATTCAATCATTCAATCATTCAATCATTCAATCATTCAATCACTAAATCACCAAAATCATGAAAACCAACATCATCACCTCGCTTTTCTTCTTCATTTGCTTCACCATATCCGCGATGGCTTCTGATTTAAATCCTAAAACTACCGCTGACGAAAACACCGCGAACAAAGGCTTCGCCGTCGTCGAACTATTCACCTCGGAAGGCTGTTCGAGCTGCCCGCCGGCTGATAAGCTGCTGGCGAAAATCCAGGAAGAGCATGCAGGCAAGCCGGTTTACCTTCTCGCATTCCACGTCGATTACTGGAACCACCAGGGATGGCGCGATGTATTCAGCGAGAAAGACTTTACTAAGCGGCAGTACCAGTATGCCGGCTGGCTCAACCTCGAAACGGTTTACACGCCGCAGGTGGTCGTAAACGGTAAACTCGAACTGATCGGCTCACAGGAAGAAACGCTGAGACGCGCATTGAATATCGAACTTAAATCGGCAGCTCCGGCGCAGCTGAACGCCGAAGCGCAAATCGAAGCGGGCAAGCTGAAACTGGCATATCAAACGACGAATGCTGGCCGCAGTACCGCTTTACAGGTTGTATTGGTTCAAAAAGTAGCACATACGATGGTAAAACGCGGCGAGAATGCCGGTCGTTTACTCCCGCACGTACAAATCGTCCGCCGGATACAGAGCTTCCCGGCAGCAGGCAGCGGTAATGTGGCCGTGAACCTGCCCGAAGGATTTGACCCGAACGACTGGGAAGTGATCACGTTCCTGCAAAATACGCAGACAGGCGCTATTGTCGCAGCGGACAGACCCGTTATTGACGGTGGGTTGCTGACGACTGACCGCCGACCCTAACGATCATCACACCGTATTCGGCCGTCGGCGGTCAGCCGTCAGCGGTCCCAAACTCAACCATCATGAAAAGCCTCATAACATTCATCCTCGCAACCATCACATTAGCCGCATGCCACGACTCCCGCAAGCTCACGCCTGCACCCGAAACGATCTTCGACGACAATGGCCTGCACGTGATCACCTCGTTCCATAACGACCGTACCCGTACTATTTCGGTACTTTACGGTAACGACAAGGCCCTCGCACATGCCAGCCAAGAGCAGTTCGCACACACGCCCGGCGTGGCGACGCGCGGCGTACCGACGCCCGGCGTGGCGACGCCCGGCGAAGTTTTCAAGCTGGTCACGTGGGACCTGAAACAAAACCCGCTGTGGTTCGGGAGCAATATCAACGGCGGTTTGCAGACGGTGGAGACAGTAACCGTTTCGGCCGGTGAATCGGGCCCGGCGATCAGCTACGTTTTGGAGAATCCGACTCAAAAAAATGGCAAAAATGCCGTTTCAAGCAATGCGGAGCGGATTAGTTTTATATTTGCCCAACGGGCGTCTGTTTTCCCGTAAACCGGTTCACGAACACTTATGGTACAAAAGACATTCAGGGTTTCGGCGGTAATCGTCTGGCTGAGCTCCTTGTCGCTGGGCGTGCTCACCACTGTCCCCAAAATAGCCGAGAAGCATCCCAATGGTTTCGAAGCGATTACCAGCGCGTTGATCACCACCTCGTTTACATTGTTTGTGTGGTATTTCAATATCTATTCGCTGCCCAAGTTTACGAAGGGACACGCATCGAACGGTTTTTCCTACCCGCTGCTGTTCCGAAGCATCGCCATCGGTATCGTGCTGATGTTCGTGATGGTAGGCTCGCAGAAGCTGGCGATCCCGTCGCTGGATTTCGGCCCGGTGGTACTGATGTTCGAAGTGCGGGGGATCATGATCAATCTGATCTTCTATATGCTGCTGCATTTACTCTACCAGACCCACCGCAACCAGCAGGTGATCCTCGAACTCGAGCGCAGCAAGGCCGATAACCTCGGGGCACAATATGAATTGCTGAAACAACAGGTCAACCCGCATTTCCTTTTTAACAGCCTCAGCACCCTGAAATCGATGGTTGAGCTGGAAGACAAGAACAGCGTCGACTTCATCCTTAAACTGTCTGATTTTTACAGATTTACACTGGAAAACAGGAAACTGGACCTGATCAGTCTCGCAGAGGAGATCGAAATACTCGATGCTTATATGTATTTGCTCAAAGCGCGGTTTGAAGAGGGTATCGAGCTGGAATACCGGATCCCGGAGGATGTTTACCGGACCTGGATACCTCCGTTCACCCTGCAACTGCTCGTCGAGAACTGCATCAAGCACAATGTCGTTTCACTCGACAAACCGCTCCACATTGCGATATATGAAGAGAACGGCCTGCTGATCGTCGAAAACCCACTGCAATTGAAGAAAAACCCCGAGCATTCCACCGAAGTAGGGCTCGACAATATTAACCGGCGGTATTTCCACCTGCTGAACCAAAAAATACAAATCGAGAACGACCAGGAATATTTCAGGGTCAAACTGCCACTTATTCATGAAAATCGTAATCATTGAAGACGAAATTAAAACGGCCCGTTCGCTGGCGCAGCTGATCACGACCCTCCGCCCCGAGGCAGAGGTGGTAGCGACGATCCAGAGCGTGGAACGGGCCGTTTCCTACCTCACGGAAATGCCCCAGCCCGATCTGATATTCATGGATATCCAGCTTTCCGACGGTATTTGTTTTGAAATTTTCGAAGCGGTGAAAGTGGTGCCTCCGGTTATATTCTGTACGGCTTACGACCATTATGCAATCGAGGCATTCAAGGCCAACGGCATCGATTATCTGCTCAAACCATTTAAAAAAGAGCACATTGAAGGAGCGCTGGACAAGCTAAGCCAGTTGAAAAGCTATTTCTCCGCCGAAAAACCGCTGGTACCTGAGCTCGAATTGCTTCTGAAAAGGCTCGGCGAACCGGAAGGCAAAAAGAGCTTCCTGGTTTTCAAACAAAACAAATACATTACCATCAAAACCGAGACGATCGCTTTCTTTTACATTCACAACGAAACCACCTGGCTGCGTACGTTCGACAACCAGGACTACACCATCACGCAGCCGCTGGAAGAAGTGCAGGGTATGGTATCATCGTCGCAATTTTACCGGTTGAACCGCCAGTACCTGGTCAATTTTGATGCGGTGAAAGAAGTAGAGCATTACTTTTCGAGAAAGCTGTTTATCAAACTCACGATCCCGACGCCCGAAAAACTGCTGATAGGAAAAGAGAAAGTCAGTCATTTTCTCGGCTGGCTCGAAAACCGCTAGCCGCTGGCCGCGCGCGGCCAAAAAGAAAAATCCATTGAACATAATATGATCAATGGATTTTTAACTACATAACTCAATAGCAATAACCGTACTTGGTGCACTTGTTATTGTGTTCGAAAGATATCGTTAAGAAGCAGGCGGTGTGATTAAAAATGAATTAAAAATGCACCTGCTCTTCTCAGATCGTGATGGACTCCCCTATTTCCGGTAAATGCAGCGTCAGGCCGGCATCCGCAAAAGCCTTGATCGCCGCCGCCTTATCGATCTTGATAAACCCGAAGGTATCGTAATGCACGCCCAGTACCTGGGTCACGCCGAGCAATTTAGCCGCTTCAATAGCATCTTCAATTCCCATCGTGAGCACGTCGCCGATCGGTAGTGCCGCAAAATCCAGTTTTGCCCATTTCGGGATGAGCGACATATCCAGCGTCAACGCTGTATCCCCGCTGTAATAGAAGTTTCCGTCTTCGGTTTTAAATGCAAACCCCTCGGCCACACCGGCATAACTACCATCCTGGAAGCTGCTGGAATGCACGGCGGCAGTCCCCTTCGCAATGCCGAAATCGAACACCCATTTGCCGCCCGGGTTCAACGGATGCACATTCTTCACCCCCTGCGCACCGAAATGCGTGTAGAGCTCCCAGCTGCCCACCACCATCGCATCGTTGTTGTTAGCGATCTTCACCACATCATGCGAGTGATCGAAATGGCCGTGTGAAACAAAAATATAATCTACGCTGATGTCGTCCGGATTAATGCCTTTGGCCAGTTCATTGCCTGAAATAAAGGGATCGAACAGGATCGTTTTGCCCCCCGCGACTACGGAGAAACACGAGTGACCGTAATAGGTAATTTTCATCGTTTCAGTTTTTCATGTAATAATACAGCCGTGCCGGGAGCTCTCAAAATGATGCTGGCACAAAAAAATTGGCCGGGTGCATCCCGTGCTTAATCGTTCATTTTACCCAATCCGGGCACATGTAACCGAAAGTATTCTAATACAGCGATTTATGGGGAAAAATTTTCCCGGCTTTGTTGGAAATATGTAAAAGTACTTCTACATTCGTGAGCATTTACGAGTGCGAATTAAAATTCACTATCTAATTCTTTCATGATTATGAAAAACCGTTTCTCCCTCTTCTCGTTCATGTTTGTGGTGATGTTGGCCGGCTTCACAAGCCGTGCAGTGGCCCAAGACACACAAACCGACAACCACCAGATCTCCGTGGTGGTACCTGTTGTAGCTTTGCTTGACCTTGAAACCTCCGCAACCAAAAATTTTACAGCCAGTTTTACCAAACCCACCAATGATGAAGCGGGTGAGAAGATCCTGGCACCTGCCGCCAACAGCACCATCTGGCTCAACTACACGTCGATCCAGGCAGGAACTACTACCAAGAAAGTGAATGTGAAAGCCAATGCGGTTGTGGATGGTGTGGATATTCACCTCGTGGCCGCTGCTGCTGCCGGCGGTGCGGGTACAAAAGGAACACCAACTGCCGGTTTCAACCTGACGACAAGCGATCAGACGCTCATTTCAGACATCGGAAGCGCGTACACGGCTTCGGGACCAACCAGCGGACACCAGCTGACCTACACGTTTATCGCCGATGATGCCAACTACGCAAACCTGCGTTCAGGCTCGACGACCGTTACAGTGACGTATACGCTCGCGGATAACTAAGACTCTGAATGAAATGGATTGCCTTACTCAGCATGATGCTACTGATGCCCCGGTATGTACGGGCATCGGTAGTGATCTTGAACGGATTGACGCACAACCACAGCATTCCGACGCCGGCCACGAAGGTACAGGGGACCATTAAGGTCAAAAATGACGGCGGAAAGGACTCCCGTATACTGGTATACCGTCAGGACCTCGTTTCGCAATGCGATCAGCAGGCGGCTTACCCGGAGATCGGTAGCCACGGCAGGTCGCTCGGAGCAGGTCTGAAAACGAATGTCGACGAGCGGGTGATCGCTACCAAAGAAGAGTACGACCTGCGGTACACGATCGAAGCCGATCCGGACCGCCAGCCGGGCACTTACTGGGAGGTCATTATGGTGGAAGTAGCCGACCCTGTGCGCGAAGAATCGCATAGCGGCATTCAGGTCAATTCGAAAGTACGTTACGCCATTCAGGTGATCGTGGACATCGGGCCGGTGGAAGGGCCACCCCTGTCCTATGAAAAGGTCATTTACGAAAAGGTTTCCGCCGACCAATCGGTTCTGAAAGTGGTCCTGAAGAACAACGGTGCATACGGCGCGCGTACAAATGTCATGCTCGAAGTTTACGACAGCAACGGTAACAAACTCAAAACTACGCAGCCTAACACCCGGATGCTTTACCCGGGCAATTGCAGCACGTTTGAGATACCCATTACCGACGTGCCGAAAGGCAAGTACGACTGCGTGATCATCGCCGACACCAAAAAAGACCTGTTCGGTTCGAACATTTCTTTACAGATTGAATAATCCTCCTCTCCCATTGTACCGGCTCATCGCCATATTACTTTTAATGACAGGACTGAATGGTTACGGGCAGGCGCCGGTAACCGTCAGCCTGGCAAATGTGCCGGACGTGGTTGTTCCTGGCGGGCATATCACGTTGTTCTTTGATGTGAAGTCTACCTCACCCCTACCTGATTCGCTGCGGGAAGAAATACAGTTGCCCGAAAAATGGCGGCTTCTTTCCCAGCGACGTCCGGTAAGGACTGCCGGAGACCAGCGCATACGTCATTTTTATGTGATTGGAGCACCTGCGGGCTACGCTTCGGGCGAATACCTGGTAAAATTCCTGATTCACGGGAATGGTCGGGAGGTTACCACACAGGTGCCGCTCACCATCGGGCAAATCCGCAACATCGAGCTGTTTATCGTGACGCAGCCCGAATTTGTCCGCGAAGGGGACACGCTCCGGATCACCTATATGATCCGCAATGCGGGCAACAATGCTGAAAAATTCCTTTTGAAATCCGACCACGGCAAGGTCGAAAATATTACCGATAGCCTTACCTTGGAACCGGGGGCCGGAACTCATGTAACCGTCTCCCAGGTCATTCCCACCACCGACAACAATGCGTGGCAAGCGTCGTCGAGCCTCTCGGCCATGATGACCGGCGCCGCCGAGCCGGTGTATTCCGTAACCAGTATACCCGTTTTTTCCTCCAAAGTCAGAAAGATCGACCGCTACTTCCGCTTTCCGGTGGAAGTGGGCGGTGGATATTTGTCGTATCGCTACGGCGACCGCGAGGTTACCGCCTATCAGTATCAGGCCACCGGCAAGGGGTTCATCGACCAGAAAGAGCGGCACTATGTCGATTTCATTATCCGCGGGCCCAACCAGTTCGTATTTCCCGCGGCAGGTACCTACGACCAGTATTCGCTCGATTATGCCTGGCGCAAAAGGCTGCTCGTTTCTGCGGGCGATTATGTATTGCAGCTCAACAACCTGATGGAATTCGGCCGTTTCGGGCGCGGACTGCGGGTAGAGCAACAGTTCAGGAAAGTGGCCTACACGGTATTTTACCAGAAAGCGCGATTTTTCATGAACCAGAAAGACTCGTTTGGAGGCAAGTTTTTATACAAATTCAATGAGTCGGCCAATATCGGGGTGCATTATGCTTCCAAGAATGTGTTTTTCCATGACCGGCGTTTCTGGTCGCACCTGACGGGCCTGGCCGCGAACGTACACACGAAGGAATTCAACCTGGAAAGTGAAGTGAGCGCCGGCCAGGCGATCGGCAAAACCGATTACGGCGCATTTTTACGGCTTCAACTGTCCAAAAAGTGGATCAGCGTTACAAGCAATGTCATTTATGCGGGCAAGCATTTCTATGGCTTTTACAACAACAGCCGGCTGTTCAACAACAATATCGGTTTTAACATTACCCGTAAACTGACCATCGGGGCCAGCAACAACTTTTCCGATGTCAACCCCAGCCTCGACGCCACCCTGTACAGCGTTTCGCCTAAAGACCGCAGTTATATAGGCTACGTTTCCTTTCAGCCCGACCAGCGTAACCGTTTCTTTCTGTTTTATTCCAAAGCCGAACGGAAAGACCGGCAGCAACCTGCGTCATTCCATTATTCCGAGAATTTCAGCAATTTCTCCTACAACCTTACCTCGCCGAAGTTCACGCTCTTTTACCAGGGGCGCTATGGCTATTCCAAAAACCACCTGGCACCCGACGGAAACGGCCAAAACGAGTCATTTTCCAACCAGGTGCAGCCAGCTGTCCGGATTTTTCCGTGGATTTGGGTCGGTGCGTACTTCGAACACCAGCATACCAGCAAGTTCTCAACGTCGGGCACGGTTGAAAATCTGTTCTTTTACGGGGGAAATGCACGGATCAATATCAAAAGAAACCTGTATGCGAGCTTCCTTTACCGCAACAACTACGCCCCCGACGAATTATACGTGCGAAGAAGTTTTGTGGACGCTTCGCTCCTGCTGGATTTGAAAAGACACGTTTTCACATTCTCCGGAGGCCGCTCCTATATCCCCAACGTAGCCAACACCGACCAGAACACGCTTTTTTTCAGCCTTAAATATGCATTACGACTGAATGTCCCCCTTGGGCGGAAGAAAAATATCGGCACGGTAATGGGCCAGCTCACAGGTTTCGGATACCGCAAGCAGGGTAATCTCATCCAGCTCGGCAGCCACAAGTTCATGACCGACAGCACGGGCATGTTTACTTTCAATGGCGTAGCGCCCGACCATTATTACCTGAGCATCACCCAAAACGAATCAGGCAGCGAGGGGGTCGTACCCATGGTACGCATGCCGATGCTGGTAGATGTGCGCCCCGACAGCCTTAGTGTAGTAGAAATCCCGCTGACGCGCACCGGCAGCATCACGGGCAGGATCGAATTTTTAAAAGCCAAACAAAATGGATTGTCGTCGGTACTGACCGAAAAACCGCCGGTACTGGTCAAACTGCATGGCGAAAACGGCAGCTACCTGACCGAACTGAACGATAAAGGAGAATTCTCGTTCCGGGAAATACGGCCGGGAGCCTGGGAAATATCGGTATTTATCCCGGATAGTCAGGACCGCTTCATCGTCGAAGACAGCAATCGCCAGCTCACGGTAGAAACCGACAAAACGCTCGACCTCACGTTCCGGATCAGGCCGAATGAAAAGCGAATCCATTTTTCGGAAAGAAATTTTGAAGTATCTGTCAAGAAATGAAATATGCCATGCTCCTATACGGTGTTTTGTCCGGTCTGTTCTCCTATGCACAGACGGTCGCGAACGTGGATGTGAGCATTTCTATGCCATCTGTCGCCCTGGTGGATATTCTGCCATCGGGCTCCAACAGCGTTACCCTGCAAATGACGGCTCCCACCGAGGCAGGCAATACCATCGGGACAAGCTCCTCCAATAATACCAACTGGCTTATATTCACTTCCGCAGTCACCAGCGGCGGGTCCCGGAGCATCAAGGGCGATGTGGTAGGAACGTTGCCGGCGGGTATCCGGCTGCGGCTGGACATATCCGCGTACGTAGGCGCGGGACTGGGCTTCACGGGGGGTAACAGCTACGTCACGGCCAACAAGTACCTGACGAACACCCCGGTGAGTTTCATCGACAATATCAAAGGCGCGTACACCGGCATTACCTACGGCAGCAATGGGTTCCAGCTCACCTATTCGCTTGAAATACAGAACTATGCCAATATCCGCAGCGGCACATCGAACGTGACGGTGCGTTACACAATGGTCGACAACTGATGAAATATACTATTGCTTTTTGCATGGCAGGTCTGGTAGCCTTCGCCGCTTCCGCTCAAACGATTTCGATCAATAGCGGATCGACGTGGTCCATTCCCTCGCTTTCGTCGACGATCACCAAGGCGGGCAAAAATTATGAGCATATCGAAACCAGCAGCGCCTCGCAGACCCTCCTGAAAGTAAATGCATTGGTGGCCTGGTCCGTCACCGCACACCTCAGCACGACTTCCAACTGGGACTCCTCGCTGAAACTATCCGTACAGCGCACCGGTAACGGTACGGGCATTGCCATCCTCAGCGGGGGCACCACCTACATCCAGCTCACCAGTTCGCCGCAGGCTTTTTTCAGCGGCCTCCTCAACCTGACCGCCAACCGCGATAATATTCCGATCCAGTACAAAATCGAAGGATTGTCCGTAATGCTGCCGGTAAAGACCTACACGACGACGGTTACGTATACGATTTCGGGGTTGTAGGGGCCTGGCGGCCCGACCGCCGACCATCGACCGCCGATCACATGTTGTTGCCGGTGCAAATCTCCTGATTTGTACATACTATTCGTAGGCCTCCGGCCGGTCATTTCCGAAGCCTCGCTTTGCCGTATTGACCGGCCGGAGGCCTGCGAATACTGGTCACGAAGGTTTACCTTCGCGCCTATCGGCGGTCGGCGGTCAACCGTCAGCGCCCCCCTACTCAAACCTCCCCGCCTCCCGTATTTCCCGGAACGGCTTCTCGAAAAACTCCATCGTAATACGGTTAAAATCCGCGGCGTAATGGATCACTGTGGAATGCCCCGAATTGGGCAGGATCCAAAGGCAGGACTTCGGAATGGCCCTTGCGATCTGCACGGTGTGTTCGGGAATGATCACATCATGGTCACCGCCGATGATGAGCGAGGGGCATTGAATTTTGTGCAGTTGTTCGAGCGTAATATTCGGCTGGACGGCCATCAGGTGCATGAGCTTCTTTTGATTGCGCTTGACCGGGTCGGAGATTTGTTTCGCGAGATCAGCGTCCCATTCCAGGATCTTTTTATACAGCCACGGGTCCAGCGCGGTGGAGTCCGGCCATAGATTGGCCCCGGTCGCGGCCAGCTTCCGCACCTTTTCAGGATGCCGCAAGGCCAGCAATAATGCATTGATACCGCCATCGCTCCACCCCACTACGTTGCAGGAATCGATTTTGAGATGTTCCAGCAATGCATTCAGGTCGTCGGCCATCATCTCATAGGACAACGAATCGCCCGTATCCGCCGATTTCCCCTGCGCCCGGCTATCGACCAGGATCACTTTGTAGGATTTGGCAAAAGCATTGACCTGGTGCCTGAAATCACGCATCGAGCCTCCGTTACCATGGACGAACAGGACCGGCTTGCCGGCACCGTACATTTCGTAATATAGCTTCACACCCCTCAGGTCGGCAAAATGACCGGCTTTGGGATGCCGCCCCAGTAGCGCGGTATCCGGCTTTATCTGCGCATAGGTGTTCGCCCATGCCAGCCAGCAGCAAAGGATCAGAAAGTTCAGTTTCATTTCAAATCAGGTTTGAGGCTCGTACTTACCAAATGTACGCTCCAAAAACGACTCTATCCTTGCTTTCTGCCGCAAATGATGCCTGAAATGCATTTCCGAAAACTGAAACCATTCCTCCGCACACAGGTAGTGCAGCCCCGGGTGCTTCGCTTTTCCGTGAAACAAGCTCCGGGCAATCAAAAGGTCGGTTTCCGCCACAATGGTTTTCAGGCGCACGAGCCGGTCGATCAGCAACTGCTTGCTGCTTGGCTGGCGGACGAATGCATTGGAAGGCGGCCCATCCAGGATCGCGTCGGGAAATGCATTGTTGCGCAGCATGGCTTTGGCTTCGGAGGTACATTCCTCCATCGCATGGTCGTTCGACGCCAGGCATATCCTGATCTGGCTAAAATAAAATTCCGTCTCGTCCAGAATATGAATATAAACCTGCCCCAGCGACCAAGCGCCCGGACCCGGCTGGGCCAGCAGTCGGGCAATGTCGTAAGTTTCCAGCGACCGAAGCCAGATATCGATGGTGCGGTGATAGTCCTTGACTCTCATGTTTTAAGATGTGCTGATGATCTTACAAACCTAATCCGATCGCCGGAAAAAATGCGCGGGGTTTAACGACAATCAGCGGTGGTATTTGCGCCAAATGTATGGCTGTGCACGGGATAATCGATATAACCTCCGTCGCCGCCCTGGTAGTAAGTCCCGGGGTCGCCCGTTGCCAGTGGAATGTCGAGGCGGAAACGTTCGGTCAGATCGGGATTGGCTATGTATGGTTTGCCAAATGCGACCAGGTCCGCGAGCCCGGCCTGCAATGCCGCCTCGGCCGTTTCCGCAGTATAGCCTCCCGCCAGCACGACCAATCCGTCGTAACGCCGGCGAAGGTCACGGATGTAAGCCTCCGGGATTTTGCCACGCCCTGCCGGCCCCTGGTCGGACAAATGGATGTACAAAATGCCCATTCGCTGCAATGCATCCACGATGTACTGCTGCGTTTCGGCTTCTTCCGTGTAGTCGGGCAGGTCGTTGAGTTTCACAAACGGCGAGAGGCGGATGCCCGTGCGCTCCCGCCCGATCGCCGCCACGGTACCTTCCACTATTTCGAGCAAAAAGCGGCTGCGGGCCGCGATACTACCTCCATATGCGTCTCTGCGCCGGTTGGTGTGCGGGTGCAGAAATTGCTCCGGCAAAAATCCGTGTGCGCCGTGTATTTCAACACCGTCAAAACCTGCCTCCATGGCATTGACCGCCCCTTGAATATGCTCGTCGATGAGCCTGCGCACATCGGCAGTGGTCGCTTCCACTGGCTCGCTGTTAGGTAAATGTACTTCGCCCGGCGTGCGTATGATCCCTTCGGCAGTCACCACCGACGGCGCGATCAGCGGCATTTGCCCTTCGTTATTAAGGTAATGCCCGATCCGTCCCGCGTGCACGAGCTGCATAAAGATCCGCCCGCCGCGAGCATGCACTTCGCTGGTAACGCGTTTCCAGCCTTCGATCTGCGCCTGGTTGTAAATTCCGGGGGTGCCCATGTAACCGATGCCGTTCGGGGACACAGCGGTATTGTCGGTAATAATCAGGCCTGCGCCTGCCCGCTGTCCGAAATACTCCGGCGCGGATACACCTGGAACACCGTTGAATGCCCTCCGGCGGTTCATAGGCGCCATTACAACGCGATTAGGCAGTTCCAGCGTGCCGGTTATCAGGGGGGCCAATAGTTTTTTCTCCGTATTCATCATTGCTTTTTTTGAATACAAAACTACCCGCGGCACCGGCGGCCGAACAGTGACATTGCGTGGTTTTTTCGGTATTTTTACAGGTTATGAGACAAAAGACGCTGCATCAACCTTTCGAAGTATACGTGGCCGACATGGACTGCTGGAACGAGCGGCCCTTAATATACCACTTCTTTGAAATCGTCAGGATCATGGATGGCACCGGCACCCGGGAAACCAATCGCAACCGCTTCCGGTACCAACCGGGCAGTATTTTCCTTTTTACCCCGCTGGATTGCCGTGGCTTCGATGTCGAAACGCCCACCCGGTTCTGTTCCATCCGGTTTTCGGAAGTGTTTTTATCTGAATATAAAACCGAGCAGGACAGAGAACGCGTGACCGAATGGCTGAAACAGCTGGAAACGATTTTTGCCCACCATAACCGCTTCGAAGAACTGCTGATCCGCAACGAAGGCGATTGCCAAATGATCGCGTCGCTGATTTCACTCCTCGTCGCCGAATATGCACAGCGGCAGGCAGGTCACGAAGAAAACTTACGGCATTTGGTGACGCTTATGCTCAACGTCATCACGCGCAATGTACACGACGGCCGCGTGGCCGACACCCCTGGCGAGAAGCAGGCGCTGATCAACCGCGTGTTACTGCATATCCAAAGGCATGTCGCCGATCCCGAAAAGCTGCGCGTCGATTACCTGGCCGGGCAATTCAATCTATCGCCCAGTTACGTCGGCGAATATTTCCGGAAATACACCGGGGAAAGCCTGCAAAACTATGTCGCGTCGTCGCGCATCAAACTGGTAGCACAACGACTGACACATAGCAACCTGACCGTCAGCGAAATAGCCAACGAACTGGGCTATACCGACGAAAGCCATCTCAGCCGCCAGTTCCGCAAGCACCACGGCACCAGCCCGACCGCCTTCCGGAAAGGACTCGTTACAGTTTAAAGAATGCCATTGGCCGCAAACTCCCGGGGCGTCATATTGTACAGGTCGCGGAAACATTTAGCGAAATAGGAAAGGTTATCAAAACCCACCGCATAGGCCGCCTCCGACACGGTAATACCCTCAGAAAGCATTGCAGCAGCTTTTTTCAGTCGGTAGTTACGGATCAGCTCCACTGCCGACAGGTTCGTCAGCGTTTTGAGTTTTCTGTTCAGGCTGCTGTTGCTCATGCCGATCTCACGGATCAGCTCGGTTACCCCGAAATCGGGGTCGTCGAGACGGGTGTCGAGAATGTGATACAGCCTGTTCAGAAAAGGGTCTGTAACCGTTTCCGGGTCTGCCGGTAAGGGAGCGGGTTCCGCAAAGCTCGCCCGCAGGCGCTCGTACAGGCGCGCCTGCCTGTCGAGCAGGTTGCGTACGCGCAGACGCAGCTCGGGCAGGTGAAAAGGCTTGGTAATGTAATCGTCCGCACCGAGTTCCAGCCCTTCCACCCTGCTTTCCAATGCCGATTTGGCCGTCAGCAACACCACAGGAATATGGCTCGTTTCCAGGTTGGATTTAATGTGTTTGCAAAAAGTATAACCATCCATGACGGGCATCATCACATCGCTGATGATGAGGTCGGGCATAATTTCCGCGGCCATCGCCAATCCTTCCTCGCCGTTCCGTGCGTGGTAAAACCGGTAATTTTCGGCCAGGCTGTCGGAAACAAACTCCGCCAGCCCCGCATTATCTTCCAACAGCAGGATAGACGCCAAACGGACCGCCGTCTCAGCCATATGACCATTTCCGCTTATTTCCCCGGCTATGTGCCGCGCTGCCTGTTGCGCCTCGTCGCGGCGGTACGGCAAGTTCACTGTGAACACGGTATCAAACGCACCGAATCCGCTTCTGACCGAAACCGTTCCGCCTTGCAGGCTGACCAGCTCCTTCACAATAGCCAGCCCGATGCCGGTACCTTCATGGTAGCCTGTCGGTGGATCGGCCTGGTAAAAACGGTCAAAAATACGGTCAAGCTGCGCATCCGGAATCCTGGCTCCGGTGTTAGCGACGCTGATTTCCGTATTATCCCGACCAACCATATCGAGTACCACCGCTATCCGTCCGCCGGCATTGGCAAACTTCACCGCATTGGAAAGCAGGTTCGTAACAATCCTTTCCAGCTTTTCATGATCAAACCAGTAATACCGGCCTTCCAGGCGATTGTCGAACTCCAGAGTTGCATTTTTCGCCTCGGCTACCAATTGGAAAGTGCCGGTAAGCATTTCCACAAAATCCGGCAAATCGCCCCAGGCGGCATCGATGTGCGTCGTTCCGGCTTCCAGTTTGGAAAGGTCGAGCAGCTGATTGATGAGCCTCAGAAGCTGCCGGGCATTCCGGTCGATCAGCGAAAGGCGTTTGGTATCCTTTTCCTGTCGCGTTTCTTCCAGCATTTGGCCGGTCGGCCCCAGGATCAGCGTTAGCGGCGTCCGGAATTCGTGGGTAATGTTGGAGAAAAACCGGGTCTTCATCCCGTCCAGCTCCCGCAGCTGCTCGGCCTCCCGCACTTTCAGGTCCACTTCTTTTTGCTTGAAAACAATAGATTGCTGCATCCTGACCCGATTAATATAAACCCTCAACAACCCATAAACCACGCCGAGAAAAGCCAGGAGATAGATCGCATACGCCCACCATGTTTGCCACCACGGCGGACTGACCCGAATACGCAGCTCCCTGATTTCCGGGCTCCATACACCCAGCGTATTGGAGGCATTCAGCCGCAGCACATAGTTCCCCGGCCGGAGGTCGGTATACTTGGTAACAGGTGTTTCCGTTTCAATCCAGCTGTCGTCCACGCCTTCGAGCTGGTAACGGTAGCGGATTTTCTCGCTGCGGTTATACTGCATCGCCGCAAATTCGACGGTCAGGAAGTTTTGCCAATGCGCCAGGTCAAGTGCCTGCATCGCCGTTACGGGCAGCTCCCCGGCCGACAACTTCGGCTCCAAGGGAGTATTGTTAATGGAAATACCTGTTATATAAACCGGCGGCCGGTAATGGTCCTCATTAGGCTGCTTTGAATCAAAAGCAGTGATTCCTTCCATGCCGCCCAGGAAAATGCGCCCGTCGGGCAATGCGAGCGCGTGGAAGCGGTTGAACTCGTCGGCCATCAGGCCGTCCTCGCGCGTGTAGGTACGTGTGTGCAACGTTTTCCTGTTCACCTGGCATAATCCCTGGTTGGTCGCCACCCACACATTACCCCGTCGATCAGGGATAGCCGCATACACCACATTATTAGGCAGGCCATTCTGCTTCGAAAGCCGCACGCAAAGCCCGGTACGCTTATCGAACCGGCACAAACCACCACCGAACGTCCCCACCCAAAGCAGGTTTTCGTCCAGCGGATCTGCGAAAAGGCAATACAAGTTGTCGCTGCTCAAAGTCCCTGCTCCCTGCCCGTAACGCCTGATCGCGCCCGAAGCCTTGTCGATGCGGTACAGCCCCCGCACGGTCGTCGCGACCCAGATGTATTGCTTGTCGGCTACGATCTGGTAAATACCCGATTCGATTCCGGGGCGGCCCACGTCAGGGCGGCCCGCGACCGGACGAACAGCATGCACGAAGCGTGTCCAGACGCCGTTTTGATAAGAAAACAAAAGGCTATCGTACATGGCCCACATGCGGCCGTCCGGGTCCTTCGCCAGGCTGATCGCCAGCTCCGAGCGCCTGATATCCCTGATCTCCACGGGGAACGGAATGCTCCTGATCGCGCGGCTATTCAAATCCAGTTCAAAAAGCGGCGTGCGCCCGGCGCTGAACCACATCTTTTGCGGGCTGTCGAATGCGTAGCGAAAATTGTAGGAAAAAAGATCGCGCGGCAGCCTGGCCATTTCGGCAGGCGGCACTTTCAGGAAGTCGCGCAGAAGATCTGCAATGAAATCGGAGGAATAGGGTTTGGTATTGAAATAGCTCGCTCTCAGGTTGTACTTCCGGATCCCCTGGCCGTTGGTCCCCGCCCAGAGGACGTCGGAACGGTCAACGTAAAGACTCTTGAATTCGTCCACATCTGCCTGAACGGGAAACTCGGCAATACTGTCATTCTTATCCAGCCGGTACAAATGGTTCATCCGGAAAAAATAGACATTGCCCTTGCTGTCGGTCACAATCGGGTGCCGGTACTGGGCCTGGCTATCCAGCACAAGCGCACGTGTCTGCCCCTGGCCTGTAACGGGGTCAACCAGCACCATTCCCGTGTTGTAAAGCAGCAACAGGCGGCCGTCGCCCAGCTCATTCCAGGCATTTACCTTCGTGTCGATGCCATTGGCAAGAATCGCCGCGTGGTATGCTGCAAAATGATCGGCGCCCCGTTTTTGTATAAAAATCCCCTTGTTGGTCACAGCCCAGATATTACCGGCCTTATCTTCCCTTACAAACCGGACGTGGGCGTGGGCAATGCCGGTGGTATCCCCGTCGGCAGCGTAGTAGCGCCTGATTTTTTGGGTATTTAAATGAATGCAGGCCAGCCCTCCACCGTCCGACATCAGCCAAAGCCGATGCTGGCGGTCGGCGTACATATCCCTCAGAAAGCGTTTCCCAAACTGTTTCTGGTAAAATGCCTGTCGTGAAAAATTAACAAAGGTTTCCCGAACGGGGTCGAACAGGTCGATCTGCCCCTGATCGGTGGTAATCCAGATTTTGCCGTCGGCGGTGATTTGCAAACTTTCCAGTCCTAATGAAGAAAGCGATACCTCCTGCGTGTCCGACGGTTGGAATACCCTGAAACTGCGGCCGTCGTAACGGCGGCCATCGTAACGGCATAGTCCGTCGCGCGTGGCAAGCCATATAAAGCCGCGCGTGTCCTGGACTATCCCCGGCACAAATCCCTGCGGAAGGCCCTGTTTGGCGGTGATACTTTCGGGAACAGGGAAGCCCGCCGACTGCGCCAGCAATACTACCGGCAGGCACGCGCCGGTAATCAGCCAATGCAGGAAGACGACGACAAACGGGCGGAGCATGTAGAATTTCTTCAGTTGGCGTGCTTTCCAGCTAATTTACGATAAAACAGCCTTGTATGACGAAAATTGAACAGTATCTGCTTAAAAATTGACAATCCCGGGACATTTACGCTGTCCATATTGCAGACCTAAAATGATCACTCATCATTCCGGTCCACGCTATGAATACACAATTACTACGACCCCTTTTCGCACTGTTTTGCGCACTGCTCGTCGCTACCGTCGCCCATTCGGCGGTGGTTTACAGTCACAACTTCAACAACAGGAGTTTCACCGGGCACACGTCGATCAATTCGAACATGACGGCCGCATGGTCGTCCACAGGCGGCAACCTGTACTGGCGGGATTATGACGGGAACCCCGGATTGGCGCTTTATGGTCAAAATCATGTCTATATACTGACAGTCACTATGAAGGAGGGTTATCAAATGGAGCTGACCAGCATCTCCTTTTCAAGACTCTCCGGCGACAATGCCAATTTTCAAATACAGGTAGATGGAGCGAATTATGGGGCATCCATTACCTCCAACTCGACGCTTTCGCTCATCACCCGCAGTAAAACGGTCTCCGGGCTTCGTAATACCATCCGAATCCGGCTGGTGGTGACCAACGGAAATACTGTCAACAACTACTCCGCCATCGACAATTTCACCCTGAACGGAACTGTCAGCAGCTACGACCCCGCCGAAGAAGCACAACCCGACGCCAATGGTATTTTATATGTAGATGGTGGCGTCAGCACGCCGGGGGATGGCAGCAGCTGGGACCATGCGCTGCAACGGATACATTATGCCACACGAGCCGCCGCCATAACGCCCGCCATCAGGCAGGTATGGGTAGCGGCAGGGACTTACGAGACCGCCGCTGCCGATGAACCGCTGTCCCTTACCAACGGCGTCGCTTACTACGGAGGGTTTTCCGGCTATGAAAGTGACGTCCGGGAACGGTCCATTTCGCCTGCTTCCACCGTGCTCAAAGGGCTTGGCGGAAATGTGATATCGGCCTCCGGCGCGGACGCATCTACACGGCTCGATGGTTTCATGGTCACAGCCGGCACCGGTTTTTCCGTCAGCGATGAGCGGCGGGGCGGCGCTTTGCACGCAACCAACTCCTCGCTGGTGATCGCCAATTGCCTTTTCGCGGAGAATGCTACCGATCCCACCGCTTCGGAAGGCAAGGGAGGGGCGATTTATCTGCTCAATTCGAGCCCGCTGATCCTGCAATGCCTTTTCGCAGCTAACGCGGCCAAAGGTACCACCGCCGGAAAAGGTGGGGCTATCTTCCTCGACAATTCATCGCCTACCATCCGGAACTGTACTTTTTCGGCCAATGAGGTTGGCGGTAATGCCGCACCGGACAACGGGGGCGCATTGTATGCGGTCAGCGGCTCGTCGCCCGTCATCGAAAACAGCATTATCTGGAATAATGCCGATCCCGCTTCTCCCGGCAGTACCAGCGGTATCAGCGGAGGGGGCACACCGGTGGTCTCTTACTCCCTTGTCCAGGGAGGCTTCGCAGGAGGCAACCATATCCTCGACACCGACCCGCAGTTCACCGACGCGGCACAATACAACTTTGTCCAACGCAAAGGCAGCCCTGTAACCAATGCCGGCAACCCGGCGACAGACATTTCGGCCTTTGCTAAAAACACCGACGACACACCCCTCGCATTCGACGGAAACCGAAGGCTCACCAGCCAGGCGATCGACCTCGGGCCCTTTGAAGTGACGCCGAGCGCCATCTGGTATGTAAGCGCGGCCAGCGCTTCACCCGACCCTTCCGGCGACAGCTGGGCCAATGCGCTCCCTGGCCTGAGCGATGCGCTTGACCTCGCTTCCGAGGGCGACCAGATATGGGTAGCACGCGGCCTGTATCAACATACCGGCAACCAGCTGGCATTTATCCACGGGGTGAAAATCTATGGCAGCTTCACAGGAACTGAAACTACCCTCGACCAACGGCCATTGCCCATTGTCCACGGCGATCCCTCGACGGCAACCATCCTGATGTCTGCCGTCGGACCGTTCATTAACAATTCCGATAATGGTCTGACACCCGGTGATATCTTCGACGGCTTTACCATCGGAGGCGTAACGGGCAATGATGGCGGGGCCATGCATAATGCCAATGTCTCGTTTACCATTTCCAATTGCGCATTCATTGGCAACAGCGCCTCGGATGGCGGGGCGATCTATAACAACAATGCTTCACTGCTGATCACCAACACCCTATTCAAGGAAAACGGGGCCATGTTCGGCAGCGGCGGGGCCATTAACAACCGGAACGGTTCAAACACGGTGCTGATGAACTGCCTGATCACCGGCAATTCGGCCGGGGATTTCGCCGGGGCTATATTCAACGATGGGGCACAGGTGACGCTGCTCAACTGTACAGTTACAGGCAACACGCAGAACTACCCGGGAACTATTAACGGGTACGGCGGCCCGGTAACCGTCCGCAACAGCATCATTTACGGTAATGGCAGCGGCATTACCAGCCAGGAGAGCGCCATTTCGGTCACATACAGCCTGGTGGAAGGCATGGATGCCAGCGACACCGACCACAACCTGGCCGGTACCACCAATCCGCAATTTGCCGGTGAAGCCGACTGGACACTCCTGCCCTGTTCCCCGGCCATAAACCGTGGCACCAATGAGACCCTGCCCGATCTCCTGAGTCCGGCCACCGACCTGGCCAACAATCCGCGGAATTACAACGGGCAAATCGATATGGGTGCCTACGAAATGCAGGCAGTCACGGGCCCGGGCACATTACCCGGCAGTGGCGAGCAGGCGACGCTACCCGTCTACGCAGGCGCGACCGCCATCACCAGCGATTGTAAAACCTTCGGCCTTATCGAACCTACCGGCACGCTGGGGCCTCTCGGAAATGTGACGGTCAAAACCTTTCTGGCGGCAGGCAACACCGTTTCCGAAGGGGAAAAAGTGTTTGTCAAAAGACATTACGACATTACCCCGTCGGGGACCGACGGCCCGGCCAAAGTAACCCTGTTTTTTTCCAAACAGGATTTCGAAGCCTACAACCAGGCCTACGGCAATGCCAACAATGCCTCCCTCCCTGCCAACCTGAAAGTGGTACAATACCATGGTACCAGCCCGTACGGCTTCCCAGGCACCTATTCCGGCCCTACGCAGCTGATCACGGACGTAACGGTAACCGAAAGCGAAGACCACACCATGTACCTCGTTTCGTTCGAGGTAACCGGTTTCAGCGGGTTCTTTATTTCGGGGCAATCCGAGGCGGCATTGCCCGTTACGCTCGTGTCCTTTCAGGCCCAAAAACGTGAACAACAGGCCTATTTGCAATGGCAGACCAGCGCTGAAACCAACAGCGACCGGTTCGATATCGAGCGCAGCAGCGATGGCAGGCAATGGCACCACCTGGGAGAGGTGACAGCCACAGGCAGCGAAACGACCATTACCGACTATTCCTATACCGACGCTTTTCCACTCGCAGGTACCAATATGTACCGGCTTAAAATGATCGACCGTGGCCAAAATGGGGCCTTCTCGTACAGCCGCATTGCCGTGCTGGAATTTGAAGGGGAAAAAGTGGCCATTTATCCCAATCCGGCCACAGGCACGCCCGTTGTGCACGTGAAAGGTCTAAAACCGGAGAACGTGCGGAATATCAGGTTCTTCGACACCACCGGAAGGCTATTGCTACAACCGGCATTGCAGCAAAGCAGCATGGATATCCGCAAGCTGCGGCCCGGCACCTATGCCATTGAAATAGAAACGATGGATGGTAACCGGCAAAGCCTGAAACTCTCCGTGACGCAATAATCCTTACAAACGCTGGCTTATACTCAACGTTTCATAACGGGGCAGGCTGGATTGAATTCACACAATAGTTTCAGATATTCGCCGGCTACTTATACAGTACCGCTTGTCTGACTCGACTGGTACGGATCAATCTACGCTTGTCCCTTTTCCTATGTCTACTAATCCATGGCTGGCCGCCGTCAAACGCATTCTGGCATTATCCCAAACCGGCCTGGCATTCCAGCCTGGCGAATATGACCGCGAACGGTACGAGGAAATCCGCCAGATCAGCCTCGGCCTGCTCGCGAATATCAGCAACGCTCCTGTTGAGCAGATTATCAGCCTCTTGCCCCATGAAGTCGGTTACGTGACGCCCAAAGTCGATATCCGCGCCGTGATTTTCCGCGGTACCGACGAAGTCCTGATGGTACAGGAAAAAATAGATAACGACCGCTGGACATTGCCCGGCGGCTGGGCCGATGTGGGCTACACGCCTTTTGAAGTGGCTGTGAAAGAAGTGTTTGAGGAAACCGGATTACACGTGGAAGCGGTGCGGTTGCTGGCTGTTTTCGACAAAAGCAAACACGACCACCCGCACGAGCCCTGGTACGTTTACAAATTTTTCATCCTGTGCGACATTACGGGTGGTGAAATCCTGAAACAAACCACCGAAACTTCCGGCGTGAGCTGGGTGAAGTTCGATGAGCTGCCGGGCCTGGACTTGTCGGCCAACCGCGTGACCTATTCACAGATCGCCCAGCTGCTCCCCTTTGCCGCCGATCCGGGTTTACCTGTTTTATGTGACTGAATGGTGATGAAACATTTCCTGAAAACCTTGGAGCAAATTTGAAAACAGCCTCTTTTTAAATTAATATAAAAACCTCAAAAACAACCATTTAATCACAATTCGACCGAATGTAAAATTTAAAAACATTTGGTACGGATTCGAAAACAGATTGCCCGGACAGCCGGTAGCTTCGTCAGAAATTAATTCAAAAATCATGACAAGCAAAAAGGTAATCTTCTGGGCATTCACAGTCGCGCTGGGCGGTTTTTTATTCGGTTTTGATACTGCGGTCATTTCAGGCGCGGAGAAGTCGATCCAGCAATTGTGGGGCCTCTCCACGGTAGAGCACGGGTTCACAGTTTCCATCGCATTGATCGGCACCGTCCTCGGGTCGCTCACAGGCGCTATCCCCTCCGAGCGTTACGGGCGCAAGTACACGCTCTTCGCCATCGCCGTCCTTTACCTGCTTTCATCAATCGGCTCTGCCCTGGCGTCCGACTGGATTTCCTTTCTGATCTTCCGTTTCCTGGGCGGCATCGGTGTCGGCATTTCGTCGGTTACCGCTCCATTATATATATCCGAAATATCTCCCGCCAATTCCCGCGGCCGGCTGGTAGCGATGTTCCAGTTCAATGTGGTACTGGGCATTCTCATTGCTTACCTGTCCAATTTCCTCCTCGTAGGCATGGGCGACAACGACTGGCGCTGGATGCTGGGCGTGCAGGCGTTCCCGTCGCTCGTTTTCCTGGTAGCGATCCTTTTTGTACCAGAAAGCCCGCGCTGGCTGATCGTGAAACGCGGAAGGGTCGACGAAGCGCGTCAGATATTGTCTGTCGCGAATGGTGGTATCGACGTGAGCGGCATTGTATCCGACATCCAAAACTCAGCACATGCCGGCAGCCAGTCTAACGGCAACGTTTCCATTTTTTCTTCCCAATACAAATTACCCTTGGTGCTGGCGTTGCTTTTTGCCTTTTTCAACCAGGTTTCAGGCATCAATGCGATCATCTACTACGCACCCCGCATTTTTGAAATGGCGGGTCTGGGTAAAAGTTCGGCCCTGCTGTCGTCGGCCGGTGTGGGGCTGGTCAATTTCTGCTTCACATTCATTGCCATTAACCTGATCGACCGCTTTGGCCGCCGCACGCTGATGTTCATCGGGTCGTTCGGGCTGATAGCCACGCTGGGACTGGTAGCGCAAGCATTTTACAGCGGCAACCTGGGAGGGTATGCGGTACCGGTTTACCTGTTCATCTACATTGCCTTTTTCGCATTGTCGCAGGGCGCGGTGATCTGGGTTTTTATTTCAGAAATTTTCCCTAACCAGGTTCGCGCCGCGGGGCAGTCGATGGGCAGCTTCATGCACTGGCTGCTTGCGGCTGTGATCGCATTCACCTTTCCGTATATCGCCGAAACGCTCGGGGGCGGTAATACCTTCATGATCTTCTGCGGCATGATGGTGCTCCAACTGCTATTTGTGTGGAAACTCATGCCCGAAACAAAGGGCACTTCCCTCGAACAGATCGAAAAGACATTAATCCTTCACTAAAATCTCCACTTTAAACGATTACATATGACACCGAAACTGACAGTTTTTGGAGAAGTGCTCTGGGACGTGCTGCCCGACGTGCGCCTGGCCGGCGGGGCTACCATGAACGTCGCCGCACACCTGCAGCGCTATGGCATGGACGTCGCCTTCATCAGCCGCGTGGGCCACGACGAACTAGGTGCCGAACTGCTCGCATTCATGACACAACAAGGCCTCGATACGCAATGGGTGCAAACCGGCGAAACGCATTTGACCGGCATTGCCAAAGCCAACGTGTCGGATAGCAACGAGGTTACCTACAAAATCCTGCACCCGGTGGCCTGGGACTACATTCAGTTCGACGCCGCCGCCGCACAGCAGGTTGCCGAAAGCGATTTCTTTGTGTATGGCACGCTCGCCGCGCGTGACCGCACCTCACGCGAGACGCTCCTGCGCTACCTGGCCCCCGCGCCCGTCAGGGTATTCGACGTGAACCTGCGCCCGCCGCATTACTCGCGCGAACAGGTGCTGGAACTGCTCGGTTTTGCCAGCATTGTCAAAATGAACGAGCATGAGCTTCGCGAGGTGACTGGCTGGCTCACGACTTTCGAAAGCGAAAAGCAGGCGATGGCGTACATACTCGAACGTTTCAAACTGGACATGTTCGTGCTCACCTGCGGGGCGGAAGGCGCCATGGTGCTCACCGGCGGCGGCGAATACCATCAGCATCCCGGGTTTACGGTGGAAGTGGCCGATACCATCGGCAGCGGCGACGCTTTTCTGGGCGCATTCCTTTACCAAACCGCCACGGGACATGCACTGGCCGCATCGCTCGAATTTGCCTGTGCTGCCGGCGCATTTGTAGCCGGAAAAGCCGGCGCATTGCCCGCGTTTTCGGAAACCGACATTCAGGATTTCATTCACTTGCAACACCCCGTTACCCACTAATTTTCACTTACCCTATTTAATCCAACCGTATGCAAAGAATTCTACTGCTGGTGGCCCTCGTGGTCGCCTGCGTGGTGCAACTGCCCGCCCACGCGCAAAACAGGGCGCAGATCAAGGGCGTCGTCAAGAGTATCGACGGCGAGCCGCTTCCCGGTGTGAATGTTCTCGAAAAAGGGACTTCCAATGGTGCCGTTACCGATGTTTCAGGGGCTTACTCGATCTCGCCGAGCGCCGCTGGGGCGACACTGGTATTCTCCTACATTGGCATGCAAACAAAGGAAATTGTGGTGGGGAACCAGACCACCATCGACGTTACCCTCGATTACGACCAGAAAAGCCTCAATGAAGTGGTGGTTGTGGGTTATACTTCTTCCAAAAAAGAAGACCTGACCGGCGCCATTGCCGTGGTGGACATGGCCCCTTTGAAAAACATCAGTTCGGGTAATCCCATGCAGGCGTTGCAGGGCCGCGTACCGGGCTTGTATATCGAAAAAACCGGCTCTCCGAACGGTACCAACTCCCGTATCCTGATCCGCGGAGCCAATACCCTTGGCAACACCGACCCGCTGTACATTATCGACGGCGTGCCTACGAAACGCCCCGAGGTGTTCCAGGGACTGAACCCGAACTCGATCGAGTCGATCCAGGTGCTGAAAGATGCCTCGGCTTCGTCCATTTACGGTTCCCGCGCCTCCAACGGGGTGATTATCATTACGACCAAAAACGGTGCGAATAGCAACGGCAAGCTCAATATCGACTTCAATACCAGCATTTCAACGCAATCCGAGAAGTACGCACGGTTTAAAATGCTGAATGCGGTCGACCGCGGCCGGGCATTGTGGCAGGCTTCGGTGAACGACAAGGTCAATCCCGAGGATGGTTACGGAGCTTTGTACCAGTTCGACTGGAATAAGGATTTTTCCAATCCCATATTAAATGGTGTAAAAGTACAGCCCCTCGTGGGCGGCAACGCCAATATGCCCGCAGGCGATACCGACTGGCAGAAAGTAATGTACAAAACCGGTATCGTGACCAACAACGAACTGACGATCTCGGGTGGTAACGGCACTTCTTCGCTGCAAATCAACCTGGGTTATTACAAAAACACCGGTATGCTCCGCTATACTGATTACGACAAGATCAGCGGGCGCATCAACGGCCTTACCAGCGCCTTCGACGGCAAACTGAAAATCGGGGCTAATATGCAGCTTGCCTCTTCGAATGAGACGCTCGCGTCGACCGACATTGGCGGTGCCGCCACGCCCGGCCTGGCCGTTACCCTCGCGCCTACCATTCCGGTCTACGCCAAGGACGGTTCCTGGGGCGGTGCCATCGGCTCGGGTTACTCCGATCGCAATAACCCGCTGCACATGCAGGAGATCAACAAATGGGACAATGCACACCGGCTCACGCTGTTCGGTAATGTGTTTGTGGAAATCCAGCCTTTCAAAAACTTCTTCCTGAAAACCAGCCTGGGTGCCGACAATGCGGCCTACCGCTTCAAAAACATCGAACAATCCTTTGAAGAAGGCTCATTCGGCCGCGCCAACAACAGTCTGACGATCGACCAGAACCGCTACCTGAGCATTACCTGGTCCAACACGGCCCGCTATAACCTCGACCTTGGCAACAACCATTTCAAGTTCCTGGCGGGTATCGAAGCCATTAAAAACGACTCCGACTTTGAAATAGCCCGGAAAGAAGGCTTCGCCGTGCAAACGAAAGAGTATTTTGTACTGAATGCGGGTACCGGCAATACCAACGTAACCGGCTCAGGCTCGGGTAGCAGGCTGCTTTCGCAGTTCGCCCGCATCGATTATGGGTTCTCGGACCGTTACCTGGCCGCGATCACCATCCGTCGTGACGGTTCTTCCCGCTTCGGTTCCGCGAATGCTTATGGTATTTTCCCGGCGGCATCGGTAGGCTGGCGCATCGATAAGGAGCAGTTTTTCAAAGGCGTAACCAAAATCAGCAATCTGAAACTGCGGGCCGGGGTCGGCAGGGTTGGTAACCAGGAGATCGGTGATCTCGCCCGCTTTGGATTGTACGATACGCGTTACGGCGCGCGGCAGTCGCAATTCCCGAACGGCCATAACAGCTTCTTCGACCAGTTTTATAACATCGGAACAGCCTACGACCTCAACGGCGCCAACACGGGCAACCTGCCTTCCGGCTTTGTGTCGATCCAGGGTGCTAACCCGAACCTGAAATGGGAAACGACCGACGAAGCCAACTTCGGTCTCGATTTCGGGCTGTTCGACGGCATGATCCAGGGTTCTTTTGACTACTTTACCCGCAAAACCAGCGATATCCTGATCACCCCGCCGGTAGCATCGGCCGTGGGTGAAGGCCAGCTGCGCGTATTGAATGGTGCTGCCAAATCGAACAGAGGTTTCGAGTTCTCGGCAGGCTACTATGCCCGTCCGAAAGGCGATTTCACTTACAATGTAATGGCTGGTGTGAGCCGCTTCCGCGACAAGATCACCTCGCTACCCGAAGAAGTGCGTGCCGCTTACCCGGGTAATGCGATCCAGACGATCCTCGGCCATTCGCAGTTCGATTTGTTCGGTTATAAAACCAATGGCCTCTTCCAGAACCAGGCCGAAGTAGACGCTGCTCCCACGCAGGTAGGCGCCGGTCCCGGCCGCATCCGTTACGTGGACACCAACGGCGACAAGCGTATCGACGACCTCGACCGCGTGTTTTTCGGCACTACATTGCCTGCATTTGAATACAACCTGAAAGTGGAGGCATTCTACAAGTCGTTCGACTTCTCGATCTTTGGGTCAGGTATTGCAGGCAGAAAGGGTTTCGACATTTATACTTTCTATAACAATTTCATCCGTGGCCGCGAGAACGTAGGGCCGGGTGTGTTCGACGCCTGGTCGCCCACGAATACGGGTTCCAAAATCCCTGCATTGTCGCTGTCCGATGCCAACAACGAGACGCGTTCTTCGGATTATTTCAATGTGAATACTTCCTATTTCAAACTGCGCAACATCCAGCTGGGCTATGCACTCAATTCGGAGCTGATCCAGAAGATCAAACTGCAACGTGTGCGGATGTACCTGATGGCTGAAAACCTGTTCCTGATCAAATCGAAGCAGTTCAGCGGTCCTGATCCCGAGCGGACGGACATCAACGCCATCCCGATCCCACGGACTTTCACATTTGGTTTGAACATTTCTTTCTAATTCCTGAAAAAGCGCATTGTTATGAAAAGCAAATACCTATTCGGTCTGATCGCCAGCGGCACGTTGCTGATCACCACCTCCTGTAACGATTTCCTCGACTACCAGCCGCAAGGACTGCTGTCGTCGGAGAACATCAAATCGGCCTCCGCGGCGGAATCGCTCGTGACGGCGGCTTATGCCGGCATCGGCAACGACGAAATGATCGGCCCCATGACGAGCATGTGGGTGTACGGCAGCGTACGCTCGGATGATGCCTACAAGGGCGGCGGCGGCGTGTCCGACGTGGCGGAAATCGATTTTTACGAGCACTACAACCTCACCCGTCCCGACTTCGGCTGGATGCACCCGTACACCTGGGAGAATTTTTACAAAGCCATTTCCCGGGCCAATGCCGCGCTCACGAGCCTCAACGCATTGACTGACGCGGAATTCCCGCTGCGTTCTACCCGCATTGCCGAAATGCGTTTCCTGCGCGGCCATTCCCATTTTATGCTTAAAATGTTGTTCAAGAATGTGCCTTACATCGACGAAAAACTGTCGAGCGACGACATTCTGAAAGAGTCGAACGTGCGGTACAACAACGACGAGCTTTGGAATAAAATCGGGGAAGATTTTCAGTTCGCGGTCGACAACCTGCCGCAGAAGCAGGCGCAGATCGGCCGGGCCAACAAGCTCTCCGCCTCCGCCTACCTGGCTAAATTGCGCCTTTTCCAGGCCTATGAGCAGGATGCCAACCACAAAGTGACAGGCATTAACAAAAACCGTTTGCAGGAAGTGGTAACGCTCACCCAGGCTGTAATCGCATCCGGCCAGTATAGCTTGCAACCCGATTTTGCCGAAAATTTTATTGCTGAAACGGAGAACGGCCCCGAATCCATTTTCGCGATCCAGTACTCGATCAACGACGGTACTGCTGCGGGCCGCCTCAGCTACGTGACCGGCCTCAACTACCCGCATGGTGCGCCGCAGTACGGCTGCTGCGGCTTCCACCAGCCGAGCCAGAACCTGGCCAATGCCTACCGCACCGATGCGAACGGATTACCTTTGTTCGAGACATTCAATGACAAAAACGTAGATTTCACGACCGAAACCGTCGACCCGCGCGTGGACCATACCATTGGTATCGATGGCCATCCATACAAATACGATCCGACCAAGCCATTCAGTAACAGCTGGGTGCGCGACCCGGGCGTGTATGGCTTCTTTCACACCATGAAAGAGCAGCAACTGGCTACCAGTTCGTCGTATCATAAGGAAGGACCGTTTATCGGCAGCTCCAAGAATATCGACATTATCCGTTATGACGACGTGCTGCTGATGCAGGCGGAGGCCTATATCGAACTCGGACAGCATGCGCTGGCATTGCCGCTCATTAACCAGATCCGCAAACGCGCCGCGGCGAGCACCGGACGGTTAAAAAAGACGGACGGCACCATGCCTTCGAAGTACAATATCAAGGAATATTCCGCTTCCGGCTGGACGCAGGATTATGCCAGAAAGGCGCTTCGCTGGGAAAGAAGGCTCGAATTTGCGACCGAAAGTCCACGTTTCTTCGATCTCGTTCGCTGGGGCATTGCCGAGCAGACACTGAATGCGTATCTTGAAAAAGAGAAAGTAAGAAGGCCATTCCTCGCGACAGCGAAATTCACTGCGGGAAGAGATGAATACCTGCCCATTCCGCAGCGGGAGATCAGCTTTACGAAAGGGCTTTATGTGCAGAATCCGGGGTATTGATTATCGCTTGAAATTGCAATTAAACTCAAAAATGACACTTTGCGTGTCAGCCTGAGCGGAGTCGAAGGCCGTTGCAGTACCGGCCTTCGACTCCGCTCAGGCTGACAACTAAAACGTGATTGACAAATTCAAAAAATATGAAAAAACTAATCATACTATCAGCACTACTCGCTGCCCATTTCGTCAACGCTCAGGACACCCCTGAAAAATACCGCCCGCGGTTCCATTTCTCGCCGAAGGCACACTGGATGAACGACCCGAATGGGATGGTGTTTCACAACGGCACCTACCATTTGTTCTACCAGTACTACCCGGAAGCGAAAATCTGGGGCCCGATGCACTGGGGCCACGCCACGAGCAAGGATATGCTGCATTGGAAAGAACAGCCCATTGCGCTTTACCCCGACAGCCTCGGCTACATTTTCTCGGGCAGTGCAGTCGTGGATGTGAACAACACCTCCGGCTTTGGTAAAGACGGCAAAGCACCGCTGGTGGCGATCTTTACGCACCATAACCCGGTGCTGGAAAAGCAGAAAACCGGTAAGCACGAGTACCAGAGCATTGCTTACAGCCTCGACGACGGAGTTACCTGGACCAAATACAGCGGTAACCCGGTGGTCCCGAACCCCGGCATTACCGATTTCCGCGATCCGAAAGTGCGCTGGTACGAACCGCAGAAAAAGTGGATTATGACGCTCGCCACCAAAGACCGCATTACCTTCTACTCCTCCCCCGACCTTAAAAGCTGGTCGAAAGAGAGCGAGTTCGGTGCGGACGCCGGCGCACACGGGGGCGTGTGGGAATGCCCGGACCTGCTCCCGCTCACGCACGATGGCAAGCAGGTGTGGGTGCTGATCGTCAATATCAATCCGGGCGGTCCGAACAAAGGCTCGGCAGGGCAGTATTTCCTCGGCGATTTCGACGGCAAGACATTCACTGCCTATTCCAAGGGAACCAAATGGCTCGACTGGGGCGCCGATAATTATGCCGCAGTGACTTTCTCCAATACCGGCAACCGTACCTTGCTGATGGGCTGGATGAGTAACTGGCAATACGCCAACCAGGTCCCGACCGACCCCTGGCGCAGCGCCAACACCATTTCCCGCGAGCTGGGCCTGAAAGCCGTGGACAAAGAGCTCTATCTGACATCCGTACCGGCCAAAGAACTGGACGGTATTAAAGCAGAAGGTTATTCCAAAAAGAACCTGACCGTAAAAGCACCCGTAGACCTGGCTCCTAAGGGCAGTAATGCATCGGGCCTGTTCCGGCTCGACCTCAAAACGGCAGCCGCCAGCGATTTCGAACTGGTACTATCCAACAAGACAGGGAATGAGCTCCTGATTGGCTACGATAAGGCGGCCAACCAGTATTATATCGACCGCTCCAAATCGGGCAAGATCGATTTCGAGGCTGGTTTCGGGCAGAAGCATACCGCTCCGAGGTTGTCCAAAGACGGAAAAATTGCCTTGACGCTCGTCGCCGACGTGGCATCCGTCGAGCTATTTGCCGATGGAGGTTTGACCGTCATGACGGATATTTTCTTCGCCGACACACCGCTTTCGGAACTGAGTATCAAATCGATAAAAGGCATTCAGATAGAGGAAGTACAGTACAATGCATTGAAGCCCTCGATCGAGTAGCCACCAGGCAGAAAATAGAGCTGCCGTGGTGTTACGCCCGGCAGCTCTATTTTGTATTATATTTGAAATACAATTTATCCTATGAGATTCGCGCTGATCGCTTTCCTGTTGCTGACGTTGTTTGCAGGCTGTGCCGAAAAACAGGGAGACGAGTATGTCATCGGGTTTTCCCAATGCACCGGCGACGACGAGTGGCGACGTGCCATGCTCGACGGGATGCAGCGCGAACTCGCATTTCACAACAACACCAAGCTGATTTTCAGGGATGCGCATGCCAACAGCGCTGTGCAGGTGAAGCAGATCGAAGCATTGCTCCAAAGCGGTATTCAACTGCTGATCGTATCACCCAACGAGTCGGACCCGCTCACGCCGGTGATTGAAAAAGCTTACAAAAAAGGCATTCCGGTGGTGGTGGTCGACAGGCGCACTTCTTCGCCCTATTACACCGCCTATGTTGGCGGGGACAATTACCAGGTGGGCAAAACCGTAGGCGAATATGCCGCTACTTTGCTGGGCGGCAAGGGTAAAATGATCGAGGTCACCGGTCTGCCCCGCTCCTCGCCCGCCTCCGACCGCCACCGTGGCCTCGTGGACGCGCTCGCGACCCGGCCAGGCATTCAGCGTGTAGCTACCCTGAATGGGCAGTGGGAGAAGGATATCGCTAAAAAAGAACTGCGCAAGGCCCTCCCGCACTTCCCGGATCTCGACCTCATTTTCGCCCAGAACGAAGTCATGGCCATGGGCGCGCGGGAGGTTTGCAATGAAATTTTTCCCGAGCGCAAGATCCGCGTGATCGGCGTCGACGGCCTTCCGGGGCAGTTCGGGGATATCCAGATGGTGTACGACGGCCACATTACCGCGACGGCATTATACCCGACCGGCGGCGAGGAAGCGGCCCGGGTAGCCATGAATATCCTTCAAAAACAGCCCTACCAGAAGGAAAACCTGCTGCAAACCGCTATCATCGACTCGTCGAATGTGCGGATGATCAAAATGCAGACCGACAAGATGATCTCCCAGCAGAACGACATCGAGCGCCAGCAGGCGCGCATCGACGAGCAGCTGGAAATCTACCAAACCCAGCGTGGGCTGCTCTATGTCATGACCGGCCTGTTCATCGTTTCGATCATACTTGGCTCGGTCGCATTGTATTCGCTGATCGAAAACAAAAAGATCAACAAAGAACTGAATTCCAAAAACACGGAAATCCTGATCCAGCGCAACCGCATTCAGGACATCGCCGAAAAAGCGCAGGAAGCGACGGAGTCCAAATTCAGATTTTTCACCAATATTTCCCACGAATTCAGGACACCGCTGACGCTGATCCTCGCGCCGGTAGAAGAGTTGCTGAGACAGAAAAACGAGAGTCCGGCGGTCAAAAAGAACCTTTCCCTGGTTCAGAAGAATGCAAGGCGGCTGCTCTGGCTGGTGAACCAGCTGATGGATTTCCGCAAGATCGAAAGCGGCAAGATCCGTTTGCAGGTCGCCGAAAACGATATTGTGGCGTTCATCAGCGAGCTGATGCTGCCTTTCGAACAGGTAGCCAAAAAGCGAAGGATCGATTTCCGGCTGATCACCACACTCAGTCGGTTGAACGTCTGGTTCGACCGCGATATGATGGATAAAGTGTTGTTCAACCTGCTTTCGAACGCATTCAAGTTTACCGCTGATTGGGGGCATATTTACATTCATATTACCCACTCAGCCAATGAAGTGATCATCCAGGTACAGGATAACGGCTCGGGACTCAGCGAGGCCGATATGGCGGGCGCATTTGAAATGTTTTACCAGGGGAAAAATTCTATTAAAGGTACGGGCCTCGGTTTGCCGCTTTCCCGGGAGTTTGTGGAATTGCACCAGGGTACCATCACCGCCGATGGCAAAAAAGGGGAAGGCGCCATTTTCACTGTAACATTACCGCTCGGGAACGCGCATTTCCAGCCGGAGGACATTGCCGATCCTGCTGCCGGTACCATCGAAAAATCGGTCGCCTGGACGGACACCACCATTGAAATGCCCGCGCAAGGCGAAGCTACGGAACGCAAAGATCTTCCTACAGTGGTGTTGATCGAGGATAATGAAGATTTACTCGCCTTCATGACGGGTCTTTTGCAAAACCAGTACGAGATCATCACCGCTACCGACGGTAAAGCCGGGCTCGACCAATGCTTCGACACCGTGCCCGACCTGGTTCTCTGTGACGTGATGCTACCCGGCATGGATGGTCTGCAAATCACCTCCACCCTCAAAGCCGACATGCGCACCTCGCACATCCCGGTGATCCTGCTCACGGCCAAAAATACACCCGAACAGCAGGTCGAGGGCATGCAGGCCCGGGCCGACATGTATATGACCAAGCCTTTCAGCCCTCAATTTTTACAGGAAAGCATGCGCAGCCTGTTGACTAACAGACAATTGCTGCAATCCACACAAGTTGGCCGGAATATCGGCGACACCGAAACCGGATTGTCGCGCCTGGACAAGAAGTTTGTCAACGAGCTCCGCGCGCTCATCGTTTCGCGCCTCGACGACCCTACCCTCACGGTAGAATCCATCGGCAGGGAAATGGGCCTGTCGCGGGTGCAACTCTTCCGCAAAACCAAAGCGCTGCTCGGCGGCGGCACCAACGACCTCATCCTGAATCTCCGCCTCGAAAAAGCCTGCACACTGCTCCGCAACCCCGATCTCACCGTCGCAGAAATCGCCGACCAGACCGGATTTACCTCGCAGAGCTATTTTTCGACAGTTTTCAAAACCCGCTTCGGGGTGTCGCCAAAGGATTGGCGGCTGGTGAAGAGCTGAGAAAAATTAGGAAAGACTCAAAAAAACGCAGAATCTGACCGTTGTCAACCTGAGCGGACGGGGCCGCCCGGCGGTCGAAGGCCAGTATCGCGACGGCCTTCGACTCAGGCTGACAATAGGTCAGATTTGCGCTTTTTGTTTAACTTCTATCGTAACCATTTACAACCCCTTCACCGGGATCTCGGTCAATGGCGGCACATTGTTCTGAAACCCGTTGTATCCTTTGTTCTGGTTGATCCGCCCCTGGGTGTTCCCATCGATCGCCGGTTGCGGGACAGGCCAAAGCACGTGGTATGGGCTCATGGTGTATTCGTCGGCGTGGCGCGTTTTAACACCTTTGTTATAGAAATCACTTTTCTCCATGACGCGGTCATAGAAATAGTTGCTCTCCGAGAAGGTCTCCATATGATAGGTTTTGCCGTTTGGTGCAGGCTTACCGGTCATGGCGAAAATATATGCGACCCGGGTCAGCTCCGTCTTGCGCGGTTCTTCGAAATACAACTCCCGTGCACGCTCGTCGAGCACGGTACCGATGTTTACGTCCGCAGGTTTATAAGGATCGCAGTTGGCGCGGGTTCGCACCGCATTGATATCCTTTGCCGCATTCACCATATCACCTTTCCACGCGTAAGCCTCTGCGCGGAGCAGATAAGTTTCAGCCAAACGGAACACGTACCAGTCGGTGTTACCACCATTTGGCTGTACTTTCAATGGGTCCTCGATGTACAGTTTGTAATTCGGCCAGTCGAACCAGCAACGGATCGTGTCGATCGTCAGGATAGCGCCGGCATCATTCCTGAATTGCAGGTGTTTGCCGTAATAAGGATCTTTGACTTTGGGGTCAAGTAATCCGGGGTTATTGTAAAGAATATCCTCCATGCGGGTCCAGTTGCCGGGCGCGTGACGCAGGTCCTTTTTGTCATCCCAAACGCCTTCCTGCGAGTAGTAGGTCGGGCGTACGCGGCCGATGCCACGGCCCAGGGAAGTCACCTGATCGATCTCAATTTTCGCCACATCGCTGGTCCCGCGGTTTCCGGCCGGTGTAGTAATGTTGTTATGCCAGAACGGAACCGTGTTACGCATCAGCTGAATGCCGCCATCGATGTTCCCGTCGATGCTCACGCGGTCGATCACCATCATCAGGCCTTCCGTATTGGCACCGATCGACTTGTTGGCCGGGCGGTGCAAGTCCCAGATCACATTGCGATCAGGATTATTGACGTCGACGCCGAAGCGGGACGTCATGAGTTTATGTGTACCGCCATCGATCACATTGCTGGCCGATTTGATGGCATCATCGAACAAACCAAGAGCGAGGTTTACTTTGGTCAGCAAATGGCTCACCGAACCTTTATTAACTGTTCCCTTGTCTGTAACAGCAGGCACCCATTGTTCCGCAAATTCGAGGTCTTCCTTCATTTTTTTCAGGATGACTTCACGCTTAGTCGATTGAAAATCCAGTTTCGGGCCAACGATCTCGTCCAGGATCAATGGAACGTCCCCGAATTGCTGCGTAAGCCGGTAATACCGGGCCGCACGATGGAAGTAAGCAGCGCCAAGCAATGCATTTTTCTCGGCATCGTCTTTATAGTTGGTAGGCTGATTGATCCTTGAAATCACCACATTGGCATATTTCACCCCTTTAAAACCTTCACTCCAGTACCAGCCTATCTTGTTATAGTCGCCGCTGTTAAGCTGGGCATCCGGCGTAATCAACAGGTTCAGGTTCTGTGCCGGCCCCGACTTGTCTGTGGTACCTTCCACCGCGATATCGGAGAAGATCGACTCGGTGACCATCGGCGGCGCGTCGCCATACCATTCGAGGCGCATGTTCCTTTCGCAGGCCACGATCGCAGCGCGCAAGCCTCCCACGTCATTGAACGTTTCGTCCGGGTTGTAGAACGATAATGGTTCCGGCGCCAGCCAGCCATCTTTGCAACTCACGACCGTCATTCCCATCAACACACAGGAAATGGTCAGAACTCTCTTTGACTTTTGATATAGGATATTCATTTTGACTCAATTGGAATAATGGATATTAAAGGGTGATATCGACGCCCATCGTGAAAATGCGCGGGCTCGGAACTGAATAGGTCAGGTTCTGATTCGTTGCACCGTTGGTACCGTTTTCAGGATCCCAGAATTTCCAGTTGGATATAAACCCGATATTTCTCACGTTGGCATAAAGGCGCAGGTTCTGGACCGAAATGCGCTGTACCAGGTTTTTCGGAATGGTATAGGCCACCGCAAAGCTCTCGAAACGCACGAAAGATTTGCTTTGATAAACGCTATACCCAGTGGCCGACCCCTCGCTCGAATAAAGTCTCGCCCATTCGTTGTTCCGGTTTTCGGCAGTCCAGTAAGGGAACACATAGGAGCTGCTGCGATCCGGGAAGCCCGGGCGGTTCTTCATCTGGTTGAATTCCCCTTTTTGTCCAACATAAGAATACACCATAAACGACACGTCGAAGTTCTTGAACAGGTTGAATTCGTTGCGCAATGTGAAGCGTGCGCGAGGGCTCTGGTAACCCTGGAACACCTTGTCGTCGTTGGTAAACTTACCGTCGTTGTTCACGTCGAGGATCTTGTGGTCGCCCGGCTTCACACCGTATCTTTTGGCCTCTTCGGCCTCTTCCACCTGCCATACGCCGATCACTTTGTAGTTCCAGATTTCGTCGATCGCATGACCTATAAACCATTTATTGGTAATATCGTCGGCTTCGCGCTCGCCGGTAACATTGCCGGCAGCATCTTTGATCGCCGTTTTATTGCCGTAGAGGTGTACAATCTTGTTTCGGTTCATCTGCACGTTCAAAGTCGACCGCCACGAGAAGTTGTCGCGTTTCATGTTGTTCGAGTTCAGGCTCAGTTCGAGACCTTTATTGTCGATCTGGCCCAGGTTATCGAGTACGAAATCAAAGCCAAGTACGTTCGGCAATGCGCGTTTCACGAGCAGGTCGCGGGTGGACGACTTATACAATTCCAGGCTACCGTCGATCTTGTTATTGAAAAATCCAAAATCGATACCGAAATTGAGCGAGTTGGTGCGTTCCCATTTGAGGTTCGGGTTTTGCATGCGGTCAACATACAGCTGGCTCACCTGGTACACGGTACCGCCGGAATTCACGTGCAGGTACTTGCCGGTGGCAAGGTTGGCCAATGCATCGTAGCGCCCGATGTCCCGGTTTCCGTTGCTACCGTACGACAAGCGCAGCTTACCGTAGTTCAGCCAGTTGATTTTAATGAAAGGTTCGTCGGTAAATACCCAACCCAACGCGGCGGAAGCGAACGTCGCACGCGGATTTTTCTGCCCGAATGCCGAATAACCGTCGCGGCGCGTCGACAACGTCAGCATGTAACGGTCTTTGAAAGTATAGTACAAGCGCGCCATCAATGCATCGGCGGTGCTCGTCTGGTCATCGCTCCACATGACCGGCGCATTACCGGCACTGATGTTGTGATAACCCAGGAAATCGTTCGGCGCAAATCCTTTGTTCGAAACGCTGTCGCTCCATGAGCGGTATCTTTCCTTGTTGGCGAGCAAGGTTACGTCGAAACTGTGTTTTTCAGCAAATGTCTTGTTCCATTTCAGGATATTATCGATCTGCCAGCTGAAAAACCGCGAATCCGCACGCGATGCCCGGCCGCCTTCCGCTGCCCAGTCCATACTTTTGGACGATTCGGCATTGTAGCGGTGGTACACTTCATAGCGCGGTGTGAAATTGGCCTGATAAGTAATGCCGAACGGCAGAGCCACTTTTGCGAAAATTACATTGTTGATCGTGATCGATCCCTTGTCGCGGTCGGTGAAGCTGCGTGCGTAGTACGGGTGGTTACCGCCGCTGGCCTCGTCGTTGGGGCGCCACTTATACGTTCCGTCCGGATTAAATTCCGATCCCCATGGCGACAGGTTCGGCGCGAGGTCGATATTCACCGGCACCTGGCTTTCGTCGCGGTCGGCAAATTGGGTATTGAGGCCCACTGTCAGGAATTTGTTAACCTTGCCTTCGAGGTTCACGCGGGCACGTACGGTGCTATACGCATCACCCACGACGATCCCCTGGTTATTCAGGTAACCCAATGACATGTAGTAGGATACCTTATCGTTTCTACCCGAAAGGCTCAACGTGTGGTCCTGACGGAAGCCCTTCTGGAAGATTTTGGAATACCAGTCTACACTCTTCCCGTCCTTGTAATTTTGAATTTCAGCCGGTTGCATATTCAATCGCTGCAACCAAACGGTGGTGGGGTCACCTTTGTCTTTGCCGAACCATTGTTCAAGGGTTACGCCTGCTGGCAGGTTATTCGGGTTTGCGAAGGTCCAGGAGTCGGTCGTTGCGTTGATGTTCCGCATTACCTCCTGTCGCCAGGAAATAAACCCATCCGGGCTCAGAACTGGCTGATTTTTAGCCACTTCCGCAAAACCGATATTGCTGTTTATATTGATAATCGTCTTTCCCTCCTTCCCTTTTTTGGTGGTAACAAGGATTACGCCGCTGGCAGCTTTCGCACCAAATACCGCTGCCGAACTCGCGTCTTTCAGGACGTCGATCGTCTCGATATCGTTCGGGTTAATGTCTTCCAGTCCGCCATAATAGATCGCTCCGTCGAGTACAACCAGCGGGCTGCTGCCTGCGCCGAGGGAGTTGGTGCCGCGTACGGCTACATTACCGCCTCCTTTGGCCGACGCTGAGAAACCGACATTCATGCCCGGGATATTTCCGCGAAGCACATCCTGTACCGACTGAGGGTTTTCATTTTCAAGCTTCGTCGCATTCACTTGCGATACGGCGCCGGTAAGGTCACGCTTTTTGGCGGTTCCGTAACCGACTACGACCACTTCGTCGAGCGTCTTCTGGTCTGAGCCGAGCACGATGTCGACGATGCTTGCATTGCCGACCTGCTTTTCCTGGGTTACAAAACCTACCGATGAAAAGACCAGCACATCGCTTTCGGATTTGATCTGGATCTGGAATTTTCCTTCCGCATCGGTGGTGGTACCGTTGGTAGTGCCTTTCACAACGACCGTCACTCCGGGGATCGGAGAGTTGTCATCTTTGGCAAGTACCTGACCTGTGATTGTCTTGTCCACACTATGCCGGCCGGATTGGACAACGGGCCTGGCCAGGGACTCGGGGAACGCAGTGACGGGCCGTAGCATTAGGAGCAGGCACGACGCTACGCAAAAAAGGGACTGAGAAGATCCTCTTTTCATTGAGCTGGTTATGTTGGTTAGTACTGGGTTTAGTCTCGCTTTTGGCGATGTCAATATTCCACGACGGGATTGAATGTTTTCGACCCCGACGTCATTTCGTCATATTTTTTCCAAATTGTATTCAAAATACTGATAGTCAGAGCGTCGCAAGCGTGTGTCCGCCAACACTAACTATTTGTTTACTTAACCGATGAAATTCGACGCCGAAACAATGGATCTTGTTGAAAAAAATCCTGAAAAACCTGTTTTTTTGCCTATTTTGCCGCCCATTTAAACACATCTGTTATTAAAACCACTATGAAACGTTTCCTCTTTTCTCTCGCAGCCTCTTTACTTCTGTTTACAGGTGCGTCCAACGCCTTTGCGCAGGGCCTTTCCGTTGAAAGCCTGCTCGACAAGGCAGTATCATTGACACAAAAAGGGGACAAAGCCGGAACGGCTGATGCGCTTACCCAAGGGGTTTCCGCTCTGGAAAAAGAAGCCAAATCGTCCGATGGAAGCCTGAAAGACAAGCTGCTGGGCAAGGCCGGCGACCTTAAAAGCATGATCCCGCTCGCTTCGTCGGGCAAGTTGTCGGGCGGCGCGCTGGGCAAGGTGGTTAACGCCGTAAAAATGCTGATCGGCGCCAACAGGATCAGCGGATTGCTCGGAAAAGGCGAATCGGGCCTGTTGGGCAATGCGGCAGGGCTCACCAGCAGTCTGGGGCTGATCAAGGCGGGAAGCTCGATTCTGGGCGGTTCCAACGAAACGAAACTGAACGGATTGCTGGGCGAAGCGACCAAAACCGTGTCCGGGTTGGACAAGAAGGGCCCGGCAGCCAAATTGGCGGCAGCGGCATCGTCGAAGCAACTGGGCAGCATCGTAAGCCTCGTTGGCTCTGCACTATAACTCAGCGCCCGGTCCGGGTCAAGCACGGCGCTGGATGCGCTGATAATCTTACCATTTACGTTTACAGCTACCCGTCATCCATTGGCGGGTAGCTTAGTTTTTAGCCACACTCGCACTCCTGTATGTCTTGGGCGACATTTTGTTAATCTTCTTGAAGCACCGGTTGAAGTAGGAAATATTGGTATAACCACATTCCAGCGCAATTTGGGTCACAGGCAGGTCCGATTGCTGCAACAACTTGCAGGCAAAGCCGATGCGCACCTCGTTGAGGAAATCGGAGAAGGTGCGGTTGGTCAATGTTTTGAAAAACCGGCAAAAAGAGTGTATCTGCAAGCCCGCTACCGACGCCGCTTGCCGGAGTGTGATATCTTCCTTGAAATTCTGCTGGATAAAATGCATCAGCTTGGGTACGCGGCCGGACGTCTGGCCGGTATAGCTGGCAAGAGGGTCCGGCGCGTTGAGCCATACGAGCTCATCCGGGTCGAGCAGCTGGTCGAGGATTTGCAGGAACGAGGCCAGCATACCTACCTGGCGATTCTGTTGCGCCGGCATTTGCTTTAAAATTTCCGTTATCAATGTCTTTTTTTCGCCGCAAATACGGATCCCCCGCTCCGATTCCCTGAAAAAGTGCCGCAGCTCCTGTGTGTCCGTCAGCGCATTCAAATGCTCGCAGACGATCTCCGGGTTGATATAAAGCGCCAGGGAAATGGCCTCGGGCGCGGGTCCGTCGGATTTGGATTCACTGTACCAGACGTGCGGTACATTCGGGCCGACAAATGTGAGGTCCCCCTCCTCAAACCGCTCGATCGAATGGCCGATAATGCGGGTACCCGAGCCCGAAAGCACATACACCAGCTGGCATTCTTTATGGAAATGGAAATCGGTCGAAAAATACGGCCTGACAATCTTCTTAACCACAAAAGGCTTCTGCGAGGGCGCAAATTCCGGTAGCAGGGTGTAGGTCGCTTTCATAGGTCGGGAGTTGGAATAGTTACGCAAACATAGTATTACAAGTGATCAATCCGCCATTAACTTACAGGACTTATCACGCATAATTTTGTACAAATTCAGCAACAAACCAAGTGCTCAAAATATTCGCATCCAAATTTCCTGAACCATTTTTAACATTAGATTAAAATAAAACATTGATAGGTATCTCAATTAAACACTATTACAGGTATTTACCATTTCACTCAACCAGTCTTGTCCATCCCAACCAACACTGGTATCATATTGACATTCCGAAAACATGTACATTACCTCCATTGCAATAAAAGACAGGCGCTTCGATCTCCCCGACGGGGTCGGTTCGGACGCCACGCACACCACCCCGCAGTATGCCTACGCTGTTTGCTACCTGCGTACCGACTCTCCCGTGACCGGCGTCGGCCTCGCATTCACGCTCGGCGCGGGCACGGATCTCGTATGTAAGGCAATCGAATACATTTCCGTGGCATTGAAAGGCCGGGAAATTGAAGAACTGATGGCCGATTTCGGCCGCGAATACCGCCGCATGGCCGATTCGCCCTCTCTTCGCTGGCTTGGGCCGCATAAGGGCGTGATCCACCTCGCCCTGGCGGCCGTTGTGAATGCCTGCTACGATCTTTGGGCCAAATCGCGACAAGTGCCCCTGTGGCAGCTCCTGCTCGACCTCACGCCCGCGCAGCTCGTGAACACGCTCGATCTCAGCTATCTGGAAGAAGTACTCACCCGCGACCAGGCCATTGCATTGCTCGAAACGCATTTGCCTTCCAGAAGCGAGCGCGCCGGCGTGCTTTCAACCGGTTATAAGGGTTATGATACATCGGTGGGTTGGTTCAACTATCCGGATGAAAAGATTGTCGACAATACCCGCAGGGCGATGGACAGCGGTTTCAATGCACTGAAACTCAAAGTAGGTTCCGAGGACCCGGAACGCGATATCCGCCGCGCGGCGCTGATCCGCGAAACGGCCGGGGACGCCGCTACCATCATGGTCGATGCCAACCAGAAATGGAACCTCCCTGAGGCATTGTCTGTCTGCGAAAAACTGGGGGACATTAACCCGTTCTGGATCGAGGAACCCACGCACCCCGACGACGTGATCGGCCACCAGGCGATTGCACGCGCCATAGCGCCCTTCAAAGTGGCTACCGGCGAGCATATTCCCAACAAAGTGATATTCAAAAACTTTTTGCAGGCCAGGGCAATGGACTTTTGCCAGGTGGACGCCGTGCGTGTTGGCGGCGTATCGGAATTCCTCACAATCAGCCTGTTGTCCCGGCAAATGGGCATACCGGTGGTGCCGCACGTGGGCGATATGGGGCAGGTACACCAGCACCTGGTGCTGTTCAACCATATCGGCATGGGGCACGAGAATTTGTTTTTGGAGCATATTCCGCATTTGCGCTCGTATTTTGTGCATCCGGCAGCAATCGCCGGCGGCTATTACCAGGTGCCGCAAGTACCCGGCAGCAGCAGCGATTTGAAGGATTGACACCAATAGGAACAGCATTATGAATCTGACCAACAGAACCATATTCATCACCGGCGGAGCCTCGGGCATCGGGCGCGAATGCGTGACCGCCTACCTGCGGGCAGGCGCCCGCGTAAGCGTGCTCGACCGCGATGAAAATGCATTGATTGAGCTGAAAACACAGTTTGGCGGCGACACATTGCTGACATTGCAGGGCGATGTCAGGCAAAAAGAAACCATTAAGAATGCTATCGAAAAAACGGTATCGACTTTTGGCAGCCTGCACGTGATCCACAACAATGCCGGCATCGCCAGCCCGTCCAAACCGCTCGACCAGACTTCCGATGACGAATGGGACAGCCTTTTCGAGATCAACCTGAAAAGTGTTTACCATACCACGAAATATGGTTTGGAATACCTGAAACAAACACGTGGCAACATCCTCAATACCAGCAGCATGGTGGGTGAGATCGGCCAGGAAAACCATGCTGCATATGTGGCGACCAAAGGCGGGATGAGCGCATTAACGAAGGCAATGGCGCTGGATTATGCCCCTTTCGGCATTCGCGTGAATGCCGTGTGCCCCGCCGGCGTGTGGACGCCCATGCTGCGCAAATGGGCTAACGAACAACCGAATACCAACGAAATAGAACAGTACCTCAACAACATCCATCCGCTGGGCGATTGCCCCGGAGGCGACGTGATCGCCGACGTGGCCCTGTTCCTGGTATCCGACGCGGCGCGGTTTGTGACCGGCTGCATCATGCCCGTGAGCGGCGGGGCTGAATTGGGTTACAAAAGATAAAATATGGCAACAAAGAGAACCTGCATGGCCCTGGACCTGGTCGACAATGCCGATCTGATCGCGTCGTACGAGCACCATCACACGCCGGGAAACATCTGGCCCGAAATCCCGGTCGGCATCCGCAACGCGGGCATTACCGACATGCAGATTTACCGGATCGGGCGGCACCTGTTCATGATCGTCGAGCACGACGACAGTACCGACCTCCAAACCGCATTCGACCGAATGGCTACCCTGCCCCGCCAGAACGAATGGGCTGCATGGATGGACAGCTTCCAGCAAAAACTGCCCGAAACCGCCGCCGGCGAGCATTGGGCAGTGATGAAACCGGTGTTTTTACTCAACGACCATTTGCAATGAAAAACAGCAAGGCCGTGGTAGTACCGCTTCTGGTCGTAATGAGCCTGATGTTTATCTGGAACCTCAGCCGGAACATCAACGACGTACTGATCCCGCATTTGAAACGCGCCTGTCAGCTTACCGACTTCCAGTCGTCGCTGGTACAGTCGGCGTTTTTTGGCGGGTACTTCCTGCTGGCATTGCCGGTGGGGCAGTTTATTGGCCGTTTTGGCTACAAGGCGGGCATGATTACCGGCCTGCTCACTGCGGCGGCAGGGGCATTTCTGTTCTTTCCTGCGGCCGATACGCGTTATTATCCGTTGTTTCTGGCCGCATTGTTTATCATGGCGGCCGGTTTCACATTTCTGGAAGTGACGGCCACGCCTTACATTTCCGTCCTTGGGGACCCTGAGCGCGCTTCCAGCCGGCTAAGCCTTGCTTCGGCGGTGGGTTCGGTGGGTGCCACTTTGGGACCGTTTATCGGCAGCCGCTACCTGCTGCACGCCACGGAAGTGTCGCCGGAAACCGTATCTCAGTTTAATGCGGAGCAGCTCGGCCATTACCTGAATGCCGAGGCCCAGCTTGTCAAAACGCCCTATCTGAGCCTCGGCGGGCTGTTTCTGGCCATCGGATTGCTATTGTACTTTGTGAAATTACCCAAAATTGAAGGCGAAGACGGTCATGCCGGCAGCATCCGGGACATCCTGAAATTCCGCCATACCGTGCTCGGGGCGCTGGGCGTATTCTGCTATCTCGGCGCGGAAGTGGGGGTTGTGAGTTTTCTGATCCGCTATGCGAAATCGTCGGGCATACCGGGCCTTACCGAGCAAAGCGCGGCATTGTTTATTACCTTGTACATGGCCCTGGTGCTTACCGGGAGGCTGGCCGGCGCTTACCTGCTGCGCCGCACAAGCCCTCCGGCGACGCTCGCATTCTGTTCGCTGGCAGCGCTGGTGTTGGTGGGTATTTCAATGACTACCACCGGTTATATTTCCGTGTATGCATTGTCGCTGGTGGGCTTGTTCACTTCCGTGATGTACCCTATCTTGTTCACCCTCAGCATTAAAAATCTGGGGGTTTATACCAAAACCGGCTCTTCGCTGATTATCATGAGCATTGTAGGAGGAGCTGTGATCCCGCCGGTCATGGGACTGGTGTCTGATGGTTTTGGTATACAAAAAGCATTTATCGTACCTGTGTTCTGCTACCTCTACCTCGTGTATTACGCACGGGCGGGGCACGCGACTGTGCCCGCAAGCGCAACGCAGGTTTAAAGCATTGATTTGAATTTTTATGATGATGAAAAAAATAATATTCTCAGTGCGACTGACCGCAGTGCGACTGACCGCAGTGCCACTAACCGCAGTCCTTCTTGCAGCATTCACGCTGCCCGCATTTGCACAAACTGAAATGCCGAAGGCGCAGCGCCTGAAATGGTGGCAGGATGCCAAAATGGGCCTTTTTATTCACTGGGGGCCGGTTTCTCGCATCGGGAAGGAAATCAGCTGGTCACGCGAGGGTTACGGCAAGGCTAAATACGACTCGCTCTACCGGGATTTTAACCCTACCCGCTTCAATGCCAAAGAATGGGTGGCGCTCGCCAGGGCGTCCGGCATGAAGTACATGGTACTCACGGCCAAGCACCACGATGGTTTCTCGCTTTTTGACACCAAAACCAACGATTACAACATCATGCACACGCCATTCGGCCGCGATGTGTGCAAAGAACTCGCGCAGGCCGCGCACGAGGCCAATATGCCCATCGGCTGGTACTTCTCTGTGGCCGATTGGAAGGACCCCGATTGCCGCAACCCGCAAACCAACGGCATTTTCGCCGAACGGGTGCTCGAACAGGTGCGCGAGTTGCTGACCAACTATGGCAAGATCAGCCTGCTGTGGATCGACTACGAAGGCTGGCCGACGCCCGTCGAGCCCCAAAAAGTGTACGACCTCGCGCGCAAACTGCAACCGCAGATCATCATCAATAACCGCCTCGAACCGTTCACTCCCGACGAGTCGCACGCTTATGTGGGCAAATACGCCGACTACGCAACACCCGAAGGCTTTGTGGCCGGTTATGGCAAAGTACCCTGGGAAACCTGCACCAACATGGGCCATCAATGGGCCTGGCGATTTGGCGACGAGCCCCGCAATTTGAAAGAATCGGTGCATACGCTGCTGCGGTGTGTGGGCGGCAATGGAAATCTGCTTTTCAATATAGGCCCCGACAGTACGGGCATATTCCCTGCCAATTTTGCCACGAGGGCACGCGAAATGGGTGACTGGATCGCAAAAAACCAGACGGCCATTTACAATACCAAAGGCGGTGTATTTACCCCGGCACCCGATTATGTGAGCTCCTATCGGGGCGAACAGGTGTTCGTGCATTTGCTGAACGCCGGCAAAACAACGCTAGCATTACCTGCCATTCCAGCCAAAATACGGAGTGCAAAGCTGCTCGACGGCACGCCCGTTCAGTTTACACAAAATAACAAAAGCATCAGCCTTTCCTACCCGGCGGGCAAAATTGACCCGATCGCAACCATTGCCGTGCTGACGCTCGACAGAGACGCGTCGACCATCGCGCCGACCATGCCATTGCCTGCCAGCGGCTCCCTCGCCTACGCGCACAAGGCTACGGCTTCGAGCGCAGTGGGCCAGTTCTACCACGATGCGACAGCCGCATTCGACGACAATCCCAAAACAGCCTGGAAGATCGGGCGCCGGAAGGACGTCGATTTCTCGAAGTATTACGGCCAGAAATTGCATTATCAATCGCCCGAAATCATGGCTCTGTACGAACCAACCGGCTGGCTGGAAGTAGACCTGGGCAAGCCGGAAACCGTAGGCCGTATCAAGCTCGGCGAATCGAGGTACGGGCAGTCGGAGATCAGGAAATTTGAAGTATTGTATTTGAAAGGAAATGAATGGGTTTCGCTGGCGCAGGGCACGAAAATGGGCGACTGGGACAAAACCGTCGCACCCGTGAAAGCGCAGAAATTCAGACTGGCCATCCAGGATTACCACGGCTATTTCGGCGTGAATGAATTTCAGTTGTTTCCTCCCGCTCCCTGACCGAAACGGCTGCGTTAAATGCAAAAAAAGCACACGCATGAATTGACGTGTGCTCTGAAATCCCGGTCTGAAACCATCAGGCCAGGATTTTTTGCAGGTTTTTATAACAAGTTTCCACCGTATCAAGGCCCGGCGCGAGATCGTATTCCACGAAGAAATACTTTAAACCGGCGATTTGGGCCGCTTCGAAAATGCGCTTAAACTCGACTACGCCGGTCCCCACGGCGGTAATAGTCGAAAGGTCTGCCTTGATATCCTTCACGTGCCAGAGCGGGAAACGGCCCGGATGCTCTTTGAACAGCGCGACGGGATCCTTTTTTGCTTTGGTAGCCCAGGCGAGGTCGAGCTCCATTTTCACCAGGTCCTTATCGGTTTGCGACAGAACAAGTTCGTAAGGCGTTTTACCGCCATCCACCGGGTCGAATTCCGTCGCGTGGTTATGGTAGGCGAACTGAATGCCTGCTTTTTTCGCGGCTTCGCCGGTTTTTTGAAATACTTCAATCGAACTTTTGATCTCGTCCGTCGTCCCCACGGGCGTACTCGCGCATACGAGGTAGCTCAGGCCTGCGGAGGCCGCGTCGTCCACCAGCTCCTGGTAGTTGTCGCGGAGGTTTTTCATCGGCGGGATCGTAATGGGCTTGCCGTCAGAGCCGGTGGGCAGCTTGCGTCCCGGAGGCATTTTAAATGGTGCGCCCAGGGCATGGTGTGCACGCCAGGTCATGCCCAGGCTTTCCACCAGCGCCTTGAACTCCTTCGGCTCGTAGCCATAATACTTACCCCTCGTGCTGAATGCGGACTCGATTTCCTTGTAGCCGATCTTCGCGATTTGCTCCAAGGTGCCTTTCGGGTCGGTATTCATTTTTTCGAAAACCGTGAAAAGCTGGATACCTGCCGGCTTTTCGGCGAGCGTAATGCCTGCCTGGCGAGCGGCTTCGGCGAGGGACGGCAACATGAAGGTACCGGCGGCCAATGCACCTGCGCGGGTGAGAAAATCTCTTCTGTTTATGCTGTTATCCATTGTTTCAATATTTGAGGTTAATTTTTAAACTTGATTCTGGAGAAAGACATCAGCGGCTCGATGGGCTTGGCTTCCGTGTTTCGGAATACGAAATACACATCCTGCTTACCGGTAGTCGGTTGAATGCCGATGCGCACCGGTGGCTGGGCAAAACGGTTACGCGGAGCTGCCGCGGGTGCTTTGGGAGCAGCGGCGCCTGCCGTGGAAGAACCGCCGGCAGCCGGGGCAGCTTCCTTTTTAGCCCCATTTTCCAGTTCAGCCATCATTTTGGCCATGTCCACTGGCTTTGCTACCGATAACTTGTACTGTCCCACCAATGCACCCGTCGGTGAGCCAAGGCGGATTTCGATGGTTCCGCCTACACTGCCTTCGCGTTGCTGGGCGGCAGCATTCAGTTCCAGGGAATCGATGCCGGTAAGGTCGATGGACGGGAATGCGATGTAGCTGTTTTCAAATGCAACCACGGCAAAACCTTGTCCGGCTACACCCAGTGCCTTGGTTTCCACCCCTTTTGTAATCGGCGCTTCCGCTGCATTGAGTTCGGGGCTGTGGAGCACGATCATCTCCTCGGTGGTTTGGGCCGGCACTGCCTTGGTAGTGCCCACGGGCCGGTCGGTATAGGCGGCACGAATGATGACCGAGCCTTTGCCATTATCCGTTTTCGGGATTTGCGGGGTGTACTTTCCTTCCAAAGGCAATGTCGAAAGCGTCTTTTCAGTACTGTTGAGAATGTATTTGACGATCACCTCCACATCGGCTACGGGTAATGCCGGGTGCGCCGCCATCGCCACTTCGCCCCAAACGCCCGATCCGCCTTCGCGTACTTTCTTCACCAGCTTATCCAATGCGCCCGGATCGGCCTTGTATTTATTGGAAATGTCAGCGAATGACGGCCCTACCGACTTGGTGTTCGGCTGGTGGCACACTTTGCAATCGCTCTTGGTCATTAATGTCTGCGCAACGGCAAATTGCGTAGTAGCGTCGACACTGCGCTGGCTTTGGGCCACTTCGGCATAGTCGAAGCCCTCGGCGGTGTAATCGATGCTCACAGCCACCTGATCAGCCTTGATTTTGCCGTCGGCAGTGCTGCCATCCTCCTTATCCGAAATACCTACCGCATAACCGACGGGTTTGTTCGGGAAGAAAAATGTGCTGTTACCATCCAGTTTGATCGCCACTTTCGGGGGCTCGTTACCCGCGATAATGCGCACGGACTGGCTGTTGCTGGCCCCTTTGGAATCCGTCACAGTAAGCGTCGCGGTATAAACCCCCGCTTTATCGAATTTCACCTTCGGGTTTTCGGTCGGATACACCCTCGGTGCCACACCCGGACTGGTTACCTTCCAGCTGTATTTCAATGCATCGTTATCGAAATCCTTCGTGCCTTTGGAGGACAAAACTGTTTCAAACGGTACTGTTCCGCCTTTTTTCTCTACCGAGGCTGCTACCAACGGTTTACGGTTACCGCCATTGTATTCAATGCGTACGAGCCGCGAGTTGTCGCTTTTGCGGAACCAGTTGCTGCCGTATTCGAGGATGTACAAATCGCCGTCCGGTCCGAATTTGATATCGATCGGTTGCACCGGGTGATAGCTCGGTAGTACGCGCTCCATCGATTCATAATCCCCCTGTGCATTCATGGTAATAGCCATGATCCAGCCACGGGAGAAATCGGCGGCAATCCATTTGTTTTCATAGTAGGCCGGCCACGGACGCTTCGGCGCCTTGAAATCGGAACGGTGATAAACCGGGCCGCCCGTAGCACTGCGCGAACCCGAACCTACCTGCGGGAATTTCTCGGACACACCATAAGGATAGTAAATGAAGCTCGGCGCGGTCGGAAAGAGTTCTTTCAGGCCCGTATTATTAGGCGAGGTATTGACCAGGTTTTTCGGGTCCTTCTTCTCGCCGGGCTTATTATTGGCATAATCAAAAACCGGGAAGGCCTGATCGTTGCCCACAAACCACGGCCAGCCGAAATTACCGGGCTTGCGTGCCTGGTTCAGCTCGTCATAACCTCTCGGCCCGATCTCGGAATCCTCGTTCGCATCCGGCCCTACCTCGCCCCAGTAAATGTAGCCCGTCTTGCTATCCACTGAAATACGCCATGGATTACGGTGGCCCATGGAGTAAATTTCGGGACGGGTTTTGGCCGTGCCTTTGGGGTAAAGGTTCCCTTCCGGAATGGTGTAAGAACCATCTGCCTCGGGGTGGATGCGAAGAATTTTACCTCTCAAATCGTTGGTATTACCGGCATGTCCCTGATCGTCCCAGCTCTCGCGGCCCGGACGTTCGTCGGTTTGCGCGGCTTTGTCATTACCGGTATTGTTGCCTACCGTGAGAAACAGGTTACCATTTTTGTCCCAGGTCATGCCGCCCCCGGTGTGACAGCATACTTCACGCTGGGTAGTCACTTCGAGCACCACTTTCTTCGTACTTTCAACCAGTTGGTCATCCACCAGGTCCCAGCGGGCGAGAATGTGCTTTTTCTCGGTCGGGTGGGCATAATAGAGGTATATCCAATGATTTTTGGCAAAGTTCGGGTCGAGGGTAATGCCCATTAAACCTTCTTCCGCCTCGCGGGAAACCCCTTCCTTGCTCACATACTTCGTATTCACCGGGATCGTCGTGATCAGCTCGGTCGTTTTGGTCGACGGATTGTACTTTTTCAGAGTGCCTTTCCGCTCGATAATGTAGGAACTTCCATCCGGCAATACTTCGAATGCCATCGGTTCGTCGAGGTTGTCGGCCAGGACTACCGGCGTAAAACGGCTTTCGTCAGGCTTGGTGATAGTGTCCTGCATCGTGAATGCGGCAAGGGCAGCGATGGTGATCAGCCTGGCCGACCATCGGACCGGGGAGGTAAAGCTTTTGAGCGGGATAGGTTTGAGCATAGGTATGTACATCAAAGTGAACCATTTAATATATGACTTTCATTGAATGCGCATCAAAAGCGGAAAGCAGGGGCCAGGCCCCCACCCTCCTTTCATCCATCAGCATTAAAACTCGTAAGACAACGAGAGCCAAAAACTCCTCGGGAGAATTGTGCGGCCCGGCATCATTGTTCCTTTTTCTACGGCGGCGAAGTTGCGGAACTGGTCGCCCCGCACATCACCTTCGGTCAACACCCTTGCATTGAGCAGGTTATCCACCCAGAAACGGGCATTGATCGCCTTCGTAAAATTATAACCCGCACCACCTTTCATGAGTACATAGGCCGGCAGCTTGTAGCTGTCGCTCGGGGACGTAAAACGCGATCCGATGTAGTTTCCTGCCAGGTAGATGTTGAATTTCTTATAATCGTAAGTCGCCGACAATTCGGTATTGAAAACGGGGACACGCTCGGTACGTTTGCCTGTAAAGCTATAAGTAGTGTCACCCAGGATCGCCACGATGGCCGAGTTGGTGTTCGTGTTAGCGGTATAATCGGTGTATTTCGAATCCTGCAAAGTACCTGTCCAGCGCAGGCTCAGGGCCTTGGTCAGCTTGTATGACGCTTCGAATTCAGCGCTGTAAGTACGGGTCGAACCGAATGCTACGAGAACCTGGTTACCCGAGGAAATGGTCGGCACGGTAATGGACAACGACACATTCTTGATCGCGGAATAGCTGGCAGAAGCAAACAGTGAAAAGTCGTTTTTCGCATACTTCACCCCCACTTCACCCAGGTACACAGGACGTTTCTTGATCTTCGCGGGATCGTACGCGGTGGCGTTGTAATCCGCGATCGTAGGCGCGTTGTAGGCACGGGTAGCGCGTGCGAAGAGCGCCGCTTCATTGTTGATTTTGTAGTTCAAACCTGCCGTAGCCGCCCAGTTGGTGATCGTTTCGGAATAATCGGTGTAGCCGGCGATCGTCAGGCCGGCACCTTTACTGTAATCAGGTGTGCCGTCGGCTTTGAATGCGTAGAACGGACGTTTTCCATCCACGTTCTGGTTATCGACCCGAGCGCCGAGGTCAAGGCGCCATTTTGGGTTCAATGTGATCTCGTCCGATGCGTAGGCAGACAATGTACGGGTGTCGCCGATCACCGTGGCCAGGTTGGTAGCCGTGATTTTGGCGGCTGTCGGCGAGGTCAGCAATCTTTTGGGATTTTCTTTAAACTCCTGCTGGTAAGAGAAGTTGTAGTTCGGCCCGTCGTTGCGGTTGAATTGGTGAATGCCCACGCCGAAGCCTACATTATGGTTGCTGATCGACTTTTTAAAATCCAGGTAATCAACGATCTGCACATCCTTACCCTGCTGGCCGATGCCGGTCACATTCACAATCCTGTCACCCGCTTTCAAACCGGCCTCAGAGCCATCCAGGTAATAATAAGGTGTCGATCCGTTATAGGTTATAATGCTGGCCGGAATACCCGCCGTCACGGTGCGGTTGGTGTGCTGGTAACGGAAATTGTTGTTCACTTCCCAGCCGTTATCGAGCAGGTAGTTGAACTGGAAACCGCCCGAGCCTTGCTTGGTGTGAATACCGTCGGCGAAATCATAGTTACGCGTCACGCCATTGGCATCGGTATAGCTGAATTTAGTATCTACCGTTGCCAGCGACTGGGTTACCATGTCGAAATTGTCTGTTTTGGTAGGTTTGCCGGTTCCGTCATAGGGATAAAAGCTCGTCAGCATCCATTGTACCTTATCATTCAGGTACTTTCCGTAGACTCGTACGAAGCCTTTCTGGTTTTTGAAATTGAAAGTCATATTACCTTTCAACTGGCCGCCCTGGTTGGCTGTGTAGCCCGGCGGGACAATGCCTTTATCGGTCCGGAAGAAGCCGCCGATGTTGTAGCGGATCTGATCGCTTACCTTGCCGCCGACATTGCCATCGAGGCGGTAGAGGCCTTGCGAAAGGCCGGTGGTAGCTTTGAACTTGCCATAAGTTTTATCCGCGCCGGTGTAGCTGAGGTTATTGATCACCGCGCCGGGCGTATTGGCCATCACGATCGACGCATTACCACCGCGAACGGCTTCAATGTTTTTAATGGTCAAATCGGTTTTATAATACTGATCCACAGAAGGTATCGAGTTAAAACCGGTAGGCAATACCGGCAGACCATCTTCCATGATCCCGAGGAAAATATAACCGCCCTGCTGCGGGAAACCGCGCACCCACACATTACCTGGCCCGTCGCCTCCAGTACTTTCCACTGTCAGGCCTGGGATCGCTTTCAGGAGGTCGGTACTGTTCAACGGCGCGCGGGTTTGAATGTCTTTATTGTTAATAGTCGTGATCGCCACGCTACTTTCGATCTTTTTCTTCGGGTTACCGCCCGTCACGACGATTTCCTGCAATTGCAGAATGTCGTCCTTCATTTCGATATTCAGCTGCACGTCCTGGCCCGCTACCTGTATTTCCTTTTTAATAGCCGTGAAGCCGATGCTGGTGACGTTCAACGTATAAGTACCATCGGGAATGTCGGTGAAACTGTAAGTCCCGTTAATGTCCGTCACCACACCCAGGTTATTGTAACTGAGTATGACCGTTACGCCGCTGAGCGTCTCGCCCGAGACGTCGGTGATCTTCCCCGACACGGTGTACCCCGCCGCCCGGCTCCGGATACCTGTCGCAGGACCGCCCGCCGATTTATCCGACCGGCTGATAATGATCAGGTTGTCCGTCACCCGGTAATGCAGCCCGAGCGGTTTCAATGTTTCATCCAAAACTTTATAGAGTGGCTTCTGAGCCGCCTTCACGCTTACCTTCCGATCGCTGCCGATCATTTTGGCGCTGTACACAAACTTTCCGTTCACCTGTTTTTCCAGATTCCCCAGCACATGCTCGATCCCCTGCTCCTGGATATCCACGGTCACTTTTTTGGACAAAAGCGCCTGCGCCTGGCCATCGGTCGCCCTGGCTGTACCAAGCGCCCACAATCCCACAAGTAAAAACTGGCACAGCGATATCCGCATGACTCTGAAAATAAATTGAAACTTAAAAGCTTCTTTCATACATTTGACTGTTTTATTGAGGTTAGATTTTGATAAAACAATCCCCGTTATCCTTCTTTGGATGGATAGTATTTGCGGTCGAAAACAAATATGGGGATTCATGAGGGTCGGGCATGTTGGTAGCATTGTCCGACTCTTTTTTTGTGGTTACTTTCTTCTATATACGCATCGGCATCCGGGGTTTTAATGGGCAAAAAAGGGTTTTCTAGCTTTTACAGCCTTTACTATAAATGACGATCTTGCCGTCGAGCACTTCATACCGCGCCTCGATCACCTCGCAGAGAATGCTCAGCTTGCTGAACATCGGCTGCCCGCCCAGCGACGCCGTCACGGGACATCCCTTCATGACATCGCGGTCGAAAATGATGTCGATCTGGTAAGCCTCTTCGATGTCGCTCAGTACCGACGAAGCGGGTGTATTTACAAATTCAAATGTTTTCGGATTGTCGGAAGGCACGATTTCCGGGTTGTCGCTCAGCGTCCTGCGCATTTCGCTGCTGGCATGTTCGAAGATCAGCTTCTGGTTGGGCGTCAGCACCATGCCGTTCGGCATTTTGGACTGCACATTCTTGCGCACCGCGAATTCTTTTTGTTTAAAAACTGAAACCTTTCCTTCCCGTACCTCTACCAATGTCTTATCCGAAGCATCCCTGGCCCGTACAAAGAAGCTGGTACCGAGCACTTTGGTCACCAGGTCCGTCGTATGCACCAGGAATGGCCGTTTCGGGTCCTTGGCCACCTGGAAATACGCATCGCCCGACAGGTACACAGTACGCTGGTCTGCCGGAAATGTTTCAGCGAAACTCAGTCTGGATTGTGGGTACAGCACCACCTGCGTCCCGTCCATGAGCCGGATCACCTGCTGTTTCTCCGAGGTGTTCACCCGTTCAACCAGCTCCTTGCCCGAAACAAGTCCGTTATATCCGCAATTGAAGCAATAATATTGCCATGCTACCCATCCCAAACCGATCGCCAGCACCGCGCAAGCCGCCACCTTCACCCAAACACCCGCATACCACGGCCTCGCAAGCGTAACCACACGCCCCGACTCCCCAACAACACCTGACCCACTGACAGTCAACAATTCCCCTTCCTCAATTCCTCCCCTCAAAACCTGCCGCTTCTCCGCCCTGACACGTTCCAGCAGGCCCTGAATTTCGAGATCGATCTCCGCCTCGTCGATATCGGTGCGGTAATGCCGGTAAACGCTGTCGAGCAGCTTGCGTGCGCTCTGGATGTCGACCGCCTGCGCGGGATTTGCGTCGATATATTGCTGCCAGAACACCGCATCCGTAGCTTCGCGATTCCGCACCCAGCCCTGAAAGCGGGCGTCGAGGACGAAATCTTCAAGCGTGTATTCCTGGTACTGATCCATGTTATAATTGTTTTCTAATCATACATAGGCACGATACGCATTGGAATAATCAAAAAATTTCAAAAATTTTTCTAGAATGGAGGAAAGGGAGGATGGAGGAAAGGAGGAAACATGTGAGATCAGGTTAAGGCAACCGACATATACCGCCCCGGAGGGCAACCTGTTTGTAGAAAACAACGCCAGGCCTAACATCGCGAAATGGCGCGAAGGTGAACCTTCGTGACTTGCTATTCGCAGGCCTCCGGCCGGTCGATGCTGCAATGTCGCCTTTTGCTCTATCGACCGGCCGGAGGCCTGCGAATGGTGTGTGCAAAGCGGGAGCTTTGCACGAGCGTGCCAGCGCTTACAGCCGATCTTTGAGCTCCTGGATCGTACGATAAAGCAGATTGGCAACGGCCGGCCGGGAAATCCCCATTACCTGTGCAATGGCCTCATTATCCATACTTTCGAAGAAACGGAGATAGATTACCTCCTGCTGGCGGCGGGTCAGAAGATTTATCTGCTGATTAAGCGTTTTAAGCATCGCCTCGCTGGTTTCGATTTCGATGATATGCTCTTCGATGGACGCGTCGCCGCTGGCCTCGGCGGAAAAATCGAGCTCTTCGCCTTCACTGATCCATTGCTGGCGCTGGCTTTCCCGGTAAATTTTCCGGCGAAGCGATTTGAGCAGGTAAAATTTGACAAACGCCGTGTCCCCGATCGTCTCCCGCTTGGCCCAGAGTTCCATGAAAAGGTCCTGGATACAGTCTTTGACAAACTCGCGGTCACGCGAAAATTTCGATCCGTAGCTGAAAAGGCTTTTGTAGTAATGCCGCGCGATCCGCCCGAATGCCTCATCGTCCCCGGCGCGAAACGACTTCCACAAGTCGGCGTCATCAGCATTGTTTTCGGGATGGGATTGCATTCAGGAGAGGTACGTCAGTTGTATCCGGAGTGCAATCCTACGGGTTTTTATATAATTAAACAATTTTTATTTTGTCGGAAAGGGGGAAGTTTTGACGGCCGACGGTCTATCGTCCATGGTCCGCCGGCGGAAGGATGTTCCGCAGCGTCGGGTTGTCGAGCAGGCTCCGCAAACGGATCGAATCGGGATACGGGATTTCGAATTGTGGCTGGACGAGCACCGATGGATCACCGGTTTCCAGGTATTTACGTACATTCGATTCCTGTTTCAGGGAGTTGTTGTACGATTCGTATACATTTTTCATGTCGTGGTCGAGGCGGGTGACGTGCCCTATTACGAATACCACAAAAAAGACTGCGCCCAGCCAGGTAATCCGCCAGTTTTTAATTGTAATATCCATAAAGCGCGCCGCAAACCAGGCATTGCCGATCAGTCCGGGAGTGAACAGCTCGGTGTAGCGCGACGACACGCTCCCCATCGACTGCCCGCGCCCATATGCGATCGCGAGCGCCTGCGCGAGCGACCACATTACGCACCCGGCCATGAGCAGGTCAGCGCGGGTGAGCGCACGCTTACGCAGGAGCCACGGCACCATCCCCAAAGCCGGTGACCACAAAACCAGCGCGGTCAGCCAATTTTCCCGCCCCGGCCAGGCCAGAATAAATCGCAGCGCCTCGAAAATCTCCGAAACGCTACGTGCCCGATAAATCTGGTTGGCTTCGATCTGCGGCATAATGGCATACCCAGCTGCCGAAAAACCCACAAGGACGATTGCCAAACCTGCTTGCTTCCAGTTGATTTCGCGTTTTTGAATGCATTGTAGCGCATATACACCGGCCACTGCAAGCGGCGTGAGGATGCCGGAGGCCATCGTGAGCACGCTTAGCCATGACAGTACCGCCACTCCGGCCATCGCCGGCACACGGTCGGGATACAGTATAGCCAGCATGATCGCGAAAAGCATGAAAATGATCAGGAAATAGAACTGGCTTTGGAAACCGACCAGCAAATTTTCATAGGCAAAAGGAAGCGAAAACTGGGCAACAATTGCAATCAGAATCAGCCAGCGAGGGCCGCTCAATGCCTTTTGCCGTATTAAAAACAGCAGGATTATGAGTGGAATGCAAGCTGCAACGAGGATATTCACCCGCGCTTCGATGAGGTTATTCCACACCCCGGTGATATTGAAAATGAGTAGCGACAGCAGACGCGTGGGGAAAATACGGTGTTCATTATGCGGCTGCCAGAGCTCGCGGAGTTGCAACCGCCCTTCGATCCATGGCCTGAGGAGGAAATCGCCCTCGGCGTCCCACTGGTCCCAGTACGGTAGCGGAATGGCGAAGGTTTCCACAAAATATAAACGGGCTGCCACGATCAGCAGCAGCGTTGCAAGCAATGCAAGGATGTTTTTTGTGTGCATAAGTGTCTCAGGGATTTGGTTGTGGCACCGAAAAAGCGGGCCGCCCCCAAAGAACCAGCCCGCCCAAAACTATGCCAAATAATGCTGCTGTGCTACATTTTATTGACAACAGTAACAATACTCCGCCCTCTTACCAAAAACTTCCCGTTTGAACCGCTTACCTTCACAGGAGCCAGATCGCTTTGGGCAGAGGTTTCATAGGCTTTTAACAAGCGCGTTTGCTGCCCCGATCCGAGAGCCAGTTGAACCTCCCTCTCCTGATTATCGCTGTTTACAATGACAGTTACCAACTCATTGTTCGTATTCAAATAGGAAGAAACCAGCAACCCATCCGTACCAAGGCTACTGGATGCCTCCACACGCCGCGCGCCCGGGCGTACGAACCGGCTGAAATTACCGAGCGCCCAAAGCATTTTGGAAGATTGGTACTGACCGTCGGTTTTGTTTTTATCAATGTAAACCAAACCATCCTTGTAATCATACGGCGAAACGGAGAGCCACCAATGCCAGGCCGTTGCGTTCGCGTTCACCAGATCGTTGTGGATCACTCGGGCAACGTATAGCCCGGAAGTAATGCCCAAATCGCGGCCTTCTCCCTTTATTTCACCCTCATTATCGCCCAATATGCAATATTCCGACTGCCAGAATTCAAGCCCCGGCACTGCCGCCAGCGCGTTTGAGAGCTGTTTGCGCTTCTCCACTGCCGTTTTGTAAGGCGAAGTGGTGAAATAGCTATGTCCCGAAATCGCGGGAACCACGTTCGGCAGGTTACCGATGTAGTCGCTGCTGTTTTTATCAAAAAAAGCATTGATCTGGCTCGCCCGGCCGGGGCGGTTATGCTCCGAGTACAGGTACTCGATCTGCCCGGCTTCGGCGATATTGATTTGGGTAGAGAGGTTTTTCTTCAAAAGTGCCGCGCTCAACGAGCGGGTAATAGCGGCTACCTGGTTGTTGAAATAGGGCGTTCCCTCCTGCCCTCCGTCACTCCAGTCCCACTGGGGCTCGTTTACCGGGCTAATGTATTGAAAAGTAATGCCGGTCTTTTTGCGCACGCCCTCAATCACGTCGGCCAGGTACCCCGCAAATTTATCAAACTGCTGCGAGGCCAGGTTCGGCTGTCCGTTGGTCGCATAACTTTTCCCGTTGGTTGTGAATTGCACGGGCGGCGTGTTCGGAAAGAGCAGGAACTCGTTGACACCCCGCTCCTTTGCGGCATTCAGAAACCACATTTGTCCGGCCTGCTTGTTCCAGTCGTAACCACCGTCGCCGGCGAAAAAGGATTCGGCACGCCGCCATTCGTCGCGGATACCGCTCGCTTCGCCCTGCTCGGCAGTACCTCCCCCCGCATTGAACCGCCACAGCGACAGTCCGATGCCCTTCAAATGGCCATCGGCCAGGGTATCGGTGCTGAAAAGCAGGTCGGCAATGCCGTTTTTCTTGGCCGTCGGCCAGTTGCCTGCAAACTGGCAGGCCCAGGCATCGGAGCCTCCGAAATGGCGGATGGTCTGATACGTTTTCGAAGGATCGACGCGGATTGTCACCGTCGCGTCCGTCGCCGGTACCACAGTTTCGGAAACAGGCTCGCTGCCCTTGCAGCTCACGGACGTAGCCATAAGAAGCCCAAGGAACAGTGTTCCCAGGTGTTGAGAATTTTGCATGAAATGGTCTGTCAGGGAATGGATAGAAAAAGAACTCCCGGCGACTGAGGCACCGGGAGTGAAGATGGGCATTAATAGCCCGGATTTTGTTCGAGCTGGTTGTTGGAAGCCTGGATCTCGGCGCGCGGGATCGGCAGCCAGTATTGCTTGTCGGCAAAACTCCGGCCGGTAAGCGCTTCCTTCCGGGTGTAGGTAAACGTGCTCCCGCTCTTGCCTACTTCCACGCCGTAAGCCGGGGCATTTTCGGTCGTGCTGGCAATTTTCCAGCGGCGTACATCATAGAAGCGATGTTCTTCGAACGCCAGCTCAATGCGACGCTCGTTGCGGATGCGCTCGCGCATCTGTGCCTGCGTGAGGCCCGCAGGCAATGCGGGCATCCCTACGCCCGTGCGCTGGCGAATCGCGTTCACAGCCGCGTACACGCTCGCATCCGGGCCGGAAGCTTCGTTTTGCGCCTCTGCGTAGTTCAGCAATATCTCCGCATAACGGAAGTAAATCCAGGTTTGTGTACCTGCCACATCCCAGGGGTTATCGATAGGCAGGTTATCATTCATGAATTTCTTCAGGTAATAACCGGTCTTCGAAGTATTCCAGTTGGAAGGGCCGTCTTTGCTATCCTTTCCGCCCGGCGTGAATGTTTCCACGGTGCTGCCGCGATAAGGAGCTCCATTGTACAGAATAGTGGCATAAAAACGCGGGTCGCGGTTTTTATATGGATTTTTCGCGTCGTAGCTGGTATTGGCGTCGTTAATGCGCGTACCGTCCATCATTTCATAGTCGTCCACCAGGTTTTGCGTCGGCACGTTACCGCCCCATGCATTGTAGCCGTTCGGGCCATTCGAGATTTCAAGACACACGTGGCGGGCGCCTACCGCATACAGTCGGCCGAAGATGATCTCCTGGTTGTCGGCAGTCGTGAAAAGATGGCCGTAACCGCCGGTGTAGAGGCTGTATTTATTCAAATCCATCACCGCTTTTGCTGCTGCGGCTGCCTGTTGCCAGGTACCGGCATTGTAAAGCGGGCTGGCGGCATAGAGTGCCAGACGGGCCTTCAATGCCAATGCGGCACCTTTGGTAGCGCGGCCCAGTTTCCAGGTACTATTGTTGTTCGACGCCGGCAGCAATGCAGCCGCTTCATCAAGCTGTGCGATCGCGTAGTCGAGACCAGCCTTGATCTCCGCCCGCTGGAAAAGCTCGGGGCTTGTGAGATCGTCGCTTACTTCATAAACTTTATCACCCAAAAGCACGACTTTACCGTAGTTACGCAGCAAATCGTGGTAGCGGAATGCGCGGATGAACTGCAATTCGCCTTTCAAGCGGCTGCGGCGACCGGCGCTCATCGGCACGGCGTCGATATTCGCCAGGGCATAGTTGATCTCCCGGATGCTGCGGTAGCTGCGGCCCCAGAAAGTACCGGCAATACCGGTATTCTCCGGTGCAATTTGCCCCCGCTGGATCAGCCAGGTGTTGTCGTCGTTGTTGTAAATAGATTCATCGGTAACCGACGACCACATCGCATATTCGAAACCGCGGCCAAAGCCCGGCAATGTTCCTTCCGCTTCCTTGTCGGTCAGGCGAACGCCCATGTAGCGGTTGGTAACGTATGCTTCAAAAAGTACGGAATCGGAGAGAATGGAGGCATCGGACACACGGTCGGTGGGTACGACATCCAGGAAGTTCTGGTCGCAAGCAGACAGCGAAAGCATCATTGCCGCGGCCAGGGCTGGTAATGTGAAGCTCTTTATTTTCATGTTAATCATGATTTCCATTAAAATTTGATATTGAGGCCCAGGTTCAGGATGCGCTGCTGCGGGTAGAACTGGCCGCTGGGGTTGTTACCTTCCGGATCGTAGTCCTTCACGCCGGTGATCGTAAACAGGTTGAATGCGCTCGCATAGACACGCAGCGACGAAATTTTCAGCCTCGTCAATGCCTCCTTAGGCAGCGTATAGCCCAGCTCCACGTTTTTCAAGCGAACGAACGACGCGTTGTTCAACCAGAAATTATTAGCATACAAACCACCGTTGATCGACGAAGAAGCGCGGGTGTCCACGCGAGGGTATGATCCATCAGGATTGCTCGGGCTCCAACGATTGTCGGCCCAGCTGCTGTAAAAGTTACCTACCTGGCCCGATTCAGGCAATACGTATTGGCTCACCATGCCCTGGCCGGCAAACACCACAGCCACATCAAATGCATCGTAACCTGCATTGAAGGTCAAACCGTAGGTCAGCAAAGGCACGTTTCCATATTTGCTGCGTACCTGGTCGTCGGCCGTGATTTTGCCGTCCTTGTTGTAATCTTCGAGGATGAGGTCACCCGGCTGCGCGCCTTTCACGTGCGGATAGGCATCCAGGTCGGCCTGCGAACGGAAAATACCGAGGGTATTGTACAGGAGGTTGGTATAAAGCGGGCCACCCGTCTGACGTTGGTAGTCGAGGGCGCCAGGCGCTTCGTCGATGAAAATCACCTTGCTTTTGGCATAAGTAACATTTCCGGAAATGTTGTAGCGGAACTTGCCCGAATGGTTGTAGCCCAAAGTCGCTTCCACCCCGGTGTTGTTCACCTTTCCAAGGTTCTCGTCCGGCACCAGCGGGGTATTGTCGTTGGTTTTGTAAGGGTTTACGATTCCCGAAGTATTGGGAATAGAAGCATTTCTCGCGGCAAGGATATCCGATCTTTTCTGATTGAAATAGATCACCTCGATATTGAAGTTTTTCAGGAACACCGCATTCAAACCAATATCCAGTTTTTTGGAAGTCTCCCAGGTGATATTCGGGTTGGCCAGCTTGGTAAGGTCGATACCGGAAGCGATCACATTGCTGCCCAGCACGTACTGGTTCACAAACGAATAGTTGTTGTAGAACTGGAACTGGCCCACATTATCATTACCCAACGTTCCGTAGGAAGCACGGAATTTCAGATCGTCGATGAAATTGACGCTGTTTTTGAACCAATCTTCTTCCGAAATGCGGTAACCTGCCGAAACAGAGGGGAAGAAACCGTATTGTTTGCCTTTCGGGAAAACCGACGAACCATCTACACGCGCCTGCACCTCGGCCAGGTATTTCTCATTGAAGTTGTATGCCAAACGGCCGATGTAGCTCCGGCGGGTAAAGTTATAGCTGCTACCCGAGTTGTTCTTGTCGGTTGCAGCCGCGCCACCTTGCGAAAGCTCCGGTGTCGAAGATGTCGGAAAGTTAATCCGCGATGCGCCGAAAGTAGCTTCGCTTCGCTTGTTCTGCTCATATGCGACAAATGCATTGATATTGTGCTTGCCAAATGTTTTGAGGTAGTTCAAACGAAGGTTTTGCGTGATATTGGTAATGTTCTTCTGTGACTGGCTCAAAGAAGCCGCCCCCGCCGAACCGCCTGTAACGACGCCCGTGTAAGCACCTGAGTTCTTGTCGTAGTTGTAAAGCGTGTAGGGAATGCTAAACGATTTTGAAAAATCAAACGATTTATCCACCGAATAAAACCCATCCACGGAAAGACCGTCGACAAACGGCAGGTTGTAGCTCGCGCGCAGGATACCATTGAAAATCGAAGTTGGGTTGCGCACGGTACCGCCCATATCGGTTCCCAACACCACCGGGTTCTGGTTTTCGACGCCGGTGGAGTAATGGCCGTTGGGATATTGTGCGATCACCGTCGGATAAGCCCGGTAAATCGAACGGAATGTATTTCCTGCCGACGAAATCGGGAAAGCACGGTTCTCCTGCCGGCCCGACAGCCCCAGACTTACCTTGAAATCCTTGGTCACATTGGCGTCGATGTTCGAACGGAAATTGTACTGTTTGTATTTTGTCGCTCCGTTTCTGTACAAACCATCCTGGTAAATCGTACCCAGCGACACGTAATATTTCACGTTATCCGTACCACCGTTGATCGCCAGGTTATGCTGGTTCTGCAATGCAACATTTTTGAGCGCTTCCTTCTGCCAGTCGGTATTCGGGTAGTTCAACGGGTCGGAACCATTGCGGAACTTCTCGATTTCCTCTGCCGAATAATGCTGGTTCATCCCGCCCGATGGGTTGTTATAGTAATCGATCTCGTTCATGATCGTCGCATACGTAGGCGCATTAGCGAGTTTGGGCAGGCGTGTAGCCGACGAAAAGCCCTGGTTGAAGCTGTAAGAAATGACCGGCTTGCCCGTGGTACCACGTTTGGTGGTTACGAGGATCACCCCGTTGGCCGCGCGGCTTCCGTAAACAGCCGCCGAAGCGTCTTTCAGGATCGAAATGCTCTCGATATCGTTCGGATCGAGGCGATCGAGCCCACCTACCTGGCCGGGGATCCCGTCCACGACAATGAGTACATCGTTATTACCCGTCGTCGCGAAACCGCGCACGGTGTAGCTCGAACCATCATACCCCGGCTCACCGCCGCGATTGTTGGCCACAAATCCGGAAAAGCGGCCTGCGAGGGAGTTCGAAAGGTTAGGCTGCGGGCTCTTCACGATGTCCGCTCCTTTCACTTCCGAAACCGAGCCCGTCAATGTGGCTTTTTTCTGCGTACCATAACCTACGACTACGATTTCGTCCAAAATTTTGTCGTTGGGAGCAAGTTTCACGTCCAGCTGGGAACGGTTACCCACCACGATTTCCTGGTTCACATAACCGATGTAAGTAAACACGAGCGTGCCGCTGCCATCCGGCAGATTGAGCGAATACTTGCCATCCACGTCGGTGGTAGTACCAGTAGAAGTGCCTTTCAGGATTACGCTCGCGCCTGGCAGGCCTTCACCTGTTTCGGAAGTGACCGTACCTTTCACGTTAAAAGTGTTCTGCGCAAACGCTGAAAGGGAGGTTAAGGCGAAGAGCAGCAAAAAACACGTCACCTGAAAGGCGGCGCGGATGTCTACACGTGGGGCCATTCGAAACGCTGGCCCATCACCTCTGTAAAAAGTTTTTTTCATACAGCTGTAAAAGTTGAATAATTGGATGCCGATCAGTTCACAGCGACGGCAGGCGGGCAATCTTGATTTAGTCATAAACTGGAAAAACCGCTTGCCGCTTTTATAAATTGATCAATCAAAAGTAGGACTATTTCAACCCGGCCATAGGGGGACATTTTCGCATTAAAGAGGGGGTGAATTCACAAAAAATGCCCGATTCTGTTAGAATCAGGCATGAAAAGCTGGGGATACTCCAATAAACCGGCGACTTACACGGACCTTTTACGGAAAAGATCCTTATCGATCGTGCGCTGCTCGTGGAAGGGCTTTCTGAATTTTTTCACATAATCGGAAGGCTTCATCCCAAACAGTTTCTGGAAATGCTCGCGGAAATACCGGATGTCGTTGATGCCGACGCTGAACGCCGTTTCGCTGATTGTAATATCGGTGGTAATGAGCAGCTGCGCCGCCTTGCGCAGGCGGATGAACCGCACAAAACTGGTCGCCGACTGCCCCGAAATAGATTTAATGCGGTTGTAGAGTGTAGAATGGCTCATTCCGATCTCGGCCGCCAGCACTTTTACATTAAAACCGGGATCGGTAATGTGGTTTTCAACAATGCGGATACATTCGGTCAGGAACTCCTTGTACTCGGCTGAAATCTTGAAATCGCTGGTCTGCAAGGTAATTTCATTATAAAAATATCTTTGCAGATCGTTACGGTTACGGAGGATGGACGCCACGCGCGCTACCAGGATATCCTTATCGAACGGCTTACTGATATAGTCGTCAGCGCCGCCCTCGATGCCTTTCAGACGCACATCCTGCGAGGTACTGGCCGTGAGCAGGATCACCGGGATGTGGCTTAATGCCATGTCCAGCTTCATTTGCCGGCACAATTCGATGCCCGAAGTGCCGCCCATCATCACATCGCTGATCACAATATCCGGCAAATGCTTCCGTACCAGTTCCAACCCCTCTTCCCCGCTTCCCGCATCAAACATTTTGTACTTTCCCGAGAAAATGGAACCGAGGTATTGCCTGATTTCCGGGTCATCGTCGACCACCAGCATCGTATGGCTTTCGGTCGAAGGCTCTTTCATATCGAGCAGCTCACTTTGCCAGTCGGGCAATGCGGGGGCCTTCACCGGCATTGCACCTTCGGACAGCTCTTCGAGCAACACCGAACCGCGCACATCGCTTCCGCGGGCGTGGGAAACAAGGTCGGGATGCGCCTTCCACAGTAAGACGTGAAAGGTAGTCCCACGGTCCAGCTCGGTCTCATACCGCAATTGCCCGAAATGGTTTTCCACGAATGTTTTAGCCAAATACAACCCGATTCCAAAGCCGCCTTTGGCCGCAAAACGGCGGTCGGCGTATTGGTGGAAGACCTTGAAAATATCCTCACCTGCATCCGCCGGAATCCCCGGACCCGTGTCGCTCACGGTAATTTCAACCTGATCGCCGAGGTCGGACACTTTCACATGGACTGTTCCTTGCTCGGGAGTGAATTTCAATGCATTGGAAATGAGGTTAAAAATGGCTATTTCAGTTTTTTCCCAATCACAAACCACTTCCAGCTCCGTCTCGGGTAATGCCAGCTCGTAATGAATATGCTTTTGCTCGGCCTGGTGCAGGAAGCATTGGAATACCTCGGTAACCAGTTGCGGGAAGTTATGGGCGGCCGGTTTGAGCTGGTCCGTCTGCTGGTCGGCCTTGCGAAAGAGCAACAACTGGTCGACGAGGCTGAGCAATCGCTTGGCGTTGCGGTAAATGATGTGCATGTTGGCGGTAGCCGCCGACGAAACGTCGTCGCCAGTGGCGCCCTTCATCATCTCTCGTATCGGATTGATAATCAATGTCAGCGGCGTGCGAAATTCATGCGATACATTCGTAAAAAACGACAGTTTCTTCTCGTTCAGCTCCATTTGCTGGCGCGTCTCCATGTGTGCGAGCTGTACCTCGTACTTCATCTTCTCCTGCCCCAGCTTGTATTGCTGGTAATAGTACAGCACAAGCCCGATCGTCAGAATATAGAGCAAATAGGCCCACCAGCTCTGGTACCATGGCGGCATGACGCGGATGGGTAGCGAAGCATAGTCGTCAAACCAGATACCGTCCTGGTTGGCCACTTTCACCCTAAATTCATAGTTTCCAAACGGCAGATAACGGTACGTTGCCGAGCGCTCATTTTCCACGTAGTTCCAATCCTTGTCCAGTCCTTCAAGCATGTAGGCGTAGCGCGTGAGCTCCGGGTAAGCGTAGTTTAACGCCGTGTAGTCGATCGAAAAAACGGGTTGGTCGGGCCTGATCGAAAACCGCCGCGCCTTACCCGGGTATTCGAAGAGCGAGATCGCCTCATTTTCCTTGTCTTTGCCAAATATCCGGATCCCGCTGATCATCACTTTCGGCTGGTAGCGCGATGCCCGCACCTGTTTCGGATCGAAAAGGTTCCAACCTTCGGTCCCGCCGAAGCTCATGAGGCCGCTTCGGGCATTCAGTAGTGCGGAGCCGGGATTGAATTGCCCGCCTTGCAGGCCATGACTCGTATCAAAGTTCTCGATTGAACCTGTTTTCGCATCGATCCGCGACAATCCTTTATTGGTACTTATCCATACTTTTTCCAGGTTTTCAGGCTGGATCGCATTGACCACGTTGCTTGCCAAACCTCGCTTTTCGTCAAAAAAACGCACTTTTTTTGCCTTGGTATCGAACAGCAGCAACCCATTCCCTTCCGATCCGATCCAAAGACGGTCGAGGCCGTCCATATACAATGAAAAAACAATGCGGTTTGACAAATAGGGCTCCTTACCCGCCGCATTGAACCACGAAACGAACTGCATGGTGCGGGTATTGAGGTAATTGAGCCCGCCGCCGTAAGTCCCTATCCAGAGGTTTCCATATTTATCCTCGGTAATAGCCCGGACATCATTCGCATTGATCGAACTGTTGGACGGAATGAAATTGCGGAACTTCCCGGTCCGCTCATCGAGCAGGCTGAGCCCTCCCCCGTTCGTCCCCACCCAGATATTCCCGCGCCGGTCCTGGTAAATAGCCCGTACGTCGTTCTTACCCAGCGAACCCGGATCCGAAGGGTCGGAAGCGTAGCGCCTGAAAGTATCCGTGGCAGGATCGTACCGCACCAGCCCCTTGGAATAGGTGCCAAACCACAAGCGGTCCTGCCTGTCGCGATGGGCCGCGATAACCGCCCCGTCCGGTAGCCGGCCCGACTGCGTCGACGCGGCATAATGCTTCAATACCTCGCCGGATGCGGTTGTTTTGTAAATGCCGTCCCCATCCGTCCCGATCCACAGGTTACCGTCCTTGTCGGCACACATTCCGTAGTAGCGCAAATAGCTTTCAGCGCGGGAATCGATGGTTTTCTGTTCAAACTTCCTGAATTTTTCGGGAATGGCGCTGATCAGGTACGTGCCCTCGCCGTAAGTTCCGAGCCACACGTTGCGGTCCTTATCGATGTAAAGCGATTGCACCGAGCGCTGCGTAATGCCCTTATTGTCTTTGTCGCGTACCTGCTCGAAGGCCAGCGCATCCGGCCGGCGTGACATCATTTGCGCCAATGCGAGACGGTAAACGCCGCCATCCTGCACGCCGATCAGCAGGTTCTGCTGCCGGTCTTCGATCAGCGAGAGGTAGATATCGCTGTGATGGAAGGTGTTGATATGCAAATCATAAAACCGGCTCTCCGCCCTTTTAAACAGGATCAGCCCCCGGGAGGAAGCCACCCAGACGTTCCGCAAATGGTCCTCATAAATGGCATTGATCCGCGCTGCCGGCACGTTCCCCATGTCGAGCCCGGCTTTCACCAGCTTGCCGGAGGCGTCATGTTTCCACACCTCGATCCCACTGTCGCGCGAGCCGAGCCAGAGCATTCCCTGCGAGTCTTCGAACACGTTCAGGATCGAATTCGTGAAAAGCCCGGGCAGCGTTTGCTGGTTATGGTGGGTAAACTGATGGGTTTTAGTATTGAAAGAAGCAAAACCGGAGCCGTTCAGGGCCAGCCAGAGCCGGTCGCCCCGGCCCTGACTGATGTCGCTCACATCGTTCCCGACGCCACTTTTGTGTTGAAAAGGCTTGTATCGGTTGAAACGCTGGCTGGCTGGTACAAACTCGGCGATTCCGTCGCGCGAGGAAACCCAGATCGTGCCGTTTTTATCCCGAAGAATAGATTTGACATAATTACCCGGCAAACTGTGCGGGTCGTTGCGGTCGTATTTGAAATTTTTGAATGCGGTACCGTCGAACCGGCTCACGCCGTCGCCCGTTGCGAACCACATCAGGCCGTCGTTATCCTGCGCAATGCTGTTCACCACGCCAAACGACAACCCTTCCCGGATCGAGTAGCGCAGCACCCGCCCGGCGGCATTGTCGGCAGCATGCCCTGCCGAAGCCGCACAGCACAAGGAGACTGCTAATAAATTTGAAAATATGCGTTTCATCACCCGCATAACCCGCTTTTCTGACATATTTCCGAACGAAGAGGTCCTGTTCCGCCCGGTTTTTCACAGGCGGAACTTCAAATATAACAGAATCGGCGCCGACTATTTAAAGGATACCCTCAACTTCTGCATGGCTTGATTCCTGAAAAATGCGACCTCTCCTTCGCCCATCCAGTTGATTTCCTGAAAAACATCCATCAGCTCGGTCACATTGGCAATATCGCGGTGGTTGAGGATGCGGATCACGTCGCCCGGCTTCATGCCTGCACGTGCGAGTATGCTGTTTTCCGGTGCCGCTTCTACCACCACACCCTTTTCGTCGGGCAACCCAAACGCCGAGCGATCCCCCAGCCCGCTGACATTCCGCAGTTTACCGCCCAGCCATGCCGTTTCCGATACCGTCTTGCCATCGGCGACGGTTTTGATCGCGGGTAACGGAACGTGCGCGGCCTGGCTTTTCAGTTCAGGCGAAATGACACCAAACTGGTCCATCGCGAAATTTACAAACCCGATTTTCAACGCAGGACTGCCCGGTTTCACCCGGTAGTCGCCCCTGGCCGCGTCTTCAAACATCGGGTCGCCAGCCAGACTATGCGCATCCGTTCCATTCTCACGGGCCTTGTTCAGCGCCTGCTGATCCGGGAAAAGGTTGTAATCCACCTCCCTGCCCCATTCATTCACCCGAATAGGTGCATAAGCCTTGGTCACGATATTTTTCCGGAACACGTCCCCGCTTCGGGCAAACCACACGTGCGGATGGAAGGAGTTGTTGACCATAATATTGTTTTCCACCACCCGCTGGAAACCTTCGCGCAACTTCAACCCGCCGTTCAGGCATAAATTGTTATAAATATGGTAATTCGAGCTCCCGTCATCCAGGTCGATATCCCAACCATGATCGCAACGGAAACGGTTGTTGCGGATGACGATCGTCTTGCCGGCGTCGAGCAGGATCAGCTCGGGGTGCGCGGCGACCAGGCTATCCATCCGTTCGCGCACCGGATGCCAGAACCGGTCACGGCCCCATGAATTGAATGAACCGTGATCGCCCGTTTCCAGCACGGTATCGAATACGTCGTTGAATTCGATCACGTGCCCGCCCCAGGTGCCCTCGCTCACATTAATGCCGGCACGCGGGATGTTGTAAATGGTATTGTGGCTGACGGTAATGTCCATACTCATCGAAATCTCCACGCCCGCAATCTGCTTCTCCACGCGCCCAAGACCGTGCATCAGGTTATCATAAACCTTGCATTGGGCCGGGTAATTGCTGGTTTTGGGGCCGGGCGCCTTGTCCATGCGATCGTAAGGCACCGATTGGTTGTACTCAAAGCTCGGCGAACGCACCGCAGCAGGGTCGCCCACGAAGCAAACTGCACTCGCGCCCGTTTCCTCGAAATGGCAGCCCGAAACTTCACCGCCCCGGTTATAGTTACTGAAAAACACGCCGTTACCACCCGTCGCATTGAAATGACATTTCCGGATGGCGCAGTTTTCAGTGCCTTCCAGCAACACCGCGCCACCACGGTAAATGGCCCAATCACTGCGCAGCAATGGTTCTCTGGTGTCCATGAAAGTGCGCAGGGTATGTGTGAGTTCAAGCCCCTCCATATGGATATTCCTCACCGGCTTTGCTGCCGAGCCGCGGAATTCGAACAAATGTCTGATCTGCGGCGTGAGCACCACGGGCGCGTCGGGCGCATACGCGTACAGCGTGCGCGACCTGGCATCGTAATACCATTCGCCGGGCGCGTCGAGCTCTTCCAGCAGGTTTTCGATAAAACGGTATTTATCGTGCATACCCATCTGGCGGTTGTTCTGATACCCTCCTTCGAGCGTCAGGGTGGTATCGCTGCTTTTGCCCGTTACGCGATAGTGGTAATCGCCCCATTCGTACTTGTGCATCGCATGGATGAATGCGCCCTCCGGATTCTTCCAGGATTTGATTTTAGCGGCAGACAGCACATCGGCCGAATACCCGCCAAAGTGGCTCGCCGCCGGGTCAAAATTCGGGTAACGCGCCATATGCAGCTTTTTGTTACCCATAAAAAGCTGGTCAAAAATATAGTCGCCCTGAATGACGGCCTTTTTGACGTTCCCTTTGTATTCCAGCCAATTAACCGCAACGACTGTCGCACCGCTGATGGTTACTTTTTCCCCGGGGTAAGATGTGAAGGTAAGCGTCTGCCCCTCGCCCCGGGAATCCTCCGCCCCGAAAACCAGGGGTTTGGAAAGCAGGTAAGTGCCCTTCCGCAGAAACACGGTAACTGCGCCGCGCATCCCACGTGCCTTATTACGGGCCGCTTCCAGCGTGGCGAGCGGCTTCTCCCGCGATCCCGGGTTTCGGTCATTACCATCCGGCGCGACATAGATATCCGCCGCCAGCAACGGGGCCGCGAATAGAGGGAAAATAATGCACAATGCGATTGCAACCAGGCTTGTAAATCTTTTACTCATACAGATGTTTCCACGCAATTCAGATACATCAAAGCACCAGGTCATGTGTTATCTACCGTATTGCGAAGGCTCATTGATACTCACCGATGGCTAAGTATGTCTATAAGAATTTCCAGGTCGACGCTTATACCTACACGCTATGGCGCAATAGAATTATCATTGTCCAGAACTTTCATCAACCCGAATTATGAACGAAGCACTTATCTTTTTAGAGCAGAAAGTTTTCTGCCAGTCATTTATCGCCGATGTACTTTCGGGGTTTATTACCTCCTTCTTCTTTCTCTTCGCGCTTCTTTTCTTATTTCGCCCACGGATAAAAATTGCTAGTCAGATCGCAACGCATGTAAAGTCTTATGGCGGGCAATCAAACAAATGGTATTGCTTCAAAATCATCAATAGATCGCTGTTCAGGGCATTTGACCTTCGCGTGGAGGTTACTCAAAAAATACCCATGACAGGCCCGGAGGGTAAAACGAATCACCGGACTGTGCCATTAGCGTTAGTAAAAGATCAGTACAACTATGTGGCACCATTCCGAATTGGCGAAAAATCTGAGTATGCACTTTGGTTTCTGACCACAGACGATATTTTAACAATACTTAATGAGAATGAACACCACATCGTTGAACTGAGGGTAATCTGCAAACATGAACTCACTGGTTTGGGCAGCGTTTTTGTGCGGACATATTCCAAACATGATATTAAGGAAGGTACTTTCAAGTCGGGCAACACATTTGAAATTGTAAATTGAAACCCGTATCATTACATTACTTTTAAGCCATTAAGATTAAAACTCAATCTGATATGAAACCAGACATTATTGTGATCTAAGCCACCCGGGTAGAAGATCAAACTGAAATGACAAAGGGCACCTGATACGAGGTGCCCTTTGTCGTTCCATGTATAGCCGAACCTCTTGGTAGCCGACGGTATCGCCCCAACTTCTACCACCCCATATAATATTTATCATTCAGCCAGGTCGGGCGCGTCAGGTGGAAATGCGATTCCAGCATTTTTTCCGCCTCGCAGAATGCCCCTTCCACCCAGCCCTGCTGATCGGAATAGGCCTCCCCCACGACATAAATATTCTCGTCTCCGTCGGGCTTGCGCATGTAGGGCATGACATTCCAAACCGCCACACCGGCTTTCCAGGCGTGATACCCTGCCCCAAACGGGTCGTCGGACCAGTCGCGGAAGTACGTCACGTATGGCTCTGGGATTTCTACCTCGGCACCATGCAGCTCGCGCAGCTGGTTCATAATTTCATTGACCATCAATTGCGTAGCCTGTTCTCTTTCCAGCGCTTTCAGTTCCACGAGCGAGGCAGATTCCGCCGCGCTCACTTTGAAAAGCACGGTGTCGTCCGACAATGCCTTCCAGAATGTCTCCGTTTCCATATCCCCGTAGCTACCCAGCAGCATCGAGTTATCGTTGCGAGGATCGGTGCCGAAATAATAGCATTGGCGCATCGGAAGGTCGGTGATCGAATGCCCGGAGTCGATACCCAGCTTCTTCCACCACGGTTCCCGGAAGCCCATCAGTATTTTAAAGGCAGGCTCCATGATCACCGAGCGGATATTTCGGTCGAGTACCGTGTTTTCGTTGGAATTGAAAAAGAAGTTCTGCTGATCGAGCAGTTCGAGCGATTTCCGTGGCATACCCAATATGATATGATTCGCATAAGCGTGCCAGATCTGATTGCTCGGGATATTCAGGAACGTCAGCTCATAGCGGTACTGCTCGCGCCGGTCATGCCCTTTCGAGAAGGTCAGCAGCTTGTTTTCCGACCAGATACACGCGCCCGGAATCCCCATATACTGGTTAGCCAGCGCATAAGCGATGCTGTCATAGCCTTCCTCAATGGTTTTGTAGGTCACATCGGCCGAAAAATCACCTACCATATAAGGGAAAGCTTCTGCCGCATTCCAATTGACCGTATTGGAATAATAACCACCTGCATTCGCCACAAAGCTGTACCCCTCTTCCGAAACCTGGTCCTTGATCAGGTTCCAGAAGCCCAGGTCGTTCACCTTGCGTCCGTCATAGGGCGATCCGGGAAAATGGTAAGTCAGATTGGGCTTCACTTTGTCCCAGTCCTCGCTGGTCAGTTTGAATTCATAGTCATATTCTCCTTTTTGGGTAGCCAGGCCGGGAAAATTGCTCACAAACCAGGGATCGGCGACCAGTACATCGTAGATAATCTTGTTAAAAAGCTGGTCGGAGCTGAAACCGATGTCGTCGTCGTTGAGGTAATAGCGGGTTACCAGTTTCTCCCCTTTGCCCTGGGCCACATTCCAGGCATTTTGTTTGAAATGCTGCTTGCGAAGGTAAAAAAGCAGATCGGCCGGGTTGCCCATCGGGAACGGAACGGGGGTCATGTGGTCTTTGAGCACCGGCGTGCGTTTGCTCAGGTCCTTTTCGGACAACGGGTAGCCTTCGATGAGCGTCGTCACAATCTCCTGCGATGTGAGGTAGCGCATACCGCCGAGCTCACCCCAGAAATTCATCCCCGGCAAAATAACCGATTCGAGCCGCCCGCCGAGCCGCTCGCTCATGTCGAAGATCTGCACTTGCTCACCGGTGTATTTGCCCACGTCGGTAAGCCGGAATGCGCTGTACAAACCGGATGTTCCCGCACCGATGATCGCGACTTCGGTCCCGAGGCCGGGTTTCATCCCATTGTTTAGTGGCGTGTTTTTGTTCATGTTGATGGTTTTAAATGGCTTTGAAATAAGTGTAACCCAGCTTGAACGGCGAAATATCAAATGTGGAATGGCCATCCAATGCCAGTTCGGTCAGTATTTTGCCCAAAAACGGGGTAAACTTGGCCGCCCAGCCGGTGGCATACACGACGATGTTCTGATTGTTGGGCACATAGGGCGGTGCAAAATCGATCAGCAGCTCCTTATCCGGGATCCTGCTCAGCGCGATGAGGCAGGTGGACGTAAAATGAGGCGTCGGATCGAGGCCCGTCATGTGGTCGCGGACCCACGCAGACGTGTATGCGAGTTCCTGCGGGTTAGGCACGAGCGTGCGCTGCTCGGGGCTCGTGAGCGGGTCGATCACAAAGTCGGGCGCTACACGGATGTACTCGGGGTGGTCCCAATCGACGCCGGGAAAGCCATAAAACTGGTTGCCGTTCGAACCGATCGCATTCTGGAAAACAAACCAGGTCGGGTATTGAATCGTCGGATCGGTCTTTTTGAAATAGCACGAAGACATATTCCAATACGTAGCCTCAATTGTAAAGCCGAGCAGATTGATCACCCCGTCGATATACGGACCGGGTACCAGTACCAGTTTTTCACTCGTAAACACCCCTTTCGGCGTAGTTACGTTGAACAGCTTTCCGTCCTGCTCGATAGCCGTCACGGGCGACTCGTCTTGCAGGATCGTGTAAGGGTTGCGCTCGCAGGCCTGGTACAGGGTTTCGATTGTGGCACGAAAATCGATACTGGCGCCATCTGCCTGGAAAAGGCCCGTGTAAGTATCGGGCAGGTTCCGGAAATGGTATTGCGCCTCGATTTCCTTCGCTGTGAGGCTCGTATAAGGTACATTGAGCGCTTTCAGCGCTTGCTCCGCTTCCGCGATGTTACCCTCGGTGGAATGCACCGAAGGATCGCCGAACCAGAGCGTACCCACCTTGTCGAGCAGGGTTTTCGGCGTCAGGGTTTGAAGTTCATCCCAATACGGCTGCGCGTCCAGTGCCATTTGAACCATATATTCTTCGGGGTACGGAATGCGGTATTGCCGCGAAACGCCCGCCGAGCTACCCAGCTGGTTTTTGAAATTGAACTGTTCCAGAACAAGGGTTTTTGCTTTTCGTTTTCCCAGATGGTAACCGGTGGAGAGGCCAATGGCTCCCCCACCGACCACGATCACATCGAAATGATGATCTGCTGGTTGCGTCATGGATATCCTGTTTATTGTGAAGGTTTTAGGAAATGCTATTGTTTCACCAGCGTATTAATGTTCACGTGCGGCCACTCGATCAGCTTGGATGGATCGTGGAACTGCGGGATAAATTCGATGATGGAATTCTGCGAGTATTGCAGTTGCAGGAACGAGCCGCCGGTGTTAGGGTTCTTCACGGTTTCGATCCAGAAAGTAGCCTCGAAACTGGTCGTATTGGCGTTCTGCACGATAAAAGGAATGTTGGTAATGCCTCCTTTATTGGCCGTGCTGACCGAAATCGTCGTGGTGGAAGTAATCGTCTGCCCGGCGATCGCGTCACGAAGGGTCGCATTTGGATTCACCTTGTTGAAACCTTCGAGCGGCGTGAGGTAAGGGTCGGTATAACCCAGCGGTTTGGAGCCCGGACCGGTAATGGGCAGCGTGCTGATATCCGGGATATTAGGCGCACCAGGCGTCACCGACGACCCGCCAAGCGCCAGCAAAGAGTCTCCATGCGGTACCGAAGCCTGGCGTGCAATGCTGAACTCGTCCGGGCAATCCTGCAACAGCAGCCAGGTACCGTTCTCGGCATGCAGCAAGCTACCATCGACATTGCTATGAATGGAAAGGCTGTACAGCAAGGTCGGCACCTGTTGCACGATATGCGTTCCGCGGTTAGGCGTAGGCGTGCTCAACGGCGTTATGGTGAGCGTTTCGGTGTAAGGCTGTACCAAAAGCAGAAAGCCGCCTTTCTGGTTTGGAACGGCGACCAGATTCCAACCCTTGCGGCCTACCCAGGTGCCAATCAGGTCCGTCAATGGACCGAACATTGAAACGGTTTCATCCGGGGCACCACCTAAACGGATAGTTTGAAGGGCATTGCTAGTAACTTTTAACATGGTGTATGATGGTTTAAGTGAAAAAGAGAATGCGCACCGGGCACTCATGGCCTGTCAATCCGATCGTTACCAACCTGCCACAACTTACCCGATCCGGATTTCACCATGCTATACATTATAGAATTAGTTTTATAATGTTTGACAAACTAGCTCAAATAAGTTTCAATCAAACTAATACTAGTTTCGAACTTATTTAACGGTCAAAGGATTTCGTTGTGGGGTCAGGCGGCGGTGGGTTGTCGACCGCCATCGGTCAGCCCCGCAAATTCCCAACCCCATTATGCCCTACAAAAGAATCTGTTAGCTTTACATCCGAAAACCATTTCGGCCGGGGTTCCGGCTACTGCATTGATGAGCGATCTGAAAAACGATATCCGGCCTTTGGAATCTTCCACGATGACCGACCTGGTCGAATCCAGGCTGCGCGAGTACTTAAAACGGAAGGCATTCGTGCCCGGCGACGCCCTGCCCAAAGAGCAGGAACTGGCCGACGCCCTCGGGGTGAGCCGAAATGTAGTGCGCGAGGCACTCAGCCGGCTGCGCATGCTGGGGATGATCGATACGCGTAAAAAGCGGGGAATGGTGCTCGCTCAGCCCGATATCCTTGGCTCGCTCGAACGGGTTCTCGACCCGCTGCTGCTCGGCAAAAACACATTGAAGGATATTTTTGAATTGCGATTAGTATTGGAAATGGGCCTCGCCGAACTGATATACCTCCGCAAAACAAAGGCAGACATTGCCGCGCTGGAAGACATCGTGGCACAGGAGGTGAACAAGCAGCAGAAACCCTTTCAGGTAGAGCACGAAATCGCCTTCCACAGCAAGCTGTACCAGATGACAGGCAACGATACCTACATGCGTTTCCAGAAAATGCTGCTGCCGGTGTTCGAATATGTGCTCGATTATGAAATCCAGGCCAATGGCCATGCCGGCGTAGGCACAGTTACGCATCATGATCTCGTTGAAATCCTGAAAACCGGTGATTCCGAAGATTTCCGCCGCGGTATGAAGGCGCATTTAAAACCCCATTTCGACCGGTTGAAAGCCTGAAACAGCATATTGCACATCGTTCGATCGACATCCTGGGATTGGTGTTGTTGCACGCCTAACGGCATCCAGTTCATCCCGAATAATTGGTTTGCTGGCAGTATTGCGTCGCTACGCGATTTTGTGATGCCTACCAATCGCCGGCGGCTGGTCGGCAAGGTATAAAATGCCGTCAGGCATGTACTATTGGTAAAAGCGATTCCCAATAGTATTCTGCAAATCCCGTAAGGGATGTAACAACAGTTGCGCACAAGCGACGTAAAAAATATTTGCATTATTTTCTGAATTAATATTTGCATGTTCAGTACCAATGCCTTTACATTTACTAATATGTAGAACATAACTACTAATTATGATCAAAAAGACATGGCTGTTCCTGATCGTTCTGGGTGCCACTCATGCATTTTCACAAGACATTCCCGAAACCCGTGCCTTGTTCAGCGCGGGCGAGGACGGCTACAAGAGTTACCGCATTCCTTCGCTCATCAGGGCTAAAAATGGTGCTTTGATCGCCTTTTGCGAAGGCAGGAAAGAGGGCGCGGGCGACGCTGGCGACATCGACCTGCTCATGAAACGCTCGACGGACAATGGCAAAACCTGGGGCCCGCAAACTGTCGTCTGGGACGACGGCACGAATACCTGCGGCAATCCCTGCCCGGTACTCGACGAGCAAACCGGGGAAATCCTGCTATTGCTCACGCATAACCGCGGCGACGTGCCTGAAAAGGATATCATCACTAAAAAATCCGAGTCGACCCGGACGGTATGGCTCTCCCGCAGCTCCGACAACGGCGCTACCTGGGCAAAACCGGTTGAAATAACCCAAACCACCAAGAAACCCGAGTGGGGCTGGTATGCAACCGGTCCGGGTGTTGGCATACAAATTCAAAAAGGCCCCCGCAAAGGGCGCCTGGTGATCCCATGTGATTTCAGCTACGACGATCCGAACGGCAAAGTCCGTAATAGTCCGTTCGAATACGGCGCGCATGCGATTTACAGCGACGACCACGGCAAAACGTGGCAGCTCGGCGGGACGATCACACCTAAAATGAATGAATGCCAGGTAGTCGAAGTTGCCGATGGTAATGGCACGCTGCTGATGAACATGCGTTCCTACTTCGGTCGTGGAAGGCGGGCACAGTCGTTGAGTTATGACGGCGGCACCAGCTGGTCCGCGCCGGAGGATATTCCGGACCTCGTAGAACCGGTATGCCAGGCCTCGATTATCCGGTACCGGCGCCCAAACGCCAAAGGGAAGGGAGCCATGCTGTTCCTCAACCCCGCCAGCACTACCAAACGCCATAACCTGACGTTGCGGGCCAGTTTCGACGAGGGAAAAACGTGGCCGGTAATCCGCACCATTTTCCCGGGCCCGTCGGCGTATTCGTCTATGGCGGCCTTGCCCGACGGTAATATCCTATGCCTTTATGAAGCGGGGAAACGCGGCGCCTATGAACAGCTCGTACTGCAAACGATCACCCCGCAATGGCTGTTCGAAGCCAACAAATAGCTGAATTTTAAGTATATCGCTCATATGTCTACCATTCAACACACCAACGGCCTTGTCGCCGCACTTTTCACCCCATTACATCCCGACGGCACCGTACATTACGAACTGCTTCCCGCATTGGTGGAGCACCTGATAAGGGCAGGTCTTTCCGGCATTTTCATTTGCGGGAGCAACGGCGAGGGGCCCAACCTCACGCTCGAAGAACGCATGCAGGTTGCCGAAACGGTGATTAACGCCGGAAAAGGTCGCTTGCGCATGATCGTGCACGTGGGCCACGCGAGCATCGCGGAGGCGCGGAAGCTGGCGCGCCACGCGCAGGAAGCGGGTGCCGACGCCATTTCGTCGGTCGCTGCATTCTATTTCAAACCCACCTCCGTACAAAACCTCGGCGATTGCATGGCCGATATAGCAGCCGGCGCGCCGGAGCTGCCTTTTTACTATTACCACATTCCTTCACTCACCGGCTTTTCGGTGGATGTGCTCGACTTCATGCGCATGGCAGAAAAACAAATCCCGAACTTCGCCGGCGTAAAATACACCGCTTCCACGCTTTGGGAATACCAGGAATGCCTGAACCACGAAGGCGGCAAATATGACGTATTGTATGGTTTTGATGAAAACCACCTGCCCGCATTGTCGATGGGCGCCCAAGGCTGTATTGGTAGCACGTTCAACTTTGCGGCGCCATTCTATCTAAAAGTAAGGCAGTATTTCGAAGCGGGTGAGATCGAAAAGGCACGGAAACAAATGCTTTTCTGTGTTGAAATGGTTCGGATAGTGGTCCAATATGCCCCGATTCCCGCTCAGAAAGCGGTCATGAAAATGCTCGGCTTCGATATGGGCCCCTGCCGGCTGCCTCTCGCGGCATTGCCCGACGACCAGTACCAGGCGCTGCACAGCCAGCTAACCGATATCGGCTTTTTCAAATTTCTGCCCACCGGCGAGGCCACCCCTCACCATACTTGACAATTCCTGAGTGAATGAGTGATTGAGTGAATGAGTGAATGAGTAACTGACATACGTGATGACCCGTTTCCTTTTCTTCCTGACCATTTTCGTGCAAACTCTGGCTTCCAATGCTCAACAAACCGACCGGTCGGCCCTGGCGTGGAAAGACCTTCCGGCGTTGCCCGATGTGGCTGGATTTGCCGGCACTTATGCGGGTGTCAGCAACGGGGCGCTGATCGTTGCGGGCGGTGCCAACTTTCCCGGCAATGCAGGCCCCTGGGGTAATGCGCCGAAAACCTGGTATGATGCCGTTTTTGTACTGGAAAACCCATCGGGGAAATGGAAGAAGGCAGGAAAGCTGCCCAGAGCGGCTGGTTACGGCATTTCGCTCACTACACCCGAGGGCGTTTTTTGCCTGGGAGGCGCCGACGGCTTACGCCATTACAGCCAGGCATTCTACCTTCGCTGGCAAAACGGGCAAATCACTACCACACCCCTCCCCGCTCTGCCTGTCCCGCTTGCCTATGCTTCCGGCGCGTTGCTAGGGGATAAAATATATGTAGCAGGCGGTACCAGCGCTCCATCAGATACTGTTGCGTTGAACCGCTTCTGGGAATTTGATTTACACCAAAAACAATGGACCGAACTGCCTGCATTGCCCGGAAATGGCCGGATACTGGCCGTGGCGGGTGCGCAGGATGGCCGGTTTTTCCTTTTCAGCGGTGCAGAACTGCGCTATAATGCCGTCACGGACGCCGTACAGCGCAGTTATCTGAAAGAATGCCTTGCCTATAACCCGGTATCCAGAACCTGGAAACGCATGGCCGACCTGCCCCATGCAGTAGTGGCCGCGCCCTCCCCCGCGTACGCAGCCGGGCAGTCGCACCTGCTCGTCATAGGCGGTGACGATGGCGTATATGCGCAACGCGTGATGGAGCTCCGCGAAAAACATCCCGGCTTCCGTAGCGAAGTCATGGCCTACCACAGCATTACCGACACCTGGGCATCGCTGGGCGCATTTCCGGGTCGAAAAGCGGCTGTCACCGCGCCACTGGTGACATGGAATGGCCAGGTAGTGATTCCTTCCGGTGAAATTCAGCCGGGTATCCGTACGCCACGGGTAATTGCGGGCAGTCCGGTGGTGAGCACGGGCACATTCAATGGTATCGACTGGGGCGTGGTGGCTGTTTACTTTCTGCTGGTACTGGGTATCAGCATTTATGTTTCCCGCAAAATGAGCGCCAGCACCGACGATTTTTTCCTCGGCGGCCAGAATATCCCCTGGTGGGCGGCAGGGCTGAGCATTTTCGGGAGCAAACTGAGCGCCCTCACGTTCATCGCCATTCCCGCAAAAACCTACGCCACCGACTGGGTCTACATTTTTGCCAATGCGATGATCGTCGTCGTGGCGCCGATCGTGATCTGGTTCTTCCTGCCCTATTTCCGGAAACTGAAAATCACCAGCGTGTACGAGTACCTTGCATTCCGGTTCAGCAAAACGGTCAAACTGGTCGGCAGCTTCACATTTGTAGTGTTTCAGGTAGGAAGGTTGGGGATCGTGATTTACCTCCCTGCATTGGTGCTAAGTACGGTTACGGGCATGAACCTTATGCTTTGCATTGTCCTCACCAGCCTCATTACCACCGCCTATACGATCTCCGGCGGCATCGAAGCCGTCGTCTGGACGGAGGTCATGCAGGTAGGTGTGCTGCTGGGCGGAGCGTTTGTCAGTTTGTTCTTCATTGCCGATGCCTCCGGTGGCTTCGATGCGCTATTCGGGCAGGCCGGCGATGCGGGCAAGTTTCATATGGTCAATACCGGCTGGGCCATTATGGAACCGGTCCTGTGGGTGGTCCTGGTAGGGAATTTCCTGACGCAGATTGTCACCTATACTTCCGATCAGGTAGTGGTGCAGCGCTACCTCACCACACCCACCGAAGCAGAGGCCCGGCGATCGATCTGGACCAATGCATTTCTCGTCATTCCCGCCACATTGATATTCTTCCTCGTGGGAACGGCATTGTGGGTTTATTTCAAACAAGCCCCGCAACTCCTGAATCCGATGGCGCGCACCGACGATATCTTCCCCTGGTTTATCTCCACGCAACTACCCGCTGGCCTGCGCGGATTGGTGATAGCAGGCCTTTTCGCGGCCACCATGTCAACGATCAGTTCTTCCATGAATTCCATTGCCACGGTCGTCACCACCGATTTCTTCCAGCATTTTGTGCCGCAATCCACCGACCTGCAACGTTTCCGCTTTGCCCGCTACACCACGCTCGCATTGGGCGCAGCGGGAATCGGCATTGCGGTTTGGCTGGTTTTTATGGAAAACAACAGTATTTGGGACCAGTACCTGAAACTGATCGGCCTATTCGGCGGCTGCCTGGCGGGTATGTTTGTAGCAGGGATATTCGTTCCGTCGATTAACAGTACGGGCGTGCTCGCCGGCTTTTTCCTGAGTGCGGTACTGCTCTATTTCGTACAGGCCAACGGCTGGGTACATTTCTTCCTCTATCCCGGTGTCGGCATTTTCGGGTGTGTGATTTTCGGCTGGCTTGTCAGCAAAGTCGTACCCAGGCGCTCATGAGAATACTTTGATGAGAAATTACACCCGCGGCATTTTGTAGCCATTATGGTATTCACTGGCGATCAACTTGTTGGCTTCCGCATGATCGAACACGCCTTTTTGTGCATTCCAGTGAAGCGTATTGCCCGTACGGTAAGCGATGTTACCCATTTGCGAAAGTATCGCCACCTCTGCACCCACCTGTATGGGCGCATGCAGGTCGCCCATGCGCCGCGAACGGATCACCTCCACGAAGTTTTTGGCATGCTCGTCCAGTCCGTTGTCCGATGATTTCGTAAGCGGAACAGCCTGCATACGCTTTTCGTAAGGCACCACTTCCCATCCCTCCCGATCGACGATCAGGGTGCCGTTCTCTCCCAGAAACGCGATACCGTGCTGGCGGTTGTAAATACCTGCGCCATAGCCGATCACATGCTCCCACTGTATGTTGAAGTCGTCATATTCGAAGAGCGTCGTGAGGGTATCAGGCGTTTCTGCGCCGGGGTTCCGGAGCATGGCCCCGCTGGCGCTGACGCGTTTGGGTGTGGCGCCTGCCTTCATTCCCAGCAGTGCGTAGTCCAGCAAATGTACGCCCCAGTCGGTCATGATACCACCCGCGTAATCCCAAAACCATCGAAACGAGCCATGGAAACGGTTGGGATTGAAAGGCCGTTTGGTAGCAGGGCCAAGCCACATCCCATAGTCGACACCGGCGGGGGCGGCGCCATCGGGCTGTTTTAAAATGGGGTTACCATAATTAAAATATCCCCATACTTTCACCAGTCCCACCTTTCCCAGCTTTCCTGAATGCACAAAATCGACGGCGTCGCGGAAATGCTTCTGGCTACGCTGCCATTGCCCGACCTGCACAACCCGCTTGGTCTGCTCCTGCGCCGCTACCATAGCCCGGCATTCGGCGATGGAATTCCCGATCGGCTTTTCCACATACACGTCCTTTCCCGCCTCGCATGCCTCGGCCATCATGAGGCAATGCCAATGGTCGGGCGTACCGATCACCACGGCATCGATGTCCTTGCTGTCCAGGATCCTCCGGTAGTCGCTGAAAGTCTTGACCTGCATTCCCCTCCCGGCCAATTCCGCAGCGCGCTTGTCGAGGACGTTACGATCGACGTCGCATAGCGCCACACACTCCACGCCCGGATTTTTCATCACCGCATTGACATCCGCCCATCCCATACTGTTGATCCCGATTGCTGCAACCCGGATCTTGTCTGCGGCATGCGGAACGGCTGGTCGACGTATACCTGTAAAACCAGTGATAACAGGCGAAACAGCAGTACTCCCGGCGATGGCGGCGGCGGTATGGATGAATTTTCTTCTGGAAATAGTCATGACAATTCAAACGGATGATGAGCGCAAAACAAAGCAGGATTACGCACACTTTTACCGCTGTTTTTACACAAAGTATTCTTGCAATATTTCAAATGTCAATCTGACAGATCTGGCTCTATAATTTTGCATTGCCGGGAAAAAGTATGGCTTTCCCCATAAAAATCCTGAATGACAACGTTCCCGGCAACGTCTGCGTAAAAAAATCGGCCGATTGCATTGGTCACGATTAAAATTGGACTCAAATTAAGTCCGGGCAACGATGGCAGCTTCGGCCCCCTATCGGAAAAATCCAATTTTTAGAACTTTCCACCAGTCCCGTTTTCAAAGTATCAGTAAACGCTTATGAACCTCAAATCTCTATCGGATCGGCACCTTGTTGAAGCACTGCGCGACGACGACGGCCTGGCGTTCCGGGAGATTTACCAGCGTTACTGGAAAAAAATGTACCTGCTCGCGCTCCGCAAGATCGATGACCGTGAGGCCGTGGAAAGCATCGTCCAGGACGTTTTCCTGCGGTTATGGGAACGCCGCGGCATTTCACAGATCGACAACCTGGAAGCTTATCTCGTCACCTCGGTGAAATACACCTGCATCAACCATTTCAAATCGGCGATGGTGCACGAGAAATACCTTACCCACGCGTTCGCGGGATATTCGGATGCCATTTGTACCACCGAAGAGCAGCTGAATGCGAGCGAGTTGATGAACAACATCGAAACCCGCCTGAGCCATTTCCCCGAAAAAGCGCAGACCATTTTCCGCCTCCATCGCCTCGAAAACCGCTCTACCAAAGAAATCGCTTCGCAAATCCAGATGCCCCAACGCACCGTGGAGCACCATCTCAGCCTGGTTGTGAAGGCGCTGCGGTCTTATTTGAAGGATTATCTTTGAACGTTCGTGCAAATTCTTGATTTGCACCCGCTATTTGGAGGCCTCCAGCCGGGCCATGATGCGTGTTGCTGCTGCATCGGCCGGCCGGAGGCCTCCAAATAGCGGGTTACGAAGGTGACCTTCGCGCCAGCGCCCCCTCAGCGCAGTACTGCACAAAAGAAAGATTATTTCAAGCGAAGAACTTTTTCAATATAATTTTTTCAATAATATCTAAAAAGTTTTGCGGATCATCACCACGGCCGTTGACTACTCATTAAAAAGCAAGTAGCCCACCATCGGCCATGAACCGGGAACAATTCGCAGCATTATTGAAGAAATATCAGGAAGGCCGGTGCACCGAGCAGGAAAAACAACTGGTGGAGCATTGGTTTGCACTTCTTGAAAATGAAAATGCCGGCGAGTTTTCGGAAGAAGATCTCAACGGTGTCGAAGAGCGGGTGTGGGCCGGCATGCAGGAAAAAGCCCACCTTCCCGACCTCCACGATCGTGACGGCAAAAACCCCTTTCGATCCGTTTACGTCCGATGGGCCGGCATGGCCGCCTCACTCCTGCTGATCGGCTGGTTTTTTGCGGGAAAGATCTTCGACCGCCATGTGCCGCTTACGGCCTATACCTGGGAAGAAAAGCGCAACAACGGCAATACCATTCTGCCTGTGATGCTGGAAGACAGCAGCGTGGTAGAGCTCCGCCCCGGCAGTTCGCTGCGTTACCCCAGCCGATTCGAGGGAAGTAAACGAGAGGTGGTATTAAAGGGAAATGGCTTTTTCAGCATTCGCAAGAACCCCAAAAAACCTTTTTATGTGCATTCCGGCGGTGTTACGACGAGGGTGTTAGGCACGAGCTTCCATGTAAGCACGGCCGCAAATGGCGGTCAGACGAAGGTGGAAGTGGTTACGGGCCTCGTTTCGGTGTACAGCGAACGCGGCAACGAAGAAGCCGTCGATATGCTCGTGAGCCCCAACCATACCGCGACATTCGATCGCAAATCAGGTAAATTCTCGGCAGGGCTGGCGGAACGCCCGCGATTACTGAACGCCCACGTCTCTTTCCGCTTTCATAATGCGCCACTTGCGCAGGTCGCGCAGCACATGCGCGAAGCGTGGGGCGTAGATGTGGAGGTCGAAAACAGCCAGATTATGAACTGTCCGCTGACGGCCGACCTGAGCGGACAACCTCTTTACACGCAGCTGGACATCATCTGCGCCGCATTAGGTGCCAAATACAAAGTCCGCGGCTCGGCGATCCGCATCGATGGTCCGGGTTGCAAAATGCGCGGTACACACGCTTTTCGAACACGTAAACCCAGTTTTATGCAAACATAGTCCCAAACGAAAACGCTGGCCATGCAGCGAACATGGGCCAGCGCCAGCAAATCCTGCGAGGCCGACAGCGAATCGTGCCTTTCCGGAGCTTCATTTTATCAAATCTCCATTTAATAAAACATTTAAAGGTATGAAAAAAACGGAACCTTTACTTTTCAGGGCCTGCCGGCGCGTGAACAGGGCCGGAAATCTGTTGCTATGGGTTGTGGTAGCAGCATTACTGGCTTGCCAGCCCGTACTGGCGGCCGATCAGCAGGAAATAATGTCAAAACTCGTGACGCTGAAATTCCAGAACCAGCGCTTCGAAAAGGTGATCAGCAGCATTGAAAAACAGACCAAAGCACGCATTGTTTACAGTTCGGAACGCGTGAATGTGGCGAGGAATGTGAGTGTGGAGGTAAATAAAAAACGGCTGGACACGGTACTCGACGAGCTGCTTACCCCGCTGAACCTGACCTACCGGGTCGTAGGTGGACAAATTGTACTGGAAAACGCTGCCCGTGAAGAGTCGACCGCGCCGGTGAAGTCACAGGCCATCGACCGGACCGTAACCGGTGTGCTGACCGACGAAAAGAATGCGGTGCTGCCGGGCGTAAGCGTGATCCTGAAAGGCACCAACCGTGGTACTACCACCGACGGCCAGGGCAAGTTCAGTCTGCACGTTCCCGACGATGCGACGGCCATACTGACCTTCTCGTTTGTGGGTTACCAAAGCCGGGATGTGGCACTGGGCTCACAAACGGTATTCAACATTTCGTTGAAACCGGATGTGAGTGCATTGGAAGAGGTAGTCGTGATCGGTTACGGCGCGGTGCGCAAGCGCGACCTTACCGGATCGGTGGTGCAGCTTAAAAGCGAGCAACTGAAACAGGTACCCTCCAACAACGTCCTCGACGCCGTGCAGGGCAAGATCGCGGGCGCGGATATCACGCGGAGCAGCGGCCAGGCGGGTGCGGGCGTGAATATCACCATTCGCGGTAACCGTTCGATAGGTGGAAACAACTCGCCGCTCATTATTGTGGACGGTGTGCAATATGGTGATCTGGCCGATATCAACTCGAACGACATCGAATCGATGGAGGTTTTGAAAGATGCTTCTTCGATTGCGATTTACGGCTCGCGCGGTGCGAACGGGGTTATTTTGATTACCACCAAGAAAGGTAAGAGCGGGCGTCCGGACATTTCCTTCAATTCTTATGCAGGTGTTTCGCAAGTGACGATGTACCCGCGTGCGATGAACATCACCGAGTTCCGTGATTTCAAACGTGAAGCCTGGCGTGCAGCCGGCGTTTGGAATACCCCGGCCGACGATCCGGCGATCTTTACCAATGTGGCCGAATACGATGCGTTGCAGAAAGGCGTTTGGACCGATTATCAGAGAGAACTCATTCATCCCGGCTTCCAGCAGAACTATCAGCTGGGCTTTCGCGGTGGTTCTGAAAAATTGAAATCTTACGTTTCAGTGGATTATTTTAATGAAAAAGGAATCCTGAAACTGGACGAAATGAAGCGCTACACCGCGCGCCTCAATGTGGATTACACCCTTACCGACTGGATGAAGATCGGTTTGCAAAGCCAGCTGACCTATTACAACCAAAGTGTCCGTCGCGACCCGTTGAACCAGGCCAACAAGATCAGTCCGCTTGGCTCGCTGTACGACGAGCATGGCAATTTCAACTTTATCATGCTCGACGGCCAGACTGCCAACCCGCTGTCCGACGAGCAGCCGGGCGTTTTTAACAATAATATCCTGACCACCCGCACGCTGACGAACGGCTACGTCGAGATCACCCCATTGAAAGGCCTGACAATCCGCAGCACCCTCGGCGCGAACCTTTCCAATACGCGCAACGGCGCCTATTCATCACCCAAGTCCATCGACCGCTCCTTGACCGGGAAGTCATTGGCTACCTACAATGTTTCCAATGGCAGGACGATCAACTGGGAGAATGTGGTGACCTATCAAAAGGCATTTGAACAACATAGTTTCACCTTTACGGGAATCGGCAGCTCGCTGGCCACCGTGTCGGACAATGCGTCTGCATCCGGCGTTAACCAGTTGATTCCTTCGCAGCTGTTCTATTCGTTAGGCAGCGCTACGGAAGAGATCAAAATCAATTCAGCCTATTCCAAAAACAACCTCGTATCATTTGCCGCACGTGTGAACTACGGTTTCAAAGACCGCTATCTGCTCACATTGACTGCCCGTAAGGATGGTTCTTCCAAACTCGCGCCAGGCAACAAATGGACGTTCTTCCCGTCGGCTGCATTTGCGTGGCGGATCATCGACGAAAGTTTCATGAAGAATGTCAAGAAACTCAGCGACCTGAAACTCCGTGTGAGCTACGGTATCGCGGGGAACGACCCGTCGGGGCCGTACGCGACGCAAACCACGCTTACCCGCATTGCATTTGGCTTTGATGAAGTGGCTTACCCGGCCTACACCTTCTCCCGCAATGTCGGTAATGCCGCCCTGGGCTGGGAACTCTCGGCTACGCAAAACCTGGGCCTTGACTTCGGCTTGTTCGATGGCCGGATCAATGGTTCGATCGATTACTACGATACCCGCACATCCGATCTGCTTCTCGACCGCGGTCTGCCTCCGACGACCGGCGTAACCACCGTCAAGCAGAATATCGGTAAAACACGCAACCGTGGTATGGAAGTCGTGTTGGGTAGTACCAACATCCGCACTTCCGATTTTACCTGGAATTCGAGCCTCACGTTTACGAAAAACAAGGAACAGATCACCGAACTCGTGACCGAAGGCAACGATATCGGCAATGGCTGGTTCATCGGCAGCCCGATCAGCGTATTCTACGATTACGAGAAACTGGGCATCTGGCAAACTTCGGAGGCGGAACAGGCCAAAGCCATGTCGCCCACGCAGTTACCGGGAGAAATTAAAGTAAAAGACCAGAATGGCGATGGCAAGATCGACGCCGTGAACGACCGGGTGATCCTGGGAACGCCACGCCCGAAATGGAGCGGGGGGCTGGATAATACCCTTAAATACAAAGGTTTTGACCTGAATTTCATGATTTACGCGAGGATCGGGTCGATGATCAACTCCGACCGCTACGCGCGTTTCGATCAACAGGGCGTGGGTAACAGCACCGCGAGCCTTGACTACTGGACGCCTGAAAACCCGACCAACGAATACCCCCGGCCAAACAAGAATGCGGGGTTGAAATACCTGTCTACATTGGGTTACCGCAATGCATCTTATGCGCGCATCCGTAACGTGACACTCGCGTACAACCTTCCAGTCGAGAAGTTCAACTGGAAGATCATCCGCGGCCTGCGCATTTACGCAACTGCCAAGAACCTGGCGACATTCACCAAACTCGACTACGACCCCGAACGCGGCGGATCGGAGAACTTCCCGATGACGAAACTGTTCATTTTTGGCCTGAATGTGAACCTGTAATCCCTTAAACCAGTCAAGACAATGAGATCAAAACTATTGAAAACAGGGTTTATAGCGGTTTCCCTTATGGGGCTGTTTGCCTGTGAAAATACGCTGGAAGAATACAACCCTTCGGGCCTTACTTCCGAAACCGTTTACACTACGCCCGAAGGTTTCGAAACGCTCGTGAATGCCGCCTATTCCTACCAGCGCTGGTGGTACGGTAAAGAAGAAGGCTACAATATCGCCGAAACCGGTACCGACATCTGGACCAGCGGTGCAGGCGAAGTGTACCGCGATTTGACCCAATACCTGAACCTCCAGGGCAGCAATGCAGCCCTTACCAATGAGTGGCGGGAGTTTTATGCGGCCATTAACCTCTGCAACGGCGGCATCAACCGCATCGAGCAGGCCGGTCTTTCGGCTGCATTACGTCCCGTACGCGAGGGCGAGCTGCGCTTTTTACGGGCGTTTTACTATTGGCACATTGTCGAAACCTGGGGCGGCGTGCATTTCACGACTACCGAAACCAATGGTATTGTGACCACAGCCAACAAAACGCCTGTGGAGACATTTTACAACCAGATTTTCGAAGACCTCCAAATTGCCGTCAACAACCTGCCCGCCGCCCAGCCGCAGTACGGCCGGGTTACCAAAGGGGCGGCGCAGGCGTTTCTGGCGAGAATGTACCTCACCCGGGGCATGAACAAAGAGGCACAGGAAATGGCCAAAGCAGTTTTGGATGGCAACTACGGCTACAAACTGGAAGCAAACTATGCCGATCTCTGGAAGATGAGCAACCTGAAATCCAAGGAGGTGATTTACACCGTGGATTACTCGGCGAACCTCGCATTGAACGACCTGGCCAACTCGACATTTAATCCGTATGGACACAGCCGCGGCAGCAACAATGCGCACTTGCTTTTCCTGATGAAATACGACGACCGCCCGGGCATGACCCGCGACATTACGAACGGCCGCCCATTCAACCGGTACATGCCCACCCGCTTCCTGCTCGATCTTTTCTCCGCCGATGATGCACGTTATGAAGGTAGTTTCATGGAATCATGGTATGCCAATTCGGCGACCTTGCCCGCTGGTATTGCCAAAGGGGATACTGCTGTGTATTGCACGAAACTCGACATTGCGGACGCCGTCGAGGCTTCCAAAAAATACCAGACTTACGACCGCAGTGATATTTACCTCGCCGACGGCACTGTAAAAGATAATCTGCGTTATCCTACCCTTTCCAAATTTATGGACCCTACCCGCGCCAGCCTGAACGAGGCCCAGAGCGCGCGTGATGTGTTCGTGATCAGGCTGGCGGAGGTGTACCTCATTGCTGCCGAGGCCGCTATGCAAACGGGTGACCTGGCCGCTGCCGCCGGGTATCTGAACGTGGTGCGCACCCGCGCCGCAAAACCTGGTAAAACGGCGGCTATGCAGGTGAAAGCGTCGGACATTACGCTGGACTTCATCCTCGACGAGCGTGCGCGGGAGCTCGCAGGCGAGCAATTGCGCTGGTTTGACCTGAAACGTACGGGCAAGCTTGTAGAACGTATCAAGAAATATGCGCCGGATAATGCCGTCAATATCCAGGAGCACCATGTTGTCCGCCCTATCCCGCAGACGCAGCTGGATGCGGTGGTGAACAAAAACGAGTTCAAACAGAATGCCGGTTATCAATAATTCATTTTAAACACCTTTCTGCCGTGAAAAGCAGGAAGGCACTTTTTGCTATGACTTACAAAACGCGAATTGCGGTACTCGCCACCGCGTTGGCGTGCTACGGCGCATCTACAAGCGATGTATCCGCACAGGAATCGTACAGCTGGTCGAATTTGCCGACGATCCAGCAGCCGCTTTTCCGCAAGGACACTGTCCGCATTACCACATTCGGCGCGGTACCCGACGGCCATACGCTGAATACCAAAGCCATTAACCAGGCCATCGAGAGTTGCAGCCAAAAAGGCGGCGGGGTTGTGCTGATACCTGCGGGGTTGTGGATAACGGGCCCCGTGGTACTAAAAAGCAATGTAAACCTGCATTTGCAGGAAGGCTCCCTGCTGCTTTTCACGACGGACAAGTCGCAATATGCTCTCACCGAGGGTTTTTATGAAGGAAAAGCGGCAGCCCGGAACGAATCGCCCATTTCGGGAAAAGACCTTGAAAACGTGGCTATTACCGGCAAAGGCATTGTCGACGGAAATGGCGATGTTTGGCGGGCCGTGCACAAAACCCAGCTCACCGAGCCGCAATGGAAAGAAAAGATCGCTTCTGGCGGGGTGCTCAAAGACGACGGTAAGACCTGGTACCCCAGCGAACAATTCAAAAAAGCCAGCGTAGAAAACAAGAGTATGCTACTCACCGGCGGCAAAAAACCGGCGGATTTCGCAGATATCAAAGACTTCCTGAGGCCCAATCTGGTGGTTTTCAACAACTGTAAAAAGGTTCTGCTCGAAGGCATAACGTTTCAGAATTCAGCCGCCTGGTGCCTGCATCCGCTCATGGTTCAGGACCTGACTACCCGCAATGTGCGCGTCAAGAACCCCGAATACGCGCATAACGGAGATGGTATGGACATCGAATCCTGCAAAAACTTCCTGATCGAAGGCTGCGTGCTCGACGTGGGCGACGATGCGATCTGCATCAAATCCGGTAAGGACGAAGAAGGCCGCAAACGCGGCATACCGACCGAAAACGGCATTATCCGCAACAATATCGTGTACCAGGGCCATGGCGGGTTTGTGGTGGGCAGTGAAATGAGCGGCGGTGCGCGGAACATTTTCGTGGAGCAATGCACATTCATGGGCACCGATAAAGGACTGCGTTTCAAATCAGTACGTGGGCGCGGCGGCGTGGTGGAGAAGATCTATGCCCGGAATATCAATATGAAGGATATTCGCCAGGAAGCGATCTTCTTTGATCTCTACTACTTTGTCAAGTTCGCGACGGACGGCGAGCGGGATATGCGCCCGGTCGTCAATGAAGGAACGCCGGTTTTCAAGGATATGGTTTTTGAAAATATCGTATGTAATGGTGCTACCAAAGGCGTTTTCGTGCGGGGCTTACCCGAAATGCCGGTACGGAACATTGTGATGGAGAATATGGTGCTTTCGGCTGAAACCGGCGTCGAACTCATCGATGCCGATAAAATCAGCTTCAAGAATGTAAAACTGATCACGAAGCATTCCAAACCAGTCATTTTCACCGACAATGCGTCCAATATCGCGTTCGACAAGCTTCAATACAACGACCTCGCCGAGACGCTCATTTCAGTGACCGGCGAACGCAGCCAGAACATCAGTATCGCGCATACAGATGCTTCGAAAGCGAAAAAAGTAAAGGAATTTTCAAAGGGAGCACAGGACAAGAGCCTGGTTATTCATGAAGGTAAATAATCATTATTGGGTCATCGGCGCATTGCTCGCGACCTCCGCGTTTGCACAGCATAAAACAGTTTCTAAACCTCAAACTTCCGTTTCGGCCACCTGGGTCGCCGATTTGCAGGATGGTCGCTACAAAAACCCGATCCTCCACGCCGATTACTCCGATCCGGACGCCTGCCGCGTCGGCGAGGATTATTACATGACCGCATCCAGCTTCGATGCAATCCCCGGCTTGCCCATTCTGCATTCCAGAGACCTTGTCAACTGGACGTTGATCGGCCACGCATTACCCCGGCAGGTGCCTGTCGAGCATTTCGAGAAAACACAGCACGGAAACGGCGTGTGGGCTCCCGCGATCCGCTTTCACCAGGGTGAGTTTTATATTTACTATCCTGACCCGGATTTTGGCATTTATGTAATCAAAGCCAAAAACGCCGCAGGTCCCTGGACTGAGCCGGTACTCGTGGAGGGGGGTAAAGGGCTCATTGACCCTTGCCCGCTTTGGGACGACGACGGCCAGGTATATCTCGTGCACGGGTGGGCAGGCAGCCGCGCGGGCATCAAAAGCGTAATCACCGTCAAGAAAATGAATGCGGAAGGTACCAAAGTGACCGACGCAGGCGTGCTCGTGTACGACGGGCACAAGATCGACCCGACCGTTGAAGGTCCGAAGTTTTACAAACAAAATGGCTACTACTACATTTTCGCGCCAGCGGGCGGTGTCGCTACGGGCTGGCAGATTGTGCTAAGATCCAAAAATGTATACGGGCCTTACGAGCGGAAAGTGGTCATGGCGGAAGGGAAATCGGGCGTTAACGGCCCGCACCAGGGTGCATGGGTTACGACCAACCCTGTTAACGGCCGATCGGAAGACTGGTTCCTGCATTTTCAGGATAAAAACGAATATGGCCGAGTGGTGCATTTGCAGCCGATGAAATGGGTGAACGACTGGCCGGTGATCGGCACCGACCCTGACGGCGACGGTATTGGCGACCCTGTTTTGACCTACACAAAACCATTAACCACAAAAAAATACACGCTCGCAACCCCGCCGGAATCCGACGAATTCGAAACACCTGCTTTGGGAAAACAATGGCAATGGCAGGCCAACCCCAAAGGTACCTGGGCCATGCCGGCGGCAGGTTTTCTAAGACTATATTCTTACAAAACGCAAGAGCAAACCCGGAACCTGTGGGACGTGCCCAATGTCCTCCTGCAAAAGTTTCCGGCCGAGGAATTTACAGTTACTACCAAATTGCGGTTTAGTCCCAATACTAATCTGACAAACGAAAAGACGGGGCTCATGATTATGGGGCAAAGCTATGCGGGCATTTACCTGCGGAGCGGAAAAAACAAAACGGAACTGGTTTACGCGGTATGCCCGAAGGCATCTGACGGAAAACCGGAAACTGAGCGCGTTTTGATGGAATTCAAACCTGAAACCGACCTGCATCTCCGCGTTAAGGTGAGTAAAGGTGGTAAGTGCGAGTTTGGGTTCAGTGAAGATGGTACCCACTTCAACATGACCGGTGAAATATTCCAGGCAGAAGTGGGCAGATGGATCGGCGCGAAAGTGGGGCTGTTTTGCACGCGGGAAACGCAGACGAACGATTCGGGATATGCAGATTATGACTGGTTTAGGATCACCAGATAATACTAAATGCCGGGCTTGCCGATGCTATCGAGGTTTAAGATCACCGTGGGCTTGCGCCCCGAGTAGTTATACTTGACGGAAACGCGGTCCCCGGCCTGGGGTATGCGGGTGAGTTGTTCCCGCAATACGTGTACCTCTGTTACAAAATTGCGGCCCCGGGCCGGTTTCACATGCACCTGGAAGGTGTAGTAAGTTTCCCCCTGAAGATAGGACCCGCGATGTTCTTCCGAAAGCAGCACCACCGCGTCGGCGACCTGTCCGTCGCGGATATTTTTGCCACCCAGTAACAACATCGTGCGACGGAACCGCCGCACGAACCAAAGCCCTCCGATAATCAGAAATGCCAGTAATAAAATGAGCAACAATTGCCCTGCACGTATCGCCAATGTCTCCATAGCCAATAGAATTCGATGGCTTCAAAGAAAAGGCGCAATGTTCCAAAGAACTACAATAGTGATTTAACGGACATTTTCACTTATCGAGTGGCTGGTTCCCGAGGGGCAATTGTAAAAGGACTTCCTCTTTCTTCCGCCTTGATATTTCTACGCGGCTGCCGTCCAGTAGTTCTACCAAATCGTGGTCGGCCATGAGTTTTGCAATAAATTTCGGGTTGACCAAATGTGATTTGTGCGTCCGGATAAATCCGAATTCTGTCAGCATTTCTTCATAATATTTCAAAGTTTTGCTCGCCAGGACAGGCTTACGGCTTTTGATGAAGATATTGGTATAGTTACCCTCTCCCTGCAAGCGAACGATCTGATCAAGCGTAAAGAACGACACCCCATCCTGATAGGGTACCGCAAGCCGGAACTCGCTCGCCCGCTTGTGTGCGATGTTGCGCACGAGGTTATCGAACAGCACGGGGTTCTGATGCACATTCTGCTTTTTCAGGAACCGGTCCACCGCCGATCGCAGCTCATCCGGATCGACCGGTTTGAGCAGGTAATCCAGCGCGCTGAACCGGATCGCCTGTACCGCATACTGGTTATACGCCGTTGTAAATATGACTTCGAAAGCCGGCTCCTTCAAAGCCCGGAGGAAGTCGAAGCCGTTCTTACCGGGCATTTCCACATCGAGAAAAACAATATTCGGACGGAACGTTTTGAGTATTTCAAGCGCATTATCCACGGATTCAGCCTGCTTCACTTCGCGTATCTCTTCCACATAGGTTTCAATGTAATGCGCCAGCACGTTTCTTGATTTCGGCTCGTCGTCAACAATAAGTGCTTTGATCATCGTCTAAGTCTGATATAAGTAGGTGGATAATTCTATTCTGACAAGCGTCCCGGTTGCATTGCCGGCGGCATCGTACCGGTCGATCACTTCCAGGCTGGCATGGTTGCCCTGGCGGGCAAGGACATCGATCCGGTCTTCACAGATACGTATTCCGCGCGATTCGTGTTCCCGGGTACGCGAGGAATTTTGCCTGATTTCCGCGGACTTTTTCCGGCCTATCCCGTTGTCCTCGATTTCGCAGGCAAACTGTTCGGGGCCGATCAGGAAAAACCGGATGTTCATATGCCTTTCGCCTTCTTTGTGCATTAGTCCGTGCCATAAGCCGTTCTCCACAAAAGGTTGGAGCAGCATCGAAGGCAGCCGTACGTAGTCATCTTCCAGCTCGGGATCCACTTCAATGGAATACGTAAATCCCTGCCCGAACCGGAGCAGTTCGAGTTCGAGGTAGAGTTCAAGAACATCCCGCTCCTCGGCGATCGTGATCAGGTTCCTGCCCGAATTGTTCAGCACCAGCCTGAACAACTTGGCAAATTTGTTGAGGTATTTACTTGCCTCGGCGTATTTTTTAGTGACAATACATTCCTGGATGCTATTAAGGCAGTTGAAAATGAAATGCGGGTTCATCTGCGCGCGCAGGGCCATCAACTGACTTTCTGCGAGCATTTTGTTGATCCGCAGCAACATAATCTCCTGCCGCTCGGCCTGCGCGCGGGCCATTGCCTCGGTAATCTTGTTGGCGCTGATGGCAGCGATTGTCGAGATTACGCGGACGTGGTTGTGGTTATAGAAGTTCCTGCGCGGATGTTCGGAGTCGATAACGCCGATCACCTGCCCTTCATGCAGGATCGGGACAGCCAGTTCCGACGCTCTTGCCTGGTCGTCGATAATGTAGCGCGGGTCTTTTGAAGTATCGCTGATGATCTGAGGCATGCCGGTAGCCGCCGCGGCGCCTACAATGCCTTCACCCACCGGTATTTCAATCGGGTTAAGGATTTCATATTCCTTAGGGCTTTTTGGTCCGTAGGCCGCCTTCTGGATCAGCTTACCACTCTCTTTATCCAGCAGGTACACTACGCAATCTTCGAAATGCAGTTTGGAAATGCAGTTGCGGGCAATGTCCCAGCATATTTCGTTCACGGAGTTGTCGCCGTAGACGCTGTTGGCAAAGTACTCGATCGTGTCGTCTAGGTCCTTTTTCCGTTGCCTTCTGGTATAAACACTGTAAATCCAGTACAGAATAGCCATGATGGCCAGCGTGCATGCGATCAGGAACCACCAGGTCTGCCACCAGTGAGGCAGCACGCGGATCCTTAGCGTTTCAGCCGCCTTCATCCACCGGCCATTTTCATCGGTACTTCTCACCTTAAAAACATAGTCGCCGGGAAGCAGACTGGTGTAGGATGCCGTAATATTACGCCCGGCTGCCACCCAATCGTCGTCCAGCCCCACGAGCTGATAGCTGTATTGGAGCGAAGGAATATCGCGGTGACTGAGTGAGGCATATTGAAACGCGACAAATGACTCGTCCGGTTTCAATTCCAGCAAATCACCTTGGAGGTCGCGGATCCGCTCTTGGCCGAAAATTTTCACGGAAGTAATGGCAGGCGGCTTTTGCACTGGAACGGAAGCAAAATGCCGCGGATTGATTACTACGACGTGATCGAGCATGACAGCGTAGATTTTACCGCCCGCCACGGTTACGTAATTCCAGTAGTCCTGCAAGGTTTTACCCAGGTCGAGTTCCACCTTACTGACATTATTACTGGCAGGATCATACGCGGCCAGTCCTTCACGCGTAGCCGCCCACACTACGCCATTATCGTCGATGTCCAATGAAGAAACCTGATCATACGGCAAACCATCTTTGCTACTAATAGTCTTGATAACCTGCCCATTGGTGTCAATTTTCATTAACCCGACGGATGTTGAAGCAGCCCAGATGTCGCCCGTCCTGCTTTGGCGCATCGCATATATAAATTCGTCGGCGATAGCAGGCGAATTCAACTGAGTGAAATGCGCGGTCGCATGATTGTAACGCAATAGCCCTTTGCCTTCTATCGAAAAAAGGATGTCGCCATTGGAAAGCAGGACAAACGCCTGCGAATTGGCAAATTTGAACAGCCCGTATTTCGGATCTGTACCATCGAATCGGGTACAAATCCGGGTGACGGGGTTGTAGCGGTAGAAAGCGTCCCCGTCGATTTCGAACCAGATATTCCCCTGTTTATCCACGAAAACAAAGGGCGCCTGATATGACGTCAACCCTTTCTTCATCTGATCGAAACGTTGTAAAACAGATTGACCCGGTGCGAGCGAGTAGATACCGTCGAATCCCGCAAACCACCAGGTATCACCTACCTTGGCAGTCATCACAGAACGGTTATTCCGCAGCCTTTTACTCGGAGTAAGGTATTTCTGATAGGTCCGGTCAGCTGTATTGTAGAACACAACGCCGTCCTCCTTGCAGGCGATGATCGTCTTCCCCTCGACGGTGATGGAGTTGGCGTGGGCAAAACTCGTTTCCAGGAAAAAATGGAAACTGGGCAACTTATAAATGGCCTCGATGGGGTTTTTAGGCAGTGTTTTACTTACACCGTTGATCGTACCCAGCCACACGTTGCCCTGCGCATCGGAAATGGCATCCCGAAAATGGCCATAGGCGATGGTGTAAGCCTGGTCCTGGCTATACTCCAACTTCCGAAACGGCTGCCCCGGTTCTTTCAGGAACGCCGCAAATAGCCAGGTGGAAACCCAAACCCTGTCCTGCCGATCGATAAAAATGAAGTTACACCCCTCGCCGATCTGCTTACCATCCAGCTCGAAATACTTGTCCAGCTTGCCGGTCCGATAGTCCCAGTAGTTCAGCGTTGGTTCGGTATCGCAGCCATACCATACATTGCCGCGGCGGTCGAGTGCAATGGCGTTGACGTGCTCCGATTCGAGTAGCGGACTTTTCAGCGGGTTATTACCTTTAAAATAAACCCGATTGGATTTACAATCGACAAAAAAAGGCCTGTTCCCTCCCACCCACAATCCGCGCCGCGACGAATCATAGACCATAAAAGTGAGTTGAAAACGCGTAAAGCCGAACTTTCTGGCCTCAGGGAATACCTCCGTCAGCGGTTTCAGCTTTTGATGGTCGTACAGGTAAAGTCCATCGGACGTGCCTATCCATATGCGTCGCTGCCCGTCTGCACGTATGCTCACGATATAACTTTGCGCGAGCGATTCAAACCTCGGATCCCGCGAAAACCGGCCTGTTTTCTTATCGAATAGCAATATGCCTCTCCGCAGCCCGATTATCAGCGTGTCTTCACCTCCAAAAGGCAAAATGGCATTCACAAAATGCTTCTGCCCGCCATTCGTATCATGAAACCGCTGCACGACCGCTCCGTCGTAACGGTCCAGCCCGGCAGAGGTGCCGATCCAGAGGAAGCCCGAGGAATCTTTATACAAACATCTGATTTGCTTGGCACTCAGCCCGTCCTGCCACCTGATGTTCTGAAACAGCGTCTGCGCCCCCAGTTGTCCGCCAAACAAGCACAGACTTACAAGGGTTAATGCACGAACCAGCTTTTTGAGGAAGAGCATCACTGCCGACAGGATTTTCATTGACGATTCGCGTCCAATATGTGCGATCTCGAAGCCAAATACGTCAATTCTATACAACTGTACTATCTGATTTATTTATCGGTAAAGCCCCCCAACTGCCTCAAAATCGCAGAAATGGCGTTTTTTGAGATACCGAATAATCATCGATTTACCGGTAAATAGTCAATAGTTACCGTTGCATCATTAAAACTGGACGTTGCCTATCCCGATATGCACTTTTGCGGCTCTATTCCCAACGCCATGAAAAATAATCCTAATCACACTCAACCTCATCCTATACTGCTATGCTGATCCTGCTTCTGATAACCAGCGTAAGTCTGACTCTCGTCGTCGCAAGCCTCTTCCTGCTCCGCCCTGCTACCGAATCTTTCGTTCCCTCTTCGTCTTTTGACGTGTATGAAATCGAAAACAAACTGGTTTTTTACAGAGGAAAAGATGGCAGCAAATCGCTGATCCCCGATGCGCACGCCAGGACCTTTCAGATCCTGACAGCCGGCCCAGTAGGGCAATCGGATCCGTCGCTATACGCCCGCGATTTCGAAAAAGTCTATTTCCGGGGCAAAAGCATTCCCGGGGCCGACCCGGTTTACTTTCAGATATTAGGAGCCGATCTCGGTCGGGACGACAGGCACGTTTTCAAGGCCAATGAGCTGATGTCCTCCGATGCCCGGAATTTCAAATGTCTGGACGAGCGTCTGAGCAAGGATAGCCAACGTGTTTACTTCGACGACCAGGTCATTTCCGAAGCGGCCAATCATTTCAGGTACATCGGCAAATGGCAGAAAACTTCATTCTACAAGGATCACAGCAAGGTTTTTGTAAACGGCAAAGGTTATCGGGTCGCCGACATCGACACTTTCGACTATGCAGGAAATGGTGTTTTCACCGATCGTTACCAGGTTTACCGATTTAACGGAGATGACTTTCAAAGTAATTCCGGACAACCGGTATTCCGGGCAATGATGCAATTCCAGCCAGCTTTTGGATAAAAATATGAACTATCTGAAAATCGTCACCATCGTCAACTCGGTGGTAATTGCCCTGCTGTTCCTTCTTGTAATGGCCGAAACGCTGTTCCCTACCAAAGGCGGGGATGCCGCTTCGGGAATGGGAAGGGCAATTTACTACGTGGCAATCATTCTGCTGGTCCTGTTGTCCACGCTCAATCTGCTTCCATTTAATTGGAGCAAATACACCGCATTCGTAATCATTGTGGTGCCGGTTTTTTGGGTGGCGTTCGGATCCTCCATCAGCAATTTCAAGAGGGGCATTACAAACTGGATTGAAGCAAAACCGCTTTTTGAAGACAAGGAGAGGGACAGGATGGCCGTCGCCATTTTTAATGCCAAGCCGGATCAATTGAAAAAATACATCGCAGAAGTACAGCCACGGCTGTGGGATAATGCTTACGGCTATCCGCTCCTTGAAATGGCCGTCGCAAATGCCGGTTCAGTCAACAACGACGGTGAACGACGCCTGGAGTCCATTCGCGCGCTGTTACAGGCAGGCGTGAGCATTAAAAGTGACGACCCCGACGTCGAGAAGATTCATTTCTCGCCCGCTACGAGTGGAAACGCACCGGTACTTCGCCTCTTACTGGAACATGGTGCGGACGCTAATGCAAGGGTGACCGACTACGGCAGCGGCAAACGTGATGTAGTTCCCATCGTCTTCGAAGCATTGGCAACTTCTTATGGCGCCTATGCTTGCGTAAAAGCATTGCTGGACCACGGTGCCGACCCGAATGCCATCATGCCGTGGGATGGGGATCATGAAAAAATGTCGGTGCTGCTCTATGCCGCCGAACGGCAATACTGGGGCGTATGCAGGATGCTTATCGAAAAAGGTGCCGACCCGCGTTATACCACGCCGGACGGCATCTCTCTACAAACTTTTATTGAACAGGGCGACAGTTTCTATCCCGAAAACAAGCAGGCGCTGGCCGATTTCGAGGCCGTTCGGGCGATAGTGGAACGATTGCAGACTACCGGCCGCTGACCGCCGACCATAGACCATGGACCGTAGCTTATCGTCAGGTGCACGGACTAAACAATGGTCGGCGGTCGATGGTCGGGGTGCAAGCCCTATTTCATCCGCTTCGCCGTCGCGTCGAACATGCTCATCATGCTTCCTTTCAGGTTGTCGTCATCTACTTTCGACAGGTCTACGGTCACGTCGTAGCCCTGGGCTGAAAATCCGATTGTAATCTTGTCGGCCGCTTCGTCGATGCTGGTAATGGCAATTTTTTCGGCGCTGGGGTCAGTCGCATTGGTGATTTGGCCGGTGAGTTTGCCGTCGGTCCGGGCAAGATCCGCTACCAGCTTGGCATCACCATTAGGTGTTCCGAAAACGGTGATTTCCCATTTGCCTGCAAAAAAATCGGCGGGTGCCGTTTGGGCAATGCTCGTACAAACCGCGCCCAACAGGCACAGGATCATCATAATAGAGCTAATCCTTCTCATAATCAATTTGTTTTTAGTGAAGAAATGAAATCATCCGGCAATGGGATGTCGACCTCCCGCCATCATGATGTCGCAAATGTAAAGAAGAAGTTTATTTATTGTCTATATTTAAGACAATAATATTTTTCCAATTACTTATTTATTTAATACAAACAAGAAATCAGCGGCCTATTCGCGCAAATTTGTCTGGATTCCCCCTTGTAAAAGTCTATTTTACACACCCGTGGCGTGCCATATACTGGTTAACTTTACAGGAAACACCTCAACATGAAAATGAGACCCGGCGAGTTTATCGCTCTTTCGGCCTGCACAATGACGCTCACTGCCCTGGGCATCGACATTATGCTACCTGCATTTGGTGAAGTGCGGAAGTATTTCGGCCTGACCGCCGATTCCACGGAAACAGCCCAAATCATTTCTTTCTTTTTTATGGGTCAGGTAGCGCAGATTCTGTTTGGTGCACTCTCCGACCGTTTCGGCCGCCTGGCCATTCTACGCGTCGGGTTCCCTTTGTACATCGTCGGCGGCGTGATCGCCGTACTGGCTCCCGACCTGCCTACGATGCTCGCCGCACGCTTTTTCGCCGGTATGGGTGCTTCTGCTGTGTTTATGACTACCATAGCGGGCGTCCGCGACCGTTTTGTGGGGGATGAAATGGCACGTATCCTGTCGCTTATATTCACAATTTTTCTGTTTACGCCAGTGCTTGCCCCGTTTTTAGGATTGGCCATTATGTCGGTAGGATCTTGGAAAATGGTATTTCTTACGCCGCCATTGTTCGCAGTCGTCGTGTTCCTATGGTCGCTGCGGCTGGAAGAGTCGCTTCCACCTGCACGACGCACGCCGCTTAGCCGCACGCACGTGGGACGCTCCATTATACAGGTGATCGGCAACCGCACTTTTCTGCGCTACACGGCGGTTACTACGCTGCTTTTCACCGCTTTGAGCTCCTATATATCGAGTTCGGAACACATTGTGGGAGAAATTTACGGCAAACCAGAGCTTTTTGCCTGGATTTTCGCGGGTATGGGCGCGACGATGTCCATGTGTGCGCTGCTGAACTCCCGGCTATCGTCCCTATTCGGGGCCCGGCGGACGATCAAATGGCTGCTCGTGATTTACACCGCTGTGGGCGCGGTGCTGCTCGCATTTACCTGGGCATTTGGTGATCCGCCACGAATGCCCCTGTTTTTCATCGCAGTCACGATGATGCTCGCGATTAACCTTGCCGTGGAACCCAACAGCAGCGCATTAGCGCTTGAGCCCCTGGGCAATACAGCAGGAATGGCTTCCGCCATTTATGGCACCTGCTTCTTTTTTGTAGGTGCAACATTGGGTTCCGTGACGAGCCACCTCATGGCTCACGGCGTGTTCCCGTTGGTGTTGTGCTTTTTTGTGTTTGGATTAATATCCGTGCTGCTCGCATTCAGCGACCGGTCCCGACCCGCGGGAGAAACGTCCTGACGTTTGAGAAAATGGCCCGGCGAATCTAGTCATCTGAGCCACCGCCACCAGAGTCACCGCCACCGGAATCCGACCCGCAATCGTTGCTGCCGGAATTATCTCCTCCCGAATCGCTGGCATTCAAATCGGTGTCGTTCGCGTAGAAATTACAGTCGCCCGCTTCGAAATTGCCCGAACAATTATCGACCTGGCCGGACTGACCTGTTTCATAGGAATCGCCCGCACCGGAGCCACCGAATGTACCCCCTTCGAAAACTAACCCTTCGCGCATACCCTGCTCCGATGTATATTCATGCAGGGCATGATAGTCGGAAGGTGTGGTCGGGCCAAAAGCGCCGGGATGATCTCTAATCGAATATTCCCGATCAGGAGGTGCTACCTTTTTCCTATAAACAATTGTGTTCTGCCTGCCGGCGCGCAGAAAAAGCAGCACCAATGCAATGATAACCAGCACTACAACGACATCGAGCATGGGAGGTGGATTTTGGTTTAAATCCAATTTAATTCCTCCGAAATCCGACGGTAAATCCAATTAGCAACCGGAAACAAATAATTATTTTTCGTCAATCGGTTGTTTTGCAACCACCAGTTTATCCCCCGAATCATCCACCTCAAAAAGTTTCGGATAGCGGATTGTCCGGCCGTTTACGCTTCTGTGACTGTGAATAGACATGAGCAGCTTGCCTTCAAAGGTGCGGAACAACATCCCGTGTCCGAAATCAGGCGGGGTAATCGGTTCTTTTTCCTGGATCCATGGGCCGTCGAGCGTACCGCTTTGAGAATAGGCAACGCCCTGGGTGTAAACGTCATAAATCCAGCTCGTCCAAAGTATTCCCAACTTGCCGGTTTGGGTACGAAAAAGCCAGGGGCCGTCGGTAACCTTGTTGGGACGGTCCGAGCCATCCTTGTTTTTCTCGCGGCTCCATGGCGAATCGCTGGCTCTAAACAACAGTTTCGGCGAGCCGGTAGTACCGCTAAAATCCGGTTTCAACGCTATTTTCTCGACAGTCCCATTGTCATTTTGAAGCCATTCGTGACAGAAAATCATATAGGGCTTGCCATCTCTATCGGTCCAAAGCGTAGCGTCCAACGTCAGTTTATCGGCCGGCAGATACGTAGAATCCTTCATAGGCACATACGGGCCCTCCGGTCGGTCGCTCACGAGTACGTGGCATGCGCGGCGTTCGAGGCCTTCGCCGAGTTTAACGGCTTTGTTGGTAAATGTGGCGAAATAGTAGTATTTGCCATTATGCGCATGCAGCTCGGCCGCCCAGATCATCGGTGTCGGCCCCATCCAGGATTTCGGATCGGTTTGCGCCACGGTGAACGGGCCTGTCCATTTTTTCAGGTCCTTACTTTTCCAAAGTTTGCCGCCCGTGCCGGTCATGTAGTAAGTCTGGGTAGGCTTATCGGCCAGGATAAAAGGATCACTGAGGCGGATGGAATCCAGCGGCACATCGGTTTTCAGTACCGGCGCGGCATTTTGTGCGATTGCTACACCCGTTGTATAAAGGATTACCGTGCCCAGGTATAGCAGGTATTTGAAAGAGGCCTGAATCATGAATGCCTATGCGTTTGAGTTCAACAGATACAAATGGAGCGCATTTGATCGACGTTCTACTCACTTTATTTTCAATGGCCTTTAAAACAAATAGAATCGGCCTTTAAAACAAAATCCTCCGGACATCCACCAGCTAATTTTGTTCCATCACAAACCATCAGATTTTTATGGAACATTCAGCAACAACCGCCATTCAATCAAACCATTACCAACATCCTATCGGCTCAGGATTCGACGCCTTTTCGACCGCCCAGGAAGTGATCAGCGGTATTGAACTCACGGGGAAAACGATTATTGTCACCGGAGGCTATGCCGGCATTGGACTCGAAACGGTAAAGACATTCGCGGAAGCAGGCGCACATGTCATAGTGCCCGCCCGCGATCTGGCCAAGGCCACACGGAATGTAAGCGGCATTCCCCATACAACCGTAGAGCCCCTGGACCTGATGGACCCGGCGTCAATCGACAATTTTGCCCGGAAATTCTTGCAAAGCGGCCGTTCGCTGGATATATTGGTCAACAATGCCGGCATTATGTGGGTACCGCTCCAACGCGACGCCCGAGGGTATGAATCGCAACTTTCGACCAACCACCTGGGGCATTTTCAGCTAACGGCACGGCTTTGGCCTGCATTGAAACAGGCCGGTCATGCGCGGGTGATCAGCGTCTCGTCGTTCGGTCATCATATTGCACCGTTTGATTTCGAAGACCCCAACTTTAAAAACCGGGAGTACGAAACGCTGACAGGCTACGGGCAATCGAAAACAGCCAACAACCTCTTCGCTATCGAGCTCGATCGACGCGGAAAAGGATTTGACGTACGCGCATTCGCATTGCATCCAGGCTCGGTTAATGGTACGGACCTCGGCCGGGTAGCACCGATGGAGCTTTTTCAGCAAATGGGCACCCACGATACCGACGGCAACATTTACCCGGAAGTGGCCCGGAACCTGAAAACCATCCCGCAAGGAGCGGCTACCACCGTTTGGTGTGCCACGAGCCCGCAGTTAAAAAACATGGGCGGCTTATATTGCGAAAATGCAGACGTGGCCGAGGTTGACAATGGCAACATCGAGCACCGTTACGACCAGCCGTGGACATTACGGGGCGTGAAACCCTACTCCATCGACCCGGAAAATGCACGGAGGCTTTGGACATTGAGCGAACAAATGACAGGCATTACTTTCGAAACTAACTGATAAACCGTGGCACACGAGGCGCATTATATTCATCCCGATCTGAAAATCTCTGGATTTACCAACCATTTTCACAGAAGTGACGTGCTTTTTGAGGAGCATTTACTGGTATGGTTTATTTCGGGAGAAACCAGGATCGTCCAGGGCGGAGAAACGCACCGGTTCGGGGCGGGAGATACGCTTTTCTTTCCGAGGCATGAGCTGGTGACGGTGATCAATTATCCGAAGGACGGTTTGCCTCACCGATCGGTTGTCATGCATTTGACTTCACAACGATTGGAAGCCTATTATACCCAAAATAGAGTGGAGGTGACACCGGTACCCAAACCCGCGTTCAGGACATTTGACAAACACCCGCTGCTCCAAAGCTGCCTGGCGTCGCTGGTACCCTACTTCGATCTGCGTGACCCGTTGCCGGAAGCACTGGCGGCCATCAAAATAGAGGAAGCGATTACCATTCTGAGAACGATCGCGCCCGATATCGATCATTTACTGGCGGATTTTGGGCAGCCGGGCAAGATCAACCTCGCCGACTTCATGGAACAAAATTATATGTACAACCTCCCCATGAGCAAATTCGGCTACCTTACCGGCCGCAGTCTTACCACTTTCAAGCGTGATTTTAAAAAGGCCTTCCAAACCACGCCGCAGAAATGGCTCACCGAAAAAAGGCTTGACCTGGCGCATTACCTCATCCGGGAAAAGCAGCGGCGGCCGTCGGATGTATACCTCGAAGCCGGATTCGAAAACCTGTCGCATTTCGGGTACGCATTCAAGAAGCATTTCGGTTACGCTCCGACGGAGTGATCCAAAATGGCACGAAGGTCCATCTTCATAACTTGCTATCCGCAGGTCTCCGGCCGGCCTTTACGGCAAACAGGTGTTACTGTAAAGACCAGCCGGAGGCTTGCGGATAGTGTGTGTAAATCAGGAAATTTGCATGATCTGCTTTATTAAAAAGTAGGCGGCCTTCTGACCGGACGTACCTCCGGCCCACCAATCGGGTTGGCGGGTTTGATCTTCTCATAATCCACGACCCCGGTCTTTTCCGCCCAACGGAAGTAATCGGCCGACAGCTGATCCACCACGTTAGGGTTGGCCGAAGCTACGTCGGTTGTTTCGCCGCGATCGGTTTCCAGGTCGTACAGCTCCCATTTGTAGGCCGGGTATGTCGAAACGATCTTCCATTTGCCTTTCCGCACGGCGCGGTTACCGGCGCGTTCCCAAAAAATCGGTTCGCCGCCGCGGTCCACCTCGCCGGCCTTACCGGTAAACACGGGCACGAGGCTCTTTCCGGGGAGAGGATTGATAGTAATGCCCTTCTCCGATGTCGGGTAGGCGGCTTTGGCCAGGTCATAGAAGGTCGGTGCGAGGTCGATCAGGTGTCCGGTACCTTTTACGATCTGCCCGCCTTTGATCTGTTTCGGGAACCAGGCAATGAAAGGTGCGCTGATACCGCCCTCGTGCATATTGTTTTTGTAAGCCGAATGCGGCGCATTTGAAACGTATGCCCACGGCTGGTCCTGGTACACATACGAACCTGCCGTGCCCGCCGGCCCGGTATTGCGCTGCGGCCTGCGGGGCGAAGCATGCGCATATCCACCCTGCGCACCGTTGTCGGAAATGAAGACGATCAGGGTGTTATCATCCTTGTTCAGCGCTTTCAGCTTCTCGCGGAGCTTGCCGATGTTCTGGTCAACCCGGTCGACCATTGCAGCATAAATCTCCATTTTGCGTTCCCAAAGCAGTTTTTCATCATAAGGCACATTGTCCCAGGGTGTAACATCCTTGTCACGGGCGGCAACGGCTTGCTTAGGATCGGCAATACCAAGCGCCTTCTGACGCTGGATACGCTCGCTACGCAGCGAATCCCAACCGATGCTGTACCGGCCTTTGTATTTGGCAATATCCGATTCGGGCGCCTGCAGCGGCCAGTGCGGCGCGTTGTAAGCCAGGTACAGAAAGAATGGCTTGGCGGTTTTGCTTTGCTCTTCCAGGAAACCCAGTGCGTGATCCGTGATTTCGTCGGTGAGGTATTTGTCCGGCGGGAGGTTGATGCGCTTGTTGTTTTCAACCAGCTCCACGGCCGGCCCTTTGCCGTATTTACCAATATCATAATAATTGCTGGCACCATTGATAAACCCGTAAAAACGGTCGAAACCGCGCTGGTTGGGCCACGCGATACTATCGTTGCCGACGTGCCACTTGCCACTCAGCAATGTACTGTAACCTGCATTCCGCAGAACCTCGCCAAATGTCAGCGACTCCTTATTGAGGTAACCCTGATAGGCCGGCAAGCCCAGGTTTACATTGAAATACCCTACTCCTGCCTTATGCGGGTACTGGCCCGTGATGAGCGATGCCCGCGTGGGCGCACAAATGGAGTTGTTATAGAATTCGCGAAAACGTATGCCTTCGCCGGCAAGCTGATCAATATTGGGGGTCTTGATTTCGGAGCCATAAGCGCCGATATCGGAATATCCGAGGTCGTCGACCATGATCAGGATAATATTCGGGCGGGCGTCCGGCCCCTTCGGCGCAGGTTTCTTTTGGGCCACGGCACCGGAGAAGGTCATTAGTGCCAGGGCGGCAAATGCAGGGATCTTCATGATTTTGAAAAAAGGTGTAACAAGAGATGTTTGGCCACAAAAATATATTTATTCTATATATCCTATATACTATATTTAAAATAAACTTATAGGAAGGCTGTTACATGATGACCTGCTGTTACATGCCTACGGCATTTTCGAATCGTTGTTGGATTTTGTTGCTACCAATATTGCGTGCCTTACGGCACTTGACCTGACTGCAAGCGGTATCAACCAATAGGAATGGCGTGCAAATCGGGTCGTCTTATCGAACACGTTCCGAAGCAGTTGCTACCAAAGTTACGCGCCTCACGGCACATGCCGTTTCTGCCGGGCTTGGTACAGCTAAGTAAGCCGAGCTTCATAGAAATCGCGTTAGCGATGCAACCTTGGTAGTGTGGAGACAATCAAATACATCTCGAAATGCCGGAGGCATGTAACAACAACTCAAATTCCGGCAGCCCCTTCGGACGTCATCACAACTCTTCGCATTGTGCCGTCTTCGCGGTAAAACAGGCGATCCACGCAAACCGACCGGCGATGGCTGCCGCCTTCGGGTAATGCGCCATTGTGGTAGAAGAAATAATCCGCGCCATTAAATTCGATGATCGCGGGACGGTTTGTAGCACAATTCCCGGCAATTTCATTCAATACGCCTTTGAACTCCCATGGCCCCTGGATGTTGCGGCTCATGGCATAGGCCACTTTTTCGGGGTAACCGTAGCCGTACGAAAGATAATAGATGCCGTTCCTCTTGCGAATATGCGCACCTTCCTGGAAGCCCGGCAGGTCTATGACGGAGATTTCACTGCCGAGTCCGTCAAGATCGCTATTCAACCGGGCAAAATAGCATTGTCCATTGCCCCAGAAAAGGTAAGCATGGCCATCATCGTCGATCAGGACTGTCGGATCCAAATTAGCTTTGTCATTTTCGGTAGCGGGCAGCATAGCATGGGTCACCAATGCCGATCCTATCGCGTCTGCAAAAGGGCCGGTTGGGTTGTCGGAAACCGCCACACCGATTGCCTTGTACGGTCCGCCCGAGTGCGTTACGGACACGAACCAGTAAAACTTATTCCGATATTCAACCACCTTTGACGCATAAGCGTCGCCGCTCGCCCATGGAAAATCGGTGGCTTTCAAAGGCGAGGGATGTTCGGTCCAGTGCACGAGGTCCCGGGAAGAAAAGCAGAGCCAGTCGTGCATATAGTAATCGTCGGTACCAGCCGGCGGATCGTCGTGCCCGGTATATAGGTAAATCGTTTTCCCGTGGACAAGTACTGTCGGGTCGGCAGTGTAATGGTTTCGGATAATGGGATTCCCCTCCTGGATCATGGCCTGAATGCGATTGATTGGAGCATGTACAGGTCAAAAACTATTCCAAAAGGCACCGGTGCCCCGCCGATGTCACCTTCGGCACTGTCCAGCCCGGCGGCGGATGTGTCCATTTGGGCGCGATTGCCCGTGCATTGCAGCCGGTTTCAGGCCAGTTTTGTGTCATCAATCACTCAAAAACAATCAAGATCATGACACAGAAAACAACCACCACCATCTACTGGATAGGCACCGCATTAACATCCCTCTGGTTCGGCGCGAGCGGCTTTTTCGAACTTACCAAGAACCCCGTGGTGTGGGATATTACGGTACAGCTTGGTTACCCGGCGCATTTCATTTACCTGCTCGGCGTTTTCAAGCTTTCGGGCGTGGCAGTGCTGCTGACCCCCAATAAATTGCACCGTTTGAAAGAATGGGTATTTGCAGGGATATTCTTCGATATCATTTTCGCATTCGTGTCAAAACTCGCGGTGATCGGCTTTCCGGCAACCGTCGACGCCATCGTCGCATTTGTGATGGTATCCGTCACTTACACCATGTTCCGGAGGCTTGAAAAGTACTCCGGAAATGCATTCGGCCAGGGGCACGTCTTAGCGCATTAAGTAAAATGGATTTCCTACCAAGCCTATCTGGCCTGGCTGTTTTTGTCAAAACTGCACCAGAACAACAGTCCACCAGCGATTTACCTTCGTATTGCGATTTCGCACTGAACCATTTTAAATCGAAAACAATGAAAAAGGCCATTTTCTTTCATGCCGGCTGCCCGGTCTGCCTTAGCGCAGAGCAGGACATATTAAACCTCATCCCGGCAGACCAGATAGAAGTCGTACATCTTGGCGAGGACAAAGGCAAAATTGCCGATGCCGAACAGGTCGGCGTACAGTCAGTGCCGGCATTACTGACACCGACCGGCAACGTATTGCATATTAATTTCGGCGCTTCGATCGGCGATCTTAAATATTGACTATCAATACATTGCAAACAGCCCGAAAGAGAACTTCCGGGCTGTTTTGCTTTTTACTTTAAAAAAATATTACTCTACTATTTCTATATACTAAATAATATCCATAGCTTTGCCGAAGAAACTTACGATCCCTACATATGAAACCACCGATTATACCTTACTGTTGTCGACCGAAGCTCCGTAAGCAGCACTAGGAAAGGCTGTTTAGCAGTAACCACCACGCATGAACACCATCGAAAACAGTAAAGCAATTCCTCATTTATGAAGACATTTTTAACGACCCTATTCAGTTCAGCAATTCTACTCATCTCATTTGTTGCACAAGCCCAGAACGCGCCGATCGTGAATGCGACGGTTTCAGGAAAGATTCTGGATGCTTCCAACGACTCCCCGCTCATCGGAGCGACAGTGACCATCAAAGGAACAACCAACGGAGCGGCCACAGATGCAAATGGTGAATTTCAGCTTGTAACGGGTCAGAAACTTCCATTCACGCTGGTCGTTTCATTTTTAGGATATATCAAAAAAGAAACCGTCATCGAAGGCAGCGGGGTAACCATCAAGCTCGATCCATCGGCCGGTAACCTCGAAGACGTCATTATTTCTTCACGTCGCCGCCAGGAATCGGCGCAGGAAGTACCCATCCCGATTTCCGTCATCCGCGGTTCGACTGCGGAAGATGCGGGTGCGTTCAACGTAAACCGTTTGAAAGAACTCGTTCCAACCGTTCAACTCTATGTTTCCAATGCACGTAACACGACATTGAACATCCGCGGCCTCGGCTCAACGTACGGTCTGACCAACGACGGTATCGACCCGGGTGTAGGTTTTTATGTTGACGGCGTTTACTACGCACGTCCGGCCGCTACCGCACTGGATTTCATCGACATCGAGCGCATTGAAGTACTTCGCGGACCGCAGGGAACGCTTTTCGGAAAGAACACCACTGCCGGAGCATTCAATATCACTACCCGCGGTGCGAGCTTCGACCCGGGTGGCAACTTCGAACTGAGCTATGGTAACTTCGGCTATATTCAGGCCAAGGGATCGTTCACCGGCCCGATCAACAAGAAATTGGCAGCCCGCGTTTCGTTCACCGGGACACAACGCAACGGCCTGTTTTACAACGAACATACCCAGCAACGTATCAACGACATCAACAACATCGGGGTGCGCGGCCAGATCCTCTACCAGCCAAGCAGCAAGGTTAACATTACCGTTATCGGCGACGTTTCCGACCAGAAACCCAATGGATACGGCTGGCCCGTGGCGGGCGTCGTGCCTACCAAACGCGCAGCTTACCGCCAATTCGATGCCATTATCGCAGATTTGGGCTACAAACTCCCCTATTCAAGCGCATTCGAACGCAAAGTCGACCTGGATACACCTTCCAAAGCGGATAACAGGCTGGGCGGCGTATCGGCCAATGCAGATATCAAAATTGGGAACGGAACGCTTACCGCTACTTCGGCATGGCGCTTCTGGAAGTGGGTACCGCTCAACGACCGCGATTACCTGGGGCTGCCGGTATTTACGATCTCTTCCGGAAACTCGGCACATGACCAATGGTCACAGGAGATCCGCTACTCCGGTAAAATCTCCCCGAAACTCAGCGGTGTGGTTGGTCTGTTCGGCCTTTGGCAAGACCTGAAATCGGATCCGGTACAGACGGAAGAAGCGGGTTCGGCACAATGGCGTTTCGCGCAGAGCACTACCAGCGAGCTTTGGAAAACACCGGGTTTGTTTGACAACTTCGGTATCCGCACTACCAACCGCATTAAAAGCACCAGTTTAGCGGTGTTCGCACAGGCCGACTGGGCAATCACCGACAAATTGCACGTGTTGCCGGGTGTACGTTACAACTACGACAAGAAGATTGTAGATTATAAAAGAGAGACTTACGGCGGCTTGCAAACTACGGATCCCGCATTGATCGCATTGAAAAAACTTGTTTACACCGACCAGGCTTTCAATACCAATTACGATCAGGGTAACTTCTCGGGGCAGTTGTCGCTACAATACAAAGCCAGCAGCAGATTCAATGCCTATGCCACCTATTCGATCGGCTACAAGCCTATCGGCGTAAACGTGGGTGGTTTGCCGACGGCCAACGGCGCGGTACTCCTCGACCTGGCCAATGTGAAACCTGAGCACGTGGATCACAAAGAACTGGGTATCAAAACCAGACCGACAGCTAACTCGGTATTGAATCTGACACTTTTCCGTTCGGATATCAATGATTACCAAACGCAGGTTCAGACTCCCGAGCCCGGCGTAAACCGCGGTTACCTCGCTAATGCGGAGAAAGTGCGTGTGCAAGGTGTGGAAGTAGATGGAAATATCCGTTTCAGCAACCTCTCGTTCAATGCGGCAGTGGCTTATACCGACGGTAAATATGTGACCTTCAAAAACGCGCCGGTGCCTTTGGAAGAAGTAGGCGGTGAGCAGGCCTTCAAGGACATTTCAGGCGGCAGACTGCCAGGTATCTCCAAATGGTCCGGTTCTGTGGGCGGCGAAGGAACCGTGAAAGGCACGTTCCTGGGCCTAAAAGGTAACTACTTCCTGGGTATCGATGTATTTGCGCGGTCAGAGTTCTCCTCCAACCCGTCGCCATCCAAATACCTGAACATCGGTGGTTACTCGCTGACCAACGGTCGCCTTGGCTTCCGCGCTTCAAACGGCATTTCGTTCTTTGTTTGGGCCAGAAACGTGTTCAACAAAGATTACTATGAGCTGCTTCTCGCAGCGCCGGGCAGCTACGGCCAATATGCAGGTGTAGTAGGCGATCAGCGCACCTACGGCGTAACATTGCGCTACTCATTCTAAGATTTAAGGATTACGAATATTATAACACTAACGATCGGGGCGTTCCACTGGGGCGCCCTGATTTTTTTGTTTTAACCCCAAAAGACGCACCTTACCCTAAGCCATTACATTATCAGGCTCTGCTTTTTTCTTTTCCAGGGGCTCAATGGGACCACTTGTGATTTGAAAAATCGAAGCACCTAGTTTCACTTCGAGCAACGCCAGTGTTTTGATCGTAAAATTATGCGTGCCGGTCATCCATTTGCTCACCTGCGACTCCTTTTTGCCCAGCATTTCAGCCAGGTCTTTTTGCGTCAATCCTTTTGATTCAAGAATTTCATGGATACGGTCGGAAAGATCGAAACTGGTATCAATGAACTTATCAATTGCGGGATCCGGAATGATTTTTTCTAATGCGTTCATAACTATATATCTACAAAAAGTTCTCCTTTCAATGTCATCAGGTCATCGGAATAATAAATTGCCTTTTCCTGAATCTTTTCAATCAGCTTTGCATCGATAGCCATCATAAGCTTCATCGCTTTCCACGTCTCCGCACCATCCTGCGTTTTCTGGCCTTTCTTTTCTCCGCCACCATCCAAAATGACCAAGCTGTTACTACACCTTATGCAGTAAATCCGTAGTCGGGAAAAAGTGACCGGCCCTGCAACGACATTGTTTTCTGCCCGGAAGTACCATGGCTGCGCTCCGCGCATTTGAATGTTGTACAGCCAACGCCTGATTAACTGAATGTCTTCGAAAAAACCCTTTTCCAGATACTCGTTTACAAAACTGTCCGTTTCGGCGGCGGGACAGCCTTCAAATCGGATGGTATAAATAGTGACCTTCCTGGATTTGGAATACAATTCAAAATAGATACGATTCACTTATAAGTTAAGTTCAAAGATAAAACATTTCCTGACAAAAAGGAATGTTGAGTGAGATCGATCTTAGCGGCAATATCTAAAAATTTCCTCTTATTGTCTAATGAGTAGATATTAAGGACGCGCCGCTTCACCATCCGAAAAGGATCAGTTTCCCGGCAGTAAATCAGCATATTACTATGAAAAAACTCGCGCTACTCGCCTGGGCGCTTCCCGCGCTCGCATTCGGACAAAGCCCATCCCTCCAACAAGGCTTTCAAACCCCGCCCGACGCATCCAAGCCACGTGTGTGGTGGCACTGGATGAACGGCAATATCACCAAAGAAGGTATCACCAAGGACCTGGAATGGATGAAGCGTGTAGGCATCGGCGGTTTCCAGAATTTCGACGCGAGCCTTTTCACGCCCAACGTGACGCCGAAGAAGCTGGTGTTTATGACACCGGAATGGAAGGATGCATTCAAACACACCACCGATCTAGCCGAAAAACTGGGCCTGGAAATGGCTATCGCCGGGTCGCCAGGATGGAGTGTAACCGGCGGCCCCTGGGTACCGGCAGCCGATGCGATGAAAAAATACGTTTGGACTGAAACCCGCGTCGCAGGGGGAGAGGCATTTACCGGTAAATTACCTCAGCCCAGGCCCGTAGCAGGCAAGTTTCAGAATGTGCCCCTCCCCGCCGAAGGAGGCATTACAGGGCCCACGGGCGAAGTACCGGATTATTATGCCGATGCGGCCGTAATCGCTTACCGCTTACCCGCGGCCGATAAACCCATGACTTCGCTAAACCCCAAAGTGACTTCCAGCGGAGGTACATTCACGGTCGCGGAACTGACAGACGGGGACCTGGGTAAGACCAGCCTGTTGCCCCCCATGGAAGTGGGCCAGGATATGTGGATCCAATATGAATTCGATAGTCCGCAGACATTCAAGGCATTGACCATCGTGGGCGCGAGTTCCGGCGGGGCGCTGGCGGAGTTCAACGGGGCACCAAACAACCGGACATTGAAAGTCAGCGACGACGGGGTAAACTTCCGCGACGTCGCGCCTGTCAAAGGCAGTACCGTGCCGCAAAATACCCTGGCATTTGCCCCGGTGACGGCTAAATTCTATCGTATTGCATTCAAGACTTTGCCTCCGCCGTTCAATCCTTTTGCTGCGATGTTTGGCGGTGGCAATGCACAGCCCGCCAAGCCGGAAGGCGTACAGGTAGCCGAAATCGTGTTTCACAATACCGATCGGATGGACCAGTTCGAAGAAAAAGCGGGGTTCAGTCCATGGCGCGAAAACACGGCCTCGTTCATCCAGCCGACTGCCGACGCCATCCCCCTCACCGACGTTGTTGACCTGACTTCCAAAATGACCGACGATGGCAGCCTCAACTGGACACCACCAGCCGGCGACTGGGTTATTGTACGGCTGGGGTACTCCCTTACCGGCCGCAAAAACCATCCTGCCTCTCCCGAAGCTACCGGCCTGGAAGTGGACAAACTCGACAAGGAAGCGGTTTCCAAATACATTAATACCTACCTCGACATGTACAAAGATGCCACCGGCGGGCAAATGGGTGCCAAAGGGCTGCAATACATGGTGCTGGACAGCTATGAGGCGGGACACATGACCTGGACGAGAGCAATGCCCGCGGAATTCAAGAAGCGCCGCGGCTACGACCTTACGCCCTGGATACCCGTTTTGACTGGTATGGTAGTGAAAAGCGCGGCGGAAAGCGACCGGTTTCTGTGGGATTTCCGCAAGACGATCGGCGAACTGATCGTCGAAAACCATTACGAAGTGATCGGCGATGCTTTGAAGGCCCGCGGAATGAAACGGTACACGGAGTCGCACGAGGGCGGACGCATTTACCTGGCTGATGGTATGGACGTGAAGCGTAAAGCAGATGTTCCCATGGCTGCGATGTGGACGCCCGGCAGCCTCGCCGGCGGCACCGATGAAGAAGTCCGCAGCGAGGCAGATATCCGCGAGTCGGCGTCGGTAGCGCATATTTACGGGCAAAATATCGTAGCGGCGGAGTCGATGACATCCGTTGGCAATGCATTTACATGGTATCCCGAGAAACTCAAACGCACCGCCGATCTTGAAATGGCGTCGGGTTTGAATCGCTTTGTGGTCCACACGTCCGTTCATCAGCCGTTGGACGATAAAAAGCCCGGGTTTTCGCTCGGGCCCTTTGGCCAGTATTTCACCCGGCAGGAAAGCTGGGCTGAGCAGGCCAAAGTGTGGACGGGCTATTTGAGCAGAAGCTGTTTTATGCTGCAACAAGGCAAACCGGTGGTGGATGTGTTGTATTACTATGGAGAAAACTCCAATATCACGCAGATTTCCACCCAAAAACTACCCTCCATTCCGGCAGGTTACGCTTTCGACTTCGCCAATTCGAGTGTCATTAAAGATATGCTGAAAGTGGAAAAAGGAAAGATCATGACGCCATCAGGCCAGCAATACCGGCTACTCGTGCTCGATTCGACGGCACGAAACATGACTTTACCCGTGCTTCAAAAAATCGGTGAACTGGTCGCTTCGGGCATGAAGGTGGCGGGTGTTAAACCCGAACGTTCCCCAAGTTTGTCGGACGATGCCACCGCATTTGCCACTTTGGTCAACCAAATCTGGAGTAATCCGAATGCTTCTACCCAGCCGCTGGAAACGGTTTTAAACAGCATCATCTCAAAAGATGTGGTCATTACCGGCGAAAAAGCAAAAATTCTTTACGTTCATCGCCAAACAGCCGATACCGATATTTACTGGCTCGACAATCGCAGTAACGATGCCAATGAGGCACAGATCAGCTTCCGGGTTACCGGCAAAATCCCGCTGCTCTGGAACCCGGAAACCGGCAAAACCAGCAAAGTCTCTTATCAAATCTCCAATGGACGCACCACAATCCCTTTGAAATTCGATTCATGGCAGGCATATTTCATCGTTTTCAACGGCAATGCACCCGCCACCTCCTACACAGCACCAGCCACCGTAGAATCGGAAATTACGGGCGTTACGGGCGCGTGGACTGTACACTTCCAGCCGGGCCTGGGCGCTCCCGCGCAGGCACAACTCCCGGCATTGACATCGCTTTCGGAGAATGCCGACGCGGGTATCAAGTATTTTTCGGGAACAGCGACCTACGAAAACACTTTCAATGCACCGGCCATCCGCCAAAATGCCCAATACTGGCTCGATCTCGGGGATGTTAAGAACCTTGCAGAAGTCATTGTTAATGGCAAAAATGTCGGCATCACCTGGAAAAAACCATTTCGCATTGAAGTAACAGGTGCATTGAAGCAAGGTTCCAACAGCATTCAGGTGAAAGTAACCAATACCTGGGTAAATCGCCTGATCGGCGACGCGCAACCTGGCGTGACGAACAAGATCACTTACACTACCATGCCGTTTTACAAGGCTGATTCCCCATTACTACCCAGCGGTTTGCTCGGACCGGTAAAATTGGTTGCGGTGACGCCTGGCAAGTAAATTTAATTGTCGTTGGGGGAGTGAATGGTCAGGGATTGTCATGTGTAGTCAGGAGTGGTCAAGTATAGTCAGGAATTGTCATGTGTAGTCAGGAGCGGTCAAGTGTAGTCAGGAGTAGTCAGGAATTGTTATGTGTAGTCAGGAGTAGTCAAGTGTAGTCAGGAGTGGTCAAGTGTAGTTACAGATAGGTCATTATTTTGCAAAAGGAATATAGAGACCTATCTGACTGGATCTGACCATATCTGACTACAAATGACCCTACCTGACTACAAATGACAATCCCTGACTACAAATGACAATCCCTGACTACACTTGACCCTACCTGACTACAAATGACAATCCCTGACTACACTTGACCCTACCTGACTACAAATGACAATCCCCGACTACATCTGACCATACCTGACTATAAATGACAATCCCTGACTACATCTGACCACAAATGCCCGCCAGCGTCAGCAAGTCCGCGGACAAGGTGCGCTCAGGTCGTAATAACCGCTGTCCGGTTCGGTGCCCAATGCGCCGCTGCGGTCGCCCTTATTGGAAATGGCCTGGAACAGCAGCCCGAAAGCATAAGAGCCCGTCAGTTCCTTTTGCACTTCTTCATTGGCAGCCGGAAAATAGCGGTGCAGCACAAAGCGAATGTAAATTTTAGGCATTTTTTCAAACCTGAAAAGTGCCGCCAGTAGCTCTTTTACGGGATAATTGTACCCATTCAGGAAACCGTACTGCGTGCGGAACAGCGGACTGGCGATCTCCCCGGCATGGCCTTTCTGTTCCCAGTATTTAATCCATTGCCTCGCCAGCACATCGGGCACATTTCCACCCGGGCCATCCCCCGCCTCACGGAAATCGGCCGGCGTGTGCGCATAGTAAGGCGTAATAATCTGTCCGGCACTATCGATACCAAAAAGCACCAGCTTGAATGCACTTTCTTCAGTATCAAAACCAAAACGGACTTTGATAACGGCTATACCCGGCGTTGATACCAGGGTTTCGAAGTCATTACCGTCAAAATAATCACCCAAAAGGAGTTTACTCCCCCAATTAAAAAAGCCAAAGGGCTCGCGGCTGTGTTCCAGCGCCTGCCACTGGGCAGCCCATTTTGCAAAAACTTCATCACTGATAAACTTCGGCATGCTCGCTGAGATTTAATGGTTTAAAAAGATATTTGCTTTCCGATCGTGCAGCGCAACCGGCATCCGCACAATGGAAAGCAATATACCTAAGGGCAAGGAGGCATTGTAACTAATTCGGTTAAAAAATAGAATTAATTCGATTTATCGGTTAGGTTAATGATTTCTGATTGATCGGGCGGACTGCGCGTCCCGGACTACGCGTCCCGGACTGCGCGCCTCGGGCCTCGATCCGAAGAACTCGCTTTGAGTTCCCCGAACCATTTGTTTCGCCCTGGCTTTTAGTTTGATGAGTCAGACGCAAGCGTCAATCAGGTTCTTTTTTAAGCGCCCCGTCCTGATTGACATTTCAAAATTGGGCAAACCTCTTCCACGAGGTAAGCGTGTAAACACGTGAATGCAAAAACAGGTGTTTTCCGGGGGGCCAGAGGGCAATCCCGAAATAAATGCCTTTCTTCGCAACGCCATCCATTGAGAAGCACCATGAAATCCTTGTCCGCCATACTTCTGCTCACACTGCTTTGCTCCATCCAGGTTTCCGCGCAAAAGCCCGTCCCCGCGAGGGTGATCACCTACCGTAACCCCGTGATTGCCGGCGACTTTGCCGACCCATCGGTGATACGCGTAGGCGATACGTATTACGCGGCCGGTACCTCTTCGGAATGGGGGCCTGCCTACCCTATTTACAGTTCCAAAGACCTCGTGAACTGGGAATATGTCGGACCCGTATTCGCCGAGCTGCCCAAATGGACAATGGGAAGCTATTGGGCACCGGAGCTGTTTTTCCGGAACGGGACATTCTACGTTTACTATACGGCCAGGCGGAAATCCGACAAGCAGTCGGTCATCGGCGTGGCAACCACGAAGGATATTACAAAAGGATTTAAAGACCACGGCATCATTGTCGAATGGACCAAAGAGGCCATCGACGCCTATGTGGTGGAAGACAAAGGGAAACTATTCATTACCTGGAAAGCCTATGGCCTCGACAAAGACCGGGGCATCGAACTGCTCGGCGCGGAGCTTTCACCCGACGGATTGAAGGTAACCGGCAAGGAATTCAGCCTCATTAAAGCCGATCCCGCCGGCTGGGAAGCAGGTGGTGCCGAGGGGCAGGCTATATTTAAAAGAGGAAACTACTGGTATATGCTCTATTCCGGCAATGCATGCTGCGGCGACCGCTGCGATTATCAGGTCGGGATGGCGAGGGCGGAAAAATTGCAGGGGCCCTGGATGAAATATGAGGGAAATCCTGTCCTTTTCGGGGACGATACCTGGAAATGTCCGGGACACGGCACCGTGGTAACCACGCCGGACCGCCGCTATTTTTACCTGCACCATGCCTATAATGGTATCGACTTTACATTTACAGGGCGCCAGGGCGTTCTCAGCGAGTTGATTTGGGACGAAACAACCCGCTGGCCTGCATTCAGATACGGCAAAACGACTCCCGCGCAGGCGGAATCGCCCACAAGCTCAGGCCCTGTTCCCCAGCATAGCTCCAACTTTTCGGTAAACTATGAACGCGATACATTAAGACTGCCCTGGGTATTCGACGCCGGCCTGCCGACGCCGAAGTTCGGTATCAGGGCCGCAGCTCTGGAAATCGAGTGCGAGAACCCCGCCCAAACAGGTAATTTCCTGGGCCATACCATTAAAAAAGGCAGCTATACCTACACCGCCGAATTCATGATCAAAGACAACATTTTCCAAAACGTTGTCCTATATGGCGATTCTCGAAACGCCATCGGCTACGGTGCAGGCCAAAACCGCGTCGAGCTATGGCAAGTAAAAGACGGCCAGTATGAAACCCTCCAGACGCAGGAAATCCCCGATAAATACAAAACCATCCGATTGGAATTGCAAAGCCGCTACGGACGCTACTACACGTTCAGCTGGGGTGTCAAAGGCCAAAAAATCGACTCGCTCACCAGTTCGGTACAGATAGAAGCCCCCTGGCTGCCCCGGTGGGACAGGGCGCCGAGAGTAGGTGTCAGCGTAACCGGCACACCTGGCCCGAAAAGTGAAATTAAAGCGATCGAAATGAAATACGACTAAAAGTATTGCTGCATGAGCTTCGGGTACGCGGGTATCACTACTTCCGGATCCTCGATTTCGGGGTGCCATTTTTTCTCCCATTCGAAACTGTAATACCCTTTGTAGTTGTCTTTCACGAGTACACCTATTGCCTCCTTCAAAGGGCCTTCACCCTTGCCTACCTGCACGTATTGAATTTTACCGTCTTTCAGAATGCCATCCTTGATGTGCGTGTGGCGAATGTACTTTTTCAGTTTGGCATAAACCTCCTTTGGCGGCTCCTTCGTCACGGACCACATATTGAAAATATCCCAGATCAGTCCGACGTGCTTATGCTCCGACTTGCCCATCACCGTTGCCAGGATATCTTTTCCGGTCACGTCGCCATGTGATTCCAGCAGTACGGTTACAGAAGTATTTTTGGCATGGTCGCCCAGTTCCAGCAGCCCGGTACCGATAAGCTCCACGGTTCGGGCCACTTCCTGATCTTTGGGCAAATCATTGGGGAATACCCGGACATAAGGGCAATTCAGCTGCTGCGCGAGGTCGATAAACCGCTTTGCTTCGTCCAGGTTTTTCGCCCGCACTGCCGGATCGGCCATATGCAATGACGCCGACGAGCCGAGGTCAACGACCCTTAATCCCTTGTCCTCCGCCATTTTGCGTGATTGGGCAATGCTTTGTGGTGTATTGAAATCGCTGCATAAGGGCAGATCCATACAATCCAGCACGCCGCGAATCTCGATGCCCTGGTAGCCGTTATCGGCTGCATATTTGACAATCGTCGCCCAGTCCCATTTCGGGCAGGCAAGGGTAGAGAACGAAAAAAGTGGCTTGGCCCTCGCCCATGCGTTGAGCGGTTGCAACAAAGGCAGCGCAAAGCTTGCGGCGGCGGCCGTCAGGAAATCCCTGCGGTTCGGGAAAGATGAGTGGTTCATAAGGTTCAGGAAAATGTGCTGAAATATATCGGCTGTTGCGGGGATTGGCAAACGCGCCGCACATTTTGTTTCCGGGCATGCAACGTTTCAAACGCCGACTCTTGTCCCAGCGGGGAATTACAAAACGGCAGTTTGAAAAAAGCTATGAAAAATCGTCAGGTATCCATCGGAAAATATTACATCAAAGGCCTGCTCCTGTGCATGCTCACCGCCTGCATGTTCGCGTGCGACAAAGTCGAAGGGCCGGAGCCGAATCCGGGAGAAGTCCCACAATCGACGGCGAAATTGCTGACCGACAGCTTTCCCGACGCCAAAAATGTCGTATTCAAAACCATTCTGGCTAATGCATTGTGGGAGGCACATTTCGAAGAGGGACAGGTGAAATACTATATGGGTTTGCAGCCGGGGAAAATTGTCGCTTTACATAAGTTACTGGGTGATGTCGTTCCCGACTCGATGCAACAGATTATCCGTGAAAAATTTCCGATTGCCAAAAATGCAAAGCTCTCGGATTACCGTGCGGAAGTTCGGCTGGATCCCGATAAGGAAGGGGTATGGTATCGTGCAAAGATAACGGCAGATGGTCAGGACTTTTCGATCAAGTGGATATACAGTAAAGTTTACAATTCCGATCTAAAACACATCACGTTTGGATTCGGCGAACATAACATATTTACATTCGACACTGATCCCCGATACGAGCCGATACCCACAACACTTGTTGATTTGCAAAACAGAACGGACTATTTCGTTACCTCACTTACCACGAAAGTCATAGGCGAAAATAAGGTAAACTATTACTTCAATGGAAAAGATGATGGAAGTCCGAGAGTTATAACCAATGACGGGGTTTTCATTGGATCGTATAATTTCGTAAAACCTTTCAAGGCATTTGATGAAATACCCGATCCTATCCGTAAGCAATTGGCAAAATTCGGAATTGATGAGAGATATCAGATGTCTGTATTCAGTGGAGAGTGCTTTGAGGACAATTACCAAAGTTACAGCATTTTCGTCTATGGGTACCTTGCCGGCTATCGCCTGTTTTTCGATAAGGATGGCAAGCTATTGGCATTCGTTTCCTCCTATTTGTATGAATATAGATAATACGTCATGCAACGTTTAACCTAACCCGTCGTGTCCCACGGCAAATAATTATATTCCGCCTCATTAAGATTGCTTCGTCAACCCCTAATGAAATTTTTAAGAGTAAAAAGTACGATAGTATTGCCGATTTGGTAAAAGCTTGTCAGGAGCTCGATCCGAAAGCGCAGACCATATTTTACGATCGCTACAAATCAGAGCTGATCGGAATATGTATGCGATACACCAAAACGAAAGCGGAGGCAGAAGATATTTTCCAGGAATCATTTATCAAGGTATTTAACCATCTCTCCGAACTCAAAAACATTGCTGCGCTTGACTCTTGGATTAAATCGATTGTGATACGAACCGCCATTAACTATTACCACCGTACCACGAAAAGCGAACTCCGCCACCGGTCGGTGGAGTCGGACAGGCTCGATTTCGATTCGGACGATTATGATCGCATTATAGATTACATGAATATCAATGATTTGCGGCAGGTGATCGGCACATTGCCGGATGGTTATCGCATGATCATCAATTTGCACCTGATCGACGGGTTTTCGCATGTGGAAATAGCCGAAATGCTTTCCATATCCGCGAGCACGTCACGCTCCCAGTTTCTGAGGGGCAGGAATTTGCTTATCAAAAAATTAGAAGAATACGGAATCAAGAAATATGAAACTCCCTGACGACGAAATAAACGATCGGTTGCGAAGGGCGCTTACCGATAAATTCAGCAATACCAAAGAGCAGCCTGATCCCAAACTGGCAAATATCGTCCTGAATTCGATTCATCGCAGGACAGGAAGCACTATGCCTTACCGCATCGCATTGACGACTGTTTTGGTGCTTCTTACCACAATGCGCCCTGAGAGATATACTGTTCCTTCGCGAAGCAATCCTCAAACACTGCATGCAACTCGCCCGACAAGTACGCAAGAAACCACCTATTCAACTGAAATAGACAGCATTACCCACGCATCAATAAACCCTCCTCTTTCCATTGAAGAAAATAATGCAGTCGCACAAAATCGGGATATATTCGAACAAAAAAGCATTGCATTACCTCCTGATGAAGTTGAAACCCTATCAGAAAGAACACCGGCTTCCGGGACCACTATAAAGCCGGATATCAAGCTGGAAAATCCCGATTTGCTCGATAACTCCGGTTATATTTCTTTCAATACATTACACCTCCCGGTCATACTTGTTCCCAAGGAAAATCATACAACCGAAAAACCGAAAGAAGCCTGGAATTTGCTACTCGAATTCACACCGATGAACACTTATCAAGTGGTGCGCATTCGAAGCAATCAACCCGTTCAATACCAGAACTTTGAATTCCCGGAAAGTTTCTCTAACAAAAAAATGGCTTATCAAATTCAGGCCGGTGTCGAGCGGGGCGGATTGCAATTTCATCTCGGCTATGCATTTTCCAGGCAAAATTTTCATTATGAGATTGCCACCAATGAATTTGTATTCGATAAGCAAAATCAGGTTGTTCGGAAGGGTGTTTCCGAACAGGTCGATAATACCCTCCATTTCGGGAATATCGGTATTTCAAAAGAACTGTCGTTCAATAAAGCAAAGTTTAACGGATACTTTGTCCGAGTCGGTGCGGATTTGTCCAGGGAATTTACCACCAAACAAAATCTGCTGTGGGGAACCGCTACCTTTGGAAAAGAAATTCCACTCGGCACAGGCAGCTTACTGCATGTAGGCCCCTACATCGAATATTCAGTCAACAAAATGCGAAGCAAGGATGCGGGCTTCACGCTTCAACCCTACCAAGCCGGAATCTCCATTCAATTCAAATACAGACTTAAACAAAACCGCAAATCTCCATCATTGCCATGAAAAAAACATTGTATTTCGGCCTGTTCCTGTTGCTTGCCATCTCGTGTAAACATAAAAACGACCCCGGTCCAGCCGAATCATTGCCGGACGACGGCATTAACCCAACCACGGAAACGGAAATATTCGATTCCATTACGCCCGTTACAGGTACGCTCATCAAAAACATGCGTATCCGTAACTATTATAATCTTTCATCACCTTCCCCCACCTTTGGTGGAGAAGAGCTATTGCACTACGAGTATGATGATCAGCAGCGGCTTTCCTCGTGTGCGTGGCAAGTTTTGGGAAGCGATGTCAAAGTGAGCATAAAATTTGCTTACGACGCTGGCGGCGTTCCCAATAAATTACCGTGCGCTATGATTTCCTCGGAGGAGACCGTGCTCCGCTAGAATCGCGGTTAACTGTTGAAAACGATGGCACATTTTTAAAAATAGTTCCCCCTGCCAAAAACATCACGTTTTTCCCTCCCATCAATCCGTCGGAAGATGACTACAAATATCTGGCTACGATCAACAAACAGAATGAAATCGTACAAATGGCCCGATCGAATAGCGGTCTGCTGAGCGGATACTATTCATTTTCTTACGACGCAAAAAGGAATCCAGTGAAAATGGCATTCACGTTTATCAATAGAAGTGGCCAGCTGGTTAGGACCGATGACCTGTTAAACATAGAACATACGAAATACGTCCGGTCACCTTTCAATAATCCCATGTTTGGGCTTGCAAATGAATTGACGCGGGTTTTTGGTGTGCATCCAGCCCACTGGTTCCGCGAGTTTGGTGTAAACATGCCGGTAAAAGTAGACGTCACTTACCTTAGCCGTGAAGAAAATCCGTCGAGCCGGTTCGGTTACGTGTACTCGAATATGATCCCGCCACGGAAATTTGATTTTGTGTATCACTACAACACCAAAAAACTACCCACGCTCATGGTAGCGAAAGAGTCTTACAAAGCTGGTGAGAGCGTCGACTCTGTCCGGTTTGAATACCAATAGTTGTACGGCGCAGTGAAGTCGATAAAAAAAGGTCTGCAAACCCAAGTATGGTTGCAGACCTTTTTACATATCCAACGCTTTGATAAGGGCATTACGCCCTCTGATGTCGATCCGTTTCAGTTCCGACGGCCCCTTCCTACTTCGCAGGGTGGTCCGTCAATTCGCTCTTCCGCAATTCGAGTACGATCCGGATGCCAATACCGGCAATTGCCACTGCAATGCCAAGCTGGGCCAGTCCCGCCCACATGCTAATCGTCCATTCCATTTTTGTATCGATTTGATTTTCAACACAAAATAAAAACGACTAAATAGCGAATTAAAGTGTTATCAATTAACCGGTTATCAAATTTAGTAAACGGCAAAATGACACGGATCAGAAAAAAAAATGCCTCCTCCCCATTGCGAAATTTCAATTCTCATTTAACTTTGAAATACAAAGTACTTTTTAACAATAAAAATTCCCGCCAACCACAAAAGCTGATCACCATCTCAATCCATGTTTTATGCGTGAAGAAATCCTGTTGAACCAAGACAATGCCCTGCAACTGGAAAAGTTGTATCGGGGCAACAAGCCCGGCTTTAAGGCAGCTTTCAATGCATTGTACCCCGAATTGCGCAACAATCCGCTGGCCGAAGGATGGTATCAGCGGCTCAATTTCAGTCAGGAAGGAGCGGCCTGGGGTACACCTGCCGAGCGGACCTTTGTGGTAATAGCTTCGCTTCTCGCCGCGCTGCTGGCCAAGCTGCCCGAGCTCCTTTCCATCGACGAAGCGTTTTATTACCCGCGCAACGTAGGGTTTATCGTCGCCCCGGCATTGATGGCCTATTTTGCCTGGAAAAACACCGTTTCGTGGAAGGTCCGGGGGACGGCAATCCTGCTGCTGATGGCGTCGGTAGTGTTCATCAACTGGCTGCCCCAGAATGAAAACAGTGATACATTGATACTTTCCTGCCTGCACCTGCCGCTCTGGCTGTGGTCGCTGCTGGGCGCGGCATACAGTGGCGGAAAGTGGAAAAACGGTGCGAGCTGGCTGGAATTCCTGCGCTACACGGGCGAGCTTATCGTAATGTCGGGGCTTCTGGTGCTCGCAGGCGGCCTCACCACAGCCCTTACCATCAACCTCTTCGGGCTGATCGGCTGGGACGTTCAATGGGTTTTTTCAAAATACATTGTCATATGCGGGCTGGCGGCCGTGCCTATTGTCGCGACGTTCATTACACGGGTGCAGCCCACGCTCGTGAACAAAATACCGCCGGTTATCGCGAAGCTGTTCAGCCCGGTAGCGCTAGTGATGCTGGTAGCGTACCTGATAGCTACGCTCATTGCCGGCAAAAGTCCTTACCACGACCGCGAGTTCCTGGTGTTGTTCAACGGCCTATTGGTTGCTGTGATGGCACTGATCTTCTTTTCGCTGGCCGAAACCGATCAATCCGGCAGCCGCGCGCAAATTGTGCTGCTTCTCCTGTTATCTGCAGTAACATTGCTCGTCAATTGCATCGCTTTATCGGCCGTTCTGTTCCGCATTTCGGAGTGGGGCCTCACCCCGAACCGCGCCGCCGTGCTCGGCGCCAATGTGCTGATGCTCGCCCATTTGTTTTATGTGGGGTTAAAACTTTTCGCCGTACTCAGCAAAAAGTCGGAACTCCGGGCCGTCGGTGCGTCGCTCGGGATATTCCTTCCGCTGTACAGCATATGGAGCGCGGTGGTAATCTTCATTTTCCCACTGATTTTTGGATTCAAATAGAATGTAGTTTTAAACCAACCCAAAAAGCTGCCGGATCGCCGGCGGCTTTTTTTGGTTTCTCCGCTTATCTGAGAAATTTGCAACTCTTGCTGTAATCCTTGTACGCCCGGGGCGACGCTAACCTGCCACCTTTGTCATGTTCTTTAACACTAAACAAAAACGACCATGAACTCACTCGAAAACAAAGTAGCACTCGTGACCGGCGCGTCAAGAGGAATAGGTGCAGCCGTTGCCTTTCACCTCGCAAAATCAGGCGCCAAAGTCATTGTAAACTACGCCGGCGGGCTGGAAGCGGCCCAGCAAACGGTAGCAGCTATTCAATCGGCGGGTGGCGAGGCCATTGCCTTGCAGGCCGACGTCAGTAATCCCGGCCAGGTAAAAGATATGTTCGACGCTGCGATAGCGCATTTTGGCAGAATCGACGTGTTGGTGAATAATGCCGGCATTATGATCACCAAACTGCTCAAAGATACCACCGACGAAGATTTCACCCGCCAGTTTGAAATAAATGTCCGTGGCACGTTCAACACCCTCCGTGAAGCAGCAACCCGCCTGGCGGAAGGCGGCAGTATCATCAACTTTTCGTCCAGCACGACGCGCGTCATGATGCCTACCTACGCGACGTACGTGGCTACCAAAGGTGCTGTCGAACAACTCACACGCGTTTTTGCCAAGGAAGTGGGCGCTCGCGGCATCAATGTCAACGCCGTTCTGCCCGGCCCGACCAATACCGAACTCTTCACCAAAGGCAAACCACAGGAAGTCATCGACCGCCTCGCTTCCCTGAATGCATTCAACCGCCTTGGTGAGCCTGAAGACATCGCCAAAACCGTCAGTTTCCTCGCCAGCGACGACGCCAAATGGATCAGCGGGCAAACCATCGGTTTGAATGGCGGGATGGCGTGATGCGGCAAAGAGGCTTAGTCAGCAGTTGCCACCCTGGAATTGAGTAAAAGAAGGCAGAACCCGTCTTCAAGGGGTTATGAAAAAGTCCTGCTTTCTTTTACTTCAACTATTATTCCTTGCAACGGTTGCATTTTCGCAATCTGGCAGATCTTCCACATTCCCCGACGGAAGCAAAATACCGGGCTGGTTTTCAGATACATCCAAAGTTGATATTAAAAACCGTGGCAAGCGGTTTGTGGTCACGGACCATGGTGTTTCTACGGACAGCAACCTCGTGCAAACCTTCGCGATCCAGCGCGTCATCGACCGCGCCAGCGAACAGGGCGGAGGCGTGATCGTGATTCCCGAGGGTACTTTTTTGAGCGGGGCACTGTTTTTTAAACCTAAAACACACCTGTATGTTGCGGAAGGTGCTGTATTGAAAGGCTCCGACAAAATTGCCGATTACCCGATGATGCCCTCGCGCATGGAGGGGCAAAACCTGGATTATTTTCCCGCATTAGTCAATGCCTACGGCGTAAACGGCTTCACAATTTCGGGAAAGGGTGTGATCGACGGCAACGGACTGAACTACTGGAAGGCATTCTGGCAACGCCGGAAGGAAAACCCCAACTGTACCAACCTGGAAGTATCGCGACCACGGCTGGTTTTTATCTGGAAAAGCAACGATGTACAGGTACAGGATGTGACGCTTCAAAATTCCGGCTTCTGGACGAGCCATTATTACCAATGCAACAATATCAAAATCCTGAATGTCAGGATCACCGCACCGCATGAACCGGTCAAGGCGCCGAGCACCGATGCGATCGACCTGGATGTGTGCAATAATGTGCTTGTTAAAGGTTGCTACCTCGCTGTAAACGACGATGCGATTGCCTTGAAAGGCGGCAAAGGTCCGTATGCCGACAAAGACCCCAGCAACGGCGCCAACGCCAATATCATCATCGAGGACACCCATTTCGGGTTTTGCCACGCGGCGCTTACGTGCGGAAGCGAGGCTATTCACAATAAAAATGTGGTGATGCGCAACTGCCATATCGAAAACGCCATGCGCGTACTCTGGCTGAAAATGCGCCCCGACACGCCGCAGAGATACGAGTTTATCAGTGTCGAAAACGTGGATGGTTATGCGTACAGTCTCATTTATGTGAAGCCATGGAAACAATTCTTCGACCTGAAAGGCCGAAAAGATGTTCCGCTCTCCTACTCGGACCATATCAGCCTGAAAAACATCAAACTGAAATGCGAGGTGTTTTTCGACGTGAGTCCGGGAGAATATGATAAACTGTCGAAGTTTAGTTTTGAAAACCTGGATATCACTGCAAAAAACACTGCTTACGATAAATCCGTGGTCAGGGATTTCACGCTCACAAATGTCAGGGTGAATGAGAAGATGATCCGCTAATGCTTTTTGTGGCGTTCACGCCCCGAGGTATCGGCAGGCAAGCTGATAAAACTCGGCGACAAAGGCATCATAGGCAATGAAAATGTCGGGCTTGGCGATAAAATCCTTCGCACCCGCCCGGATGCACTTGTCGCGCGTGGTCGCTACGGACGACGTAGAAGTCGCGAATACGGCAATGTCCGGGTAGGTCACTTTGAGCTCGTCGATTATATCATAACCGTTTTTGCCGGGCATGTTCAGGTCCGAAAGGACCAGTTCAGGAAGCTCGCGCGGCGAACCGTGGAGCCACTCTGTAAGCTGATCGCCGTTCCCGAATTCACCAAGGATTTCAAATTCCCCGGAAGCTCTGAACGCCTCCGACATAAAGAAGCGCTCGTCTTCATCATTTTCTACAATGGCTAGCCTGAATGTTCTCATATCCGGAGCTCAGATCTTAGGTAACATAATATGAAAGCTGGCGCCCTTACCGTGCGTCGATTCGGCCCAGATAGAACCCTTGTGCCGCTCCACGACCTTTTTGCATACGGCCAGGCCGACCCCGTTACCCGGGTATTGATGCGCAAAATGCAGCCTCCTGAAAATTTCGAATATTTTTTCCAGATTTTCAGGAGAAATACCGATACCATTGTCCTCCACGACGAACCGTACGCTGTCATTTTCCATCCAGGACTTCACCGCCACCTCCGGCCTGCTTCCGTTCGTAAATTTCAACGCATTAGCCAGGAGGTTCTGAAAAAGCTGCACAAGCTGGACACGATCGCCGTAGATAAATGGCACGTCGTTATCCACGTGGATCTGAGCGCCCGATTGTTCAATGGCGTTATTCAGGTTCTGAACAGCTTCACTGATCACTTCTTCGACGTTCAGCTTCTGCCTTTGCAGCCCTACTTTGCTTAATTGCGTATAATGCAGCAGGTTATCGATCAGGTCGTGCATGCGCCGCGCTGCAAGAATGCCTTTCCCGATATCCGGTTTCAGAAGATCAAATTTTTGCTGATCAAGGTGGCGGTCCATGAGGTGCAAAAAGCTCCGCACGGTTCGTACCGGCTCCTTCAGATCATGCGAAACAATGGCCGTAAACTGTTCCAACTCACGGTTCAGTAACGATAGTTCGCTATTCGCAACCGATAGCTCCGCGGCCAGTTGCCTGTACCGGTCGGAACTCTCCCGCAATGCCTGCTCGGCCATTTTTCGCTCGGTGAGGTCACGGGTTACTTTTGAAAAGCCGCTGAGGCGCCCCTCGGAATCGTAAACCGCGGTAATAACGATATTCGCCCAGAAACGGCTGCCGTCTTTGCGCAGCCGCCAACCTTCCTCTTCATATTTACCTGTCGATCTCGCCACTTTCAATTCCCAGGCGGGCTTGCCGCTGAGTATATCTTCTTCCGGGTAAAAAATGGCAAAATATTTTCCAATTACATCCTCGGCGTTATAACCCTTGATACGCCGGGCGCCTTCGTTCCAGCTGATGATACGGCCCTTTGTGTCCAGCATAAATATCCCGTAATCTCTCACCTGCTCCACCAGGGAACGGTAGCGCTCTTCGCTTTCGAGCAGCTGGAACTGCATGATTTTTTGTTCGGTAATATCCCGCAGCAATATGCAGTAACCGACAGGTCGCTCCGACTCATCGAAAATGGGGGAATAGGAAGTTTCTGCCCAATATCTGGTGCGGTCTTTCCTCAGCTTCCACCCCTCTGCCACAAATTTTTTATTTTTCAGGGTCTGGTCCAACTCATACCGGTATTGAATAGGATCGTTCTGACCGTCGCCGATAGCGCAAAACGGCTTCGCCTTTATTTCTGCGATGTCGTAGCCTGTGATAGCGATGGCCGCTGCATTGCAAGCCGTTATGTTGCCCGCTTCGTCCAGCAGAAAAACGCCTTCTGCAAGGTTGCGGAGAATCAGGTCGCTATTCAAATGCATGTATGGGTAAGGTATAAATCAATTTGGCAAAGAATGCAGCAAATTCCGTGCCAAAAATTCGGGCGTGCCGGAACCAGGCCAGCAATTGACCGGTTGCCCGCTACCGATCTAGCCTGCCGCCATGATAAACGCCGGGATTACCCAGCTCATTAAACGTCGCCGCGAGATTACCGCGGTTAGCCGAATAGATGGCCGTAAGTCTTGCTAATGTTCCCCTTCGCAATCGTCTTCGTCGTCGCCGGCATCATCAGACGGGCCGGAGAAAAATGCCGCTTTGTCGCTTTGAAAAACCATCACCTTCATTTTTGCAGGATTTAAATGAAGGGTTTCCACTAATGCCGCACCAGGCGAGCCACTCCGTAGCGACTACCTGATATTAAGCCGTTTATACCATTCCCGTATTTACCAAAATGATAGGTTTTTCTCAAAAGGAAAGCGTTTCAGGCACCGGCTGCTGCACATTGTTTTCCTATTGAATTTGCATTGCCGGGCAAATAATGAGAAATTGCGCCCCCAATTTTCCAAAACAATGACAACTCCTGTTTTCTGCGGCATCGATTTCGGCACTTCCAATTCCAGCCTCGCAATTGCTAACCAAGACGACGTTTTCCTGATCCCGGTAGAAAACGACCATAAAACGATCCCCAGCGCAATGTTTTTTGCGCGGAAAGATAACGAGGCATTCTTCGGACGGGCGGCGATGGAACGCTTCCTGAGCCGGCATCCGGGCAGGCTAATGCGAAGCCTGAAACGCGTGCTGGGCACACCGGCCATGCGCCAGGGCACGATGGTGAATGGCGAACTGATGAAATTCGATCAGATCGTCGCCGCTTTCCTGGACCAGATGAAGCAAAAGGCGGAGGCCGATTGCGGTACCGAACTGAAACATGTGGTAATGGGTCGGCCGGTACATTTCGTCGACAACGACCCAGCTGCCGACGAACGGGCGGAAAACGAGTTGAAAGCAATCGCCAGGAGCCTGGGCTTCGAGCACGTCGGCTTCCAGTTTGAACCTATTGCGGCGGCATTTGCGCATGAGGCGCAGGTAACCGGTGAAAAGTTGGCCATGGTGGTCGACCTCGGCGGCGGCACTTCCGATTTTACCGTTATCCGCCTTTCCAAAGACAATGCCCGCAAGCACGACCGCAGCAGCGATATTCTGGCAAATACCGGTGTGCGCCTTGGCGGGAACGACTTCGATAAGGACCTCAGCCTCGCCCGCATGATGCCCGAGCTGGGCTTCCGCACGACCTATGGTGCCAAGAACCTCGAAGTGCCGTCCTATCATTATTTCGACCTTTCGGAATGGAGCAAGGTAAACTTCCTGTATACCAACCGGACGATTTTCCAGGCCAAGCAGTTGCTCCGCGAAACACATTCTCCTGAAAAGTACGGAAGGCTGATCAACGTCCTCGAACAGGAAAGCGGCCACGCGGTACTTGCTGAAACCGAAAATATCAAGATCGGTCTCACGCAAAACAATGCCTACGTGGCCTCCCTCCCGTTTATCGACGAAAACTTACAGATCAATGTTGAACGCGAAGTGTTCAACGAAGCCATTGGAACCAAGACACAGCGCATTATCGATGCCGCCAAACAATGCCTGCAAAGCGCGGCTATCGCGCCGGAAGCCATTGGACTGGTGATCATGACCGGCGGTTCTACGGAGATCCCGCTGATCCGGGAGCGCTTCCGAGAGCTTTTCCCTGCCGCCGACTGGTCGGAAGAGAATAAACTTTCGAGCGTCGGGCTGGGCCTGGCGTACGATGCCCGGAGCCGTTTTTCCTGACCGGAAAAATAGCCCAGATTTCTTAAAAGCCTGTCAAATGCCGGGCCACCCTATTGATTTGCCCCGCCGTTCACCAGCAAATGCTGGCCGTTCACGAATGAGGAAAGGTCGCTGGCGAAGAACTCGGCGATGTTAGCCACATCTTCCACTTCGGCCAAACGGCCCATCGGACAACTGTCGAGCAACGATTTGCGCAGTTCGGGATAGCTGCCCTCTTCGACAAAAATCCCTGAATGGTCGACCGCAAACGGGATGATCGAGTTAACTGTTACGCCGCGGTAACCGATTTCTTTGGAGAGCACATCTACGAGGTAACGCGGGGTGGTTTTGCTGCCGCCGTACACGGCCATCCCGGCCACGGGAAATGCGGTGGTGCTGGAAGCGATGTAAATGATGCGCCCGTTGTTTTCGACATGCAATGCGGCTTGCTGCATGGTGAAGTAGGCGCCTTTGGTATTAATGGAGAACAAACGGTCGAATTGTTCCTCCGTGAATTGCGTAACAGGGGTTTCCACCATTTCGATGCCTGCGTTGGCCACCACAATATTTATTTTACCAAATGCTTTTTTAGCTTCTTCGAACAGGCGGTGAATGTCCGCTACTTTGCTGACGTCGGCCTGCACGGCGATCACGCGGGCACCCATGGCGGTGACGTTGCTTACCACCTCATCGGCCGAAGCCTTGTCGCGTGAATAGTTGATCACAATATCGGCGCCGAGTGCGGCATAGCGTTCTGCGATAGCTTTACCGAGGCCTCTTGCGGATCCTGTGATAACCGCAACTTTGTTTTTGAGCGAGTTCATGGTCGTTTTATTTAATGTGAAAGAACATCACAAAGGTGGCCGACCAGCCCCGCCCCGGGCGTACAAGGATTATAGCAAGAGTTGTAAATATCTCAGAACGGCCCGATTGGCCACAACTTTCGGGCTAATTAACCGACAGTGAGAAGCTATTTTTCCGGGAAACGTTTGAAATAGGTTTTGCCTTTGGGAAACACCTGGTGATCGCTGGCCCATTTGTTCCAATGGGCGGCGAGGTCTTTTAGAATGTCGGGGTGGCTGGCGGCCAGGTTCGAGCTTTCCGTACGGTCTTTTTCGAGATTATACAATTCCCATTTGTCGCCGGGAAGCTTTTTGACCGCCTTCCAGGGGCCGTGGATGACGGCACAGTTTTCTTCGTGCTCCCAGTAAAAATAGTCATGCGTTTTGCCTGTGCCTCCGGTGATGGCCGGGATCAGGGAAATACCCGTCGATTTGATGATGGTATGATTGTTAAATGTCGCAGGATACCTCGCATTGGCTGCTTCGATGGCCGTCGGCATAATGTCTATGATGTGGTAAGGCAGTCGCACCAGTCCGCCGCGGTTGCCGACGCCGCCCGCGGGCCAGCTCACGATCATGGGCGTAGCGGTACCACCTTCATAGGTTGTATTCTTCCACTTTTTATAAGGGGTATTGGACACGGTGGCCCATCCGGCGCCGTACGATACCGCCCAGAATTTGGCCGGATTGTTCACCTCTTCCATCGGTTTTCCGCCCAGCTCCTGATATGGCTCCGCTGCGGCACCATTGTCGGACAGGAACATGATCAGCGTGTTATCAAACTCCTTCCTTTCTTTCAGCGTCTCAATCACCTTACCGATATTGTAGTCGAGCGCATACACCTGGGCCGCATACACGCTCATACGGTAAGCGACGTCCTTCTTTTCCTGTTCGGTCAGCCCGGACCACGGCCGCATATCCCGTTCAGAAACACCCCATTCGGGTTTTACCAAGCCGAGTTTTAGCTGTTTACGCCACCGTTCATGCCGGACCGAATCCCAGCCGACCAGGTACTTGTCCTGAAACATTTGGATATCCGCCTGCTTGGCATGCAACGGCCAGTGCGGCGCATTAAATGCGAGGTAAAGAAAGAACGGCTTGCTATCCTTCTGTTCCCGGATAAACCTGACCGCATTGTCGGCAAAAGCGTCGGTTGTGTAATAATCCTCCGGCACATCGTAACCAGGCTCGCCGTTATCCACCGTAATGCCGCGTGGCGGAAATGGTTTCAAATAGCTCGACCCGCCTGATAAAATTCCATAATACCGCTCAAAACCACGTTGCAGCGGCCATTTTTCCTTCCCATGCATGCCCACGTGCCATTTTCCCGACATGTAGGTATGATACCCGGCAGTTTTCAGCACCTCTGCTATCGTCACCGCGTTTTTTGTCAGATACCCCCGGTAGCCGTCTACCCCTTCGTTGTTAATGGTTGAATCCTCCGGGTCTTCGGCCATACGCCCTATGCCCGCGTCGTGCGGGTACAGGCCCGTAAGCAGGCTCGCGCGGGAAGGACAGCAGCGGGTATTGTTGTAGAAATGGGTAAAACGAACACCCGATTTAGCGAGGAAGTCGATGTTCGGGGTCGGGATTTCACTGCCGTAACAACCTACATCGGAGAAACCCAGGTCGTCGGCGAGAATTACGACAATGTTCGGCCGCTTCTTCTGCGCCAGACAAAGCGCCGGCAAAGTCAGCAGCGCTATCAGTAATACACTCTTTTTCACCGGATTATCAATTGGCGTTGAGCTTCGGCAACGATTTCCACCACACAACCAGCTTTCCGCTCAGCTCCTTTGCGATTTTCTCTTCCTTTGCCACAAGATTGGTGGTTTCAGCGGAGTCTTTCACAATATTGTAAAGCTCAATTTTGCTGCCATCTGCATCCATGAGCAACTTCCATTCGCCCGAGCGCACGGCGAGCCGCGGGCTGCGGTCGTTGCCTTTCGGATAGTTATAGGCGATGTCGTTTCGTCCGTATTCCCAAAACATTTCTTTTTTCCTCAATGAAGGTTTGCCCAGTAGTATGCCCGACCGGTCGACGCCGTCGCTGTGGTAACTTTCCGGAATTTTTACACCTGCCAATCGGGATAATGTAGGTAAAAGATCGGTCGCGTGGAGTTCCGAGCGTTCATCCGTCTTATTGGCAGGAATGTGGTCCGGCCAGCTAATGATAAAAGGCATGCGGATACCCCCTTCGTAAAGCGACAGCTTCGATCCGCGCAAGCCGCCACTCCGCGTACCACCGAAGGTAGGGAGCGCGCCATTGTCGCTGGTGAAAATAATGATCGTATTTTCAGCCATTCCGAGTTCTTTGAGGCCATCGAGCAACCGACCGATTTGTACATCATATTCTTTGAGCACTCCCTTGAATGCGGCTTCTTCCTGCGGTTTCAGGGGAGATTTACCCGTGTATTCGGCTTCCGGCTCTGGTACCCAGGGCGTATGCACGTCGTCGGGCCAGAGGTTGATGAAACACGGCTGACCCTTATGCCGCTTCATGAAGTCCAGCGTTTTGCCGACGAAATATTCCGTCCGGTCCCATCGCTTGACGCTGTCCTTTTCAGACCATATCCAGTTGGTAGCGGTAATAGCCGGGTCAGGTTCGGGGCTTTCGTAGGTGCTTGCATGTTCATCGAAGCCATATTGTGCAAAGCCGGGCGCATTGGTAACGTCCCTGCCTCCGCCCATATGCCACTTCCCGAAATGCCCGGTAGCATAGCCTGCATCTTTGAAAAAACGTGCCATGGAAGGCGCTTCCGGAGTCAGGTAATCGATCTGCTCGGCGTCTTTGTTATGCTTTTGGGTGTCCAGAAACGTGGTGAAGTTCCATTTCCCGGGCTGCATGCCGGTGAGAATACTGGCCCGCGAAGGCGAGCAAATCGGCGCGCCGCTGTAATATTGTGTAAGTTTGAGCCCAGTGGCCGCGAGCCTGTCGATATTCGGGGTAGCGACAAAACGTCCGCCATAAGCACCAACATCACCATAACCCATATCGTCGGTCAGGATCACAATGATGTTGGGTTGCGACGTCGCCGCCCGTCGCTGGGCAATGGCCGGCAGCACACTGACTACCAGCACAATACATATCAGGATTTTTTCTAACTTCTTTATTTCCATGAATCTCTATATTGTGTCTGCGCCAATATAGTAAATCCATAGAATTTACTCGCTTCTTAAACTCCTGACGGGGTTCATCAAGGCTGCACGGATGCTCTGGAAGCTGACGGTGAACAATGCAATAGCGATCGACAGGACACCCGCCAGCAGGAACACCCACCATCGGATGTCGGTATGATAGGCAAAATCCTGTAACCAGTTTTTCATGCCGTACCACGCAATGGGTGACGCAATGAGAATCGCCACAACGACCGGTTTGAGAAAATCCTTCGAAAGCAGGCCCACAATGCTTGGTACCGAAGCGCCCAGCACTTTCCGCACACCGATTTCTTTCGTCCGGAGTTCGGCCATGAACATCGAAAGGCCCAATAAACCCATACACGAAATAAGGATCGCAATGCCCGCGAATATACCGAACAACACCTGCTGGGTTTGCTCAAGTGCGTAAAGCTGGCCGAAGCGCTGGTCGAGGAACTCGTATTGGAAAGGCACATCGGGGAAGCGGCCCTTCCATACCGACCCGAGGTGTGCGAGTGCGCCCTGGATATCCTTGCCTGCCACTTGCACGGATACCCGCCCGAGGTGGCCCGGCTGGTAGAACATCACAATAGGTGCTACTTTTTGATGCAGTGACTCGAAATGGTAGTCGGTGGTGACGCCGATGATCTGCCCGCGCATTTCACCATAACCAAAGCGGTTACCAATGGCGTCCGCCGGGTTTTTCCAGCCCAGCAGGCGGGCCGCGGTTGCATTGAGGATAAACCCGTTGGTCCGGTCGGTCGGGTACTGGCGGGAGAAGTTCCTGCCTGCTGCCATCTGGATTTGGTACGCGGGAATGAAGTCTTCATCCACGGAAAGCGACTTGATCGTGATTTGTGTAGGCGTCATCGAATCGCCTTTCATGACATAAGCATCCCACGAATCGAGCAAGCGGCCCGAAGGAATACGCGACGACCGCCCCACTTCCCTCACCCCCGCATGTTCCTTGAAACGCTGCCGGATCGCCTCCACATCCATCGTTGAATCGTCCGGCATGCTGAACGTAATCACCTGATCTTTGGCATATCCAAGCTTATAATTCTGAATGAAGCGCATTTGATTATAAACCACCGTCGTGCTGATAATCAGCGTGACGGCGATCGCGAATTGAGCCACTACGAGCGTCTGACGCAGGTTTCCATTTTTGAGCGCCGATGCGATCTTACCCTTCAAAACCGCGATTGGCTGAAAACCCGTCATGAAAAATGCCGGATAGCTACCCGCCACCAATCCCGTGAAGATTGTAATACCTAGCAAAATCCCCAGGAAAGCAGGGTCCAGCAATGCCGACATGGAAAGCTGTTTTTGGGTAAAATTATTAAACAATGGCAGGCATAGAACCACGGCTACAAAGGCAATCACAACGGAAATTGCGACCAGCACCACCGATTCGCTCAGGAACTGATTTACCAGCTGCGTACGTACCGCGCCTATCACCTTGCGCATACCCACTTCCTTCGCACGCGTGGCTGATTTAGCGGTTGCGAGGTTCATGTAATTGATACAGGCAATCAGCAAGATAAAAATCGCAATCGCCGAAAACAGATATACATATTGAATATCCCCATTCGCCTCGATCTCTGAATCCAGGTGGGAACGCAGGTGAATATCGGTAAGCTTCGTCAGCGTCAGCACCGAGTATTTCGAAGCTTTGGGATCAATGTGCTTGTTCTGAAATGCGGGAAATGCCGCAGCCAGTTTCCGGGCGTCATAATGCTTTGGTAAAAGCAGGAACGTCGAGAACGAATTATTACCCCAGTTGGTACGAAGCCCCTCCGCACCATAAACACGGTTATCATTGAGGGTCGAGAAAGAAACCAGGAAATTGGGATGGAAATGCGATTGTGAAGGCAATGGCTCAAAAACGCCCGTGACCGTGTAATCAAACTGGTTGTCCAGCCGCACCACTTTTCCGATCGGGTCTTCATTTCCGAAGTATTTCTCGGCCATAGGTCGGGAAAACATGATTGAAAAAGGGTTTTCGAGCGCCCTGTCGGGATTTCCCTGGTCTATTTTAAAAGTAAATACCTTAAAAATATTTGCCTCGACGGCAAACATCTGATCCTCAGAAAACCGCTTCTCCCCATACTTCACCAACGCCCCGGTTTCGAGCAAGCGTACCACCTGTTCTACCTGTGGGAAATCCTGCTTCACCAGCGGACCGAAAGGCGGCGCAGCGTGCCCCAGCCGCAGCGATACCGTGCCGTCGTTGGCCAGGAAAGTGCGGTTCAGCCGGTAAATACGGTCAGCATGTTCATGAAAACGGTCGTAGGCCAACTCGTCCTTCACATACAAAGCAAGGAGCAAAAAACAGGTAAGTCCGAGTGAGACGCCGGAAATGTTGATGAAGCTGAAAGCCTTGTGCTTCGTCAGGTTCCGGAAGGCGATTTTCAGGTAATTCTTGAACATGTTTGTCAGTATTTGGGGCCCTGGTCAGGCAAAGGAGAAAGAATGTCGGTTCGGAACGGGAGACTAACAAATGCATGCCACCTCTACAACACTTTGGAAATCAAAATATTAATCAAATCCCCCTGTCCGAAATCGGACGCCGTTGTCCGTGACTGCACGGCTTCCGTGAGCTGAAAACGGACAGAAGCGTTCGCATCCGAACGCCCTATTATTATCAAAAAGCATTATTTATCAACAAGTTACATGTTGGCACAATACTTGAACAAGCCCGATTATCCCATCCATATGCTATGAAAAACAAATTCCTCACGTTCATCCTTTTCTCCAATTTTCTAACCAACGCGCTTTACGCCCAAAACGACCTGCTTTCCCGCCGCATCGACTCCCTGATGCAGGCCGCGCACCGGATCGGTGTTTTCAACGGAAATGTAATAGTAGTAAGCAAAGGGCAAACGATCTACCAAGCGGCCGTCGGGTTCGCCGACGGTAGCAGGCAACACCCGTTGACGATGCAAAAACGATTCGATATCGGCTCCATCGCCAAGGAATTCAACGGGGTGTCGATCATGCTGCTCGCCGAGAAAAGGAAACTTTCGGTAACCGACCCGATCCGCAAATACCTTCCCGAACTCCCGCCCTGGGCCGACAGCATTCAGATCTCGCATTTGCTCAACTACACCAGCGGATTGCCCGCAGGCGCTGCAAATACCGATCAGGATGTCCTCAATCAGCTGCTGGCGCTTAAACACCTCGCGAATACCCCCGGGAAAGCATACCAATACGCCTACTCCAACGTGTACCTGCAACAGCGGATCGTAGAGAACGTTTCCGGTTTGAAATACCAGACATTTGTAGAGAAAAATATCCTGAATCCGACCGGAATGAAGCACACCGCCATGGACTTGCCGTTGAACGACACCACCATGGCGATCGCCTTCAATAACAAATTCGTCAACGAAAAGCCGAAAGAAACGACTACCGGCTGGCCCCGCTTGCCGGCGGAAGACCTGCTGCGGTTCATGGCGGCAGTTGACGGCTACAAACTCGTGGGCAAAGCGTCGGTGCAGCAGCTTTCACAGCATTTCGGGGAAGGCGAAAGCAGCCTGGGCGAAGCGAGGTTCGAGCAGGGGGAGCTGGTCTGGCACCAGCACCACGGTTCCAATTTCAATTACGAAGCCCTGATCACACACGACCTGAAAAACGACCGGTTCGTGATATTGACGACCAGCAACCAGAATTTCAAAGTACGCCAGCTTGCGACAGCCATCCTTTCGATCCTCGACAACAAGCCCTACACCGTCCCCAAACGTTCGCTTTACCTCGAACTGCGCGAGGAAATGCTGGCCGATTTCGACACCGGCGTAGCGTTTTACCGGACTGCCACGGAACAGAAAAAAGACATGTACGACCTTTCGTTCCCTATCGGCGACCTCGTCAATACCGGCAAGTTTCTCATGCGCCGCAACCGGATCGACGACGCCATCAAAGTATTCACGCTCGGTCTCCTTCTGGATTTACAGGATAAAGACTACGCCATCGCCTGCCAGTTTATCGCCGAAGCGTATAAACAGCAGGGTAAGAACGACATGGCGGCTTTATATGCGCAGCAAGCCGTCCGGAAAGATCCGGACAACAAAATTGCGCGTTCTATGCTGGATCGGGCGGGAATGGCAGGTAAAAACTAATAGCATAAAGCCGCAGGTTGTTTGTAGCCGCGCAGGCCTTTAAACCAGGCGTAGAGTACCTGGAAAAATTTGGGCGTGGTACGAACTATTCGCTGCTTCCGGCTCGTGGTTTGGATGCTCGGCGAATTCCCGGCGCCGGGGCCTTGTGCGGCGGAGGCCGCTACCAGAATATCCAATGCGCCGTTGGTGAGCCCGTAAATGTCTTCCTGAAGTTCTTCGAGCAAGTTGGCTGCCCGTCCGCGGAGATGATGCCGGTCGGCGATCTGAAGGGTTGTTTTGACGGCGAAATCGTAAATTTCCTGCGAAAGCTGGTCGCAAAGCTCGCACATATCGACTCTCCGTTCGGGCAGAACTATGTTCCTGGCCTTCATTTCCTGGATTTTACGCTCGGTTTTCGTGACCAATTCGGCCCGGATTTCATTTAAATTCATGTTATGGGTGCTGTTAGAGGAGTATTCAAGAACGCATAAACGCTCTCAGAAATATTATCAATATTTTGATAGAATCAAAGGTTTAATTTTTTTCTAATCGGGATCTGTCTACTCTGGCCCCCTGTATGCCCTATTTTTAGCACTCATCATTAGAACAGGGAATGTTTATAGGCTATTTGCCGTACGAGGCAGAAGACACTTTTTTGGAAAAACTTCAAATGGCCGGGTGCCATCAAATCATCAGGGAAACGAAAGCCGACGGACAGCCGGGCCTGTCGAAAATAATCAACGAATTGCGCGAAGGCGACGTGCTGATACTATGCCATAGCAGCCACGCGGGAGCAGAAACAGACTTTCTGCGTGTATTGGTCCAGGTCGGTACCAAATGTGCCCATTTTGTTTCCATCGACGAAGACTTCGACACGCTCCGCGACACGGCGCTCCACTACGCGGGAGCCACGCGTTAACGCCATCTCACGGCTTTTCCATTGAGTAAATAATGGGAATAAATAACGCCAAGTATCTGTGAATAATAGTATTAGGTATTGGAATTTTATTATATTTATCCCGTCTGGCGCATCACCGCATGCACAGGCGGAACCGCTTCCAACCACCCAAATCAGCATTTCACATGAAAGCATTATTTACTCGCAAAACGGTAGCGTCAATTTGCATTCTGATGGTCGCCGGTCTTCCCTGGTCATGCGTAAAAGATCATGATCCGCTCGTTAAAGTCACTTGCTCCTGCGATATCCTGGATAACAGCGGGCCGATCGGCAAAGACACCAGAACGCTGGACTGCCCCGGCGGCAAATATACCTGCAAATGCGGCGACCTTGCGCACCGCGGCGGCATCGCGGAGTTTCATTGCGACTAGCAGAAGAGAATACATAAAACGCATTTCATGTGCTTCATATGACGGTTCATCTGAGTGAGCGTAGGCCACCAGATTGCCCCCTCCTACTTTTGTCTCGTTCAACACGAGTCAAATTAGCCATGAAATTGAAACGTATACTTTTCGCTACCGTTCCGCTCGACGGGCATTTCAATCCGCTTACCGGTCTGGCCGTTCACCTCCAACAGCTCGGGCACGACGTGCGCTGGTATGTGGGCGGCCACTATGGCGCACGCGTCACGAAGCTTGGGCTTATCCACTATCCGGCTGTAAAAGCGCCCGTGATCAACCAGGAGAATATGGATGTGCTGTTCCCGGAACGCGCGAAGATCAAAAACCCGATCGCCCGCGCCCGGTTCGACGTGAAACACACCTTCCTGAGTCCTATTCCGGGATACATCGACGACCTCTTGAAAGTCCACGAAGAATGGCCGTTCGACCTGATCGTTTACGACCTGGCGTGTCTCGGGGCATTGTTTGTGCAGGAGTTGCTGACCATCAAGGGGGTGGCCGTGGGTGTGCTGCCTTTATTCGAAAGTGAATCGAACCTGCCATCGGATAATCCTGAGCAGAATGTCTTCATGAGGTCATTGACCCGCTGGGCCAAACGTGCCAGGATCCATTTTCAGTTCAATATGATCATGAAACCTTGCAGCGTGTTGTTCAACCAATTACGTGCGCAATACGGACTGCAGCAAGAACCGGGGTTCCTGTTCGACGCGGTGTTCCGGAACGCCAGTTTGTATCTGCAAAGCGGCGTACCGGGTTTCGACTATCCGCACCGAAAACTGAGTCCCAATGTCCGGTTTGTCGGACCATTGCTGCCCAACAAACCGAACGGAAAGGCTACGTTTACGCAAGCCGACACAACTTTAAAATATAAACGGGTCATTCTGGTCACACAGGGGACATTCGAGCGTAACGTCGACAAAATCATCGTCCCTACATTGGAAGCCTACAAAAATGACCCGGAAACAATGGTGATCGTCACCACCGGCGGTTCCGGTACAGCGGCATTGCGCGAACGTTACCCGCAGCCGCATTTCCTCATTGAAGACTTCATCGATTACGACGCCGTAATGCCTTACGCGAGCGTGTACGTCACGAATGGCGGCTATGGAGGTGTGATGCTCGCCCTGCAACACCGGCTGCCGATTGTGGTAGCCGGTGTGTACGAAGGCAAAGACGATATTGCGGCGCGCGTCCGGTCTAATGGTGTCGGGATTGACCTAAGGACTGAAACGCCCAAGGTAAGCCAAATCCGCCGGGCCGTGACGACAGTGCTGTCTGATAACAAATACCGGCGGCAGGCACAACAGCTCAGCGAAGAATTCAGGAACTATCCGGCCAACCAAATGGCCAGCCGGTATATTGGAGAACTGGTTTGAAAAGCCGGGATCACCGGGAAGCCGAAACCTCTTCTTTCCGCGGCGTGCCCATGATCCGTTTCTCAATGGAAGCCATTTTTGCATCCATCGCTTCCAGCCTGGCTTTGAGCTGATCGTTTTCTTCCTGCAATTGTCTGGTACGTTTTTCAAGCGCCTGGATGGCTGCCATATTCACGCCGTCGATATCGGAGGAATTGATCGTCGTGTCGTTCCCGATCCCGTCCAGGCCGAATGCAGCATAGAAATCCTGCGCCATCGGCCCCATGTGCCTGGTGGTAACGGGCTGGCTTTTGTAATTCCAGCTGGTAAGCGGCAGCTCCGCCACTTTACGAAGGATATTTTCCGTATTCAAAACTTCGAAATTCTCCTTTTTCCGTCTGTCGCTAACGGCACTCCACGATCCTCCGCCAGCAGCAATTTCGACACCGCTGGTGAGGCCTTGATTGGTGAATACGCGCGCGCCGCCTGCGAACCGCATGGTTAGCTGGTTATTGGCAGTGCTGTATGCGCTATCACTGCTGAATCCCGCGCTGCCGTCGCTGATCACAATGGAGCCCTGGTGTCTTACCCGCGCATTCTTACCCAATGCAACGGAGAAATTCCCCCTTGCGCTGTTTTGAAGGCCGATTGCCACCGCAAATGCGCCATTCGCAATGGACGGCCCGATCACAACTGACGCGAGCCCGCCGGCGATGGACGACGGCCCCAGCGCAAGGGCGTCATCACTGGTTGCCTGAGCACCGCTGCCTATTGCTACGGCGCCTACTCCGCTGGCCGTTCCGTTAAACCCGAAAGCCCTATCTGCGGAAGCCGTACCGTTGTTGCCCAGCGCCACCGATTGATCACCTGCAGCGGTAGTCGCCAGGCCGACTGCGAAGGAATGTTCGCCGGAAGCGCGCGTATTCTCGCCCGCCGCGAAAGAAAAGTTACCAATACTAGGTCCGTCCCAATAGGTGGTCCCGAATGAACCTACGTACCCGGCCCGGAATGCAGCCTTGTCCACATACCACATCATGCGGCGCCCCTCTCCCGCTATGGGCACAGGTTTAAGTACACCGATGGGGCCGGGCGCAGCGAAAACGACGCTGCTGTCGGCCACGTGTAATCCGGCCCGGGGTGTAAGAGTACCAATACCCACTTGCGCATTGGCATAATAGGAAATCGTAACAAATAGAGACGCTAACAGGATTCGTTTCATGTCAAAAGAATTAAGAGGGAACATATTATTCAATAACCAGCTTGTGATTCACAATGCCCTGGCTGGTGGTTAATTTAAGGAGATATAACCCGGATGAGACGCCGTTCAGGCTCACTTGCAACGAACCATCCGGCTGCGACGATGTCCGGACAGGTACTTGCCTTCCGAGCATGTCCCAGAGGCTGATCTCACTTGCCGGAACACCCGACGAAACAGTCACGGTACTTGCCTTGCGCGCCGGGTTCGGGTATACGCCCGCAACCTGACCCGCACCCCGCGGTTGCAGGGAAACCGCTCTCGACAAACTGAAAGTACCATCCAGGTCAACCGAGCGGAGACGGTAGTAGACGGTTTGCGACTGATTCCCGAACGAGCGGTCTGTGAAATTGTACCGCTGCAGGGCGTTGCTGTTACCCGCCGCTACCACGGTCCCGATTTTCTGAAAGCTCCTCGCATCCAGGCTTCGCTCGACTTCAAAATGCGAGGCATTCTCTTCACTCGTCGTCTGCCATTCGACTAATGCATTGCCTTCAACCACTTTCGCATTGAAACTGATCAAAGTGACGGGCAATCCGGCTTCGGGTATCGCACCGAGTGTAAACGGGCTCCAGGCCGATATGACCTCGCTTGTCACTGTTCCGGCCGTTAGTGTGCCGGTCACATTATGTCCTTCGTTGAGCCAGCTCCCTCCGGTGAGGTGGGCGACGCTGAAAACATTGGGATTTTCTGAAACAGTAATCGATGGATTGTTATAGTCATCATAGGTAATGATTACCTTGCCGGTAGCGGCCCCTTTCGGCGCGAGGTCCCAGTACTCCTGATTATTATAGGCTTCGAGGGCAATGGACGAAGCGCCGGTTGTAGCGAATGGCGCAGAGCCGGCATCCGCTGCAAAGTAACGAACGCTCATTCCGGCACTGTTATCGGTCAATTCCAGCGTAATGGGCTGATAGCGGAGTCCGTCGCCAACCGGGTAAGCAAAACTGCCGGTCCCGGCTTTAACCACATAACCTTTCACGTGTCTTTCATCGGAGATGCCCACCACGGAAGCAGTATCCCCGATCACCAGCGCAGCCAGGTTGTTGGTAGCATCGACGAGCCCGTTGGCGAAGGTAGCTTTGCCCCCCACTTTGATGCTGTTGTCAAGTACAATGCCCATGGGATTATTGATCGTCAGGCTGCGGGTGAAATAGGTTTGGGTACCGCTTACTGTTTGTGTTGTGGTCCCGTCCAATGTCAATGACCCGGTGTCGGCTTCCGCCATGGCCTGGTTGTTGACCAGGTTCCCGGAAACAAAGACATTACCATTATTAGTAAAAGCCCCTCCGCCTAATTCCAGGTTGCCTTTTACCTGCAAAATGCCTCCTTTGACGGCTACCGTCCCGTCGACAGCAGACAACCCCTGCGCGACGGCGCTCCCGCCGAGCCCGACAAAGGCTGCCAGAATATATATAGCTTTCATATAGAATATTTTGATTAAAAACCAGAAAAATGAACTGACGCACCTGCGGCCTAGAACCTCTGGTCTCCGGATGGTACCATACGCCGCCGCGCCATCATTAAACCAGCTCCCAATACCAGTGCAAGGAGTCCGAAGCCTGCAAAACCCATCCAGGAATTGCTGCCATTGTCCTTCATTTGCTGGCGAAGTGCGGCATTGTCCGCTTTCAGACTTTCCAGTTCAGCTGCGAGGTTACGGGTACGCTCTTCCAGCGCTTTGATACCCGCTAACGCCACGCCGTCGGCGTCGACAGTTCCGATGCTACGATTGTCATTGCCCAGCCCGAATGCCGCATGGAAGTCCTGCGCCACGGGCCCGATGTGCCTGACATTTTCTCCATCCGTTTTATAACTCCAGCTGGCGACGGGTAACTCCCGTAGTTTTTTCAGAATTTCTTCATACGAAATCTTTTCAAACCGATGCTTCTTATTCACATCGGATACGTTCGTCCACACACCACCAGTCGACAAGTAAGCGCCGGTAGAAGTAGAGATAACCGCATTGGATTGTCCCCAGTTACTGACCACGGCCCCGCTTTGAAATGTAAGGCCTGTGCTGAGATTGGACGAAGTAAATATCCGGAATCCGCCGCTGGTACGCCAGTTGGCCGAGTGGTTCACTCCCGCCCGAAGCGTATCAAGGATTGACCTGTCGGCAAACACAAAACTTCCCGAACGGGCGTTGGTGTGTGCGTGATAACCCATTGCAACCGAAGCGGCTCCACTCGCGACATTGTCTTCACCCACTGCAAATGCCGACACTTGTGCTGCGACAGTTCTGTATCCAAACGCTGTGGTGCCTGTGGCCGATGCACGAGTTCCATAGCCCATTGCTACGGAATAATCTCCCACGTTGGCCGCATCCCACTGCGTACCGATCACCTCTCCTGCCCGGAAAGCCGCCTTAGCCGGGTACCATATCATGCGTGTACCTGCTCCTTCGATAGGTACGTTTATTCCTGAGGGGTCTCCGTTATATACACCGCCCAACAAAAACGTTCCGTCTTGAAAAATGACCATGTTCTTATTTTGTGCAGCATCCCGCCCAACCATGAGTGTATCCGTCTTTTGAGCGTATGCGCCCGCAGGCAGGACGGCCGCACAAATCAATGCTTTAAGTAAAGAATGTCGCACGCATGTATGCGACGAAACAATCCCGGGTGTTTTGGGGGTAAAGTTTAGGTTCATAATAGAAAGATGGATTAGGTGCTGTTATAAATAGTACAACTATTTCCAAAAATACAACTATGAAAATGAAATACTTCTATATAATAATCGAATATCAATATAGAAAACATGGACAACTAGTTGCCAGAACTTCGCTCACATGCAAATACCTGCCACATTGCAGCAGGCTATCTTCGTAATTCACTGATTTACCGACACATACTGGATCCCGACGTTTCCCAAAACCGTTTAATAACTCGTTAAATACAAAAGCGCCGCGGACTGTGTTTCCGCGGCGCTTTTGTATCTGTAACGCTGTCCGATTACTGCGCGAATTTGCGCTGCTTTGTTTCTGTCTCGGTTGGAAAATCGGTTGGGATCGGGATATCCACTTTACCCGTTGCTGCCCATTGGCTGCCGCGTTGGAGGCAGGTAATGAAGCCCACGCATTCCACGGAGTAATCGGCGTGGCCTAATGCCATATGGAAAATGCGTCCCTTGCCATAACGCAGGGCGATCAGCATGGGCTCATTGCGGTCGGTACCGTTGTTGGTTTTAGGGGAAAATGCCGTAGCCAGGATCTGCATGTTCTCAGCAGGGCCGCGGAGGCGATCGTACAACTCGTCACGGCTGTGCAGCCAGCTCGCGGGCATGCCTTTCGTAATAGGGTGATTAGGCTCGCGAACGGTGATTTTGAACTCCATTTGGGCACCGTGAGAACCGGCTTTGCCCGGTTGCATATCGCGTACCTCTTTGCCGCTCTGATCGAAATATACATACGGGCCGTCCTTCTCGGTCCGGTCGCCCCAGCCTCCGAGGCCGATCATCTGGTTGTAGGCAGGCCATTGCGGGAATGAGTTGTTGGCGGCGTGAATGACCACCAGTCCGCCCCCATTTTTCATGAATTTTTCAAAATCCTTCTGCGCCTCCGCCGACCAGGGGGCAGCATTCCACCCGAAGTTGCAGATCACGACGTCGTAATTCGAAAACTTGGGGTGAAAAGCAGAGTCCATTCTCGGCTGCTTCAACGCTTCGGTTTGCGGTCCGTTTTTTACCGGATACTCCTGCACGAACTTGTCGCCTTGCCAGGTGTAACGCGTGCGCTGGATATCCACAGCGAATTTTTTACTGTCTTCGAGATAGTACTTCATCATGGCCGTGATCTTCGGCCATTGCTCGTGGTTGTTCTGTCCATCCACAATGAGCACTTTCAGCGGCGCTTTCTGCGCAAATGATGAAACCGAAGCAGCGCCCACGCCAAGCAATGCGAGCACGAAAATCAGGAATTTGTTATTGAATGTCATAAATCGACGGTTTTTGAAAAGATACAGCATTAGGGCACTGGCCCGGCCTGACCGGCCAAGTTAAAGTAATGTACATTCCAAACCAAGCGGGGTGCGATACGCCTCCCTTACCGGCCCATCACAGGCAGACCGCTCGGAACACTTTCCGGGATGGATTTATCGAAGGAATCGTCATTGAGCGTATTCAAAAACTCCACGATACGCGAAATGTCCTTGAAATTCACATCCATATGCGTTGCCAGCGGATCTACCTGGCCTTCTTTGACATGCGGGTTCAGCAGTTTGCCGCCTGCGATATCTTCATAAAACATCAATACCTGATCGAGGGTAGCGAATTTCCCGCTGTGCATATACGGCCCGGTAAAGCGCAGATTACGCAGCGATGGCGTCCTGAATGCGTATTTCGCGTCAGCACCCGAATCGCTTTCCTTCCGGTTCTCCGTATCGGGCACGCCCAGGGTATGCAGTTTGAAATCGGAGAACATGGGCCCCGAGTGGCATTTGGCGCAACCCGTGACCAGAAATGCGTTCATCCCCTCCTTTTCACCGGTGGATAATGCATTGCTGTCGCCGCGCATGTACTGGTCGAAGCGGGTGTTCGTGGCTATGAGCGTGCGCTCGTATGCGGCGATCGCGCGGGCGAGATTCAACTGACTGACGGGCGACTGGTCCTTTGGAAACGCCATCGAAAACAGTTTCCGGTACTCAGGAATGTGCGAAAGTCGGGTCACTACCTCGTCGAGGATGCCGTTCTCATGATAGCCGTTCCCACGCATTTCTTCCAAAGTTTTGATAGGCTCCAAAGCCTGCTGTTCCAGCCCTTTGGCCCGCACATCCCAGAACATCGGAGCCGATGCCGGGTCATATTCTTCGCCATTTCGGAGCCCGTTGAATGCCGTGTTCAACACGCTCTGGGAGTTTCTTTTGACAAACGGAATATCGTTCGGATCCACAAATCGCCTAGCCTGTCCGCGACCGACGCCATTTACGCCGATGGATGTTTCGAGGAACTCTGCATAGTTGAATTCAGGCTGATGGCAAGTCGCGCAGGCGACATCCCTATTTCCCGAAAGCACCGGATCGAAGAACAGTAACCTGCCCAGCGCCACTTTTTCGGGTGTCGAGGGGTTATCCTCAGGATCTGCCACCGTCAGCGGCAAGGCGCCGAGGTCCGCGATCGTTTCCATACGCGCGGCTTCCTTTTCCGACGCGGCATTCTGTTCTCCGCCACAAGCCCAGAGTATCGTGGCGATACTCGCGATTAACATACAATTCCTGAACACTTCAATCGATACTCCTGCCATTCCAAATCTAAATATCGCAACTCAAACTCACCCATATAAGGCAAGCGGGAACTGAAATTTACCATTCACACGGCATGAATAACTATGATGCTGGTCATGACCCGGCGTTTTAATCCGCCCGCAGATTCTTGACCGGATTAAGCAGGGCGGTCTTGACAGCCTGAAAGCTGATTGTGACAACGGCTAACAGCAAAGCCGCGAAAGCCGCCAGTACCGGCACTTCCCAGCCGATAGTAATGCGGTAGGCGAATACGCCCAGCCAGCGATCCATTACCCACCAGGCCAGCGGCAACGACACCGTGATGGCTATCAGCACCAACAGCAAAAAGTCGCGCGACAGCAGGAAGGCTACGCTCCCGACCGACGCCCCCAGCACTTTGCGGACGCCCACTTCCTTTACCCGGAGTTTGGCAGAATAGGCCGATAGCCCAAAAAGCCCCAGGCAGGAAATAAAGATCGACAACGCCGCGAAACCATTGAAAACCTGACTCATCCGGTTCTCGGTCACATAAAGCTTGTCCAGGTTTTCGTCCAGGAAGGAATAGGAGAATTTGCTGGAAGGCGCTACCGAACGCACGCGGCTTTCGAGGAACCCTATCGTTGCCGGCAGCGAACCGCCTTTCACTTTTACCAGCATGTAATTGATGCGATACGGATTATACTGGATCACGAGCGGCTCCACGCCCGCATGCAAGGATGCGAAATTGAAATCTTTGACCACTCCAACCACGGTCCCGGTGTCACCCTCGGCAATAAACGCCTCCCCGACCGGATTTTGCAGCCGGTATGCTTTTACCGCGGCTTCATTGAGGATAAATTCATGGTTCTTGATTTCGGGAAACTGGCTGCGGAAAGCCCTTCCTTCTTTGAGTTGAATACCCAATGTCGTGAGCAGCTTATCGTCCGACCAGAGCATTCTTGAGTTTTCCGGCAGTTGATCCTGCTCTTTGCGATGCAACGGAGACGCCGAATAGTTTCCAAAACGCTCGCCCGGTAGCGTAGAGATTATCGAAAAACTGGCGATGTTGCTGTTTTTCTCCATTTCATCGGCGAGCACACCGTATTTTTCACGCATCTGGTCATACATCGTCACTGCTACGACCTGGTCTTTATTAAATCCAAGGTCCTGATGATGGAACAACTGCATTTGCCGGTAGACGATCATCGTACCGAATATCATGAACACCGACACGGTGAACTGGAAAACGATCAGTCCTTTCCTGACCACATTGACCGGCGATCCGGCCAACCGTTTGCCTTTCAGCGACACCACGGGGTTAAAACGTGCCACAAACCAGGCCGGATAAAGCCCTGCCAGCAATGCGATCCCGAGCACCAACAATGCGACGATAGCCAGATTAGGGATGGTCAGCATGCTATCGAATACGAAACCGCCGGCAGCTACATTCGTATAATAGGGAATAATTATTTTGAATAGCAGTACCGCCACCGCCGTCGACAACAGGGTAACCAGCAGCGACTCGCCCAGGAACTGCCGCAATAGTTGCCCCCGCGTGCCGCCCACTACTTTCCGCAGGCCGATTTCCTTCATGCGATTGAACGCCAGCGCAGTAGAAATATTGATAAAGTTGACCGTCGCAACCAGCAATATGAAGATCGCGGCCACTGCAAATATGTAGATATAGGTAATGTCGCTGTTAGGGTACATTTCCTTTTCCAGCTTCGAATGCAGGTGAATGTCACGGATCCGTTGTAAATGCAAATGCTGCGTGGCAAGAATCTTCTCTTCGGAATCACCGGAAGGCGCATAGAATTTGGTCGCGAATCCGGGCAATGCGGCTTCCACCTGTGCCGGCGTGGCGTCTTTGCGTAGCAATACATAATTGTAAAACCCGGCCCAGCCGATGTTCTCCATCGATTGCTTGTCGATATACCGCTCGATGGTGGGCATGGACACCAGGTAATCGAACTGGAAATGGCTGGGGAAACTAAATTCCTTCACGACGCCTGTGACCAGCAAAGGCAGCCTCGCCCGGTCGTCGGTGATGGTCTTACCCATCGGATCGGCGGTTCCAAAGTATTTCTTCGCCATGGCCTCGCTCAATATGATGGTGTTTGCACTTTTGAGTGCTGTGGCCGGGTCGCCCGTCGCGAATGGCAAATCGAACGTGCTGATCACTTCTTCGTTGGCAAAAAAGCCGCCCTTCTCTTCAAACCGCTTCACCTCGCCCGCGGGACTTGTGTAGCTGAAAAGCTGGTAGGGAAACAACCGGTGCAGCCGCACACCCGCTTCGATCTGCGGTAATGCCTGTTGCAATGCCGGAACCAGCGGCGGAGCCGTGGCGGCCCAATGCCGGCTATCCTCCCCGGTAGTTTCATAGGTCACGCGGTAAATGCGGTCGGCCTTTTCAAAACCTTCTTCGTAGCTCAGTTCGTTACGGATGTGAAACGTGATCAGCAACACACCGGCAATACCGACAGCCAGTCCTGTGATGTTGACAATGGAAAAAGTCTTGCTTTTCCAAAGATTGCGCCAGGCAATTTTGATGTAGTTTCTGAACATAATAGGATGGATGTTTTGCCGGAAACAATGAGTGTACTGTATCGGTTTGTTAAAAACGAGTGCCAAAACATTAAGTACTTAATAATCAATTAATTACATAGTTTACAGCAAAATATAATGTCCGTTATCGCACAGATGTGACCGCCGACCGCCGGATTCTAGACCGTCTGCCATACACGAAGCGGATGTGTTTGTTATAAATAGGAGCCCTCCGGAGCCGGGCGGGCGGTAGTCTGCGGTCGGCGGTCAACTGCACCCGGAACTTAACCACCTCCTTTTGCATTTGATTTGTATAACACTTCAAAGTACCTATGCATACCGAAACGCTGCAACAATTTTACGAGCGCACGAAACAGCCGATGCCCGCAGAGCTGGCCGCGCAGGCGAATGTCAGCCATTTCAATGTAAAACAGCGCACCTGCCTGAACCGGATGACACCCTACAACCGGCGCGACTATTACAAAATATGCATGATTGTCGGGGACGGCGTACACCTGGCCGATGACAAGGAAACACCGATCGAAGGCGCAGGCATTATTTTTTCAAACCCCGGGGTGGCCTCGTCCTACCACGCGATTTCCGAGTCTCAGACAGGGTTTTATTGCCTTTTCAACGACACATTTTTACTGAATAGCGTCCGGCAGGAGGTTCGCTACCGGAGCGCATTGTTCAACCCCGCCATTCAGGCGGTCATCCCGCTGGATCTCGCGGGCCGCGAGCGGCTCACCAGCCTTTTCAATGAGATGGAAGGCTTATTATCAAGCACGTACACCTACCGGTTCGATATGATCAGGAGCCTGCTGCAAATGCTTATCCTCGAAGGTATCCGGTTGCAGGGGCCGGTCACGGGCGAAAACACCAATGACCGCCTGATTTCCCGTTTCTTCGGACTACTCAACCAGCAATTCCCCGTCGATTCGCCCGAAAACCCGTTGAGACTGCTCACGCCCGCCGCCTATGCCGATCAGTTGAGCATTCATGTCAACTATTTAAACAATGTACTCAAAAAAACGACGGGAAAAACCACACGGGAGATCATCCATGAACGCATTGTGGAAGAAGCGAAAACGCTGCTGCTAAACACTGACTGGGACGCTGCCCAGATAGCCTACACCCTGGGTTTCGAGTACCCTTCCCATTTCAACAAGTATTTCAAACAAAACACCCACACCACTCCCCTGCTCTTCCGCGAGCAGTTAAGGCAACGCCCCTGACATTTGATTTATATAAGCATTGCTTTGATTCATATTACCTGCGGATTTGCTTGCAGTCCTACCTTTGGAACATAAATAGCAAGCATATGAAAACACTTAAAGAATCCAATAAAGCGGTGAGCACCGTCCTGGCCCTTGCCCTGATCCCCATCACGGGTTTTGCGCTCGACGTGTTCATCCCCTCGCTCCCGGCCATGAGCGCCCGGTTGCATGCTACGCCCGAGGCCGTTCAACTTTGTATTTCCATTTTTCTCGCCACCTATGGCATAAGCCAGCTACTGATCGGCGGCTTGCTGGATAGTTACGGGCGTTTCTGGCCCAATATTTTCGCATTGGCAGGTTTCAGTGCCGCCAGTTTTGTCATCGCAAACACCGAAAGCCTCCAGATGATCTATGTGATGCGCGCAGTTCAAGGTGTGATGTCGGCAGTGATCGTGGTTAGCAAGCGGTCTTTTTTCTTCGATCTTTTTGAAGGCGAAAAGCTGAAACATTACACCAGCCTCTTTTCCGTCATCTGGTCGGCGGCGCCGATCATCGCCCCATTCCTGGGCGGTTACCTGCAAACCCATTTCGACTGGCAGTCCAACTTTTACTTTCTGGGCTTCTTCGGATTGGCGTTCCTGGTGCTGGAACTCGTATTCAGCGGTGAAACCATCGCTTCCAAAGCGCCGCTCCGGCTGGCCACCATTGGTAATGCCTACCGCTCCATGCTCAGCACATGGGATTTTACATCCGGCCTGCTCATACTGGGGCTGTCGTATGCCGTTCTGATGATCTACAATATGTCGAGCCCCTTTCTGATCGAAGAAGTGATGCACTACCCGGCAACGGTTACGGGGAACTGCTCGATGATCTCCGGACTGGCCATGCTGGGAGGAAGCCTGCTATCCAAAGCACTCATTTCCAAGCCGTTTTACAAGAGATTATTCACAGCGGCGGTCGTACAGCTAACTGTCTCCGGCGCACTCATTCTGCTCACATTGCAATTTCACAACTTGTATACGCTGATGGTGTACGTGATCTTGCTGCATTCGGCATCGGGGTTTATTTTCAACGGCATGCTGGCCTATTGTCTTACGCGCTTTTCGCAGTTCGGCGGAATGGCCAGCGGCCTGGCCGGCGGCGGTTACATTCTTTCGACCTCCGCTTTCAGCTACCTTGTCGTTAAAAGCATCCGGATCGACAGCCAGGTTTGGCTCGGGGCAGGCTATGCCATTTTGATTTTCGCCGTGCTGACCCTCATCATCCGCACGAAATGGATCGAACGCGGAGCGAAAAACGAGGTATTGGAAGAGCGGGATGTGACGCTGATTATGGATTAAAAAAGAACATGGAAGTGGCACTGGCGGTTAGAAGCCGTCAGTTGCTCCTTCTCCGCGACCCACTATATAAACGCCATCCAGTTTCAGTTGATCGATGAGTGCGGAGGGCGTAGTCAGCCAGCATTGCACCGCTCAAACTATCCGGCTTACTCCAGACGTTGGCGCTCCCGATTGAAGAATATTAGCATGAATACCCGAATCTCATGTAACGCGCACGAGGGTAGCGCGCACGAGCACGCATATACGCACAAGGTGCCATTTCAGGGCATTACTGTCGCAAGCCGACCACTAACAAAGTCAAAAATCCAGAGAACAGTTGCTTCCGGTGAATTTTTAGATCCCGCAACTGTTATACGATTTTTGCAAATTTTACCACCACAAAACAGCTTCACTTAGAAATCGAAAAACCGGGTAATGTGCCCGGCGGCCCATCCAATCGAACGACTTTTGCACTTTCGTAATCAGAGAAATACGATCTCAGAATTAGGTAAATCCCGTCGAGAAAGCTACGTCACCGGAAGTACACTTCTTACGCAATATCGAGCGGAGAAATAGCCCTTCATGCGCCTCATTCGCTAAATATGCCGACCAAAACGTCGTTTTCACATCAAAGGTGTTGCGTCTGAAACGACCCGTCTCGGCAAGCGTGTGAGCCCGGTATTTCGTACGGGCAGATTTCCTATGCGCACCTTACCACCATCTTAAAAAAAGATTAAAAATAAATTAGAAAAATAGGAAGCCACCTTGCTGTAATTCTTATATTTTTTTGATCTTTATGACGTCTCTGTAAAAGGAGGCGGCTCAATCCCTAACAAACGTAAAGCATGTCCCCTATCAACAATTTACTCCCTAGCCTGTTACCGCCATTCCGGCCGAAATACAGGCACACGTATAGCAGCACAAGTAACTGGCGGTTTCCAAAATAATCTTCAAACGCCCGGCCAGCAACGCCTATTTTCCTCTTTGTTGGAACAGCAACTTTTTTGACCGATCACGACCGATCGGTTACAACCATGGACAATCCGTGCGTGTCTCGTGTTTGCTATATCCTGTCGAAAGAAGAACGCAGTCGACTGTCAGGGCCGGGAAGACCCGACACCAGGTGTATCAGGAAATAATAACTCAGATTATTGATGGATTCCGCTCCGGCAACATCGCTCATTATCGCAACTTATAACTGGGCGGAAGCGCTGCATTGCAGCCTTTTGAGTGTTATCAGGCAAAAAACTTTACCGACGGAGGTGGTCATCGCCGACGACGGCTCCGACTACCGGACGAAAGAGGTGATCCGCAATATGCGGGAAACATTTCCCGTGCCTATTATCCACGCCTGGCACGAGGACCTGGGCTTCCGTAAAAGTCAGATCCTTAACAAAGCGATCGGACAATGCTCAGGCTCATACGTGATCCAGGTGGACGGCGATGTGGTGTTGCATGCTTCATACATACAAGACCATTTGGCTGCGGCCGAACACGGGGCTTTCATTCGGGGGACACGCGCGCGTCTCACACCCGCGAAGACCGACGAATTACTTCGAAATGCCGATACCCACGTCAGCTTTTTTTCAAAGGGTGTTTACAACCGGCTCAACGCGCTCAGGCTGCCCGTCATGCAATCGCTGGGACAGCGTAAAGAGATGAATTGCCGGAGTGTCCGCGGCAGCAACCTTGCCTATTGGAAAGATGATTTCCTGCGCGTAAACGGATATAACAACGAGCTCAGCGGATGGGGCCACGAAGACGAGGAACTGGCCGCCCGCTTCATCAATAACAACATTATCAAGAAAATCGTGAAGCTGGGCGCGGTACAGTACCACCTGCACCACGACGAATTGCCCCGGTCGAACGAACCTTTTCATCGCCAGATCATCCAAACTACCCTGCTAACAAAAGTCAAAAGATGCCTTAATGGATATGAAAACCTTCACTAGTAGCTCGCTGATTATCTCCACCTACAATTGGCCGGAAGCACTACGGCTATGCCTGCTCAGCGTGTTGGAGCAGTCGGTGTTGCCTGATGAAGTGATCATTGCCGACGACGGGTCTACCGGGCAAACCGCGGACGTCATCGAAGCCATGAGGCCTTCATTCCCGGTGAAACTCATCCACGTTTGGCAGGAGGATGACGGTTTTCAGTTATCCAAGATCCGGAACAAGGCCATTGCCATGAGCTCATGCGACTATGTTATCCAGATCGACGGCGACCTCATTTTGCATAAGCATTTTATCAAAGACCACCTCGCATTAAGCAAACGCGGCAGCTTTGTGGCAGGCAGCCGGGTATTGATGACCAAAGAACTATCCGAAAAAATGCTGGGTCGACGGCAGGCGCGCGTAACCCCGTTCCAGTCGGGACTGGGCAATTTCACGAACCGGTTCAGCATCGCGTGGCTGAGCTTGTACATGGCTGATCGCTATAAAACGCACGATATTTTCGCGTTACGCGGCTGCAATATGGCATTCTGGCGGGAGGATTTGCTCCGCGTGAACGGCTACAACGAAGTTTTTCATGGCTGGGGCCGCGAAGACAATGAAATTGCAGTCCGGCTACTCAACTCGGGCATTAAAAAGCGCGCCGCGAAATTCGGCGGGGTTGTGTTCCATATTTACCATCCCGAGGTCGACCGCGCCCGCTGCCCTAAAAATGAAGCTTACCTCTCCGAAGCATTGGTGAACAAAACCGTGTATTGCTGTCAGGGGCTGCACCAGTATCTTGCCCATGCCGAGCCCGTTGGGCTGACCGAGGGAGAATTTGCACTTTAATGCATGAGTAACAACCAATTGATCTCCGTCATCCTGGTGACTTACAATGCGGAAAAGTTTTTGCAGAGATGCCTCGACAGCATTTACGACCAGCATTACCCTCATATCGAAGTGATCGTCATGGATGGCGGCAGTACCGATAGCACGGCCTCAGTACTCCACAGGAACGACAGCAAGCTTGCCTTCTGGAAAAGCGAAAAAGACGGCGGCATCTACGAGGCCATGAACAAAGCCCTCGATCATGCCCAGGGGCAATGGATCTATTTCATCGGCGCCGACGACATCCTCACCCCCGACTTCTCCCGCATGGCAGAGGAGTTAACCGATCCTCATGCCATCTATTACGGCAGCGTGCTTAAAGCCGGCCGGATATACCTCGGCAAAATGACTCCTTATCAGCAGGCAAAGACGGGCATCAATCACCAGGCGATTGTTTACCCGGCCGGAGTATTCGCCGCGCGCAGGTACGACGCCCGTTACCGCATTTCAGCCGACCATGTGTTCAACATGCAATGCCACGGCGACAAGCATTATCACTTCGTTTTCAAGGATTTCAACATTGCCATTTTCAACGATACAGGCATATCTTCCCTGCAAAAGGACCGTGTTTTTGAAAATGAAAAAGCCGGACTGATCTTGAAGCATTTCGGTCCGGCTATTTATCTGCGGTTTCTATTCAAGCGGCTGAAAGAGCGACTTTTCAGGCACTAAAAAACTTCCTGCATAACCATTCCCGCATTTCTGTCGGGTACAATTTTAGGTGGAAGGTCGAGCAGCCTCGCTAGCAGGCGATTCCGCCATTTTCTTTTTGGAACCACTTTAATCAATGCCAGCATAAACTTGTAAAAGGGCAGTTGTCCCGCATTGCCTTTCTCCTTTGCGAGCAATTGTTTCATTTCGGCCAGATATTGCCCGCGCTGGTTGTAACTCTTCTGGTTTTCGCTCCGAAAGCGGAAGCCGCCCAGCATAAACGACGTCGTGTACAAGCGCTCATACCTGAAAAACCGTAACCAAAGCTCGAAATCCGCCGCCAATGCATGGCTTTGATCAATATAACCGCCTGCCTGGTCCCATAGCGCACGCCGCCAGAAGACCGATTCCTGCTGGATAAAGCCACCGTCGGATGATTGCAGCCGCAGCCGCGACCAGCGCTGACCATACCGCAGGTCGTCATAGAGAAAAGCCCGCCCCGATTCGTCGAAAAACGTATTGGCCCCCATAATCCATTTCACGTCCTCAAACCGGTTGAATATCTCAGCCACCGTAAAAAGGGATTGGGGATGGTACATATCGTCCGCATTGAGCCAGGCCATGATGTCACCCGACGACCGCTCGAAACCCTTTTGCAGGGCGTCGTACAGCCCACCATCCGGCTCGCTTACCCACCAGGCCAGTTGACGCTCGTACTTCCGGATAATGTCCGGTGATCCGTCGGTACTGCCACCGTCCACAATGATGTATTCCAGATTGGGATACCCCTGCCCCAGCACCGAAAGAATGGTGCTTTCCAGGTATTTCGCCTGGTTGAACGAGGGCGTCACAATGGTAATTTTCGGCAGCATATTCAATGCAGAAGGCTTGTTAGCAACCCGTTAGGTAAGCGAAAATTCATACTCGCAGGGCTCCTGCACGCATTCGTCCTGCTCAAACGGCTCTGAAGCGAGGACCATCAGGATGGATTCGTCCGTAATTTCGAGCATCTCGTGCCGGTCTTCGGGCGCCAGCAACAGACATTGATCCGCCGTATTCAGGACGAAGTGCTGCTCTTCGCTGCCGGTGTGATTCGAGATCAGACAACTCCCTTTCAGACAAATAACCGCCTGCTTCATATGCTGGCGTTTTCCGCCGGCTTTGAAATGATCGGGGCCATGGACGTAAAAAATACGTTTGATTTCGAACGGGATCACACGCTCGATCACGGTCAGGCTGCCGCGGGTGTCCGTAAAGGTTTTCAGATTGATTAAACGAGCCAAGGGGTGTTTACGATTTAGATTAGGTTAGTGCATTCTTTTTTGTATAATTCTTATAGCGCCCCCGTAAGCCAAACTGTATACGTCGCGACAAGCTGACACTGATCCATTTCAGGACCATCGGCTGCTCATGGAAAACGGCCTCGGGATCAGCCAGCAGGATTTGGGACTCCGCAACGGCGAGTGCTTTGATATAGGTACTGTACACGAGCCGGATCATACTTTCCGGAAGCCGGTACTGTTCGGCGGTGAGGCGGAAGCTCTTATCGACGCAGTACCGGAAATCGTGGAAATGATAGAACACGAGTGGAACCTTCTCAGCATCTGGTTTCTGAACAAACAGCGCTCCGTTTACATTTTCGCAGGAATAATCGATTGCGTTCCAGGGCGCTATCCCTCCACCCGCATGTTCGAGCACGTGCACACCCGCGAAGCGCTCCGTCCAGTCGTCGAGGTATTTCTGGTCCCCGAATTTACCGTCCTCGAAGCGTGCATAACACCATTCCAGACAAGCATTCATCCACCAGGCCAGCACGGCAAGCCCTTCGTCCGTATTTCTGAAAGTAACAAACTGAACGCAATAGATACCGCTGTTTTCCGACTGATCGTACTGCGCGGCGTACCGGTGCGCGGTGATCAATACCGAATTTTCACCCATTTCGTCCGTCAGGACCTTTGGATCGGCAAAAAACAGCAGGTCGGCGTCAAGATAGGTGCAGTGATCGAGCGAAAATTGGTGAATGCAGTGCCAGATCGTGAAAGAGGTACAAGTCCAGCAATACTCCCCCGGCGTGCGACTGCTTTTTATGGCGAGCAGTTCGGGCGTTTCGAATTCGTGCAGGGAAATAATCGTCGCATTCGCTAAATTGAGACGGCGCAGCAGAACGTCGCAAGCGTCGTCGAAAGCGAAAATGTACAAATGAAAATCCGACCCTAGCCTGACCAGCGAATTGTACATCGCCAATCCCCGCGAGAGGTAGCCCGAATTAAAAAGGGTGCAAAAATTCTGCATTAAAGTATGTTAGGGGTAGAAGAGGGTAACTTCTACTACAAATATCACTGATTAATTGCGAATGTAGTTACCCATTCGGTTGATAAAATAATATACAACGGATGATTTTCCCTAAAACAAGGTTGGAAATTATGTACAGAATTAATTGACTATCAGTTATATAATACGCAACCCTGCTCATTATCATCGAGTTGACTATGCTAAGATCGTATTATAATGTAGTTAATAAATAAACCCTTAAATTGCAGGCGATCCTAAAAGACTACTATGGGCTTCTTTAAACCGAAGAAAAAAAATCCGTACGGCTGGTTTGGCGACTATAAGAAATGGGAAGCACTCACTGCGCTGTCGGGAGGCTACGAAGCAGAAGCGATTTTGGACAAAACAAAGAACGCGCTCCTGAAAGTAAAGAATGGCCAGGCAGTTTACGAGCGCGATTCGGTATTGTTTGATAAAAAAGTTTACCCCTACTCGGTCATTTCCGCCCTTCTTTACGCCGCCGTCGAACGTGGTAACAATTTGAACGTCCTGGATTTCGGAGGATCATTGGGCAGCACCTATTACCAGGTAAAGGACGTCGTCCCGCCGGCTGTGCAGCTGCATTGGAGCGTTGTTGAGCAAGAAAATTATGTGCGGTGCGGACAGAAGTTTTTCGAAGATAACATCCTGAAATTCCATTTCACGATCGAAGAAAGCATGAAGGCCCGGAAGGCCGACCTATTGCTGCTTTCGAGCGTAGTGCAATACCTCGAAAAGCCGCATGAGTTTTTGGAAGAGATCCAAAAATATGACTTCAAATACATCCTCATCGACAGGACAGCATTCATCAAAGCCGATCGCCCCGACCGCCTGACACTGCAGGTAGTACCGCCGGAAATCTACGAGGCACATTACCCTGCATGGTTTTTCAACGAGAAACGGTTCCTCGAACATTTTAAAGACTACGAAATCAAAATGGAGTTCGAATCGTTCGTCGCGGGCGAGCAGGAAATGGAGATCGACCACGTGAAGGCCGGCTATGATAAAGGATTTTTCCTGATCAGACGCTAGGCGGCCATTATTTATTCTGCCTGCTCACCATTTCATTGATCCAGATTGGCGCAAACGGCGATGTACAGCCTTTCGAAACCGGGTAATCGCGGTAGATGCCCAGCTTTTCGCCAATCGCCAGCGCACGTGCGCGAAGCTCCGGGAAATGGATCCCGATCTGCGCCAGGGTAGTGTTCATCGTCCATTGCACTTCCGACGGCGCTGCGGGCATTTCGGATTCGATGCGATCGAGCAGGCCCGGGACGTCGATCCCCTCGGGGTTGCGCGTCACACGCCCGGCGGTAAGGCTCCATCCCGCACGGGCTGCCCACGGATAATCCGAATCCATCCACACCTCGCGAAGCTCTTCCTTTTGCGGGTGGTCTTTAATGATATAGGACGAAAACCAATCGGCGACCCAGTGGTAGTTGACGCCGTGCACCAACCGGTCGAGCTCGCCGACGGACAGCAATTTGGACTTCATAATCAGCATACCCAACAGCTGCGCTTCGATATTGCCCGTCTCCCACAAAGCCAGACCGAGTTCATGGTCAACCTTGATTTTATTCGCGATGGCCCTGATATCGCCCATTTTTACCCCGAACTGATTAGCGTGCGCGCCATTTTTCGTGTTCATGGCGCGCACTTTTTCAGATCCGAGCGCTTCAAGTTGTGTTAGTACCTGTCCGACGGTCATTTACCCTGCATTTTTTCCGGATCGTCGTAATTGACCATCCAGTTGATCCCAAATTTATCGGTCAGCATTCCAAAATATGCCCCCCAGAACATATCAGCCAGCGGCATGGTCACCTGCCCACCCGCCGAAAGTCCGGCGAAAAGGGTATCGGCCTCTCCTCGGTTTTCGGCATTGACCGAGATCGAAAAGTTGTTCCCAGGCTGATAGCCCGCCGCCCATTCTCCGCCGGTATCGCTACCCATCAGGATCGTTTCCTTGCTGATCGGCAAGCTGATATGCATGATCCTGTTTGCATCCTCGTCACTCATACTTTTGCCATCTTCTCCCGATGAGGCGTCGCCCGGTGGCATTTCCCCGAAACGGCCTACATACGGAAAATCTCCGCCAAAAACGGATTTGTAAAAGTTAAAGGCCTCTTCGCAGTTGCCGTTAAAAGTGAGGTAAATGTTTACGGTAGCCATGGTGCTGGTGGTTTTGGATTAATACACTCAATAATAAGGTTTTTCCAACAAAAAAACTGCTTACGGCTCCACTTCGACGATCATCTCGATCTCCACAGCAATACCGGAAGGCAACGACGCTACACCAATCGCGGAACGGGCATGCCTGCCGCTTTCGCCGAAAACTTCCACCATAAAATCGGTGAAGCCGTTGATGACCTGTGGTTGCTGGGTCAGAGTGGGCGTGGAATTGACCAGGCCCAATACTTTTACGATTCTTTTCACCTTTTTCAGGTCGCCGATCTCCTGTTTCAAGGAAGCCAGCAATGCGATACCGCAAAGTTTGGCGGCTTCTTTTCCCTGCTCAACAGTGAGGTCATCCCCTACCTTCCCCAGAATTTGCCCGCCACCCGGTTTGTCCGGGCCGTGGCCGGAAAGATAAATGAGATTACCCACGCGCACCGCGCTCAGAATGTTCCCTTTTCCCGGGTTCTTTTTCGGTATCGTAATGCCCAATTCGGTCAGCTTCTTCTCGGGATCGGGGCGGCCGGTTTGCGCCAGGGATTGGAAGCTAACAGTCAGTAACAGGAGCAGCGCAGCTGCCAGCGAGGTTGATTTAAATTGCATAAGGTTTAGTTTAATCATTAAACACGCTTAAAATTAACAATCATTCGTAGAGAACCCGCTATCGCAGGCTCCCAATCGTAACCGCCCCTCTCCGCACCTGCTCTCCTCTATGTCACCCATTGCTACCGCCAGAGCACTCCTCTATTTTATTTTTACTATTTTTTCACCATATAATTAAACAAATACAGTATTTGTTCAGCCTTTCTTGACTTTTGGAGGCGTAAATCCCCCCTAACGCGTCTGTCAATCCAGATTATGATATTGTTAAATAGCGATTCGCGGCAGCCGTAAATAATGCGGATTGCCCAATTTTGTCGCCTCAAAACCGGAACTAACTCAATTCATTCACCATACCCAAAATCTACACCCATATGTATCGATGTAAAGAAAGGTGGCCGCTTGGCGCAGGCACCTTACAAAAATCGATTGCCCATGCGGCGCTGCTCGCGATGATCGGCGGCACGACCTGGGCAACCCCGACCCCTAAAACCGGCACCCTACCCGGTAACGTACACAAGAGCATTGTGAGTGCGGATCGCCAGGTTAAAGGTCGCGTAACGGATGGCGACACTCCCGACGGTATCCCCGGCGTGAATGTCGTTATCAAGGGCAGCCAGGCCGGTACGGTCACCGATGCAAGTGGTAATTATACCCTCGAAATCTCCGACGGCGGCGCCGTACTGGTATTCTCGTATGTAGGTTATGCGAGCCAGGAAGTTGCGACCGGTACACGGTCGACCATTGATGTTGCATTGAAGGCAGACAGCAAGTCGCTCAACGAAGTCGTAGTGGTAGGTTATGGTACCCAAAAGAAGGTGAACCTGACCGGCGCCGTGGATCAAGTAGGACAGGAAGTATTACAGAACCGTCCGGTCCCTAACCTGGCACAAGGCCTGGTAGGTACGGTTCCCAACCTGAACATCCGGATGTTCGACGGCAAGCCTACCCAATCGCCCTCGTTCAACGTCCGCGGTACGACGTCCATCGGCCAGAACGGAAGCGCATTGGTGCTGATCGACGGTGTGGAAGGTGACCCGCGCATGCTGAACCCGCAGGACATCGAGAGCATTTCGGTACTGAAAGACGCGGCTTCGGCTTCCATTTACGGTGCCCGTGCGGTATTCGGGGTGGTATTGATTACTACAAAACCGGCTCCCGAAGGTAAAATGCGGGTTTCTTATTCGGCTAACTATTCTATTAAAGCTCCAACCGAAGTGCCCGACAATATCGTGGATTCTTATCCCTGGGCGCAGGGTTTCAGCGACGCATGGTCACGCTGGAACGATAACGGCAGCACACCGACGGCGATCAACAAGACCATCGCTTTCTCTCCTGCTTACCTGGCCGAGATCAAGAGAAGATACGAGGACCAGTCGCTGCCCCGCGTGGAAGTGAACCCCAACACCGGCGAATACCAATACTTTTACAGCACCGACTGGTACAAACAGTTGTATAAAAAGCGCCTCAGCGCCCAGGACCACGCACTTTCCATCGCGGGTGGTACCGACAAGGCAACGTACCTGCTGAGCGGCCGTTTCAACAATCAGGACGGTCTGTTCCGCTACAACACCGACAAATACAGCATGTACAACTTCCGTGGTAAAGGCGGGGTACAGCTCACCCCGTGGTTGCGCGTGGACAATAACACCGAGTTCTCGTCGATGAAATACCACCAGCCGCTGAACGTCGGTGAGGGAAGCGGTATTTACCGTAACATCGCCGACGAAGGCCACCCGCTGGCACCGCTGACCAACCCGGACGGAACACTCTCCTTCTCGGCGGCTTATACCGTGGGCGACTACTACTACGGACGCAACGCGCAGGACCAGACACGCCGCTTCCTGAAAAACCAGACCGCATTGAAAGCCCAGTTTTTCGAAAAAGCGCTGACGCTCCGGGCAAATATGACCTTCCAAAACACCGACCTTGCTACGCACCAGGTGCGCGTGCCGGTGCCATACAGCCGCGCCAAAGGGGTGATCGGCTACACCGGTACCAACACCAACGACATCGCGGAAGGCAGAAACACGATCAACTACCTCGCTACCAACTTCTATGCGGATTATGTGAAGTCATTCAACAACGCGCATAACTTCACCTTGCTGGCCGGTTTCAACTACGAAAGGTCGCGGGCCGACAGTATTTTTGCGCAGCGTAACGGTATCGTTTACAGCGACGCCGACAATATCAACCTAGCACTCGGACAGAGCATTACAACGGCCGGCCGTTACCGTAGATGGGCCATTGCGGGGGGATTCTTCCGTTTGAATTACAACTTCCGCGAGCGCTACCTGCTCGAAGTCAACGGACGTTACGACGGTTCTTCCAAATTCCCGACCGACCAGCAATGGGCATTCTTCCCGTCGGTATCAGCCGGATGGCGGGTATCCGAGGAGTCATTCTGGAAGGTAAGCCCTAAAATCCTTTCCAATGTGAAACTCCGCGCTTCCTATGGTTCATTGGGCAACGGTAATATCGATCCCTATGCATTCTATGAGAAATTCGGCATTTCGCAATCGGGACGTGTGATCAACGGTATCCGTCCGCAAGCTACCAGCATGCCGGGTGTCGTACCCGACGGTTTGACCTGGGAAACATCTACGACCGCCAACTTTGGTCTTGATTTCCATGCGCTGAGCAGCCGCCTGCAATTCTCGGGAGACATTTATCAGCGCAAAACGACCGATATGTTCACGGTAGGACCAACCGTCCCCGCAGTTTTTGGAACGACCGTTCCAAAAGGAAACTACGCCGATCTGAAGACCAACGGATGGGAGCTTTCCATCACCTGGGATGACCAGTTCAACATGGCTTCGAAGCCTTTCCATTACAATGTCCGCTTCACATTGGCCGACTACAAAGCGACCATCACCAAATATAACAACCCCGACAAAAACCTGACCGACTATTACGAAGGCCAGCGTGTGGGTGAGATCTGGGGATATAAAGTAGCGGGCCTGTTCCGGTCGGATGCTGAAATCGCCGAATCTCCTTCACAAGCGAACATCCCCAATACCAACACCCGCAAAAACTACGTGGGCGACCTCAAATTCCAGAACCTGGATGGCGACAACGTGATTTACCAGGGACTGAACCGCGTGGGTAACTCCGGCGACAAATCCATTATCGGTAACTCCGAGCCACGTTATACTTACGGCATGAACCTGTCGGGCGACTGGAACGGCTTTTTCCTCGGCGCTTTCTTCCAGGGGGTACTGAAACAAAACTGGTACCCATCGTCGGAAGCGCGTTTCTGGGGGCAATACAACCGCCCTTACAACTCGTACCCACGCTGGCAGCAGGATAATATGTACCGCGAGGAGCTGGGTAACTTCGATGCTTACCTGCCGCGCCTGGTAGGTTATATCGCACAAGGCTCGGGCCGTGCCTTGCAGGTGGCCAACGATCGCTACATGCAGAATGTAGGCTATATCCGTCTGAGAAACCTGCAAATAGGTTACACCATTCCGGAGCGCATTACCTCGAAAATCCACGCCCGCGACCTAAAAATCTACGTATCCAGCGAAAACCTCTGGACATGGTCACCGCTGTACAAGTGGACGCGCGACACCGACGTGACGAGTATTTACGGATCTGACCGCGACCTCGGCGGCGGCGGCTCAGGCGATGGATATAATTACCCGATGTTGAAGTCCGTATCGGTCGGATTGTCACTCAATTTCTAATGGAATTTATGAAGACGAAAAAAATACTTAGCTATACCCTTGCCGTCATGCTGCTCGCTACGGCAAGCTCCTGCGACCTCAACGAGGTACCGGTAGATACTGCTACCAACGAAGCAGTTTTCAGTTCGGAAGGTGGCCTGGAATTGTACGCCACCTCCTTTTACGACCTGCTCCCCAACACGGATGTAGGGGTTTTTCAGATCGACGACAACTCCGACCTCGTAGCCCGCAATGGCGTAGACGATTACCTGGCCGTGAATGCATTGAGCCCGATCACCAGTAGCGGGTGGAGCTGGTCACAGCTGCGCAACATCAACTATTTTATAGAAAACACAGAAAAAAGCACCGTCGCTACCAAAAACCATTACCTCGGCTTGGCGCGCTTTTTCCGGGCCTTGTTTTATTTTGATAAGGTAAAAAGGTTCGGTGATGTACCCTGGATCGAAAAGACGATCGACGTAAAGGACGATGCTACCTTGTACGGCCCGCGTATGAACCGTTACGAAGTAATGGACAAAGTACTTGCGGACCTCGACTTCGCGATCGCGAACATTACGCTCACCTCCGACCCGTCGGTGACGCGCATTACCAAAAACGTGGCCCGCGCCTACAAAACGCGGATTGCATTGTTCGAGGCATCGTGGCGGAAATACCATACCGAGGACAACAAGCAGGCCACCGCCAATACCTGGTATGAGGAAGTGGTGAAGGAAGCCAATGCGATCACCGGCTACACGCTGCATTCGACCTCGCCGGACAGGGCTTACCGCGAACTGTTCATCGCGAAAAGCGCGTTCGCCGACGAAACCATTCTTTCGGTTGCATTGAGCGCCAGTTTGCAAGTGTACAGCTCGGCCAACCGCCGGTTCATCAGTCCTACCTACGGCAACCGTCCCAGCCTGACCCGCCGTTTTGTAAACACCTACCTGAACCTGGATGGTACGCCTTTCACCAGCAAAAAGGGTTACGAAACAACTCCTTTCGTGGAAGAGGTCAAGAACCGGGACTTGCGTTTGAAGCAAACCATCCGCACCGGCGATTACACGCGTACCGAAAACGGCGTGTCTGTTATTGCTCCGCCTAATTTCAGCCAGACCTACACAGGCTACCAGCCGATCAAATGGTGCTACGACGAACGCTTTCCATTCGACGATGAAAGCCGTAACGACAACGCGCATATCATCATGCGCTGGGCAGAAGTGCTCCTGAACAAAGCGGAAGCATTGACCGAGCTTGACAAGATGACCGATGCGGAATGGACCAGCACCATCGGCGCACTCCGCAAACGTGCGGGAATCACAGGCGCGACGTTGACGAGCCTTCCTACCACAGCCGATCCTTATATGGTGTCGTTCTTCGGCGGCAAGTTCAACAATGCGGTATTGCTCGAAGTATTGCGCGAAAGAGGAACGGAAATGGTCTTCGAAGGCCTCCGTCCCGACGATCTGAGAAGATGGAAACTGGGTAACCTGTTTCAGGATACGCCGATGAACGGGATGTATGTGCCAGCCCTCGGCGAATACGACCTGAACGGCGACGGCAAGAATGACGTGTATTTCTATCAGGGTACCAAACCTACTTCGACCACTCCGGGTATTGCATTCGTGGATGTAAGCCCGTCGACAGCCGTGGGTCGTATCCAGCTGTCGAAAGGCACTTCCGGTGAGGTAATGTGGAACCCCGGCGCACGCGAATGGGCGGATAAGAAATACCTCTACCCCATTCCGGAACCCGATCGCATCAGAAACCCGGCCCTGGGCCAGAATCCGGGCTGGTAGCGTGCGGTGTCGTCAGGAATAGTCAGATATAGTTATGTATTGTCATGAATAGTGACTTTTGACAGCGAGGTTGCCGGCATCGGCAACCTCTTTTTTTGCCCCTACCCCATTGCACAAATCCCATCGCCCCATCCCATCAGACCGGGGATAAAGATGATAAGGATCAACAGATGATATAAATGACTGTTTCAAAAAAATATTTTACATACAAAACATGACTTTATATTTCGATAATACATACATTTAATGACTAAATAGACTAACATACTGTCGGCCAGATGAAAGGGACTAACCTTGGCGAGTTTGAAGAACTGGTATTACTCACCATAGCAGCACTCAGTACCGAAGCGTACAGCGTGGCGATTTGTGATGAACTGGAGAGGTATACAGGCCGCTCGGCCAAGCTGGGTGTGGTCCACGCCGTGCTCAACCGGCTGGAAGAAAAAGGGCTGGCTAAAAGCCATCTTGGAGATGCCAGCGCCACGAGGGGCGGCAAACGGAAGCGCTTTTATGAAGTAACGCATGCGGGCAAGGTAGCGCTCATGCGGGCGAAGGAGCTGCGCGAGGCCATCTGGCGGAATATCCCCGGCTTTAACTTGGAAGGCTCGATATGAACAAGGATCCGCAACCTCCGCAATGGGCCACGGCTTTCCTGAGATGGTATTGCCGGCCCCGGCTGCTCGAAGATCTGGAAGGCGATCTCTACGAGTACTTTATCCGGAATGTGGGCCGGAAAGGTCTCCGTCGCGCCCGGCTGACCTATTGGCTCGACGTAATCAAGTTTCTGCGGCCTTATACCATCCGCAAAATAGAACCTCTCACTTTTCTAACCTATTTCATGATGCTCGGCAGCTATTTCAGGACTTCGAGACGTAACCTCGTCCGCAACAAACTCTTTTCGTTCATCAATGTCGTCGGCCTTGCTGTGAGCATGTCGGTCGGGTTGCTGGTGATCGCCATCGTGAACGACCTGCGTTCCTATGATGATTTCCATGAAAAGAGGGACCGCATTTACCGGGTTATCACCCATCATCAGAACGACGGCAATGCGTCGACGGACCTCGCGTCCACCTCCATAAGAACCGCCCAAAGGCTTGCCCGCGACGTTCCGGGTGTAGAGAATTTTACGATACTGCGGAATGGCTTTTCAGGGGATGCCAAGGTGGGACAACACACGTTCCCCCTCGAAGGTACCTGGGCAGATCAGTCATTTTTTAAGGTATTTACCTTTCCACTCGTCGAAGGCGATCCGCTAACGGCGCTCAAAGAGCCCTATTCGCTGGTTTTGACAGAAAAAACGGCAAAGCGGTTGTTCGGTAATACCCATGTTTTGGGCAAGACTGTGCGCTTCGATACGCTCGACTACCAGATTACCGGCGTCGCCAGGGATGTTCGACATCTTTCTCACATCCATTTCGATGCCCTTCTGTCGTTCGCCAGCGCGGATGCAACGATGGGCAAAAAGCAGGATGGATTTTATAACTGGGATAATGTATGGTCCAACTATACCTATATGACCCTCTCCAAAAACGGCAGTACAGCAGCCATACAGCGGGCACTCAATCAAATCAGTGCTGAAGAAAACAAGGCCCTGCTACATAGAAAAGTAACATTGTCGCTCCAACCGTTGAAAGATATCGCCCTGGGTCGGAAGTTGTCCAACAATATGGGGCCGCGTATGGAGCCTATTACGCTCTGGATATTAGGCGGGCTCGCTTTTGTGATCATTTTGTCGGCTTGCTTCAATTATACCAACCTGTCGGTCGCACGGTCGCTCAGGCGCTCGCGCGAGGTAGGCGTACGCAAGATCATCGGCGCGCACAGGAGCCACGTACTGGGGCAATTCATGATCGAGGCGGTCATGATCGCCTTCCTGGCACTGCTCTTTTCTTTCGGGTTGTACCTGCTTTTGCGGCGTGAATTCCTGGCGCTCGATCCGCATATTCCCGAAATATTCAAACTCGACCTTTCAGTTCCGTCCGTGCTTTCGTTTATCGCGCTGGCAATCATTACCGGCCTGGTCGCAGGATTTCTTCCGGCGGTTTTCTTTTCGAAAATCAATGCATTGTCTGCCATGAAAGATGCTTCCGGGCTCCGGATTTTCAAACACATCGGGTTACGGCGGGTGCTGATTGTGGCACAATACACCCTCTCGCTGGTATTCATCGCCACCACGCTCGTAGGGTACAGCCAGTACAAGGGCTTCCTGAATTTCGACCTTGGCTTCACGACCGAAAACATCCTGAATATCAAACTTAATGGTGCCGACGCAGCGATATTGAAAAAAGAACTCTCTGAAATCCCCGGAGTGACACGGATATCTCACTCCAGCATGGTTCCCAGCGTGGGATCCATGTATGGTTTTGATGTAAAATATCGTCCGAGCAACACGTCGCCCGGAGATTCCGCATTGATTTGGGTCAATACGGTAGACGAAAACTATCTTCCTATTCACCAACACAAACTGATGAGCGGCAGCAACTTCAAGCTGCGTCCGGAAAAAGGAAAAGAAAGCGAGTTGATCGTCAACCAGCAGGTTCTGAAACGGTTTAATATAGGCGGGCGCGATCCGCAGAAGGCATTAGGGCATGTTTTGTCGGTCGACGGGCAAGACCTGACGATAGTCGGTGTGATGAAAGACTTTCATTACGGAACCGTCGAAAACAAAATCGAACCCGTGATGTTCCGCTATTCCCAAAGCGAACCATGGGGCTACCTGAACCTCAAAATCGCTCCCACCGACCTCGAAAGCACGATGGGAAAAATTGAAGCGGCCTGGAAACGGTTCGACAAGGTACACCCGCTGAAAGCGAATTTTTATGACGACCAGATTGAAGACGCATACAGCCAGTTTTCGATGATGGTAAAAGTCATCGGCTTTCTGGCGTTCCTGGCTATCTGCATCGCGACACTTGGCCTTTTCGGCATGGTCGTATTCACGACTGAAACCAAGTTGAAGGAAATCAGCATACGTAAAGTACTGGGTGCCAGTGAGCCGGGACTGATGTACCTGCTTTGCCGGGGCTTCATCACGCTGCTGGCCGTCGCTGCGCTGATAGCCCTGCCTGCCACCTACCTGCTATTCGACAAAGTGCTGCTTACCCGCTTTGCTTATCGCCAGCCCATCGGCATTCCCGAAATGCTCGGCGGTGCGTTGATCGTCATGTTACTTGCGCTTGTCATGATCGGCTCTCAAACCGCCCGGGCCGCGCGAAGCAATCCGGCAAAAATCCTGAAAAGCGAGTAGTAAAGGGCTGCCGGCTGTCAGGCAGCCCTTTTACCTATTTGACATTGACAAATACATTGATTTTCCCGACCCCATCCCCGGCGTAGTTCTGCAATGCCTTACCGATCACCTGTCCCGGTTTCACCTGCCCGGGATCGGCTTTCATGGCCACACCCGGGCGCGAGGACGTCACCAGCAAATCGCCCCGGCGAATAGCCCCGCCGTCGGTACACACCTTTGTGGGGATCACACCCACCACACCCATAGGTACCCTGCCGATCGCTTCCACGCCCACCGGCTGGTCTGTGAGCAGCACGCCGGGCTTGGTGGCGTACACGCCCAGCACCAATGCGGAATAAGCACCGGCACTTTTCTCGACCGTCCGGTCTTTTTCCGTGGCGATTGCCAGCACATCGCCCGGTTCGTAGTCGGCAATGTTGTCCGTTACCTCAAAAGCTTCTGCGAGGTCGGCACCGGAGTTTTGCGTGCCCCCATTGAAATACCCCACACCTGCCCTGTCGATGCGGGCGACGTTCGCCCCGGCAGTCTGAAAAACGGCTATATTGCCGGCCGTCCCCCTGTGATTAGCCAGGAAGGCATTCCCCTTGCCCCGCGTATTGATTTCGACAACGTTGTTAGTGTTGTTCTGGGCCGTGCTCTCGAAGAAAGCCACCTTTCCCGACGCTGCACCTAATACGGTTGCCGTAATAGCATTTCCTGCATTCGCGTGATAAGCATGAATTGCATGGCCCTCTTTGCCCGCCTGAGCCAGAATGGCATCACCGTCACCATCCGTTTTCGCAATAACCGCGTCCCCGTTCCCGTCCGGATTATTGGCGTAAAAAGTCCCTGCCGTTCCGGCTCCGCCCGAAGCAATCCCCAGAATACCTGCTGTTCCGAAATTGGCAAATTGAGAATTCACTTCCCCTCGCACGGCCGCACTGGTACTCAGAATCTGGTCCACCTTAAAACTTGCGGCATATCCGTTAGCCTGGTTGGTGATCGTCATCAAACCGGGAACACTGCTCTGCGTGGCGGCATAAGGCAATGTGAACGGCTCATTGTCCAGCTTGCCCCAGCCGTTTCCGCCCGTGTAAAACCAAAAGTGTTTGCTGTCTGTATCGTACACCAACAAACCTTCGGCCGGATTCACCACGGCTGTCCGCTGGGCTGAGGTCATGCGGGGCACGAGCAGGCCTTTGGCGGTAGAAACGATGTCTAGCTGCGCGCTGGCATCGGGCGTCTGCGTGCCAATGCCCACCTGTGCATACGTGGTGCTGAGAATGCCTGATCCGAGGGTTATTATCAGCGCGGTTCGTAAAAATGTTTTTTGCATATGACGGTTGATTAGAGAAGTCTGCGACCCGCTAATCTAGGCCATTGTAACCACCAGTTGAGTAATAATTAATACTATTTCATTGTCGAAAATTCGCCACAGACAATAAGCATGATGCTATCTTTCAAGAATCAAAAAAGATTTCTCCATTTTACTTTGAATTGCAAAGTACTTTTTAAATATTTGAAAAATTTTAAAACCGATATGCGTCTTCTAAACCGCCTGGCTGCATTTTACCTGGAAGCGAAAGGGAACAAATGGTTTCGCTACTTCGCCGTTTTCTGCCGCATTGGCGTGGCGATGGCCTTTATTCCCTCGGGCATGGTGAAGGTCATGGGAGAAAGGTTCACGGCACTGCCCTCCAACCATCCGCTGGGGCATTATTTCGATGCGCTGCATTTGACCGGCTTTTATTATACGTTCATCGGCGCCGGGCAACTGATCACCGCTGCCCTATTGCTCATTCCGCGTACGGCTGTGCTGGGCGCGCTCATGGCTTTCCCTATCATGTTCAATATATTCGTGCTGGTCCATGCCACCCGTTTCGAAGGTACACGCATTGTCACGCTAATCTTACTCGCGAATAGCTACCTGCTTTGCTGGTACTTCGACAGGATCCGGTACATTATGCCATTTAAAACGACCAACCTGGGCATACCGACCTACAAGTCGGGCAGCAACAAATTCCCTTTCGCATTCTTCGGTCTCGTGATCGCGGTCATTGCGGCGGTTATCATCGGCAACCTTTACATGTACGACATCCGCCCCGGTAATTCCGCCGAGGAATGCACGAATGGCTGCCCGGGCAACAGTAGCCCGGAAGCCTGCCAACAGTTTTGCGACTGCATCTACAACCAGGGCAAGCCGCTGGATACATGTTTGAAGGAATATGAAGGCGCCTCCGCGCGAGGAAAATAGAAATCCGCCGGCAAATCAGCTTTGCTGGCGGATTTATTTGGTATCGCATTAAATGGTGTATTTAGCTCGCAGCACCCCCAGTTCCTTCTCCCCAATCCCCAGTTCTTTCTGCATAAATGCTTCCACGCTGCCGTATTCGGATTTCAGGGCCTCGAAGAAAATGTCCAGCAGTTCGGGCCGGAGTTCCATTTTCTTATTGAGCTGCTCCACACTCATGCCCGTCTGTTCGGCCAGGGGTTTCATCATTCGTCCCATCATGGGCCGCAGATAAATATTGGATGCGGTGAAATCCTCATTGATTGTCTGCCTTGGAACGCCGAGCGTGTACAGAAACAATGCGGTTGCCATCCCGGTGCGGTCGCGGCCACCGGTGCAGTGGTAAAGCATCGCGGTGGTGTCATTCATGACCAGCAATTTCTGAAAAAGAGGCCGGTACCGTTCTCCGAAGTATTTAATCCCTCCTTTTCCATAAAACTCTTCCAGAAAGCCGTCCCCTTTGAACATCTGGCTCATACGCTCTTTCGACATCATACCGTCGTCGCTTCCGGCCGGGCTCAGCAAATAGTCGGTTTGAGGCAGCAGACGATCCGGCGCCTGGGCGGATTCCTGCTTGCCGCGAAAATCGATAACGGTATAAATCTGTTTTGCCCGTAGCGTATCGAGGTCCGACGGTGTCAGTCCCTGGATGGATGCGCTGCGGAATACCCTGTTCCATTTTACCTGCCGACCGTCGGTGGTTTTATAACCGCCCACATCGCGGAAGTTAACAGCCCCGCGTACGTGTACGAGCCGGCGTGTGCTGTCGGCGAGCTGGCCGAATGAAATCAGGGGAATGAGAAATGCTAAACAGAAAATCAGTTTTTTCATGAGTCAGTATTAATGAAATGGATTTAATTACTTGATGATGTCCCAACGCAGCCCGGCTTGTCCTTTGCGGCCGTACCATTCCGTGGAGGTAGTCCGGCGGCGGTCGCCTATATACATTTTGACAGGCGAATCGCTCAGGTTGTTAAGCTCCACGAATGCCCGCAGGCGCTTGTTGATCGTATAGGTGGCCGAAGCGTCGATGGTGAAATTGGCGTCGGTCCAGATGTAATAGTCAGGCCCGAGCTGCTGGTTGATGGTTTCGACAGACGCCCCGCGGTAGTTCCCGGCGAGCCGTATCATCACATTGTTCTTTTCGTAGAACAGGATGGCATTAAACAGGTTTTTCGACTGGTTCGGTAACTGGGTACGGTCCGTGCTGACATTCCCTTCCACCCCCCGCGGCACCTTTACGCGGCTGTCGATGAATGTGTAGTTGACCTCCACCCCGAATCCCGACCAGAAACCGGGCAGGAAATCCAGCCTTCTGTTAATGCCCGCCTCGAAACCCAGTAGTGACGCATTTTGAAGGTTTTTGGCCTGCGTCACCAGGTAATCGTTCCCGTCGATCTTCTGCATTCCCATATTGGAGAACACCACGTCCTCGATCCGCTTATGGAAAACCCCGCCGGAAAGAAGGCCGATATTCCGGAAGTAATGCTCGCCCATCAAATCGAAATTATTTGAAAATGTAGGTCTCAAATCGGGATTACCCTGGCTGATGGTCATCGGCGTTTTGGTATTGTCGATGGAAGTGCCCGGCGTCATATCGCCGAAGTTCGGGCGGATGAAAGTCCTGGTATAAGCCGCACGCACATTGGTTTGGGCATTCACCGCATATTTGAAGTGCAGCATCGGCAGCAGCGCATTATAACGGTTCACCACGTTGGTAGGCGTGATCACGGTCGTGGCCGGCGTGCCGGCAATAGTAGCTGCCGAGCCCTCGAGGTCCATGTAGGTGTACTCGTTGCGCACGCCACCCACGACGCGAAGCCGGTCGCTGAGCTGGTATTCGGCCATCACATAAGCCGCAGCCACTTGCTCGGAGCCTTCGTAGAGTGCCGTCGGGTTGGTTTTCGGCGTCACTTCGACGAACCCGTTTTTCGAAAGCGATTCCGTACGGTACAGGTTAAACAACTGGTCCTTCGTCAGCGGGTCCATCAGATATTGGTTATGGCTGCCGGGCATTTGGCCAAAGAATTCAGTTCCGCGTGCCGGTTTAGCCGTTTGCAAACCGGCCAGGGACAGCATCGCCGGGGCGTTGGGCACACCAAGCGCCGCTCCTGGCATGAACACAATGCTCGAACCATAGGTGCTTTCCCGGTATTTGTGCCGGTACTTCGCGCCGAATTTGAGTTTGATCGTTTTCGAAACTTCCGTTTGCACATTCAGCTGGGCATTCCGGTCGTGCTCGCTGTTATCGAGCTGCGCGATGACCAGTTGCTGGAGCAGCAATTTTTGCGGGTCCATCGTTTCAGAGGCATTGGCTAACCCGGCATCGAAATGCATCGGGTCGCCTCCTGAGCCGTCGGGTGAATCGAAGCCCCAGTAGCGTTTGCCATCCGACGAAAGGTTCTTGAACCCGCCCGTGATTTTCTGCCGGAAAGTCGCGATCGGTAAGCCTTTGGTCCCGTAGGTAGGCGGGGTTTCTAGGAAGTATTTTGAAGTATAATCACTTACCGACCAATCCAGTTTAAGCCTGGCCGAAAGCTGGTGGTCCCCGCCGATTTCGCCGCCCCGAATAGCGGTCTGGTAATGCGAATAGCGGTAATTGTACTGATAACGGCTGTTAGAATAGTCAATGTAGGATTCCGATACCGGACGGATATCATTGAATTTATTCAACATCCCCCTGAAAAACAGCTTATTGGCACCATTCAGTTTATATTCCATGCCTAAGCTCAAACCCATGGTCTGGCGTTTCCCCATATACCGTTTGAACATCACCGAATTGATGGATTTCTTCTGTACAGGATCGGCCAGGCTCGTATTATAGCTTACATCAAAGGCATCGGCGCCCCATTGGCGGTCCCAGATCGCGCCGGCCACCACCACGCCCAGCTTGTCCTTAAAAAACCGGTCGCCATAGATCAGCGACGCATTGTAAGTGCCGTTTTTTGAAAACGAATTGTAGCCTCCCGCCAGGCTTGCATTGAGCTGCCGGTAAGCCGGGGCCGTTCTCGTGATGAAATTAATAGCGCCCCCGATGGCGTCTCCCTCCATATCGGGCGTGACAGCTTTTGCCACCTGCACGTACTGGATCATTTCCGAAGGGACGGCGTCCAGTACCGACGACCGGTTCCCGAGTACATTCGAACTTGGCAGCCGGCTCCCGTTGAAAAGTGTGGATGTCCACGCGAAAGGCGTGCCGCGAACCGTGGCCTGATCGGCCTCGCCGTGGTACCTGGCCACCGCGACGCCCTGCATGCGCTGTACCGCCTCGGCAATATTGCGGTCGGGCAGTTTCCCGATGGCGTCCGAGGCCATCACATCGATGATTGCATTCGCGTTCCTTTTTATGCTCATCGCCTTGATCTGAGATGGCGCCATGCTGCCTGTCACGAGCACTTCGCCGAGTGTATTCTGCTCGTCGGGCCGCAGTTCGATATTACCAAGGTCAGTAATGCCTTTGCCAATGGTAATGTCGATTTCCTTTCTGCCGTAGCCCACATAAGAAATGACCAGCCGCGAGCTTCCCTCCCGGGCCGCATTCAGGGTAAACGAGCCATCGATTTCCGTGGAGGCAAACAGTTGGTGGGACGGCATCCCGACCGTCGCGCCGGGAAGGCTGCCTTCCTTGCTGATCACCACGCCTTTGATCGTCTGCGCATGCAGGCCGAATGAGAGCATTACCAGCACCGCCGATAGCCGCAGGTATTTGAAGTGTTTTCCGGTGAGGGGGCCGTTTTTTGTAAAAGTGTACATCGTTGTCCGAAATTGTTTCCGGCAAAGGTGCGGGAGCGCCTACCCGGCTTCAACCCACGCCAACAACTGGTACGGAGCAACGTCCCACTCGTTGGGCTGATACCAGCATCACACTGGATAACAACCAGTTGTCCGACTATTAATAAATCATTAAGAAACAAAATGGAGCAGCCCGGAAACTGATGACAAGCGGTTCGTTAACACCCAGGTAACATTCGGCATGTACCTTTGCAGGTGAGCAACTATCCCATACATGCATCACATTATCGCAATCGGCATCTTTCAGGCGGTGGTCGCCGCGGGTATGCTATGGAAAGGCAAAGTGCGGACGAGCGCCGACACGCTGCTGATCATGTTTATCGCATGTATCGCCTGCCATCTTTCGATCAAATTTGTGATTTACAACTTTGTGAGCGACGAGCAGGTAAGGCAGCAGATGAATACGTTTATCGGCTTCTGCTACGGGCCACTCGTGTACCTGTATGCGCGCAAAGTAAGTGACGACACCTTCGTGCCCGCCACGCGCTGGTATGTGTTCCTCCCCTTCATCACGGGCGCAATCGCCTATTTTACCATCGCTGGAGTTATCCTGTTTTCGGGTACATCGGGGTACAAGCTGCTCAAATGGTATAACCTGGGTAGTTACGCCTGCATATTGGCGTCCGACATCGGCTACGCGACGCTCGCCCTGCGGCTCCGGAACAGCTTTGAAGCAAGCAAAGTCGTGGAGAAACGTATTGTATCGATTATTGCATGGTGCTTTCTGGGAATGGTCCTGATTTCCGCGCCGGTCTATTTTGCCAACACATTCTTTCACGCCGACCTGATGATCCCCGTCCGGATCGTTACTTACACTGCATTGAGCGGAATCTGCGTCCTGATTGTGTATTACAAATATGTGGCGGGTGCAGCGTCGGCTGTTACGGTTTTTTCCGAACAGATCACCACAGGTACGACCGCACCGCCGCAGTTGCTGCAAAACGAAACGACGGAAGCGGCATTGTCCAAAAAAGCAGTGTTACCGGCGGAAAAACAGGAGGAAATCTGGGCCTCGCTGGAAGAGCAAATGCACCGGCACCACTTTTTCACCGATTGCGACCTGAGCCTCGACAAGCTGGCCAGCCTGACGGGCATTAACAAATACCACCTCTCGGAGACCTTGAATGGTTTGGCCGGAAAATCTTTCTACCAATACATCAACGAGTATCGCGTCGCCTACGCATTGAAACAGATCGAATCGCTGTCGTCGGCCCGGCCGGAAGAGGTCAACTTCCTCTCGCTCGCCTACAAATCCGGGTTCAAGGCCAAATCCTCCTTCAATCGTTATTTCAAGGAAATCACCGGTTTTACGCCCTCCGAACATCTTAAAATGCTCCGCCAGCCGAAAATCGCAGTGTAAGGCCTTGTAAAAAAGACTACGCAAAGTTTGTTTTTATATTAAATTAAATTATATATTTGATCAACAAGGTTAACCACTCTTTTCAACCACTAACCAACCTGACCAATGGCAGCAATTGAAGTATCCGGCAATGCCCGCAGCGCGGGTGCCGGCCGAATGAGAAGCCGGATTTCGACCCGCGTCGATATGACACCCATGGTAGATCTCGGCTTTTTGCTGATCACGTTCTTCATGCTCGCGACCACCATGAGCAAGCCTACATCGATGTCGGTCTTCTTTCCCGAAAAAAACACCGTCGTCGACACCGAGCCCATCCGTGCATCCGGAGTTTTGACCCTTTTCCTGGGCAATCACGATGCAGTTTATTACCTCGACGGCATTGCCGCAACGGATGAGCGAGCTGCCTTGTCACTCAAAACCACTCGTCCCGGCTTCGACCTCAGGAATGTGATCTTCGCCGCGAAAAAACGTGTCGCCGCCTTGCCTCGCGAAGGAAACGATGAACGTTCGCTGATTGTGGTAATCAAACCAACCGCTGTTTCGCGCTATAAAAACATGGTCGATGCTATGGATGAGATGGCCATTACGAAAACGCAACGATATGCATTGGTCGATCAGCTTACCGAAGCCGAAACCAAACTGCTGGGCGACAGGATTGCAGAAAAGAAATAGCACGTTTACAACCCTCTCTAACCGGAGCCGATCGCCCTCCTATTAAGTAACTTGCGACTTTCGTTCCGTCATGGCATACCATTGCAGGACCGCAAAAGCAGCGATCAACAATGGAGCGGCGATCAGGTTCACGACATTCCATCCCCAATGGTCGAGGGCGGCCCCAGCCATGAAAGACGACAAAGTGGCCACTGCGTATACCAGGAAGTCATGAAACGCCTGGCTTCTGGCCCGGTCGCCATTCGCGTAGGATTTTGTCAGCAGCGCGGTGCCCCCGATGAACATGAAATTCCAGCCTATGCCGAGGAAGATCAGCCCGGTGGTAAAATGAAAAATGGCGGTTCCCGATAAGGCCAGCGACAAATGCAGCAGAAATATGAAAATACCGCAGGAAATAACCCGCACTGCACCAAAACGCTGGATGAGATTACCGGTGAAAAAAGAAGGCACGAACATGCCCAGCACGTGCCATTGAATAACCAGCGACGAATCGTCTGCGTTATACCCGCATAATTTCATGGTAATGGGCGTGGCGGTCATTACCATCACCATCACGGCAGACCCCACTGCGGAAGAAGTAATGGCACCGATGAATGCAGGCCGTTTCAGTATCTCCGAAAGCGGACGTCCGTCGTGTGCAGGCTCCTGAATAGCGGCTTCATGCGTATCGTGCCGGATACGGGAGACTGCCGCCAAAGCGCAAACCGACAAGGCCATGATCGATATGTAGGAATACAGAAATGGTATGTCACCAATATCCCTGGTAAGCCGCGCAATGGACGGCCCGGCAACGGCGGCAAACACACCGCCCGAAACAACCCACGAAATGGCTTTGCTCCTGTCGGCCTCCGGCACAGACTCCGCCGCCGCAAACCGGTAATACTGCGAAAAGCCCTGGTATGCCCCGACAAACATATTGCCGATGATGAACAGCCGGAAATCGACCAGGTAGATACCCAGCGAGGTCAATGCACCTGCCAAAAACCCCAGCCCGATCCCGACCATAAAGCCACGCTTTCGTCCGTATTTTTTCATCAACATCGACGCGGGAATCAGCGCGGAGGCCGTGCCGATGCTAACCACCGCGACGGGCAACGTCGCCAGGGCTTTGTCTGCGGCCAGGTTGTACCCGACAAGCCCGGATAATGCCGCGACCAGTATTCCCGCCGTTTGAAAAAAGGCCTGGCCAGCCACCAGCGGGAACACATTTGCCAGAAAACGGCCTTTGGGATTAGTCATATCGGAATATCGTGATTTTGTCGCCTTTCGAAGCGAAACCTTCGCAATATTATCGTAATGGCGGATACCTCCGCACCTTTCACTAGGTTATTTCGCTCCGCCTCTGCCGTTTTGCTATTTTTAATCCCACAAGGAAAACAATCCGTTATGCATATACCTTCCCCGGACGAAGTACGGGCCATCGCGGCGATCTCCGATGCCACGATCCGCAACTTACGCATTACGCAGTGCTATTGCGAACTTTCAACGGCGTTCGTTAGCCGCACCGGTCTGGTTGCCAACTGGTGTACATTCGCTACATGGGCCTCGAAGCAGGCTGGGCAGAGCATCCGCCGCGAAGACCTGCTGCGGAGCCTGGAAGCCAGGCTGAACCTCGGCCAAATCGAGGAATTGAAACTGATCTGGCGCATTGCAAGGGAACTGGGGATCGACGGTGCTTTGCAACAAAAACTGCCCGGCATTATCCATAATACCTGGCTGGCGGGCATCATCGATGCGACGAGCGAAGCCGTTGCCCAGGGTAACCGCAAGGTTTTCGAGGAGATCGGCTGGGAATTTGCACGGTTCTTTGATGCCGGGTTCGGAGATAATGCATTTGACCAGCAGCGGTTAAATGCATTCTGTGCCGCATTGCGCCCAGGTAACCCTCCCGACGGCCAGCAATATCTCAAACAGGCGTTTACCCACTACCATCAGGCATTTTTTGAAGAAGACGCGCAGTTGCGGACGGAATTGCAGCTGCTCGCCAATCTTGAAATCGGGTTCCATGAACAGACGCGACTGCAACCGGAAATTGCCGCGTCGCTGAATGCGGCGTTTACCATAGACAAGGAGCTTGTCCGGAAGAAAATCATAGATGCCTTTTTCCCACCCGACAGCAGGATGGCGCGCATCCGGCTCGCCTATCTGAAAATCACTGGCAAAACGTCCCGGCTGGATGTCGCTATCGACCTATTGATGACGCGCTTGCAAAGCATTGTCAGGGAACAACTCACCGCGCACCTCATGACATTGACAATTCCACCGGACCTGCACCTCTCGCTCGGAAAGGATTTGAACAAGTCCTACCCGGCCGCATTGTTGCACCTGTCGTGTACGGACCTGACCGCGTTGCTTTCGAAAATAGATCCCACCCCCGACAGCCTGGCTCAAAGCGGCGCGATCGACTGGGCCGATTTGCCGGACCGCATGCATTTTATCGCCGAACTGTTCCGCTGTTACCACCTCGATCCGGCGCTTTATACCGACGCATTTACACCGCAGCAAATCCAGTCGATGAAGGCGGGAAAATTACCCGAAGGGAGGCTTTGAAACAGAACCTAATTGTAGGCTACACGCCGTCCGAACTATTAGTTAAAAATTCATTTTCGGAATTAAGTCCAAAACAAATAGCACACGAATTTTTACAATACTATTTTTTAAGTGGTATCAAAACGCCTAAATGTATGGAAACCCCTTTGTTGTATAAATCTGCATCGGACATTTTTCTTAGCCCATAATGGTATCTCGCCTCGGTAAATATTTTTCCAAATTGAAGGGGATAAGCCACTCCGGCGCCTCCTGTCAAACCAAAATCGAATGCCCGGTAACCATTGGGTTGTGTGAGATCATATTCTGTATAACTATCCTCCAACAATACTCCATTCTGATATTTCTGGGTAGTCGATTTTATTTTCTGCGGCCCTAAACGGAACCGGAATTCGGGGCCCAGCGACACAATACCTTCGAATTTGCCTATACGCGGTTTATATTGAAACAGCACGGGCACTTCAACATAGCCCAACGAAATTTCCCCAAAAGTCCGGGTTCTCTGTCCGGCAGGGCCCGCAAGCCATACCCCGTCAAAATCAAATTTCGCGCCGCGCTGGGAAAACCCCGGTTCCACTTGCAGGCTGAAATACCGGTTAACCGGCATATTGAACAGCAATGCTGCGTTGACACCGGCTTTTGATTTATATTCAATGGGAGTAGGCACTCTCAAATTCGAGAAATTGACACCGCCGCGGAGACCAACACTTATTTGGGCAGCAACATCCAGGTGAAGAAATAAAAATAATGCCGCGAAAAGAATGGAGCATTGTATCGTTTTTTTCATGAACTAATGGAGATTTGTGAGTCAGTTTATCACAGAACGTGAATAAATAACTATTCCATATTCGCATTAGCCAAAATTCTATTATCTATTTCAACAATAAGCTGCATTTTTAAAATAGAAATTACTCTCATTAACAAAAACACATTCTTGATCAATGACTTTGTATTCGAATTTGGGCATTTTAAGTTTTGAAAAAATATAACTACCTTAAATAGCACCATTTCATCTTTCATATTATGGCATTCAACGAAAAATTGAGCGATCGCATCCGGGAAGCGTTGTCAGGACAGGAAAACGTAATCGAGAAGCGGATGTTCGGAGGGGTTTGTTACATGGTCAACGACAAAATGTGTGTCGGGGTGATTGGAGAAGAAATGATGTGCCGGGTTGGCGAAGAGGCCTTCGACGCGGCCATCGAGCGTCCGGGATGCCGCGAAATGGATTTTGCCAGCAGGCCTATGAAGGGTTACGTGTACGTGAGCGACGAGGGCATGCGTACCCGTGAAGATTTTCAATATTGGATCAATCTTTGTCTTGCCCATAACCCGAAGGCCAACGCTTCGAAAAAGAAATCGGTGGCAAAAAAGTAAAAATATAGGGCCACACTGCGATAGCGAGCCCTTTTCAAGCAAATTTTACCAGCAAAAAACTTGCTTGAAACGCCACAACACGAATATATTCGCCCGATTATTAAATAGTATTTTTTCGGGTATGCGCACAAGGACGGTAATTCCGGTTGTAGTTTTTTTCCTTATTTTCTCATTATCAGCAGCATTTGCACAAAACAAAGCCGACTTCTCCAATACCATCAATGCCGGCCGGCTGAAAACAGCCAAGGATACGGCCTGGCACAAGATCGAATTCGGTGCCAATCTCAACCAGGGATCGTTTAGCTCCAACTGGACGGGCGGCGGTGTCAACTCCGTCGCGCTCGGTGTATTTTTTAATGCCTTGAACGAAAAAAAGACGGGTAAGAACTCGTGGCGAAACGACTTCCAGTCGCAATATGGTATTGTGCGCAACAAAGGCCAGCAAAGCCGCAAGAACGTCGACCGGATTTTCTTCGATACCAAATACAACCGCGAGCTCTCCCCGAAATGGAGCCTCTTCGCCAACATCAACTTCCTGTCGCAGTTCGCGGCGGGTTATGAATACAGCGCCGCCACCGATTCGGTCGCTTTCAAGAAAAAGGTCTCCGGCTTGCTCTCGCCTGCCTACCTCACCGAAGCCATCGGTATTGAGTACCGCCCTGCGCCCTATTTCTTCGTCGACCTCGCGCCCGGCGCGTTGCGGCAGACCATCGTCGTCGACCGCGACTTGTACGTCAACACACCCGATCAGAAAAACTACGGTGTTCCCATAGGCAAGCGTGTGCGTACGGAAGCCGCGCTGATCCAGCTCGTAGCCAACTTCGACAAGGACGTGGCCAAGGATGTCAATCTGAAATTCAGGTATCTGATGTTTTCAACCTTCCAGGACCCATTGGAGATTGACAACCGCCTGGATGCGCAGCTGACGGCCAAAATTAATAAGTACGTGAATGTGAACCTGGGCGCTATCGTGGTTTACGATAAGGACCAGAGCACGAAAATCCAGTTTGCACAGGCATTGAGCATCGGCTTCCTTTTCGCGCTCTGATCAGGGAATCACGATTTCCAGAGGGTACCATTGGGTGTGACAAAGGCTGCCAGAAGTCCTTCCCCGGCGAGCGCGCCTAATTGCTGGTCCGCGGCGTCGAAATCCTGGCCCGCCAGCACGGCAAATTCCTGTGTGGTGAGGGTCGGGTATTTGCCGAACAAGTCCTGCCAGTTTTTGCTGTACCAGGCCTTGGGCGCACCGGGATGCATTTTGGCGATCGCAGCTTCGAACACGTCATAGGGCTTAAAGCCATACACTTTTTCATGCAGCCCTTCCCGGTTGAAAACCAGGAGCGTTGGAAAGCCGCGGACAGTCCATTGAGCTGCCAGTTTCAGATCCTCGCGGAACATCGTGACCGCGTCGGTTTGATAATCCCGCTCAAACCGGGCAACGTCCAATCCGGCATAACCTGCCGCTTCCGACAAATGCTCCCATCGGGTGATATTCTTCTTTTCCAGGAACACCATCTCCCTGATTCTCCGCAAAAACGCGATAGCCTTGTCCTCATCCTGTATCTGTGCCGCCTTGAAAGCCACCGAAGGCGGATAAGACGAATGCAACGGATCTTCCAGCCATACGTCGCCGACAATGGGCATTTTGTAATAATGGCTTACCTCGTCCCAATGCGGCGCCACATCGCTCGGTTTGCTGATTCCCCCGCTGTTATAGGACCAGTCGGGCAACAGGCCGCCCATCCGGTATTCGAGCTCCACCAACTGGCCGTATTCCAGTTTCAGCCTTCTCAGCTGCGGCTCGATCCCCCAGCATGTGGAACAGATCGGATCTGTGAAATAAATGATTTTGACCGGTTTCGTTCCCGGTTCGACAGTGCCTTCAATATTTTCGGCAGGTGCCGACGGCAATTCGCAAATGCCGCTTTCGGTGTCGCAGAGCAGTGGATTGTTTTTCATACACGAAAGTACCTTCCATATAGTTTCCAATTGTTATGCATTTCCCTTTGGTAACCGGTTACCTCTTGGAAACTACCAGGCCCAGCTTTACCTTTACACAGCAACAGCTCAGTCACCGGAATGAAAAAACAGGCTTCGTGCAACACCTCGCCGCAATGCAGGAAAAAGATACTCGCGATCAAGGATGCGATGGAGATCCTTTCGGGAAAATGGAAGTTCCATATATTGGGGACGCTCCTGCTCAATGATAAAATGCGCTTTATGGACCTGTTGCGCGAAGTGGATGGCATTGCCGCGAAAATGCTTTCCAAAGAACTGCACGACATGGAGATGAACCGGCTCATCACCCGCCGGGTGCTCGATACCAAGCCGGTAACGGTCGAATATGAGCTCACCGAATACGGCCGCTCCGTGGAACCGATCATCAACGAAATCGCCGGCTGGGGGATGCTCTACCGCAAAGGCGTGGTGGCATAATAAACCTGAATTGCCTACGGTTACCTTAAGTTTTTTTGTTAATTGCCGATGATCTCAAAATTCACAATCGTGGCGCCTCGGTAGTCCTGGGCGTGACGGCACCTATCTTCAAATAATGATTTATGTTGCCTGAAAACCTGTCGTCCGCACCCGTAACCATCGCTGTTCTCCCATTTACAAACCTGAGCAGCGACCCCGAAGAAGAGTATTTCAGCGACGGCGTCACGGAGGAAATTATCAATGTGCTGAGCCGCGTGCCTGGCTTGCAAGTCGCCGGCCGGACATCGTCTTTCACATTCAAAGGCAAAAAATATGACCCGCAATGGATCGGAGAGCAACTGCAAGTAGGCCATATCCTCGAAGGCAGCCTGCGGACATCGGCAGACCAGCTGCACATCGCCGCCACGCTGGTCAACACCGGAGACGGTACCATCCTGTGGTCGGAAAAGTACGACCGGGAGTTGGAGGACATATTCGATGTGCAGGAAGAGATCGCGCAAGCGATACTGGACGCGGTAAAGATCAGGTTACTGGGCGAAGAACCCGCACTCGCATTTAAACGCTATACCCACAACAAGGAGGCTTACCAGCTTTACCTCCGGGCCCGGTTTTACCACAATAAATTCGGCGGAAGCGATGATTACCTCAAAGCCATCGGATATTTCCGGGAAGCGCTGAAAATCGATCCCGCTTATGCGATAGCCTATTCCGGCATCGCTTCCTGCTACCTGAACATGTGGTTTTACCGCCATATGCCGGCCGCAAAGGCCCTGCCGCTGATGAAGGAGGCTACCGAACAGGCACTCGCCCTGGACGATGCCATCGCGGAAAGTTACCTCGCGCTCGCACGCATGCAAATGCTGTACGAGTGGGATTTCAGCGCCGCTTCCGCATCGTTCAAAAAGGCATTGGAGCTGAACTGGAATACGGCCGACCTGCATGCGCAGTACGCATTGTACCTGGCCCTCACCGACCGCCCTGCCGAAGCCGAGGAAGAAGCGGCCCAGGCCCTTGCCCTTGAACCATTCTCGCTGATCAACAATTTCTATGCGGCCTATGTGTACTGGATCTCGGCGCGGTTCGACCTGGCTGTCGGACAAGGACGTAAACTGGTGGCGTTGGATCCGTCGTTCTGGGGCGGCCATATGATCACCGGCCTGAACCTCATCACCCTGAAACAATATCCGGAGGCCCAGGAGGCGCTTGAAGCAGCATTGGAAATCAATTACAACGGCATTACACTCAGTGCTTGCGGTGTACTTTTCGGGTTGTCGGGCGAAATTGAAAGCGCCAGGGATATTCTCACCCAAATGAAGACACTCCAACAAACCAGCGTCGTGGCGCAATACGATTTGGGCATTGTAAACGCTTCGATCGGCGAAACGGAGACAGCAATTGCCTGCTTTCAGGCGGCGATCGACCAGCACGAGCCGCCGATGCTATTCTTTAAATACATAACAAGAGACTGGCTTTCAGGAGAACTGTATGACGAGCGATACGAAAGGCTGGCCGCCGTCCGTCATTAATTTTACAAAAATCATATTTACGTTACAACGTCGAAATTTTATTTTACCTTTGAAGCTTAACAAAAAAGTAAAAGTATGAACAAGGGAAGGGTTAAGTTTTTTAATGAAACGAAAGGTTTCGGTTTCATTACTCCTGAAGATGGGGGAAATGACATTTTTGTACACACATCAGGCCTGAAAGATAACGTTCGTGAAAACGATCTAGTGACTTACGAAGTGGAGAACGGCCGGAAAGGACTCAATGCTGTCAACGTTACATTAGCCTGATCAGTCGCTTGACCTGGCAAACAAAAAATCCTCCTTCCGGGAGGATTTTTTGTTTAGGGGCCCCTCTCTACAAACGAGCGACTACCTTATGGATATTTCATCGAAATATGTAGAATAATTTCTATCTTGTCGATCATTCCGTACGCATTAGTCTTACCAGTGAATAAAAGCACCCGTCCTTTTTATCTTTTATTGTTTTTCTCGTTCTGCAATCCGCTCTGTACCTGGTCTCAAAATACGCGACGACCGGAGTTACAGGAGTTCCGCATTGAACACTTCACCGACGAGGACGGTCTGCCCCAAAACAGCGTGTATGCCATCGCGCAGGACGAACTGGGCTATATGTGGCTCTCGACCCAGCGGGGCCTTGCCCGATTTGACGGCAAAAATTTCAAGATTTTCGACGATTTTGGCAAAACCTATTCCGCTGCAATTATAGCGTCGTTCCATATCGACCCGCGCCCGAAACCCGTCGGCTTTTTCGCGCTGAACGACGACTGGGAGTTCATTCATGTATATCAGGGCAAGGCTGTGCTCGACACCACGCTGCATCAATACGTCAGGCAGCAACCATTCCTCTATCCGCGGAAACACCAGGGGCACATCATGGAGCGTCACCCGAGATTGTATTACGGCAACCCGTACCCCAACTACGCCGTGTATCCGGTCGGCGACGATCGCTTTTTTGTTTTCAACGGCACTACACTCGAATATTACAGGCAGAAAAAACGTGTAGGGAGGATAGGCTGGGCCGATGACGTACCTTGGCACTTCTTCCGGACCGGGAACAGCCTTTACCACCTCAAAAACGGCAAGCTCAACCGGTTCGCCCTCGACTCGACACCATTCAGGTCCCGGCCAGCCATTTTAAAAGGCGCATTGGCCAATGAGGCACTGTTCTGGCAGGGGAAATACGACATGTACTGGAACAATGCGACGGAACAAACGTTTATTCGCGTGGGACCATCTCTTTATCGGCTGACGCCCGAGCGGAATGGGGATTTAAACTCCGAACTGATCCTGACCGGGTTTGATTTCGGAAAAGAGCAGATAAATGCAATTTATTACGACTTCAAGGCCCAGCGTATCTTCATAGGCAGCCAGCTCAGCGGTCTTTTTGTGCTTACCCGCGAAAAGTTCAGCACGCACGCATCGCCCTACCCCGGCACCGACCAGGTTTACTACGGGCAAACGCTGCTCGACAAAAACACCATTCTATCGAACCAGGGCATCGCGTACACCGCCGACCCGTCCGGAAATGTCACCAGCAGGCAGGTCCCGCTGATCACTAGCAGCGTATTCTGGGACAAAACCAGTATTCTGAAAGACCAGAACGGCTTCATTTGGTGCAAACGTGCCACGACGCTGATGATGCTTGAACCGGACGCGTCTGCGATTAAATTTTCCTGGACATTACCCTCGGAAATCTCCCAGCTCTACCAGGGACCGGACCGGACTATCTGGATTGCTACCCGCACGAAAGGCCTTTTTTTCATCAATGCGCCTGTCAATGCCAACAGCCAGCCTACTTTGTTCCTCCAAGGCCCCTTCACCAACATATCATGGGTGGTGGAACAACCGGCCGGAACGATCTGGGTCGGCACCGGCCAGGGCCTGTTCAGGGTCGCACGGAAAACGAAGCAAGTCTCGGAAGTTAAGGGATTGGAAGGCATCTACATCAGGAGTCTGTACACCTCCCCCAACAATACCGATCTTTGGATAACGACCTATAAAGATGGTTTTTTTCTTCTCAGAGATGGAAAACTGACCCACTTTCCACTCGACCGCAAGGGCTATCTGGCCAATGCACACTGCATCGTCGAAGACAGGAACGGTTTTTTCTGGATTCCCACCAACCGGGGGTTGTTTCAGGTATTGAAAAAAGACTTGTGGGATTATGCCGACAAACCCGCTGAGCTCTATTATCACCACTATTCGAAAACCGACGGGTTCAACAGCAACGAATTCAATGGAGGGTGTGAACCCTGCGCCGTCCGGCTGCCTTCCGGAATCGTGTCGCTGCCCTCTATTAACGGACTGGTGTGGTTCAAGCCTGAACAAATACCGGCGGAAATGCCTGATAAGAAAATTGTGATCGACCGGATCGAGATCGATCAGAAAACCCTGATTACCCCTCAGAAGCACATTTCCTTCCTGCAAAGTCAAAAACAGCTGAAAATTGAGGTCAATACGCCGTTTTTCGGAAATGATTACAATGTCGAATTCTCCTATGCCCTCGCGGAGCGCGGCAGCACGCCCGGTGCCGCAGACTGGCTGGGCATCGATGCTCCCGTTGCCAATAAAGCGACGATCAACATTTCCACGCTCGGAAAAGGACATTACACCCTGTATGTCCGGAAAATGAATGGTTTCGGCATCGGTAACTACGGCTACGAAACCCTCGACATCGACGTACCCCCATTCTGGTATGAGACGTGGTGGTTTTACCTGTCGATCCTGATCGCAGCATTTCTGGCAACATTTTTCTACCTCAAATACCGGATACGGTCCGTACAGCGAAGGAGCCGGCTCCTCGAACTTCAGATCAGCGAGCGTACCAGCCAGTTGCAGGGCACGCTGCGCGACCTGGAAAGTTCCCAAAACGAACTGCTGGACCAGATGCACCTGCAATCGCGCCTGATGGCTTCCATCGCGCACGACGTACGCTCCCCGCTCGGGGCGGCCATTATCGTGGCCGGCGAAATGCAGAAAATGATCGAACGGCAACAGTTCGACATGGTGTCGCTTTTCGGCAAAAACATTGAAGACGCATTGCGCATGGTGAAAGGCTCACTGGAAGATCTGCTGGCCTATGTAAAAATCCAGGTGTACAAACACGAGCCAAAGAGTGAGACGGTGGCGCTGCACGAGTTGCTGGAAGAAAATATGCAACTCTACGGTAAAAACACAAAAATCAATTCCAATACCTTCCGGAATCTGATACCCGTCGATACGTTTATCGAAACCCACCAGCAACTGCTTAAAATCGTGATTCATAACCTCATCGACAATGCCAACAAGTACACCGACAATGGCGAGATCAGGGCTTACACCGCATATGACGACAACCGGTTGCAACTGATTATCGAAGATACCGGGCGAGGGATCTCCCGGGAGCTGCTGGCCTGGTTTATGGAAGACAAAGCATTGCCGCCCTCATCGCCGCAGACGGGGATCGGGCTGGTGATGATCAAAGAACTGGCGCCGTCCGTAACCGATCGCATTGAAATGGAACGGCTCGATCCCGGCACGAGGGTTACCCTTACGTTCCGCGCATTTTCACAGGATGCCTGACCTCAGGACGCCTGACCTCAGGGCTTTTCAGGAATTTCCGGCTGCCTGAGCTTGGCGGCGAGGTCGATGACATTATCGACGCCCAGTTTTTCGAAGATCCTTGCTTTGTAAGTGCTGACGGTATTGGATTGAATGTCGAGATGGGCGGCTATTTCCTTTACCCATTTGCCGGCGATGAGCATTTCGGTAATCTCCCTTTCGCGCCCCGAAAGACTTTTGATCCCGAATGGGCGCGTCCGTTTTTGCTTGCCATACGTCGCCACGTCCAGCAATCGCTCCTGCACTGCCTGGCTCACATAGCGGCTCTTTTTAACCACCGTCAAAATGGCTTTGATCGTCTCGCTCTTTTCCGCGGTTTTGGAAAGGAACCCGTTGGCGCCGGCAGCGATGAATGCCAGCGCATTCTGCTGCTCATCGGCCGCTGAACACACCAGAATGGGCGTATCGGGCTGGAACTGCCGGATTCTGCTGATCATGCCGGTCCCCTGTCCGCCGGGAAGTTCGATGTCAAGCAGGATCAGCTCATACGGATTGCCTCGCATGCGGGCAATAGCGTGATCGAAACTATCCGATTCATCGATATTGGCCTGGCTGTAAAGTTCCTGCAACACAATCTTCATACTCATCCGAACCAGAAAATGATCTTCAACGACAAGAATGTTCATGGGCTAAGCGTAATTAGTGGATTTTCGGGCAAAGTAATGTATAATTGTAGTAATAATTCGCAAATCAACCTGTCAAATTTTACCGAATCAGTGTTTTGCTTTTCCGGCGACTTTCGGGCCGGCAGCAATGTCCGAAAGGAGTATTTGCTGAATATCAAAACTGACAAACCGCAGCCGTTTGTGGGCGCGGTGCAATGCTTCGGCAACCTCTACTGCGTCGGACTTTCTGGAAATCAGCGCCGTAATACCTGCCTTCGCGAATGCATAAATATACTCAAATTCATCACCCAGATACACGACCACCGCTGCCTGCGGATAGGCCCTCTTAAATGTATCGAGCAAAGCGATATTCTTTCCGTCGGCAACACCGGCGTCGAGTACCACGATGTTCACGGGCTGGCCAAAGTTTAATGCGAGTGTTTTTTGGAGCGTTTCCGCTTCAAAGATAGTAATATCAGGAAATTCACCGATGATAATGGTGCGTAAGCCGATGTTCAGAGTGGGGTTATCCGTAACGATCAATATCGCCATGTTGTTGACGCGAGGTTATTCTTTTTAATGGGTGCAGATTACTCTCCCGGGCCTCACAAGCAGGCCCGGGAGAAGCCGGATAATCATTGCCTTACCTGGTAACGGCTACTTTGTGTGTGCTGATAGTGCCGTCAAACAGGGTCAGGGATACGATATAGATGCCAGGCGTTAATTTGCTGACATCGATTCCCTCGTTTGACACCTTTTGAACCCGCATCAGGTTCTGTCCCGAGATATTTTTGACCGATACTTCCTTTACGTTCGCATAACTGTCGATCCGCAATTTGTCCGATACCGGGTTAGGATAAGGCCGGACCGTCTCGCCCTTGATCTGCACGTTACGGATCGCGCTATACGCGTAGGTATCGTCCTTGTCCACCATTTTCAGGCGGTAAAGGTTCTCTCCCGACAGCGGGGCATTGTCCGTGTAGGTATAGTTCACGAGCACCTTGCTTTCGCCCGTTGAAGCCACGGAACCGATCATCGCCCACTTTTTACCGTCGGCGCTGCGCTCTACTTCGAACCGGTCGCTGTTGGTTTCCTCGGTGGTAGCCCAGGACAGCAGCGCTGTTTTCCCCTCGGCGACGGCCGCAAAGCGGGTCAGCGTCACCGGCAACGGCAACGTCAGCGAAGCGAAAGTGTAAGCGGTGTAAGTATCCGGTGCCAGTGGTGAAATGGTGGTGATCGAACCCGCCGCCAGGTCACTGGTACCGCCCAATATGGAGGTAACATCCACTTTGGAAGGAATGGCAACCCATTGGGTCCCGTCCCATCCTACGATCGACAGCTTGTTGAGCTGGCTGCTGGTCAACGTTCCGATCGCGCTTCCCGCGTCCCAGGTCAATGTCAGCGGCGTCGCATTTGCCCCGTCGATATCCCAGTACTCGACCGTGCTCACCACTTCCACATTGGTCCCCATGCTGCTGGTCGGAAAAGGGCCGCCGTTTGGCAGCGGGGCATAGTTGGAGCCGGTAAAAAGGTTGCTGGTGACGGCCGTATTGGCGTCGGCGTGAAAGTAAGCGCCCATAACCCCGTCGGCCGAAGCACCAAACTGGCCAAGAGCGCCATTGTCGCCCACAGGAAAGATAAATGCACCTGCCCCGTATTTACGCACGTAGCCATCCACATAGCCCGCATCGGACGCGCCTGTTGAAGTAAGGTTATCGCCCGAGAAGTTAAGCACGCCGAAATTCCCTGCTGCGCGTTCCGTCAGGATTACGCCCGGCTGGGCGCCGCCGCCCCCGGTCACAAAGTTGTGGTTACTGAAAAACGTCATCTGGGCACCCCCGAAAATCGTGGTATTACCCTGGCTGCCCTCCTGGGCCTGGGCCAGGTGCCCGACTAGAAGCAATGCGGCCGAAACCGCCACATTGCGCCATCCGCTTCCGGATGAACTGTTATAAAGTCCTTTCATTGTTTCGCGTTGGTTAAATGACAGGCATTTTGGCAATGCTCGCGGCATTGCGACATGCCCGAAAATGATTGATGTACCTACCGGCTCACGGATTTTGCTTGTTCCTCACCGGCATTAAGCATCTTCTCTACCCGGGTTACCCGGCTGTCGAGCTCCGTATAAGCCGCTTCTTTCAGTTTCAGCTCTGCGCTTAGCTGTGCCTTTTCTTTTCTCAGCAGTTCTACTTCCTCGTTAAGCTCCTGTACCGATTTAACCAGCATAGGAATAAGCTTGCTGTAATCCACCACCCACGGTGCGGTCTTGGCGTCGGCGCCCCCTACCCGGACAGCTTGCGGATATATCTTATACAGTTCCTGGGCGAGCACCCCCGTCGACAGCGTTTTTTGAGCATCCGCCTTGAAATTGTAGTCGTACACTTTAACCGCTTTCAAGGTTTCCAGGCCGAATTTTGAGGTACGGATATTCTCTTTCAGACGTGCATCGGAAGTGGTATTGTACTGGATGCCTGCGGCGGAGTGGGTGATGTTACCCATGCCGACGCCGCCAACAGCAAAATTGATCATCTCTCCCGTAGTAGTGCCCGCCGGTTTAGAAACGTGCAATGGAGAAACCGATCCAGAACGCTGGATTCCCACCCAAACGTCACCCGCCGGGGTACTGCGCACCTCAAAACCGTTGACATTGGAAGTGCCATTCCAGATGTTACCCGTTTGAGCGCCGGGGTTGGCTATAACTTTCATGTCGCCTCTGACATCCAGACGTGATTGCGGCGCTTCGGTATTAAGACCAATGTAACCCGTGCGACTGCCCGAACTTTGCATGAAGAATGCGTTCTCCTGAAGAACCAGGCCTTCATCTATTACCTGCAACCGAAGATCGGTCGCCGAATTCGACCGCAAAAAGGCATACTTGCTCTGCTCTGGGTCGATGTCAAACCCCACCACGGCGCGTCCCGCGTTGATCGCAATGGATGCAGCGGAGTCGATATTGGAACCGCCCAACGGATCGAATCGCGCCACCACGTTGGCTGCCGAAGGAAGATCCAGGTTCGAGACGGCCTGGACGTGCAATGTAGTCGGCGGGTTTGGATGATTAATACCGACGTGGCCCGATTGCAGCACAACTGTGTGCGTGCTGTTTTGGCCTTCCACATCCAAGTTAGCCCCGGGCGTAATGGTGGTAGGATTTGAGCCGATTTTCACCTGTGCCATTGTCGTCGTCGACAAAGCTGTAACGGCAGCGAAAGAAATAGCGGATAGTAATTGTTTTGTTTTCATAATGTGTTTTTTTGAAAATGATAGTCGCAGGAACAACCGCGTGTAAACTCGGGTAAGGTATGCTATTGAGTAAGCTTGTTAGTCGATCTTCGTAACGGTCATGTATGCACGCCCACAGGTACCAGTCCAGATAGGGTTAACAGGCGGGTTGCCGTCGGTCTGCATCGTGTAACCTTCCAGCGAGATTCCATCGCCAGGATTTAATTTTCCGGTATAAACCACAGATTGCCAGTCACCGGCGGTGAGGCCCATCGGGCTGGTACCTTTAAAGATTGGCCCGCCATTTTCTGAAACTACCCAGATCCGCGTCCACAACGTTACGCCGGCACCCGTGGTACTGATACACGACAAACCGACTTGTACCGAGTACGTTCCGGCCACCGGGACAATAAACCGCTTGTTGCCGGCATCCCAGCTGGCCGCTCCCAGCGTAGGCACGAGCGGAAGCCGCTGGTCGATCTGGTCATGGGTGGTGAATGTTGGAATCGTCGCCAGGCCGGTGATGGCCCCGCTGAATGCCGTTACCGGAATGGCAAGGTCCGACTGGCTCTGCCACGTCGCGACGCCGTTCGCGTCGGAGGTCAGTACCTTTTTATCACCTTGTGAACCGTCGGCGATAGTCAGTTTGCCGGTGGTTTTGTGAATGCTGATTTTTTTGGTAGGGTCCGTACTCTCAACCTCGAGGTTGTTGTTCGGATCGATCGTCGTCGGATTGGAACCGATCTTGACCTGACCAAAAGTGGCAGCGCTAGTTGCCAGGGTCATGGTGATCGCCAGGGCTGAAAAGAGTCGAATTGCTTTCATGTAGTGATTTGTTTGTGGAACTTTGGTTGAGTTTGAAACAGAACAAACCTACTATCCCCCGATTATTTCGACTTGTCGATACAAGAAATAGTTATCGTAGATCATGCCCTACAAAGTAGAATTAGTACTATATATCGTTAAGAATAATTCGCATATCCTACTTTCCTCTATCCACAAAAACAAATCTGTTTACAACACAAAAAAGTCCGTAACCAGGCAGGTCACAGACTTTTCATAATCTTCAAAATATACCATTTCTTAACCCGCCCCGACGTAACTGCGGATGTCAAAAACATTAAAGCCCAATACGACAGGATTGCCGGGCACAGATTTGAATTGTATCGTCGTCGATCCGGGGCCGGTGGTGATACTATTAGAAACGGCCGACGACGCTATGGGGCAGTAAACAGGCCAGTCACCCATTGCTACAAGCCCTTTGATGAGCGTTTGCTCCGTCGGAGTAAAGTCGGCATCCGAGTCGAGGGTAAGCGTAATGCCATCGGCTGCAACCAACGAGCCTACCGCGTGGGTAAAGCTTCCGTCGGGCCCAAAATAGGTTTGCCAGTCGGAACTATCTATCCACGGCGGGGTCGACTGCGATGCCCAGGCCTGGTGCAACAACGAGGAATTGTACCATTGTCCAGGGGTGACGGTTAACGTCGCAAAATGGTCGAATTCTGCGGAAACGGTAATCTTGCTCGACGCGAACTTCCGGCTTATGTGAAACGCGGCCGAACTGCCCGTCCAAATGCCGAAATAATTCGGGTCGTCGCCCGGCACCCAGGAATTGGAAACGTCCGGATCGTCATGGGTCGAGTCGAACGAAAAACGCGCGCCGGACGAGGCCTGCAATGTATTTTTCAGGTCCGAAAAAGAGGGTGAGAAATCGGCGGGCCTGGCGTCGGTGCCCTCATAGGGTTTCAGTACCTCCTGCGCGCTGCTGATCAGCAGTTGGGTCGACAGATCCGAGCGGCCAATGTTGGCCACGGAAGGTGCATTCACCATCGCCCATTGAAACCACACCGTTGGCAAAGTGTTGGCGGGCGGAGGGGGCGAAATGGTTTTCAGATAGGCCTGCCACTGCACATAAGTATCAGCACCGACGTCCTTCACGAAGTCGCTTTCCGGGAACGAGAGCCCATTCACGACAGCTGCATACTGACTGAAAAACGTCGGCTGCTGATAGTACCAGCGGTTGTATTTGAGCGTCACGGGTGGTACCACATTGAAACAATCCCAAAGGCCCTGGTCGCTTGCAGGTAGCCCCGGCGGTTGCAGCAACTGGAAATGCTGGACGGATAAATTGAGACTGGCGGCCAACCGGTTGTACCATCCGTCGGTAACGGCTGTCATTGCTTCGGTGGGCGTATCGTAGATAGTGATCATGTTGCTTCCTGAAAGATGGTTTCCCGGCACACGGTAATAGCAGAAGAAAGAAGGCTGGTGTCACCAGCCTTCCTGTTAAAACATCAGGCAGCAGCCAGGCTGTCGGCAGCAAAAGCCCGGGCCGTTTCGAAGAGCGAAATGCCCAGGTTCGAAGAGTGGCCTACAAATTCGCCGGCCGACAATACGTTCACACCCAGCACAACGGGTACCCCCGGAATGCTACTGGTGGTGATGGTCATATTGCCTGCCTGGTTGAACGAAACGCGGTTGGTGGAAGTACTACCGCTATCGCCCGAATAGAACGGCCAGAAACCCGCCGAACCGCTGGAAGTAATCGTCTGCTGATCCTCAGAAGAATACTTGGCGTTCGAGGTAACGGTAATGGACATACCCGACGCAACGATCACGTTCGCGGCGAAATACTGTAAGTTACCGTTCGTCCCGAACGTATTGTTCCAGTTGATCGACGACTTGTCGCTCCATGGGTTACCGGTCCGGTTGGCATATGCCAGGCCCATCGCCGATGAATAGTACCATGCGCCCGGCGTGTTGGAAAACACCAGGATGTGTTCAAAACTGGCATCCACGTTGACAGTGCTGGAAGCGAATTGCTCGCTAAGTGTTGAGGTAGAGCTGCTTCCGCCCCACAGGCCGAAGAAGCCCGACGTCGAACCGCCTGCCCATGAAGTGCTTACATTTTTGTTCATCGTACCGCTATTGAAATTGAAAGAGCGGGAAGGAGCGCTGGCCAATTGGTTTACCATATCGGCGTAATTCAGCTGCCAATCGAAATTTACCGGCAAGCCCTTTTCGTTGGTATACACTAATGTGAGCTCATTCTGGGCCGTAGCGATCGGGTCGAGCAGAATGGCTGCATAGTCGGATGAACCGATATTGGCCACCTCCGGCGCATTGAACATCGCCCAGTTTCTGAACATGGTCGGGATTTGATTCATGCTCGGTGCAGGCTGTGTCTGCACGTATGCATGCCACGCGGCAAAGTTTTCCGCTCCGATGTCGGCTTTCACGTCAATCTGACGCGACGGCACCAGCGCCGAAAGCAAACCTCTGTAATTGTTATAAAACTGGTTACCACCGCTGGCAACAAACTGGGCGGTTAGTGTTTTGGGAGGGATATTGTTGTAGTAGGCCCAGAAAGTCGGGTTTGCCGCAGTGCCGCTAGCGATCGGAGGTGCTGGCTGAATGATCTGAAAAGAGTCCTGGCTCTGGCCCAATCCCTGGATCAAACCATTGTACCAGCCGTTTTGTAAATCAAGAAAATTGCTCATTGTGACGTATGAATAATCCCCTGTTGTAAGACGGCAGGATCCGTCCCTGTAATCGATCCTTTTACAGGTAAGCCCGTTTTTTCAAGTGGTTGCTGAGCTCCACCGTACAAAAGCTTTTGCCTGACAAAGATTCGTAGAAATAATTCTTCAAAAACGACTACAAACACGTGTTTTCAAAAACAGGTGTTTACACTTGTTGGGAAGGGAGGAGAAGGGGGACAGGAGGTTTGGTCGGGTTTGGCCAGATTTTTGTCAGGTTTTGTCAGGTTTTGTCAGGTTTGGTCAGATTTTGTCAGGTTTGGTCAAGTTTTGTCAAGTGTAGTGAGGTCTTTCGTGATTCTATGCAATCAACAGCAATAGTAATTGTACAACACGCGCAACAGGTGACAACACGTGACAACACCTGACTACTCCTGACTACTCCTTTCCTCCCTTTCCCCTTTAATTCACAGATTTTACCCCTGCGCCCCGACCGCATATTCAGTAGGTGTTTTCCCGAACTGCTTCTTGAATTCCCGGCTGAAATACTTCCGATCGTCGTATCCTACGGCATAGGCGACTTCATAGATGGTCATTTTCTGCGACTGCAACAGTTGCGCCGCCCTTTTCAGGCGGATCGATTTCAGGAAATCATGGACAGACAGATCCGTCACAGCTTTAAGCTTTTTGTATAGCACCGACTGGCTCATCCCGATTTTTTCGGCCAGCATCGCCACCCCGAAATCCGGATTATCCATCAGCTCCTCGGTAATAGCAACGATCCTGGACAAGAACTGCTCGTCCAGGGACTCAATCACGACATTCTGCGGATCCAGGGTAATCCGCCGGCTGTATTTCTGCTGCATTAATTTCCGGGACGCCAGCAGGTTCCTGACATTCAGTTCCAGCAACTGAATGCTGAATGGCTTCGATATGTAAGCATCCGCACCGGTTTTCAAACCGCTGAGCTGGTGGTTCAGCGAGGCTTTGGCCGTAAGCAGCACAACCGGAATATGGCTTGTCCGTTCGTCGGTTTTCAATCTCGTGCACAATGCAAGCCCGTCCATTTCCGCCATCATGATGTCGCTGATGATCAGCTCGGGTATGCATTCGGTCGCTGTCGTCCAGCCCTGTTCACCGTTTTCAGCCTGAACAATGCGATAACGGTCGCCCAGCGCACCGGCGATAAACGCGCGCACTTCCTCATTGTCTTCCACGAGCAGTATCACGGGTTTTTCCCCATCGGTTTCCGGCACAGGTAACGCGTCGGATTCAGCCAGGAAATTACCATCGTCTGTCGCAACGGTCACCTGCGTTTCCAGTTGTTCCGCCGCAAAATGTGCATTGCCTTTCCGCATCAGAATCGTGAAGCAAGTCCTCCCCTTGCGGTTCTGCTGCTCTACGGTGCTTTCGACAGTCAGCTCTCCCTGATGCAATTCCACAATGCTCTTGGAAAGCGCCAGCCCGATTCCGTAGCCGGTGTTCTGCTTGCCGTGGTCGTAAATCTGGAAAAAGTTGGCAAACAGTTTGCCCAGGTATTGCGGCGCAATGCCGATGCCGTCGTCTTCGATCCGGATCTTCACCCGATCGTCATGTACCGAGACTTTCAGCGAAACCTTCCCGCCGTCATGCGTAAACTTGTAAGCGTTGCTGAGCAGGTTGAAAATCACCTTCTCCATTTGGCCGGCGTCGAAGTACAACGGAATGTCTTCGGTATCACACTCGAACACCGATTCGATGTTCCGGTGCTGCGAAACGAAGCTGAAATCCTGAAAAACACCACGCAGAAAAGGCACAAGGTCGTGGCGCGCCACATGCAGCGCGAGATGGTTGGTCTCCGCCTTCCTGAAATCCATGAGCTCGCTGACCAGCCGCAGCAGGCGGTTGGCATTCTTCCGCACCAGCGATAGGTTCGCTTGCACCTCTTCGTCGTGTTGGCGGGCCAGCATAAGCCCCTCCACCGGCCCCTGTATGAGCGTAAGGTGGGTGCGGATCTCGTGCGAGACATTGGTAAAAAAATTCAGTTTGACCTGGTGCAGCTCGTGTTCCCGCTTAAAAAGCGCCGTCATATAAAAATACCGGGTTACAAAAAGTACGACTGCCAGCGCCGCGAGCACATACAGGCCGTAAGCCCACCAGGTTTTCCAAACCGGCGGCAGTACGTGTATCGTGATCCTGCTAGGCGATTTACTCCATATCCCGTCATTATTGGCCCCTTTCACCAGAAAAGTATAGGTCCCCGGCGCGAGGTTCGTGTAGGTAGCCGACGAAGTCTTCACATAGTTCCAGTCCTTTTCAAAGCCGTCGAGCCGGTAAGCGTAGGCATTCTTTTCGGGTTTGATATAATTCAGCAGGGCAAAATCGATGGTAAAAATGTTCTGCGCATGCGTGAATGTGATTTCACGGGTGAGGCCGATGTCCTTTTGAAGCAACCCGTCGGGCCCGCCGATGCGCACGGATGTGTTGAACAGTTTCAAGCCTGTGAAAACGACCGGTGCGGCAAAATCATTGGTCTCAATCGCGGCAGGCAGAAAACTGACCAGCCCGTTGAGCCCGCCGAAGAACATCTCCCCCGACGCGTCTTTGTAATGGGTATTGGAAATAAATTCATTGCCGGGTAGTCCGTCGGCGACTGTGTAATTCTTGAAATTAATCTTGCCCGTATCGAACCGCGACAGCCCGTTGGAAGTGCTGATCCAGAGATTTCCCCGCTCGTCGTCGAGGATTCCCAGCACATTATCGTTCGGCAGACCGTTTTTCCGGGTGAAATTGATAAAGGTATTGCCGGCGCGATCGTAGCGCGTAAGCCCACCGTAGTAGGAGCCGATCCAGACGATCCCGCGGCGGTCCTCCAACACGCAGTTGATCACTTTCGGAAACCGCTTCTCCGGGGTCTCTCCCCGCGGTTTGATCCATTCGATACCGCCCGAATCGCTTCGCAGGACATTCACGCCCTCATTGGTACCGATCCAGAGGTTATGCTTCGAATCTTCGTAAAAATTCCGGATAAAATTTCCGCTGAGCTTAAATGGGGCCGGTGTGCCAACATTGAAATGCCGGAAAGCCCCGGTTTGCTTGTCCAGCAAGTCCACTCCTTTCTGATCCGTCCCGACCCACAACCGCCCGCGGCTGTCTTCGAAAACCGCACTGACGTTATCCGAGCTAAGCGATCCCGACCGCGCCGGGTCGTTCTGGAATGCGCGGAATGCGCGTCGCTGGGCATCGTAATAATTCAAACCGCCGAGGTGCGTGCCGATCCACAAATCGCCCTTTTTGTCCTGCACGATGGCTTTTACCAGGTTCGACGTCATGCCCGTCGCGCCCGCTCCGCTCCTGAAATTCCGGACGGCTCCGGTGCGGACATCGACGTGGTCGAAACCGCCCCCTTCCGTACCGATCCACAGGTTTCCGGCCCGGTCCTTCTCGACGGCGCTCACGACATTATGGTTAATGCTGTATTTCGATTTTCCCGCCTGATAAACCTTGAATGGCGTTTCGTGCGAATACACAATATTCACGCCATTGTAATAGGTACCCAGCCACACCGAGCCGTTGATATCCTGAAAAATATCGTACAACGAGTTCTGACTGAGGCTCGTCGGGTTCTCCGGCTCGTGCTGGTAGGTAGTGAATGTGCGCGTGGCGGGGTCCAGAATGCTAAGCCCTTCCAGCGTCGCGATCCAGAGCTTGCCGGTCTTATCAGCGAATATTTTGCGGATATTATTGTGAACGAGGCCGTTAACCCCTTCCCCTTTCTGGTAATATGTGAATCTCCCCGCGGTCTTGTCCAGTAAATTCAGCCCGCCATGCTTCGTCCCGATCCAGATGTTATGTTGTTTGTCTTCGGCAATGGCAGTGACAAAACCGTCGTTTAACCCTCCGACGACCGGGTAATCCGTAGCCTCGTTGACCGCGGGCTCCCCTGCCGACATCCCGGCCACATAACTCCTAAAACGCATCTCTTTCGGGCTAAATGTGATGCTGGTCAATCCCGTAGTGGTACCCACCCAGAGGCGCCCCTGGGAGTCTTCGAATAGGGTACGTATATCGTCCCCGGCAAGTATAGGCTCGGATCCTCCCGAGTAGTAATGCCTGAAACGCAAGTTTTTCCGGTCATAGAGTTCGTTCAGGCCATTGCCCGTCCCTACCCATACGATCCCGCGACTATCCTGGAATAGGCAGTTAACCGTATTATTGCTGAGCCTGCCCGGCTCCATGGGTTTCCCCGCCAGCGCGGACTCGAATGTGTCCGTTTCGGGTAAATAGCGGTTCAGGCCGTGGCTTGTACCGACCCACAGTGTACGTTTCGAATCACTGAGCGCAGACAGGACATAGCTTCCGCTCAAACTGCCCTTTACGGAAGGCTCATGCTGATAGATTTTGAAGTTACGCCCATCGAAACGGTTGAGCCCGTAGCTGGTGCCGAGCCACATGTATCCCTTTGGGTCCTGCACGATGGCCAGCACCGAGTTCTGCGACAATCCGTTTTCCGCATTCAATTTGTTAAAGACCAACCGATGGGCTGGCGGCCGGCGATCCGGCGCCCGGCGATCCGGCGCCCGGCGATCCGGCGCCCGGCGTTCCGGCGGCCGCTGTCGTTGCGCGGTTAAACCCGATCCGGAACAGAAAGCAATTATTACCAGGAGCAATGTCCTTAACCTCATCATTTGTCGCCTGCAAGGCACATTTCTGCCCACTGTTTTTTGGTACTAAAATACGATAAAATTATCCCGCCGCTGAAAAACACCCCTATTCGAAATGGATTTTCACCCCGTGAGACGGCCCGGTTCGCGGAATTTTGTTTAAACAATTTTCTATCAAACAAAATAATCCACTTTCAAACCCCGGGAAATACGATGAAGTATTCTACCAAAACAAAAAATACCCCACCCTCCCCGCTCCCGCCCATGCGGCACCTTCGCGGGCGCGCGGGCGCAGCGTTCGTAGCGCTATCCCTGTTGTCTGCCCCGGGCACTGCCTCGCTGGCGGCTGACGCGCCGGCAACTTCGAACAGGACATTCGCTCAAAAAGCACTGGCCGAACTGGCCGGTAAAGTAACAGACGAAAAAGGCGAGGGTCTTCCCGGAGTGAGCGTCATTCTGAAAGGCTCCCAGCAAGGGACCGTAACCGATGCCGAAGGGCGGTTTAAGCTGACGGTCACCGACCTCGCCGGCAAATCGCTGGTGTTCAGTTTTGTCGGTTATGAATCCAAAGAACAAGAGATCGGCAGCCAGACGGAGTTCAGCATCAGCCTCGCGCCCCTGGCCAGCAACCTCAACGAGCTTGTCGTGGTCGGTTATGGCGAACAGAAAAAGGTAAACCTGACGGGCTCCGTGGCCACGATCGACTCCAAAAGCATCGAAAGTCGCCCCGTGACCAACCTTTCCTCTTCGCTGGCGGGCCTGGGCCAGGGTGTATATGTACGCCAGAGCTCGGGCAAGCCGGGCGACGACGGCGCGACGATCCGCATACGGGGGACTGGTACCCTCAACGACAACAGCCCATTGGTACTCATCGACGGCATTATAGGCGTTATGGACGCCGTAAACCCCAACGATGTGGAAAGCATTTCCATTTTGAAAGATGCGGCCTCTTCGGCCATTTACGGTTCCCAGGCTGCCAACGGGGTGATCCTCATTACCACCAAAAAAGGCTCGAAAAACAGGACTACCGTTTCTTACAGCGGGTTGTTCTCGACTGCGAGCCCCAGCAACCTGCCGCAATTTGTGTCCGACTACCCGCGCCATATGCGCCTTTTCAATGAAGGTGCCGCCAATATCGGCCGCGCTGTACCGATTTACTCCGACCAGACCATCCAGACCTGGGAATATGCCAAACAGCACCCCGACGAACTGAATGTAAACGGCGTTCCCAACTGGCTCGCCTACCCTAATACCGACTGGGGAAAGGTGATTTTTGAAAACAATGTGGTCCAGAACCATAATATCTCCGTGAATGGCGGAAGCGAAAAGTCGCTGTTCAATATCTCGCTGGGCTACCTCAACAACCCGGGCGTGATGCAGAACACCGGCCTGAAACGCTACCAGCTGCGCGCCAACGTGCAAACCAAGATCGGCAATGCCGTGACCGTGGGTACGCAGACGTTTGCCCAGACCCAATCCAAAGACATGGGTAATACGGCCAATGCATTCAACTTCCTCCGCCAGACCGTGCCGGGCATTATACCCTATTACGACGGCCGTTACGGACTTCCTGCCGCTGCGGACGAAATCCAGACCGCCAACGGCATTCTGGCCTACCTGAACACCACCGGCGGGAAAGATTCGGAATCCCGGTTCAACTCCACGCTTTTCGCGAATGTCGACATTCTCAAAGGCTTGAAGTTTGAAACCAAAATGAACTATCAGATCCGGTTTGCGGAATACAATTCGCACGCTATCCCGGTATTGCGCTGGAATTTTGCCAACAACGTGGCTGACGACGTGAACCAAACCAACGATCCGACCACGATGAGCACCCGGTATACCTACAACAAGAACTACCAGATCACCTTCGATAACGTGCTCCGCTACAATACTACCATCGGACGCGATCACGAAATCGGAGCATTGGCAGGTTACAACCAGTATTATTACAATTACTACGATATCGACGCGACGAAAACAGGCCTCATCGACTGGACCGTCACTACCCTCGGCTCGGCGACCGACATGACCAATACCACCGGCACTGAGTACGACCGCGCCATGCGTTCGTGGTTCGGGCGGCTCAACTATTCGTTCCGCTCGAAATACCTGTTTGAAGCAAATATCCGCTATGACGGATCTTCACGGTTCTCGCCCGACACCCGCTGGGGAACATTCCCGTCCTTCTCGGCAGGCTGGCGCATTTCGGAGGAAAACTTCTTCGGCGGCCTCCGCAACCACATTCCGAACCTGAAATTACGCGCTTCCTGGGGTAAACTGGGTAACAACGCCTCCGGCGATTACGACTACCAGGCCAACTACGGGAAAGTCAACTACTCGTTCAACAGCACCATCGCTTCCGGCCTCGCCCAGGGCAAAATCGCCAATCCGTTCCTGAGATGGGAGTCGACGACGGTGACCAATATCGGCCTTGACGGTAATGCCTGGAACAACCGCGCCAGCTTCGAATTGGAATGGTATGACAAATACACCGACGGTATCCTCACCACCCCGCCCATTCCGCTTACTGCCGGAACCGTCTCCGCGCCTACGCAAAACACCGCCGCCGTCCGGAACCGCGGGATTGAATTCTCACTCGGATGGCGCGACAAGGTTGGGGGCGTAAACTACTCGATCAACGGAAATTTCGCCTATAACATCAACCGGGTGACTACCTACAAAGGCAAACTCAACGAACAATGGGTGACCAATGCCGACGGAACACGGAGCTACGTGAGTAACCTGGGTGATGTTTCGACCGGCGGCGATAACCGCATCCTGGAAGGCCGTGCGATCAATGAGTTCTACCTGCGCGAGCGCTACCACGGAAACGGCACCTACAAAGCTGGCGGTGAAGTGGATATCAATGCAGGCCCCGGGGACGGTATGATCCGTACACAGGACGACCTCGCCTGGGTAGACGCCATGAAAGCGGCAGGCTACTCGTTCTCGCCTGTGAACAGCGTGGGCAAGGCGCAGCTTTACTACGGCGACTTCATCTTCGCCGACCTGAATGGCGACGGCAACTACGGCAACAGTTACGACCGGAAGTTTACCGGCACAACCTCCAACCCGAAATATGTTTTTGGGGTGAATATGGATGCCAGCTGGAAAGGCTTCGACCTGTCGATGATCTGGGCCGGTTCGGCGGGTATGCAGTATTACTACAACTTCGAGGGATATAACAATTCCATCGTCCGCGACGGAAACGGCATTGCCCAGCGCGTGGCCGACGACCATTACTACTACAACGACGCCAATCCCAACGACCCGAACAACAACATCACCGGCGCATTCCCGAGGCTGAAATACAATGGCGACGCGATTAACACCACTTCCAGCACCAACTGGCTTTACGACGCTTCCTACATCAAGCTGAAAAACCTGCAACTGGGCTATTCGATCCCCGACGTTTGGAGCAAAAAGCTGAAAATAAGCCGCGCAAGGCTGTTCCTTTCGGGTGAAAACCTGCTGATCATCACCAAATACCCGGGCCTCGACCCGGAGATCGGCGCCGGCGTAGGTTATCCTACCATGAAGCAATATTCACTGGGAGTGAATGTAACCCTTTAATTTCCAATCCGTATCATGAATTTCCCTATCCATATATTCAAAAGAAAAGTCTGCCAAATCGGTATTCCGGCGCTCTCGCTGTTCGCATTGAGCGCCTGCGAGCCTGACCTGCTCGACACCAGCCCCTATGGCTCCATTTCGTCGAACACCATGTGGACGACCGACAATCTCACCGACCTCGGCATGACCGGCATCTACAACGCATTGCGGCTCGGTATCAGCACCAGCTCCGCTTCGGGCAGAGAGCTTTATCATTTCGACCGCATGGGCATGAGTGGCCAGCAGCGCGATGGCGACGCGTTCATGAATGGTACGGCCACGGTGGGCAATGGCAATGTCAGCAGTGTGTGGTCGGAGTTGTACGAAGGTGTACACCGCGCGAACGACGCCATCAGGAACCTCACCGAAAAGTCGCCATCATCGCCTGAAAAGAAGGCCAGATACATGGCGGAGGCCAAATTCCTTCGCGCCTACTATTATTTCAGGCTCAACCAGCTTTTCAAAGGCGTGCCGATTTACCTCGAACCGGTTCAGCTCGAAGAGATCACCAAAGGCCGCGAAACAGAGGCCAAGGTATGGGAGCAGGTCGTGAAGGACCTCACCGACGCCATTAACGAGCCTGCATTGCCTGCCAAATATGCCAAGGGCAATGCGGCATTCGGGCATGTGACCAAAGGCGCGGCATATGCCTTGAGAGGCAAGGCTTATATGTATACCAAACAATGGGACCTCGCCATTGCCGACTTCGAGAAAGTGAAAGCGGCCGGGTACGCATTGTTCTCCGGCGCCGGTGCCGACAGCTACCGCTTGCTGTTCAAGCAGGCCAATGAGCAGAGCGATGAGATGATCTTCTCCATTCAGCACATGGGCGTGAGCGGTTACGGCTCCACCACGCAGTTCTTCTGCGGTACCCGCTCTTCGACGGGCTCCTGCTGGAACACTTACCTGATATCGCCGAATGTCGTCGATTTGTATGAAAACAAAGATGGCAGCCCATTCAACTGGGACTCGGTGATCCCCGGCTACAATGCCATGCCTGTTGCCAAAAGGGAGGTTTACTTCCTGAGAAACAACCTCACCGCAACGGAAATCGCCGCCATGACCGCCAAAGGCCTCGATATGAGCCTTTACCTGCCTACCGGCAATGAAGAAAGGATTTCGAAGGCTTATGAAAACCGGGACCCGCGTTTGCAGGCCAACGTCATCACGCCATATGCTTCGTATAACGGCACCACACCGGTCGTGTCACGCTGGCCTTACCGCGTCGCCAACGGGCTGCCCATCGCCGATCTGCGTACCGACACCGGTAACCTCTTCTATTACCTCCACCGCAAATTCGTTTACGAAGGCGCGCCAGGGGTGGAAATCGAGAACCGTACCTACGGCGCCACCGACTTCCCGCTGATCCGCTACGCCGATGTCCTGCTGATGTGGGCCGAAGCGTTGAATGAAAAAGGCAACACCACCGACGCCGTGGCTTTGGTGAACGAGGTCCGGGCACGGGCGGGTGTGGCATTGCTCAATTCCAACGCAGCCACTACCGTGACCGGGCAGGCCAACCTCCGCGAGCGCATCCGCAACGAGCGCCGCGCCGAGTTCGTCAACGAGGGCATCGATTACTTCGACGAGCTGCGCTGGGGTACTTTGAAAGAAACCGTCTTTTACACCGGCAACGGGGTGAAACAGGTTTGGGGAACGGTGGTCGTACCTTACGTTTGGTCCGGCGACTTCCTGAACACCTGGCCGATCCCGCAATCGGAAATCGAACGAAATACCAATTTGCAGCAAAATCCCGGCTGGATGAATTAACTATATTGCCAGGAGCGGAGTACGGCTTTGTCCGGCCCCGCTCTTGATATTTTGTCAAAAACAGGCTTATCCATTTAATTTCAAAACATCATGAAACAATGTAAGTCCTTTACCAAAATGCTTTTCCTCTTGGCGGTGATCACCTTCCTGCCGGGGAACAAGGCGCACGGCCAGAACGATTTCACCACCATTTCTGACCGCATTTTTGACAATTTCCAAACCACCAGCGCTTCGACGGTCGACACGCAGGTAGCCTCCCTTCTCAGCACTTTACAACCCGATTTCTCCTGGCCGGATATCAATTACGCATCCACGGCCCAAACCGACTGGGCACCGGGCAACCATTTGGTCAGAATGGGCACCCTCGCCAAAGCCTATTCCAAACCCACCAGCACTTATTACGGCGACGCCAATCTGAAAGCCAAGATCGAAGGTGTGATGAACTATTGGCTGGGACTGAGCCCCACGCCCAGTAGCACCAACTGGTTCTACCTGTCGATCAGCGTGCCCAAAGACATTGGCAATACGCTCATTTGCCTTCGTAAATCACCCGCAGGCATTTCCCAAACCCTGGAAAACCAGATGCTTGCCTGGATGACCAAGGGGGTATCAATCACGGTCTCGCCCGCTAAGGACGGTTCCAACCTCACCGACGTCGCCCAGCATTACATCATGCGTGCCTGCCTCACCGAAAACCAGAGCCTGCTCAACCAGGCCATTACCGCGGTAACCAATTCGATCGTTATTACGACCGGCGAGGGCATCCAGAACGACAACTCCTACACCGCGCATGGCCCGCAGCTGTATGTGTACGGGTACGGGCGCGAGTATGTGTCGGGCATCAGCAACATCGCGGTGTATGTGGCCGGTACGTCCTACGCATTTTCGAGCGACAAGCTGGCTATATTCTCGGATTTTGTCAGAAAAGGTTTTGTAAAACCCTCCCGCGGCGCCTATGCCGACTATAACCTGTACGGACGCGGTGTGAGCCGTGCCAATGCGGGCAAGGCCGACGTCGCGCTTATCGAAAAAGTAAAAGCATTCGATCTTCCCGCATATGCCACCGAGTACGACAATGCGATCCAGCGGATGCGCGGGTTGCAGCCTCCTTCCTATAATGTCTCGCCCGAACACGTGCATTACTGGCGCACCGATTACACCGTGCACCACCGGCCGGGCTACATGTTCGGGCAGCGCAGCATTTCCAACCGGAATGCCAAATCGGAAATGGGCAACGGGGAGAATATCAAGGGGTATTATCTGACGGAGGGCGTGAATTACATTGCCGTAAATGGGGATGAGTATTACAATATTTTCCCGGTTTGGGAATGGAACAAAATTCCCGGCACCACGGTCCCTGAGATCACTACCTACCCCGTGAGAGCTTCCTGGGGCGTAAATTTCGGCACTGTGCCGTTCGTAGGCGGTGTATCCGACGGCGTTTACGGGGCCAGCGCATTCGCCATGAACGACTACGGCACAACCGCCAAAAAGGCATGGTTTTATTTTGACAATGAGATCGTTTGCCTCGGATCGGGCATCACTTCGTCGGCCGCCCAGGCCATCAATACCACCGTCAACCAATGCCTTCTGCAAACCGACGTAACGGTATCGGACGCCTCTAACAACGTAAGCGTGCTGGCAAGCGGCTCACGCGACTATGCCGGCAACCTGAAATGGGCTTTGCAAGGCAATGTGGGCTATTATTTCCCCCAGGCGGGACTCGTTTCGCTGAGCAATCAGACGCAGACCGGCAGCTGGTCGTCCATTAACACCACAGGCTCCACGGCATCGGTCTCTGCCGATGTTTTTAAATTGTGGTTCAAACATGGCATTGCGCCGAGTAATGCCTCTTACGCCTATTTCGTACTCCCTGGCAAAACTTCGGCGGCTGAAATGCAGGCCTACAATGCATCCGACATCAGCATTCTCAGCAATACCCCGGCGGTTCAGGCGGTACGGCATAATGCGCTGGGCATTTGGCAGATCGTGTTTTACCAGGCAGGTGAATTCACCGCCGACCAGGTGACCGTGAAAGTGGACAAAGCCTGCGTAATAATACTTAAAAATGCGGGCAGCAACGACGTAACGGTACATATCGCAGATCCGGCGCAGAGTGCGCAGCAGGTTTATATGGGTATTAAAAATAACCAGTTCGCGACGATGAAAGCGGCTGCAATCACCCTGCCGGCAGGTGCTAACGCTGGAAGCTCCGTGGAAGCCCATATTACCACCAGCAGTCCGGATTACCAGCAACCGGTTGAACCTCTCTCGACCCTTGCCGCCGTGGCCGACGCCTTCGTACGCAGCGGCGGCAGCGGCAGTACGGCCGCATACGCGACCACGAACTACGGCACCGATGCCGTCCTGACCGTTAAAAAAGAAAGTGCCGGGTACGACCGCGAGACCTTCATCAAGTTCGACCTGAGCACCGTAACCTCCACCCCGGACAGCGCCGTGCTCCAATTGCGGGTAAACAATGCCAATACTTCGATTACCAGTACCAAATGGGCATTCTACCTGGTGGAGAACAACAGCTGGACCGAAACGGGCATCACCTGGGCGAACAAGCCGGCGCATACCACCCGCCTGGGCGATATGACCGGCACGGTAAGCGGCTCCACCATCCGCTTCAATGTATCGTCCGCGGTCATCGGCCGTCTTGCCGCCGACAAAATCCTGTCGCTGCACATCGTTTCGGAACCGACGACCACCGATGCGGCGATTATCAGCAAAACCGATGCGAGTTTCAATGCACGGGAAAATGCCAATGCACTCTACCGGCCGCAAGTGCTGATTTACGGCAGCAATACCCCAACTCCGCAAACATTGAAAGACTCCCTGCTCACTACCGCCGACTCTTACGTACGCAGCAACGGCAATGCGGCGAACAACTTTGGCTCCCAGGGTTATCTGGTCGCCCGCAACAAGTCGGACGATACCCAGGAAATATACCTCGCGTTCGACCTGCACGGCATGCATCGCCACGTTTCCAATGCCAAAATCCGGCTCTGGGGCATTGAAAGCGGCCTTAGTACGGGCTGGAACCTCGCGGTGGCCTCCAATAACTATTCCACCAGCGCCACACCATGGAACGAAACCGGCGTGAACTGGAACAACAAGCCACAGGCGGGCAGCTCCATTGCCAGTGCCAGCGCACCCGCAACGGCTGGTTATGTCTATTTCGATATCACTTCCGCATTAGGCAGCATCTCGTCCGACAGCATCCTAACCGTCAGGATTGCCGCCACTACCGATGTTTACAGCTCGTTCCGGTCGAGGAATTACGCTACGGATGCGCTCCGTCCCAAACTCATTTACGAGTACAGCAACGGACAATCGCCAACACTTCCCGTCGAGTTGGTTTATTTCAGAGGAAATGCAGAGAATAATGCGGTCATGTTGTCGTGGGAAACGGCTGCGGAAGAGAACAACAGCCATTTCGAAGTCGAGCGCAGCGCCGACGCGCGGACCTTCCACTTGATTGCTCGCGTAGATGGTTTCGGAACTACCCAGCTTGCAAGGAAATACGCATGGATGGATAACGAGGCTATCAATGGGCCTGTTTACTACCGCCTCCGGCAGGTCGATCACAACGGAACCACGACGGTTTCTTCCATTATTTCAGTGCGGAAACCTACGGAAAAGTTATTCGCCATCGGCCCTAACCCCGCGTCCGGACATCTGGATGTATTCCTGGGAGACGACAACACCAGCGCTTCCCTGTCGATCATCGGCTCCGATGGCCGTACGTTGGCATCGAAACAGGTTTCCAAAACGCCGATTGCCCGTCTCGATCTCACCGGATATTTACCCGGCGCCTACCTGATCCGCATCAGCAAAGGGCAAACCGTGCAGACTTACCGGTTTGTGATTTCAAAGTAGGTTAATTGCTCCGCCAGCCGGTATGCATTCGCTCCGGCTGGCGGGTCAGGCAATGTGCTGGCTACTGCAAAACCGGATCGTATTGCCATCCGCATCCGTGACATAAAACTCCCTCCTCCCCCAGGTTTGATCCACAGGTCCCTGATGCACCGGCGACCCGGCCCTTAGCGAAGTATCCAGCCCGCGTTCCAGGTATTTCGCGAACAACGCATCCACATCTTCCACCCAAAAATAAACGACCGACCCGAACAGCCTTTCGCTCTCGGATGTGGTCAGCTGCATATTCCAGCCGTCGCGGCCCAGATCCACCACCGGCGAATCGGCGCTATCGTTCGGGTCCGTCATCCGGAAATCCAGCACCTCCGTGTAGTACCGGATGGCTTCGGTCATGTTTGTTACTTTGAATAGCGGGACGATCATAGGAATCAGGATTTTTTAGTTCAGCAACAGTCCTGTTTGGATTGAATTATATTTTATTATATATTTAAGTAAATTATATAATATCATGAACCATTTCATATCCTCTTTATCATTCGCATTAGTCCTATGCGCCCTCACAGGCGCCCACGCGCAGGTTCGCAAAACTTTGCCGCCAGTCGACACCGGCGTTCTGAACGTTGAGCAACCGATTGTACCGCATGATACTCCTGCTAAAACAGCCGGGGCAATAGAACCTGCTGTCTTTGGCTGCGGCTTCGAACAACAACCCGAATACCCTGGTGGTACCAAAGCAATGTACAAATTTATTGATGCCAACCTTCACATTCCCTCAGAGGCAAAAGAAGCAGGTATCTCAGGAAGGGTTTTTACCAGTTTCTACATTGAAACGACGGGCGAAATCACCGGGGTGACCGTTTTGAAAGGACTCGGATACGGTTGCGACGAAGAAGCAATACGGCTGGTTGAATCGATGCCCCGCTGGAAACCGGGGAGAGTTTACAGTAAGCCGAAAAGAGTCAAATACAACCTGCCTATCTCGTTTGCAACAAAATAATAGCCGGAGCCTGCTGTTGCACACGCCCGGCTATTTCCAACTCACATTCCTGCTGTTAAAGCGCCACCGTCTTCGTCGAAATCCCAATTCTGTTCAAGAAATTGATATGGCTGATACAGATCATCAAATCACCGATCTCGCTTGTTGTGAAATGCGCTTTGACATTTTCGTAGGTCGCGTCGGCCACACCGTCGACAGAAATGTGCGTGATTTCCTCGGTGAGTTGCAGGGCGGCTCTTTCACTGTCGGTGAATAGCGGACTTTCCTTCCAGGCGGAGAGCGCAAATATCCGCCGGGCCGATTCGCCGATTTGCAATGCCTCGGTGGTGTGGTAGTCGATACAATAGGCACATTTGTTGATCTGCGAAGCGCGGATCTTGATCAGTTCGATGAGGTTGCGGGGAATGGTGGAGGCGTAGATCCGTTTTTCAATGGCCGCCATGTGGGTCCAATAAGAAGGTTCCTCTTTCCAGACGTCCAGCCGATGTTTAACAACTTTTGACATGATTGACATTATTTTGTTTTGACTATGACAAAATTCGCCAGTCGTGCGGAGGATCTTCTTAAACCAGTTTAAGAACTGAAAGTGAAATTAATTTTTAATCAAACTTAAAAGTCTTTAAATAAACATAAAATGAAGCGTTTTTAGGCACTTTACAAAAGATAGCACTATTGCCAGATTGAAATGGTTTTATGTAGATTTGAAAAGCGGCTTCCCCCGAAACCGTCCCCCATCAACATAACACCAAACACAATGGCTACCGTAAATTTCTACTTGAAGGAGGCGAACTCCGACAAAAAAACACCTATCAATTTATCCTTTTCATTTGGCGCTGGTTCCCCTTTCAAGTACGCAACCGGCTTCTCGGTTCTACCCTCTGATTGGAGCACCGACAAGCAGCGAGTGCGGGAAAAACGAAGTGTTCCAGAAGCGGCAGAATGCAATGCCTACCTCAACCGGGTAGAGGCTACAATCAATCAAGTTTATTTCCGGGCAATGGCCGCAGGCGATACCATTACGCGAGAGCTGCTACGTGAATTGATGGATCAGGAGCTAGACAAGGCGACTAAGAGGAAAAAGGTCGGCACCTTTATGGCCTACCTCGACTACATTGTTGATTTTAAGAAAAATATCGGCTCTTCGGATCGGTGGATTGTCGAGGCGGCGGTGATCAACATCAAGGAATACGCCGCCGCAAAAAAGAAAAAGCTAAACTTCTCGGATATCACACTTGCCTTTCGAGACGAATTCAACTCCTTTTTAGAAGAGAAAGGATACAAGCAGAATTCCATATCCACCTACTTCGCAGCCCTCCGCATTATCCTCATCCAGGCTCAGGAGGACGGGATCAACCCGTACAACCATTTTCGTAGCAAAAAGTTTTCAGCCAAAAAAGAAAAGGTGAAGCGCTACGCGTTAAAGGAGTCGGAACTCATCAAGATATATGAGGTAGATCTCTCCGGGTATCCGCGCACCTATGAAGACACCCGAGACACCTTCCTGATCGGCGCGTTCTCCCTAATGCGTGTATCCGATTATAGCAAGTTGGAAAAAGGCCACTTCCAAGATGGTAAAATCTATCGAAAAACCCAGAAAACAGGCACGAACGTCGTAATCCCGGTTCACTGGGTCGTGTCCGAGATTCTAAAAAAGCGCAACGGCGAGCTACCTCAGCACGTGGACCGCATGACCATCAATATTCGCATCAAGGAAATTGCAAAGCTGGCCGGCATCAACAGCGAGGTAGTGGTTACCTACACCAAAGGAGGCAAGCGCGTCCACGAAGTAAAATCAAAGGCCGAAACTATTACCAGTCATACTGCCCGCAGATCAGGCGCCACTAATATGATCAAACGCGGCATTGCAAGAAGTAAAGTAATGACTATCGGAGGATGGGCCACAGAAGAGGCCTTCAACAAATACCTGGATATGTCCGAGGAAGAGACCGCCGACGAGCTTGCCAGTCACCCGTTTTTCCAGAAACTAGTTACTACTTAATGATAAATTCTACCGGAGCCGAGGATGGAAATGCATTTGCTATCTTGTATAGTTCGATGAAGCGCGTTTTCGCATAACTACCTCGGGCACCTATATTGCTCACCTGGTCAATACCAAGGCCAGTGGCCATGCTTTGGGCGGTCAAATGCACCGTTGAATCCTTAATGACAAATTGTAGCTTCAAAAGCCCCCAATTCGATTGTTTGTATTCGGTCGTGATAATTCCCAAATCTTTATCTGCCTTTCCCAATGCATAGCCTTTATCCGTGATATAAGCGCCTATCGCTTTATAAATCTCATCATAACCAGATACCTTTGGTTTTAATACAGCGCAATTAGCTCCCTTAGTCACATCCGACACATTCACGGACTGACCATAACTAATTAACCCAAAGAAAAGCATAACTATTGCAAGGATAATTCTCATTCCATTTCTCGCGTATTGATGACAATATAATACAATTCCTGTACTTCATCCAAGTGAACAAAGTCGTCCGGGTAAGCCGGGTTCAACGATCGATAGTGCAATATCCCGTTGTCAACATCATGGTCCACAATCTCCTTTGTAATGATGCCGTCATATTTGACTATCACCCACTTCGAACGCTTGTGCAAATGTAGCTTACTCAGCCAGTACTTTTTATGCAGCTTTCTAGCTGTTACCAAATCACCCTCCGCAATGGACTCCCTAGTGCCGTTATCCATCGAGTCACCTTGAACCCGGAATGTTCGGTATGTTCCAAAATGCAACTTATTAACCACTACTGCATGCTTAGGCAACTCTTCTACAAATTCGGTATCTGCCCAGCCGGAAACGTATCCAGCATAGGCTTTTTGCTCTACCAAAGGTGTAACCATCAAAAACCTACCCTCTCCTATATCAAGGAATTCGGTCCCATCTTGGCGCTTTATCACTTCAAGCGGCGTGTCTGGAATGTTAATTGGCTCAGCATTAGATTCAAACTTCCTGTCTGGTTTCGGCTTCGCTTCTGGTTTCTGTTCGTTTTCGAAAAGCCCTCCAATGCCGAAATGCCACCAATCGGGATTTACATTAAAGGTATTCAATATTTTAAATTCAACGTTGGACCCGATTGTGCGTTTGCCATTTTCCATTTTCCCCAGGTTCGCTTGGTGCGTACCTATCCTTTCGGCAAATTCCTGCTGACTTAAACCGAGCGCATCTCGCAGGGTTTTCAACCTAATACCTTTAATCGCAACAGGTTCTTTATCAGCCATTTATAAAGTGTAGTAAAAAATAGGAGAAAATACGAGTCATTTGACTTGACATTTTATAGTCATTTGACTTATATTTGCATATGTCATGAACGAATTACTGACAAAGATATATCGGCGGTGTCGTATAGGCAAACGTTCTGGTCAGACGGTACTGCGGATTGTTGATTGGTATTTTTGACATGAATGGTGAATAGGTAAAATCAAGAAACATTTCATCAATAAACTTCATATCACAATGAGCCAATACACAACAGCAGACATGGTTTCCTTTGGGGAATACATCCTATCAGAAGAACGAAGCGCCAGCATCAGAAAGCCGATCAACCAGTCGCGGACTCTGGAATCAGATTTGGCCAACTGGTCGGCGAAGCAAGGAAAGTCATTTGTAGATGTCGACCATCCTCAACAACAAGATACAGAGGAAGTTCTTGGACAAGGCCACATGTATTGAAAGGTTAAGGGTTTAAGAATAGTGATACTGGCAGTGGGCGGCTGCATGCTGCCAGTATAAAGAAATTAAAGAGCAAGTCCTTTGCGTGCCGTTGAATAGGCGGAGATTGTAAAGGCAGGTGGTAGTGTAGCTCAGTTGGTTAGAGCAAGGGATGTGTTTAAGTTATGATAATGGGGAGGCGGTGAAACCGCTGATGATCTTAGTAACTGGCATGAGTACCTATTGGTCGAGGGTTCGAGCCCCTCCATTACCGCGAATGACCATGGCATTCACCTCATTAACCGAGAGTAGGCTTTCCGGTGTGCCGCAACAGAAAACACCGGAACCGCAGGGATTCGCGATTTTGCGAACCCTTACTCAAAGTTGAGTAACCCAATGGATGCCTTTCTAGAATTTTAGAAACCCAAACACTTCATCATAATGCAAGAACTAATTCAAATCGGAAAAAGCACTGGCGGAAGGGATATCGTTTCTGCCCGGGATCTTTACCAGTTCCTTGGACCGAGCGAGCGTTTCAATAACTGGTTTGATCGCCAGCTCGGATACGGATTCATCGAAGGGACTGATTACGTAGGGTGTAAAGTTTTTAACACCCTGGCAAGACAAGAACTGGACGACTTTGTGATCACCATCGAAATGGCCAAAGAGATTTCAATGATCCAGCGCAGCGAAAGAGGGAAGCAAGCACGACAGTATTTTATCGCTTGTGAGCAGCGACTCCGGGAGAATGCCCAGCCGGTTTACTCATTACCGACCACACACGCTGAGGCCCTACGCCAATTGGCGGAAAAGGTAGAATCGGAAGAGCGACTACTGAAAGAAAATGCAGAGCTCCGTCCGAAAGCAGCCTATACCGACATGGTTCTTTCCTCAGTGGATGAGTGGACCACTACAACGATCGCCAAAGGTTTAGGCCTGTCAGCGATACAATTGAACAACCTACTATGCCAAATGCAGGTGCAGTACCGGCACGACGGCAGTTTCGTTCTCTACGCACGCTATCAAAATAAGGGACTGGCCAAACAACGAACATTCCCGTTTATCAGCCGGTCGACCAACGAAACCCGAACGCGCACCTACCTGGTGTGGACTGAAACCGGCAAGGAATTTATACACCGCCTTTTGAATCCTGTTTTGAAGGAATTTGCCGAGGCGGCCCGTCAACAGGCATCATAGTTTAATTCACAACCATACAATCCAAAATGGAGGCAACCGTCGAACTTACCGTAACCCAGAAGCTGGCAATCAGAAACGAGAAAATCTATTCTGAATACCAGAGGCTCCTATCGGATGGAACTCCGTCCTACGCCGCGGTAAAGCACATTCAGCAGCACTCCGAAAAAATCGGAGGAACGTACATTTCCTCTTTCGAGCAGATTTACCGTATCATCAAAAAGATCCGGCTCAAAAAGGAAAAGGAGGCCAGAAAAAAGCGCCGCGCACTCGCAGCCGCTTAGCTATGACCTGGACCTTCATAATCGTGATCATGCTATCGGCAGCGATAGCCGCCCCTTTCATCCGGGAGCGTTTCAAAAAATCTCATTGAAGCCAAAACACCAAATACCATGAGCGTCCTTGAACGTATCGAGCAGCACATGAACGAGCAGTATGCCTTCATGCAGGAGCTGAATAGCTCATTGCAAGGAATGCAGCCAAAGCCAGAAGAGGCCCCAGACGTATTTATCAATGCCAGCGAGGTACAGCGTATCCTTTCCGTTTCACCTCCAACAGTGATCATGTGGACCAGGCAGGGAATTATCCGCCAGCACACCAATGAACAGTGCCGGGCAAACAAGTTCCTGCTCCGGGAAATCCTCTGGCTGAAAAAGCAGAAGTACACATTCTTGAGTGCACCAGAAATCAAGTCGCTTATCCAGCGCCGCACCTCAGAATTATCGTAAAAGTCTTTACGTATATACAAATCCGTTTTCTACAAATTTTAAATCTATAACCAAATACAACATGGGAAGAGCCGACGAATTCCGACCGTCAAACCCTGCCGAGCGCTTCTACGATTGGCGCAGCGATGAGAATGCATTTTGCTTTTACGATAAGGACATGGATGCACGCATACCGGCGCCGCTACCTTTCAAGTTTTTGATCCTCCGCCAGTCGATCAGGATTACCGGCGTAGATAAGCAGACAAACCAGCAAATCCTCAGCAACGAGGTTCGCAGCGTCAGCAAAGAAACACTGAACGTTCGCCTGAAAGATGGCAATGTTCTATCAAGTGGCTTCTGGTCGCAAATCAAGGAGGAGGTTAACGCCTTCGGTGGCCACTACACCAAGATCATTTACGCGATGGATGCCGACGGCAATATGATTTGCCTGCGCATCCGCGGAAAAGGACTACAAGCATGGGGCGACACGGTTGGAAAAAACCAGCGCCGCCAGCGTGACGAATGGATTTCCGTAATCGAATACGGAGAGGACTTCTATGATGAAAAGCCGTTCTCGTGGCCATTGTTCGAATTTGGCGGATCGCTTTCAAAAGAAATGTCGCAGCGTGGCGATGAGCTTTATGAAGAGCTCGATGCGTACTATAAGGAAATCGAAAATCGCGCGTATCAGCCGGCCGCCGCTCCATCACATGCTCCGACTGCCTCAACGACGGTAACAATGCCTGCTCCTGCACAAACCGCCACATTGCCGTTTGCTGCTGAGGACGACGACGATTTGCCCTTTTAGCGTGCCAAATTCCACTTCATCACCCTAAAACTACGGTTTCTATGAAAAAGGCCATACGGAGGATGCCGGCAATCAATGTATTCTACTCCATCGAGATTGCCGCTGTAACCGCTTGCGTGTTTTTCCTCATCAGGCTTGCCTTGATAGCCGCGGGGAATTCGATCCCTGACAATTTCATCAATTACGTACTTTCAAACCTTTCCAAGTAAATGGCAACACAAATTTTCCAAGGCTACTTTGAATTCATTCAAAGGGAAGACAAGACCGTGAACGGAGTTTCCGCTGAATTTGCGCAGGAAAACCCGGATTTCGAGAAGCAGAACGAGACGAATAAGGGCTGCTGGAACTGCTCCGACTGCTCCGGCTGCTCCCGCTGCTCCCGCTGCTCCTATTTGACAAATGCAGCGCCAGTATCCTCAGCGAAGGCGCCCGAAGGAACCAGGTATCCAGTGATAGAAAATATTCACCAGAAAGTATTGGAGGCAGTTTCCGCCCCTAATGTGCTGGATATGCAGTCATGGCATACGTGCGACACCACTCATTGCCGCGCCGGGTGGGTAGTGTTTATGGCCGGCGAAGAAGGTAGAAAGCTGGAACAGAAAACCACTACCGCATTTGCCGCAATGATGATCTACAAAGCTTCATCCGAGATACGCGTAAGTCCTACGCGCTTCTATGAATCCAATGATGTTGCAATGGCTGATATTAAGCGTTGCGCGGACCTGGAAGTGCAATCCCAAACACAAAACCAATAAAATAGCATGGTTGCAGAAAAAGTAAGAGTGATCGGCGGCACTGTTGAAGTCGCCGATCTCAAACGCGCGCTGAATTTGTTTACCAAAGTCATCCGCGAAACACCTATTGTTCCAATCCTTGACAATGTGCTCTTTCATTTTGAGCTGGGTACCTTGCACCTGACGGCATCGAATTTGATTACCACGGTCTTCACATCAATCCAGGAGGTGGATTTTTGCAAGACTGGTTCATTCCTGTTACCCTACCGTCAAATCAAGTCACTGGTTGCGCTTTCTCCGGAGGGGAGAATGGCATTTCAGTCCAAAGGGACAGAAGAGGACGGTTTCGAGATGATTATTACCACTGAATGGGGAGAGTTCCATTTTTCAGAACAGCACAAGGTAATCGACTATCCTAAACTATCTTGGTCTCCCATTGAGCATTTCAGGATCGGCATGGATGAGCTGCGCGAAGGCCTTAAATTGACTCGCCGCACAGTTTCTACCGACGACTTGCGCCCCGCTATGACTGGAATCTACTTCGATATTGCGGAGGGAAGTATCAAGCTAGTTTCCACTGATGGGCACAGATTGACAAAATACGAAACCAATGCACCAGCCACGGAAACCATCCTGCCGTTTTTACTGCATGCAAATTTCGCTGATTTCGTTTTGCACAGCACGTCATTAAAGGACAAGGAGGTGTCCTTCGGATATCGTTCGGGCAATGCCATTGTCAGGTTTGAAAATTGCATAGTGCTTTGCCGGTGCATTGATGCGTTCTTTTACAATTACAAAGAGGTGATGCCTCAGTCGTTCCTCTTCCAGGTTTCGCTTGATATCGCCCAAGTGAAGCAGCGTCTCCAGCTGGCCATGCTGTTTGCGAACACTACTACAAAGCAAATGGCATTCGAATTCTCGGGAGATAGTCTTAGCCTCAGCTCTGAGGACTTGGATTACGGATTTAAAAGCAAGCAATCGCTGCGCCTCGAACAGGCGTTGGAGCCCTTGAAAATCGGTTTCAATGCAAAGTTTGTAACACAGGCACTGGCGCCGTTCAGTGGATCAGTCACAATGCAGCTATCCGCACCTAACAAGCCGGTTATCCTCATCCCGCAGGCAAAACATGCAAAGTCTGTGCAATTGCTTTTGATGCCAGTAATGCTAGGACATCCTTACCAGTAATCGCCCCCTGTTTTTCCGGGTAATGTCGATGACCATAAAAGGACATTACCCGGAATATTACCCAGAGAGAAAACAAGAGAAATTATGAACACTTACAGCAAATATTGTCCAAATGTATTCTTGGCAAAATGCGAGGAACAGCATGAAAAAGGATCTACGATTATTCTGGAAACAAAATATGGTCAGGAGCACGAGTGTATCGTCTTTAATCTGATCTACCAAAAGGATGGCTTCTTCTTTTACTCGATCGTTCGGGCTGATGGATTTAATGTTCAGGAATGGGCAAAACGCAAGGCAGAGCGCTTGAACAATGCAAGCGCCAGAGCGAACTCAAAGAGCACAGAATATTGGGAAGCCTCTCACGAAGGAAAGGACTTTCTTGCACTTGCGGAGCCGATAAAGGTGGGGCACCATAGTGAAAAAAGGCATAGAGCGCTCATAGAACGAAATCATGCTAGAATGGACAAATCGGTAGAGTTTTCCGACAAAGCGGCTGAATACGGCGCCCGAGCTGATTATTGGGAGCGGAAAGCCAGTACCATCAACCTTTCCATGCCTGAAAGCCTAGAATTTTATGAATTTAAACTTGAACAGGCGATTCGGAATCATCAGGGCATGAAAGATGGGAGCATCGAACGCAGCCACTCGTTTTCACTCACATACGCTAAGAAGGAAGTGAAGGAGTTGACTCAGAAAGTTGAATTAGCAAAAAGGCTGTGGGATTAATTGTTAACCTTAAACGAGCCGAACCCCTATGAATCACGGTAGCTTGTTTTCGGGCATTGGAGGCTTTGACCTCGCTGCGCAGTGGATGGGCTGGATAAACGTATTTCACTGTGAGTGGAACCCATTCGGGCAGAAAGTTCTCAATCATTATTGGCCTGACGCCATTTCGTACAATGACATTACAAAGACAGATTTCGCTATTCACCGAGGGTCAATCGATATTATTTCCGGAGGATTCCCGTGTCAGCCATACAGCACAGCAGGTAAGCGACTTGGAAAGGAAGATAACCGCCACCTCTGGCCGGAAATGCTTAGAGCAATTCGAGAGATTCAACCGAGCTGGGTTGTGGGCGAAAACGTTCGCGGGCTTACTAATTGGAATGGAGGGTTGGTTTTCGACGAGGTGCAGGCTGACTTGGAAAATGAAGGCTACGAAGTCACACCGTTTCTACTTCCAGCTTGTGCCGTCGGAGCCCCTCACAGGAGAGACAGGATTTGGTTTGTTGCCCACTCCTCAGGTATTCGATGCGAGCGGAACATTTGCGCCGGGCAAGGAATACAATGGAGCCAGCAAGCACGCGGAAAAATTGGGGCAGGCGGTAATTCGCAGGGGCCTGCTTCCTACGCCCAAAGCGAACGATTCGGAGAAGCGCGGCCAGATTTCAGCAGATCCGAGGAATGGATTACCGGGTCAAGCAGTGAACGGCCTTTTGCCAACCCCAACAAATTCGATGGCAACCTATCAGGATTTCGAACAGGCGAAGTTTCACAGTTCGAAACGTCCGGAATACGGAAAGATCATGCTTCCGACTCCGACAGCCAGCAGCGACGCGAAAGGAGGTTGTACGCGACCCAACGAGAAGCGGCAGAACGACACATTGGCGCATTCGACCCACGGAATGGTCGGGGAGCCTGGGAAGACTTCCCAACTCAATCCCCGGTTCGTTCTGGAAATGATGGGTTTCCCTCCGGACTGGACGGAATTACCGTTTCAAAGTGGCGAAACGAATCGATAAAGGCCGCAGGCAACGCGATTGTACCGCAGGTCGCATACCAGATATTCAAAGCAATTCAACATTTCCACGATTGTAAACTTTAACCGAGCCGAACCTTTATGTCCCGCAAAAATGGAATGGGAGCGCATCAGAGCGCAAAGATGAAGAATGACGAGTGGCTTACGCCGCCTGCTGTTTTGGAAAAGCTCGGAACGTTTGATCTGGATCCGTGCAGTCCGATTGCACGGCCCTGGAATACCGCCCGTGTTCACTTCTCAAAGGAGCAAGACGGATTGGCGCAGCAATGGTTTGGCCGCGTATGGTGTAATCCTCCATACGGGAAGGAAGCCTCGCTATGGCTGGAAAAGCTTTCGAATCACAACCAGGGCACGGCGTTGATTTTTGCCCGAACTGAAACTGATATGTTTTTTCGGTGGGTGTGGCGCAAAGCAAGCGCCGTGTTATTCATTCAAGGCCGGTTGTATTTCTACGATGTAAATGGCCGCGTCGCACCTGCTAACTCCGGTGCGCCGTCAGTCCTGGTCGCGTATGGATCCAGAGACAAAGAAATCCTACGCATGTGCGGCATCCCCGGCAAATTCATCGAATTGTAAACTTTAACAGCGTCGAACCCCTGACGCTGCATTTCAAATCAACTTTTCACCACTAATCACCAACATCATGGCATCATGGTATTTTTCAAAAATCCGCTATCAAAAGGAGGATGAGGCGGGTAGTTTAAGAACGATCGATGAAGCGTATCTCATCGACGCGGTATCCTTCACAGAAGCAGAGGCAAAGTGTTACGAGCTGATCGAAACCGATGCGAGCGATTTCAATGTAACGGCAATCAATCGCATGCGCCTGGCTGACATTTTCACCTACGAGGAGGGCGAGCAATGGTTCAAGGCGAAGCTCATTTACTTCTCAGTCGATGAGCGCAGCGGTAAGGAAAAGAAAATCGTAAACCACATGCTCGTAAACGCCGAGGGCATTCAGCAGGCGCTCGACCGGATCAACGAAAGCATTCGCAACTTCCTGATTCCTTACGAAGTGACTGATATCAACCTTACACCGATCCTCGATGTTTTCCCGTATTCCGCTGAGGAAAACAACGGATCTGAAATTTCTGCCAACATGCGCCCATTGAGCGAAGTGATGGCGGAGCGTACCCAAACGACGACTCAGTAACCATGCCGGAGACCGTAAACTGGCAGTACTGCGAGCATTGCGGAAAGCGGTATGCCATGAAGCACTCATGCAAGAAAGGAGTCAAGCGTAAGCCGATCAGGAAAGTAAGCAAGAAGCGCCGAAAGGAGCAGGAAACATACCGGGTGGATGCGAAAGAGTTTATCCGCCTCAACCCGGTATGCTTTGCAAAACTGGACGGATGCACGAAACGGTCTACCGACGTACACCATCTCGCCGGTCGCGGAATATTACTAAATGTAAAACGCCTTTGGCGGCCTGTCTGCCGGAACTGCCACATCATTATCCATGACGTAATGAGCATGGAAGAGGCCGTAAGCCTCGGATTAAGAATCAAGAAATAACCCTTTCAATATGGCACGCCCACCAAAACCAGGACTAGAATACTTTCCGAAGGATTCGAACATGTACTCGGACCGCAAGATCCGGCGGCTAATGGCTACCCATGGACTTAAAGGGGCAGTAGTGTACGATTACCTTCTATGCCTCATCTATGGCGGCAATGGGTATTTCATCCGCTACGACTCCGAATTGGCATTTGACATCGCGGATTTCATAGGTGCGTCGATCACCGAAAAGGACGTACAGGATGTGATCGATTCTTGCGTAACACTGGACCTTTTTGATCGCGGACTTTATGACATTAATAAGGTGCTCACATCGACGGAAATTCAGGAGCGATACGTCGTAGCAAAGCGCTCCGCCAGCATTTTACCTGAATTTATCTTGATTGAAATAACCCAGGTTATTACAGCAGAAACCCGGGTTAATGTTGCAGAAACTGCCAGAAATGAAACAAAAAGTGCGTCAAAACAGGGTTTAAGTACACAAAGTAAAGTAAAGGAAAGTAAAGTAAATAAAAGTAGAGGGAAGGAAGAGGTTTCCGCGACCGCGATTCCGACCTATGTTCAGGACGAATTAGAAGACCTGAAAAAAAAATCTAATCCCCCCGAGTTGCGCGGCACCCCCCTTACGATCGACGACTGCGAAGAGTTCCTCCGAACCAATCAAGCGTTTCGAGAAACGGCCTGTATGACGCGAAAGGTAGACATGCCGGACTACGATGCCGCACTGGTAGAGTTTATCGCTGAGAAGCGAGTTTTGGGGCACGAGTGGAAGTCTGAGCTCGATTCCAAGCGTCACTTTTTGAGCTACCTGTCGATTTGGAAGCAAAAGCAGGCCAAAATCGGTACGGGTAGTTCGGCTGGAAAGCTGGTTCAGTCCGCTCACACCGTTGCCGCTGCCACCAAGCAAATCGCCGAAGAAGGCGGATTCTACACCTATGAAGAACTTCAAAACCTATGAACAAGCTGATAACATCACAGCCGGCAACGTTCAGGAGCGTAGCCGAAGAGAAGCTTACCAGAACCGAGAACGCAATTGTCCGAGCCTCCTCAGCTTCTGAGAATAATCCAAGACTGTCGGAGATGAACGGGCAACAAATCCCGATGATCATCACGGCCATCATGCTCAAAGCCGCTACCCGGCTCGGTAGCCGCCCGAAAGACCCGCAGGAACAAGCCATCCTCAGCCGGGAATTAAATCACGACTTGATGAAATTTCCGGGATTGACCGAGCGCGAGATTATGACCGCATTGGAAAACGGACTCGATGGACTTTACCTGAAACGCCCAGACGATCCGGTAATTTTCACGCCCTCCAATTTCGTGCAATGGATTCGTGCCTACATCGAGGAGACAAAAAAGCCGGTGATGAAAAAATTAGCACAGCACGCCCAACAGGTGAAGCCGGATGAGTGGATTATTCCAGACTCAGAGCAGCTGAAAATGTCGCATGAGTTCTTTCTCAGCATCATGAAACGGGTTTTGGATGGCGGAAGCTATGAAGACTACGGCAATGTCCTTTATCGGTTCCTCGAAAAGGTGGACCAGCTTGTTTTTGACAGCGAAGACAAGTGGAAGGCAATGGATACCGCCAAGCTGGAACTACTCGAAGAAGCCAGACAAAGCCGCGACTTGGTCAACGCCCGCAGCGCAGTGGAGAGCACCATGGAAATGATCCAGCGTGCAGAAAACGGAAGCCGGGAAGAAGCTATCGTATCGATGGCAAAACGAATCTTAATCCGGGAACAACTGGATTTTTACAGGCTTTTCAGTGAGCAAGAACTCACGGATCTATTCGACGCAATCAAAGAGAAAGTTGAATACCTGTGTATTGAACTGGCAACACCTGCCGATGAACATCAACAATCTTAAAAATCATTCATGCAAGTAAAGCACATCGTCGGGATAGATCCCGATTTAAAGCGCTCTGGCCTTGCCATTTGGGACGTATCTGGCCAATGGGTGTACCACAAGGCTGTTTCGTTCTCAGACCTCATTTTGCGCGTCACAATGCTCTGCCAAAAGGAAGACACTGTAATCATCCTGGAAGCGGGATGGCTCAACAGAAAATCGAACTTCCGAAAAGGATTTTCAAAGCGAAAATCTGACCGGATCAGCAAGAATGTCGGAGAAAACCAGGCTACGGGGAAACACCTTTCCGAAATCCTGTCCGGCGCTGGATACCAGGTGATAGAGCAAAAACCTTTACCAAAAGGCCCACTAAAAGGCAAATCCTGGACCGAAGCAGGCCGCAAGTTTATCCAGGACAATTCCGGCATCACTGGCCGCCTCAACGATGAAGAGAGGGATGCTATCTATCTCATCCTGATGAAAAAGCAATCAATCATCCAATCAACAAACACAATAAGCAATGGATCTACAACTCGCACCGGGCCACTTTACAAAGGCCATGGTAACAACGACTAAGCCAATCTGCCAAGCTCCGGCAGGAGCCCAGCTCCGTATCATCATCGAATTTTTCCGCCTTGTGAAGGAGGGCGGAAAAAAGATGCAGGTATATAGTGATGGGCATGGGTTTCCATTCCTATGCCTGGCGCTGAATCCCGAAGACATGGAAGAGTATTTCACCGACATAACCCTCATTCCGCGCACAACATGAAACGAGGCACAGTAAAATCAAAACCAAAAGATCCAGCCCCCAAGCAGAACTTCATCCAGAACAAGGAAGTGTTTGACGGCAATATCAGTCGGCGCTATGAGGGCCTACCGAAGTTCCAGATCATAGAACCCGGGCAGCGACCATACATCGCCTATTCCAAACGCTCACTTACTGAACTACGGAAAAAACACCCGACCTGGACGATCAACCGGATTAAATATTGATCCCATGGGCAGCATCGTCCGACATATCGATGACATGATCGAAGAGTTCGGGTCACTCGAAAATTATCAGAAGCATTTACAACAAACCAAAACCAGTTACATCGATGAAAAAAGCCGTATTTATCCTCAGCCTCCTGTCTGCAACAATGGCCACATCCTGCAAGGAGAAGGCCGTAATAGTGCCGGTGCAGCGAACCTTGAACGGGACTAAATGGAAGATTTTCCTTTTCCGGCAGGGTGACCGCGACGTGCATAAAATCCTGTCTTTCCGGGCTCCTAACATTGTAAACATCTCGATCCGGGATGATCACGGCTATCTGGTCAATAACGTTCAGGAGGAATGGACATACCTGTATGAGCATCCTGACTTTAAGGTATTCGGCCCGTTCGATGTGCCATTTAGTGGCCGTATCATCGAGGAAGGACTGATGGAGTTCCAAGGAGAGCAATTCATTAAATCAAAATAGCCGCCGTAGCAAAATAATCGAATCCCAATTATCCAATGAAAACAAACCCAAACGATCCAGCGACACCGTGTAAGGTTGCTGTTCACTCCGGACACCCATTGATGGGCTACCACGATAAACAGTTTGGAGGGTTCACAAAGCGAGAGTCGATAGCGATTCAAGTGTTGAATTCATCTATACGAGGCGGCATTAGCCCATATGTCTTAGACCTTCCTGATTTATGTGTAAGGATTGCCGATGCGCTGATCAATGCTTTAAATGAATCATCCAATACAAACTAAATAATCATGGATTTACTCGATTATAAAAAGAAAATAGGCTTCGATATCTCGGTTCATATCCGGGATAATCCGCCTCAACACTGCAATTTCAAGTTCTACACTTTTTGCGAAGGGCTGGACTTGATCGTTAATAATCACATTATCGCCGCGTCCGCAGATGGGAACACGCCTGATGAAGCCCTGAGTGATCTTGCCGGCCAGCTTTCAGGAATGAAAATTGGCTATAATGGGCAGGTTTACGATGTGCCAGAACTCACCTACGGAGCCACACCATGGAAACAACAATAGAATCAATTTTGGGGCGTCCGCCATCTATCGGGGACATTTTGTTTAGCACACAGTCGGGCTGCAAATGGGAGTTTACTGGTGTGAATTGGGTTAAAAAGGAAAAAGTTAGTCCCATTAAACTAGGGAGCGGCTCCATAGAAGTATTCTTGGCGCTTTTTGCTTGCCGACCTCATCGAATTAAGGCCGGGTGCTGTTGGGAGGTTAAAGAGGTATGCCCAACATTCAACGGTTTACTGTTATTCGACGGGGACGTAATTATGGCTAAAATTGATAATCCGGATTTCAACAATATGGATGACTGGTATATTCTGGATAGGCCTGGGCACGAATTCTTTGCTGCGACATCGCCTGTTGCCCCATGTGTTGAAGGTCCTATCCAGAATGTTGAATTCAAACTCGAAGTCGGCAAATCCTATGAAGTCCGCGATCCGAGGTATGTTCGGGCCCATAACAACGAAACGGTCGTTAAGATTGACAAAATGCGCGTAAACCAATACGGCGAAAAAGAATTCAGAGGTGATCAGTATCGTCCACTTTGGTACTATGAGGATGGACAGTACACAGGTCAAGACGATACCAGCATGGATTTTTATGATTTGGTTCGAGAAATACAGTAGTCATTGTTAAATTACAGCCAACAGCACACCGGCGCATTCGTAATGGATGGGTAGGCCCACGGAATAGGTAAGATCCTCGGCCATGATCGGGGAGACGAGAGTTCGAACCTCTCATGCGCCGGGTGCTGCCTTTTTGAATAAGTTACACCATAACAGTGATCAACATGCCAGAGACAAAAATACCGTCAATTTCCCACGAAGAGTTCGGGGCGATGATTACAGACCTTCGGCAGCTATGCGAGCCGAGAGATGCGGAAACCTTACAGATACTTGCAACAAATTTTTTTAGTAAGTACAGGGCTTCCGATCTCCTCTACATGGTTTCTCAATACGAAAAATCGCAATATCCTGTCAGTGAAGAGTTTTGGCCGTTGAGCAGCGGAGAACCAGTTGCGAATGAAAACGTGCGAGGGTTTATGTTACCTCCTTCTCGTGAAACTGACAGGAGTAAATGGACAATGGGGAAGATTGGCAATTGGGGGCAAGACGGATCGGATAAAGGGATCGATCTTAATTTTGAAGGAGCAAAATAAATCAGGGGCCTATGAAGCCCCTTCTTTATGTACTACTCCCTAAACTAAATCGAATGTCAGTTTTCCAGGCATATCCTGGTTATCTTTTGATTCCTCAGCAGCCAGCCCGCGAGAAAGTCCCGGTAGGCTGCTTTCTTTTTTGCGAGGCCGGTATAATGCCAAATCCTCATTTCTGAGTACTTCCACGCATCCACATTGGCGGCCGCCTTTAAGGTTTTCGGGCCTATCAGTCCGTCCACGACTACGCCGGCCGCACGTTGCAGCTCTCTGATTGCCACAACTGGCCCGGCATTCACTGCGAAATCCAACACATGGAGACTTATTTTCCCTGGCAGTAGGTCGCCTTTGATTTCATCCCAGAAATCCCGCTTGTACAGGAATTTTGCCCGGTCTTTGGTCAGGTTACGGATATCCTCATCCGGGTAGCTGGCCGCAGATATTCCGAACTTGGTTCCCTTCAAAATGCCCTTGCCGATCTTACCACCGGTCCAGTTGCCGGCGTCGCTCTCCTTGGCTGTAAATCCACCTTCTTCGGATAATACATAGCCTATTGCTTGCTCGAAATTCATTACCAATTAATTTTTACTAAAAACCTCCCTAGCCAGTCCTTTTTTGCCCTGCAACCCTTGTAGACGATCAGCCTCTCTGTGAGAACTGCCGCGAACAAAAAGGTGAAAGTGGGCGCCTTAGGCCCGATCCAGAAGCCAGCAACACAAAAGAGGACCAAAAACCAGCGATACAGCTTGCGCCCAATGGTATCAGTTCTGCGCCTCCTCAGTGTCATATGCGACAGAATAGTCAATACGAGAATGAAGGCACACAATGCTGTGTGCGCGACATTAAACAGGATTTCCATCATCGGTATCTATTTTCTTTACAATTTTTGCCCTGATTACATGCATTACCTGCTCGAAGCTGTAAACAACACCTCCGGTGATCACCGCCGAAACAGACGGGTTTTGAATGTTGAACACTTGGATTACCACGCCAGGAACTACCAGAGCGCTCACAAGCCCCATGATCACCATTGAAATGACTCGCCTCTTAGATGGTGGAACCTCTGTCTCGTAAATCCTGAACAGGGTTATCAGAGACGCGGAACAAAAGGAAATGATCCACATCTCCGCAGGCACGCCAAACCGTTTAAATAATTCTTCCATTTCGGGTTATCCGTTATAGTTTCAAACCAAGTAATATGCCTCCCGTTACCCCGAGGCCGATCCCAAAGCGGAATCCTCGCCACCAATTTCGTTTACCCGTATTCCTCTCCTGGCTGCGCGAGGCTTCAATATTTTGTTTCTGCATTTCGTTTTGCAGGTTTTGCAGACGCATGGCGGTTCGTAGCTCTGTAACTTCTTTGGTCTGGGACTCATAGGCTGATTTCAGGCTAAAAAAAGTAGGCTTTAATTTTTCGTAGCGATAAGCGCTATCGAGGAGTGCGCTTTCGAATGCTGTCCGCTTTGGCGGCTGATTCGATTCTTGCGCCCAGCTTGTTACGCTCACGGCCGGAAGGATCCACAGAATCAGGGACAGCGCTTTTACGATACCCTTCAAGTTTGTTTTCATAATCTGGATGATGTTTTTTGACCGTATCGGCGTGCTGATCGGCCCGGCGTTGGCTCTCCCGGATTGTATCGGCGAAATCGGGCGCATCCGGGTTTGGTGTAGGTTGTCGGAACCCTCGGTACCATTGAATGCAGGCGAAAACCAGAATCACCGCCAGTAGCCCGGCGATGATCTTCCAATGGTTGAGCTTCATTTCAGTAAGATTTTGACAACCTTGTTGACACCTCCGCCGCGCTGGCTGTACATCTCCCGGTACTCCTGCAAGCCTGCATACCTGGAAATCGTAAATGTGAAACCATCGCCCTGGGCAATGCCCGTCATGCCGCTATCACCGTCGATGAATTCTTGACGGATCCTGTAAAGCGCGGGCCCTAGCTGGGCGTTGATTTTCGGCGCGTAGAACGCCATTGCCAAACTCGCATCGTCGCCACCTCGTTTGAAAAAGGAAGAAACCCAATAATAGAGAATGTCGCCGTTCACGTCTTCATCCTCGCGAGTTTGCCAGTCCTGATCTACCGATAAATCGTTAGGATCGAATTCGATTACCTTGGCTGCACCGGGGAATGTGGCCGCATTCAGGTCGGTTGCCATCAGCTTGCTATTCTGACTGCCGGCATCACCCTCGGAACTGTAAATCATATCGGGCTGATCAGCCGTACCAGCGCTGAAAATCTCATTCAGCTTGTAAAGCCCGGTCCAGGTTCCGCTTGGCGCACCGACTCCGGCATACATGCCCATGCTCCGCACCTTTCCTTTTCCTCCTTCCCGGACTCCCTGTACAAATGCAGCGTGAAAATCTTTCAGTCCCTTTGTTCTGAACTCATACCACTTTTTGCCAGCTTCCGAATTCGTAAATAGGTAGGCAATGTGTTCCTCGTTATTCTGCGCTGGATAAGGTACAGCCATACCTCCGGAATAGTCCCGCCATGCATTCAGATCGATTTGTCCATATCCAGTAAGGAGCAGCTGATTATTTGCCCGGCGCACAATAACCGTTTCATATTCTTCACCAGGGCTGGTCGCGGTCGAAATGTAGTCAACGTACTCAGGATACTTTGCCATGAACTCGGCCAGGTGCCGGGCTGCATTTTTGAACCTCTCCCTACCGGTGGTGCTGTTAAAGCTTGGCAGGTAGGTTTTATCTCTAACCGGAGTTTGATCCTTGTCATGCCATACTAAATCTTGCGTCGGCTCGTCATCAGAGGGCTTCCAGTTTGGATCCGGCAAATGTTCGAGCATTTCAGAACGACCCAAGTAATCATCACCAATCGCACGCCACGGAATGAGCGCAATGGATAGTTTGAGGCCTCTTTGCTTACAGTAATTAATAACATCGAGTAGCTTATCATCACGAAATACGTCCTTTCGTGGCTCGTAATCGTGCCACTTCATATTGACCCGGATAGCGTCTATTCCCCGGAACTTCTTCCCGTTGTAGGTCAGATTGCAAAACGCTTCAATTCGCGGAAGCCAATCCTTATTGATCCCGGTCGGCGCTGAAACATCAAAGCCGTAGCCGGTCAGGTTCATTGTAATGCCTCGTTCCCCGGTGTTTACAGGCGGCGGACCAGAATTCCCGTCGTCACCTCCATTACCTTCGCCTGTTGGCTTCGGAACTACAAACGTTTTGCTGTACACGTCGCTCTTGCAGGTATTCCCCTGCACGTTCAACGTGTATTCGCCTGGTTCCAGTCCTGCATAAGTAATTGGCTCCCGGTTGCCGGTAGGTTTTACTGATCCGAAAGCTACGCGGGTAGAACCTTTGTAAATCGAATAATCCCATCCGCGCACGTCTTCACCATCCCATAGCACCATTGCGGAAGTGGATGTGATGTTGTAAATATCCTCGGGCTTTGGTCCGCGAGGGCACGGCTTCAATCCGTTCGGCGGGTTCTGCGTGTCGCCGCCATCGCCTTTGATTTTGAACAGGCTATCGACGTACGCCTTTTGCTTCGCCTCGGAAGCCTTGACTTTCGAATCAATGATCTGATCGATCGATTGCGCGGTTACCAACTGGCTACACGCCAGCAGTACCGCTATCAGCAGTTGTTTCATGAAATGGTTTTTAGTTGTTGATGAATGATACTAGTCTACTATTATTTACTCTTAGTTATTCAATCGGTGCTGGCTGATAATTCGCAGCGATCACGAAGCCTTTGAAGCCTTTAAGATAGCCCCGGTGCAAATCTGCCGGCACCTGGTCGATGCAATTGGTTTCAATGTGGATTTCCTCATCCAAAAGATCCTCAATAGCATCATCGAGGTTGTTTTCTCCCTCCTCTGTAAACAGGTAATTGCCGTTGGCGTCTTTAAGTAGTACGGTCGTTTTCTTATCCTTCTCGGCGTGCTTACGGCGGAGCCGGCTAACTTGTTTGTTGTACTTTTCAATCTGAGGTTTCCATTCTTCGATTGCGTCGGTAAGCGCATCGCTAAGTGGCGTATCCTTCTCTTTGGCCTCCTCAGCGGCTTGCAAATAGTTATTTGCCAGGTTGAAAAATTCGATCAGTTTTCTGTTAGTAGTTTGCATTGGTCTTGATTTAGTTTATTGATGAAAAAATTGATTATCCTACGTAGACCCAACCCGTCGATTTGTACACATACACACCCTCCGTTCCGTCAGTTTGGTATACCTGACCACCTAATGAGATACTCATTGATAGGCGCTCGGAAGCCGTAACCCTTTTAAAGAAAGTGAGGCCGTCAACCTCGAAATTTCCATTCATTCGGATAAGTACGCCACCAACGTATTGAAGCAAGCTATTGGTTAAAGAGGTAGATCCATTCCACATTGGGATATAATTTGAAGACCCGCTACCGGAGACGCCAGCGGATATAGTCCACGATCTATCCAGCGATAGATCCTGTGAAATGCCGTTGATCGTCAGCACGCGCGAAGTGGGAACCCCGCCGCCACTTGGCAGAGCATACCAGCCCTTGCCACCCGATCCATCAGTGC